>NZ_RCZM01000003.1 GCF_006438965.1 Pedococcus bigeumensis
GCAGCTGGCGCCCTGACCTGCTCGAGGAGTTCGGCGTCGGACCGATCGTGGCCGCGACGGTGTTGTGCGCCTGGTCCCACCCCGGCCGTATCCACTCCGAGGCGGCGTTCGCGATGCTCGCCGGCGTGGCACCGATCCCGGCCAACAGCGGCCAAGTCACCACCCGCTATCGGCTCAACCGTTACGGCGACCGCCAGCTCAACAACGCACTGCACACCGTGGTCCAGAGCCGGATCCAGTACCAGCCAGCCACCCGCGACTACGTCGCTCGCCGCACTGCCGAAGGCAAGACCGGCCGCGAGATCAAACGCTGCCTAGCCCGCTACGTCGCACGCGACCTATACCGGCTCCTTGAAAACACGCCCACAGCTGCTTGACGAAGCATAGGAGCGTCGCTCCTGGCATGGATCTCTGAACCGTTCCGACGGGCCCCCGTCTGGGGCCTTGATCAACTCGAGAGTCTCGATCCCGTACGGCTGCAGATCACGCAAATCCGCCGGTGTTGCGGAAGACGCCGTGTTCGCCAACGTCGCGGCAATTGGCCTGCGGCGTCATGCCGGTGGGGCGTCATAGTGGATCGTGCGGGGTTCGGTCGCGCCGACGCAGTCGGTGTGGCTCGGAGCCTCGGCTCGCAGGGATAGGAGTACCAGGGCGGCGCCGAGCGGCAGAAGGGGCACGGCGGCGGTGAGGAGGCCGCCGGCGCTGCTGGCTGGGACCAGGAGCGGTCCGAAGAGGGTGAGCACGCCGAGCCACGTCGGGACGGTGCGGGCTCGCAGGAGGGCGATAGCGAAGAGGGTGCCGCCCAGGACGAAGGCCGGGGCGAAGAGGAAGGGCAACCCGAGGATGCCTTGCTGTGCCACCTCGATGACGGCTCGGGCGGTGTCCGGGTGGGTAGGCACCAGCGCGGACATCACCAGGGTCTGCATGACGTCGCCCGCACCCAGGGCGATGGCGCCCGTCCCCCATAGCGCTGCCGCGATGGTGGCCAACCGCGCACCACGTCCGGTGACCAGCCGAAGCAGCGACACGAGACCGGGCACGAGAAGGAACGCGCCGAGCGCGATGCTCAACCCGCCCATGGTCCCCCTAAGGTGGTGGGCGGTGAAGTCCGCGAGATAAGCCGCGGTCCCCTGACCGGAGTCGATGCTCAGGGCATGCCCGGCCACGATGCCGACGCCGGCGCCCGCGAGGGCCAGGGCGGAGAGGCGCCGCCGCAGCGGCGTCGAGGGGGTCTGGGCCGGCGGGGTCGAGGTCGACTGGGCGGGGATCACGCTGTTCGTCATGGTGCTGTCCTTCATGGTCGGCTGTCGCCTCGGATGGGGCGTTGCACGACACTAGGTAGGCGGACCGTCGGCCCGGATCGGCCGCAGCGACCAGAGCGCACCTACCGCGCGGACCACCCCAGCTCATCCCTGAGACCGATCTACCGGCCCCGCCGGTCGGCCTACGCTCGCCCCATGAGCAGATGGCACGGGCGCACGCAGCCGCTCGACGCCGCGATCGCGCTCGGCTTCGCTGTGGTCGCCGAGATCGAGCGGTCGGTGTCCTCGACGAACGTGCTGCAGGGGACCGCTGCGCCGGGGCTGGACGCCGTGCTCGTGGTGGTGCCGGTCGTCCCGCTGCTGTGGCGGCGACGGAACCCGTTCGCGGTCCTTGTCGCCACCACCGCCGCCCTCGGTATCGTCGGCGGTCTGTTCCACGGCACGATCTGCTTTTTCGGCGGCCTGTTTGCGTTGCTCACGGCCCTGTATGCCGCGTCGAGCTATGCCAGTGCCGCAGCGGACAAGGTGGCCGTTGCGGTTCCCTTTGGCCTCTACGGCCTGTTGCCGCTGTTCGCTGGCAGCTACTTCAAGATCCCCGGCGACCTCGTCTTTGCCACGGTGCTGACGGCCGGGACCTGGCTGGCCGGTCAGGGCGCGCGACGGTGGCGCAGTCAGAGCCAGGCGCTGGCGGCAGCGCTGGTGGAGGTCGAGGCGGCCCGGGCCGCCCAGGCCGAGGTCGCCGTGCAGGCCGAACGCACGCGACTGGCGCGTGAGCTGCACGACATCGTCACCCACGGCCTGAGCGTGGTCGTCCTGCAGGCCAACCGGGCCCGGCTGGAGCTGCACGACCGCCCGCAGGAGGCGGCCGATGCGATCGTTGCCATTGAGTCGACCGGCCGGGAAGCCCTGATCGAGATGCGCCGGCTGCTCGGGATCCTGCGCGCCAGCCCCGATCGCAGGCTTGAGCCCGGTCTGGAACCCGCGCCCGGCCTGGCGAGCCTGCCCACCCTGCTGGAGCGGTTGCGCCGGTCCGGGCTGGACGTCGTCGCCAGCGGGAACGCCGGCCCGGCCCTGCCGACGGCGCTGGACCTCACGGCATACCGGATCGTCCAGGAGTCACTGACCAACGCGCTCAACCATGCGCGCCCTCCGGCCGCCCGTGTCGAGCTCACTCGGCTCGACGGCTCGCTGCGGCTTCGGGTGACCAGTCCAGGCGGCCAGCCCAGACAGGCTGGGGCCGCCCTGGCGCCCCGCGCCAGCAGGGGCCAGGGACTGGTCGGCCTCAGGGAGCGGGTCGGCCTGTTCGGCGGTACCTGCCATGCAGGCCCGACGACGGACGGTTCGTTCGTCGTCGACGTCACCCTGCCCGTGCCCGAGCATGAGGCGGCGTCGTGATCAGCGTGCTCCTCGCTGACGACCAAGCCCTCATCCGCAGCGGCCTGGCCGCGGTGCTCGACCCTGAGCCCGACATCGAGGTGGTCGGCGAGGCGAGCAACGGCCGGCAGGCGGTGACCGCCGCGACCCGGCTCCGGCCGGACGTGGTGCTGATGGACATCCGGATGCCGGAACTGGACGGTCTGGCCGCGACCCGGGAGCTGACCGCTCTACCGGGCGGTCCGCGCGTGGTCATCCTCACCACCTACGACCTGGACGAGTACGTGTATGCCGGTCTCAAGGCCGGCGCGAGCGGCTTCCTGCTCAAGGACGCCGAGCAGGGCCGGATCATCGAGGCCGTGCGGACCGTGGCCGCTGGGGAGGCGCTCCTTGACCCCGGCGTCACCCTACGGCTGATCGAGTCGTTCGTCGCTTCGCCCAGCCCGGCGCCGAGGCCGGGGTTCGCGTTGACCCACCGCGAGGACGACGTGCTGCGGCAGATGGCCAAGGGCCGGTCCAACGCCGAGATCGCCGGCGCCCTGTTCCTCAGCCAAGCGACAGTCAAAACGCACGTGGCCGCCCTGCTGGTCAAGATGCGCGCCCGGGACCGACTGCAGGCCGTCGTGCTGGCCTACGAGTCCGGGATCGTCCGACCCGGCGGCTGAGACCCCCACGGTGGTGTCCGGCCTGGCCCGCGTGGCCCCGTATGCGCATGAACGTCCCGTCTCCGGGGGCCAGGCGACCGGGCACGGTTCCGCCCCGGTCGCCTGGCCGTCGAGTGCCAAAACAGTCTCACGTCACCCTCAGGCCTGCTGGCCCTGCCGGAGCGAGTCGGCCACCGCAGGCTGTGATGGTGCAGGCAGGTTGGCCGGGGTGCTCCAGGAGTGGGCTGGGCTGCGCAGGATCGCGATGGCGGTCCCACCGAAGGCGGCGAGAAGGCACACCGAGGACAGGTAGGACGCCGCGTCGCTGACCGCGCCACCGGCGAACTCCACGACGAGGAAGGCGATGAGCGTGGCCGGGACCCAGCGTGCGACAACCTGGGACCGCCACAGGCCGACGGCCAGCAGAAGCAGGCCGACAACGGTGCCAGCCAGGCCCGCGAGGGAGAAGAGCATGACCGGGGTGTTGCCCATTTGGTCGACGAGGGCAGCATACGCAGTGCGACGACCCGCGTCGGAGTCTGTGGCCATGGCGACCTGGAGCAGCATCACGCCGCCGATAACGGCGTGCCCGAAGGCCCCCAGGACGGCCAGGGTCGCGCCGCTGGCGGACAGCTTGGGCGCCCTGGATCGGAGCAGGTGCCCGATGCCCAGGACGCCCACGATCAGGGGCAGCTGGGCCAGGACGAAGGTCGCGGCCGAGATGGCCGCGGACGGCGCGGCGTCCCGCAGGGCGGAGAGGCGCTGTGCGCCGTCTCCGGTCAGGGCGGGCTGGAGGGCGACCGAAACTGCGGAGAGGACGGCGGTCGCGATCAGGCCGGCGGCCGCAATGTTGCGTCGGTAGGTGGATGGCTGGTTCATGGGTGCTCCCGTAAGGGTCGGGCCGCGGGCGCGGCTTGGTTGACGCATCCAGCAAAGCCGCGGGACGAGGCGCGCGTCATCGGTCGCGGGAGCACATCGGGTGGCCTCAGGTTGACTGCGCGATCAACTCCGGATGATGGTGCCGGGGTGGCGTGGCGACCTATCGTTCACGTCATGAGACGAGCGCTGGTCGTGGATGCCGGGCTGGCGGTCGCCGTCGCGGCCGTCGGCGCCGCCGAGGTCCTCTTCCCGTTCAGCTCGCGGCAGGGCACCGGCTCTCTGGCCATGACCGCGGCCCAGGCGGTGGCGGCCGGGCTCGTGCTCGGTGTGCGCAGGGTCCGCCCGATCGCACCCCCCGTGGCCCTGTTGGTCCTTCTCCCGCTGTGCATGGCGGTCGGCCCCCTCTATCTGCTCTTCTACGGCCAGTTCCTGCCCCTGCTCCTGGCGGCGTACTCGGTCGCCCGGCACGGCAAGGGACGGACGCCGTATGTCGGACTGGCCGCCCTGGCCGTCCTGCTCGTCCTCGGCGAGCTGGCCATGCCCCTGTTACGGGCGCCCGGTGAACGGGTCTTCCACTGGGCCGTCCTGGCCTTGGCCTGGGCGGCCGGCTGGGCCCTGGCCCGCTACGAACGCAGGACCTCGGCTGCCACCCGCCGAGCCATCGACGCCGAGGTTGCCGCGGCGACCAGCGCCCTGGCGGCGGTCGCCGCCGAGCGGGCCCGGATTGCCGGCGAGCTGCACGACATCGTGGCCCACGCCGTCAGCGTGATGGTCGTGCAGGCCGGCGCCGCCGAGCAGGCAGTGACCGATGATCCTGCTTTCACCCAACAGGCTCTGGCCAGCATCCGCAGCACTGGGGCGACCGCGCTGGCCGAGATGAGGCGCGTCGTGGAGGTGCTCCGGGACACCCAGGGCGACCGGCTGGCCCTGGCGCCACAGCCGGGCATGGCGGCGATCGGGGAGCTGGTCGAGGCGGCGCGCTCCGGAGGTCTGGAGGCAACCTTGACCATCTCCGGTGACCAACGCGAGCTGTCGCCCGGACTGGAGCTGTCGGCCTACCGGATCGTGCAGGAGGCCTTGACCAATGTCCGGCGTCATGCGCAGGCCACGGCCGTCAGCGTCGCCCTGAACGTCGACGACTCGGCCGTGCGGATCCTGGTCCAGGACAACGGCACCGGCGCGCGGAACCCGGTGGGCGGCCACGGCCTGGTGGGCATGCGGGAGCGTGCCGCTCTCTACGGCGGGAGCGTAACCACCGAGGACGGCTCCGAGGGTGGTTTCGCCGTCCGGGCCGTGCTACCCAGCGGCGCGCGATGACCGGCGACCCGGTCCGGGTCGTCCTGGTCGACGACCAGGAGCTGGTCCGAGTCGGCTTCCGGCTCGTCCTGGAGCGGGCAGGTTTCGCGGTCGTCGGCGAGGCAGCCGACGGACTCCAAGCCGTCGCGGTGGCTCGGCAGACCACCCCCGACGTCGTCCTGATGGACGTCCGGATGCCACGCATGGACGGCATCGAGGCCACCCGACGCATCGTCGCCGCACACCCCAGGACGCGCGTCCTCGCCCTGACCACCTTCGACCTGGACCGCTTTGTGTACGCGGCGGTCAGCGCCGGCGCCAGCGGCTTCCTGCTCAAGGACGTTCCGCCCGACGACCTGGCCCACGCGGTGCGGGTGGTGGCCCGTGGGGAGGCGATGCTCGCGCCTGTCCTGACCCGCCGGCTCCTGGAGCGCTTCACCAGTAGCCCAACCCCAGGGCAGCTTCCATCACCGCTGCGGGACCTGCCCGAGCGCGACCTCGACATCCTGCGGCTCGTGGCGCGCGGGCTGTCCAACGCCGAGATCGGAACCGAGCTGCACCTGTCCCTGAGCACCGTCAAAACCTATGTTTCCAGGCTCCTCACCCACCTCAACCTCCGCGACCGGCTCCAGCTGGCCGTGCTGGCCTATGAGTCAGGCCTCGTCACGCCCGGACGCTGAGCGCGCGCCAGTTTCGGCGTCGCGCAACAGCACCACCTTCGACAAGCCACCTCGCCGGGCAGCACGCCGACTCCCCATTGGTACTGGCGAACAACGCCATCTCTGGGGGCGGTGACATGGCGTTCCCGCATATCGCCGGAAGCCTTTGAAGACCCGCGAGAGGAACCTCCTCAAGTCGGCTAACATCCGGCAAACGCGCGGGGAGGCCCGCGTCCGTCTCGCGGCCGAAAGGACGCGCAAACGGGGCTCGAACCAGATCTTCGAGCCGCACGCGGTTTATACGAGGTCTCGACCTCATCTCCCGTCGGATCCGCGGGCAGCAAGTCCTCGTGGAGGCCGACTGCGGCCGTGATGAGGGGCCGCTGGAGGTCCTCTTCGCTAGTGAGCAGGAAGAGCGCATGGAACCGTTGCCCATACGCTGCAAGCCCCGCGGACACGTCTATCCAGAACACGCTGCCGTCGGCATGACCGCGCGGGTCGCGGCATGTCCAGTCGATTCGGGGATGTAGCGCACCAGGTGTCACCTCGAACCGCTGCTTACCTCCCCTGCACGAGCTGGCCGGAGGGGAGGAGCAGTGGAGGGGCGGCTTACGCCGGGCCATATCGGCGAGTATGTCGATCTTCTCGAACTGCGGCTCGGAAAACAGGACGCCGGCATTCTTCATGTCGGCGTCAGGATTTGGGCTTTCTGATGCGCGTGGCACGCAATGAAGAGACATTCGCCCGCGACGACACGCTGCGATGCTTGATGCGAGAGAAGCAGTACCAGTCGGGTGCGGGCGCCCTCCGACTGGAGAGGCGGATCGTCCGAGTCCTTCAGGACGTCCGAGGACATTCGCCCTCACCGCTCCCTTTCGATATGACCGAGGATTGGACGAGCGAGCGGTTGAGTCCGCGCCCAGCCGGGCAGGGACATGGTGCCGCGGCCTGAGGTTAAGGGTCAGAGCCCCCATCCCGCTCCTCCCTCGGGTCGTGGCCTGAGCGGGACGTTTCCGCAGGCCAGCGCCTGGGTGGGCAGGACGTGTCGCGGCGCCAGTGTTAGGCAGGGGGCCATGGTGGCGCCGCGACACATCACTACTAGGGGCTCGGTGCGTGCCGGGCGGGCCGCCCCTCGAACGCTTAGGTGACAGGTGGCGGCCGGAAGGGTTAAATCACCTCAACACGCCCAAGAGTTGAGAAGCCGCCCCGGTAGGGCTCGAGAGGAACCTTCGATGCCCCGCGAGCTGGACGAGACATGGCGCTTGCTTGACGACTTCGCGGAGGCGGCCCGTCTCCTACAACGTCAAGGCGACAGTGCTGCGGAGCTACTTCCGGTGATATGCGAGCTGGCCCGGAAGGTGGTCGGTGGCGACCACGCGTCCCTGACCACGGTGCGCGCCGGAAGGTTCACGACGCTCGCGGCCACCAGCGACCTGCCCAGCGGCGCCGACCAGATCCAGCACGACACCAACCAAGGCCCATGTCTGGACGCGATCGGGACCACTGACGCCATCAGGGTCGACGACCTGTCCACCGACGCTCGATGGCCAGCGTTCGGGCAGCTGACGTCGACCCGGCTCGGGATGCACAGCCTGCTCCTGCATGTCCTGCCGGTGGCCGACGACGCGGCGGTCGCCGTCAGCGTCTACGCCGCCCGCTCCCAGGCGTTCTCGCCGGAGCACGAGACTCTGTTGGGGATCTTCGGAGCCACGGCCACCGCCACCCTGCGCGCTGCCCGCCATGACGACAGGGCCCAGCAGCTTGAACGGGCCCTGCACACGAGCCGGCGCATCGGCGTTGCGCTGGGAATCCTCATGACCATCCGTCATGTAACGCTCGACGAAGCCTGGACCCTGCTGTCCAAGGAGAGCCAGGACACGAACGTGAAACTGTCCAAGCTCGCCGAGCAGGTCCTCGAAACCGGAGACCTACGACGGCCCCTCGCAGGCTGATCCGCTAGGACCGAACCGTCCTCTGTGGCTATTGTCGATGTTGGCGCCTTGCCCGGACCCGCACGCCAGCTTCGATGGTGTCTGCCCGGGTCCAACAGCGCGGCTCGGGGGACGAACCATCAGGGTGACGTGCAGTGCGGGGAAGCACTGGCGTTGACGGCGCAGTGTCCCCACCTCGTTTGCGGAGTGGGGCACTGTTGCTGTCTTGACGTCGAGAGTCTGGGACAAGCGAATCCCCTCGACCCAAGGGGGGTTTGGGGAGGGGACGCGCGCTATCCATCCTGCCACCGCCGCGCGAGCCACGCATATGGCCAGTTATGACCATTGCAGCCGGTTCCTGCCCGAGCGCACACTCGCTGCGGGTAGAGGTGCCCCACGCCGGAGGGGATTCAGGGGGACAGGCGTGGGGAGCCTCGCCGCCCCCGTCACCTTGACGTAGGACCTCTGCGCGTCGTTCGCGTGGCCTGCCGTGGATACCTTTGCAACAGCGCGGCCTGCGACCTGTCCCTCACCGGGGCCGCGTAGCCGCCCTGCCGACCCCCTGTGCGGCGGGGCGGTGCCCAGTTGCTGAAGGGCCGGGTCGCGTTCATTGCGGCCGGCCAAGTCTCGCTTGCGCGTCGGTCAACAGGACCAGGAAACGAGCGAACTCGCCCTCGGGCATCCCGCAGGCGGTCGCTAGGTGCGCCAAGTTCCGACGCGCCACGGCCGAGTCTGTGGCGTGCCGTGCCATCAATATCCCGAGGGCAACGTTCCAGAAGAACTCGGGCGAGGAGAGCATGCGTCGCGCCCTCCCGTCCTGGCCACGTGCGGCCGGTTGGTCGCTCTCTCCGACCGATCGTAGATGCGCTCTGGTAGGTACAGCACCCCAACCGAACCAGCGCGGTGGGGGTGCCGTGTTGATGTCGAGAGGTCAGGCGTTGCGGAAAAGGTCCACCACGTCGACGCCCAAGAGGTCTGCCATCGCCTCGACGGCGTCCACCCCGACGTTGGTCGGCCCCCCGGACAGCAGCCAAACGCAGACGGTCCGGACGGATGCCGTTAGGAAGCTGACCTAAGTAGTCGCCTTGGTCCGTCGAAGGAGTCCTTCTGTGCCGCTTGCGTGGGCGGCCAACGCGGCTACTAGAGACTTCCTAGCAGGACCGGTGTCTGGCCAGACTCGGTCCAGGTGTCCGGCGGAAGGCTCTCCGCGCGGCTGCCCACTTTGTCGTTTGAGGTGTGGCTCTCTTTCGGTCTGCAATCCGTCGGGCACCGTGACGAGGCGTGGCTCGAAAGGGGACTGCCCAGCTCGTAGTAGCACTGCTCACCTCGCCGTCCCTATCGGTGCGAGGAAGCGGGAGAAGGCAATGACAAAGGTGATCATCGGGGTCGATCCCCACAAACTGTCGGCCACGATCGAGGTCGTCGACCAGCACGAGAAGCTGCTCGGGTCGGGCCGGTTCAGTACCGACCAGGCCGGCTTCCGGCTGCCGCCGCCGTCATGGGCATGAGGAATCTATATCCGGCCCGGGAGGAGCGTGGAGGGGGTCGCCCTTCCGGGGACGTGCCCCGAGGAAGTATGCGGTGGCGCTGATGAAGATGAGCAGGCTGGTCCAGTCGTTGAGGCGAAGGCCCAGGATGTGGTTGGCGGTGTCGATGCGGAGGTATTCGATCCATGCCCGACCGGCGGTGTAGGTCGCGACGTAGAGGGCGAAGGCGCGTCCGCGTGTCAGGGAGAACCGGCGGTCTGCCCATAGGACCAGTCCGGCCACGCCGAGGCACCACAGGGACTCGTAAAGGAAGGTCGGCTGGAAGGTGGCGTATTGCTGGTAGCCGGGCGGCCGGTGCGCGGCGTCAATGTGCAATCCCCAGGGAAGGGTGGTCGGGGCGCCGAAGAGTTCTTGGTTGAACCAGTTGCCCCACCGGCCGAACGCTTGGGCGATCGCGATGCCGGGGGCTGCGGCATCGGCGAACATCGCCACGGAGACTCCTGCGCGCCGAGCGCCGATCCATGCACCCAGGGCACCGAGGGCAACGGCCCCCCAGATGCCCAGGCCGCCTTGCCAGATCTTCAGGGCGTTCCATGGGTCGCGGCCGGGCTGAAAGTACAGCTCAGGGTCGGTCAGGACGTGGTACAGCCGACCCCCGGCGATACCGAATGGGACTGCCCAGCCTGCGATGTCCAGCACCACGCCGGGCGGGCCACCGCGGGCGCGCCAGCGCCGGTCGGTGATTAACACGGCCACCGCGATCCCGGCCAGGATGCACAGGGCGTAGGCGCGGATGGGTACCGGGCCCAGGTGCCAGACCCCTTGGGAGGGGCTGGGGATGCTCAACGGCAGGCGGGCAAGGTCCAGCCGGGTGTGGTTGGCCAGATCCGGGGTGGGCATCAGCGGGGCCATACTGCGAGGGCAACCGCCCACAGGGCCGTGCCGGCTATGCAGCCGGCCACCGCGATCAAGTCACGTCCTGACGCGGGACGGCCACGGCGTGCGGCCGCGGTCCGGGCCTGCACGCTGCGGACGGTGTTCGCGAGGGCTAGGAGGTTGAACCCAGTCGCGGCCAGCGTGAGCGCTGGGTGCAGCCGCAGCATCGGGAGCATGAGCAGCGTGACCAGCATCTGCCCGGCGAAGACGTGCCACCACCCGCGAAGCGGGAGACGTTCTCGGGTGGAGTCTTCAGCCGATCGGGCGGACACGGGGATCCCCATCATCGTTGGTGTGGTCGGTGTGCTCGTCCAGTAGCGTCACGAGTCGGTTCATCACCGGCATCGCAATGGTGATGATCTGTTGCTCTTGGGGGGTCAGTGCGGCTAGTGCGCTCGTGAGGGAAGTGATGTTGGTCTGCCGCCAGGAGGTGACCTGAGCGACCCCCGCCGACGTCAAGGAGTAAGTCACCGCTCGCCTGTCGGCGGCGTTGGAGGCCCGCTCGAGCATCCCGGCGACGGTCAGGGAATTGGCCAATGTGCTGATGGAGTTGGGTGCCAGCCGCAGGACCTGGGCAAGCTCTCCAGGCCTTGAGCCGGGGCGTTCGCCGATGACGCTGAGCAGCTCAAGCTGGGCCACACTCAGGGTCATCGCCGGCTGAGCGGCTCGAGCGGCCCGTCGCATCGCCCGGCGTAGCCTGGCCACGAGATCAGCGAAGTTGGAGGACAAATCCGTCACTGGCGTCGTCATGGGCTCAAGATCTTCATGCCGCGGCGACGAACCGGCCCAGCGGTGAACGCCATCAGCAGGCAGGCGAAGGTCAGACCCGCCATCACCAGCGGTGGGCTGGCCCAACCATGGGCCAGGCCGACTCGCACCCCCACGGCCGTCAACGCCACTGCCAGCGACGTCCCCAGCGCACGCGCGACGTTGATCATGCCGCCCGTCACGGCTGAGGCCGACTTCGGCACCGAGGTCATCACCATGGCGTTGTTGGCCGGTAGCACCAGGCCCAGGCTCACCCCGCTGAGCAGGAGTAACCCAGCCACAACCAGCGGCGATTCCCACACCAGGCACTGGAGCGCCGCGCTGACCGCGGCGGCCGCGGCACCGACCCGAACTCGAACGGGGTTGCTGACGCGGCGACCCAGACGCGCGCCAAGCAGTGCCGCCACTGCGAACCCGGCGGGAAGGCAGGTCAAGACCAGACCCCCGCGCGCGGTCGGCATGTTCCAGTCGTGGAAAACCTGCGGGTAGAGCACCAGGGGAGCGAACAACGCCAGGTAGCCCAGCAGCGCCCCACCCAACCCGCTGGCAATTCCCGAGGCCCGCATCCGTGCAGGCGAGACCAGCGGCGCCCTAACCCGCCCCTCGACCCCCCAAAAGGCAGCACCCACACCCACCGCCATGACGCCGGCCACGGCCACCAGGACCCACTTCGGCCGTGCGTCCGCCAACTGCGCAAGAGTCCACAAGGTCAACAGGGTGCTCGCGCCCAACAGTGCCGATCCGGCCAGGTCGCGGGTGCCGCGCTTCCTCAGGTCTCGACTTCGCGGCAGCAGCACCAACCCGGCGGCAATCGCGATCACCCCAACCGGGACGTTGACCCAGAAAACCGAGCGCCAGCCGAACTGGTCGACCAACAGCCCGCCCAGCGCCGGCCCCCCAGCCAGGCCCAACGCCTGTGCCGCCGCCTGCACGCCCAGCGCAGCGCGGGCGTGGCCGCTGCCGACGCTGCGCACCACCAGCGCAACACTGTTGGCCTGCAACAAGGCCGCCCCCAGGGCCTGCACCGCGCGCGCGGCCACCAACCAGCCCAAACTCGGGGCCAGCGCACACCCGGCCGAGGCCATGGTGAACAGGCCGAAACCATACACGTAGAGGAGCTTGCGGCCCCGCGCATCCGACCAGCGCCCAACTGGCACCAGCATCACGGCGAGTACGCCCAAGTAGGCCAGCGACACCCACTGCACGCCGGCAAGCGGAGCGTGGAAGTCGGCCTGCATGCGGGGAAAGGCCAACGTGACGATGCTGGCATCGAGCTGGCCCATGAAGGCACCCAGACATACCGCCAGGACCGCACCCCACGGCGCCCGCGGATGCTCACGCACGCGGGCCGGCCGTGCCATCTCTCGGCCCCACCAGGCCAAGGCGGCGGCCTCGGTCTTCTCCATGGGTATTAGTCTGTCACAGACAGACTAATACCTCCATCCTGCACTGGGTCTGGCCGACGGAGCCGCCACCAATCGCGCCGCGTGAGTGGACAGCCTCGGCCCTGGCCGCGGAGTCGGAACAGGACGCCGCCGCAAGGCTCCCACTCCGGGGTCGGGGAATCAACACACCCGAGGCACCGCCGTCGCCCTCGCCGACGGACGTCGCGGCCGCCGGCAATGCCGCCGAGGTCCCCGTCAAACCTACGTCCCCACTCTGGGTCGCTGCCGAGACAGTCAGCCGAGCCGCGCAGCATCGCAGGGGGTCCGACGTCCGCCCCTGACCTGCGGGTGGAACCGACCTCGCGGCACCCGTGCCGACTACTCTAGGAGCCCGCTGCGGTCGTTGGTCCGCCGATGGTTCCGGAAAGGCTGATGACACCGTGCTTCAGCGTGTGAAGTGCCTTTTCAGGGGACACCAGTGGCGCCCGGTCCGGCGGTACGGCAGCAATCTGCTCGTCTGCCTCAGGTGCGGACAGATGACGGAGCGCGACACAGCTCTGGGACGAGCGAAGCGACAACGTCCCTGAGGACCACTCGCGCTTGAGTGAATGGCTGCCGTCGCGGGGGCGGTGCGATTGGCCGTCGGTGCCTGGACCGCTCGTCAGTGGCCGCCGCCGAGGTGACCGGCCAGTCGGGTGTGTCGTTCTTGGCTGGCGTCGTTGAGGCCGATGATGGTGACGTTCTTGCCCTTGGCTGCGTACTTGGTGGTGATGGCGTCCAGGGCGGCGACGGTGGAGGCGTCCCAGATGTGGGAGCGGGACAGGTCGATGACGATGTTGCGGGGGTCGCCGACGTAGTCGAACTGGTAGACGAGGTCGTTGCTGGAGGCGAAGAACAGCTCGCCGACCACGGCATACACGCGGGTGTCCTCGTCGGGGTGGGCGATGTCGACGACCTGGGTGAAGTGGGCGACCCGTCGGGCGAACATGACCATCGCGACGATGACGCCGACGATGACGCCGATGGCGAGGTTCTGCGTGGCCACGACCACGGCGACAGTGGCGACCATGACCAGGGTCTCGCTCTTGGGCATCCGGCGCAGGGTGGCGAGCTGGATGCTGTGCCAGTCGAACGTGCCCACGGAGACCATGACCATGACCGCGACCAAGGCCGCCATCGGGATGACGGCCACGATGTCACCCAGACCTACGACAAGGATGAGCAGGAACAGTCCAGCCAGGAACGTGGAGATGCGGGTCCGGGCCCCGGAAGCCTTCACGTTGATCATGGTCTGCCCGATCATGGCGCAGCCGCCCATACCGCCGAAGAAGCCCGTGATGATGTTCGCGGCGCCTTGGCCCCACGCCTCACGGGTCTTGTGCGAGTGGGTGTCGGTGACGTCGTCGACGAGCTTGGCCGTCATCAGCGACTCCATCAGCCCGACGAGCGCCATCGCCAACGCGAACGGGCCGATGACGGACAACGTCTGGAGGTTGAACGGCACGTTCGGGAAGAACAGGGACGGCAGGTTGTCGGGAAGCTTGCCCTCGTCCCCGACGGTCGGCACGGCGATGGCCGTCGCCACGGTGAGGATGGTCAGGGCGACGATGGCCACCAACGGGGCGGGTACCGCCTTGGTGAACCGGGGCAGGAACACCATGACGACGATGCCGACCGCCACGAGCGGGTACACCGCCCACGGGACGTTGACCAGGTGCGGCACCTGCGCGAGGAAGATGAGGATGGCCAGGGCGTTGACGAAGCCGACCATGACCGAGCGCGGGATGAACCGCATCAGCTTGGCCACGCCGAGGACGCCGAGCACAACCTGGATGACGCCGCCGAGGATGACGGTGGCTATGAGGTAGTCCATCCCGTGCTCGCGCATCACCGGGGCGATGACCAGGGCGACCGCACCGGTCGCGGCCGAGATCATCGCCGGGCGGCCGCCGAGGAACGCGATCGACACCGCCATGGTGAACGAGGCGAACAAGCCGACGCGGGGGTCGACGCCGGCGATGATGGAGAACGAGATGGCTTCGGGGATCAGAGCCAGGGCGACGACGAGACCGGCCAGGACCTCGGTGCGCAGCCGCTTGGGCGAGCGCAGCGCGGCGCGCACCGACGTGGTGTCCCGTTCGTGGGGGAACTCGGTGACCTGGTTGAGGGCGGGGCTGGGTGGGGCAGCGGACAAGGGGTGCTCCTGTGGAGGGCGTGGTGGGTAGTGGCCCAGGGGGCCGGCCTCGGCACGACGGCGTGCGGGGGCGACGTGGGTGGGTGGTGCGGCGGGTTAGCTGAGCTCGTCGCGCAGCTGGTCGACGAACGCCTGCGCGCTGTCGGTCTGCTCGCGCAGGACGGTGAGCTTGTGCTCGACCAAGGCTTGGTAGGTGGCCATGCGCTCGGACAGGGACGCGCGGGTCTTGGCGGACAGGCGCGGGTTGGTGAGCCGGTCGCGGGCCTCGATGAGGTCACGCATCTCCTCGAGGGTGAAGTCCAGCGGCTTCATCCGCTTGATGAGCAGCAGCCGGGCGACGGCGTCCTCGCCGTACAGGCGGAACCCGCCGGCGCTGCGCTGCGCCTCGGGCAGCAGCCCGACCTCTTCGTAGTGGCGGATGGTGCGCAGGCTCAGCCCCGTGCGCTCGGCGACGTCACCGATCTGCATCAAGCTGGTTCGGGTGGGGTCCAAGTTCCGGTGCCTTCATCTCGCGTTAGGACTGGGGGTGGGACGGCGGGCGACCGTGGTGGTCCGTCGTCAGCGTGCCGTCGCCGTGGAACTCTACCCTGACGTGAGGGTAGAGTTGAAAATCGCGTGAGGCTGCCTCTGGCGCAGGAGAGTGACGCGAACGTGCCGTGACGAAGTAGGTGACGGCGCTGATGAAGATGAGCAGGCTCGTCCAGTCGTTGAGTCGAAGGCCGAGAACGTGGGTTGGCGGTGTCGACGCGTAGGTACTCGATCCAGGGCCGGCCGACGGTGTATGCGGCAACATGGAACGGGAAGGCCCGCCCGTGGGTGAGGGCAAAGCGCCGGTCTGCGGGCGGTGGCGGGGTGCCTATGCGCTGCTGCCGCGAGCAGTGCTGGGCGCTCTGGGAGGAGACCCCAGTCATTTTGCAGGTGGAGGCCCTTGACTCAAGCCGCCGCCATCACCGTTGGGCTGTTCCGCCGCCTCCTCGACGCGATTCTAGGAAGCGGGAGCGTCACGCTGGAGAACACCGTCGAGGTGTGCGTCCAACACGTGCAAGTCAGGGCCTAACGTCGCGAGGACCGATTGACTTCAGCCGCAGCGTTCAGGGCCTCTGCAGGGAAGCCGCGTAGGCGGCTTCGGCAGCCGCTGCGAGCGTGGTCAGGGTCTGCTGAATCCCACGGCGCAGCTGGCGGTCTCGTGGGATCAAGGTCTCCAGGATGCGGTTGGCCAACGGGCACCACAGGAACTCGTAGGACTCAACGACTTCGGTCCCGGTTTCGGTGGGTGTGAGGAGATAGCGCCAGCGGGTCTCTTCGCGACCGTCAGGGTGCATCACACTGAATGCGAACTCATCGCCTGGCGTGGCAGCGGTGATGGTGCACTCGGTTCGCCACCTGACCGGACCCAGATGGTTCGCGCCACGGAACCGGACCCCGACCGCCGCGCTGGTCGCACCGTCGAGCCATTCACATTTGTCGGTCTCGGGTGACCAGTCCCCCATTCGGCTGACGTCCGAGATCAACGCATAGATGCATTCGGCGGGCGCAGCGACGCGAACACGCGCTACTCCCTGCGTTGCTGAGGTCATGTCGGGAGCGTAGCTCCGTTGCCGTTGAAGGCATGCCGCCCGGACCATTGCCGGGGGCCCACCACGATCACGGTTCCAAACACGGTGCGATTCGGGTCGATCAGGCCGTCAGCGTGCCGGCTGCGGCCGTGATGGCGGTGGCCGAAGCGGAGACCTGGTCGGGGGTGGTGTGCCTGCCCAGGGACAGTCGGATCGCCCCAGCGGCCATCTCGGCGTTCACCCCCATCGCAACCAGCACGGCCGACGGCTCGATGTCTCCTGTGTGGCAGGCCGATCCGGTGGAGGCGGCGATCGCGGGGCAGATGGCCAGGACGTCCAACCCGCGGGTGCCGGGGACGGAGATGCTCAGCGTGTTCGGCAGCGCGTGCGCCGGGTCGCCGAGTCGGACGATGCCGGGGATCATCGCGGCGAGCTCGGACCAGAGTTGGTCGTGCAGGTGACCGATCCGTTCGGCATCGGCGCCCAGGTTCGCCGCGGCAAGAGCGCACGCGGCGCCCAGGCCGACGACGCTGGCCACGTTCTCGGTCCCGGGCCGGATGCCGTGCTCCTGGCCGGCACCTGCCACGACCGGGTCGATGGGGGTGCCGCGACGGATGTAGAGGGCGCCGATCCCTTTGGGGGCGTATCACTTGTGCCCGGCAATCGACAGCAGGTCCACGCCCAGGTCGTCGACGTCGACGGGGATCTTGCCTACGGCCTGTGCGGCATCGGTGTGGACCACCGCGCCGCGAGCGTGCAGAGACTCGGCCAGGTCCCTGATGGGCTGGATGGTGCCCACCTCGTTCTGGGCCAGGATCAGAGTGCCCAGCCCGACCGGGGAGCGCTCGGCACTGCAGGCGCCCGGGTCGATCCGACCAGCGCCGTCCACGGCCAGGGTGGTCACCTCCCAACCAGCGGCGGTCAGTAGGCGGGTGGTTTCGGTGGTGGCGGGGTGCTCAGCGGCGCTGGTGACCACGTGCATGCGTCCGGCCTGGATGGCAGCGGCGGCGGCTCGCTGCGTGAGGGCGGCAGCGAGCTGGCGGACCGTGGGTGAACCAGCCATGCCATCCGCGGTGGTGTACACGCGGCACGCCAGTGCCGGCACAGCACATGGCTGCTCGAACGGGTCGGTGCCCTCTAGCCAGACGGGGGGTGACCGCTCGAAGCCAACCCGCTGCGCTTCCTCGATGGTCTCAACCGCCAGAGTGGTCACCGAAACCGAGACTCCGGCTAGGTAACTCGGCCGCCGTGTTCACGCGCTGCACCGTCGGCTGCCAGCTGGGGCATCCGGCGAAGTACAGCACCGTCACGTCCACGCTCATGCGCTCATCGTCGCCCCACGCCCCATCGCGCGGACCCCCGACTGCCCAATCGGCTTGCGGCAGGCATTCGCGCTCACGCGGAGCGGGGCGCGTACATGATGAGCCCGACCCCAACCAGGCAGACCACAGCACCGAAGATGTCGAACCGGTCCGGGCGGAACCCGTCGAACACGACACCCCAGGCCAGCGACCCGGCGACGAACACCCCGCCGTACGCGGCCAGGATGCGCCCGAAGTTCGGGTCCGACTGGAAGGTGGCGACGAACCCGTACGCAGCCAGCGCCAGCACGCCGGCGCCGACCCACACCCAGCCGCGGTGTTCACGCACCCCCTGCCAGACCAGCCAGGCCCCACCGATCTCGGCGATGGCGGCGGTCAGGAACAGCAGGATGGAGCGGGTCACGGTCATGACGGCCGTGCTGTCATCCGCCTTGGGCCTCATGTCCTGGCGGCGCGGTGGTGAGGGTGACGTCGACCGGCCCGGGCGCGGACGGCGTGCATGAGGCCGCGGCGACCGCCTTGCGGCGACGGGGCAGAGCGAGTCCGGCGGCCGCCGCGACGACGAGTGCGAACACGGTCCCGGCGAAGACGAAGGTGACGGCGGTCGCGGCAAGTCCTGCCACTCCCAGCAGGGCAAGGAGCGGTGGGGCGCAGCAGACCGCGCAGGCTGCGGCGCCCGCACCGACCAGATGTCGGTCCCGAAACCCGCTCATGCCCGGCCCTTCGCCCTGCGGGCCGGGCGACTCGAGTCGGACCCAACCATCGGCAGCATCCTCGCCGACCCCTGGGTGGGTTGCCCGGTCGCGAGGCGCTCGAACGGCAGAGGGCAGCAGTCACTGCTGGCGCAGGAGACCAGGTCGTCACAGCCTGCGTCGAGTGCCGCCAGCAGGGTGGACCGGATGACGGTCAGGTCCGCCATGCGCGCCTCGACCTCGGCCAGTTTGGCCCTTGCCTGGGCCTGCAGACCGGTCTTGGCCGGGCGACCGTGGTGGTGTCGGCCGACCTCGAGCAGGTCCGCGACTTCCTCGAGGGTGAACCCGAGACGTTGGGCGGCCCTGATGACCCGCAGCACGGTGACCGCGTCGTGGTCGTACAGCCGGTGCCCTCCGGGGGAGCGGTCCGGCGCCGGGAGGAGTCCGCGGCGCTCGTAGTAGCGAAGCGTCTGCGCGTTCACCCCGGCCGCACGCGCCACTTCACCGCTGCGCAAACCTTGGCCGGTTCCGGCGTTCACGCGCGCCTCCGAGCTGCGCCCGAGGGGTCGGCGTGGGCCTGGGCTTGGGCTCGCGTCACCAGTGCGGCCAGCACGTCCACGTGCGCTGGAGGAACCTCGATGTCCAGGACCACGTCCCCTGGGCGGGCGGCCACCCGACCTGCGGCGGCAGGCCCAGGCAGCTGAGCATCGACGGTGAAGGTGAAGAACGAGCAGCACGCCGACTCGCGTTCGGTGAGGTCGAGGACGGCGGCCGTGAACTCGTCCGCCTGACGGCGCGGGCCGGCGGCCAGAACCAAGCGGGCGCGGGCCGCGTCGACGCGGTCGACGCGGTCGACGGCAACCAGGTGGTGGGCGAACAGTGTGTCGAACTCGGCCACCCGCAACGGTTGCTCGATGGTCGGCAGGGTGCACGCCTGCGGTGCCACCCAATCCAGATTGGTCATCAGCGATTCCTCCATCCGAACCCGTCGAACGGGCCCTGACCATCACGGTAAACCTGTACCTCAGTACCAGATGCAAGCCCCCAGAGCATGGTGGCAACCGGTCGTCCAGTCACTGCTAACATCTGAGCATGCGCTCAGATGACAAGGTTGCCGGGTTGGACGCGTGCGCGGTCGCGTGCGTGCACCCGCAGAAGGTCCAACTGGTCCGTGACGCCTCCCTGCCGGAGGCCGAACTGGTCCGCGCGGCGGGGATGTTCAAGCTGCTGGGCGACCCGACCCGCTCGCGGCTGCTGTACGCGCTGCTGGAGGCGGGCGAGCTGTGCGTGTGCGACCTGGCCGCTGCCACCGACACCCAGGAAGCCACGGTGTCGCAGTCGCTGCGGATGCTGCGAGCCTCCGGGGTCGTGACGGGTCGCAGGCAGGGACGGCTGGTGTACTACCGGCTCGCGGACGCTCACGTGCGGATGATGCTGGACCTGACCCGCGAGCACATCGGCCACGGACGCTCCCCCGCCGCTCCGGCGTTGGTGTCCACGTGAGCGGAGGGCACTCCCACGGTGGTCACGCAGGGGGCGCGCACCGGTGGCGGCTGCAGACTGCGTTCTTCCTCGTGGCCGGGTTCTTCGTCGTCGAGCTCGTCACCGGGCTGACGTCCGGGTCCCTGGCCCTGCTGTCAGACGCCGGGCACATGGCGGCCGATGTCGTCGCACTCGGCGCTGCGCTGGTCGCCACCCGCATCGCCACCCGCCCGGACAGCACCGGGCGGCGCACGTTTGGCTCCTACCGCGCCGAGGTGTTCGCCTCCGGACTGGCGGTCCTGCTCATGCTCGGCGTGTCGGTCTACATCGGGATCGAGGCCGTTCGCCGCATCGGGGGCACCCCGGAGGTGTCCTCCGGGCCCATGCTCCTGGTCGGCGCCATCGGGTTGGTCGTCAACATCATCTGCATCGTCCTGCTGCGCGGCGGCGCCGGAGAGTCCCTCAACGTCAAGGGCGCCTACCTCGAGGTGGTCGCCGACACGCTCGGGTCGGTCGGCGTCATCGTCGCCGGAGTCATGGTTGCCACAACGGGAAGCGCCTGGTGGGACACCGGCATCGCACTGGCCATCGCGGTGTTCGTTGCAGTGCGCGCGGTCATGCTCGGCCGGGAGGTGCTCGTCGTCCTTGGCCAACACGCCCCGGCCGGGATGGACCCCGACCGGGTCGCGGACGCGCTGGCCGCCGTGCCAGGAGTCAGCGAGGTCCACGACCTGCACGTGTGGACGCTGACCTCTGGGATGAACGTCGCCACGGCGCACCTGATGACCGGCGAAGATGCTGACCCGCACGCTGTGCTGGACGAGGCGCGGCAGGTCATGCGCACGAAGTTCGGCGTCGAGCACGCGACCCTCCAGGTCGAACCCGACACCCACACCGGATGCAAGGAGGTCACCTGGTGACCGCATGGACCACCCTCGCCAGCCCCGCACGGCGTGTGACCCTGATGCGCCGCGCGCAGCTGCTCGCCGCGGCATCCGTGGCGTACAACGTCGTCGAGGGCGTCATCGCCATCACCGCCGGCAACATCGCCGGCTCCTCCGCCCTGGTCGGGTTCGGCCTCGACTCCTTCGTCGAGGTGTCCTCCGGCCTGGTCATCCTCTGGCAGTTCCGGCACGCCATGCCCGAAAGCCGCGAACGAAGCGCACAGCGACTGATCGCGGTCTCGTTCTTCGCCCTTGCCGCCTACCTGACTATCGACGCCGGGCATGCCCTGCTGACTGGCGCGCGGCCGGATGGCAGCCCCATCGGGATCGGGTTGGCGGTTGCTTCGCTGGCGGTCATGCCGTTCCTGAGCCTGTGGCAGCGGCGCACGGGCCGCGAGCTCGGCTCCGGCGCCGTCGAAGGCGACGGCACCCAGACCTTGTTGTGCACGTACCTGTCCGCGGTCCTGCTCGTCGGACTCGTCCTGAACGCGACCCTCGGCTGGTCCTGGGCCGACCCCATCGCCGCGCTGGTCATCGCCGCCGTCGCCGCCCGCGAAGGCTGGCAGAACTGGCAGGGCGACGACTGCTGCGCCCCAGCCACGCTGTCCGCGGCAGGAGTCGGGGCGGACGCGTCGGCCGCTGCCATGGACGACAACTGCGGCGACGACTGCTGCGCCCTTGTCTCAGCCGAGCAGCCAGTGCTCGCCGAACCGTCGCGGCCGGTGGGTATCGAGCTCACCCGTCGCGGCGGCCACGACTGACCCGCCGAGAGGCCCCAGCGGGAACCTGTGCCGCCGAGCACACGTTTCGCCCTAACACGCCCCCGCCCGACCTGACCGCACACCAGTTCTGGAGCTGACTCCCCGTGAAGCGCAACGCCGTCATCTCGGCTGCCACCGTGGCCGTGTTCGCGGCCATCGTGGCCGCCGCCCTGACCCTCGGTCCGGAGAGCAAGACCCCTGCGGATGCCGCTGAGCCCGGCCAGTCGGCCGGCCGGCTTATCCGCGACGACAGCCACCGACTCGGGGCGCCCGGCACCGGCAAGGTCGTCCTCGTCGAGTTCCTCGACTTCGAGTGCGAGTCCTGCCGCGCGGCATACCCGGTCGTGGAGGACCTGCGAACCAAGTACGCCGGCAAGGTCGACTTCGTCGTGCGGTACTTCCCCATCCCCAGTCACGCGAACGCGCTCAACGCCGCCGTCGCCGTCGAATCCGCCGCCCAGCAGGGCAAGTTCGAGGAGATGTACAAGCGGATGTACGAGACCCAGACCAGCTGGGGCGAGCAGCAGGACTCCAAGGCCGACGTGTTCCGCGGCTTCGCTGCCGAGATGGGACTGGACATGGTCGCCTACGACAAAGCCGTCGCCGACAAGGCAACCGCGGAGCGGGTCGAGCGCGACCGCGAGGACGGCCTCGCCCTGGGCGTGAACGGGACGCCCACCTTCTTCCTCAACGGCAAGCAGCTCGAGCCCACCTCCGTCGAGGACTTCCACGCCCAGATCGACGCAGCCCTGGCCGGCTGACCCGTGGACTCGCCAAGCACCACCAAGACCGGAGCGGCCGCGGTCAACCCCAACGGACCCAGCCCTGCCACGGGCCGCGCACCCGAGGTCACCCGCGGGACCGCCTGGGCCCTCATGCTGGCCGGCCTCGCCGGGCTCGCGGCCGCCTTCACACTGCTCGTGGAGAAGGTCGCACTCCTGACCGACCCGGCATACGTGCCGTCCTGCAGCATCAACCCGGTCCTGTCCTGCGGGTCAGTCATGAACACCACCCAGGCGTCCGCCTTCGGCTTCCCCAACCCCATCCTCGGCGTCGCCGCCTTCACCGCCCTACTCACCCTCGGCAGCCTTCTGGTTGCCCGAGGGTCCCTGCCGCGGTGGTTCTGGTGGGGCATCCAGGCCGGGACCACGCTCGGGCTGGTGTTCGTGCACTGGCTGATCTTCGCCAGCCTCTACCGCATCGGCGCCCTGTGCCCGTACTGCATGGTCGTCTGGGTGGCCACCATCACCGCGTTCGTCACCACCACAGCCCACAACCTCAGGACCGGTCGGCTGCCGCTGGCGGTGCGGTGGCGCGGGGCCGCGGCCTACTCACCGAGTGTGGTCACCATCTGGCTGGTTGTCATCGCGAGCCTTGCCGTGGTCAGGTTCTGGGACTACTGGTCCACCTTGGCCTGAGCGCCACCGGGTAGAGCGCGCACCCCGAAGCGGAAGTCATTCTATATAAATGTAGAATGACCTCGTCCGAGCCCACCCCCGCCTTGCCGGTCCGCATCCTCCCACTGGTTGACGAGGGGCTGGGGAACTCGGCCTACCTGCTCGATCTCGGTGACGGGCGCGGGTTGGCGGTGGACGCGAGCCGGGACCTTCGGGCCCTGCACGCGACCGCCGACCAGCACGGGCTGAAGGTGGCCTTCGCCGCGGACACCCACCTGCACGCGGACTTCCTGTCCGGCTCGCTGGGTCTTGCTGCCAGTGATGGTGCGACGGTGTTGGCATCAGCCGCCGGCGGCCGCGAGTTCGCCCACAGGGCCTTGGCCGACGGTGACGAGGTCGACCTCGGTGGCCTGACCCTGCGCACCTTGGCCACTCCGGGCCACACCCATGAGCACATCGCGTTCGAGCTGCTCGACGGCGCGAACACCGTCGGCGTGTTCACCGGCGGGTCCCTGCTGGTCGGGTCCGCGGCCCGCACCGATCTCGTCTCGCCCGAACGCACCGAGGAACTCACACGGGTGCAGTACCAGTCGCTGCAACGCCTCGCCCGACTCGATGACCGGGTCGCGGTGTGGCCCACCCACGGAGCCGGGTCGTTTTGTTCCGCACCCCCCGGTGCCCAGCGAACCTCCAGTATCGGGACCGAGCGCGCCACCAACCAGCTGCTGCGCGCGCCGTCCGAGGACGCATTCGTCCAGGCCCTGCTGGGTTCGTTGGGCACGTACCCGCCGTACTTCAGCCGGCTCGGCGAGCTCAACCGCCTCGGGCCGCCCTTGGTCGACGGCGACTCCCTGAACTTCTTGGAACCGGGACAGGTTCGGGCGCTGGCGTCGGCCGGGTCCCCTGTCGTCGACGTGCGCGCCTTGGAGGCGTTCTCGGGCGCCCACGTGCCCGGGGCGGTGTCAATCCCGTTGCGGGACGCGTTCGCGACCTGGCTCGGCTGGCTCATCACCCCCGGCACGCCGCTGGTCGTGGTGCGTGACGCCGACCAGGACCCCGCTGAGATCGTGTGGCAGGCGCGCAAGGTTGGCTACGACCTGTTCGCTGGCGAGCTCACCGAGGGCCTAGCTGGATGGACCGCAGCCGGGTTGCCCACCGCGTCCATCCCGCTGGTCGCCGCCGACGCCCTGGACGGTGCGACCGTCCTGGACATCCGCCAGAGCGGCGAGTTCACCTCCGGACACGTGCCCGGTGCAGCCCACGTCGAGCTCGGTACCCTGACCGGCCACCCCCTCCCAGCTCTGCCGGCGGGACCCCTGGTGGTCATGTGCGGTCACGGGGAGCGTGCGATGAGCGCCGCCAGCCTCCTGGCCCGCGCCGGCCGACGTGAGGTTGCCGTCCTGGCCGGCGGACCCGGCGACTGGGCGGCCACGACCAGCCGGACGTTGGAGACCGGACGATGAGCGGCACCAACGCCCCCGACTCCACGGACGCTGCGCGGACTGAAGGAGCTCCAGCCATCCGGTTGGGGCTGCGGCAGAACGCCGCCCAGTTCGGGCTGCTCGTTGCCGTCAACGCCCTCGTCGGCGGGATGCTCGGGCAGGAACGCACCGTTCTTCCGCTGCTGGGCGAGCGCGAGTTCGGGCTGAAGGCGTACACCGCTGGGCTCAGCTTCATCCTCGTGTTCGGGCTCGCGAAGGCGGCCACGAACTACTTCGCCGGCACGATGGCCGACCGGTACGGGCGCAAACCGGTCCTGGTCGCTGGGTGGCTGGTCGCTGTCCCGGTGCCGCTGATGTTGATCTGGGCTCCTTCGTGGGCGTGGGTCATCGTCGCCAACGTCCTGCTCGGCATCAGTCAGGGCCTGACCTGGTCCACCACCGTGGTGATGAAGATCGACCTGGTCGGGCCGGCCCGCCGTGGCCTGGCGATGGGGCTAAACGAGGCCGCGGGCTACGGGGCCGTGGCCGTGACCGCGTTGCTCACCGGGTACCTGGCCCAGTCCTACGGGCTACGCCCGGCACCGTTCCTGCTCGGCATCGCGTTCGCCGCCCTCGGCTTGGGTCTGTCCACGCTGGTCGTGCGGGAGACCCGCGACCACGCACGCTTGGAGGCCGCCAGCCATGTCGCCCGGGACGACGGGTTGCATGACCACCTCCATGCCGAGCTGGGCAACCGGGCCGTGTTCACCCAGACGAGCTTCCGTGAACCCGCGCTGTCCTCAGCCAGCCAGGCCGGGCTGGTCAACAACCTCAACGACGGCCTGGCCTGGGGGCTGTTCCCCATCCTGTTCGCCGGCGCCGGCCTGAGCGTGGGACGCATCGGCGTTCTGGCCGCCGTGTACCCGGCCGTGTGGGGTGTGGGGCAGCTGCTCACCGGCGCCCTGTCCGACCGGTGGGGCCGCAAGTGGCTCATCGCCGGCGGCATGGGCCTGCAAGCGGTCGCGTTGGGGCTCGTCGCGCTTGGTGACTCGTTCACCGTCTGGGCCAGCGCGGCCGCACTGTTGGGGTTGGGGACGTCGGCGGTGTACCCGACGCTGCTCGCGTCCATCGGTGACGTCGCCCACCCGGCATGGCGCGCCCGTGCGGTCGGTGTCTACCGGCTGTGGCGCGACGGCGGGTTCGCCGCTGGCGCACTCCTGGCTGGCATCATCGCCGACGCGGTGGGGGTCCGGGCCGCGATCTGGGTGGTGGCCGCCCTGACCGCCGCGTCCGGGCTGGTCGTGGCGGTCCGCATGTACGAGACCCACCCCCGCGCCCACCGCCAACCGCGCACCCGGACTCCCGACGCAGAATCGACTCAGTCCGTCACGTCCGAGCAGGAGGCTCATCATGGGTGACCGCACCGCGAAGGCTGCGCTCTTCGCCGAGTTCGCCGCCACCGGAAAGGCCCTGTCAAACCCGTCCCGCCTCGAGCTGCTGGACCTGCTCGCCCAGGGACCACGCAGTGTCGAAGACCTCGCCGCCGCTGCGGACCTCGCGGTCGGGACCTGCTCGGCCCACCTGCAGACGCTGCGCGAGGCAGGCATGGTCAGCACTCGGCGCGACGGCAAGCGCGTCTTCTACTCCTTGACCGGCGACGACGTCGCCGCCCTGTTCGCGCAGCTGCGCACCGTCGCTCAGGGGCACCGCCCGCACACCGAGCTGGCCCGCCAGGCGTACTTGGGTCCCGACGACACGACCGCGGTGAGCACCCAGGAGCTCCTGGCCCGCCTGGGCGACGGCCGCACCGTTGTCCTGGACGTTCGCCCCGGCACCGAGTACGACGCCGGGCACCTGCCGGGGGCGGTGAACATCCCGCTGGACGAGCTCGCCGACCGACTCGCTGAGCTGCCTGCCGGGGCGGACATCGTCGCGTACTGCCGCGGCAGGTACTGCGTCCTGGCCCACGACGCCGCGCGGCTGCTGAACAGCGAAGGCATGACGGCTCGACGCGCGGAGGACGGCGTCCTGGAATGGCGCATCACTGGCAGCGCAAGGCTGGATGGAGCCGCCTGACGGGTAAGTCCAGGCCGTTCGCTCAGTACAGGCACCAGCTCAGGACATAGTCGGCCGGGCTTGCCTGCAGCGCCTGCACTGTCCACACGGTCACCGGTGCCAGCGCGGGGAATGCAAACAGTCCCACGCGGAGCCGGTACCGGGTTCGCCACAGGGTGACAGCCCACGGGATGGCGACCAGGGCAGCGAGCAGCACGAGTGACCGTTGAGCTTCGCCGAGGTCAGCAGCCTGTGCGGGTTCGTTGCACACGCCCGCGTGCATGAGGGTCTGGTACGCGGAGACGACGAAAGTGACGACCCACGTGACCAGCATCCCGACGACGATGGCGGTCCACCGGGCCGGGCGCCAGCCGCGCCACCGGATCAACGGACGCCGGCCAGTGTCTACACCAGTGGACGCACAAGTTGGACCGACGGCACCCTGGCCGGGCGCCTCCGACGAACCTGCTGTGTGCATGCCCAACCCTGACGTGTCCCAGTGCACACCACATCCGCTCAGGTACTCACCGGAAGCGACCCCGCGTCAGCTCAGGAGGGACCCGCCTCTGGTCCAGCGTGACGTCCGTCCGGACGCTGCGGCTCAGAGCGCCCCGGCTCCTCGAGGTGTTGCTTCAACGCGGTCAGGTTGGCGGGCATCTCCTTGGCCGCTTGGCGGCGCACCATGAGTGGGACGAGCAGCTTGCCGATGCCGTGGCCCTCGAAGTCGACGGCGATGGTCAAGCGGGAACGGGCATCGTCGAGCGGTTCGACGGTGACGTCGACGATGGCTCGGATGGGGCCGTCGATGCCGTGCACTCCCCACCGGTGCGGCGGCTCGATGTGGGTGACTGTGGAGGTGGAGGACCGGACGGCGCCGCCGATGCGGCGCGACGTCAGGCATCGGTCTCCGACCTTGGGGGCGCCGGTGGCCTCCATGTGGCCGTCAACGACGCCGTTCTGCCACTCGTGGAACCGGGTGGGGTCGGTGGCGTAGGCGAACACGTCCGCAGCGGCGCGGTTGACGTCCATGGTCACGGCGACCGGTGCCATCAGGACGCCCCGTTGGTGATGGCGGCGTACCGGTCCAGGTACAGCGGCCAGCCCTGGTCGCCGTCGATACCTTCATGGACCGCTTCCCAGCCGGGTCCGTGCCGGTCGATGTGGCGGTGCTCGAGCACGACACGTGTCTGACCGTCGCTCAACGGCGTGAACTGGACATCGACTTCGCTGGTCTTCGCCGGGTCGGTCTCGACCTGCCAGGTCGGGCCGATGTCCCAGCTGAACACGACCCGGCTCGGCGGGTCGTAGGTGAGGATTCGTGCCCACCGGCACTCGGACCCGTCCGTGCCGCGGTCGATGATGTGACCACCGACGCGCGGCTCGAACACGGTCGACGCGATGGGCACTGCCAGCAGGTTGTGCTCGGCCGGCTTGAAGTCGCCAAACCCGTCGGTGAACAGGGCGAACGCCCGCTCAACCGGGACGTTCACCACCACTTCCTTGCGCACCACCGGCGCGGCGGTCTGGGTCATGACTGCTCCCTTGGTGTCGGTTCGTTGGTGTTCCGCACGTACCCGGTCAGGGCCCGATTCCAGAAGGTGTCGAGTTGGTCGCGCATCGCGGCCACACCCGCGGGGTTGAGCCGGTAGATGCGGCGAGTGCCTTCGGCCTGCTCGGTGACCAGGCGGGCGGCCTTGAGGACCTTCAGGTGCTGGGACACCGCGGGCCGGCTCACGGGCAGGACATCGGCCAGCTCCCCCACGGCGCGGGGCCGTTCGGCCAGGCACTCGAAGATGGCGCGCCGCGTGGGGTCCCCGAGGGCGCTGAGCCCATCCACCTGTTGGTTAGCCACCACGAACGGTAAGTTATCACTTACCGATCGAGTTGCCCACCCTCGACCGCTGCCGGGTAGGCGTGGACGACTGCTCGTCGCAGGCGAGGAACGGCGGCGACCATGTGTTGCTGCGCCTCGTGCGCCAGGTCATGGGCGGCCGCCGCGCTCACGCCCGTCTCTACGTCGAGGGTGACGTCTGCCAGTAGCTCGTGACCGACCCACCGCATCCGCAGGTCACGCACCCCCACTACGTGCGGCATCGACACCAAGGCGTTCTGCGCGGCTTCGACCTTGTCCGGTTCCACGCCGTCCATCAGGCGCCGGAACACCTCGCGCGCCGCGGTGCGGAGCACCATGACGATGGCGACTGTGATGAGCAGGCCCACCAACGGGTCTGCCCAGTTCCAGCCGACGGCTACACCTCCTGCCCCGACCAGGACCGCCAGGGAGGTCAGGCCGTCGGTGCGCGCATGGTGGCCCTCTGCAACGAGAGCTGCCGAGCCGATGGCGTTGCCCTCGCGGATCCGGTACGCGGCCACGGCTTCGTTGCCGAGGAAGCCGACGAACCCGGCCAGAGCGACCCAGCCAAGGTTGTGTACCGGTGCCGGTTCAAGCAGCCGGCGGACGGCCTCCCAGCCAGCCAGGACCGCCGAGGTGGCAATCATCAGGATGACGAAGAGGCCGGCAAGGTCCTCGGCGCGCCCGAACCCGTACGTGTACCTGCGGGTCGGTGGACGCCGACCGAGCCAGAACGCCACCCACAGCGGGATGGCGGTGAACGCGTCGGAGAAGTTGTGGATGGTGTCGGCCAACAGAGCGACCGACCCTGACGCGAGGAAAACCAGCAGCTGGAGGACAGCGGTGAGGGCCAACCCGACGAGGCTGACCTTGACGGCGCGGATTCCGCGGGCGCTGGACTCCAGGGCGTCATCGACGGAGTCCGCCGCATCGTGGGAGTGCGGGGTGAACACGTGGCGAGCCCGACCCAGCCACCCGTGCTGGTGGTCGTGGTCATGGTCGTGGTCACGCACTGGCTCGCCCTCGTACGCATGCTCGTGGCCGTGCAGGCCCTCGACACTCCGTGGCTCGTGAGGCTGGTTCGGCACGTTGGGCGGCGCGGGCATGAGTCCAGCATAACTGCGTGTATGTGAAGGTACGCAGGCGGTAGGGTTTGATGTGTGCACGACGAACTCCCCACCCTGTCCATGCCGCACGACGACCAAGCTCAGCTGGCGGCGGAGACCTTCCGGATGCTGGCCGACCCGACGCGGATCAAGCTGCTGTGGGCGCTGATGCAGGGCGAGTCATCAGTGACCTGCCTGGCCGAGCTTGCCGGGGTCACGCCGACGTCGGTGAGTCAGCACCTGGCCAAGCTGCGACTGGCTGGCTTGGTCCGGGGACGCCGGGAAGGAACGTTCATTTACTACACGGCCGCTAACACCCATGTGCATACCTTGTTGGCTGAGGCAATGTCCCATGCGGAGCACGCCGATTCCGACCTCGGCTCGGAGGGCATGCACCGGCATGCCCTTCGTGCTGGCGCCCCGCCCACGTCTGGCGCCGCCCCATCACCCCGCTGAGGAATCCCTGACCGGGCGAAATAACGTCACGAACGCTGCGAGGCGGACGCTGACGTTCAGCTCGCCGAGAGCAGCCCCTTCATCGCGGCGATTTCCTTCGTCTGACCGTCGATGATGCTCTGCGCCAGGGTCCGAACCTGCGTGTCTTTCGTGGTGGCCAGGACGTCGTTGGCCATGGTGAGTGCGCCCTGGTGGTGGGCGATCATCATCGTCAGCCACATTCGGTCGAACTGGGCACCGGACGCCTGGCTCAGCTTGGTCATGTCGGCCTGGCTCATCATGCCGTCACTTCCGTGGTCCATGCCGGCCATACCGTTCATGTCCGCGGAGCCGGTGGGTGCGCCCCACGTGCCCAGCCATCCGGTCATGGTGGCGATCTCGGGGTCCTGGGCGGCCTTGATCTTCGTGGCGAGGGCCTTGACGTCGGCGGAGGAGGCCCGGGTCAGGGCCAGGTCGGCCATCTGCACGGCCTGCTGGTGGTGCGGCACCATCGTCTGCGCGAACATCACGTCGGCTGGGTCAACCTTGGCCGTGGACGTCGCGCTCGAGCTGGCGGTTCCCATTCCGTTCATCCCGGTCATGCCGTTGTGATCGGTGTCTGCCCCGCCGCAGGCGCTGAGGGCGATGGTGCCCGCCAGGACAGCGGTGACGGACAGGGCACGGGCAGTGGTGCGCACGGCGTGAGCTCCTTGCGTGGGGGGCGGGACGCGGGTGCCGGGCCGGAAGGGGGGACTCGCAGGCCCGGCACCCACACCTACCACGGTCCGGTTCGTCCCCTGAGGGTCCGGTGGGTATCCGATGAAGGTTCGATGAAGAACCAGCCGGACCAGGTCCGCGGAGCCCTCCCCCTGTGGTCGGGCCACTCGACCTCCAGAGACGCGCGTCCAGGTGGGGTGGGCGTCAGGTTCGATACGACAGGGTCGTCATCATCCCGGCCTCACCGTGGTATGCGTTGTGGCAGTGCGTCATCCACTGGCCGGGGTTGGTTGCGTCGAGGTCGACTGTGACCGTGCGCATCTGGGCCACGATGACGGTGTCCTTGCGCACCCCGGGGCGACCGGCGGCGTCGACGACGGCGAACGTGTGGCCGTGCAGGTGCATGGGGTGGAACATCATCGTCGCGTTCTTCAGCCGCAACCTGACCCGTTCCCCCTGGCGCACGTCCAGCGGTCGCTCATGGTCGAAGGTGCGCCCGTTGATGGTCCACTCGTAGCCGCTCATCGACCCGCCCAGGACGACGTCGTGAGTCCGGTCCACACGGCCGACGGGCATGGCCGCGGGCTCCGCTGGTGTCAGGTCGGCGACGGTCAGGACCCGTCCATCGAGCTCTTCCGGACGCACCTGCGGGGTCGGCACGGGCCCGGTGGACGTGCGCACCACAGCCATCCCCTGGCCTTGCTTGCCCTCGGCCGACGCCACGAGCGGGAACGCGCCGTCGCCCAGGTTGAGCATGACGTCGACGCGTTCACCCATGCCAAGCAGGACCGCGTCGCCGGTCACGGGCACCACGGGGAACCCGTCGGCGTGGGTCAGGCTCAGCTGGTGCCCGCCGACCGCGACACGGAAAGCGGTGTCCGAGGCGGCGTTCACCAGGCGTACCCGGACGCGCTGCCCGGGACGACCGGTCAGTGTCACCGGCGCCGCTGGCACGCGGCCGTTGACCAGGTAGTACGGGTAGGCGATGTCGCCGGCGCCACCCAGCAACGGTGACGTCATCGACTCACCACCCATGCCACCTCCACCCATGCCCATGCCGCCCATCCCGCCCGTGGCACCCATACCGGACCCTGTGGCGGCCCTGAGCGAGGCCAGGACCTGGTCGGGGGTGCGGCCGGTGCCGTCGATCCAGTCGTCGAGGACGACGACCCACTCGTGGTCGTACGCGCCGGGTTCGGCCGGGTCGTCCACCACTAGGACGCCGTAGAGGCCCCTGTCGAGCTGGACGCCGACATGTGGGTGGAAGAAGTACGTGCCCGGGTCGGGGACGGTGAAGTCGTACCGGAACGAGGTGTTCGGGGCGACCGGGGCCTGCGTCATGTCGGGGACGCCGTCCATGTCGTTCCGCAGCGCAATCCCGTGCCAGTGCACCGTCGTGGGCGTCGGAAGGCCGTTGCTCAGGTCGACGACCAGGCGGTCACCGGCTCGGGCGCGGATGGTGGGTCCTGGAACGGTCCCGAACGACCAGGTGTCGACCACCGGTCCGCCGAGGTCGACGCGGCCCGGCGTGGCGCTCAACTGGGACGTCACAGTCCGTCCGGTGTGCAACCGGGCGCGCTCGACCACCCCGACCACCGGGGCGGTGGGTGTGACGAGCCGGGTCGTAGGGGCTCCGCACGCTGCCAGGACGCCCAATCCGGCGAGCCCGGCACCTCCCGCGAGCACGGTCCGTCGTGCCAGGCGCCCAACGCCGGGATCGGGCGTCCAGGGACGGCTCATGCCCGGCTCATCGGGGCGGCGAGCCGGGCCCGGTACTCGGTCTCGTCGATGTCACCTGCGGCGAACCGTTGCTCGAGCAGGGCTCGCGCCGCCGGGGACACCTCGTGCCCGACCGGGGGCGCCGAACCGTTGTCGGTCCTGGCGACCATCGTGCGGTCACGTGCACCCCATGGCCAGCGCATCACGGCCACGATGGCCACAGCCACCAGGACCCATAGCCCGACCATCATCACCGACATGACCACCCAGTTGCCCCAGCCGGTGTCGTAGCCACCCATCATCGGGACCACCCTCTTCATCTTCTTCTCGTTGTGTGTCCTCCCAGCGTGCGACGGCCCCACTGCACCCCCGGTCGCGCAACGATGAAGGTTCGCTGAAGAAGAACCCGGTATGGCTCTTCGCACCTCGGCCGCGCGCGTTGGCCTGCGACGATGTCGCCATGAGCACCCCCGACGCCGCCCAACAAGCCAACGAAGTACGCGGGCTGCGCGCGCTGGTCGTCGAGGACGACACCCCGATGGCTGACGTCATCGCCAGCTACCTGGACCGCGACGGATTCGAGGTCCGCACCTGCGGAAACGGCCTCGACGCAGTCGAGGTCGCCCGCGAGCTCGACCCGGACGTCGTCGTCCTCGACCTCGGGCTACCGGGCCAGGACGGGCTGGAGGTGTGCCGGCAGCTGCGCACCTTCTCCGACGCGTACGTGGTCATGCTCACCGCACGTACCGACGAGGTCGACACGCTCGTCGGGTTGTCCGTCGGGGCCGACGACTACATGACCAAGCCGTTCAGCCCCCGCGAGCTCGTCGCGAGGTTGCGCGCCATGCTGCGCCGCCCCCGCCCCATCGGTGGGCACGGTACCGAGCAGCCCCACCTGCGCACCTTTGGTGACCTGTCCATCGACCCGCTGGGTCGCGACGTGTGGGTTGGTACGGAGCCGGTTCCCCTGACCCGCACCGAGTTCGACCTCCTCGCTGCCCTGTCAGCCAGGCCGCAGATGGCGTTCAGCCGACGGCAGCTCATCGAGGACGTGTGGGGGTCGGGCTGGGTCGGTGACGAGCACCTCGTCGACGTCCACGTACTCCACCTGCGTCGCAAGCTCGGTGACGACGCCACTACGTCCCGGTTCATCCGCACCGTTCGCGGCATCGGGTACCGGATGGGGACCGGCGCATGACCACCTCGACGCCGCCGACGCCCCCGCCCTCGCCCGAACCAGCGCGCTTAACGCAGTCGTCAGGAACGCCGGCACCTTCGTCGTCAGGGCGGGAACGGCGGCGTCCCGCGGGGCTGTCGACGCGCCTGCTGCTCGCCCAGGGGCTGCTCCTGGTAGCCGGGGCAGGCACAGCATGGCTCGTCGCCATCGCCATCGGCCCCGGCATCTTCCACCAGCACATGATCGAGGCCGGGGGCACCCACACCCCGGCCGAGCTCGACCACATCGAGCGCGGTTTCCGTGACTCGCTCGTCGTGGCGCTGTCCACCGGCCTGGTCGCCGCCGTCCTCATCGCACTGGTCGTCACGTGGTGGTTCAGCCGCCGGCTGCGCACCTCTACCGCTGCCGTCGCCGCGTCCACCACCCGCATCAGCCACGGCCACTACGACACCCGCGTCCCGACCGTCGGCCTCGGTCAGGAGTTCGACCACCTCGCCGACACCGTGAACGAGCTCGCCACCCGCCTCGGGCACGTCGAACAGACCCGCACCCGGCTGCTGGCCGACCTCGCCCACGAGATGCGCACCCCCCTGGCCAGCATCGACGCCCACCTCGAGGCCATCGAGGACGGGGTCCGCACCACCGACGCAGCCACCATGGCCGTCCTGCGCGGCAACAGCCGGCGCCTGCACCGCTTGGCCAACGACATCACCACCGTCAGCCGCGCTGAAGAAGGACGCCTGGGCCTGCGACCGACACCCACGGCAGCGGCCGACCTCCTGCGCGGCGCCGCCTCTGCTGCCGCGGACGCCTACTCCACCGCTGGTGTCACCCTGCGGACCGAGGTCAACACCCCCGCCGCCATCGACGTCGACCCCGACCGCATCAGCCAGGTCCTGACGAACCTGCTCGACAACGCCCTGCACCACACCAGGGCCCCAGGAGCAGTCACCCTCACCGCCCGCCGCGGTCACCTCCACACGGTCGAGCTCGTCGTCACCGACACCGGCGACGGCATCAGCGAAGCCGACCTGCCGCACATTTTCGAACGGTTCTACCGCGCCGACCCCTCCCGCCAGCACCGCGGCGGCAGCGGCATCGGGCTGACCATCAGCCGCGCCATCATCGACGCCCACGGCGGCACCCTCGTCGCCACCAGCAACGGACCCGGACGCGGCGCCACCTTCACCGCCACCCTCCCCGAATCCGGGCACCACCACCCCTGACCCCAAGCCGGCACCGCCGCCTCTAGTGACCTTCACCTCTTGACAGGATACCCCCTAGGGGTATCGTGGTGGATATGGACACAACCCACGACCACGCGAACCACTCCGACCTGCTGGGTGATGTGCGGGTGTCGTCGGTGAAGGACCCCGTCTGTGGCATGGACGTCGACACCGCCACCAGCGAGCACCGCACCGACCTCGACGGGCGCCCCCATCACTTCTGCTCGCCCGGGTGCAAGGCGAAGTTCGACGCCGACCCCAGCGCCTACCTGGTCGCCGGACCCGAGGCCCACCAACCCCACGCCCACGCCGACCAGCCTGCGCACGCCGCCGGCGCTGGCGACTCCGGTGGGGGCGTGGCGGCGGCAGAGTGGACGTGCCCGATGCACCCCGAGATCCGCCGGCCCGGGCCCGGCACGTGCCCCATCTGCGGGATGGCACTCGAGTCGGTGACCGTCACCGCCGACAGTGGCCCCAACCCTGAGCTCGCCGACATGGCCCGCCGGTTCAAGCTCGCAACCGCGCTGAGCATCCCGGTCCTCATCCTAGGCATGGGCCGCGACCTGGTCCCAGCCCTGCACGATGCCGTCTCCACGACGGCGTCGAACTGGGTCCAGCTGGCGTTCGCGACACCGGTCGTGCTGTGGGCAGGTGCCCCGTTCTTCGCCCGGGGCTGGACCTCGGTGCGCACGATGAAGCTGAACATGTTCACCCTCATCGCCATGGGCACCGGCGTCGCGTGGCTGTTCAGCGTCGTCGCCACCCTGGCCCCCGGGGTGTTCCCGGAGTCGTTCCGCATGGACGGCGGGGTCGCGGTCTACTTCGAAGCGGCCGCCGTCATCACCGCCCTCGTCCTGCTCGGCCAGGTCCTCGAGCTGCGCGCCCGAGAGAGCACCTCGGGCGCCATACGAGCCCTGCTCGACCTGACCCCGAAGACCGCCCGCCGACTCGACGGCTCCGGGACCGAGACCGACGTGCCGCTGGAGCAGGTCGTCGTCGGCGACCTGCTGCGCGTCCGTCCCGGGGAGTCCGTCCCCGTCGACGGACAGGTCCACGACGGGTCCTCCACCCTGGACGAGTCAATGGTGACCGGCGAGTCCATGCCCGTCACCAAGACCACCGGTGACCCGGTCATCGGTGGCACCGTCAACCAGACCGGTTCCCTGCTCGTGCGCGCCGGCAAGGTCGGCGCCGACACGATGCTGGCCCGGATCGTTCAGATGGTCGCCGACGCCCAACGCTCCCGGGCACCCATCCAGCGCCTCGCCGACAAGGTCTCAGCCCTGTTCGTCCCTGCCGTCATCCTGGCCGCGGTTGTCGCATTCGTCATCTGGGCCGCCCTCGGCCCCGACCCGCGCCTCGCGCACGCCCTGGTCATCGCCGTCAGCGTGCTCATCATCGCCTGCCCCTGTGCCCTCGGCCTGGCAACGCCGGTGTCGATCATGGTCGGCGTCGGACGCGGCGCGTCCCTGGGGGTGCTCATCAAGAACGCCGAAGCGCTCGAGCTGCTCGAGAAGGTCGACACCATCGTCGTCGACAAGACCGGCACCCTCACCCAAGGCAAGCCGTCCCTGACCCACATCAGCCCCGCGGCTGGATTCGACAAGAACGACGTGCTGCGCCTCGCGGCCGCCGTCGAACGACCCTCCCAGCACCCGCTCGGGGCGGCCATCGTCTCCGCAGCCACCGACGCCGCCCTGACGGTCCCGGACGTGGCCGACTTCGACGCCCCCACCGGCAAGGGCGTCGTCGGAACCGTCGAAGGGCGACGCGTCCTGGTCGGCACCGCCTCGTTTCTGGCGGCCAACGACGTTGCCACGGCTGCCTTGGACGAGGAGGCGGACCGGTTGCGCACCGACGGCGCCAGCGCCGTCTACGTCGCCGTCGACGGAAGCTTGGCCGCGGTCCTGGCCATCGCCGACCCCGTCAAGGACACCACGGCCTCAGCCCTGAACGCCCTGCGCCGGGACGGCATCGAGGTCGTCATGCTCACCGGCGACAACACCAGGACCGCCCAGGCCGTCGCACGCACCTTGGGCATCGACCGGGTCGAGGCCGAAGTCATGCCCGACCACAAGGCCGACGTCGTCACCAGGCTCCGCGCCGAGGGCAAGGTCGTGGCCATGGCCGGCGACGGCGTCAACGACGCACCCGCCCTGTCCGCGGCCGATGTCGGCATCGCCATGAGCACCGGGACCGACGTGGCCATCGAGAGTGCCGGCGTCACCCTCCTGCGCGGTGACCTCAACGGCATCGTCGCAGCGCGCGCCCTGTCCAAGGCCACCATGGGCAACATCCGCCAGAACCTCGTCTTCGCGTTCATCTACAACGCCGCCGGCATCCCCCTGGCCGCGGGCGTCCTGTACCCGGCGTTCGGGCTGCTGCTCTCACCGATGATCGCCGCCGCGGCGATGGCACTGTCATCGGTCAGCGTCATCAGCAACGCGCTGCGGCTGCGGAGTCGTCGCCTGTAGGCGGGTATCCGCGTTGTCGTAGGGACTGGTGAGGCCGTGAGCCCTCGCCCGGTCAGCGTTCAACGCGTCTGGCAGGCGGAGCAGCTGACCTCATCCGAAGGTGACCGACCGGCGCCTCACGCTGCGGTGAGAGCGGCGACGACCGGGTTCCGAATGTGTCAGCGAGGACGACGAACTCGTCTGCAGCAAGCAGCGGGAGCACGGTGCGCTCTTGTCCGCGTTGCCGCCGACGAGGGCGTTGACGAAACTGCGGCAGGTTGGCGCGTCGGCTGAGGGTGGGCGTGACGGCGTGGCCCGCGCCGAGTGTCGAGGGCGCGGTGGGTGTAGGCATCTCAGGCGAGGGTGAGGAAGAGCTTCTCCATCGTGGCCTGGTCCTCCGCGTTGATGCCGTCGGGTGAGGACATGCACTCACGCATGCCGGAGGAGACGATGGCGAAGCCGGCCCGGTCCAGGGCTCGGTTGACGGCGGCGAGCTGGGTGACGACGTCGCGGCAGTCGCGGCCTTCCTCGATGAGGCGGATGACGCCGCCGAGCTGGCCCTGGGCGCGGCGCAGGCGGTTGATGACGGGGGTCATGTCGTCGGTGTTGAGGGTGACCATGGTGGTGCTCCTTGCCGGGAGGTGGTGGCGGGGTCAGGCGGTGAGGGCGGTGAGGGCGGCCGTGAGTCGTTCGCGGGCGTCGGCGGCGACGTCGATGAGGTTCTCGTTGCGGGTCATGGTGACCATGACCTTGGGGTCCATGGCCTCGACGAGGGTGGTGGTGTCATCGATGGCGCGGACGAGCACGTTGCACGGCAGCAGCAGCCCGATCGACGGCTCGGCCTGGACCGCGGCGTACGCCAAAGGCGGTCGGCAGGCGCCGAGGATGACCTGGGCGGGGATGTCGACGTCCAGCTTGGCCTTGAGGGTGGCCGCGAGGTCGATCTCGGTCAGGACGCCGAAGCCCTGGTCGGCCAGCGCTGACCTCGCGGCCTCGAGGGTAGGTCCGAACGGCTGGTCGACGGTGGTGCTCAGGGCGTAGCTCACGGTGAGGCTCCTTGGTCAGTGCTGGCGGTGGCGCTTGGCGGAGCCGTTCGGGTGCTGGCGGCAGCCGGTCACGCGGGCTCGGTCTGCTGGGCGAGCTGGGTGCGGATGGCGTCCATGTCCAGGGCGCGCACGCCGTCGATGACCTGCTCCAGGCCGGCTGTGGGCAGGGCGCCGGGCTCGGAGAACACCAGGATGCCGTCGCGGAACGCCATCAGGGTGGGAATCGACGTGATCTTCGCAGCGGCGGCGAGGGCCTGCTCGGCCTCGGTGTCGACCTTGCCGAACACGATGTCCTCGTGCTGGATCGAGGCGGCCTCGAAGACCGGGGCGAACTGGCGGCACGGGCCGCACCAGGACGCCCAGAAGTCGACGAGGACGATGCCGCCGCCGGTGATGGTGGACTCGAAGTTCTGCCCGGTCAGGGTCGTGGTGCTCATGGGGTTCTCCTTGGTCTGCTGAGGTGAGGATACCTGCTGGGGTATGCAGCGCCCGACCAGTCTGCTCCATTCCCAATGCCCGGATGGATACCCCGTGGGGTACGTCACATGCCCGCTTCGCGATTTGACGGGAATGCCCCGGGGGGTACTACTCTTGGCCTCATCGGATACCCCACTGGGTATCAGAGTCCCCGTGAAGGAGAGCCGTCAGATGTCCGAGGTCAGCCTCGAAGCGTTCGCCGCGGCCCACGCCGACGGTGCTGCCGTCATCGACGTCCGGGAGCCCGGCGAGTACGTCGGTGGCCACGTCCCCGGTGCCGTGCTGATGCCGATGGGACAGCTGTCGTCGCGCACCAGCGAGCTCGCCCGGGACCAGACCGTGTACGTCATCTGCGCCAGCGGCAACCGATCCGGCGCCATGACCGACTACCTCGTCCGCGCCGGCTTCGATGCCGTCTCGGTCGCCGGCGGCACGTCCGCCTGGGCCAGCACGGGCCGCCCCGTCGTCACCGGGCAGCGCCCGACCGCCTGACCCTGCCCAGCCCGCAACGCACCCAGACCAGTCCCGGAAGGACACCCATGAACACCGCCGCCACGACCGTGAGCACCCCGGTCATCGTCCCCATCGAAACACCCACCCTCGGCGACCGCTCCTACCTGGCCCATGACGGTCAGGTCGGCGTGGTCATCGACCCGCAACGCGACATCGACCGCGTCCTGGCCCTGGCCTCGGACGGCGGCGTGCGCATCACCGACGTGTTCGAGACCCACATCCACAACGACTACGTCACCGGCGGCCTCGCCCTCGCCCAGGCCACCGGCGCCCGCTACCACGTCAACGCCGCAGACGAGGTGTCCTACGACCGTTCGCCCATCAGCGATGGCGACGTCATCGACGTGTCCGCAACGATGCGGATCCGCGCCATCGCGACTCCCGGCCACACCTACACGCACCTTTCCTACGCCCTCGAGTCGGCCGAGCAGGCAGGCGACGAGTTCGAGCCGGTCGGCGTGTTCACCGGCGGGGCCCTGCTGTTCGGGGCTACCGGCCGCCCGGACCTGCTCGGGCATGACCACACGAACGACCTGGTCCACCACCAGTTCGCGTCCGCGCACCGCCTCGCGGACGATCTCCCCGAGCACACCCACGTCCTGCCCACCCATGGCTTCGGGTCGTTCTGCTCCGCCGGCTCGACTGGCGACACCACGGCCTCGACCATTGGGGCAGAGAAGCGCCAGAACCCGGCCCTCACCCAGGACGAGGAGCGCTGGGTCGCGAACACCCTCGCTGGCCTCGACGCCTACCCCGCCTACTACGCGCACATGGCCCCCGCCAACAGTGCCGGGCCTGTCGCCCCAGACCTCGCCACCCCCGAGGAAGCGGACAAGAACACCCTCGCTGCGCGCATCGCGGCCGGTGAATGGGTCGTCGACCTGCGCACCCGCACCGCGTACGCAGCCGGGCACGTCAGCGGCACCCTCAACTTCGGCCTCGACGGCCAGTTCGCCACCTACCTCGGCTGGCTCATTCCCTGGGGCAGCCCAGTGACCCTCCTCGGAGACAGCCCGGAGCAGGTCGCCGAAGCCCAGCGTGAGCTGGTCCGCATCGGCATCGACCACCTCGCCGGCGCCGCCACCGGCACCCCGCACCAGTGGACCGACGACGAACTCGGCGCCTTCGAGCGGGCCGTGTTCGGCGACCTCGCCGAGGTCCGCCACCACCGCCGGGTCACCGTCCTGGACGTCCGAGGCGCGAGTGAGTTCGACAACGGGCACATTGACGGCGCCTTCAACATCCCCCTGCACGAGCTGCTCGCCCGCGTCGACGAAGTCCCTGCCGGTGAGGTCTGGGTGCACTGCGCCGGCGGCTACCGCGCCTCCATCGCCGCCTCGGTCCTGGCCGCCCGCGGCATCCCGGTGGTGGCAGTCGACGACAGCTTCGGCGAGAACGCTGCCAGCTCCGGCCTGCCCATCACCGCAGCGGCCTGACCCTCTTTCACCCGCGTACGACCCCATCCCTCGAAGGAGAACCACCATGTGCCGTCCCGCCACCTGCAAGGTCTGCGGCAAGACCACCTGGGCCGGCTGCGGCCAGCACGTCGACCAGGTCATGGCCAGCGTGCCCCGCTCCGACCGCTGCCCCGGCCACAGCGCCCAGGAGCAGGCCGCCGCCGGCGGTGGGTCATTCCTGAGCCGCCTGTTCGGCAGGAACTGACCGGTTCCCACCCAAGACCGGGCGTCGCCCTCATCCCCCCTGGCGGCGGCGCCCAGACCGGGACGCACACCCCCCGTACTGCGTCTTGGTCAACCCGTCGGGGACCTGCGCTCCTGCGCTGGTCTCCGGCGGGCCCACGAAAACCTAGGAGAGAACACCCACCGTGTCGCCCCTGGTAATGCCCCTTGGACTGCTCATCGGCCTGGCACTCGGCGCGCTGGGCGGTGGCGGATCCATCCTGACCGTCCCCGCCCTGGTGTACCTACTGGATCAGGACCCCAGGGCGGCCACGACCAGCTCGTTGCTCATCGTGGGCCTCACCTCCCTGATCGCTCTGACCCCGCACGCCCGCGCCGGGCGAGTCCGCTTCGGTCAAGGGCTCATGTTCGGGGCGCTCGGCACCGGTGGGTCGTTCGCTGGGTCCGCCCTGGCCTCCCACGTCAGCCCGCAAGTCCTGCTGACCGCGTTCGCCGGACTCATGCTCGTCGTCGCAGTCCTGATGTTGGCCAGGTCCCTGCGCCCACCCAGCGCCGCCGGACACGAGGACCCCACCGCAGAGCCCTTCATCACCTTCCACCCGCTCACCTGCGCCTGCCCCCGCGTCGCCAAGATCGTTGTCACCGCCACCGCCGTCGGACTGCTCACCGGGTTCTTCGGCGTCGGTGGCGGATTCATCCTCGTCCCCGCCCTCGTCCTTGCACTGGCCTTCCCGATGCCCGTGGCCGTCGGCACCTCGCTGCTCGTCATCGCCGTCAACAGCGCCACCGCCCTGACCGCCCGGATCTCCACCGGCAGCACGCACCTCGACTGGCCACTCCTCACCACATTCACCGCAGCCGCCATCGCCGGCAGCCTGCTCGGCGGCCGCATCACCACCCGCGTCCAACCCCGCCACCTCACCCAGGCATTCGCCGTCCTGTTGGTCGCCGTCGCGGTGTACACCGCAGCCAGCAGCATCGCCTCCTTGCGCTGACGTCAGGACGGGGGACGTTGTGCCCTGTGACTTCCAAGCCCTCTCTCTAGCGTCAGTAGTGCTGGATCAGGAGCTAGGAGTGAGACGCATGAGGCGACTACTGGTTCTCGGTGGCGGTACTGCCGGGACGATGATCGTGAACAAGCTGCGGCGCAGGCTGCCGGCGCGGGAGTGGGACATCACCGTCGTCGACCGCGACGACGAGCACCGGTACCAGCCCGGTTACCAGGTTGACGGTCGGACCTGCCGCCCCGCCGAGGCGTAGCCGGCCGAACCAGAGGGCGACGATGACGACGCGTTCGCGCCTCCTGGATGCAGGCTTGAGAGGTGAGATGTTGCACGAGTTGGTGCACGGATGATCGGAAATGGCCGCTGACCTGCGCGTTCGTCTACGTCTGAAAATCGGAAGGTCGGCGGTTCGACCCCGCCCCTGGCCGCCACAATCTTCTTGCAAAACCGCCCCTGACCTGCGGAAACGTGCCCGCGAATGGCACCCGACGGCGAGGCCCAATCGGGTCCCCCACACTCCGACCGAGAATCGGAAGGTCGGCCATTCGACCCAGCCTGGCCACCACCCCGAAGCCGCGGGTCGCAGCCCTGTGACCTGCGGCTTTGATCTCAACTCGGCACCTTCGGACGGAGGCTCAAATGACGTAAATGGTCGCCAGAGACCCCGATTGGCCAAGAGATGTGGCACGAGATGTTGCACGACATCTCGAAGTCAAGAGAACGTCTGAGCGAGAGAGCCCACACGGCCGGGAAGTTCGTGTCATCCAATGCGATCGGCAGCCTGTCCGACCCGAGTGGCCTTCTGAGCGCTCGCGGGCGGGCGGTCTGAGACCACGCCGCATGACATGGATCCGGGACGAGTCGCGCGCCGGGTGGCTCCGGAACAGGCGGACTAGGCAGACGGGTCCGTCGCCAGCTCGCGTTTGCTCATCAGCGCGACCAAGTCGTAGATCACGGTGGCCGCTGCCAGAGTGGTGATCTCGGCATGGTCGTATGCGGGTGCGACCTCCACGACGTCGGCGCCAACTACGTTTAGGCCGTCGAGGTTGCGCAGCAGCGACAACAGCTCACGACTTTGCAGACCGCCTGCCTCGGGTGTGCCGGTGCCTGGCGCGAAGGCAGGGTCCAGAACGTCGATGTCGATGGACAGGTAGACAGGCGTGTCACCGACTCGCTGCCGCACCTGCTCGACGGCGCCCTCGATGCCGATCCGGTCGAGGTCGCTGGCACGGATCGCCTTGAAGCCGAAGTCGGCGTCCTCCTTCAGATCGATCCGGTCATAGAGGGGACCTCGGACGCCCAAGTGAATGGAGTGATCCTCAGCGAGGAGGCCTTCCTCGAAGGCACGGCGCAGCACCGTGCCGTGGGTGACCGGGGCGTTGAAGTAGGTGTCCCACGTGTCGAGGTGGGCGTCGAAGTGGATCATCGCCACTGGCCCGTGCTGGCGCACCACTGACCTCAACATCGGCAGGGATATCGTGTGATCCCCACCGATCGCGATCACGCGCCGGTCGCCGCTACCCCCTTGCACTGCGTCGGCGTGGGCCTCGGTCTGCGCGATCGCCTCATTGATGCTGAACGGCGTGCACGCAACGTCCCCAGCATCGACGACCTGGACACGCTCGAACGGAGCCACGCCGAGCTCGACGTGAAACGCGGGTCGCAGGTGGCGCGAGGACTTGCGGACCTCCATCGGCCCGAAACGCGCACCCGGACGGAATGACGTACCACCGTCGAAAGGGACGCCCAGGATCGCGATGTCGTAGTCGCTCACCGTGTGGATCTCGGGGATGCGGGCAAAGCTCGAGGAGCCCGCGTAGCGCGGGACCTCAGTACCGCTGACCGGGCCGATGGGTAGAGGCACCCGCGCGCTCACGACTGGGCCTTCACGGCGTCGACGATAGTGGTTGCAGTGAACATTCAGTGCTCTTCTCGAGTCAGCGGAAGACGACGGTACGGTCGTTGTTGAGCAGGATCCGATGCTGGCCGTGCCAGGTCACGGCGCGAGCCAGAGCGAGGCTCTCAGCGTCGCGACCCGCCGTGACCAGGGCTTCGGGACCGTAGGTGTGGTCGACCCGGATGACCTCCTGCTCGATGATCGGTCCCTCGTCGAGGTCCGGGGTGACGTAGTGCGACGTCGCGCCCACCTGCTTGACGCCACGGTTGTACGCCTGGTGATAGGGCTTGGCGCCCTTGAAGCTGGGCAGGAAGGAGTGGTGGATGTTGATCGCACGCCCCTCGAGCTGCCTGCAGAGGTCGTTGGACAGCACCTGCATGTAGCGCGCCAGCACCACCAGGTCGATCTCGTGGCGGTCGATCAGGGCGAGCAGCCGCGCCTCGGCCTCCTCCTTGGTGTCCGGGGTGACCGGCACGTGCATGAAGGGAACGCCAGCCGACCCCGCCATCGTCCCGAGGTCCGGGTGGTTCGAGACGACGAGTGCGATGTCCACCCCCAGGCTGCCGACCTGCCAGCGGTAGAGCAGGTCGTTGAGGCAGTGGCCAAACTTCGAGGCCATCACCAGGACGCGCGTGCGTCGTGTGGCGTCGTGGAGCTGCCACTTCATCTCGTATGCCGTGGCCACCGTCGCGAAAGCGGCCTCCAGCTGCTCACGGGCACCGGCCGGAGCCTCGAAACAGGTGCGCAGGAAGAGCAGCCCGTGCACCGAGTCGTCGAACTGCTGATGCTCAGTGATGTCACAGCCGCCGTTCACCAGGACCGAGGTCACGGCGTGGACGATGCCGGCTCGGTCGGGACAGCTCAGGGTGAGGACGTACCGGTTGCTCATGGTGGTCTTCCGCTCAGCACTCGACGACGTTGAGGGCGAGGCCGCCGCGTGCGGTCTCCTTGTACTTGTCCTTCATGTCCGCGCCGGTCTCGCGCATCGTCTTGATTGCCTTGTCGAGCGACACGTGGTGGCGCCCGTCGCCACGAATCGCCAGTCGCGCTGCGGTGATTGCCTTGACCGAGGCCACCGCGTTGCGTTCGATACAAGGGATCTGGACGAGCCCACCAACAGGGTCACAGGTCAGACCGAGGTTGTGCTCGATGCCGATCTCGGCCGCATTCTCGACCTGCTCTGGCGTGCCGCCGAGCACCTCGGCGAGGCCGGCCGATGCCATCGAGCATGCTGAGCCGACCTCGCCCTGGCACCCGACCTCGGCGCCGGAGATGGATGCGTTCTCCTTGAAGAGCACACCGATCGCAGCGGCGGTGAGGAGGAACCGCACCACGCCGTCGTCGCTGAACGAGGGGATGAACCGCTGGTAGTAGTGCAGCACCGCCGGGATGATGCCAGCAGCACCATTCGTCGGGGCCGTGACCACCCGGCCGCCAGATGCGTTCTCCTCGTTGACAGCCAGCGCATAGAGGGTGACCCAGTCCATCGGCGCGAGGTGGTCGCGTTCGGCGTCGCCGTTGGCCAGGCTCCGTCGCAGGTGCGCAGCGCGCCGACGGACCTTGAGTCCCCCGGGTAGCACGCCATCGGTGCGGCAGCCGCGCTCGACGCACTCCTGCATCACCGCCCAGATGCGCAGCAGCCCAGACCTGATGTCCTCCTCGGTGCGCCAGGTGAGCTCGTTGGCGAGCATGACCTGGCTGATCGGCAGCCCCGTCTCGCGACAGTGCGCCAGCAGCTCCGCACCCGTGGTGAACGGGTAGCGGACCGGACTGCTATCCGGCACGATGCGCTGCTCCCCTGCCTCGCCCTGGTCGAGGACGAAGCCACCACCGACGGAGTAGTACTCGCGGACGCTGACGACTGCGCCGTCCGCACCCGTCGCCGCGAAGCGCATCCCGTTGGTGTGGAAGGGAAGCCGTTTGCGGCGATGCAGAACGACGTCCTCGTCGACGTCGAAGCCGATGGTATGCCGCGTGAGGAGTCCCAGCCGACCGGACTCCCGGACCGCCTGGACCGACGGCTCCGCCGCCGCGGGATCGACCTCCTCAGGCGTCTCCCCCAACAACCCGAGCACCACCGCCTTGACGCTGCCGTGACCGTGACCGGTGGCGCCGAGCGACCCGAACAGCTCGACCCGAACCCCCTGGACCGCCTCGAGGAGACCGTCCTTCTCGAGCGAGGCCGCGAACGACCTCGCCGCGCGCATCGGCCCCACCGTGTGCGAGCTGGAGGGCCCGATGCCCACGGAGAAGAGGTCGAAGACGCTTAGTGCCATGACGGATCCTGGTGGTACTCCGTGCAGGCGTCGACGATCCAGTCGGCGAGGTAGCGGGCGAAGGATGACCGGACCAGGATCCAGAACTCTGTCGCGGTGTCGTCGCGCACGACGAGCACGACCCCGGCGAGGGCGAGCATCGTCTGGATGCACGTCCCCTGGATGGCGACCCGTGGGTGCAGGTCGGTGGAGCAGCCGTGGGCGAGCAGGTCGCGTGCCTTGGGTCCGCTCAGCGAGATCGTCGTGCGCTGTGCGGAGACGTCGACGACGGCGCCGTGACCCGCCACTGCGGCGTCGAGGGAGTCGAGCAGGTCGGTGCGCTCGGCGGGTGCGACGACCAGCCACTCGTCGGGCCCCAGCCACAGGACCGACACGTCACCGGCGGTCACCGCGGTACAGGCGTCCTGCGGCACTGCAACACCCAAGACCTCCGCGACGGCCGCCGCCGCCGGACCCGTGGGGTCCAGACGCAGGTCGAGCTGCACGAGCAGGGGCAGCTCACGGACGAGGACCCCGGCGGGCAGTGCCTCCAGCTGGGTCGTTGCCGAAGCCAACGGGCTACGGCGCTCGGACCGGGAAATCGTCTCAACCGTCACGACGGCTGCCCTCCTTGTCGAACAGGACGCTGTCGGTGACCGTCACCGGCACCAGCTCGTCCTCGATGGGTACGTACAGGGTTTGGCCGATCCGCTCGCGCCCCGACCGGACGACGGCCAGGGCGAAGGTCCGGCCGAGAGCCGCGCTGCGGTAGCTCGACGTGACGTGGCCGAGCATCGGCACCGGTGGCGGTGGCAGCTCGGAGCACTCGACGACCTGTCCACCCTCGGGCAGCAGCACTGTCGGGTCGACGGGCACCAGGCCGACGAGCTGCTTGCGGTCCGCCCGGTGGTTCTCGGGTCGGTTGAAGGACCGCTTGCCGATGAAGTCGAGCTTCTTCTTGGAGATGATCCAGTCCATGCCGAGGTCCTGCGGGGTGACCGTCGCATCGGTCTCCTGGCCGATGATCGGGTAGCCCTTCTCTGCTCGCAGGACGTGCATGGTCTCGGTGCCATAGGCGGTGATGCCGTAGGGCTCACCTGCCGCCCACAGCGCCTCCCAGACGGCCTGGCCGTCCCAGGCGCTGACGTTGACCTCATAGGCCAGCTCGCCGGAGAAGCTGATTCGGGCGACCCGAGCCGGGATGCCGGCGACGGTGGCATCCCGCCAGGACATGAACGGGAACGCCTCCTTGGACACGTCCAGGTCGGGCGCCACCGCCGCGAGGACGTCCCGTGAGCGCGGTCCGACGAGCGGGATGGTGGCCCACTGTTCGGTCACCGAGGTCAGGTGCACCCTGAGCTCGGGCCACTCGGTTTGGACCCACTCCTCCATCCAGTCGAGGATCTTGGCCGCGTTCCCGGTGGTGGTGGTGAGCAGGAAGTGCTCGTCGGACACCCGGATGACGGTGCCGTCGTCGATGACCATGCCGTCGACGCCGCACATCACGCCGTAGCGTGCTGAGCCGATCTTCAGGCTGCTCATCAGGTTGGTGTAGAGCCGGTCGAGCAGCTCACCGGCGTCGGCGCCGCGGACGTCGATCTTGCCCAGCGTCGACCCGTCCATCATCCCGACGGAGTCTCGGACGGCTGCGCACTCGCGCAGCACCGCCTGTTCGATGTCCTCGGCGTCCTGCGGGTAGTACCAGGGTCGCTTCCACTGGCCGACGTCCTCGAACTCGGCGCCGTGCAGGACGTGCCAGTCGTGGATCGCGGTGACTCTGACGGGATCGTGGAGCGTGCCGCGGTCGCGACCCGCCAGGGCCGCGAACCCAACAGGCGTGTAGGGCGGCCGGAAGGTCGTCGTCCCCAACTCGGCGACGTCGGCGCCCAGCGCCTCGGCGATGATCCCGGACGCGATGACGCCGGAGGTCTTGCCCTGGTCGTGCGCGGTGCCGATCGTCGTGTAGCGCTTCACGTGCTCCACCGACCGCAGCCCGGCACCGGTGGCGCGCAAGATGTCGGAAACCGTGGCGTCGCGTTGGAGGTCGACGAACCGGGTGCAGGGAGCACCCGGATCGGCTTCGGGTACCGACCACAGGACCATGGTCGGGCAGCCGACTGGCGCGGCGGGTGTCCCCGGAAGGGACTCGGGCGAGGTGGCGGGCAGACCCAGGTCGGCGAGGGCCTGGACTGACACGGCCGCACCGCCGCTCAGGGCGCCACGCAGGGTGAACTCACCCGTTGCCGCCCCAGCCACGCTTGCAGCCGGGATGGCCGCACCGGGCACGAAGGCGCCGAGGCCGGCGTCGTAGCGCAGCTTGCCGCGCGCCTGGCTGAACAGGTGCACTGCGGGGTTCCATCCACCGCACACCAGGAGCAGGTCGCAGGCTATGCCGTCGCGGGTGCCCAGCGCGCCACCGACATATGGGGCCACGTGGGCCCGGCTGACGTGGCTGGTGCCACTGGTGCCGGTCACGACGTGACCCTTGCGGACCTCGATGCCGCGGTCGGCGCAGGCGGCCGTCCAGTGGGCTGGGACCTCCTGGCGTGCATCGATGACCGCCCGCACGGTGGCGCCTGCGTCCGCGAGGTCGATGGCCGCGGCATACGCGCTGTCGTCGGTGGTGAAGACCACGACCTCGCGCCCGGCGACGACTCCGAAGCGGTGCAGGTAGGTCCGAGCGGACCCGGCAAGCATGATGCCCGGCTTGTCGTTGCCAGGGAACACGAGCGGTCGTTCGTGTGCGCCGGTCGCGACGATGACGTGACGTGAGCGGATGCGCCAGATGCGTTGGCGCGACAGGTGTGCCGGTGCATCCAGTCCCAGGTGGTCGGTGCGCTTCTCGAGGGCGAGCACGAAGCCGTCGTCGTAGTAGCCGAAGGCCGTCGTGCGCTGCAGGACGGTGACATCGGGAAGGCTGCCCAGCTCGGCCACGGCCTCGGCGACCCACTGCAGGGCTGGGGCACCATCGATCTCGTCACTGATGCCCAGCAGGGAGCCGCCCGCTTCGGGCTGTTCGTCGACGAGGACGACCCGGGCACCGGAGCGGGCCGCGGTCAGGGCCGCCGCGAGCCCTGCCGGTCCGGCACCGACGATCAAGAGGTCGCAGTGCGTGTGGACCGCGTCGTAGCGGGACGGGTCGGGACGGTCGGCGAGCTTGCCCTGGCCAGGCAGCCCGCGGGCCACCAGCCCGTCGGAGAGCTCCACCGTGGTGGCGGTCAGCATCGGCTCTGGGAAGGGCGTCTCCACCTGGACCAGGGCGTTGGGGTCCTCGGCGCCGGCTGACATGATGCCGCGTGGCCGACCGAGCTTGATGCTGGTCGTGACCTGGTGGACTCCGTTGGCGAGGAGGGCCGAGGCGAGGGTGTCGCCGCGCAGACCCTCGTAGACCTCACCGTTGAAGGTGAAGGACATGGTGGCGTTGTGGTCGACCCGGCCTCCCTTGGGGAGACGGAACGTGGCGCTCATGAGATCACCGGCTTGGGCTGGTCGAGACGGTAGACGGCGAGCATCTGGTGCGTGGCGGTGTCGCGGACGGCGTTGAACCACCTGCGGCAACCGGACGAGTGCAGCCAGCGCTCGGCGAAGGGACCCTTGGGGTTGTCCCGGAAGAAGAGGAAGGCCGCCCACTCGACGTCGGACAGCGCCGCCGTGTCGGCGGGGTAGGCGACGTGCGCCTGGCCGCCGTAGTGGTATTCGGCTTCTTCGCGTGGCCCGCAGTAGGGGCATTCGATGAGCTGCATGCATACTCCTCGGTGGGTCAGTGAGCCACGGCAGCGGCGCCGTGCTCGTCGACGAGGGCGCCGGAGACAAAGCGCTCGAGCGTGAAGGGGGCGTTGTAGGGGTGCGGGCTGTCGTTCGCGACGGTGTGTGCGAAACACCAGCCGACGCCCGGCGTGGCCTTGAAACCGCCAGTGCCCCAACCACAGTTGAGGTAGAGGCCCTCGATGGGTGTCAGGCCCACGATCGGCGAGGCGTCTGGGGTCGTGTCGACGATGCCGCCCCAGCTGCGCAGCAGGTGGGCCCTGGCGAAGATGGGGAAGAGCTCGAGAGCGGCGGCCATCTGGCGTTCGATGATGTGGAAGGCACCGCGCTGGCCGTAGCCGTTGTAGCTGTCGATGCCGGCGCCCATCACCAGCTCGCCCTTGTGGGCCTGGGAGACGTAGACGTGCACGGCGTTGGACATCACGACGGTGGGGTGCACCGGTTCCAGCAGCTCGGACACAAGTGCCTGCAACGGGTGCGACTGGATCGGGAGCCGCAGACCGACCATCTCGGCGAGGACGGACGAGTGGCCAGCCGCAGCGAGCGCGACCTTGCCGGCCTTGATCGTGCCGCGGTTGGTGCGTACGGCGGCGATCCGGCCGTCCACAACGTCCAGGCCCTGCACCTCGCAGTTCTGGATGATGTCGACGCCCATGTCGTTGGCCCGACGCGCATACCCCCACGCGACGTAGTCGTGCTTCGCGATGCCGGCGCGCGGCTGGTAGGTCGCACCGTGCACCGGGTAGCGCACGTCGGGGTCGATGTTGACGATCGGGCACACCTCTTTGACCTGCTGGGGATCGAGCCACTCGGCGTCGATGCCGTTGAGCTTGTTGGCATTCACCCGGCGCATGGAGTCGCGCACGTCCTGCAGGCTGTGCGCAAGGTTGACCACACCGCGCTGGCTGAACAGGATCGGGTACTCGAGGTCCTCCTCCATGGTTTCCCACAGCTTCAGCGAGTGCTCGTAGATGCCGGAACTCTCGTCCCACAGGTAGTTGGACCGAATGATCGTGGTGTTGCGGGCCATGTTGCCGCCCCCGAGCCAGCCCTTCTCCAGGACTGCGATGTTGGTGATGCCGTGGTTCTTGGCCAGGTAGTAGGCAGTCGCCAGGCCGTGCCCGCCGCCGCCGACGATGACGACGTCGTAGGACGGTTTCGGGTCGGGGTTGCGCCACAGGAAGTCGGGGTGGTCGGGCAGGTCGGCGCCCGGGGCGCGGGTCGTGGTCGTCATGACTGGTGCCCCTCGTGGGTCGGGTAGAGCGGGAAGCGGTCGGTGAGGGCGCGGACGCGGGCGCGGAGGCCCTCGGCCACCGCGTCGTCGAAGCCGGGCAGGAGGGCCGAGGCGATGATGTCCGCGACCTCGCGGAACTCCTCGTCGCCGAATCCGCGGGTGGCCAGGGCCGGGGTGCCGATGCGGATGCCGGAGCTCACCATGGGTGGGCGGGGGTCGAACGGCACCGCGTTGCGGTTGACGGTGATGCCGACCTGGTCGAGCCGGTCCTCACCCTGCTGGCCGTCGAGGTCGGAGTCACGCAGGTCGACCAGGACGAGGTGGACGTCGGTGCCACCGGTGAGGACGGTGATCCCGGCCGCGGCCACGTCCGCGGAGAGCAGCCGGTCGGCGAGGATGCGGGCGCCTGCGAGGGTGCGGCGCTGTCGTTCGGCGAAGTCCTCCCCTGCGGCCACCTTGAACGCGACCGCCTTGGCGGCGATGACGTGCTCGAGCGGGCCGCCCTGCTGGCCCGGGAAGACGGCGCTGTTGATCTTCTTGGCCAGCTCGGCCGTCGAGAGGATCACCCCGCCCCTGGGTCCGCCCAGGGTCTTGTGGGTCGTCGTGGTGACCACGTGGGCGTGCGGGACCGGGTTGGGGTGCAACCCGGCCGCCACCAGCCCGGCGAAGTGGGCCATGTCGACCATGAGGTAGGCGCCCACCTCGTCAGCGATCGCCCTGAAGGCCGCGAAGTCGAGCTGACGCGGGTAGGCGGACCAGCCCGCGATGATGAGCTTGGGACGGTGCTCGTGGGCGAGCCTGCGGACCTGCTCCATGTCCACGCGGTGGTCCGACTGCGCCACCTGGTAGGCCGCGACGCGGTAGAGCTTGCCCGAGAAGTTGATCCGCATGCCGTGGGTGAGGTGACCGCCGTGCGCGAGGTCCAGACCAAGGATCGTGTCACCGGGCTCGATCAGCGCCACCATCGCCGCGGCGTTGGCCTGCGCGCCGGAGTGCGGTTGGACGTTGGCTGCCTCAGCGCCGAACAGGGCCTTGACCCGGTCAATGGCGAGCTGCTCGACCACGTCGACGTGCTCGCAACCGCCGTAGTAGCGGCGACCGGGATAGCCCTCGGCGTACTTGTTGGTCAGGACCGAGCCCTGGGCTTCCATGACCGCGAGGGGGGCGAAGTTCTCGCTGGCGATCATCTCGAGTGTTCCGCGCTGGCGGGCCAGCTCGGCGTCGAGCGCCACGGCGATCTCGGGGTCGAGGATGGCCAAGGGCGTATCGAGTACCGAGTCAGTACGCGGCAGCAGGTCAGTCATGGTCACGGTCCTTAAGCTCAGTCGTGTGATGTGTAGAGAATGCAACAGTGTTGCGTTCAAGTCAACACCTGCATGCCGACGAATCTCGGTATGGTGGTCTTGACAGCATGTCGTAGGCGCGCCTACCGTCCCATTAAACGCATACCTGTTGCAGATAACTCAACGAAAGGCATTTGCACATGAACCTCGAAAGGCTCAAGGACATCCCCAACGGCGAGAAAGTCCAGCCGACCTTCTCGGCGGCAGAGTTCGAGCGTCGGCTGACCAACCTGCGCAAGCACATGGCCGACGACGGCCTCGATGCGGTGCTCCTCACGAGCTACCACAACATCAACTACTACTCGGACTTCCTCTACACCTCGTTTGGGCGCAGCTACTTCCTGGTCGTGACCCAGAACGACTCCACCACCGTGTCCGCGAACATTGACGCCGGTATGCCGTGGCGTCGCAGCCAGGGCTCCAACATCGTCTACACGGACTGGCGCAGGGACAACTACCTGTATGCCGTCCAGCAGGTCCTTGAGCGCCAAGGTTTGCGCGGTGGTCGGCTCGGGGTCGAGGACGACCACATCAGCACCGATCTACGCGCTAAGGTCTCCGACGCACTGCCGGCGTGGACGCTCACCGACGTCGCCGCGGCAACGATGCGACACCGCATGGTCAAGTCGCCCGAGGAGATCGAGCTCATCAAGCACGGAGCGCGCATCGGAGACCTGGGTGGCGAAGCCATCCGTGAGGCCATCGCCGAGGGTGTCCCCGAGTTCGAGGTGGCCATCGCCGGCTCGAACGCGATGATCCGCGAGATCGCCAGGACCTTCCCCCATGCCGAGCTGCGGGACACCTGGGTGTGGTTCCAGTCCGGCATCAACACCGACGGCGCGCACAACTGGGCCACGAGTCGCAGGGTGCAGCGGGGCGACATCCTGTCGCTCAACTGCTTCCCCATGATCGCCGGCTACTACACCGCACTTGAGCGCACCCTCTTCTGGGGCGAACCGTCCCCCGAGCACCTGCGGCTGTGGGAGGTCAACGTCAAGGTGCACCGTCGCGGCCTCGAACTGATCAAGCCCGGCGCCGTGTGCAAGGACATCGCCGCAGAGCTCAACGAGATCTTCGACGCCGAGGGCCTGCTCGCCAACCGCACGTTCGGCTACGGCCACTCGTTCGGCGTGCTCTCGCACTACTACGGGCGCGAGGCGGGACTCGAGCTGCGCGAGGACATTGACACAGTTCTCGAGCCGGGCATGGTCGTGTCGATGGAGCCGATGATCATGGTGCCCGAGGGCCAGCCAGGCGCCGGCGGCTACCGCGAGCACGACATCCTCGTCGTCGGCGACGACGGGGCGGAGAACATCACCCGCTTCCCCTTCGGACCGGAGCACAACATCCTCGGAGTCTGAAGCCCCTACGCGTCCCTGGTCCCTCACCCGGGCGCGCCGGAACCATGCCGACGCCGGCCGTGCCACCTCATGTGGCAAGGTCGGCGTTGGCGGTTCCGGGCATGCCGCCGCGTCCAGCAGGGCGCGGGCCAGGTCCCCGAACACCCGACCACGCCGAAAGGAACAACCGTGGCCAAACACGACACAGAGCCCGAGGGCGAGTCGCGCGCCTCGGCGTCCGTGCTGCTCAACGGGTTACACGTCCTTGAGGCCTTCTCCATCGACGAGCCGGTGCTCGGGGTGACCGAGATCGCCCGCAAGGTCGACCAGCACAAGAGCACCGTCTCGCGGATCCTCGCGACACTGGAGCGGGCAGGCTACGTCGAGCGCGACGAGCGCAGCGGTCGCTTCCGGCTCGGACTCGGGCTCATCGCCCTGGCCGGGCCCCTGCTGGCCGACCTCGACGTGCGCCGAGTGGCCCTGGGGTCACTGCAGCAGCTGACCGACCGCACCGGCGAAACCTCCGCCCTGATGGTCTGGAACGGCCATGAATCGGTCGTCGTGGAGCAGGTCCAGAGCCCCAAGCAGGTCAAGCACACCGCTGCGATCGGCACCCGCTACGACACGTACGAGAGCTCCTCGGTCAAGGTCTTCCTGGCTGCCCTTCCGCCCAGTGAGGTAACGCGCCTGTTCGAACGACGACTGCTGGTCGGGACCTACGAAGAGCATGCGCTCGAGAGCTACGTCGCCGAGCTCGAACGCGTCACGGAGCTGGGCTTCGCCGTCAACGACGGCCGCACCTCGGTCGAGGAGGTCGGCGTTGCCGCCCCCGTCCGCGACCACCGCGGCGTCGTCGTCGCCGCCGTGCTGCTCTCGGCTCCTCGGTTCCGCGTGCCGCCGGCCATGCTGGACGTGCTCGCCCGAAGCGTCGCCGACACCGCCCTGGAGGTGTCGGCCCGACTGGGAGACACGTCGACGGCCTAGGAACACCAGACGACGCACCCGCCCACGGAGTCCGAGGGCGGGTGCAGTCAGTTCCGGGCGCAGAAGTCAGCCAAGGGTGGCAGTCTCACGCGCCCGGCTGGCGCCACCGACGGGAGTCCCGTCCTGCAGGATGGGTGCGTCCGGGAAGGTCGGCACCTCATAGCGGGTGTGCGTGCGCACCACCTTCGTCACGTTCGCAGCGTGCTCGGCAATCTCCTCCAAGGTGGTCACCCACATCCCGTCAAGGGCCTTGACACCCTCGATGAGCTGCTCGAGCGCGTGCGCCCGCGAAGGCCGCCCTGAGATGAACGGGTGGTTCGTCAGGACCCAACAGCCGCCCTGCGCGTGCTGGGCGTCGGCCTCCAGCTGCCACATCTCGCGCGCCTTGCTCGGGCTCTCGATGACTCCGCTGCCGGTCCAACCGGGATAGAACGCGTACTGCTCCCAGTCGTCCAGCGCCCAGTCGACCGGAATCTCGATGAGCGACTCCGCCGACCCCGGCTCGACAGCGAACCGGTAGGGGGCATCCCCGTCCAGCAGGCTCGAGTCGTACCGGAAGCCACGCTCGACCAGCAGCCCTGGCGTCTGGTAGTTCATCTCCCACCACGGCGCTCGATACCCCACCGGCACGACCCCTGCCACCCGGTGCAAGGCCTCCAGCCCACGATCGAGGTAACGCGCCTCCGTCTCACGGTCGATCCCCTGCATCTGCTCGTGCAGATAGCCGTGGTGACCGATCTCGTGGCCGCCGTCGACGATGGCTTGCACGACGTCGGGATGGCACTCAGCCGTGAAGCCTGGGACGAAGAAGGTCGCCCGAATGTCCTGTCGCGCAAGGATGCTCAGGATCTTCGGCACCGCGACCAAGGGACCGTAGGATTGGTGCGACATCAGCGACATCCGCTTCGCCGCGCCAGGGTCGTGCGCTAGCACGCACGACTCCGCGTCGACGTCGAAGGTGAACGACGCAGCAGCCCGTATGCCGTCCGGCCAGCTGAAGACTGGGTCGTCACCTCCCAGCAAGGTCACTGCTCGACTCGCAGTGCGTTGGCGCCCACGACGGAGTCCGTGGATGCCGCGGAACTGAGCGGCACGGCGCGAGTATCCGACGTCTGGCCGGTGCCTGCGGCATACCGACGGTGCACCTTTCCACCGATCAGTGCATAGGTGCCCGCCGCGGACAGGCCACCGGCCAGCCACGAGAGGTCGAGCCCGCCCATGGCGCGGGCGGCGAAGCCCTGGAGAGCCGGGGTGAGGCCGTAGAGGAACAGCCAGGTGAAGAACACGCCGACAGCGAAGGAGGCCATGGTCGCCCAGTTGACGTCGGGGAGCTTCTTCGACCCGACCGGCTCGAAGAGCACATCTGCGTCGATGTGACCCTTCGCGAACTTGTAGTAGTGGACGAGCATGATGCCGCCCCAGGCCGCGATCCACGCGACGATGCCGATCAGCCAGGTGTCGAGGACGCTGCCCAGGTCGCCCGCGTAGATGAAGAAGATCACCGCCGCCATGGAGAACACACCAACGACGAGGCTGAGCGTGCGACGGTTGATCTTGATGTCGAGCGCCTGGGCGGCCACCGAGAAGGTGTAGATGTTGAGGATGTTGGTCGCGATCGGACCATGGACGACCAACAAGAGCACGGGGATGGCGAGCGCGCCGAAGTTGTCGACGACGAGCGCACCAGGGTCGACGGTGCCGTTCTTGGTGGCCAAGGTGGCTCCGAGGACACCGAGCCACACGACGGGGATGAACTGGCCCAACACGCTGGCGGAGTAGAGCTTGCGTCGCGACATCGTGCGGCTCACGAATCGCGAGTAGTCCGCGGCATACGTGAACCACGTGATCCCCCAACCGATTCCGATCGCGGTCATGACACCCGACATCACGACCCAGCGGTCGGCACCGGTGAGGATGTGACCGGCCTGGCCTGCGTAGCCCCAGTCGATGTCGAGGAAGAACCAGGCCGCGATCGACATGGCGACGAGCACGACGATAGTGGGGGGCACGGTCCAGCGTTCGAAGGCGGCGATGGTGCGGTAGCCCGCCCACGAGATCGCGACCTGGATGCCCATGATGAGCGCGGCCACCCCGATCTTCCACGGGTAGTTGCTCGCATCCGGGTCGACGACACCGATCTTGCCCAGCAGGGCCATGACGAGGTCGAGGATGATCCAGGTATTCACCGCGCACCAGCCCACGGCGAGCGCGGCCTGGATGGTGGCGGGGAGGTAGGCGCCACGGCGCCCGAAGGCGGCGCGAGAGAGCACCATCCCGGTCACACCGGTGCGCTGACCCATCAGGACGAACAGGCCGAAGAGCGCCATGCCGATGAGGTTGCCGACGACGAGGACGATGAGGGTGTCGCGCAGGCCGAGGCCCAGGGCCACCCCGAGCGCGCCGAGCACCCAGTTGATCGGGGCGATGTTGGCACCACACCAGATCCAGAACTGGCCGGACACGCTGTGGGTTCGGGCTTCTTCGGGGATCGGCTGGAGAACCTGCTCGACCTCGTAGATGATGTGGGACTGGTCCGCAGAGCTCATCTGCGCCTCCATTCATGGCGGGGTGTTACCGCACAGAGTGACCTTCCGCGCAGCCCTACGACAAGATACATTTCGACAGTCAACAGCCCCAATGATTGGACGAAATGTCATGCCGATGCCACTGCGGGAGGTGCTCAAGGATCCAACCGTGCTGGCTGCCGAGCCCCTGGTGCTCGCAGGCAGAACCCGGCTGGGACGCCTGGTTACCTGGGTACACACGAGCGAGGTGCTCGACATCGCCACACTGCTGCGCGGTGGCGAGCTGCTGCTCGTGGGCGGCGTCAGCCTCGCGACCGCATCACGGGAACAACGGGTCGCCTACATCCAGGAGCTGGCGGCGCGGGAGGTCGCGGGCATCGCCATCGAGACGGGTGGGCGCCTGCCCACTGTGCCCGAGGAGATGGTTCAGGAAGCCGAACGGCTGCACCTACCCCTGCTCGAGCTGCGCAAGGTCGTGCGGTTCGTCGAGGTGACACAGTCGATCAATGGCCTGCTCGTGAACGAGTCGGTCCGCCGCCTGCAGCTCGCGGACCGGGTTTCGCACGCCCTGGCCGCCGGCCTCGCCGGTGGTGCCGAGGTCAGCCAGCTGATGGACATCCTCGCCGCGGAGGTCCAGGCCGACGCAACACTGACCGCGCCGAACGGCGACGTCATCGCCGAGGCAAGCGCCGACCTCGAAGGGCCCTCTCCCCGGAGCAAGGAGCACCCGATCGTGGCGCCCGTGAGCAGCGCAGGCGTGACCGTCGCCCTGCTCACCCTCAATCCACGCCCCGGAGCGGACCTGCTGCTGCTCGACGCCGCACGGGATCGCGCGCCTGAAGCGCTCGGCCTCGCCCTACTGCGGTCTCGGCCACTGTCCCGGGTCGAGCGGGACGCGCACGAACTGCTGGGACTGGCAGTGTCCGGTGGACGATCGCCGCGACGATTTGTCGAACTCGCGACCCGACTGGGCATCAACGCCCACGACGCCTGGGTCTGCACGGTCGCCAGAATCGGACCTGGCCAGGGTCTGACGGCCGGGATCGAGGCCGCCGTCAGCCGCAGTGGCCGCACCGCGATCAGCCAGATCGACCACGACTCCTACCTGTCGGTCATCGCGCTGCGGCTGGATGGCACGACCCTGGGTGCCGCCCGGGCCAGCATCATCGCGGACTTACGAGACGTGCCGATGCCCCCGCAGGTGAAGGTAGCTGTCGGGCCGGCCACCCGGGCGCTGGCCGGCATCGGACACTCCTTGGCCGAGGCGGAGTCAGCTCTGGACCTGGCCGAGGACTCTGGCGAGGTGGTTGTCGACGCGGTCGCCCTCGGCGTCCCGCGGTTGCTCGGGGCGCTGGGACGCCCCGACCTAGTCGGCGCTTTCATCGAGGAGCAGCTGGGCGACCTCCTCGAGCTCGACCGTCGCCGCAGCGGTCAGCTCTTCGAGACCTTCGCGATGTACCTGCGGCAGTCAGGTCACAAGACCGACACCGCCGCCGCCCTGCACCTGCAGCGACAGAGCCTCTACCAGCGGCTGGACCGCATCATGACCGCCTTAGGGAATCCCGAGCCAGGCACGAGCCGATGGGGCGCCCTGACCCTGGCGACCGAGCTGGAAGCGGCCCGACGGCGCACCGGGGAGCGACAGTGAGGGATGGGACACTGCACCGACGACCGCAGCAGCCACGAACCGTGGAACGGCAGGAGGCGCGATGACGGCGAACGTCGAGGATGACCAGCGTTGGCTGGCCCTGGCCGTGGAGCAGGCACGGATCGGGTGGTCCGAGGGCGGCATCCCGATTGGGGCGGCCCTCGTGCACAACGGGCAGCTGATCGCGGTCGGACGCAACCGACGGGTCCAGCAGGGCAGCGTCATTCGCCACGGAGAGACCGACTGCCTCGAGAACGCCGGCCGACTGACGGCGCGGACCTATCGCTCCAGCGTGCTCTACACCACGCTGTCACCATGCTTCATGTGCGCGGGAACTGTTCTGCTGTACCAAATTCCGCGCATCGTCGTCGGTGAGAACCGCACCTTCGAGAGCTCGGAGGACCTGCTTCGGTCGCGTGGCGTTCGGGTAGACGTCTTCGACGACCTGGAGTGTCGTTCCCTCATGGACCGGATGATCGTGGAGAAGCCTGAACTTTGGAGGGAAGACATCGGCCTCGAGCCCTCAGCGCAGAGCCGGACCGTCTGACGCGTTTGCACCGATCTGGCACCGTCGAAGGTCATGGCCTCGGACACAAGAGGTTGCACGAGATATCGCACGGCCGGTATAGCAACCCTGACGCGCGCAAATGCGTAGGTCCGAGATTGGAAGGGCAACAGCACCTCCGATACAGCACAGAGGTACAGCAACCGGTCCGACGGAGCTTGGCGCTCTGCGCAGGCTGATGGCGGGTCCCAAGCACGATCACGGCTCCCGAGGCCGATGCCTAGAGTTCGGGACGAAGGGGCGGCGAGATGTTGCACGAGATGTAGCACGGCGTCCGAAAAGGGCCCTCTGACCTGCGCAATTGCGTACGTCTGAAGATCGGAAGGTCGGCGGTTCGACCCCGCCCCTGGCCACCACGAAAGCCGCAGGTCCGCGCCGTGCGCGGCCTGCGGTTTCTGGTTGGGCGACGAAGTCCGGACGCCGAGACTAGGCCGTCACCGTGATCACAAACCGGCGCGAGGTCGAGAGCCCGCCCTGGTCCTCCGCGCGGATCACGAACGGGTAGGTGCCAGCCGTCGTCGGCACTCCCACGAAGAACTTGCAGTCGACGCTCGAGTTCGGTGCACAGGGCAACGTCCGGACGGCTAGACCGGGCGGAAACTCACCGTCCGGGAAGCTCAGGTTGTAGCCACCATTACCGCCAGTGATCGCGACCATGGCCTGATACTCCGACCCCACCAGGCCGTCCGGCATCGAGTCGACCTGGAACTGGGGGACACCGTGGAACGCGAGGATCTCGACGACGTAGTTCAGGTAGGCCAGTCGCCCCTGCGCGTCATGCACGCGGATGAACGGCGCATACGAGCCGACAGTGGTGGGTGAGCCCTCCAACCGCCCGGTCTGGCTGTTGAGGGTCAGTCCCGGAGGGATCGTGCCCGACCTCACCTCCAGGGTGTAGGGCGCACCTGCCGGATCCAGCTCCCCTCGCGCGGAGTACGGCTGACCCACCGTGCCCGGCCCGTAGCCGAGGGAGGTGATGAGGTAGTCCTGGACATCCAGCCGAAGGTTCTGGCTCGTCGTGGTTCCCCAGGCGTCAGTGACCAGGACCGTGAACGAGAACTCGCCTGAGCTCTGGGCCGGCTCAGCCACTAGGAGGCCGCTGCTCGACAGGGTGAACCCCGGGGGGAGCGTGCCAGCCGTGAGTGACCATGAGTATGGCGCCACCCCACCCTGGGCAGTGAGCTGCAGCCGGTAGTCGTTGCCCACCACCCCCCGGTCGGGATAGGGCCATTCGGCGACCAGCGGTGCCGGGGCGGCATACAGGCTGTAGGCGACATCCATGGAGGTGCCGTCCACGCACTCGTAGTGCAGCGTGAAGTAGTACGTCCCCCAGTGGGGTGGCAGGAACATGAACTGCCAGTGCGAGCCCTTCGGGTCCCCCCTCCCGGTGGCTGGTCGCCGCCTCCGGTTGTCTGGTCATACAACTCGCTGTTCGGCGGCAACGGCGTCACGGGTGTGACCTTGCAGGAGGTGAAGAAGCCCTGGTCGGCGATCTGGCCGTAGTAGCCGCGGTCGGCCATCCCGTCTGGGAGGGCAACCGCCCCACCCGGAGAAGGATCGGCAAACCACCCTGCCACATCCACTGCGAGGTTCACGTTCCCAGCGAAGTCCAGGAGTCGGACCTTTCCCGTCACGCCGACCTTCACCACGACCAGGTTGGATCGGATTTCTCCTACGCCGAGGTTGACCGTCGAGGTCTCCGGCCAGTGCTCCCAAGCGGGAAAAGCGCTCACGAAACCAGCGCGGTCCGGTCTGATTGCCGTGATGTTGAGGACGACGGCAGTGGCAGTGGTGGGGATCCCGGCGCGGCCGACTACCTGGACGTCGCGCAAGCCGGTTGGCACGCCTCCTCCGGACTCCTTCCCGTCGATGGTCAGGCCACCGGGTCGCGAGTCGGTCAGCCGTGCGGGGGTCATCGGTCTGTACATCGTCCCGGTGGGGATCCATCCCGCAACGTCAACCACCATGTTGAGCAGTCCCGCGGCGTTCGAGATGGAGACCGCTCCGCCGTCGCCCACCATGGCGATGACGAGGACCGGCTTCGTGTCCCCGTTGGCGAGGTTGAGGTTGGAGGCATTGGGCCGCGGTGCACCGGCGGGCCAGACCGTCGCGTAGGTCGCCGCTGTCGCCTTGACGCCGGTGACATTGAGGACCACGGCCGCCACACCAGTCGTGGGAATGCCGTATCGGCCCGCGAGTCGCAGTTGCCGCACCTCGCCGCTTCGGAGGGGACCGCCTCTCTGGGCTTGGCCGTCGACGCTCAGGCCGGTAGCCCGGGTGTCCATCAACCTGCCGGGATCGAGTGCGGTGTAACCGGCGCCTGCAGGGAAATACCCGGACACGTCGACCGTGACGTCGACCCTGCCAGCCCCGTTGGCGAAGGTGATGGACCCCTGCGGTCCAACCTTCACGATGACGAGGTTCGCGGAGGTCTCACCCCTGCCGACGTTGAGGTTGGAGGCTCTCGGTGGCGCCCCTCCGGCCGGATACACGGTCAGGTACGTGTCGCTCGTGGGCTGCACGGCGGCGACGTTCACCACGACGGCTGAGACGCCGTCGGCCGGGACACCGCCCCGACCCAGGACGTGGAGACTGCGGGGGGTCGCGGCGCCGATCACCCCGGCCTTGGCCCCGACTCCGTCGACGGTCTGTCCAGACGCCCTGGTGTCCATCAGGCGAGCCGGCGTCAGGGGGACATAGGTCGGGCTCGTCGCCCCTGGGCTCGCCGACGCAGACACGGCCTGATCGGGTGCAGCCGCCGCCAGGGCGCTGGTACCAAGCACGCCCGGAAGGACCGGCAGGAGGAGCGCGAGAGGGACAACAGAGCCCAGGACCACACGAGCTCGGCTGCGCTGGCCGCCCATCCATCACCCCCACAGGTGCCGCACCCCGCGTGCGACGGGCCATCGTTGCACGGGGCCACCGCGGCGCAGCGACGTTTGGGGACAATTCGACACGGACGGACGAGGCCGATGGCGGCCCCGATCGGCAGTTCGTCGCCGTCTTCGCCGAGATCGACGGCCTTTATGTCGGGAAGCTGCTCTACGTCAACGCCGGCGAGTCCCTGAGCTTGCAGCTGCACCACGAGAAGACGTCAGGCGGCGGTCCGTGCGTCAGAGCCGTCTCGTCGTGAACAGGGTGGTCCCGTGGACGACATCCAGCTCCTTGCGCCCGGTCTCGGTGAACCCGAGCTTGGCGAGGACACGGCGAGAGGGCGTGTTCCACTCCCAGACCGTGGCCCACACACGTTCGTATCCGGACGATCTCGCCCAGTCCAGGACCGCCAGCGAGGCCTCGGTCGCGTACCCCTGACGCCAGAATCGGCGCAGCATCTCGAACGCCAGTTCCGGTTCGTCCTCCGCCCCCCTGCCACTGTCGACCAGCCCGCAATAGCCGAGGACCTCCCGATCGGCCCTCCGCTCGACCGCCAGCAGGCCGATCGACGATGTCTGGTTGGCGCGGATCAAGTCCTCGAGCTCCGCGACCGTGGGGTGTCCGGTCGCGTCGATTCGACGATGCGGCGGCACTCGTGGATCACGCTCGGTCCACAGCTCCCACTGAACGACGGCTTCGGCCACCCGCCACGGTCTGAGCCACAGGCGATCCGTCTCGAGCACGACGTCGGGGCGCGCGGGGTCGCATGATCCGCCCCCCGGAGTCGCTCCGTCTGCCATGACAGCACCCTCTCACCGCCGACGCTACGTCGTTCCCGACCCCCGCAGCGTCATCGTGCGGCCACCCGGACAGCTCCCGCGGCCGACCTCGGCCCACCGGTTTCGGGGCGAATCGAGTGTTTGAGTGGGCTTCCGTGCATCTGATGAAGGAAGATCACTGGGTGCAGGATCCGCAGACTCGCGACCTCGGTGCCGTCGGCGATACGTCCGGCCTCGGCGACCGCCTGGACCCAGGCGACCTCAGCCGATGGCTGATCGAGGCCTCCCCTGACGGCCTGTGGGTGTTCGATGCCGAGGGCAACACGGTGCTCGGCAACGCGCGGTTGGCAGAGATGCTGGGTCGCACGGCCGCGGAGATGGAGGGGCTGTCCGTCTTCGAGACCCTCGACGAGACCGGACAGGCGCAGTTCGCCGACCACCTGCGTGGGCTCGAGTCCACCAGCGAGCCCGGCAGCAACCTCGAGTGCAGCCTGCTGCGCAAGGACGGCGAGCGGTTCTGGGCGCTGGTCAGCCACAGCCCCATCAAGGACGACGACGGCAACCACGTCGGCTGGTTGCACCGTGTCACCGAGTACAGCCAGCAGCGGCGTCTGATCGACACCCTGCAACGCCGCGAGGCGCAGCTCGCCGAGGCTCAGCACATCGCCAAGATCGGCAGCTGGGAGTGGGACGTCGTCAGCGACGTCGTGTCGTGGTCCGACGAGCTGTACCGCATCTACGGCCTCGAGCCCGGCACGGACTTCGCGCCGAACTACCAGGGGTTCCTCGACCGGATGCACCCCGACGACCGGGACGGCGTCGAAGCCGCCATCACCCGCGCCCTAGAGGAGACCGACGAGTTCGTCTTCGACGCCCGGATCTCCCGGAAGGACGGGTCGCTGGCGTGGATCCGCGGCCGGGGCCGGGTCGCCAGGGACGAGACCGGTGCGGTGGCACGCATGGGTGGCACGTCGCAGGACATCACCGAGACCAAGGACGCCGAGCAGGCGTTGGCACTGCTGACCTCGATGGCGACCGCGGCCAACGAGGCGACCACCCTGGCCGAGGTCATCCCCAAGATCCTCCTGGACGTGGCGCGGCATACCGGATGGCAGCCGGTGGCTGTCTGGTTGGTCAACGCCGACGGCGACCTCGAACCCTTCCCCGGTGAGACGCGAGACGTGCCGGAGCAGGACCTCGCCGAGGCGACCCGGATCGCCCACGAGGCGGTCGAGTCGCACGGCCTGAGCGCGTCGCTGACCACGGAGGGCACCAGCCTCGTCGCGGCGCCGGTCGTGGCCGGAGAGCGCGTTGCCTGCGTCATCGTCATGGACACCCGCGCCAACACCGCGCCGACCGACTCCGACGGGCTGACCGTGGGTCGGGCCACCGCGATCTTCGCCCGCGTCGCCGAGCGTGAGCTGGCCGCGGAGCGTCTCGAGCAGGCCCGCGACAAGGCGATGAGTGCGTCGATGGCCAAGTCAGAGTTCCTCGCGACGATGAGCCACGAGATCCGGACCCCGCTCAACGGCGTGATCGGGCTGTCGGAGCTGTTGGGGCGGACCGAGCTCACCGCTCACCAGAAAAGGCTTGCCGACGGCATCGACGGGGCGGGCCGCAGCCTGCTGTCGCTGGTCAACGACATCCTCGACCTGTCCAAGATCGAGGCCGGGCGGCTCGACCTCGAAGCCGTGGACTTCGACCCGCGCGCCATCGTCGAGCAGAGCACCACGATGATGGCCGAGCGCGCCCGCGCCAAGGACCTCGAGCTCGCTGTGACCTGCCACCCCGACGTCCCTGCCGCCGTGAGCGGTGACCCGGTCCGGTTCGGCCAGGTGATCTCCAACCTCACCTCCAACGCGGTCAAGTTCACCACCAGCGGCGAGGTCGTCGTCCGCGCGATGCTCGAGACCATCGAGGAGCCCAGCCAGTCCGGCTCCTCCGACGCGTCCGGCTCCTCCGAGGCGTCCGGCTCCTCCGACGCGTCCGGCGAACGCCGCGAGCCCGGGGAGGCAGAAACCTCGGGCAGCTCCGACGGCGGCGGCATCGTCCTGCGCGTCGAGGTCAGCGACACCGGCTCCGGCATGACCGCCGAGGTCCAGGAACGGCTGTTCACCGCGTTCTCCCAAGGCGACAGCTCCACGACCCGCGAGTACGGCGGCACCGGTCTCGGTCTGGCCATCAGCCGCCAGATCGTCGAGGCGATGGGCGGCGAGATCGGGGTCAACAGCGAACCGGGGTCCGGGAGCACCTTCTGGTTCACCGCCCGGTTCGCCCCGGCGACCGAGACCGAGCGTGAGCAGCCGCCGCTGCCGGCGGTGGAGGGTCTGCACATCCTGGTCGTCGACGACAACGAGACCAACCGGTTCATCCTCGAGGAGCAGCTCGCCGGCTGGCGGATCGAAGCGGCCCTCGCCTCCTCGGGCGTCGAAGGCCTCGGCCTCCTCGACGACGCCCACCGCAAGGGCACACCCTTCGACGTCGTGCTGCTCGACTACGTCATGCCCGGCGTCAACGGCGAGCAGTTCGCCCGGATGGTGCGCGGCGACGGCCGGTTCGGCGACACCCGGATCATCCTGCTCACCTCCGCGATGGACCTCGACCCGACCGTCCTGACCGCCGCCGGCATCGACGTGTCGCTCACCAAGCCGGTGCTGCCGTCCAGCCTGCTCGACACCCTCGCCAACGTGGCAGGGGACCGGGCCGAGTCCCAGCCCGCCGCGGCGGTCGGCCGACTCGACCGCATCCCGATCGGCACCCGCGGCCGGATCCTCGTCGTGGAGGACAACGAGGTGAACCAGCTGGTGGCGGTCGGCATCCTCGAGAGCCTCGGGTATGCCGTGGACGTCGCCGAGAACGGGCTGGCCGGCTACTACTCGTTCCAGTCCGCCGACGGGAACTACGACGCCGTCCTGATGGACTGCCAGATGCCGCAGATGGACGGCTATGACGCGACTCGCATGATCCGCTCGTTCGAGGACGACCAGTACCGCACCCCGATCATCGCGATGACCGCGGCAGCGATCGCCGGCGAGCGCGAGCGGTGCCTCGAGTCGGGGATGGACGACTTCCTCACCAAACCGGTCGACGTGACGCTGCTGCGCGAGACCCTGGACCGCTGGGTCCCTGCCGACGGCGGCCACGGGACCGAGGCCGAAGCCACGAGCAGCCGGCGGCTCGCGGCCCGCGCCGACACCACGGTGCTGGACCCGTCGCGCCTCGAGGAGCTGCTCGACCTCGACCCCGGCGACCCCACCATGCTGCTCCGGTTCATCGACAGGTTCGGCCCCAACGCCCGGGCCACCCTGGCGACCATGCGCGACCACCGCGTGGCAGGTGCGGCGCACGAGCTGAGCCGTGCGGCGCACGGCCTCAAGGGCAGCGCCGCCAACCTGGGAGCGGCGCGACTCGCCGAGCTCTGCGCGGACGTCGAGCACCAGGGCGAGGACGGCGTGGTGGTCGACCAACCGGCGCTGGTGGCGGTCGAACGAGCGCTGGACGCAGCAGTGCGAGCCCTCGAGTCGTTCGCCGTCACCCTCCGACGTCTGACCTGAACGCCGCACGGGCAGCCCGGAGCCACCGGCACACCCGAAACCGCCGGCCATCTGTGTCGATGACCGGCGGTACGGGTTGAAAGGGACGTGCTCTTTCGGTGTTCCAGCACTCGTCTGGCTGAGGGACGGGAGCTGGGCCTTACTGTCGTGCGACCAGGCGCCGCAGGGGGTGGCGCCTGTCGCTGCTACGCCGGCTTTGCGCCGGTGTCGACACCCCGGTGCTGGGGTGCGCTGGTGAGGTACTGCCCTGTACGGGCACCGAGGGCGAGCCGGCGACGCACTTCGCGCATCAGCTCGTCGTTGGTGGCCAGCAGTACGGCCTCGGTGTGCTCGATGCCCCCGAGGACGGACAGGCCGCAGCCCTCCGCGGTCCGCAGCACGATCTCGCGGACGGAGACGCACAGCGCCCGGCTCAGGGCGAGCATCTCGTCGGGCTGGGGCCACTCCGGCAGGACCGGTGAGTCGAGGATCCCTTCGAGCGTCCACTCGTCCAGACCGGTACGAGTGGCGAGCGTGGCGCGACTCCAGCCGAGCACACGAAGCTGCTCCTGAAGGAAGGTGCCGAGGCTGTTGGTCACTGGGGCTCCAAAGGGGGTGAGAGGTCTACCCCTTGATGGAAGCGTGGATTTCGCCTTCAGAACATTAACTTTAACAAGCCTTGACCATTGGGTCGGCTGTTCGGTGGAGCGCCCATCCGCCTAAAGTTCAACGCCTCAAAACGGCATAAACCACCCTCCCGAATGCCGTTCCGGCACGTCGACTGGACGGCTCCAGGAAGCGGGCACGCGGCATACCGGTGCCTGGAGGATTGCCCCTGCGCGGGCGCGACAAAGCGGCGCAAACCAGGTCCGCGCGGAGTGGCCGTGCGAGAGGGGCGGAGAGGCGCGTTGTGCCCTGCGATGACACGCGCCGTCAGTGGTACCGCCTGTTGCGCGCCGGGCCCTGCTCCCGACGCGCTGGTCCTGAGGTGACGTCAGATGACGTCAGTGAGCAGCGCGCGAACCTCTACCTCGCGGTAGCGGCGGTGGCCGCCGAGCGTGCGGATGGAGTTGAGCTTGCCCGCTTTGGCCCAACGCGTCACTGTCTTGGGGTCTACCCGGAACAGCGATGCCACCTCCGCAGGCGTGAGCAACTTCTCGACCTCGGTGGTGCGAGTAACCATGACTAACTCCTAGTGCAGGGGACGTCCCTCCATAATCGGACAAGCGGGACCCTTTGGGAACATTCCCAACGGGTCATCCGATATGGCTCGTTGGGACTAGTCACAGGACCACTGCATGAGCGGGATTACCCTTGGAACCGGCGCGTGATCCGCGCCACCCTCCCCGCCACTGCGCCTCACCGAGCTCAAGGAGTCACCACCGTGACCGCGTCCTCGTCGCCCACCACCTCGATGTCCCAGCACGAACAAGTGGTCTTCTGCCACGACCGGACGACCGGCCTGCGGGCCATCATCGGGATCTACAGCACGGCCCTCGGGCCGGCCCTGGGCGGCACGCGGTTCTACCCGTACGAGAACGAGGACGCGGCGCTGGCCGACGTGCTGCGCCTGTCCAAGGGGATGGCCTACAAGAACGCCGTGGCCGGCCTGGACCTCGGCGGCGGCAAGGCCGTCATCATCGGCGACCCGGCGACGGACAAGACGCCGGACCTGTTGCGCGCCTATGGCCGGTTCGTCGAGTCGCTCGGCGGCCGCTACGTCACAGCCTGCGACGTGGGCACCTACGTGGCAGACATGGACATCGTGAGCGAGACGACCCGCTTCGCCACTGGCCGCTCCGAGGCCAACGGCGGTGCCGGCGACTCCTCCGTGCTCACGGCCTACGGCGTCTTCCAGGGTCAGCGCGCAGCCGCCCAGCACCTGTGGGGGCAGCCCACCCTCAAGGGCCGCACCGTCGGCATCGCCGGGGTCGGCAAGGTCGGGCGCATCCTGGCCGGGCACCTGCTCGACGACGGCGCCAAGGTCGTCGTGACCGACGTGAACGAGCAGGCACTGGCTGCCCTCACCGCCCAGCACCCCGAGATCGAGGTCGTGCCCGACACAGCGACCCTGGTGACGTCCGACATCGACGTCTACGCGCCCTGTGCGCTCGGAGGTGCTCTGGACGACACCACGGTCGAGGCCCTGCGGGCCACCGTCGTGTGCGGCGGCGCCAACAACCAGCTGGTCGTCGAGGGCGAGGGCGGCACGGCTGACCGGCTCCGCGAGCGCGGCATCACCTACGCGCCTGACTTCCTGGTCAACGCGGGCGGGGTGATCCAAGTCAGTGACGAGCTGCACGGGTTCGACTTCGAGCGCGCCAAGAAGGGCGCCACGGCGATCTTCGACCACACCCTCGAGGTGCTCGAGACAGCCGACGCCCGCAGCATCACCCCCGCGGCGGCGGCCGACCACATCGCCGAGGAGCGGATGGCGGCCAGGCAGGCTGCCGGGATCTGGCTGCCTGCCCGCTGACCCACCTTTTCACGCAGTGAGACGTGGGTCTCGCCGCAGAACTTGCATCGCTCATGTAGCGTTGACCTCACGACAAATACACGATTCCCGGGACCGCTCCGCGGAGTCGAGGCACCGACAAGGTGACTTGGCTAGGCGATGCCGTCCCGGCAGACGCATGAGGGGGTCACGCCATGGGGCGCGGCCGGGCCAAAGCCAAGCAGACCAAGGTCGCTCGGGAGCTGAAGTACTTCTCTCCCAACACCGACCTGACGGCGCTTGAGCGAGAACTGCACGGGTCCTCCTACGCGGAGCCGGAACCTGTTTCCGACAGCTCCGTGGGCGAGGACGAGTACGACGAATACGGAAAGTGGGCCTCTGGTCAGCAATGACCTGATGTCCTGACTGACCTCCACCTCATGCGCGGGCCCTCGGGCTCGTGTGTCACCTCCGCCGCGCCGCGGCGTGCGGCCATGGCTGCATGCCGCGGCGTTGCCGTGTCGCCGACCTCCACGACCGCGGGAGTGACCGCTCCGGCCGGCGTGTGCCGTGCTGCCACGCCCGGACGACGGCCGCGGTCTACGCTCGCGTCATGAGCACAGACACGCGCGCCGAGACCCAGCGCCTTGGTGTGGAGACCACTGGTATCGAGATCATCGACGAGGCCGATCGGACGGCCAAGCCGAAAGACCTCTTCTGGCCCTGGTTCGCGGCCAACGTCTCGGTTTTCGGGATCAGCTACGCCGGCTTCGTGCTCGGCTTCAAGATCTCGTTCTGGCAGTCCGTGCTCGTCACGGTCGTCGGCGTCGTCGTGTCGTTCCTGCTCTGCGGACTCATCGCGATCGCCGGCAAACGCGGCTCGGCACCGACGATGATCCTGTCCCGCTCGGCGTTCGGCGTCACCGGACAGAAGGTGCCGGGGGTGATCTCCTGGCTGACCTCGATCGGGTGGGAGACCTTCCTGGCGATCCTCGCGACGCTGGCCACCGCAACGATCTTCAAGCAGCTCGGCTGGGGTGGCGGCACCGGCACCAAGATCGTGGCGTGCGTCGTCGTCGCCGCGCTCATCGTGGCCGCCTCGGTGGCGGGCTACCACATCATCATGAAGATGCAGTCGTACCTGACGTGGATCACGGGGATCGCGACGATTGCCTACATCGCGCTCACCATCGACGACGTCAAGATGGATGCCGTCAACGCGCTGCCGAGCGGGTCCAGCCAGCAGGTGGTCGGCGCCCTGGTCCTGGTGATGACCGGCTTCGGACTGGGCTGGATCAACATCGCGGCCGACTGGTCGCGCTACCAGCGCCGCGACGCCTCGGGCGCGTCCATCGTCGCCTGGAACACCTTCGGCGGAGCCCTCGCGCCCGTCGTCCTGGTCATCTACGGACTGCTCCTGGCGGGGTCCGACGAGAAGCTGCGCGACGGCATCCAGACTGACCCGATCGGCACCCTCGCCACGATCCTGCCGACGTGGTTCCTGCTGCCGTTCCTCGTGGCGGCGATCCTCGCGCTGGTCAGTGGCGCTGTGCTCGGCATCTACTCGTCTGGGCTCACCCTGCTGTCCCTCGGTGTGCGCATCCCCCGGACCCGGGCGGCCTTCGTCGACGGTGTCATCCTCACGGTGGGGACGATCTGGGTGGTCTTCTTCGCGAAGAGCTTCATCAACCCGTTCCAGTCGTTCCTCATCACGCTCGGCGTCCCCCTGGCGGCGTGGGCGGGGATCATGATCGCCGACCTCGTGCTGCGCAAGCGGGACTACGACGACGACGCGTTGTTCGACCCGAACGGCCGCTACGGCCGCTGGGACTGGACCTCGATCGGCATCATGGTCGTGGCGACCGTGCTGGGCTGGGGGCTGGTCGTCAACAGCTTCGCCGGTGACGCATCGTGGAACAACTGGCAGGGCTACCTGCTCGAGCCGCTCGGTCTGGGGAAGTTCGTCGACGACCCCGCGGGCCCCTACTGGGACGGCAACTGGCCCTACGCAAACCTCGGCGTGCTGCTCGCCCTCGTGCTTTCCTTCGTGCTGACCCTGGTCCTGCGGCGCGGCACGGTGCGTCGTCAGGAGGCCGGCACGTGACTGGTCGCCCCTGGTTCGTGGCGATCGACATGCAGCGGGTCTTCGGCGACCCCTCCAGCGCCTGGTGCGCTCCCCGGTATGCCGCGGCCGCGACCAACGTGGTCCGGCTCGCGTCCCGCTTCGGTGACCGCGCGGTCTTCACCCGCTTCGTGGCACCGGCCGAGCCGACCGGGGCGTGGGTGCCGTACTACGAGGACTTCCCGTGGGCTCTTCAGCCGGCGGACAGCCGGCTGTACGAGCTGACCGACGATATCGCGGCCCAGGCGCAGACCACGGTCGCGGCCACGACGTTCGGCAAGTGGACCGCAGACCTGCGGGCGGTGGTCGGCGAGCAGCCGACGCTCGTCGTGGCCGGGGTGGCGACCGACTGCTGTGTCGTGTCAACGGTTCTGGCTGCGGCCGATGCTGGTGCGTCGATCACTGTGGTGACCGACGCCTGCGCCGGGTCGACGGACGACAACCACCAGAAGGCCGTGGACGTGATGGCCCTCTACGGACCGCTGGTCACGTTGGCGAGCACCGCAGAGGTACTCGCCAACCTCGCGTGACCAGCACCCGGCCAGAGCTGACGTCGGGCTAGAACCCGCCGCCGGCCCAGGGCTGCACCGCCATGGCATGGCTGTTGGCCAACGCCTTGGCCTCGGCACCCGCGTCCTCGAGCCTGGTCGTCTGCGGAGCACCGCCCTGGTCCACCCCCACGTAGGCGGGCTCCGGGTCGACACCGTCCCACGCGGCATACCCGGCGAAGCGGCCGAACATGGCCTCCGACTGGTTGACCGCCGAGGCGAGGGAGCGCAGCGTGGTCGGCTCACAGGAGTCGAGAAAGCCGCGCGGGTTGCGACGCTCGCCGATGCTGACCAGACGAGCCACGGCAGCCGTGTCACCGGGGCCGAGTCGCTGCCCCGACACCAGCCCGTCCTGCACCGCCGTCAGGACGTGGGCACGAGCCCCTTCGGTGAGGCGGTCGAGCGCCTCGTGGTGAGCGGCCTGCAGCGCGTCCAGCGGCGCGGTGCGGAGCAGGAAGCGGTACTGCCGGACCGTCTGGTCCTCCGACGCACGATCAGCGTTGTTCCCCATGCCTCATAGTAGGTGAGGTCGGGCTCCGTCACGGGCTAACCGGGCAGCTGCCTGCGCAGGGCGGGGTCAGGGTCGAGGCCGTCCCAGTCCTCGTGGCCCTCGAGCAGGGGCAGCGCGGCTGGCCTGCTGATGACCCGGTGGGCGAGCCGTTCGAGGGCTGCGTCGGTGAGCGCCGACACGAGGATGCCCGGGGTACGGGCCTCGCCGGCGGCGACGAGGTGGGCCAACCCGGCCACGTCGTCCACGGTGAGCTCCCGACCGCTGAGCAGGCGATCCTGCGCCGTCCGCAGGATGTGGGCGCGGATCAGTGGGTCGAGGGTGGCGATCGCCTCGCGGTGCAGGGTCTCGAGGGAGGCGAGGTCCGCCGTCCGAAGTAGATAGCGGTACTGCCGGACGTCGGGCCGCTCGACCGGGGCCAACGGCTCAACCGGACGCCGCCTGAACAGCGTGATGCTCACCTGACCGACGGTAGGCACCCGCGCGGTCAAAGGGCTCACCCAGAATGCGCTTTCGGACTCCCTCAGATGGTGGATCTCACCTGGGCTGTCGGGGTTTCGGGAGGCGGGAGAGCGGACGGGTTCTCGGCGCCTGCTCAGTGGCCACCGAAGGCGGTGTCCGGCGAGCTCGGCCCGCCCGCGAAGTTGCGGTAGAGCACGTGCGCCACCAGGGCGTCGTGCCAGTGCTCACCGAACCCGCCGTCGACCCACTCACCACCTTCGGTGAGCTCGGGTTCGGCACCGTCCCACGCGGCATACCCACCGAACCGGCCGAACATCGCCTCGGCGACGATGACCGCCTCCGCGAGGGGCAGTAGCACAGTCGCGGAGCAGGCACCCAGGAACTCACCCGGGCGGCGCCGCTCCCCCAGCGCGACGAGGTGGGCGATCGGTCGGACGTCGTCGGGCGACAGGCGCAGGCCCGCGACCAGACCGTCCTGCACGGCGCGCAGCACCATCGAGCGGCGGGACCGCGCCATCGGTGCGAGGACCTCGACATGCGCCTCCTCGAGGGCGTCGAGCGGGGCGGTACGCAGCAGGAAGCGGTACTGGCGCACCGACTGGTCCTCGCGCGATGGAGCCCACACAACCCGACGGTAACCCCGAGGCCGCCACCTGCGGAAGCCGCTGGAGGGCCCGGACGAGCGCCGCTCCAGCGTGCTCAGATCGGGGTGAACCCGAGCGCGATCGCAAACAGCGCGCCGCCGGTGACGACGCCCACCAGTCCCGCTCCCAGACCGGCCAGCCATCGCTGGGTCAACCCCTCGGGAGCGCGCGCCGGTTGCCGTCTGCCCGCATGGGATTGGGTACTCAGCTGGTGGGGTGGTCCCCGACCAGCTGCACCGCGCCGCCTTCGACGCCCTTGGCGCCGCGGACCACCTCGTGGCCACCGTCCACCGGCGCGTCCTCGGCTCCCGTGACCGCACCGATCACCCATGCAGGTATGCCGCGCCCCTCGAGCTCGCGGGTGGCGGCGTCGACCTGGTCGGCGGGGAGCATCGCCACGAAGCCGACGCCCATGTTGAGGGTGCGTTCGAGGTCGGCGCGGGGCACCTGGCCGAGGGCGCCGATCGTGGAGAACACCGCGGGCGGCGTCCAGGTCGAGCGGTCGAGCCGGGCGAAGACGTTGGGCGGCAGCACGCGAGCGAGGTTGGCGACGAGCCCGCCGCCGGTCACGTGGGAGAGGGCGTGCAGGTCGATGCCATCGGTGCGGATCAGGTCGAGGAGATCTGCTGAGTAGACCCGGGTCGGCGTGAGGAGCTCCTCGCCGAGGGTCTGGCCGAACTCCTCGACATGGCGGTCCAGCTGCCAGCCGGCCGCGCCAATCACCTTGCGCACCAACGAGTATCCGTTGGAGTGCAGACCGCTAGAGCCGAGCGCCAGGACCACGTCGCCGGCGACCACGCGGTCGGGACCCAGCACGTCGGCATACTCCACGACACCGGTGGCGGCACCCGCCACGTCGTACTCGTCGGGTTCCAGCAGCCCGGGGTGCTCGGCGGTCTCGCCACCCACGAGGGCGACCCGAGCCTGCTCGCAGGCGGCGGCGATGCCGGACACGATCGCGGCGATCCGCTCGGGCACGACCTTGCCCGTGGCGATGTAGTCGGTCATGAAGAGCGGTTCGGCTCCACACACCACGATGTCGTCGACGACCATGCCGACGAGGTCGAACCCGATCGTGTCGTGCCGGTCGAGCGCCTGCGCGATCGCGACCTTGGTCCCGACGCCGTCGGTGCTCGTCGCGAGGACGGGGCGGCTCATCCGCGCGATCGCCGAGGCGTCGAACATCCCGGCGAACCCGCCCAGACCCCCCAGGACTTCGGGACGGGTGGCCCGGCGCACCGAGGCCTTCATGAGCTCGACGGCCTTGTCACCGGCCTCGACGTCGACACCGGCGGAGGCATAGGTGATCGGCTCGCTCACGGGCCCAGCCTAGACGGGTACGACGGGGCGACCCGACGCGGTCCGGGGTCAGGGGCGGGTGAGGGCGTCCTCGGCGCCGCCGCGCACGCCGAACGAGACGCCGTCCACGTCGACGTCGCCCGAGCCGAGGTCGATCGGCAGGGTCTCGAAGAGGTTCTTGCCGAGCCGGCTCACGTCGGGCAGCTCGACCGGGTAGGAACCGGTGAAGCAGGCGGTGCAGAGGTTGGCCTTCGGCTGGTGGGTGGCCGAGACCATGCCCTCCTCGGAGATGTAGCCGAGCGAGTCGGCGCCGATCGAGGTGGCGATCTCCTCGACCGCGGCCCCGGTGGCGATCAGCTCCGCCCGGGTCGGGAAGTCGATGCCGAAGAAGCAGGGCCACTTGACCGGTGGAGCGGAGATCCGCAGGTGGACCTCGGCGGCCCCGGCCTCGCGCAGCATGCGGACCACCGCGCGCTGGGTGTTGCCGCGCACGATGGTGTCGTCCACGACCACCAGCCGCTTGCCCTTGATGACCTCGCGCAGTGGGTTGAGCTTGAGCCGGATCCCGAGCTGGCGGATGGTCTGGGACGGGGCGATGAAGGTGCGCCCGACGTAGGAGTTCTTGACCAGCCCCTGGCCGTAGGGGATGCCGGACTCCTGGGCGTAGCCGATCGCGGCCGGCGTCCCCGACTCGGGCGTCGGCATGACCATGTCGGCTTCGACCGGGTGCTCCCGGGCCAGGATCCGGCCCATCTCGACCCGGGCCTCGTGGACGCCGCGACCGTTGATCGTGGTGTCGGGGCGGGCCAGGTAGACGTACTCGAAGACGCAACCGCTGGGCTTGGCCTCCGCGAACCGCTGCGAACGTAGGCCGTCCTCGTCGATGGCGACCATCTCGCCGGGCTCGATCTCGCGGATCAGCGAGGCGCCGACGATGTCGAGCGCCGCGGTCTCCGAGGCCACCACCCAGCCACGCTCGAGTCGCCCGAGGACGAGCGGACGGAAGCCCTGGGGGTCGCGCGCGGCATACAGGGTGGTCTCGTCCATGAAGACGAAGCAGAAGGCGCCGTGCAGCTTGGGCAGGATGTCGAGCGCGGCAGCCTCGAGGGAGCGGTCGGGGTCGTCCGCGAGCAGGGCGGTGACCAGGGCGGTGTCGGTGGTGTTGCCCCGCAGCACCTCGCTGCCGCTGCTGCCGTAGCCGTCGGCCGCCCGCTCGGCCATCAGCTCGCGCAGCTCGGCCGAGTTGGTGAGGTTGCCGTTGTGGGCCAGGGCGACCGTGGACTCGGCGTGCCCTCCGAGGGTGGGCTGGGCGTTCTCCCAGGTGGAGCCCCCGGTCGTGGAGTAGCGGCAGTGCCCGACAGCCAGGTGTCCGCGCAGCGAGGCGAGCGATCGCTCGTTGAAGACCTGCGACACCAGCCCCATGTCCTTGTAGACCAGGATCGAGCGCCCGTCGGAGGTCGCGATCCCTGCCGACTCCTGCCCACGGTGCTGCAGGGCGTAGAGCCCGTAGTACGTCAGCTTGGCGACGTCCTCCCCTGGGGCCCAGACACCGAAGACCCCGCAGGCGTCCTGCGGGCCCTTCTCGCCGGGAAGCAGATCATGCGAGAGCTGTCCGTCGCCGCGTGCCACGTGACTCAGTCTCCCACAGAGCCGAGCCGCGCCACTCCAGGTGGCAGCCGCGTCGCTCCGGGTGTCAGTCGCGTCGGTCGAGCAGCACCGCGACGACCGCGGCGAGCAGCCCGAAGACGAACGCCCCAGCGACGCCCAGGAAGAGCACCGCACTGGTGACGCTGTAGTCGTGGCCGTAGGTCGTCCCGTCGTCACTGCGGTAGGCGATCAGCGAGCCGACGACGAACCCCAGGATGACTCCGGTCGCGATGAACGCGACGAAGTTCGGGTAGCGGCGGGTGGGTGGCACGTGCTCAACGCTACCTGCGTCACCACCTCGTAATAGGTCGGGGACCCCATCCGGGGAGGGGTGCGAGTACGAATAGCAGATATGGAACACAACTCACGTCCGCCCGGCACCAAGAGCCAACGCGTCAGGTATGCCGTCAGCGGCGTGCTCGCGGCGGCCGCCGGGATGGCGGTGGGTCACCTCGTCGCCGCGTTCGTGAACCCGGCGGCGTCGCCCGTGCTCGCGGTGGGCTCCACCGTCATCGACGCCACCCCGACGCCGATCAAGGAGTGGGCCGTCCGGAACTTCGGGACCGCCGACAAGCCGGTCCTGCTGGGCAGCGTGACTCTCGTTGTCGTCATCGCGGCCGCAGTCATCGGGCTGGTGTCACGCACCAAGCCGAGTCTGGCCAACATCCTCGTGGTCGGCTTGGCCGCACTCGCCGGCCTCGCCGCGTGGTTCCGCCCGGCCTCCGCGACGTTCGACATCGTCCCTGCGTTCGTGACCGCCATCGTCGGAGTCATCACCCTCACCGGCCTGCGAGCGCTCATCCCCAACCTGCCCACCCCCGGTGCGGCGACGGCCAGCGGCCCCACGAGCGGCGCCGCGGGGACCCCGGCGACCGCGGCGACCGCGGCTGGCAGGGCCAGCCCCGCGCAGGAGTCGCCCCTCGACCACACGGCATACGCGAAGGGGGCCAGCGCCACGCCGGCTCGCCGCAACTTCCTCATCGGCGCCGCCGGTGTCACGGTCGGAGCCGCCGCGCTCGGCACCCTGGGCCAGAAGCTCGCCGCCCCTGCCACGCCGCCGTCCTCGGTCGCGCTCCCGGAGCCACAGAACACGCTTGCGGCCCTCCCGACCGGGATCGAGGGCAAGGTCAAGGGCGTCAGCGCCTTCAGCACCCCACTCAACGACTTCTACCGGGTGGACACCGCGCTGGTCATCCCACGCATCGACGTCGACAAGTGGGTGCTGGAGATCGACGGAAAGGTCGACAAGAAGCTCTCGATCACGTTTGCCGAGCTGCTCAAGATGCCGATGATCGAGAAGGACATCACGCTCAACTGCGTCAGCAACGAGGTGGGGGGCCCCTACATCTCCTCCACCCGCTGGCTGGGTGTCCGTGTGCGCGACCTGCTCGAGCGCGCCGGAATCCAGGACGGGGTCGACCAGATCCTCAGCGAGTCCACCGACGGCATGACGATCTCGACCCCGGTCGAGGCCCTGACCGACGACCGCGACGCGCTGATCGCGGTGGCGATGAACGGCCAGCCGCTGCCCACCCGCCATGGTTTCCCTGCGCGAATGGTCACCCCCGGGCTCTACGGCTTCGTGGGTGCCACCAAGTGGTTGACCAAGCTCACGGCGACGACGTATGCCGCGGAGAAGGCCTACTGGACCAAGCGCGACTGGGCGATCGACGGCACCGTGAAGACGCAGGCGCGGATCGACACCCCCGCCGGACTCGCGACCTACAAGCCCGGCAAGGTCGCCATCGGCGGTGTCGCCTGGGCTCAGCTCCGTGGCATCAAGGAGGTCGAGGTGCGCGTCGACAACGGCCCGTGGCAGAAGGCCACCCTCGGCCCGGATGGCGGCACCGACTACTGGCGTCAGTGGTTCTGGGTGTGGGACGCGACGACCGGACGGCACGACCTGACCGTGCGGGCAACCGACGGCACCGGCCAGGTGCAGACCAAGGATCGGGCCGACCCCTTCCCCGGTGGCGCATCCGGCTGGCACTCGATCGTCGTCCTCGTCTCCTGAACTTCTGCGGGTGGAGCCGCCCCCCCGGCTCGGCTCCGCCCGCAGTCCCGCCGTCCCGGCGCCGCACGTCTGGTCGTGCGGCGCCGGGATCTCTCCGTTCACGGTCCGACCGAAAGCTCCCGGTCGGGCCGTGAGCTCGTGCTGCGTTCGCCACGAGTCACGTACGCGTGGCTGCGGCACGAATCATGCACTGGCAGAAAAAGATTCGGGCTGGCCAATCCACCCGCGGGGCAGGTCCGAATATCGGGTGTCAGACAGTCCACAACAAGGAGCCACCATCATGCGACTCGCACGCCGCAGCACCATTGCTGCCCTCAGCCTCGCCCTTCCGCTCAGCCTCGCTGCCTGTGGGAACTCCGGTTCCGACGACACCGCGGCCTCCAGCGCCTCGTCCGCCCCGAGCTCGTCCAGCTCCAGCTCCTCGAGCACGACCGAGGACATGGCTGCCAAGCCGTTCGGTGCCGGTTGCGCCGCAGTTCCCACCTCGGGCAAGGGTTCGTTCTCCGGCATGGCCACCGACCCGGTCGCCACCGCCGCCAGCAACAACCCCGCACTGTCCACCCTGGTCACCGCGGTGACCGAGGCCGGCCTCGGCGAGACCCTCAACTCGGCCAAGGACATCACCGTCTTCGCCCCCAGCAACGACGCCTTCGCTGCTGTCCCGAAGGCCACGATGGACGCCGCGATGAAGGACCCGAAGGGTCTGCTCACCAAGGTGCTCACCAACCACGTGGTCCCCGAGAAGCTCACCCCGGAGATGCTCGCCGGTGACCACAAGACCCTCGGCGGCGGCACCATCACAGTGGCCGGCTCCGGTGAGGACTTCACCGTCGGCAAGGCCAAGATCATCTGCGGCAACGTGCAGACGGCGAACGCCACGGTCTACATCATCGACGGCGTTCTTCTCCCGAGCTGATCTGAATCAGTGATGATGGTGTCCATGGCAGCCACCCCCTCAGGTCCCCAACCGACATGGGGAGGTGCTGCCGTGGGCACCGACCTCGCCGGTTTGCTACGGGCCAGCGCCCTCGGTGACGAGAACGCCTTCGCCCAGCTGTACGACGCGGTGTCCGCCCGGATCTACGGGTTGGTGCTTCGCGTGGTGCGAGACCCGGCACAGTCCCAGGAAGTTGCTCAGGAAGCCTTGCTCGACATCTGGCGCACCAGCGCCCGGTTCGACCCCGCGCGGGGCAGCGCGGTGAGCTGGATGCTCACCATCGCCCACCGCAAGGCGGTCGACCGGGTGCGGTCCGCGCAGGCGTCGACGGACCGTGAGCACACCTACGGGTCACGGAACCAGGAGCGCACCTTCGACGAGACCGCCGAGACGGTCGACCGTCGCCTGGACGCCCAACGAGTACGCAACGCGCTGGACTCGCTCACCGAGACCCAGCGCGGCGCAGTCGAACTTGCCTACCTCGGTGGTTACACGCACACCGAGGTGGCCTCCCTCCTGGACGTGCCCCTCGGCACCGCCAAGACCCGAATACGTGACGGACTTATCCGCCTGAGAGACACCCTGGGGGTGCAGTCATGAGTGCCGACATCCACGGTTTGGTCGGCGCCTATGCAGTCGATGCGATCGACGAGCAGGAACGCAGCGCCTTCGAGCTGCACCTCGCCGAGTGCCCCGAGTGCCAGGCGGAAGTCGCCAGCCTGCGTGAAGCAGCCGCACAGCTGTCCTTGATGAGCGAGACCGCGCCCCCGTCGTCGATGCGGGACTCGGTGCTCGCCGGCATCCGGACCGTGCGTCCCCTCCCCCCTCTCGAGGCGCAGTCCCCTGGCGCGGTCGCCTCTGGACCCGTTGGCGGCACCTCGCCCACGGCTGACGCGCCACACCCGGCCGGGACGAACGTGCTCACCTTCCGTCCACGGCGTCGGGTGACCACCTGGCTCGCGACGGCTGCGGCAGCCGCGGCCCTCCTCATCGGGGGAATCACCTGGAGCCCGTGGGACAACGGCGTCAAGGAACCCGTGACCGCCACGCAGGTGCTGCAGGCCAAGGACGCCCAGCGGTTCGAGCGGACGATCGGTGGTGCCAAGGCGACCATCGTGCGCAGCGCCTCGCTCGGCACGGCCGTCATCATCGCGGACAACATGCCTGCGGCACCCGATGGCAAGGACTTCCAGGTGTGGCTGAACGAGCCCAACAAGGGAATGGTCAGCGCAGGCCTCATGCCGCACGCGTCAGCGCCGACGGTGACCATGGTGCTGAGTGGCGACGCCGCCACCGCCACCGCGGCAGGCATCACGGTGGAACCAGCGGGCGGGTCGACGTCGCCCACGACGGCACCGATCGCGCTGTTCGCGTTCACCTGACCGAACCCACAGCAGACTGAGGCGGACCCTGGACACGGACCGGGGCCCGCCTCAGTCATGTCCGCGGGTCCAACGACGCTGTGCGCGACCGCTCGCGATGGACGCTGGGGCTCGGCTACCTGAGGCCGGGCAGCTGGGTCGCGACCTCCTCGAGGACCGCCTCGCTGCCCGCATAGACGCCCTCGGCCCGCGGCCAGTGCGTGACGGCGTCGGTGAACCCGAGCTCGCCTGCCCGCCCGACCATCTCGGTGAACAGGTCGACGCTCTCGAGAGAGAAGCGCGGCGCTCCGTCGAGCGAGAGGTAGCGGTCAAGGGGGGCGGTGCGGGCTGCCGCCGCCTCAGCCTCGTCGAGCTTCGCCGACAGGTCGGCGATACCGGTCCACCAGTCGTCCATGGTCTCGCCGCCCTTGCCGAAGGTCACCCAGCCCTGGCCGTGGGCCGCGGCCAGGCGCAGGGATCGCGGCCCGTTGGCGGCGATGACGAACGGCACCCGCGGCTCCTGCACCGGGCCGGGGAGGGTCCGCGCGTCGACGGTCCGGTAGTGGCTCGCCTCGTGCGACACGTGGTCCTCGCGGAACAGCCGGTCGAGCACCTCGACGAACTCGTGGAACCGATCGACGCGGTCCTTCAGGGGGCGCTGCTCGCCGAGGATCCCAGCGTCGAGGTCTCCACCGGTCCCGAGTCCGCAGATCAGCCGGCCCCCCGAGATGTCTTCCAGCGCAAGCAGATCCCGCAGGAACACATAGGGGTGACGGTAGTTGGGCGAGCTGACGAAGGTCCCCAGTCGGATCGTCGAGGTAGCCATCGCGGCTGCCGTCAGGGTGGGCAGTGCACCGAACCAGGGCGAGTCCTGCAGTCCCGCCCAGACGAGGTGGTCGTACGTCCAGGCGTGGTCGAACCCGTACCCCTCGGCGCGCTGCCACAGGGGTTCGGCGACGGACCAGCGGTGCTCGGGGAGGATGGTGATGCCGAAGCGCATGCAGGGAGCGTATGCCGCGTGGTGACCACGCGGCATACCCCTGCCTGTCCGCGTGGCAGGCTGGGAGGCATGAAGGCCACCATCCTGAACGCGCCCGGCGACATCCGCGTCGAAGGCGTCCCTGACCCGACCATCGCCAAGCCCACCGATGCCCTGGTCCGGGTGACGGCCGCCTGCGTGTGCGGCAGCGACCTCTGGCCCTACCGCGGGATCAACGCGGTCACCGAGCCAACCCGTATCGGCCACGAGTTCGTCGGGATCGTCGAGGAGGTCGGCAGCGAGGTGCGCAGCGTCCGCGCGGGTGACTTCGTCATCGCGCCGTTCATGTACTCCGACAACACCTGCCCGCACTGCCGCGTCGGGATCCAGTCGCGCTGCGACCACGGCGGTTTCTGGGGCGGCCCGGACCGCGACGGCATCATGGCCGACGGCGGTCAGGGCGAGTACGTCCGCGTTCCGCTCGCCGACGGCACCCTGGTCGCCACCCGGGACGTGCCGGGCGACGACCTGGTCCCCAGCCTGCTCAGCCTGTCCGACGTGATGGGCACCGGCTGGCACGCGGCGGTCGCCGCCCAGGTGCAGGAGGGTGACACGGTCGTGGTCGTCGGTGACGGCGCGGTCGGGCTCAGCGCCGTCCTCGCCGCGGCTCGGATGGGTGCCGAACGCATCATCGTGATGTCCCGGCACGAGAGCCGCCAACGGATCGCCCGCGAGTTCGGCGCCACCGACGTCGTCGAGGTCCGCGGCGACGAAGCCGTCGCGGCGGTCAAGGAGCTGACCTCCGGCGTAGGTGCGGACGCAGTCCTGGAGTGCGTCGGCACCAACGAGTCGATGTCGACGGCGATCGCTGTGGCGCGGCCGGGAGCCACCGTGGGCTATGTCGGCGTGCCACACGGGATCGAGTACCCGGTGCGGGACCTGTTCGCCCGCAACGTCGGGATCGCCGGCGGGATCGCGCCGGCCCGGCAATACCTCCCGCAGCTGCGTGACGACGTGCTGGCCGGGGCGATCAACCCCGGACTGGTCTTCGACCTCGAGGTGCCGCTCGCCGAGGTGGCCGAGGGCTACGCCGCCATGGACGAACGCCGGGCCATCAAGTCACTGATCCGTCCCTGACGCAGATGCAGGAGTTCCGCTTCGAGGTGGACGAGCACGGCGGGAGCACCGTCCTCGTCGACGGCTACCCGCAGTCGTACGTGAGCCTGGACGACCCGGAGCTCTTGGTCTTCGGCTACATCCAGCACCTCGCAGCGGTGATCGACTCGCTGCCCGACGGGCCTGTGGCGGTCACCCACGTCGGCGGTGCCGCGATGACGCTGCCGCGCTACGTGCAGCACACCCGGCCAGGCTCACCGCAGATCGTCCTCGAACCCGATGCGTCCCTCACCGAGGAGGTGCGCCGTGAGCTGCCGCTGCCGCGCGGGCACCGCATCCGGGTGCGTCCGCAGCGCGGTCGCGAGGGGCTGGCAGTGCTCAGGGACTCCAGCGCCGACGCAGTGGTCGTCGACGCGTATGCCGACAGCCAGGTGCCCGCCGACCTCACCAGCGAGGAGTGGTTCGCAGACGTGGCAAGGGTGCTGCGGCCGAGTGGGGTCCTCGTGATGAACACCGCCGACGAGCCAGACCACCGCCATGCGGCCCGCGTCCGGGCCGGCCTGGCCCGCCACCTGCCCTACACGGCGGCGATCGCGCAGGTGGACATCTGGAAGCGGCGCCGGTTCGGCAACCTCGTGCTGGTCGGGTCCCGCCAGCCGCTGCTGCTGGGTTCGATCATCCGCAGCGTGGCCAAGGGCGCGTTCCCCAGCACGGTGCGCGAGGGAGCCGAGCTGACCCGCGCGCTGGGTTCGGGACGGCCCTTCACCGACGCCGACGCCGCGCCCTCGCCACCTCCCCCGACGCCAGCAGATGGATGGCGGGTGCGCTGACCTCGGCGAACGCCGATGATGGGTCGATGTCTTCCCTGACGCTGCCTGCTCCCCGCACGCCCGACCCGCGTGACGCACCCACCCTGCGTTGGGGCATCCTCGCCCCGGGCGGAATTGCCCGGTCCTTCGCCACCGCACTGCAGGCCCGCACCGGCCAGCACCTCCAGGCGGTCGCGTCCCGGAGCCTGCGCCGGGCCCAGGACTTCGCCGACGACTTCGGGATCCAGACCGCCCATGGTTCGTATGCCGACCTGGTCTCGGACCCGGATGTCGACGTCGTCTACGTCGCCTCACCCCACTCCGAGCACCGCACCCAGGCGATGCTCGCGACTGCTGCCGGCAAGCCGGTGCTCGTCGAGAAGGCCTTCGCCCGGAACTCCAGCGAGGCACGAGACATCATCGAATCTGCCAGCGCCGCAGGGGTTTTCGCGATGGAAGCCATGTGGACCCGATTCCTGCCCCACATCGACGTGGTGCGGCGCTGCCTCGAGGACGGCCTGCTCGGCGAGGTCCACACGGTGCAGGCGGACCACGGCCAGGCGCTCTATCCGGACGGCCCGCAGCGCCTCTCCGACCCGGCCCTCGCCGGTGGCGCCCTGCTCGACCTGGGGATCTACCCGGTGTCGTTCGCCCACTTCGTCCTCGGGGACTTCGTCGACGTGACCGCGACCTGCGTCCGCACCGAGTCGGGCGTGGACGCGCAGGACGCCATCGGCGTCACCAGCAGCAATGGTGCGATGGGCCTCCTCGGCGCCACCATGCTGACCAAGACCCCGACCGTGGCGACCGTCTGCGGCACCCGGGCGCGGCTCGAGATCGACGGGGACTTCTACGGGCCTCGGGCCGTGGTGCGACTCGTGGCCAACGACGGCACCGAGCTCGACCGGTTCGTCAACGAGGACACCGATTTCGGGCTGCACTTCGAGGCCGCCGAGGTGGCGCGTCAGGTCACCGCCGGCAACCTTGAGTCCCCGCTGATGCCGCTCGCCGAGACCCTCACGATCATGGACGCACTCGACGACATCCGGGCCCAGATCGGGGTCCGTTACCCGGGCGAGTGAGCGCGCCTTCCCGAGGTCGACTTGTTGCCGCCTCGTGGTCACCGGAGCTGCGATTCGGGGTCCGGTGACGATCTGCGCGCAACAAGTCGAGCACCCAGTCCTCGGCCCTTGCCCGCCAGTCGGCGCCCGCCCTCGGCTGAACCGCTAGAAGGTCTCGCCCCGGCGCCACTCCATCTCCTGCAGCTCGAACGAGTTGCCGTCGGGGTCGGCGAACTCCGCGCCCTTGACCCCACCGCCGAACTCGTGGACCTCGCTCACCTCGACCCCTCGGCGGACGAGCTCGGCCCGCGCCTCCGCAATGTCCTCGACCACCAGGTGCAGTCCCCTGATCGTGCCGGGCTCTCCGCGGTAGACGTCCAGCCCTGTGCCGAAGCCGATCGAACAACCGGAGCCCTCGGCCGTCACCTGCACGATCCGGACTCCCTCGGCGGGCTGCACGTCGACGTCCTTGGTGAAGCCGAGCTTGCCGACGTAGAACTCGATGGACCGCTCGACGTCCGCAACCGGCACGGGGACGAGCTCCAGCTTCATCTGCATGGGAAGAGATCTCCTTCGACTGTTCGGGTGCGGCCGATCATTTCACCAGGGGCAGGTATGCCGCGAGGTCGGCGCGGTGCCCGCTCACCCGGAGGGTGCCCGCCTCCCAGGCACCGTCCCAGCTGAGCGCGCCGGTCGCGACGGCGAGCCAGGTCTGGGCGTCGGTCTCCACCACGTTGGGCGGCGTGCCGCGGGTGTGGGTCGTCCCGGCGACGCACTGCACGGCGCCGAACGGTGGCACGCGTACTTCGACGCTGCGTCCGGGCGCGACGACCGACAGCTCCTCCAGCGTGTAGCGCACCGCCATCGCGAGGTCCGACCGCTGGGTCGACTCCCCGTGGGCCTGCCACGCAACCACGGCCGCCCGGCCGTCGACGACGGGAACTCGGCGGCGCGGCGGCATACCGGCATCGTCGCACGACGCACCCACCCGCCCGGTGGCCGGCAGGTCCCCCCGTTCGGTGGGCGAGAAAGGGTAGTTCTACCCATCGACGGCGTCAGACCCCAGACGTACTGTTCGTGGCGGGGACAAAGAGGGGTCGAACGGCCCGGACGCGTTGGGGACGCGACCGGGCCGCTCGCATGGTGGGAAGGTGAAACCCATGCCGACCGATCCGCCGAGCGGACGCTCGAGAAGCGCCCGCTGGTTCGTGCCGCTGGTGGCGATCGCGTTGGCCGTCACCGGCGGGACGGCCTGCACGGGTAGCCCGGAGCCGGGGCCGACGACGCCGAGGCTGAAGCTCGCGTGGCAGGGGGTCACGTTGCCGGACGGTGCCGAGCCGGAGTCGTTGGCCGGCGCGGGCAACACCGTCGTCGTCGGGGGTCGCTCCGACGGGGCACCGAGGATGTTCGTCCTGCGTGACGACCTCGCGGTCCGGAGGGTCGATCTCGTCGGGCACGGGGTCTATGCGGCCACGGCCACCTGGGTCGATCTCGCCATCGACGGCCCGCAGGTGCTCGCCCTGGGCCGCGCGAGCGGCGGAGCCCACGGACTCCCCAGATGGACGGTGTGGAGCGGTTCGACGCAGCGGGTGGAGGAACAGCCACAACCCTTCGAGACGTTCGGTGGGCCTCGGTCGGGGGGCCTCGCCGGCGTCGCGCTGGGGTCAGGGAGGGCCCTCGTCGTGGGTTCGTGGGATGACGGCGGCGCTGGCCTGGACGCGGCGGTGTGGGGCGTCTCCGGCACCTCGTGGGGACGCACGGGGATGACCTCGGGGGCACTGGCCAGCACCGCCACCCGACTGGTTCAGCCTGCGGCAGCGGCGGTGACCAGCACGGGGGTCTACCTCGTGGGGTCGACGACCGACCTGGGCGGGGACGACGTCGTCCTCGGCGCGAGCGCCTGGACAGCTCCTCACCCAGAAGGCCCGTGGACCCGGGTCGACCTTCCTGCGACCACCACCAGCTCCAGGGCCACCGGACTGTCCTGCGACAGCACAGGATGCTGGGTCGTCGGTCTCGACGGTGACGCTGTGGCGCTGTGGCGCCTTGACCCCGACAGGGCAGCCCGGGTCACCCTGCCGCGCGATGCGTCCTCGTCCCCCGGCCGGGTCGCGGCCGTGGCTGCAGTGAGCGGACAAGTCTGGGTCGCGACTTCCGTGCAGGACGGGTCGCAGCTCCTCAGGCGCGACGCCGAAGGTTCCTGGACGGTGTTCGACGGACCCACGGCCAACCGGCCCGAGTCGCCCTGTGGGGACACCGGGTCGGCGTCGTCAGCATGACCAGCAGCGCCAGCCGGCTCGCGGTCGCGACACCCTGAGCCCGATGGTCCCGCGGCGGCGCGGCCGGCTCCGGCTCTCACTGAGCCCGCGCCCGCGTCCTAGCCGCCGAAGACCGCGGCCAAGGTGCCCGTGTGGGCCTCGCGCAGGTCGGCGAGCGACACCGTGAACTGGCCCTGGACGTCGAGGCCGTCGGTCTCGTCGTCGACGACGCCGATCCGCGCGTGCACCTGCCCACGGGCGGTGCACATGTCGGTGAAGCGCACCTCCTCTGAGCGCGGCACCGACACGATGACGCGGGCGGTGGACTCGCTGTAGAGGGCGGTGAACGCGTCGATGGCGTCCCGTTCGCACAGCTCGTCGAGCCAGATCCGGGCGCCGACGCCGTAGCGCATCGCCGCCTCGGCGAGCGCGATGGCGAGGCCGCCGTCCGACAGGTCGTGCGCGGCGTCGACGAGACCGTCACGGCTCGCGTTGACGAGGATCTCGCCGAGCAGCTGCTCGGCACCGAGGTCCACAGCCGGCGGCAGACCACCCAGGTGGCCGTGGACGACGTGCGCCCATTCACCGCCGGCGAGCTCGTTGCGTGTCATGCCGAGCAAGTAGATGACCTGGCCGGCCGTCTTCCAGCCCGACGGGGTGCGCCGGGAGACGTCATCCATGACGCCGAGGACGCCGATCACCGGAGTCGGGTGGATCGCGATGTCACCGGTCTGGTTGTAGAACGAGACGTTGCCGCCGGTGACGGGGATGCCGAGCGTCTTGCAGCCCTCGGCGATGCCCTTGACCGACTCGCGGAACTGCCACATCACGCCCGGGTCCTCCGGCGAACCGAAGTTGAGGCAGTCCGTGACCGCAAGCGGGGTCGCGCCCGCGGTGGCGACGTTGCGATAGGACTCGGCCAGCGCGAGCTGCGCCCCGGTGTAGGGGTCGAGCTTGGCGAACCGGCTGTTGCAGTCGGTCGAGACCGCGACACCGCGGCCGGTCTCCTCGTCGACGCGAACCACACCGGCGTCGTCGGGCATCGCGAGCGCGGTGTTGCCCAGGACGTAGCGGTCGTACTGGTCGGTGACCCAGGACTTGTCGCAGAGGTTGGGTGAGGCCAGCAGGGTGAGCAGGTCGGACTTGAGCCCGTTGCCGTCGACGGGACGACCGAGCGTGTCAGTTCCGTTGGCCTGCAGGTCATCGAGGTATGCCGGCCGCTCCAGCGGGCGGTGGTAGGTCGGCCCTTCGTGGGCGACCGACCGCGGCGGGACGTCCACGATGACCTCACCGTGCCAGGTGATGACCAGGTGGTCGCCGTCGGTGACCTCGCCGAGGACGGTGGCCTCGACGTCCCAGCGGTCGGTGATGGCCATGAACTCGTCGAGCTTGCCGGGCTCGACCACGGCCATCATCCGCTCCTGGCTCTCCGACATGAGGATCTCCTCAGGGCGGAGCGAGGCGTCGCGCAGCGGCACCCGGTCGAGCTCGATCTGCATGCCGCCGTCACCGTTGGACGCGAGCTCGCTGGTCGCGCACGACAGGCCGGCGCCGCCGAGGTCCTGGATGCCGTCGACCACGTGCGCGGCATACAGGTCGAGACAGCACTCGATGAGCACCTTCTCTGCGAACGGGTCGCCGACCTGGACCGCGGGACGCTTGGTGGGGCCGCCCGCGTCGAAGGTCTCGGACGCGAGGACGGAGACGCCACCGATGCCGTCGCCGCCGGTCTTGGCGCCGAAGAGGATCACCTTGTTGCCGACGCCGGATGCCTTGGCCAGGTGGATGTCCTCGATGCGCATGGCCCCGACGCACAGGGCGTTGACGAGCGGGTTGCCCTGGTAGCAGTCGTCGAAGACGACCTCGCCGCCGATGTTGGGCAGGCCGATGCAGTTGCCGTAGCCGCCGACTCCTGCGACGACGCCCGGGAGCACGCGCTGGGTGTCGGGGTGGTTGAGGTTGCCGAACCGCAGCGGGTCCATGATCGCGATCGGGCGGGCACCCATCGACATGATGTCGCGGATGATGCCGCCGACGCCGGTGGCCGCGCCCTGGTAGGGCTCGACGTAGGACGGGTGGTTGTGCGACTCGACCTTGAAGGTCACCGCCCAGCCGTCGCCGATGTCGACCACGCCGGCGTTCTCACCGATGCCGACGAGCAGCTTCTCGCGCATCTCGTCGGTGGTGTTCTCGCCCCAGAGGGAGAAGTGCACCTTGCTCGACTTGTAGGAGCAGTGCTCGGACCACATGACCGAGTACATCGCGAGCTCGGCGCTGGTGGGGCGGCGGCCGATGATCTCGCGGATGCTGGCGTACTCGTCCGCCTTGAGACCGAGCGCGGCCCACGGCTGGTCGACCTCGGGGGTCTGCGCCGCATGCCCGACGGTGTCGACTGTGGGGCGATCAATCTGTGCGGTCATGCGTTGACAACTGCCTTCAGGACGGAGGTGAAGAACGGGAGCCCGTCGGTCGAGGGGCCGTAGCCCTCCTCGACCGCGTGCTCGGGGTGGGGCATGAGGCCCACGATGTTGCCGCGCTCGTTGGTGATGCCCGCGATCTTGCGGTACGAGCCGTTGGGGTTGTCACCGGCATACCGGAAGACCACCCGACCCTCGCCCTCGAGCCGGTCCAGCGTCGGCTCGTCGGCGACGAAGCCGCCCTCGCCGTTCTTGAGGACGATGGTGATCTCCTGGCCGACCTCGAAGTCCGAGGTCCACGCGGTCTGGGTGTTCTCGACCACGAGCCGCTGGTCGACGCAGTTGAACTTGCGGTGGTCGTTGCGGATCAGCGCGCCGGGCAGCAGGTGCGACTCACAGAGCACCTGGAACCCGTTGCAGATGCCGATGACCGGCAGGCCGCCCTGGGCCGCGGGGATGAGCGCGTCCATCACGGGCGCGAAACGGGCGATCGCCCCGCAGCGCAGGTAGTCACCGTAGGAGAACCCGCCGGGCAGGATGACCGCGTCGACGCCCTTGAGGTCGGCGTCGCCGTGCCAGAGGGTGACGGCCTCGGCTCCGACGGCACGCACGGCCCGCGCCGCGTCGCGGTCGTCGAGCGACCCCGGAAACGTGACGACCCCGACCTTCACTGGTCGGGGTCCTCGGCACGCACGGACACGACGTCCTCGATCACGGGGTTGGACAGCAGCTTCTCGGCAGCCTCCGCGGCGGCCGCGAGGTGCTCGTCGGTGACCTCGCCGTCCACGGTGAGGACGAACCGCTTGCCCTGCCTCACCTCCGTGAACTGCTCGAAGCCGAGCCGGGGAAGAGCCCCGCCGACGGCTTGACCCTGGGGGTCGAGGATCTCTGGCTTCAACATGACGTCAATGACGACGTGGCCCATTCGGGTGTCTCCTGGGTTGAGCACGGTGGCGCGGGGAAGGGAAGCGACCACAGTCTATCCGCGCCACAACCGTGGGTATGCCGCGCGGTCACCGCGCGGACGGCGCACAATCAGGAGTGGAGGTGGGCCTGGTGAACAGAGTGTCGAAAGCGATGATGAGGACTGCCGGCAAGGCGGCGGTGTTCGTCTACCGCCGAAGTGGCGGACGGATGGGGGGCAAGGCACTCGGAGGCGCCCCGGTCCTGCTCCTCACCGTGGCGGGCCGCAAGTCCGGAACTCCGCACACCACCGCGGTCAGCTACTTCGAGCACGACGGGGGCTACGTGGTGGTCGGGTCCGCCGGCGGCACGCCGAATGAACCGCAGTGGTTCAAGAACGTGCGCAAGGCGGCGACCGCAGCCGTCGAGGTCGGGCCAGCACCTCGGCGCTCCGTCGGGATCCGCGTCCTGACCGGCGAGGAGCGCGACCGGGTGTGGACCGATGTCGTCCTCGCGCAGGTCCCGGCGTTCGCCAAGTACGAGACCAAGTCCGGTCGTCCCATGCCGCTCGCCCTCCTGACTCCCGTCGGCTGATCCGCCCTCAGCCGGCTGAGAAGGAACGGCCCGTGAGGCGCTCGTAGGCCTCGACATACTTGGCCCGGGTGCGCTCCACGACGTCGTCGGGAAGGGGCGGTGGGGCCTCGCCGGAGGCCTTGTCCCAGCCACTGGCCGGGGAGATCAGCCACTCGCGGACGAACTCCTTGTCGAACGACGGTTGCGTGTGGCCGGGCTCCCACTGGTCGGCGGGCCAGAACCTCGACGAGTCCGGGGTCAGTACCTCGTCGGCCAGCACCAACGTGTCGCCCTCGAGGCCGAACTCGACCTTGGTGTCCGCGATGAGGATCCCGCGCTCGGCCGCGATCTCGTTGCCCCGCTTGAGGATCGCCACGGTCAGTTCCCTGGCCCGCGCGGCCAGGTCGGCGCCCAGCTCACGCTCCACGTCGGCATACGGCATCGGCTCGTCGTGCTCACCCACCGGCGCCTTGGTCGACGGGGTGAAGACCGGTTCGGGGAGCCGTGACCCGTCGACGAGGCCCTCCGGGAGCCGGACGCCGCTGACCTGGCCGTCGGCGACGTACTCGCGAAGGCCGCCACCGGTGAGGTAAGCCCTCGCGACACATTCGACGGGGAGCATCTTCAGCCGGTTGACCAGCACCGCCCGCCCAGCAACCGCGGACGGGACGTCGGTCGAGACCACGTGGTTGGGCACCAGGTCGACCAACTGCTCGAACCACCAGAGCGAGAGCTGCGTCAGCACCGCGCCCTTGTCGGGGATCGGGCTGTCGAGGATGAAGTCGAACGCCGACAGCCGGTCGCTCGCCACGAGGAGGAGCTGGTCGTCGCGCGGTGCGCCGGAGTCGTCGAGCGGCGCGTAGAGGTCGCGGACCTTGCCCGAGTAGACGTGGGCGTAGCCGGGGAGGGCCAGCGGCGCGTCGGGCGCCTGGTCGGGCTGGGAGGACGTCATGCCGACATCCTTCCAGCCGCCTCGACTTGTTGCTCCCTGCTCGTCATGTGGACCCGAATCCGCCACTCCATGACCACACGAGAGCAACAAGTCCCGACGTGGCCCGACTTGTTGTCTCCAGGTCGTCATGCGGACCCGAATCCGCCGCCCCATGACCACACGAGAGCAACAAGTCGTGACGTGGCCCGACTTGTTGTCTCCAGGTCGTCATGCGGACCCGAATCCGCCGCCCCATGACCACACGAGAGCAACAAGTCGTGATCGGCATGGGGCGGCTTGACTTGAAGTCCACTTCATCTTTCAGACTCGTCGCCATGCCCACTGCCACCCACGACGCCACCGCGCGCACCGCCTCCCTGCGGGACCGCGCGCACCTCCCCTTCGCCGTGGGGGCGGTCGCGCTGGTGACCTTGGGCGCCTTCGAGAACCGCGCGACGATGACGGTGCTGCCGACGGTCGCGCGAGAGCTCGACGGGTTGTGGCTGTTCGGTGCGGCGAGCGCCGCGCCCCTCGTGTCGTTCGTCCTCGCCACGGTCATCGCGGGCGCCTGGGCGGACCACCGTGGTCCGGTGCGGCCGTTACAGGCGGGCATGGCGGTGTTCGTGGTCTCCCAGGTGCTGATGGCCCTGGCACCGGGAATGGTGCTGTTCACCCTCGGGCGGTTCGGCTCGGGCATCGCCGAGGCGCTGATGGACGTGTCGCTCACGGTGCTGCTGGCGCGTGCCCTGCCGAAGGAGCTGCGCGCCAAGGTCTTTGCCGCGTTCGCGGCCGCCTGGGTGCTGCCCTCCCTGGTGGGCCCACCTGTCGCCGGGCTGCTCACCGAGGTCGTGTCGTGGCGGGCGGTCTTCGCAGTGGGTGTCGCCCTGCTCCCGCTCGCCTGGCTCCTCCTGCGACCGTCGATGCGGACCGCCGGAGTCCCGGCTGCGACCGGCACCGCGTCCCCCGGCACCCGGTCGGCCGGCTCGGAGCCTGCGTCCACCGCCTGGTCGCCCCGCGAGCACCGCGCCGTCCGGGCTGCCGCGGTGGCGGCAGCGGGCCTGGCGGCCCTCACGGCCGGCGGATCCCTGCTCGGCCGGTCCGGACCCGTCGAGCTCCTCGGCGCCGCTCTCGTCCTCGTCGGCGTCGCCTGCACCGGGCCGGCGATCCGCACCGTGCTGCCGGCCGGGACCCTCCGGTTCGCCCACGGCATACCCGCGCTGGTCGCTCTCCGCGGCCTGGTGGCGGCCGCGTTCGGCACCGCCGGAAGCCTCCTGCCGCTCATGCTCACGACGATCCACGGACTCGGCCCAGCGGCTGCCGGCATCAGCCTCACCGTCACGGGTCTCTGCTGGGCGGCCGGCTCCCAGGTGCACGGGCTCGACGCCGTCCAGCGTCGGGTCAGCCCCGTGCGCCGGCTCCAGATCGGCTTCGGGCTCATCGCCGTCGGCGTCCTGGGTCCGGCTCTGACCAGCCTGCAGAGCCTCCCGGTCGCCGCCGGCCTCGCGCTCTGGGGCCTGGCCGGTCTCGGGATGGGTGTGGTGTCACCGACACTGTCCACCCAGCTGCTGCGCTTCGCCCCGGTGCACGACCAGGGGCGGATCACCGCCGCGTCGAGCCTGACGGCGTCGGTCGCCCAGGCCGTGGGGCTGGCTGTCGCCGGCTCCCTCATCGCGTGGCAGGCGCCTGACCTGCCCGGCTGGCTCTTCGCCTCGACGATGGCAGGCTGCGCCGCGGTCGGCGTCGTCGGCTTCGTGGCGGCGCGCCGAGCCGGGTGACCCTCAGCCGACGTGCAGCTCGTTGCGCTCGGCAGCGAGGGCGATGTCGGTGCGGTGGTGCGAACCCTCGAGCTCGATGTGGTCCACCGCCTCGTAGACGCGTTCGCGCGCCTGGGTGAGGCTCTCGCCGAGTGCCACCACGGACAGCACCCGTCCCCCGGCAGAGACGAGCATGCCGTCCTTGTCGCGGGCGGTGCCCGCATGGAGCACGTATGCCGCGGGCACGTCGGCCGCGTCCTCGACCCCAGTGATCGCGTCGCCGGTGCGCGGCGTGCCCGGGTAGTTGTGGGAGGCGACGACCACCGTGACGGCGTGCTGCTCCGACCAGTGGAGCGAGCCCACGCCATCGAGCCGGCCGGTGGCAGCAGCCTTCAGCAGGCCACCGAGGGGCGTCTGCAGACGGGCCAGCACCACCTGCGTCTCGGGGTCACCGAACCTGGCGTTGAACTCGATGACGCGCGGACCGCGGGAGGTGATCGCGACGCCGATGTAGAGGACCCCCACGAACGGCGTTCCGCGGCGCGCCATCTCGTCCACGGTCGGCTGCGCCACCCGGCTGACCAGCTCGTCGACCATCGAGGCCGGCGCCCAGTCCAGCGGCGAGTAGGCGCCCATCCCGCCGGTGTTGGGGCCCTGGTCGTCATCCCCCACGCGCTTGAAGTCCTGGGCCGGGGCGAGGGGGAGGACCGTGCTGCCGTCACACAGGCAGAACAGCGACACCTCCGGGCCGTCGAGGAACTCCTCGATGACGACCGTGCCCCCCTCCTTGGCCAGGCAGAGCTGGGCATGGGCCAGCGCCTCGTCGCGGTCGTTGGTGACGACCACCCCCTTGCCTGCGGCCAGTCCGTCGTCCTTGACGACGTGCGGTGCGCCCAGGGCGTCGAGCGCGTCGGCGACCTCGTCGAGGGTGCTGCAGACGCGAGCCAGGGCCGTCGGTACGTCGGCCGCGGCCATGATGTCCTTGGCGAAGGACTTGCTGCCCTCCAGGCGTGCGGCCTCGGCCGAGGGGCCGAACACGGCGAAGCCCGCCTCGCGAACCTGGTCCGCGACTCCCGCCACGAGCGGGGCCTCCGGACCGATCACGACCAGGTCGACGGCGTGCCGACCGGCGAGGGCGGCGATACCTGCCCCGTCCAGCAGCCCGCCGGGGAGGGCTTCGCACAGGGCGATCGCGTCCATCCCCGGGTTGCCGGGAGCCACGATCACCGCATCCACGTCCGGGTCGGCGCCAAGGGCCTTGACGATGGCGTGCTCGCGAGCACCGGTACCGATGACGAGAACCTTCACGGGGCCAGCGTAGAGACTCGGCCCGGACATGAGTGCGCGGCGTCCCGGGGAGGCAGGGGGGACAATCTCCCAGGGACGCCGCGCAGCCGACGTGCGGTCGCCTGGCGGGGGAACCTGCAACCATGCACGTGGGTCGACGCTGTCGACTGAATAAAGAGTGGACCATGGTTGGCCTGGAGGTAAAGCCCATACGTGGCGGACTTGCGTCATTGACGGAAGTTCGCCAGCGGACGAGCATGAGGGGCATGGTCGTCGAGAACCAGGCAGACGTGGTGGAAGGCATCGACCGGGCCACCCTCGCGACCAAGCTCGACATCGCCGCTGACGACGACGACGCCGAAGGTGCCGTCACCCGGATCTTCCTGGCCGCCCTGCAGCACCCCGAACCGACCCGCGCCCTGCTGATCGCCCAAGGCATGAAGGGCCCGCTGGTCGACCACTCCCTCGAGGTGCTGGGCAGCCGCGGACTTGTCCGCCTGCACCCGGGCGGTCGCATCGAGGTCATCCCGCCCGACATCTCGCTGCCGGCCCTCGCGCTCGACTACGAGCGCCGCGCGCGCGAGACCCGCTCCGCCGCACACGAGCTCGCCCAGGTCTTCTTCCTGGCGCGGTCTGCGTCGCGCACTCCGGACGTGGGCACCGTGCGCATCCTCAACTCGCTGGACGAGATCGCCGCCGTGACAGCCGAGGCGGTGGCTGCCGGCACCCAGCAGATCCGCAGCTTCCGCTCCCTCTCGCCACGCACCCGGGCGGTGTTCGCCAGCCCGCTGCACAGCCACGAGGAGCCCACCCTGGGCGTCAGCGGCAACCAGCTCGAGTACACGACGGTCTACGACACCGAGGTGCTGGAGATCGACGGGGCCCTGGAGATCCTCGAGGCCCGCGAGCGCGGCGGCGAACGGTTCCGGTTCACCTCGTCGGTACCGTTCTCCGCGGTGATCGTCGACGACGCCTCGGCGATCGTGGACGTGAGCGCCTTCGACCCCTCTGGCTTCGGGTCAGCACTGATCCGGGCCCGCTCGATGGTGCTCGCACTGATCGCGCTCTCCGACCACCTCTGGGACCTCGGTTCCCCCCTCAGCGTCGGGGGGGTGGCCACCGAACGTCGCGACCAGATGATCCTCTCCCTGCTCGCGGCGGGGGCCCCGGATGCCACCATCGCGCGCCAGACCGGCGTCTCGCAGCGCACCGTCGAGCGCCGGGTCCGGGCCCTGATGGACCAGCTCGGCGCCGGGACGCGCTTCCAGGCCGGTGTCCAGGCCGCCCGCCGCGGAATGATCTAGCCGCCTCCAGTCTGTGAACTGCTGCACGGTGGGGTCTCCCCTGCTCGCTAGACTCGTGCGTTCCCCCCAGGGGGACACCAAGCCGCACAACCAGACCACGCCGTCCAACAGAAGGTGTTGCACCGTGACGGGATCGGACCACTCGAGCGCCAAGGCGTCCAGCGCCGAGGTCGCCCGTGAGATCGCCATCGAGCAGACCCATGTGGACCTCGTGTATGCCGAGCTCCTCAAGGCTCAGGCCCGGGCCGGCCTCGTCGAGGCCGATGGCCTGGCGCGCGGCCGCACCGACCGCACCGGCGACGTCCGCGACGAGGAGCTGACCGGGCTGTTCGAGCGGGACGCCTTGGTCTTCAACGCCGCCCGACGCCGGTCCACCCTCGACACCCAGTACGAAGGGTTGGTCTTCGGCCGGCTCGACCTCGACCACGCGCTGGCCGACGAGGCCAAGGACCCCGACCGCGAGACCCGCTACATCGGTCGGCTCGGCGTCCGCGACGACGACTACGAGCCCCTCGTCATCGACTGGCGCGCACCCGCCGCCGCTGCCTTCTACCGGGCCACCCCCGTCGAACCCATGGACGTGCTGCGCCGCCGGGTGCTGCGCTGCAAGGGCGCCGACGTCGTCGGGGTCGAGGACGACCTCATGGTCACCGACGCCCCTGACGACCTCGTGATCGTCGGGGACGGAGCCCTGCTCGCCGCCCTGACCCGCAGCCGCGGGGCGCAGATGCGCGACATCGTCGCCACCATCCAGCGCCACCAGGACGAGGCCATCCGGGCCTCGGCCCGCGGGATCACCGAGATCACCGGCGGCCCGGGCACCGGCAAGACCGTGGTCGCCCTGCACCGCGCGGCCTATCTCCTCTACTCCGACCGTCGTCGGTTCGAGGCCGGAGGCATCCTCGTCGTGGGCCCCTCGTCGGCCTACACGGCATACATCGAGCGGGTGCTGCCCTCGCTCGGCGAGGAGTCGGTGACCCTGCGCTCGCTCGGTGACGTCGTCGACGGCGTCACGGCAAGCCGGTTGGACACCCCTGAGGTGGCCGCCATCAAGGGGTCGCTGCGGATCCGTCGCCTCCTGGCGCGCGCCTCCTCCGACGCACCGCCCGAGGCGCCCCCGTCGTTCCGTGCGTTCGTCAACGGCAAGGCCGTCCGCGTCGACGCGTCGGTCCTCGACCGGATCCGCGCCCAGGTGCTGCGGAACCACCAGCGCAACCTGGCGACCAAGGCGGTCCAGAGCGCGCTGGCAGAGGCGGCCTGGGCGAGCGTGCGGGACGGCGACCGCGCCGAGTTCATGGACCGGTTCGACGACCACCTCGAGGTCGACGCCTTCCTCGCCGTGTGGTGGCCCCAGGTGGACCCCCGGGACGTCCTCCTGTGGCTGGCCGACCCCGAGCTGGCCCGTCAGCACGGCGCGGGGGTGCTGTCACCGCACGAGTGCGACCTGTTCGCCGCGTCGATGCGCCACGCGCTCGAGACCGGCACCTGGTCGGCTGCCGACGCCGCCCTCGTGGACGACCTCGCCGCCCGTCTCGGGCCGGTCCAGGACGGACCGTCCGAGGAGCGCGGGTTCTACGAGATCGAGGAGTTCGAGGACGTCTCGCAGTTCGGCGTCGCCGAGGTGCGCGCCGGTGCCGACTCCCGCGGCGTCGGCACCAGGTCGTCCCGGACGGCACCCACCGACCCGCGCGAGCTGCTGCTCCAAGGTCGCATCGAGGGCCCCGGCGAGTACGCCCACGTCCTCGTCGACGAGGCCCAGGACCTGTCCCCCATGCAGTGGCGGATGCTTGGCCGCCGCGGCCGCTACTCGTCGTGGACCGTGGTCGGCGACGCTGCACAGGCCTCCTGGCCCGACGCCGTCGAGGCCGGCCGCGCTCGCGAGGAAGCCTTCGGGACGCAGGAACGTCGGCTGTTCCACATGGACACCAACTACCGCAACGCCCGCGAGATCTTCGACTACGCAGCCAGGATGGTCCGCGTGCACGTGCCGGACGCCGACATCCCGCAGGCCGTGCGGGAGACCGGGGTAGACCCGGTCGACACCACGGTCGCCAGCGACGGTTGGGCGGCAGCGGCCACCTCCGCGGTCGAGACCCTCCTCGACGAGGTCGAGGGTTCGATCGCGGTCATCACCCCGGCGAGGCATGCCGCGGCGCTGGCTGGGGTGGGTGACCTCAGCGACCGGGTTGCGGTCATCGACCCCATGTCGACCAAGGGCCTCGAGTACGACGCCACGGTCATCGTCGACCCCGACGAGATCACGGCCGAGTCACCCGGTGGGGCCCGGGTCCTCTACGTCGCCCTCACCCGAGCGGCACACCGGATGACGGTGCTGCACCCGGCCTAGCGGGACTGCAGGGTGCGGAACACGGCCCGCCATGGCGCAGCCGTCTCCATCGCGAGAACCGTTGCGCCTGAACGGATCTCCGCACTCACCCGGGCACACTCGGCCTCGGCGGCGGCCACCAGCTCGGACGGGTATCCGTAGCTGACCTGGTGCTCGGCGAACTCGTCCTCGTCGTCGACGTACCAGCTGCCGTCGAACCGGCGGATCACGTCGAGGTCGAGGTCGACGGCAGTCACACGGTCACCGTCCCAGGCAGGTGGGGTGGTGATGTCGACGTAGAGCTCGAAGGCCTGCTCCGGGTGCTCGCTGTAGAACATCGCGGTCATGCCCCGGCCGCGTGGGACGAGCAGGACGTTGTCGGTCACGCTCATGAACGACTTCGGCCCGCCGGACCACTGGTTGCCGACCGGGTCTCCCAGCCAGTCGCCGTGCTCGTCGGCACCGAGGTAGACGAGGTCGGCGCCATGGTGCCGTTTGCCGCCCCACTTCGTGTAGCGAGCGCGCACCGGGCCGCCCGGTGCGAACCGGGGTCGTGGGTCAGCCGTCGGGTCAGTCACCGAGCAGGGAGTGCCGGCTGATGATCTCGTCGCGACCCGGCCCGACCCCGATGGCCGAGACGCGGGCGCCGATGAGCTGCTCGAGGCGCAGCACGTAGGCCTGGGCGTTGGCCGGCAGGTCCCCGAAGGTGCGGCAGGTCGAGATGTCCTCCCACCAGCCGGGCAGGTCCTCGTAGATCGGCTTCGCGTGGTGGAAGTCCGTCTGGTTGACCGGCATCTCGTCGTGCCGGACCCCGTCCACGTCGTAGGCCACGCACACGGGGATGGTGTCGAGCCCGGTCAGCACGTCCAGCTTGGTGACCACGAAGTCGGTGACCCCGTTGATCCGGGTCGCGTAGCGGCCGACCACCGTGTCCACCCAGCCGCAGCGGCGCGGTCGACCCGTGGTGGTGCCGAACTCGGCGCCGGTCTTGCGCAGGAACTCACCGTTCGCGTCGAACAGCTCGGTGGGGAAGGGCCCCTCCCCCACCCGCGTGGAGTAGGCCTTGAGGATCGCGATGACGGTGTTGACCCGGGTCGGCGGGATGCCCGAGCCCGTGCAGGCACCACCGGCGGTGGCGTTGGACGACGTGACGAACGGGTAGGTGCCGTGGTCGACGTCGAGCAGGGTCGCCTGGCCGGCCTCCAGGAGCACCGTCTTGCCCTCGTTGAGGGCCTGCTCGAGGACCAGCGAGGTGTCGGCGACCATGGGACGCAACCGCTCGGCATACCCGAGGAGCTCCTCCAGCACCTCATCGACCTCGACCGCCCTGCGGTTGTAGATCTTGGCGAGGATCTGGTTCTTGAGCGCCAGCGCGGCCTCGACCTTCTGGCGCAGGATCTTCTCGTCGAAGAGGTCCTGGACCCGGATGCCGTTGCGCGCCATCTTGTCGGCATAGGTCGGGCCGATGCCGCGGCCGGTCGTCCCGATCTTGCGCGACCCCAGGAACCGCTCGTTCACCTTGTCGAGCACGCGGTTGTAGGGCGCGATGATGTGGGCGTTCGCGCTCACGAGGAGGCGGGACGTGTCGACGCCGCGGGCCTCGAGCCCGTCGAGCTCCTCGAACAGCACGGCCAGGTCGATCACCACGCCGTTGCCGATGACCGGTGTGCAGGTCGGCGTGAGGATGCCCGAGGGCAGCAGGTGCAGGGCGTACTTCTCCCGCTTGCCGTTCTTCTCGATGACGATGGTGTGGCCGGCGTTGTTGCCGCCGTTGAACTTCACGACGTAGTCCACGTCGCTGCCCATCAGGTCGGTGGCCTTGCCCTTGCCCTCGTCGCCCCACTGAGCGCCCACGAGCACGATTGCCGGCATACCCGCACCTCTCCCGTATTTCTGCGTTGGTCCCGCGGTCATGCAGCAGGCCCCGTGGTGTTCGCACGGGGCCCGTACCGGGAAAGGCTACCGGTCCGCGCTCTCTTGGGGGGAGCCGAGTTCACCCGCGGCCGCCGCCAGCCCGAGCTGGAACCTCGTCTGCACGCCGTGCCGGGTCATCATGGCGGCCACCCGGCGCCGCACGGTCCGCAGGCTGCACCCGAGGTAGCGCGCGATCGACTCGTCCTTCAGGCCCAGTCCCAGCAGCTTGACGAGCCGGACCTCCTCGTCGTCCTGGTCCTCGTCGCGCACCACCGGCAGGCCGCGCTCGAAGGCCCGGTCGAAGAGCTGGGTGAAGGCCGCGATCAGCATCGGGTCACGCACGACGACGTAGTCGCCGTGGACGTTGCCCCACTCCGCGACGGCCACGAGCGCGTGCTGGTCGAAGATCGTGAACTCGCTCGGGGGGGCCAGCGACAGCCGCTGCTCCTCGCCCACGCCCGCGAAGGAGTGCACCCAGGCGCGACCGTCCTCGCTGTCCATGATGTCCATCGGGTAGATCGTCCGCTGACGGAACCGGCCGGCCGTCATGAGGTCCTGGTTGAGCCGATAGTTCTCCTGCTCGATCCCGGCACCCGCGTTGACGCTCAGCGTGCAGACCCGCGAGATCTCGGTCGTCTGCTCGAGGAGGTAGCGCAGCACGGGAGCGGCGCGTTCGGCCGTCAGCGGCTCGAAGGCGCCACCACCGCGCCTCGACCCCTGCGTCGCCCCCTCTGCAGAGAGCTCGAACAGGGCGTAGCGAACCTCGGCGAGCTCCGCCCGGCGTGCGTCGAGCTGCTCCTCACCACGGTCCAGGATGGCGATCAGCCGCTCCATCGGCTCGGTGACGAGCCGGGCCACCTCGCGCGAGGATGCATCGCCGCTGGTCACGCCTGGCCTCCCACGCCGGGATGTCATCATCTGTCCTTTGGCATCATAGTGCCACCTTAGGTAGCCCTTATGCAGGCACAATGACCTGACGCCACTCGTCAGACGGCAGGGGACGACTCGACGAGTTGCACCGCGGGCTTCGGCCCGCGTCAGGGGGCGACGCCGGGGGACGGGATCCAGGAAATCGGGTCCGGTCCCCCGGCGTCACTGTTTCCGGCGCCAGCTGTTCCAGCGCCATCTGCTGGGCAACCCCGGTAGGCCGAACGGCGTCCACAAGGGTGAGAGCACATCTCGTTCGAGCTGAGGGATTCCATGCAGACTCACCTGGTCGCCCGGGCAGCCGCGGCTGCCGCCGCAGTTGCGGCTGCGGTCCTCCTCAGCGCCTGTGGCAGCTCCGCGGGCGCGGGGTCGAGCGACTCCAGCACCACGACTGGAACGTCCGGACCGGCGACACCGACCGTCACGGTGACGGTCACCGCCACGCCGACCCTTCCCGCACCCACGCTGAGCAAGCCCACCAAGCCCAACCCGACGATGCTGACGCCACCGCCCGCCAAGGACCCCCTAGTGCTCCCGGACAGCCCGAAAGCCTACGCCCAGGCGTTCGTCACCGCGTGGGTCGACAGGGACCGCCCCCGGGCGGCCAAGCTGGCCACCGCGTCCGCCGTCGACGCCGCCTTCGCGTCGACCGTGCAGAAGTCACCGACGTTCACGATGTGTGAGGGTGCGGCTGGCTCGAGCTACTGCAGCTGGCAGGGCGACGAGTACACGATGGTCGTCCGGGTCGGCAACGAGAGGGTGGCGCAGCACCAGGAGCAGGCCGTCGGGGAGGTCAGGTTCACCCACTGAGGTGAGCGGACGGCCTACCCCGTCGTGGCGGGCCGCCCGATGCGCTCAGAGCCCGAGCTCGCGGGCACCCGTCATGGAGGAGTCGCGCAGGAACTGCGCACAGCGCAGCTCCTCCTCGGTCTCACCGATCGCGCCGGCGGCCCTCGAGAGCGCAGCGAGCGCGCGCAGGAACCCGCGGTTGGGCTCGTGCTCCCACGGCACCGGACCCTGGCCGCGCCAGCCGTTCTTGCGCAGCGAGTCCAGCGCGCGGTGGTAGCCGGTGCGCGCGTAGGCGTAGCCCTCGACGGTGCGCCCGTCCGCGAGCGCGTCCTCGGCCAGCGTGGCCCAGGCCAGCGACGACGTCGGGTATGCCGCGGCGACCTGGTCCGCTGCGACGCCCTCGTCGAGCTTCGCGGCGGCGGGGTCGACGGGCAGGCGGGTCTCGGGGATGCCGAGGAGGTTGTCGGTCATGCGACGACCTTCCGAGGAAACGAGCCGGGTCCCACGCTCCGCGTGGGCGGCACGAGGGAGGCCCGCGGGTCCCACGCTCCGCGTGGGCGGAACGAGGAGCGGGGCCAATTGAGCTCGGTCATGCGTGGGTGCCGGCCGACCGGAGGTTCTGGCAGGCCTCGACGACGCGGGCAGCCATGCCACCCTCGGCCTCCTTGCCCCAGGCACGCGGGTCGTACTGCTTCTTGTTGCCGACCTCGCCGTCGATCTTGAACACCCCGGAGTAGTTGCTCAGCATGTAGCCGGCGACCGGGCGGGTGAAGGCGTACTGGGTGTCGGTGTCGATGTTCATCTTGACGACGCCGTAGTCCACCGCGGCGGCGATCTCCTCCGCCGTCGAGCCGGACCCGCCGTGGAAGACGAGGTCGAACGGCTTGGCGTCGGCGGACAGCCCCTTGGCCGCGATGACGGCGTCCTGGGCGGCCTTGAGGATCTCGGGGCGCAGCTTGACGTTGCCCGGCTTGTAGACGCCGTGCACGTTGCCGAAGGTCAGCGCGGTGAGGTAGCGGCCGTGCTCACCAAGGCCCAGTGCGTCGACGGTCGCGAGCGCGTCCTCGGGCGTGGAGTAGAGCTTGTCGTCGATCTTGCCCTCGACACCGTCCTCCTCGCCGCCCACGACGCCCACCTCGATCTCGAGGATGATGTGCGCGGCCTTGGCCAGGTCGAGCAGCTCGCGGGCGATCTCGAGGTTCTCATCGAGCGGAACCGCGGAGCCGTCCCACATGTGCGACTGGAACCACGGCGTGCCACCGGCGTTGACACGCTCGGCGCTCGCGGCCAGCAGCGGGCGGACGAAGCCGTCCAGCTTGTCCTTCGGGCAGTGGTCGGTGTGCAGCGCGATGTTGACGTCGTACTTCTTGGCGACCTCGTGCGCATAAGCGGCGAGCGCGATCGAGCCGGTCACCATGTCCTTGACGGTCGAGCCGGAGAGGTACTCGGCGCCGCCCGTGGACACCTGCACGATGCCGTCGCTGCCAGCCTCGGCGAAGCCACGGATCGCGGCGTTCAGCGTCTGCGATGACGAGACGTTGATGGCGGGGTACGCGAAGGAGCCGACCTTCGCGCGGTCCAGCATGTCGGCATACACCTCGGGGGTGGCGATGGGCATGGAAGTCTCCTTCGACTCGTGCGTGGCGTCGGCCTTGCGTCGTCGCCGATCTTTGCACGACCCGCGCACGGCCGGACACCCGTGTCTCAGGCTGGTCCGTGGTCGCCCACGAGTGGGGCGGTGCGCTCAGTGCGGCGCGTCGTGGAGGGCAGCCCGCCGCTCGCGGAGCAGGGCGCGCTCGGCGTCGTTGCCGCAGCGCTCGATGGCAAGGGCGTATGCCGCGTCGGCGCCTTCGACGTCGCCGGCGCGGGTGAGCAGCTCGGCCCGGACCGCCGGAAGCCGGTGGCTGTGCGAGAGCTCCTCGTCCAGCCCTGCCATGGCGGCCAGTCCTTCGTGGGGTCCGCGCGCCTCCGCGACGGCCACGGCACGGGCCAGCCTGGCACTGGGAGTGGGGGTCAGCGCCACGAGGTCGTCGTAGTGAGCGACGATGCGGTCCCACTCCGTCGCCTCGGCCGTCGGCGCGGTGGCGTGCTCGACCGCGATCCGGGCCTGCACGGCATACCCGGCAGCCTGGACGGTGATAGGGCCGGTGAGGCTCGGCGACCGGAGCAGCCGCACCGCCTCGACGACCTCGTCGCGGTGCCAACGCGACCGGTCCTGGTCGGGCAGCAGCACGATCCGGCCGGCCTCGTCGACTCGAGCGTCGCGCCGCGAGTGCTGCAGCAGCATGAGCGCCAACAGGGCGACGAGCACGGGCTCGTCGGGGCGCAGCCGAAGCACGACCCGCACCAGCCGGATCGCCTCCCCCGCCAGCCCGGTGCGCACGGCGTCCGGGCCGGAACCGGGCGCGTAGCCCGCGGTGAAGGCGAGATAGGCCGTCTGGGCGACGGCGCCGAGGCGCTCTGGCAGCACGTCGGCCGAGGGGACCGCGAACGGGATGCCGACCGACACGATCTTCTTCTTGGCCCGGGTCAGGCGGGCCGCCATCGTGGGCTCGGGGACGAGGAACAACCTGGCGATGTCGTGGGTGCTCACGCCGAGCACGAGCCGTAGGGCCAGCGCGCTGGCGGCGGCTGGGTCGAGCGCCGGGTGCGTGCACATGAGGACGAGCCGCAGCAGGTCGTCCTCGACGAGGTCACCGGTGTCGACTCGCACCGCGGCCTCCTCTCGTCCGGACTGCTCGACGACGAGCAGGGGCACCTTGCGCTGCGCCATCGCCTCGGCACGCAGCCGGTCCAGCACGCGGCGGCGGGCGGCCGTGTGCAGCCAGGCAGGCGGGTTGTCCGGGACGCCGTCCCGCGACCAGCGCCGGGCCGCCGACTCGACCGCGTCGCCGAGGGCGTCCTCGACCAGGTCGAGCCGGCGGAACTGCGCGAGCAGCAGGGACGTCAGCCGCCCCCACTGCTCGCGCACGACCGCCGCGAGCGCGGCGTCGGCTTCTGCAGTCACCCGCTCACGCGCTCTCGTAGCCCTCCACACCGACCACCGGGCGGATCTCGAGCGTGTAGGCCTTCGGCAGCAGCCGAGCGGCCGCGATCGCGCGGTCCAGGTCGGGCAGCTCCACGTCGTAGTAGCCGCCGAGCTGCTCGGTCAGCTCCACGAAGGGGCCGTCGGTCACGACGTCGGCCCCGTCGGCGTCGCGCCGGATCGTGGTGGCCAGGTCGGCGTCGCTCAGCGCCGCACTGTCCAGCCGCTTGCCGTGCTCGTCGACGTACCGCTCGAACGCGTGGTGGGCGTCGAAGTACTCCTGCCGCACCGCCTCGTCGGTCCCGTCATAGTGACCGGGCTCGTAGGCGATGAGGACGACGTACCTCACGACCCGCGGTCCTCGGGCTGGACCACCCGTCGGACCTCGATGCCGTCACCGACGCTGGCGATGATCTGGCAGCAGTCCAGCAGGTCGTCCAGGTCGTCGGTCTCGATCTGGTAGAAACCGCCGACCTGCTCGGTCACCTCGGCGAACGGGCCGTCGGTGACCGGCCCGCCGCCGCGCGGGATCCGGTGTCCCTCGGTGGTCGCGTGCAGCTCGGCGCCGCCGGTGATCTTGTGACCCCGGCTGTTGAGCTCTTCGCCGAAACGCGTGTACTCGGCATACCCGGCCTGGCGCTTCTCGGCGCTCATGGTGGTCCACCACCGGTCGGCATCACCGACGATCAGCACGACGTACTCGGTCATGACGGACTCCTCACATGCCTTCGACGAGCTGACGGATCTCGACGGCCTGGTGGAACGGGGTGGCGAAGAGGCGTCCGCAGACCTTGGCCAGGTCCATGGGGTCGGAGGTCTCGACCACGTAGTAGCCACCCACCTGCTCGGCGCTCTCGGCGTAGGGGCCGTCGGTGACGGTCACGTCGTCCACTGCACTGCCGCGGACCACGCGGGTCTGGCTGGACGGCATCAGCTGGGCGCCGCCGGTCATCTTGTGCCCGCGCTCGGCGAGCAGCTGGACGAACTCCCCGTGCGCGGCCGTGAGGTCGGTGCGCTCCTGTGCGGAGCCCGACGCGTAGCGGGCCTCGTCGGCTGGCAACAGGACGATGTACTGGGTCATGGCTGTTCCTCTCATCGGTGGGGTACTTCCACCCTGATGACGGGCGAGCAGTGCGCTAATCGACAGCCTGCCCGAAAATGTTCCAGCGCGTTCAGCCGCGATCAGACGGAGGCGTCGGCCAGCCGGACGACGACCGCATCCCGAAAGGTCGCAAAGCGGTCGATGTCGTCCTTGCCCGGCGGGATGTTGTACTCCCAGGGCATCGACGAGACGTTCCGATCGGTCGCCTTGAAGGCGTCGAAGGCTTCCTGGTGACGGTCGAGCATTGCGTACATGAACCCGAGCATGCTCCGCGCCTCGGCGGCCTCCCTCGCTCCCTCGGGGAAGCGGTCGGCAAAGGCCTGGGCCGTTGCCAGCGCCTGCTCGACCCGGCCACGCATCGGCTTCTTGGCCGACTCGTCCTCGATCCACATCTCGTAACCGGCCCGGAGCGGCAGGATGCGGACGGCGCGGTCGTCGGGGGCACCAGCAGCTACCTGCTCGGCGAAGTCGAAAGCCGCCTCGTGCGAGCCGCCCCACTTGGCCGAGAGCCGGTTCACGGCCTGCTCGTTCGACTGGTAGTGCCACGGGTCGGCCTGCTGGGCATGGGCGAGGTGCTCGCGGAAGTCCTCCTCCGGTGCCTCCAGCCCGGTCGCGTGCTGCATCGCCAACCGCCACGGCTCGGGGTCACCGGGGTTGAGCTCGATGGCCCGGTGGAGCTGTGGCGTGGCGGCTTCGAGCTGGTCGTGGAACTCCTGGAACCGCCATTGCTCGACGTTCTCGGTCGAGTGCTTGGTCCGGGCCTCCCACGCCAGCCGGATGAGCAGCGCGGCCTGGAGGAGCTGGGCGTCCGGGTCGTCCGGCTCGGCCTCCGCCCACCTCGTGACCCACAGCGGCGACTCGACGGCGTCGGTCGCGATCCGGTCCACGGCTCGGCTGCGCAGGTCCCACGCCTTCGCCTGACGCAGGCCGGCGAGGTAGCTGCCCACCGGACCGGGGTCGCCCGACTTCGCCCCAGCGAGAGCTGCTGCGAAGTCCTCCTCGGGCGGGTCCACCGCCAGCTCGTCCCGCGGTGCCAGCTGCGCCCGCAGCCCGTCGGCGATCTCCGCCTTCTTCCGACTCTTGCCAAACAGCGCCACAGCCCGCCCCCTTCGTCCCGCGCAGGCCTGCCACCTGCGGCGATGTCAATCTAGGCGCTGGTCGAAGACATGTCGACGGATCCACGCGTGCATCGCGACAGCGGCTGCCGCGCCTGCGTTGATCGACCGCGTGGAGCCGAACTGCTCGACGTGCAGGACCACCTCGCACGCCTCCCGCATGTCCGGCGAGAGCCCCGGACCCTCCTGCCCGAAGACGAGCACGGACTCGCGGGGCAGGTCGTGGGTCTCGAGCGGAACCGAGCCGGGCAGGTTGTCGATGCCAATGAGGGGTATGCCGCGGGGCCGGCCCTCGTCGTCGGTCCCGGCTGACACGGCCCAGGCGACGAGGTCGTCCACCGTGCGGTGGTGGTGCTCGTGCTGGTAGCGGTCCGTCACCATCGCACCGCGCCGGTTCCACCGTCGTTTGCCGACGATGTGGAAAGCCTTGGCGTTGAACGCGTTTGCCGTCCTGATGACGGAGCCGATGTTGAAGTCGTGCCCCCAGTTCTCGACGGCGACGTGGAAGTCGTGGCGATGGGTGTCCAGGTCGGCGACGATCGCCTCGTGCCGCCAGTATCGGTAGGCGTCGACGACGTTGCGCCGGTCGCCGTCCCGCAGCAGCTCGGCGTCCCAGTGGTCACCTGCAGGAAGCTCGCCCGTCCACGGCCCGACGCCGACCTCCTCGCTCACGGTGGCCACCCTAGGCGCGTTAGGTTTCCCAGATGGTCGCGGACCGCGACCGACGCCTTCCTCATCGACAGGAGCACCGCGATGGCAGAGTCCACACCCCGGCTGCCGCTGGACGGCGTTCGCGTCCTGAGCCTGGCGGTCAACCTGCCCGGTCCGGCCGCGGCGGCACGGCTGGGGGCGCTCGGCGCCGGGGTCACGAAGGTCGAGCCCACGTCGGGTGACCCGTTGGCGCTGCACGCCCCCGCGTACTACGACCGGCTGGCCGCCGGCCAGGAGGTCGTCGTCCTCGACCTGAAGGCGGCCGCAGACCTCGACCGGCTGTGGGAGCTGCTGACCGAGACGGACCTGCTCGTCACGTCGTCACGACCGTCCTCCCTCGCACGGCTGGGGCTGGACTGGGAGACGCTGCACGCCCGGTGTCCGCAGCTGTGCCAGGTCGCGATCGTGGGGCACCCCGGTGCCGACGTCGAGATCGCCGGGCACGACCTGACCTACCAGGCGACGGTCGGCACGCTGCGGCCGCCGGAGCTGCCGACCGTGCTGATAGCCGACCTGGCCGGAGCCGAGCGCGCCGTCGCGGACGGACTGGCCACCCTCGTGCAGCGCTCCCGCACCGGCGTCGGGCACCATCGCGAGGTCGCGCTGAGCGACGTGGCGGCCGACCTGGCGCAACCGCTCCGGCAGGGGATGACCACACCGGACGGACTGCTCGGTGGGTCGCTCCCGAGCTACCGGATCTATGCAGCAGCAACGGGTTTCGTCGCGGTGGCCGCTCTGGAGGCGCACTTCTGGAAGCGCCTCACCGAGGCCCTCGGCGTCGAAGGCGCCGCTGCCGACCTGGAGCAGGCCTTCGCCCAGCGCAGCGCCGAGGAGTGGCAGGCCTGGGCACAGGAGCACGACCTCCCCATCGCCGCCGTACGCACTCCCTGAGCCCTGACCGACCGTAAACCTGTTGCCCACCACGGCTGCGCTCTGCTGCCATGAAGGAGTAACCGTTCGACCAACCGACTGACCCGACGACCACGGAGAACCCCGATGCGAGCTGCTTTCACGTCCCGCCAGGTACCCACTTACCGAATGGATGTGAAGGCGCATGACAGCGCGCAGCAGAACCCTCAACGTGGGGATCGTCGCCCATGTTGACGCCGGCAAGACCAGCCTGACCGAACGAGTCCTCTTCGAAGCAGGGGTGCTCGACGCCCCGGGGAGCGTCGACGCTGGTGACACCCAGACCGACAGCATGGCGCTGGAGCGCCAGCGCGGCATCACGATCCGGTCTGCCGTCGTGTCCTTCGACTGGCGCTCGACCACCGTCAACCTGATCGACACCCCCGGCCACTCCGACTTCATCGCCGAGGTGGAGCGCGCCCTCGCGGTGCTCGACGCGGCGGTCCTGGTGGTCTCGGCCGTCGAGGGCGTGCAGGCACAGACGCTCGTCCTGATGCGCGCCCTGCAGCGGCTCGGGCTGCCCGTGGTCGTCTTCGTCAACAAGGTGGACCGGACCGGCGCCGAGCCGGACCGGGTCCTCGGCGAGGTGGCCAGCCGGCTGAGCCCGGAAGCCATCGCCCTCGGGCAGGTGACGGGCGCCGGCACCCGCGCCGCGGCATACCTGCCGTTCGAGATGGGACCCACCGAGCTCGCTGCCCTGCGCGGAGGAGTGCGGGCGGCGACCGCCCACCCGGTCGTCTTCGGGTCGGCCATCACCGGTGCGGGCGTCCACGAGCTGCTCGACGTGCTCGCAACCTTCCTGCCGGGGACCGGCCACGACGTCTCAGGTGAACCAGCGGGCGTCGTGTTCAAGGTGGAGCGCACCAACGGCGAACGCACCGTGCTGGCCCGGGTCAGGTCAGGGTCCCTTCGCGTCCGCGACCGGGTCGCCGTCGACGGACGGGCCGCCGAGAAGGTGACCGGGCTGCGGGTCTTCGACCGCGGCCGGCTGGTGCGCGTCGACGAGGTGCCCGCCGGGCGGATCGCCGCGGTCCAGGGGTGGTCGTCGGCACGGATCGGCGACCGGTTCGGAGGGGGCCGCGGGGGCGGAGGTGCCGCCTCTGGAGGCAGCTGGGCTGGGCAGTTCTCGCGGCCGAGCCTCGAGACGGTGGTCGACGCGGTGCGTCCCGAGGACGTCGGAGCCATGTATGCCGCGTTGACCGAGCTCGCGGACCAGGACCCGCTCATCGACCTTCGCCAGGACGACGGGCGGCGTGAGATCGCCGTGTCCCTGTACGGCGAGGTCCAGAAGGAGGTCATCGCGGCGGTGCTGGCGGCCGACTACGGGGTCGAGGTGACGTTCCGACCGACCACGAGCATCTGTGTCGAGCGAGTGGTCGGATCCGGAACCGCTTGCCAGCTCATCGGCGTGGCGCCGAACCCGTTCCTCGCCACGGTTGGGCTGCGCGTCGAACCGCTGCCTCTCGGCGCGGGGCAGCAGTTCGCGCTCGAGGTGGAGCTGGGGTCGATGCCGCCCGCGTTCTTCACCGCCGTCCGCGAGGGGGTGGACGCGACGCTCGAGGAGGGCGTGCACGGCTGGGCCATACCCGACGCCCGGGTCGTGATGACGCACTCGGGCTACTACCCGCGCCAGAGCCACGCGCACGCGACCTTCGACAAGGCGATGTCGAGCACGGCACAGGACTTCCGCAGCCTGACCCGGCTGGTGCTGGCGGAGGCCCTGACCCGGGCCCGGACGGTGGTGTGCGCGCCGGTCCACCGGTTCGAGCTCGAGATCCCCGAGGACGTGCTGGGATCCGTCTTGGGCGAGCTGGCCCGGCACCACGCGGTGCCGCTGGAGACCACGCTGCGCGCTGGGGTTGCCGTGCTGGCCGGCGAGGTGCCGGCTGACTCGGTCCATGGCGTGCAGCAGCGGATCCCGCACCTGACCCGCGGCGAGGGAGTCTTCACCTCCGGCCTGGACCACTACGCGCCGACGAATGGTCCGGCACCGACGCGGGCCCGTGCCCAGCCCGACCCGTTCGCCCAGATCGGCGACTGGTCGCGGATCCAGCGAAGCTGGCCCTCCGGCTGACCGGGTGGTTGTCGTCCACAGGCTGCTCTCAGGTGAGGATTCGGGCGCGGGCGGGCACCCGGCATACCCTTGACGCCATGCACTCACTCAGCACCAACTGGATGGACCCGCAGTGGCTCCTGGACCACTTCGGCTCGCAGTTCTTCTGGGTGAGTGTGGCGATCGTCTTCATCGAGTGCGGGCTGCTCTTCCCGATCCTGCCGGGTGACTCGCTGCTTTTCGCCATCGGCCTGTTCATCAGCACCGGCGACTTCTCGATGAACCTCGTGGTGGCGCTGCTGGTGCTCAGCGTCGCTGCCTTCGCGGGCAATGTCGTCGGCTACGAGATCGGCCGGGCGGTGGGTCGCCCGCTGTACGAACGCGACGGCCGGATCCTGAAGAAGAAGTACTTCGACGACAGCCACGCGTTCTTCGAGAAGCACGGGGCCAAGGCACTGGTCATCGGTCGCTTCGTGCCGATCGTGCGCACCTTCATCACCGTCGTCGCCGGGGTGAGCCGGATGGAGCGGCGGCACTTCTTCCTGTGGAGCGGCGTCGGCGCCGTCCTCTGGGTCTGGGTCGTCACCCTGCTCGGCTACTTCCTGGGCAACTCCTTCCCTGCCCTCAAGGACCACCTCGAGCTGGCCATCCTCGCGATCGTCGCCGTCTCGGTGATCCCCATGGTGGTCGAGGTGGTCCGAGCCCGTCGCGGCCGGACCTCCACCGAGGCAGTCGTCGGGGAGACCGACGAGGCACTGGACGACCAGCGCGACGACCGCGTCTGACCCCTCTCGTCCCTCACCTCCCCTGTTGGAAGTGAACCTTCCGGAGATCCGGTGGTTCTGGCACGGACTCACGGGCTGCCTGGACCGCCGGCGCGTCTCCAGGAGCTCGCAGTGCGCCGATGCGGTGCAGTGACCAACCGGCCCAGCACGCCACCGCAACCCCGCAGCACCCGGCCACCACGAACGAGCCCCTGGGTCCGATCGTCGAGGCGCCTACCCCGCCCAGACCCAGCGCAAGCATCGTGCAGGTCCTGGCCATCCCGTTGACGACGGCGAGCGCCTTGCCCCGGTCGCCCGGTGCGGTGCGACGCATGAAGACGGCGAACAGCGCGGCGTTGCTCACGGCGTTGGCCAACCCGAGCGCTGCACCGAACCCGAACAGCCAGGCGAGCGTCGGTGCCAGTCCCGAGCCGACCTGGGCCAGCGACATGGCCACCAGCGCGACGACGAGGGCGCGCAGCCTCGTCGGGTCGGCGCGCAGGACTCCCGCCGCGACAGCTCCCAAGACCGCACCCACCCCGGTCAGCGCCTGCCAGTAGCCGAACTGCGCCTGTGTGGCGTGCAGCTCGTCGCGGGCGAGGAACACCTCCACCGCGTTCATGCTCTCGAGGCTCACGACGAACGGCAGCATCGCGCACACCAGCACCCACACCACCCGATCGGCGCGGACCACCGCCAGTCCGGCCCGCGGGAGGAACGACACGGCTGCTCGGGTCGCGTCATCGCGCCGGGCCGCCGTTCGGCCGTTGCCCGCCACTCGCGTCCGGACGGCCAACCCCGCGACGAGCAGCACGGCACACGTGGCGGCATCGAGGACGAAGACGACGGAGTCCCCGCGCAGCTCGACGAGCACGCCGCCCAGTGCTGCCCCGATGGGCGCAGCCACGGCGCCCAGCGCCTGCTGGGTCGAGACCAGTCGCCCCACGTGGTGGTCGCCCACCGCCCGGGTCAGCACCGACGACCACACCGGGTTGGCGAACGCGAATCCGGTCTGCAACACCACCACCAGCGCGTAGGTCGCGGCCAGGCCGTTCCACGTCGCCAGGCCCAAGCAGGCCAGCACCTGCACCAGCCCACCTGCGCCGAGGACCAACCGCGGGTCGACGGAGTCCGCCACGTGGCCGACCAGCCCCATCGTCACCACGACGGGGAGTGAGAAGCAGACGAGCAGCAACGCCACGGCATACGGGCCGGCGCCGCTGTCGTGGACCCGCAGGGTGAGGGCCACCATCGCCATGGCGTCACCGAGGAGCGAAACCATCGCGGCCGGCAGTGCCAGTCGCACGTCCCACACTCGGAATATCTGAAACAGTTCCTTCATAATTGTGAAGGCTACGTTTCACATCGCCCGTCGTCAACTACGATTCCGGTATGCCGCGGAGCCGGAAACGCACGTCCCTCACCATCGACGACCCCAAGGCGCTGCGCGCCCTGGCCCACCCGGCACGACAGCGTGTCATCAGCGAGCTGTTCAACGGCGAGGTGCTGACCGCGACCGAGGCGGCCCGGCTCTGCGGGATCACGCCGTCGGCCATGAGCTACCACCTCCGGGCGCTCGAGCAGTGGGGGATCGTCGAGCGCGACGAGTCCAGCGACGGCCGCGAACGTCCCTGGCGGGCCACGGCCGACCACTTCACGGTCCCGGCAAGCGCCCACCGCGCGGCGGGCCCGGCGGTGAGCCGCACCTTCATGGTCCCGTGGGCCACCGAGCTCCAGGCGGGGATCGAGCGCGCGGCCGACGACCTCGCCGACGGCGCCCGCGACGAGTTCACGACCTTGAGCCGCGGCCGGGTCTGGCTCACCAGCGCAGAGGCCAAGCAGCTCGACCGTGACCTTCGGTCGGTCCTCAAGCCCTACCAGGCACGGACCTCACGCAAGCACCCCGAGGGCGCCGTGGCGCGGGACGGCTACTGGCTGCTGCTCCCTCCGCCCGGCTGACCTGCCCAGACGCGCGCCTGTTGATGATTGACATTGCTGTGGCCAGGTCAGGGGCTCAGAGCTCGATCAGACCGGCCCGGTATGCCGCGGTGACGGCTGCGGTGCGGTCGGTCACCCCGAGCTTCTCGAAGGCCCGCAGCAGGTGCGTCTTCACCGTCGCCTCCCCGATGTGCAGCTCGCGGCCCACCTCGGCGTTGGACAGGCCCTTGGCGACGCACCGCACCACCTCGGTCTCGCGGTCGGTCAGCGTCGGCGGCGCGGGGGCCCGCATCCGGCTGGCCAGCCTCGCGACGACGGGTGGAGCGAGCACCGTCTCGCCGCGGGCCGCTCGCCGGATCGCGTCGGCCAGCGTCTCGCGGGGCGCGTCCTTCAGCAGGTAGCCGTTGGCACCAGCCTCCACCGCACGCACGATGTCAGCGTCCGTGTCGTAGGTCGTGAGCACGAGGACTGCCGGGGCGTTCTCGGTCGCCCGCATCTTGGCGGTGGCGTCGGCTCCGTCCATGACCGGCATCCGCAGGTCCATGAGCACCACGTCCGGATGCAGCCGCGCCGCGAGCACCACCGCTTCGGCGCCGTCGGCGGCCTCGCCGACGACCTCGAACTCCGCGTGCTCGGACAGCATCGCGACCAGGCCCATGCGCACCACGGGATGGTCGTCGACCACCAACAGCCGCAACGTCATCGGGCCCCTTTCGCCGTTCATCGCGGCACCTCCACCCTCAACCGCGACCCTGATCCAGGCGTGCTGTTCACGTCGAACCGGCCGCCGACCTCGGTGGCCCGGGCAGTCGCACCGTCGAGCCCATAGCCGCGCGCTTCGGCGCCGGGGTCGAACCCGACCCCGTTGTCGGTGACCACGAGGGCCACCGGCCCGTCCGCGCCATAGGACAGGGACACCTCGAACGTCGTGGCGCCGGAGTGGCGTCGCACGTTGGCCAGTCCCTCCTGGGCGGTGCGTAGGAGCACCACCTCGGAGTTGGCCGACAGGACGACCGGCTCCCCCTCGACCCGCAGCGTCCCTGACATCCCGCTCTCCGCCGAGACCGCGTCGACGAGCCGCTGCAACGCCTCGGAGAGGGTGCGCGACTGGAGGTGGCCGGGCGTCATCTCGGCGACGATGAGCCGAGCCTCGGAGAGGTTGTCCACGGCCGTCTGCTCGATCATTCGCAGTCGCTCCCGGACGGCGGCGAGGTCACCGCGGTCCAGCGCCAGCTCGGTCGCTCGCGCCAAGGTCACCACCGAGGTGAAACCCTGCGCAAGGGTGTCGTGGATCTCGCGCGAGATCCGCTCGCGCTCGCCGGCGACACCCTGCGCGCGCTCGGCCGCAGCGAGCTCGTCCTGGGTGCGCTGCAGCTCGTCGATGGTGCGAGCACGGCTGTCGGCCTCGCGGATGATGCGGTCGATGAACAGGCCGAGCGTCAACGACAGCACCAGCATGATCACCGTGCTGATCGCGATCCCGATGAACTCGTCAGCGGTGCGCGGACCTTGCCACACGCGGACGACCGCGATCCCGACGACGGCAACGGCGACAGTCCCGGCTGCCTTGTTGCGCGGCAGGATCGCCCACGTCTGCGGGAAGAGGCCGAAGGTCAGGATCCACGCGGTGCCCGTGCCGTCCAACGCCATCAGGACGACCATCAGGCCCCACGCGAGCACCATGTAGGTGATGCCGGCTCGCAGGTCGCGCTCGCCCATGCCGCGGCGGCCCCAGACGGCATACGCGGCGCCGATGGCGACCACGCACCCCAGCCGCCAGCCGAGGTGCTGCGTGTCCTCCGCGACCATCACCACGACGGTCGTCACGACCAGGACGGCGAACAGCCCGTGCCACCAACGCAGCTGGCCGCGCCACATCTCGTTGAGGTCGTCGGCGGACGACCCCGCTGGAGGGCAGTCGGACGGCAGCTCGGTGCTCACGCGACCCTCACCTCAGTACCCACGCGACCATCATGTCGTGCCGCGCTTGGTCCAGCGGAAGGTGCGGGCGCAGACCACGAGTCCGGCCACGAGCCACGCGGCGAGGACCAGGGCGGTGCGGCCGTGCTCCCAGGTGCCCGCCATCTCCTGGGTCTGCCAGTCGCCGGGGAAGAACACCGACCGCATCCCCTGCGCGATCCACTTCAGCGGGAACACCGAGGCCACCTGCTTGAGCCACACCGGCAGGTCGGTGAAGGCGAAGTAGACACCTGAGATGAACTGCAGGATCAGGGTCGGCGCGATGACGATGGCACCGACGGACCGCGAGGAGGATGCCATGGAGGAGTAGGCGATTCCGAGCACCGTGCCCGAGGCGACACCGAGCAGGAACACCCAGATGAAGGTCACCCAGTGGCCGGCGTCGGACGGCAGCTGCACGCCGAACCCGAGCTTGGCGACCGCGATGAGGAGCGCGAACTGCGCCAGGCTGGTGCTCGCCACGAGCCCGACCTTGCCGAGGAAGTAGGCCACCGGTGGCATCGGCGTGGAGCGCAGCCGCTTGAGCGTGCCGTCGTCCCGCTCGACCGCGACGCTGAGCGCCATCGACTGGAAGCTGGTCAGCATCACGCCGGCCGCGACCATCCCGGGCAGGAAGAACCGCGCCGCGTTGACGCCCTCGGTGTCCCCCTCGCCGAACCCCTCGCTGAAGATCACCGAGAACATGCTCAGCATCAGGATCGGGAAGATGAAGGAGAAGAACACCGCCTCCTTCTCGCGGAAGTACATCTTCAGCTCCAGGACCGTGCGGTCCCAGCCGATGGCGACGGCGTTCACGGGACGACCTCCAGGTCGGGTACGACGTTGGCTGTGGCACTAGTGGTGGCGTCGGCGTCGAGGTGCGGCGCGATCAGCGACAGGTAGGTGTCCTCGAGGGAGGGCCTGGTCACCGTCAGCTTGGGGACCTCACCGCCCACGCGGGCACTGAGCGAAGAGACGAACTGCGTTGGCGTGCTTGTCTTTTCGGTATGCCGCCTGCCTTGCGCGTCCTCCCACGTCACCGTGGCCTCCGACGAGGCGCGGCCTCCGAGGTTGGCAGGGGTGTCCAGTGCCAGCATCTTGCCCGCCGCGATGACGCCGACCCGGTCGGCCAGCTGCTCGGCCTCGTCGAGGTAGTGCGTCGTGAGCAGGATCGTGGTGCCGCCGTCGGCGAGCGAGCCGATCAGCTCCCAGAAGTCGCGGCGCGCCTGTGGGTCGAAGCCGGTGGTCGGTTCGTCGAGGAAGAGCAGCTCGGGGGTGCCGAGGATGCCCAGGCCGACGTCGAGCCGGCGGCGCTGTCCCCCGCTGAGCTTGCCGATCCGGTCGTCGGCCTTGTCGACCAGCCCGACAGCGGCCAGGACCTCGTCGACATCTCGTGGCGTGCGGTAGACCTTGGCGGTGCTGGCCAGCGCCTCACGAGGCGTGATCAGGTCCAGCCCGGTCGAGGACTGCAGCACGATGCCGAGCCGGTTGCGCCAGCCCAGCCCGGCCGACTCGGGGTCCTCGCCGAGGACGCTGACGGTGCCCCCGTCCCGCTTGCGGAAGCCCTCGAGGATCTCGACGGCCGTCGTCTTGCCGGCGCCGTTCGGACCGAGCAGGGCGAAAACCTCCCCGTGCTCGATCTGCAGGTCGATGCCGTCGACGGCCTCGCGGTTGCCGTAGGTCTTGCGTAGGCCGGTCACGCGGATGGGTGCCTCTGGTGCTGACATGGCTCCAGACTGCCGTGCTCGTCGGGGCCGGCGTCAGCCCCACCCGGTTGACTCCCCGTCCACCGACCGGTGGACGCGCCCCTACTGCTGGCTGGGCGGCGTGTCCTGCGGCGACGGGGCGGTGGGCGGGGGCTCCACCGAGGGCGCTGCCTCGGGTGCCGGCGCCGCTCCCGTCGGCGCGGGGCCGGCCGCGGTGGCCTCAGCAGGCGAGGGTGCGGCAGGTTCTGCGGGCGGCGCTGAGGACGGGGCGCCGGCGGGCGTGCCCCCGGCATACCCGCTCGGCGGCGGGATCGTGGCGTCGCGCTGGCCGAAGTCGACCTTCACCGGGTCGCGCTCCTCGCCCTCGACCTCGAAGTACTCGGCGCGGTCGATGTTGAACAGGCCGGCGACGATGTTGGAGGGGACGGTCTCGACCTTGGTGTTGAGCTCGCGCACGTTGGCGTTGTAGTAGCGCCGGGCGGCGGCGATGCGGTCCTCGGTCGAGGTGAGCTCCTGCTGGAGCGCCATGAAGTTCTGGTTGGCCTTGAGGTCGGGGTAGGCCTCGGCGACGGCGATGAGGCGACCGAGCGCCTGGCTCAGCATGCCCTCGCTCTGGGCCTGCTGCACCGGGCTCTGGCCGCCCGCCATCGCGGCGGACCGGGCCTTCATGACGTCCTCGAGGGTGCCGCGCTCGTGGGCGGCGTAGCCCTTGACCGTCTCGACGAGGTTGCCGATGAGGTCGTGCCGGCGCTTGAGCTCGACGTCGATCTGGCGCCAGGCCTCCTGCACCAGGTTGCGCAGCTTGATCAGCCCGTTGTAGACGCCGACCGCCCACAGGACGAGCAGCACGAGCACGACCGCGATGATGATCCAGACCCACATGAGCATTCCCCTTGTCTTGTGCAGTGCGGCTCGCGTTGAGGCAGCGCTGGTTGACCACGTGCAGCCTAGGCCAGCGCGGCCCGGGTCAGCCGGATCTGGCACCCGGGTGCAGCTAGGCCAGCCCGAGCTCCTCGAGACCGTAGACGAAGCGGTACTCGAGTCCGGCGTCCTCGAACCGCTGTCCGGCGCCCGTCGCGCGGTCGGCGATCGTGGCGATGGCGACGACCTCGGCGCCGGCCTCGCGGGCGGCGCCCACGGCGTCCAACGGCGAGTTGCCCGTGGTCGTCGTGTCCTCCACCACGACCACGCGCCGACCCTCGATCGACGGCCCCTCGATCCGCTGCTGCAGACCGTGCGCCTTGCCCGCCTTGCGGACCACGAAGGCGTCCTTGCGGTCCCCGGCCGCGGCACTGGCGTGCAGGATCGACGTCGCCACCGGGTCGGCGCCCAGGGTGAGCCCGCCGACGGCGTCGTAGTCGAGGTCCTGGACGAGGTCGCGCATGACGATCCCGACCAGAGGGGCGGCCTCACCGTCGAGGGTGATGCGTCGCAGGTCGACGTAGTAGTCGGCTTCCTTGCCGGAGGAGAGGGTGACGCGGCCGTGCACGATGGCTTTGTCCTTGATGATCTCGAGCAGGCGGGCACGGGCGGCGGCGGTGTCAGTCACGGTTCGTCACCCTACCGAGGACTCACCGGCGCGTACTGCGGCCCACGCGGCATACCTCACGCCGGCGCCCAAGGCGGCGCAGGTGCACACTGGCCGGATGGAACGCGTGCTCGGAATCGGTGGCCACTTCCTGCGGGCAACCGACCCGGCGGCGCTGAACACGTGGTACCGCGAGTGCTTGGGGCTGGACGCCGACGAGTTCGGCGAGTGGCACCAGGCCGACGGGCCGACGGTGTTCGCGACGTTCGAGTCCGACACCGACTACTTCGGGTCGCGCACGCAGCAGACCATGCTCAACTTCCGGGTCCGCGACCTCGAGGCGATGCTCGCGCAGCTGCGCGCCAAGGGAGCCGATGTGGCCGGGGAGACGCAGGACATGGACGGCGTCGGTCGGTTCGGCTGGGTCACCGATCCCGAGGGCAACCGGATCGAGCTGTGGCAGCCAGAGTGACGCTCGGCGCCGGGTAGGGCCCGAGCGACCAAGAGCCAGAGGTCAGGTGCGGGGGCGGTGCACGCCAGCGCCCCGACGACGGACCAGCGAGCGCGGCACCACGCGCAGGGCCGCGACGATGGCCTTGTACTGCGGCGACGGGACAGAGACCACGCGGCCCTTGGCGACGTCGTCGAGGCAGTCGCGCACCAGGCGGTCGGCGTTCAGCCACATGAAGTCGGGGATGCTCGACATGTCGACGTTGGCCCGCTGGTGGAACTCGGTGTGGGTGAAGCCGGGGCAGAGGGCCGTTGCGGTCACGCCGCTGCCCTTGAGCTCGGCTGCCAGGCCTTCGGTGAACACCGTGACGTAGGACTTGTTGGCCGAGTAGGTGCCCGACGTGATGAACGAGGCGACCGACGAGACGTTGACGATGGCGCCGTGGCCCCGCTCGCGCATCGCCCGCCCGGCGGCGTGGGACAGGACGAGCACCGCGCGACAGAGCACGTCGAAGTTGGCCACCTCTTGGCTCACGTCGTGCTTGAGGAACGAGCCCTTGAGCGAGTAGCCGGCGTTGTTGACGAGCAGGTCGACGGGGCGAGCCTGGTCAGCGAGCCGTTCAGCGACCTTGCCGGTGTCGGCGTGGTCGGACAGGTCAGCCACGAGGATCTCGGTGGCGACGGAGTACTTGGCCTGCAGCTCGTCGGACACGTTCTCCAGCCGCGCGCGGTCGCGGGCCACGAGCACGACGTCGTGCCCGCGCTCGGCGAGGAGGTGGGCGAAGGACAGTCCGATGCCGGCGGTCGCGCCGGTGACGAGGGCGGTGCTCATGGAGCCACTGTAGGCGGCTCCACATAGGGTTGCCTGCGTGCGTATTGCCACCTGGAACGTCAACTCGATCCGCTCCCGCATCGACCGTGTCGAGGCCTGGCTGGAGCGCAGCGACGTCGACGTGCTCGCCATCCAGGAGACCAAGGCCACCGACGCGCAGTTCCCGTTCGACCGGCTGCAGGCCCTCGGCTACGAGGTCGCCCACCACGGGCTCAACCACTGGAACGGTGTCGCCATCGTGTCGCGCGTGGGGATCTCGGACGTGACGCCGTCCTTCCCTGACGCGCCCGCCTGGGGCGATCCGCCGGTTGTCGAGGCCCGCGCGCTCACCGCCACCTGCGGTGGCGTCAAGGTGACCTCGGTCTACGTCCCCAACGGGCGCCAGATCAAGGACCCGCACATGGTCTACAAGCTCGAGTGGCTGGCCCAGCTGCGACGGCAGGCGCAGCTCTCGGTCGACGCCGGCGAGACCGCAGCGATCATGGGCGACTGGAACATCGCGCCGCAGGACGAGGACGTCTGGTCGATGGAGTACTACCTCGACAAGAGCCACGTCTCCCCCGGCGAGCGAGCGGCCTTCCAGGGGATTCTCGACGCCGGTTTCGTCGACGTCGTGCGGCCACACACCTCCGAGCCCGGGACCTTCACCTACTGGGACTACACCCGGCTGGCCTTCCAGAAGCGTCGCGGGATGCGGATCGACTTCATCCTCGGGACGCCGGCCTTTGCTGCGCGGGTGGCCGGCGCGGCGATCGACCGCGAGGAGCGCAAGGGCAAGGGCGCGTCCGACCACGCGCCCGTCGTGGTCCAGCTGGAGGACTGACTCCGTCGGCGCCTGGTGGTCCGCGAGGCTCTGGTCTGGTCTGCGGGTCCACTGTCCCGCAGCGGAAGTTACCGTCGGTAAGATCCGAGTCATGACCTCCCGCACCTTCACCGTCGTCACCACCGACGGAGTGCTGCTCCGGGTTGAGGAGCATGCTGCGGGGCCCACTCCCGAGGGCATCGGCGCCGACCACCCCGGTGGGGTCCCGACTGTGGTGCTGGCCCACGGCTGGACGCTCACCCGCGCCTCGTGGCTCCCCGTCGTCGAGCACCTTGGTGCGGCTGGGGTGCGGGTCGTGACTTACGACCAGCGCGGGCACGGCGAGTCGAGCCCGCTGCGCGACCACCCGACGGTGCGGGTGCTCGGTGACGACCTCGGCGCAGTGCTCGACGTGGTCGCGCCCAGTGGGCCGGTCGTGCTCGGCGGGCACTCGATGGGCGGGATGACGGTGATGGCGTATGCCGGGCTGCACCCGGATGACTTCCGCTCCCGGGTGGCCGGCACGGTGCTGGTCGCGACCAGCGCGGGCGAGCTGCAGAACCGCCTCCGGGCGCTCGAGGCCCGCGCAATGTCCTTGGCGGCGCGGATGCCGCGGATCCCGGCGGGCCGGTTCGTGACCACCCGGGGTCAGCGCCGACTGCTCTTCGGCGCCGACGCCGACCCTGCCCAGGTGGAGCTGACCCGCGACATGGTGGCGAGCACGCCCCTGCCGACCATGGGGCGCTTCTTCGGAGCCCTCGGCGAGCACGACGAGAGCGAGGCACTGACCCAGCTGGACGGCATACCCACGGTCGTGCTGGTCGGGGACCGTGACAGGCTCACGCCGCCGGGCCACAGCCAACGGCTCGCCGAGCTGGTCCCGCACGCCGAGCTGCGCATCCTGCCCGGCCGCGGTCACATGCTGATGTACGAAGCCACCGACGAGGTCGTCGACGCGTTCCACTCGGTGCTCGACGCCGCGATCCAGCCCGGGGCCCACTGACCGTCAGCCGACAGGGCCAGGGCTACGAGACGGCTACGGCCACGGCTGCTTGGTAGGCGGTCGGGTCGCAGCCGGGACCGTTCGGCTGCACGGAGCGCGGCGTGCTCCTGACCTTCGTGGCGGGCACGAGCACCTGACCGGTCTGCGTGCGCACGGTGACGGTGACCTCGACGGGGTCGGTGGAGTCGATGCCGGCGAGGCCGACGAATGCGCCGCCCGTGTCGTCCGCGAAGAGCGTCCCGCTGCTGCAGGCAGTCTCGACACAGGTCTCGACGACGAGATCCTGGGACCGGTCCGCTCCATCGACGCTGACGTTGACACCGTTGGCGGCACCGATCTCCGTGCAGGCTCTCGGCTGTTCGCAGGCAGACGTCAACGCGAGACCGACGAGAGCGACGCACAGGACTGCGTGACGTGGGTTCACAGGGGTCGGATGGGGCCGACCGGTTCGCGGTTCCGGCGCAGGCCGAGTCCGGCCGACGCCAGGGCCCCCAGGAGGGCTGCCAAAGCAGCGCCGAGGAAGACCGTCTGGACCTGCACGATGCCGGCTGCGAGCAGTGCCTTCGTGTCCGTCTGGTCCGGCAACGCAGCCACTGTCTCGTAGTAGCGGTGCAGCCCGATCGCGGTGAGCAGCGCCAGACCCACGACCATCCCGACCATGCGCGCCACGACCACCAGGGCTGAGGCCACGCCGTGTGCGTCGGCCGGGGCATCGGCGAGGGCCGCGTTGTTGACGGGCGCGAGCGCCAACCCGATCCCCAGGCCCACCATCACCAGGACCACCGTCGCCATCGGCCCGTCGAGGGACCCGTCGCTCCAGCCGCTCATGACGAACAGCCCGATCGTCGCCACCAGCAGACCCACTCCGCTGACCAGCCCGTCGCCGAACCGCCGCAGGCTCCAGCCGCCCAGCAGCGCGCCGACCGGCACCGCCAGCAGGAACCGCACGAGCACGAACGCGGCGACGGTCTGCGAGTCGGTGAGGGTCAGCCGCGCCAGGACCGGCACGTCGACGATGACGGCCACCAGCGCGGCGCCCACCATCAGGCTCACGACCAGGGAGGTCCGCGCTCGACCGCGGACGACGCCACGCGCCACCAGCGGCTCGGCGGCGGTGCCGTGCCGCCAGAGGTAGAGGCCCAGCGCGATGGCCCCGACCGGCAGCAGGGCGAAGCCGAGTGGGCCGACCACCTCGCGCTCGGGGTCACTGGCGGCAAAGGTGAGGACCACGCTGCCGAGCGCCAGGCCGAGGAGCAGCGCACCCGGCAGGTCGGCGCGCCGCAGCAGCGCCCACCAGCGAGGGGCCGTCACCACGACGAGGGCCAGCACGAGCGCGAGTGCGACGACGCCGATCGGCGTGAGCACCCGCGACGTCGAGCCGCCGAACGGCACGAACGGCACCCCCAGCGACACGTCGGTCACCAGCCGCTCCGGGGCGGCGAGAGCCAGCCCACCCACGAGCAGCGCCAGGACGCCCAGCACGAGGGGTAGGCCGCGTGGTCGTCGCAGCCGCTCGCCTCCGATGAGCAGCACCGCACCGGCCAGGACGAGACCGGTAACCACGTTGACCCAGAAGATCATCCGCCAGCCCGAGATGGCCAGCACCACGGCACCGAACACCGGTCCGAGGACGCTGCCCACCTCCTGCACCGCGCCGACCACACCGAGGGGCGTGCCCCGCCGGTCGGCCGGCCAGAGGTCGGCCACGATCGCGAGGGTGGCGGGCACGAGGCCGCCGCCGCCGATGCCCTGCAGGACGCGTCCGGTCACCAGGACCGGCAGCTCGACAGCCAACGCCGTGATCGCCGAACCGAGGACGAAGATCATCAGACAGGCGACCAGGATCCGTTGTCTGGAAACGAGATCCGCGAGACGGCCGATCAGCGGCAGGACGGCGATGTAGCCAAGCAGGAAGCCCGAGATGATCGGCGTCGCCTTCTGCAGGGCATCGATCCCGAGACCGACACCGGTCATCATGTCGGTCAGGGCCAGCACGACGACATAGGTGTCCGCGGCAGCCAGCGCCACCGCCACCGAGGCCGTGGCGAGCAGCCGCCTAGGGGCGGGTGATCGCAACGGGTGCAGCCAGGCTCTTGAGTCGCAGCGAGTAGGTCGAGGTGGAGCCGGCGTAGAACGGACCCTTGAGGAGCACCGTGCGCAGCTCCTGACCGGCCTGGGTCACCCCGTAGGTCACGTCGAACGTGCCGGTGCGGTCCCCGATGACGAACAGGTCTGCCACGGCGGCGCCGGGGACCTTGCCCGTGAACGAGGTCAGCACGTCCGACCCGTCGCGGACCTGGTCACCCTTGGCGAGGGACTGGGTCTTGCCGATCAGGCTGGTGATGCCGGTCTCCTTGTTGAACAGCTGCGCGGGATTGGGCGCGCCGTAGGTGGCTGGGTCGATCTTGTTGTAGCCGGGCGTGAAGAACTTCATGTAGGTGTCCTGCTCGACCGCGACCACGTCGACGGTGCCCGTCACACCCGCGATGGTCGCGTTGAGCGTGCCCTTGAAGGACGGCGGCGTGAACAGTCCGGTGCCCTTGGCGGCGGACACGCCGATCGCCTTGCTGGGCAGCCCGGTCGCGTCGAGGGTGAAGGTCACCGCGGGACTCTTCTCGAGGTTGGTGCGCGCCGCTGCGAGCTGCTCGGCGGGACTGCCTTCCTTGACCGGCGCCTCCCCGCCCGACGAGCAGGCCACGAGGGTCAGTGCCGCGATCCCGGCGATGGCGAATCCCTTGAGGCGCATGGCACCCACGGTAGTCGGAGGGGACTGCTCCCCATGGTCGCAACGCGGCATCCCGCCCTAGCGTTCGAGCGAACCGGCACCGGCCGGCATACCGAGGGGGACTTCTCATGGAACTGCTCAGCACCCGCAGGCGCAGGCTGGTGACCGCCGCCGCCACCGCCGCGTTCATCGCCGTGCCACTCGTCACGGGGCTGGCGGCGAACGCCGCCACCGCGACCGGCGCCGTCAACACGACCGGCAACCCCGGCCCGGCCCTCACTGTGCGCGCCCACCCCACGTCGCAGTCCGACGCGGTCGGCAAGCGCGCCGACGGCGCCACGATCACCATCGTCTGCCAGACCTACGGACAGCAGGTGACGGGCACCTACGGAACGACGAAGATCTGGGACAAGGTCAAGAGCGGCGGCTATGTCAGCGACGCCTTCATCAGGACCGGCTCCGACGGCCTGGTCGCGCCGCTGTGTGCGGGCAGCACGCCGCCGACCGAACCCAGCCAGAGCGCCAAGGTCAAGGCGACCATCGCAGCGGCCAGGGCCATGACCGGCAAGTACCCCTACTCGTGGGGTGGCGGCAACTACACCGGTCCCACCAAGGGAATCTGCTGCAGTCCCAGCGGGATCGACGACCGCAACACCGTCGGCTTCGACTGCTCGGGCCTGATGGAGTACGCCTTCTTCAAGGGCGCCGGCCTCAAGGTCTCCAGCACCTCACGCAGCCAGTACGCCGACGGACCGCGCGTCCCGATCGGCCAGCTCAAGGCCGGCGACATGGTGTTCTGGTCCAGCGCCAGCAAGACCGAGTCCGGCATCCACCACGTCGCGCTCTACATCGGCGACGGGCAGATCGTCGAGGCCGACCGGGTGAGCGGCCCGGACGTCCGCGTCCGCTCGTTCTCCACCGGCGAGTCCGGCGTCATGCCCTTCGCGGTCCGGCCGAACCGCTGACCGTCCCGCACGCAGCGCACACCGAGGTATGCCGGGTGGTCACCACCTGGCATACCTCGCGCTGAGCGGGCCGGCAGCTAGCCTCGCCCCCATGCGCCGCGCCCGGACCCGCCTGTGTGCGGCTGCCGCGCTGGCGCTGCTCACGGCCTGCGGGGCCGGCTCACCGGACGCCGCGACGAGCCAGTCGTCGCCGTCCGCGACGTCGTCCGCAGTGTCGTCCTCGCCGTCGTCCTCGCCGTCGTCCTCGCCGTCGTCCACGCCGTCGTCCACGCCATCCTCCTCGGCGTCGGGGCCCGGCGCTGGACCGCTCTCGGGGTATCCCGTCATCGCCCACCGCGGGGGCCCGGCGCGTCACGCGGAGGAGTCGGTGGCCGCCTACCGCGCCGTCGCTGCCCAGGGCTTCGCGCTCGAGCTGGACGTGCAGCCGTTGGCCGACGGCACCCTGGTGGTCATGCACGACGACACGGTCGATCGCACGACCGACGGCACCGGGGCGGTCCGGGACCTCACGCTGGCTCAGTGGCAGCGGCTGCGGCTCGCCGACGGCAGCACCCCGCCCACCTGGGACCAGGTCGTCGAGGAGTTCGGGGACAACCTGCTCGTGCCCGAGGTCAAGTCACCGGACGCGCTGCGGCCGCTCATCGCCTCTGTGCAGTCGCACCGCCTGGAGGACCGCCTCGTGGCGCAGTCCTTCCTTCCCGAGGACGCGAGAGCACTGGCAGCCAGCGGCATCCCCGCGATGCTGCTGACGTCCGCTGCCGCACCAGCCCGCGACCTGGCGTCGCTGCGTGACGCGGGGGTCGACTACATCGGCGCCAGCGCAGCGACCCCGGACCTCACCCGATATGCCGACCAGACCCGCGAGGCAGGCCTCGGCTTCGCCGTGTGGGTCGTCAACGACGCCGGCGCAGCCGCCGGTCTGGTCCGCTCAGGTGCGGTCTCGGTGTTCACCGACGACCCCTGGGCGATGCGCACGGCGCTCAGGTCAGGGTGAGGGTGTCCGCTGCCCCGTCGAGGTCGACGGTGACGGTGTCGCCGTCGCGAACCCGGCCACCGAGCACGGCCTTGGCGAGGCGGTCGCCGATCTCCTTCTGCACCAGCCGGCGCAACGGCCGGGCGCCGTAGGCCGGGTCGTAGCCGGTGATCGCCAGCCACTCGCGGGCGGCCTCGGTCACCTCGAGGGTGATCCGCCGGTCGACCAGGCGGGTGGCCAGCTCGCGGACCTGCAGCTCGACGATGTGGCTCAGCTCAGCCGAGGTGAGGGCGTCGAAGATGACGACCTCGTCCAGCCGGTTCAGGAACTCGGGCTTGAAGCTGGCCCGCACCACCCCCATCACCGCCTCGCGCTTGTCCGCTTCGGGCAGGCTGGGGTCGACCAGGAACTGGCTGCCGAGGTTGCTGGTCATCACCAGGATGACGTTGCGGAAGTCGACGGTCCGCCCCTGGCCGTCGGTGAGCCGACCGTCGTCGAGCACCTGCAGCAGGATGTCGAACGTCTCGGGGTGCGCCTTCTCCACCTCGTCGAGCAGGACGACCGAGTAGGGGCGACGCCGGACCGCTTCGGTGAGCTGGCCGCCCTCCTCGTAGCCGACGTACCCGGGTGGCGCACCGATGAGACGGGCGACCGCGTGCCGCTCGGAGTACTCGCTCATGTCGATGCGGACCATCGCCCGCTCGTCGTCGAAGAGGAAGTCCGCCAGCGACTTGGCGAGCTCGGTCTTGCCGACACCCGTCGGTCCCAGGAACAGGAACGACCCGGTCGGCCGGTTCGGGTCGGCGAGACCCGCGCGCGAACGACGGACCGCGTCGGACACGGCCTCGACGGCGGCGGACTGCCCGATCAGCCGGGACCCGATGATCGACTCCATCGACAGCAGCTTCTCGGTCTCACCCTGCAGCAGCCGGCCCGCGGGGATGCCGGTCCAGGCCGAGATCACCTCGGCGATGTCGTCGGCACCCACCCGCTCCTTGACCATGAGGTCGGCGCTGGCCCGGCCGGATGCGACCTCGTCCTCGTTGGCGACGGCCAGCGCCTTCTCGAGCTCGGGGATCTCGCCGAACTCGATCCGGCTGGCGGTCTCGAAGTCGTAGTCACGCCGGGCCTTCTCGAGCCGGGTGCGAGCCTCGTCGATCTGGGTCTTGAGGTCGCCCACCCGGTTGAGGCCGGACTTCTCCGACTCCCAGCGGGCGTTGAGCCCGGCCAGCTCCTCGGACTTGTTGGCCAGGTCCTCGCGGAGCCTGGCGAGCCGCTCCACCGAGGCGTCGTCGGTCTCCCGCTCGAGATGCAGCTCCTCCATCTTGAGCCGGTCCACCGATCGCCGGAGCTCGTCGATCTCGACCGGGCTGGAGTCGATCTCCATCCGCAGTCGCGACGCTGCCTCGTCGACGAGGTCGATCGCCTTGTCCGGCAGCTGGCGGCCGCTGATGTAGCGGTCCGACAGGCTTGCGGCGGCAACCAGCGCGGCGTCCTCGATCTCCACCTTGTGGTGCGCCTCGTAGCGCTCCTTGAGCCCACGCAGGATGGCAATGGTGTCCTCGACCGACGGCTCGCCGACGAAGACCTGCTGGAAGCGGCGCTCGAGCGCCGCGTCCTTCTCGATGTGCTGGCGGTACTCGTCGAGCGTCGTGGCACCCACGAGTCGCAGCTCGCCGCGCGCCAGCAGCGGCTTGAGCATGTTGCCGGCGTCCATCGCGCCCTCGCCGGACGCACCGGCTCCGACGACCGTGTGCAGCTCGTCGATGAACGTGACGACCTGGCCGTTGCTCTCCTTGATCTCCTCGAGCACGGCCTTGAGCCGCTCCTCGAACTCGCCGCGGTACTTCGCCCCGGCGACCATCGCCCCCAGGTCGAGGCTGATCAACCGCTTGTCCCGCAACGACTCCGGGACGTCACCGTCGACGATGCGCTGAGCCAGTCCCTCGACGACAGCGGTCTTGCCGACGCCGGGCTCGCCGATGAGGACGGGGTTGTTCTTGGTGCGGCGGGACAGCACCTGCACCACACGACGGATCTCCGAGTCGCGTCCGATCACCGGGTCGAGCTTGCCGTCGCGGGCCTCCTGGGTGAGGTCGGTGCCGTACTTCGCCAGCGCCTCACCGGCCTCCGCGGGGGTCTCGCTCGTCACCTTGCGGCCGCCGCGCAGCGCGTCGATCTTCGCCTCCATGTCCTTGGCACCGCGCTTCTCGACCGCAGCCAGGTGACCGGTCTCGGCGAGTGCGAGCAGGAGCAGGTCGAGGGCGAGGAAGGTGTCGCCCTTGGCGCGCATCATGGTGTCGGCCTGCTGGAGCACAGCCGCTGCCTGTCGGCCGATGCCGGGCGCCTGGGCTGCGCCGGAGGCGGTGGGCAGCGCACGCAGGCGGGCGTCGGCCTGGGCCAGCACCTGCGACGCGCCAGTGCCGGCCGCCTGCAGGAGGGTGTCGGCCAGCGGGGTGTCGAGCCGGACGAGGGCGCTCGTGAGGTGGTCGGGGGTGATCTCGGGGTGGCCGGCGCCCTGCGCCTCGCGTTGTGCGAGGGCCAGCGCTTCGGCCACCTTCGCTGTCGGCTTCAGCTCCATGCGTGGATGTTCTCCTGTTGTCGGTGTTGGGTCCACTGGGGACAACCCTGCCAAAGTTGAGCCTATTCCACTCAACTTTGTTTCGCCGCACCCTGGGTATGCCGGGTGCGCGAGCCGGCCACGCGGCATACCGTCAGGGCATGCCCGTCCCACGCGCCGTCGGCACGCTCAACCGGGTCGGGTTCAACCACCTGACCCGGCCGATCCTGCGGCACCTGCCCGGCTTCGCGGTCGTCCACCACCGCGGTCGGTCGTCCGGTCGGGAGTTCCAGACTCCGGTGATGCTGTTCCGGACCGACCGCGGGTTCGTCATCGCACTGGCCTACGGGCCGCACACCGACTGGGTCAAGAACGTCCTGGCCGCCGGGTCGTGCACCGTCGAGACCCATGGGGTGCCGGTGCCGTGCACCGCGCCGAGGCTCTATCGCGACCAGAGCCGACAGCACATCCGCCCGATCGAGAGCACCGTCCTCGGCTGGCTCGACGTGGAGGAGTTCCTGGGGCTCGACCGGGCGACCGATGGTGACTCCGCCGGCGGCCAGGCAAGGGTGTCCACGTGAACGGCAGCCGGCCGACCCCGTCTGCCCCGGGACAGGACGTCGCCGGGCTGCGTCGCCTCGCCCTGGCCGTGGTGCAGCCCGGCTTCACCGGGCTGACCGCTCCCGACTGGTTGCTGCGCCGGCTCGACGAGGGGCTGGGCGGCGTGGCGCTGTTCGCCCGCAACATCGCCTCGCCCGACCAGCTGGCCGCGCTGACCTCGGCGATCCACGAGGCGAACCCCGCCGCCCTCGTGGCCGTGGACGAGGAGGGTGGCGACGTCACCCGGCTGGAGTACCGCACCGGTTCCTCGTGGCCGGGCAACCTCGCCCTCGGCACGGTCGACGACGTGGACCTGACACGGTCGGTGGCGGGCGAGATCGGGACCGCGCTCGCGGACGTCGGGATCGACCTCGACTACGCCCCGGACGCGGACGTCAACGTCGAGGCGAGCAACCCGGTGATCGGCGTTCGCAGCTTCGGGTCCGATGCCGCGCTCGTGGCGCGGCACACGGCCGCCTGGGTGCAGGGACTTCAGTCCGCTGGGGTGCTCGCGTGCGCCAAGCACTTCCCCGGGCACGGCGGGACACGGGTCGACAGCCACCTGGGACTGCCCGAGGTCGACCTCGGCGACGACCCCACCACCAGCCCGGCGCTCGACCCGTTTCGCGCGGCCGTCGCCGCCGGGACGGCTGCGGTGATGAGTGGTCACCTGCGGGTCACCGGTCTCGACCCACGCCCGGCGACGCTGGTGCCCGCCGTGATGACCGGCCTCCTGCGCGACCACTTGGGCTTCACGGGGCTGGCCGTGTCGGACGGCCTCGAGATGGGTGCCGTCGCAGACACTGCCGGGCTGGCCAGCGGTGCCGTCCAGGCCGTTGCCGCGGGAGTGGACGCGCTCTGCATCGGCGGCGGACTCGCAGGGGCGGACACGCTGGACCTGGTCGTGGCCGCGCTCATCGACGGGGTCCACGACGGACGGCTCGGGGAGGAACGCCTGGCCGAGGCTGCGGCACGGGTCACGACGGCATCGGTGCTGCGGAACTCGTTGCGGGAGAATGCAACCCGTGCATCCGCTGGCGCCCCCGCAGGGCTTGCTGCCGCCGCGCGCGGGTTGGCCGTGCGTGGAACTCCTGGCGTCCGACCAGAGCGCCCGGTCGTTGCTGAGCTCGTGGCGGCGGGGAACATCGCCGTCGGGGACGAAACCGCCTCCGGGCTGGCCGCTGCGGTCCGTCGCCGTTGGCCGGACACGCCACTGTGTCACCTCACCGAAGGGGCCGACCTGGACGCCGCACTCGCCGCGGCGGTCGACCGACCTATGTGGGTCGTCGTCCGCGACCCGCACCGTCACCGGTGGATGGCCGAGCTGGTGGCGGCCATCGTCCGACGCCGACCCGACGTCGTCGTGATCGACACCGGCTGGCCGGGGTGGTCACCGCCCGAGCCGGCCGTCCACGTCATCACCCACGGGGCCTCCCGGGCCAGCGGTGAGGCTGTCGTCAGGCTGCTGGCCCCCTGACCTCGCGACTCAGGAGCCTGCAGCAGGCTCCGGGTCGTACCATCCGCCATGCTCCTCGGCCAGCGCACTGAACCGGTCTCGGAGCCCCGACTCCACGGGGCCCGACTCGTCGGCAACCATTTCCTCGACGATGTGGACGGCCCACTCGTGGTCATCCGAGTCATCTTCTCCCGCAAGGGCTTCGCGCACGACACGCACCTCGGAGAAGCCCTCATGGGCCAGCTCGGCAGCCACGTCCTCGGCGGTCTCACGGTCGGGGAAGACCAACAGGTGTTCGCTCACAGACAGGAGTATGCCGCGTGGCCGGGCCACGCGGCATGTCCAGGTGTCAGTGCGACGAGGGGCGCCAGACGACCAGCGCCTGCGACCCGCCGAGACGCGGACGCTGGCCCGCGCGGACGGCAATGACGTCGCCGGTCGGACCGACGGCGAAAACCCTCGAGGACGAACGGGTTCCGGTCGCCAGCCGGGCGCGCTCCACCTCGTCCGAGAGCTCGAGCACCCGCGCCCGCAGGGCAGTCACCTGGTTCTCGAGCTCCAGGATGCGCTGGATGCCGGCGAGGCTGACGCCCTCCTCCTGGGAGAGGCGCTGCACCTCACGCAGCATCGCGACGTCACGGCCGGAGTAGCGGCGCCCGCCCCCGCGCGTCCGCGACGGGCTGACCAGCCCGAGCCGGTCGTACTGACGCAGCGTCTGGGCGTGCATGCCGGCCAGGGTAGCCGCCACCGAGATGACGAAGATCGGCACATCGTCGTCGGGCGAGAACCCACGCACCTCAGTCATCGCACGTCACCTCGTCGCGTTCTCGAACAGCTCCGCCCGGGGGTCGAAGCCCTCGTCCAGCGACTGCAGGGTCTCGACAGCGGCCTTCGCCTCGTCGGAGAGTCGTTGCGGCACCACGACGCTGACCCTGGCCATCAGGTCACCGGGCTTGTCCTTGACCGGCACCCCGCGCCCCTTGAGGCGCAGTACGCGACCGCTCGGGGTTCCCGGTGCCACGCGCACCTTGACGGAGGACCCGTCGAGGGTCGGCACCGCGACGGTGGCCCCCAGGGTGGCCTCGGCGAAGGTCACCGGCAGGTCGATGGTGAGGTTGTTCCCATCGCGACCGAACACCGGGTGCTTCTCCACCGTGACGGTGAGGATGAGGTCACCGGGCGTGGCGCCGGCGTCGCCGCGCTGGCCCTTGCCGCGGAGCCGGATCTTCTGGCCGTCCTTGACGCCGGCGGGGATCCGCGTGGTGATCTGGTCACCCCCGTTGGTGCTGAGCGTGACGGTCGCACCCTCGACCGCGTCGCGGAACGACAGGGTCGTGCGAGCGGTCAGGTCGGCGCCCTTGCGCGGTCCCTGCGGCGCACGGAAGCCAGCGCCCCCGTATGCCGGGCCGCCCCCGCCGCCGAACATTCCGCCGAGCAGGTCCTCGAGGTCGGGCTGCCCACCGCCGCCGGTCGAGTACCGCACCCGGGCACCGCCGCCGCCGCCGCCGAACATCGAGGAGAAGACGTCGTCGAAGCCGCCGTTGCCGCCGCCGGGACCGCCCGCCGTGAAGCGGGCGCCGCCGTGCGCCATCTGCCGGACGGCGTCGTACTCGCGACGCTTCTCGGCATCGGACAGGACCGAGTTGGCCTCACCGATGTCCTTGAAGCGCTGCTCGGCTGCTGCGTCCCCTGCGTTCTGGTCGGGGTGGTGCTTGCGCGCGAGCTTGCGGTAGGCCTTCTTGATCGCCGCGCCGTCAGCATCCTTGGGGACGCCGAGGATCGCGTAGAAGTCCTTCTCGAACCAGTCCTGGCTAGCCATGTCGACGCCCTCCTCTCAGCTCGGTCGTGGTGTTACTCAGGATCGGCCACAGCGACCCGCGCGGCGCGCAGGACTCGCTCGCCGGCGCGGTAACCGGGCTGCAGCACTTGCACGACGGTGGTCGAGTCGGTCGGCTCGACAGAGCCGTCCTGCGGCCAGGCGGTGTGCATGAGAGCCTCGTGCAGGCTCGGGTCGAACTGCTCGCCGATCGCGCCGTAACGCTCCAGCCCGAACTTCACGAGGGTGGACTCCAGCTTGTCGGCGATGGCCGAGAACGGTCCGTCGACGAGGTCGCCGTGCTCACGTGCGGCGTGGATGTCGTCGAGCACCGGCAGCAGTGCCTCGATCACCGACTGGGCTGCGCGCTCCTGCACGACGGCCCGGTCGCGGTCGACGCGACGCTTGTAGTTGACGTACTCGGCCTGCAGTCGCTGGAGGTCGCTCAGCCGCTCGGCTGCGAGGAACGTGTCCGGGTGCAAGTCATCGGCCGAGCCGTCAGACGCCTCGTCGGACCTGTCCTCGGGCGCGTCACCGGCCTGAGCGACCGCGCCCTCCGGGACGTCACCCTCGTCGAGGATGTCGCCCTGGAGCGCGGCCGCCTCGGCGGTGGTGGGCTCGACTGTCTCGTCGGCGCCCACCACCTCCTCGGCACCGTCAGCAGGCTGGTGCTGCTCGGTCACTTCTTCTCCCCGTCGGTGTCGTCGTCCTCGACGACCTCGGCGTCCACGACGTCGTCGTCAGACCCGGCCTCGTCGGCGGAGCCGGCTTCACCCGAAGGTGCACCGTCCTCGGAGGCGCCGGCCTGCTCGGACTCGGCGGCCGCGGCATACATCGCGGTGCCCAGCTTCTGCGACTCCTCGGAGAGCTTCGACGTCTTCGCCGAGATGTCCTCGGGCGTGGCGCCCGACTCCGGCTTGAGGGCCTCCTTGAGGTCCGCGAGCGCGGTGTCGACGTCGCCGCGGCCGTCGGCCGGGAGCTTGTCGGCGTTGTCACCGAGGAACTTCTCGGTCGAGTAGACGAGGTTCTCCGCCGTGTTGCGGGCCTCGGTCTCCTCGCGACGCTGCTTGTCCTCGTCGGCGTGCGCCTCGGCTTCCTTGATCATCCGCTCGATGTCCTCCTTGGCGAGGGCCGAGCCACCGGAGATCGTGATCTTCTGCTCGGCGCCGGTGCCACGGTCCTTGGCGGACACGTTGACGATGCCGTTGGCGTCGATGTCGAAGGTGACCTCGACCTGCGGCACGCCACGGGGGGCCGGCGCGATGCCGGTCAGCTCGAAGGTGCCGAGCTGCTTGTTGTGCTGCGCAATCTCACGCTCGCCCTGGAAGACCTGGATGAGCACGCTCGGCTGGTTGTCCTCCGCCGTGGAGAACACCTCGGAGCGCTTGGTCGGGATCGCCGTGTTGCGCTCGATCAGCTTGGTGAACAGCCCACCCTTGGTCTCGATGCCGAGGGACAGCGGTGTGACGTCGATGAGCAGGACGTCCTTGCGCTCGCCCTTGAGGACGCCGGCCTGCAGTGCCGCGCCGACGGCGACGACCTCATCGGGGTTGACGCCCTTGTTGGGCTCCTTGCCGGCGAGCTCCTTGACCAGGTTGCTCACGGCCGGCATCCGGGTAGAACCACCGACGAGGACCACGTGGTTGATGTCGGAGACGGAGATGCCGGCGTCCTTGATGACGTTCTGGAACGGCTGGCGGGTCCGGTCGAGCAGGTCCTTGGTCAGCTGCTCGAACTGGGCGCGGCTGATCGTCTCCTCGAGGTGGATCGGGCCGTTCTCGGACATCGAGAGGTACTGCATCGACACGTTGGTGCTGGTCGAGGAGGAGAGCTCCTTCTTGGCCTGCTCCGCTGCGTCACGCAGCCGCTGCATGGCGATCTTGTCCTTGGACAGGTCGACACCCGTGTTGTTCTTCACGGTGGTCAGCAGGTGGTTGACGATGCGCTCGTCCCAGTCGTCGCCACCGAGCTTGTTGTCGCCACTGGTGGACCGGACCTGGATGGTGGAGAACCCGTCATCGGGGTCCTTGCCGACCTCGAGGAGGGACACGTCGAAGGTGCCGCCACCGAGGTCGAAGACGAGGATGAGCTCGTCCTCCTTGCCCTTGTCGAGTCCGTAGGCGAGGGCCGCGGCGGTGGGCTCGTTGATGATGCGCAGCACATTGAGGCCAGCGATCTCACCGGCCTCCTTGGTCGCCTGGCGCTCGTGGTCGTCGAAGTACGCGGGGACGGTGATGACGGCGTCGGTCACGTCCTCACCGAGGTAGGACTCGGCGTCGCGCTTGAGCTTCTGCAGGATGCGGGCGCTGATCTCCTGCGCGGTGTAGGTCTTGCCATCGATCTCCGGCGACTTCCAGTCGGTGCCGATGTGGCGCTTGACGGAACGGATCGTCCGGTCGACGTTGGTGACGGCCTGGCGCTTGGCGATCTCGCCGACCAGGACCTCGCCTCCCTTGGAGAACGCGACGACGGACGGGGTCGTGCGACCGCCCTCTGCGTTCGCGATGATGGTCGGCTCGCCGCCCTCGAGGACGGCGACAGCCGAGTTGGTGGTACCGAGGTCGATGCCGACCGCACGTGCCATGGTGAATCTCCTGTTGCGTTGGGGTTGAGTCTGGGTTGAGTTGCCTGCACTCAAGTTAGGAGCCGGTATGCCGCGTGGCAAATCGGTGCGCGAAACTTGCGTTCACTCGACTCAACTTCGTGCGTGGCGAGTCTGTTCCCGGTTCGATCGTCTTTCTTGGTGGGTACTTCGCTGAGAGGGTGGGGACATGCCACGTGAGGGTGCTCGCTTTGCCGGTTCGCGGGTCTTGGTGACCGGCGGTGCGCACGGGATCGGGCGGGCCTGCGCACGGTGGCTGGCGGGTGAGGGCGCTCGGGTGGCGGTGGCCGACCTCGACCTCGCGGCGGCGACGGAGGTCGTCACCGCACTGGACAGCACCGAGTCCGGCGGCGAGCATCGAGGCGACCAGCCGGCCGAGCACCTCGCGGTCGAGCTGGATGTCACCGACGACGACTCGGTGCGGGCGGCCGTCGCGGCGGCTGCCGATCATCTCGGTGGCCTCGACGTGCTGGTGAACGTCGCCGGCGGGGATGTCGAGCATCCCGACTTCGAGCACACCGGTGACGACGTGTGGGCGTGGACCCTCGAGCTCAACCTGATGAGCGTCGTGCGTTGCACCCGGGCCGCCATGCCCCACCTCCGCCGCAGCACCCTCAGCCCGGCCGTCGTGTCGGTGACGTCGGTCAACGCGCTGGCCGCCCTCGGCAGTGAGCCCTACTCGACGGCCAAGCTGGGCATCGTGGCACTGACAAGGAATCTCGGCGCGGAGCTCGGCCCCGCGGGTATCCGGGTCAACGCTGTCGCACCCGGGACGGTGCGCACCCGGGTGTGGGACAGCCAGGAGGGCGGTGCCGAGCGCATGCTGCCCCTGTACCCGCTGGGCAGGGTGGGCGAGCCCGACGACATCGCGGCCGCGGTCGCCTTCCTCGCCTCCCGCGAAGCCGGCTGGATCACCGGCCACACCCTGCCGGTCGACGGCGGTCTCCTCACCGGCCACCGTCACCTCTGACCCGCCCTGCCGCAGGCGTCGCCCGACGGTCGTCGAACAGCAGGTGACGCTCGCCTCTGCCGCCGCGGCGTGCCGCAAGGGTGCTCGACCGGCTCGCACCATGACGCCCGGCGTGCTCAGGAACGTCTCAGGTGGACGACCGGCGGCGGAGGTAGAGTCCGGCTCGGGCGATCCCGAGCGCCGCGGCGTCCGCCCGGCCGATGTCCACGAGGGGGACCGACGTGAAGCGGTGGCGGTCCTGGTCGCTGCAGCGACGGGTGCTCGTGGGCGCCGCAGCCGTCGCCACCATCGTGCTCGTGCTGGGGCTGACCGCCTTCGCGGTGACCCTGGACCGCATCCTCTACAGCTCGGCGCAGGACTCTGCCCGCGTCCAGGCGGCGCAGGTCGCCGACGTCGTGGGCAAGGGGGAGGCGCCGGTCGAGGCCGCCCTGGAGGAGATCCCTGGGCACGGCTCGATCCTGCAGATCATCGAGCGGCGCGGTGGCGTCGTGGCCAGCTCCGAAGTGGCTCGGCGCGCGCCGATCACCAAGCTGCGGCCCGCTCCGGGCAGCGTCGCCCTCGACCAGGTGACCGGCATACCGGGCGAGACCGGTGAGCCGCACGCGATCGTCGCGCAGGGGGTCCGCGACCCCCGCGGCGCCGAGTTCGTGGTCGTGGTCGGCACTCCGCTGGACGTTGCCACCGACACGGTCCAGACCGCGACCGGGCTGCTGGCGATCGGCGCGACCACTCTGCTGGTGCTGCTGCTGGTCCTGATCTGGCGGATCCTGCGGCAGGCCCTGCAGCCGGTGGAGCGGATCCGCAGCGAGGTCGCCCGCATCACCAGGGTGCGCGGCCGCGGCCACCTCACCGTCCCGCCCTCGGGGGACGAGATCGCCCGGCTGGCCGAGACGATGAACCTGATGCTCGACCGGCTCGAGCAGGCGGACGCCACCACCCGGCGGTTCGTCAGCGACGCGTCCCACGAGCTGCGCAGCCCGCTGGCCACGATCATCGCCGCCATCGACGTCGCCGCACGCAGCAAGCCCCTCGACCGGACCACTGACCAGGGCCGCGACGAGGTCATCGCGTCCGAGGCGCTGCGCATGCAGCGGCTCGTCGACGACCTGCTGACCCTGGCCAAAGCCGACGACGGGCTCCCCCTGGCGTTGCAGGACGTCGATGTCGACGACCTGGTCGACGTCGAGGTGCGGCGACTTCGTGCCACCGTGGAGTTCCGGGTCACCGCCTCGATCTCGGCCGCCCGCGTCACCGGGGACCCGGTGCGGCTCAGCCAGGCCATCCGCAACCTCGTGGACAACGCGGCCCGACACACGACGGGCGGCGTCGACCTCGGGGTGGGCGTCGACGGCGGCGACGTGGTGGTGACGGTGGACAACGACGGCCCGCCGATCCCCGAGTCCGAGCGGGGCCGGGTGTTCGACCGCTTCGCCCGGCTCGAGGAGGCGCGCGGCCGGGACCGCGGTGGCAGCGGGCTGGGGCTGGCGATCGTGCGCACTGTCGTCGAGGCCCACGGCGGAACCGTGCACGCGGGTGCCTCACCCACGGGTCAGTGCCGGTTCGAGATCAGACTGCCCGGCGACGGCGCTTCGTCGGCCTGAGCGGGATCAGCCCCCGCGTGCGGGACCAGTGCGCGAGTCCGTCGGACGAGGGTTGGATCAGCGCGTCGTGGTGACCGGCATCAGCCGGTAACCCATGCCGCGCACCGTCTCGACCGAGACCACCCCGAAGGCCGAGTCGATCTTCCGGCGCAGGTAGCCCACGTAGACCTCGACGATGTTCTCGCTGCCGTCGAACGCGGGGTCCCAGACGTTCTCGAGGATCTCGGCCTTCGAGAGCACCATCTCAGGGTGGCGCATCAGGTAGTGCAGCACGGCGAACTCCCGTGCCGTCAACGAGATCTGGTGACCTGCCCGGCATACCGTCCGCTTGTTGGGGTCCAGCTCCAGGTCGCCCACCGTCAGCGTGACCGGTCGCGCCGGTGCGCCGCGACGGACCAGCGCCCGCAGCCGGGCCACGAGGACCATGAAGCTGAACGGCTTGGTGAGGTAGTCGTCCGCCCCGAGCTCGAACGCGTCGGTCTGGTCGTACTCGCCGTCCTTGGCGGTCAGCATCAGTGTCGGCGCCCAGATCTTGAGGGCCCGCAGGTTGCGCAGCACGTCGTAGCCGTTGCGCCCGGGCAGCATGATGTCGAGCACGATGACGTCGTAGGGGTTCTCGGTCGCCATCCACTGGCCGGTGATGCCGTCGTGCGCCACGTCCACGACGAAGCCCTCGTTGGTCAGGCCACGGCGGACCGTCTCGGCGAGGGCCGCCTCGTCCTCAACGAGCAGGACGCGCATCGGACCACTCCCCTTCGCTGGCTGACTGCGAGCCTCCAGCGTAGGGCTGCGAACCGCCCCGGGGAGCAGTCTGACGACGGCGCTCGACCACGCCCACTACCGCCGCGGTGGCAGCGAGCACGCCCACCGCCAGGCACCACCCCGCCAGGACGTCGGTCAGCCAGTGGTAGCCGAGATAAAGCCGGCTCGCACCGATGGCCGCGCTGAGCACGGCCCAGGCTGCCACGACGAGCCAGCGCCGTGACCCCTGCCAGGACCCGCGCAGCAGCAGGCCCGCGACCAGCCCGAAGAAGACGGTGGAGAACACCGTGTGTCCCGAGGGGAAGGAGGCTCCGGAGTCGAAGGCTCCCATCATCACCGAGGCCGGCGGCCGGGTCCGGCCGACGACGTGCTTGACCGCGAGGGTCAGCCCCGCGGCGACGACCATGGCGCTGCCCACCACTGCTGCAGTGGTCACCTCCCGGCGTCGCACCACGAGCCACGTGACCAGGGCCAGGGTCAGCAGGCCGATCGAGACCTCGCTGCCGACCGCCGTCACTGCGTGGGCCAGCGCCGTGAGGACTGCGGTCCGGTGGCTGACCACCGCATCGGTGACAGCCGGGTCGTGGGCGGCGAGGTCGCCGTGCTCCCCCGCTCCGTCAGCCAGCGCGACGGTGCCGAGCCCCGCGGAGGCGGCGGCCACGGCATACGCGACGACGACGCGGCCCAGGACCGCATCGGGGCGGCCTGACAGCCCTCGTCCGGGGGACGTCGGCAGCGCGACGGGGTGGCTCATCGGTGGGGCTCCTCAGGTGTGCGGGTCACCAGTGTCGGCTGCGGAGTCTGAGCGATTCCTGAGGAATCGGACCGACGGCCGGTCTCTCAGGAATGGCTCAGGTTCGAGCCGTCATGGTGGGGCCCGGTAGCCACCGCAGCTACCTGCCGATCGAGGGGACCCCATGTCAGCACTGGCAGCGCCGACCGCACCGCGGCGGGGCTTCACGGTGCCCGGCGCGGTGCGTGTGGTGACCGGCATCGCCGTCACCGGGGCGATGTTCGGCTGGGTCGTCCCCGCCCTCGCAGGTGCCCGGTGGTCCGCGATCGGCGAGGTGCTCGCCCGCGTCAGCACACCCCAGCTGGCAGCCCTGGCCCTGCTCTGGGCGGCAGGGCTCTTCGCCCACTCGTTCGTGCTCACCGGCGGCCTCCCCGGACTGAGCCGGCGCCGAGCGCTGACCCTGAGCCTGACGGGCAGCGCGGTCTCCAACGTCGCGCCGATGGGTGGGGCGCTCGGGGTCGGGACCAACCTGGCCATGATCCGCGCCTGGCGGTTCCGCGAGACCGCCTTCGCCGCGTTCACGATCGTCACGAACATCTGGGACGTCCTCGCCAAGCTGCTGCTCCCCGTCATCGCCATCGCCGCCCTCGTGCTCACCGGGCACGCCACCGGCCACCTCCTGCGCAGCACAGCTGCGGTCGCCTCGCTCCTGCTGCTGGCGGTGGTCATCGCCATCCTCGGGGCCCTGGGCAGCGAGCGGGCAGCCACCCGCACGGTCGATGCCTTGGTGCGGGTGCTCCGCCTGGTCCTGCGCGGCCGTGGCGAGAAGTGGCTGGGGAGCCTCACCCGGAGCGTCCTAGAGACGCGCGGTGCAGTGCGTGCCGTCGCCTCGCGCACCTGGCCGCAGCTGACCACCGGCATGGGCGCCTACGTGCTCCTCCAGGGAGCGCTCCTCTGGGGGTGCCTGCACGTGGTCGCCGCGGACCTGCCCTGGTATGCCGTCCTGACCGGCTTCGCGGTCGAACGTCTCCTCTCGCTCGTCGTGGTCACGCCCGGCGGCACCGGGACGACCGAGGCCGGGACGGTCGCGGCGCTGGTCGCCCTCGGCGGTGACCCGCTGACGGTCGCCGCGGGCGTCCTGCTCTACCGCGGCTTCATCTTCCTGCTCGAGATCCCGGTCGGCGGCGTGTGGCTGGGTGGCTGGTTCGTGGCTCGCAGCCGCGCAGTTCGGGTGCCCGGATGAAGATCCTGCACGCCACGGACACCTACGCCCCCACGGTGGGTGGCATCGAGGTACTGGTCCACGACCTCGCCGCCCACCAGGCCGCCGCCGGGCACGACGTCACCGTGCTCACCCGCACCCCGGGACCGACCGGGGTCGACTCCAACGGTGTCATGGTGGTCAGAGATGCCCGCGCCATGCGCGCGCTGGTGGCGGAGGCGGACATGGTCCACGCGCACGTGTCTGCGATCTCTCCGCTCGCCCTGCGCGCGGCCGAGATCGCTGCGGCGCAACGAGTTCCGGCCGTGGCGACGGTGCACTCGATGTGGGCTGCGGCCTGGCCGTTGTTCCGTGCCGCGGCGCTGGCTCGCGGCTGGGACCAGCTCTCGATCCAGTGGACCGCGGTGAGCGAGGCGGCAGCCGACCCGGTGCGCCGCGTCCTCGGAGGTCGACCGGTGTTGATCCTCCCCAACGCTGTCGACACGGATCTCTGGGCGGCGGCGCACGCGGCCGACTCCACACCATCGGGGCAGGAGCGTGGACCGGTCACCATCGTCAGCGTCATGCGAGTCGCCCGCCGCAAGCGCCCCCTGCGGCTGTTGGCCGTGCTGCGTCGGGTGCGAGCAGCCCTGCCCTCGGACGTCGAGGTCCGCGTGGTGCTCGTGGGCGACGGACCCCAGCTGGGCCGGTTGCAGGCCCGGATCTCGGACTGGGGCATGCAGGGATGGGTGGAGGCGCCCGGCGCCCTGGAGCACCACCAGATCCGGGCCCTCTACGAACGGGCAGACGTGTTCGTCGCCCCCGCCACGCTCGAGTCGTTCGGGATCGCCGCACTGGAGGCCCGCGCCTCGGGGCTGGCCGTCGTGGCACGGGCCGGCACGGGCGTGGCCGACTTCGTGGCGGACGGCGTCGAGGGACTGCTGGCGCGCACCGACGCCGAGATGGTCGGCCAGCTCGCGCTGCTCTGCACCGACGCCGCCGCGCGGGCACGCATCCAGCGGCACAACGCCACTGTCCGCCCGGCATACGACTGGTCCGACGTCCTGTGGCGCACGACGTACGCCTACGACGCGGCTGCCGAGCTCACTGCGGGCACGAGCCGGTCCGCACAGCAGGCGCCCCTGAAGACCGACCGACCACGGTCTGCGGCATGACGACGACGCCACGCTCGAGACCGCGGTCCTTCGGCCCTGTCGGCCTCGGCCCTGACACCACCACGACGAGCGCCGGTACCCCCACCGGCACGCTCGGACTGGTCACCAACCTCGCCCGGTTCCTGCGCGATCGTCCCCCTGGGATCGCCACGAGGGACCTCGAGGGCGAGCCAGCCTGAGCGGGTCCCCCCACCCGCCGGCTGGCCGGTGGCGTCTGGCGGCGCCTTTCCGCCGTCAGACGCCACCTCCGCACCATCTCACCCCGTCCCGAGCACGGCGCGGGCGGGCACGGACGTCCCGCTGTCGGTGGTGCGTCCTACCGTCTGTGCCATGGCCGAACAACGCACCACACACCTTCGGGTGGTCCGCCCGCCGAGGTCCGCGACGCCAACGCCAGACGCCTCCCGGGCGGCCTACTGGGCCGAGGTCCAGGCGTTGCGCGACCAGCGCCAGCGGCTGCGCGCCGGCTGACCACTCGGCAGTCCGCTCCTCGGATAGCGTCGCCGCGTGGATGACGAGCTCTTCCAACGCGCCGTGGCCGACCTGACGGCGGCCGACCCACGGCTCGCGAAGCTCGTCGCCACCCACGGGGTCCCGGCGTTGTGGCTGCGCCCGACCGGGTTCCCGAGCCTGGTCCTGTTCATCCTCGAGCAGCAGGTGTCCCTCGCGTCTTCCGCGGCGGCATACCGCAAGGTCCTGGACCGCGTCGGCACGATGGTGCCGGCCGCACTGTTGGCGACCACTCCCGACGAGCTGCGGCTCGACGGGGTCTCCCGGCAGAAGGACCGCTACCTGCGCGCCCTGGCGGTCGCGGTCGACACGGGCGACCTCGATCTCGACGGACTCGCCCACCTCGACGACCAGGCCGTCCGTCGCGCCCTGACCGCCCTGCCCGGCATCGGTCGCTGGACCGCCGACGTCTACCTGCTGGCCTGCCTGGGCCGTCCAGACCTGTGGCCGGTCGGCGACAGGGCGCTCCAGGTGGCGACCGCTGAGACCCTCGGGCTCGACGCCGTCCCCGACCAGGCGGCTCTCGAGGTGTTGGGCGAGCGCTGGAGACCGCACCGTTCGACTGCGGCGCGGCTGCTGTGGCACGGCTACCTCGTGCGGCGGGGCCGCGTCGAAACAGCCGGCGACCTCTTCGCCTAGGGCACCCGCCGGCCGCCCGGCCCCTTGTTGGAAGTGGAACTTCCGGATATCCGGAAGTTCCGCTTCCAACAGGCGAGCTCAGCCTGCGGTCACCTCTCGGGCCAGGGCGGGTGGCATGTAGTCGTAGCGGACGAAGCTGCGGGTGAACGAGCCGGTGCCGTGGGAGACCGACCTCAGGTCGACCGGATAGCGGGCCAGCTCATGAGCGGGTACCTCGGCGTGGATGACGGTGCGCCCCACGAACTCCGACGGCTCGGTGCCGTGGACCTGCCCGCGTCGGCCGCGCAGGTCGGCGAGCACGCCGCCGACCGCCTCGTCGCTGACCTCGATGTGCACCTCGTCCACGGGTTCGAGCATGGCCACGGTGGAGTCGTTGGCGGCCTCGCGGAGCGCCATCCCGGCAGCCGTCTGGAAGGCCATGTCGGAGGAGTCGACCGAATGGGACTTGCCGTCGACCAGGGTGATCCGCACGTCCACGACCGGGTAGCCCGCGAGCACGCCCTTCTCCAGCTGGAGGCGGGCGCCCTTCTCGACCGAGGGGATGTAGTTGCGAGGCACCGAACCGCCGACCACCTTGTCGACGAACTCGATCCCCGCCCCACGCTCCAACGGCTCGATCTCGAGGTGGCACACGGCGTACTGCCCGTGCCCGCCGGACTGCTTGACCAGCCGGCCCTGGACCTTGGTGGGACGCACGAACGTCTCGCGCAGGGACGTCCGCACCGGTTCCACCTCGACCGGCACGTGGTAGCGCGCCGCCAGCATCGCGATGAGCTGGTCGACGTGGGCCGGTCCCATCGCCCAGAGCACCAGCTGGTGCGTCTCGGCGTTGTGCTCGAGCCGCATGGTCACGTCCTCGGCCACGAGCCGCTGCAAGGCCGTCGCCAGCTTGTCCTCGTCGCCCTTGGATCTCGCGTGGATGGCCACCGGCAGCAGCGGGTTGGGCAGCACCCACGGCTCGACGAGGGCGGCCTTCTCCTTGCGGGACAACGTGTCCGACGTCTCCGCGCCGGCGAGCTTGGACACCACGACGATGTTGCCAGCGATCCCTGCGCCGATCGGTCGGGTCTCGTCGCCCACCGGCGCGGCCAGCGGACCGACGCGTTCGTCGTCGGAGTCGTGGTCGGCGTGCTCGTCCACGAGGTGGGTGGCGAAGTGCTGCAGGTGCCCCGAGATGTGCACCGGGTCGTCGGGATGCAGCGTCCCGGAGAAGACCCGGACCAGCGACTGACGGCCCACGAACGGGTCGGTCGTCGTCCGCACCACCTCGGCCACCAGCGGGCCATTCGGGTCACAGGTGACGGTGCCGAAATCACCACCCGCCGACGTGTAGACGGTTGGCACTGCCGCGCCGACCGGCGAGGGAAATCCCTTCTCGCACAGCTCGATCAGCGCCTCGATCCCCGCTCCGGTGGGCGCATGAGTCGGCAGGATCGGGAAGAACCGGGCCGTGGCGATGGCCAGTCGCAAGTCACCAGAGATCACCTCCGTGTCGATCTCCTCACCCCCCAGATAGCGCTCGAGGAGCCCTTCGTCCTCGGACTCCTCGATCACGGACTCGATCAGCTCGCCCCGCTGGGCGTCGATCAGCTCTGCCTCGTCGACGCTCGGCTCCCGGTCGGCCTCACCGCCACCCGGCTGCTGCTCGGTCACGGTGCGGCGCAACAGGTTGAGCAGCCCGGTCACCGTGCCGTCGACCATCAGCGGCAGCGCCAGTGGCTCGGCGTCGCCGAACGCCCGCTGGCAGGCATCCACGGTCGCCTCGAAGTCCGCCCGCGCCTGCTCGAGCCGCGTGATGACGACCGCCCGCGGCATACCGAGCACGTCGCACTCTCGCCACAGCAGGCGGGTGGCTTCGTCGACGCCGTCCGCCGCGGACACGACGAACACGGCCGCGTCGGCGGCACGCAGCCCCGCGCGCACCTCTCCCATGAAGTCCGGGTGGCCGGGGGTGTCGAGCAGGTTGACGGTCACCTCGCCGGTCGGGACCGATGCTGCGGCGAGCGACAACGTCGCCGACGAGTCCCCCTCACGAGCGCGGCGGCCCGGGATCCGAGCCGCCACAAACTGGTCGAACAGAGCCGTCTTGCCGGCCCCGCTCGACCCCACCAGGACCACGTTGCGGATCTGCTCGGGAGTGCTTGGACCCGCGGCGTCGCTGACACGGTTCATGGGGTTCACCTTGCTCCGGTCACCCACGCCGCACAAGACCCGGACCGCAGCGGGTCAGCGTCCGGCGGCCGCCACGAGCACCGGCAGCACGCTGGCCACGACGACCAGCCAGTCCGCCCCGCGCCACGGTGCCGGCGCCGCCCAGGTGCGCCGGTATGCCGTGGCGAACCCTCGCGCGTCCATCGCGACGGCCAGCGTGGCTGCGGCCTGGAGCGAACGCACGAGGATCCCGATCGTGAGCGCCCACAGCTCGGCCAGCACGGAGCGCGGCGACCGGGCCGTGGCACCGATCCCGCGCACGCGACGGGCGCGGGCGATCTCGGTCCAGAGGTCGCCGAACGTGTGCACCCGCTGCAGCGCCGCCGCCAGGGCCACCACCGGACGGGCCGGCAGGTGCAGCTGCTGGGCCAGGTGGTCGCCCAACGCATCGGCATCGACGTAGCGGACCAGCACGGCCGAGGGGAGCACGATGATGAGGACCCGCAGTCCCGCCGTGAATCCTGTGGAAAGGTCATGGCCTCCGAGCAGCCACGTCGACCACGCGACGGACAGGCCTCCCACCAGCCCGGGCAGCATCCGCAGGAACACCGCCTTGGCGCGGCTCCTTGGGGCCGGGGCGCCGGTGTCGGCATCGCGGGACGGGGCCCACAGGGCCACCACTGCCAGCAGCACCTGGATCCCGAGGACGACCAGACTGGTGGTCCAGTGCGGCGAGAGCACGCCGGCCGGTATCGCGAGGACGGCGGCCGCGAGCAGGGAGAGCGGACCGCACCGCGCGACCAGGGGTCGTCTCGGTGCTGGCGCGGGTGGCGACTGCTCGGGGCGCGTCATGGCCGTCGTGCGGTCGGCGAGCTCGACGACGTCGTCGTCATGGGTGGTGAGGATGACGGCTGACCCCGCGTCGCGGAGGGCTGTGACCACCCCGGTGACGGCGGCCCAGGTGAGTCGGTCCTGCCCGACCGTGGGCTCGTCGGCGAGCAGCACCGCGGGGTGGTGCACCACCGCGGAGACCACGGCCAGCCGGCGCTGTTCGCCACCGGACAGGTGACGCGGATCGACCTGCTCCAGGTGCGCCAGGCCCACGACGTCGAGCAGGGTGCGGGCCCGGGTGAGCGCCTCGGTCTCCACCAGTGCGAGCGCGCGCGAGGTCGTCATCACCTCGTCGAGCACGGTGTGCGCGACCAGGGTCGAGCTGGCCCACTGCGGGACCCAGGCGAGAACCCGAGCGAGGTCGGTGGTGCTCCAGCCTGCGGGGTCTGCGCCAGCCGCGCGGCCCGAGCCTCCAGGGCCGCCAGGGCCACCAGGGCCACCAGGGCCACCAGGGCCACCAGGGCCACCAGGGCCACCAGGGCCACCAGCGCCGCCCGAGCCACCGGCCCGGCCCGAGCCGTGTGGGACCAGGTCGGGATGGACGGCTACCGACCCTGCGTGCTCGAGCAGGCCGGCCATCGCGAGCACCATCGACGACTTGCCGGACCCGCTCGGGCCGACCAGGGCCTGGACCTGTCCGGCGCGGGCGGCCAACGCCTGGCCCCGGACGGCCGTTGTCGTACGGGTCGACCCGTCGAGACGCCGGACGCTGCGACGCACCGTGACGTCCTCGGCCGAGAGCGCGACGACGTTCGCCCCTATCGGGCTCGTGTCAAAGGTGCCTGCGGGCAGCTCGAGGGGTGCGGGTCCAGCGACGCCCGGGACCCAGATCCCCTCGGCGGCCAGGCTCGCACCGTGGCGGGCGAGGACCTCGTGCGGGTCACCATCGGCAGCGACGGCACCGCTGTGGTCGAGCACGACGAGCCGGTCCGCGAAGTCGAGCCACGGACCGAGCTTGTGCTCGACCACCACCGTGGTCAGGCGCTGGGCGTCGGCGACCTCGGCGACGCTGGCTCGGACCGATGCGGCACTGTCGGGGTCGAGCATCGCCGTCGGCTCGTCGAGCAGCAGGAGCGAGGGCCCCAGCGCCAGCGCACCGGCCAGCGCCAGGCGCTGCTGCTCTCCCCCCGACAGGGCGTGGGTCGGGGTGTCCTGGGGCATGTCCAGACGGACCGCGGCCAGCGCAGCAGCGACCCGGGCAGGCATGTCGGGCCTGGCCACACCGATGTTCTCGAGGCCGAACGCGACGTCCCGGCCCACCGTGGCCGACACGATGCCGGCGCCCGGTTCCTGCAGGACGAGGCCGACGGCACCGGCCCGCGACCCGGGCTCGGCGCCGTCCAGCCGGACCGTCCCGGACCGCTCTCCCGAGTCGGCCACCTCCAGCACCCCTGCCAGCGCCCGGAGCAGCGTCGACTTCCCGGAGCCGCTCGGACCGACGAGGAGCACCCGCTGACCGGCCGGGATGTCGAGGTCGAGACCCGGGATCACCGCTGTTCGTCGACCGAACGGACGCCACCTCAGCTGACTGACCTCGACCCGCCCCCGGGGCGCAGCGACCTCGACGGGGTCGGTCGCGGCATGCGACCGACCCCGCCCGGCGGTCACGTCGAGGTGCTCAGACAGCGCGCGACTCCCGTTCCTCCTGGCCGGCGGGAAAGGCTCCCAGCGCCCCGGCCCTGGCGAGGGCCTTGGTCAACAGCCAGCCACCCGCGCCGGCGACGACGGCGCCGCTGACGGTGAGGATCCCGGCATACGCGAACTTCCAGCCGAGCGCCCAGTCCTTGATCCAGTTGGTCGCCTCGTACCCTGCCTCGAGCGGCCCCGCGAGCGCGCCGGCGGCGATGGCGGCGACGAGCCCGAAGGCGGTGTAGCCGAGGAGTGCGAAGGCGAGCTCGGTGCCCACGCCCTGGACGATGCCGGAGACCAGCGTCGTGGCTCCCCACTGGGTGCCGGGGAGCATGGAGACCAGCGCGGCGATGACCTCGCAGGCCAGCGCCGCACCGGGCCTCCGGATGACCAGGCCGCCGACGACGCCGGCGATGAACCAGGGACCGGCGAACAGGCCGGACAGCGGCGGGAACCCGGCGCTGATGGCGTTGGCCGGGGCTTCGTAGGCCAGGCCCCAGCCCCAGTAGGCGATGCCGAACGCTGCTCCGAGGAACGCGACGGTGAGCAGGTCGACGGTGCGCCACCCGGCGAGGGGCGCCGACGCGCGGATGCTGCCGCGACGTGCGATGGTGGGCGTGGGGTCGACCGAGGCGGACGAGGTGTCGGCCGAGGCGGACGAGGTGTCGGCCGAGGCGGACGAGGTGTCGGCCGAGGCGGACGTGGTGTCGGCCGAGGCGGACGTGGTGTCGGCCGAGGTGGCCGGGGTGTTGATGCTGCTCATGTGTTCTTCTCCCGTGGAATCCGGTGGATGCCTCGGGGAGACCCCTTGCCGAGAGAAGGACACCTGTGGTGGCGCACTTCGCCCGACAGGTGTCTGAGATTCTCGACTCCCTACGCCGGTGCGAACCGGATCAGGTGTGAGGGTCTGCGGTCTCCCGCACTCTCAGCGCTCACGCGCTCCCCTGTCGTTACGTGTCGAACCATACTCCTGCGTGTGGCAGGGTGGAGCCGCAGGTCAGTGGCACTTTTGCGGCGACCGGAACTCGGAGAGGTGTGCGACATGGGACCACTGGTGTGGCGAGTGCTGGGGACCGGATCGGCGGTGCTCGCAGGTGTCGTCGCCAACAAGCTGGTCACCACCGTGTGGAAGAAGGCCGGCCGCGACGCCGTGGTCGACCCCCGCGACCCTCGGACCCCGTGGCGGGACGCCATCGCCTTCGCGGCCCTGACCGGTCTCGCCGCCGGTGCGGCCAAGGTCATCGCGACCCGGAAGGCCGCCGAGTACTACGAGAAGTCGGCCGGCCACCTGCCCAAGGCGATGCAGGAGGGCGACGCCTGACCGCTCACACCTCGTCGACCGGCAGGTCGAGGGCGCGCGCGATGGGCACCCCGGCGCGGTAGGACAGGTGGACGTGTGAGGGTGCGTCCAGGACCGTGAGATCGGCTCGCGCCCCCAGGACGAGGCGACCGATATCGCTGCGCCGCAACGATTTCGCCGACCCCACCGTCGCCGCGAGCACCGCCTCAGCCGGCGTCAGACCCATCTCGCGCACCGCCAGCGCGATGACGAAGGGCATCGACGACGAGTAGCAGGTGCCGGGGTTGCAGTCGGTCGCCAGCGCGATCGAGACGCCCGCGCGCAGCAAGGCCGCGGCGTCCGGGTAGGGAGAGCGGGTCGAGAACTCCACCCCCGGGAGGAGGGTCGCCACCGTGGTGTCCGCCGCACCGGCAAGGGCGTCGACGTCGGCGTCCGAGAGGTAGGTGCAGTGGTCCACGCTCGCGGCCTCGAGCTCGACGGCCAGCTGGACTCCGGGACCGTGGCCGAGCTGGTTGCCGTGCACCCGCAGCTCGAGTCCCGCCTCGCGACCGGCGAGCAGCACGGTCCGTGCCTCGTGCTCGGTGAAGGCGTGCGTCGAGTACGGCTCGCAGAACACGTCGATCCACCTCGAGTGCGGAGCCGCCGCGGCCAGCATCGGCCCGGTCACCAGCTCGAGGTATGCCGCGCGGTCGCCGGCATACTCGCGTGGCACCACGTGGGCGCCGAGGAAGGTGGTCTCCGAGGTGAACTCCCCAGCGATCACCAGGGCCCGCGCCTCGTCCTCGACCGTCAGGCCGTAGCCGCTCTTGATCTCGACGGTGGTGGTGCCCTGCGCGCGCATCTCGGCCACCCGGGCGGCGACGAGCGAACGCAGCTCGTCGTCGGTGGCGGTGCGGGTGGCATCCACCGAGACGCCGATCCCACCGCCGTCATAGGGGGTGCCGGCCATTCGCGCAGCGAACTCGTCGCCGCGGTCCCCCGCGAACACGAGGTGCGAGTGGGAGTCGACGAAGCCCGGCAGCACCGCCCGGCCACCCACGTCGACCTGGTGGTCAGCCATCGGAGCGTCCGATGCTGGGCCGAGCCAGGCGACATGGCCGTCCTCGATGACCACCGCCGCATCCGCGACGATGCCGAGCCCGTCAGGGGTGGACCCGTCACACGTGATGAGCTCGGCGATACCGGTGACGACGGTGCTGCTCACTGGTGCTCCCTCACGTCGGACAGTGCCTTGCCGAGCATCGAGGCGACGTCACCGAGCAGGTGACGCCCCGATTCCACGACGGTACGGCCGCCGACGACCACCCGGTCGACGTCGGATCGTGTTGCGCAGTAGAGGATCTGGCCCGCCTTGGCGCCGACCGTGTTGACCGTGTCGGTGCGGACGACGATGAAGTCCGCTGCGGCCCCCTCGGCGATGAGACCAGCGTCCTGCCAGCCGAGACTGCGGTAGCCGTCCACGGTCGCTGCCGTCAGGAGCTCGTCCGCGGTGAACCGGCCGCGTTCGTTGCTGGCGAGCCGCTCGTGCATCTCGAGCCCGCGCACCTCCTCGAACGGGTCGATGACGGCATGCTGGTCGGAGCCGAGCGACAACCGGGCGCCCGCATCGGCCAGGGCCCTGGCCGGACCGATGCCGTCGGCGAGGTCGCGCTCCGTCGTCGGGCAGAAGCAGGCCGTCGAGTCCGACTGGCCGAGCAGGCTGATGTCCCGGTCGGACAGGTGGGTCGCGTGCACCGCACTGAACCGCTCGCCCAGCAGCCCAGCGTCGTGGAGGAGCTCGGTGGGCGTCGCCCCGTAGAACATCTGGGTGGCGAGGTTCTCGGCCGGCTGCTCGCTGACGTGGGCGTGCACGGTGCGGCCGCGAGTCACCTCGGCCATCGCCCGGAGGTCGTCGCGGGGCACGGCCCGCACCGAGTGCACGGCGGCGCCGATCCGGGTGGTCGGGTCAGGGGTCAGGGCGGCAACGCGGGTAGCCCACGCGTCGACGTTGCCGTCGGTGAACCGTCGCTGCACGTCGTCGAGCGGCACGTGCCCGTCGCCCGCCAGACCACCGGCGAGGTAGCAGGTGTCGAGCAGGGTGAGCCGCAGACCCGCGTCCCGCGCGGCCTCGATGAGCGCCTCCCCCATGGCGTTCGGGTCGGCATACGGCCGCCCGCCCACGTCGTGGTGGAGGTAGTGGAACTCGCCGACGACGGTGATCCCGGACAGCACCATCTCGGCGAAGACCGCCCGCGCCAGGGCGAGGTAGGTGTCGGGCGTGAGGTGCCGCGTGACGGCATACATCTGCTGGCGCCACGTCCAGAAGTTGCCACCGTCCCCGTGCGTCCGCCCGCGCAGGGCGCGGTGGAAGGCGTGGCTGTGCGAGTTGGCGAAGCCCGGCAGAACGACCCCGTGCAGCCGTTCGTCGCCGGCCTCGGCCCGGCCCCGGCGGTGCACGCCGGCGAAGACGCCGTCGACGACCTCGAACCGGACACCCGTCGCCAGCCCAGAGGGGAGCCAGGCGTGCTCGGCCCAATAGCTGGTCGATCCAGGGTTGATCGATCCCGCGGTGGTCACGCCGGCGCCCCCGCCAGGTCTTCGAGGACCGCGGTCAGGGCTGCGACACCTTCGAGGCAGTCGGAGAGCTCGGCGTGCTCCTCGGGCGAGTGCGAGATGCCGGTGGGGTTGCGGACGAACAGCATCGCGGTGGGGATGCCGGCGTTCGCGAGGATTCCTGCGTCGTGGCCCGCACCGGTGCCCAGGACAGGTATGCCGCCGAGCCGGGTCCCGAGGCGGGCGCTCAGTGCGGCGTCGAAGGGGGTCGACGGCGTCCACGACTCCTCAGTGATCTGACCCCCGGACTGCTCGACCATCGCCGTGATGTCGGCGACCGCCCTGCGCACGGCGCGAGGGCTCGCCCCACGGGCGTCGAGCCACCCGGTCACCGCGCTGGGGATGGCATTGACGCCGCCGGGGACGACGTGGACCTTGCCCACCGTCGCCACGCAACCGTGCTGGGTCGCGGCCTCGCGCGCGGCGAGGACGGCCGCGGCATACGCGAGCATCGCGTCGTGGCGGTCCTCGAGCCGGGTGGTGCCTGCGTGGTTGGCCTCGCCGGTGAAGTCCATCCGCCACCGGCCGTGCGGCCAGATGTCGCTGCCGACAGCCACGGGGTGGTCGAGGTCGATGAGTCCGCGGCCCTGCTCGACGTGGAGCTCGACGAAGCTGCCGATCCTGCGCATCGCGTCGTCGTCGCGGCCGATCTGGTGCGGATCGCGGCCGGCCGCCTTGAGGGCCTCGGCCATGGTGGTGCCGTCGGTGTCGGTGAGGCTGCGGGCCCGTCGCGCGGTCATGGCTCCGGTGATGACTCGCGACCCGGCGCAGGCGACACCGAACCGGGCACCCTCCTCGTCGACGAAGTTCACCACGCCGATCGGTCGGGAGGGCTGAAATTCCTTGTCCTGCAACACGTCGATCGCCGCCAGGGCGCTCACGACGCCGAGCGGACCGTCGAACGCGCCGCCATCGGGAACGCTGTCGAGGTGCGACCCGGTGACGACGCCCCTGTCGCCGGCGGAGGCCGCTGCGTCGGGGTCACCCCACCAGGCCCACTGGTTGCCCATCCGGTCCTCTGTGAGGTCGAGACCTCGAGCGGCACACTCGCCCCCGAACCACTCGCGCAGGTCATGGTCCTCGCGGGTCCAGGCAAATCGTCGGTAGCCACCCGACTGGGCGCTGCGTCCGACCGGCTGCAGGTCAGCCCACATCGACTCGAAGCTCACGGTGCCCTCTCTGGCGGCGGCTGGACTGGGGGCGGTCCGCGATGGCGCAGACCGACCACGAGACCATTCCACACCAGCGGACGCGATGATGCGGGGGCTCCCCGGTCAATCCGTCTCGGATCGGAGACAGGCCCGGTCCGAGCGGGCCGGGCGCGACCAGCCTCGGCGCCTAGGCTGGCCGCATGAGTGAGGACGGCGCGGACCGCGCAGCGGCGGCCCTGCACAGCAGCGGCATCGAGCACACCATCACGCGGCACGGTCGGGTCGGGTCGCTCGAAGAGGCCGCCGCAGCGCGAGGCGTCGAACCCAGCGACATCATCAAGACGCTCGTGGTGCGCCGGGGAGAAGGCGACTACCTGTTCGTCCTGGTGCCGGGAGGCCGGGAGATCTCCTGGCCGAAGCTGCGTGCCCTGCTGGGGGTGAACCGGATGTCGATGCCCGATGCCGCGACCGCCAAGGAGGTCACCGGCTACGAGCGCGGCACCATCACGCCGTTCGGCTCGCTGACGGCCTGGCCGGTCGTGGCAGATGCCACCGTGTCCGGTCGGCTCATCTCCATCGGGGCCGGCGCCCATGGCGTGGCGGCGACGGCAGAGGCGGACGACGTGGTGCGCGTGCTCGATGCCCAGGTCGCCGACGTCACCGACCCCGCCTGAACGCGAGGTATGCCGGGTGGCGGCCACCCGGCATACCTCATCGTGGGTGCGAGCTCAGCTCTCGCGCATAGGGATTCGCACGCCCTGCTCCTGCGCGGTGCGCTCGGCGATGTCGTAGCCGGCGTCGACGTGGCGGATGACGCCCATCGCCGGGTCGTTGGTGAGGACGCGGGCCAGCTTCTGGGCGGCGAGCTCGGTGCCGTCAGCGAGGGACACCTGTCCGGCGTGCAACGACCGGCCGATGCCGACGCCGCCGCCGTGGTGGATCGACACCCAGGAGGCACCTGACGAGGTGTTGACGAGGGCGTTGAGCAGCGGCCAGTCGGCGATGGCGTCGGAGCCGTCGAGCATGGCCTCGGTCTCGCGGTAGGGGCTGGCCACGGAACCGGTGTCCAGGTGGTCGCGGCCGATGACGATGGGGGCGCTGACCGCACCGGTGCGGACCAGCTCGTTGAACGCCAGACCGGCCTTGTCGCGCTCACCCTGGCCGAGCCAGCAGATGCGAGCAGGCAGGCCCTGGAAGGCGATCCGGTCCTGGGCGCCGCGGATCCACTTGTGCAGCCGGTCGTTGTCCGGGAACAGGTCGAGGACGGCCTTGTCGGTGGTTGCGATGTCCTTCGGGTCGCCCGAGAGGGCCACCCAGCGGAACGGGCCCTTGCCCTCGCAGAACAGCGGCCGGATGTAGGCCGGCACGAAGCCGGGGAACTCGAACGCCCGGTCGTAGCCGCCCTGCCTCGCCTCGTCGCGGATCGAGTTGCCGTAGTCGAAGACCTCGGCGCCGCCGTCCTGGAACTCGACCATCGCCTGCACGTGCTTGGCCATCGACTCACGGGCCCGGTCGGTGAACTCTTCCGGCTTCTTCTCGGCGTACTCGTGCCAGTCGCCGAGCTCGATCCCCTCGGGGAGGTAGGACAGCGGGTCGTGCGCCGAGGTCTGGTCGGTGACGACGTCGATCGGCACGCCGCGACGCAGCAGCTCGGGGAAGATCTCGGCGGCGTTGCCGACCACGCCGACCGACCACGCGCGCCGCTCGTTCTTGGCGGCGACGGCCTTGTCGATGGCCTCGTCGAGCGAGTCCGCGACCTCGTCGAGGTAGCGGTGCTCGACCCGACGGCGCAGCCGCGACTCGTCGACGTCGACGATCAGGCAGGCGCCCTCGTTCATGGTGACGGCGAGCGGCTGCGCGCCACCCATGCCGCCACAGCCGCCCGTGAGGGTCAGGGTGCCGGCCAGGGTGCCGCCGAACCGCTTCTCGGCAATCGCGGCGAACGTCTCGTAGGTCCCCTGCACGATGCCCTGGGTGCCGATGTAGATCCACGACCCCGCGGTCATCTGGCCGTACATCGTCAGCCCGAGGTGCTCGAGGCGGCGGAACTCCGGCCAGGTCGCCCAGTCGCCGACCAGGTTCGAGTTGGCGATCAGCACGCGGGGTGCCCACTCATGGGTCTGCATGACGCCGACCGGTCGCCCGCTCTGCACGAGCATGGTCTCGTCCTGCTTGAGGCTGGTCAGGGTGCGGACCATGGCGTCGAAGGACTTCCAGTCCCGCGCCGCCCGACCGGTGCCGCCGTAGACGACCAGGTCGTCAGGGCGTTCGGCGTTCTCCGGGTCGAGGTTGTTCATCAGCATGCGCAGCGGGGCCTCGGCCCCCCAGTGCTGGGCGGTGAGCTGCGAGCCGCGCGGTGAGCGGACGGGGCGGGCGCCTTCCATGTCGTTCTCCTTCAGTGCCTTGGTCAGACGGTTCAGTGACGAGCGGGGTATGCCGGTGGGTTCAGTTGAGGGGTCCGGTGACCGATTCTGCGGCCACGACGGCGGCGCCGCTCGCGACGAGCTGGAACGCCACCTCGATCTCGGGGGCAAGGAAACGGTCGGTGCCGGGCGCCGGAGCACCTGCTCCGCGGAGCGCAGCCACCACCGCGCCCGTCGCGGGGGCCGGGGTGAGCGGTGCGCGCAGGTCGATCGCGCGGGCAGCGGTGAGCAGCTCGACCGCCAGGACACGGGTCAGGCCGTCGACCGAGCGGCGCAGCTTGCGTGCGGCCGACCAGCCCATCGAGACGTGGTCCTCCTGCATCGCCGAGCTCGGGATCGAGTCGACCGAGGCCGGGACGGCGAGCCGCTTCATCTCCGAGACGATCGCGGCCTGGGTGTACTGGGCGATCATGTGGCCGCTGTCCACGCCCGGGTCATCGGCAAGGAACGCGTTGAGCCCATGACTGCGCGACACGTCGAGGAACCGGTCAGTACGACGCTCCGAGATCGAGGCGAGGTCGGCGGCGACGATCGCGAGGAAGTCGAGCACGTAGGCCACCGGCGCACCGTGGAAGTTGCCGTTGGACTCGACCCGGCCGTCGGGGGTCACGACCGGGTTGTCGACCGCTGAGGCGAGCTCGAAGCCGGCGACCGTGGCGGCGTACTCCACCGTGTCGCGGACGGCACCGGCCACCTGTGGTGAGCAGCGCAGCGAGTAGGCGTCCTGTACCCGGGTGCAGGCCTCCGGGTCGCGGTGGCTGTCGCGGATCCCGCTGTCCTGCATGATCTTTCGCAGGTTCGCGGCCGCGAGCGCCTGCCCCGGCTGGGGGCGCAGCGCGTGCAGGTCGGCGGCGAAGACGTCGTCGGTGCCGAGCTGGCCCTCGACGCTCATCGCAGCCGTGATGTCGGCCGTCCTGAGCAGCATCCGCAGGTCGGTGATGGCGAGGATCAGCATGCCGAGCATGCCGTCGGTGCCGTTGATGAGGGCCAGGCCCTCCTTCTCGCGCAGCTCGACCGGCGTGATGCCTGCGGCCGCGAACGCGTCGGCCGTCGCCATCTTCTCGCCCGCGACGTCACGCACGACGCCCTCGCCCATCAGCGCCAGCGCGCAGTGCGACAGCGGGGCGAGGTCACCCGAGCAGCCGAGCGAGCCGTACTCGTGGACGACCGGGGTGATGCCGGCGTTGAGCATCGCGACGTAGGTCTGCAGGGTCTCCTCGCGGATGCCGGTGCGTCCGGTCGCCAGGGTGGAGATGCGCAGCAGCATGAGCGCACGGACCACCTCGCGCTCGACCTCGGCGCCCGAGCCGGCCGCGTGCGAGCGCACCAGCGATCGCTGCAGCTGGGCGCGGAGCTCGACCGGGATGTGCCGCGTGGCCAGGGCCCCGAAGCCCGTCGAGACGCCGTAGTGGGCAGTGTCCGCATCCTCGGCCAGGGCTTCGATGACCGCTCGACTGCGCCGCACCTCCTCGAGCGACTCCGGCGAGATCTCCACGCGGGCATCGTGCCGCGCGACCGCGACGACGTCATCGAACGAAACAGGCCCGGTCCCGACGGTGACCGTCGGCGCGGAGGTGGCAGTGGTCGTCATGCCTCCATTGCAGCGGAGGTATGCCGCGATCGCGCCCTGCGAACGCGGCATACCGTCTCGCATCCGAGACGAGGCGACCTGCTCGCCCTCTGTTGGAAGCGAAACTGCCGGATATCCGGGTGTTTCACTTCCAACAGACGGGCAGCGCAGCGGTCAGCTGGACACCCAGTAGGTGCGCTGGTTGGTGAACTCGAGGATGCCGGCCTCAGCGAGCTCGCGACCGTATCCACTGCGCTTCGTCCCGCCGAACGGGACCCGGGGGTCGGAGGCGACCACCGCATTGACGAACGCAGCACCCGAGGTGATCCGGCGGGCCACGGCGACGGCTCGTTCCGTCGATCGGCTCCAGACGCTGAGGCCCAGGCCGTACTGCGTGGCGTTGGCCAGTCGGACCGCGTCGTCCTCGTCGACGGCCACCGCCACGGCGGCGACCGGGCCGAAGGTCTCCTCGTCGAAGGCCGGCATCCCGGGAGCTGCGTCCAGCAGGACGGTCGGCGCGTAGAAGTACCCCGCACCATCGACACTCCGACCACCGGCGGCGAGGGTCGCCCCTGCCGCCACCGAGAGGTCGACCTGACGCTGCAGGGCCTCACGCAGGTCGGCTCGGGCCAGCGGTCCGACCGTCGTCGCCGGGTCCGTCGGGTCGCCGACGACCAGCGCCCGGACCCCCTCCAGGAACAGCCGTGTGAACTCCTCCGCGATCGGCGCCTCGACGATGAAGCGCTTCGCGCAGACGCAGCTCTGGCCAGAGTTGGTGAACCGGGTACCGACGGCGGCGGCTGCGGCGGCCGGCACATCGGCGTCCGCGAGGACGACGAAGGCGTCCGAACCACCGAGCTCGAGGACGGACCTCTTGGAGGCTCGCCCTGCGGCGGCTCCGACCATCTCGCCGGCGCGGTTGCTCCCAGTCAGGGTCACTGCGGCGATGCGGTCGTCCTCGATGAGCTGGCCCACGGTCGCCGGGACGTCCTCCTCGGCCACGACCAGCGTGGTGAACAGTCCGGTCGGGAAGCCTGCAGCGACGAACGCGTCCGCGAGAGCCAAGGCGGACCCGGTGACGTTGGGCGAGTGCTTGAGCAGGACTCCGTTGCCGGCGGCGAGAGTGGGGATGGCGAACCGCATGACCTGCCAGACGGGGAAGTTCCAGGGCATCACGGCCAGCACCAGTCCCAACGGCTCCGGCGACACGAAGGCGGAAACGCCTGCGGGAGAGTCGATCTCAACGTGTCGGGCAGCGAGAATCGAGGGTGCCTGGCTCGCGTAGTAGTCCGCGGTCACTGCGGACTTCTCGACCTCCCCCCTGGACTGGGCCAGCGGCTTGCCCATCTCGGAGGTGACCAGGGCGGCATACCGCTCGGCATCGGCGCGGAGGTGGACTGCAAGTCGGGCAAGCAGGTCCGCGCGCTCTGTGACGGGGACCTGCCCCCACGCTGCGGCCGCATCGGCACCCGCCGCGAGGGCCTGTTCGATCTCGGCCGGGCCCATCGCGTCGTAGCCCGCGAGGACGCTGCCGTCGGCGGGGTTGATGGTCGTGACGGTGGTCATGGCGTGCTCAGCCCGCCACGGTCGCTCTCCGAGAGGTGCTCGAAGGTCTCGCCGGTCGCCGTGATCGTGCGGGTGACGTCGCGTCCGCCGTACACCCAGTAGATCCGCATCAGCCCCTCACCACGGTTGTAGAAGCGGTGCGGGACTCCGGCCGGCACCCAGGTCGCCTCGCCTGCCACCAGGTCGAAGCGCTCCTCACCGATCTCGGCGACCGCCTCGCCCTCGAGGATCAGGACCGACTCCTCGACGTTGTGGCTGTGCAGCGGCAGTCCGGTGCCCGGCTGGAACTGGGTTTGCCCGGTGGTGACCCGGTTCGCCTCGCAGTTCCACTTCCCGACGTAGGGGAGGGTGACGACGCCGTTCCCGCGGTCGACGGGCCGGACCTGGTCGGGGCGGATCAGCAGGGTGGGGGCTTGCGGCTCAGACACGGGAGTCCTCCTGGTCGGGGGTGGACGGGACAGCGGCCAGCCGGTCGAGCAGCGCGCTGGTGAACTCGGCGGTGCCGAGGGTGCCCCCGAGGTCGCGGGTGCGGGTGGTGGGATCGGCGATGGTGGCGGTGACGGCCGCATCGAGCAGCCGCCAGGCCTCACGCAGCTCTGGGCGACCCTCGCGAGCGCCGAACCAGTCGAGCAGCATGCCCGCCGAGAGGATCAGCGACGCCGGGTTGGCCACGCCCCGCCCGGCGATGTCCGGGGCCGAGCCGTGCTGGGCCTGTGCGACACAGATCCCGTCGCCGGCGTTCACCGCCCCGCCGAGGCCGAGGCTGCCGCAGAGCTCGGAGGCCTCGTCGCTCAGGATGTCGCCGAACATGTTGGTCGTCACGACGACGTCGAACGAGCCCGGGTCGCGGATCAGCCGAGCCGCCGCGGCGTCGACGATCAGCTCGCGCAGCTCGACGTCGGGGAACTCGGCCGCGACCTCGCGCACACAGCGCAGGAACAGGCCGTCGGACAGCTTCAGCACGTTGGCCTTGTGCACCGCGGTGACGTGGCGACGGCGGGTGCGCGCGAGCTCGAAAGCCGCACGGGCCACCCGTCGCGAGGCTGTCGCCGTCACCTTGCGGATCGAGAACGCGGAGTCCTCGTCGGGCATGAACTCGCCGGCGCCGGCATACATGTTGCGGTCGGAGTAGAAGCCCTCCGTGTTCTCCCTGACGATGACGAGATCCATCGACGTGCGCAGCACGCTGAGTCCCTCGACGGACCGACAGGGCCGGATGTTGGCGTAGAGGGCGAACCTGGTCCGCAGCTCCGCTGACGGGTTGATCCCGCCATCAGCGCGCGGCGGGTAGTCGTAGTGCGACACCGGGCCGAGGATGGTGCCGTCGACCTCGCTGACCCGCGCCAGCACTGGGTCGGGCAGGGTCGACCCGCTGTCCGCGAGGGAGGCGAGCCCGATGTCGTGCTGCTCGAGCTCGAGCCCGAGACCCAGCCGGTCGTCAAGGGCACGCAGCACCTCCACGGTCGCGGCGGTGATCTCCGGACCGATCCCGTCGCCGGGAAGCACGAGGATCCTCACAGTCCCTCGCCACCGTGGTGGAAGCGTTGCACGGCAAGGGTGTTCACCTGACTGCCGGGCACCACACACCGGGCCACGGCCGCGCGCCAGTCGGCGAAGTGGGGCGCCGCACGGTGCGCGGCCACTGCGTCATCGTCGGCGTACAGCTCGTAGAGCACGAAGTGGTGGTCGTCAGCGACGTCCTGGGTCACGTCGAAGTAGAGGCAGCCGGGTTCGTCGGTGAACGATCGCTCGGCGTTCATGGCGATGGCGGTGACGAACTCTTCGAGCCTCCCGGGGATGACGGCGAGGGAGACGGTGAGGGCGATCATGCGGGGACCTCCGGTCCGACGGGCGACAGTGGACTGGGCAGGACGACGTGCGCTTCTCGTCCCAGGGCGGCGAGGGCTTCGGTCGTGGTGAGGGCCAGGGGTATGCCGTCGGCGGACAGCCGACGTCGGTTCCGGTCTTCGAGCTCGCCGGGGACCAGGATCTCGTCCGCCCAGGCCGCGAGCGCGCCACCACGGGTCTGGTCTACGAGTGCTTCGATGCGGGCCGCGAACTCCGTCGGGTCGGACACGGCCGACACGTCGATGGTGATCAGGAGGTGCCCGGCGCCGCTGCGACGCTGCGGGTCGTAGGGGCCCGCGACGCCGTCGCCGAAGGCGCTCCCCGTCAGCACCCCCGCCAGCACGTCCATCATGAACGAGATGACGTACCCCTTGGGACCGGCCATCGGCAGGATCAGCCCGGCGATCGCGGCCGCCGGGTCGGTGGTGGGAGTCCCATCCGCAGCGGCGGCCCAGCCGTCAGGAATCTGCTCGCCGCGCTCGGCCGCGAGGTAGACCTTGCCGCGGGCTACCGCCGTGTTGGCCAGGTCCATGACGACCACCCCATGGCGACCTGCAGGGGCAGCGATGGACCAGGGGTTCGTGCCGATGCTCTTCACGGTGCCGCCCCACGGCGCCATCGCGGGGCTGGCGTTCGTGACGAGCAGGGCGACGCAGCCCGCCTCGGCCGCCTGTCGGGTGAAGTAGGCCGCCGTTCCGAAGTGACCGGAGTTGCGGACCGCGACCCCGCTGATCCCGTGGGTCCGGGCCCGCTCGATCCCCAGCTCGACCGCCCGCTGGGTGATCACCTGACCGATGCCGTGCTGCCCGTCGAGGACGACCACGGCAGCGCTGTCCCGAGCCACCTCCGGGGCGGTGACCGCCTGCATCGCACCGGAGCGCAGCCGGGTGAGGTACCAGGGAAGCCGGAGCATCCCGTGCGAGGCGTGGCCCCACAGCTCCGCGGTGACCAGGGAGTCGGCCAGGAGCGCGGCGTCCGGTTCCGGGACCCCCTCGAGCAGCAGGAGACGGGTCGCGAAGTCCGCGAGGTCAGGCGCCGCGAAGATGGCACTACGAGGAGCGGCGGCTCCGGCGGCCTCGGACGGTGTCACGTGGTGCTCCTCGCTCGGACTGTGCAAGACTGGACGAAGGAAAGCATACTTGTATACAAGTGTGCAAGATGGGAGACCAGATGGTGGATCGTCCACGCCGGGCATCCGGCGGACAGCTCGTCTACGCCGAGCTGCGCCGGCAGATCCTCGACCTCGAGCTCAAGCCCGGGCAGCGGCTCTACGAGCCCGACCTGGCCAGCCGCATGCAGGTGAGCCGGACGCCGCTGCGCGAGGCGCTGCGCTTGCTGCTGGCCGAGGACCTCCTCGACCAGCTGCCGACCGGTGGGATGGTCGTGCGACAGCTGAGCGCGCGCGAGATCGAGGAGCTCTACTCGGTACGCGGCGCACTGGAGGGCCTGATGGCCGCCGAGGCCGCGACCCGGCTGGACGACGTGGGGGCGGCCACGTTGCGTCGGCTGGTGGACCGCAACGAGAAGCTCGTCGACCTACCGACCGACGCGATGAATGCAGGGCACGACTTCCACCTGGCCATCGCCGAGATCGCCGGGCACGAGTGGGCCTCCCGCCTGCACTCCCAGGTCGACGGGCAGATGGCGCGCTACCGCGCCTTCACCAACCAGTCCCAGGAACGTCGGACCGCCGCCCTGCGAGAGCACCAGGACATTCTCGACGCCCTGGTGGCCCGCGACCCGGCCCGCGCCCACGCCGTTGCGCAGGCGCACGTGCTTGCGGCACGTGACACCGCACTCAAGGCCATCTCCGACCGCCTCGAACAGTCCGGCTGACGTCGCGCGACACCGGTCTGTGAGGCAGGTCAGGCGTCGGCAGGTCAGACGACCCAGGTCCCGCGGCCGGCACGGCCAGTTCTCCGGGCTCGGACGGCCTCAGCGAACCCGGTAGCGGCGTTCGGGCCTCCCGGCCGCGCCGTACTTCGGGCGCATCTCTGCCGTGCCGACCGAGACGAGGTGCTCGAGGTAGCGCCGGGTGCTGCTGCGCGACAGCCCGGTCGACTCGGCACACTCCGTCGCCGACAGACCGTCCTCGTCAGCTGCCTCGAGGGCCCGGAGCACCAAGTCAGTCGTCTCCGGGCTGATGCCCTTGGGCAAGCCGCCGACGACGCGCACCCCGCTCGCCCGGAACACCCGGTCGACGTCGTCCTGACCCGCCTCGGTGAGCTCGGCCAGCTCGGTCCGGTGAACGGCATACTCGCCGAGTCGTTGCTGGAGGGACTCGATCTCGAACGGTTTGACGAGGTACTGGAAAACACCGCCCCGCAAGGCGGTTCGCAATGTCTCGAGGTCGCGCGCGGCACTGATCACGATGACGTCGACGTCCTCCCCAGGTCCCTCGCGCAGGCGGGCCAACACCTCGAGGCCGGTCATGTCGGGGAGGTAGATGTCGAGCAGGAGCAGGTCGGGGCGGGTCGCCTCGACTGCCCGCAGCGCATCGTTGCCGGTGCTCGCGATGCCCGCGACCTCGAAGCCCTGCTGCCTCGCCACCACGCTGGAGTGCAGCCGGGCCACCATGAAGTCGTCGTCGACGACGAGCACCCTGATCACGATGCCTCCTGGTGCACCAGCACCGGCAGGGTGGCCACGAAGACCGCTCCGTCGTCGTTGGTGACGACGATGTCGCCGCCGCGGTTGCGACAGATGAGCCGCACGATGGCCAGGCCGATGCCGCGCTCCTGGGCTGTGGTCGCCTTCGTGCTGAAGCCCCTCGTGAAGACCATCTCGCCAATGGTTGAGTCGACGCCGGGACCGCTGTCGTGGACTGTCACCCTGACCGCATCTCCGCCGTGCGAAAGGGCCACCCGCACCACGGGATCGGCACTGCCGGCGGCCGCGTCGAACGCGTTGTCGATCAGGTTGCCCATCACGGTGTTGACATCAGCCGCGAGCGCGTCGTCGAGGGGAGGCACGTTGCTCCTCTCGTCGACGACGAGGTCCACGCCCCGCTCTGTGGCCTGGCTCGCCTTGGCGATGAGAAGGGCCGCGACCGCAGGATCCTGGACGTGCTCGCCAACGCTGGTGCTCAGCGTGCTGGAGTCGTCGGTGATCTGCCGGATGTAGTTGCGAACGCCGTCGTACTCCTCCAACGCGATCAAACCGCTGACGACGTGCATCCGGTTGCTGAACTCGTGGGCCTGCGCCCGCAAGGTGTCGGTGGTGCTCTTGGTCAGGTCCAGCTCGCGCTGGAGCGCGAGCATCTCGGTGCGGTCGCGCATGGTCGCGACCCAGCCGATGTGCCTGCCCCGACTGGTCACCGGCATCCGGTTCACCGTGAGCACCCGTCCGCGGACCGGCATCACATGGTCGGTCAGTTCCCCACCCTGGTCGAAGATCTGGGCAGCGCGACCGGTCGCGTCCACCTCCGAGAGCGTCCGACCTCCAGACGTGAGGGGTATGCCGAGCAGGTGTGCCGCTTCGTCGTTGACCATGGTGATCCGGTCGTCCAGGTCGACGGCGAGCACGCCCTCCTTGATCCCGTGCAGCAGCGCCTCCCGCTGCTCCACCAGACCGGCGATCTCGCGAGGCTCGAGTCCGAGGGTCTGCCGTTTGACCCGCCGGGCCAGCAGCAGCGACCCGACCACCCCGAGCAGGCTGGCGATGCCCAGGTAGGTCAGCAGGTTCGGCATCGCCTCGGCCAGGTTGTCCAACACGGAGGGATAGGCCCGTGCGACCGCGACCACGCCGTCGGTCTCCCGGGTGTCGAGGTTGATGATGGGAGCCATGGCGAACGCCGCTCCCGTGCCGTCTTGCGTCCCGACCCAGGCACGCCCCAAGAAGCCCTCAGTGTCCTGCAGGTAGACGGAACGGCTCGTGGGCACCGGATCGGTCGAGGCGATGACACGTCGGTCTTCCGTGGCCACGATCACCGTGGTTGACCCAGAGAACGAGCGGCCGGACTCGACCACCGACTGGGCCTGGCCGAGGAAGTCCTGTCCGCCAGACGCCGCTGCCTCCCGCACCCCAGCGGTCACCGCCAGGCGCTCCGCCACGGCCAGCGCCCGACGACCCTCGGTGTCACGAGCCCTCGCGTCGGACTGGGCCAGTGACACGGCTGCCACGCCCACGAGGACGACGCACACGATGGCGAGCTGCATCGCCAGCATGCGGCTGGCGAGCGTCCAGCGCCGCTGCCAGGGCCACCGCCGGCCTTCCATCCACCCGCGCCATCGAACGTCCACGGGTTGATTGTGGCTGGGGCGCCTCCGTCCGGCCAGCGCCCCGTGAGCACAAAGGACGAAACAGAGTTTGCGCACCTAACCGTGACACCGCGGCCAAGGCCGGGCACGGTGTGCTTCGAACCCCCTCAGACAAAGGAGTCTCCCGTGCGTGTACGGACCCCCATCAAGGTCGTGGCAGCCGCCACGGTCGCCGGTCTTGCCCTCAGCGCCTGTGGCGTGAGCGGCGACGACTCGTCAACAGGGACGAGCAGCTCCTCGGGCCCCGTCAAGGGCCTGCGGATCCTCGTGCCCAACTCACCCGGCAGCGGGTACGACACCACCGCTCGTCTCGCGGCCAAGGCCATGCAGGACGCCAAGCTCAGCGAGACGATCGAGGTCTTCAACTCGGCAGGCGCCGGCGGCACCGTCGGCCTGCAGCGCCTCGTCAACGAGAAGGGCCACGACGACATCCTCATGCAGATGGGGCTCGGGGTCGTGGGCGCCGTCTACACGAACAAGTCGAAGGCCACGCTTAACGACACCGTCCCGATCGCCAAGCTGATCGAGGAGTCGGAGGCGATCGTCGTGCCGAAGGGCTCCCCCTACGACACCCTCGACAAGCTCGTCGCGGCCTGGAAGGCCAACCCGGGCAAGGTTCCCGTGGGTGGCGCCTCCAACGCCGGTGGCCCCGACCATCTGACCCCGATGCTGCTCGCCAAGGCCGTGGGTATCACCCCGAAGGACGTCAACTACGTCGCCTACGACGGTGGTGGCGAGCTGCTCACCGGAGTCCTCGGCAAGAAGGTCGCCTTCGCGGCGACCGGCATCGGCGAGGTCGCCGAGCAGGCGAAGTCCGGCGACGTGAAGATCCTGGCCGTCACAAGTGCCAACCCGGTGGAGGGCGTGGACGCTCCCACCCTCAAGAGCCTCGGCGTCGACATGGAGTTCACCAACTGGCGCGGCATCGTCGGCCCTCCCGGACTCAGCGACGCCAAGGCCAAGGAGTACGTCGACCTGCTGACCAAGATGCACGGCACCGACCAGTGGAAGAAGACCTTGGCCGACCAGGGTTGGACGGACTCCTTCCAGACCGGCGACGACTTCAAGACCTTCCTGACCGCGCAGAACGACAGCGTTGCCGGCGTTCTCAAGGAACTGGGACTGGCCTGATGTCCAGCAGCCCGACTGCGGCAGAGAAGGGGGGCCGCTCCGAGTACGGGGTGGCCCTCCTCCTCCTGGGCCTCGGCGCGTGGGCGATCGTCGACGCACTAGGGGTGACCGACACCGCATCCCGTGGTCCCGTCAATGCGCGCACCGTCCCGATCGCGGTCGGGCTGCTGCTCATCCTCATGGCCGTCCTGCTCACCGTGGACCTGGTCCGCGGTGGGCGGGGCGAGGCCGAGGGCGGCGAGGACGTCGACCTCAGCCACGGCAGCGACTGGCGCACGATCGGCCTGCTCGTCGGCTCGTTCGCCGCCAACGCCCTGCTGATCGACTCGCTCGGCTGGCCGATCTCGGGGGCGATCCTGTTCTTCGGGACCACCTACGCACTCGGTGCGCGGCACTACGTCCGCATGGCCCTGATCTCGATCGTGCTCTCGGTGGGGTCCTGGTACCTCTTCTTCCTCGGCCTGGGCATCAAGCTCCCGGTCGGGCTGCTCAAGGGAATCCTCTGATGGACGGCATCAATGCTCTCATCGACGGCTTCGGCACAGCCCTGACGCCGATCAACCTCCTCTACGCCGTCATCGGCGTGGTGCTCGGCACCGCCATCGGCGTGCTCCCCGGCATCGGCCCGGCGATGACCATCGCCCTGCTGCTGCCCCTCACCTTCACGCTCGAGCCCACCCAGGCGTTCATCATGTTCGCGGGGATCTACTACGGCGGCATGTACGGCGGGTCGACGACCTCGATCCTGCTCAACACGCCAGGTGAGAGCGCATCGGTCATCACAGCGATCGAGGGCAACCTGATGGCCAAGAAGGGAAGGGGTGCCGCCGCCCTGGCCACCGCGGCCATCGGGTCGTTCATCGCGGGCACCATCGGCACCCTCGCGCTGGCCCTGGTTGCCCCCCAGATCGTCAAGCTCGCGATCCAGCTCGGTTCGCCGGACTACTTCGCCATCATGATGTTGGCCTTCATCGCCGTGACCACCGTGCTGGGGTCGTCGAAGATCCGTGGTCTCGCCTCACTCGGCATCGGACTGCTCATCGGCACCGTCGGCATCGACCCGACATCTGGCCAGCAGCGGCTCACGCTCGGCATCCCCCAGCTCGCCGACGGCATCGACGTCGTCGTGGTCGCGGTGGGCCTGTTCGCGGTCGGCGAGGCGCTCTGGATCGCCGCGCACCTGCGCCGCAACCCCGCCGAGATCATCCACGTCGACGGTGCCCGCATGAACCGCGAGGACTGGCGCCGCTCCTGGAAGCCCTGGCTGCGCGGCACCCTGATCGGCTTCCCCTTCGGTGCCATCCCCGCGGGTGGGGCGGAGATCCCCACCTTCCTGTCGTACGCCATGGAGAAGAAGCTCACCAAGCACCCCGAGGAGTTCGGCCACGGAGCCATCGAGGGCGTGGCCGGCCCTGAGGCCACCAACAACGCCTCGGCCGCCGGTGGCCTGGTGCCACTGCTGACCCTCGGCATCCCCACCACCGCGACCGCGGCGGTGATGCTCGGTGCGTTCCAGTCCTATGGCATCCAGCCTGGACCGCGCCTGCTGGACGAGCAGGCGGACCTGGTCTGGGGGCTGATCGCCTCGCTGTTCATCGGCAACGTGATCCTGCTCGCCCTGAACCTGCCCCTCGCCACGATCTGGGCCCGGCTGCTCAACATCCCCCGCCCGTACCTGTATGCCGGCATCCTCTTCTTCGCCAGCATCGGGGCCTACGCGGCCAACACGTCGACGTTCGACCTGTGGCTGCTGCTGATCATCGGCGGGCTCGGGTTCTTCATGCGCCGCTTCGGCCTGCCTGTGGTCCCGGCCATCATCGCGATCATCCTCGGCCCGGTGGCCGAGGAGCAACTGCGACGCGCGTTGCAGATCAGCGACGGCGAGCTGTCCGGCCTGGTCAACACGCCGTTCTCCAAGGTGGTCTACGTCATCGTCGTCCTCCTGCTCGTCGTCCCCGTAGTCATCGACCGCGTGCAGTCGCGGCGCCGTGGCGGCGACCAGGGCGACCAGGGCGACGGCATCCAGGACGCGCCCTCGCTCGGCCACCAGCACGCCAACCAGGAAGGGCAGTAGTCATGGCCATCGTCGTGGGGTTCGTCCCCCGTCCGGAGGGTCACGCAGCCCTCGACCGAGCCATCGAGGAGGCCAAGCTCCGGCGGGTGAGGCTGGTCGTCCTCAATGTGAGCCGAGGTGACGCCCTGGTCGACTCGAGGTTCGCGTCATCCTCCGACTGGGAGGCCGTCAAGGCCAAGCTCGAGGCGTCCGGGGTCGAGCACGAGGTCGCCCAGACCGTCGAGGCCCGCGACCCCGCCGACCAGCTGCTCCGCGTGGCCGAGGAGACGAACGCGGAGCTGATCGTCATCGGCCTTCGTCGTCGGACCCCGGTCGGCAAGCTGATCATGGGCAGCGCGGCCCAGACCGTGCTGCTCGACGCGGACGCCCCCGTGCTGGCGGTCAAGGCAGCGAGGGACTGATGGGCGCGGTGTCCACCGCGGACCTCTACGACGAGCACGGCGACGACCTCCAGTCGTGCTCGGCGCAGTTCCGTCACTACGGTGCCGAGCGCTCGTTCGAGGGTGTCATCACCACCATCCGGTGCCACCGCGACAACGCGATGGTCAAGGCCACCCTCACCGAACCCGGTGCCGGACGGGTCCTCGTGGTCGACGGGGGCGCGTCCCTGGAGTCGGCCCTGATGGGTGACCTCATCGCGGCCAGCGCGGTAACCAACGGCTGGGAGGGTGTCGTCATCCACGGCGCCGTCCGCGACGTGACGGCGCTGCGCGACCTCCCGCTCGGCGTGCTCGCGCTCGGCTCCAACCCGCGCAAGAGCGCCAAGGACGGAGTGGGCGAGCGCGACGTGGTCGTCAGCTTCGGCGGCGTCGACTTCGCCCCGGGGCAGCGGCTGTTCGCCGACGAGGACGGCATCCTCGTCACCCGAGCCTGACGCCAGCGGGCCGCCCGCCCGCCGGCCGCCGGCTCGCCTGGCCACAACACCCTGGGGTATGCCGCGAGCGCACGTCCGCCCGCGGCATACCCGATGGTCGTGGCCGGAAAGCCGCGCCCGCGCGTCTCGCACCTGAGACACTGGCGAGGTGGCCAACGCACCCGCCGCCCGGCACACCCTCCAGCTGCTGACCCTGCTCGCGCGGCACACCGAGCCGCTCCCGGCGGGGTCGATCGCGCGCGAGCTCGGACTGCCACGCTCGACGACCTACCACCTGCTGGCGGTGCTGAGGGACCACGGTTTCGTCACCCACCTCGAGGAGGAGCGGCGCTACGGCCTGGGCGTCGCGGCCTTCGAGCTGGGCTCGGCCTACCAGCGTCAGGCCCCGCTGCAGCGCATCGCCCGCCCACTGCTCGGCCGGCTGGTCGATACGACGACGCACAACGCCCACCTCGCCGTGCTGCACGGCCGCGACGTCCTCTACGTCATCGAGGAACGCGCACCCGGGCGGCCGCTGCTCGTCACCGACGTCGGAGTCCGCTTGCCCGCGACCCTGACCGCGAGCGGCCTGGCCATGCTGGCCCAGCTGCCGGCCGCCCAGGTCCGCGCACTGTTCCCGCACCGCGACACCCTCGTGCAGCGCGACGGTCACGGACCCACCTCCGTCAGCGAGCTGCGGCGCGAGCTCACCGAGGTGCGGACGCGCGGGTACGCGCTCGAGGACGACTCGGTCAGCGTCGGGCTGTCGTCGGTGGCGCGGGCGGTCCTCGACCACACCGGGCACCCCGTGGCCGGTGTGGCGCTGACCTTCCCGCGGGACGAGGTCGACGAGACCGAACGCAGTCGCCTCGTGGCCGCCGTGACGCGGGCTGCCGCCACGCTGTCGGCCCGGATCGGCGGGGTCCGCTGACATCTGCCCCTCTCCTGCCACACTCGTCTGGGCCACAGCAGAGGGGGTGAAGCCATGACCACGACGCACCTGTCGGCTGGTCGACGTCGTCGTCAGCGGCTGCGCCGCACCCTGGTCGTGACCGCCGTCCTCGTTGTCGGTGGCGGAGCAGCCGGGTATGCCGCGTGGCACGACGGCGACTCCACCTCATCTGCGGCAGCGTCCCCGGCTGCCGGCCAAGCCGGCGCGCGTGCCTCATCCGGGGCCCCGGGGAAGGCCAAGTCGGCCAAGCCGGCCAAGCCGGCCAAGCGCAGCGTCGGTTCGACGTCTGGAGCCGGTGCTGGCGCGAAAGCGGTTGCAGGCAAAGGCTTTCCACCGGTGGTGATCGACCGCATCCCCACTCCGACGACCAGCCTGCCGTTGTCCGCACCGATCCCGGGTACGACGAACATGCAGCCCGCCGCTGCCTCCGCCTTCAAGCGAGCCTTCGCCGACGCGAGGGCCGACGGCCTGACGCCGGAGATCCGCTCGGCCTGGCGCAGCGCCGAGTGGCAGCAGATCCTGTTCGACCGGGCCGTGACGAAGTACGGCTCACGCACGGAGGCCTCCAAGTGGGTGCTCTCCCCGGCGAGGTCGGCGCACGTGAAGGGCTACGCGATCGATGTCCACCCGCAGGCGATGGCCAGCTGGCTCGAGGAGCACGGCCCGGCGTACGGGCTGTGCCGCACCTACGACAACGAGTGGTGGCACTTCGAGTACCTCGCGACCTCCACCTGCCCACCCCGTCAGCCCACCGCAGCAGGCTGAGGGCCGCGAGCACGCCCGCCCCCCACAATGGCGGGGTGAGCATCCCCTCCGTGACGGCCATCGTCCTCTGCGGTGGCGCCGGGCGCCGGTTCGGTGGCGACAAGACCCGCGCCGACCTCGCGGGCAGTCCGGTGCTGGACCACGTCCTCGACGGCCTTCCGTCCGCCTGGCCGGTGGTCTGCGTGGGCGACCCCCGCCCCACCGCGCGCCCCGTCGCGTGGTGCCGCGAGGACCCGCCCGGCGGCGGACCGGTGGCCGCGATCGCTGCTGCGCTCCCCCACGTCGACAGCCCCGTCGTCGTCGTGCTCGGCGGTGACATGCCGTATGCCGCGAGCCCGGCTCCCGACCTCGCCTCCCGCCTTGCCGTAGGCCCGGGCCTCGACGTCGTGCTGGGCCGCGATGGCGACGGGCGGCTGCAACCGCTGCTCGCGGCATACCGGACCGAGGCGTTGTGCGCTGCACTGCCGAAGCCTGCGGCCGGGACCCCGCTGATGCGGCTGCTCGACTCGCTGCGCACCCTGGTCGTCGCGCTGCCGGAGGGCGCCGCCCTGGACGTCGACACCACCGCGGACCTCGACCGGGCGCGTCGTAGGCCGCGTCCAACGCGCCATAGGCTCGACCCGTGAAGGCGATCACCATCCCGCAGCCCGGCGACGCTTCGGCGCTCGTGCTGACCGACGTCCCCGACCCGCTGCCGGCTCCCGGCGAGGTCCGGATCCGGATGGCGGCGGCCGGGGTCAACCGCGCGGACGTCATGCAGCGGATGGGCTTCTACGCGCCCCCTCCGGGTGCGTCGGAGTACCCCGGCCTCGAGGTCAGCGGCACCGTGGACGCTGTGGGCGACGGCGTTGACGGCTGGAGCGCGGGTGACGAGGTGTGCGCGCTGCTGTCCGGAGGGGGCTACGCCGAGCTGGTCTGCGTGCCGGTCGAGCAGGTCCTCCCGGTGCCGACCGGCGTCTCGCTCGCCGACGCGGCAGCCCTGCCCGAGGTCGTGAGCACCGTGTGGTCCAACGTGTTCATGACGGCGAATCTCCTTCCGGGACAGACCTTCCTGGTACACGGTGGGTCTTCCGGCATCGGCACGATGGCAATCCAGCTGGCCCGTGAGGTTGGGGCCCGCGTCGCGGTCACCGCCGGGTCGGCCGACAAGCTCGAGGTCTGTCGGGAGCTGGGCGCCGAGATCCTCGTCAACTACCGCGAGCAGGACTTCGTCGAGAAGCTGCGCGCGGCCACCGCCGGTGCCGGTGCGGACGTGATCCTCGACAACATGGGGGCCAAGTACCTCGCTCGCAACGTGGATGCGCTCGCCCCGAACGGGCGGCTCGTGGTGATCGGCCTGCAGGGTGGCGCCAAGGCCGAGCTCGACCTGGGCCAGCTGCTGCGCAAGCGGGCGGCCGTGATCGCGACCTCGCTGCGCGCCCGGCCTGCAGACGAGAAGGCGACCATCGTCGCGGCCGTTCGCGAACACGTCTGGCCGCTGATCGGGGCCGGTCGGGTCCAGCCGGTGATCCACGGCCGCTACCCGCTCGCACAGGCGGCGGAGGCGCACCGCGAGCTCGAGGCCAGCGGCCACATCGGCAAGATCCTGCTGACCCCCTGACCTGAGCGAGTCGCCCGCACGGGCTGGCCTCGTCTGCCACCCTGAGGCCATGAACGCTGTCGCCACGGTGCTCGTCGCAGTCGTCGCCCTCATCCACGTCTACATCGTCGTGCTGGAGATGGTCCTCTGGACGACACCCCGCGGTCGGGCCGCCTTCGGCCTCACTCCGGAGTTCGCCGAGCAGACCAAGGCGCTGGCCGGCAACCAGGGTCTCTACAACGGCTTCCTCGCGGCCGGCCTGGTGTGGGGCATCGTCGGCCCGGACCACCTGCGCTTCGGGTTCCAGGTGTTCTTCCTGCTGTGCGTCGTCGTCGCCGGCCTCTACGGCGCGGCCACGGCGAGCCGCAAGATCCTGTTCGTCCAGGCGGTCCCGGGCGCCCTCGCGCTGGCCGCCGTCCTCCTCGCCCGCTGACCACCAAGGGCCAGGGCTCGCACTTCTGGGCACCTGTCCCCCATCCGGGTGGCGGTTCCGGTCACGCACCCGACACCCGTGGCCAGAGGTGCTTGACGCAGCACCTCTATACTCGGTATACATCTCTTCACCAGTGGTAATACTGGGTATGTAGGGGACACACAACGGGGATGGTGGGGCCGGATGTCGGTCAAACAGGGGCTCTTGGCCCTGCTGGCGACGGAGCCGATGTATGGCGCGCGGTTGCGCGCCGAGTTCGAGTCCAGGACCGGAGGGACCTGGCCGCTCAACGTCGGGCAGGTCTACACGACGCTGGCCAGGCTCGAACGCGACGGCCTGGTCGAGGCGATCGGGGAGGACGCCGAAGGGCGGATCTCCTACCGCCTGACCCGCACCGGCCGCGCCGAGGTCGCGATGTGGTGGGCCTCACCCGTCACCCGGGAGACCACCCCCCGTGACGAGCTCGTCATCAAGCTCGCCCTGGCCGTCACGGTCGACGGCGTGGACGTCAACCGCGTGGTGCAGACGCAGCGGACCGCCACCCTGCGCCACCTGCAGGACCTCACCCGCCTCAAGCAGCGGGCCACCACCCACCACGAGGCGGCAGCCGACGGCGACGGCCAGGTCGACCTCGCCTGGCTGCTCGTCCTGGAGAACCTCATCTACGCCGGCGAGGCCGAGGTCCGCTGGCTCGACCACGTCGAAGCCCGCCTGGTCCGCGAGGCGAACCGCCCGCGCAAGTCCGCCGACGGCATACCCACCACTGTGCAGGACGGCACCACGGACAGTGCGACACGGATGGTCAGCAACGCACTCAAGGGGGGAACACGATGAGCAACGCACCGAGCAACGACGTCATCCTGCGCCTGGACAACGTCACCCGTGTCCACGGCACCGACGGCACCGCAGTCCGGGCCCTGGCAGGGGTCAGCCTCGACGTCCGGGCTGGGGAGCTCGTCGCCGTGATGGGCCCGAGCGGCTCCGGCAAGTCCACCCTGCTCAACCTCGCCGGCGGGCTGGACGCGGCCACCAGCGGACAGGTGATCATCGAGGGACAGAGCATCGGCACCCTCAAGGGCGACGCGCTCGCCAAGCTGCGCCGGCGCCGGGTCGGCTTCGTCTTCCAGGACTTCAACCTGATCCCGTCGCTCACCGCCGTCGAGAACGTCGCCCTGCCGCTGGAGCTCGACGGCCAGCGGGTGGGCAAGGCGCGGCGCCGGGCCATCGACGCCCTGAGCATGGTCGGCGTCCAGGACCTCGCCGACCGCTACCCGGACAAGATGTCCGGCGGCCAGCAGCAGCGCGTCGCCATCGCCCGCGCGCTTGTCGGCGACCGCCGGCTGGTGCTCGCCGACGAACCCACCGGGGCCCTCGACTCGCACACCGGCGAAGGCGTGCTGCGCGTGCTCCGCGAGCGCTGTGATGCCGGCGCGGCCGGCCTGCTGGTCACCCACGAGGCGCGGCACGCGGCCTGGGCCGACCGGGTCGTGTTCCTGCGCGACGGCGTGGTCGTCGACAGCACGGGGACACCTGACACGGCCGAGGCCCTGCTCGAGCCGACCGCCTGAGTCGCGCCATGACCACCCTCATGGAACGAGAGGCACCAGCAGGTATGCCGCGTGGTTCCGACCGCGACGAGGACCAGAGCTCGCGACTGTCCCGGTGGCGCGCCTCGTGGCGGGTTGCCCTGCGGATGGCCAAGCGGGACGCCTGGCGCTACAAGGGACGCAGCGTCCTCGTGCTCATCATGGTGGCGCTGCCGGTCGGCGTCCTCGTGGGCACCCTGGTGTTCGCGACGAGCTCGTCGGTCAGCAGCGTGGAGCGCATCCCCACCTCCCTGGGCAGTGCACAGGCCCTCATCCAGGGGCCCTCGGAACAGGTGGTCTGGCAGACCGCAGACCCCAACGAGGGCTGGTCCACCGACTCGAACAGCCAGCCCGACAAGGCGACGCCGGTGCCCGGCTTCAACCCCGGTGAAAGCCTCGGGTCCGCAGCCAACGTCGCAGCGCTCCAGCAGGTCACCGGCGGCACGGTCGTGCCGGTCGGGGAGATGACCCTGCGGCGCGTCCTCGACGAGAGGCGCACGCGCGGCATCCAGGTGGCGACCTTCGCGGCCGGCACGGTCGACCTCGGGACGAAGGCCACGCTGGTCTCCGGACGGTGGCCCGCCACCGCGGGCGAGATCGCCGCAACGCCCTACGGCATCAGCCGGGGCATGCCGGACCACGGCACCACCACGCTCCGCTCAGCGGGCAAGAGCATCGACGTCACCGTCGTCGGCGTCGCCAACTTCTTCAACGGGTGGGGGGGACAGCCGGACGCCATCTCGGCGCGCCCTCTCGACCCAGAGGCGGTCCTCGACTGGCAGTACCTCCTCCTGCGCGACGCGGGGGTGCCGTACTCCGAGGTGAAGAAGCTCAACGCCTACGGGCTCCAGGTGACCAGCGCCGAGGCGCTGCGCAACCCGCCCTCCCCGGCCGCGCTGCCGCCGACGATGCGGCAGATGCAGGACTACGCGGCCCGGGACGTCCAGACCATGGTGGCCATCGGCGGCGTGTTGCTCCTCCTGGTCACCACCCTGTTGGTCGCCCCGGCCTTTGCTGTCAGCGCCTCTCGTCAGCGGCGGACCCTGGCGCTCGCCGCCAGCAACGGCGCCGAGACCCGGCAGCTGCGGCGCAAGGTGCTGGCCCAGGCCCTGCTGCTCGGAGCCCTGTCGGCCATCGTCGCGGCCGGCCTCGCAGTCCTGGCTGTGCGCGTGGTGATGTGGGTGCTGGTCGCCCGGCGACCCTGGACCACGTTCCGCTTCTTCGAGGTACCCCTGTGGGCCGTCGCCGCGGTCATCGTGATGGCCGTCGTCAGCGCCCTTGTCGCGGCGCTCATCCCCGCCTTGCGACTGCGGCGGCTCGACATCGTCGGCGTGATGAAGGGCCAGAACGTCTCACCCCGGCTCAACCGGGTGGTGCCCGTCCTCGGAGTCCTCCTTGCCGGCACCGGCGGCGTCGGCCTGGTTGCCGCGGTGGCGACCAAGCAACGTGAGTACACGATCGCAGGGCTGGCCATCGCGCTCACCGTGGGCGCCCTCATGCTCGTCCCCCTCGTCCTGGTGGTGGCGGGCCGGCTGTCGGCCCGGCTGCCCGTCGCCGCGCGGATGGCCACCCGGGACGCCGCCCGTCACCGGGCGCGCTCCGTGCCGACGGTCGCCGCGATCATGGCCGGGGCTATCGCCCTCACGGCCTTCAGCATCGGGCTCGCGAGCGACACCGAGCAGTCCATCCGCGACTACCAGCCCCAGCAGCCGGCCGGTCAGGGCGCGATCTTCGTCGCCAGCGACCTGTCCGTGCTGGCGCCGGGCGCAGTCGACCCGGCGCTGGAGGATGCCGAGGAGCTCGTCCGCGGCCTGACGCCCGACCTGGTCTCGACGAGGCTCGCGCAGGTGACGACGCCGTTCGACCCCAAGAACCCCAACGCCCCAGTGCCGTTCGTGACGGTCGTCAAGCCCGGCTGCACGGTCGACCGGGCCGTGACCGACGCCCAGTCCGACCAGCAGAGCGGACGCCCGGTGTGTCAGCTCCTCGGCACCAACGGGCAGCGCAGCATCGCTGTCCTCCCGGCCGCGGACATCACCCGCCTGCTACGCCTGTCCCCCTCGGACTCAGCGCGGGTCAGCAACGGAGGAATCGCCGTCAACGAGGCCGCCCTGATCTCGACGGCTGGCACGGTCGCGGTCGCCAGCGGGACGGTCACCACCAACCAGAACACCGGTCTGGTCGAGTCGCTGAAGGACACCCGTACTGCCGCCCTGCCTGCCGTGGTCGGCAAGCTCCCGATGGCCCAGGGCCAGTACGGCGGTGTGGTCACGCCCGAAACCGCCTCGAAGCTGGGCTGGTTCGTCGGCAGCTACTCCCTGCTGCTTCGCAACCCCGATGGCGCGATCAGCAAGGCCGACGAGAAGGCCCTGTCCGAGCAGCTCGGCGAGGACGGCGGGGTCTACGTCGAGCGAGGCTTCGTCCGCGACGACATCCTCATCATGCGGATCTTGTTCGTGGCCTTCGGGCTGCTCTTGCTCATCGTCACACTGATCTCCACGGCGCTCGCTCTGGCGGAACAGCAGAGCGACATGGGCACCCTGGCGGCGGTCGGTGCCACCAAGGGCACGAGGCGCCGACTCGCCGCGGCGCAAGCTGCGACGGTGGCCTTCATCGGTGCCCTGGTCGGGATCGCGGTGGGGCTGGCCCCCGGCATCGCCGTCAGCTACCCCCTGACCGCGGACTCCTACGACCCGGAGACCGGTCGCCAGCTGGCCCCTGACCCGATCACCGTCATCCCGTGGTTGCCCCTCGGCCTTCTGCTGGTGGCCGTGCCCGTGATCGCTGCGCTGCTCTCCGCGGCAGCGATCCGGCGAGCTCCGGCGCTGACGCGGCGGGCCGACTGAGACGGGTCCACCGCGGGATGTCGGTCGGGGGGCCGACACCCGCGGTGGACCGCACCTCCCGCATCACCGTGATGGCTTCCCCCTCTGCACCTGGACCGACCACACCCGGGGCAGCCCTGGCGCCCGTGGGGCAGGATGGGTGACATGAGCCAGACGCCAGACGAGCAGCAGACCGACCCGGCCGGCAACGGCGATCAGCAGCAGCGGGTCGTCGTCGTCACCCAGGACGGCATGGGCATCGCCCCGCACCGTGAGGGTGAGGACGGGCCCACCAACCCGGCCGACCTCGTGGAGCAGCCGGCCAAGGTGATGCGGATAGGGTCGATGATCAAGCAGCTCCTCGAAGAGGTCCGCAACGCCCCACTCGACGAAGCCGGGCGGGCCCGCCTCGCGGAGATCCACCGCCGCTCGATCAAGGAGCTCGAGGACGGCCTCGCCCCCGAGCTGATCGACGAGCTCGAGCGGATCGCGTTGCCCTTCAACGAGAACGTCCCACCCACCGACGCAGAGCTTCGGATCGCCCAGGCCCAGCTCGTGGGCTGGCTGGAAGGCCTGTTTCACGGCATACAGACCGCGCTCTTCGCCCAGCAGATGGCGGCGCAGCAGCAGCTCCAGCAGATCCGTCGCGCCCTGCCGCCCGGCCACGCCCCCGAGGGCGGACAGGGCATGGAGGGTATGCCGGGAGCTCCCGGCCTGCGCCCCGACACCGGTGAGGGCGGCCCCACCGGTCAGTACCTCTAGGGCCGGCCCTTCCCGGGGCGGTCAGGCCGTTCTGCCCGCTCGTGTCAGGGCGTCCTCGGCTGCGACCCGGCGCAGCGGCGAGAGCCAGGCGTAGGCCGCCCCCACGAAGCCCACACAGACGAGGCCCACCATGGCCGGTCGCACCGAGAAGGCCGTCGCGAGAACCCCGCCCGCCACTGACCCGACCGTCCAGCCAAGACCCCAGGACATCATCCGGCCGGCCGTGTTGACCCGCCCGAGCAGGTGCTCCGGGGTGACCTGCATCCGGTAGGTGAGCGAGGTGATCAGCACGAGCTGGTAGGCCACGCCCCACACCACCATGCCCACACTCGCCAGCACCCAGCTGGGGGCGAGCGCGGTGGCGAGACCGGCGACCGCAGACACGGGGATGGCTCCCAGCGTGACCCGGGCGGCGGGATAGCGGCGCAGCAGCACCGGGGTCAGGGCGGAGGCGGCGACTCCGCCGATGCCCCAAACCGCGAAGACCAGTCCGAACCGCCACCCGGACGTACCGATGTGGAGCACCTGGTCCGCCCACGGGACGAACAGCGCGACGAAGCCGGCACCGCCGGCGGACTGGAGGGCTCCCACGATCGTGTTGGAGCGAACTCCGGGATGACGCCAGAGAAAGGTCACTCCTTCGCGGATGTCCTTGAACACCACCGATGGTCGCAACGGAGCGAGGTTGGCCCGCACGGTGGACAGGGCGCGACGGACCATCCGGATGAGGAGTGCCGACACCAGGAAGCTGAGCGCGTCGACGGCGAGCAGGGTCGATGGGTGGGCCACCGCGAGGGCGAGCCCCACGGCGGCCGGGACCACCAGGTCGAGGACGCCACCCACGCCCCAGATGGCCGCGTTGGCCTCGCCGACCCGCTCCCGGCCGACGAGCACCGGGAGGGCCCCGAAGTTCGCGCCGTCGAAGAAGGTGAACAGGCTCTGGGCGAGGAGTCCGGCGATGAGGACGTGGGGCACGGTCAGGACGTCCAGCCAGTGGGCGACCGGGACCGACCCGATGACAACGACGTTGGCGAGGTCGGCAGCGACCATCACGCGCTTGCGGTTCCAGCGGTCGCTGAGCGCGCCGGCGAAGAGACCGATCAGCAGATAGGGCAGCGCGTCCAAGGTGGTCGTCAGCGCCGTCAGGGCCGGCGAGCCGGTGAGTGTGTAGACGAGGACGGGCATCGCCACCACGGTGATCAGCGAACCGGTCAGCGAGACGATGCGCGCAGCCCAGTAGAGCCGGAAGTCGCCGTCGTTGCGCAACCGGCCCCGGTCGCCAGTGCTGCTGTCGCTGCTCACCGGCCCGAGTCTGCCGGTTCAACCCCACTTCAGCTCAACCCTCGAGTTCCAGCGGCCCGGTCGGGCCGGTACGTTCGAGGTCATGACCGACTCGGTGCAGCAGCTGGCGGACGACTTCCACGACTACCGCATGCGGACCTCGCCCACCTGGGCGCACATGCTCGGCGACTACCGGTTCGCCGACCAGTACGAAGACGGGTCGAGGGCAGCGGAGGATGCCGAGATCGCTGCCCTGCGTGAGTTTGCCGCCCGCGCCGAAGCCATCCCTGACGAAGGCCTGGGCGGGCCCGACCGGGTGACCCGCGACATCGTGGCCTTCGACGCGACCACGTCCGCCGACGTCGGCGAGGCGCACTCGTCCGAGTTCGGTGTAGACCCGGTGTTCGGAGTGCAGGTCGCCCTCGGCGTCGCCATCGCCGGCCTGTCGCTGCCGACGGCCGAGGTCGCCGACGCGATGGTGCCCAAGTACCGCGGCATCGCGCAGAGCATCCGCGACTTCGCCGAGCGGCACCGCGAGGGAGTGGCGGCAGGACGCACCCCCGCGACCTTCGCGGTGGAGCGCGCGATCGAGCAGATCGAGCGATGGCTGGCCACCCCCCTCGCCGAGGACATGCTGCTCACCTCCACGACCGAACCACCCGCCGGCTACGACGTCGAGGCGTGGCGCGGCCGGCTCTCGGACGTCATCGCGACCGACGTCCGGCCCGCCCTCGAGGTGTTCCGCGACGTGCTGCGCGACGAGGTTGCGCCGGTCATGCGACCGGACGAGCAGTGCGGTCTGTCCTGGCTCCCCGACGGCGGGCAGACCTATGCCCGCCTCCTTGCCCGCGACACCACCACGACCCTGTCGGCCGACGAGATCCACCAGATCGGCCTGGACCAGATCGCGTCCCTGGCAGAGGAGTACCGCACCCTCGCGCCCGCAGTGGTCGGCACCGACGACCTCCCGTCCATCTACCGCGCGCTGCGCGAGGACCCCGCGCTCCGGCACTCGAGCACCCCCGACATCGTCGCTGCGTGCGAGGCGGCGTTCGCCAAGGCCCGGGGCGTGATGCCCGAGTGGTTCGACCGCCTCCCCGTGGCCGACTGCGTGGTGAAGTCCACCGACGTGGGCGCTGCTGCCTACTACTACCCGCCGGCCGACGACGGCAGCCGCGGCGGCACGTTCTACATCAACACCGCTGACCCGGCGCACTGGGGCCGCTACGAGCTCGAGGCGCTTTCCTACCACGAGGGCATCCCGGGCCATCACCTCCAGCTGGCGATCGCCGGCGAGCTGACCGACGTGCCGAAGTACCGCAAGTTCACGATCTTCAACGCCTACGCCGAGGGCTGGGGGCTCTACACCGAACGCCTCGCCGACGAGATGGGCCTCTACACCAGTCCCCTCGAACGCCTCGGCATGCTGACGATGGACTCCATGCGCGCGTGCCGCCTCGTCGTCGACACCGGGCTGCACGCGATGGGCTGGAGTCGGCAGCAGGCCGTCGACTACATGGTCGCCAACTGCCCGCTCAGCGTGGGTGGTGTCAAGGCCGAGATCGACAGGTATGCCGTGCACCCGGGTCAGGCGTGCGGCTACATGATCGGGCGCCTGGAGATCCTGCGGATCCGTCGCGAGGCGCAGGAACGCCAGGGCGAGCGGTTCGACATCAAGGCGTTCCACAACGCGGTGCTCGACGGTGGCAGCGTCCCGCTGGCCGTGCTCGACACCGTGGTCCGCACCCGCCTCCCCTGAGCCTGCCCGCCAGTCTGTGCACAGACTCTGGGCCAGGTGCGCACTGATGCGGTCTCTGCGCACAGGTGCCAACGTCTGTGCACAGACCTTGGCGGGGGTCGGGGGTATGCCGGGTGGTCGCCTCGGGTGGGTCAGCTGACGGCCGCTGCCGCTGCGCGTCCCGCGGTGCGGCCGGAGAAGATGCAGCCGCCGAGGAAGGTGCCCTCGAGCGCGCGGTAGCCGTGCACCCCACCGCCGCCGAACCCGGCGACCTCGCCCGCGGCATACAGGCCGGGCACCGGCTCACCGGACGCGGTCAGGACGCGCGACGAGAGGTCCGTCTCGAGACCACCGAGGGTCTTGCGGGTGAGGATGTTGAGGCGCACCGCGATGAGCGGGCCGGCCTTGGGGTCGAGGATCCGGTGCGGGGTGGCGGTGCGAATCAGCTTGTCACCACGGTAGTTCCGCGCGCCGTGGATCGCCGTCACCTGGGCGTCCTTGCTGAAGTCGTTGTCGATCTGCCGGTCGCGGTCGACGATCTGGCGCTCGATGTGGGCCAGCTTCAGCGGCGCATCGGGGGTCAGCGCGTTCATCTTGGCAACCAGCTCGCCGAGCGTGTCGGCGAAGACGAAATCGGCGCCCTTGTCGAGGAACGCCCGGACCGGTGCGGGCATGTCCGCTCGCGCTCTCCCGAGCACGTCCTTGACCGACTTGCCGGTCAGGTCCGGGTTCTGCTCCGACCCGGACAGCGCGAACTCCTTGCCGATGATCTTCTTGGTGAGGATGAACCAGCTGTGGTCGTGCCCGGTCTGGCGCAGGTGCGACAGGGTGCCTAGGGTGTCGAAGCCGGGGAACAGTGGCGCAGGAAGCCGGTCGCCGTTGCCGTCGAACCACAGCGAGCTCGGCCCGGGCAGGATGCGGATCGCGTGGGACGGCCAGATCGGGTCCCAGTTCTCGATGCCCTCGACGTAGTGCCACATCCGGTCGCGGTTGACGAGACGACCACCGGCGGCCTCGGTGATCGCGAGCATGCGACCGTCGACGTGGGCCGGCACTCCCGTGAGCATGTGGTCGGGCGCCGTGCCCAGCCGCGAGGGCCAGTTGGCCCGGACGAGGTCGTGGTTGGCCCCGATGCCACCACTGGTGACGACGACTGCTTGCGCGGTCAGCTCGAACTCGCCTGCGCTGTCTCGGTTCGTGGGTCGCCCGCGGTCGGCGCCGTCGGGGGCGAGCAGGGTCCCGCGCACGCCCGTGACCGTGCCGCCAGAGGTGACCAGCTCGTCGACCTGGTGGCGGTGCCGGATCTCCACCCGACCGGACGCAACGTGCTCCGCCACCCGTCGCAGGAAGGGTGCCAACACCCCGGGACCGGTCCCCCAGACGATGTGGAACCGCGGCACCGAGTTGCCGTGCCCGGACGCGGAGCCGTCACCGCGCTCGGCCCAGCCCACGACCGGGAAGAACCGCATGCCCTGCCCGTGCAGCCAGGACCGTTTCTCCCCCGACGCGAAGTCGACGTAGGCGCGCGCCCACTGGGCCCCCCACTTGTCCTCGTCCTCGAGCCGGTCGAACCCCGCGGAGCCCTGCCAGTCCTGCCACGCGAGGTCGACGCCGTCCTTGATCCCCATCCGCCGTTGCTCGGGGCTGTCGACGAGGAACAGTCCGCCGAACGACCAGTGGGCCTGCCCACCGAGGTTGGCCGCACTCTCCTGGTCGACGACCAGGACGCGTCGTCCCGCGTCGGCGATCTCGGCAGCAGCGACGAGTCCGGACAGCCCGGCTCCGACCACGATGACGTCAGCGTCCATGGGCCCAACCTACGGGCCGGTAATCGCCGCCGTCACGTGAACGCGGCCAGCCACCACGGAGAACCGCACGTCCGCCAGCGTCGCCACGACAGCGTCGGCCACGAGGTCTGACTCGGCAGTCGTCGTCGTGACCGCGAGGGTGGTGCACCCGGCAGCGCGGGCCGCGTCGAGACCACCGGGCGCGTCCTCCACCACCAGGCAGTCGGCCGGGTCGACCCCGAGCCGCGTGGCCGCGAGCAGGAACGGGTCGGGGTGGGGTTTGCCCTGGGCAACGTCGCTCGCGGTGACGACCACCCCTGGAGCAGGGAGCCGTGTCGCGGCCAGTCGCGTGTCAGCCAGCGGACGCGTGCACGAGGTGGCGATCGCGCACAGCTCCACCTGGCCGGTCAGGGCAGCCAGCGCGTCGAGGGCGCCCGGCAGCACCGTGATGCCGTCGGTGTCAGCGATCTCGATGGCTTCGATCCGGTCGAAGGCGGCGTCCAACCGCTCGGGGGGCAGCAGCGTTGCGATGATGCCCTTTGCGGGCACGCCGTGGAAGCCGGTCAGCCGCCTCGGGTCGACCCCCTCTTCCTGCGCCCACCGCACCCAGGACCGGATGACGACGGGGATCGAGTCGATCAGCGTGCCGTCCATGTCGAACAGCACCGCCGCGAAGGTGCGGCCTTCGAGCGTCCCCAGGCTGCGCGGCATACCGCAACCCTAGGAGGTCGCGAGTGGCGAAGCGGCGGTGGTCCAGCAGCGGAGCCGGTTACGGTGGAGAGGTGAGCACGCCGCCCGATAGCCCACACCGGTGGCGTCGTGCGTCCCGGTGGCTGCTGCGGATCGGTGCGCTCGTCCTCCTCTTCGTCGCCTGCAACAGCGGTGGTGTCGCCGCGACCACGCTGTTCCCGAGCAGCGCCGACACGCTCAACTACGGTGCCGACCTGCACTTGTCGCTGAGTCCGGGTGACACGTCGGCGATCCAGAGCCCGACCATCTTCGGCGACATCCGGATGGACTTCGGTGGTGTGGTCCCGGCTCCTGGCGTGGTGGCCAACGTGCACGTCAAGGAACGCATCACCGACCTGCTCGCCCGGCCCAACATCTCCGTGCGGTCGCTCCAGCCGGGCCCGCTCGAGCTCGAACGTGCCGCCCGCGGTGGAGCCATCGCGCTGGGGTGGCGGTTCGCCGTGGGCGCCCTCGTCGTCGCCCTCCTCGCCCTCGGCGGGTATGCCGCGTGGCGGCGGCGGGCGCCCCGGGTGCGGTGGTCAGCGGTGGTCGCCTCCGTCTGGGTCGCGTCGTGCCTGGCGACCTTCGGCGTGATCGGGGTGACCTACCAGCCGGAGCGGCTCGACAGCTTCACGACGACCGGGATCCTCGGCACGGTCCAGCGCAACGCCGATCTCCTGGAGGGCGTCGAGACCCGGGCCGAGCAGGTCACGCCCTACCTCAAGAACCTGCTGGCCCTCTCCGCTGCGCTGCAGGGCAAGTACGCCCCCCAGGCGCTCGACCAGCCCGTGGCCGCGCGGCTGCTCCTGGTGTCGGACATCCACGGCGGGAACCAGTACCCCCTGATGAAGACGATCGTCACCCAGGAACGGATCGATGCGGTCATCGACTCGGGCGACCTGGTCAACTTCGGCAGCGCCACCGAGGCGGAGGCGGCCGGCATCTTCGAGGGCATCGCCTCCCTCGGGGTCCCGTACCTGTTCGTCAAGGGCAACCACGACGGCCGGACCGACGTCGACCGTGAGCTGCTGGACCGGCTGGCCAAGGTGCGCAACGTCGTGCTGCTCGAGCCCGACGCCCAGACCTACGCGGTCGAGAGCATCCACGGGGTGCGGATCGCCGGCTTCAACGACCCGCGGTGGTTCGGCGACGACAACACCAACAACGCGGCCAAGCAGAAGCCGGCGGCGGCCCGGTTCAACGCTGCGATGGCCGACCAGCCGGTCCCGGACATCGTCGTCTCCCACGAGCCAGCTGCCGCGAAAGACGTTGCCCGGGCGGGAATCCGGATCAACGGCCACATGCACGTGAGCCAGCTCGAGGGTTCGCGGATCGGTGTCGGCACCTTTACCGGGGGCGGGCCCTTCAGCCACTTCATCGCCGGCGACACCGCAGACGGTGGCAGTGGGAACAAGGCCGATGCCGGGGAGCTCACCGGCCAACCCTCGGCGTTCGACATCGCGACGTTCGGCACCGACTGTCGGCTGGCGTCACTCACCCGCTACCAGTTCCGCAACGTCATCGAGGGGCGCCCAGCCTACGACGACGTGACCCTCATCAACGGGTCCCGGATCGAGGACAAGGCACCCGACCCGGCGCCGCCTGCCAGCGAGGCCGACGCCACGAGCACCGCGACGCCGACCCGGACCTGTGCGACCACGATGGAGCAGACCCGGGAACGCGTGACCGTCGCCCCACGTTGAAGCTCGGCCACCAGCACCGTGCCCAGAGGAGAACCGTGACCGGGACCGAGTTCGACCGACAGCTCCAGACCTACCTCGACGCCAAGTACCCGACCCTCGCGGGCATCGACGAGAGCGAGTTCGTCGAACTCGTCGAACCGTTGCGGGACAAGGCCTCCGACGCCACGGCCACGAGCGATGGCCGGATCCCGTTCGCCCTCGTCGTCACGTCCCGGCTGGTCAGTCCGGACCAGGTGCTGCCGACCGTCCACTGGAAGGCCACCACCGGCTGGACCGAGTACACCGCCGACGACCTGGCCGGCTACCACCCGATCGGAGGTGTGGACGTCCCGGACCACGCGGCATACCTCGCCACCGACGTCGACACCGGGAAGGCGACCCTCGACGTGCGAGCCAAGGACGCCGTGCCACTCATCGAGGGAGAGGGGCGTACGGCGCTCACGATCGACGAAGGCGTCAGCCTCCTCGCGCTGTGGCCGGGAATCCTCAAGGACCGCAACGCCTTCTTCCTTCCGGGCTCGAGGGATGCGAGCAAGCGCGTGGCCGCCCTGTGGGTCAGCAAGGGGCACCCGCGGCTGGGCTGGTGCTGGGAGGGCAACCCGCACACCTGGCTGGGATCGGCGTCGTGCGGCGGCAGGGTCGCCTGACCCCGCCGAGCTGCGTTCAGTCGTGGCGGTCGGCCAACGAGGTCGTCCACACGAAGGCCGACGCGTCTGACTCGGCCCGACAGGTGAGCCGAGCGGCGGGCTGCCGCGTCCGGTGCACCGTCACCTCGGTCCGCGCCGGCACCTCTCCGGCACCGAGCACCTCCACGCGCCAGTCGTCAGCGGTCATCTCCACCGCGCCGGGCCGGACGTCGCCCACGGCTGCGGGGCCGTGCGCACGCAGCACTGCGGCGAGGGCGGCCTGCACGGGCGGGGGGTGAGCTGAGAAGCCGCGGAGGTGTTCGGTGTCGACGGTTCCGAGCAGGTGTCGCTCCAGGACGTCGACGGCGGACTCTGGGTCGAGGCTGCCGTACACGGTGCCGTCCGGGACCACCAGGACGTTGGCGGCGAACCGGTCGCCGCCGATGTGGGTGCACTCCCAGGCCTGGTCCGGCCACCGGGCGGCGAGAGCCAGCGCGACGGGTCTGCCCCGCACGGCGCAGCAGATGTCGTGCCGTCCGTGGGTGCAGACGAGCAGCAGCGGGGGGGGCAGGCCTGCCGGACCGGGTTCGTGGGAACCGTGAGCCGGACCCTCGACGAGCACGGCGAGGGCCGCGCGCAGGTCGTCGGACTCAGTCCAGGTCCCCCACTGCTGGCGGCCGTCCAGGTCCACCACGCCCCATCGCCGCCAAGCCCCGCGGCGAGCGCCGGCACCGCGCTCGACGGGCCGACGGACGAGGACCACGCGTCCCCGGACGGACAGGGCAGCTCGGTGCAGACGGTCCGCCATGTCCGGGCTGATGCCGTCGCTGTCGAGCGCCACCGGAGCCCACCCACCCGGGTGCTCGACGAGCAGCCAGCGCGTGGCCGGCGCCGCGGTGCCGATCAGCGGGTCGCCACGTTGCCGTGCGGAGGTCGAGCACCTGGGGGTGGTCATGCAGGGACGACGACGCCGGAGCGCAGGAGAGTGCGGGTGAGCTCCAGGCCGAGCTCGGCCGCTGTCGCGGTGCCCCTGTCCAACAGCCCTTCGATCGCCGCCAGATCGGTGCGTTCGACGGCGGTCGTGCCGACCCGGCTGCGCAGCACGGTGCGACCACCTGCGGCCGGCAGCAACACGGCAGCGACATGGGCACGAAGGGCAACCCTCGACGTCTCGGTGAGGGCGTTCGCCGCCTCGGCCTGGGCCAGTGGCGCCAGTGGCGCGGGGCGTTGAGCGGCTTGGGCCGAACCCGCCAGCCCGGCGAGGAGGTCACCCGCATCGACCTGCTGCAGCGCCTCGAGCAGCGCTGCCCGTACCGCCTCGACGTCGTGGGGGGCCGGCCCCTCCCCCAGCAGGTCGGTGCCGAGCGGTAGGGCCAGGCGCATCTCTGGTGACCGGCTGGCCCGGGTCAGGGCGGTCTTCACGAGCTCGTCCGCGACCTGGCGGCGGGTCCACGGGTGGACCCCGATGGTCAGGTGGATGCTCGTGCCGCCCAAGGCCGTGGCCGAGTGCAGGTATCCGCGCGGTAGGTAGAGGCAGTCACCGGGGGCAAATGTCTCCTCGATCAGTGGCTCGTTCTGCGCGGCCTCCTCGACGGCGCCTCGCCGGGCGGTCCATGGCTCGTCGCGCAGCGGCAGCTCGTGCACGGGTGGGCGGATCCGCCACCGCTTCTCGCCCGCGATCTGCAGTACGAAGACGTCGTGGACGTCGTAGTGGTCGCTGAAACCGGTGTTCTCCGGCGGGGTGACGTAGGCGTTGACCTGCACCGGGTGGCCGAGCTCGCCGGCCAGCGTCTGGGAGAAGTCGATGATCGGGCGCCAGGTCCGGTGCAGCCCCTGCAGCACCAAGGTCGCGCCCTCGGAGAAGTGGTGCAGCACCGCGTCGTCGCTGACCTGGTCACCGATCGCTGCGCCGATCCCCCCACCACGGGTGAAGGTGCGGTCCTCCAGCGTCGTGCCGTCGCGCGCCATCCGCAGGAACGGCGTCCGCAACCCACGACCCGAGACGAGCTCGTCGACCCCGTCGGCGGAGAAGAGGTCGCCGAAACCCGCCGGCAGGTCGGCAGCCCGGCTGAGCAGGGGTTCGCGCGACCAGTACCGCTCGGCGAAGTCGGTCGGCGTGACCGCCACGAGGCGCGACAGCACCGAGTGCCCACCGCTGCCGGTGGGCACTCGGTGCGGTGACGTGGTCGTCACCCGGTCACCGGGTCGCTGCTCGGCGACCGCTACGCCTGGCCGTCGGCGCCACCGTCCGCGCCACCATCAGCGCCGCCGTCGTGACCTCCGGTGTTCGCGCCGCCATCCGCCGGCCCGTCACCCGCGCCACCGTCAGCGCCGCCATCGGCACCACCGTCGTGTCCGCCTGCGTTGGCGCCACCGTCAGCCGGACCCTCACCTGCGCCACCGTCGGCGCCGCCATCGGCACCCCCGTCGGTGCTGCCCGGCATACCTGCCGCCCCGCCGTCAGCTGGTCCCTGGCCGCCTTCGTCGTCGCTTGCTTCGTTCAGGGGGGTTTCGGTCATGGCTGGATCTCCCTACCTTCGGGCGGCGCCTCGTCGCGTCGCTGTCCCTTCCTATGCCACTGCGGCGCGCGCCGCCACTCAGAACCTGGCGTTTGTGCAGGTCAGGGCGCCGGAACAGGTGTCGGCGCCGACTCCTTCGGGTGCCACCGGCCAGTCCCCACCGGAGGTAAGAACTTGGCAACGGTTCGTCCTCACCCCGCCATGCCCGCCTCCGCAGCCCTACTGTGCGATCACCGATCCACTGGACTGCAGGGAGAGATCAATGGCGATGACCCGCACGTTCGGCGTAATCGCGGCACTGGGTGCCGCAGCCGCCCTCACCGTGTCAGCAGCACCCGCTCAGGCCGCGAACTCCTATGTGGCACTGGGGGACTCGTATGCCTCAGGTACAGGCACCAGGACCTACATCAACGACGGCACGTCGTGCCAGCGGTCCGTGTACGCGTACCCGTCGCTCATCTCGGCGAGCAAGGGACTGACCCTCAACTTCCGGGCGTGCTCTGGTGCGAAGGTCGCCGACGTCACCAACACCCAGCTGAGTGCGCTCACCACCGCGACGACCCAGGTGTCGATCTCGGTGGGCGGCAACGACGCCGGCTTCGCTGACGTCCTCACCGAGTGCGCCCAGCCCGGCTGGATGAGTGACTGCAACGGCGCGATCGACGGCGCGCAGAGCATCATCAACAGCACGCTGCCCGCCAAGCTCGCCACCCTCTACGCCTCGATCAAGGCGAAGGCGCCGAACGCCAAGGTCGTCGTCGTCGGCTACCCCCGGATCTTCCAGGGCGAGGACTGCAACGCCTTCACCTGGTTCTCACCGGCCGAGGAGACCCGGCTCAACCAGACCGCCGACCTGCTCAACAGCAAGACGTCGGCGCAGGCCAGCGCCAAGGGCTTCACCTTCGCCAACCCGACCAGCCGGTTCGTCGGCCACGCGGTGTGCGACAGCACCGAGTGGCTCAACGGCCTGTCGAACCCGGTGGGCGAGAGCTACCACCCCAACGTCGCCGGCCACCGCGACGGCCTCGCCCCGCTCGTCAGCACACCACTGACGGGCAGTGCCTTCAAAGTCAGCAGTGTGACCCTGCGCAAGGCTGAGCTGTCGGCCGACCGCATGGCCGGCCACCAGCGTCGCTACGCGGCTGTCGATGCCTTGATCGCACCCGAGCAGTTCCGCACGCCCGACCTGACGACCGCCGCTGCCAAGGCCGCGGCGAAGCGGGCGGGTGTCGACCTCGGCTCACGGGCCAGCATCGACGCCGCGGACCGCACATGGTCCCAGCGCCAGGCCAAGGAGCTCGCCGCGCGCTGAGCCGCTCCAGCAACGGGGCCAGCACAGGACAGGAGGGGTATGCCGGGTGGTGACCACCCGGCATACCCCTCCTGTCGTTGTGCGGTGAGACCTCAGGCGCGACCGTGCGCGGCGCGGCTGCGACGGCTCAGGGAGTCCACGATCACCGCGAGCAGCAGGACGCCGCCGGTGATCATGTAGCGCTCCGGAGAGCCCAGGTTGACCAGGCTCAGGCCGTTGGAGATCGACTGGATCACCAGGATGCCCAAGAGGGCGGAGTAGGCCGAGCCGCGCCCACCGAACAGCGAGGTGCCACCGATCACTGCGGCCGCGATGGCGTTGAGGTTGGTGTCCGTGCCGCCGCTGCCCTGGTTGGCCGACGCGAGGCGTCCGGCCGCGAGCAACCCGCCGAGCGCTGCCAGCGTGGAGCAGAACACGAACACGGAGATGTACACCCGCTTGACGTTGATACCGGCCCGCCGGGCTGCCTCGACGTTGCCACCGATCGCGAGCACCGAACGGCCCCAACGGGTCCGCTGGATCACGAAGTCGAAGATGACGACCAGCGCGACGAACAGCAGGAACATGTAGGAGACGCCGCGGTCGCGGTTGAGAACGTAGACCGGGATGCTGAGCAGCAGCAGGATGGCCACCGCCCGCACCCCGAGCGTCACCACGGGAGTCGTCGAGAGGCCCGCAGCGGTGCGCCGCTGGTTGGCGCGCAGTCGGGTCGCGAGATAGACGAGCACCACGACGACGACGAGGATGTAGGACGCCGCGTCGGACAGGAAGCTGGCCTGGGCGAACTTCACGAGCCCGGAGTCGAACGGGATGTTGATCGACCCCTCCTTGCCCAGCACCTTGAGCTGGAGCCCGAGGAACGCGAGCAGGCCGGCCAGCGTGATGACGAAGCTCGGCACACCGAACCGCGTGTAGAGCAGTCCGTAGAGGGCGCCGATGACCGCGCCAGCGACCAGCGAGGCCAGGATCGCGAGTGGGAGCGACCAGCCGTGACCGACGAAGCCGACGGCCAGGATGGCCGCGGACAAACCGCTGATCGACCCGACCGACAGGTCGATCTCGCCGAGCAGCAGCACCAGCACGATGCCCAAGGCGATGGTGCCCGTGGCGGCGCTCTGCTGGGTGAGGTTGACCAGGTTGCGGCTGGAGAGGAACGCGTCGTTCTCGAAGGCGAACACGCCCCAGATGACGACGAGCCCGACGACGACGGGCAGCGAGCCCAGGTCACCGCTGCGCAGCCGCGACAGGAACGCCCGCAGGAAGCCTCCGACGCCCTGCGAGGCGATCAGCCGCTCGTCCTGGAGGTCGGCGGGGAGGGCGGCCGTGGCGTCGACGGACTGGGCCTCGGGGGTCGGGGTGGGGGTGCTCATGACTGCTCCTCCGTGGTGGCAGTGGGGGCGGCAGTGTGGGTCTCGCGACGCGCGGCCCGTTGGGAGACGGCGTTGGTCGTGGCGCCGGTGATGGCGGCGATGATCTCCTGGCTCGTGGTCTGGCTGACGTTGAAGGTGCCGTTGTTGCGGCCCAGGCGCAGCACGCTGACCCGGTCCGCGACGGCCATCACGTCGGACATGTTGTGACTGATGAGGATCACGCCGAGTCCGTTCTCCCGCAGGCGTTCCACGAGGTTGAGCACCTCTGCGGTCTGCGCGACGCCGAGCGCTGCGGTCGGCTCGTCGAGCATCACGACCTTCGGCGCGCCGAGCAGCGAGCGCGCGATGGCCACCGTCTGGCGCTGTCCGCCGGACAGGCTGGCGACGGGGATGCGCACCGACGGGATCTTGGCGCTGAGCTGGCGCAGCAGCCGCCAGGACTCCTGCTCCATCGTGACCTCGTCGAGGGCTCGGCCGCGGTAGAGCTCGCGGCCGAGGAACAGGTTGGCGACCACGTCGAGGTTGTCGCACAGTGCGAGGTCCTGGAAGACCGTCGCGATGCCGAGGCCCTGGGCTTCGGCCGGGCTGGCGACGCTCTCGGCCTTGCCGTCGAACGTCATCTGGCCGTCGTCGGGCGTGTAGACCCCGGCGATGGTCTTGACGAGCGTGGACTTGCCCGCCCCGTTGTCACCGACGAGCGCCACGACCTCCCCCGAGTGCACGTCGAAGTCGATGTCCTTGAGTGCCTGCACGGCACCGAAGCGCTTGGAGATGCCGGTCAGCGCCAGGACGGCTGTCGTCGGCGGGGAGAGGGTCGCGGTCATGTCAGTCCTTCGGGTGGTTCGGTGGGGCCGGAGCGGATACGGATGCCGTTGCGCCGGAACAGGTTCGAGGCTTCGGTATGCCGCGTGCACCGGCGGGTGGGAACGGCGCCGAGGCGCTGTTCCCACCCGCTGGTGCGGGGTGTCAGCTCAAGCCTGCCTTCGTGCAGGCGTCTGCGAAAGCGGCAGTGCAGATGTCGGCGACCTTGTAGACGTTGTCCTTGATGATCGTGTCCTTGACCTTGTCCTTGGTGACCGCGATCGGGTCGAGGATGGTCGAGGGCACGCCCTCGGTGTCAGTGGTCGATGCGGGCTTCTGCTTGTTGGCCAGCGCGAGGGCTGCCTTGGCGGCGGCCTCGGCCTCCGGGGGGACCGGCTTGTAGATCGTCATGGCCTGGTCACCGGCGAGGATCCGCTGGATCGCGGCGAGCTCGGAGTCCTGACCCGTGACGGGCGGCAGGGGCTTGACGCCGCCGGCCTTGAGGGCGGCGATGGCGCCACCACCGGTGCCGTCGTTGGCTGCGTAGACACCGACGAGGTTGCCCTTGACGGCCGAGATCTGGCCCTCCATCCAGGCCTGCGCCTTGTCGGGGCTCCAGTCCGGGGTGTCGTACTCGGCAGCGATCTTGAAGCCGCTGGAGTCGAGCACGCTGTGGGCGCCCTTCTTGAACGACCCGGCGTTGGGGTCGGTCGGCGAGCCGTTGATCATGACGATGTCGCCGGACGTCTTGCCACCGGCCTTGATGGTGTCGACGAGGGTCTGGGCCTGGATCTTGCCGACCGTCTCGTTGTCGAAGGACACGTAGTAGTCGGCGCCGGCGATGAACCGGTCGTAGGCGACGACCGGGACGCCCTGGGCCTTGGCGCTGGCGACGACCGAAGCTGCGGCCTTGCCGTCAACCGGGTCGAGGACCAGCACGTTGGCCCCCTGGGTCAGGGCGGCCTCGGCCTGCTGCTGCTGCTTGGCAGGGTCCTGGTCGGCGTTGCTGTAGATGATCGTGCAGGCGGCGCAGTCCTTCTTGACGGCGGCCTCGAACAGCGGCCGGTCGAAGGTCTCGTAGCGGGTGGTCTTGGACTCGGGCAGCAGGAGGGCGATCTTCTTGCCGCCGCCACCACTGGACGAGCTGCTACCGGAACCGGAGTCGTCGCTGTTGCCACAGGCAGCCAGCGACGCGAGGCCGAGGCCAGCCACGAGAGCGGCCCCGGCGAGACGAATGGAACGGGTGGGCATAGCTGATCTCCCTTGGTCAGACACCGGCAACCACGTTGGTGCGGGCATGGTGTGAGTTAATCGCTGACCCACCCTTGACGTCAAGAGTTGAATTCAAGAAATAGACGCGGCAGTTGCCAGGACGCCCTCGTTGGCCGGCAGCAGGGCGGCTGCGCAGACCAGCGCACCGACCACATCGGCGTCCGTCTCGAGCTCGCTCTCCCGCAGCACGACGGACGCGGCGGCACTCGGGATGGCGCACCGTTCGAGCGACGCGCGCATGGGGCTGATGATGATCGAGCCGACCCGGGAGAGCTGCCCGCCGAGCACGATCACCTCGGGATTGAGCAGGTTGACCAGGCCCGCGACCGCGACGCCGAGGTGCCGGCCGGCGTCCTCGAGCACGCGTCTGCAGCCGGGGTCGCCGTCGAGGGCGCGGGTGATCACGTCCCGCAGGCTCAGCGGTCCGTGCGACGCGGCGAGGGCGTCGAGGAGGCCGCGCGCTCCGATGTAGGTCTCCAGGCAGCCACGGTTGCCGCACCGGCAGACCGGGCCGTTCTCGTCGATGGTGAGGTGGCCGATCTCGCCCGCAGTGCCAGCGGCCCCGCGGAAGAGGTCACCGTCGAGGATCAGCCCCGCTCCGACGCCGTAGGAGAGCTTGATGTAGACGCCGTGTTGAACTCCTTGCAGGACACCACATCTCAGTTCGCCCAGGGCCGCCAGGTTCGAGGTGTTGTCGACCGCCACAGGGGCCTGGAGCCGTCCCTGCATCTCGGCCGCCACCGCCACGCCCCGCCACCCGGGCAGGATGCTCTCGCTACCCACCTGCCCGGAGACGGAGTCGACCGGGGCGGGGATGCCCACGCCGACCGCGCGCACGTCGGCCATCGTCTTGCCGGCCTTCTCGACGAGGTCGAGCAGCAGGCGGGAAGCCCGGTCCATGCCCTCGTCTGCGGCGTGGTCGGCCGGGAGTGGCATCCGTTGGCGCCCGATGATGTTCCGCGGTCCGGTCCCGAGGGCGACCCGCACGTCGCGGTCGCCGAACGCGATCCCGGCGATGAGCGTGCTCCCGGTCGCGAGCGACACCAGGACTGCTCTGCGGCCGTTGCGGATGCTCGGCTCGAGCTGGACCGCACCCGCGCTGTCCAGCTCCTTGACCATGTTGGACACGGTGGCGGGGCTGAGCCCGGTGAACCCGGCGATCTCGACCTGGGTCATGGCTCCCTGGTCGCGCAGGGCATCCAGGACACGCAGGCGGTTGGCTTCACGCAGGGACGCCTGCGAGCCGGGAGCCGCCTGGGATGAATTCACGGCATAAACATAAAGGGTGGGGCCCTCAAACGGTAGGGATGACCTGTAGCCCGTGTCCGAAGCCGAACAGCGGGTCGTCGTAGCCGGGCACGTCCTCGCCGTGCCTGCGGACCTGCTCCATCGACCGCGGCAGGTCGAAGGGCAACCGGCCCACGGGTGCGATCGCGCCGGTGAGCGCGTCGACCAGGGCTTCGTCGCTGGTGCCATAGCTGCCTACCAGCGCAGTGGTCAGCGGCAGCAGCGAGGTGAGGACCGCTGGCCGGTCCAGGACGACGTCGACGACCAGGGGGCAGTGCGCGACGATCCGGGCCAGGCGCGCGACCAGGCCCGGCGGGAACTCGAGCGAGCCCTGGTGGAACCACGACTCGAGGAAGAGGTCGAATCGCGGGTCGAAGGGCGCCATCAGCCGCACGAGTGCGATGTCGGCATCCTCGGGCCGGTCGACCTGCTCGCCAAGCGCGGCGACGGTCTCCGGCGACATGTTCTCGGCATAGACGCGCTGGCCCGTGGCCAGCGGCAGGACCGGCGCGCGGCCCTCCGCGCCGTTCTGTAGGACGGTCACCGACCGGGCCTGGGCGGCATACCCGGCATCACGAAAGTCCTTGCGTCCCAACGTCTGCGCGGCGTGTTCCTCGTCGACGTAGGGGTTGTCGAAGAGGCCGAGCCGGAACTTCACGGTGAGCAGTCGGCGGGCCGACTCGTCGATGCGTGCCTCGCTCACCCGACCGTGCCCCACGAGGTCGAGGAGGAGCTCGACGCACTCCTCGCCGCCGAACTGGTCCGACCCGGCCTCGATGATCAGCTCCATCCGCCCCGCGGGGTCGAGGTGCTCGACCCCCCAGGCTCGGGCGGGGAGGACCTGGTCGCCGACGTGGTTGTCGTTGACGAGCTCCCAGTCCGTGACGACCACGCCGTCGTAGCCGAGCTTCCCCCGAAGCAGGCCGGTGATGATCTGCTTGTTGTAGCCGAACCCGACCTCCTCGATCGGCTCGCCGTCGACCTCGAGGGCGATCGGCATCCCGTAGTAGGGCATGATCGCCGCGGTCCCGGCGGCGATGATCGGCGGGAACGGCTTGAGGTGGTCGGCAAAGCGCCCACCGGGATAGACCTGCTCCCGGCCGTAGGGGAAGTGCGCGTCCTCACCGTCCTTCTGGGGACCTCCGCCGGGGAAGTGCTTGCTCGTGCACGCCACGCTGCCGGGTCCGAGCGAATCCTGTTGGAAGCCTAGGAGATAGGCCACCGCCATCTCAGTCACGAGATCGGGGTCCTGGCCGAACGTGCCCGACTGGCGGGCCCATCGAGGCTCGGTGGCGAGGTCGAGCGTGGGGTGCAGCGCGGCACGGATTCCCACAGCGCAGTACTCCTGGCGCGCGATGTCGCCGAACTCCCTGACGAGGTCCGCATCGCGGAGGGCAGCCAGCCCCAGGGACTCCGGCCACTGCGAGAACGACTTCGCAGCGAAGGAGGCGCCGGCGTTCTCGATGAACGCGTGCCGCGGGTCGGTGGAGACGGTGACGGGTATGCCGTGCGGCGTCTGCTCGGCCACGGCCTGGAGGGCGTTGTGCCAGCGGGCCGCCATCCGGGGGTCGTCGAGGGCGTGCACGTTGAAGTGGGTGAGGTGCTTGCGGAGCACCACGTCGGAGGTGGCCGACTTGCTGATGGCGCCGGGCTCCTCGAGAACGGTGCCGTCGGCGCCGGCCTCGATCACGGTGTGGAACATCAGGCCGACCTTCTCCTCCAGGGAGAGCCTGGGGAGCAGGTCGGCGACCCGTTCCTCCACGGTCAGGCGTGGGTCCTCGAAAGGGTCCATCCGGTCGTTCCCGTTGAGGTCGCGGTACTCGACTCCCTCGGGGCTGGTCTTCCTGACCGGCTGCATGGGGTCCTCTCACATCGGCGTCTCGTGGTGGGTCCGGGAAGGTCGTCTCGGGCGCCGTGTGCCCCAGGCCTCAGGGGGTGCCTGAGGCACACGACGGGTCCGGAGGCGACTAGGCGATGCCTGCGCCGAACTCTTCCATGCCGATGACGGGCTGCAGGGCCCGCTTGACGGCATCGGTGCTGAAGGCGCGCCGGAGCACGTTGTCCGCCAGGACGTTGCCGATCGCGCCCATGACCATGGCCTGGTCGAGGGACAGGTAGCGCTCGGCGATCTTGCCGGACTTGACGGCGACGGCGTCGTAGAAACCGCCGGCTCCGTAGGCCTTGAGCTCGTCCTGGATCTTCGCGAGGTTCGTGAAGGCGTTGCCGGGCTCGTGCATCATCGCGAGGAACGCGGCGTGGGGGGTCACGACCCCGTCGCCGAACGTGGGGTTCGGGTTGACGGCGTCACGGCAGTCGGCGTAGGCCAGCTTCACGTCGGTCTTCTCCTGGTCGGAGAAGTAGCCCTCGGGGTTGAGCCCCAGGACATCCAGGCCGTACTCGCGGTAGCCACCGGCCGGGTTGCTCGAGGGCGAGAAGCCCCAGTAGCCGTAGCCGGCCTCGTTCAGGCCGTGCTCCCTCTGGGCACGGACGTGCAACGGGTGGTTGATGCCCCAGCTGCGCGGTGCCCAGCTCAACTCGGGCACGAACACGTCGGGCATGAGCTCCTCGAACATGCTGCCGCCCCAGCCCGGGACGATGTGCATGCCGCGGTAGCTGTAGGCGCCTTCGTAGACGTCGACCCCGAGGTAGGTGCGGTTCTGGCCGACCGGCTGCATCTCCTGCCAGTTCCAGCCGCAGTCGTCGGGGAAGGTGCGCCACATGGCGAAGTAGTGGTTCGCAGGGACCTGGCCGGTCAGGATGCCGAGGTAGCTCGTGATGCGGGTCTCGGACACGGTGGTGTCGTAGTGGTGGTTGGTCAACCAGACGTCCGGACCGACGCCGATGTGGTTGCCGTAGAAGCCATCCGTGCGGTTCGGCGGCTGCACGGGGAAGAACCCACCGTGCATCAGGCCGGGCTTGCGCGACGCGTTGGTGTCGTAGAAGGCATCCCAGCGCATCCGCTTGAAGAGCCGGTTCGCGAGCGGTGCAACACCGCGATCGGCCGAGGCGACCACCCTGAGGGAGGCGCCCAGCCAGCCGTTGTCCACGCTGGAGAGGAACGGGTCGATCCGGTCCCCGCTGCCCGGGAAGCTGGTGAGCTTCGCGCCGGTGGACTCGTCGTACCAGTTGTAGTACATGCCGCTGGGGTCGTGGTGCTCCATGCGCAGGAGGGTGTTGAGCGTCTGGACGAGGCGTCGGGTGCACTCCCCCTTGGTGATGATGCCGAGGTCGCGAGCCACGATGGCCGACCACATGTAGCCGGCGATGTTGGTGGGCGAGGTGTAGCCGGAGCGATCGGCTACCCCCAGACCGCCGTTGATGTTGTCCGCCGGCAGACCGGTCTTGGCGTCGGTCATGGCCACCAGGCTGTGCCAGGTGTCCTTGGCCCAACCGAGGACCCGGGCCTTCTGCGCCGCGGCGCCGAGGTCGGTGGCGCGCGCGAAGGCGGGAGCGGTCACGGCGGGGGCACCGGCGGCCGACGCACGACCTGCCGTCAGGCCCACCGCCGCCACAGCGGTCGCGCCGACGAGCAGCTGACGACGGCTCGGCGAGGAGTACCCGGTCGCGGCCAGGGGGCTGGCCGCACTGTCGGGTGCCATCTGCGGCGTACTGGACGTGGGGAGGTGAAGCTTGGCCATGGGTGATGCTCCAATCGGGGTTGGTTCACTTGCTGCCGGGGTGGTGCGGCCTGACCGAGTCGCGGTCTGACCGAGTGGTGCGGTCTGACGTGGGTGCGGTTACTTGATGCCAGTCGTGGCGATGCCTTCGATGACGCGGCGCTGGAAGATCAGGAAGACCAGCAGCACGGGTAGCACGACGACGGTTGCGCCGGCGAGGAGGAGCCCATACTGCGTCGAGTTCTGGCCGGTCGAGTAGAGCGCCAGGGCCACGGGCAGCGTGTAGGTCTTCTCCTGCTGGGCCACGACGAGCGGCCAGAGGAAGTTGTTCCAGCTGCCGAGGAAGGTGAGGATCCCCAGCGTCGACAGTGCCGGTCCGGCCAGCGGGAGGAAGATCTGGCGGAAGATGCGCAGCTCACCCGCACCGTCCACCCGCCCCGCATCGAGCAGGTCCCGTGGGAGTCCCAGGAAGAACTGCCGCATCAGGAAGACGCCGAACGGCGCCGCCAGGAACGGCAGGATCAGCCCGGGCAGGCTGTCGATCAGGCCGATGTTCGCCACCAGCACGAACAACGGCACGAAGGTCACGACGCCCGGGATCATGAGGGTGCCCATGACCACGCCGAAGAGCGCCTTCTTGCCCTTGAAGTCCAGCATCGCCAGCGCGTAGCCGAGCATCGAGCAGAACAGCAGGTTACCCGCGGTCACGGCGACCGCGACGACGGTCGAGTTGAAGAAGTACTGCTTGAAGTTCAACCGTGAGAACAGCTGCGTGTAGTTGTCGAGGGTGGCCGTGTGGGGCCACCAGGTGGGCGGGCTCTGGAGCAGTTCGCCCTGGGTCTTGAAGCTGCCCAGGATCATCCACACGAACGGTGAGATGACGGCGACGAGGAGCACGGTCAGGACCCCGTAGAGGAGCCACCGCCCGCGGGCGTTCATTCCAGTCATGACGACCTCACGTGTTGTCACGCAGCAGGCGGAACTGGATGGCAGCCACGATCGCGATGACGACGAAGATGATGTAGCTCATCGAGGCCGCATAACCGTAGTTGCCGAAGCCGAACTGCTTGTAGGTGTACATGGACATCGAGATGGTGCTGTTGAGCGGGCCACCGTTGGTCATCACGAAAGGCTCCTCGAAGAACTGGAGGTAGCCGATCGAGGTGGTGACCGACACGAACAGCAGGGTCGGCCGCAGCATCGGCAGGGTGATGTGGCGGAACCGCTGCCACGCCCCCGCGCCGTCGATCGAGGCCGCCTCGTGGAGCACGTAGGGCACGCCCTGCAGCCCGGCCAGGAAGATGATCATGGCGGTACCGAAGTTGCGCCAGGAAGCCATCAGGATCAGCCCGGGCATGGACCAGTGCGGGTCACCGAGCCAGTTGGGGCCGGTGATGCCGACCCAGCCGAGGACGGTGTTGATGAGGCCGAACTCCTCCTGGAGGAGGAACCGCCAGACGACGGCCACGGCCACGATCGAGGTGATCACCGGCGTGTAGAAGCCGAGGCGGAAGGTCGAGCGGAACCGCGTGATCCCCTTGTCCAGCGCGACGGCCGCGGCAAGCGCGATGCCCAGGGTCAACGGCATACCGATGACGACGAAGTAGGCGGTGTTGAGCGCCGCCTTGCGAAAGACCGGGTCGGCGAAGGCCCTGGTGAAGTTGTCGAAGCCGATGACGTTGACCGAGAACGGGCTTCGCAGGTCGCGCGACTTGGTGTCCGTGAGGCTCATGAAGAGCGACTGGACGACCGGCCACGCGGTGAAGACGAGGAAGAGCAGGCAGAACGGCAGTGCGAGCATCCACGCCGCACGCCCTTCGCCGAGCGGTCGTCGCCCAGCGCCCCCCGCGCGGGGGGACGGGCTGGTGCTGCCCGTCTCCCCGCGGGGGGTCACCTCGGTGGTGGTGGACATGACTACTGGCCGGTGCCGATCGAGTCAGCCTGCTGCTGCACGGTCTTGAGGGCGGCAGCGGGGTCGGCGCCCTGCTTGGTCACCTTCTCCATCTCGGTGTCGAAGCCGGCGACGACCTGCTCCCAGGTGGGGAAGCTCGGCGGGGCCTGGGCCGTCTCCAGCTGCTTGCCGAACACGGCGAGCTTGGTGTCAGCGGTGAGGGCCGGGTCCTGCCACGCCGACTTCACGGCGGGGAGGTCGGTCGAGGACGAGTACCACTTGACCTGGGTCTTGGGGTCGCTCAGCCACTGGATGAACTTCCAGGCGGTGTCGCGCTGCTTGGACTTCTTGAACACCACGAGGTCAGAGCCACCGACGAAGGACGACGACTTGGTCTTGGCCGGGATCGGCATGACGTCGTACTGGTCCTTCTTGACGCCGACCTTCTCGACCGCGGACATCATCCACGGGCCCGAGACGAACATCGGCACGCGGCCGCTCTTGAAGTCCGGCTCGGTCGTCGGGGTGGCCGGGGCCGCCTTGTCCGAGATGCCGTCGGTGAAGTAGCTCTGGTAGTACTTCACCGCGTCGAGCACCTCCGGGCTGTCGAAGTTGTAGGCCTTGCCGCTGTCCTTGGTGAGGTCGGCGTCGTTGGACCAGCCGAACGGCATGATCGACTGCCAGGAGCCGACACCGCCGGCCTGGAAGCCCATGCCGTACTTGGCACCGGCCTTGGTCTGCATCGCCTTGGCCATCGACTTCAGGCCGTCCCAGTCGGTGGGGGCCTTGTCGTAGCCGGCCTTCTTGGCGAGGTCCGTGCGGTAGTAGACCAGGCGGGTCTCGACGTACCACGGGACACCGAAGGAGGTGCCGTTCACCTCGGTCGTCTTCTGGGCGCCGTCGAAGAACGCGGACTTGTCGATGGCCGGGGGCGTGGGGTCGAGCGCGTCGTTGCCGGCGAACTCACCCATCCAGGTGGTGCCGACCATCGCGGCGTCCGGCGTGGTGCCGGCCGTGATCGCGGTGGTGAACTTCTGGTAGGCCGCGTCCCACGGGATCGCCGTGACGTTCACCTTGGCGCCGGGGTTGGCTGCCTCGAACTCCTTGGCGAGGGCGGGGAGCTTCTCGCCCTCTGCACCCATCGCCCAGACGGTGATGGTGCCGGTGGCCTTGCCTGAGCTGACGTCCTTGCCTGTCTCGGTTGCCTTCGAGCCTGCGTCGTTCCGGCCGCAGGCCGTCAGGGTGAGCGCTGCGGCAGCAATCGTCGCGACCGCCATGGCGGAGGTGCGTCTCATCGGGTTTCTCTCTTTCTTAGGAGGGATTACGGGAGATGAAGTTTGGAGGGGGTATGCCCTGGACGGGTCAGCGCGAAACGCCCTCTGGGGGACAGCCGCAGGACGACCGGATGACCAGGCTGGTCGGGATGACCTGCGGTCCGTCCCCGACCGGTGCTCCGGTGATCCGCTGGTGCAGTCGGTCGGCGGCACTGGCGCCGAGCTCACGGACCGGTTGGCGCACGGTGGTCAGGCCGGGCTCGACGTAGCGAGCCGTCATGACGTCGTCCCAGCCGACGATGGCGATGTCGTCGGGAACGACCTGGCCGCCCTCACGCAACCGCTTCATCACGGCGAGCGCGAGCTCGTCGTTCGCGCAGACGAGTGCGTCTGCGCGCAGGTCACCGGACAGCAGTCGGTCGGCAAGTGCCCGACCGTCGATCTCACGCAGCGCGATCCGCACCGGCTCGGCCGCGGAAAGGTGAGCCGCCTCGTGGGCGGCGACGAAGCCGGCATACCGGTCCCGGACGTCCGGTCCCGATGCGGGGTCACCGGCGAAGAGGACGCGGCGGCGACCGTGGCCCAGCACGTGGCTCGTGATCGCCTCGGCGCTGCCGGTGTTCTCGGAGGTGACCGTGTCGATGTCGGGACGTGCGTCGCCGGCAATGAGGACAACGGGCTTCGAGCCGTGCATGGCGGTCACGGTGGCGTCCGGGATGGCCGATGAGCCGAGCATGGCCAGCCCGTCGACGCGGGTCGCGAGGTTGCGGACGGCGCGGACGAGGTCGCTCTTGCCCTCGGCCAACATGAGGACGACGCTCTGACCGAGCTCTGCGGCGCGCGACTCGAAGCCCATCAGGAGCTCGGAGTAGTACGGACCGGAGAGCTCGGGGAGCACCAGGCCATGGGCCTCGTGGTGGCGCACAGCGAGGCTGCGGGCGGCGGCGAGCGGCACGTACTTGAGCTCGTCGGCCGCTGCCAGGACGCGCAGCCGGGTCTTCTCCGACACCGCCGTGGACCCCTGGAGGACCCGGGAGACCGAGGCGATGGAGACACCAGCACGCTCGGCGACGGAGTAGATCGTCGTCCCGCTGCTGGGTGTCGAGCCGGTTGCCACAGGTCTGCCTTTCATCGTTGAAAGCGCTTACATCCGAGATCGACCTTGCCACGGGTCGGGTGATTGGCGCAAGAGGTACCAGTCGTGAGCGTTGTCCGCACGGGTCCGAATTGACCGACTGGAGCCGGTCGGGAGACGGCCTCGGATCAGGTGGCGAGCAGCACGTCGGCGAGGGTCGCGTCGACGACCAGGCCGTGCACCAGACCGCCGTCGAGGGCGGCCCTCACCGCCGTCGCCTTGGAGGCACCGGCGACCACTGCGATCACCTCAGGCACCCGGGCCAGGTCCTCTGGGTCCATGGTGATCAGACGCGCAGCGACCTTGGGCCGCAACGTTTTTCCGTTCCCGTCGAAGAAGATCCCAGCCAGCTCGCCGACGACTCCCCGGCTCGCGAGGTCACGCTGTTCGGCGTCGTCGAGCAGGTCGTGGATGGTCGACTCGCCGGGCTGCCAGGCTCCGATGCCCACGACCGCCTTGGTCACGACAGCCGCCCGGGCCAGGCCCTCGACGACGGCCTGCTGACGACGCAGCGCATCGGCGCTGGATTTGGTGTCGAGGACAAAGGGCGCATAGAAGACATGTGCCTTGCCACCGGACAACCGGGCGGCCCGCCGGACGATGTCCACGGCACTGCTGTCGAAGTCGGGCAGCGCGATCGCCCCGGTGAGCTGGACCACCTCCACGCGCGGCAGCGTGGTCAGCGCGGCAACCACCGCGTGCACGTTGCGCGACCACGGCAGCCCCAGCACGTCGCCGTCGACCAGGACCTCCGACAGCAGGTCGGCGGCCGCCCGACCGAGCTGGTGCCGGACCGCCACCGGGTCGGCGTCGGCGGTGTCCACGACCACCGCGTGCGCCAGACCGAACCGCTCCTGGAGCTGCGCCGAGGCGTCGACGTCGAGAGATCCCTGCCGGACGATCTCGATGCGGACCAGCCCACGCTCGCGGGCCGACTCGAGCATGCGGGCGACTTTGAAGCGGCTGATCCCCAGCTCGTCGGCGATCTCGACCTTGGACTGGTTCTGGAGGTAGTGGCGGCGCGCGACGGCGGCCAGCATCACCAGCTCGGCCGGTCCGTCGTCGATCACGTGCACATCCTTGCCGTTGACAGGTTCGCCTTGCGCCGATTTACTCAGACTTACTCGTTTGGGCATCATGACGCTCATATGAGCACCAGTCAAACTGACGCCGTCAATGGCGACGGAGGAGGACGCGTGCGAAGTCGAAACTCCAAGGCCACGTTGGTCGCAGCGACGACCGGCCTGGCGCTGAGCCTCTCGGCCTGTGCCGGGTGGGGCGGTGGCGGCGTGGGGGGTGGTGGTGCGAACAGCATCAACGTCCTGATGGTCAACAACCCCCAGATGGTCGACCTGCAGAAGCTGACGGCCGACAACTTCACCAAGGAGACCGGGATCCGGGTGAACTTCACGGTGCTCCCCGAGAACGACGTCCGCGACAAGATCAGCCAGGAGTTCTCCAGCCAGGCCGGCCAGTACGACGTGGCGTCGTTGAGCAACTTCGAGATCCCGATCTATGCCAAGGCGAAGTGGATCGCGCCCCTCGACAGCTATCTCGCGTCGGACACCGAGTTCGACCAGGCCGACATCCTCAAGTCGATGACCACCTCGCTGTCGAGCGAGGGCAAGGTCTACGGCGAGCCGTTCTACGGCGAGTCGTCCTTCCTGATGTACCGCAAGGACGTCCTCGCGGCCAAGGGCATCACCATGCCGGCCAAGCCCACCTGGCAGGAGGTCGCCGACATCGCGGCCAAGGTCGACGGCGCCGAGCCCGGGATGAAGGGCATCTGCCTGCGCGGGCAGCCCGGCTGGGGCCAGATCTTCGCTCCGCTGACCACCGTGGTGAACACCTTCGGTGGCACCTGGTTCGACAAGGACTGGACCCCCAAGGTCGATGCGCCCGAGTTCAAGGACGCGGTCAACTTCTACGTCGACCTGGTCCGGGCCCACGGTGAGAAGGGTGCACCGCAGGCCGGGTTCACCGAGTGCCTCAACAACCTCATCCAGGGCAACGTGGCCATGTGGTACGACGCGACGTCGGCGGCGGGTTCGCTCGAGGCAGACGGCTCGAAGTTCAAGGGTCAGTTCGGCTACGCCCCCGCTCCGGTGGTCAAGACCGACTCCGCGGGATGGCTCTATGCGTGGTCGTGGAGCATCCAGCAGGCGAGCACCAAGAAGGACAACGCCTGGAAGTTCATCTCGTGGGCGAGCGGGAAGAAGTACGAGGAGCTCGTGGGCACCAAGGTGGGCTGGACCAGCGTCCCGGCCGGCAAGCGGGCCTCGACCTACGAGAACCCCGAGTACCTCAAGGTGGCCTCAGCCTTCGCGGAACCCACCAAGGCGGCCATCGAGTCGGCCGACCCCGAGAACCCGGGCGCGCAGCCTCGACCGGCCATCGGGATCCAGTTCGTCGACATCCCCGAGTTCCCGGATCTCGGGACCCAGGTCAGCCAGGACGTCAGCTCGGCGATCGCCGGGAAGATGTCGGTGGATGACGCATTGAAACGTGGCCAGCAGCTCGCCGAAGACGTCGCCGAGCGCTACCAAGCAAGGGGGCAGTGATGTCGTCCACGACCGCCACCAGGACCGGCACGGACACCGCCCGGCCGCCTGCTCCGAGCAAGGCGCTCCAGCGTTCCGGGGACTGGGCCCGTCGGGCCCCGCTGCTCCCGGCGCTCATCTTCACCATCTTGATGACCCAGCTGCCGTTCGTCGCGACGATCGTCATCTCGTTCATGAACTGGAACGCCTACTACCCGGACGAACGCGGCTTCGCCGGTGTCGACAACTTCGCCCGCGTCTTCACCGACACAAACACCCGCAAGGCGGTCTGGGTCACCATCCTGCTGACCGTCTCGGTGGTGCTGATCTGCCTGGTGCTCGGCCTGGGCATCGCGCTCCTGCTCGACCGCAAGTTCCGCGGCCAGGGCATCGTGCGGACGATGATGATCACGCCGTTCCTTATCGTGCCGGTCGCCGCGGCACTGCTCTGGAAGCACGCGCTCTACAACCCGGAGTACGGCCTGTTCAACGGACTGCTCAAGACGGTCTTCGGTGATAACGCACCGCAACCGGACTGGATCACCAACAACCCGTTGGCCGCGATCATCGCGGCGCTGGTCTGGCAGTGGACGCCGTTCATGATGCTGATCCTGCTGGCCGGCCTGCAGAGCCGTCCGCTCGACGTCGTCGAGGCGGCCCGCATCGACGGCGCCAACGCCTGGCAGATCTTCACGAACATGACGCTCCCGCACCTGCGCCAGTACATCGAGCTGTCCGGCCTGCTCGGCGCCATCTACGTGGTGCAGAACTTCGACCACGTCTTCACGATCACCTCTGGTGGCCTCGGCACGGCGAACCTGCCGTACTTCATCTACCAGACCTTCTACACCGCCCAGGACTACGGCCGGGCCTCCGCCGCCGGCGTCGTCGTGGTCATCGGCACGATCATCATCGCCACCGCCGCGTTGCGGACGGCGTTCAGCCTGTTCAAGGAGGACTCCTGATGAGCATCACCCCACAAAGTTCTGCGCTCCTCCGTCGCTCCGATACTTTGCGGGGGCCCCGATGAGCACCGCCACCACATCTGGGACGGGGACCTCCTCGACCGGCACCACCCAAGAGGTCCGTCACGCCAAGCCCCCGCGCAGCGGCGTGATCCTGACCGCTGCTGCGTGGGTCATCGGGATCCTGTTCGCACTACCGGTGCTGTGGATGATCCTCACGTCGCTGCACAGCGAGAACGACGCTGCCAAGAACCCGCCGGACTTCTTCGCCCCGCTCTCGCTGGATGGCTACCGGTCGTTCTTCGACGCCGGTCCCTGGCCGCCGCTGCTCAACTCGCTGACGGCCAGCGTGCTGTCCACGATCCTGGTGCTGCTGCTGGCCTTCCCCGCGGCGTACGCGCTGTCGATCCGGCCGGTGAAGAAGTGGACCGACGTGCTGTTCTTCTTCCTGTCCACCAAGATGCTCCCGATCGTGGCCGGCATCCTGCCGCTCTACCTGTTCGCCCAGAAGGTCGGCCTGCTCGACAACATCTGGTGGCTGATCCTGCTCTACACCTCGATGAACCTGCCCATCGCGGTGTGGATGCTGCGCTCGTTCCTCGCCGAGGTGCCGGTCGAGATGCTCGAGGCGGCCTCGGTCGACGGCGCGAGCCTGACCCGGACCCTCAAGGACATCGTCGCCCCGGTCGTCATGCCGGGTATCGCCTCGGCAGCGCTGATCTGCTTCATCTTCAGCTGGAACGAGCTGCTCCTCGCTCGCGTGCTGACCAGCACGGTGGCGGGCACGGCGCCGGTGTTCTTGACTGGGTTCGTGACCAGCCAGGGCCTGTTCCTCGCCAAGGTGTGTGCGGCCTCGTTCGTCGTCTCGCTTCCCGTCCTCGCGGCCGGGTTCGCGGCGCAGGACAAGCTCGTGCAGGGCCTGTCGATGGGTGCCGTGAAGTGACGGGATCAGCCCCGATCGTTTTGTCCCAGAACACGATCGGTGAGCTGGGAGAGGAGGTATGCCGGCCGGCATACGACCGCTCGAAGGTCACCGCGAGCATCGTCCACTTCGGTGTGGGTGGCTTCCACCGCGCCCACGAGGCGATGTACCTCGACGCCCTGATGAACGAGGGCAAGGCGCTTGAGTGGGGGTTGTGCGGCGTGGGAGCGCTGCCGCACGACCGCAGGATCATCGACACGCTGCGAGCCCAGGACGGGCTCTACACGCTGGTCGTGAAGCACCCCGACGGCCGACGCGAGCCCCGGGTCATCGGGAGCATCGTCGAGGTGATGTTCGCGCCCGACAACCCCAAGGCGGTCGTCGACCGGCTCGCCGACGACCAGACCCGGATCGTGTCGCTGACCATCACCGAGGGCGGCTACCTCGTCAACCAGGTGACCGGCGAGTTCGACGCGTCGGACCCCTCGATCCAGGCCGACCTGGCTGCCGACTTTGCCGGGGGCGCTGCTCCCGCAACGGTGTTCGGGTTCATCACCGCCGGGCTTGGCCGGCGCCGCGCGGAGGGGCGGGCACCGTTCACGGTGATGAGCTGCGACAACCTGCCCGACAACGGCGACGTCGCGAAGCGGATGATCTGCGCTTTCGCCCGGCTCAAGGACCCGGACCTCGCAGACTGGATGGAGGCCGAGGTCGCCTTCCCCAACTGCATGGTCGACCGCATCACCCCCGTCACCACCCCCGAGGACATCGAGGGGCTGGCGGCCGACTTCGGGGTCAAGGACGGCTGGCCGGTCGTGTGCGAGCCGTTCACCCAGTGGGTGCTCGAGGACCGGTTCCGGCTCGGGCGTCCGCCGTTCGAGGACGCCGGCGTGCAGATGGTCGACGACGTCGTCCCCTACGAGCTGATGAAGCTGCGGCTGCTCAACGCCAGCCACCAGGCCCTGTGCTACCTCGGCTTCCTGTCCGGCTACCGCTATGCCCACGAGGTCTGCCAGGACCCGCTGTTCGCGTCGTTCCTGCTCGCCTACATGGAGCGCGAGGGGAGCCCGACGCTGCCCGAGGTGCCGGGCGTGGACCTCGACGCCTACCGTCACCAGCTCGTCGAGCGCTTCGCCAACCCCGAGGTGCGCGACACCCTCGCCCGGCTGTGTGCCGAGTCGAGCGACCGCATCCCCAAGTGGCTGGTCCCGGTCATCCAGGCCAACCTGCTCAGCGGTGGCGAGATCCAGCTGTCCGCCCTCGTCGTCGCCTCGTGGGCTCGCTACGCCGAGGGTGTGGACGAGCAGGGCAACCCCATCGAGGTCGTCGACCGGCTCAAGGACCGGGTCATGGCGGCTGCCGCCAAGCAGCCGGACGACGCCCTGGCGTTCCTGCGTGACCGCGACCTGTTCGGCGACCTGGCCGACGACGAGCGGTTCGCCGCGGCATACGTCAAAGCCCTGGAGCGCTTGCACACGCTCGGCGCACGGGAGACGCTGGAGGCCTGGAGCGCCAAGGCAGGCGCCGGAGAAGGGTGAGGCCATGCGCGTCGCGGTGCTGAACAGCCCCGGAGACGTGGAGGTGGTCGAGCGGCCCACACCCACCCCTGCCGCCGACGAGGTCCTGGTCCGCGTGCTCGCTGTCGGCGTCTGCGGCTCCGACACGCACTACTTCGACCACGGTCGGATCGGCCGGTTCGTCGTGGAGTCCCCGTTGGTCCTCGGCCACGAGGCATCCGGTGTCATCGAGGCGGTCGGCGGCTCAGTGGACGACTCGAGGGTGGGACAGCGTGTCTCGATCGAGCCAGGCGTGCCGTGTCGCGCCTGCGAGCAGTGCCTCGCCGGTCGCTACAACCTCTGTCCCGACATGGTGTTCCACGCCACCCCACCGGTCGACGGCTCGTTGGCCGAGCTCGTCACGATCCACCACGCCTTCGCCCACCCGGTCCCCGACTCGGTGAGCGACGAGACCGCGGCGCTGCTCGAGCCGCTGTCCGTCGGGGTCTGGGCCTGCCGCAAGGGCGCCGTCGGACCCGGGTCGCGGGTCCTGGTCACCGGCGCCGGACCGATCGGCCTGGTCTGCATCCAGGTCGCGCGGGCGTGTGGCGCCAGCGAGATCGTCGTCGCCGACCTCAACGAGGCTCGGCTGGCCGTCGCCACCGAGCTCGGCGCGACCCGCACCATCACGTCGGGCGGCCAGAGCATCGCCGACGGGTATGCCGGCCGGTCGGCACCCGAGGTGCTCCTCGAGTGCTCGGGGCACCCGGGGGCGACGGTGGACGGCATCCGCGCACTCGCTCCGGCCGGGCGGGCCGTCCTCATCGGGATGGGCGGCGACGAGCTGCCCCTACCGCTGTCGGTGGTCCAGGAGCGCGAGCTCGTCGTCACTGGCACGTTCCGCTACGCCGGCACCTGGCCCGCAGCGATCGCGCTGGCCGCGTCGGGTCAGGTCGACCTGGAACGCCTCGTGACGGGACGGTTCGGGCTGGCCGACACCGCGGCAGCGCTGACCGCTGCCCGGGACACCCCCGGGGCGATCAAGTCCGTCATCACCCCTCAGAGCTGACCTGACACGAACGACACGGCATCAACTGACGCCGGACCGCCGACCGCACCGCGACGGACCCGCCGCCACCGACACCACCGACACCACCGACACCACCGACACGGCACCACAGACACGGAGGAACCCATGCCCGACGCCCCCCGCACCCTCGTCGCCGGGGTCGACTCGTCCACCCAGTCGACCAAGGTCGTGGTGTGTGACAGAGCGACCGGTGAGATCGTGCGCAGCGGTCGGGCGCCGCACCCCGACGGCACCGAGGTGCACCCGGACCGCTGGTGGGAGGCCTTCGGGGCCGCGACCACCGACGGGCTGCTCGACGGCGTGGCCGCGATCTCGGTCGGAGGCCAGCAGCACGGGATGGTCGCTCTCGACGAGTCGGGTGAGATCGTGCGCGACGCGCTCCTCTGGAACGACACCAGGTCGGCCCAGGCCTCCCGCGACCTCGTCGACGAGCTCGGGTCCGCCGCCTGGGTCGACCGCACCGGCTCGGTGCCGGTCCCCAGCTTCACCGTCACCAAGGTCCGCTGGCTGGCCGAGCACGAGCCGGAGAACGCTCAACGGGTCGCCCAGGTGGTCCTGCCCCACGACTGGCTGACCGGTCAGATCCTCAAGCAGGGCAACGCCTTCGAGCGACACGTCACGGACCGGGGTGACGCCTCGGGGACGGGCTACTTCTCCCCGGCGGACGGGACGTACCTGCCGGACATCCAGCGGCTCGCGTTCGGACGCGAGTTCGGGACGCCGCGGGTGCTCGGCCCTTCGGAGCCAGCCGGCAGCACCGACGGCGGCATGGTCGTGGGCCCCGGCACGGGTGACAACGCGGGGGCCGCCCTTGGCCTGGGTCTGCGGCACGGCGACGTGGTGGTGTCGCTGGGGACGAGCGGGGCCGTCTTTGCCGACCACTCGGTCCCGGTGAAGGACCCCAGTGGTGACGTGGCCGGCTTCGCCAGCGCATCCGGTGGGCACCTGCCGCTGATGTGCACGCTCAACGCCGCGCGGGTGCTGACCGCAGCGGCGCAGCTGCTGGGCACCGACCTGGCAGGGCTGGACCAGCTGGCGCTGGCCGCCGAACCCGGGGCGGGCGGCCTCACCCTGCTGCCCTACCTCGACGGGGAGCGCACGCCCAACCTGCCCGAGGCCACCGGCACGCTGGGCGGGATGACCCGGGCCAACACGACCCCGGAGAACCTCGCGCGGGCCGCCGTCGAGGGGATGCTGGCCAACCTCGTCGCCGGGGTGGACGACCTGCGCGACCTCGGCATCCCGGTCGACCGCGTGCTGCTCATCGGTGGCGCGTCGGCCTCAGCTGCCGTGCGGGCCGTGGCTCCCGGACTGTTCGGGGTGCCGGTGGCGATCCCGGAGCCGGGCGAGTACGTCGGACTCGGCGCCGCGAGGCAGGCGGCCTGGGTGCTCAGCGGCGAGCAGCAGCCACCGTCCTGGCCGGTCCGGATCGAGACGACCCTGGACCCACCGGCCGACGGCCGCGGCGCCGAGGTTCTGGCCCGCTACGCCGCCCTGCTCTCCGCCGTCCACCAGCACTGACTCCCCCCCGCTTCCCTGGAGTCTTTGAAGGATCTGCCACGTCAGGACGTGGCAGATCCTTCAAAGACTCGGTTGTCGAGAGGGTCGCTCGCCGTGACATCCGCGCTGCGCCGCACACGGCGGGCGAGGTAGTCGGCGACGAGCAGCCCGATCAGGGCCCCGAGGCTCAGGGCCGCACCGTCCCAGATGGTCGAGGCATAGCCGAGCCCGGCGCTGATGGTGAGGCCGCCCAGCCACGCGCCCGCGGCATTCCCGATGTTGAAGGCCGCGATGTTGGCGCCGCTGGCCAGCGTTGGTGCCGACCCGGCATACGTCATGATCCGCATCTGCAAGCCGGGGACGGTGGCGAACCCGAACCCGCCCATGAGCACCAGCGAGACGGCAGCCATCACCGGCGAGACGGCGGTCAGCGCGAAGACGGCCATCACGACGGTCAGCCCGGCGAGCACGATGGCCAGGGTCCGCGACACCGACCGGTCGGCCGCCTTGCCACCGACCCAGTTGCCGGCGAACAGGCCGAGCCCGAACAGGACAAGCAGCCACGGCACCGTCGACGTCGCGAAGCCGGACACCTCGGTGAGGGTGTAGGCGATGTACGTGAAGGCGCCGAACATCCCGCCGAAGCCCAGCACCGTCACCAGCAGCGACAACCAGACCTGACCGGTCCGGAAGGCACCGAGCTCACCACGCAGGCCCGCGTCGTCGCGCGAAACGGGTTGCGACGGAACGAGGGTCGCCATGCCGATGAGCGCCAGCACCCCGATCACCGTGATCGCCCAGAAGGTCGCGCGCCACCCGAGCTGCTGACCGAGCAGCGTGCCGAACGGCACGCCGAGCACATTGGCCGTCGTCAGCCCCGCGAACATCATCGCGATGGCGCCAGCCTTCTTCTCCGGGGCGACGAGGTTGCCCGCGACGACCGCGCCGATGCCGAAGAAGGCGCCGTGGGTGAGGGCAGCGAGGATCCGGCCGAGCAGCAGCACCTCGTAGGTGGGGGCGATCGCGGAGACGAGGTTGCCCGCGATGAACAGCACCATCAGTGCGGTGAGGACGTGCTTGCGGTTGAACCGGGTCACCGCCGCGGTCAGGCCGATCGCGCCGACGGCGACGCTCAGGGCGTAGCCCGAGATCAGCCAGCCCGCCGCCGCCTCGTTGACGCCGTAGTCGGCGGCCACCTCGGGGAGCAGTCCGGCGATGACGAACTCGGTGAGTCCGATCCCGAAGCCCCCGATGGCGAGGGCGAGGAGTGCGAGGGGCATGACGTGCCTTCCGAGGAGGTGGTGGTGCGGGCCGGCTGGTACGCCGCGCGTGCAACTACCAGCGCATGCAGCAAGTTAGTTGCAGGCGCGGCTTATTGCAAATGCGGGTTATAGTGGAGACATGGGAATCGCAGACGACGCCGTCGAGATCCGCGCCCAGGGGTGGCGCACCCTCGCCGCCCTGCACGGGTTGATCGAGTCAGCACTGGAGCGCGATCTCACCGGTGGGCACGACCTGTCGGTGGTGGAGTTCACCGTCCTCGATGCGCTGTCCCGCCAGGACGGCTGGCACATGCGGATGTCCCAGCTGGCCCGCGCAGCAGCCCTGTCCAACAGCGCGACCACGCGGTTGGTCAACCGCCTCGAGGACCGCAAGCTGATCAAGCGCATCCTGTGCGCCGACGACCGCCGCGGCATCTACACCGAGCTCACCCCGGCCGGCGTCAAGCTGCTTGACGCGGCCCGGCCGACCCACGACCGGGTGCTCGAGCAGGTCATCCGCCAGGCCGAGGAGACGCCCGAGCTGGCGCCCCTCGTCGACGCGCTGCACCGCCTGCCTGCAGCCGTCGCGGTCTGAGGCTGCTGCCCCTCCCGGATCCGGGCAGGATGGGCGACATGAGCTATCCACCGCCCATCTACGACGGCACGACCGGTGCGGTCAGCGCCACCATCCGGCTCAGCGCTGCCGAGCCAGATGTGGTCTACCCCAACGGGAACCGGGTCCACTACCTGTCGACCGGCGAGTCGACGGGTCGGCTCTTCGGCCTCTACCGCTGGGAGTTCGCCGGACCACCCAGCGGTCCGGACTCGCACTTCCACAAGACGATGGCCGAGTCGTTCTACATCCTGTCCGGCGAGGTGAGCATCTTCGACGGGGCGCGGTGGAACGTCACCCGGCCGGGCGACTACGCACACGTCCCACCCGGTGGGCTGCACGGCTTCCGCAACGAGTCCGGCGCCGCCTCGATGCTGCTGCACTTCGCACCCGGCGCTCCGCGCGAGGCCTACTTCGAGGGGTTGGCCCGAGCCGCGGCCGGGGAGACGATGACCGATCAGGAGCGCGCGGAGTTCATGCGCTACCACGACAACTACTGGGTGGACTGACCCGAGGCTACTGGCCCGACTGACCCCGCTCCGCCGCGATCTGGAGACGGATGGCCAGCCGCACCATCGGGTCGTCGAGGTCGAGTCCGGCGAGGTCGGCGATGCGCGCCATCCGGTAGCGCATCGTGTTGGGGTGCACGTGGATCGAGCGCGCCGCGCGCGTCGGTGCGCCGGGGTGGTCCAGCCAGGCAGCGAGCGTCCTCAGGTGGTCGCTGTGGTGCGCCGCGTCGTGGTCGCGCAGCACGGCGAGCGGCCCCAACGGGTCTCCGACCAGCGTGCTGGCTGCCCGCGCCACGGTCACCTCCGCCCACACCTCCTCGTGCGACGCGACCGGACTGCCTTGCCCCACCACGCGATCGGTCTCCTGCGCCTCACCTCGCGAGCGCTCCAGCTCCCCCGGTCCGTAGGCCGGGCGGCCGGCGCGAGCGGTCAGCGCCACGGCCTCGTCGCGCGCCTGGGCGACGACGGAGCTCAGCCAGCCCCACGTGCCCGGTGACCCGTCGTCACTGTCGCGCACCACGGCATACCCGCGGCCGTCGAGGTCGGCGAGCAGCGGCTGGTTCCACGCGTGGCGTCGGCAGACTGACTCCCACAGGTCGAGGAGGCGGACCGAGTCGCCTTCGCCGCCCAGCGCGACGACTCGCCACGGGCCGGGCGGCAGCCAGTCCTCAGCGCCCGCGACGTTGCCGGACAGGACACCGCGGAGCCGGTCGGCAGCCACGCGTCGGGACAGGTCAGCCTGGGCTCTTAGGCGCAGCAGGTGCAGGGCGACGACCGACGAGGTCTGGACCAGCTCGCCGACGAGCGCCGCGGGCGGGCGCTCCTCGACCACGGCCCAGATGGAGCCCAGCCACTCGCCACCGGCGCGCACCGGGATGACCAGGCGGGGCTTGGTTCCGCCCGACGCGGGGACGAACACGGGCTCGGCCGAGCGGGCCAGCCGTCGGAACACCCCCTGCGCGCGCAGCGTCGCCAGCACCTCGTCGGGCACCCGACGGCCGACGATCGTCGAGACGCGGGCGGGGTCGGCGAGGTCCTGGCGAGAGGAGTAGGCAAGCACCCGCGACTGGGCGTCCTCGATGGTCACCGGGGCGTCGACAAGTGCGGCTGCGGCGTCGGCAAGCGCGAACAGGTCGTCCTGGACGGGCGCGTCGTCCCGCCTGCCCGGGCCAACCGCGGCCCGGTCGATGACGCCCCTCAGCAGCCAGACGAGGTGCGCCCAGGACGCCTGTTCGGCGAGCTCGACCAGGGCCACGTCCGAGCGGCGGGCCCGGTCCCGGACGGTGCGTCGTCGGGCGATGCTGCGCCTCAGCACGACTCCGCCGGCTCCTGCCGTGGCGGCCCGCCGCACAAGGTCGGCGGCGGCCTCGGCCGACTCGACCCCGACTCCGAGGACGAGGTCCCCGGGCTGGCCCACGATGCCTTGGCCCGGTTCGGCGATGGTGAGGTCGTCGACCTCGGCACCCTCGTGCTCCACCCCGAGGGTGAGCAGGCCACCGAGGGTGGCTACGAGGTCGGTGACGGCGAGCACCCGCCCAGCATCGCGCGGATTGTGCTCTACGCACAAGTGAATGGCACTGCTTCGTGCTGGGGCGACAAGGCGGCACACCCGCTCCGCTGCCACGCTCGATGCATGGCTCCCATCACCGCAGCAGGTCTTCCCGTCCCCCAGCGCGTCGCCGTCGTTGGCGCCGGCATGGTCGGTCTGTCCACCGCCTGGTTCCTCCAGGAGCACGGCGTGGAGGTGACCGTCCTCGACCGCGAGGGTGTCGCCGCGGGTTCGTCGTGGGGCAACGCCGGATGGCTGACGCCGGGCATCGCGACGCCGCTGCCGGAGCCCGCAGTCCTCAAGTACGGCCTGCGCGCCGTGCTGTCGCCGACCTCGCCGGTCTACGTGCCGCCGAGCGCCGACCCCAAGTTCCTCAAGTTCGTCACCGGCTTCACCCGCAACTCGACGATGAAGGCCTGGAAGAAGGCCATGGGTTCGCTGGTGCCAGTCAACGACCTGTCGCTGGAGAGCTTCGACCTGCTGAAGGCCGGCGGCGTCCAGGCGGACACCCGCGAGGCCAAGTCGTTCCTCGCGTCGTACCGCACCGAGGCCGAGCGCGTCACGCTGCTCGAGGAGATCGAGCACATCCACGCTGCCGGCCAGGACATCGAGTTCGACGCACTCACCGGTGACCAGGCCCGCGCGATCGAGCCCAGCCTGTCCGACGAGATCGGCGCGGCCATCCTGCTCAAGGGGCAGCGCTTCATCGACCCCGGCACCTACGTGCACGCCCTCGCCGACTCGGTGAAGGCGCGCGGCGGCAAGATCATGGACGCATCGACCGTCGCCGACATCCGCGACACCGGGGCCGGCGTGGTCGTCACCACCGCCGAGGGCTCGGTCGAGGAGTTCGACGCCGCGGTCCTCGCGACCGGCGCCTGGCTCGGCAAGCTGGCTCGCCAGTTCGGCGTGAAGAACGTCGTCCAGGCCGGCCGCGGCTACTCCTTCTCCGTCGCCATCGACCACGTCCCCAACGGCCCGGTCTACTTCCCGGCGCAGCGCGTTGCCTGCACGCCGATCGGTGACCGCCTCCGCGTCGCCGGGATGATGGAGTTCCGCAAGCCCGAGGCCGCGCTCGACCAGCGTCGCATCCAGGCCATCGCTGAGGCCGCTCGCCCGCTGCTGCGCGGCGCCGACCTCGACAACCGCCAGGACGAGTGGGTCGGTTCGCGCCCCTGCACCGTCGACGGACTGCCGCTCATCGGTGCCACCAAGAGCCCGCGGGTCTTCGCCGCGGGTGGCCACGGCATGTGGGGCATCACCCTCGGCCCGGTCACCGGTCGCCTCCTCGCCGAGACGATGGTCACCGGCAAGCAGGTCGAGCAGCTCAAGCCGTTCGACCCGATGCGCTGACGCCACCGACCCGGCTGACCCTGGTCTAGCACCTCGCAGCACCCCCACTTCTGGCCACTGAGCCGGCATACCGACGGGTTTCCCGCCGGCCGCGCCGCACCAGTGGCCAGAAGTCGTTGGTGCGTGGGGTTGACTTGATACCATAGGGGGGTATGGTTTGAGTATGAGCGAGACCGAGACGCACCACGGCTACCACGACCAGAAGAGCAGCCACCTCAAGCGGTTGCGCCGCATCGAGGGCCAGGTCCGCGGCCTGCAGCGGATGGTCGAGGAGGACAAGTACTGCATCGACATCCTCACCCAGGTGTCCGCCGCCACCAAGGCGCTGCAGTCGTTCTCGCTGGAGCTGCTGGAGGAGCACCTCGAGCACTGCGTCGTCGACGCCGCACGCAAGGGCGGCCCCGAGGCGCAGGAGAAGGTCCGCGAGGCCTCCGACGCGATCGCCCGGCTCGTCCGGTCCTGACCACCCCGCCACTCCCAGAACCCAACCCCCTCCCACCAGGAGCACCCCAATGAGCACCCAGAACTTCTCCGTCGACGGCATGACCTGTGGCCACTGTGCGAGCGCAGTGACCCAGGAGCTCAAGGCCCTCGATGGCGTCACCAGCGTCTCCGTCGACCTCGTGGCCGACGGGACCTCCGCCGTGACCGTCGAGGCCGAGCGCGAGCTCACCCCGGCCGAGGTGGCTGCCGCCCTCGACGAGGCGGGCGACTACAGCCTGGTGCCGTGAACGCCGCGGCCAGGACGGCCCTGTTCGGCGCCGGCGTCGCCGTCGCCTTCGGAGCCGCCTTCGGTGTCGGCCGCGCCGCAGACCTGGGTATGCCGGGTGCCCAGCGGCCCGCGGGCGTCACCGCCGAGGGCGGCATGGCCGGTCACGATGGCGCGGCCGCCGCTCACGACGCCCCCGATGGCGCAGCGACCGGCCACGGCAGCCAAACCGAAGAGGCAGCTGCCGACGCGCTGCCCGGCGGCCTGCAGGTCGCCCAGGACGGCTACCGCCTGGTGCTCGACCACCCGCTCAGCCCGCCCGCTGACGACGCGGCCCTGACCTTCCGCATCATCGGACCGGACAACCAGCCGCTACGCAGCTACACCACGACCCACGACAAGGACCTGCACCTCATCCTGGCGCGACGCGACCTCGGCCGGTACGCCCACCTGCACCCGACGCTGGGCGCCGATGGCACCTGGTCGGTCCTGACCACCCTGCCGCCGGGGAGCTGGCGCGTCTTCGCCGACTTCGACCCGGCGGGTGCTGTAGGACCGATGACGCTGGGTGCCGACCTGCTCGTGTCCGGGACGGTGGACCCCCAGCCCCTTCCTGCCCCGGCCGCGACGGCCGAGGTCGACGGCTACACGGTCGCGCTCAAGGGCACCCTGACCCCGGGCACCGACTCCCAGCTCACCCTGTCCGTGAGCCGTGCTGGACGTCCGGTGACGGGCCTACAGCCCTACCTCGCGGCATACGGGCACCTCGTGGCGTTGCGCCAGGGCGACCTGGCCTACCTGCACGTGCACCCCGACGGGGAGCCCGGCGACGGACGCACCAGGCCCGGCCCGGACATCGTCTTCCACACCACTGCGCCGAGCGCCGGCAGCTACCGGCTGTTCCTCGACTTCAAGCACGGCGACGTCGTGCGGACCGCCGCGTTCACCGTCACCGCCGGTAAGGAGGCACCGCCCCATGGCCACTGAGACCCGGCCCGCGACCGGTGCCGACATCGGCAGCTCGGCGCCGACCAGCGCGGTCGAGCTCGTCATCGGCGGGATGACGTGCGCGTCCTGCGCGACCCGGATCGAGAAGAAGCTCAACAAGATCGACGGCGTCACCGCGACGGTCAACTACGCCACCGAGAAGGCCAAGGTGACGTTCCCCGATGGCGTCACCACCGACGAGCTCCTGCAGACCGTCGAGCGCACCGGCTACACGGCGAGCCTCCCCGCCGTCGAGTCCGCCACCCGTTCCGGTGCAGACAACGCCGACGACCCGACCGCGATGCTGCGCCACCGGCTGCTGGTCTCGGTCGCACTGGCCGTTCCGGTCGTCGCGATGGCGATGGTCCCGGCCTGGCAGTTCCGTAACTGGCAGTGGGCCTCGCTGGCTCTCGCGGGCCCGGTCGTCGTCTGGGGCGGCTGGCAGTTCCACCGCGCGGCCTGGACCAACCTGCGGCACGGGCAGTCGACGATGGACACCCTGATCTCGGTCGGGACGCTGGCCGCGTTCGGCTGGTCGGTCTACGCGCTGTTCTTCGGCACGGCAGGGGTCCCCGGCATGACCCACCCGTTCCGGTTCACCCTCGAGCGCTCCGACGGCGCCGGCAACATCTACCTCGAAGCCGCCGCGGGCGTCACCGCGTTCCTCCTGGCCGGTCGCTACGCCGAGGCGCGCGCCAAGCGAACGTCGGGCGCTGCCCTTCGGGCCCTGCTGGAGATGGGTGCCAAGGACGTCGCGGTGCTACGCGGCGGAGGGGACACGGCCCGCGAGGAGCGCATCCCGGTGGAGCAGCTCGTCGTGGGGATGCGCTTCGTCGTGCGCCCCGGCGAGAAGGTCGCGACCGACGGCACCATCGAGCAGGGCACCTCCGCGGTCGACGCCTCGATGGTCACCGGCGAGTCCGTACCGGTCGAGGTCGGGCCGGGCGATGCCATCGTTGGCGCCACCGTCAACGCCGGCGGACGCCTCGTGGTGCGCGCCACCAGGGTCGGCGCCGACACCCAGCTCGCCCAGATGGCCAGACTCGTCGAGGACGCCCAGAACGGCAAGGCCGACGTCCAGCGCCTCGCCGACCGCGTCTCCGGGATCTTCGTCCCCGTCGTCATCGTGCTCGCCGCCGCAACCCTCGGCTTCTGGGTGGGCACCGGCGCCGGCTGGACCGCCGCCTTCACGGCAGCGGTGGCCGTTCTCATCATCGCCTGCCCGTGCGCCCTCGGGCTGGCCACGCCGACCGCCCTGATGGTCGGCACCGGACGCGGCGCCCAGCTCGGGCTGCTCATCCGCGGTCCCGAGGTCCTGGAGTCCACCCGTCGCGTCGACACCGTCGTGCTCGACAAGACCGGAACGGTGACCACGGGTCGGATGACCGTGACCGAGGTCGTGCCGGCCGACGGCTCGGACACGGCGGAGGTGTTGCGACTGGCCGGCGCCCTCGAGGACGCCTCCGAGCACCCGGTCGCCCGCGCCATCGCCACCGCCGCGCGCGAAGCGGGGACGCTACCGGCCGTCGAGGGGTTCGCCAACAGCGAGGGCCTCGGCGTCCAGGGCACCGTCGACGGCCACGCCGTGGTGGTGGGCCGCCCGCGCTTGCTCGCCGACTGGTCGGTGCCGGTCCCCGACCAGCTCGCGTATGCCGTGACCTCGGCCCAGCAGCGCGGCGCCACCGCCGTCGTGGTCGCCTGGGACGGGGTGGCCCGTGGGGTGATCGCCGTGGCGGACACGGTCAAGGACAGCTCGGCGGAGGCAATCCGGGAGCTGCGTTCGCTGGGACTGCACCCCATCCTGCTGACCGGCGACAACGAGGACGCCGCCCGGGAGATCGCTGCTCAGGTGGGCATCGACGAGGTCATCGCCGACGTGCTGCCGCAGGAGAAGGTGGACGTCGTGAAACGCCTTCAGGCACAGGGCAAGACCGTCGCCATGGTCGGTGACGGGGTCAACGACGCGGCGGCCCTCGCCCAGGCCGACCTCGGTCTGGCGATGGGCACCGGGAGCGACGTCGCCATCGAGGCGAGCGACCTGACCCTGGTCCGGGGTGACCTGCGAGCGGCGCCCGACGCGATCCGGCTGGCCCGGCGCACGCTGGGCATCATCAAGGGCAACCTGTTCTGGGCCTTCGCCTACAACATCGCCGCCATCCCACTTGCCGCTCTCGGCCTGCTCAGCCCGATGATCGCGGGCGGCGCGATGGCCCTGTCGTCGGTGTTCGTCGTGACCAACAGCCTGCGGCTGCGCGGCTTCCAGTCCACCCACTGACGAGTCTTTGAAGGATCCGCCACGTCCTGACGTGGCGGATCCTTCAAAGAAACTCGGTTGGTGGTGGGTGGCAGGATCGGGGCGTGTCCACCGACCTGCGAGCCGTGCTGCAGTCCGCCCTCCTGCCCGCGATGCGCGCCGGCGACAAGGACACGGTTGCCGTCGTGCGTTCGGCCCTGGCTGCCATCGCGAATGCCGAGGCGGTACCGGCCCCCTCCACCCCCCCGGCCGAGGATGGGCCAGTCGCCGGAGCCGCGATCGGCGTCGGCTCCACGGAGGCCCCTCGTCGCGAGCTGACGGCCGACGAGGTGCGCGAGGTCGTGGAGCACGAGCGGCAGGACCGCGTCCAGGCTGCGGAGGAGTCGGAAGCGGGCGGCCTCGGCGAGTATGCCGCTCGGCTGCGTACCCAGGCCGCCATCCTCGGGTTCCTCATCGAGCGGACCGGCTGACCGGCCCGTCCGCCCAGGCCATGAGGGCCATGAGGGCCTTCACGTCCCGATCGGCGCCCGACCCTTGAGCAAGGTCTGTGCACAGATCCGGGTCACGCTGCGCTCAGACCTGGTCTCTGCGCACCCTCCCCAGCCTCTGTGCACAGAGGTTGGGGAGGGTGCCGCGGATCAGAGGGTGGCGATCGCCGGGCGGCGGCGCAGCGACCAGGCCAGCATCGACAGCCCACCCACCGGGATCTCCATGCCGAAGATGAACGCCCGGTAGAGGAGCACCCCCGCGGCCGCGACGGCCGGCTCGCCGTGGAAGGCCACCAGCACCCCGGTCATGCCGAGCTCGACGATCCCCGTGGCGCCCGGCGTGATCGCCACCATCGTCAGGATCCGCTCGATCGCGAAGGCCGCGGCGACCACGGCCGGGTGCACCTCGGCGCCCACCATCCGCAGGCAGGCCCAGAGCAGCACCGCCTGCAACGCGGCATACCCGAGCTTGGCGCCGACCATCCGGCCCCAGCCGGCGGCCACCAGCCCGGCACTCTCGCGACGGAACGACGCCGCCCGCTCGGCATACCCCTCGTCGGCGACGGGCAGGAACCGCACCCGCGCGACCACCCGGTCGGCGCACCGACCCAGCCAGCGGACGGCGCGGTCGTCGCGGGCTACCAGCCATACCGCAGCGACGCTGCCGGTGAGCAGGCCGAGGCCGACGTATGCCGCGGTGCTGACGCTGCTGGACACCTCCACCCCCGCGACGCCGAGCCAGCACAACGCCAGCCCGGGCAGCACGAACTTGAGCAACGTGTCGAAGAGGTTGGTCAGGACGGCCCAGCGCGCGAACGCGGGTGACTCGAAGCCCCAGGACCGGGCCATCCGCCAGTTCGCCACCGTGCCGGCGGCGCCGCCGAGGGGCAGCAGGTTGGAAACGAACGAGCCGGTGAGGTTGAGCAGGAGAGCCCGGCGGTGCGACAGCCCGGGGAGGGCGGCAGTCAGGGCTGGCGTGTGCACCCACAACCCGGCGAGCCAGAGGACCGTGAGGACGGTCAGCTGACCGAGCGACAGGCCCTTGAGTGCGGTGGCGATGTCGGCCCACTCAGCGCCGGCGACCTTGGGTAGGGCGAGGGCCACGATGCCGGTCGCGAGCGCTCCGGACACGAGCAGCTTGGCGGCCCTCCGCCCGCCGCGCCCGCCCCCCGGCGGGCGGCGGGCGACCCGCACCCGCGCGGTCACCGGCCGCAGCGGTGCGGTCAGTGCCGTCGGCGGGAACAGTGCGGTGTGCAGGGCCATGACGGCACGGTCCCGCGTAAGCAGGGTCCGCCACATCGGGGAAGATACCCAGATCCACCCTCCGATCTGACTAGTCACCTCAGGGTCAACCCTGAGCCGACAGCGAGGACCTCGGCGGCCTTCGTGGGCGCGGGTCGCCCGGCAGCCGCTAGTGGATGTGCTGCTGCCAGTCCGCCGGCACGGCGCCCGCCGGACCGGGTGTCGGCTGGTCAACCGGATGGTGCAACGGCTCGGCCAGCTGCGGGCCGAGGAACCCCTGCTCCTGGCCGTAGTCCCAGAACCAGTCCTCCCCCGGCTCGAAGCTGCGGACCACCGGGTGCCCCGTCTCCTCGTAGTGTCGCGTCGCGTGCTGGCGCGGCGAGGAGTCGCAGCACCCGATGTGGCCGCACTGGGCGCACCGTCGCAGGTGCACCCACCACCCTTGCGCCGCAAGGCATTCCACGCAGCCGGTGCCGCTCGGCTGGATCGCGACGTCGATGCCCGGTCGTTCTCCGTGTGGCTGGGTCATGACCCGAATCTAGGCGTCACTGCCTGACACGGCCAGCGTTCGGGCCCACGCGGCCGGGCGCCTCAGGCGGTCGGCCCGGACTGACGTCGCTGCGGCGCGGTGCCGCACAGACAGGACGGGGCATAGCGTGGAGGCATGCCTCGACCCGCACCCGACCCCGCTGCGCCCGGCCAGGAGTCGGTCTGGGCCTACCCACGACCGCCTCGGCTCGAGGCCAGCTCGGAGTCGGTCGAGGTGTGGCTCGGTGGGGTCCGGATCGCGCAGACGACCGCGTCATGGCGGGTGATGGAGACCAGCCACCCGCCGACCTACTACCTGCCGCGCGACGCCTTCGTCGACGGTGCGCTGCGCCCCGCGGAGGGTTCGTCGTGGTGCGAGTGGAAGGGCCACGCGGCCTACCTCGACCTCGTGGGAGGCGGGGTGGTCGCTCACCGCGCGGGGTGGTTCTACGCCCGGCCCACGCCAGGCTTCACCGCGATCACCGACGCCGTGGCGGTGATGCCGGGTCAGGTGGACCGGTGCGTCGTGGACGGTGAGGTGGTCCGTGCCCAGGCAGGCGGCTTCTACGGCGGGTGGATCACCGATCGGGTGGTCGGCCCGTTCAAGGGTGGCCCCGGCACACAGGGTTGGTGAGGCGCCGGTTTCGTCCGTGGCCGGCGCGGCGTCAGTCGCGTCCGCGCGCGTCGTCCAGCGCTGCCTGAGCGGTATGTCGGGTGGCCTCGGCCTGCTTGCGCGCCCGGACTGCGTCGGTGACCGCCCCGAGCGCGCGTTCGTCGGCCTCGCGCGCCTTGGCCAGCTGGCGCTCGACGACGGCCATCCGCTCCCGGGTGTCCTCGGCCCGCTGGCGTGCCGCGTCGACCCCAGCCTGCGCGGCCGCGAGTGCCTTCTCGGCCCCGGCCAGCGCCTCCTCGAGGTCCTCCGCGGACGGCGCCTCGTCGCTCTCACCGTCGTCGCCGTGGTGGCCGTGGCGCCCGCCCACCGAGCCGTCATCGGGGTCAGTGTCAGCCGTGCCTGCACCGGCGCCCGAGCCACGCCCGCGCCCTCCCGGCAGGATGATCAGGATGGCGCCGCCCGTCGTGCGGGCCACCGCCTCGTCGAGGTCGACCTCGCCGAACCCGCTGTAGGACAACGCCCGGGTGAGCTGGCCCGATGTCACCGCCGCAGACGCACGCTCGTCGGCAAGGGCAGCGATCGCCGTCGCGCGGACGTCCTGCTGGGCGGCGGCGCTGAGGGTGCGGCCCGCGTCGCTGACCGTCGCGACCGCGGCTCGGACGAACGCGTCCACCGCGGCGTCACGCTCGCCACGCATGGCGCTCAGGGCTGAGGTCTCGAGACGTGACTGCGCGGACCTCATCTGCGCTCCGAGGTCGGTGAGTGCCTCCACCACGTCAGGCGCGGAGCGCGCCGTCAGGTTGACGGCCCACGCTGCCAGGCTGGGCTTGCGCAGCTTGCCGATCTCGCCGGCGGACCCGTCGCCCGCAGCCTTCGCCTCGGCGACCAGCGCGGACCGCACGGCCATGAATGCGTCGGGTGCCGCGGCATACAGGCTCTGCATGGCTGTGGCGAGGGCGTCGGCGCCGACGCCCTCGGTGGTCTCGGGCGACTGGTCAGGCATCGTCTGCCTCCAAACCGAGGAGGCGGGCGCCGTTGTGCCACAACACCTTCCGCATCCATTCGTCCCCGAGGTCGAGGCGGTGCAACGCCTCCACCTGGTGGGCGTAGGGGTAGGGGATGTTCGGGAAGTCGGTGCCGAGCACCACGCGATCACCCAGGCCGGCAAGGCGTTCGACGTAGGCGGGGGTCAACGGCGCGAACGCGTTGCTGAAGTCGGTCCCCGCCATCGTCGTGTCAAGGTGCACGCGCGGGAAGGTCTGCGCCAGGTCCGCGAAGGCGTCGTACTCGTCCATGCCCAGGTGCGCGATGACCAGGGTCAGCTCCGGGTGGCGCTCTAGGACGGCGGCGACCGCCTTCGGTCCGGTGTAGGCGCCCTCCTTCGGTGCCGAGCCGGCGTGCAGCACCACGGGGGCGCCGGCCCGTTCGAGGGCGGCCCAGGCCGGGTCCAGCACGGGATCGTTCGGGTCGTAGCCACCCACCTGGACGTGCATCTTGAACAGCCGGGCACCGGACTCCAGCGACCGTTCCACCTGCTCGCCGACGCCGGGCTCGGGGAAGAGGGTCGCGCAGTGGACCGCACCGTCCACACGGGCAGCGAACTCGGTGCACCAGTCGTTGAGCCACCGCGCCATGCCTGGCTTGTGCGGGTACGCGAGCGCGGGGATGGCGCGCACGCCGAGAGCGCGCAGGGTCGCCAGCCTGGTCGCCTCGTCGTCGCGGTAGTGGATCGGCCACGGCTGGCCGTAGTGGTCGGCGGCGTCGTCGAAGTAGGCCCACACCTTGGCCAGCACCGGCTCGGGCAGGAAGTGGATGTGGATGTCGGCCAGACCGGGCAACCCGAGCGCCTGCCAGTAGGCCGGGACGTCCGCGTCGGCACGGGGTGCGGTGAGCAGCGACGGAGGTGACGGGGTCACGGTGGCGACGCTACGGCATACCGACCGATGATTTTGGGGGCCGTGGGTGGTCAAAACCTTCACCAGCCACCCACCTGCGAGGAGCGTGCCATGCCACGTCAGTACGTCTGCCTGTGGTTCGACCACCAGGCCCAGGACGCCGCGGAGTTCTACACGTCGGTGTTTCCCCACTCCACGATCGGCACGATCGCCCGCTATCCCGAGGGCAGCGGCGACCGCGCCGGCGAGGTGCTCACGGTGGGATTCGAGCTCGACGGGGTGCCCTACGTCGCGCTGAACGGCGGTCCGCAGTTCACCTTCGACGAGGCCATCTCGATCACCATCGACTGCAAGGACCAGGCCGAGATCGACCACTACTGGGACGCCCTCACCGCCGATGGCGGCGAGGAGGGTCCGTGTGGCTGGCTCAAGGACCGGTTCGGCCTCTCGTGGCAGGTCGTCCCGGAGAACTGGGACGAGATCGCCAGCGGTGACGGAGACCGGGCCGCAAAGGTGTTCGGCGCGATGATGACCATGAAGAAGCTCGACATCGCGGCCCTCGAAGCAGCCGGAAACAGCTGACCAAGGCCCCCACCTGCGGCGATGTCGGCGCCCGACCAGGACCTGGAAAAGGGTGTGTCGGCTGTCGGTCACCAGGTCTAGGCTTTTCCACGGGCGCTACGCAACGTCGCGGGGAAGCGCTCCCTCCAACCATTCCCGAGAGGACTCCCAGTGTCTGCACCTGCCACGACACCCATGGAATACCCAGAGAAGATCGACGCTGCTGTCCTCAAGGTGGCGGGCGTCGTGGTCCTCGGGGCGATCATGTCGATCCTCGACATCACCGTCGTCAATGTCGCGCTGCGCACCTTCCAGACGGTCTTCGCCGATGGCGGGCAGCCGCTCGCCTACTCCAGCGTCGCCTGGACCGTGACCGGCTACACCCTGGCCCTGGCCACGGTGATCCCGCTGTCCGGCTGGGCCGCCGACCGGTTCGGCACCAAGCGCCTCTACATGCTGGCGATCCTGTTGTTCACCCTGGGCTCGGTGCTGTGCGCCTCGGCCACCTCGATCGAGATGTTGATCGCCTTCCGCGTGCTTCAGGGTCTCGGCGGCGGCATGCTCATGCCGCTCGGCATGACCATCATGACCCGTGCAGCCGGCCCTGCCCGGATGGGTCGGCTGATGGCCATCCTCGGTGTGCCCATGCTGCTCGGCCCGATCTTCGGCCCGATCCTCGGCGGCTGGCTGATCGACCACTTCAGCTGGCACTACATCTTCCTCATCAACGCGCCGATCGGTCTGGTCGCCCTCGTCTACGCGTATTTCGCCCTGGAGAAGGACAACCCGCAACCCTCCGAGTCCTTCGACTTCGTCGGCATGCTGATGATGAGCCCCGGCCTGGCGCTGTTCCTCTACGGCGTCTCGTCCATCCCGGGCGAGGGCGGTATCGGCCACGCCAAGGTGCTGCTGCCGGGCATCGGTGGTCTGGCCCTGATGGCGGCCTTCGTGGTCTACAGCTTCCGGCCCAAGCACCCGCTGCTCGACCTGCGACTGTTCAGGAACCGCAACCTCACGGTCTCGGTCCTGACCATGTTCATCTTCGCCGCGGCCTTCTTCGGTGGCCTGCTGCTGATCCCCCAGTTCCTCCAGCAGGTTCAGGGTGAGACGCCGCTCAACGCCGGCTGGCTCGTCGCACCGCAGGGTCTCGGCGCAATGCTGACCATGCCGATCGCCGGCGCGCTCACCGACCGCATGCCGGTCGGGCGGATCGTGCCGTTCGGGCTCCTGCTCATCATCGGCGGCATGTTCACGCTGACCCAGATCCAGGCCGACTCCTCGCACTGGGGTTTCCTGATCCCCGTGCTCTTCGTGATGGGGCTCGGCATGGGCGCCACGATGATGCCGATCATGACGTCCGCGCTGAAGACGCTCACCCACCACGAGGTGGCGCGCGGGTCGACGCTGCTCAACATCAGCCAGCAGATCGCGAGCTCCGTCGGTGTCGCGCTCTTCTCGGTCGTCCTCACCAACGCGCTCAAGGACAACCCGCCCGCCAGTGCCCAGCCCGCCGCTGTCGCGAACGCCGCGGCTGACGCATTCGCGCACACGTTCTGGTGGGCGGCGATCCTCGTCACGCTGACGCTGGTCCCGGCGTACTTCCTGCCGCGCAAGCGTGAGGCCTCGCACCTGCTCGACGAGGGATCGGAGGCGGCCCCGGCCGCGTTCATCCACTGACCGTGGAGCTCCTCCGTCGGGTCCGTGAGGGCTTCGGCATCCCGCTCATCGGCGTCCGACCCACCGGGTTGGGCGCCGATGCGCGTGCGTCGCTCTGGCGCGGCGTCACGGCCGACGGCAGCACGTATGCCGTGAAGACCAGCTCGGCGGTGCAGCCCGGTCTCGCGGTGGCGGACTTCCTGGCGCGCCGAGGCGTGGCCGGCGTTCCGGCACCGTTGCACACGCTGTCCGGCGGTCTCACCGTTGACCACGATGGCGGCATGGTCAGTATGGCGCCCTGGATCGAAGGGCCGCGTGCCATCGACGTGGGTCTGGACCAGCAGCAGTGGCGCGCGTTCGGAGCGGTGCTCGGCGCCGTCCACGCGACGGCCCCGGCAGAACCGCTGCTGGGTGCTGGGGCACTGCTCCCCGTCGATCGGCACGACCCGGCCCCGGAAGTCGCGCGGGCGCGGGCGTTCCCCGAACGGCTGGCGCGAGCCGGGGCTGCCGCGCCGGACGACGCCGTCATCGGTGAGCTGGCGGCCCTGTGGGCGCGGTGGGGTGGGGACGTGCTGGCGGTGGCCGAGCTGGCCGAGGGGTCAACGCACTCCAGTGCCTGGTCCGGTGTCGAGGGCGTGATCTGCCATGCCGATCCGCACCACGGCAACCTGCTGCTCGGCGACGGCGGCAGGGGCGACGGCGGCGGGGGCGGCGGGGGCGGCGGCGGGGGCGACGGCGGCAGGGGCGACGGCGGCGGGGGCGGCGGGGGCGGGGTGTGGCTGGTCGACTGGGATGACGCGATCCTCGCGCCGCGCGAAGCCGACCTCATCTTCGTCGTCGGCGGCGTCTACTCCTTCGCGCCGATCACGGCCGCCGAGGAGCGGTCGTTCTTCGACGGCTACACGCCGGCCTCGGGCGGCGTGACCCGCTCCGACCTCGACACCGACCGGCTGACCTACTACCGCAGCGTCCGGGCCCTGACCGACTTCCTCGACTTCGCCGACGACGCCGTCGACCCCCGGCGCGGCGCGCTTGAGCGGGCCGACGCCCTGCGCATCGCCGGCGGTGCCCTGTCGCCCGCGGGCATCGTCGCCCTGACCCTGTCGGAAGCTGCTGCGGGGCACTAGGTTCGGCCTGTGGCCGATGACCCGCAGGCGCCCCCCTGGTGGCGCTCCGCCGTGATGTACCAGGTGTATCCGCGCAGCTTTGCGGACGGGAACGGCGACGGCGAGGGCGACCTCCCCGGCCTCCGCGCCAAGCTCCCCTACCTCGCCGACCTCGGTGTCGACGGCCTGTGGATCTCGCCGTGGTTTCCCTCGCCGATGGCAGACGGGGGCTACGACGTCAGCGACTTCCGCGGCATACACCCGATGTTCGGCACTCTCGAGGACGCCGACGCGGTCCTGCGCGAAGCCCGCGCGCTCGGCCTGCGCGTGATCATCGACCTCGTCCCCAACCACACGTCCGACCAGCACCCGTGGTTCCTCGCGGCGCTCGCCTCGGTCCCTGGATCACCCGAGCGGGCGCGCTACTTCTTCCGGGACGGTCAGGGCGAGTCCGGCGAGCAGCCGCCCAACAACTGGATCAGCGCGTTCGGGGGGCCGGCCTGGACGCGGGTCACCGATGCCGACGGGAGCCCGGGGCAGTGGTACCTGCACCTGTTCGCCCCCGAGCAGCCGGACCTCGACTGGAGCAACGAGGCGGTGCTCGACGACTTCGACGAGGTGCTGCGGTTCTGGTTCGACCGTGGGGTCGACGGGCTTCGGATCGACGCCGCCCCCGCCATGTCCAAGAAGGCGGCCCTGCCGGACGCCGACTACGGCGGGGTGCTGCAGTTCCGCACCGTCGACTGGGACGACAACCCGCACTGGGACGTCGACACGGTGCACGACATCTTCCGTCGGTGGCGGGCCATCGCCGAAACCTACGACGGTGACCGCGTGTTCGTCGCCGAGGCCGTCGTCAGCTCGCCAGAGCGGCTGGCTCACTACCTGCGCCCCGACGAGATGCACACCGCCTTCAACTTTCCCTACCTCAAGGGGCCGTGGGAGGCCGGACCGCTGCGCGAGGTCATCGACGACACGCTGTCGTCGTTCGCACCGATCGGGGTGCCGTCGACCTGGGTGCTGACCAGCCACGACGAGATCCGCCCGGTCACGCGATATGGCCGCACCACGACGAGCTCCCACTTCATCTCCGACGGCGCCGGCGAGGTCTCCGACCTTGCCCTCGGCACGCGCCGGGCCCGGGCCGCGGCGATGCTGATGCTCGCCCTGCCGGGCGGCGCCTACGTCTACCAGGGCGAGGAGCTCGGGCTGCCCAACGTCGACGACCTGCCCGACGAGGTGCTCCAGGACCCGATGTTCTTGCGCAGCGCCGGCGAGATGCGGGGCCGCGACGGGTGCAGGGTGCCCTTGCCGTGGAGCGGGCAGGCGCCGCCGTTCGGCTTCTCGCCCGACGGCGTCACGCCGTGGCTCCCCCAGCCGGCGTCGTGGCGGGACCTCACCGTGGAGGCGCAGGAGGGCGACCCCTCCTCGATGCTGGCGCTCTACCGAGAGGCGTTGCGGCTTCGCCGCGCGACCGAGGGCCTGTATGCCGCCGGGCTGGCCTGGCGCGACTCCCCAGAGGGCGTCCTCGACTTCGACCGCGGCGAGGCGCTCCGCTGTGTGGCCAACCTGTCAGGTGGACCGGTCCCGGTGCCGGCTTACCGCGTCGTGCTGTCCAGCATCCCGCTCGAAGGCGGACTGCTGCCCCCCGATGCGACCGCCTGGCTGCGCCCCTAGCCAAGACCCATGCACTCCTGGCCACCCATGCTCCACCGGCACCCGATCTGGGCACACCCGTGCCACACCAGTGGCCAGAAGTGCGGGCCGAGCAGCGGCAGACCTCACGACGTCAGGAGGTGGCCGCTCCCTCGCCAGGTGCACCGGCGATGTTGACCATCCAGCCGATCCCGAACTGGTCGACGCACATGCCGAACTCGTCGCCCCACATCTGCTTCTCCAGCGGGACGGCGACGGTGCCGCCGGACGACAGCCTGTCCCAGTAGCCGCGCAGCTCGTCGCCGTCATCGCCGGAGAGGCTGACCGCGATGTTGGTGCCGGGGTTGTGATCCATGCCGGGAGGGGTGTCGGCGGCCATGATCCGGAAGCCGGAAGGGGTCTCGAGGTTGCCGTGCATGATGCCATCGGCACCCGGCTGGCTGGGGTCGCCGAACTCCCCGAAGGTGCTGATCGTGAGCTCACCACCGAAGGTCTCCTGGTAGTACTCCAGCGCCTGGCGGGCGTTGTCCCTGAACGAGATGTAGGGGTTGAGGATGCTGGCCATCGGGGTCTCCTTGGGTGCGCAACGGGTGGGTGTCTCGCAGACTAAACCCCGGCGGTGTCAGCGTCAGGTGGCAATCTTCGGGGCCGCCGCTGTCGCCCGACGCGACCGGCCACCGGCGACCGGCGACCCGGGCATACAGGATCAACCACGCGATCAGCGCGAACATCAGGGCGACGACCCGCGCGTTGGACAGGTGCGAACCCCAGGCCGCGAGCGCCAGCGGGGCGAGGGTGCAGGGCACACCCCACCCGAGCAACCATCGCAGCGGCGCCCCGCCGGTCACGCCGCTGATCGTCATCACGAGGAAGTGCAGCGACAGGCCGGAGCACATGATCCACCGCAGGGCCGTCCCGATGTGGTGCTCCGGCTCGGCCGCCATCTTCCCGAAGCCCGCCGCCAGCGCGAGCACACCCGTGGTCGTGAGCAGGTGCATCGGCAACCCGAACCTGGGTTGCAGCAACGCCATCCGCGTGTGCGGCGCCCCGCCGAACCCGTAGCTGAAGGTGAGCCACCACAGACCCACGAGGACGATGAAGGCCGCCACGGCGACCCCGACGAAGTCACGACCCCACTCACGCGTGGACGCGGCAAAGACGAGCTGGCTGACCACCTCGCCGAGCACGATGATGACGAACAGGCCCAGCCGCTCCTGGAGGTGGTCCGGGTCGACGTCGACGACCGAGACCTGGACCGGGTCTGCCTTGGCCCGGGCGCGCTGTTCGGCGCCCTGTCGACCGCCACCCCGACGAGTCGACTCCTGGTCGAACCGTTCCTGGATCCGGGCCAGGCGTTCGTCGTCGATCGAGTTGCCCCGGAGGAGTAGGAGGCCCAGGTCGAGACCGAGACCCAGCGCCCACAGGACGTACTCCACGGGGTGTCGACCCAGATGGCCACGATCCACGGCAGAGTGGCGCCACCGAACTGCAGCAGCGGCCAGCCCTGCAGGATCCGACCGGTCCGGATCGAGCTCTGCGAGGTCACCACCCGGAGCACGACGAAGGCGATCGCGAACGCGTTGGCTCGCTGCTCGAAGTGGATCGGTGCGGTGGCCGCCATGACGGCGACGAGGAACATGCCGACGAGGATGGTCCGGGTGCGAGTGGCAGACCCCGCGACGTTGGCATAGAGGACGACCTGCACCCAGCTGAACCAGATCCCGACATAGAGGAGGGCGAACAGCCCGACGCCGGCCCAGGCGGGCTCCTCGCGCAGCCCCTCGGTGAGCACCGCCACTGCTGCGACGACGACCAGGTCGAAGAACAGCTCGAGCCATTCGATCGTCGAGGTCGCCTCGTGGCCGGAGCCTGCCGCGGCTGTCGCGTCCCCAACATCCCCCGCGCCCCGCGCGTCGCCCTCCTGCTGCGCCATGCGACCACCGTAGCCAGAGGGCAGCCGGCGATGCGGGGCCGCGCGACAACCGCTTGGACCTCTGCCGCACCTCATCCAAATGACGGAGGACACCCCTGAACGGCAGAGGACAATCGAGAACATGGCTTCGGGGAGCCCACCACCTGCCACCCGTCCCACCAGGTGTCAACCAGAGGCATTCGCACCAGTCGTCGACCGGGCGAGAGGCGGCTCCCTGACCGGAGGCCGAGGGGGAACCCATGAGCGGTGACGTGGTCAGCGTGAGCGACGTGATGGCGGTCCAGACCAGCTTCGTGGCGCTGCGACGGACCGTGGCGGCGGTGCAGGCCGACTGCAGGGAGGTCGCCGAGACGTTGGCTGCCCTGGAGGACGCCCTGACCGTGGTGACCCACGGCAGCAGTCAGGGTGGGGGCGGCGGTCAGGCGTTGGCCGGCTTCGGGTTGATCGGCCTGCCGATCGCCGGGGCCATGCGGGCGGTGAAGGCGTTGGCCAGCCATTACGTCAAGCAGCAGACCGGGGTGCCTCTGGCCACGTGGACCGAGTTCGTGACGTCCGCGTCCACCGAGTTCCAGTCCTACCTCGCCGACCTCGAGCGGGTCAGCGACCTCGCCGAGAAGCAGCGGCAGTCCCATGACGGCGAGTTCGACGCGACGCGGATCCGCAAGGACCTCAAGGTGCTGGACGACATCCGCTGGCGCACCACGGCGTGGAAGACCGTGCTCGGACGAGTGGCCCAGCTGGGCCAGGTCGTCGACGCCATCCTGCAGGTCGACCTCAGCTCCGTAGAGGGCGAGTCCGGTGAGAGTGACCGTCCTGAGGCGCCGTCGGGGTTCTCGAGCTCCCTGCAGCGCCGCCTCAAGGACGTGCAGCACCGGACCACCGACCGGTCGGGCGACCTGAGGGAATGGGTGATGCGGCCGTTCCTCGACGTCCGCGACAAGGTCCGGCTGCTGCCGGAACAGGTCACGCACCTCTCGCACGAGGTGGGGCTGCTCGAGCTGTTCCTCGAGCTGGAGCTGGCCGAGCTGCGCAGCCTGGCCGGCCAGCTGCCGGCAGAGGACGCCAGGATCGTGCAGCTGCGGGTGGCTGCCTCGGTGCTGCTGCCGGAGCTGGTCCACGACCTCGGCGAGGCGCGTTCCCGGGTGAACGCGGTCGAGGCCTACCAGCGCCGCCTCGACCAGGCCGGTGCCGACGGCGCGGTCGGGGCACAGGCTCACGAGCGGTTGAGCGCCGAGTACCGCGAGGAGCTGGCCGAGGCGCGCGGCCTCCTGTCCGAGCTAGAGTCCCGGGCCGGTGTGTGGCACCGCGAGGGCGGCGAGATCCTGCAGGCCTGCATCGACTGGACCACCGTCGAGCTCGAGGTGTTGGCAGCCCGGCAGGTGGCCGAACAGGCAGACCGTGGTGCCGAGCGGCGTGCGCTGCTCGAGCGGGAGCGCGACCGGCTCGGCGAGGCCCGCGCACTGCTCGACCAGCTGTAGCCGTTCAGACGGCGCGGACCTTCTCCAGCCGGGTGCGCAGGGCCACCTCGCGGTGGGCGTTGCCGTGCAGGGCGAGGTAGCGCGAGCCGTAGACCGCGAGCAGCGCGTCATCGAGCCGCCGGACCGCGCCGGCCGGGTAGCGGTAGCCCATCCGGGCGTTGATGCCCTCGAGGTCGATCGAGGACAGCAGGCCGGAGAGCTCGTCGAGCGAGGTGATGCCGAGCTCGAGCAGCAGCCCGGAGATCCACGCGTAGTGGTCGGTGCGCGACCAGCCGGCGTCCTGGAAGTGGCCGGCGAGGAACGTCGCGAGGTCCGAGGCGCTGATCCGCGGGTCGTCCTCGTCGATGGTCAGCCGCTGGCCACCCATCGTCGCCTGCAGCGTGTCGCGGATCTCGGAGAACTCCCGGTCCGCCAGCTCCAGCAAACCTGCCGCCAGCGTGAACCGGCGGTCGAGGTCGGGCACATGCTCCTCCGGGATGGTCCCCTTGTAGCGGACGTCGTGCTCGAACTCGGCCCACGCGTGCTGCAGGATCGTGCGCACCTGCACCGAGGCGCTGCGCCCCTTCAACGTCTCGTATGCCGCGGGCACGCCCTTGACGGGGTCGACCGCCACCAGAAGGTGGCGGCTTGAGTAACCGAACCGGCCCTGGCGCGCGGTCTCGCGACCCATGTCGCGGTCGTCCAGGACGCTGAACTGGTCGGACAGCAGGCCGGCCACCGCGTCCACGTCACCATGCAGGTAGGTCACCACCCGGACGCCGACCTGGTCGGTGATCTCGGTCATGGGGTCGCTGTAGACCGGCTCGCCGTCCAGCAGCCGGGTCGCCTTGGCGGCGAACGAGGCGACCGACTTGGCCCGACCGGTGACGCTGACGTAGTTGATACCGGCGTCATCGAGCAGCGAGGTGACCAGGGCGATGAACTGCTCCGTCGGCACGCGCAGGTCTGGCTGCAACGCGGCATACTCCTGCACCGCGTCATGCGCGCTCACAGTTTCAGGACGTGCGACCTCATCGCTCACGAGGGACAGGCTAAGGGCTACGGGCCGGGGCTACTGGCCGGTGCGGCCGTCGATGCGCTCGCGGATGAGGTCGGCGTGGCCGCAGTGCCGCGCGTACTCCTCGATCATGTGGACCAGCAGCTCCCGCAGTGAGATGGGGCCACGGGTGTCGTGCGTGCTCATCAGCTCGAGGGACTCGGCGCGCTCGACGAAGGCTTCGGCGTAGGCGACTTCCTCCCGCCAGGCGCGCCACGCCTCCACGACCACCTGGTCGTCGGCCACCGCCTGGTCGAAGTCGGCGTCCCGAGCCTCGTCCTTGCCCCAGAGGCGCGGCACCGGCTCGTTCGCCATCGTGATCCGGAACCAGGTCTGCTCGACCGCCGCGAGGTGACGAAGCAGCCCGAGCAACGACATCGACGAGGGCTCGACCGACCGGCGGGCCATCTGCTCGGCATCGAGTCCGTCGCACTTCATCTCGAAGGTGAGGCGGAAGTGCCGCAGGTAGTCGAGCAGGACCTCGCGCTCGCTGTTGCCCGCGCTGTCGTTCCCACGCGGGTCGTCCTCGGGGTCGACCCACATGTCTGGATACTTCTGCGCCTTCGATGCCATGGCCCGATCCTGTCGGCGATCCGGCACGAACGCCAACGCCTTTCCGGTCCGGAGCCCGTGGCTCGCCCGCTCACCAGAGCCACCGATCGGACCGCTTGCCCTACGTGATGACCACCCACTGCTTGCCGTCGATCAGCTCACGGACCGCGTCGGCGTGCCCGGCGTGCGCGGCTGTCTCGACCATCACGTGCAGCAGCACGTCGCGGTTCGACTGCATCCACTGCTCGCCCATGAAGTCCGGCCACCAGGCCGGCGCAGCGTCGAGGTCGACCTCGGAGAGGACCGCGTCGCTGAGCTGCGCCTCGCGCAGGTACAGGTCGCGGACGTCGGAGACGGAGAGCCCGTCGGGCACCGCCCAGGCGTTGCCGCTGAGGCCGGCCTTCGCGTCCACGTCACCGCCGATCACCGCGCGCACCCAGAACCGTTCGTCGTCCAGGGCGAGGTGGTGCAGCAGCTGCACACCGGACCATCCGGACGGCAGCACCGCGCGCTGCATGTCCTCGTCCGAGAGGCCGTCGAAGGCAGCGAGCACATGGCGCCGTTGGCCCTGGAGGTAGTCCAGCAGCAGAGCGAGGTCGGGTGACGTCATGCGTCGAACCTAGGGGTGCCGCCGGATCTTGCGCGCGGCCGAGCGCTGCTGGAGCCGGCTCACGCGGACGACGAGCGGCGCCACCCGCATCGCGAACCCGGGAGTCAGGTCGAACAGCCGGACCTGCGCGCCGCGCCACCGGGGAGCGGTGACGACCGGTCGTGGTCGTCGGACCACGCGCATCACCAGGTCGGCCACCTCCTCGGGCTGGAGCAGCTTGCCGGAGAAGGACATCGACGCCTGCGGGTCGTCCAGCTTGTCGTGCAGCATCGGGGTCCACATCCCGTCGGGGCAGACGCAGCTGATGTGGACGTCCTTGACCCCGGCGACCCGCAGGTCCGCCAACGTCGAGGTGCTGAAACCCATGACCGCGTGCTTCGACGCGGCATAGACAGCCTCACCCGGCACCGACACGAGCCCGGCCAGTGAGGCCACGTTGATCACGTGACCACGTGCCGCCGGGCGCATCACCTCGAGGGCGGCGATGGTGCCGTGCATCGTGCCGAGCGCGTTCACCTCGAACATCAGCCGACGCTGCTCGTCGGTGTGCTCCCACGCGGGCGCGGTGATCAGCACGCCCGCGTTGTTGACCCAGAGGTCGAGGGACCCGCCGCCCGTCACGACCGCTGCGGCGACGTCCCGGCAGCCCTGCTGGTCGCGGACGTCGAGCACTCGGGCCTCGCCACCGACCTCGGCGGCGACCGCCCGGGCAGCCTGCTCGTCGACGTCGGTGACGTGCACGGCATACCCGGCCCGGGCGAGGCGCAGCGCGATCTGGCGGCCGAGGCCACCGCCCGCACCGGTGACGACGGCGCCACCGGGGCTCACGAGGCGCGGTCCGCGCGGGCCGACGTCGCCCGCGCCGCACCACGCTGGCGTTCACGGCGCAGGTCCCACAGGTAGTGGTCGAAGTCGACCTCCATGGTGTGCCGCACCGAGGAGTAGAACTGGCGCCGGTTGCGCTCGTGGTCGTCCCGCATCTGGCGCCGGATCTCCGCTTCCGGCGGTGGCGCGTAGCCACCGGCGAGGCGTTCCGCGATCCACTCACCCTGCGCCTGCGCGAGCGGCATCGTGGCACCGACCGGCTGGAGCAGCCCGATGAAGTACAGGCCCGGCAGGTCGGGGTGGACGGTGCGCTTCCACAGGGGTAGGTCGTTGTCCTTGGCGGCGATCAGCTCCGGGTCGAGGAACGGGAAGCTGACCTTGTAGCCGGTGGCCCAGACGATGAGATCCGCCGGCACCCTGGTGCCGTCGACGAAGATCACGTGGTCGCCGTCGAGCCGCTCGATCGCCGGCCGCGGCGTGACCCGACCCGAGCGCAGGGCGTCGCGGATGCCCTCGGACTGGACGGGGTGGGACTGGCCGGGCTTGTGCTTCGGTTGCGGCAGACCGAGCTTCGCGACGTTGCCGGAGATCGTCGCCCCGAGCCGGAGCCGGGCCGCCGTGGCCCACCAGGGCAACCACCCAGGCAGGACGACCTGGTCGGCGGGCCGCCCGAGGGCGAACTTGCGCAGCACCCACTGGCCGCGCCGCTGCGACAGGTTCGCCGAACGGGCCACCTTCCCGGCCTCGACGGAGATGTCGAGGGCGGAGTTGCCCGAACCCACCACGACGACATCCCGACCAGCCAGCTGCTCGCTCGAGCGGTAGTCGTGCGCGTGGATCTGCTCGCCGTCAAAGGCGCCGGGGTATGCCGGGTCCGGCCACCGGGGGTCCCAGTGGTGGCCGTTCGCGACGAGGACCGCGCCGTAGTCGCAGACCTGCTCACCGCCGGGCCCGGTCGTCGTGACCTGCCAGGTGTCGTCGGTGCCGCGAGTGACGTGGGTGACGGTGGTGTCGAAGGTGATCCGGTCGCGGAATCCGAAGTGGTTGACGTAGGCGTTGAAGTAGGCGGCGACCTGGTCGTGGCGGGCATACGCCGGGTAGTCCTGCGGCATCGGGAAGTCGGAGAACGCCATCCGCGGGCAGGAGGTGTTGATCTCGAGGGTCTCGTAGCAGGCCGACTGGCCGTTGGGGTTGTTGAAGACCCAGTTGCCACCGATCACACTGCCGCGCTCGAAGCAGTCGAACGGGATCCCGGCGGCGTACAGCGCCTTGGCGGCGGCGAGGCCGGACGAGCCCGCACCGATGACGCAGGCACGTGGCACGGAGGGATCGGGCGCGATCGGCGTCGTGACCGCCGGCGCGAGGTGTCGCTGCTTGACGAGGTAGGGCATGGCGCGATCATGGCACCCGTCGCTGGGGACTGACCACGCCTCACCGACGCAGCCCCGGTCCCTCACTCCCGGTCGTCGGACCACTCGGTCGAGCTGTCGGGCTACCCTCGGTGCCCATGCGGCACACCGTCTGGTTGGCAGTGGCCTGTCTCGCGCTCGGGGCGTGCACAGGCACGGAGTCGACGCCACGGGCCGCCACCACGACGTCGACCACGAGCACTCCGAGCAGCACGACGCCGACCACGACGACCACCACCACGCCCCGGACCACGACGACGACCAAGGCACCGACCGTGAAGCCGAAGCAGTCACCCAAACCGTCCGCCGCCAAGCCGTCAGCCGCGAAGCTCCGCACCAGCCTCAAGGGCGACACCAACGACGCCTTCGCCTTCGCCCCGCTCAGCAACCCGGGCAACGTGACCGTCGAGGGGTCGGTGTCGAGCTACAAGGCCTGGTCGACGTCCAAGGTGTTGGTGGTCGCGGCCTTCCTCGACACCGTCTGCGACGGCGACCCCGGCAAGGCCACCGCCCAGCAGAAGCGCTGGGTCACCGCCGCGCTGACCGCCTCGGACATGAACGCCGTCATCGCGCTCCGGGACGCCATCCCCGGGAGCCCCGGCGCAGCGATCACCCGGGTGCTGCGGTCGGTCGGCGACACTCGCACGGTGGCCCCCGACGCCTCCCAGGGCGGCATGCAGTGGACCATTCGCGAGCAGGTGCGGTTCATGGCCGCCCTCAACTCGGGTCGCGTCGTGTCCAAGGCCTCGAGCGCCTACATCCTGTCCTCGATGCGGCCCATCGCGGCGCACCGCTGGGGGCTCGGCACCATCGGCGCCGGGCCGTTCAAGGGCGGCTGGCTGCGCAGCGACACCGTCACCCGTCAGATGGGCATCGTCAACGGGTATGCCGTCGCGATCATCACCGATGCCCAGGGCCCTGCGGTGCTCCAGAGCGACGGCGACTCGGCGCACGTCGCGCAGATGAACTACCTCGCCAAGGTGCTCCAGCGCCGGCTGGCCATCGAGTCCGGGCGGGGCTGACCGCCCGCAGCGCAAGGGCGAGTGCCGCCACCGAACGGGGATCGGTGACGGCACTCTCCGGTGTGGGCTGGCCGGCTCAGGCCATGTGGGGGTTGCCGCTGGAGTCCCACTTCAGGGTGCCCACCCAGGTCTGACGCGTGGCGTCGGCCGACTTCGACTTGGGGATGCCGTTCTTCCACACGTGGAACGCGATCCGGTAGGTGCCGCCGTCGTTGACGACCTCGGCCCCGCCCGGCCCGCAGAAGGTGGAGTTGGCGGGTGTCATGACCGCAGAGCCGAAGTTCCACCTGCCGCCGCGGATCGAGGTGGAGGAGTATGCGAAGGTCGAGTACTCACAGTCCTTGTAGCCCCCGCGTGAGGTGAACAGCCACAGCTTGTTGCCGCGCCGGATCACCTGCGGGGCCTCAATCACGTTCTTGCTGCTGCCACGGAAGTCGTGGTGCGCGGCATCGGTGAGCAGGAACGAGGCGCCCGCGTCGCGCAGGCCGGTCGCGGAGTCCATCGGCTTGGCCCGGATCTCGAACCGGCGGGTCGTGTAGTTGCCGACCTTGTAGACCAGGTAGCGCTTGCCGTCGGCGTCCCGGAACATCGAGGGGTCGATCGCCTCGTTCATCCCCGTCCGCGGGCACAGGAAGGGTGTCTTCTGGTTGGTCGGGCGAAAGTTGTCGGTCGGGCTCGCGGAGGTGGCGATGCCGATGCAGCTCTTGCCCTTGGTCGGGCTGCCCGTCCGGCCATCGCGGCCGACGAAGTACATGACGTAGAGCCACTTCCCGTCGCTCTTGACGCGGAAGACGCTCGGCGCCCACAGGCCCCGGTCGCCCGAGTCGATGACCCATCCAGGTTGGTCACTCATGCTCGGACCCTTGCCCGCGAAGCCCGACGCCTTGGGTGTGGTCGACGCGGCAGCCCGGAACCCGGGACCGGTGGCATAGAGGTAGAACCTCTTGGCGCCGGTCGCCGTCGTGAACATGGAGAAGCCCGGGTCGGCGAAGTTGGTCAGCGAGGTCGGGTGGGCGCTGGCGGGTCCCGCGGCAGCGGTGGACGAGCCGGCACCCGCTGTGAGCCCCAGGCCCACCGCGAGCGCGGTCGCCCCGACGACCGCAGCCTTGGATCGTTTCGTGAAGTTCATGGTTCCTCCCTTGTGGTGCCGGACGGGCACTGCCGGCGAACGTACGGCCATCAGCCCGTGACCGGCCATGGGGAGGACTCCCCGTCAGCTGGGCTTCCAACTACCTTCTCGCGCAAGGAGATCGGGTGGGGAGTGGTCCCCATGGTCAGGATCAGAGGGCATACCTAGCGTCGTCGGCATGAACCGACGACTCGCACTCACCGCCATCGCCACCCTCGTCGTGACCGCGGCCGCTCCGGCAGTTGCCGCGACGACGAGCACCGCCGCACCAGTCCAGAAGCAGATCGGCGTGGCCTCGTTCAACACCTGGCCCAACCTGACTGTCACCCAGGCCCGCTCCGACGCCAAGACCATCTCCAGCAGGGCAGGTGTTGACATCATCGGCTGGCAGGAGGCGGAGAAGCTCGGCCCGATCTACCGCACCGGCCCGGGCCGGGCCACGTCCGGCGGCCGGGTCTACTCGGGGAACCTCGACCACGGGAGGTGGAGCACCTTCGTCCCGAGCGGCGCCGCCAATGCTGTACCCGTCTCATGGCGCAGCGACCAGTTCACCCTGGAGAGCACCACGGTCCACCTGATGCACGGCGGCATCGCACACAAGTTCCCGAACCGCTACGTCGTGCGAGTTCGTCTGCACGACAAGGCGACCGGGCTCTCCGTCGCCATCCTCAACACGCACCTCAACTCCAGCATCGACGCCAACGGCCACCCGAAGGACAACGTCAACACCCGACGCGCGGTCGAGCACATCGCCAAGCTCCGCGACCTGGTGACGCGCAGCACGGCCAAGGTCGTCTTCGTCACCGGCGACTTCAACATCGACGCCACCGACGACGCGAGGGTTCGCGACGCGCGATTCCCTGTGCGCCAGCTCGGACCGGTCGCCACGTCTGCGTGGATGCGCTACCCGGGGGACTCCAAGCCGACCCACGGCGACCGGCGGATCGACTACGTGTGGCTCAAGAACGCCTCGAAGACCCACGCTGCGTTCGTCGACAGCTTCACGGTCACCGGGCTGAAGTCGGACCACAACGCGCTGGTCACCAAGTTCCGCGTCCACGGCTGATCCGGACACCACAGAGCCAGGTATGCCGGGGTTGCAGCCAGCCCCGCGGCACACCTCTGCGCGTGAGTGGCGAGGGCGGTCGACGCCATCGCCCAACGTTAGGGTGCCGAGGTGAGCGAGATCCGGCTGTCCAGTGAAGAGGCGCGACGCATCGCGGTCCGCGCCCAGCTGCTCGACTCGCCGCAGCCGACGGACCTGCTCGAGGTGGTGCGACGCCTCGCCGCAGTGCAGGTCGACCTCACGGCCGCGGTCGCGCCGAGTGCCGACCTGGTCTGCTGGAGCCGGCTGGGCGGGGCCTACGCGTTGGGCGATCTCGACGACCTGTTCCAGGAGCGGACGGTGGTCGAGCTGAGGGGCTTCCTGAGGCCGGCCGAGGACATCGCGTTGTTCCGCGCCCAGATGGCTCAGTGGCCGGGTCCCGAACCGCTGCACGACTGGCAGATGGACGTCGCCGAGTGGGTGTCAGCCAACGACGACTGCCGACTCGACATCCTCGAACAGCTCGAGTCGGAGGCGCCGTTGTCGGCACGCCAGCTGCCGGACTCCTGTGTGGTCCCTTGGCGTTCGACCGGCTGGACCAACAACAAGAACACCCAGCGGATGCTCGACTTCATGGAGGCCCGCGGTGAGGTCGCGGTGGTCAGCCGCGAGGCGCGCGAGCGGCAGTGGGACCTGGCCAGCCGGGTCTTCCCCGAAACGGCGGCCGTGTCCGTCGACGAGGCGCTCGCCGAGCGGACCAGCCGTCGGCTGGCCGCCCTGGGCCTGGCCCGTGCCAAGGCCGTGGAGGCTCCCGGTGAGCCGCACGACGTCGGCGCCGCCGGCGAGGAGGCCGTCGTGGAAGGCCTTCGAGGGGCGTGGCGGGTGGACCCCGAACAGCTGGACCGACTCGGCGAGCCGTTCGTCGGGCGCACGGTGCTGCTGTCCCCCTTGGACCGCCTGGTGTTCGACCGCAAACGGATGACCGAGCTCTTCGAGTTCGACTACCAGCTCGAGATGTACAAGCCGGTGGCCAAGCGCCGCTGGGGCTACTGGGCGCTGCCGATCCTCCACGAGGACCGGCTCGTCGGAAAGGTCGACGCGACGGCCGACCTACCGGGCGGGGCGCTGCGCGTCGCGGCCGTGCACGAGGACGTCCCGTTCTCGAGCGGACTGCATGCGGCCGTGGACGCCCAGATCGGCGACCTCGCCGAGTGGTTGGGTCTGGACGTGGTCCGCTGACGGGCCCAGGCTCGGTCGTCGGGGCCGGTCGGCGAGGCTGACCCAGCCGCCAGCAGCAGTTCCGTCAGGTCAGTCACGCAGGCGCAGGGGGGCACCGACTGCGTACAGGTGGCGCACCACGTCCGCGTAGGAGGAGGGGGCCGACGACTCGGCATAGGGCACCCCGTCGCGGTCGCAGAACGAGCGCACGATCACCTGGGCGCGCGGAAGGTTCGCCCGCGGCATGCTCGGGAAGAGGTGGTGCTCGATCTGGTAGTTCAGCCCACCCAGCGCCCAGTCCACGACGGGACCACCGCGGATGTTGCGGGAGGTGAGGACCTGGCGCAGGAACGGGTCCGCCTCGTCGGCCGTGGACAGCACCGGCATGCCCTTGTGGTTGGGGGCGAAGGACACCCCGAGGTAGAGGCCGCGCAGTCCCTGGTGGACCGCGACGAAGACCAGGCCCTGCTGCCAAGTCATCGTGGCGACCACCAGCCCGAGGTAGACCAACGTGTGCAGGCCGATCAGCAGCAGCTCCGTCGACCGGTAGCGGAATCCGGGGCGGACCATCGTGCGGATGCCTGCGAAGTAGAGGTTCACGGCTTCGAAGGTGAGCAGCGGGAAGAAAAACCAGGCCTGGTACCTGGTGACGGTCGCGGCCAGCCCGCGACGTTCGAGCGCCTGGCTGACGTCGAAGATCAGGACCCCTGCCCGCACGTCGGGGTCGGTCTCGAGGTCGTTGGGGTGGGCGTGGTGCGCGTTGTGCTTGTCCACCCACCAGCCGTAGCTGAGGCCACTGAGCAGGTTGGCGTGCACCAGCCCGAGCAGCGTGGCGGTCCTGGCCCGGCGCGAGACCTGACGGTGCGCGATGTCGTGGCCGAGGAACCCGATCTGGACGGACACCACGGCGAGGACAGCCGCCCACGGGATCAGCCACCACGAGTTGCGCCACACCACCATGGCCGACAGCACGGCCAGCAGGCCGAGGATGTTGAACGCGAAGTGCAGGGCGTAGGGCCCGAGTCGCCGGTCCATCAGACCGGCGGCGCGCACGGCGGCGTTCACGTCTGCGTACAGCGGCCGGGGCGCGTCGGCGGGGGGCCTGACGGGGCTGGAAAGGGTGCTCATGGCGGACTCCGGGTGTGGCGGTTGCGCCACCGGGTCCAGGGCAGCCTTCGTCATTCACTCTACCCGCGTGGCACGAACTCAAACAGAGCGACAAGTGGTGCACCGAGCCGCGAATCGACCACGCGTGGGGCACTGCGGCCGTTCCATCGCTCGACGGAGAGCCCTCGGAGGGGGTCACGGCCAAGGCCAGGGGCGAGAGTCGGGTGTCTATGATGACCCGGTGGCGCCCGGCATCGAGAACCTGTCTCCTGACCAGCGCAGACTCCTCGACCACTGGCTCCCCGGGGCCGTGGTCGAGCGGGACCACAGCTGGGGGTTGGTGGACGAGCCGTCCTGGAGGTGGTCCAGGGCGCGGACCATTTCATCGTCAAGGCCGGCGGCCCGGACGACCACCACATGGCCCGGGAGATCCACGCCCACCTGCACTGGTTGCAGCCGTGGTCCATCAGAAACCGTGCCCCCGTGCTCGCCCACCACGACGTCACCGCGAACCTCCTGGTGACCCGCTTTGTGCCCGGCCGGCTCGTGGAGGGGACGGACACGGCTGCCGACCCGGCGGCATACCGGCAGGCTGGTGAGCTGCTCGCAGTGCTGCACTCCCAGCTGTCGGTGTGGGACGACGGCTACGAGGCAGCCGAGAACGCGAATTCCCTTGCCTGGCTGGACAAGCCGCACCGCATCGCCCCGGGGGTCGAGGAACAGCTGCGCACTGAGATCGCGACCTGGCCGGCACCGCCTACGCCGCTGGTCCCGACCCACGGTGACTGGCAGCCCCGCAACTGGTTGGTCCACGCGGGGGTCCTCAGCGTCATCGACTTCGGGAGGGCTGGGCTGCGACCGGCCATCTCGGACTTCTCGCGGCTCGCAGCCCAGGACTTCCGGCGCGACCCCGCGCTTTGAGGCGGCGTTCCTCGACGGCTACGGCTCGGACCCGAGAGAGCCTGGGGCGTGGCACCGCACCCTGCTGCGCGAGGCGATCGGCACGGCGGTGTGGGCACACCAGGTCGGCGACGACGCGTTCGAAGCCCAGGGCCACCGCATGATCGCCGACGCCCTGGCGGGAGGCGAGCGGGGCTAGAGTCCAGCGGCGCGGTCGAGATCGGCCCGAGTGAGCACCGAGCGCGTCTGCACACCGAGCTGGTCCAGACGGTTGGCGCCCGGCTCTGAGCGGTCGATGGCGCAAACGGCAACGCCCACGGTGGCTCCGGCTTCCCGCAGCGCCACAGCGGCGGCGTACGCGGCCCCACCGGTGGTCACCACGTCCTCGACCAGGGTGACCGTCCTGCCCGCCACCTCGGCGCCCTCCGCGAGCCGGCGGGTGCCATAGGGCTTGGCCTGCTTGCGGACGAAAAGCGCCGGTATGCCGGTGAGGCTGCTGACCATCGTGGCGATCGGCACCCCGCCCAGCTCGAGGCCGCCCAGGAGGTCGGTCCCGGGCGGCAGCAGGGGGACCATCGCCTCAGCCACCCGTCGCAACAGGGTGGGCTGGGACTCGAAGAGGTACTTGTCGAAGTACTCCGCAACGACCTGCCCGGACCGCAGCTCGAACTCCCCGTGGAGTCGGCAGGTCGAGTCGATGTCCCGGGCGAGGGTGGGCAGGTCCATGCCGACGATCCTGCCGCAGCAGCGTCCGCGACGCCGAGTCCGACCCGGCAGGTCGCCAACCTGGGCAGGCGTGGCTCAGCGGTGCCTCCTCAGTGGGCGCGTGCGAAGTAGTCCTGCAGGCCGGCCACCAGCCAGTCGAGGTCCTCGTCGGTCGTGTAGGACGCCACCCCCACGCGGAGCCCACCGGTGTCGCCGAGCCCCAGGGCGCGGGACGCCTCGAGCGCGTAGAAGTGTCCAGCAGGAGCGTTGACTCCCCCGTCGGCGAGGTGGCGCGAGACGGCCTTGGCGTCGTGGCCCTCGAACGTCACGAGCAGCGTCGGGGTGCGACGAACCGACCGCGAGTGCAGCCTCGCGCCGGGCAGTGCTGCCAGCTCGGACTCCAGGCGTGCGCGGACCGCGAGCTCGTGCTCCCCCGCGGCCGCCATCGACGTGGCGAGCCGTTCGCGCCGACTGCCCTCGCTGGGCACCATGCCCGCCAGCACGTCCACGGCTGCGGTCACACCGGCCAGCAGCTCGTAGGGCAGCGTGCCCAGCTCGAACCGCTCCGGGACGGAGTCCGAGGAGGGCACGAGCTTGTCGGGGTGCAGCGACTCCAGCAGGGCCGGGGTGGCTGCGAGCGCGCCGCAGTGCGGTCCGAAGAACTTGTAGGGCGAGCACGCAATGAGGTCCGCACCCATCGCGGCCCTGTCGACCAAGCCGTGTGGAGCCAGGTGCACGGCATCGACGTAGAGCAGCGCGCCCACGCCATGCGCGATCTCGCCGATCGCCGCCGCGTCGGGCATGGTGCCGATCAGGTTGGACGCGGCGGTCACGGCGACGAGCCGGGTCCGCTCGCCCACCACCGCCGCGACCGCTGCCGGGTCGAGCTCTCCCGTTGCAGGATCGAACTCGGCCCAGCGCACGGTCGCCCCGACCGCCTCGGCTGCCAGCAGCCAGGGGCGGATGTTCGCGTCGTGGTCGAGTCGGCTGACCACCACCTCATCGCCCGGCCCCCAGCCCTGGGACAGGGTCCGCGCCATCTCGAAGGTCAGGGCCGTCATGCTCCGCCCGAACACCACCGCCGCAGGGTCCGCACCCAGCAGATCGCCGACCGCGGCCCGCGCGTCGAGCACCGCGGTGTCAGAGTTGCGCTCCGCCAGGGTCAGCTCGCCCCTGGTCGACATGGGGGAGGTGAGCTGGCGGCTGATGGCATCGGCGACGGCCTGCGGGGTCTGTGAGCCGCCCGGCCCGTCGAAGTGCGCCGCGCCGCCCCGCAGTGCCGGGAACTGGGACCTGAGGGCCTCGACGTCGAACGCGGACTCGGGCTGGGACTCTGGCTGGGACTCTGGCTGGGACTCGGGCTGGGACTCGGTCGGCGGCATACCCGGCACTGTGCCATCCCGGCGTCACACGGGCGGCGCCCACCCTGACCCCACGACCAGGGCACCTCATGGCACGCTGGCGCACGGCAGACACATAACCGGATGGTGGTGGCAGACATGGCGAGCGGTACCAGCGCGCGCGACGTGGCCGTCGAGCTGTCGCGGCAGGCGGCCCTGCTGGCGGAGCAGCTCGACGCACCGACGGCTGCCGTGCCGACGGTCGCACAGCCCGGCGTCCGGGCCGAGGTGATCGAGACAGTCACGACCGTTGCGGCCACGCTGAGACGGCTCGGCGACGCGCTCGGTCTCGACCTCGACGAGGCCACCACACGGCATACCGAAACTGGCCGGAGCCCGGCGAACGGCCCGATGCCGGCCCCGCCCGTGGAGGTGACGGTGCCCGTCCTCGGCGTCGATGCCTGCGCCGCCGGGTGGGTCGGGGCCATCCTCGAGCCGGGGGCACCGCGCCCGCGCATAGCCGTCGCAGGGTCCATCGCCGCCCTCGTCGAGGCGGTCCGCCAGTCGCTCGACATCCAAGCCGTCGCCATCGACATCCCGATCGGCCTCCCCGACGACACCACCCGGCAAGCCGATGTCCTCACCCGAAAAGCGTTGAAGGGCAAGGCTTCCTCGGTCTTCACGACCCTCACGCGGTCGGCGTACGCTGCTGAGTCGCGGGCCGAGTCGGACACGGTGAACCGTGGGCTGTCCGGCCAGGGAGTAGGGGCCCAGGCCTACGGACTGCGCGACAAGATCCTCGAGGTCGACGCGTGGGTGCGCAGCCGTCCGACCGTCGCGGTCCTGGAGGTACACCCCGAGCTGAGCTTCGCGGTCATGACCGGTGCGCCGGTGCTCGCCAAGAAGAAGAACGACGAGGGACGGGCAGCCCGGCTTGCGGCGCTCGCGGCCGCCGGCATCGCCTCACCGTCCGTCCTCAAAGGCGACGGGTATGCCGCGGACGACGTCCTCGACGCGTGTGCGGCCGCGTGGACGGCGGCTCGTCGGACGAACGGGCTCGCCCGTTCGCTGCCGGAGCCGCCGGAGACGTTCTCCGACGGCCTACCGGCAGCGATCTGGGTCTGACGCCTCGGACTGGTCTGACGCCTCGGACGCTGGGTCAGCCGGGGCTGGGGCGTAGACCAGGTGCAGGACCCCGGTCGTGAAGGTGGTGGAGGACACGAGCTGGAGCGGCTGCCCGCCGTGGCCGGGGACCCCCACTGCCGCGCCGGTGACCACGAACAGGCACGGCAGCACTTCCTGCACGCAGCCGAGCTCCTCGGTAACGCGCAGGAACGCGCGACCATGCAGCGTCGGGCGTCCGAGTGCGTGGCTCACCAGCTGGGCGAGGTTTGAGAACGCCGCGGTGTGTGGGCCCGGGCCCCTGAAGGGTCGGCACCCGTGGCGGTCAGCGGCAGTAGTTCTCGCCTGTCGTGACGTGGTTGAGCGGGCGACCGGTCGGGTCGGTCCCGATGACCAGGCGTTGGCCACCTTTCGTGCGCACGACAAGAGTCGTGGAGCTGCTCCATGCCATGTCGGCAAAGGCGTCGTCCGGCTGCTCCCCGTTCAGGCAGCCCGCGTACCACAACCGTGACAGGGCACCTCGGTTCTGGTGGAGATCGAGCTGTCCGTAGCGTGAGCCAACTCCGACCGTGAAGACCGCGGTGGTGACTCCGCTCGGGGATGACGAACTGACGGTGTGCGGCGTGGGTGGCGCGATGAAGGTCATGGCCGCGAGCGCGACCGCTGCGGTCCCGACGGCAAGGAGTGGAGGAAAGGACTGCGCGCGGTTTCCGCGGTTCTCATCGAAGGCAGCTGCCGCCCGCGGAATCAGTGAGGCGCAGAAGAACCACCCCCAGTCGGGCAGGACCCGGTCGACGAAGTAGTAGTTCGCACCACCGAAATACGACACCACTCCCACCAGGAAGACCGCGACGGCCCACGCGGACAAGAGGTGATGTGTTCGCTTGCTCCACCGGCGACGATCAGGGAGAGGCGGGGTCGGTCCTGGGAGCCTCAGCGGCGTCAAGGGCGGATAGTCAGGTGTCCCGGACATCGGCGATCCGTGCCGCGAGGGGTCACCGGTCGCGCGCGTCATGGCCTGAGTCTGACACCGCTGCCCCGCCGGCGACCCGCGTTCCGCCGCGGCCTCGGCGCGTAGTCCACAATGAACCGTGCCCAGACAGCTTGGTGACGTCGGATGGCCGGTGTCCACGGCGCGTCTGACGCTGCGGCGCGCAACGGTCCAGGACGCTGACGCCGTGCTGTCCTACCGTGGCTCGCCCTCGGTGTCCGAGTGGATGGGCACCCCGCCCGAGGACTTCCATGCCAGGTTCGCCGCGCCCGAACGACTCGACCTGTTGCTGATCGTCGAACGTGAGGGTGCCGTCATCGGCGACCTGATGGTCAAGATCGAGGATGCGTGGTCTCCTCCCCAGCTGGCGTCGCAGGCCAAAGGTGCGCAGGCCGAGCTCGGCTGGGCTCTGCGCCCGGAGGAAACCGGCAAGGGCTACGCGACCGAGGCGGTCGAGGCGGCCCTGCGGCTCTGCTTCGACGACCTAGGTCTGCACCGAGTGACCGCAGGGTGTTTCGTCGCCAACACGGCCTCGTATCGACTGATGGAACGGGTCGGCATGCGACGTGAGACCTTCACGCTGAAGAACGCCCTGCACCCATCCGGGGAATGGCTGGACAGCTACGGCTACGCACTCCTGGCGGAGGAGTGGCACCACCGCCACCTCTGACCGTGTGTAGCGACCGGAAGGTGTCACCGTCGACGACACGAACTGTCACCGGTGACACCTTCTGTCACTTGTCCACAAGGGTTTCGCGGCCATGATGGGCTTAGGCATTCCGGAACTCGGCCAGCACGATGGCCTCGCTGTCCAGTAGCAGGGCTGATGCGGTGCCATGCTCGGGAGCTGGGTTGTTGCCCGCCATCGCTTCGGGACCTTCGCCACTAGTGGTTCCATCGTGGGGGTGACTGCATGGTTCTGTGATGACCAACCGCTTCAACGCTTTGCGTGCTCTGGGTTTGACTGCTGCATCCGCGGCACTGCTTCTCGCAGGGTGTTCAGCGCCAAGCCGGTCTGGTGGGGGGATGTTGGGCGGTGGCGCAGGGTCGTCGGGCGGAATGATGGGTGGCACAGATGGCTACCACTATTCGCGACTGCGTTGTTCTCCGCCGGTGGACTTACCGGGCGTCACGGTACGGGTCGTGCTGGCCGATATGGGTATGACGCGGATGGTGGGTGGAGATGCGCCCATGGGCGCACGAATGATGCTGGATGCCGCCCCGGCCTCCACCTCCGCGGGCACGGTGACCTTCGTGGCGAGCAACATGGGCTGGCGAACCCACGAACTGGTAGTCATGCCGTTGTCCGACCAGGCCGCTGCGGGACGGCGCGTGGCCGGTGCGGACGGGAGGGTCGCGGAGGACGACAGCCTGGGCGAGGCGTCTTCGTCGTGCGCCGCCGGGTCGGGTGAAGGCATCGACGCGGGCGCCGTTGGCTGGGTGACGCTGAGGCTTGCGCCCGGACGGTACGAGTTGGTGTGCAACCTCAAGAACCACTACGTGAACGGGATGTACGAGGAGTTGACCATTCGCTGAGCCGGTCGCGAGGTTTGGTAGTACGGGCAACAAGCATCACCCTGCTCACGAGTGACCCGAAGTCGACCGCATCGAGGCCCGGTGCTCAGCCGGTGTTGAGTCCGTGGTGTGCCAAGGTGGCGTGCTGTCGCTCGCCTTCGGCGCCTGCCGGGCTGACGTGGACGGTGGCTTCGACGAGTTTCGGGACGTCGTGCAGAAGCCGGTGGTGTGCCTCGATGGACACGGCGTGGGACTGGACCACGGTGAGCGTTGGGTCGACGGTGATCCCGGCTTCGGCGCGGACCCGGTGCCCGACCCAGCGGAGCCGGACCGTTTCGACGTCGATGACGCCCGGGGTGTGTTGGAGGCTGTGCTCGGTGGCGGCGACCAGCGCGGGGTCGACGGCGTCCATGAGCCGTCGGTAGATGTCGCGGACCGCTCCCTTGAGCACAAAGAGGATGGCAACGGTGATGAGCAGCCCGACGATCGGGTCGGCCAGGGGGAACCCTGCCGAGACGCCGATGGCCCCGACGACCACGGCCAGGGAGGTGAAGCCGTCGGTGCGCGCATGGACGCCGTCGGCGACCAGTGCGGCCGACCCGATCTGTCGACCGACACGGATCCGGTAGCTCGCGACGAGCTCATTGCCGGCGAAGCCGATGAGCCCGGCCGCGATCACGACCCATGCGTGGGTCAGCGGTTGCGGGTCAAGCAGCCTGCGGACCGACTCCCATCCCGCAACGAGCGCGGACAGCACGATCATGAGCACGATGAAGACGCCGGCCAGATCTTCGGCCCGGCCGAAGCCGTAGGTGTACCGCCGTGTGGCGGGGCGCCGTCCGAGCGCGAACGCGATCCACAGCGGCACCGCTGTCAACGCGTCGGACAGGTTGTGGATCGTGTCAGCGAGGAGTGCTACCGAACCGGTGATGACGACGAGGACGGCTTGGATGAGGGCGGTCAGGCCAAGGACGACAAGGCTGATCTTGACCGCGCGAATTCCTCGTGCGCTCGTCTCCAGCGCGGCGTCGACTGAGTCGGCCGCGTCATGGCTGTGCGGGCGGAACGTGGTGGTCAGCCAGCCGCGGACACCAGTCGCGTGCTCGTGGTCGTGCTGGTGGTCATGCTGGTGGTCATGCTGGTGGTCATGCTGGTGCTCGCTCATAGGAGGGGCCGGTCCTTGGGGTGGTCGGTGCACTGGGACAAGCGTAGACATATGAATGCCTGCTCATGTAATCGTTAGGATCACGACGTGGGACATCAGCGCGCCGGGCACGCCACCAGCATCGACCTGGACATGGAGACCGCCCAGTCGGTCGCGGGAATCCTGCATGCCCTCGCCACCCCCAGCCGCGTGCGCATCCTCGCCCGTCTCCAGGACGGCCCGCACTCCGTTGGCGAACTCACCGAGGCCATCGGGATGGAACAATCAGCGGTCTCCCACCAACTCCGACACCTGCGGGACCTCGGCTTCGTGACCGCCGAACGGCAGGGCCGCCACATGCTCTACGAACTCTTCGATGACCACGTCGCCGAGCTGATCGACCAAGCCCTCTCCCACGCTGAGCACCTGCGCACATCGGTGCCCAGTCACGGCGGGCGACGCGGCGCCGCTGCAGAGACCGGATCGACCTAGCGCGTCGGGTCCGTCATGGGTCGACCCGGGGTTGAGCCATATCGGCCATGTCCCGATATCATCGGGCCATGCCGATGAATACGACGTCCTCCGCGCTCGCGGTGCGGGTTGACCAGACCCCTGCTTTGTCGGTCGCCGCGTGCCTGTTTCGCGGTCTGGGGGACCCTGCCCGGCTCGCAATCCTGCAGCACCTGACCTTGGGTGAGCACAAGGTCACGGAGCTGACAGCACACTTGGGTCTGGCGCAGTCGACCGTGTCGGGGCATTTGGCGTGCCTGCGGGATTGTGGTTTGGTGTCGTCTCGTCCACAGGGCAGGTCGTCGATGTGGTCGCTGTCTGCAGCCCCGGAGATCTTGGCCGTCCTGGCCGCTGCCGAAGGCCTGCTCGCCGCGACCGGCGACGCCGCGACCGGCGACGCCGTCGCCCTGTGCCCCCGGTTCGGGACGGACACGGCCCTGTGAGCACGCAGCACCTGCACACCACTGCAGCCCAGCTGACCCCCGACGACCGCGCCCGGCTCGGACGACGCGCGCAGGCGTTGGCGGGGGCCAGCGTCGCCTACAACGCGATCGAGTGCGTCATCGCCGTCGCGGCTGGGATCGCCGCAGGGTCGGTCGCCCTGGTCGGGTTCGGGCTCGACTCCATCGTCGAGGTATCGTCCGGGCTCATCATCTTGTGGCAGTTCCGCCACCGGCTGCCCGAGAGCCGTGAACGCGTCGCGTTGCGCCTCATGGCCCTGTCGTTCTTCGCCCTCGCCGCGTACGTCACGTTCGAGTCGGCCAGATCCCTGCTCAGCGGCGCGGAGCCGGACGCCTCCCCAGTCGGGATCGGTCTGGCGGTTGCGTCGTTGGTGATCATGCCCTTCCTGTCCTGGGCGCAGCGCCGCACCGGACGGGCCCTCGGGTCAAGCACGGTGGTTGCTGACTCGACCCAGACGCTGCTGTGCACCTACCTGTCCGCGGTGCTGCTCGTTGGGCTTGTCCTGAATGCCACCCTCGGGTGGGGCTGGGCCGACCCGCTCGCCGGGCTGGCCATCGCGGCCGTTGCCGTGAAGGAAGGCCGGGAGGCCTGGCGTGGTGAAGCGTGCGGTTGCGGCCCGACCACGATCACCGTCGACGGCGAGGCGGCGACCACAACGACGGACGACGGCGACGACTGCTGCGGTGCCGACGTCACCGCTCGGGCCGGCGATGGAGTGCCGGTCAGCCTTGGCCTACCGGGACCGAAGACCGGGGCTAGGGCTGAGGCCGCCCCGCAAGCGCAGGGATGGGGACCGTGACCGACCAGGTGGACAGGCAGTCCATCCACGCCGAGATGGCACGGGCGAGAACGACGTTCACCGCTCTGGTGGACGCGGCCTCCGCGGTCGACCTGCGACGGCGAACCGACGGTACCCGGTGGACCAACCAACAGATGCTGTTCCACATGCTGTTCGGGTACCTGATCGTGGCCCGGCTGCTGTGGCTGGTCAGGCTCTTCGGGCGGCTCCCCGACCGGTACAGCCTGCGGTTCACGCACGCCCTGAACGCCGGACAGCGTCCCTTCCACGTGATCAACTACCTCGGGTCGTGCGTCGGAGCGCTCGTGTTCCGCGGCCCTCGGCTGGCCCGACGGTTCGACCGGGTCATCTCCGCACTACTGCACCACCTCGACCGGGAGACCGACGTGAGCCTGGCCCGCCAGATGCACTTCCCGGTGGACTGGGACCCCTACTTCCGCGACACCATGACCCTGCTTGACGTCTACCACTACGGAACCCAGCACTTCGACTTCCACGCTCAACAGTTGACGCTGCCACCGCCCATCACCCCGTGACAAACTCGTCCATGAGCAGCGGCAGACGGTCAAAGCCTCAGGACACTGTGAGGTTGCTTGTGAAGCGACATGGAAGTGTCACCACCAGCGACATGGGGTGTCACCGGTGACACCTCATGTCGCTTATCCACAGGGTTGCTTGGCGGGGCCGAGCGCGCTCATGACCATTGGCGGCGCTGACAGTCGCCCCGTTGCCGGAGTGTCGCGCGACTACTCGATTTCTCGGTAGGACCCCGCCGGACCGCCTGGCATACCGGGAAGGTGGGGCAACTTGCCTTCGGAACCTCGGAAGACGAGGTAGGCCCAACCCCGAACGTCCTCGTTGTTGTCGTTTCGGAGATTGGCGACGAGTTCCGGGTCGGGCATCTTCCAAACCTCAACCCCGACAGTCTTGTCGGCCTGCCGGACTTGCTTGACCGCGTCACTGTCCCATGCACCCAACGCAGCCAATCGGACCTTTGCCGACTTGTCAGTGAGACCTCGAAGCACCGCCGAGCGCGGTCGGCTGTGTCCGCCTCGCTCCTTGTCGTACAGCAGCGTCGCACGAACTTTGGCGGACGGGTCGGCGGCCAGGCTGTCCACGACGTCCGAGGGAAGGCGCCTCCATTTGGCCAGCGCGAGCCGGTCGGCCGGAGTGGCTTGGGCAAGCAGGATCCGGGAGACACTGGGGTCCTTCCATACTCCGCGGGATCGTGCGAGTGCGTGCCGGACCTCGGGGTCAGGGTGGCCCGCGAGCATCCTGGCCGCGGTCGCGGGGAGGATGCCTCGGTAGGACGCGGCTGCCTTGACGACCTCGATGTCCGGGTCACCAGCGAGCCGTTCCAGGGTTGCGTCACTCAGGTTGTTCCCCAGCATCGGCTTCGCAGCCCGTAGAGCAGCGACGCGTGCTGCCGAACTCGCAGAGCGAGCCTTCGGCTCCCACACGATCTGGCTCTCTGCATCCCGGTACGCCTTGATCCGCTCGAACCCGCGCGCGTAGGCGTCGTACAGGCGGTCACCGTCCGGGTCGGACTCATCGAGCGCATCCCGCTGCCGCCAGATCTCCTGCCTACCGGCGTCGGTAGCGGCGTGCTCGATTCGGGCTTCGGCCAAGCGGTCCTCGTTCTCGACGCTCCGGTTAGCGGCGTACGCGGCCTCAGCCGCGCGCAACGCCTCACGGGTGTGCGCTGCGCAGCGACGGCCACCCTCGGCCTGGGACTTGCACATGTCGGTACTCCTGACTCTGACGCTGTCTGTCGTGGTGTCACTAACAGGGGTCGCCCTTGCGTGGCGTCCGCCTCTCGGGCCGGGAGACCGAGGGGCCTGTCGCAGCGGGTTCCGTCTTCAGCGCGACGAGGGCTGCACCCACCACGGCGGTGGCGAGTCTTGTCGCGTATGCGTCATCAGCGAGCCTCGCGCTCGGATGGTGTTCTCGGAGCACCCGGACCACCGCCTGCACAGCGTCGACCTGCACCGCGCTGGACGGCGGCCTTCGGATTCCTTGCGCCATGGCTGGCCCCTTTTTCGCGACCTGCGCATCACCCTCGTACTCGAACGGGTCCATGCAACGTCCGCTCATCACGGACCTCCTGTCGTTGTGTCACTGGTCGGTGAGCGAAGCGAAGCGCTGGCTGCCTGCTCGTGCACCTCGCTCCACTATCGGCAGGCGTTCACACGAGGTAACGCGTCACGCACGCATGCGGGTCCGGCGCGTCATTGCAGGGGCTGAGCCGCATCGCCCGGCAGCGACGGCTGGTGCCACCATCAAACGAGGTGGAACGCCCTCGCGCAGCCCCTTGCCGCGCCGCGGTGGCAATCCGGTGGGCGGCGAGGAACCAATGGCCTAGTCATGTGTGTCGCCTACTTCCAGAGGGAGTAGGCGATGACCGCTGGGACTCGTACGTTGAGGCTGCCTGCGCTGGTGGTGAGCCACTGCTCGCTGCCGTTGAGGGTTCCGGTGGAGGGGTCGAAGATGAGGATGTATCGGGTCATCAGACCGGAATGGTCGGAGTCTGTGGCGATCGCGACGCCGCGTCGATTTAGCCTGTCCCGCACGGAGCCGAGCACTTGTACGTCGGGTGCTGCAGCGAGGACTTGAAGGACCGCGGCCTTCTGAGGCTGGGTGAGTTGGCGTTCGCGGGCGAGGTCGGTGACCGCCACGAAGAGTTCGGCGGTGCCGAGGTCGCGGATCGGGTGTCCAGTCTGCAGGTACTTGGCCAGCGCAGTCGCGTTGGTCGGCGGCGCGGTCTGCCACATCGGATTGAACTCGCCGGGGTTGAACGTCGTTCGACTCAGTACCGTGCCCTCGCGTCCTGGTTGGCCGCTGCGGCGCCACGCTTCCCTGCTGTCCTTGTCAGGGAAGGACGGTTCGCCGGTTGACGTCTGGAGCAGCCCGGAGCGGTCGGCGTTCCAACGCAAGAGCGTTTCGATCGGAATGACGGCGGAGGTCACTTGCTGTCCGTCGATCCGGGTGGACAGGGACCAGTCCTGGGTGTTGATCACCTGACTTCCGGTGGCGGGTAGGCCTTGTTGCTTCCTGGCGCGCTCGGCGAGCCGGGCGAGAGTGACGTCGGCGGTTCCGGTGAGGGGGGTTATCCGCAGGGTCGGCGGAGTGGCCGCGAAGGCTGGCGTCGGGTGAGTCACTCCGTGCAGGCCGAGGACTACCGCGGTGACGGCGGCGGCTGCCGCGAGCGCGGACCACGTCCACCGTCGGTGAGCACGGCCGCGCGATGGGGCATCAGGCCGCAGGATCGTGCGCAGGTCCTCCCGGGCACGGTCGTCGAGACCCCGGTCCGACGCGCTTGGGGCGGGGTTTGCGTCCCTGAGCAGGATCAGTTCATCGCTCACGGCTGTTCCCCTTCGTTGACGCGATGCTTGCGAATTCGTCAAGCGCGTACCGGAGTCGGGTGCGGGCGCGGTGAAGGCGGACGCTGGCGGCGTTCGATGTGCAGCCGAGAACCTGACCGATTTGCAGGGGTGTGAGGTCCTCCCAGGCGCTGAGCCGCAGTATCTCCTGATCAAGTTCTGATAGTCGGCTCATGGCGACGTGCACCGCCTCGTGCATGGGCTCGTTCGGGAGGGTGGGCGGTGCAGTCTGCGTGACCAGCCGGGCGAGCAGACGGGCTTTTCGGTCTCGGCTTCGCTGCGCGTTGGCGAGCACGTTCCCTGCCGTGGCGTACAGCCATGGGAGGGCCCAGTCTTCAGGCACTGTGCTGAGCCTGCGCCACGCGACTGTGAACACCTCGGCTGCGGCGTCCCTGGCCTCATGCTCGTCACCCAACCGACGCACCAGGTAGTACACGATTGACCAGTAGTGCTGCTCATACAGCCGGGTGAACCGCTCGGGTGCGGCGCTCGACTCCCTCATGTCCATAACTGTCCACGACAGGGGCGCTTCTTACACCTGATCTTGACCTCCTCGCGGCGCGCGCCTGTCAGCGTGCTCGCGAGAAGTCGTTTCCTTTCGGTATCACCAAGACGACCACACCCCACCAGAGGGCACCCAGCGTGATAGCCCCCAGCGCGTCACTTGGCCTGTGCCATTGAAGTGCCACCGTGGCCACCGCGACCGCAGCGGTGATGCTGGCGGCAACAACTGTTCCCACGAGTCGGGCGGATCGGCGCAGTACGCCCGCTACGACCAAAGTCAAGGCGACTGCCGCGGAGACGTGGCCGCTTGGGAACGAGTTCGACAGGTCGCCGCCGGGCCGCGGAAGACCCACCTTGAGGGCGTAGGCGGAGAACAACAACCCTGCGCAGGCAGCACCGACCACCCGAACGCCATGTCTGTTACGGAACAGTCCGTAGATCAGGACCGCCAGAGAAGCCGGGACCAGGACTTCGGGACTGGCCATCCGCATGAACGTTCGGCTTGCCTGCAGTGCCGAGTTCGAACGCGGCATCATGGCGACCGTGATCGCCGAGTCGAGATCCCGGCCCCCGGACATTAGAACCAGCCCAACGTAGGCGCCTGCCAGCCCTAGCAGCCCGAGCATCATCCACAGCCAGCCAGTGCGATGGTGCGGCCGTCGCATGCGTGACGGTGCAGCCGAAGGCACGGCCTCGTCGATGGACCCCCCAGTCATCTCTGAAGTGTGGCAGGTGGGCACAGTTGAGAACGGGATCCCGCGCCGCCCAGCGCCAGGATCCCCCACGAACCTGCGGTGACCTGCCCAGAAGCCGCATCGCCGCACGGCTGTCCAAGCCAAGGATCCGATTCTCCGTGCCGACTGGCGAGGCAACCCACGAGCCCGACCCTGGGATGTGGAGTGGCTCCATGCGATCACACCGGCCAACGTCCCTTGCGATGACTTCCCGCGACCTCGCAACGGCTTGGGATCTCGTGCTCCGAGCATGGCTCCCGCAACAGTACCCATGACCATCAGCGGGACACCCATGAACAGCAACGAGTCCGAGGCCTCATAAAAGGAGCCTTGCAAGGCCATGGGCAAGAGTATGAGAACGCCTACCAACGCGAAACCGGCACCCAACCCCATCACCGCACCGCGACTCACTCGCCCCCCCATGCGAGGAGTGTGGTGGTGGCGGGCGCCGTGCACAAGTGGGCCACCAGGCACGCCACACGCGAACAAGAGTGCTAGGACGGACAGCCCGAGCCAGGCGATGGGCTTCGTGTCGACACGAACCGACGAGCAACACAAGGCGTTTCTCCCCCGCGGTGCGATATTGACAAGGGAAGCGTCAGCGTCAACCTCACCCTTTATGGGGGGAAGTTACGACCTGAGAATGCGCACTCTCATCGGCACGACCGGACTGCGGCATGATCGGACATGGCGATGAGATGGCACACTATCGCCGTGGTTGGACGAGCGTGGGCGTGGGAGCGTGTCTCTAGGTTCTTTCTTGACGAAGACCCTTCGGTGATCGCTGCGGCTTTGAGCGCCGGTCGGCACGCGGGTGGCCGACAGTTCTGGGAGGGGCTTTACGTCCGGCTCGCTGTCGCATTCTCGGCGGCCTTGGTCGGAGGGGGGATCCTGATGGCCATCACACCAGACGGGCCGATACGAGATGACGAGTACTACGTGGGGGGATGCCTCACTCTGGTTCTTGCAGGCCTCGCGTTCTCATGCTTGGCAGTGGCATCGGGTCGACGCTGGGCCTTGGCCGTTCTTCCCGTGTGGTGGGCCATCGTGGGTGGTCTCTGCGTCGTACTCGTCCTGAACCCATAACCGTCGTCGTTCCTGACAACTCGCCTGCGGTCGCCCGGCTGAGGGCGCAGCCCGACCCAAAACCCGTTCTACGGGCGGGCGCGCAACGCCTCAGGAGCGGCATGAGCGGACGCAACTAGCGCGCCTAGGTGAAGATGGGACTCATGGACGATGCGGCGCTCATCCCCTACTGGTTGGCCTTCTTGATCGGCCCCGTGCTGCTCGCGTTCGCCGCGTGGGTGCTGCCCGCCCAATTCAAAGAGGCGCAACGTCAAGTGCCCTTTCGGCGCGTCTCATCCGCGGCAGTCAACGACGCAGTCGACGCATGGTTTCCCGCAATCTGGGCAGCCGGTATGGGTGTCATCGGCACCGTCTTCGTCCTCGGAGGGCTATTCCGTTTGGCGGGCGTCGCCTTGTAGAGCGCCATACGGTCGACCCGCTTCGCGGCATGTGAGGACGTTGCGGTTCAGCGATCAAGGGCTGAGTGGCCCATCGCAACCTGACTCGCCGTATCGGCACCGGACCAGGTGAACCACGGGTCGGCACCGGACTTCGGTACGACCAGTGCGCCGTTCCCGGCCAGAGCGTCTCGGACCTCTCCGGTCTCGATGAATCGGCGGCTGTTGTAGGTGAAGGCCCACGCGGTGTCGTACTCCTCCACGTTGGCCAGCACCCATTCGCCCGTCTCGAACTCGCGCGACTGCTGGCTGAGCAGTGCCATAGCAACACGGCGAGCGTCATCCTGCGTCACGTCTGGAACGCTATCGCGATGAAAACGACCCGTCCCCTCATCGGCACGATCACGATCGGATCGCGGCAGGTAGGCGTGACGAGCGAAGGGCTGGTCAGGGCAACATTAGGAACAGCCAGCGGAGAAATCGTCGGATGCGGCCAAGCCTGGTCTTGGGTTCTCCGGGTCCGGCGCGCACCTGGTCGCGGGCGAGAACCACCGAAGACGTCAAAACTACGAGCAGCCCTAGGACCAGCACCGGGATGGGCAGTGGGATGAAGAACCCGGCGAACAGGGCGACGCCCGCTGCCAGTCCGGCCCACAACGCCACCATGCCGTACGCACTGCGGGGTACGAACTGACGGGCGGTCTCCTCGGGGGTCACCGGACGTCCTCAGCGTGGGCGCGTTCCCGGTCGCGGTGTTTCCGGCCGTCGAACTCTCCCGCGTTGACCCTTTCCACGAGGTAAGCCAGGGCTGACTGTGGATCGCGGCCCGCAGGCACCAACTCCTTGTACAGGAGCGGTATGCGTCCCCACACACTGCGGTTCCGGCGGCGCAGAACTCCGACCTTCCACGGGCGCCCCGCGAGCCATTCATCGACCACCCACCCCAGCAGCAGGTAGAGGACCAGACCGCAGAGGTCGATGGGAGCGAAGTCCGCCCCGAACATCTTGCCCCTGTGGACGGCGCGCACGTAGTACACCCAGTCGCCCCGCTCTATGCGAACGTCATGCGCGCCCGGCGTGAAGGGCAACGCGTTGTCGCCGCTGAAGTCGAAGAACTCCCGGACGAACCCGGTGACGTGAGCCCAGCCAGTGCCCAGTGTGCGCCGTAACGATGCCGACCGGCCGGTGCCCGGCTTCATCGGTACCAGCCCAGGTCGCGTTCGTGCAGCAGCGACCGCAAGGGGAGGTCGCGTCGAAGTCGGCTCTCACGGACGGCGTCGACCAGCGTGGCGACGCCGATCCAGGTGGCGCCGGAGTCTTCGACCAGGCCTTTGACGGTCAGGGCTGTCGCGCCGGTCGCGACCCAGTCGTCAACCATCAGGACCCGATCCCCGGCCTTGACGAGGTCGCGTCGGAAGCCGAACTCGACGTGCCGGTCCTTGTAGTCCGGCGGTGACACGCGTCGTCGCCAAGCGTCGCTGTCCGCGCCTGAGCCGCGGTCTTTGCGGACCTCCACGAAGCCAACGCCGAGGGCCGTCGCGGTGAGTGTGCCGACGAGGACCCCGCGAGATTCGGGTCCGAGAACGACGGTGGGTTGGCTGTCGGCGTACAGGTCCGCGAGGGCGGGCCCGATGTCGGCGAGGAGGGCGGGGTCGCGCCACCAGCCGGTCAGGTCGGCGGCTCCGGTGTCGTCGGTGCGGTCGCCGAGCCAGGCGAACCGGTCGACCAGGGCATCCCGCAGCGCGCGAGGGCTTCTACTGGTCGTGGTCATGGCGTCATCGTGACAGGTGGCCGGGACACGTTCCTTGCGCTCTCCATCGGTGGGAAGTTCTGCCTGGTCATGGGCACGCGTCGTCGAGTGGGGACAGGCGCTTGAGGGGCCGTCCGGCCGAGTCGCGGCTGGCCCGAACCCTCTGGCCGTTCTTCGTGCGCACTTCAAGGGTCGTGTCGTCCAGCCACGCGACGCTCTCGTAGGCGTTGGGGCCGTCCGCCTGGACACAGCCCACGGTCCACTTGCGCGAGAGCAGCCCCGCGTTCTGGTGCACGGTCACGATCCGCACGGGATCGACGATGATCGGAGTGCCGTCACGGACGACTGCCGTGACCCGGCCGTCCGGGGAGCGGTCGCTCGACAGGGCAGGAGGGTTCGCCGAGTGCACCGTGTAGGCGCCGAAGCCGAGCATGACGACAAGGACGGCCAGCAGGGCGCGGAAGCCCCAGGCAGGTTGACCTCGATGCTCATCGAACCACGACGCCGCCTGGATCAGCGTGGAGGTGCCCAGGAACCAGAACGCGGGCGGCAGGAGCCGCTCCACCCAGTAGTACGTGTCCCCGCCAAAGAAGACGAGGCAGGAGAGTGCGACGCACAGGCCGGACAGCGCGAACAGCCACCGGTGGGTCCGACGACTCCACCGGCTGTGGTCCACGACAGGGACAGGGCTGGGCTCCGGAACGGACATGGCCCGCATCGGCGGGTAGGCGGGGCCAGCAGCCCTCGATGGATCCTGGTCGCCAACGATCGGGGTGTTCACGAGGCGTCCTTGCTTCGGTGGCTTGAACGGAACTTCGCGATCAAGGACGGTTTCGACGCCGTGGCGGGCCGACCAAGGTAGGCGATGACACCCCAGATCAGGACGAGGCCACCGATGAGGGCGGCCAAGCCACGGAACGGTGCCCACCAGACGGCTTGGTTGGCGATGTCGCGGGCAGCCTGCCCGAACGCCGCGAGTATTCCGATGAGGATCAACAGGCCAGAGCGGATCGGGTTGTTCTCTGGGTCCCAGATCCGTCGGCGCGGAGCCTTCGTCAGGTGCCAGTACAGGCTGGCAGGAGTGAGCCGGGCCGATGGCATGCCGCTGTGACGCCCGGCCCGGGTTTCGGGCTGCGTCTGCGACGAGGCTGCGTCGTCGCCGTTCTCGTCCACTCGTGCGGTCGACGGCTCCGCACGCTGCCTGTCTTCGGGCTGTCCCGTCATGGACGTCCGCGCCTTCCGGTGACCGCGACTCGGGCGCGGCGAGTGTTCTCGTACCGGGCTTGACGGCGCGTGAGAACGCCACCGCGACGGGTGCGCCGCTTGAGCCGGAGACTGTTCAGCGCGAGGAACACTCCCGTGACCCCGAGACCTCCGAAGCCGAGGGTGAGACCGAACTCGGGATCGGTGTTGTCCTCGGTCCAGTAGTCGTAGTCGACCTTGGCCATCGCAGTCAGGATCGTGCTGTCACCGTCGCGACGGACCCGGACGTCGAGCGGGGCTTGGTAGCGGGTGATCGGGGTCGGCTGTTGCCAGCCCTCGTGAATGCCGTCGTAGAGGGGGTTGTCCTGCGCGGCGTCAACGTTCTCCAACTCAATCTGGGCGGGGTTGCCGTCGAGACGGACTCGAACACGGTCAACCTCGTGGTAGCCGCCACCGCGGCCACCGACCCAGTGAATGTGAACTTGGACATCGCCTGTGGTGACCCACTCTCCCTGCGCTTGTAGAGCGCGTGCCTCGCTCCGGTCGTGCAGGTCGAACGGGAAGTACCCGAAGCCGATCAGGGACAGGACCGCGCAAAGGCCGACCAGCCAGGTGATGCCCTCCGTGGCGTGCCCGAGCCACGCCCAGGCGCCATCGACCCAACCGGGAACCGGCTGGGTGCGACGCGGGCGGTGGTCGATGGTCACAGGAGGATTCTCGGCATGACGGTCAGACGACACGACACGATTTGCCGGTTCCCATGGTCCGTTCCAGGAGCCGGTCTCATGGCGTGCAGACTGAGGCGGGGAACTGATCCCGCGGAATGATCGCCTGACCGGATGCGCCAGTCTTGGGGTCGGTCTTCGTCACCAGGACCGTGTCCGCGGTGATCGCGGTGAGGTCTTCCACGGTGAACCGGAGTTCGTCGGCGGACCACTTCTGCAGGTCGCCGAAGGCATCCAGCACGTACGTGTGCCCGGAAGTGAGTGCGCTGGCTGTCAATGGCTCGCTCGTGGTCCAGGCGTCGGCACCCTCGTCCTCCAGCGTCCAGGTCAGGAGAGCCGCGGACGGGTTCTGCCGGGACCATTCAGCGACGTGGACCATCGTCTGCGCGTTCGGGTCGTCGTCCTGGTAGATCCCGGCGCCGTCGTACTCCCCCTCACATGCCTTGGCCAGGCCGACCAGGTTCCCGGCCACGTCACGGGTGATGCCGGTCCTCCCGTCGAGGATCGGCGAACACCCGGTGACGGCTCCCAGGAGTGCGAGGCACAAGCACCCCGACGCGACCCGCCCCAGGGGTAGTCCGAGTCGTCGCATCATGCGGACATTGTCGGCATCCGCACCGGACACGTGGTGGGTCTTCGGACGGATCGTGACCGTCGCGCAACACCCGGCACGAGTCGGCTGTAGCGGGACAGGAGCCGGTGAAGTCTCGGTGGGCCACGGTCCGCTGCGCGCGCGGCCGTTGGTCGCGCGCGACTCAAGGCAAGAACAGCCAGTTCCGCCGACGCGTTGGCACCTGCTCCAAGTTCAGGCTCAACCGGAACATCAACTGCGCCAGGAGATAGGCGCCTGGCCCCATCAAGAGGTACAGGGACCCGTAGTCCGGGTTGGCCGCAGCGTAGATGCCTGCGATCACAGCCAGGGCGGTCCACAGTGCGAGCCATCGCCCCAGGGGGCGTGGGCGGATCCCCGCCCAAGGATCCCGCTGCCTCATCGGCCTCCATCCCCAGTCCCGACCATTCAACTGATGAGACTACGGGCACCCGTACCGTACGGGCGGTGGCCGAGCCAGCCGAACCGGTCGACCAGTGTCTCGCGAAGCCCGCGCAGGTTACGACTGGTCGTGGTCATGACTGCATCGTGACAGGTGACCGGGACACGTTCACCGCGCTCGCGAGGGCTCCCCGGTTCGGTGTGGTCATGGGCAGATCTCGTCGTGCGTTGCCACACGGTTGAGTGGGCGGCCCGCGGCGTTGACCCTGGGATGGTCCCGCGAAAATCACCGGCTTCGGCTGATGAGCGGGCACTTCCCGACCCCAGATGGCCGGGACGGGCAGAGCGCCTGGTGGTGGCCAGACACGATCACCACCTGGCTGGAGGAACAGCGGCTGACTCAGTGCCCCGAGTGTGGTGCCCGAGTTTCGAGACTCCCTCAGCACATGAGGGCCCACGAGCGGTCTCTGCCGAGCACGGTCTAGTCCGAAAATGAAGGGTAAGTAGGCACAGGGCTTTTCGAGTCGGAGCCAGGACTCAGCTGTTGCGGGGTCAGGCCGCTGATTCGAGGGTGACTCGGTAGCCGAGGGCCTCGAGCTGTCGGACGTGGTTGCGTTTCCTGGTCTCGGTGTTGACGGTGCGGGCGTAGTGATCAGCGCCGAGGTCGTGAAAGTGGGTCTGCGGTTCGGAGAGCAGGTGCCAGATGATGACCAGCATGGAGCGACCGACCGCGACGATCGCCTTTTTCTTACCGCGACGTCGCGCGATCCTGCGGTATCTGTCGCCAAGGAACGTGTCGCTGCGTCCGGCCATCACCGCAGCCTCGCCCAGCACCCTGGCCAGGTAGCGATTCCCGTGTCCGGTGGACCCGCTGCCCTTGCTCTTGCCGGCCGAGGACGTGATGCCGGGGGAGAACTTGGCCCATGAACACAGGTGGCCGGCGGTCGGGAAGCGGCTCATGTCCACGCCGATCTCGGCGATGATGATCGCGGCCGCGACAGGCCCGATCCCGGGCATCTCGTCAAGCTGCTGCACCGCCTGGTCGAATGGGGCCAGGTGGGCCTCGATCTGTGCGTCAAGTAATCCGATGTCCGCATCGATGGCATCGATGCGGCCAAGCATCCGCTGCAGCAGGAACCGGTGGTGCTCACCGAAGCCGCCCGCAGGTAACCCCGCGAACGCTTCCTCCAGGATCTTGATCTTGGCTCGCATTCGCGCCTTGGCCAGGTCGGCCAGCACCTTGGGATCGCGCTCCCCGGCGATCAGCGCAGCCATCATCGCCCGACCCGAGACTCCGAAGATGTCGCTGGCAACCACGGACAGCTTGACGCAGGCGCCCTCCAGCAGCTTCTCGACCCGATTCTTCTCGGCGGTGCGAGCCGCGACCAGATCGATGCGGTAGCGCGTCAGGTCTCGCAGCACCCGGATCGGCCGGGGAGGGACGAAGCTGGGTCGCAGCATCTGACGCTCGGCGACCTTGCACAACCACACCGCGTCAAGCACATCAGTCTTGGGGCGGCCCGGAAGATGCTTGACGTCACGGGCGTTGACCAGCCACGGGTCCAGGCCGTGGGCCTCCAGCAGATAGAACACCGGCTTCCAGTAGTCGCTGGTCGCCTCCATCACGACCCGATCGACGCCCAGGTCAAGCAACCGGTTGGCCAGCTCCGACAGCGAGCGGGTCATCGTCGTATGCGTCGTCACCTCCTGAACCCGCCTCTTCGAACCGCCCGATGCCGGCACCCGCACACAACAAACCAGCTCCGCCTTGCCGATGTCCAAGGCGGCGACCCGGGCAATGATCTGGTCCTCATCGACCGACGAGGCAAACACCGTTACTCATCTCCGACCTCCACGCGATCTGACTTCGATGGCGTGGCCGCCTGAGGAGACCACTCGGCAAAGACTCAGAATCTAGTCCTCGTGCTCGACGTCGCGGCAACAATGAAGGCGCCCGGAACGTGACCTCCGCGCCCGGCTAGTAGACGCCCTCAACGGAGCATAGAAGCACGACGTCACCAGACGGCCACAGCCCATTTTCAGCCCGGAACGGGCGCCCCGGAAGGGGCAACTCGGCTAGTAGCCACATGGGCATGGAACCGTGGGCGTCGATATCACCTGGCAGGCTCGCTCGTTAGCGCCTGATGGGGTGCAGTCCGGGGTTCGGGTTGATTCTGCGTCGAACTTGACCGATACTAGAATCAAGAAGAGGAGATTTGATTCAGATGACTGTGGACGCGTTGACCTATGGACCGCGGATTCGTGCTGCTCGTGAGCGGCGCGGGTTGAAGCAGCGCCCCCTGGCGGTGGCGAGCGGCCTGTCGCAGCCCGTGCTGCACCGACTTGAGGCGGCAGAGCGGACCGCGACCGTGCCCGAACTCATCCGGATCGCGGCTGCGCTCGGGACGACCCTGGGCGACCTGACCGGCCACTCCCCGGTCAGGGACCGGCTCGTGTTCGCGGCGCGAACCAACGATGACGCCGCTGCCGAGGAGATGAAGGAGCGGCTGGCGTACTACCTTGAGATGGACGCCTACTTCGACGAACTCGGCTACTCAGCGACCACATGATCGGGCCTCAGAGCGAGGCACGTCAGGCCGCGAACCAGTTCCGGGCGACGCAACACCTGGGGGTGGCGCCCATCGCCGACCTGGTGACGGTCCTTGAAGACGTGTCGGGCGTGCACGTGGCGGTTCTGCCGGTGGCAGGCAACGACCATCACGGCATGCGAGGGGGCGACCCCAACCGGCACGTGACGGTCCTTGGTGCGGCGGCTACCGCGCACCCGGTGCGCCTGCGGTCGACGCTGGCGCATGAACTGGGCCATCACGTGTTCGGCGACCCCACTCCACTCAAGTGGTCGGACAAGAGCCCGGAAGAGAACCGGGCGACCGAGTTCGCCAGGCACCTCCTGGTCCCCATTGAAGGACTGGTCGAGTTGCTCGGCGAACCAGGTCAGGTGGATGTCACCGAGCCGCTGCTGTCGAAGGTGGTCGAACGGTTCGCCGTGTCGCCGCAGATGGCCGCGATCCAGTTGCGCGAAGCAGGCTTCATCAACCGTGCCGTCGCCGACAAGTACATGAGCGTGTCATCGCGGGCCCTGGCAACCAGGTACGGCTGGACCGCCCTATACCAGCAGTGGTCTGTCGACTCGCAGGTCGTTCGCCCACCCAGGCAGATCGTCGCGTCCGGGATCAACGCCTTCATCGGTGGCCACGCCACCGTGGAAACCTTGGCGAACCTGCAGGACACCACCACCGACGCTGTCCGCGCCAACCTGGACGAGGCTGGCATCGCCCCAGCACCGCCGGAGCCGGTGGAGACGGTTGAGGACACCCTCGACTGGGCAAGTCTGGGCAGCGAAGACCCCGCGGGTGGCTAGCCCGCCTCCGTTCATCATCGACGCGGGGCCTGCCTTGAACTTCCTGGCCTCGAACCACGAACGGCTCCTGACGAACGCGGTTGGTGGGCAACCCATCCATGCCCCTTCGTCCGTCGAGACCGAGGTGTTGCGCAAGGCCCGCAGGGTGCCCAAGTTCAAAGCGGCCGCCGTTCGATGGGCGAAGATGAAGCCGAACTGGCTGCACGTCCTTCCGGACGACTCGGCAGATCCGGCGCTGATGGACGCGGCGCTCGTGTTGCTGCCCACCTCGCTCGATGTTCGCCTCGACGAAGGGGACGACCTCGGCGAGACCATGGTTGTCCTGCACGCCTATGTGAAGGCGATGACGGGCCAGACGGTCGTGGTCATCATCGACGATCGGGCAGGCCGGGCCTTCGCCCGCAAGACCATGAACGTGGTGATGGAAGCGAAGTCCCATGGGGCACCCTGCGGCGCCATCCACCTGACGTCCACGGTCGACATCATTGCCCAGCGACTCAACACCGCGGACATCCCCGATCGCGGGAGTCTTCGGCGCGTGTGGGCGGCCATCTCACCGTTGGACGACGGCCTGCCGAACGATGTCCCCGCCGAACTCCTGACGCATGCACGCTGGACACCGACTGCGCCATCCATGTAGGGCGCCAGAGGGCCTTGCCAGGGCGCAGTCTGTGCGCCGTCACGTCCAGTAGGCGCTCGGGGGATCAACGGCCGGGTCGCTCACCTCGTACCGCCGACGACTGCTGTCGAGGCTGACGATCTTCACGATGCGCTGAGGCTGCACTTTGTCGAGTTCGGCAACGATCGGATGGATCGCAGCGCAAAGCGCTCCGGACGCTAGACCCAGTCCTTTGAGCCCAGCGGGCACCTCATAGGAGATGTGGTGCATGCCGGATCGCTTGATCGCGTCACACTCCGCAGGGACGTTGAACTGGCCTATGTTCTGGGTAACGAAGACACGAAAGCCGCGTCGGGCGGCGTCCCCGATCAGGGGAACGTCCTTCTTCCCCAGCCAGGCCAACTCGGACACGTGCTTCACCTCGTGGCCCCTCAGGAGGTGCGCGACGAGGCGGATGACCGGTTGTGGGACGTCCTCGTCGAGCAGGACCTTCATGCGCTCTGCGGCTCCGGGAGACCGACGAGTTCAGCCAGATCGAGGGCCCCTCGAATGCCGTCGCGGGTGACGCTCGGGTACAGGTCGATGATCTCGGCCGCTCCCAGTCCGTCCTGGGCGAGGCTGGCGATCGTGTCGTAGGGGATCCGCGTGCCCGCCACGACTGGGTAGCCGCCTCGTACCTCGTCGTCGATGGAGAGCCCTCTGGCAGGGGTACGCAGGTCTGGCACCTTCCGACCGTCCGCCGTGGTGAAGGCACGCAAGACCTCTTCCATCACCACGCGGATGCCCATGTGCCCAGGACGCTCGACCGTGTCGATGTAGTCCCCGTCCTCGGTGAGCCACACGATGGTTGGTCCTGCCGACTTCAACTGATGGGAGGCCAGGTGCAGGTCCGGCGCTACCTGATGCAGGTGGGCGACCGATCGACGCACGCGTTGCAGGGATGTCTCCTTGCGCAGGCGGACGCATATCCGCAGGGCAACGACGTCCCGGTAGGAGTACAAAGCGCGCGGAGAGGTCCCGTACTCCGGGGTCAGGAGAGGACCGGTACCGGTGTCGCGTCGCCAGTAGGCGAGTTGTCGCACGGTGGCGCCGCTGAGCGCCGCCGCCAGCCGAGTCGTGTACATGCTGTCCTCCTCCCGTTGCGTCGGAGTATGCCCGCTCCCGCCGCTCCCACCTGTCATTTTCGGCCGATGCGCGCCTATTCGATACCTCAGAGGCTCGCTGGCTGCCGGGGACCCACCCCTTCGTCTACCAGTCATCGACGACCAGGCGCGCCGCGCTCAGGACTTCGTCGGGGTCGTGCTGGATAACCAGGGCCGGGATGTCGCCGCCAGTCGAACCCTGACGAGAGATGAACCAGAGGCTCGTGGATACGTCGTCCCAGGCTGCGTCGCGGAACACCGTCAGGACGTCACTGAACCCGGGCCACAACTCTCGGGCGTCGTTGAACTGGAACCTGGGGTAGGTCAGCCTGCCGTCGACCGGGATGGCGAGGTACCTGTCGAGCCGGAAGTGATGCCCGGTCCCCAGTTCGGGGAGGTTGAGCAGCCCCCAGTCGCGCCGGATGACGTCGATGGCATCCCGGAGCACCTGATTGCGGTGCCCGGCCGCATGCTCGGGCGGGACGTTGACCCACAACGGTTCGACTCGGACGGAGAATCCCTGGGGGTCGTGCGGCTCAACGACCCCGCGCTCGGCACGGACCTCGATCGAGCGTTGCTCGGCCGCGTCGCGGACCACGAACATGCCCTTCAGGAACTGCTTGTCCCAGACCAGCCACACCACATCAAGCACGACTACCTCCCCTTTTCGGGAGGCCCCTCGGTCGACCCGGCCTCGTGCTCGGACGTTATGTGCCAGCACCGACAAGGGCCACCGGTACCTGCCCGCGAGGCAGAGGGCAGGGCCGCAGTCCACCTACACCGGTGGGGAAGAGGCTTCTCCGATGAGCCACGCGTCGACCTTCGCGGCGGTGATCACACCGGCCTGGCCTCGGAGCCAGGCGCGGATGGCACCGCGGTGTTCCGGGTTCTCCTGGGCGTCGCGGACCAGCGCGAACAGGGCGCGGGTGTCGAGAACCAGCCCGTTGTCGGCGGCGAACACCTCAATGACATCGTCGCGTCCGTGCAGCGGCTCGGGCCGGGTGGACGGGTCTTGGCGCACCATGTGGTTGGCGATGTACCAGCGGGCGGTCGGGAAGTCGCCGGTTTCCTTGATGAAGAAGCCCGCCCACCGGCTCAGGCTCTGCATGCCGACCTCGCTGACGCCCTTGGTGAAGCCCTTGGCCTCGCCGAGGGCGATCCAGCCGGGAGCGTCCGGGTCGGTGATCCGGTAGTCCTCCTTGAACTTCCCCGGCTCGGCTTCACGGTCCATCTCCCTGACCTCGAACCCGATGACCGTCAGCGCCTTCGCGACAGCCTCTTCGAGGGGCGTGCCCTGCTCGGTGAGCAGGGCACGTTCGAACGCGTTCGCGCGCGCCTTCGCCTCGTCAAGGGCATCACGGTGTTCCTGACGCTGCGCCAGGAGCCGGGCGACATCGGCCTTCAACGTCTGCTCGAACTGGTCGAGATCGGCTCGCAGCCGGACCTCCTCGGCCGAGCGCCACTGGTCCGCGTCGTGCCAGTCCGGCAGGGCCGGAAAACGTTCGGGGTCTACGTCGTGCCACTCACGAAGGGCGGCCACGATCCACGGCAGAAGGTCCGGCAGGTCGCTGGGCAATACCCACACACTGGCCTTGTCGCTGCGTTCGTAACTCCCCGCCAGGATCAGGTCGTCGGGGCCGAGCAGGAACGGACGGACGGGAACGTCGCCCGCCTTGAAGCCCGGACCGCTGCGCGGTTCCAGGCCGAAGTGGTCCTCGCGTCGCTTCGCGGCGGGAACAAGGTGCTGCTTCACGAGGTCCTCAAGCGTGTCGCTCAGTCCCTTGACCTCGGTCAGGTGTCGACCCACGACGCGCGTACTTGTCATCAGGGCGTAGTCCGGCATGGCCTTTCTGGTTGCGCTCGGCGGCCAGCACTCGACGACCTTGCCGCCGTCCCATGCTGTCTGCACGAGCACGATTGACAGGTGAGAGTTGAACTCTTGGCGCCACTTCCACTCCGTGATGTCTGGTGTCTGCCGCCCGTCCCCTTTCTTGGGTGCCTGCGCGATGGTGGCGGGGTACTCGACGGTGAGGATGCAGTCCCACTCCTTGAGGTTGGCATCCGCCACGTGTCCGACATGCCCGACGGTGGGGAGGATCTCCCCCAGTCGACCCGCGAGTTCCTTGAACGCGGCACCGATCAGTAGTACACGCGGTCGTTGCTGCTCCGTGAGGGTCCGGCCTCGCTCGACCCGGTTCACGCCCTTCGCGACGGCGTTCGACTCTTCTGCCTGCGTCTGGTGACCGTCAGAGTTCATGACTTGGCTCCATCGGTGGGAGGGCGTAGACCCGAAGCCTTGGGCCACAGTGCGTGTCGCAAGGTGAGGTTGAGGTTCTCCACCTGTTCGAGGACCTCGCCCAGGACCTGGTGGTAGTGCTGGCCGTTGCGGGCGTCGTAGGCCCTGGTCGCCAGGGATGAGTGTTCGGCCAGCGCGGAGAGCGCCCCTCCGAACTCGTCGCGCAGGGCCCGGACTGTGCGCGCGTCAAGGATGAGGGAACCGTCCTTGCCGTAGATGAAGCCCGGCCCGATCCAGTGTTCCGCGCTGAGGATGGCGCTCTTGGCTCCCTGCGCATCGACCTGTTTCGCATCGCGAGCCCTGGCCGCGGCCTTGTCGGCGTCGGTCTTGCACGGGCCGCAGTACGGGCTCTTGCCACGGCTCGCTGGAATCAGGACGTAGCACTTGCAGCAACGCCTGCTGCCGTCCTGCCCCAGGGCTGCCTTTCCCGGGAGCCCACCCGCCTTCGGGATGACTCCGGGGTAGGCGATCACCATTCCGTCCGCGGCTACGCGGCGCGGTTTTGCCGCCCTGGACCCGCCTTGTCTCATCGGTTGCATCGGTTGTGCGCCTGTGTCCCCTGGGTGCCGAGGGCCGTCCGATCCCGTCCCAAACGACCGATTCGCGAGTCTGGCATACCTTCTGTCAATCTGCCCGGGTTTCGGGTCATCGGTCTCATCGGTGATCCGGGCGCCCTGTCCGGTCGACCGATTCCATGTTCGTGATCAACACCGAGCGCAGCGGCCGCACCAGCCGCACCGAGAAGGCCGAGACGGGCCTGGCAGTCGTCCTGCCGTTCCGTCCAAAACGAGCAACCGATGACACCGATGACCGCTGTCGGACGGTGCCTGTATTCATGTCGACCACAGGACGGGAGCCCTACCCGGACCGTGCAACCGATGTAACCGATGATCAGTCGGCTCTCATCGGTTCCCGGACGGTTGGGCAGGTCGTCCCGGCGTCACGGATCGAAGCACTCAGGGTCGAGCGTTCCGAGGCGCCGGGGACCACCCCGGCCAGCAAGTCCACGGGAGTCTCGACGGGTCGAGGCGGGCGCTCCCCCTACCTGGGGGTAATTGTGAAGTCCTCGACCCGCAAGGTCCCGCTCACTGGCAACGCCAACAGTGACCGGGGCGTCCTGACGCACACGTTGATCGCCACGCACGCACCGCGGCTCGCGCTGGGTGAGTCCGTCGATGACTTGGTGCCTTCCATGGTCCAGTTCGCGTTCGGGCTGGTTCAGACCCACCCGAACGGCAGCCGGGTGATCGCGGCCGAGACCGTAGGGATGGCGCGGCGCTACCTGGCCGACCTGACTCCCGGCGACCCGTGGCGTCTGCTCGGTGTGGAGTACGAGACCGGCGAGGGCCCGGTCGACCTGGCGTGGGTCAACGATGCTGACGGTCGGGTCTTCTTCGACGAGATCAAGACGTCCCGCGTGGCAGCGGGCCGGGTCGCCGCCTCGTGGCTGCAGCAGTGCGGCCGGTACACCGAGGCCGGGGTGGAGCGGTTCGGCGACGCCTTCGCCGGGACCCGGCTGTTGACCGTGGCTCAGATGGACTTCGCCCGCCACATGTCCGGGGATCTCCGGGTCACGCCGATCAAGCCGACTCGGGACGACCCGTTCGCTGCCACCTCGATTGGAGGGAGGCGCTGATGGCCGCCACTGTGGTGAAGGGGTCGCCCGTCGAGGCGGCAGTGCTGACCCGACTGTTGGAACTTCGGGACTCGAACGGGGAGGTCTCGGCCGCTGATGTTCGCACGGCCGCGGCCGCGCTCGGCAAGTCCGAGCGCACCGTCTGGCGCATGGTCAAGCGCGGCTATGTCCGCAAGGAGCGCCAGCGCTGGCTACCGGATGAGACGGTCGCCGACTTGATGCACAGGAACCGTGGATGCGTCGCGCTGGTTCGCGCCGAGATGGTGAAGGACAAGTGCGCGCCACCGGTCAGCGTTCGCACCATGCAGCGGACCGTCGCTGCCAGGTACGACCAGCACCAGTTGGCCAACATGCGCGGTGGCTACCAGGCCATGGCCGCGACCCTGCCCGTGCAGCGTCGCGACATCACGGGTCGCAACCAGGAGTGGGCCATCGACCACACGATCCTGCCCGTCTTCGTCCTCACGGCTGACGGGTCCTGGTGCAAGCCGTGGATGACGACCGTGCTGGACGCCGGGACCCGCATGGTCCTATCGGTCACGATCAGCCCGAACGACATCACCCTCGAAGACGTCGTGGAGAACGTGGCCCTCGCAGCGGAGGGGTTCACCACCGAGGACGGCATCTTCGTGGGCGGCAAGCCGGACGCGATCATGTCCGACCGCGGCGGCGACCTTGTCACCGAAGCGATGACGACCCAACTGGTAGCCCTGGGGATTCAACGCCGGTTCACCGAGGCGTACACACCGCACCAGAACGGCCGGATTGAGCGTTGGCACGGCACGATCAAGCGCGAGGTGTGCCCGCGACTGCCGGGGTATGACCGGTCCGACATGACGGCGCGCGACCCACGCAAGGCCGCCAAGCCCCTCATCGACCCGCGAATGCTCATGCCGATCGAGACGTTGCAGCACCTCGTCCTGGAAGAGATCGCCGCTTACAACTTCGAGCGCGGTCACTCTGCCCTCCCAGCCGGATGCACCCCGTACGAGGCGTGGGTCACCGACCCCACCGACGTGGAGAAGGTCGACCCGGCAGCCATCCGCGCGGCGATGACCCAGTCAAAGCGGGTCAAGGTCACCCGCGGTCAGGTCCGCTGGGACAACCGTCACTACGACCTGCCGCACGGCGCGGCCACGATCGCCACTCCGTTCGCACAGACGTGGCGGGAGATCCTCGCGAACAAGTACGTGATCATCCGCTACCTACCGACACGGCCCGAGTTCGTCGAGATCGAGACGGAGCAGGGTCAGCACGTCGGTCGGGCGCTTTGGACCGAACTCCTGACCGCGGACGATGCAGCCAAGACCCTGGGTCACCGCAAGAAGGCCGTCCAGGGAGCGCGCACGTCTATGGAGGACCGGGCCAAGTCGGAGGCGCGGTCAGTGCAAGCCATGGCTGCACGCGCCGCTGAGATCGCCGAGGTCGAGCACGACGACGAGACGGTCGACTTCGGCCCACGGCACGACCACAAGCCGGTGAAGAAGCGGCCAGAGACCGCCAAGGCCGCAGCGAAGAAGGCGCAGGCAAAGAAGCGCCGGGACACCACCACTGCGGCAGTGAGCGAGGTGGTTCTCGCCAAGACCGGCACCGACGACCTCGGCTTCTAACGCTCATCCACCAGCACCTGCTACCTCCCGCTTCACCCAGCCAACACACCCACCACACCCAGAGAAGGGCGCCTCCGATGCGCAACAGCAAGACAGCCCCCGCCAGTGCCACCGTCAAGGCAGGGAACCTGCCCGTCACGCCAGAGAACGTCGGCCAGACCTCCACCCTGCAGCGGGCCATGCTCGCGTTCAGGATCATGGACGCCGAAAGCGACATCTCCTGCTTCGACGGGCCCGCGGGAACCGGCAAGACCACCGCGTCCTCGCTCGCCGCCTCCCAGTCCAACCGGACCTGGCGGTACTGCACCCTGCCACTGCGCGGCAACCCGCGCGACATCACCGCCACCGTCTTCGAAGCCGTGACCGGACGGGCGGCTCGCGGGACGGAACGTGAGATGCGGGCCGCTCTCGTCGACCGGCTCCGCGACGGAACTATCGGGATCATCGCCGATGAAGTCCACCACGTGGGCCTGCCCGGCGCGCAGCAACTTCGCCACCTGTGGGACGCGTGCGCCGTCCTCGGCGAGCCGTTCCCGCTCCTTCTAATCGGCTGCGGCGTCCGGGTCGAACTCGCCCGCGCCGACGAAGTTCGCACCCGCGTCGCCCGGTGGGTCGACTTCGACCTGATCACGGACGACGAAGACGTGGTCGCGCTGGCTGGCGCGCTCCACCCCCGGTTGGCGGCCACCAGCGAGAAGATCCTCGTCGGCATCAACGAACGCGTAGCCCGCCGCTCGGTCCGCACCTGGTCCCAGATCGGCAAGCACATCGCCTACCTGCCCACCACCGTCGTAGGAGCCAAGAAGCCCGAACCGATCACGGCCGCAGACGTCCACACACTGCGTGACCTGCTCGGCATCGAAGGAATCGCAGCATGACCATCCTCGTCACCGAGCCGCCCGTCGGCACAATTCCGCACCTCAGCGTCGCGGGACGCTTCCACATCGACAACGGCAGTCTCGCCGTCAACCTGCCGCCGGACGTCCGCCGGATCGGCATCATCGCCCTGACCATCCTCGAAACGATGGGCAAAGACCTGCGCGTCACTGGCGGCAACGCCGTCCGCAACGAGGAACACATCAAGTACGCGCCGATCTGGGTCGCAGCGCACGGCCTGGACCGCATTGCCGTCCTCAACGGACAACGCGTCACCGCCGCCATGGCCGGACACCTACGCACCCTGTTCGGGCAACACGCCCAGATCATTGCCGTCTGCGAATCAGGGACCAGCCGCCGCACCCTGCGGCTGCTGAAACGTGACGGCGCAGCAGCCACAACCCTCGACTGGGACGACTTTCTCACCAGCAACCCCGTGCGCCAGCAACAAGCGCCTACCGAAGCCCCCACGGACGGGTACACCCTCGACGACCTGCCCCACGTCGACTTCCTCGTCTTCCGGCACACCGCCCAAACCATCACCACCCCCGCCATGTTCGCCACCATCGACAAGGACTACACAACGGCGTTCAAGGCAGCCACGCAGATCGAACCCAACCTCGAAACGGTCTTGGACGATATTGCCCGCATCACCTGGAACGCTCACAGCACCGCCTCCATCCTCGTCACTGTCAAAGCCTTCCAAGCGGCCCTGTTCCGCCGCGGCTGGCTCCTACGTGCACGAGCAGACCAACTCCTGGGCACCCTCTGCTCTGTACGTCACCCCCGAGCAACAGACCGCGACTGGAAGGCGCTTCGGGCGTACATCCGTCCCGAACGGTCGGCCACGGCAGCCCTCTTCCTGCTCAACGTCCCCGCCGCCGACATCCCCACCCTCACCCTTAAGGAGGTCGAGAACGCCCTAACCGACGGAGCCCTCCGTGGCGCACCCATCCCCGAAGCAGCCCGGCCGCTCCTGATTGCCGAAGCATTGCGCCGCCACGCCGAGAACCAGTCCCCGGATGGGCCGTTCCTGACCCTGCCGCCCGGCAACCCGCGACGACACCTGGAGTTCATCATCGACGCCCGCCGCGACCTCGGCCTGCCCATCGACGGCCGCACTATCCGCACCGAGAACGACACCCACCGCACCCGCACCCTCTACAACCTCGGCCTAGACCTCGGGAGTCTCACATGACCACGTGCCAGTTCGACGACACCAAGATCCGCAACGCCATCCAGACCAGCGGCATGAGCCTCAATGAGATCTCGTTCCGCGTCCTCATGCCCGCCAAGACGCTCCAACACATCGCTGACGGCAAAGCCGAACCCATCGACATCCGCATCGACACCCTCGCTCGCCTCGGCGACGCACTCGGCCTGCCGCTACGGTCCCTGTTCGCCCAACCCGAACCCGTACCCGAGCCGGAAACTCGCGGGGCCAGCCCCCAGCCAGGACACGACGCAGCCACCGTCATCGGAGCCCTTTACGACCGCGGCAGCACCCCCACCGTCAGCCGCGACCTAGCCAAAGGCTTGCGCTGGGACCTACAACGCCTCAAAGCCGCTTGCGACGACGCCGAAACGCGTCTCGCGCCAGCGGGTCTTCGCATGGTTCGAACCCACGGCGAAGTGTCCATCGTGCCCACACACGACCAGACCGAGACCCGGGCCGCCGTCACCCAGGCCCTCGCCGAATCCACTGGCACCACCATCCCCGAAGACGCCTACCGCGCCGTGTACCAGGCCATGACCGGCCAAGCCATCCTCCCCGGCACCACGGGCTTCCGCCGTCGACTGCTCCTCGGCGCAGCAGCGAAACTCGGCATGCTCGACCTCAAACCACGCACGCCCGCTCTCAGCCAGGCCGCCAGGGACGCTTTCGTCGAAGATCCCCCATAGGCGTCAACCAGCCACGACGCCAACAGGGCCCCGCGCCGCACTAGGCGACGCGAGGCCCCACTGCGCAACGGCTAGATGTGATCCGACTCGATCACAACACGCCCACCGTCGCTGATCTGCTGAGCGAAGCGCGTCAACTCAGACCCAGTGATGTCGAGACCAGCCCGCTTCAACTCGCGCTGAAGAACGGACTTCACGACCTCGACCGGCTGACCACCGTGAGAGGCAAGGACGCGGTCAGCCGCGCGCGTGCCCTCTTTGGCCAATCCGTCGATGTGGCCCTGCGCCATGCGCATGACCTCGCGCTCCAAGTTGCGACCGAAGTTCTTGTCGAACTCGATCTCGAAGCCCTTGCCCATCTCAGGACTTGTGCTTCGTCTTGTCGGCGAGATTCCACGAAGTGCCCGGCCGGGACGTCGGCGGCAAAGGCTTGCCCTTCACTGCCGTGATCTCAGTCTTGCTACCCGGCTGCTTGTACTGCCCAGACACCGGTGCCGGAGTGCCCGGCTTGTTTCCTTTGGCCATGGTAAGGCTCCATCTCTGCCCTCAAAGAGGGTCAACAGGAGCACTAGATGACTGAGCAACGACTCCGTCACACTGCCGTGTCCCACTTGGAACACGGCGGTGTCACGGGTGTAAGTTAGGCGGCCTACGGCCAAGTAGACACCGAACCCCGATACTCAGTCCCTCGACTGGATGCCGGGGTTCTGTGCTCTTTAGCCATTCTACCTGTGCGAATGACACCTTTGTAAGTTGATGTCCCCGGGTACGCGATTTGCAGTCACAGCCCGTTGGCACTCCTGTGGATAAGCGACATGACCTGTCAGTACTGACACCTCGTGTCGCTTATCCACAGGCCCACTGACAAATCGTGTCGCTGGTACTGACATTTTCGTGTCGTCCCTACTGACACCTCGTGTCGTTTCCACTGACACTTTGGTGTCGTTTCACATTGCTTCACCCACCGAGCGGCTCAGAAGCCGTCGCGGGCCATGTTGGCGAAGCGGGAGTAGTGGCCCTGGAAGGCCAGCACGATGTCCTTGGTCGGACCGTTGCGGTGCTTGGCCACGATCACGTCGGCCTCCCCCTCGCGACCCGGGTCGGCCTTGTCGCGGTGCAGCAGGATGACCATGTCGGCGTCCTGCTCGATCGATCCCGACTCACGCAGGTCGGACATCTGCGGGCGCTTGTCGGTGCGCTGCTCGGGGCCACGGTTCAGCTGGCTGATCGCGATGACCGGGACCTCGAGCTCCTTGGCGAGCAGCTTGAGCGCACGGGAGAACTCCGAGACCTCCTGCTGGCGTGACTCGACCTTCTTGCCCGAGCTCATCAGCTGGAGGTAGTCGATGACGACCAGCTTGAGGTTGTGCTGCTGCTTGAGCCGGCGGCACTTCGCCCGGATCTCCATCAGCGACATGTTGGGCGAATCGTCAATGAACAGGGGCGAATCGGAGATCTGGCCCATGATGCGGGCGAGCTTCTTCCAGCCAGCGTCACCGATGGTGCCCTTGCGCAGGTCCTGCAGCTGGATCTGGGCCTCGGCCGAGAGCACACGCATGGTGATCTCGGACCGGCTCATCTCGAGCGAGAAGACGGCGGTGGCCATCTTGTGCTTGATGGCGGCCGACCGGGCGATGTCCAGACCCATCGTCGACTTGCCGACGGCCGGACGAGCGGCGAGGACGATCATCTGGCCGGGGTGCAGCCCGTGGGTCAGCTCGTCGAGCTCGATGAAGCCGGTGGGCACCCCGATCATCTCGCTTGCGTCGCGACCGGAGGCGACCTCGATCTCGTTGAGCGTCTCCTCGAGGATGTCGCCGAGCGCGAAGTAGTCCTCACCGCCGCGTTTGTCGGCGACGGCGTAGACCTCGGCCTGGGCGGCGTTGACGATGTCCTCGATGTCGCCGTTGCCCTGCTGGTAGCCGAGCTGCACGATGCGCGTGCCCGCCTCGACCAGACGACGCAGCACCGCCCGCTCGCTGACGATCTCGGCGTAGTAGCCGGCATTGGCCGCAGTCGGAACCGCCTGGATGAGGGTGTGCAGGTAGGCCTGCCCGCCGATCCGCTGCAGGTCGCCGCGCTTGGACAGCTCGTCCGACACGGTGATCGCGTCGGCCGGCTCGCCGCGGGCGTAGAGGTCGAGGATCGCGTCGTAGATGAGTTCGTGGGCCGGCCGGTAGAAGTCGGTGCCGCGCAGTCCCTCGACGCAGTCGGCGATCGCGTCCTTGGACAGCAGCATGCCGCCGAGCACGGACTGTTCGGCGTGCAGGTCCTGCGGGGGAACGCGCTCGTCGCTCGGCGGCGGCCCGTCGCCACCAGAGCCGAACGCGCTCGTGCTCAACTCCGCAAGAGACACCCGAGCAACTCCCTGTCACATCACTTCAACGGCCACCGGCGAGTTTCACCTGTGTGATTCGAGTAGACCAGTCCGCACCGACAACCCGCGCCAGCGACACCAGAACCCTTGATCCGGCACAACGTATGGCCGTGCGACCAACACCTCAAACCAGCCCTGTGGACAGGCTGGGGACAAGCTGTGCGCAACGCCCGGACTGCTTGTGCACAGTCGGGGGATAACCCTGTGGATTTCGCGACGGACCGTCCCGCCACAGGGCGCTGACCTGCGGTTTTGTGATCCACCGGGTGTGGACCCACGAAACTTTCGGGCGTGTCCATGCTGTGGCTCATCCACCTGACCCGCGACACACCCGACCACCTCGTCGTAGCCTGACGGTATGTGCCGAAACATCCGCCAGCTGCACAACTTCGAGCCCGCCGCCACGTCGGACGAGGTCCGTGCCGCAGCCCTCCAGTACGTCCGCAAGGTCAGCGGCAGCACCAAGCCCAGCGCCGCCAACCAGGCCGCCTTCGACGAGGCCGTGGCCGAGGTCGCCCACGCGACCCAGCACCTGCTCGAGCACCTCACCACGGCCGCGCCTCCCAAGGACCGCGAGACCGAGGCCACCAAGGCCAGGGCCCGCGCCCAGGCGCGGTACGGCGCCGCCTGACCCACGCGGCATACCCACGACTGGGTATGCCGGGCGCCCGCCTCCGCGGCGAAGACACCACTCCGCGGTGCGGGAGGCGAGGGGCTGTGGATATCCGCGCGTACGTCGCGGCAGCGCTGCCATCGTGAGGACATGACGCCCTCACCGACCTCCTCCCCGATGCCATCGCGCACCCCCAGCGAGGGCGACGGATCCTCAGTCGGAGCCCAGGGCTGGTCGAGCCGCTGGCGAGACGACGACGTTGACGACGACGTTGCGGCGCCGGCACCGACCCAGGGACGGCGACCGCGGATCACCCACTTGGTGCTCGTGGACGGGCTTCCGGCAGACCACTGGGTCGAGGACGGCAGCGACGGTGGGTGGCAGTCCCGGCACCGACGTCGCGGCGGCCCTGCCCTGTCCACCGAGCACGACGACCGCGAGCGCGAGCTGCGTTGGCTGGACTGCCTCGTCGGTGGACGCGAGGCACTGCTCGCCCTCGACGACCGGCCTCTCGTCACCGGACCGCTCGACCTCGGCGACGTCCCGCCAGACGTGCGGATGCGGGCGGAGGCGATCAGCCTGGAGTGCGACCGGCTGGCCGTCGAGGTGTTCGGGCTGGACGAGCTGGTGGCAGCCCTGCGCCGCCTGCTCGCCGCGGCCTTGACCGCCGACCCCGGGATGCTCCAGCGCAGCAACCGTGACGACACGGCGACGGGTGCCCTGGTGTGGGCGGCCGGGCAGGCCAACGGCCTGATCGGGCCGGAGGGCCACCTGCTGGCGCGCGAGCTGTGGCCGCGGCTGGGCATCCCCCCGTCGGCTGCCGGCCGGGGCGCTGCCCTGGTGCAGCGACTCGCACCGGGCAGCGACCAGCTGGTGGCACCGCCGGGCGCGCCACGGCTGAGAGCGACGGGAGTTCCCGGTGCCCTGCTCGGCACCACCCGCGCCCTGCTCGTGACCCGGCGCGACGAGGTCCTCGGCACCGGTTTGCGATGAGTTCTGGTGGGACCCGCGGTCTAAGTCCGTGAACCCAGCATCCACGGAGCACACCAGAGGACATCCCATGAGCGACACCACCTGCATCACCGAGCCGGAGCCCGCGGTGGCCCCCGCTCCCCCGCAGACCACCGAGCCGGCGACCGCAGTCGTCGGTCACCCCGAGGCAGCCGAAACCCCCAAGGTCAACGTCAACCTGGTCATGCGGATCCTCGTCCTGTCGACCTTCGTCGTCATCCTCAACGAGACGATCATGGTCAACGCGATTCCGCGGCTGATGCGCGAGTTCGCGGTTCCGGCGACGAGCGCCCAGTGGCTCTCCACCGCCTTCATGCTCACCATGGCGGTTGTCATCCCGGCCACGGGGTGGTTCCTCCAGCGGGTGACCACCCGGACGGCCTACGCCCTCGCCATGGGCTTGTTCCTCACCGGCACCACCATCGCGACGCTGGCACCCAGCTTCTCGGTCCTGCTCGTCGCCCGCGTCGTTCAGGCCAGCGGCACCGCCGTGATGATGCCCCTGCTCATGACGACGATGATGACCCTCGTACCGCCGCAGGACCGCGGCAAGGTGATGGGCAACGTCACCCTCGTCATGTCGGTGGCACCGGCGCTCGGGCCGGCCGTCTCGGGCGTGCTGCTCCAGCTCGGGTCGTGGCGGCTGATCTTCGCGGTGGTCCTTCCCATCGCCGGCGTCGTCGGCCTGCTCGGACTGCGCGAGCTGGTCAACATCGGCGAACCCCGCGCCACCCGCATCGACCTGCCCAGCGTCGTCCTGTCCGCGGTCGGCTTCGGTGCCCTCGTCTACGGCCTCAGCGGGCTCGGCGACGGCGGGCGCGCCAGCCACACCGTGCCGCCGGCCCTCGTCACCGCGGTCGGTGTGCTGTCACTCGCAGCGTTCGTCCGCCGCCAGATCACGCTGCAGCGGGGCGCCGGTCCGCTGCTCGACCTGCGCACCCTGACCTTCGGGCCGTTCGCGATCTCCCTCGGCCTGATGTGCCTGGCCTTCATGGCGATGATGGGCGCGATGATCCTGCTGCCGCTCTACCTGCAGGACGTGCTCGGGCTCAGCACGCTGACGACCGGTCTGCTGCTCATGCCCGGTGGGCTGGTCATGGGTCTGCTCGGCCCGGTGGTGGGTCGGGCCTACGACAAGGTCGGCGCGACCCGGTTGGTCATCCCCGGCGCGGTCGTCATGGCGACCAGCCTGGCACTGTTCACCCGGGTCGGGCAGGACACGTCGCCGTGGCTGCTGCTGGTCAACCACATGTTCCTCATGGCCGCGCTGGCCCTGATCTTCACGCCGGTCTTCACCTCCGGCCTCTCGGTCCTGCCGCCGCACCTGTACGCCCACGGCAGCGCCGTCCTCGGGTCACTGCAGCAGGTCGCCGCCGCGGCCGGCACCGCGATCGTCGTCAGCGTGATGGCCGGCCGTGCCGCCTCGGCCGCCGCAGACGGAGCCACCCAGCTCGGCGCCCTGAGCACCGGCGTCCGGTGGGGCTTCGGGGTGGGCGCGGTCATCGCCGTTGCCGTCGTCGCCGTGTCCTTCGCGGTCCGTACCCCGGTGCTACCCGCCCACGAGGACGCACCGGCCACCCAGCACTGACCCAGTCACCACCAGCAGGGCACCACTTCTGGCCACCCATCACCCACCAGGTCCCGATCCACCGGCCTGGTGCGTGCTGGGTGGCCAGAAGTGCGTTCGTGACGGGTCAGGGAGTAGTCGCCGCCTGCTGCGCGGCCTCATGGCACTGCGTCACGCTGTCCGGTGACATCACGCCGCTCGGAGAGATCTTCTGGCGGGCCGCGACCGCACCGAGCAGGCGGCACATGTCGATCACGTCGTCCTGGGATGCCACGCCTGCGTACGACGAGTCCCCGCTGCCGTTGGTGCCGAGGCGCTGGACCACCTCGTCGGCGACGGACCCGGCCGAGAGACGGTCGCCACCGCAGGAAGCCAGCAGGATCAGCACCAGGACGACGTTCACCCACGTCGGCAACCTGACGATGGGTGGCTTGGGCGGGTCGGGCTGTGCTGCGACATGGAAAGGCTGTGACATCGGTTCCCCCTGGTGAGTGCGCGGGCGCAACGTGGCGACATTCTGACGTGGTGGACGGCATGCTGGCTCCGTGACACACCCCGTCGTCGATGCCGTCCGGGCCACGCTCGCGGGAGCCGGCGACCCCCAGCGCGCGGTAGCCCAGCAGGCCTACATGAAGTCGTCGATGCCCTACCGCGGTCTCACCTCACCCGAGCTCAAGGCGCTGCTGCGCCCGATCCTGGCCGACCCGGCATACCGGATCGCGGAGCGCGACGACTGGGAACGCGCGGTGCGCGACCTCTGGGACGGCGCCACCCACCGCGAGGAGAGGTATGCCGCAGCGGCCCTCACGGGGCACCGCGCCTATGTGGCGTGGCAGGACCCCGCGGTGGTCCCGCTGTACCGGCACCTCATCGTCACGGGCGCCTGGTGGGACCACGTGGACGAGCTCGCGAGCAACCGGATCGGCCCGATCCTGTTGTCACACAACGAGATCATCACGCCGATCGTCCGCGGCTGGGCGACCGAGGACGACCTGTGGCTGCGTCGCACAGCCATCATCAGCCAGCTGACCTTCAAGGAACAGACCGACCTCGCCCTGCTTCGTGAGGCCATCGAGCCGAACCTCGCGGACACCAGCTTCTGGATCCGCAAGGCCATTGGGTGGGCCCTGCGCCAGTACGCCCGCGCCGACCCGGACTGGGTGCGGGCGACGGTGACGGAGTACGGCGACCAGCTCAGCGGGCTGAGCCGGCGCGAGGCGCTCAAGCACCTCTGAGCACAGGACCCCCGCCGCCGCGGACCACCACCCGGGCGATCGCGAGTGCGACCAGCGTGGCAGCCGCGGCCACGAGGAACGCTGCACCGATCCGCCCCGCGTCGGCCAGCGATCCGGCCACCGCGGCACCGACCGACGAGCCGACGAGGAAGGCCGAGATCAGCCACGCGAACGCCTCGGTGGTGGTGCCGGGCGGGGCGAGCCGGTCGACGAGCTGGAAAACACAGGTCAGCACGGGCGGCAGCCCCAGCCCGCTGGCGACGGTGAGCAGCCCCATCACCCACGGCGTCGACGGCACCAGGGCCTGCGCGGCATACGTGACCACGAGGACCCCTAGCCCGAGCAGGAGGTCACGTCGCGGGTCGCGGTGTGGCGCGCGCGGGCTGTAGGCCACCCCGCCGATCAGCGCCCCGAGCGCGTTGGCCGCCACCAGCCACGGCGCCAGCCCGCGGTCGCCGACCGACTCGGCGTAGGCGACCAGCGCGACCGCCGGCACGCCGACGGTGAGCCCGACGAGCACGATGGCGGAGTAGAGCACGACGAGCCGACGCGAGCGCAGCGGGCCCAACCAGTGCCGGTCCTCGTGGACCGGCGGCGTCCAGGCCCGCGAGGCCCGCGACGCCACGAACCACAGCGTGCCGAGCAGCCCGACGACGGCCGCGGCCACCAGCCCACCCGAGGCGCCCCCGAGCTGGGCGAGCAGGACGGCCAGCGGGCCCAGCACGAAGATCAGCTCCTGGGCCGCCGCGTCGAGGGCGAACGCCGACGGCACCTGCCGCGGCGACAGCACCGACGGCCAGAGGGTCCGCAGGGCTGGCTCGAGGGGTGGCGTTGCCAGCCCGGCCACGAGGGCGATCGCGAGCGCGCCGCCCGACGGCACCCACGGCAGCACCGCGAGCGCCACCGACGAGACCACCCCACCGAGCACGAGGGATGAGCGCTGCCCGCGCACGTCCATCACCCGCGACAGCGCGGGCCCACCGAGGCAACAACCGAGTGAGTATGCCGCGGTCAGCAGACCGGCTCGCCCGAAGCCGCTGCCAGTGTCGCGGGCGAACAGCACCAGCGCCAGCGGCACCATGCCGTTGGGCAACCGGCCGACCAGGGCCGAGAAAAGCAGGCGCGCGACCTGCGGCAGCCGGAGCAGCCCGACGGGACTCAGCGAGCCCTCAGGTGCAGGAGCCGGTTCAGTCACCGAACGGCCAGCCGACCTGCATCTGCGGGTGCTGGGCCGTGTCGACGCCGGGCTCGATGTAGTGCTCACGACCGAAGAAGCTGGCGAAGAACTCGGGCGGCATCGCGAGCATCCCCTCGATGTCGGTGGCCTGGCTGCGGTGCGCTTCGAGGGAGGCGCGCCGCTGGGTCAGGTAGTCGCCGGTGTCGACCTGCCAGGTGATCTCGGCCTCGGGGGTGCCGAGTGGGTTGCCGTCGTCCATCGGGCTGTCCGGGTCGAAGGCCTGGTCACCGGCGCCGGCTGCCACCGCGGCCTGGAACACGCCTCGAACGATGTCGCGGTTCATCGTCGACTCGAGCAGCCTCGGTCGTCGGGCGGCCAGCTCGGCGGCGCGGTGCACGACCGGGTGGACCTTGACGTGGTCGGGGTGGCCGTAGCCGCCGTGCCAGTCGTAGCCGACCAGCACGTCGGCGTCCTCCTCGTCGAGGATCGCGACGAGCTTGGCTGCAGCCTCGTCGACGTCGGCCCCGTGGAAGGCGTTGTCGTGGGTGTTTTGCTCCCAGCCGCGCATGCCCGAGTCGGCGTAGCCCAGCCACGCGATCCGCTGGACCCCCAGGGCGTCGGCGCTCGCCTGGGCCTCGCGGCGACGCCAGTGCACCAGTGTCTCGCCCTCCGGCAGACCCGCCGCGGGGAGCTCTCCGTGGTCACCGTTCGTGGCGAAGACGGTGACGACGCGGTGGCCCTCGGCGACCGCGCGGGCCATCGCACCCGCGGTCTGCGAGGCCTCGTCGTCGGGGTGGGCGTGGAGGAAGACGATCGTGGACACCCCGTCATCATGCCAACGCCCACCGACGTCGCACGAGGCCGCCGGTCGTCTCACCTCGTGAAATAGTTAGACCTAACTATTTACGACGAACCCGCGCTCCGCTGCACTGGGTTCGTGACCACCGACCACCAGGCGCTCGTCGCCACCCTCGACCTCGCGACCAAGGTGCGCCTGCTCACCGGCGCCACCTCCTTCACCCTGCACGGTGAGGACTCGATCGGCCTCGCCCCCATGGCCTTCTCCGACGGTCCCACCGGCGTGCGCGGACTCAAGTTCACCGGAGGCGAGGCGGTCGCGCTGTTCCCGAACGCCACCCTCCTCGCGAGCGCCTGGAGCGAGGACACCGCGCGCGAGGTCGGCGAGATGCTCGCCGAGGAAGCTGAGCGGCAACAGATCCACGTCGTCCTCGGACCGACCATCAACCTGCACCGCTCCCCCCTCGGCGGGCGGCTCTTCGAGGCCTACTCCGAGGACCCGCTGCTCACCGGTCGTCTCGCCGCGGCATACGTGCAGGGCTTGCAGGGCAAGGGAATCGGCGCTTGTCTCAAGCACCTCGTCGCCAATGAGTCCGAGACGCTCCGCAACTACATGAACTCCGTCGTCAGCGAAGAGGCGCTGCGCGAGGTCTACCTCCTGCCGTTCGAGATCGCGGTCGACGATGCGCAGCCGTGGTCGATCATGGCCGCGTACAACGACATCAACGGGGCCGCCGCCACCGAGCATGACCACGTCAACAACGAGGTGGTCAAGGGCGAGTGGGGCTGGGACGGCCTGCTCATGAGCGACTGGTTCGCGACCAAGACCTCGGCTCCAGCGGCGCTCGGCGGGCTCGACCTCGTCATGCCCGGCCCGGACGGGCCGTGGGGCGAGGCCCTGGTAGCCGACGTCGAGTCGGGTGCCGTGCCCGAGTCGGTGATCGACGAGCACGTATGCCGGTTGCTCCTGCTCGCGGAGCGGGTCGGCGCACTCGGTGGTCCCGACGCCCACCGGTCGTGGCCCTCGGACTCGGTCGCGCCGGACGCCCCCTCGCGCCAGGCGCAGCTGCGCCGGCTCGCCACTGACGGCATGGTGGTCCTCCGGAACGAGGGTGATGTCCTTCCGCTGACCGGGGCCGGCACCGTCGCGCTGATCGGACGGCATGCGGTGGAGACGGTCTGCATGGGCGGCGGTTCTGCGCAGGTGAACCCGCCCTACCAGGTGTCCATCGCCGAAGGTCTGGGTGCCGCGATCGGCGACCGGCTCACCGTCGTGGACGGCGTAGAGGTCCGCGAACGACCGCTGCCGGCATCGCGATCCGCCATCCGCGACCCCGAGACCGGCACTCCCGGCATGCGCGTCGAGCACCTCGACGCCGACGGCCAGGTGATGCTCTCCGAACACGTCGACAGTGCCGATGTCACGACCGGGTGGGACCACGCCCTGCCGCGTCCCACGGAGCAGCTGCGCCTGCGCGCCGAGCTCGTCGACGGCGGCCACGTGCGGCTGGGCGGCCTGGGCACCGGCCGCTGGCAGGTCAGCCTCGACGGCGTCGACCTCGGTAGTGCGGACCTCGCCTCCAGCGGTGCAGATCCCGGCGAGGGCATGTTCAAGCCGCCGCACTGGACCGCCGACGTCGACGCTGCGCCTGGCTCGCTGGTCGAGGCCGTGCTGACCATCCTGCGCTCCGACCCCCGACCCGGACCGGACGGCAAGCTGAGCACGCTGTCCCACGTCCTCGCCTCCGGCATGGGCGTCAAGTCGCTCGTGGCCGGCCCGGTGCCTCCGCCGTCGGCCGACGTGATCGCCGGAGCCGTCGAGGCCGCACGCGGCGCCGAGGTCGCCGTGGTCGTCGTCGGGCTCACCCCCGAGCAGGAGACCGAGGGAACCGACAAGACCACCCTTGCCCTGCCGGGAGAGCAGGACGCGATGGTGGCGGCAGTCGCCGCTGTTGCTGGGCGCACCGTCGTCGTCGTGAACGCTGCCACGCCGGTGCTGATGCCGTGGGCCGACGAGGTCGAGGCGATCCTCGTCGTCGGGCTGCCGGGCCAGGAGGGCGGTCACGCAGTGGCTGACGCGCTGCTCGGCGCGCGCGAGCCGGCCGGTCGGCTGGTCACGTCGTGGCCGGCAGCCGACGGTGCGGCCCCTGCCTGGGAGGTCGAACCCACCGACCTGCAGCTCGACTACACCGACGGGACCTTCGTCGGCTACCGCGGCTTCCACGCCGGCCGGGCAGACGCTCCCGCCTACTGGCTGGGTGCCGGCAACGGCTACGGGTCGTGGGAGTACGAGTCCGCCGAGCTGGTCGCGGCCAGCGCAGAGGCGGGCGGCGCCGGCGCTGACAGCGCTCCGACGGTGGCAGTCACGGTGCGCAACAGCTCAGACCGGGACTCGCGCGAGCTGGTGCAGGTCTACTTCCAGCCGACCGAGAGCGACCAGCCGGTGCGGCTGGTCGGCTGGGCCACCGTAGCGGTGGCGGCCGGCGCCAGCGCGTCCGTCGACGTCACCGCAGAAGGCAGGCTGTGGCGTCGCTGGGACACCGAAGCCGGTGGCTGGGGCACCCCGCTCTCGGGCGGAGAGCTGCTCATCGCCCGCGGCCTCGGCGACATCCGAGCCACCCTCCCGCTGGCCTAGCGGGACGCGGCGACGGTGAGCACCCGGCATCCGGTGACCGGCACGGCGGCGCCCGCGGACTCGACTCCCGCCAGACGTGGCCGCGGCAGACCCAAGGGCGCTGCGGGCGCGGGCGAGACGCGGGAGCGGATCGTCGCGGCGGCGGCCGACCTGTTCGCCGAGCGGGGGTTCCACGCGACGCCGATGACCGGGATCGCAGTCGCATCGGGGCTGAGCCAGACCGGTCTGCTGCACCACTTCGCCTCCAAGGAGGACCTGCTCGCGGCCGTCCTCGAGCAGCGCGACACCAGGGACGTGGAGGCCCTGTCGGCCAGGCGAGCAGTGCCGGCTCGTGGCTGGGAGGTCTACGACGACATGGTCGAGCTGGTCCGCCTCAACGCCGAGCGGGAGGCGCTCGTGCGGCTGTTCACGAACCTGGCCGGCGAGGCGGTCGACCGCACCCACCCAGGGCACGACTGGCTGCGCCGGCACCACGCGGTTGCCGTCGACTCGCTAACCCGCGGGCTGACCGAGGCCGTCGCGGACGGCACGGCGGACCCCGAGGTCCCGGCGTGGACCATCGCCCGACAGTTCGTCGCGCTGATGGACGGGCTGCAGCTGCAGTGGTTGATGGCGCCCGAGGAGGTGGACATGGCCGCCGACGTCGCGGCCCATCTCGCAACGGTGCGCGACCGCTGGGCGACCACGGCCGGTTAGCCGCGCGCCCAACCGTTAGCGTTGCGCGGTGAGCAGAGGGGGTCGGAGCGCGGGAGCGGCGCGGAGCAGTGGGCGGGGTTCGGCGCAGAGCCGCGACATCCTGCGGCTGGCGGTTCCGGCATTCCTCGCGCTCGTGGCCGAGCCGCTGTTCCTGCTCGCCGACTCCGCGATCATCGGGCACCTCGGGACCGCCCAGCTGGCGGGCCTCGGGGTCGCCAGTGCCACCCTGATCACGGCGGCCAACATCTTCGTGTTCCTCGCCTATGGCACCACCTCGATCGTCTCCCGCCAGATCGGGGCGGGCAGCGAGCGCGGCGCCCTCGAGGCGGGCATCGACGGCACCTGGCTCGCAGTCGGCCTCGGCGCCCTCACCTCCGTGGCCGTGGCCCTGGCCGCCGAACCGCTCTGCCGCGTCTTCGGCGCGTCCGACGACGCGATCGGGTATGCCGCGACGTACCTTCGCATCTCGGCCCTCGGCATCCCGGCGATGCTGGTGGCGTTGGCCGCCACCGGTGTGCTCCGCGGGTTGCAGGACACCCGGACCCCGCTGGTGGCGTCAGTGGTCGGGTTCTCGTCCAACGTCGTGCTCAACCTGCTGTTCGTCTACGGGTTCGGTTGGGGCATCGCGGGATCCGCGTGGGGCACGGTCATCGCCCAGACTGGGATGGCGGTCGGGCTCGTGACCGTGCTGGTCCGGCATTCGCGTCGTGCCGGGGCAACTCTGCACGCGCACCCCGGACGGGTGCTGCGGGCCGCGCTGACCGGCATACCCCTGCTCGTGCGCACCCTCGCGCTGCGCGCGATCCTGCTCGTGACCACCTGGGTGGCCGCGGGTCTCGGTGACGTGCCGCTGGCTTCGCACCAGGTGGCGGCCACGGTCTGGAGCTTCCTCGCGTTCGCCCTCGACGCGCTGGCGATCGCCGCGCAGGCGCTCACGGGCAAGGCGCTTGGCGCCGGCGACGTGGCTGGGGCCCGCGCCGCGACCACCACCATGATCCGGTGGGGTGTCTGGGGTGGAGCGGTGCTGGGGCTGCTGGTGCTGGCCATCCACTCGCTGCTGCCGGCCCTCTTCACCACCGACCCTGCGGTCCGCTCGGCCCTGTCCGCCGCGCTGATCGTGGTCGCACTGGGGCAACCGCTGGCGGGCTACGTCTTCGTCGTCGACGGCGTGCTGATCGGCGCCGGTGACGGGCGATGGCTGGCCGGAGCCATGGCCGCGACCCTCGTGCTCTACCTGCCGTTGGCCATCTGGGTGCACGCCAGCAGTGACGACCTGTTGGCGCAGGGTGCACCCCGCGCGGTGGCCGTCCTGTGGGTCGTGTTCACCGCGTTCATGGCGATCCGCGCCTGCTTCTTCTGGTGGCGGGTCCGGGGCGATGCGTGGGCCGTGACCGGCGCCGCCCGCTGATTCTTTCGCGTCCTTGCCCCCGGCTCGCCGGATGAGCGCAGCTCTGTGCACAGACCTCCCTACTTCTTCGCAGTGACCCGGTCAGTGCGCACTCGATCCAGTGTCTGTGCACAGACCCTGGATCAGCGGGCGGGGGCAAACTGCGGGCAAGCGTGTCAGGCGGAGATGCGGGTGGCTGCCTCGCGCCGAGGGTCGCCCGCCGCGTCGAGAGTCCCGTCGGCGAGCCGTCGAGCGGCCCCGACCCCACCGAAGAACATCGACGTGGTGCCGTGCGAGAACGACTGCAGCCCAAGGCCTTCCACGGCTGCCGACACGGAATCGTCGTCCTCGTGGTCGACGCGCGGCGAACCGTCGTCGAGGATCCGGACGTGCACCCGCGGGGCGTCGATCGCCTCCTGCATCGGCAGTCCTTCGAGGCAGTACCGGCCCAGCACCTGCATCAACGCCGTGGTGATCCGGTCCGCACCCGGGCTGCCGATGGCGAGCGCCCCGCCCGACGCGGAGCGGCCCACGGAGGGCGACATGTTGGACGCGAGCCGGGTGCCCGGCGCCAGGGCGTGCAGCCCCAACCGGTTGAGCTCGGGCTCGCCGAGGCAGTTGTTGAGCATCAGGCCCGTGCCGGGAACCGTTGCGCCGGAACCGTATCCGCTCGACGCCGTGATCGCGCAAATGTTGCCGTCGCTGTCGACGACCGAGACGTGCGCAGTCGACGACGAGGTCGGCAGGCTGGCCAGACCGTTGCGGTCGATCGCCTCCAGGAGCGCGTAGCCGTCCTCCTCGAGGTCGGTGGACAGGTCGTGCACCTGGTGCCGGTAGGACAGCACCCGCCGCTGGATGTCGATGATCCGCGACCAGTCCCAGCGCCCGGCCGCCAGCTCGCGCAGCAGCACCGTCAGCATCGGCCCACCCACCGACGGAGGTGGGTTCAGTGCGAGGTCCCACTCCCCCAGGGTGAGGCGCAGCGGCGTGCGGACCACCGCCCGGTATGCCGCGAGGTCGGCTGCAGTGACCAGGCCACCGCGGGCGTCGCTGTCCGCCGCGATGCGGGCGGCGAGGTCCCCGGTGTAGAGCGAGCGAGCCCCCTCGACGCCGATCTGCTCGAGGGTGTCGGCCAGGTCGGGGTTGGTCACCTCCTGGCCCGCAACGACGACGGCTCCGTCGGCTCCCCTCACCAACGGACGAGTGTGCTCGTCCCAGCCGAAGACCGATTCACCGGTGATGGCCAGGTAGCTCGCCGCGGCACCCCCGATGGCATAACCCGTCCGAGCCGCGAGGATGCTCGGCGCCAGCACCTCGCGCCACGGTGCCGCCCCGTGACGGTCGTGGGCGACGCCCAGGGCTGCGAAAGCGCCGGGCGTCGCGACCGAGCCGTGGCCGGCATACAGGGTCAGGCCGCCGCCGTAGGAGGTGTGCACCTCACGCAGCCCCGCGCCGAACCTTTCCGGGTCCTGGCCACGACCGGGCATCTCGACGTTGCCGTCGATCACCTCGGGATCCCCACCGGCCGGCCAGATGCTGACGAAGGCACCACCGGCCGCGGACACGATCCCCGGCTCGGTGGTCATCGCCGACACCATCGCCGCGATGGCCGCGTCCACCGCGTTGCCACCCGCAGCCGCTGCGGCAAGAGCTGCCTCGGCAGACGCCGGACCGGTGGCTGCGACGGCGACGCGTGGGCTCATGGGGTGATTGTGCCAACGACGGCGCTCGGACACATTCCGTGGCCGCGGCGGGCACCTGTCGGCGTAGCGTTGCCGCACCCCGACGAAAGGCCCAGCCAGATGATCACCGCCGCACTGTTGGCTGTGGCGGCCTTGATCGTGGGCTTCTCCAAGACCTCGATCGGCGGCCTGGCCACGATCTCGGTCGCGATCTTCGCGAGCGTCATGCCGGCCAGGCAGTCCACGGCGGCGCTGCTCCTGATCCTGCTCATCGGTGACGTCTTTGCCGTGTGGCACTACCGGAGAGAGTGCGACTGGGGGGTCCTGCGCCGGCTGGTGCCGGCTGTCCTGCCCGGCCTGGCCTTGGGCGCGGCGTTTCTCGCCGTGGTCGATGACGCGCTCCTGCGGCACACCATCGGCGCGATGCTCCTCGTCCTCACCGCCGTGCAGCTGATCCTCACGACCCGCGGCGGCGCCTCCCGTGCGACCGTCCGGGCTCGCGCCCACTCCCGCCCTGCGGCCCTCGTCGCCGGGCTGGCCGCGGGTTTCGCGACGATGACCGCGAACGCCGCCGGTGGTGTGATGACCCTCTACTTCACGGCCCAGGGAGTGCGGAAGCTGCAGTTCCTCGGCACTGGCGCCTGCCTGTTCCTGGGGGTCAACCTCTGCAAGGTTCCCTTCAGCGCGGGCCTGGGGCTGTTCACGATGGACGCCGTGCGGAACGCGCTGCTCCTCGCGCCGCTCGTGCTCCTAGGCGCCTGGGTGGGGCTTCGCACGGCTGCCCGGTTGAGCCAGGCACGGTTCGACGCCGCGGTCCTCGTGGCCACCGGGATCGCGGCCGTGGCCCTGCTGGTGCGCTAGTCCGCGAGCGGCGGGGTCTCGACCGGCGCGACCAGCGGTCGCTGGTCGGCCTTCTGGACCTGGTATGCCGCGTAGGCGGCCTGCGTCGACTCCAGCTCGGACACCGCGCTCACGGGGACGTCCCACCACGCATTGCTGTCCGGGGCATAGACGGTGGGGTCGGTCTCGACATGGATGACCACAGGGCCGCCGTCGGCAGGCGCAGCCTTGGCCTCCTTGACCGCCTGCTCGAGCTCGGCGCGCGAGTGCACCTCGATGACGTGGGCGCCGAGGCTGCGGGCGTTCGCCGCCAGGTCGATGGGCAGTCGGTCGCCCTCGAGCCGTCCGGTGGTGCCGTCGCGGTAGCGGTACTTGGTGCCGAACCGCTGCGACCCCAACGACTCCGACAGCGAGCCGATGGAGTGGAACCCGTGGTTCTGGACGAGGACGACGACGACCTTGACCCGCTCCTGCACGGCGGTCACGAGCTCCGTGGGCATCATGAGATAGCCCCCGTCACCGACCATCGCGAAGACGTCACGGGTCGGGTCAGCAAGTCGGATCCCGATCGATGCGGGCACCTCGTATCCCATGCAGGAGTAGCCGTACTCCACGTGGTACGCCTTGCGGTCGCGCACCCGCCACAGCTTGTGCAGGTCGCCCGGCATCGATCCCGCGGCGCAGAGCACCACGTCCCGCGGGTCGGTCTGTTCGTTGACCACCCCGAGCACCTCGGCCTGGGTCAGCAGTCCCTTCGCGAGGGCGTCCGTGACCTCGCCAGGCGGGTGGTAGGCCACCTCGACCTGCTCGTCCCACGCGCGCCACAGCGTCGCCTGGCGTGCGCGGTAGGCCGGCTCCACGGCATACCCGTCGAGCGCGGCCTCCAGTGCGGTCAGGGCCTCGCGGGCGTCGGCGACGACTGGCAGGCCCGCCTGCTTGCCCGCGTCGAACCGGGCGACGTTGATGTTGACGAACCGAACACCTTTGTCCTGGAAGGCGGTTCGTGATGCGGTGGTGAAGTCGCTCCAGCGCGTGCCGATGCCGATGACCACGTCCGCCTCCGTGGCGAGGGCGTTGGACGCGGTGGTCCCCGTGGAGCCGACGGCTCCCATCAGCTGGGGATGGGCGTGCGGCAGCGATCCCTTCCCGGCCTGGGTCTCCCCCACGGGTATGCCGGTCTGCTCGCAGAGCGCGCGCAGCGCGGCTTCTGCACCTGAGTAGTGGACTCCGCCCCCGGCCACGATGAACGGCCTTGCGGCAGCACGGATCAGCGCCGCGGCGTCGGCGATGTCAACGGCCTCCGGCACAGGGCGGGCGATGCGCCATACCCTCTCAGCGAAGAGCTCGACCGGCCAGTCGAACGCCTCGGCCTGCACGTCCTGCGGCAGGGCGATCGTCACGGCCCCGGTGGCGGCGGGGTCAGTGAGCACCCGCATGGCAGCCAGCAGGGCAGAGGGCAGCTGCTCCGGTCGGTTGACCCGGTCGAAGAACGCCGACAGCGGCCGGAACGCATCGTTGACGGTGACGTCGGCGGCATACGGCTGCTCGAGCTCCTGCAGCACCGGACCGGAGACCCGCGTGGCAAAGGTTCCCGCCGGCAGCAGCAGGACCGGGATCCGGTTGATCGTCGCGAGCGCCGCGCCGGTCAGCATGTTGGTCGAGCCAGGTCCGACGGAGGCCGAGCACGCCCACGTTTGGAGTCGGTCCTTCTGCCGCGCGTAGCCGACGGCGGTGTGCACCATCGCCTGTTCGTTGCGCGCCAGCACGTAGGGCAGGTGCTGGTCGTGGCCGGGCGAGTCGTCACCGAGCTCACCCTGCAGCAGGGCCTGACCGATCCCGGCCACGTTGCCGTGACCGAAGATGCCGAAGCAGCCGGCGAACAGCTTCTGCCGCTCACCGTCGCGTTCGGTCCACTGCTGGGACAGGAACCGCACCACGGCCTGGGCGACCGTGAGCCGGACGGTCTCCTGCGTCATCGAGTGCCTCCAAGGGGGAGTCGGGGGTCCACGGCCTGGTCGTCCCACGTGGCGCGGACCCAGGTGTGGGCAGGATCGTCGCAGATCAGCCACGCCCGCTCGGCACCCGGACCAGCCATCACGTTGAGGTAGTAGAGGTCGTAGCCGGGGGCAGCCATGGCCGGCCCGTGCCAGCCGTGAGGGACGAGGACCACGTCCCCGGTGCGGACCTCCGCCAGGACGTCGATCGGCCGCTCATCGGTGCCGTAGACCCGTTGGTAGCCAACGGGATCCGCACCGTCGCGCGCCATCCCGCCGCGCGACAAACCACCCGACTCGACCTGCACCTCGAAGTAGTAGATCTCCTCGAGCTCGGTCTCGACACCCGGCCGCTCCTCGTCGTGCTTGTGGGGCGGGAAGGAGCTCCAGTTGCCCGCCGGGGTGACGACCTCGCAGGCGATGATCGAGTCGGCGACGAGGACCCCGGGGATGGCGAAGTTGCGCACCTCGCGGCTCGCCGTCCCCGCCCCCCGCAGCTCGACCGGCACCTCCGCGACGGGCAGGTGCCGGAACGACGGCGTGTGCGGCTCGCTCGCCCGCGCGGCGCAGACAGCCACCTTCGCCGGTCCACCGGTGGCGGTGACGGACAGGCCTCGGCCGCTCGCGACATACGCCACGTCGGTCGCACCGGCGAAGACCGAGCGGCGACCGGCGAGCTGGGCGCGGTCCCCATCGGACTCGACCAGGACGGAACCTGACAGGGGGACGACGACGTGCTCCCAGTCGCCGGCCGCGACCCCCCGGCTCTGGCCTTCCGCGAGCGACGCGACGAGCAGGCCGGTGTGCTGCCAGCCGTCGGTCGCTGAGTCGACGACGACGTCCCAGCCGCCGCGACCCGAAGAGCCCAGGGGCAGCACCCAGCGCCCGTTGTCGTTCACCGGCCCACCCCGTGGACCAGCTCACCGGCGATGTCGACGGCCGCCGCCACGTCGTCGTCGGGCGGGTAGAGCAACGCACGACCGACGACCAGGCCACGCACCGGCGGCAGTTCGAGGGCGTGTCCCCACGAGGCATACGTGTCGTGCGGATCTCCCTGCGGGTCACCGCCGAGGAGCAGGGTCGGCAGGGTGGTCGCGTCCATGACCCGGTCGAGCTCGTCGACGACGGGCAGCTTGAGCCACGTGTACGCGCTCGAGGCCCCCAGACCGGAGGCGATGTGGATCGACTTGATGGTGGAGTCCGGGTCGAGCAGGTTGACGATCCGCCCGTCCCGGCGCGTCGACAGGAAGGGCTCGACCATCGCCATCAGGCCGTGCTCGGCCAGCTCGGTCACCGCCCGGGCGCTGGCCTCGAGGGTGGCCGCGGTGCCCGCGTCGTCCAGGGCGATCCGGGTGAGCATCTTGCCGCCGTCCAGTCCGTTGGCGGCAAGGTCTGCGGCACGGTATGCCGTGAACCGGTCGTCGAGCTCGAAGGTCGCCCCCTGCAGCCCGCCCCGGTTCATCGAGCCGATGGCGACCTTTCCCTCGAGGGCGCCCAGCAGCAGCAGGTCGTCGAGGATGTCGGGGGTTCCGAGCACTCCGTCGACCCCCGGCCGCGAGACCGCGGTGACGAGCCGGTCCAGCAGGTCGCTACGACTGGCCATCGCCGTGCTGTCCCCGCGAACCCCCAGAGCACCGCGGGCAGGGTGGTCGGCCGCCACGATGAGCAGTCGGCCGTCCTGGCCGAGGAGGTCCCGGCGGGTGCGCGCCTGCCAGGCGTTGCCGATGCGGTGTGGCTCCCGGGCCCGGATCTCGGTCAGGTCCGCGACGGCCAGCGGGCTGCCTGCGCTCATCGCGCGTCCCCCGTACCTGTGGAGAGGCGGTGTCGGGCCAGGGTTTCCTCGACCTCTCGCTCGGTGGGCATGGCGGTCGAGCACTCGAGCTTGGACGCGACGATGGCGCCCGCCACGTTGGCGAACTCGAGGGTCCGGCGCAGGTCCCAGCCCTGGAGGAGCCCGTGGCACAGCGCTCCTCCGAAGGCGTCGCCGGCTCCCAGCCCGTTGACGACCTGGATCGGGAAGGTCGCCACCTCGACCCGCTCGTCCCGGGTCGCCGCGAGCACACCCTTCGGTCCCTGCTTGACGATGGCGAGCTCCACCCCACGCTCGAGCAGGGCATCAGCGGCGCGGTGCGGCTCGAGCTCCCCGACGGCCATCTCGCACTCCTCGCGGTTGCCGACCGCCACGCTGACGTGTTCGAGGGCCCTGCCGACCTGCTCGCTGGCCTCCTCGGGGCTCTGCCAGAACATGGGGCGGTAGTCGAGGTCGAGGATGGTGTGCTCGCGCCGCCCACGGGCCTGCCAGGCCGCGAAGTGCGCGCTGCGGCTCGGCTCCTGGGAGAGTCCGGTGACCGTGGACCAGTAGATGCGGGCAGCGGCGATGGCTTCGGTGGGGAGCTCCTCCGCCTCGATCATCAGGTCGGGAGCGATCGGGTACCGGTAGAAGTAGAGCGGGAAGTCGTCCGGGGGGAACACCTCGCAGAAGGTGACCGGCGTCGGCGGCCCCGCGACCGCACTCACGAACGAGTCGTCGACGCCGAACCCGCGCAGCGCCTGGTGCACGAACCGGCCGAAGGCGTCCTCACCCGTGCGGGTGACCAGGGCGACGCGGTGGTCGTAGCGCGCGGTCGCCACCGCGACGTTGGTGGCGCTGCCCCCGAGGAACTTCTCGAAGGTGCGCACGTCCTCCAGGCCGACGCCGTGCTGGAGGGGGTAGATGTCGACCCCCGTGCGGCCGATCACCACGACGTCGTATGCCGCGTGGTCCCCCTGGGCGTGCGGGTCCGAGGTGGTGTCCACGTCAGATCCCCACGCCGGAGTGCTGGGCCGCGAGGGCCAACAGGTAGTAGTAGCTGGTCCGGACGTCGGCCACCGGACCCTCGTCGTCGTCCATCGGCGGGCCGGGCAGGATGGTGTCCTGCTCCAGGACGTACCAGCCGGCATACCCGGCATCCTCCAGCGCCCCCACGATGGCGGCGATGTCTACGTCGCCCTGACCGAGCGGCACGTACATTCCGGCGGCCACGCCTTCGGTGTAGGACAGATCCCCTGACTGCACCCGGCGCGCCACGTCCAGCCGGACGTCCTTGAGGTGGGCGTGGGCGATCCGGCCCGGGTGCTCACGGGCGATCCGGACCGGGTCACCGCCCCCGATGAGCAGGTGGCCGGTGTCGAGACAGAGGCCGATGGAGCTGCCGGTGAGGACCCGTTCGGTCTCCTCGCCGCTTTCCACCATGGTGCCGACGTGCGGGTGGAGGGTGGCCGTGAGCCCGCGCGCTGCGGCGGCCGCGGCCAGCCGGTCGAGGTTCGCGAGCAGGGTGACCCAACCACCGTCGTCGAGATCGGGACGTCGGTCGTAGCCCTCGCGTCCCGTCGCCGCGGCAAGGACGACCGTCGACGCCTCCGCCGCCACGAGTCCCTCCATGGCGGCCTCGACCTCGGGCAGCGGGTCGTGGGCCGGGTCATGGAGCACAACCGGGACGAACTGGCCGACCGCCTGCAGGCCGTGCTCGCGCAGCGTCTGAGCCTTGTCCTCGGGTGCATCGGGCAGGAAGCCGTCGGGTCCGAACTCCGTTGCGGCGACACCGAGCTCGTTCATCTGCGCGAGAACGGTGCCGGCTGCGAGCTGGTGACCCCAGCCAGGCACCTCGCAGACCCCCCAGGAGATGGGCGCCGCCGCAATGCGGTCGGAGAGGGGAGAGAACATGTCAGCCGCCCTTGATCTCGGAGAGGTCGACCGGGCGCCGCTCGGACCGCGACAGCTCGCAGGCCTCAGCGGTGCGGAAGGCCTGAAGCGCATCGTCCACCGTGCACGGGCTCGGGATGGTGCCGGCCGCGACCTCGAAGAACGCCGTGAGCTCGGCGCGGTAGGCCGGCAGGAACCGCTCCATGAACGACCACTTCTGCGGACCGTGCGGGAACTCGACGCCGGCCTCCATGGAGCGCAGGGCGAGCGAGTCGTCGAGCCCTACGGCCACCGCGCCCTTCTCACCCATCACCTCCATGCGCACGTCGTGACCGCCGCCGTTGTACCGGGTGGACGAGACCGTGACGAGCGTGCCGTCGTCCAGCGTCAGGATCGCCGCACCGGTGTCGATGTCACCCGCCTCGGTGAAGAAGGGGGCTCCCTTGTTGGCGCCGGTGGCATAGACCGAGGCCACCTCGCGGCCGGTGACGAACCGGATGATGTCGAAGTCGTGGATGTTGCAGTCCCGGAAGATCCCACCGCTGGTGGGGACGTACGCGGCGTGCGGCGGCGCCTGGTCGTGGGTGAGGGCGCGGATGCTGTGGATGAAGCCCAGCTCACCGGACTCGACCGCGGCCTTGGCATTTCGGTAGCCGACGTCGAAACGACGCTGGAACCCGACGTGGACGGGCACGTCCGTGTGGGTGGCGAGGTGGGCCAGCTCGATCGTCTCGTCCAGGGTCGCGGCCACCGGCTTCTCGCAGAAGGTCGCGATGCCGGCTTCGATCCCTTTGCGCAGGAGCGGGGCATGGCCGGGGGTCGCGGTGGCGATGACGAGTCCGTCGATCCCTGACTGCAGCAGCGCTTCCGCGTCAGCAGCGAACTCGAGGCCTTGGTCGGCCGCCACCCGCTGGGCCTGCTCCGTGTTGGCGTCCGTGACGACGACCTGCTCGACGGCATCCAGCCCCCTGAGGGTCTCGGCATGGAAGGCTCCGATCCGCCCCACCCCAACCAGCCCAATGCGCATGTCCGCCATCCGTTCCTACCGTTGTCCCGGAGGCGCCGAGAACGGTCCGCGCGGGATGCGTGGACCGTTGCCTTCCGTCGGCGCCAACACTGCTCTTCCGCCATCCGCCTGTCAACCAAATGTCAGGACATTCTCACGTCCGCAGGTCCTCACCACATGTCGAGACAGGGTTACAGTGCACTCGTGGCCAAACAACTCGCCGTGACGATCGACCGGTCCTCACCGGTGCCGCTGTACCACCAGCTCGCCCAGCAGCTGAGCGGCGCCGTCAACAGCGGCGAGCTCCAGCCGGGAGACCCCTTCGAGAACGAGGTCGCGCTCGGGGAACGCCTCAGCCTCTCCCGGCCGACCGTGCGCCGTGCCATCCAGGAGCTCGTGGACCAAGGACTGCTCCTGCGTCGCCGCGGGCTCGGCACGACAGTGGCGGCGCGGAAGGTGCATCGCCGGGCCGAGCTGACCAGCCTGTGGGATGACCTGGCCAGGGACGGTGGCCACCCCGCGACCCGCGTACTCGCCCATGAGCTCGTCGAGGACGAGCAGGTCGCGCTGGCACTCGACCTGCCAGCCACCACGGTCTTCCTCTCCGTGGTGCGGCTGCGCAGCTCGGGCGCGACACCCTTGGCGGTGATGCAGAACTGGTTGCCCCCGGGGCTGAACGACCTCAGTCGGGAGGACCTCGAGGAGCGCGGCCTGTACGCCCTGCTGCGCGAGCGAGGTGTCCGCCCCGTCGTCGCCCACCAGCGCATCGGCGCCCGGATGCCCACCTCCGCCGAGCGTCGCCACCTGGCGATCCGAGGGAGCGAACCGGTCCTCACGATGACGCGCAGCGCGTTCGACGCAGAGGGCCGACCCGTGGAGTACGGCGACCACTGCTACACGGCGTCGGCCTACAGCATCGACGTCCAGATCGACGAGCGCTGACCAACCCCGAGAGGTGGCCCCCACCTGGTGAGCAACGACCAGGGCTTCAGCCTCCCCTGCTTGACCAAAGACCCCGGGGTTCGGCCGCCCGCCGCGTGGGCGGACGACCGTCCCCGCTGACCTACTTCGTGGTCAGCCGCAGCGAGAAGTCCGACGACCCGCCGTCGCCGGTCACGCTGAACCCCAACGCCGACAACGCACCCAGGTTCTTCGCCTCGTCGGCGGGGACCTCGTCCTTGAATGCTGTGAGGAGGCCGGCGATGTCGACGTAGCCGACGATCTGGGCCTTGCCGGAGTCCTTGACCGCCTCCTTGAAGCCGGCGGTGTCACCCAGTCCGGAGCCCGAGGCGATCTCGTCGGCGTAGTCGTCGGTCAAGGAGACGACAGTGCGGTCACCCGCCGACTTCAGCGTCAACGCACCCCCACCCGACGGCTCGACGGAGCCCATCAGCTCACCCGCGGAGTCCGCGAGCTTCTGCAGGACGGCCTTGTCACCGTTGCTGACAACCGCCACCTTCAGGTCGCTCGCGTCAGCACCCAGGCCGCCGAAGGCGACCGAGAACTGGCTGCCGAGCGCGGCATACAGGTCGTCGGGAAGCTTGATGCCCAGCGCGTCCTGCGCCTGCGCAAGCCCGTCGGTGAACTCCTGGTCTCCCGCCATGCTCTTGAAGCCCTTCTCCAGCTCGGGCCAGCCGGCCTTGAGCTGGTCGCCCGCATTGGCGACCGTCACCGCGGCCAGGGTGTCCTTGGGCAGCGCCTCGATCGAGCTTGCGGTCGCCTTGCCGGCGAAGCTGGTGGTCCCGCCGCTGGTGTGACCCGCGAGCTCGAGGTGTGGTCCGTCGAACCGCAGGGCCACCGCGACGCGTCCCTTGCCGACCCCGCCGGTGCTCGAGGGGCTAGCACCCATCAGGCTGCCGGGGATCGCACCGAAGAGCCCGCCAGACGCTCCACCGAGCAGGCCGTCGGCCTTGCCTGCGTCGAACCAGGAGGCGGCCACGCCGTCCTCGCCGAGCTCAGCCATGTCCTTGGCGAAGTTCGTCGAGTCCGCCAGGGTCCCCTTCGCGGTGGCACTGACGACGCCGGCCAGCTTCTTCGTGGTGTCGGTGCACACTGCGTAGGCCTCGAGGACCTGGCAGGCGCCCCCCGTCGCGTCCGTGAGCTTGGGCAGGCTCGCCTCCGCCTTGCCCTTGTCGGTGACCGCCAGCGCGACGACGACGGTGGGCTTGGACGAGCCATCCGCCCCGGGGACGGCGCCGACCCCGATGCGCTGGCCCAGCCAGGGCTCGATGTCCTTGGCGTAGTCGATCCCCTTGAGCTGGCCGTCCTCCTCCAGAGCCTTGATGATGACCTCGCGCAGGTCGGAGTCGTCCTTGACCTTGCCCTCGGCGGCGGGGAACCTGCGGACGAACCGGATCGCGTCGAGCTTCTGGCCAGCCGCGGGGTCGAGGTCGACCTTGGCGAAGGCGATGGTCGTCCCCGGCATGACGGACTCGGGCTGGGCGCCGCCACCGCTGACCTGGTTGAAGACCACGGCGCCACCAGCTCCCACGGCCACGATGGCCAGGATGCCGCCGACCAGGGCGATAGTGCGGCCGCGGCCACCAGCCGGGCGCGGCTGCTCCTGCGGCACGGCTGCCCCGCTGGGCACGGCTGCCTCGCTGGGCGCGGTGTGACGGACAGGCGGTTCGAACAGGTTCTCGGGCGTGCTCATGGTGCGTTCCCCCCAGGGTGAAAGACAGTGCGAAATGTCCCGCGCAGTCTAGGAACGGCCGGCCACCGCCTCGCGCCCGTCGAGAGATGTCGTAACCGGTTCGTGCCCAATTCCACCCGAACGGCTGAACCGCACCCGCAACCCCCGGGGTTCCACCTCTGTTGGAAGTGAAACTGCCGGATATCCGGAACTTTCACTTCCAACACGTCCAGGAAGCCCCGGGCATGGCGAAGGCCCGGCCTCCGCATGTCAGCGGGAGCCGGGCCTTCGTCGGGTGTGGTGCTGGGTCAGCCTGCGACGACGTCGAGGTTCACCTTGGCCTGCACCTCGGGGTGCAGGCGGATGAGCGCCTCGTGCGTGCCGACGGACTTGATCGGGGTGGTGACCTCGATCTTGCGCTTGTCGAGCTCCGGGCCACCGGCCGCCTTGACGGCAGCGGCGATGTCGGCGGTCGAGATGGCACCGAACAGGCGGCCGGAGGCGCCTGCGTGGGCAACCACCTTGACGGCCTTGTTCTCGAGGTTGCCCTTGATCGACTTGGCCTCCTCGAGGGAGTTGATCGCACGGACCTCGCGGCCCTTGTTGATCGAGTCGACCTGCTTCTGCCCGCCCTTGGTCCACGCGGTGGCCAGGCCACGGCGGAACAGGAAGTTGCGGGCGTAGCCGTCCTTGACGTCGACGACGTCACCGGCGGTGCCGAGGCTGGAGACCTCGTGGGTCAGAATCACCTTCATGGTTCAGATCCTCCTAGTGCCCGAGCTCAGCGGGACGAGCTCGAGTAGGGCAGCAGCGCCATTTCGCGGGCGTTCTTGACCGCGGTGGCGATGAGTCGCTGCTCCTGGACGGACACACCGGTCACCCGACGCGCGCGGATCTTGCCGCGATCGGAGATGAACTTGCGCAGCAGCGCAGTGTCCTTGTAGTCGATGTTCTCGACCTTCGCCGCCTTCAGCGGGTTGGCCTTCTTCTTGGGCTTGCGCACAACGGGCTTGGCCATCGTGGTGCTCTCCTTCTGCCGAGATTCTCAGCGGATGAGCCCTGGTCGCCCAGGGATGGTGTGATTCACACTCTGTTGATCGAGCGTGGTCAAACGGTGGGTATGCCGTGTGGCCGGCTTCCCTGCGGAAGCTCACCACCCGGCATACCGAGAGGATCTGAACCGATCAGAAGGGGGGCTCGTCGTAGGACGGCGCTCCGCCGCCCCACCCGCCACCCTGCTGGCCACCGGACTGTTGACCGCCGGATGCCGGGGCTGCCTGCGGACCACCCTGGGAGCCACCGGACGGACCGGTTGCCCACGGGTCTTCCTGCGAGCCGCCCTGACCACCCTGGCCGCCACCCGAGCCGCCGAAGCCGCCACCGCCGCCTGCTCCGCCGCGCTGGGTCTTGTTGACCTTCGCAGTGGCGTAGCGCAGGGACGGGCCGACCTCGTCGACCTCGAGCTCCATGACGGTGCGCTTCTCGCCCTCTTTGGTGTCGTACGAGCGAGACTTCAGGCGACCGGTGACGAGCACGCGAGTGCCCCGCTGGAGCGACTCGGCGACGTTCTCCGCCGCGTCGCGCCACACCGAGCAGCGCATGAACAGCGTTTCGCCGTCCTTCCACTCGTTGGACTGCCGGTCGAACTGCCGCGGCGTGGACGCCACGGTGAAGTTCGCGACGGCAGCACCCGAGGGGGTGAAGCGCAGCTCAGGGTCGCCGGTGATGTTGCCGATGACGGTGATGACGGTGTCGCCAGCCATGGAGCATGTCCCCTGTTCGTTGGTCAGGTCTGGTGGATCTGGTGGTTCAGATGTGGATCGGTGTGGCTCAGGCGCCGGGGCGCAGGAGCTTGGTCCGCATGACCGACTCGTTCAGGCTGAGCTGACGGTCCAGCTCCTTGGCCGTAGCCGGCTCTGCGGTGAAGTTGACGACGGCGTAGATGCCTTCGGCCTTCTTCTTGATCTCGAACGCCAAACGACGACGGCCCCAGATGTCGATGTTGTCGACGGTGCCCTTGTCCTTGGTGACGACGGTGAGGAACTTGTCGAGCGAGGGCGCGACGGTCCGGTCGTCGAGCTCGGGGTCGAGGATGACCATGAGTTCGTACTGACGCATGCTGATAACCCGCCTCCTTTGGTCTGTAGCGGTCACGGCGTTTCCGTGACAGGAGGGTTGCAGTGCGATCCCCCTCGAGCACACCGTCGAGGTATGCCGCGGGGGAACCTGACAAAGAGTACCGGGCCGCACGGACAACGCCGAATCGTTGTCCACAGGCCCTTGGATGCGATCAGGCGAGACGGACCAGCAGGTGGTCCGGGGCGTCGGTGAAGTCGCCGGCGAGCTCGTCGACGACCGCGTCCGAGTCGTCGTCGACACCCGAGTCTGAAGGATCCTCCGTGCCCTGACCCGGATGATCCTTCAGACTCGGAGGACCAAGCGGACCAGTCCCCTCGGTCTCCGGCTCGTCTTCCGGCGCGGGGGCCTCGGCGCGCTGGGCGGCGGTGTGCCAGACCCGCCAGACGAGGTAGCCGACCGCGATCAGGCGCAGGGTGAGGAACACGGCATACCAGCCCGGCGGCAGGCCACGGTCGGGCTTGGACAGGCCCCCGACGTAGATCCACACCGCGACGAAGTGCAGCGCCTCGGCGCCCGCCCACCACAGGTGGTCGCGCCAGCGCAGGCCGCACAACGCCACCAGCGGGAGCAGCCAGAGCGAGGCCTGCACGGGAAAGGCCTTGCCGGTCACGAGGGCGACCGCGACCAGGACCAGGGCGACCTCGGCCAGGGTGGGGCGACGGCGGGTGCTCAGCGCGAAGACCGCACCCATGAGCACCGCGACGATGAGCCCGGCCGCGGTGAGCAGCGTGGTGGCTCCGTTCGGCAGGGGGTGGCCGACCAGCTGCGGGATCATCCACGGCGAGCCGAGGCCGGCGGCGCTGTCCCACCACACCTGGTAGGACCGCAGGATGGCGCCCGGGTTCGCCACCAGGAACGGCAGCAGGACCACTGCCACGGCGCCGGCGGCGGCCGCGAGGGTCCGGCCGACCGCACCGAGGCGGCCGGTGCGCAGCCCGAGGACGACGAGCGCCAGGAGGATCAGCAGCGGGTAGGTGCGGGCGGTGACCGCCAGTCCCAGCAGCGCCCCGGCCAGGGCAGGTCGGCGCCGGCTCCAGGCCCAGATGCCGGCACTGACGAGGGCCACCCCGAAGATGTCGGGCGACAGCATCGCGGTGAGCAGCAGGACCGGACTCAGGGCGAACTGCGCGGCGTTGGTCGAGTGCAGCGGTAGCGAGGCGGCAGTGAGGTAGACGATCGCCACCGCGAGGGCCGTCGCGACCAGGGCCCACAGGGCGAAGTACCAGCGGGTCTGGTCGAGGAAGGAGCCGTCGGGCACCAGACCACCGACCCAGGCCATCACGGCACCGGTGAGCACCGGATGGTCGGCCCGCGCTCCCTCACCGCCGACGTAGGACGCCAGCCCGTTGTCGAGGTTGCCGAGCTGGTAGAGCGCGGGGAGGTCGGAGAAGCAGGCGTGCCAGAACTGGTCGGAGCCGGTCCACCCCTTCTGGATGCAGTGGGCGCGCTCCGCGACGGACAGCGCCATCGTCGCGGCCGTGGCGACCAGCAGCGGCACGACGGTCGCCACCCAGGACATCGCCCGGATGGAGGCGTGCCGCCCCAGGGGCCCGCCGGCGACAGCCAGCGCACCCCCGGGCAGCACGTCCTGCCGCGTTCGGTCGGTCAGTCGCGTCACGGCGCGGCGGTGGTGCCTCGCGGTCGGTCACCGAGCAAGGTGACTGTCCCGCTCGTGGGCGGCGGGGTCGGCAGGGTGGGCTTGCCGGTTCCGTTGGTCTTGGTCTGCGTCGGGGTCGTCGTCGTCGTGGTCGGCGGCGTCGTGGTCGTAGTGGTGGTCGTCGTGCTCGTGCTGCTGGGCGGCGGCGGGGGTGGGGTGTAGACGTTGTCGTCGCCGAGGCCGGCGCGCTTCGGGAAGTCGACGATCTTCTGGCCCTTGAGCGCGACCTCCATGAAGTCGGTCCAGATGTGCAGCGGAACGGTCGCACCGGTCAGCTCGCCGACACCGTTCACGTTGTCCATCGACAGCTCGGCACCGTTCTTGCCGGTGCTGTAGATGCCCACCGCGGTGGCCAGCTGGGGAGTGAAGCCGTTGAACCACGCGGCCTTGTTGTCGGTCGTGGTTCCGGTCTTGCCCGCGACCGGACGACCGAGGATCTGCGCGTACTCGGCGGTGCCGTTCTTGACGACCTGCTGCATGGCGTCGACGGTGTCGGCCGTGACCTCCTTGTCGAAGGCTGCCTTCTTGTTCGGCTTGGCCTTGTAGTCCAGGTCGCCGGGGCCGCCCTTGACGGTGCGGATGAAGTACGGCGCCACGCGGGTGCCCTGCGACGCGATGGTCGCGTACGCGTTCGCCATGTTGGTCACCGTCACGTGCGAGGTGCCGAGCACGTTGGCGTAGTTGGTGCCCAGGCCCTTGGAGGGCAGACCGGCCGTGACGGCCGCGTCGCGGGTCGCCTTGGGCCCGACCTTGATGTTGAGCTGGGCGTAGACGGTGTTCACCGAGTGCCCGGTCGCGGTGCGCAGGTCGATGTTGCCGAACTGCTCGCCGGAGCCCGGCCCGAAGTTGCGGACGCCACCACGGCGCAGGAAGTCGCTGGCGGCCCCCTTGTCCTCGAACTCCTTGAAGTACTGGGGACTCCGACCGTCGAACTTGGTCTTGGTGCTGATCGGCTTGTCCTGCGACAACGCCGCCAGGAGCGCGAAGACCTTGAAGGTCGACCCGGCCTGCATCGTGGCCTGGGTGGCGGTGTTGAACTGTTCCTTCTGGTAGTCAGCACCGCCATACATCGCGACCACTGCGCCGTCGCCCGGCTTGATCGAGGTCAGGCCGACCCGCAGCGTCGAGGTCCCCTTGCCCGTGGGCATCCGGTCCTTGACGGCAGCCACCGCGGCCTTCTGGGCCCGCTGGTCGATCGTGGTGACGATGCGGTAGCCACCCTTGTCGATGTCCTGGTCGGTGAGCTTGAGCTTGGCCTTCAGCTCACGCTTGACCGCGTCGGTGATGAACCCGTTGGGTCCGGAGGTGTTGCGGTTGGGCTGGTACTTCACCAGCGACTTGCTCGGGAACTGCGCCGCGGAACGCTCCGCCGGGGTCAGCCACCCCTCGGTGACCATGCCGTCCATGACGTACTTCCAGCGGGCCTCGGCGTTGGCCTTCTGCGACGCACCGAGACCGGGATCGAAGAACGACGGCCCCTTGACGACGGAGGCCAGCAGGGCACCCTCGGAGGGGGTCAGCTTGGAGACGTCCTTGTTGAAGTAGGCCTTCGACGCCGTCTGGATACCGAACGCGCCGCGGCCGTAGTAGATCGTGTTGAGGTAGTTCTCGAGGATCTGGTCCTTCGACTGCTGCTTGGCGATCTTGATGGAGATGATGATCTCCTTGCCCTTGCGCGACAGCGTCTGGTCCTGCGTCAGGAAGTAGTTCTTGACGTACTGCTGGGTGATCGTCGACCCGCTCTGGGCGGTGCCGCCGCGCAACGTCGTCCAGGCGCCCCGCAGGATGCCGGAGGGGCTGATGCCGGAGTTCTGGTAGAAGTTGCGGTCCTCCGCGGCCAGGTGTGCTTCCTGCACCGGCTTGGGCACCTGCTTGAGGAGCACCGACTCGCGGTTGACCTCACTGATCCGGTCGATCTCGGTCTTGCCGTCGGCGTAGTAGATGATCGAGGCCTGCGCCGAGGCCAGGTCGTTGGGCTTGGGGGCGTCGATCGTCGCGTAGGCGATGAAGAAGGCGATCACCACCAGCAGGAAGCCCGCCAGGGCCGCGATACCGAGCCGCTTGGCCCACCGCTTGCCGGCGCCACCCTCGGGCTTGGCCGCCTTGGCACGGCGAGCCTGACCCTCCTTGGCCTGGGCGCGCGTCTTCGGACGTGAGGTGCTCATGGAACCTTCCAGATCGGCATACAACTGGCGCAGCATGCGGCTCCCAGGCCGCGCCCGCGCGCTGTCAAGTGACGCTCAGTATGACTGCTGACCATGTGAAACGTGCATTCGCGGTCCCCGGCGCGGGGCGAGTCCCACCGTCGACGTCATGGCGCACGGATATATCGGCCCGATATATCTGGTGTACGCTGCTGCCGTCGTCGAACACTCGGGGACCACCCACGAAGACCACCACGGACGAGTCCGTGTGCCGATTGCGAAGGGAGGTGCGAACCCGCATGAGCCGTCGATCCGAACTGCTCGAGTTCGCCGTCCTGGGGCTGCTCCACGAGAGCCCCATGCATGGCTACGAGCTGCGCAAGCGCCTCAACGCTGCGCTCGGCGTCTTCCGTGCCCTGTCCTACGGCACGCTCTACCCCTGCCTGCGGGAACTGCTCGACCGGGGCCTGATCGCCCAGGCCGTCGGCACCCAGCACGCGGCGGCCACCTCTGGTTCCAAGCGCGCCCGCATCGTGTACGAGCTCAGCGCGGACGGCAAGGAGCACTTCCAGGAGCTGGTCAAGGAGGCCGGGCCGACCGCGTGGGAGGACGACACCTTCGACGTCCACTTCGCGTTCTTCGCCCGCACCGAGGCCGAGGTCCGGCTGCGCATCCTCGAGGGACGCCGCAGCCGGCTCGAGGAGCGGCTGGACACCATCCGCACCAGCTCGGCCAAGAACCGCGAGCGCTTCGACACCTACACGGCCGCCCTCGAGCGGCACGGCCTGGACTCCGCCGAGCGTGAGGTCCGCTGGCTCAACGAGCTCATCACCGCCGAGCGGAACGTCCCCGCCCGGGCAACCACGCGGCATACCGCTGCGCCTGCACGACCGTCTTCGCCAGCACAGCAGTCCCACAGCACCACGACCACCACCCCCGAAAAGTAAGAGGAGTCATCCCATGGGATCCGTTCGCGTCGCCATCGTTGGCGTCGGCAACTGCGCCAGCTCGCTGGTCCAGGGTGTCGAGTACTACAAGGACGCCGACCCGGCCGGCAACGTCCCCGGGCTCATGCACGTCAAGTTCGGTGAGTACCACGTCAAGGACGTCGAGTTCGTCGCCGCCTTCGACGTGGATGCCAAGAAGGTCGGCTTCGACCTCTCCGAGGCCATCGGCAACTCCGAGAACAACACCATCCGCATCGCCGACGTGCCGCCCACCGGCGTCACCGTGCAGCGCGGTCACACCTACGACGGCATCGGCAAGTACTACGCCCAGACCATCGAGCAGTCCGACGCCGAGCCCGTGGACATCGTCCAGGTCCTCAAGGACACCAAGGCCGACGTGCTCGTCTCCTACCTCCCGGTGGGCTCCGAGGTCGCCGACAAGTTCTACGCCCAGTGCGCGATCGACGCCGGTGTGGCCTTCGTCAACGCCCTCCCCGTGTTCATCGCGTCCGACCCCGAGTGGGCCGCGAAGTTCGAGGCTGCCGGCGTCCCGGTCATCGGTGACGACATCAAGAGCCAGGTCGGCGCGACCATCACCCATCGCGTGATGGCCAAGCTGTTCGAAGACCGTGGCGTCACGCTGGACCGCACCTACCAGCTCAACGTCGGCGGCAACATGGACTTCAAGAACATGCTCGAGCGCGAGCGCCTCGAGTCCAAGAAGGTCTCCAAGACCCAGGCCGTCACGTCCAACCTGACCGGCGCCCTGGCCGGCCTGACCGACAGCCGCAACGTGCACATCGGCCCGTCCGACTACGTCGCGTGGCTCGACGACCGCAAGTGGGCCTACGTGCGCCTCGAGGGTCGCGCGTTCGGCGACGTGCCGCTGAACCTCGAGTACAAGCTCGAGGTCTGGGACTCGCCCAACTCCGCCGGCATCATCATCGACGCCATCCGGGCGGCCAAGATCGCCAAGGACCGCGGCATCGGCGGCGCGCTGATCAGCGCCTCGTCCTACCTGATGAAGTCCCCGCCCGTGCAGCGCGAGGACACCGAGGGCCGCACCAAGCTCGAGGCCTTCATCGCCGGCACCGAAGAGCGCTGATCACCTAGCGCAACCGAACGGGGCACCTGACCACGTGGTCGGGTGCCCCTTTCGTATGCCGCGTGGCGGCGCAACGACGTGCAGTCACCCCAGCGGTGGGTGCGGTGGGTGCGCGAGGCACGGCGACGGCATACCGCACTGCACGTCGCAGCGCCGGGAGCTCAGCGGGTGATGCGGGTGGAGGCGATGACCTGCTCCACGACGGGCACGTCGACGTCGACACCGGCGCCACCGGCCGACCCGGTGACGTGCACGAAGTCCTGCAGCGAGTCCTCGCGCGGCAGGCTGGCGAACGCGTGGATCTGTCGGATGGTGCCGAACTGGGGGTCGACCCACGAGACATCGACGCGATGGAACTCCTGGTCGTTGATCTGGACCGGGTGCACCTGACCGACCTCGGCCTGGGGTCGGGAGTCAACCGAGCCGCGCAGCTCCATCAGGGCATCCGCCGGCTGGTCGTTCTCGGGCCGGGTCCCCAACCGGACGATGACGTTGGGGGTGAAGTCGGCGTTGGCCTCCGTCTGCTTGGCAGCGAGGGCCACGGCCGGTGCGGACACCGGTTCCCAGGTGTCGGGCACGTCGATGCTCACCGCGGGAGGCGCGGGGAAGCGATCGGAGGGGAAGCTGAGGGTGCTCATGGTGCCCTTTCATGGCTGGTCGAACGACTGTGCTCAGGGTAGTCAGCGAGGGTCAGGGACCCGGACCGGCGACGACGTGGTCTACCAGGGCGGGTCGAACCCGATGTCGAACTTGATGCCGCCGCCGATGCCGAGGGTGGCCCCGACGTCGACCGAGACGCCGATGTTGTCGCTGCTGATCTCGGCGTCTGCCTCGGCGTGGGCTCCGATGCCGTAGGAGATCTCGCCGCCGACCCCGACGTCGACCGGACCGAGGTCCTGGCTGACCGAGGCCTCGCCCTTGCCGCCCACGAACACCTCGCCGCCGACGTTGGCCTTGGCCCCGTCGAGCCCGAGCTTGACGCCGGCGTCGGCGTTGGCCTCGGCGCCGGCGTAGGCGGTGCCCTCGACCTGGGTGCCGTGGCTGTTGGAGTAGGAACCGCTCACCTTGGCGACGTAGGCACCCGCCATGACGCCGCCCGACGCGACCAGGCCCTCCTTGGAGATGCCGACCTCGTAGTCGGCCTTGCCCTCGGTGCCCAGCAGCTCCCCAGAGAGGTGGTTGCCGTCCTCGTCACCCCAGGTCCCGCCGATGAACTCCTTGTCCCAGAGCTGCTTCTCACCGTCGGCGACCGTCATGCCGACGTTCAGCTCGGGCTTGTCGAAGCCGCCCTTGTCCCAGACACCCTCACCGTCACGGTGCTGGCCGTCCTCGTCCTCGTCGTCGACCCCGTCGTCGTCCTGGTCGTCGTCGTCCTCGGGGTCGTCGTCGCGGTCGTCGGGGACCTTGTCGTTGTCGTCGTCCTTGTCCTTGTCCTTGTCGTCCGGCGTGCCGTCGTTGTCGTCGTCCTTGTCGTCGGCGTCGGGGGTGCCGTCACCGTCACTGTCGCCGCCCCCGTCACCATCCCCACCGCCGCCGGGTCCGGTGACTCCCGAGGCGAGCTCCTGCTCGCCGATCTCGTCGCGCAGCTTCTTGGCGAGCTCGTCCACCCCTCCGGTGCTGAGGTCCAGGCTGTGCCGGGTCGTCGGCCAGGCGTTGAAGAAGGTGCTGGCGTCGTCGCCCTCCCACACCCAGCGGAGCTGGCGCACGGCCTTCTCGGCGTTGGCAGTGGCGTCGGTCAGCTCCCCCTGCACCCGAGACAGCTGTTCGGCGATGGAGCGAACCTTCTGGTTCTCCATCCCCTTCTTGTCCGTGCCGCCCATGCTGCTCTGCCTTTGCGAGAGGTGCCGCGAGGGGCACGTGGTGGATCGAGGTCATGCCGGTCGATCGAGGTCACGCCGGTGGCTGCCTGGTGTGGGACCAGGGCAGCCACCGGCGTGCGGGCCTCAGTTCGAGGCGGCCTTCTGCTCGGCGACCTCGGCCTGCAGACGCTTGTGCATCTCCGTGACGTCGAGGACGGTCTGGTCGATGTGGTTGGCGTCGGACTTCCACTGGGACTGGAACCGGTTGGAGTCCGGGCCGTGCCAGCTGCTGGCCAGCTTGTGGGCTGCCTGGTCGGCGTCCTGCTTGGCGTGCTGGAGGTCGGCCTTGGCCTTGCCGAGACGAGAGACGACGTCCTGGACCTTGGCCGGGTCCATGCCCTTCTTCTCGCCGCCGCCGCCGCCACCATCGGGAGTGGGAAGCATGGTGTTTCTCCTTTGCTACGAAGTTCGTGGTTGGTGTTGCTCTGGTGTGCTGCTGTCGTGCGTCTCGCTGTGGTGCCTCGTGTGGAGCCCCCCGGCTCAGTTCGAGGTCTGGTCCTGCTGCTTGGCCTCGGTGCGGATCTGGTCCGCAGCCTTGCTCAGGCCACTCGCTGCCTTGGTGAGGTCCGCGGCATACTGCCCGTTCCACTTGGTCTCGAACTTCTTCTGGTCCTCACCCCACCAGCTGCTCTTGAGCTGACCGATCAGGTCGTCGATCTCCGACTTCGCCTTCTTGATCTTCTGGGCGGAGTCGTCCAGGACGCCGGCCTGGGTGCGGGCGACGCCCGTCTGCATGGACAGTTCAGCCATGACATTTCCCCTCTTCTTGTCGCGAGCACCTGCTGTCCTCGCGGTGTGTGGTTGAGCTGGACAAGCCTTGATGTGCACAAACTATGGGCGGATCTGTGGGGGCTCAATGGGGAGGACTCCCCACCGAACGCCGCGCTGCGGCACCAGTGGCTTCTGGCGCAACCTTCCTCAGGTGGGGCCGTGGCCACCCCCTGTCGGGCTGGTGGGCAGTGGCTGCGCCACCTGGAGAAGTTCTGGGTTCCCACGTCGGACCAGGAAGCCACGGCCCTCGAGGAGCTGGTCCCGGCTCACGCCGCGGTAGTCGGCGGCAAAGGCCGCCGCGTCGTCGCCATTGGGCTGCAGCGACAGGCCGGAGCGGGCGGACTTCAACGATCCAGACATGCCGTAGTTGGAGTTGAAGAAGCCCGAATCCGCTTCTGCCACAACGCATTGCTCAGAGTTGATGATCGCCTTGAAAAGCTCGACCAGGTCATCCTCGGCCGACGACCCGTCGAAGTCCTGGGTGCGTTCGACCACGACGAGCATGGTCGCTCCGCCGGGGCCTGCCTCGACCACCTCGTCGGTCAGCCGCTTGGCGAGGGCGCGGCAGTCATCGATGCCGACGGCGTTCTCGGTCCACACACCGGTGGCCCGGGTGAGCACCGAACGGCGTGGGCTGAACAGCCAGCACCGCAGCCCCTCCTGGGCCCGCAGGGCTGCCTGCGCCATCGTGAGGACTGCGGTGGTGCGGCCACTCCCCGACGGGCCGAGGACGATCTGGCTGCCGCGCAGGTCGAAGCCGATGGGGCGCATCGTGGCGGACGACAACCCGATCGCGGGCCGACCCGCTTCGTCGACCGCTGGCAGGTCCTGCAGTCGCAGCGACTCGGGCAGCGACAGGATCGCCGGCGCGTCGGGCACCCCAGCCCTGCGGACTCCCTCGGCGAAACCGTGGATGGCGCGGGCCTGCACGGTGGAGTCCGAGGACCCGCCGAGTACGGCGATCTGCACCTCGCGGTCGTGCACGATGGCCCGACCGGGGGCCGAGTTGAGCGACAGCACGTCCGCGTCGACGTCGAGCGAGAGGTAGTCGTCAACGGTGGCCATCCGCAGCACGACCCGGTTCTGGATCGCCGACGACAGGCCACCCCAGAGGCCGTTGCGCTGGTCGGCCGTCACGACGAAGTGCACGCCCACCGGCCGGCCGTCTCCGGCCAGCGAGGTGAACAGGTCGAGCCAGCGTTGTCCCGCGTGGCTGTCGTAGGCAGCCTGGAAGCTGGTGAGTCCGTCGACCAGCACGAGGATGCGGGGCTCGTCAGGCGCGTTCGCCAGCCGCCGGAAGTCGGTGATGGTGGCGGCGTTGACGGCCGAGTAGCGCAGCGCGCGCTCGTCGATGGTCTCGCGCAGCATGGTCAGCAGCCGCACCACGCGCTCGTGGTCGCTCGCGTAGATGACGCTCCCGACGTGCGGCAGTGGCTCGATCATCGCCAGGCCGCGGTTGCCGAAGTCCAGACCGTAGACGTGGCACGGACCACCGCGGACGGTGAAGCCCGCAGCGACGGCGACGGTCCGCAGGAACGCGCTCTTGCCCGCTCCCGAGGCCCCGAACACCGCGAGGTTGCCCTCGATGTCGGGGCGGAAGCTGATCGCCGGCTGGGTCTGGCTGTCGGGGTCGTCGCTGATCCCGATGACGAGCTCGTCGTCGCGGCGTCTGGTCGGCAGGTCGGCGAGCTCGTAGACGGACGCCATCTCGGGCAGCCACGGCTTGCGTGGGGAGGGGATCTCGGCGGACTCCTGCGCCGCACCGATCTGGGTGACGATGCGCTGGATGTCGGTGGGTCCGAGGTCCTCCCGGACCACCTCGCGGGAGTCCTCGACGACGGGGAGCTCCCAGGCGCTGCCGACACCGAAGCCGAGGGTCTCGACGTCCAGCGACGCAGGCGGCGCCTCGCCGGTGGTCCACCCACCGGCATACCCGGTCTGGAAGGGGGTCAGCCGTCCGGGGCCGGACTTGGAGACGGCGCGACCGGGCAGGGCGGGATCGAAGTAGGCGGCCACGGGAGTGCCGAGCACGTCGTCGCTGTCGGACTCGTCGGCCATCCGCAGGGCCATCCGCAGGTTGGTGTTGGCCCGCAGGTTGTCCTTGATGACACCGGCCGGGCGCTGGGTGGCGAGGATCAGGTGCAGCCCGAGGGAGCGGCCGCGCTGCGCGACGTTGACGACACCGTCGACGAACTCGGGCACCTCTTGGGCGAGGGCGGCGAACTCGTCGACCACGATGACCAGGCTGGGGGGTGCCGCGACCTCGCCGCGGCGCTCGAGCTCGATCAGGTCCTTGGCCTTGTGCTGGGCCAGGATGTGCTCGCGGTGCTTGAGCTCGGCCGACAGGGACGCGAGCGCCCGGCGCACCAGGTGGGGCGACAGGTCGGTCACGAGGCCGACGGTGTGCGGCAGGTTGACGCAGTCGCGGAACGCCGAGCCACCCTTGTAGTCCACGAGCAGGAAGGTCAGCCGCTGCGGGGAGTGCGCGACCGCCATCCCGAGGATCCAGGCTTGCAGCAGCTCGGACTTGCCCGCACCGGTGGTGCCACCGACGAGCGCGTGCGGACCGTCGGCCCGCAGGTCGATCGAGAAGGTTCCGGCGGCGGACTGGCCGATGACGGCCCGGAGGTTGCCCGGCTTGGGGCGCGCGACCGGTCCGGCGGCATAGGGGCCGGTGAGGATGGAGCGGTTCTCGCCCCATCGCTCGATGACCGGTCCGGGGGCCTCGGCGAGCTCCTGTCCCACGATGTTGAGGAACGACACCGATCTCGGCAGGTCGCTCTCGTCCTCGACCGGGACACCCGAGTCGATGAGGGGTGCCATCTGGCGACTGAGCCGCTCGACCTCCGGCGCCTCCACGTGGTCGGCGTCGACGGGCATCCGCACGACCGCCTCACCGACGTAGCCGACGACGGCGTCCCCCGGCTGGGGGCCCTGCTCGACGAAGGTGCGGCAGGCCGCCGGCAGGGTCGCAGTGGTCGGCGACACCCACAGGACGACGATGCCGTGCCGCCAGCCGCGCTCGGCGAGCTGGACCAGGCGACTGCGCTCCACCGGGGCGTCGTCCTCGACGATGAGCATGATGATCGGCCGCCCGGCGGGCAGCCGCGGTGGCTTGAACTTGCCCTGGACCGGGCCGGTCGCGTCGTCCTCCAGCTCACGGGCCGGCTCGCTCGTCGCGATCAGCTCCTCGATCTCGGTGAGCAGGGACAGGCTGGCGGGCCCTGTGTTGGCCAGGTGGCGGGCGTCGATCGGGCTGTGCGGGGAGGCGGTGTGCGGGACCCACTTGAGCCAGTCCCAGTCACGCGCGGTGGCCGGGGAGCCGACCGCAGCGACGACGAGATCAGCCGGGGAGTGCAGGGCGACGGCCTGGACGACGACCGCGCGAGCGGCTTCGAGCGCGCGCTGGCGCGGACCTGAGATGCCGATGGCGCCGCTGCGCAGGGGCTCGGCGACGACCGGGACCGGCTCGACGGCACCCATCCCCTCGACCGCGCGGGACGCCTCGAGCCACGCCTCGGCGCGGGAGCGGCCGAGCTCGGGGAGCTTGAGGGTGTTGCGCGACGGCAGCTGGCCCAGGCCGAGCCGGAACTCGCAGAACCCGGGGTCCCCGGGACGCCTGGTCCACAGCAGGCTCGAGGCACTCCCGACGGCCTCGACCGCCTCGCTGCTGGCGGGGTGCTCGGCCTGCCGGCCGGCCACCTCGCGCACCTGCTCCTCCTCGAGCTGCTCCACCATGATCGCGAGGTCCTCGCGGAACTCGACGAGGGCCTGCTCGTAGTCCTTGCGGGCGGTGCGCCGGGCCTCGAGGTAGTGGCCGAAGAGCATGGCGGGGGTGAGCAGGATGAACAGCAGGAACATCGGGTTCTTGAGCGCCACCGCGAGCGCCACGCCCATGAGCATCGGCACCGCTGCAGCGATCCACGGCGGACGTTCCGGCTTGGGTCGCTCGGGGAGCGCGGGCACGGGGAACTCGCGGCCGACGTAGAGCGGCGCGATCCGGGGCGAGCGCGAGAACGGCAGCGACGTGCCGCGCGCGGCCGCCAGCCCGGTGCCGCCGCCGGCGATGCGGACCTCGACCTCGGTCTCGCCGATCTTGAACCGGTCGCCGCTCTTGAGGACGGCCCGGTCGACCTGCTGGCCCTGCACCTGGATGCCGTTGGAGGAGCCGAGGTCGATCACCTCGATGATGTCGGTGACCAGCAGCCGCGCGTGGCGGCGCGACACCTGAGCGTCGCTCAGCTGGATCTCGCAGCCCCGACCACGACCGAGGTATGCCGTGCCGGCACCGAGCGGGACCTCCCGGCCGGTGTCCGGCCCGGCCACGATGACGGCCGTGGCCACCGACTGGCCCTGGTCGGCATACCCCTCGGTGCGGCGGGTGACGGCGACGTGGGCACCGGAGCGCAGTCCGCTCTCGGCGATCGTGGCGCGCGGGTCGACCGCGCGGTAGCCCTCGGCCACGTGGGACAGCGTGAAGTCACCGAGCCCCGGCTGCGGCGGCGCAGATCCGGCGCGCGTCGGGTCGGCGAGGACGAGGTACTCGGCCAGCTGTCCGACGGTGGTGGTGCCGTCGACGGTGGCGACGAGGTCGGTGTCGACGTCGCCGGAGGCACGCAGGGTGAACTTCAGCTTCACGGGGTAGCAGTCCTCCGGGTCAGGGTGGCGAACGAGGGCAGCGTGCGTCGGCCCTCGCCGGGAGTCTCGGGGCCGCGGGCGAAGAGCGGGCGGGGGTCGATGTCGGAGCGCAGCCGGCGCCAGAAGTCGCAGTTGGCGCGAAGGTCGCCCCGCGCCTCGTTCGTCGACTTCCAGTAGGCGTCGGCATCCGACACCTCAGGGGTGCCCGGCCCGAAGATCAGCGCATTCGCCTGCACAGCAAGGGAGTTCGCGCTCGGGAGTCGGTGCAGCGCGGCAGCCTGCTCGAGCCGGGTCGACCGGCGGGGCAGCGCGTGACCGAACGACTTCGCGCTGTTCATCAGGTCGTCCCACGCCCACGCAACCCGGGCGGTCGCGGTGCCACGGGTGGCGTGCCGACGCCGGCGCCACGCCTTCGCGCCCCGGATCGCCCAGTAGAGGGCCACTAGGACCAAGAGGGGCAGCAGGACGTAGAAGACCAGGAACCGCAGCCACGCCGGCCAGGACGAGGGGTCGAACAGCTTCTTCGGGGGCTTCTTCAGGTTCACCGCGTTCTGGGCCTGGTCCGGGCCCTGGAGCACGCTGGGCGGGTTGACGCCGGCCGGCGGCGGCACGAGGGCGCCGATCTTCTGCTCGTCGGTCTTGGACTGCAGCTGGTTGGGCTTCTGGTTGCGGTCCGGGAGGAACGTCTTGGACAGCAACGGGATCCAGCTGCCGGTGTCGTCCTGGACCTCGACCCAGGCATGGACGTCCTTGCCCTTGATGACGCCGCCCTCTGGCAGCTCGGCGCCCATGACGACGCGGGTCGGGATGTCCAGGCGGTTGGCCACCAGGGCGAGCGTGGCGGCGTACTGCTCGTCGTCGCCCGCCAGCTGGGTCACCCCGACGAACCGAGCCAGGCGGCCGCGCGAGTGGCCGGGGAGGTAGTAGCTCTCGACCGAGTTCTTGGTGCCACCGTCGGTGTAGGCGCCGTCGTTCCGCATGGCGCCCGCGACGGCACGCAGCTCCTCCCACGGGCTCACGGCATCGCGGGTCCAGGCATCGACCTTCGCGTCGAGGAAGCTGAGCTCCTGGCTCTCTGTGAGGTTGCCGCTCGCCGGCGACAACGACGCCGGGAGGGTGTCCCGCACGACCTTGGTCGGCAGGAGCACGTTCATCGTGTAACGGTCCCCCGCGCCGACCTTGTCGGGGACGATGGCGGTGCTCGTGTCGACGTTGAGCCACAGCCGTGACGCCAGCAGGTCGGCCCGTCCACCGGCGAACTTGACCCCGGTCACCTGACCCACGGTGGGCAGCCACACGTCGGAGTAGCCACCCTCGGGAATGGTCACCTGCAACGACGCCGGCTTGCCCTCACCGCGGGCGCTCACCCGCTCGCCGACCTGCTGGAACGCGGTGCCCGGGTCAGGCGAGTCGACGCCGGCCCGCGAGCCCGCACCCCACACGCCGCCGTCGTAGTAGTCGAGGGTCGCGAAGCGGACCGGGGTGCCCGCCGGGGCACCGGTGATCCGCATCAGCTCGGTGTCGAAGAGCTTGGCGTCGTTGGGCTCGGTGTACTTGCGGAAACCCGCGAGCGGGCTCGGGTAGGCAGCGATGTCGAACGGCGGGACCACCTCGGTGCGCGCCACCCGGCGCAGGTCACCGTCGGTGCCTGGCAGGTGCGGACCCGCGAGCAGCCCGGCGACGGCGGCCAGCGCGAGCAGGCCGGTGCCGATACCCAGGCGAGCGCCACGACCCGCGCCGTTCTGCAGGGGCGCGCGCGACCGCGTGCTGCGCACGATCATCCAGCCGATGGCAGCCAGCCCGAAGGCAACGCCCTGGGCGATCAATGAGGCCGGTTCGAGGGTGCCGAGCACGATGGTCAGGGCGAGGGCCGCGAGCGGGGGCACCACCACGGCATACCCGTGGCTGCGGCGGCGAGCCACGGTGTAGGTGACGGCCGCGGCGACGAGGCCGACGATGAGCGGCAGGGCGAGCAGCGTGACGGTGGCGTCCACCGGCGGGAGCAGGGTGAGCAGCCGCTTCCACCCGTGCACGGCTGCGGCGGCGAGGTCGCGGAAGGTGCGCCCCGTCGGGAACACCCCGAGCGCGAGGTGGTCGCGGACCGCGAGCGGCCCACCCAGGAGCAGGTATGCCGCGGTGAGACCCAGCAGCGTCACCACCGACGGCAGCCGGAAGGCGGTGACCACGTGGGCAACCAGCAGGCCCAGCAGCAGACCACCGACGGCGGCCAGGATCCACTCCCAGCCGAAGAACACAGTGCGGAAGCCAAGGAGCGCCAACCCGACCAGCAGCGCCGTGAGGCCGAGGTCGACGAGGTCGTCGCGCGAGGGCACCAAGGTGGTGCGCAGGCCGGCGATCCGGTCGGCGCGGGTGCGCTCGGTGGGCATCATCGACTCGCGGGGAGGCGCGAGCGGGGAGGCGCTCATGAGGCCATCACCCCCATCAGCACGGCAGGCAGGTCGGCCAGGCCGTGGATGTTCATCAGGGTGATGCCTCCGACATTCTTGACACCGACGCGCTGGTCGCGGTCGATCGTGAGGGCCACCCGCAGGACCTCGGTCTCGAACCGGCCGAGCGCCCGCTGGACCTGGATGAACGGGGTGCCCGAGCCGGTGACCAGGACGGCCATCGAGGTGTCCGGGGCGAGGGACAGTCCCTCGCCCGCCATGGCGTAGAGGTCGCTCGGGCCGAGCTCGACCCGGGCGAGCGCATCCATCGCCAACGGGGCGCTGGTGCGGGACGCGGTGGAGTCGCGGCAGACGATGGTGAAGTCCTGCTCGTCCATGTGGGCCCGCTTGCCGACCGAGGCAGCCACCTCGATAGCGGTTTCGGCGTCCTCCTCACCGCCCGCGTACCTGTCGGGGTCGGCGTCGACGACGAGCGTCAGGTGCGATCGGCGGGTGTCGAGGAACTGGCGCACCAGCAGGCGTCCGGCCTTGGCCGAGGAGCGCCAGTGGATGTAGCGGCGGTCGTCCCCGGGCTGGTACTCGCGCAGGGCGTGGAAGGCGAGGTCGGACATCGACATCTCCTGGGTGGTCTCACCCTCGAGGTCGCGCAGCAGTCCGGCGCCGAGGCTCTCCAGCGAGACGGTGCGGGGGTGGACGAACAGCTCGGTGACATCGGTCCAGCGCAGCGTCCGCCGCACGATGCCCAGCGGGTCGCCCTGGATGGTCGAGGCGGGCCCGACCGCGATGACACCGCGACGCGCGGTGGGGACGACGAACAGCTCCTCGTGGGCCTTGCCCGACCCCAGTGGAGGCAACGTGAAGCGGGCGGCCGTGATGCCGACCGGCAGCTCGACCAGCAGGGGCAGCATGCCCCGCTTGGACTCGTTGGTCACCGAGATCCGGCCCGTGGCCGGTTCCCCGACGGTGACGCGCAACGGATCCACCTCGGTGTCGATGCGCACCCGGGTGCGACCCACCGCAAGCAGAGCGCAGCACAGCACCAGGGCGATGGCCGCGGCGCCGATCATGCCCCACTCGTCCCAGTCGGTGAAGGCGGCGACCAGCCAGCACGCGGCACCCAGGGCGAGGATGCTCCACCCGAGCGGCGAGACCCAGCGCAGGAACGCCGCGACCGGTCCCCAGAGAGGACTTGTCGCCGCACGCAGTCCCTCGGTGCGCTTGGCGAGCGCGCCCGAGGCCTGTCCACCGGCGCGGGCGAGGAACGTCGGAAGCTTCGGCCGGGGCACCGTGATGGTGGGCAGCGTCGGCAACCTCCGCGGACGGGTGGCGCTGACGCCCGACGTCGCGGGCGACCCGGCATACGGAGGCGGAGCCAGGGGGGAGCCCACTGGCGCCGTCGGGGCAGGACCGCCCGACCGACGCTCCCTTTTGAGGTCGGCTCGGCGGGTGGTGTGGCCCGCGTCCTCGGCGAGCTGGGCAGGGTGGTGCCCCCGCTCCGGCCCTGAGGTCTGCCCCGGGTTCTGCTCGGTCATGCTCAGGCGACTCGCTCAGCGGGCGGGGCGACTTCGGACAGGATCTGGGTGATGACCTGGTCGACCGTGATGTTCGCGAACTGGGCCTCGGCGGTCAGCAGCAGGCGGTGGCACAGGATCGGGTGGCTGATCAGCTTCACGTCGTCGGGGATGACGTGGGTGCGGCCCTGGCTGGCTGCCCAGGTCTTGGCGCAGCGCACGAAGGCGAGGCACCCACGGACCGACAGGCCGAGCTTGATCGAGACGTGACGACGCGACTCCTCGGCGATGCGCGAGATGTAGGCCAGGATCGCCGGGTCGACGTGCACCTCGTCGGCGAGGGCGGCCATCTCGGTGACGACGTTGCTCGTGACGACCGGTTCGAGCGCCTTGGTCCGGTCCCGGGTCTTGGCGTCCGCGAGGACCGCGACGGTCGCCTCGTGGTCGGGGTAGCCCAGGCTGGTCTTCATGAGGAACCGGTCGAGCTGTGCCTCGGGCAGCCGGTAGGTGCCGGCCTGCTCGATCGGGTTCTGGGTGGCGATCACCATGAACGGCTCACCGACGGGGTGCGGGACACCGTCGACGGTGACCCGGCCCTCCTCCATGACCTCGAGCAGCGCCGACTGCGTCTTGGGGGAGGCGCGGTTGATCTCGTCGGCCAGCACGATGTTGGCGAAGATCGGTCCGGGGTGGAAGTCGAAGGTCTGCTTGGCCGGGTCGTAGATCGTCACGCCGGTGACGTCGCTGGGCAGCAGGTCGGGCGTGAACTGGACCCGGCTGTTGGTGCCCTGCACGGTGCCCGCCATGGCCCTGGCCAGCTGGGTCTTGCCCGTGCCCGGGAAGTCCTCCAGGAGCAGGTGCCCCTCGGACAGCATGCAGGTGAACGCCAGGCGGATGACGTGCTGCTTGCCCAGGACGGCCTTGTCGACGTTGTCGACCATCTGGGTGAACGCCTGGGCGAACCACTGGGCCTGGTCATTGGTGACGGTCATCGGTGCCTGTCTCTTTCATGTGATGGTCTTCGTGGTGGTCGAGCTGGGTATGCCGGTTGGGCGGCGACTGCGAGCGGGCGGGGGCCGAGGCCCCTACCAGATGATGGAGTCGCTCACCCCGTCACAGATCGCAGTGATCCGATGGCCTGGTTGGCCGTAGAAGTTGTCGCTCTCCTTGGTGGCGTTGCCACCCATCGACATGTTGCTCCAGCCCGAGACGGTGCCGCCGTCCTCGCGGAAGGTGCACGTGACGCCCCCGTTGAAGTTGTTGGTGGTCACCTTGATCCAGCGACAGGCGGAACTGCTGCAGCTGCCGTTGCCCGTGTTGCAGGAACGTTGGGAGCAGGTGCTGCCCTTGCCCACGGTCACCGTCGGCGGAGGGTTGGGAATGGTCACCGCGTCAGGGCCTGCCACCGGACTGGTCCACCAGTTGGGTGAGCTGGCGTCTCCCGATCGCCGGTTCGCGATGCTGCGTACCTCGAGCTGGTACCTGCCGGGCGCGCGGTTGTTGATGGTGAACGACTCGCGAGCACCGCCGAGCGACTGCCACCCGCCGTTGTTCAGCGACACCTGGACGTCGCTGATGGCCCGGCCGTCGGTCTGGTTGTTCCAGCGCCAGGTGATGTCAGTGCCGCTGCGCGTGCCGTTGAGGCCGGTCGGTTGCGGAGTCGAGCCGTAGGGGCGGAACGAGTTGCTCGCCGCCGACCAGTCCGACCAGTTGGTGCCGTTGTAGGCGCGGACGGCCAGGGTCCGGTCCTGCGCGGTGCCCAGGCCGGTGAGCGTGAACGCCGTGACCGATCCCTCCGGGCACCCGCACCCGACGCTGCCGGTGCCGGTGCCACTACGCCACTGCAGCTGCGTGAAACCGGTCGACCGGGAGTCGCCCACGCTGACGCGGACCACGGCGTCGCGGTTCGGGGCGGGAGTCGTCACGCTCGGACGACCCGGCACCTCGGGTATGCCGGTGCTGGTGAAGGTGGTGGGGTTGGCCTTCGGACCCTCGATGTCGGCACCGTTGGTGGCCGTCACGACGTAGCGGTAGCTCGCACCGTCATACACGGTGGTGTGGCCGAGCGACCGCGTGCTCGGCGAGGTCGTGCCGATCGCACTCCACCCGCCGCCGTTGCGGCTCTCGTAGACCGTGTACTTGGTCAGCGGCGGACCGTTGGGACGCACAGCCGGCCACGAGATGGTCAGCCGTGAGGAGCCTGCGGCCGGACCGGTGCCGGCGTTCGAGACGGTCGGGGCCGCGACGGCGGGCGGGGTGCCGGCCGACTGCATCTTGACCGCCGGCCCGAACGGGCCGTAGCCGAGCTGGTTCTTGGCGCGCACCTGGACGGTCTGCTCGTTGTCGTTGACCAGTCCCGCGACGGTGGCCCGAAGCGTCGGCGCCACGACGACGGGCTGCTTGACGGTGCCGCTGGCGGTGTCGGTGACCCGCACCTGGTAGGCCGTGACGTCACTGCCCTTCTTGGCCGGTGCGGACCACGCGATGTCGAGCGAGCCGTCACCACGCCCGGCCATCCGCACCCCGGTCACCTGGTTGGGCAGCGTGTCGGGGACGACCGCGTTGCTGGCCCTGCTCTCGGGGCTGCGACCGATGGCGTTCACCGCAGCCACGGTGAAGGTGTAGGACTTGCCGTTCTCCAGCCCGGTGATCGTGCACGGTGAGGCCGAGCAGCTCTGCTCGCGGCCACCGGGCCCGATGACGGTGACGATGTAGCCCGTGATGGGGCTGCCTCCGTCGATGGCCGGCGGCAGCCAGCGAACGCGGGCGAACCCACCGCTGACCCGGTCGGCCTCGGCGGCGACCCCGGTGGGCGCGTCGGGCTTGCCGAGGATCTCGATGGTGCCGCGACCGGCCGCGCTTCGTCCCGGACCGTCGGAGACCGCCACGTCGACGGACGCCTGGCCTCGGGCAGTGGTCGCAGCCGTGACCGTCAGGTCACAGCCGGAGTAGCTCACCGTGAGGCCGGATGCGGCCGGGACGCTGGCCGTCGAGATCGAGCAGTCCGGCTTCTCCAGGGGAGAGTCGAGGTAGGACCGCAGGCTGACGGTCTGCGACGAGCCGGCCTTGAGACCGGAGATCGAGAAGGGCCGCAGCCGCGGCGGCCCCAGGTTGGTGAGGGGGTTGCCATTGGCGTCGGTGCCGACGGGTCCGTCACCGAGCCCGACGACGGACACCTTGATCACGGACTCGGGACCACCCCGGGCCTTGACCACCAGCCGGCCGTTGACGCCGCTCGGTGCGTCCTTGCCCGCCTTGAGCCCGAGGGTCCGGTCTCCCGCACCGCTCCTGGTCAGGTCGACACCCTTGGGCTCCGGGCGCCAGGCGCTCTCGAACTGGACGTCGTCCAGCGTCATCCCGATCGGTACCCAGGCGTGGCACAGCGTGGGCACGTCGATGGTGCGGGCCAGCCCTCCAGCGTTGAGCGACACCGCGAAGTCCGGGCATCGAAGCAGCGGGATCTTGGGTCCGATCTGCACGGGGATCGACACGTAGGCGGTCTTGAAGTCCTTCTGGTCGACCGTCTCCTGGTCGCTCACCTCGAGCATCACCGCGCCCGGGCCGATGTAGCCACCGGAGGAGGTCAGCTTCAGTCCGGAGCGGCCGTCGGCCTCCACCCTCAGCCGGTCCTTGGGCGAGGCACTGAGGTTGTCGGCGGTGGTGATGCTGACGACCCGGGCCCGCGGTGACTTGACGTAGTCGGACAGCTCGACCGACTTCGTCGAGTCCTTGTCCATCTCGATCAGCGCGCCGTTCACGACGAACGGCACGCCGGACTCACCGGTGGGCACGTAGATCAGCGCCATCGCCGTCAGGCCGTCCTCGTCGGTGATGACGTAGGGCACCGTGTAGGGGAACGGCTTGACGTTGACGCGGACCCTGCCGTCGGGCTCCACGGTGCCATCGGGTGAGAGGACGGCGGAGACCTTGAGGGACTCCTGGGGGCCGTCGATGTCGCGGTCGTTCGCGAGCGCGTCGACGACGGTGCTCGTCTCGTCCTTGGTGGGTTTGGCGGTGTCGTCCACCGCGATCGGGGGATTCTTGGCGGTGGGGTCGGGCACGACCGCGATCGTCGACCGGGAGGGGTCGAACAGGCCGTTGCTGATGCCGTAGGTCAGGTGCTGCACACCCGCCTTGGCATCGGGCACCGTGGTGGTGAAGTAGGTGTTTGCCTCGTCCACCTTCCACTTGGCCAGCTCGGACTCGGGGTTGAGGGGCGCCTTGTACTCGAGGTCGATGCTGTCCCCGCGCGCGATGAGGTCGTTGAGGGTGGCGTCAACCGTCACCTTCTTGCCGGGCTTGGCCCGGACCTCGTCCTCGACCGCCACCGGCGGCTGCGGGTCGCCGGGCTGCACCACACCGATGCGCACGAAGCCCCGGCTGGTCCCGCCGAACCGGTCACGGACCTCGTAGTTGAGGACCTCGGTGCCGGCCGCGGTCGGGTAGGCCTCGTACTTGATCGTCGACGGGCCGAAGCCGGTCACCCGGCCGTACCGGAGGTCGACGGCCCCGCTGGCGTCCCCGACCAGGCCCACGACGGTCACGCTGTCGCCATCCGGGTCGACGCCCGAGGAGGGCACCGTGATCGTGAGTGGGTCACCGGCCGTGACGCTGGTGGAGAAGCTGCGGGCCACCGGCGGCTGGTTGGGTGTGCCAGCCGAGGGCAGCGGCATCACGGTGACCGCGATCCGTCCGGTCGTCGCCTTCTGCTTGTCGCCGATCGGGTAGACGGCGTACTCGACCGTCACCGTCTCCTGGACCTTGGGGCTGCGGTTCTTGGGGATGAAGCGCACGACGTTGCCGGAGGCGAAGGCGTCGCCCGCGCCGTTGATCACCTTGACGCTGGCGGGGTCGAGCACCAACGGGATCCCGTCGGCCATGCTGTCGTTGTCCATGACCGGGATGGTCACGGTGTCCTGGGCTCGGACCACCGCCTGGTCGTCCCCGACGATCGGCACGTTGCGGTCGTTGGCGGGGAACTGCGACACGGCCACCTGCCCGGTCGTCGACTTCACGCCGTCGCTGATCGTGTAGGTGACGGTGCCGGTGCGTGGGCGGCCGCTGGGGCTGGCTGGGTCGAGCGCCTCGATGCGGACCCAGCGCCCCTGGTAGATCGAGGGCCGCAGCCAGGCGTTGGCCGTGGTGACCGTGACCGAGCGGGTGACGAGCACGTCGGCCCGGGGGCTGTAGTCGTTGGCCAGCACGTCGGTGAGCACCGGCGTCTGGTCGCGCAGCGTCGCCGAATCGGGCACCGCCACCGGAGGGGCATCGGGGCTCGGGTCGGCGATCAGGTCGACGCGCACCCGGCCTGCGGCGATGCCGCCACCCACCTGGGCGCCGTAGGTCATCTCGAAGGTCCCTGGCGTGGCACCGGTGATCGTGACGACGCCGGTGTCGAGGTCGGTGTCGACCTGGACCGCGCTGGACTGCAGCTCGCGGCTGAGTCGCAGCTTGGCGTCGGGTTCGCTGGGGTCGGCACCCGGGATGTCGTTGCCGAGCGGCTCGATCTGGAGCGGCTTGCCCACGACACCACGGACGACATCGGGTTGGGTCTCGGGCTTCTGGAGCGGCTCGTCCGGGCCCATCACCTTCACCGTCACGGTGCCCTTGGTGCTGTTGCGCCCGTCGCTGACGGAGTACTCGATCCCCTGGGTGCCGGGCTTCATCGGCGCCAGCACGTTGAGCCGGCCGAGGCCGTCGACCGACGAGCCCTCGCCGATCGCCTCCAGGCTGAGCGAGTCGCTCTCCGGGTCGCGCCAGTCGCCAATGACCTGCACCGGGAGCAGCTTGCCGCGGATCACGGGGTAGACCGTGCGCGACAGGGTGGCCGTGCCGGGCCGCAGGGTCGGCGGGCTGTTGACGTCCTCGGGCACCATCGTGACCGTGACCTTGGCCTCCGACTTCTGGATGGCCTTGCCGTTGTTGATCTTGTAGGTGAACGAGAACGACTGGCGCTCGGGCTCCTCCGGGATCGCCACGTCGATGCTCTGCCCGTCGGCAGCGACGCTGGCCGTGACCCCGGCCATGTCCACCGGACCGAGGTCGCTGGGGTTGATCGCCAGGACCGAGCCCGCCGCGTCGGTGTCGTTGTCGAGGACGTGCAGCTTGGACGTGCGACCCGGACGTGCCTTGAGGTTGTCGGGCTTGGCCTGGGGAGGCTGGGCCACCGACGTCTCGTCGATGAGGTTCTCGTTCTTCTTCTTGTTCTGCTTGTCCGTCTTCGGTGGCGGGATCAGAGAGTCCCACTCGTCGAGCTTCTTCGGCTTGCTGTCGAGGTCCCACACCTCACCGCCGTCGAGGTCGTTGAGGACGACCAGGCCGTGGTTGGTCCGCAGGGAGACGCCTGACTTCACGGCCTCCTTGGTCTCGCGCACGATGGTCACGGCCGGACTCGGCTTCTCGGAGCCGCAGTCCTTGCCGTAGTAGTTGTTGACCGTGCTGGCCCACGCCGCGTGGATGCACGCCCCGGTGCGCAGCGGACGCGACGGCAGCGGCGGCGTCTCGTTGTCGCCGATGGTGACCTCGACACCACCCGTGGCACCCTCGCCACCCATCCCGAGGAGCCGCAACGTCGTCGAGTCCTGCAGGCCCACGGAGTCGGCGTCGGGACCGGGCTGCTGCAACGCGGCATACGCCGGCTGTCCCTCGACGCGCGCCGTGCCACCGTCGACGGCCTTGTCGCTGCCCTGGATCCACAGCTTGTCGTCGCCCGCGCTGTAGACCACCCAGCGCGTGCCCACCGCCGTGATGTCGACGATCTTGGCGTCCCTTAGCTTGATCGACTCGGTGACCGGCTTGGCGAAACCCGTTGCGGTGCGGGCGATAGAGATGACCTTGCCGGTCGCGCCGGAGACGGCGTGGACGCCACCCTTGACGTCCACGGCCAGGGCTGCGACGGCGCCGACGGTCGCGAGCGGCTTGGCGCCGGTGGTGAGTGCCTCGAGGGTGACCAGACCCGCCTTGGGGTCATAGGTCTGGGCCCAGAGCTTGCCGGTCTTGGGGTCGATGATGGCGGCGGTGCCGCCCCGCATGTCGACCGTGCGGGGCACGAAGACCTGCAGGTTGGTGCCGGCCTGCGGAGCGGGAACCGACACCCCGGTGCCCTCGTCGAGTCGGCCCGACTTGGGCTCGATCGGGGTGAGGGAGCCGGAACCGACGACCAGGCCGGCCACCGCGTTGTCGTCCTGGAGGATGTCGACCGGCTCGCCGGAACCACTCGAGGCGGCCACCCCACCGTCGAACTGACCCACGGCCTTGTTGACCCGCGCGAACCGGGCGTCCTTGGCGGACGACACCCAGACCCCGCCGTCGCTGAGCTCCGTCTCGTGCACGGTCTCGCCCTTGGACGTGACCGCGAAGAACGTCAGGCTCGTCGCGGCCAGCGCCACCACGAGACCGGACGCCACCCCCACCCGTCGAGTCGACATCGGACTCACTTGCTACCTACTCCCCTTGGTTGCCGTCCGTGATGCTGTCGAGCAGCACCAGGTCAGGCTCGGTCACGAGGCGGGTCGACAGTGCGTGCTCGACCAGCCTCGCCTTGCGGTTGCTTGCGAGCTTCCCCGGCCCCCCGTGCAGACCACGTGTACCAGCATCTGCCACCTTCTGGCATACATTGTCCAGTTTTCGGTTGAACTTCGTGACCTTCCAGCCCAGCCGCGCCGCGGCGTCGGCCGAGGACGGGATCTGGGCCACGCCGGTCTGTCCGCGGCGGAGGAACGGCTCGGCGAGGGCCACGATCAGCAGCTTCTGGTCCGGCGTGAACGAGACCCGCCCCACCGTCGTGTCGCCGGTGGCGTCGTCCTCGACCATGTCCTCGGTGCCGGTCGAGGTGAAGGCCGGCGAGTCGACCAGGATGTCGAAGTCGTAGGTCGTCGGGCCGGCCGTGAACCAGACCGTGAGCCGCTCGAGGGCGAGCGGGATCCGGGCGCCGGGGTTGAGCCAAGCCTGGAAGAGCCCCTTCTTGTCGGCCACGGTCGCGGTGAGCGTGGTGCCGACGTTGGTCAGCCACCACAGGCCGCCCTCCTCGACGATCTGGAGGAAGTTGCGGTGCAGGTAGGGGTTGTCGTCGATCTCGACGTCGCCCACGCGTCCGATGGTCAGCGGCCCGGACCCCTCGGCCACGAACAGCTCACCACAGAAGTCCACGGTCACACCCATGTCATGTCCCCCATTGCTAGCCCGCCTTCTCGCAGCGCGGCGCTGACCAGTTGGTCTGCTGGCCGCCCCGCACGACCCGCGCCTCACCACAGACCTGGGTGCCCTTGGCGACCTCGACGACCTTGGTCGACGTCGGCAGCGGCGGGGAGGTCCCGGCATCCGCGACGGCCTCCACCGTTGCGGCCGAACGGAACCGGAACGTGTCACCCTTCTCCGCGCCCGGGTAGCTCCACGAGAAGGCCACCCCACCGATGACCGGCTTCACACTGATCGTGGGCACTTCCGGGATGTCGAGCGGGCTGTCATCGCCGGGGCCGGCCACCGTCTTGTTCCCGGTCGGCGTCACGGGGTCGCCGTCGCCGCGGCCGAACACCGCCCAGAGCGCGACGCCCGCGAGCAGTGCCACCACGACACCGACGAGTGTCAGCAACATCGCCGGGCTGATCTCGTGCCGCGCCGTGTCGTCCGCCGGCGTCGGTGCCTCGCCGGGCGCCGGTGCGGTCGCCACCCCGCCAGCGCGCGCTCGGTCCACCCGGATCGTGCCCTCCTCGGCGACGTCGTCGGGGACCGAGGCCCCGGCGGCGCCGGCGTGCGCGGAGGTGACCGTGGTGTGTCTGGCTGCAGGGATCGACGTGGAGCCGCTGACCGCCGGGTATGCCGGGTGTGCGGGTCGCGCCTGCGGCAGGGCCTGGGCGCTGCGCACCGCCTGGGGGCTGCGCACCCTGGTGCGGTCGTCCTCGTCCCCGACAGGTGAGGGCGTCTGGTCGGCGAGCGTCGTCTGGCCCTGTTCGTCGAGGACGACGATGGCCGTGCGCGGGAATCGTTGCTCCTGCTCGATCTCCTGCAGGGCGCGGGCGAAGCCGAGGGCGGTGGCCGGGCGGTTGTTGGCGTCCTTGGCCATGGACTGGCCGAGCAGCCGCTCGAGCGAGACCGGCACGTCGGCCCGGCCAGTGCTCGGCACCGGGTTGGAACGGATCCGGGGCATCAGGGCGTAGGCCGAGTTGTCGCCACCGGCGACCTCGAACGGGGACCGGCCGACCAGCAGCTGCCACAGGGTGGCGGCCAGGCTGTAGACGTCGGCACGTGCGTCACCGTTGGACTGCCCGAACAGCACCTCGGGCGGTGCCCACGGGACCGAGACGCCGACGTCGTCGGCCTCCTCCTCGGCAGCGGCCCCACCCCGGCCGGCGATGCCGAAGTCGGTGAGCCCGGGGGCGCCGTACTGGCTGACCAGGACGTTGGCCGGCTTGATGTCGCGGTGGGTGATCCCCGCGCGGTGGGCGGTCTCGACGGCACTGGCCAGCTGGATCCCGATGCGCAGGACCTCCTCGACCGTGAACCGCTCGGACCGGGCCCGCACCGCCATGTTCGGCGGCGGGTAGTACTTCATGACGAGGTAGGGCCGGCCGTCGGCGGAGGTCTCGGCGCGGAACACCTGCACGATGTAGGGGTGGTCGGCAAGCTGGGCCATGGTGTCGGCCTCGTCGGCGAACTGCCGCCGGATGGCCGGGGTGAGGCCCTCACCCTTGAGCACCTTGACCGCGACGTTCATCCGGGGCATCTGCTGCTCGTAGAGGAACACGTCGGCGTAGCCGCCCGAGCCGACCGGCTGGACGTAGACGAGGCCCGGGATCTCGGGCGGGGTGCTGGTGCTCATGAGCCGACCTCGTAGGTCAGGCTGACCTCGTCGGCGAGGGTGATGACGGTGCCCGGCTCGATGACCTGCTGGTCGTTGGGCCGCAGCCGGACCGGGTGCTGGCCCGGCAGGGCGACCGTGGTGCCGTTGGTCGAGCCCAGGTCGCGGATCAGGACGTGCCAGCCCTCGAGGACGATCTCGACGTGGTTGCGCGAGATGTCGTTCTGGGCGGACGCGACGCGCACGAGGTGGGGGCGCTCGGCCGCGCTCAGCTCGGCGTTGACCTTGGGCGAACGACCGAGCAGGACCCCACGGTCGAGCTGGACCACGTCGCCGGACGCGAGCCGGAGCAGGCCCAGCGGCGGCCGGGCCGTCTGGAACGGCTGCTGCGGCGGGATCTCGCGACCACACAACCGGCAGACGCCCGAGTGGGGCGGGCTGGAGTGCCCGGCCGGGCACAGCACGGCGAGGACTGCAGGGCCGCTGACCGCGGCCGCCCGGCCCGCGAGCAGGGCGCTGCGGTCGACGGTGGCGTCGGAGTCGTCCGAGGTGTCGGCGCCGCCGTCGACGGTCGGGGTGACGGGAGCGGCCGGGTGCATCGGTGCGGGCGCCGCAACCGGTGACTGCGCAATGGGTGCCGCGGGTGCCACGGACGGAGCAGGTGGAGCCGGCGGGGGCGTGGCCACCGCGCGCGTCGGCTCAGGAGGCACAGGCGAGCTCGCGACGCGTGGCGCCGGCGCCGGCGGGAGCGGCACGGCTCCCGGGATGGACACGTGCGGCGCCGCGACCGGCGCGGCCGGCGGGACAGGTGGTGCCGGGTCCGGCTTTGCCGACGGGGGCGCGGGTGGCGCAACGCGCGGAGCGGGGTCGGGTGAGGGCACGTTGGAGCCACCGCTGCGCCACGGGACCGAGTCGATCAGGCCGCCCTTCGACGGCCCCGGGGCTGTCGGTGGCGCAGCGGGGTTGGACTGCGGCGACTGCTGCCCGGCCGCCGAGCCCGGCCGCGCGGTGTCGTTCGGTGGGGCGAGGGTGTGGTCGGGGTGCCGCTGCTGGTCGTGCGGGTCCTGCTGGTCGACGGCGTCGCGCGGGTCGAAGCCCCCGGCCGACTCGATGGGGGCGTGGCCGATCGGCGGCTCGTGGATGCCCTGGGTGTCGTGCTTCTCGATGTAGGACGGGCGGTCGTGCTGGGTGGCGCCGAACAGGTGGTCATAGCTCGGCAGGTCCTGGACGTCCCCCACCTCGTCGGCCTGCGCGGCGGGCTCGGCCGGGGCGGCCGGCTCGGCCGGGGCGGCCCGCTGTGGCTGACCCGCCGGTGCCGCGGCCTCCGCGGGCGGGGCCTGGTCGCGGGTCCGCCCGAACACGCTGGGCAGCTTCCACCCCGCGCCCGAGCCGGACTGCGGCTCGGCCTGGGGCGGCGTCGTTGCCTCCGGGACTGCCGGCGCCTCGTCGACGGCGGGTGCCGGTGCGACCGCCGGCGCTTCGGTCGTGGTGGGCGAACCGGTGTGCAGGACGACAGCGGTGACGCCCGGGTCGGCGTCCTGGTCGGCCCAGGGGCCGCGCCCGGTGGCCCGCAGCTCGGAGAGGCCCTCGGGACCCGAGCCCACGGCATACGCGCTGCCGCGGGTGACCACGCGCAGCGGCGAACCCTGCTGCACCGCAACGAAGTCCGGGGTGGCGCGCACGCCATCCGCGGAGAGGGCGTCGAGCACCTCGTCGAGGTCGCCCGCGGCCGCGGCCGCGTGGACACGTTCGACCAGCGCACCACCGGCTCGGACGAGCACGTGGATGCCGCCGGCCGAGACCGTGGACCAGCCGGGCTCGTCGGGCAGCTCGATGGGGACGGCCGTCATCCGGGCCCGCCGGCCGCGGCCGCGCTGCCTCGTGGCGCCGTGTCGATGTCGTCGAGGTCGTCGTCACCGGAGTCGAGCGCGACCACGATGACCGACACGTTGTCGCGGCCTCCGGACTCCACGCCGGCCGAGACGAGGGCTTCGGCGCACACCTGCGGGTCGTCGTGCGTGGCGACGATCTCGCGGATCCGGTCGGTACTCAGCTCGTTGGACAACCCGTCGGAGCAGATGACGAAGCGTTCGCCAGCATGCGGCGGGAAGACCCAGATGTCAGGCGTCGGCAGGGACTCGGAGCCCATCGACCGGGTGACCACGTTGCGCAGCGGGTGCCGCGCCGACTCCTCCTCGGTGATCAGCCCTGCGTCGATCAGCTCGCGCACCTCGGAGTGGTCGACGGTGACCAGCCGGAGCTGGCCGTCCAGGAACCGGTAGACGCGGGAGTCACCGACGTTGAATACGGCCCAGTGGTCGGAGCCGCCGGCCGTCACCACGGCGAGTCCCGCGGCGGTGGTGCCCATGCCGGTCTGCTCGGGGTGCTTCGCGACGGACTCGAGGATGCGACGGTTGGCCAGGGCCAGGGCGTCGACGAGGTCCTCACGGCGGCGGGTCGGTGCCGAGGCGAGCTCGCCCAGGGTGGCCGTGACGATGCCGCTGGCGACCTCACCGGCTGCGTGCCCGCCCATGCCGTCCGCGACGACGAAGACGGTGCGGTCGGCGAGGATGCTGTCCTCGTTGTGCTGGCGCACCCGGCCGACGTCGGTGGCCGCACCGGCCCGGACGGTCAGCCCGCCGCCAGGGGCCGCGGGGGCCTCGGGCGTGCTCACCGGGTGATCCGGACGGTCTGCATGAGCTGCTGGAGCGAGTCGTACTCGACGTCCACCTGTTCGCCGCCGACCGACCCGGTCACCTGCAACAGGTCGACGACCTGGCCGCGGCGCGCCCCGGCGAACAGGTGCGCCTGGACGACGTCACCGACCGCCTTGTCGGTCCACGACACGTTGACCCCCACGAAGGGGACCGACTCGATCTCGAGCGTGAAGGGTGCGTCCATCTCGCCGTCGCTGCGGTCCTCGACGTAGGCCTTGAGCTCCGCGAGCGCCCGGCCGATGGTGAAGTCACCCGAGCGGGTGAAGCCGCGGACCACCACGTTGGGGGCGAACCGGCCGCCCGTGTCGTTGCGGCGCGCGGCGAGCAGGGTGCCGGGAACCCGCACCGGCGACCAGCCGTCGGGGATGTCGACGGTGACCGACGGCGGGCCGGGGAACTGCGCGCTCGGATACTTCAGGGTGGGCATCGGGACCTTTCGGGGGAACCTTGCGACAACCGGGGGCTGCATCGACGAAGGCTAGGCCGGATGGTGACCGCTACCAATGGGGAGAACTCCCCTCGCACTCCCCACCCGCCGACCCTGGGTCGACTCAGTCAGGGCAAGGCTCCCACACGGGGGCAAACCGGCAAAACCTCACGTCCGCGCCTCAATCCGCCACATCCTGCAACGCTGCCAGGGTCGCAGGCACGTCATCGACGACCACGGCGTCGACCCCGGCCGCCAGCAGCTCCCGCGCCTCGGCGACCTGCGGACACCACGCCACCACCTCGAGGCCGGCCTCGTGGGCCAGCCCCACGGCATACCTCGCCGACCGGAAGGTGGGGGCCGTGTCGGCGGGGTTGGGACCGAACGAGGACCAGTGCGCGGCGACCGCGTCGACACCCAGGTGCGCAGCGGCGGGGATCGCCTTGCGCAGCGGGAAGCCGATCCAGGTCAACAACGACCGGGGTATGCCGGGCGCCACCTCCTCGACGACGAGCAGGGCTGCGGGGTCGAAGGACGAGACCAGGACGGGTCGTCGTCCCCGCTCGGCCCTGGCGACGGGGGCGAGCAGGGCGGCGGTGGTCGCGGTCCGGGGACGCAGGGCGTCCTCCATCGCGGACTTGAGGTCGAGGTTGACGCCGATGTCGTCGGGGAGGCCGTCGAGGACCTCGGACAACGTGACCGCACCCAGCTCCCGGGCCTGCGCCAGGGTGAGGTCCACGAGGAACTGCGCGTCGCCGAGGGTGGGGTAGTGGCCGACCACGAGCGCGTCGTCAGCGGTACGACGGACGTCGAACTCGACCCAGCGCAAGCCGCTGCGCGCGGCAGCCAGGATCGACTCGACGGTGTTCTCGACAAGCCCCTGGACGGTGTCCCGGCCCAGTCCGCGGTGGCCGAGCAGCGTCGGCCGGCCGCCGAAGACCGTCACTGGTCCGCCGGCTCGGGTTCCGACTGTGGTTCGGGCTGTGGTGACGAGTCCAGCTGCGGCACGGACTCCGGCTGGGTCGCCGACTCGGGCTGGGTGACCCACCAGTCGCGCAGCTCCTGCTCGGCGGCCTCGCGGCCCACCATCCCGCGGTCGAGGCGGACCTCCAGCAGGTGGGCGTAGGCCCGACCGAGGACCGGTCCGGGCTTGATGCCCAGGACGTCGGCGATCTCGTTCCCGTTGAGCTCGGGGCGCACCTTGGCCAGCTCCTCGGCCGCCATCAGCGCCTCGATCCGGACCTCCAGGGCGTCGTAGGTCTGCGACAGGAGGGCGGCCTTGCGGGTGTTGCGGGTGGTCGAGTCGGAGCGGGTCAGTCGGTGCAGCCGCTGGAGCAGCGGTCCTGCGTCGTTGACGTAGCGGCGCACCGCCGAGTCGGTCCAGGCGCCGTCGCCGTAGCCGTGGAAGCGCAGGTGCAGCTCGACCAGGCGGGACACCGCCTTGCCCGTGTCCTTGTCGAAGCGCAGCGCCTTGAGCCGCTTGCTGGTGAGCTTGGCACCGACCATCTCGTGGTGGTGGAACGAGACCCCGCCACCGTCCTCGAACCGTCGCGTCGCCGGCTTGCCGATGTCGTGCAGCAGGGCGGCCAGCCGCAGCACCAGGTCCGGGCCTGGCACCGAGGACTCCGGTCCGTCGGCCGGCCCCTCGAGGGCGATCGCCTGGTCGAGGACGGTGAGCGAGTGCTCGTAGACGTCCTTGTGCCGGTGGTGCTCGTCGACCTCGAGCTTGAGCGCGGGGAGCTCGGGCAGCACGTGGTCGGCCAGCCCGGAGTCCACGAGCAGCCGCAACCCGGCCCGCGGCTCGGGCGCCAGCAGCAGCTTGGTCAGCTCGTCGCGGACCCGCTCCGCCGAGACGATCTCGATCGACGGCGCCATCGCCGTCATCGCCTCGCGCACCTCGGGCGCCACGTCGACACCGAGCTGCGCCGCGAACCGGCAGGCGCGCATCATCCGCAGCGGGTCGTCACCGAACGACACCTCGGGTGCCCCGGGGGTCCGCAGCCGCTTCGCGGCGAGGTCGGCCAACCCGGCATACGGGTCGACGAACTCCATCGACGGCAGCCGCATCGCCATCGCGTTGACGGTGAAGTCGCGCCGGACGAGGTCGTCCTCGAGGTTGTCGCCGAACGCGACCACGGGCTTGCGGGTCTGGCCGTCGTAGGCGTCGGCGCGGTAGCTCGTCACCTCGACCGTGTGCTCGTCGCGGCGCGCGCCGATGGTGCCGAACTCGCGTCCGATGTCCCAGTGCGCGTCGGACCACGGCTTCAGGATGGCGAGCGTCTGGTCGGGCGTGGCGCTCGTCGTGAAGTCCAGATCCGGTGACGTCCGGCCGAGGAAGGCGTCGCGCACGGGGCCACCCACCAGGGCCAGCTCGTGCCCCTGTGCTGCGAAGAGCTCGCCGAGCTCGGTCAGCAGCGGCACGACCGGCGCGAGGTGCGCGGTGGCCCGGCGCATGAGTTCGGGCAGCTGCGGTGCCTGGGTCGAGGAGGGAGGGCCGGTCTGCGGCTCGCGGGGATCGGCGGAGGACACGAAGGTCAAGGGTAGGCGCTCGTTAGAGTGGCACGGTGACCTCCCCCGCTCGCGACCCCGAACGGCTGGCGCCCAACCGGCCCCGGCTGCCCGCGGTCGAAGAGCGCTCGGCGGGAGGCATCGTCGTCGACGTGCACGAGGGCGTCGCCCGGATCGCCGTGATCGCGCGCCGCAACCGCGCCGGACGCATCGAGTGGTGCCTGCCCAAGGGACACCTGGAGAACGACGAGACCCTCCAGCAGGCCGCCGCCCGCGAGGTCGAGGAGGAGACCGGCATCGAGGGGCGCGTCCTCACCGAGCTCGGCACCATCGACTACTGGTTCGCGACCGACCAGCGACGGGTGCACAAGTTCGTCCACCACTACCTGCTCGAAGCCACCGGCGGTCACCTCACCATCGAGAACGACCCCGACCACGAGGCCATCGACGTTGCCTGGTTGCCGCTGCGCGAGGCCCACGAGCACCTCACCTTCCCCAACGAGCGACGCATCGCGAGGCAGGCCTGGGCGCGCTTGGCCGGGGACGGGTGATGCACCGCGCATCCGTATGCCGCGTGCTCGCCGCGGTGGCGCTCGTGCTGCCCGCGTGGGCGGCCGGTACGGGCAGCGCAAGCCCGGCCGAGGCTGCCGGAGTGGACCTCGCCCTCACCGGCGTCACGCCTGCCGTGGCGAGGGCCGGCCAGGACCTCGTCGTCACCGGCACGCTGCACAACGACGGCAGCGCCGCGCTGAACCGTCCCACCGTGGCGGTCGTCATGCCCACGACCGGGACTCTCCTCCGGTCCACCCGCGAGGCCGTCCACGCCTGGGCCGCGGCCACCGGCCCGTCGCAGGGCAAGGTCGTGGGCCAGACCCGCCTGCCGACCTCGGTGGCCCCCGGCGACACGGCGACCTTCTCGGTCACGGTGCCGCGACTGGCGTCGCTGGGACGGGCCGCCTACGGCGCCATCCCGCTGAGCGTGCAGACCGGGACCACCAGCGTGCGGACCTTCGCCGGGTACCAGCGGACCAAGCAGTACCAGCCGATGTCGATCAGCTGGGCGGTGCCGCTCACCCTCGACCCCGACCCGGCCCTCTTCGGCGGCCGCGGCGCCAGCCGCGAGGCCGCCTGGGCCCAGACCCTCGCGGACGGGTCCCGGGTCAACCGGATCCTCGATGCCACCCAGGACGCGCCGGTGACCTGGGCCATCGACCCCAGCCTGACGCCGGGGATGCTCCCCGAAGGAGTCGACATCGGTGACGGGTCCACCCAGGGCGACCAGGAGACCGCCATGCGGGCCGCGACCCAGGGCCGGATCGCCGCGGCGGCCCCGCGGCATACCCCGTGGGTGCTGCCCGACACCGACGCCGACCTCGCGGCGGTCGCCGGAGCCAGCACCGGCCAGTCCCTGATGCGCACCCTCGTGGGGCGCTCGCAGGCAGTGGCCGCCAAGCTCGGCGGTCGCTCCGACGTGGCCTGGCCCGCCGACGGGGGCTACACCGCGACCCGCGAGACCGCCCTGCGCCGGCTCTTCCGGGCTCCGACGCTCGCCGGGCAGGTGACCTCGGCCGCGGTGCTCAGCACGAGCGGAGCGACCATCACGCCGGGGGCCGCCCAGCGCAGCACGACCGGGCTGCCCCTGCTGGCCTATGACGACGCGCTCAGCGCCCTGCTCACCCGGACCACCTCCCCCTCGGAAGGGGTGCTCAGCACCCAGCAGTTCGTCGCCGACTCGGTCGCGCTGCTCAACGAGCTGCCCGGCACCGAGGGGCGCAGCCTGTTCGTCGCGGCGCCCCGCTCGTTCAACCCCGACCCGGACACCGCACGGGCCTTCTTCGCCGCAGCCGGCAGCATCCCGTGGCTGACCCCGACGACCACCGACGCCGTCCTGGGCACGGCACGCCGGGTCGCGGGCACGCCGGCCGCCCCGGTGACCCGGCCAGCGATCCCGGCGACCGGCGGTCGCGCCGTCCTCACCAGCGCGCGGATCAGGCAGCTGGAGCAGACCGTGCGCACCGTCCGTGGAGTCGCCCAGATCCGCGACGACGGCAACGAGTTCCTGCGCACCTGGACCCGGGCGGCCGAGCAGCTTGCCTCCACCCGGTGGCGGGCCGCACCGACCGCGTGGAACACCCTGAGCGGCCGGGTCTCCGAGGCCGCCAAGCAGACCACGACCGCAGTCAAGGTGTCGGCCAGCACGATCAACTTCCTCGCCGACTCCGGTCGGCTGCAGATCACCGTCACCAACGACCTGGCGGTCCCCGTCGAGGACGTCAAGCTGACGGTGGAGGCGTCCAACCCACGCCTGCGGATCGACAGCCAACCCCCGATCCTGCGGATCGGACCCAAGAGCAAGGCCACCGTGAGCGTGCGGGTCACCGCGCTCGCCGCCGGGTCGGTGCCCTTGCGGACCACCCTGACCACACCGGACGGGACCGTCATCGGACAGGGTGCCGACGTCCAGGTCCGGGTGACCCCCACCGGCAACTGGGTCTACTGGGGGCTGGCCGCGCTGGGTGGCCTCATCCTCCTGCTGGGTATCGTGCGCACCGTCCGCCGTCGTCCCGGCAGCGGCACCGCGCTCCCCCGAGAGGCCCCTCCCGCATGACCGACGCACCCTCCGGCGAGCGCAGCCTCGCCCGGTCCAGCGCCGTCATGGCGGGTGGCACCACGGCGTCCCGCCTGCTCGGTTTCGTCAGGGCCACCATGCTGGCCGGTGTCATCGGGACGACTGGCCTGGCAGCCGACGCCTTCGACGTGGCCAACACCCTGCCCAACCAGTTCTACCTGCTGCTCGCCGGCGGCGTCCTCAACGCCGTGCTGGTCCCCCAGATCACCAAGGCGGCCAGCCATGACGACGGCGGCGACGAGTTCGTCAACCGGTTGCTCACCCTGTCGTTGGCCATCGTCGCGGGCGCCACGGTCCTGGTCACCGCCTTGGCACCGTGGCTGGTTCGGTTGTTCTCCGACGCCCACAACCATGACGCCCTCGTGCTGGCGACCGGCTTCGCGTTCATCTGCCTCCCCCAGATGTTCTTCTACGGCCTGTACACCCTGTTCGGCCAGGTGCTCAACGCGCGCGGCATGTTCGCGGCATACATGTGGGCGCCGGCGCTGGCCAACCTCGTCGCCATCGCCGGTCTGGTCGTCCTGCGGATCGGCTACCCCCACCAGCCTGCCGTCACAGCCTGGACCCACCCCATGGTGTGGGTCCTCGGCGGGACTGCCACGCTCGGGGTGATCGCCCAAGCGGTCGTTCTACTGATCCCCCTGCACCGCAGCGGTTTCCGGTACCGCCCGGTCTGGGGTGTCCGGGGCAGCGGCCTCGGCAGCGCGTCGAGGGTAGCCCTGTGGACCTTCGCGGCCCTAGCCATCAGCCAGCTCGGGTTCATCGTCACCTCGCGCGTCCTCACCCGCGCCACGGGGCTCCTCGAGCGGACCCACGAGACCGGGGCGGGCAAGGCCGCCTACACGAACGCCTTCCTGTTGTTCATGCTGCCGCACTCGCTGATCACGCTGTCGGTCGTCACGGCCCTGTTCACGCGGATGTCGAGCGCTGCGCACGCCGGGCGCCCGGACGAGGTCGTCTCGGACTTCCGACGCGGTCTGCGGATGCCCGCTGTGCTGCTCGTGCCCATCACCGTCGCCGCCCTGATGTTCGGGCCGACCGCGGTGCACCTGGTGTTCGCGGCCAACAGCGAGGCCCAGACGCAGGCCGTCGCCCACGTGATGATGGCGATGATGGTCGGTCTGTTGCCGTTCGGGTGGCTCTACCTGGTGCAGCGCGTGTACTACGCCTACGAGGACGCCCGGACCCCGTTCTACCTGCAGCTCGTCGTCACGGCGGTTGCGACGGCAGTGAACCTCGTGGCGTTCACGGTCGAGCCCGGACGGGCCGGCGTGGTTGTCGGGATCGGCCAGACCGTCAGCAACTTGGTTGCCGCCCTCGTCGGCTTCGCCCTGCTCCGGCGCCGCTTCGGCCTGCTGCGGCTGCGACGGGTTGCGCAGCTCTACGCCCGGCTGGGGGTCGCCTCGGTCCTCGCGGCAGCCATCAGCTGGCCGTTGGTGCACTGGCTGGAGGGAACACTGCCGGGCGGCCGGGCCGGTGCTGCATTCGAGCTCGTTGTCGGAGGTGGCGTCTACGTGCTTGCCGCCCTCGGCCTCGCTCACGTGATGCACGTCGACGAGGTCCGCCAGCTGCTGGACCCCCTGGTGCGCCGCCTGCGGCGCCGCCCGTCCTGAGCCGGCACACCCTAGGATGAGCCCGCATCGTGGTGGTGCACAGGGCGGCGCGTCCATCGAGACCTGAGGAGGCAGCGTGCACGGGGTAGGCCCTTCGACGGTGCTGGGCGGTCGGTATGCCGTGCAGCGTCGGCTCGAGCAGCTGCCGAAGGCCGAACGCTGGTCAGCCCACGACACCACCCTCGAGCGCGACGTGGTCATCGTCTGCTTCTCGGAGCACGAGTCGCACGCGGACACCACCCTCGACGCCGCCCGCCGAGTCGCCGGCCTCGACAACCACCGCCTCGTGCGCGTGCTGGACGTCGGCCGCTCCGAGGGGGTCGCGTTCTTCGTCGAGGAGGCCATCCACGACGCCCACTCCCTCGCCCAGATCCTCGAACAGGGCGGGCTGCCGGCCGAGGAGGTCCGCCGGATCGTCGGCGAGACGGCCACCGGCCTCGAGGCCGCGCGCGGCCGCGGCCTGCACCACCTCCGCCTCACCCCGCACTCGGTGCTGCGCGCCCACGACGGAACCATCAAGGTGCGCGGCGTGGCCACCACCGCCGCCATGGCCACCGAGGAGGACCTCGACGCGACGCAGGCGGCCCGCCTCGACGCCGTCGGCGTCGTCGCGCTCACGTATGCCGCGTTGACCAGCCGGTGGCCGATGGCCACCTCGGTGCCGGGCCTGGAGTCCGCGCCGCACGTCGTCGGGGGTGTCCCCGCACCGTCCGAGATCGCCGCCGGCGTGCCCGGTGACCTCGACGCCTTGTGCCGGCTCACCCTCAACGAGGACGAGGGACCGCTCACGCCGGGCGACTTCGCCACCCAGATCGCGCCGTGGGCCATGTCGCAGGTCAGTGGACTGGGCGGAACCACCCCGGTCGACGACGGCAGCACCAAGACGATCGCGCTGTCGATGGACCAGCTGCGCGCCGACCTCGCGGGCCTGCCGGCGCCGCTGCCCGTCGCAACGCCTCCCACGCCCGCGACTCCGCAGGCGGACCGGGCCCATGGGGGCGACGATGCCGGGCAGGCCGCGCCGTACGAGGCTGCCGACGGCACCACGGATGACTCGGACAACTCAGCCGATGACATCGAGACGAGGGTGCTTCCGGTCGTGGGCAGCCCTGACAGTCCCGGCCCCAGCACTGGAGCCGACGCCGCCCACCCACCCACGAGCCAGACCACCACCGGTGCCACCGGTGCGACCGGGGCGACCGGTGCGACCGTCCAGCGGTTCGACCCGCCCAGCTCGCCCACCATCGGCGCGCCAGCGGACGACCAGCCCGGCACCGGGGCGGCTGCGGCCGCGCAGGCAGCGGCGGCTGCGAGCGCGGTCGGGTCCGCCCTCGGCACCGCAGGCCACGCTGCCGGGCAGGCTGCCGGCGCCGCCGCGCAGCGGGTCGGCAGCTTCGCCCGCGCTACTGCCGACAAGGCCGCCCAGCGGCGCGAGCTGCGTCACGCGGTCGAGGAGCGCGACGAGCAGCGCCGGATCTCCCTCGACCAGGCCCTGGTCGAGGGACAGGAGCCGCTCGGTCCGCCGTTGCCGATGCTGCCGGCCGACACCGGCCTGGCACCCACCCGCGACCAGTCCAAGATCGTCCTGGCGATCGTGGCGGTGTTCCTCATCGTGGCCATCTTCTTCGGCTACCTGGGCATGTCCAAGATCGGCTCCAACACCAACCTCGGCCTGGGCGACGCCCCCGCGCCCAAGGGCACCGTCAAGGTCACCGCTCCGGCCGTCACCGTCACCCCGACGCAGCCGGACGACTCCGGAGGCAGCACCTTCGCTGTCCTGGGCGCCACCGGTTTCGACCCGGCCGGTGACGGTGCCGAACGCAACGGTGAGGCCCCCCGGGTCTTCGACGGCAAGGACAACACCTTCTGGAGCTCCGAGGGCTACGCCAGCGCAAACCTCGGCGGCCTCAAGAAGGGCGTCGGCGTGCGACTCGACCTCGGCCAGGACCGGAACGTCTCCACGGTCAAGCTGGTGCTGCCCAACGCCTCCGACGTGACGGTCTACGTCGGCGACGACCGCACCAGCCTCGACAACGCGAAGCAGGTCGGGTCCTCGAAGGGCAAGTCCGGCGACATCACGCTCAAGGCTCCCGCCCCGGTCAAGGGTCAGTACGTCTTCGTCTGGTTCACCAGCGTGACCCAGGTCAGCGACGGCCGGTTCCGCGCCACGTTGGCCGAAGTCACGGTCAGCTGAGCCGGGCGCGGCGACAGGGCGGCATACGCATGAGCACTCTCCCGCTGCGCGAGCGCGACGACCGGGACCTGCTGCGCGCCCACGTCGCCGGCGACCCGGATGCCTTCGGGGAGCTGTTCCGCCGGCACCGCGACCGGATGTGGGCGGTGGCGCTGCGGACGACGCGCAACCGCGAGCTGGCCTCGGACTGCGTGCAGGACGCCTTCATCTCGGCCTTCCGGCGCGCCGAGTCCTACCGTGGGGACGCGGCGGTCACCACGTGGCTGCACCGCATCGTCGTCAACGCCTGCCTCGACCGGTTGCGCCGCGACAAGCCGACCAGCGAGCTCCCCGAGTACGAGCTGTCCGACAAGCGTGACGCCGAGGGCTCGGTCGACACCCGCCTCGACGTCCGCGAGGCCCTCGACCGGTTGCCCGAGGGGCAGCGGATGGCCCTGATCCTGGTCGACATGCACGGCTTGTCCGTGGCCGAGGCGGCCGCCGTTCTCGAGGTGGCAGAGGGCACCGTGAAGTCGCGGTGCAGCCGCGGTCGTGACGCCATGGCAGAGCTGCTCAGGGAACCATCGGGGCAGCCATGACGTCGTACACATGTCGCCCCTGTCGTGTCCGCACCGACATTCGCGCGTCCCGAAATCTGGTCCCCGACGTCTGGAGGTTCTCGTGGTGAGCACCCCACCCGTGCCCCCTGCGGACAAGGGCGCCCCCGAGCACGACCCCACCGGCATCCGCGACCTGCTCGCCTCCCTCCCGGACCCCGGACCCATGCCGGCCGACCTCGTCGCCCGGATCAACGCCTCGATCGCCGCCGAGCAGTCGGCGCGCGAGGACGCCGTCGTCGTCCCCCTGCGTCCTCGGCGCTGGGGCTGGCAGCACGTCGGGGTGGCCGCCGCTGCGGCGGCCGTCCTCGGCATCGGCCTCCCCGCCCTGCTCACCGGCACCGGTCCGGGCGACCTCCTGGCTTCCTTCGGTGGCAGCCAGTCGGCGGACAGCGCCAGTGGTGCGAGTGTCGAGAGCCGCACCGACACCAGTTCCGTCCCTGGCGCGGCTGCAGGGGAGGCACCACGCACCCCCACGACCACCGCTGGCGGCCAGCGGGTCAGGAGCTCCCCGGGTGCGGTGGCGCTGGAAGCCAGCGGCACGGCATACACGGCCGCTGCGCTCGCCACCCAGGCCGGCAGCAAGCTCACCACCGCCCAGGACGGCGCGGTGGCGGCTCCGAAGGCACGGCGAGGTGCCGCCGAGACCCCCAACGGGCTCCGTGCGTGCCTCAGCGCCATCGGCGTGGAGGCCTGGATGCCAGTCCGGGGCGACCTCGCGACCCTCGACGGGGCGCCCGCCGTGATCGCCCTCGTGAGCAGCGACACAGGGCAGACGGTGTATGCCGTGGCGCCCACCTGCGACGCCGTCCACCCGGGCGTGCTCGCGGGTCCGGTCCGCGTTCGCTGAGGCAGGGGTCGGGCCCGGCCGAACAGGCGGGCGTCCGGTCCGGGAGCTCACCCCGCGCGTCGCGGCACACCGTGCGTGGCGGGGAACATCGAGGCCCTACGATCAGTTGAAGACTCCGGCACCGTATGTAGCGGTGCACCGCCTTCTCGACCACAAGGGGCTGTAACCGCGTGACCACCACCGCACCCGCCGACATCCGCAGTCTGATCATCATCGGCTCCGGCCCGGCGGGGTACACCGCCGCCGTCTACGCGGCCCGCGCCAACCTCCAGCCGCTGCTGTTCGAAGGGGCCGTCACCGCTGGTGGCGCCCTGATGAACACCACCGAGGTGGAGAACTTCCCTGGCTTCCGCGAGGGCATCATGGGCCCGGACCTGATGGAGAACATGCGCGCCCAGGCCGAGCGGTTCGGCGCCGAGATCATCACCGACGACGTCGAGTCCGTCTCGCTCGACGGTGCGGTCAAGACGGTCGTCGACGCCGAGGGCAACAGCTACCGCGCGCACGCCGTGATCCTCGCGATGGGCTCGGCCTACCGCGAGCTCGGGCTGCCCGACGAGAAGCGGCTGTCCGGCCACGGCGTCTCGTGGTGTGCGACCTGTGACGGGTTCTTCTTCCGCGACCAGGACATCGCCGTCGTCGGTGGTGGCGACTCCGCCGTCGAGGAGGCGACCTTCCTGACCAAGTTCGCCCGCTCGGTGACGATCGTGCACCGCCGCGGCGAGCTGCGGGCCTCCAAGATCATGGCGGAGCGCGCCTTGTCCAACGACAAGATCAAGTTCGCCTGGAACTCCGCCGTCGAGGCCATCCACGGCGACGCCAAGCTGACCGGGATCACCTTGCGTGACACCGAGACCGGCCAGACCCGCGAGCTGCCTGTCACCGGCCTGTTCGTCGCGATCGGCCACGACCCGCGCAACGAGCTGGTCAAGGGCGTCGTCGACCTCGACGACGAGGGCTACGTCCTGGTCCAGGGCCGGACCACCCTGACCAACCTGCCCGGCGTCTTCGCCTCCGGTGACCTGGTCGACCACACCTACCGCCAGGCCATCACCGCGGCCGGCTCCGGCTGCGCCGCGGCCCTGGACGCCGAGCGCTACCTCGCCGACCGTGAGCACGCCGGCCAGCCGGCACCTGACACCGCCCTCACCGAGCCCGCGCACACCGCAGAACGCGCCCTCGCCCACTGACCCCCTGTCGGACCCTGCTGGGATCGTGGCATCCACACCCGGCGCACGGCAGACGCAGTTCCCCAACCACCGCAGCACCACCGAAAGGAGCCCCCGAGTGGGAGCCATCAAGGACACCACGGACGCCACCTTTGAGGTCGACGTCCTCCAGAACGACAAGCCCGTCCTGGTGGACTTCTGGGCGCCCTGGTGCGGCCCGTGCCGCGCCGTCGCCCCGATCCTCGAGGAGCTCGCTGTCGCGCACGCCGGCAAGATCGAGATCGTCAAGCTCAACACCGACGAGAACCTCGCCGTGAGCAGCCGCTACGGGATCACCGGCATTCCAACCCTCAACGTCTACGTCGGCGGCGAGGTCGTGAAGACCCTCGTGGGTGCGATGCCCAAGCCCAAGCTGGTGCGCGAGCTCGCCGACTACCTCGGCTGAGCAACGTCGTGACCGGATGCCGGCCGTGCCCGACCATGGGCACGGCCGGCATCGGTGTTTACCGGACGGGCGTCGCTGTCGGCCACGCTGTGCAGTCCGGTTGGTCTGCGGCCGGGTTCTGACTTAGGCTCAGGCGGCGGCAGCGATGCTCCCTGACCCCGTGACAAGCCGCTGACCTGCACAAACGCCAGATTTCGCCGGTTCTCAGAGCCGACCAACAGTCCCCCGAACGACCCGTCCACAACCCGTCCACACCCCGTCGAAGCAGCTGAGGAGGCCGAGTGTCCGACAGCAAGAGCGGCCTGCTGGGCCTCGGCAGCCACGGCCCGGAGGTGGCGGACGTGCGCGCGAGACTGGCGGCACTCCCCCTCGACCAGCTCCCGGAGCCTCCCCACCTGGGCGCCCCGAACGGCGACGACGACGGCGCCGTCCCGGACGGTTTCGACCCGGCGCGCTTCGACGCCTCCCTGGAGCGGGCGGTGCGGGCGTTCCAGCAGCACAAGGGCCTGATCGTCGACGGTGTCGTCGGCGTCGAGACGTTCACCGCGATCGACGGGGCTCGCTGGGCCCTGGGCGACCGGATCCTGATGCACACACCTGGCCACCTGCTGCGTGGCGAGGACGTCGTTACCCTCCAGGAGCGGCTCAACACCCTCGGCTTTGCCGCCGGCCGGGTCGACGGACGGTTCGGTCCCGAGACCGAGCGGGCGGTGCGCAGCTTCCAGCGCGCCTACGGCCTGTCCGGCGACGGGTCGGTCGGTCCCGACACGCTGCGGGCCTTCAAGGACCTGCGTCGATCGGTGTCTGGCGGGTCGGCCAACGTGCTGCGCGAGCGTGAACTGGTCCGTCGCTCGGGGCACAGCCTCACCGGGCGCACCGTCGTGCTCGACCCGGGCCACGGGGGCAGCAACACCGGCGCCGTGGCGCACGGGTTGGTCGAGTCCGAGCTGGTCATGGACCTCGCCCGACGGATCGAGGGCCGGCTGACCGTCATCGGCGTCTCGGTCGTCTTCACGCGCACCGAGCACACCTGCCCCAGCGAGGACGAGCGGGCTGCCCTGGCCAACGACGCCGGCGCCGACCTCGTCCTCTCGTTGCACTGCGACTCCCACGACGCCGCCGAGGCAAGCGGAGTCGCCACCTTCTTCTTCGGGCGCGACCGCAAGACCTCGTGGTCAGCCGTCGGCGAACACCTCGCCGACCTCGTGCTGCGTGAGGTCGTCGCGCGCACCGGTCTGGAGAACTGCCGCTCGCACGGTCGCTCCTGGGCCCTCCTGCAGCAGACCCGGATGCCGGCCGTACGCATCGAGGCGGGCTACCTGTCGCACCCCACCGACGCGGCCCGACTGGCCGACCCGGCGTTCCGCGACACCCTCGCCGAGGCCGTGCTGGTCAGCCTCCAGCGGCTCTACCTGGGCGACGACGACACGGCCACGACCGGTGTCCTGCGGCTCGGCGACCTGCGCGCCTACCTCGCCGCGCACAGCTGACCGGCCGACGCGAATCCTCCACTGTCACAAGGGAATTCGCCCCGGTCACCCGTGTCTCCTTCACCTAACCTTTGCTAGCAGACGTTGGGTGAAGACGGACAGGGTGCAACCTGTCCTCAGTCAAGCAACCTGTGCGGAGTCGCCTGTTGAACTCAGGTGCGGCGGTCGAGGCCGAGCATGTCGACGATCCGGTTGAGGTCCTCGACCGAGGCGAACTCGACCGTGAGCTTGCCCTTGCGCTGACCCAGCGCGATGTTGACCCGGGTGTCGAACCGGTCCGACAACCGTGCGGCCAGGTCGTCGAGCTGGGGGTGCCGGTTGCCGGCGCGCGGACGGCGGGGCTTGGCGACGTCGTCCGGACCGCCAACCGCGACGATCTCCTCGACGTTGCGGACGCTGAGACCCTCGGCCACGATCCGCTGGGCGACCCGCTCCATGGCAGCACCGTCCGGCAGGGACAGGAGGGCGCGCGCGTGACCGGCCGAGAGCACCCCGGCGGCCACCCGCCGCGCGACGAGCGGCGGCAGCTTCAGCAGCCGCAGCGTGTTGGAGATCTGCGGCCGCGAGCGGCCGATCCGGGCCGCGAGCTCGTCGTGGGTGCAGCCGAAGTCCTCGAGCAGCTGCTGGTATGCCGCGGCCTCCTCGAGCGCGTTCAGCTCGCTGCGGTGCAGGTTCTCCAGGAGGGCGTCGCGCAGGAGGTCGTCGTCGTCGGTCTCCTTGACGATGGCCGGGACGGTGGCCTTCCCGGCCTCCTGGGAGGCGCGCCACCGGCGCTCCCCCATGATCAGCTCGTAGAGCACGCCTTCGGGGGCGTTGCCGAGCTGGTCAGGGCCCTGACCTGCAGGAATGGGGCGAATGACGATCGGCTGGAGCACGCCGATCTCGCTGATGGAGTGCACCAGCTCGGCCATGTCGTCCTCGTCGAACACCGAACGGGGCTGGCGGGGGTTGGGTCGGATCTGCTCGACGGGGATCTCGCCGTAGGAGACCCCGGGCACCGGCGCCAGGCCGTGCGGGTTGTCCGTCGACGTCGAGGCCGCTGAGCTGTTCTGGCCACTCTGGGCGTCGCCTGCTCTCCCGGCTTCGCCCTCCGTGCTGGTCGCCGAGACGTCCTCGCGACGGTCGGTCTCCTCGATCGTGGCCGTCGCGGTGCCGCCACCGGCGTCTCCGGCGTTGTCGCGCTCGGCCGGCGACGCACCGGCATACGCGGTCGCACCGGGGCGCTGGTCCGGGAAGAAGACGTCCACGGGGCGGCCGTTGGGGGAGGTCGGGGCGTTGGGGATCAGGGCTCCCAGTCCTCGGCCGAGGGCGCGACGCTTCTCGCTCATGGTGTCTTCTCTCAGTTCTGCGTGGACGCGGTCGGGTGGACGGCGGTGGCGGCGCCACGGTCGGCAAGCTCGGCTGCGGCCCCGAGGTAGGAGAGGGCGCCGCTGGAGTTGGGGTCGTAGGTCATCACGGTCTGGCCGTGGCTGGGCGCCTCGGAGATCCGGACCGAGCGCGGGACGGTGTTGCGCAGCACCTGCTCCGGGAAGTGGTTGCGCACCTCGTCGGCGACCTGGGCGGACAACCGGGTCCGACCGTCATACATGGTCAGCAGGATGGTCGACACGTGCAACGTCGGGTTCAGGTGGTTGCGGATCAGCTCGATGTTCTTGAGCAGCTGCGACAGGCCCTCCAGCGCGTAGTACTCGCACTGGATGGGGATGAAGACCTCCTGCGCCGCGACAAAGGCATTCACCGTCAGCAGGCCCAGGCTCGGCGGGCAGTCGATCAGGATGTAGTCGGGCACCGGCTGGTCGCTGGTGGGTGCCTGCTCGAGGTAGGCCGCGATGGCCTTCTGGAGGCGGGTCTCGCGGGCGACCAGTGAGACCAGCTCGATCTCGGCGCCGGCCAGGTCGATGGTGGCGGGGGCACACCACAGTCCGGGGATGTCCGGGCACTCCGCGACGACATCCGCCATGGGGGTGCTTTCGACGAGCACGTCGTAGATGCTCAGCACCTCGGCGTGGTGGTCGATGCCGAGGGCGGTGCTGGCGTTGCCCTGGGGGTCGATGTCGATGACCAGCACGGTCAGCCCAGCCTGGGCGAGGGCGGCCGCCACGTTGACGGTGGTCGTGGTCTTGCCGACGCCGCCCTTCTGGTTGGCCACCGTGAGGACGCGGGTCGCGAGCGGCTTCGGGAAGACCCGGCCAGTGAGGGCGATCCGCTTGCGTGCGTCGGCCGCGACCGCTTGAGCCAGGGGGGTGTCCCGGTCGGCGATCGGTAACGAGGAGGCCAGCTCGGCCCGCTCGTCGGTTTCACGTGAAACAACAGCTGCCAGCGCATCCTCCGCCGCGGCAGCCGTCCCCAGCTGGGTGTCGCTCGCGGCGGCCTCGGACGGGGCTTCCATGGGTGTGATCTCAGCCTCCGACGACTGGGTTGTTTCACGTGAAACGGTGGTGGCGGATTCGGTCACGACGATGTGGCTGCCGTCCGGCACGACGACGTCATCATCGGCCCGGTCGGTGACCACTGCCGCGTCGGTGACCACAGTCGCGTCATTGACCTCGACGGCCTCGGGGACCGGCTTCTCTTCGGTGACGGGCCTCGTCGCGGGCTCTGTTTCACGTGAAACAGACACGTCCTGCGCTGCCCCGTCAGGCCCGGGCCACCCGAGCGCGCTGCTGGCACGTCCCTGGCGTTCTGGCCATCCGAGTCCTCTGGTCACTTGCAGCGTTGCTGAGCTCACGCAGTCACCTCGTTGGCCATGGACATCATCCAACCCTACGTCGCGCCGGTGTCACAACGCGGGAGGCGGCGCCCCGTCACGACGGGTCGTCAGGACCGGTTCTTGGCCCGTCGCTTCGCCGCTCGAGACAGCGGACGGGCTCCCACCGTGAGCTGCAGCGTCGTGGTAGCCACGGGGAGCAGCTCGGCACCGTACGTCACGACGCGCGAGGCGGTCATGCCGAGCTTGCGTAGCACCTTCTCCTCGGCCGCCAGCTCCTCAGCCGCGGAACCGCCCTTGAGCGCCACGAGCGTGCCGCCGTCCGCAAGGAGAGGGAAGGTCCAGCGAGCGAGCTTGTCGATCCGGGCCACCGCACGGGCCGTGGCAAAGGGCGCAGACAGCACCCCGTCGAACTCTTCCGCTCGCCCGCGGTGGACGGTGCAGTTGTCCAGACCCAGCTCGTCGATGGTGGCCGAGAGCCAGGTGGTCCGTCGGAGCATGGGCTCGACGAGGTGCAGCTGCAGATCGGGTCGAGCGATCGCCATGGCGAGCCCGGGCAGCCCGGCACCGGAGCCCACGTCCACCACCGTTGCCCCGGCGGGGAAGGCCTCGTGCGCGACAGCGCAGTTGAGGATGTGCCGGTCCCAGAGGATCGGCACCTCGCGGGGACCGATCAACCCGTGCGACACCCCCGTGTCAGCCAGGATCGCGGCGAACCGCTCGGCCAGCTCGAGGCGGGGGCCGAAGACCGCCGCCGCTGTCGACGGGGCCACGGGCGCGACGGCCGGACCGTCCGTGCCGTCGGCTGACCCCCCGGACGCCACGACGGGCGCGGTTCCGGTCTCCCCGGTCCCGCGCCCGTCGTCGCTGGGCTCAATGCCCGTCATGCGCGTTGTTTCACGTGAAACAGCGCCATCATGAACTCGATCATGCGGGCAGGACGACGACGAACCGCTTGGGCTCGACACCGTCTGACTCGGACGAGAGACCGGCAGCCAGCACCTCGTCGTGGACGACCTTGCGCTCGAACGCCGTCATCGGGTCGAGCGCGGCCTTCTCGCCCGTTGCCTTGACCTGCTCGATCACGAGGTGGGCCACCTCGACCAGCGTCGACCGACGCTCGGCCCGGTGGCCAGCCACGTCGAGCATCAGGCGGCTGCGCTCACCGGTCGCCGACTGCACGGCGAGCCTGGTCAGCTCCTGCAGGGCCTCGAGCACCTTGCCGTCCTGGCCGACCAGGCGGCGCGGGACCCGGCCCTCGTCGGAGTCGACGATGGAGACCGCCGCACGGTCACCGTCCACATCGACGTCGATGTCGCCATCGAGGTCGGCGATGTCGAGCAGTGTCTCGAGGAAGTCCGCGGCCACCTCACCTTCGCGCTCGAGGTCGGCCACCTTGGCCGCCGGGCGGCGGCGGGGCGCGCCGGCAGCGTCGGTGCCCTCGGCGTCGTCATCCGCGTCATCCGCGTCGTCGACGGAGCCCCCGGCGTCCAGGGCGACGTCAGCCTCAGCGTGCGGAGCCTCGTCAGCGGCGACGGCTGTATCAGTCGTGGCTGCGTCGCTGGACTCGTCAGTGGAACCGTCAGCGGCCTCGGTGATGTCGTCCACGACAGTGTTGTTCTGCTCGGTCATGGTGGTCACTCTCAGTTGTCGGTCTGGGGCTTGGGTTCTTGGGGGGAGCCGGACGCCGGCTTCTTGGCCGGTGTGCCGGCCGGGCCCTTCTTCTTTTTGTTCCGCGACGGCTGCACGCGCTGGCCGCTCGGCTTGGGAGCCTCGGCGTCGTCTGCCTTGTCCAGGCCCTTGACCGTGAACTCCTCCACGGCCTTGCCCTTCTTGCGACGGCGCTCCTGCATGGCCTTCTCGGCCAGCGACCCCGGCGCAGGCATGTTGCGGATCACGTAGAACTGTTGGCACATCGACCACACGTTGGTCGTCAGCCAGTAGAGGAGCACACCGATCGGGAAGTTCACACCGGAGATGGCGAAGAAGATCGGCATCAGGTAGAGCAGCATCTTCTGCTGCTTGGCGAACGGGTTGTCCAGCGCGGAGGCCGGCATGTTCTTCATCATCAGCTGGCGCTGGGTGGTGAACGTGCTGGCTGACATGAGCACGATCAGCAGGACCGTGACGATCTGGACGGTCACACTGTTGGCACCGATGAACTTGTCGGACAGCTGCGCACCGAAGAAGGTGGACGACTCAGCCTCACCGGCCAGCTTTGCCGAGATCGGGCCGATCGGGTCGGTCGTGCCGTCAGCGATCTTCTTGAGGCCGTTGAGCACCCGGAACAGTCCGAAGAAGAACGGGGACTGCAGCAGGATCGGCAGGCACGAGCTGAACGGGTTGGTCCCGGTCCGCTTGTAGAGGTCCATCGTCTCCTGCGTCATGGCCTGACGGGAGTCGGGGTCCTTCTTGTCCTTGTACTTGGCTTGGATCTTCTGCATCTCGGGCTGGATGAGCTGCATCCGCCGCGAGGCGTGGATCTGCCTGACGAACAGTGGGATCATCGCGGCCCGCATCACCACCACGAGTCCGACGATGGACAGCGTCCACGCCACCCCGGAGTCGGAGGGGATGCCAAGGACGTTGGTGAACACCCAGTGCCAGCTGTACAGGATCCACGAGACGATCCACTCGAACGGGTAGACCAGGTTACTGAAACTCATGTCGTCCTCAATCTGGTGGTGATCGGTCGCGGTGACCGTTCACCGGTGGTTCCGGCCGCGCAGTGGGTATGCCGCGTGGCCGGCAGGTCTGGTGCCCTGCCGCTAGGCGGCGTGGGTGGGTGGTGCGGGGGTCTGGCTCGCCGGGTCCGCGGAGGCGTGCTCTGCGGTGACCGGGTCCTTGGCTGGAACGTGGTCGACCCCGCCGGCGGCCCAGGGGTGGCACCTAGCCAACCGCTTGAGCGCCAGCCAGGTTCCCTTGACCGGCCCGAACCGCCGGATGGCGACCAGGGCATAGGTCGAGCAGGAGGGGTAGTAACGGCAGGTCGGGGGCGTCAGCGGCGAGATGAAGCGCTGGTAGAACAGCAGCAGCCCGATGAGGGGCGCCGCCACGACCCGTTTCACCAGCCTCATGCCCGCACCGCTGTCAGCCGTGCGGTCACCTTGGACAACAAGGTGTCCAGCTCGACGCTAAGAAGAGTCGAATTCGCTTGTGCTGCAAAGGGATTGGCGCGGATCACCACGTCAGTGCCACTCGGCAACACGCCAACTCGAGCGGCCATCAACGCCCGGAGGCGTCGCTTGGTCCGGTTGCGGACGACGGCCCCGCCCACGGCTTTGGAGACAACAAAACCGACCCGCGGCGGTTGTCCCGCACGCGCGTCGGCCTGGTTGGCGTGGACCACGATCAGCGTGGAGCCAGCTCGGGCTCCTCCGGGCCCCCGAAAGGTGGCCGCGAAGTCCGAACTCGCACGGAGCCGGTGCCCCGCGGGCAGCACGGGGTCCGCCTCAGGCGGAGAGCTCGGTGCGGCCCTTGGCGCGGCGTGCCGACAAGATGGCGCGACCCGCACGAGTCCGCATGCGCAGACGGAAGCCGTGGGTCTTGGCCCGACGACGGTTGTTCGGCTGGAAAGTACGCTTGCTCACGAGGATCTCCGTTACTGATCAGGCCCGGGTGGCCTGCTGAGTGCATGGGCGGCTGGGGGTCGGCCGCAATCGGAGACCCGCGACGTGGTCCTTGATGGATCCTCGGTAGCTGGCACCGACGATCCAGGGCGTCACGGGCATGCGAAAACGGCCGACAGGCCGGTTCCAAAGGTACGCGAGCGCGGACAGCAGGGTCAAACCAGCGCCGGCCACGCGGCATACTGAGGCATGGTGAGGTGCCAATATCACCCACTCAGGAGCATTTCTCCCCAGACACGCCGGGTGCTGGGCCCTGATTTCCCCGGCACGGGCCATATTTCTGCCGTTTCGGTTGCTCGGCTGCTCCGAGGTTGTTAACGTCCCTCCTCGTCCCATCCCTTGCCCACAGGTTGTGGATAACTATGTGGATAAGGCACAGTGTTGGACTAGGCACTTGACCCTTGCGACAGGGAAGATCCGCCAAGACCGTCGAAAGGGATGTGGGACCGGTGAGTGACACAGATCTGGACTTCACACAGATCTGGCAGAACACCATCGCCACCCTCGACGCCGACGGCCTCCCCGCTCGGGAGCGCGCGTTCCTCACGCTGGCCCGCCTTGCCGGCCTGCTCGACGGAACCGCCCTGGTCAAGGTGCCCAACGAGTACACCAAGGACGTCGTCGAGCAGCGGGTCCGCGACGCGGTGACCCAGGCGCTGTCCTCCCAGCTCGGCGAGCAGGTGCAGCTCGCCGTCACCGTGGACACCTCGCTCGACGAGTCGCACCACACCGAGGACACCACCGGCTACCTGGACGAGCAGCCCTCCATCCAGCTCCAGGGACGGGGTCCCGACCAGCCGCAGCGGGTCGACAACGTCTACGCCCTGACACGGGCTGCCGAGCCGCAGCGCCGTCCGCGCGACGAGGTCCTCAGCGTCACGGACGAGTCGGCGACCCGGCTCAACCCGAAGTACACCTTCGACACCTTCGTGATCGGCGCGAGCAACCGGTTCGCCCATGCAGCTGCCGTCGCGGTGGCCGAGGCGCCGGCCAAGGCCTACAACCCGCTGTTCGTCTACGGCGAGTCCGGCCTGGGCAAGACCCACCTGCTGCACGCGATCGGGCACTACGCACGCAACCTCTACCCGCACGTCAAGGTGCGCTACGTGAACTCCGAGGAGTTCACCAACGACTTCATCAACAGCATCCGCGACGACAAGGCCAGCAACTTCCAGCGGCGCTACCGCGACGTCGACGTGCTCCTGATCGACGACATCCAGTTCCTGCAGGGCAAGGTGCAGACGCAGGAGGAGTTCTTCCACACCTTCAACACCCTGCACAACGCCAACAAGCAGGTCGTCATCACCAGCGACCTGCCGCCCAAGCTGCTCTCCGGGTTCGAGGAACGCATGCGCAGCCGTTTCGAGTGGGGCCTGCTGACCGACGTCCAGCCCCCCGACCTCGAGACCCGCATCGCGATCCTGCGCAAGAAGGCCATCCAGGAACGCATGAGCGCCCCCGACGACGTGCTCGAGTTCATCGCGAGCCGGATCTCGACCAACATCCGCGAGCTCGAGGGCGCCCTGATCCGCGTCACCGCCTTTGCCAGCCTCAACCGGCAGAGCGTCGACATGGGATTGGCCGAGATCGTGCTCAAGGACCTGATCCCGAACGAGCAGGGCTCGCAGATCACCAGCGCGACGATCATGGCCCAGACGGCGGCCTACTTCGGGCTGACCATCGAGGACCTGTGCGGGACGTCCCGCTCGCGCGTCCTGGTGACCGCCCGCCAGATCGCGATGTACCTGTGCCGCGAGCTCACCGACCTCTCGCTGCCCAAGATCGGGCAGCAGTTCGGCGGCCGCGACCACACCACCGTCATGCACGCCGACAAGAAGATCCGCCAGCTGATGGCCGAGCGTCGCGCGATCTACAACCAGGTCACCGAGCTGACCAACCGGATCAAGCAGCAGTCCCGCTGAGGGTCCGCTTCCCACGATCCGAGTTCTCCACAGGGTTGTGCACAGGTGTGCGGGCCTGTTCACCTGCTCGACATGTTCCTCGGGTCCGTGCTCAGCTGAGCACGCGCCGTCGCGTGCAACCGACACAATCCGGGAACCAGCCCCGTGGTCCACACCTGTGGACAACTCTGTGGGTATGTGTTCGGCCCCTACGGCTATCCACCGAACGGATGATTTCCGTCCACCTCCCGTCTGCTCGCCTATCCACCCCTGTGGACAACCGGTGGACAACCCGTGCACGGCCGGCACGCAGCTGGGGACAACCGGGGTATGCCGTGTGGAGACCGTGTGGGCGGCGTCGGCGCCTCCACAGGTCGACCCAGCTTGTCCGCCTGGTTGTCCACGCTGCATCCACACCGGACGCGCCGCGCTGACCTGCACCGATGCCCGTCGTCCACAGGATCCACACCCCCTATGACAACGACTACCCATCTACCCTCAGCATCCAGCCCCGAGTACCAATCCTGCCCCGGCCCACCAGAAATCACAGGAAGAACAGCCAACGAGACGGATTGCCTGATCCGGGTTGGCCGAGTGCACCGTGAGCACTAGGGTCAGTGCGCAATCACATTCTTGAAGTTTTCGGCGGCGGGGCCGCATGCGAAGGGCAGGTAGTCACCGTGAAGTTTCGGGTCGAACGTGAGGTCCTCGCCGACGCCGTGACCTGGGTGGCCCGTGGCCTCCCGGCTCGTCCGCCGGTGCCGGTCCTCGCCGGGGTGCTCATCGAGGCGAACGACGAGGGGACCATCACCCTCTCGGCGTTCGACTACGAGGTCTCCGCCAAGATCACCGTCGCGGCCGAGGTCGCCGAGGGTGGCACGGTCCTCGTCCTCGGCCGGCTGCTGGCCGACATCTCCCGCAACCTGCCCGGCAAGCCCGTCGACATCGCCACCGAGGGCAACAAGGTCTCGGTGGTCTGTGGTTCCTCGCGGTTCAGCCTGATGCAGATGCCGGCCGACGACTACCCGACCCTGCCCACCTCCCCGACCGCGAGCGGCACCATCGCGGGCGACGTCTTCACCCAGGCCGTGGCGCAGGTCGCCATCGCGGCTGACCGCGGCGACACCCTGCCGATCCTCACCGGCGTCCGGGTCGAGATCGACGGCGCGAAGATGACGTTGCTGGCCACCGACCGCTACCGGCTGGCCATGCGCGAGCTCACCTGGAACCCCGAGGCCACTGACGCCAGCCACCTGGCCCTGGTCCCCGCCCGCACCCTGTCCGAGACGGCCAAGGCGCTCGGCGCCTCCGGCTCCATCGAGGTCGCCCTCGGGTCGTCCGCGGGTGGCGACGGTCTGGTCGGCTTCGAGGCCGGCCAGCGTCGGACCACGACCCGCCTGCTCGACGGTGAGTACCCCAAGGTCACCTCGATCTTCCCCACCAGCGTCGACACCGAGGCAGTCCTCAAGACCTCCGACCTCATCGAGGCCGTCAAGCGCGTCGCCCTAGTGGCCGAGCGCAACACCCCCGTGCGGCTGAAGTTCAGCGACGGCCAGGTGACCATCGAGGCCGGCACCGGCGACGACGCCCAGGCGTCCGAGGCCGTTGAGTCCACCCTCACCGGACCCGAGATCGAGATCGCGTTCAACCCCCAGTTCCTGCTCGACGGACTCGGCGCCGTCGGCACCGACTACTCGCGCTTCTCCTTCACCCAGCCGTCGCGCCCCGCGGTGCTGTCCGGCCAGGACGAGCTAGACGGCGAGGCGGACAGCTCCTACCGCTACGTCCTCATGCCTGTTCGCTTCGCGAGCTGAGCACCCCCGGGCGTAGCCTGAGCACGCGCACCACGAGGTATGCCGCGAAGCTGGCTTCGCGGCATACCGCACCACCCACACGAAAGGGCGTCGTCACATGCAGCTCGGTCTGATCGGTCTCGGCAAGATGGGCGGCAACATGCGCGAGCGGATCCGCCGCGCAGGGCACGAAGTAGTGGGTTTCGACCGCGATCCCAAGGTGTCGGACGTCAAGACCCTGGCCGGGCTGGTCAAGGCGCTCCACGCACCGCGCACCGTGTGGGTGATGGTGCCGTCAGGTGCCCCGACCGCCGACACGGTCGCCCAGCTGGCCAAGCTGCTCGACAAGGGCGACACGGTCATCGACGGTGGCAACAGCCGCTTCACCGATGACTTCGAGAACGAGAAGCTCCTCAAGACCAAGGGCATCGGCTACCTCGACTGCGGTGTGAGCGGCGGCATCTGGGGGCTCGAGAACGGCTACGGCCTGATGGTCGGCGGCTCGGCGGCCAACGTCCGCAAGGCAATGCCGATCTTCGACGCGCTGCGCCCCGAGGGCCCGCGTGACGAAGGCTTCGTCCACGCCGGCAAGGTCGGCGCGGGCCACTACGCCAAGATGGTGCACAACGGCATCGAGTACGGCCTGATGGCTGCCTATGCCGAGGGCTACGAGCTGCTCGAGGCCAAGGACATCGTCACCGACGTCCCAGGTGCCTTCAAGGCGTGGACCCGTGGCACCGTCGTGCGCTCCTGGCTGCTCGACCTGCTGGTCGACGCGCTCGAGAAGAACCCGCACCTCGAGGACGTCTCGGGCTACACCGTCGACTCGGGTGAGGGCCGCTGGACCGTCGAGGAGGCGATCGCCAACTCGGTGCCGATGCCGGTCATCTCGGCCTCGCTGTTCTCCCGGTTCGCCTCGCGCCAGCAGGAGTCGCCCACGATGCAGGCCGTTGCCGCGCTGCGTGGTGGCTTCGGTGGGCACCAGGTCATGTCGGTCGCCGAGGGTGAGAAGTTGCGCGCCGAGGGTGCCCCGAAGCACGAGAAGGCCGTGGCGGCGAAGGCGGCCACCAAGGAGAAGCCGACCAAGAGCGCCGCGAAGGCTGCTGCCAAGGGTCGCAAGGCTGCGACGGCGGGTCCGTCCTCCGGCACCGGGTCCACGGGATCAGGGTCGACGCGCAAGCGCGCAGTCAAGAAGGCCTAGGAGCCCGTGTACGTCCGGCACCTCACGGTCGCCGACTTCCGCAGCTATGCCAGCGCCGAGCTCCCGCTCGAACCGGGCGTCACCACGCTGGTCGGCCTGAACGGCCAGGGCAAGACCAACCTTGTCGAGGCCATCGGCTACCTGGCGACCCTGTCCAGCCACCGGGTGTCCACCGACCAGCCGCTGGTGCGGTTCGGTGCCGAGCAGGCGGTGATCCGCGGGGCGGTGATGCGCAACGGGCGCGAGACGATGCTCGAGCTGGAGCTCAACCCCGGCCGGGCCAACCGGGCGAGGCTGGGTCGCTCGCCGGTGTCGCGACCGCGAGACGTGCTGGGCACCCTGCGCACAGTGCTCTTCGCCCCCGAGGACCTCGCCCTCGTCAAGGGCGACCCGTCGGAGCGGCGCCGGTTCCTCGACGACCTGCTCGTCGCCCGCCAGCCCCGCTGGGCCGGGGTGCGCGGCGACTACGACAAGATCCTCAAGCAGCGCAACGCCCTGCTCAAGTCGGCGCAACCGTTGCTGCGCAAGGGATCTCGACGCCGGCCACCCTCGCGCCCCCCCGACGAACCGGTGGACGACGCTCGTGCCACGGCCCTGCACACGCTGGACATCTGGAACGACCATCTCGCCACTGTCGGGTCCCAGCTGCTCTACGCCAGGTTGCGGCTGCTGCGCGACCTGGGTCCCTACCTGTCCAAGGCCTACGACGAGGTGAGCGCCGGTCAGTCCGACGCGCGGGTCTCCTACAAGAGCTCGCTGCGCGAGGCAGCGGCCGCGTCCCTGGCTGCCGGTGAGGTCCCGGAGATCGACGCGCTTCGTGCCGAACTCCTTGCCACGCTTGAGGATTCACGCGAAAAGGAGATCGAGCGCGGCATCTCGCTCGCCGGTCCGCACCGCGACGACCTGGTGCTGTCGCTCGGTGAGCTGCCGGCCAAGGGCTATGCCAGCCACGGTGAGAGCTGGTCGTTCGCGCTGGGGCTCAAGCTCGCGGCCTACCAGCTGCTGCGGCACGACCTGGGCGAGGACCCGGTCCTCATCCTCGACGACGTCTTCGCCGAGCTGGACACCGGCCGCCGCGAGCGGTTGGCGGCCATGGTCGCCGACTGCGAGCAGGTGCTCATTACCGCCGCGGTGGATGCTGATGTGCCGAAAAGCCTTGTGGGACAGACATTTTCAGTCAGCCTTGGGGAGGTGACCTTGCGTGCCTGATGACGGGACACCCGACGGAGGCGATCCCAGCCTCGACCCCAGCCTGGACCTGGGCGCCGAACCCCAGCTGGAGCCGGGCAGCGAACCGGCACCTGGTGTCGAACCCGACCCCTCGGACCTGGTCGACGACGCAGCCGAGGCCGCCCTGTCACGGGCGAGGGCGGCCGCCCGGGAGAAGGGGTTGCGGCCAGGCCTGAAACCCATGCGCCGCAGGCAGATCGGCGTCCAGTCGTCCGGGTCGAAACCCGACCGCCGTGACCCGTTGCTGCTCGGCGACCAGATGGACCGGCTGATGGCAGATCGGGGCTGGAAGGTCGACGTCGCAGTCGGGTCGGTGATGGGACGGTGGCCACAGATCGTCGGGCAGGAGGTCGCCCAGCACTGCATCCCGGTGACCTTCGAGTACGGCGTCCTCACGGTGCGCGCCGACTCGACGGCCTGGGCCACCCAGCTCAAGCTCCTGGAGTCCTCGATCATGGAGAGGCTGGAGGGCGAGGTCGGCAAGGGCACCGTGACCGCGCTCAAGATCGTCGGCCCGAGCGCGCCGTCGTGGTCCAAGGGTTTCCGTCGGTCCAGCGGTCCCGGCCCGCGCGACACCTACGGCTGAGCCCTGCCGGCGACCCATCTCTAGGATCGGGCCATGACGGCCGACGCGGTTGACCCGTGCACCCTGACCCCCGCGCACTTCGACCACGTCGTGCGGGTGACGACCCGCTGGTCGGACAACGACATGTACGGGCACCTCAACAACGCCGTCTACTACGAGCTGTTCGACTCGGCGATCAACGGCTGGCTGATCACCGGTGCCGAGGTCGACGTGATGGCGCTGCCCGAGCTCGGCGTGGTCGCGGAGTCCGGCTGTCGCTTCTTCCGCGAGCTGGAGTACCCACACTCGCTGGACGTCGCGGTCCGGGTGGAGCGCCTGGGCCGCAGCAGCATCACCTATGCGCTGGGCCTGTTCGACGGACGGTCCGATGAGCTCGCCGCCCTGGGCCATTGGGTGCACGTCTACATCGACCGCGACTCGCGGGTCAGCGTGCCGATCCCGTCTTCGGTGCGAGAGCTGCTCGAGTCCGCCGTGGCCGCTCGGTGACGGCTGCACGCTGATGCAGATCAGCGGAGTCGTCCTCGAGGAGGTCGGTCGCGCCTCCCCCTTCGCGCAGAGCCGACCGCTCACCCTCAGCACCCTGGAGCTTGCCCCTCCTGCTGCGGGCGAGGTGCTCGTGCGGATGGAGGCCGCGGGGGTCTGTCACTCCGACCTGTCGGTCGTCGACGGCAACCGCGCGCGTCCGGTCCCGATGTTGCTCGGGCACGAGGCGTCCGGTCGCGTCGAGCTGCTCGGCCCCGGGGTCACCGACCTCGTCGTGGGCCAGCGTGTCGTGATGACATTTCTGCCCCGGTGCGGCGAGTGCGCCGGCTGCGCCACGGGCGGCCGTATGCCGTGTGGTCCCGGTTCGGTGAGCAACGCCGCCGGCGAGCTGCTCGGCGGCGGACGCCGGCTGTCGCGCGACGGCATACCGGTGCACCACCACCTGGGGGTGTCCGCGTTCGCGACGCATGCGGTGGTGGACACCCGGTCCGTGGTGGCTGTCGACGACGACGTGCCTCCAGCCGTGGCAGCGGTGCTCGGGTGTGCGGTGCTCACCGGCGGTGGTGCACTGCTCAACGCGGCGCCGCCGGAGTCCGGGCAGTCGGTCATGGTGGTCGGGCTGGGTGGGGTCGGTATGGCTGCCCTGTTGACCGCCGTCGCCCTCGGAGTCGGTGACGTGGTGGCGGTCGACGGGCTGGAGAGCAAGCGACACCAGGCCCTCGAGCTCGGTGCGACGCGCGCGCTCAAACCCGACGAGCTGGCCGACGCGCTGTCGCGAGGAGACCAGGGTGCTCGCGCCGACGTGGTTGTCGAGGCGGCCGGCAACGCCCGGGCGTTCGAGGCAGCCGTGGCTGCCACTGCTCCCGGAGGTAGGACCGTCACCGTCGGGCTGCCACACCCCGATGCCCGCGCTGCCATCTCACCGCTCTCGCTGGTGGCGGAAGCCCGGACCGTCATCGGCAGCTACCTGGGGTCGGCCGTGCCCGCTCGCGACATCCCCGTGTTCGCCCAGTGGTGGCGTGCGGGCCGACTCCCCGTCGAGGCGCTCGTGTCGTCGACGATCGGGCTCGACGACCTCAACCCTGCGATGGACGAGCTCGCGGCCGGCCGTGCCGTCCGTCAGGTAGTCGAGTTCTGACGTCTCGAGCGCCTTTCGACTGGTCCTGGTCACCGGTCCTTGCGGGTGAGGCCGGCACGATCCACGACCTCGACCTGTCCGCGGCGCAGCTGGACCAGTCCCTCGGTCTCCAGGGCCCGCAGCACCCGGTTGGTCGAGGGACGGGTTGCGCCGGCGAGCTCGGCGATGTCCGTCTGGGTTAGTGGGATGACCACGCGACGGTCGGGCCCGGTCTCGTACTGCTCGCACAGGTCGAGGATCCTGCGCACCACTCGCCGGTCGGTGGGCAGGAAGAGGGCCTCGAGCAGGTGGTCGGACAAGCGCTTCACCCGCGCGGCGAGCAGGGTTGCCAGCAGGGTCTGGATCCCGGGATGCGCCTCACAGAGCTGGGCGAACTCGGCGAAGGTCAGGCTGAGGGTCGTCGTGGGCTCCAGGGCACTCACGGTCGAGCTGCGGCGTCGGGCCGAGGAGACCAGCGCGACGTCGCCGAGCGCGCGCCCGGGGCCGATCACCCGGAAGGCCACCGAGTCACCCATCGGTGAGGTACGCCGGGCCATCACCCGTCCCTCCGCGATGAAGTGCACCGTGTCTGCGGGATCGCCCTCGTGGAAAAGGATCTCGCCGCGCTTGAACTGGCGGCGCCGTGCAGTTGCCAGGACCTGCCGGCGCTCTGCGTCACTCAGGTCGCGAAGCAGCTGCCACTCCATGACTCAGTGCACCACATGCGGCGGGGCGCGCCACCGGTGTTCTCCGTGTGTCACCACGAGCACACCCGCTCCGTTCGCCGGTGCACAGACTGGCGGGCTCCCCGCCGCGACGGTGGAGTGACCACCCGGCACCGCCGGGAAGGACGGACGAAGGAGGCGGTCATGAACACCACGGTCACCAGCAGAAACCGTCGGCACCACCCCGACCTCGCCCACCACCACCCGGTCATCCAGAAGGTGCGAGGCCGGTGGATGTGGTCCTGTGACTGCGGCAGCTCGTCCTGCCGCACCGACCTGACCCAGCTGAACTGGCACCAGGTCGTCGTCGAGGCACTGCGGCACGCCACCACGATCGCTGCCTGAGCTCATGACGCGCTCAGGGCCACCTCCTCAGGGGAGAGATCTGGGGGTGGCGGCGGAGCGGGCCTCGGAGAGGAGGATCCGCTCCGCCCGGTCGTAGCATTCCTGAGCCTTGGCTGCGGTGTCGCCCACGGCGGTCATCCCCACCCGACCGGCCTCGGTGACGGAGCTGATCATGTGGAACACGACGCCCGTCTGGCTGGCGGGGTCGAAGTGCAGTCCTGTGCGGGCCACGACGTCGAACAGGTCGTTGACGCGAAGTCCTCGCAGGCTCGGGTCCTCGAGGTGGTCGGTGGCCACGAGGTGCTTCTCGCGGCCGGCCGGAGTGGTGAACAGCGCGGTCTGGCTGTCGTACCGACCATTGGTCAGGAACTGCAGGGTCAGGAAGGGATGCGTCGTCCCGCCCTTGCGCAGGTTGACCTCGATGGCGAACGACTCCCACCGGGCGCCCTTGCGTACCACCACGAAGTCGATCGCGAACCGTCCGAGCACCCCGAGCTCCGCCAGCCGCGCACCCACGGCCCGTGCCTGCTCCGTGATGGTGCCGGCATACGCCGGATCGGCGGGGAACGTGCAGCCGAGGTAGGACTGGCCTGTCGGGCCCCCCAGCACCTGGTCGTGGGTGGACAGGACCTCGACCTCGCCGAGCGGGGTGACCCGGAGCTGGACGCTCGGACTGAGCACCTCGTCGCCGGTGATCCGCTCCTCGACGATGCCGGCCCGCTCCGCGAACTTGGCGAAGTACAGGTCATGCGTGACGGCCTTGCCCTCGAGCTCCATGATCCGCACCCGGCCCTCGAGCTCAGAGCGCTCGGCCGCAGACCCCGTAGCCGGGAGCCCGGCCAGGTCGACGAGGGCGTTGCCCGCACCCGCCACGCCTTCGTTGAGCTTCACCATGGCCTGCTCGACCCCGGGTCTGCGAGCGCGTAGCTCCGCGAGGGAGTCCACGATCTCGTCGATCGAACGGAGGTCCTCGAAGCCAGCGGGGTAGTCCACCCCCGCCTCGTCGAACAGGCGTCGGCACCCGGTCTTCGTCCCCAGGGCGAAGTGTCTCGGGTCCGCCCCGTACATGGGGATGCCCAGCTCGAGTGCGAGGTCCCGCTCGATGGTGGTGGTCGTGTAGGGAACCAGGTGCGAGCGACCTCGGTCCGGGATGAGGTCTGCGATGTCGGCGAGCAGCCGGGGCCGCTCCAACAACTTCTCGGTGAGGGGGCGCGGCGTGAGGTCGCCCACCGACACCAGCGACAGCCTGGCGCGGGCATGGCTGGGAATGACCCCCGGCAGGAGGGCGAGGTAGTACTCCACGATCGCCGGGTCGATCGGCCCCGAGGTCACATAGACCATGCGCAGGCGAGGTTGCCGCAGGAGGAGCAGCAGGAAGAGGTAGCGCTCCTCCATCGCCTGGTTGATGGCGCCCGCCTTGGCCGTGACGCGGTCCAGGGACACCGAGGGCACCACCACGACCGACTCACCGGGCTCGTTGAGGCGCATCGACCGCCAGACCGTGGGGAGCCGGCCCTGCAGCCTGTCGTATGCCGCGTTGCGCTCCTCCTCGTTCAGCTCGGCCAGCGGGCGTGAGACGTCGGTGGCCATCACGGTGCCGTCCGCGCGGCGTCGAGTCCGAGCACGTCGAAGACCTCGACCGGGCGGGTGATCCCGCGCAGCTCCATGGGTCCGAGTGACCTGGTCACGGCCACCTCGGATGCTCCGGTCACCACGCGTTGGGTCACCAGGATCTGACCCGCGGCGGCCATGCCCGACAGCCGGGCGCTGAGGTTGGTCACCGTGCCGATGGCGGCGTAGTCGTACCTCCCCTCGAAGCCGACCCGGCCCAGGGTGGCGTACCCCTGGGCGATGCCGACGCCGAAGCCGAGCTCGTGACCGCGGCGCTTCCAACCGTCGGCGAGCTCGGCCACCCGGCCGCGCATGGCCACCGCCATCCGCACCGCGCGCTCGGGAGCGTCCGGACACGGGATCGGGTCGTTGAAGAAGACGAGGAGACCGTCGCCGGCGAAGTGCTCGAGCGTTCCCTCGAACCGGAAGACGAGGTCGCCCAGCGCCTCGTGGTACTCGCGCAGGACCGACATGACCTCCTCGGGCTCGGCGGTCTCCGCGAAGCTGGTGAAGCCACGCAGGTCGCAGTAGACGGCCGTGATCTCGCTGCGGTGGCTCTCGAGGAAGGTGTCGTCCCCGCTCTCCACGACCAGCCCCGCCACTTGCGGAGAGAGGAAGCGGCGGAGGCGGCCGACCCGCTCGAGCTCGGTGACCTGCGCCGCCACCTTGGCCTCGAGCTCCCTGTTCCAGTCGGCGAGCTCAGCGGCCTGCCGCTCGATGGTGTCGTGGTACCGCTTCACCCGGACGAGTGAGCGGACCCTCGCCAACAGCTCGGCCTGCTCGAACGGCTTGGTGACGAAGTCGTCCGCGCCCGCCTCGATGGCGCGCAGCTTCTGCTCCTGGCCACTGGCGGTCACCATCACCACGGGCAGGTAGGAGGTGGCCTCGTTGGCGCGGATCTGCCGGCAGGTCTCGTAGCCGTCGATCCCGGGCATCAGGATGTCGAGCAGCACGAGGTCGGGGACCCGGGTCGACAGCCACGTGAGCGCCTCCTCGCCCGAGGTGGCGGTGTGGACGACGAAGCCGCGCGGGCTGAGGACTGCGTCCATCAGCTTGACGTTCTGGGGCAGGTCGTCCACGACCAGGATCACCGCGTCGTCGGTCCTCATCGGGGGCCCTCCGTTCTGAGGTGCTCGCGCACCTGGTGGGGAAAACGTCGCACGTCGATCGGCTTCTCCAGGTACCCGTCGAACCCGGCCGCCATCGCGCGGGCCCGGTCCTTCGCCATCGCGAACGCGGTGAGCGCCACAACCGGGATTTCGGAGGTCCGCGCATCGTCGCGGAGGAGCGACAGGGCCGCATGCCCGTCGATCCCGGGCAGCTGGAGGTCCATCAGGATGAGGTCGGGCGAAGCCACCCGAGCCTTGGCCACCGCCTCCTCACCCGTCATCGCGACGAGAACGGTGAAGCCGGCATACTCCAGCACGTCCCTGGCCAGCTTGAGGTTCCGCTCGTTGTCCTCGACGAGGAGGACCACGGAGTTCGTCATCCCGCCTCCTTGCCGCGGGCCCTGACCGGCGCCGACGTGATCTGGGCCAGCCGCTCGGCCAACAGGCCGAGGTCGACGGTGCTCTTGGACATGACGAAGTCGATGCGACCGTCGAGGAGCGCACGGTCACGGGGGGTGAGGGTTTTGGCCGTGAGCACCACCACGGGCAGCGAGGCCGTTTGCGGGTCGCTGCGGAGGATGTCGACCACCTCGAAGCCGTCGGTCTCCGGCATGAGCAGGTCGACCAGGACCACTGACGGATCGTGGGTCCGGATCAGGGTCATGGCGACCGCCGCGGTGGTGCAGGTGTGCACGATCCAACCGGCCGGCTCCAGGGCGAGGCGCACCAGCTCGAGGGCGAGCGGGTCGTCGTCGACGAAGACGGCCACCTTGCGTGTGGCCCGGTCGACGGGCAGGTCGACGAGGCGGCGCAGCGCCGCGAGCAGGTCGTCCCGCGCTACCGGCTTGACGAGGTAGTCGGAGGCACCGAGCGCGAAGCCGCGGCCGCGCTCGTGGATGACCGAGACGACCACCACGGGGGTGGCCGCCGTGTGCGGGTCGCCCTTGATCGCGCCCAGGACGTCCCAGCCGTCCATCCCGGGCAGCCGGATGTCGAGGATCACCGCGGCCGGGGACAGGTCACGGACCGCCGTCAGGCCGTCGGCTCCGTTGGGGACGGTCACGGGGCGCAGCCCAGCAGCCTCGAGGTGCAGCGACATCAGCTCCGCCGAGCTGCGGTCGTCCTCGACGACAACCACCACCGGACGGTCGTCGGTCTGGGCGGCCCGGCCCGGCAGGCCCACCGCGGCGCCGGCGCTTCGGTCGAGGGGGATCGAGAAGCCGAAGGTGCTCCCATGCCCGACCTCACTGTTGAGCCACAGCCGACCACCGTGGAGCTCGACGATCCGCTTGGTCAGGGTGAGCCCGAGGCCGGTGCCCTCGACCTGGCGCGCCGCCCGGCCACCTTGCTGGAAGGAGTCGAAGATCCGCTGCTGGTCCGCGGGGTCGACGCCCATGCCGGTGTCCGACACGGTGATCTCCAGGTCGACGGCTCCCCCTCGGGCGCGCACCTCGACCCTGCCGCCGTCGGGCGTGAACTTCACCGCGTTGCTGAGCAGGTTGAGCAGAACCTGCTTGATCCGGAGCTCGTCGGCTCGCACCACGTCCACCCCGGCCCCCACGTCTCGGCTCAGGATGATGCCGTGGGCCACCGCCCGCTCCCGAACCATCGACAGGGCGTAGTCGACCGTCTCGGCGACGGCGAACTCGGTGGGGTCGAGCTCCATGTGGCCGGCCTCGACCTTGCTCAGGTCGAGGACGTCGTTGAGCAGGGCGAGCAGGTGCCGGCCCGAGCTGAGGATGTCGCGCAAGTAGTCCTCCTGCCGCTCGTTGAGGTCGCCGAACATCCGCTCGAGCAGGACCTCCGAGAAGCCGATGACCGCGTTCAGCGGGGTGCGGAGCTCGTGCGACATGCTCGCCAGGAACTCCGACTTGTGCTGGCTGGCCTCGGCCAGCTCGGCCCGGCCTGCCTGCAGCTCCTGCACCAGTCGGACCGAGTTGATGGCCAGGGCCGCCTGTGCGGCGAAGGCCGTCACGATGGTCATCTCGCTCTCCGCGAACGGGCTGACCTGGTTGCGCCACAGCACCATCGCCCCGACGACCTCGTCGTCGACGATCAGGGGAGCGCCCATGGTCGTCCGGAACCCCGCAACCCGCTGGAGGTCGAGGCGGCCGTACTCAGGGTCGGCCACGACGTCCTCGATCTGCTGGGGTCTGCGGTCCAGCCCCACCCTCCCCATCAGGGTGTCCCGGTCCATGGGCAACGGGTGCTCCGCGATGTAGGTGATCGCTTCCTCACTGATGCCCACCGCCTTGATCAGCTGGAAGACCCGGTGGTCGTCGAGGAGGCACAGCTGGGCGGCATCCGAGCGACACAGTCTCCGGGCGCTGTCGACGATCGTGGTGAGGACCATGTCGGGGTCCCCCGCGGAGCGTCCGACCGCCGAGAGCACCTCGTTGACCGCCGCGAGCTGGTTGCGGGCCTCCTGCAGCTCAGCCGCGAGGTCCGGCGTTCTGGCCGGCGCCCCCGTCTCGGCCGGCCCGGCCCCGGGCGTCGCCCCTGCTGATGTAGTCATTCGCAGCCTCCCTGGACGAGCAGCAGCCAAGCGCTCGCGTCCCCTGCAACGACTTCCTCTTGGCAGTGTCCACCCTCGTCGCAGGCCTGACCACCGGAAATCGACAGCCTCCCGAAGGGAGCTGGCCGCTGAACCCCCACGCTTCCCCGGGAGGCGGGTGTCGGCGCCCCGGCGCACTATGGATCCATGACCGGACGACCCAGCCGAGGCGTGTGCTCGATCGTCCCGCCCTACCTGCTGGACGCCCTCACCGGTCACCCCGACGAGGCGGTCGCGGAGCGCGCCCGACACTCGCTCGAGCGCGACCACTCGCTGCGCAGCCACCGCTCCGCGCGGGCCCCCCGCACCTCCTCGACCACGGACCATCCGGTCCAGCACCAAGGCGGGCTCGCTGCCCCGCACGCCGACGACGGCACCGGCCCGCAGCGCACCATCGCCGACGCCCAGGGGCGTGAGACCACCCCGGCCACGACCGTGCGCACGGAGGGCCAGCCGGCCACCGGCGATGCCGCCACCGACGAGGCGTACGACGGGTTCGGTCAGACCTGGAGCCTGTACGACGAGGTCTACCGTCGTGACTCCCTCGACGGGCAGGGCCTGCCCCTGCTCGGCACCGTCCACTACGGCAGTGGCTACGACAACGCCTTCTGGGACGGCACCCAGATGGTCTTCGGCGACGGCGACGGCAAGGTCTTCAACCGGTTCACCATCGCGGTCGACGTCATCGGGCACGAGCTCACCCACGGCGTCACCGAGCACACCGCCGCGCTGGAGTACCAAGGCCAGTCCGGTGCCCTCAACGAGAGCCTCTCCGACGTCTTCGGGTCGCTGGTCAAGCAACGCGCGCTCGGCCAGACCGCGGCCGAGGCCGACTGGCTGATCGGTGCGGGCCTGTTCACGGCCCAGGTCAAGGGGGTCGCGCTGCGGTCGATGAAGGCGCCCGGCACGGCCTACGACGACCCCACCCTCGGCAAGGACCCGCAGCCCGCGACGATGGCCGGCTACGTCGAGACCACCGACGACAACGGCGGCGTGCACCTCAACTCGGGCATCCCCAACCACGCCTTCTACCTCGCCGCGACGACGATCGGCGGCAACGCGTGGGAGGGCGCCGGACAGGTCTGGTTCGACGTGCTCACGGGTGGCCAGCTCGCGGCCACGGCCGACTTCGCGGCCTTCGCGCGGCTCACGGTCGCTGCTGCCGAGGGCAGGTATGCCGCGGGCTCACCCCAGGTGAGCGCCGTCCAGACAGCCTGGGAGCAGGTCGGCGTGCTCGACACCGCTGGCTCTGGGGGCGAGAGCCGGGCTTCGAGCACCGGCTCGGGTGGCGACCGCTTCGCTGACCTCGACGACCCTGACGAGCCCGGAAGCGCTGGCGGCGGTGCGCCGCGGGCTGGGACCCAGGTCCAGGTCCGCCGGACGGGTGGTCTGGCAGGGCTGCGCAGGGCCCGGACCGTCGCCCTGGACGACCTGCCGGACGAGGACGCGCAGGGCTGGCGCCAGCTGCTGGCCGGCCACGGCCTGCAGCAGCTGGCGGCCACACCCTCGTCGCGCCCCATCCCCGACGCGTTCACCTACCACGTGGCCTGCCCGCCCGAAGGTGAGGAGGTCACGCTGCCCGAACACGGCATACCCGAACCGGTGCGTGACCTGCTCCAGCGCACCCTCGGCGACTGAGCGGGAGCCCGTCGCCCGGGCAGCTGTCCCGGCCGGTCGGAAACGCGAGAATCGGGCGCTCAGGGGGTGGGCGACGTATCCCCACCCGTGAGCGGGCACTTTTTTGTCTCAAATCCACGTTCCCGGGCCTCCTGACGCGAGATCTGACACCGGTGACAGGTAGACTCATGGGTGAATTCGCGACCAGCTGGTCAACCAGTCCTGGTCGCGTGCCATGAGCGGGTTCAGCGACCACCAGGGGACACCTCCCTCGTTCGCTGTGCCACCGGAGAAGGAGCACCGTGTCCGAGGCTGACCACACGCCAGACCAGAACGCCCCCGCAGACAGCACCACGGCAGACAGCACCACCCCCGAGACAGGCAGCGACTCCGCAGCCAGCGCCCCCGACCAGTCGACCACCGAGCACCTCACAGCGGCGCAGGCCGAGGCTGCTCGCGAGGTCGTCGAGGCCGATCTCGCCGGTGCCGCTCCCGGGTCTGACTACGACGCCAGCCAGATCACCGTCCTCGAGGGCCTCGAGGCCGTTCGCAAGCGCCCCGGCATGTACATCGGGTCCACCGGCGAGCGCGGGCTGCACCACCTCGTCTGGGAGATCGTCGACAACTCGGTCGACGAGGCGCTCGCCGGGTTCGCCGACACCATCGACGTCACGCTGATGGCCGACGGTGCGGTGCGGGTCGCCGACAACGGCCGCGGCATCCCCACCGACATCCACCCGGCCGAGGGCAAGTCCGCGGTCGAGCTGGTGCTCACCCAGTTGCACGCCGGTGGCAAGTTCGGCGGCGGCGGCTACAAGGTGTCCGGTGGCCTGCACGGCGTCGGCTCCTCCGTGGTCAACGCGCTGTCGACCCGGCTCGACGTCGAGGTCTTCCAGAAGGGGCACGTCTTCCGGGTCACCTTCGACCACGGTGAGGCGGTCGCCCCCCTGGAGAAGATGGAGGCGTCCGACCGCACCGGCACGACCATCACCTACTGGGCCGACGGTGGCATCTTCGAGACGACCACCTACGACTTCGAGACGATCCGGGCGCGGATGCAGCAGATGGCCTTCCTCAACAAGGGCCTGCGGATCAACCTCACCGACGAGCGCGAGCCCGAGCGGGCTGCTGACGACGCCGAGACGGTCGACGCCTCGGAGCGCAAGGCCCGCAAGGTCTCCTACAAGTACGACAACGGTCTGGTCGACTACGTCAACCACCTGGTGGCCTCGAAGAAGTCCGAGCCGGTGCACGCCGAGATCATCTCGATCGAGTCCGAGGACACCGAGCGCCAGCTGAGCCTCGAGCTCGCGATGCAGTGGACCACCTCCTACTCCGAGTCGGTGCACACCTACGCCAACACGATCAACACACACGAGGGCGGCACCCACGAGGAGGGCTTCCGCGCGGCGATGACCAAGCTCATCAACGACTTCGCGCGCAAGCAGAACCTCCTCAAGGACAAGGACGACAACCTCACCGGCGACGACATCCGGGAGGGCCTGACCGCGGTCGTGTCGGTCAAGCTGGGTGAGCCGCAGTTCGAGGGCCAGACCAAGACCAAGCTGGGCAACTCCGAGGTCAAGGGCTTCGTGCAGCGCGCCATGACCGACGAGTTCGGGCACTGGCTCGAGGCACACCCGGTCGAGGGCAAGGACATCGTCCGCAAGTCGGTCCAGGCCGCGGCTGCTCGGATGGCCGCCCGCAAGGCGCGTGAGGCGACCCGTCGCAAGGGCCTGCTCGAGTCCGGCGGCCTGCCCGGCAAGCTGCGCGACTGTCAGAGCAAGGACCCGGCCATCTCCGAGGTCTTCATCGTCGAGGGCGACTCGGCCGGCGGTTCGGCCGTGCGCGGTCGCAACCCGCACAACCAGGCGATCCTGCCGATCCGCGGCAAGATCCTCAACGTCGAGAAGGCCCGCATCGACAAGGTGCTCGCCAACAACGAGGTCCAAGCGCTGATCTCGGCGTTCGGCACCGGCATCGGCGAGGACTTCGACAAGACCAAGGCGCGCTACCACAAGATCGTGCTGATGGCCGATGCCGACGTCGACGGCCTGCACATCCGGACCCTGCTGCTGACGCTGCTCTTCCGGTTCATGCGCCCGCTGATCGAGGAGGGCTACGTCTACCTCGCGCAGCCGCCGCTCTACCGCCTCAAGTGGAGCAACCACCCCCACGAGTTCGCCTACTCCGACCGGGAGCGCGACGCCATGGTCCAGGCCGGGCTCGGCCAGGGCTGGCGGCTGCCGAAGGACGCCGGGATCCAGCGCTACAAGGGTCTGGGCGAGATGGACTACCAGGAGCTGTGGGAGACCACGATGGACCCCGACCACCGGGTGCTCCTCCAGGTCACCCTCGACGACGCGGCTGCCGCCGACGAGATCTTCGCGATCCTGATGGGCGAGGACGTCGAGTCCCGGCGCGGCTTCATCCAGCGCAACGCCCGCGACGTCCGGTTCTTGGACATCTAGGGCCCGTATGCCGGGTGGCCAGGTTCCACGTGAAACCAGCCACCCGGCATACCCACTGCATGTGAAATGGCACGGCTGTTGACTGGCAGGCTGTTGAATAGCTTTGACGGACAAGGGAATTCATGACTGAGATACCGCCGATCGAGTACGACCGCACCGAAGCGGTCGACCTCAACACCGAGATGCAGCGCAGCTACATCGACTACGCGATGACGGTGATCGTGAGCCGGGCGCTGCCCGACGTGCGCGACGGCCTCAAGCCGGTGCACCGTCGCGTGGTCTACGCGATGTTCGACGGTGGCTACCGCCCCGACCGCGGCTACAACAAGTGCAGTCGCGTCGTCGGTGAGGTGATGGGTCAGTACCACCCGCACGGTGACTCCTCGATCTACGACGCCCTCGTCCGCCTCGTGCAGGACTGGTCGCTGCGCTACCCGCTGGTCGACGGCCAGGGCAACTTCGGCAGCCCGGGCGACGACCCGGCCGCCGCGCCCCGGTACACCGAGTGCCGGATGGCCCCGCTGGCCATGGAGATGGTGCGCGACATCGACCAGGACACGGTCGACTTCCGCGACAACTACGACGGCAAGACGCAGGAGCCCGTCGTCCTGCCGAGCCGGTTCCCCAACCTGCTCGTCAACGGCAGCTCCGGCATCGCGGTCGGCATGGCCACCAACATCCCGCCGCACAACCTGCGCGAGGTGGCCGACGCCGCCCAGTGGCTGCTGGCCCACCCGGACGCCACCCGCGACGAGACCTTCGACGCGGTGTTCGCCCGGATCACCGGCCCCGACTTCCCCACCGGTGCACTGATCCTGGGTCGCAAGGGCATCGAGGACGCCTACCGCACCGGCCGTGGCTCGGTCATCATGCGCGCGGTCGTCGAGGTCGAGGAGATCCAGGGCCGGCAGTGCCTCGTGGTCACCGAGCTGCCCTACCAGGTCAACCCCGACACCCTGGCGCAGAAGATCGCCGAGCTGATCAAGGACGGCCGCCTGTCGGGCATCGCCGACATCCGCGACGAGACGTCCGGTCGCACCGGCCAGCGCCTCGTCATCGTGCTCAAGCGCGACGCGGTGGCCAAGGTAGTGCTCAACAACCTCTACAAGCACACCCAGCTGCAGAACAACTTCGGCGCCAACATGTTGGCCCTCGTCGACGGGGTGCCGCGAACGCTGCCGATCGACGCCTTCATCCGGCACTGGGTCGAGCACCAGATCGAGGTCATCCAGCGGCGCACCAAGTTCCGGCTGCGCAAGGCCGAGGCCCAGATCCACGTGCTGCGTGGTCTGCTCAAGGCGCTCGACGCCCTCGACGAGGTCATCGCCCTCATCCGGCGCTCGCCCACCGTCGAGTCGGCCCGCGAGGGCCTGATCGAGCTGCTCGGCATCGACGAGCTCCAGGCGCGCGCGATCCTCGAGATGCAGCTGCGTCGCCTGGCCGCCCTCGAGCGCCAGAAGATCATCGACGAGCACAACGAGCTCGAGGCGATGATCCTGGACTTCGAGGACATCCTCGCCAAGCCGGAACGCCAGCGGACGATCGTGTCCAGCGAGCTGAGCGACATCGTCGACAAGTTCGGCGACGACCGCCGCACCCGGATCGAGTTCTTCGACGGCGACATGTCGATGGAGGACCTCATCCCCGAGGAGGACGTGGTCGTCACCATCACCCGTGGTGGCTACGCCAAGCGCACCCGGGTCGACGCCTACCGGTCCCAGGGTCGGGGCGGCAAGGGCGTGCGTGGCGCCTCGCTGCGCGGCGACGACATGGTCGACCACTTCTTCACGACGACGTCGCACCACTGGCTGCTCTTCTTCACCAACCTCGGCCGGGTCTACCGCGCCAAGGCCTACGAGCTGCCCGACTCCGGGCGGGACGCCAAGGGTCAGCACGTCGCCAACCTGCTCGCGTTCCAGCCGGACGAGAAGATCGCCCAGGTCCTCGACGTGCGCGACTACGCCCAGCAGCCCTACCTCGTGCTCGCCACGAAGAACGGCCTGGTCAAGAAGACCCGGCTCGGCGACTACGACTCCCCCCGCAGCGGCGGCCTCATCGCCGTCAACCTCAAGGAGGGCGACGAGCTCGTGGCCGCGGACCTCGCGTCCCCGACCGACGACCTGCTGCTGGTGTCGCGCAAGGCACAGTCGGTGCGCTTCCACGCGACGGACGCCCAGCTGCGGCCGATGGGTCGGGCGACGAGCGGCGTCACCGGGATGCGGTTCCGCGGCGACGACTCGCTGCTGTCGCTGAGCGTCATCCACGAGGGCGAGGACCCCGACGTGTTCGTGGTCTTCGAGAACGGCATGGCCAAGCGCTCGCCGGCCTCGGACTGGAACGCCAAGGGCCGCGGTGGCCTCGGTGTCGCCGTCGCCAAGATCACTGAGCGCAACGGCGACCTGGTCGGTGCCCTCACGGTGAGCGAGGACGACGAGGTCCTGGTCATCATGGGCAAGGGCAACATCGTGCGTATGCCGGTCAGCCCGGTCACGCGGCGCGGCCGCAACACCCAGGGCATGAAGTTCGCCAACCCGGGCAACGGCGACTCGGTCGTCGCCCTGGCCCGCAACCCCGAGCGGGCGGTGGACGAGGTCGAGGCTGGTGAGGTCGACGCGGAGGACGCAGTTGGGGCAGTTGGTGCGTCCGACGCGGCCACTGAAAGCGGCTCACCGGCCGTGGATGCCGTACCGTCGTCAGGTAACGAGCAGGAAGCCGGGGATATCGACCAGGCGTCCGACGCCCCTGAGAGCGACGCCAGCGGAGGTAGCGAGTGAGCACGGCAGGCCAGACCAGCAGGTCGGCCCTCCCCCAGGGAGGGGCCGCCCCCAGCGTGAGCCCGGGTCAGGCGGGCTCTGCCCAGAGCGCACGCCCGGCCGGTGCCGCCCGGCCGACAGGCGCCCAGTCCGCCGCTGCGGCCGCCCGCGCTCGTCGCGTCAAGCTGACGGTCTCGCGGGTCGACCCCTGGTCGGCGATGAAGATGTCGTTCCTCATCTCGGTCGCCCTCGGCATCGCCGGCGTCGTCATGGTGGCGGTGCTGTGGATGATCCTGTCCGGCATGGGCGTCTTCAGTGAGGTCAACCGGCTGGTCGGCACGATCATCAGCGACTCGGAGAACCCGTTCGACATCATGGACTTCCTCGGCTTCGGTCGGGTGCTGTCCCTCTCGATCGTCCTCGGGGTCATCGACGTCATCCTGATGACCGCCCTGGCGACGCTCGGAGCGTTCCTCTACAACATCTGCTCGGCCCTGGTTGGCGGCCTCCAGCTCACCCTCACGGACGACTGAACCGACCCCGAAACCCGGCCCCACGGCATGCCGGAAACCGCCCGCTGACCTGCACAGGTCGGCGGGCGGTAACCGTTTTGGATGTGCGTGAGTGCGTGCTGTAACCTCGTGCCTCGCGCCACCTCCCGTGGCGCAGCGGAGATTGGGCTCACGGGCCTATAGCTCAGACGGTTAGAGCGCTTCCCTGATAAGGAAGAGGCCACAGGTTCAAGTCCTGTTAGGCCCACCAATCCCGATCCCCGCGGTTGTTCTGCGAGGGAAGGCGACGGCCCATGAAGAAGCTCCTGCTCCTCATCGTGACGGCCATCGGCGCCACGGCAATCCAGCGGAAGCTCAAGGCCCAACAGGCCGAGAAGGACCTCTGGGCCGAGGCGACGGACTCCCCGAAGTAGGCAACCAACCAGGTGAACGGGCCGGCCTCGATCCGGACCGTGATCCGACGGGGCCATGGCGCAATTGGTAGCGCACCTGCTTTGCAAGCAGGGGGTTAGGGGTTCGAGTCCCCTTGGCTCCACCAGCTTCCCCACGACCACAGCAAGGCCCCGCCGGTATGCCGCGCGGGGCCTTTGCCGTCTCTTCGACTTCTGGCCATCCACACCGGGTCAGCCCCTGATGTCAGGGCAGCGCCCGGCACGGGTGGCCAGAAGAACCCGGACTCAGCGGTCGAGCTGGATGAAGGCCGGGAAGCGGCCGCTGCCCACGACTTTCTTGATGGGTCCTGCCTTCGCCAAGGTCACGGCGACAGCTGGACCGACGATCCGCGCATTCGTCGTCCGCCAGTCGCGGCCCTTCCACGTCACGACGGCCCCACCTGCAGCGAGCACGTTCTTGGCCCAGTTCGTGCCCTCCCCCCAGGGCAGGCCGACGAGAAAGGTGTCCGAACCGCGCGTCGGGACGATGGCGACGGGAATGGCGTAATCCGTGCCGCTCTTGCGTCCGACGTGATGCATCACTGCCCAGAGCGGGAACCATGCGTGGCCTGCGAGGCGTCGTGCGAGCGGAGTGGTGACTCTGACCAGCCGGGACGGCGGGGCGGCTCGGCTCCGTTTCGTATGCTGGTCCATGACTCCAGCATGTGCCAATTCATCGCGCAATGAAAGAGCGCGGAGATCTTGATGGGCCGGGTCGAACACGACATTGCGGCCGCATCGGTGGACCCGCGAACTCGCCGTGGACTGGGAGGCTTCCGGGGAGACGTACAGTTAGCACTATGAGTGATGACTGTAGGCACGGAATGAACCCAGCTTGGTGCTCTTCCTGCCTCGGTGACGACGATCGCGCATTCCCCGGCCTGAACGGCAGCGGTACCCGCACCGGAGTCTCCGAGCAGGAGCAGGTCGACCGCCTCTGCCGGCAGCTCGGCGTTCCGACGCAGACCGTCGGGGAGGGAGCCAGCCTCCCCCTGGACGTCTTCGAAGCCGCCGCGGTGCGCTGCGGCGTCAAGGTGGGGACCATGCCGGCGATGGGCCGGGCTCTCGCCAAGCAGGCCGGCCTTCCGTGGGGCGCCGCGTGCCACAGCCGCGCCACCGTGAGCAGCGGCGGCCCGACCGTCACTCGCGAAGGCCTCGACGTCATCAACCGGGCCGTCACCCAGATCCTGGGCAGCGCCAACGCCAAGGCCAACGCCTAGGCCCCTAGGCCACTCGGGTCATCCCACTCGGCGCTTGGCGTCCTCGCGCAGCTGGGTCGCGACCAGGTCGAACGGCTCCATGTCGCGCCGGGCGCGGGCCAGCACGACCGCCCCTTCACTGGCGGCCATCACCATCGTCGCGAACGACGTTGCCTCCTCGTGCCGAATTCCCCCGCGCTGCAACAGCTCGGCCAATCGCGCGCCCCACGACCGGAACACCTCTGCCGCCGCATCGAGGAGCTCCTCGGAGCCGCTCGAGACCGTGACTGCCAGCACCGAGCAGCCGGCCCCGAAGTCTGATCGCGCCAGCACCGTCCGCCAGAGCAGCATGAAACCGTCGACGACCTCCGGCGCCGGCAGACCGTCGAGGCTGTCGAGGACCGCGACCGCCCGCGCACCCGCGAGCTCCACGGCGGCGGCGATGAGCTGGTCCTTCCCGTCCGGGAAGTGGTGGTAGATCGAGCCGCGCGGCGCCTGCGAGGCTTCCAGCACCGACGAGAACGACGTCGCCTGGTAGCCGCCCCGGGCCAACAGCAGGATGGCGCTGTCGACCATCCGCTGGCGTGCTGACCGCTCCGATGCCGACCGCTCCGATGCCGACCGCTCCGATGCCGACCGCTCCGATGCCGACGGCTCCGAGTTCCCCGACCCTGCCACCTGCGTCACTCACCTCGACTCTTGACTATGACGATCATCATAGTGGACCATCACGAGGAACCCTTCGGTCCCACCTCATGTCAGGAGTCCACCATGCCCATGATCGATGTGTATGCCCCCGCCGGCACCTTTGCCGACACGCAGCAGCTCGCGGTGGACCTCGCCACAGCCGTGATGACGATCGAGGAAGTGCCCAACATCCCGATGTTCCGGCAGAACACTGCCGCGTTCGTGCACGACCTGCCCGCGGACTCGCTAGCGAATGTCGACGGCGACAGCAGCTACGTGCGGGTCCAGGTCCTCACCAACGCGGGGGCCCTCGACCGTGACAAGCAGCTTGGTGTCGTGCGACAGCTCACCGACATCGTGGCGACGGCGGCCGGCGACCCGACCCTCACCGACCGGACCTGGGTCATGCTGACAGAGGCTGTCGAGGGAGGTTGGGGTCTGCGCGGCCATGCCAACACCAACGCCGAGCTCGTCACCGCAGCGCGGGCCCAGATCGCCGAGCTGCAAGGGGGTCGCCCAGCCGACGAGAGCTAGGGCGCCAGCAGGACCAACGGGACGCGGCAGTTCAGGCCGACGTTGTTGAGCCGGTCGACCAGGCCCTTGCCGTCGATCGTCGGCAGCACCATGGGTTTCGGCTTGCCCGCTGCGAGCGACCGCGCATAGGCGTCCCGCGCCGAGACCAGGCGCTGCCAGTCCTCGAGCCACTGGTCCGCAGGCTGGTCGGCCTGGAGGCGGTCCGGGCCGAGCTGGTTCATCGTGGCGATGAGCTCGGTGACCGCGTCGTTCTGGGCGTTGATGGCGCCGACCCGTTGCGGGATGGGTGCGGTCGAAGCCACTGCCGAGGCCGCTGCGGAGTCACGCATCGCCGCGCAGGCGCTCGACGCTGCTCGCGCGATGGAGCCCTGCTCGATCAGGTCAGGGTCGTCGGCGTTGGCGTAGGTCCACAACCGTGAGAGCGCGACGGAGACCACCACCGCTGCCACGACCACGGCGATCCGGGCCGACCATGCCCTCCACTGCTCCCCGGTCATCGCGCCCGGCCTGGCGGGATCGGTGCCGTCCGCAACTCCATCCACGTCCCGAGCCCCGACGCCAGATCCACGGTGCCGACACACGACGAGGCCCCGCGCGGCATAACGGGATGGTTGCCGAGCGAGGCCTGGTCGATGCTGTGGTGAGCTATCCGTCGACCTCGACGACGGGCGCCCCCGGCGCGTTCTTCTGCACGGAATCGATGCCGCTCTGTGCCGCCGCCTTCGACTCGTAGGCCTCGCCCACGGCGATCACCTGGCCGTTGCTGGACTTGAGCCGGAAGCGGTACTTGCCGGCCTTGTCCTGGTAGAGCTCGAACTTCCCCGCCATCGCTACACCTCCGTGAGAGTGGTCCAACACACGCGAACGTTGGCAGCCTAGGGCTGTGGGTATGTCGCGTACACCCCTTCGGACGCACCGTCAGGCGGACTCCGCCATCGCCTTGAGCTTGGTCATCGCGTCCATCGTCTGCTTGGGCAGGTCGCGCCGAATCAGCGGCGTGAAGATTTTGCCGAGGCCCTTGGTGGCGATGTCGATCGAGTGCGTCAGCGTGGTGCCCACCCCGTCGGAGGCAGCGACGAAGTCGACCGTCACGTCCATCATCTTGTCGGTGAACTTCATCGCGAAGTGCCGGTCCGGCTCCCGCGCGATGATCTGACCGTCCATCGTCCCGGAGCGGCGACCGTCGTTGTAGTGGTACTTCAACCGCGTCCCCACGTCGTTGCCGCCCTCGTCCAGCTTGTCGATGCCGGTGCATCGCGACAGCCACTGGGGGGTCTTGGTGAAGTCGTCGACGATGGTGAAGATGGCGGCGGGCGGCGCGCTCACGGACAGGGTGTGGTCAAAGTGCGGCACGGCAGGGCCTCCGGGGGGAGAAGTGAAGTGGGCACACGCTACTGCGTGCGCACCGGTCCGGAGGAGTGCCTGCCTCAGATGTCCGGGAATGCCGGGAGCTCGGCTTCCGCCCGCAGGCTCGGCGGGTTGGGCAGCGGGCGCCGCGGTTCGCGCACGCCGGCCGTCCCGGTGTCCGGTCCGTCCGGAGAGAAGGCGCCCACCAACCGCCGGCCACGGACCCGGCGGTGCCGGTACACGGCATACAGGTCGGCGTGGGTGTGGTCCCGCTCGACGACGCGGCGCAGCGTCGGGCCACCGACCATCACCGCCTCGCCCGGACTGTCCGCGGTGACGAAGACCGGGCGGCCGTGCGGCTGCCCGGCCCGGTTGTGGGCGATGAGCTCGTACCTGGCCATGACCCCAGCGTGCGCCGAACCCCGCTCAGTCACAAGGCCTCTTGGACAGCAGCGGTTCAGCGAATCTCGATCCGGGCCGGTCCGGCGACCGTGTGGCCGATGACTGGCGCACCCGGTATCTCACCGACGACCAGCAGCCCACCGCTGGTCTGGGCGTCCGCCAGCATGAGCAGCACATCCTCGGACGCACCACCGTCCAGGTGTGGTTGGACCCACTCGAGGTTACGGCGGGTGCCCCCGGACACGTAGCCATCGCGCAGCGCCTCCCACGCACCGTCGAGGACCGGCACGGCAGCCGAGTCCAACGTCGCGCCGACCCCGGACGCGCGGAGCAGCTTGAAGAGGTGACCGAGCAGCCCGAACCCGGTCACGTCGGTCGCTGCCGCGGCCCCCGCCTCGAGGGCCGCTGCACTGGCGATGTCGTTGAGCTCGACCATCGACGCGATGGCGTGCGGGAACACCTCACCCGTGGCCTTGTGCCGGTTGTTGAGCAGGCCGACACCGATCGGCTTGGTCAGCGAGATCGGCAACCCTTCCTGCGCGGAGTCGTTGCGCAGCAACCGATCCGGGTCGGCGACGCCGGTCACGGCCATGCCGTACTTGGGTTCCGGGTCGTCGATGCTGTGACCGCCAGCCACCGGGCAGCCAGCCTGCGAGGCCACGTCGAGCCCACCGCGGAGCACCTCGCGCAACAGCTCCATCGGCAGCACCGACCGCGGCCAGCCGACCAGGTTGATCGCCAGCACCGGCCGGCCGCCCATCGCGTAGACGTCCGACAGCGCGTTGGCCGCGACGATCCGTCCGAAGTCGTAGGCGTCGTCGACCACCGGCGTGAAGAAGTCGGCGGTGCTGATCACCGCCACGTCACCGCTGACCCGCACCACGGCGCCGTCGTCACCGTCGTCGAGCCCGACAAGTAGGTCGTGCCCGAGCCCGCCCGACTGGCCACCCAGACCGCGCACCACCTCCTCGAGCTCACCGGGTGGGATCTTGCAGGCGCAGCCGCCGCCCGCGGCATACTGCGTCAGTCGCACGGGAACGCCCTGAATGGTCACGCTGCCTACGCTAGCCTCGCCAACGGAGGCGTGCAGGCGCCTGGTGGCCCTCCCGGTCTTCAAAACCGGTGCAGCCAAGCACCTCGGCTGGGCGGGTTCGATTCCCGTCCGCCTCCGCCAACGACAGGAGGGCGTATGCCGCACCCCGCGGACGCGCGCCGCCTCGTGCCGCGCACCGATTTCGTCCTCGCGGAACCCGCTGTGGCACAAGCTGTTTCGCGCCTCGGCCACGAGTCCGTGAAGGCTGCCGTGCAAGCCGCCCAGGCGCTGGCGAGAGCAGGAGAAATCAGCCCGGACGACGTCGTGGCATCGACGCTCGCGGCCCTGCCAGAGCGGTCGACCACCCTGACTCCGGTCCTGAACGCGACCGGGGTCGTCATCCACACCAACCTGGGCAGGGCGCCCCTGTCCGACGCCGCGGTCGAGGCGATGCGCGCGGCCGCCGGCACTGTCGACGTCGAGCTCGACCTGGCCACCGGTCGGCGGAGCACCCGGGGCCGGGGCACCCTCGCCGCCCTCCTCGAGCTGCTGCCCGAGGCAGAGGCCGCGCTCGTGGTGAACAACGGGGCGGCGGCCCTGGTGCTGGCCACCACCGCGCTCGCAGCCGGCCGAGAGGTGGTCGTCAGCCGTGGCGAGATGGTCGAGATCGGGGACGGGTTCCGGCTGCCCGACCTCATCGCGAGCGCCGGTGCGCGGCTGCGCGAGGTGGGCACGACCAACCGCACGACCCTGGCCGACTACGAGGCTGCCATTGGTCCCGAGACCGGCTGCGTCCTCAAGGTGCATCCGAGCAACTTCCGGGTCGAGGGGTTCACCTCGGCAGTCCCGGTGGCGGCCCTCGCGGCGCTGGGTCCACCGGTGGTGCACGACATCGGCAGTGGCTTGCTGCGACCGCACCGGTTGCTGCCCGACGAACCCGACGCGGCGCGCTCGCTCGCCGACGGTGCGGCGGTGGTCACCTGCAGCGGCGACAAGCTGCTGGGCGGACCACAGGCGGGACTCGTCCTCGGTCGGACCGACACCGTGACCCGGCTGCGCCGGCATCCCCTGGCCCGGGCGGTCCGTGCCGACAAGACGACGCTGGCCGCGCTCGAGGCCACCCTGCGCGGTCCCCGCGCCCCGGTGTGGGACGCGCTCGAAGCCGACCCGGACCGACTGCGCGCGCGTTGTGATGCTCTCGTCGCTGCCCTCCCCGAGGGACTCGGCACCACCGTCCCGGCCGACGGTGTGGTCGGCGGCGGTGGGGCGCCGGGCCACACCCTCCCGGGGTGGGCGGTCGCCCTCCCAGAGTCGTATGCCGCGGGGCTGCGTCTGCAGCCCCGCCCCGTCCTTGCCAGGGTCGAGCGGGCTCACTGCCTGGTCGACCTGCGCTGCATCCCGGAAGCTGCGGATCCCTTGGTGGCACAGGCGATCCGCACCGTCGTCGGTTAGCGGGTGAGGCCCTGATGGCCGTCGTCGCGACAGCAGGTCACGTCGACCACGGCAAGTCGACCCTGGTCCGCCTGCTCACCGGTCGGGAGCCGGACCGCTGGGCCGAGGAACGTCGTCGCGGCCTCACGATCGACCTGGGCTACTCGTGGACCGACATCGACGGCAGCCGGGTCAGCCTGGTCGACGTGCCCGGGCACGAGCACTTCACCGGCAACATGCTCGCGGGACTCGGACCGGTGCGAGCCGTGATGTTCGTCTTCGCCGCGGACGACGGGTGGTGTCGACAGTCGCAGGAGCACGCCCGTGCCATCGCCGCGCTCGGGATCGAGCACGTCCTGCTCGTCGTGACCCGGTGCGACCGCACACCTGGCGAGAGTGCCGCGCAGGAAGCGAGGGAGCGCTGTACCGCTCTCGGGATCCGGGTGGCGGAGACGGTGTTGGTCTCCGGGGCAACGGGAGCCGGCCTGCCCGACCTCCGCGCAGCGCTGGGGCGCCTGGCGCAAGCGGTTGCGCTTCGCCCGATCGCTGACAGGGAGGACGAGCCCCCCGTCCGGCTGTGGGTGGACCGGTCGTTCACCATCCGGGGAGCGGGCGCGGTGGTCACCGGGACCCTGGAGTCGGGGACGCTCCGGGTGGATGACGCTCTCCTGCTGCGAGGGCGTCGGATCACGGTGCGTGGCCTGCAGTCCTGCGACGAGCAGGTCGAGGTCCTGAGCGGCCCGGCCCGGGTGGCGGTGAACCTGCGCGGACTGGCCGCCGTGGAGGTGTACCGGGGCGATGCGCTGCTGACCGAGTCCTGGCCGCCAGCAGCAGCCATTGTCCAAGTCACCGGTCCCGAGGTCGGAGCGCGGCTCCCGAGAGAAGTGACGCTGCACGTGGGCACTGCGGCCCTGACCGTCCGCACCCAGCGGCTCCCTTGCGGAATGGTCCGCCTCCGGCTGCCGCGACCCGTCCCCCTCGTACCGGGCGACCGTGCCGTGCTGCGTGACCCCGGTCTGCGCGAGGTGCTCGCCGGGGTCGAGGTCGCGGTGGTGGATCCACCCACGCGTCGCGACCGCCGTCGAGGCGAGGCACAAGCCGCCCCACCCGCCCCACCCGCCCCACCCTCTCAGCCTGCGCCAGAGGCACCAGACGGCATACAGGCGCTCGTTGGTTGGCTCAGCGCGCATCCGCTGCTGGCGCCGTCGCGTGACCAGCTCGATGTCTGGGCGTTCACCCCCCAGGACCTGGCCCGCGCGGCGGAGCGCGGTCAGGTCCTGCGGCTGGCCGGGGTGGTCCTGGCCGGTGACGCCCTGCAACGCGCGGCCGCGGCGATCGGTCGGCTGGCGCAGCCGTTCACCGTGGGGGAGGCCGCGCGGGCGATGGGCACCTCACGCCGGGTGGCGGTGCCCTTGCTGGAACGCCTCGACAGCACCCTGGTGACCCGGCGCCTGCCCGACGGCAGCCGGGAGCTGCGCGAAGCGGCGCACGATTCCGACGGCGACCACGAACCCGACCGCGGAGATGAGCTCGAGCTCGACGACGATCAGGCGCGCGGGATCACGTCGTGATCGTGCCGCCCTCGAAGGTGCAGGTGAGCCCGTCGCCCGAGGCGGTCGTGTCGGTGACGGGGTAGCCGTACCTGCCGGTCGCCCCTCCGGCCGCCTTCCACTGCGTCAGCACCGCGCCGTAGACGCGTCGGGCGGGACCGGAGTCGAGCGCCCACAGCTCACCACCCTGGAAGGTCTGGTGCGACCCCCGCGTGTCGTCCGCCTGTGCTGCCGTCGGGAACCTGAGCACACCCTTGTCGAGTCGGTTGGCCACCCAGGTGGCGTAGATCGCGCCCGAGACGGCCTGCGTCGAGGTGGCGGTGGAGTCGGTGATCGCGCCGGTCTGGAACTGTTGGATCCAGGCGCCGTTCCCGAGGTCCTCCCGGGCGGCGACGGGGAAGCCCAGCGGACCGGTCTCGCGACCTGTCTGCTCCCAGACCGTCCAGCGCACACCCCACACGGCTTGGCTCGTGGTCGCCGTGCTGTCGACGATGGCGCCCTGCTGGAACCGTTGGATCCAGGCGCCGGGCAGGCTCTGCGTCGCCGAGATGGGATAACCGAGGTGGCCGGCCTCCCGGCCCTCCCGCTGCCAGACCGGCCACCGGACACCCCAGACGAGCTGGGTGGAGGTGGATGCGCTGTCCGTGATGGCGCCGTTCTCGAAGGTCTGGATCCAGCCACCGTCCGGTCGCCCGGTGACCTTGTCGGCGGTCGGGTAGCCCAGGGCGCCGGTGGGACCACCGTTCGCCGTGAAGACCGAGTCGGTGAAGGCGGTCAGCGAGCGCGCGCCGGTCTTGGAGCTCCACAAGATACGGCCACCCTGGAAGCTGACGTACTGCCCACGGCCATCGCCGACGGCGCGCTGCGGACCGGTCGAGGCCTTGAGGAACGACCGCTGCTCGCCCAGCGCGCGGTACTTCGACGTGATCGCGCTCCAGACGGGGAGGCTGGGGGCGCTGTGCTCGCTCGTGCGGTTGTCGACCAGCGACGTCGTCGTGCAGCTGGTCCACTGGTAGGGCGCCACGCAGCTCACGACGCGGCAGTGGACGCCACCGCTGCACTTGATCTGGGTGTTGCACTGGCCGTAGCGGAAGGCGTTGCAGCAGATCCGGCGCTGGTCGCAGGTCGCCGTCGACCCGGTGCCGCACGAGCAGCTCCAGCACTTGGCGTCGCACATGTTGTCGCTGCACCCGGTCGTGCACTTCGAGCAGCTGGCGTTGCAGTCGACGATGTAGCGGTAGCCGCCGCCGCACCACGAGGAGTCGGCAGCCTTCCACCAGCCGGCTGCGAAGCTGCCGGGCGGGCAGGTGTTTACACCCTTGTTCACCGTCGCGCAGAACACCGTCCAGCCGCTCGACGCCGTGTTTCCGGGTCCGCAGATGGTGGCGTATGCCGCGACAGGAGTGAGTGCGTACTCCCTGGGCTTGGTGGCCAGGGCCGTGGCGGCCACCGTGGCACCGACGAGCACGTCCCGGCGCGAGACCGGCCGAAACCGTCGGGACAGGGCGCTCACGAACCCGGCCATCCCGCCAGGTCCGGCGTTGAGGTCCTCGAGGGTGCTCACGGTCGTCCTCCCTGTCGGGCGAGGGTGGCCCGATCGGTGATCCGGATCGAGGCGACCAACGCGGCCGCCCGGGGCACCGAGGCCATCCGGCGGGCATGGCTGCCCACGACGGTGAACAGGCAGAACGCCCGGCCGCCGGAGCTGAAGAAGTGCTGCGAAGCGCTCATCCCGGGCAGCGGTCGCTGCAGCCGGTTGGGCCCGAACTGCGACGGCGCCAGCCGTGGCATCCCCTGGTTCTCGAACAGCCCCTGGTCGGCGACCTCGGTGCCGTAGTCGACCAGCGCCACGAAGATGTCGTCCGGACCCAGCAGGTCCACCACGTTGCTGCCGAAGTCGCCACGGTCGGCCGGCATCGGGCGCGTGCAGGCATGCAGCACCGCGCGGGTCACGTCGGCCTGCGGCCCCTCGGCTGCGTGGGGGGCGGCGCCGCGGATGACGACCCCCGTGGGCGCAGCGGGCTCGGCACCAGGCCTACGGGTCACGGACACCTGCCAGCCCTGCGGCGCGGCGGCCCTGAGCCCGTAGTTGTCAGCCACTGCTCTCAACTCCCGATTGCGGCGGCCAGCAGGATCGCGGCCGCTCCTCCCAGAGCCACCTTAGCGATGACTGCTGCCGGATTTGTCCATTGCTCGACACGGATGAAGACGCGGTGCAGGCTGTCGCGGTCATCGACGCGCGCCAGCAGCAGCGAGGGCAGCGCCCGAACCACCCCGAACGTCGCGCCCACCGCCAGCCCGGCGGCGAGGTGACCGGTGAGGGCGGCGAGCAGCACGACGGCATACGTGGTCGCGCTGGTGATGATCGTGACCAGGCCGAACCCGAGCTGGACGCCGAAGCCGCCGCCGTAGACCCAGCCCCGGTAGCGCGTCAGCCAGTCCACATCCACCTGGCGCCGCCAGGAGGGCAGCGACTGGGGGCCGCGCAGGTCGAAGGCCAGCCCGACCAGCAGCAGGCCTGCGACGACGACCAGGGTCCACCGCGAGGTCCGCACGGAGTCCGGCAGGGAGGAGCCGAGCAGGGCGGCCAGGCCGCCCATGGCGAGTCCACCGGCCAACGACCCGAGGAGGTATGCCGTGGCGGTCAGCCACCAGCGGGAGTTGCGGGCCCGCTCGCCGAGCGGGCTGATGCTCGAGAGCATCGACTCGCCTCAAGGGGACCAGGTCGCCCGGACCGCGGCGACCGCGGCCATGGGGAGACCCAGCGCGAGGGCGAGCACGGTCACCGACACGTCAGTGCTCGTGGCGGTGCTCGGGGTGGTCGTGACCGGAGTGACCGTGCGCGTGGTCGTGCTCGTCGGCTGGCTCGGCGTCGGGGGCGCGGTAGAGGCTGGCGTCGCCGGGACCCACCCCAGCGGCCAGCAGCTCGGCGTCCATCCGCGGCAGGCTGTCGAGCTCGCCGCGGCCGAGGTCGGCGCCGACGAGCAGCCCGGGACCGGTGCGGCCGGCGGCCGCCCGCGCCTCGTCGTTGTCGGCGACGCCCTGGGCCATCAGGTCGCGGACCTGCGCCCACGTGGTGGCCGAGCCCTCCCCGGTGACCACCCCGCCCTCGACGTAGACGAAGTACGGCGACCCGGGGATGTCGTAGTCCACCCAGGCGCCGGAGGACTGCACGACGTCGCGGTCCCTGGCCAGGGTGCGCAGGCTCGAGACCGACTCCTCGGCGGACCCCTTCGCGATGATCTGCAGGTCGCCGTTGCCGGGGACGTCCACCGGTCCCTGGAACTCGTCCCAGAACGTCTGGCAGACGCTGCACCCGCTGGTGAGGAAGGCCAGCAGCGTGCGGCAGCCGGGGGTCGTGACGGTGACTCGCTGCTCGGCCCGGTCCAGGTCGGTGCCGACGATGTCACGGGCGGTGGCCGAGTCCTTGCGGGTCGCCTGCACGACGCCCGTCTCGAGCTCGACAGGCACCGGTCCGGGCTTGCCGCCGGTGGTCGCCGTGGTGACTCCGGTACCCGCTTCCTTCTCCAGCTCCAGCCCGGCGCCGAGCTCGTGCAGGGCCTTGAGGATGAGCGCGTGGCTGCGCAGCAGCCCGAGGACGAGCACCCCGAGCAGCACGATGGCCACGCCTTCGGCGATCACGACGGTGAGCATCAGGTCAGTCCTTCGTGGTGGAGCTCGGGCGCGTCGGCGCGACGCTGCTGCGGATGGCGACGGGGGACGTGGTCGGCAGGACGGCCATTACCTGCCAGGCGAGGAACCCGATGACCACGGCCAGTCCCGCGGTGGTCAGGCCAGCGGTGTCGACGTCCGACCACACACCGACCGGGGCGTCGACTGCCACGGCGAGCGCGGTCAGTGCAGCGACGGCGGTCAGGGCCAGGTGACTGCGGGTCGCGGGGGTGTCGGGCTTCCCGAAACAACCGCACGAGCCGAGCACCCCACCTCGCCCGTGCACCCGCGCCACGAACGCCGTGAAGACGAGGTAGGCCGCGGCCACCAGGGCGGCGCTCAGCCGTCCGGGCGCGGTCAGCGCCCAGCCGCCCACCCCGACCTCGGCGACGGCGAAGGCACGGACGAGAAGGCGGCCGGCCGGCATACCCGCCGCGCGCAACGCCCGCACCAGCGGCAGCGGATCGACGATCTTCGGGACCCCGGCGACCACGAGCAGCCCCGCCGCGGCGAGGAACGGTCCGGCAGCCAAGTCCCACATGCGGTCCCACGCTACCTTCCGGCTCGCTCACTCACCCTCCGTGCAGCACCCTTTGCCAGCAAAGGAAAGTGAAAGGTGGACAGGTCGCAACCTGTCCACCTTCCGCCAAACCTTGCTAGCAAAGGGTGCTGCACACCCTGGGGAACGGGTCAGTCGACCTTGTTCTTGGCATCATCGGCGGCGTCGGAGACCTCGTCAGCGGCATCCTGCACACCGTCGGCGGCGTCGGTCGCGACGTGCCGACCCTTGCTGGTCACCTTGTCCTTGGCGTCGGATGCGGCCTCGGTGGCCTTGTCCTTGGCGTCAACGGCCTTGTCCTTGACGGTCTCGGCGGCGCTGCTGGCCTTGTCCTTGGCGGCGTCGGCGAGGTTGGCGACCTTGCTGGTGCTGGAGTCGCGACCGGTCGTCGGCGCGGTGTAGGGGTCGTCGAGCGGCGTGGCCCACGGGTCCTCGCGCGGCGCCGACTTCTTGAACGCGGCGAGCGCGGCTGCAGCGGCGGCCGCGAGGCCGAGGAACAGCAAGATCTTGCCCTTGCGCTTGCGCGGCTTGGCGACCGCGTCGCCCTTGAGCACCGAGTAGGCGTCCGAGGAACGGTCGGCAGTGTCGCTCGCGGCGGTCTTGGCGGCGGCAGAGGCAGCAGCCACCGCAGCGATCGCCTCGGCGACCCTGGGGAGCAACGAGTCGACGATCGTGTCGCGCGCGGTGTCGACCCTGGGGGCCAGCCCCTCGACGGCACCCTGCAGCTTGGGAGCGGCGACCTCGATGCCGTGGTCGACGTGCGGCTTGGCCCACTCGCGCGCGGCATCGACGTGCGGCTTGCTCCAGTCCTTGGCCTGGGTCGCGCGCTCCTTTGCGACCTCGGCGGCCGGTGCGACGCGCTCCTTGAGGGCGACGGCGTAGTCGGCTGCGCTCTGCGCGGAGCTGCTGACGGCCTCGGTGGCCTGCTCAGTCTTGGTCTTGGTGCGGAACACCGTGGCCTCCTGTGACTTGGTGTGCGATGGACTCCGGACGGTCGCGAACCAGTGCCGATCAAGGCCCCGGTTGCCGACCGGACGGACGACTTCTCCCGACCCATCCTGCCTTGTTTCCGCTGGTGAGCAAGCCCGCGGGGGTACTGAGAGCCATCTGACCGGACGTCGCATGGAAGGATGAGCGACATGGACGTCACCCTCAAGACCAACCACGGCGACATCAACGTCACGCTGTTCCCCGACCACGCCCCGAAGACCGTCAAGAACTTCGTGGGACTGGCCAAGGGCGAGCAGGAGTACCGCGACGACGCCGGCCGATCCAACCCCACGCCGTTCTTCGACGGCCTGGTGTTCCACCGCATCATCCCCGGGTTCATGATCCAGGGCGGGTGCCCGCTCGGGCAGGGCTTCGGCGGCCCGGGCTACACCTTCGATGACGAGATCAGCCCCGACAAGGACTTCACCAAGCCCTACATGCTCGCCATGGCCAACGCCGGCAAGCGGATGGGCAAGGGGACCAACGGGTCGCAGTTCTTCATCACCGTCGGAAACACCACCTGGCTGCAGGGCAAGCACACCATCTTCGGTGAGGTGTCCGACGGCCCGAGCCGTGAGGTCGTGGACAAGATCGCGGCCGTCCCCACCGGTGCGAACGACAAGCCCGTCGAGGACGTTGTCCTGGAGTCGGTCGTCGTCCACGACTGACGGCGACCCAGCAGCACCCCTCCAAGGCAAGGTCCACGCATGAGTGAACCCGCGGCATACCCGCAGCAGCAGACGACACCAGTCTGTCCGCGGCACCCCGACCGGGTCTCCTATGTGCGCTGCCAACGCTGCGGCCGGCCGGTCTGTCCCGAGTGCCAGCGCCCGGCCGCGGTGGGCGTCCAGTGCGTCGACTGCGTCAAGGAGCAGGCGAAGACGGTCCGCACCACGCGGACCGTCTTCGGCGGCAACGTCACCGACACGCCGGGGGTGTCCTACGCGATCATCGCGATCTGCGTCGCCGTGTTCGTGCTCCAGACGGCGCGCCCCTCGGTGACCGAGCAGATCCTGTTCGACCCCGGCGCGGCGCGGGACCAGCCGTGGCGCTTCCTCACCGCCGCGTTCGCGCACGCGACCATCACCCACATCCTGTTCAACATGCTGGCCCTGTGGATGGTGGGTGCACAGTACCTCGAGCGACTGCTCGGTGGCGTGCGGTATGCCGCGGTCTACCTCGTCAGCGCGCTCGGCGGCTCGGTCATCTACATGCTTTTCACGTCGCCCCGGACGGTTCCGTACGCCCCGCCGTACGAGAGCTTCTGGGGTCCCGGGACGGTCGGTGCGTCGGGTGCGGTGTTCGGCCTGTTCGGTGCGCTGCTGGTGCTCAACCGGCACCTCGGCCGGTCCTCGGCCGGCATGTACGCGACGATCGGCATCAACGCCGTGATCGGGTTCGTGGTGCCAGGCATCGCCTGGCAGGCCCACCTCGGCGGCCTGCTCACCGGAGCCGCAGTGGCTGGGGTGATCGCCGCGACCTCGTCGCGCGAACGGCGTCGCTGGCAGTGGCCAGGCGTGGCGCTCGTGCTGGTCGTGCTGGTCGCCATCGCGGTCGCGAAGTATGCCGCGTCGCCGGCTCCGCTCTTCGGCTGAGCCCCGTCTACGGTCAATGCCGTATTACACGGCTGTTATTTGTCCCCAGCTGTGGACAACCCTGTGGACAACCGACGCGCCACGGGTGCGCAGTCGTGCGGTCGTCAGCGCCAGCGGGTCGTCATCGCGAAACCGGACAGCATCAGGGCGAAGCCGATACCGAGGTTCCAGCGGCCGAGCGACTCGACGGGGAAGCGCTGGCTGGTGATGTAGAAGACCACGACCCACAGGAGGCCGACGACCATGAGCGTCAGCATCACCGGCACGAACCAGGGCGGGTTGCCGACCTTGGCCTTCGCGGGCTTGCTCGGCGGGGTGTACGCGCGCTTGGCGCGACCCTTGGACTCAGGCACGAAACACTCCTCGGAACTCGGACGGCAGCGTCAACCGTCACGACGTGTGGCATAGCGTAGTGCCATGGCGGACCAGCGGCTGACGTGGCTGACGCGCCGCCCCACCCTCTGGTCGGCCGTGGTTCCGCTGGTGGCGCTGGCTGCCGGGCTGCTGTTCGCCCTGAGCGCGGCCACCGCGCGCGGCACCGATCTGCGGTCGTCGGGTGGTGACCTGCCGGGCCTGATCCGCGATCACACCCGCCAGAACACCGTCCTCGCCGACCGGGTCGCCCAGCTGCGGGCCGAGGTCGACCGGCTCTCGGCCGAGCAGGCCCCCGGCGACCTCCGGGTCACCCAGCTGACCAGGCAGGCCGACACGCTGATGCTGGCCGCCGGCACCCAGGCCGTGTCCGGTCCCACAGTGCGGGTCTCGCTCACCGACGCCAAGAACGTCCCGTCAAGGCTGCCCGACGGCATCTCCGTCGACGACTACGTGGTCCACCAGCAGGACGTCCAGGCCGTCGTTAACGCACTCTGGGAAGGCGGGGCCGAGGCGATGATGCTGATGGACCAGCGGATCATCTCGACCAGCGCCGTCCGCTGCGTCGGCAACACCCTCATCCTCCAGGGCCGGGTCTACTCACCGCCCTACGTCATCTCTGCCATCGGCAACCAGAACAACCTCAAGGACGCCCTCGAGCGCAGCCCGACGGTCTCGATCTACCGGCAGTGGGTCGGCGCGGTCGGCGTCGGCTACGACGTGACGACGCGCTCCAAGCAGACCTTCCCCGCGTACGCCGGCTCGATCAACCTCGAGCGCGCGCGGGCCACCCGATGAAGGCGGCCCGCTGGACCCTGGGGATCGTCGGCGACCTGTTGGTCACGGCCGGGCTGCTGCTCCTGCTCTTCGTGGGCTGGCAGCTGTGGTGGACCGATGTCACGGCCAACCGCACCCAGGACGCGACCGTGTCGACGTTGACGCGGGACTTCGCCGAGACACCGGCCCCGACCGGTCCGACGAGCGAGCAGCCCAAGGCCGTCCCGTTCGGGAAGGCGTTCGCCATCGTGCGGATCCCCCGCCTCGGCGCCGACTACGCCCGCCCGCTCCTCCAGGGCACCAGCCGGGACGTCCTCGAGGACGGCATCGGCCACTATGACGGCACGGCAGGCCCGGGGGCGATCGGCAACTTCGCTGTCGCCGGGCACCGCACGACCTACGGGCGGCCGTTCCACGACATCGACAAGCTGCGCACCGGTGACGTGGTCGTGGTCGAGACCAAGACGGCATACAGCGTGTATGCCGTGAAGCGGCACGAGATCGTGGCGCCCACCGACGTGCAGGTGATCGCGCCCGTGCCCGACAAACCCGGAGCAAAACCCACCGAGCGCTGGATGACGATGACCGCGTGCCACCCGAAGTACAGCGCGGCGCAGCGCTACGTCGTCTTCGCCGAGCTGGTGAAGACCTACCCGCGTGCCGACGGCCTGCCCGCCGGCACCCTCGCGGTCCCGAAGGGAGCCTGACCGATGCTGTATGCCGCGATCTGGCGGGCGCTGCCCGGTCCCCTCGCAGTGCGGATCCTGCTGGCGGCCGTGCTGGTGCTGGCCGTCGTGGCCGTCTGCTTCCTGTGGCTCTTTCCCCGGATCGCCCCGCTGATGCCGTTCAACGACAACACGGTCGACCCCTCGGCCGCCCGTGCCGCCAGCTACGTCCACCAGGACCACCGATGACCCGGGAGCAGCCATGACGCGGATCCTCGTCGTCGACAACTACGACAGCTTCGTCTTCACCATCGTCGGCTACCTGCAGCAGCTCGGCGCCGAGTGCGAGGTCGTGCGCAACGACGCCGTGCTCCCCGCTGACGGTGCGGAGTTCGACGGGGTGCTGATCTCGCCCGGCCCCGGGACACCGGAGGGGGCCGGGGTCTCGATGGCGATGATCGAGGCCTGTGCCGAGCGGGTCCAGCCGATGCTCGGGGTGTGCCTCGGTCACCAGGCCCTCGGGGTCGTGGTCGGTGCCACCGTCGGCCGGGCGCCTGAGCTGTTGCACGGCAAGACGTCCCGGGTCGTGCACGACGACACCGGCGTCCTGCACGGGCTGCCGTCGCCGTTCACCGCGACCCGCTACCACTCGCTGACCATCGACCCCGCGACCGTGCCGGAGACCCTCGTCCCCAACGGGCACACCGAGTCCGGGATCATCATGGCCGCCCGGCACCGCGACCTGCCCCTGCACGGGGTGCAGTTCCACCCCGAGAGCGTGCTGACCGAGGGTGGGCACCGGATCCTGGCCAACTGGCTGGTCCACTGCGGCCTGGACGACGCGGTCGCCCGCTCGGTCGGGCTCAGCCCGCTGGTCCGCGACGCCGAGGGCGTGGCCAGGGCGGTCGCCGCCAGCTAGGCCGACCGTCGCGCGGACCCCTCTGGTCAGGGGACCGTGATCGTGGCCGTGCCGGTGGGTGGCGGGGTGGTTGCCGTGGTCGTGGGCGTCGTCGGTGGGGTCGTGGGCGTCTGTGTCGGCGGGGGCGGCTGCGCGATGGTCAACGTGATGGTGGTGCCGTCGTCGACCTTGGTCTTGGCCTTGATGCTCTGCTTGAGAACGGTGTTCTCCGGCTCGGTGCTGTCGACGTAGGTCGTCTTCACGCTCAGCCCGAGCTCGCCGAGCATGTCGGCCGCCTCGTTGCGGGTCTTGCCCACGACATTGGGGACGGTCACCTTGCCGGACGCCACGTTCAGACCGACGGCAGAGTCCACCGGGACGGACTCACCCGCGGCCGGCGTGGTCGTGAAGACCTTGCCCTTGTCGAGCCCGGTGTCGTCGACCTGCTTGATCGTGCCCACCTTCAGGTTGAGGTCGGCCAGGGCGGCGGCCGCCTCGTCCTGGGTGAAGCCCTTGAGGTCGGGCAGCTCGACGGTCTTGGGTCCGGCCGAAACGCTGAGCGTGACCTTCGACCCCCGGGCGACCATCTCGTCGGCCCCCGGGCTCTGGTCGACGACGAGGCCGACCTCCTTGGCGCTCGGGACGTCCGTGGCTTCGGGGACCAACCCCGCAGCGCGGATCTTGGCGGTGGCCGTGTCGACCGGCAGGTCCACGACGGAGGGCACCGAGATCTTCGGCTGGTCGGTCGGCGGCCGGTCGAGCAGCGCCTTCCCGGCCACGCCGATCAGGGCCAGCGCACCGAGCACCGCGAGGACGAGCAGGAAGTAGGCCAGTCCGCGTCGCTTGCGCGGCTCGTCGTCCGGGTCGTGTCCGATCGCCGGTAGCGACGCCGTGTTGGACCCGACCGGTGCCGGCGCGGCATACGTCCCCCGGCTGGGCAGCATCGTGGTGGCTGCGGCGACGCTGGCCGGTGCGAGGGCAACCGTCTGCTCGGCCACGCTACCGGCGGCGGTACCGCGGGCTGCGTCGCTGATCGGGCGCCCCAGCCGGGCTGCCTGCAGGTCGGCGCGGAACGCGGTGGCGTCCTGGTAGCGCGCCTCACGGTCCTTGGCCAACGAGTGCAGGACCACCGCGTCGAGCGCGTGGTCGATGCCGGGGCTCAAGGTCGACGGACGGGGCGGGGGCTGGCCCACGTGCTGGTAGGCGATCGCCACCGGGGAGTCGGCCTGGAAGGGCGGCCGCCCGGTGAGCAGCTCGAAGAGCAGGCAGCCGGTGGAGTAGAGGTCGGACCGGGCGTCGACGTGGTGCCCCTGCGCCTGCTCCGGGGAGAGGTACTGGGCGGTGCCGATGACGGCCTGCGTCTGGGTCATGGTCGCGTTGGCGTCGGCGACGGCGCGGGCGATGCCGAAGTCCATCACCTTGATCTGGCCCTGCGGCCCGATCATGACGTTGGCGGGCTTGATGTCGCGGTGCACGATCCCCATGCGGTGGCTGTAGGCGAGTGCATCGAGGACGCCCTCGGTGATCCGCGCTGCCTCAGCCGGCGCGAGCGGTGAGCTGTCGTTGAGCAGCTCGCGCAGGGTCTGTCCCTCGACGAACTCCATCACGATGAACGGGACGGGGACGCTGGCACCGCCGGTCTCGACGGCGTAGTCCTCGCCGGAGTCGAAGACCGCGACGATCGACGCGTGGTTCAGCCCCGCGGCGGACTGGGCCTCGCGGCGGAACCGGGCGAGGAACGAGGAGTCGCGCGCCAGGTCGGAGCGCAGCATCTTGATGGCAACCGGTCGCGACAGACGGGTGTCGTACCCGAGGTGTACCTCGGCCATGCCGCCACGGCCGAGGAGCTCCCCGACCTCGTAACGTCCCCCGAGCAGGCGTGGTGCGGTCACTTCTTCTTTCCCCCTTTGCCATTGCCGTTGCCCTTGCCCTGGTGGGCAGGAGCCTTCGGCGTGGCAATGCTGGCGGGCGCAGTCGTCCGGCTCGCCGTCGTCTGAGTGGTCGTCGCGGTCGTCGGGGTGGTCGCCGGCTGGGTTGTGGTGGCGGTGTCCCCGCTGCCACCCGGCCCCGCAGTGGCCCCGCGGCTGCCGAACGCGATTGCTGCCACGATGATGACCAGGACCACGAGGGCCGCGGCTGCCGGGATCAGCCAGGGCGGCCGGCGGGTGTCGTGCAGCACCGAGTCGGTGCCTTCTGCCGTGGTGATGGCGGCGCCGAAGGGTGCTGGCGTGGGTATGACGGAGGTGGGCAGGGTTCCCTCCGGCCCCAGGTCGGTCGGGACGCCGACGATGAAGGGTGCGACGGCCGCGGCGGCGCCGGCGACCAGGTGCTCCGGCACTTCCCCGGCGGGGAGCCGGAGGGCCGCGGCGAATGCAGCTGCGCTCTGGGGCCGCAGGGTCGGGTCCTTGGCCAGCGATGCCATCACCGTGGTGCGCAACGGCTCCGCGACATCGTCGGACAGCGGCGGGGCGGGTTGGCTGATGTGCGCGAGGGCGGTGGTGACCATGGTCTCGCCGGAGAACGGCCGCTGTCCGGTGATCATCTCGTAGCCGACGACGGCCAGGGCGTAGACGTCGCTCAGCGGCCCCGCCTGTTCGCCCTTGGCCTGCTCGGGCGCCAGGTAGTGCGGCGTGCCCAGCACCTCGCCGGTCTGGGTCAGCGGTGCCTCGTTGAGGGCGCGCGCGATACCGAAGTCGGTCAGCTTGGCGTACCCGTTGGCGTCGACGACGATGTTGGCCGGCTTGACGTCACGGTGGACCACGTCCGCCTCGTGAGCGGCCTGCAACGCCAACGCCGCCTGGTAGAGGATGTCCGTGACCTCGTCCTGGGGCATCGGTGCCCGCTCGCGGATCAGGGTCGACAGCGGTTCGCCCTGCAGGAGCTCCATGACGAGGAACGCATTGCCGTCTTCTTCGCCGAAGTCGTGGACGGTGCCGATGTTGGGATGGGTCAGCCCTCCACTGTGCCGTGCCTCGGCGCGGAACCGCTCCAGGAAGCCCTCGTCGTTCGCGCTGCCGGGCAGGAGCATCTTGACGGCCACCTCGCGATCGAGCGTCTCGTCGTGGGCGCGCCACACCTCACCCATGCCGCCGAGCGCGATGCGTTCGACGAGCCGGTAGCGGTTGGCCAGCATCTGGCCGGTCTCGTGCGTCACTTGCCCAGCACCGCTTCCATGACGGCCTTGGCGATCGGGGCGGCTACTCGTCCACCGGCTGCCTCGTTGCCGGCGTTGCCGCCGTCCTCGACGACGACCGCGACGGCGACCTTGGGGTCGCTCGAGGGGGCGAAGCCGGTGAACCAGGCGTGCGGCGCGGAACCGGCGGCATGCTGCGCGGTGCCGGTCTTGCCCGCCACGTCGATCCCGCTGATCTGGGCCGCCCGGCCGGTGCCGCTCTTGACGACGGCCTCCATCATCCGGGTCAGCGCGGCGGCCGTGTCGGCCGAGACGGCCTGGGAGAGCTGTTCGGGCTGTGTCTCGTCGATCACCTCGAGGTCGGAGGAGGTGACCTTCTTGACGAGGTGCGGACGCATCACGATGCCGTTGTTGGCGATCGCGGCCGAGATCATCGCGATCTGCAGCGGTGTGACCCGCACGTCGTACTGGCCGATGGCCGACTGGGCGAGCTGCGGCATGTTGAGCTCTGCCGGCACCGAGCTCGGGGTGACCGTCATCGGCACCGACAGGCGGTCACCCATCCCGAACTTTGCCGCCTGGGCCCGGAAGGCGTCGGCGCCGACCTGCATGCCGAGCCACCCGAAGGCGGTGTTGCAAGAGATCTCGAGGGCGTGGGTCAGGCTGGTCTTGTTGTTCGGCCCGCAGTTGCCCTGGAAGTCGTTGGGCAGGTCGGCAGTGGTCTGGGGCAGGTCGAGTACGGCCGGGCCGGGGATCTGACTCTCCTCGGTGAACTTGCCCGACTCCAGGGCCGCGGCGGCGGTGACGATCTTGAAGGTCGAGCCCGGCGGGTAGAGGTTCCCGGCGATGGCGCGGTCGACCATCGGCTGGGTCGATGCGGCGTTGAGCTGCTTCCAGGCCGCGACCACCTTGTCGGTGTCGTGGCTGCTCAGCACCGAGGGGTCGTATGCCGGGTGGCTGACCAGGGCGAGGATCTCACCGGTGGTCGGGTCGAGGGCGACGACGGCGCCGCGCTGGTTGCCCAGCGCCTTGTCCGCGGCGGCCTGGGCCTTAGCGTTGATGGTGAGCTCGAGGCTCGCGCCGGTCTGCTCCTTGCCGGTGAGGATGTCGGAGACCCTGCGGTAGAAGAGCTTGTCGGACGAGCCGGCCAGTAGGGCGTTCTCGGCACCCTCCACGCCGCCACCGGCGCCGTAGGTGAACGAGTAGTAGCCGGTGATGTGCGAGTAGAGGTCGCCCTGCGGGTAGGTGCGCAGCCACTTGAGCTCGTCCTTGGTGGCGGTGGACTTCGCGATGGGTTTGCCACCGACGAGGATCTGGCCGCGCTCGCGGGCGTAGTTGGCCAGCAGGGTGCGGCGGTTCTCCGGGCGGTCCTGCAGGGACTTGGCCTGGACGAACGAGATGTAGGTCGAGGAGAGCAGCAGCGCCGTGAACAGCAGCGCGACCACGGTCGACAGTCGGCGGATGGGGGCGTTCACCGGATCGCCACCACTTCGGTCTTGGCCTCGCCGGACGGGGTCGGGCCGGCCTGGACCTCCTCGACGGGTCGGCGGGCGACGTCGCTGATGCGCAGCAGCAGGGCGACGAGGGACCAGTTGGCGAGCAGGGAGGAGCCTCCGTAGGACAGGAACGGCATGGTCAGCCCGGTGAGGGGGATGACGCGGGTGACGCCGCCGACGACGACGAAGCACTGGAGGGCGACCGAGAACGCCAGCCCGGCGGCGAGCAGCTTGCCGAACCCGTCACGCACTCCCAGTGCGGTGCGCAGGCCGCGCTCGACGAGGAGCACGTAGAGCACGAGCAGCGCGAACAGCCCGATCAGGCCGAGCTCCTCGCCGAAGCTCGGGATGATGAAGTCGGACTCGGCGAAGTAGGTCAGGTCGGGTCGACCGCGGCCCAGCCCGGTGCCGAGCAGCCCCCCGGCGGCCATGCCCATCAGCCCCTTGGCGACCTGGTCGGACTGGCCGGGCGCGAACGGGTCGAGCCACAGGTGCACGCGTTGCTGGACGTGCCCGAACACCAGGTAGGCGAGGTAGGCGCCACCGCAGAACAACGTCATGCCGATGGCGATCCACGAGGTCCGCTCGGTGGCGACGTAGAGCATCGACACGAACAGCCCGAACAGCAGCAAGGACGACCCGAGGTCCTTCTCGAAGACCAGGACCATGAGGCTCAGCACCCACGCGACGATGATGGGGCCGAGGTCGCGGCCGCGCGGGAAGGTGAACCCGAGGACCTTGCGACCGGCGAGGGACAGCGCGTCGCGAGTCTGCACGAGGTAGCCGGCGAAGAACACGGCCAGCACGATCTTGGCGACCTCACCGGGCTGGAAGGTGAACGGCCCCAACCCGATCCAGATCCGCGAACCGTTGACGGTGCGGCCGATCCCGGGGACCAAGGGCAGGATCAGCAGCCCGAATCCCACGACCGCCGCGGTGAAGGTGTAGCGCCGCAGCATCCGGTGGTCGCGCAGGAACCACAGCACGACGGCGGCGATTGCCACGGCCAGTGCACTCCAGGTGAGCTGTTTGAGCGCCAGGCCCGAGCCGACGTCACGTCCGTTGGCGATGTCGAGGCGGTGGATCATGACCAGCCCCAGCCCGTTGAGCAGGGTGACGATCGGTAGCAGGAGCGGGTCGGCGTACGCAGCCTTCCACCGCAGCAACAGGTGGAAGGCGAGGGAGATGACCAGCAGGCCGGCGGTGTGGGTGACCAGGCCGGGAGGGAAGGCGCCGGAGACGGACAGGCCCACGTTGACGTAGGCCAGCACGACGATCCCCACGGCCAGCAGGAGCAGCACCAGCTCGACGTTGCGGCGGGTGCGGGGGGCGAAGCTCGAGACCGTGGTCATCTCGTGGTCGTCGTCGACGGGGTGGTCGGCGCCGTGGTGGTGGTCGTGGACGGGGTGGTGGAGGGTGTCGTGGTGCTGGAGTCGTCACAGGCACCGCCCGTCGCGCGGCTGGCGGCACACCGCAGCGCATCGGTCCGCAGCCGGTTGAGCAGCGCCTGCGCGTCGGTCAACGAGTCCTTGACGATGGTTTCCTGCACCTGCTGACGCTCGAAGTCGGGCAGGTCGTCGATGAGGACGTCGGACTCGGACTCGACGTGGGACAGCTTGATGGGCCCGAGGTCCTGCGAAACCCCTTGGTAGATGGCGACATTGCCCTGATGATCGGCGACGAAGTACTGGCGCTGGGACCAGGCGTACGCTGCATACGCGCCGCCGCCGAGGACGATGAGCACCAGGCCGAGCACGGCCACCCGACGCAACCACTTCGCCGGCCCGGAAGCCGGACCCTCCTCGGCGAGAGTGACGTCTCCGTCGTCGTCCTCGCTCTGGCCCGCGGCTTCGCGGGACAGGGCAGCGGCCTTGGCGGCGGGAGTGACGGGGATCGGCCGGGTGCCGCCCTTGGTCCGGGTGGCGGCCGCCCCGACGATCTGGGGCTGGGTCGGGGGCGCGGTCACCTTGGTGATGTCGACGACGTCGCCGATGACGATCGTGACGTTGTCGGGCGCTCCGGCCTTGAGGGCGAGGGCGACCAGGCGGTCGGCCGTGGCGGCCGGGGTCTCACCGGCGAGAACCAGCTCGGCGATGGTGTCGCCGGCCACGTAGTCGGTGAGTCCGTCCGACGCGATGAGGTAGCGGTCGCCGATGCGGGCCTCGCGCACGGTCACGTCGGGCTCGTCGTCATCCTGACCGGTCAGGACCCGGGTCACCAGCGAGCGCTGGGGGTGACCCATCGCCTCCTCCTCGGTGATCCGTCCCTCGTCGACGAGGTTCTGGACGAACGAGTGGTCCTTGGTGATCTGGGTGAGCTTGCCGTCGCGGGCGAGGAAGGCACGGGAGTCGCCGATGTGAGCGAGGACGAGCTTGTTGTGCGAGCGCAGGATCGCGATGAGGGTGGTGCCCATGCCGTGCAGGGCCGGCTCTGCCTTGGCGATCTCAGCGAGCTGGTCGTTGGCGGCCGTGATCCGTTGCAGGAGAGCCGAACTGGCCTCACTGCTCCCCAGCGCCTCCCCGTCGAGGTCGACGAGGGCACCGATCACGGTCGAGGACGCGATGTCGCCGCCGGCGTGGCCGCCCATGCCGTCGGCCATGGCGAGGAGCCGGGGCCCGGCATACCCGGAGTCCTGGTTCTCCGAACGGACCATGCCGACGTCGGAGCGCGCGGCGTAGTGGAAGGCGAAGGGCATCGTCGTGGCTACCTATCGCCGAAGCTCGATGACGGTCTTGCCGATCCGCAGGGTGCTACCGGCCTCGACCCGGACCGGGCCGGTGAGGCGCTCGGTGCCGACGAAGGTGCCGTTGGTCGAACCGAGGTCCTCCACGAACCAGGCGCCGTCGCGGTGGAAGATCCGGGCGTGCCGGCCGCTGGCGAAGTCGTCGTCGAGGATTAGCGCGCACTCGGGGTTGCGACCGATGATGGTGCCGGCCTCGCGCAACGGGAGGCTGGTGCCGGTCAGCACCCCCTGGGTGACCACGAGGGATTGCGGCACCGTCGAGTGCGGCTGGCGCTTCTGCCGCTTCTGCGGGGCCGGCGTGTCCGGCCGTTCGGCGGGCTTCCGTGCGGGTGCAGGCTTGCGCGGTGTGCGGCTGACCACACGCGTGCCGTAGATGTCACCGCGCAGCACACCGACGACGCTGAAGATGAAGATCCACAAGAGGACGAGCAGCCCAAGACGGATGATCGTGAGGGTGAGTTCACTCATGCGTGGCGTTCACCGCCGCCCGGCGCGGTAGATGACGGAGGTGCGCCCCACCGTGATCCGGTCCCCGTCGGACAGGCGCTGACTGGTGATGCGTTCGCTGTTCACGAACGTGCCGTTGGTCGACCCCATGTCGCGGATGCTCGCGACGAGGTGCGGGCCGTCGTTGGTCACGCGAATCTCGCTGTGCCGCCTGGAGATTCCCGGGTCGTCGAGGATGATGTCGGCGCTGTCGTCGCGGCCGAGCACGGTCATCGCGCCCATCAGCGGGTAGCGCTCGCCGTCGACGTCCAGCCACGGCCGGTCGGCCGGGTTGACCCGGCGCGGCTGGGCCGGCGGTGCGATCGGAGCCTGCCGCTGGGTGGCTTCGAGCCCGTCCTCGTCGGTATGCCGTGGGCGTGCGGCCGGCGCGGCCGCGGGCGGGACTGCCGGGGCAGGTGCGGCGGGGCTGGGAGCCGGCGTCGCGGCATACCCCTCCTCGCCTCGCTTGGGAGCAGCACCGGGACGCCGGGCTGTGGAGGTGCGCAGCCGGAAGACGCCGGTCTCGAGGTCGTTGGCGCTCGCGAAGGTGACCTGGAGCGGGCCACCGGGCTGGTAGCGCTGCGACTCGGCGTGCTCCTGGGCTGCGGCGATCAGCTCGTTCTCGAGCTCCTCGTCGTAGCCGCCGAGCCGGTCGTAGTCGGTGTCGGACAGCTCGACGGTGAACAGGTTGGGCACGATGGTGCGGCCCTGGCCGAGGACGGCGGCGCGGTCGTCCATGGCGCGGCGGATCGCGGAGGCGATCTCCACCGGCTGGACCTCGGACTTGAAGGCGCGGGCGAAGGCGCCGTTGACGGCACGCTCGAGGCGTTGCTCGACCCGGTCGAACAGACCCACTGCTCGCACCTCCTCACCTGTTGTCTTGCGATGGCTGGTCACGTCTGGTCCCCGATCGTAACGGGCTGCTCTGGGCAGACCGGTCACGCGCGCCGCGGGAGAAACGTCGGCGGGCTCCTGACTGCGCAGACCTGGGGACGTCTGAGCAGTGAGCCGGTGTCTGCGAACCGACCGGAAGTCTGCGCAGTCGGCGACAAAGGGGCCGGACAGGGGCCGGTTTGGCGAACGCAGGGGGCGTACGCCACAATTGGCCGTTCCCACGCGCGAGTGGCGGAACGGCAGACGCGCTGCGTTCAGGTCGCAGTGTCCGAAAGGGCGTGGGGGTTCAAATCCCCCCTCGCGCACACAGGGTGGTTCAGAGAAATCTGATCCACCGGTTCAGGTAATTCCGTAGGCCCCTGGCCTGCGGAATTACCTGTTTCCGGGGTCAACAACGTCGGTGTCGGACGAAACGGAGGATCAGGTGATTTCGCACCTCAAATCTGCGTTCTGCCCGCCGCCCCATCCGAACGTGCTGTCGGTCCTTCCCTGCACAGTGGGGGCGTGACCCTGATGCCGACGAACCCAGAGCTGGAGCAGGCGCGCCAAGATGCCCTGGTCGCCCTGGGCCATCGGGTCCGCGAACTGCGGATGGCGAGGTCCATGACTCAGCAGCAGTTGGCCGACGCCACCGGCCTGCACCGCGTCAGCATCAACAGGTTGGAGCACGGTCAACTGGACGTCGGCGTGAGTAATGTGAAGGCTCTTGCCGCCGCGCTGGGCGCTCAACCTCAGGATCTCTTCACGATCTGACGGTCGGCACGGGACAGAAGTGAACGAAGCGGAACCGCACGGCTGCAGCGGTCGCAGGGAGCGCGCGAGAAACCAATCTGGGCGGTTGGACTTCGGCGCGGACTCACGGGGCGAAGTCGGGCAGGCAGTCTCCTGGGGGTGAACGCTCCTCACCTTTGGGACGCTTGGTTGGTCCGAGCGGTGGCAGGCCCTAAGCCCTACCTCACCCTAAGCCCTACCTCACGGGCACCTCGTCATGGGACGGCAACTCAGATCAGGCGAGGATCGCCGTCCTCGTCGAGGACGATGTGCCTCATCCCGCTCGCTAGTTGGTCGAGCGTTAAGCGGATGTCGTCAACGGCACCGTCGGAGATTGCGCGGGGTCCTACCACCAGGAGGTGGTTCACTGAGTCGTCGTTCTTGTCGATCGCCGCGGCGGTGACGCCGACGTACTCGGGGTTTGGTGCGGTGATGAAGCGAAGGTCCCAGCCGATCTGCCAGCCGACCTGTTGTGCGCGTTCGTCGAGGGCGACGATGAGTTCGGGGTCGAGAGCCACGCCTACAGCCTTGCTTACGGATGCTGGCCTCGCCACCGGCTTGTCCGCGCTGGCGACCAACAACGCTCGGGGCAAGCGCAAGAGTCCTACACGGCACAGGGAGCTGCAGTGGTCCGATAGGGGCCACGGCCTAGCCCGCCGTAAGGGGGCCACCGAGTTGTTTCGATGGCTCCAGTCAAGATGAGGCTGTGCATGCCTACGGACGCGTGCTCGGTCCGTGGGGCGTGCGTCTCGCTTACCCTGCGGCCGAGCCCTCATGGTCGCTAGACGTCGAAGTCGTCAGGAAACAGTCGCACCTGCGAAATGTGATCCAAGATGTCTGGGATCGGCCCCGGCACGGTCACCTCGACCACCGGGTCTGCCGAGCGCCCCCGAAACCTCGCCCAGTAGTCGTAGTCGTAGTCAGCGATGAGTTGGAACGTGCTTCGGCCCCGTCTTGGGAGGCCAGGAACGTGAACGTCGCCAGAGTTGTACGGCGACAGTTCGATGATGTCACCGTAGGCAGACACCAACGACGCAGTGTCGACGCTCAGCACGACTTGGGGCGTATTGCGGTAGTTCCTTCCCTTCACGATTCTCATAAGCCTGTCCTCGGTCGCCCAGAAAAAGCAGCGTCCATCGAGGATGTCTAGGAAGTCCTGCTCCGTGGTGTCCTCGTGGAGGACCTGGTTGAGGAACTTGAGGGGTTGTTGGTCGCGGATAACGACCGTGTGATCGGAACCGGGGACGGTGTACACCGTGCTTCGCCGCCGTGCGCCCGTGAAGTCGGCCCCCACCAGATCGCGCAGCATCGCGGTTGGCAGGAGTCCGTGCGTCTGGATGGAGTCCCAGGCCCGCGCGTCTGCTGTATGGAACACCTGGGGATGACGATCGATGAGGGTTTCGGCAAGCACAGGGCGAATCGTACGGCCGGTCCCGCCGCCATCTTGCCCGGAGGTGGCAGTATGGCGGCGTGCTGCTCGGACAGGTGACCCTCGATCTGAGTGGCATCATGGACGACCTCCCCGCGTCGAGTAGCGACCTGTCGGCGCCTCCGTGCACTCGCGCGCCGGACCTGTTCCTGGAGCAGCCGTTGCCCCTAGACGTTGAGGCTCCGTCGAACAGCTGGCAGTCCACGCTGAGTCCCGCCCCGCATCCTGGGCGGACGGCTCAGCACGTGTACGCCTTCCATCGTGCGTTCGATCTTCCCCGGCGCGCGGCCCCTGTGTCGCCGAGCCTGGGCGAGGTTGAGGACAGCCTGCTGCGGTTGCGCGAGCGGCTACTGGAGGAAGAGACCACCGAGTACATGGTGGCCTCGCACCGGCGGGACCTAATCGGCATGGCTGACGCGCTGGCGGACATCGTCTACGTGGCGTATGGGACGGCGATCAGTCTCGGGCTCGACTTGGACCTCTTGCTGGACGAGGTCCACCGCTCGAACATGAGCAAACTCGATGAGCATGGGGAACCTGTCCTGCGTGACGACGGCAAGGTGATGAAGTCGCCCCGTTACGAGAAGCCGCGCATCGCTGCGACCCTGAATGCACAGAGGGTTCTGCCGTTCGCTGAGGACCTCTAGACGGGCGCCCGTCACCCGCCCTACGTCAGTACGTGCCCGCGCCAGTCACGGCGGTCGATCACCGCGCGGGTTGAGAACTTCGTGGAGATCAGTGACACAGGTGCACCGGCTACCCGTTCGACCTCCTCAAGAAACTGAATCGTCTCGCTGGTGAGTTGGTCGAACCGGTACGCGTTCTGGTTCTCCTTGTCGAGATAGTCAACGAAGGTGATCGCGATGTCGGTTGCGCCGTTTACATCGGCCGCCCATCTCAGCAGGGTCCAGTCGAACTCCGCCACGCGCCGCTGATTGTTGGACACGGACCCGCGCTCGACGATGACGTCACGGGGCAGCCCGGACCGGCTGGCGATGTCCTCCCAGGTCAGCTCCTTGCCACCCATGGGCCCAGAAGGCCCGCCGACGCGGATCGGGTAGGTGCGGAAGGCGACGATCGTGCGCCGAACGCGGCGCGAACTGATGCCTGCTTCGCTGAGGACCCCCGCAGCGGTGGTGTCGCGGCTCGTCACGTGGGGATACTGGCCATGGAACAGGCTGAGTCCCGTTCCTTGGGTTCCTTCGAGCAACACTCGTTGACCTGCGGCGAACGTCTCAGCCAGCACCTGACGAGCAGACCCGAGGAAGGGTTTGAGGTCCTCGCATCCCTCCGCCAAGATGCTGCGGTCGCCGTCGCGACCAAGGATGCGTCGAGCCGCTGCCTGTCCAACGCCCTGCCCGGTGCTGCCGATTGCGGCTTTGAGTCTCTTCTCGGCTGCCACGTCCTCCGGCGTGATGACCATCGCTTGAGGATCGATGATCAGACGCCGGGGGTCGACACCCGTCTCCGCGAACTCTTCGAACAGCACGCGGGGGCTGATGACGGCGCCGGGACCGATGAGAAGGCGAGCACGCTGATTTGCGCTAGCCCCGGACGGAATGGAGCGATGAGTGTTCGTTTCGGGGGTGGGCACTTGATGTCCGGCGTTGGGGCCACCGACCCGCATGAGCAGGTCATACTCGGGAGCAAGGTAGAACGCCAAGTTCCCCTTGCCCTCAGAGCCGTACTCGCCGCCCACGAGGATGTCGACGAGGGCGGCGTCTAGGTCGGCGAGAAGTCCCAGTCTTGCTGCGCAGCGAACGAGTATGTCCGCCTGGGTGTTTCGGTGCGTGTCTAGAACTAGGTCGGCGTGCTGTGCCAACGACGGCACCTCAGACTCGGTCCGATTTTCTTGGACGGCCCGGTAGGACCCGAGTTCGTGCAATTCGCTTTCGGTTCGCCTCCTGTCGTATCGGTCGGCCAGTTCGCCGACGTCGGAGGAGAACAGGTGGACGTGCCAGACGCGACGTCCGAATCGCTCGCGCAGTGCCTCGATCTGGCCGAGCACGCGCACTGAGTCAATGACCACCAGCGGTTCGTCGCCTTGCGCAACCGTCGTGACGTCCTCCGCTAGCCAGGCGCCGCCGTCCTGACCGTCTAGGTGCTCACCAAACTCTTGGAGGGCCCGCCGTTCGTTTAGGTCACCTGCCTGGTGCAACGCGGCGAAGCGTTCTTGGAGCAGGAGTCGCGTCCTGACGACGCGGGCGGAGTACTCCACCTTCAGCCCCGCAGCTAGCGAACTCTTGCCCGCGGCCACAGGCCCGGACAGCACCACAATATTTCGCGCCATCGTGCCCCTCCACGCGCAGGTCGCTCACCGCCCACGGCGGGTGCTGCATGCAAGCATGGGCGAGGGGCACAGGCAAGACGCCACACGGGTGCGCTGACCAACTTGCTGGGCTTGCCGGACGAGCGTGCGTTCTTCCGCGCTGTGCGGGGCGCCTAGGCTGCGGAGTGGTGGCCCTTGAGCCGCCGGGGCGCGTGGTGCCCAGCCGGAAGGCTCGTGATGGTGTCGCAGCCGACGATTGGCTCCGGGTATCCATCAACGATCGCTGCGTGCACGGCCACGGCGCCCATGGATCGAGCCCTGAGTGCTGTTTCGGATATGCCTACAGGTCCGGCTACCGCGCCCGACACGAGTAGGACCACGATCCCGTCCATCCGCGACCAAGGGTCTACAACCTGGGCATCACCCTTGGCCAGGGCGGCCCCGATTATGCGTTCGCCGTAAGCGTCGACGCTCCTCAGGACCGCACCGAGTTCGAGGGCAGTCCTACTTACTTGCGTGGCGATCCTGGAAAGGGCCGAACCGGACAGCCCGCGATTGGCCTGCACGGCCTGACCGTAACGCTCGTCCATCTGTGCCATGTAAGTAAGTGTGCCTCTGAGGTGTGACAAAACTAAGTAAGACGCTTGCGTGTCTGTCGGAACATGCAGCACCATCCTTGAATGACCTCGGAGGAGGCGCTGACTATTGCCGAGGCAGCGCAAGGACTTGATCTGAGCACGGCGCGCATCCATCAGTTGCTGTCCGAAGGTAGGCTGCGAGGCCCCGCGGTTGAGGGCCATCGCGCCCGCGCTGGTGCTCCCCGCGTATGGGTGTCGTCTCTTCGAGCCGAGATCGAGCGTCGCTCAGGTGGACCGGTTCGAGCGGCCCGATCTCACCACGATGCGCATGCCGCGCATGCCCTCAAGGTGGCGTTGGATGCCTCCAGGGATGCGCTGCGGGCCCAGCGCAAGCAGACGGCGATCGTTACGGATCTCTTGGCTCAGGCAGTGGCTGCTTTGCAGTCCCAAGAGCGCCTGACCGCGCAGGCGGATGATCTGACCGAGGGGTACAGCGAGGCCCTGACTCAACTGCTCAGTCCCTCAGATCCGAGCGCCTTGGCGTAGGTGGGCCTAGGACCAGCGGTCGTGAACCAACCCGGACAGTGCGGCCGCTGCTGCCTCGACCAGTGACTGCTTTCCCACCAGCGCGAGTGCCTCAGCGTCCACATCCTCTTTGCGGGTGCCGTGAGCTGCACCGCACTCGCGGCCTGTGCGAACGACCGTGTGGGGTACAAGGAGCCGCGCAGTCGCAGCAACGGCCCCCGTGGCCATGAGCCGCCACCGCGGACCGTCCGCGTTGGATGGCCGCTGCGGCATGTCCGCGCGCCGCACCACCACTATCTGTGGATCCAGCGACTGGATGCGGCCGGTGACGGCCTGGCTCAGCTCCGCGACTTGGCTGGCGATGTCGCCGGGCATGGTCGGGACCTCGAACGAGTCGACGACGGTGATGTCGGCGGCGGCGGGGGTCAGGGAGACGGGAAGAGCGTCCTCCAGCAAGACCGCCCGCAGGGCGGGTCGACCCTTCTGCGGCATGTCTACGGTGAGTCCCAATGCTCGCATTGCCCCATCATGCCAACCTTTGCCCCATGTCTTCACCTCCTTCGCTGACCGCCCTCAACGCTGGCTTCATCATCGACCAGCGGTACGAGGTGGTTCGCAAACTGGGTCAGGGCGCCAATGGCGTCGTCTACGAGGTGCAGGACCACCGCATGGGGCAGCGCAGCGCCCTGAAGTTCTTGCTCAACTTCGATCCTTCCGCTCCTTGGGAGGAGGCAGCAGTTCTGACGGGGCTGGAGGGCGAGTTCGTTCTGCCCGTCCGTAACGCCCACCACGAATCGGGTATCCCGTTCATCGTCACCGAGATTGCTACTCACGGGACTGTCAAGGACAAGATCAAGCCGGGCGTAGGCATGCCGGTGGATCAGGCTGCTCAGTGGACGCAGCAGGCGAGCCGCGGCACAGCACGGGTCCACGATCGACAGCTGCTGCACTTGGACATCAAGCCGGACAACCTCTTCTTGGACGCCCACGGCAACGCAATCCTTGGAGATTTGGGGCTGGCCAGCCTCCGTGACACCAGCGGCCACGGCCGGTTCGGGGGAACCCCTGCCACAATGGCGCCTGAGGTGGCGCAGGCTGCCGCTTCGACCCCGGAGGAGAACTGGCCAAGCCTGCGACCGACATCTGCACGGTCCGATGTCTACAGCCTGGGAGCCACACTGCACTGGATGCTCACCGGGAGGCCGCCCATCGAGCCGACCGGCGCCGATTGGCCGCAAATCTTTCACGAGGTCGCAACCGTCGAACCTCGGGACCTACTGGAGGTCGCGCCCCACGTACCCCGGGGGGTCCGCGACGTCGTCCGAACCGCCATGGACCGAGACCCTGCCATGCGGTACCCGACGCCTTCAGCGCTTGATGCGGCGTTGGGTCGACGGGCCCGGCCCCTGCGCAATTGGACCAGGCTCGTCCCACACCCCGGCCATCACCAATGCTTCACCGGCACGGGTGGTTCCAAGCGAGACCTTGCAGTCTGCGTGGTTCCCACCGGGGCTAGGACGCAGCATTCGATCAGGGCGTTCTACCTTCAGAGCGGCCAGCGCGCCTGCGCGGAGTCGGTCGTATCCCTTAGCCAGGTCCCGGCGGCGCTGCGCTCCCTCTTCCGGCGGCTGCAATAACCATCACCACAGCAGACCTCTTTCCTGCCTAGACCGCGTCTGACGAACGGTAGGTATCAGCGGGCGGCAGGTGTGCCGATGGGTAGGACATGACCCTCAACCTGTCCCACGACCCATCCGAGACCGACTCCCCCTGGATCTGGCCCGCCACCGCATCCGTGCTTCCGCATGGGCTGCCGCTCGGCGTTATGACCCTTGTCCGTGTGCGCACCAAGTGGACCGAGTCAGGCCTGCTGACGCTGGCCGACCTGTTCAAGTCCGTTGTGGACGGAGGGATGGGTGGTGGTCTCATCATGGGGAACTGTCACGTGTTCGGTCCGGGTTCCGGTCCGACGGCCGTCAACGTGTGTACGGTCCTCGACTCGCTCGCCCGGAGTGTCCGGCTCACGCGAGTCTTTGAGACCGAGGACTGCCTGGAGCCGAAGGTGCTTAGCGCAACAGTCGCGGCCGAGGTGGCGGGTTTGGCGAGCACCTACAGTCGAGCAGCCACGGTGGGCTTCTGGTGGGAGTACGAGGACGAGGACGACGAGGCCACCCACGCCCTGGACGCGCTGATCAAGGTCGCTCATGTCGTGATCGAGGTGGTCGGCTTTGACGAACACGGCCCTCTCCTGACGGTCTCCAGCCGCACCAGCCTGGATGACGACCTCCCATTCCAGCGGCTGATCCCTGGGTCCTAAGGGGCAACCGACCCGGGAAGGCGGAATGGAAAGCATCGATTGGTCGCACCCTCCGTCGTCCTCACGTCCCGGCGTCGCGTCCTATCGGTGCTTCCCTGCACGCGAGGGTGTGACACCGATGCTGACGAACCCAGAGCTGGAGCAGGCGCGCCATGACCTACTGACCGTGGTCGATGGCCGTCCGGCGGGCACTCATGGCAGGAACGCAATCGCGTCCCATAACTTCCGATAAGTCGGGCGCCGCGGAGCCCGTTCCGAGCATCCGGTCGAACTTGGTCCGGACGGGGCGGGGCCCCGCCGATGTATTGGACATGATGACAAACCCGACCTGCCCCATCCACTCCAACACGAACGCGCCGTCCTGGTCCTGGACGGCCGCCGAGAGCGTCCTGCCCAACGGACTCCCCGCCGGAGCCCTGACGGTCATCCGGATCCGCACGAACAACGACCCCGGCCGCGAGTGGCACAAGACCGTCGCCGACCTTGTAAAGACGACCCTCGTCCACAACAGGCACGTTGCTTACGTGCCGGTCGACAGCGACAACCCCCAGCAACCGATCAACAAGGTGGCCGCGCTCCGCGGCGAAGGCGGCAGGCTCGGCATCCTCCTCGACGAGGATCACCTGGTGCACGTGCGCGACGACCGCGGTCGCCCAAGGACCTACGGGTGCGGAGTTCCGACCATGGACCGCGTCCGGGAACTGGCCGGAGGCTGGCAGGACGACTACGGCCCCTCCCTCGTCGTCCTGGATGGCCTGGAAAAGGCACGGCCGTACGCGGCCACGGCACAGGATCTGGTCACGTTCCCGAACGGGATCACGATCACCCGCCGCGCCCTCAACGAGTGGCGGGCACTCGAAATGAGCGGCTACGCCAACACCCGCCCGGACGCCCCCACGGTCGTCGTGTGGAACGACGACGGCTCACCTGCTCACTCGGAGGCCATCGAACTGCTCTGCGACGTGGCGATGGTGATCGTTGAGGCCTTCTCCTCCCCTGACGGTGACGTGCTGACCGTCAGCCAGCGCGACCACATCGACCAGCGCTTCCCGTATCAGCAGGCCGTGCACCTCGACTAGGGACAGGTCCTGCTGGCGAGCCCAGGTGAGTTCGCCAGCAGGAGCGCTGCCCCCGGAAGCACGACGGCAGTCGGGGGCACCTCAGCCGGACGCGTCGTCGAAGTCGAACGTCTGCCGTGCGCCTCGGCTAACAATCACCGGCTTGCTGCGAACCCGAGGGCCGATTCCCAGTAATGTGGTGGACCCGGTCCGACCGATTCATCGATTCGAGGTCACACCGCCTTCGGGTACTCGGCGCGGCCCTGTTGCCGACAAACTAGGGCGGGAGGAGGCCCGGGGCCCTGAACCGGTTCGACGGAGGGGCGGTATGGAAGGCGCCCGGGTCCGCCGATGAGTAAGGCATGACCATCAGACCTGCCCCAAGTCGCGTCCGCGATTAACCCCACGACGGATTCCGATGCGCTGAGGTAGGTGACCCGAGCCGCGCTGGCGTTGGAGTGAATCCGTGATCGGCTAACGGGCCGAGCGCGGCGTCAGACACCCCACCTGTGCGGACGCTGGCAACCGCATGCGGCCACAGCGGACGCCCGGCCCACGAGCCGCGAAGGTGGCGACCCCTCATCGTAACGCCCAAAGCCCCGTCTGCTCAGCGGGCTGTTCGGAGACGGACGCTCAAAACCTTGAGACGCGGGGGCTGCGGGTAAGTTGTTGTCGCGAATTGATGCGTCGAGATAATGACTCGGCTACTCTGCACCGTGAAAGAGGGAGGGGACAGTGCCTGTGGCGACCATGGTCTTGGTACATGGCCTATTCTCTTCAGCCTCCACTTGGGACCACTTAGTCGGGCTGTTCGAGGAAGATCCCCTCGTAGCCGATATTGACATCCGGACCTTTGAGTACCCATCTCCCTACCTCCAATTCAATAGATTGCGGGCCATTCCCAATATCGACGTCTTGGCTGATAGCTTAGCGACGTACCTAGAGAACCTTAAACGTGATGGCGCTGGACCTCTTGTTCTGATCGGCCACAGTCAGGGCGGATTAGTGATCCAGCGCTTTCTACACCGGACTCTCAGTCGGGGACATAGTCACGAACTAGAAGACGTCCGCGGAATCGTCCTTCTCGCCTGCCCAAACGGGGGCTCTGACCTATTGGTTGGCCTGCGGCGAGTACTCTTTGGAAGACGGCATGCCCAACTCGCCGGACTCGCTCCCCTGACTGAAGCTGTGGCCGAGGCACATCAGACCGTGGTGGAGCGCGTGATTTTCGCTCGGGAGAATACTGGGTCCGCCCGCAAGATCCCCCTCAAGGCCTTTGCCGGGCAACAGGATGCCGTCGTGACGATCGCCTCCGCAAGAGGTGCCTTCCCGGACGTTGGGGTGCTCCCTGGAGACCACTTCTCGATCCTCAAGCCCTCAGACAGATCGGATTTGAGGTACTGCGCGGTTCAGCGTGAAATTTTGGCAGCCCTCCACGTTGACGACGAGGGCAATCGAAGAATCACCGCTCGGGGCCACGGCCATGAGGGTCTTGAAGTCCCAGCTCCCCAAGAGATCGAAATCATTGCCGAGATCCTCGACACGCAATTCGCACCAACAGATAGCACCACACCTGGTTCGCTCGCCGCACGCTTCCAAGCTCAGCAAGAGCAGGCGCAAGCGACTGAAGATTCCGCAATAGCCGAGCTTCTGTCAGCACCGTCGAGCGTCGGGCTGCACCGTGTCCTCGTCAACATGACAAAGGAACGAGTTATCTCGCGGCAAGGAATCCGAGTTCACCTGGTTGACCAAAGGGCGCCCATTTACGCACGCCTAGTACCACGTGACGTTTCGGTGGAGATTCTGATCGAGCGCAGAGACGGGTCCCTGATAGCGCAGGAGGAATGGCGTCGGAGCGAAGACTATTTCCACTTCATGGAAGTGCTGGCCGCATTGCTGCGCACGAATTCGCTGATGAGTCCCAGCTTCGACGCGACTTTCTGGCTGAAGGAACTTGTCACCGCCCTCTTTCGACTGCGCACCGAGAGACGCCGCTTCGCATTGATCGAGTCTCTGGACGATGCTCTTGAATACTGTTCTCCTCAGTGGGCCATCTACGAGTGGGGTATAGGCGGATGGTACGAGCATCGTCTAGATCCCTACATAATCACCGCATCCCGCTTGGGTGAGACGGATTGGGGGTCGCACATGGAGGAAAAGACGTGGGTCGACGCTCGCTCATTTCAATATGCCTTGGAGACCTCGCGCCTACTTAGACTGGCTGGGCGGTTAGACGGCACTGATCCGAGCACTGGCCCCTGATCCCCTAGATTTGGACAACGGAGGATTAATGAGCGACGCAGAAGATTCTGGTCGTGTCCTCCGTTCTCGGCGCCCCGAGGATGAGTCGACATCGGTCCAAATCGGGCTTGATAGGGATCGTCAGGTCGACATTTTGTCCAGATCAACCGGCGTCGTCGTCGTAGGCATAGCGAATGCGTGGCTGGCCGATGTTGTCGAAGGGGCGCTCGCAGCCAAGCGACAGGCCGAGCAGAATCAGCGGGCTTTCTGGGAACATCTTCAGGTAGTCTTTCTCGCCGAACATCTCCTAGAACATGTTCAGGATCAACACGGCTGGGAATCACCCAACGCCGACGAGGTGGTGGAACAGCGAGTCCGTCAAGCCAGCCATATCAAGCGTCGTCTCATGTCCTTCCTAATTCGGCATGGGACGATTGGGCAATGGGCCCTTTATAGCTCCCCCCATCTCCTTCCCTTTGTCGGCTCAATCTTCGAAATTCCTGACGAAGGGAAGCTCGTTCAGCTGATGATTCCGTCGGGCCCGAGCGGCGATGCCAGCGCGCGGATCCTCGAAATTCGTGGGGACCAGGGCCAGATCTTTCAGTCGACGTTCCAACAAATCGTTCAAGCCAGTCGGGAGGAGCACGAAGTCATCGTGGTGGGAAGCCCTACTGTCAACGGAGACTTCGTATGCCGGGGTGCGCGATTCAGGCGTGCGCTGCTGCGCGAGGGAAGCAATGCGTCCGACTGGATCCCCGCCATGGTGGCGGTAACTTGGCGACGAGGGGCGCAAGGGGCCGAACCGCTCCTCCAAGTCAACACGCCTCAGAATTCTACCCGGGAGATGGGTAAGGCCTCCCATGTAAGTGGCTACATCAATGTTGTCGACCAGGCTCTCTTCGAGGGAATCGAATCGGCGACCCCTCTCCAAGAGGAGTCACCGTCGCTGCTTCTTCGTGGGGCCGTCCGATCCGCAATCAAGCGAGAACTTAGATCTGATTTTGGCATAGTCGAAACCCCCACAATCGAGGAGTATATCGACACGATACCGTTCTATTACGCGGATAAAGAGAACCTGTTCTTTTACCTGATGAGTCAGGAAATTTCGCGAGATCAGGTGTTCCCGCCTTCGTGTCAGATGTTCGCATGGAAGTTGCCTGAGCTCGAATCGGCCCGGCGTCGACAGGTAGCCCTCAATGCGCTCGCCGCCCTCCGAGCCGCCCTGCGCCCCGCCGAGCGAAGACGAATAGGCGAAGTGCTTGCCTTGAACTTTCGGGTACACGGGCTCCCAGAGCTTGCATTCACTGTGCTCGAGGCCCTCGATTCGGGCGTTCCATCAGACGGTATTGTGACTCGTCTTGAGGAATTGGCCGAGGCTAACCTCATATACAAACATGCAGGGGGACGAGTCTTCGGCGTTGATGGTCTGGCTGGTCTGCAGTACAGGATATTTCATAGCCACCTCCTCCCGACATACGCCCGCCTCGGGGTTCAAGGTGCTGTTGCTGCCATGCAGTCCATCGAGGATCAATACGATCGCAAGATGGCCGCCACCTCGTTAGCCGGGCTCTATTCCGACGAAGACTTCGTGTGCTCTTTACCGATGGAGGTGTAGGCATGACTGAAATAGAAGACTTCTTTGATCGCGCGTATCGACAACACCCTCGGTATTGGTGGCGGAACGAAGGTCGATATTCCATCTCCCCAGACGACCATCCAACATCTCTCCTCACGCAACATGCGCTCAGGTGGGCGACCGACCGCGAGCCTGGGCGCGTCCTTGACGTGGGCGCCGGGGAGGGAGCAGATGCGATCCGGATGGCCCTTCTTGGCTGGGAGGTGGTTGCCGTCGAATTGTCCCAACAAGCAGTTGAAAAGATCGATAAATTGGCCCGTGAGGCAGGTGCGGAGGTTACTGTCACCAAGGGGGACCTCAATACTCTTCAGGTCCGGGGCCAATTCGATCTGGTTATCTGCAACGGCGTTCTGCACTACGTTGAAGACAAGCGAGCGGCCTGCCGCACTCTTCAAAGCATGACCGCGCCCGGGGGCGCCAATCTCGTGTCGTTGTGGAGTTCACACACTCCGGTACCCGAATGTCACCAGATTATTCCTACCTTCCCAGATGCTGAGGAGGGTGATGTGCGTGACTCGTATCGGACATGGCGCAAGTCGCTGATGTATCTAGAACGCGGACGCTTGGAGCAGAGCCATGACGACATGTCACCACATGTGCACAGCTTCATCAAGATGTTCGCACACAATGAACCGGTAAAGCCAATTGCTGGAGGTCGTAATGACAGTGCGATTGAATGGTGAAAGGGAAGGCTCATGCGTGACATCGTAAATGAAGACGACGAGGTGCTGGGCAGAGCGGACAAGTCGGAGTTTGGCGCTGGCGGACATATTTGTCGGGTCGCCTTCATCATGCTTGCCAACGCGAAGGGGGAATTGCTTCTGCATCAACGGTCAGCTAATAAGAGGTCGTATCCTCTGTACTGGTCTGGCGCCGCTGCTGGCCACTTAGACGCAGGCGAATCCTACGAGGAAGCTGCCATCCGCGAAATGCGGGAGGAAATCGGGGTTTCGGCGGACCTTGAGTTCGTTGGAAAGTTTTACTCCGAGGCCGATCGTGAGATGGTGGGCGTTTTTCTCGGCCACTATGACGGGCCGATCGAAGTGGAACCTAACGAAGTGGCCCAAGTGGTTTATTTCACGCCCAGGCAACTCGAGCAGCGTCCGACGGAAATGCGAATCACTTCATATGTGGAGCGCTCGCTGCCCCTGGTCCTTGAGCGACTTTCTTAGCGGCACTTTCGCCGAAGGTTGCCCTGGGCCACCACTGCGCGATGTGCGGCCAAGGTACCCAATTGAGACCCTGCATGGGTCTGAGGCACCAGCGGGTGGGCGTCGGCTCGGGCTCGAGGTGCGGCGTCTGGCCAACCAGTTCGCTCATCCGCGTGGCCACCCCCGGGCGTCTTCCGGCTTAAGGGGGGTGCGGCTGGGTCCCATAGTGCGAGAGCAAAGGGGCGGTGAAGGGTCCGCGTTAGGGGCCCTTCAAACCCAGGCCCCTGCCCGTCTTGGTTGTCGCGGCACCCGGGGTTGGTTGCGCTAAGTGGCTCGTGGCCTCAGGACGACAGCGACCGTCGGGGTGATGTCAGATCGAGTGATTCTGCGACATCTCTAACCCGGTCAGCCCACGAGGGTCGCTTTGTACCGGATAGCCGCAACGGTCGTAAAACGCCCACAAGCGTCAGACCCCTCCAGCACACTGTTGCCTGGCAGCCGGGTCGAGTAGCAGGGGAGGCAACGGCGATGGCAGATGTGGCTCAAAGCAGCACAATCGAGTTGCTGCAGTACCTCCATGATGCCCTCGCCTCCCACTTCCACATGCTGCATGCTAAGCGGGCCAGCTTGGAGCCAAGTTCGCCTGTATTCGCGCTTGAACACGACCTGTCGCCTGAGGACGTTGACCTCCTCAAGACAAGTGTCCGCGCAGCGGTGCAGACCGGTCTGGGAGCGCGTCACCGACAATGTTGGCTGCCATTTGTCGTGTATGCGGCGGAGTCGGGCTACGACTACGTCGGTGACGAGTACTGGCGGAGCTTCGAGCGGTCCACGCCGGGATGGCGGGACGACCACCGATCTTGGATCAAGATGTGGTTTCAGAGGTTCGCCACCGAGTATGGCGGTGCTGTTCCGACGGGCGCCTTCGCCTCGACCTTCACGATCATCGCTTGGCCCATCACACACGGCGTCCTGCCGAGGTACCTTCAGCGTCAGCTTGCCCAACTGCTGTTCGAGTTCAGTGGCGCGCTCACGTCGGACCTGCTTGACGATCCGGCGGCGCTAGGGCTTCGCCTGGCGCGTCGAGCATCGACTTACACGGAGAGGTTCCGCATCTTCTGCGAGAACACGACCCTCGTGGGACAGGTGGCCACTGCACTGCTGTCCGGGAAGGACGAGCCGACCCCCTACCTACTGCCGTCGACATTGGATCGGATTCTCGCTGATCTGTTCAAGGAACACCAAGCGCGCCACTGGCTGAAGTCCGCGCAGCAATCCGCCACCCGTGCCCGTGGCTTCCGCTCGGTCAATTCAATAGGCCAGCCCAGTAGCAAGGACAGGGCACTATCACGGGCCTCCGATCCTCGGCTCATCCTGAAGTTCGAAACCGAATGGAACGGTTACGCCGAGTTGCCGGACCTGACACCGCTCGGAGTGGGGCTTCCTGATGTCTTTAGCCAACTCCGAACCTCGCGTGGGCTTGTAAACGGGGGCGCGCGACATGTGCCGCCAAGTGGGCTTCTCTATCCAGGGCAGGAGGTGCGCTTCGCAAATTGGCCGCGCCCTGATGCTCCGTTCTTACAACTCGACCGGGCTGAGGAGGGCGTTAACCGAGTCTTGGCCGACCAGTGCGCTATCAGCCAGGGGCCTTGGTGGCTCTTTCGGCGCCAAGGGTCCGGCCTGGCCCTAGAGGTCAAGGGAAAGTTCGTCCGACCAGGCCACCGCTATGTCCTGGTCGGAGCGGGCTCGGTCGAAGCCCCGCAGGTGTCGTGGGGCAGGGAAGTTGCCCTCGCGGCCGAGGGTGCCCGCGCCTACGAACTCGTCGTTCCCGAGCAGATCAATGAGTCGGATGAGGCCGTGCTCACGGCCAGCGGCATCGGGGTGGTCTCGCACGTCTCGATCCGTCCGGTCGGCGTCGTCGCGAGCGCCTGGGATGGGGAAGGCGATGTCGAATGGCTGGCCGGAGAGCCAGGCATTCTCGGTATTCGGTCAGACCTACTGCCCAAGCACTGCCGCCTAACGATTGATGGTGCCGTGTACCTTCTCGACTGGTCACCGGAGCACGTCGAGCTCCTGCTTTCGCTTGAGGGTCTACCCGTTGGCAGCCACTCCGCGACGGTCTCTCTGCTTGGAGATAGTGAGCGACAGGTGGCCACGGGTTCACTCATCATCACTATCCGCGACCCGCGAATCCGCCCTGAGGGCGCATGGGTCGGAGAGGGCATCAGGATGCTGGCGGCGCCCGCCCGCCCGACCCTCAGCGAGTTGTGGGACGAGCGGGTAGGCCTCACCATCGACGGGCCGACGGGTTCTGAGGCTGAGCTTGTCGTGACTCTGCGCGACGCAAACGACGTGCCCCTTGTAGACGTAAAGCGCTCGATCAAGCTGCCGGTCGACGAGGACCAGTGGAGGGCGACCGCTAGGGCGCTCCGCAAGGACCAGCGCTTCAGCGATGCATACGACGAAGCGGAGTCGTGTGTCGTGACCGTGTCTAGAGAAGGCATCGGATTCGCGTCGCTGACGTGTGAGCGTGGGTTCCAGCCGCTGCGCTGGCGCTTCGCTCGAACGCACGATGGCGCGGTCATCGCGCACCTTATAGACCGCACGGATGGAGGGAACACCACGATCCAGTTCTTCGACGTCGAGACTCCTCTGGTGCCTGTGCCGAAATGCGCCGATGCCCCGATCCCCGTTCCCCCCCGTGGTGGCCTCGCAATCGCACGCTCCGGCGAATCGGCAGCAGCCGTCATTCTGCCGACCGATCCGAACACGGTCTTCCGGCTGCCCCGCGCCATACCCTCGGTTTCGGCAAGGACCCGCACCTCCAACGAGATCCGCCGTCTGGCAGCAGGTCACGCTGAGTGGCTGGCGGCGGACCTCCCGGCCGACGCGTTCGCGACCTACGAGCAGCAGTTGGTCGGCGACGCGATTGCACGGGCAATTGGGACACTCATCGGGGGCGGCCACTGGGCCCAACTAGAACGGCAACTGGCCACGGCTTCTGACCCCGCCGATCACCTCGAAGCCATGCAGGCCGCGGTTGGTGCATCGGCGTCCCAGAAGGAACTGGCTTCAACCATCGCCTTCAGCCTCTATAGGTGGCTCACGCCGGACGCCCTACTGCTGGGATTCGACAAGGTCATTGCGCCCCACCTCGCGGCCTGTGGCGTCATTCGTAAGCCAGGTGCAGCTCGGTTCCTGCTGATGCTCGCCGGTCGGCCGGGATACATCGGTGAGTGGGAGGCCAGTGAAGCGGACTTCCTTATCAACCGTGTGCTGCTGTCGCCCATGCTGTACCGGGCTGCGAGGTTCGCCGTCATAGGGACGCGGGCACTCAATGATGCCGATGGCGTGGATAGGAGCTTCTGATGGGGGTCACCAGGCTAACGGCAGACGACGCATCCGTTCTGGCGGTGGAGACGTTAGGACTCGACTCCGGCTCGATCGAGCTGATATCAATCGAGGGCATCGCTGCATCGCTCCGAAGGGCCGCGTCGTTCATGTGCCCTACGAGCCCTAGCCGCCTGGTTGACGCCGTCTTGGGCGCCCTCCGTCCCCTTGCTGCAACGGAGGTCGAACGCACCGACGTCGCTGATGTACTGGAACTGCTGGTCGCATCGGGTGACCTTCTGGAGCTCCGTCAGGAGAGTGGCCGGTCCATTCGTTTGCTTTACCTTGCTCCACCCTCGTACATCGAGCGGCGGCCGGGGAGCTTCTTGCTCATGGGGATTCGGCCATTCGGTATCTCGATACTTGAGGGCGAACTTCGGAAAGCGATCGAGTACGAGGGCCACACCCGGGTGCTAGAGCTGGACCCGGATACCGGGGCGGAGCAGTTGCGGCAATTGGAACTCCGGCCCGTCAGGAAGGACCGCTGGGTGTCGACTCCGGCTCTCGAAGCACCACCCGGTCTCATCGAGCGTTATCGAGCACGTTTGGACGTGTCGGGAGATGCGGGGCGGCTCGATGGCCTTGTGATTCTCGACGCGGAATCATCAGTCCGCTACTACCGAGGACGTTGGCGGGCACCGACATCACGCGACAACGGCGACATGGTTGCGCGCCGACCGCAGGCCTATGGGGCTGACCTATGGTGTCTAATCCGGTTCGAGTCCGGTGTGCCCGGGCGGCTTATGGAATTTCCAGCGGATGACCCCGTCCTGCCGGGCCGTGATGAGGCGTGGCGCTATCAAGCCGCGGTGGATGCGCTGCGCGGCGCGCCGCAGCGATTCCGTGTTCGTCGTGGGTCGACGCCCGAAGACGACACGACTTTCGACTTTTTCGGGCCGTTGCCAGGTTTTGCGGCCAGATATCTGCAGATCGCAGGACTCGCGCTCGGAAAGACCCAGGGCGCGCTGTTTTCGTTCCGCGTCCCGCTCGCGGCAACTCAAGACGTGAGCGCGTTCTTGACTGACATGCTTTGGATGGACCAAGAGGAGGCAGCACGTGGCGTCTGAAGCCCCGACGATCGCCGAGACGATCGACGAGATACAAGCGGCCCTGCGGGACTACATCGAGGCGACTTACCACGTCGGCAACCCCACCGTGATTGAGCAGCGGCGGCAATTGCTCAAGACGGAGGGCGTGCTCTTTAAGGCGCCATACATCGAGAGCACACCCCGCTACCAAACCAATCGTCGGTTCGGCGATCTCGAGCTCAACGCCGCCGTCCACCAGTTGTTCGGCATGCTTACCCAGAAGGTTGGTGACCTCGACCGTCTCCTCTATGACCCGCCGTACACACACCAGGCCGAGGCGTTGGAGTGGACCTCCCGAGACGGTAAGAGTTTGGCGATCACCACCGGAACTGGCTCTGGAAAGACCGAGTCCTTCCTCCTGCCCATGCTGGCTAAGTTGGCAACGGAGGCAGCACAGCGACCCGCATCGTTCCAAGCGCCCGCAGTCCGGGCTCTGATCCTCTACCCCATGAACGCGTTGGTGAATGACCAACTCGGCCGACTCCGTCTGCTCCTCGGCGATGCTCGCGTCACGACGCAGTTCCAGGCGTGGGCAGGTCGACCGCCGAGGTTCGCTCGCTACACGAGCCGCACGCTGTATCCGGGAGTGCGGACAGTTAAGAAGGACCAGCAGCGCTTGGGCTCCATCGAGGACTTCTACATCCTCCTTATCAACCAGGCAGCCGACCCAACGTCCCCCTGGCACCAAGAGGCTAAGGCGCTCAAGGACAAGCTGGAGAAGCGCGGCAAGTGGCCTGCCAAGCCGGATCTCAAGGCATGGTTCGGCCAAAAGGGATCTCGCTGGCAGGACAAGGACGGCAACTTCGTCCGTGCTGTCATGCAGCCGGATGATCCGGAACTCCTGACTCGTCATGAGGTCTTGGCTGCACCCCCGGACGTCCTCATCACGAACTACTCAATGTTGGAGTACATGCTGATGCGGCCGCTGGAGCGCCCGGTTTTTGACCACACGCGCCAGTGGCTTGCCGACAACCCCGAGGAGAAGTTTCTACTCGTAGTCGACGAGGCACACCTCTACCGGGGCGCAGCAGGTGCCGAAGTGGCGCTCCTCCTCCGTCGCCTTCGCGCCCGCCTTGGGATCTCGTCCGAGCGACTTCAGATCATCACCACAAGCGCCAGCTTTACGACCGCCGAGTACGCGCGATCATTTGCCGCCCAGCTGACAGGAAAGGATCCCGACGACTTTCGGACGGTAACGAGCAAGTGGGCGCTCCGCGATGGGGCATCCACTGGTTCGGCTACGGACGCTGCCATGCTGGCTGAGTTCGCCCTGGACGACTTCTACGCGGCAGAGACCGATGCCGAGCGCGCGGCGGTCGCATCAAGGGTCTTAAGTGAGCGTGGCGTAGGGGATCTGGACCGCGGCATCGGGTCATTGTTGGATGAGGCCCTCGGTTCATACGGGCCGATGAGCCTGCTCGTCAACGAGACTATGCAGAAGGCGCAGCCGCTCAGCGAACTTGGCAATGTCATCTTCCCGGGCGTCGACGCCCCAGTAGCGGACAAGGCCGTGACAACTCTCGTGGCGCTCGGTAGCGCGGCAAGGCGGAGGCCCGATGAGGCTGGTCTGCTGCCCTGCCGCGTGCACGCCTTCTTTCGTGGCCTCCCTGGACTTTGGGCCTGCCTCGACCCCGAATGCGATGCCGTAGATCGACACACCCTGCCACCTGCCCTCGGACCCATCGGCAAGTTGTTTGCCCAGCCTCAGGCAACGTGCGATTGCGGCGCTCGTGTATTCGAGTTCTACACGTGTCGCCACTGCGGGTCGGCCTACGCGCGGGCCTATACCGACAGTCTTCAGGACCCGTCCTTCCTATGGCACGAGCACGGAGGTGCATTCCAGAGCACTGCTGGTGCGATCCCGGAACTGTTCGCATTGGACCTCCTACTCGAAGAGCCGTCCGCCGGACAGGTAGAGGTTGTTGAGATCGACCTCGTGACCGGCCGCCTCAATCCGCCGAAACCACCAGCCCGAAGCCGAGTCGTGTTCATCCCCAAGCTTCGCAGCGGCGAAACGGTCACCGGCGACGACGAGGATGACGACGCCGATGACCGGGCCGAGGCCACCGGAGAATTCAAGCCTTGCGGCGTGTGTGGTCAACTGGCTGGTTTCGGACGTTCATCGGTCCAGGACCACCAGACAAAGGGCGACCAGCCGTTTCAAGCGCTGGTCACTCGCCAAATCGAGGTACAGCCGCCGAGCGCCCCGTACTCGGACTTTGCCCCCTTGCGGGGTCGCAAGGTGTTGGCATTCTCCGACTCGCGTCAGGTCGCCGCCCGGCTCGCCCCGAACTTGCAGGCCTATTCGATGCGCGACGTGATTCGGCCCCTGATCCTGAAGGGGTGGACCGACCTAGCCGCCCAACCGGGCATCGGCGAGCAACTCAGCCTTGAGCGGCTGCATCTGGCTGTGATGGTGGGAGCGAAACAGCTCAGGGTGCGATTGAGACCCGAGTTGCGTCAGGCAGAGTCGCTTCACGTCTTGGGCGATGTTGGCCGAGCCATCGACAAGGGCGCACTAACCGGCAACATCGCCGCCACGATGGAACTACTGATGCTCACAGCTCAGCCGCCTCAAGCACTCCTTCGCGCGATGTACCTGACACTCACCGACAAGTACTACGGACTGACGTCTCTGGGACTCGCGTCCCTGCGCGAAAAGGCCAGCATGACTGATGAACTGTTGGCCCAGTTGCCCGCCATAGATGGGGTCGCGTCCAGCAACGATGAACGGCTCGCACTGCTCCGCCTGTGGCTTGCCCAGTGGTCGACCCCGGCACGCGGCATCTGGTTTCCTTCGATGACGGAGGAGTGGTGGCGGCAGAAGGGCGGCGTCAAGCCACACTCGGGCAGGTTCCAGATCATTGAGCGCTGGCTCGCCACTCCGGCGGCCAAGAAGGTCTTCAAGGAGTCGTGGCTTCCCACCCTCCTCACCAAGTTCTGCGAGCAGACGGGTTCGAAGTACCGGATGTTGGCGGGCAACGTCGGTCTCGACCTCGGCGGCATGTGGGGCTACTGCGAGCGCTGTCGCTTCACGCAGCGTCCGTTCCCTGGATCGTCCAAATGTGTGAGCTGCGGTGCTGACCGCGTCCGGACCCTCGACCCGGAGACGGACGAGGTTTTCCAAGCACGGAAAGGCTATTACCGGGGCAGCGCAGAACGTGCGCTGCGGACGCCCGAGAAGCAGATCATGAGCATCATCGCGGCCGAACATACCGCCCAACTCAACGCAGCCCAGTCCGACGCCGTCTTCTCGCGCGCAGAAGAGTACGAACTGCTGTTCCAAGACGTCAACGTGGGCTTGCCTCGCCCGGGAGAGCATGAACGGGCAGCGATCGACGTGCTGTCTTGCACGACCACGATGGAGGTCGGCATCGACATCGGCAGCTTGTCAGGTGTCGCTCTACGCAACATGCCGCCGTCGCGAGCCAACTACCAGCAGCGAGCTGGTCGGGCGGGCCGCCGAGGCAATGCGATCGCGACCGTCGTGGCGTTTGGAAGCGCCGACACTCACGACGACCACTACTTCCGCAACCCCGACCTCATGATTCGCGGTCAGGTCGACGACCCGATCTTGACGCTGGACAACGACGAGATTGCTCGACGGCACCTCATCGCATATCTGCTCCAGCGCTACAACGAAGACCGGCTACCTCAGATCGAACCCGAGGATCAGCCACAATTGTTTGCGGTGCTGGGAACAGTTCGCGGCTTTGTCGGCACGACCTCACCGCTGAATCGCACCGACTTCGAGGAGTGGTTGAAGGAGCACGAGGCGACCCTTCAAAGCGATGTCGATTCGTGGCTGCCCGCGGAACTGACGATTGAGGATCGAAGAGGGCTCCTTGGCGGGCTGGTATTCCGCACACTCGACGAGATCGATAAGGCACTCGACATAGAACCGAACGGCAAACTGCCCGAGCCCGAGCGAGGCGACGTGACGCCGGAAGCTGAGGAGGTCGACGAGGGCGAGTCAGGTGAGGATGGTGCTGAACTCCCCAGCGAGCATCGAAGCCAGACGAACCTTCTTGACCGCCTTCTGTACAAGGGAGTGCTGCCTCGATACGCCTTTCCAACGGACGTTGTCGCCTTCCACGTCTTCGATCGGGACAAGTCGGAGCCGTTTCGCACTGAGTTCCGCTACGCACCGAGCCAAGGCCTGCCGGTCGCGCTAAGCCAGTACGCTCCGGGCAAGGTGGTGTGGATCGACAACAAGGAGTGGACCTCCGGCGCGATCTACGCCCCAGTTCACAAAGAGCGGTTTCAGGCATGGCGCGACAAATGGCTCTACTTCGAGTGCCAGGTCTGCCACTACGCCAAGCACTTTCCGTATGACCAAGCCGAACGCGGCGAGGAGCGTGATTGTCCGGCGTGCGGCGCGGTGGGCAAGTTTGGTAAGGCGATGAACTGGATGCGCCCGCCCGGCTTTGCCCACCGCGCGAATGACGAACCTGGTACCAGCCCAGACGATGCCCCGGCGAATAGCTATGCAACGCGGGCCAAACTGGTTGCGGAAGGCCCGGAGGAAGACGAAGCCTGGGACCACGTTGCGGATCGTGTGGAGCAGACTTATCGCAGGGACAAGCTCCTGGTCACCAACACGGGCCCCCGCGGCGAGGGCTACAGCTACTGCACACGATGCGGCCTGATCGAGCCCACCAAGGGTGCAACCGGAATCGTCGCGGGGACCCACCCGAAGCCGTATCCCGACGAGCGGGAGCCGGATTGCCAGGGCTCGGCGGCAACGCGGGGCCTGGTGTTGGGAACGGACTTCATCTCGGACGTCCTGCTCGTGCGCTTGACGGTCGAGGAGCCGATCACCCTGCGACCTGAACTGCTCTCGACCCAGGTGGCCCTTCGAACCATCGCAGAAGCGCTCACCATTGCGGCCACCGGAGAACTCGATATCGATGCCAGCGAACTTCAAGCCGAGTACCGTCCGGCGCTTACCCCTGGCGGGAACCACGGTCTGGAGGCGGAGATCTACCTGTACGACACCTTGGCCGGTGGCGCGGGCTTCACTCGCCGGGTGCATGGCTACGGCATCTCGATATTCCAGAAGGCGCTGGAGCGGCTGGAGGCTTGCCCGGCCAATTGTGACGCCTCGTGCTACCGGTGCCTGAGGAGCTTCCGCAACCGGTTTGAGCACGGGCTCCTAGACCGCAAGGTCGGTGCCGCGCTCCTTAGGTACGTCCTTGACGGCACCATTCCGACGCTCGACGCCGTGCGTGTGAATCAATCGATTGACAGGCTCCTGGCTGATCTACAGAGCCGCGGTATCGAGGGCGTGGAGTTCTTGAAGAACCAAGCAGTCGAGATCGATGGCCTGGGCACCGTCACGGCTCCCATTCTGGTTCGCGACAAGGGTCGTGAGCGCATCTTCTACATTCATAGCCCGCTCACGCGCGACAGGCCGCCCTCCCGGGACCTATGGGACGCCAAGGAGTTGGGTGGTGTACCGGTGTACCCGATCGACGATCTGGTGGTCATGCGGAACCTACCCGTCGCCAGCCAGCAGGTACTGCGATGGCTGACCTGATAGAGCCGAAGAGCTTCGATACTGGAGTCCTCTTCGGACGTGCGCTACTGCCCGAAGGTCCCGCGATGTGGAGTTACTCGTCTCTCAAGGAGATCGAAACCTGCCCGCGCCGCTATGCCTTGTCCCGTGCCGACTACCCAGAGCTGTGGGGGCAGAACGGTTATCCGCGCGTGCCCGTTCCGGCTGCTATCAAGGGGGACGTGGTGCACGGCGCGCTCGAAGCAATCGTAAGAGCGCTGGTCAGGGCGGGATGCTCGTCCACGCGATCGGCCGATGCGGTTGCGGTCCTGCGGGAACTCGGAGGATACACAGAGGTCGCTAAACGGGTGCTCGCGGCACAACTCGCTCGACTTGACGGGAACCCGCGCCTCAGCAGCGAGCGGCGAGAACAACTTACTCGCGCCCTTAACGACTGGTTACCCGAAGCACGCGAGCAGATCCAGACCTACCTCACTCGGATGGAACTTCATCCCGGCGCAGACGCTCCCGTTAAGGCGGCCACAACGCCAGGTGGATCCGCGACTCGTCATGCCGCGCGGCGGGGTGATCACCCCGAGCGAGAACTCGTGGCGACTGATCTGCGCCTCAAAGGTCGAGTGGATCTCTTAAGCGTTGACGCGAACGGCGCCTGGATCACGGACTTCAAGACCGGCGCGGAGGACCCGACGCATCACGACCAGCTCAGGCTGTACGCACTACTTTGGGTGACCGACACCATTGCCAACCCGGACGGATTAGATGTATCCGCCCTAGTTGCTGCCTACCCGACTCATGAGGTTGAAGTGCCGGTTCCAAATGCCAGTGAGCTTTCGGGACTCGAACGCGAAATCATCGCCAGGATCGAAGCAGCAGAGGCGGTCGCCACGTCTGATGTGCCCACTGCCGTGGTTGGTGAGCACTGCGGGGTGTGCAATGTCCGAGGACTTTGTGACAGGTACTGGACGACGAGCGCGCCAAACACGGCAGAAGTGGCCGACGGGGATTGGTACGACCTCCAGGGAACCGTCGTGCGGGAACACGGCGTCAAGAGTTGGGTGCTACGCGAAACGAAATCGGGTCATGAAGTCTTGGTGCGGACACCCACTCCGTCGTTTGCGCTGCCGATCGGCCTTGAGGTTCGTGTTCTTGGTGCGCGACGGACCGTTGATCCCGACGACGAGGACTCTCTGATCGCTGTGCTCACCGGCTTCTCGGAGGTACTTCGGCTTGCGGGCTAGCCCGTCACGCCTCGTGCCGAGCGCGGCTTGGCATCGGCAGGTCTCCATTATCGGTCGGTAAGGGGACGCGGGCCCCATGCTGGATCGGCCGGACCAGTCGGTGCTCACGCATCGTCTCCCGGACTTGATCTTGGGCTGCGCGGTTGCGCGCCCACCGATCGAACCACCAACTGGCCACTGCCTCTCCGGCGTCGTGCGGTTCCGGGTCGAGCAGATACTGGGGCTCTGGGTCGATACCGAGCGAGTAGTCGCGCAAGTTCTCGACGAGCGGCACGCCGTACAGGATGCGTTCACGCCCATGCTTGAGCAGGTCGTTGGCCGACCAGCCGAGCGAGGCTAAGCCAAGCCGTACTTTGCGCAGGCGTGGACTAACGCCCTCGCCGAACAGACTGTTAACCCGGACAAGCCCACCGGTGTGCTCTGACAGCCGCACCAAGGCTTCAACGGTCTCATCAGAGAAGTGTGAAGTCCCGAACGAGCGCGAGCGACCAAGCTTGTGGAAGCCAATTCGGGACTGCTCGGAACCACCGACGGCGGAGGCGGGCCAGAACAATCGGTTGTACTGACTCGATCCAGTCCCATACAGCGAAGTGGTTCCCACGAAGGCCAGTCGAGCCTCCCGGGTGATCGGACGACCGGCCATTGCCGAAGCTATCTCGCTCGGGCGCGAGTACTTGGCCCGGTAGGCCCCCAACATCTGCGGTGATGCAGCCAAGGCCCCAACCAGCTTGCCTGCTGCCAAGGAGTTGTATGGCGCAACGGCGCCGCACACGGTGAGATCCGCGATGACAGTGCCGACGCGCTCACCTCGGGCCCGCCGCGATATCCGCCCGATCTGCGCTTTCGCCCTCGGGTCAGCCAGGGCCTTGCGGAGACCGGCAGCGGTGGGCCTATCGCCTAAGTAACTGCCCAACAGTCTTTGAATATCGAGAGTCTCCGCGAGGACTGATGATCGCTTTGAACGAAAGAGATGCGATTCGGCTCGCTCGACCCAGGCATCGGTCTGGATGTTGCGAACTTCGCGGATCGTCCCCCCACGATGGTGTTTCGCCCGATGGCGCTCTGCGTCGGCCTTGAGCCGAGCGACGACATCCTGCGTCGGGGCCTTCAGGTCGTTCGGTTGCAGCACACCGTCGCGAAGCAGGTCCTCGACATAGAGTTCGCGCTTCTGCGTCTTGATGCGTCGCCCCAGCCAACGAGCCACTTCATCCGTCGGTTCACGTTCCAGGGCCGCAACGAACTGCTTGGTGTCCCAGCCCATCCAGGTGTCACGTTCAGCAATTTGGACGACGGGACTGGAGATCGCAGCCAGGCCGATCACGGCGTGATACTGCGTAGCAGCGTCACGGATCAGGATGGGCATGGAGCGCCCGGGCACGGTCGAGTAGGCATTCGACCAGGTGTGACGGAAGTAGCGCCAGACGTCATGCAACCTGAAGCCGGTTAGTTCGCAGATCGCGGAACCATCCACGATCTGGATGTACGGCTGGATTGTGTTCCGATCGTCAAGGTTTGCCTCAAGCGAATCGGCAAGTTCGCGCCCATCACGCATCAGGTTAAAGATTGACACCAGTCTGTCGTTGTACTGATGGGGCCGTTCCATGCCTTCCACGAACCTGCGCACGCTTGGCTGCCGAAGCTGGGCGTCACGGCGAAGGTGTTCCTGTCGCCGGATGCGCGCTTTCTCGGTGGCGCGCTCGGCCTGCGTTTCGGGAGGGCTAAGGAGGGGCCCATGCCTGTCCACCTGGGCTGTCCAGCCTTGATCGACCAAGTCGATAACCGTGTGTGCGGCTGCGGCCAGCCGTGGTTGGTTGTAGATGTCACCGAGTTCCGCGGCGGCAATCCAGAAGGCGTGATCGAGTCCCGCGTCGGCGTCGAAACCCGCACGCGCGAGCAGAGTGCACAGCCGGGTGAAACCGCGTCGCTCTTTCGCTGTTGCTCCCGGTGGAAGTGCCAGCGGGATGTACTTCGAGTCGTCTTCTCTCATGACTTCTGCAGCATCCGTCCGTAGGTGCTACCCCAAGCGTGGAGAAGATCATCCAGGCGGTGGCCCGCCCGTTCCATCTGGACCGCAGTTCGCGCGAACGACAGCAGGAGCAATTCAATAGAGGTCCGGAGCTCCGCTGCCGCCTCGCTGTCGATGGACTGCAGCGGCTGATACAGAGCTGAGAAGGCTGGATGGTCGGTGTTGAGGGTTAGCGAGAGCGTCCGCTGCGCAAGCGTCGAGCGAAACATCACCTCCATCGGGAGCACATCGGACGAAATTCGGTACTGGATGGCGCCCCCTCTCGCGCGTGAGGGGATAATCGGTAGGTCCGGGTCGACCGCGGTCGCGATGCGACACGACGCCTCGGCAGCGGACTGAAACTTCAGATCCTCGAATGCCTGGCGCACCTTCGCGTTCAGGAGGCGGGCGATCGATTCTAGTTCGGGCTCTATGGCATGGCGGAGTGCCCTCGAAGGGCGGATGCCCTGCTTGTTGATCGTGATGCCAAAGTGCTCGTCAAGGATGGGGTCAAACTCGATCTCGCAGCGCCACCAGTCGTCATAGTTCTCCTTGCGCTTGGAACCCATGAGGTGCCAACCGCTCGCGATTTCACGACCCGCGCGCAGGATCGAGACACCCCCGCCGCCGACGATCCCTACCCGCCGCTTCGTCACGTTATCGAGGTGCTGCCAGCGCTGCACTGGGAGCATGGCGAAGCGCACCGTCACGACGGAGGAGTCGCCCCCGCTCGTCTCCAACTCGTACTCAAGCTGATCGAATGCCAGGCTGGCGGCAGCACCCTCAAGCTTGGTCGTGAGCAACATGGGATCGACCGCCTCCACCGGTGACCCATTGATGGTCATGTTGAAGCCCGCTGTGAGGAAGCGCCGGTACATACGTCCGAGGTCGCGATGCAGAGACCGCTCCAGCCACGCCAGTCGGCGATACTCGATGCGGTCACATTCCATCCAGCGCACTCGACAACCGGAGTCGCTGGTGCTGAAAGCCCCGCGGTGAGCTCCGATCGCGGGATCACTTCCGGCCACGATCGCATCGACGTCGAGGGTGACGGACTGCTCGGACTTGTGGTTCTGCCACGCGGTCACCTCCACGCGTCGAGCCTGGCTGAGGCTCGCTGCGGGGAGACCCATGCCGAAGCGACCGAAGGACTTCCGCGCGTCGAAGCGGGTGGAGCCCCCGAATCGCAGGCACAGTTCGAGTTCGACCTTGGACATGCCGACGCCGTTGTCTTCCACCACGATCTGGGGAAGAGCGTCCGATGTGATGCGGCTGATCGTGATGGCGACCGCGGTGGCGCACGCCTGCAGGGAGTTATCGACTAGTTCAGCCAGGGCCGTTGAGATGCTCAGGTACCCAGACTCACGAACCGCCCGAATGAAGTTCGCGGAGACCAGGAGATCGTCAACTCGTTCCGGTCGTCGGCTCATGACTCTCCGTATGTCGTGGCGAAACTGTCTGGGGTCAGAGTAGCTGCCCGTCTGGCTGGTGCGCACCTTGTGCGCGAGTCCGAAGCGTCACGTCACCCGCGCACACGAATGGTCACCGCTATGCGCTTGGTGCGCCCCGGCTCGGTTAGGTCGAGGCCCTGCCCATTGGCGAGGATGAGGCGCACCGTCGGCCTCGAAGCGCCACCCGTCACAGCGTATGGCTGGGCGCTGCTCAGCCAGAGAACCTTGCCGGTGCGCTGAAGGTCGAACTCGACCTGATGACTGTCCGTGGTCACTGTAAAGCGTCGATCGTCGACCTTCGTGCACTCGATCGTCTCGCCCGTAAGGGCGCCCGGCATGGGCGACAGCGACTTCAGTGAGTTGATCCCGAGCACCTCCAATGAGGCGCACTTCTCGCCTTCGAGACGCGCCACGAGGGTGCTGATTTCGTCGGGTGTCTGGATGGCCGCCATGGCGACATCCTCCCCCAAGTTGGCTAGGACTTCTGCGGCTAGGTGCGGGTTGACCAACGACACAGGCATTCGCTTGAAAGGATGTCTGAGTGGCAACTCTTCAGGAACCTACTCGTGAGCTTCGCCGACTAGCGAGTCGCATCGATGTGGGCATGGGCAGGTACCTTGCCCAGCGGGGAACCTGGGCGCTCACCACAGAGTGGGAAGCGCTGCGCTATGGGTGGTCTCTGAGCAACCTGGCACTCCGGCACGCAGAAGCCACCATCACGCTTGCTAGGACAGACATGGCCCTGGCTCCGTCGGCATGGGTGACTGCACGGGCAGCAACCGAGGCGGCCGCCCGCTGTCTGTGGCTTCTGCAGCCAGAGGACGAGTGGCAACGCGAGGCCCGATGGCTGGCCCTTCTACACGAAGGTGCGCGTCTCGGAACGCGCAGCGAGACAAGAGACTCGCATCGGATCGTGGCCCAGTCGGAGCAGATCGGCGCCTTTGCAACGGCCGTAGGTGCCAAGCTTCCCCGAGGTACCGCTGTCCCCGGCATGGCATCGATCCAGAGCATTTTGGCGGAAGAGGGCTCGGGACTCGCCGAGTTCTACGTGTTGGCGTCGCAGTACACCCACGCAGCGGAACTAGCAACGAGGTCTTCGCGCGCCGACCTAGGCACCGACGCGGCATACGGAGACTTCGCAGGGCCGTCGGATTGGCTGCAGCCGGTATGGATGGCGTGGCTCTCCTTCCGGGTGACTGCAGTTCGCCTCATCAATCTCAGTGGCAGTGGCACGCCGGAGGCCCTGGCGCTGGTCGACCATCAGGTGACTAAGACGCGAGACGCCCTTGTAACGGCTCTGCAAACGCAAGGAGAACCGCTGCGGTAGTCGGCCTACAGTTCTCGGTCCACACTCGAAACCAAAAGGCAGGGCGGCATGCTGCGCGATCTACTCATGCGGTTCGAACCGCGCGACCGCGCGACCCGTCTGAAGGGTCGCGGCGCAGAACTCAGGGGTCTGGCAACCTGGGAGGTCTCCCTCTCCGAGGCCGACACTCAGTTCCTGGCACAGGCGTTCTCGGAGAGCCACGCCGTCGATGAGTGCTTCGAGAAGGTTCCTGGCAGCGTCAGTTTTCCTGACGGATCGCGCTTCCATGCCTGCCGGGTCAATGTTGTTTGGGACCCAAACGATTGGTCCAGGATCTGGATCGACTACATCGCCGTTGGCGAAGATCCGGACGCTCCCAAGCGAGACGTGGAAGTTGCTGACCTCGACGACGACCTCACCGCACGACTGGGGGCGGTGTGGCATCTCTGGCAGGGAGGTGTCACGAAGCCCGAGCACGTCGTGCTGGCGATTGCGGCGGGCTTCGAGCCGGGCGAGGTCAAGGACTTGTCCGCGGGTGACCCCGAGGCGTTCGAGGACACAGCCCGCATGATGGCCGGGCTTCGAGGCGAGGACGTGATGAGTGTCGAGGATGGGTGGATAAGGCTCTATTGAGGTATGTGGCGGCAGGCGGCGGTTCGTCGTCGCGTCGGGGACCGCGCGCTGGGTTCGCCGAAAGATAGGGATTTTCCAATTTCTGCTTATCTCTTGCTATGGCATGGGGTCGCCCCGTCGACCGCGGGGGTATACAGATTTCTGTATACCCCCGTACTTTTCGCTACAGGGCGTCGGAGGCGAAGCGCAACGGAGACCTGCCCAGCCGTGGCTACACGCCTTGGGGGTCGGTGGTGGTAGCCCAGAAGGGCTGACCAGGGTGGTGCAGCGCGACCACCGCGTCGGCTCGTGTTCGTAGTCGCTTGCTGACCAACCCTGGGGTCAATGTCAGCACGGTGACTCCCGTCTCAACCGGAAGACGAGCGAACGCTCCGTCGTTGCTGGCAACGACGAGTATCGAGACGCCCCTGCGAGCCAGGATGTGGCCGTAATGCAACAGTTGTCGATCCGCCCCTTGCGAGCGCAGGCCACCACTGATCACCGTGATGCCGATGGCCGCGAGCATCAGGCGATGCTGACGGTAGGTCCCTCGATGTCCCGCGGCGTAGAGCAGGTTCGAGCCGCCGCAGTGCTCGATGATTTGCTTTCCCAGCGCGTGGTCGGCATCCACTCCCGCCGTGACGTTGTCCAAGTCCCATAGCAAAGCCGTGTGACTGCTAGGCCCATGAGCCTTGCCTCGGAGTCTCTCCGGCATCACCGCGGGCGAACCTCGTCAGGCGGTTGGCCGACCTCAACACCCGACGAGGCCGAATTGGCCGCCCCATAACCGTGATCGAGGTTGGCTGGTTGGTCGACGACGCGCTCCCACGCGCGGAACGCCCGCAGTGTCATCGCCGCATCGCGGCGCTGCCCGTCGATCTGCGCTTTGTGATAGCCGCCGGGCCCTGTGCCGACCCCCTCCATGCGGGCCAAATTGTCATGAGAGCGCAGGACGGCCCCAGCGAGCATGGCCAGCACAAGGCGGTGGTCCAGTGTGGCCCGCAGCGTCCCCTCCAGGGCCCCAGACAGGGTCAGCCCGTTGCTGTCGTCTTCGACCCCTGTGCTCGCGCGGGCTGCGGCGATGATCGCAGTGATCGAGGCCTCCTCGATGTCGGTCATGTCCGCGAGCACCCGCGACAACACGAGGTGTGCCGTCCTTGCTGTGTCGTGGGCTTCACTGTCAGCCGGGTTCAGCGCGATGAGCAGCCTGAGGGTGTCCAGGCGCTCCGGATCGAGGAGCGCGCTCCATGGGGTCCGGGTCATCGTGCAGCACCCAGCCTCACGGTGCTTGAGCGTCGCCGGTGTCCACTCGGATGAGCGGCCTTCGCGACCCGGCCCATTGGCCAGTCGCCGGTCTCGACGGCAGCGACCGTGGCGCACCACCGTGCCTGTCTTGAGACGGGGTCGAAGAACGTGCGAAAGACGCCTGTCACGTCGGTCGTGACCCGCCTCGGATTCATGCGTTCACGAATTCTCGTGGCGACCTGACGTGCGCTATCCGGCGGCGTGGCGTCGGTAGCCAGGTCGCGGGTGTGCCCGTCCACGCCAAGTCCGCCGATGAAGTGTTCGGACAGGACGGGGCAGGTTCGGACAGGTCAGGAAAGGAGGTGAACGCGAGACCTGGACCGGGCGGAATTCCACGCCTGAAGTTTGAAGTGAAGCCTTGAGGAGCCACAGCTCTTCCCCTTAACTGGGATGTAGTTGATCGACTACATAACAGCATGCGGCTCCAGCTCCTGTCCAGACGCATCCGCACACGCATCAGCACAGGAGAAGACCTTGACCCGCACGACTGGACGACCCGCACGCAGGACACTGAGCGTCAGCCCCTCCCAGGTCCGCGCGCTGATGGACCGTCAGATCGGACACTACGAGGAGCCCGACGAGGACTCGGCCCCCTCAGCGCCTCAGCCCGCACCTAGCACGGACTCGCTGATCGACGGAGATCGTTCCCAGCCAACTGACAACCCGTCCACGATTGCCCTGCGAACTGGCGCCGCTCGCAAGGACCCCCTGCGCGCCGAAGCGCTCAAGATGTTCCAGCCGAAGATTCCCCTCGCCACGGCGCGAGAGATTCGAGAGGCGGTCGTAGGGCAGATCATGCTCGTGCCGTTCGAGTCGGTGCGCTCCGACCGGACCATGTGCTCAGTCCTCTATCGCTTCGCGGACTACGTCTACTCGCGCACCGCGACGTTTGACCCCGACAAGCACCTGACGGAATCGATGATCGGGCACTACCTCAAGGACCGCGAACGGGAACTGAAGATCTCATCCCAGCGGACTCACCGCAGCACCCTCCTGCGCATCCGCGAAGGACACCCGGACAAGCCGCGCCCCCAGCGCATCCCGCGTCAGGCCCCGGCGCTCCCGTACACCCAAGAGGAGTGGAACAACCTGCGCCGGAAGGTCCGGGAACTCCTAGACCCGGACCTCAAGGGCCAGTTGACCATGCTGCTCGACCTCACCGGAGAGGCCGGTCTGCGCTCGCAGGAGGCGATCCGAGCGACCGGCCAGTGGATCGTCTTGGTCGACGGCGTGACGGTCATCCGGATTCCCGACAAGAACGGTGAGTTCCGGGACGTACCGATCTTCGGGCTTGTTGGTGATCGGCTCTACCGGTTCCGTGGCTCCAAGGACTACTTGCTGGCCCCGCACCTCAACGCACGAGCCAACGTGATGACAAAACTGCGACTCCGTGCAGAGCCCCATGCAGGTCTGGCCGACATCAACCCGATCCGCGCTCGGAACACATGGCTCGTCCATCTGCTCACCCAGCGAGTCCCCTCCAACGTGATCTGGGCGGTCGCCGGTGTGCAGCCCGGCGCGGGAGGCCACACCATCAGCGACCTCATGACCCATGCCCCAACGCCCGACTCGCGCACGATCGTGCGCGACCTCAACTACGCCCGCACTCGATAAGGACTCCACCGTGATCAACAGCCTGGGAAACCGCGTACGACCGACAGACACCGCGGCGGTGCTGAAACTCACCGCCCGCATCATCGACGAGTCCGGAATCGTCCAGACCCTCGAATCTGCAGCCAAGACCAAGGGCCCCGCGGGAGCTCCTCCGCGATACGGCCAGTACACCGCTCGGGGCGTGCTCATCGCCATGTTCCACGCGGTTTTCGCTGGCCGTCCCGCATCACTCGCTGAGGTATGCGCACTCATCTGGACCGACTACACCGACGATCAACTGAAGTTCATCGGCATGCCCGACATTCGAACCACAGAGCGCCTCGCTGTCCTCACTGCGGACGCGGCGGCCTGGCGCAACGAGCACCAGAGGCTCTGGCAGTTCGTGCGGCGGATGCTCGACCCCATGGACGACACGCCACGGGCAGCCAACGCACGCACCGGCCGAACCGCGAGCAAGGCGGCCCAGCAGAAAGCCGCGATCACCATGGCACCCCAGACAGAACTGCGTCGCAAGGTGCTCAATGACCTCATCACCGCCACCATCGACCGCTCGCTTCTCGATGACTGGAAGGGCGACTTGGCTATCGACGAACACGTCGTCCATGTCTCGAAGGCCTTCACCAACTACTACGACGACAAAGGCATGAAGGCCTCCGCAACGCCCATGGCCAACTTCTACAAAAAGCAGAACCGCGTTGGGGCGGGCTGGTCCGTCGGACTCACCCGGGCGGTCGCCACTTCCCGGCCCTATGGCAGGCGAGTGCCGACTGTCTGCGTGGCACTGGACATCAACGGCTCTTCACCTGGAAGCGCTGAGGCGGCCAAGCGCTGCCTCGACCAGTTCAAGTCCAGCCCGATTCGACCGACGAAGGGACGCAACGACCGAACCCATCTGGTCACCGACCAAGCCTATTCGCGCACGACCCTCTTCAACGCTGATGTCCTAGAACGCGGCTACACGCTGCTCATGCATTACCCAAACGACGCGCGAATCCGGCTCCTCCACGACCTCGGACGGGTCATCGACCCGGAAGAAACCGAACCCGGACCCTTCATGTACCGCGGAACGATCCTCTGTCCTGCCGCAGCACACCTTCTCCGACAGGCTGGTCCCGAGGCGCCCACCCCTGGCGACACACCCCAGCACGCGGCGCGATTCAACGAGCACCAAGAGGCCCTGCGTCATTGCGAGATGCCGCTCAATGGACTCCCGCAAGTCACCATCAATCGCGCCCCTGGCCGTCCAAGCAAAACCACGACGGCCGAACCGGAGCGGGTGATCAAACTACGAGTTCAGTGCCCCGCGGCCAAGGGAAAAGTCCGCTGCGCGATCCGATCTGCGATCCAGGGCGACGGGTCATTCGAGGACCCGGCGACGCAACGCCTCCCCGATCTCAGTGGCAGCGCACCGATTGAGCAGTGGCCATTGGTCTGCGAGAACGCCAACACGACCATCGTGCTCACCCCACGGCAGTTCACCCAGTACCAGCCCGTGATGGAAGGCTCGTGGGAGCACCAGGACTGGATGTCGTGTAACCGTTCGCGCGACGAGGGGTTCAACAGCGTCCTGACTTCCACCGAGGGCGGCAACCTTCAGGACCGGAGTGTCTACGGGCGACGCAACCCGATGGTCAGCCTGACTATCGCGTTCTCGGTGGCACGGGCGAACATCAAGATTCAGGAGCGGTGGCGCGAAGCCGTTCGCAACAACGGAGGCGTCGCACCGAACGAGCCACGAGTTGGCCAGGAGGGCAATCACGACGGGCGTGTCGCGGCAGCCTGACCGGTCGAAACGCAGGAGGGGCAGGACCCAGAAGGGGTCCTGCCCCTCCTGCGCGCTCTAACCATGTGATCGGGATTTGAACCTGAAATCGCGCCGTCCCACGTCGAGCTGTGTCACGTCGACCGTCCAACGCCCAGTCCGGACACGCAGGCATCCGAGCTCCGCGGACCGTCCGTCATAGCGCGCTGTAGGCCCTCCCGTTGGACGGTCTGAGCTCCCCGGAAACCCTGTGAACCATCCCCGCATAACCCTGTGATCCGCCCCGACAAGTGTGGAGCGCCACCTGCAACTTTGAACCACCCACACAACGAAGCAGGACCCCCGACGCTTTGTCGGGGGTCCTGCTTCGTGTGGCGACCCGGTGGATCGCGAAGCCAGAACCCGGTCGGGTGCCGGCAAAGCCGCAGGTCAGGGCGCTGCGCCGGACTGCGGAGTGGGCTGATCCGACATAGCCTGACGTCAGCGGACCCATCCGCCGCACCGTCAAGGAGGACGCCATGAGCACGACCCCTGAACCGGCCAACCCGGAGCCGACCCCACGATCTGACGTGGCCGCCGAGACCACTGACACGGCGAAGCCGCCCGTCGACGAGACCGAGACCGAAGCCGCCGAGTCGCCCGAGACATCCCAGGTCGACGAGGCAAGCACGAGTCGGGACGAGGCGGACGACAGCCCCACGGAAGCTCAGGACCGTTCCGAGTCCGACCCTGACTCGGACACTGACTCCGAGACCGAGTCGGCCGCCGCGGACGACTCAAAGTCCGCGTCCGACGCCGAGGCCGACTCGAAGGACGAGGGCGACTCCGACGAGGATCGGCAGCGGGCCGCCGAGGAGTTTGCGGCCGAGCACGACCCGGCCAACCACGACATCGCCGCCGGCGAGGAGTTCCGGCAACCCGGGGACTGGACCGCCGAGGACGGCGGACCGCAGGTCTGGGACTCCGAGGGCAACCTCAGCTCCGAGGACGACAAGGACGAGGGCAAGGATAACGCCAAGGACAACGACAGCGAGAGCGAGAGCGACGCTGCTGACGCCCAGGACCAGCCAAGTGCCGACTCGTCGGGCAACGGTGGACGACGCGTCTCCGAGCTCGAGGAGGTCAGGGACGGCGGCTACAGCGTGGGGTCGGCCGCGACGATCCACGACGGCGCGATGCCCTTTGGCCACCCGGTGAAGGCGTGGGAGGACACCAAGACGTTCGTGACGGAGGACCACGACCACTACGAGGAGGCGGAGCCCCACGTGTGGTTCGCGGACGCCGAAGCGGCGCAACGGGCTGGCTTCCAGCCGGCCGACTGACACGCTGCCGGAGCTGACAGGCACCGGGACTGACAAGCGGCCGGGGTCACCACAAACGTGGCGGCCCCGGCCGATGTCGGTCAGGTCCTCGACGCAGGCGGGCGTCCCCTGCGGTCAGTCCTGGTGCAGGGCGTAGGTCAGCACGGCGTTGCCGGCCGGCGTGACCTGGCTGCGGACCAGGTCGAGCCGGGTGACCGGGACGGACTCGTCGAACAGCCGTCGCCCGACCCCAGCCACGGGGTGCGTCGTCAAGGTCAACTCGTCGATCGCGCCGGCGAGGAACAGCGACCGGGTGGTGTCGATGCCGCCCACGACGGAGATGTCACCACCGTCGGTCTCCTTCAGCGCGCGGACGTAGTCCGCTGGGTCGCCCTCGATGACGGTGCTGTTCCAGCCGAGGTCGCCGGAGCGCGTCAAGGACACGACGTGCTTGCGCACCGGGTTGATGAACTGGCCGAACGGGTCGTCGGCACCCGCGGACTGCCAGTACTCCGACCACTCGTCCCACAGCTTGCGGCCGATCACCACGTCGGTGACCCCGCCGATCGCCGCGCCCATCATCTCCATCTCCTCCGGCCCGAACCGGTCGAACTGCCACTCGTTGGGCGACTCCACGACGCCGTTGATGGAGTTGAACAGGTGGGCGGAAACTTTTCTGGCCATGGTCAAAGCCTTTCGCACGAGGGTGCCGCTGTCGAGAGCCGCTTGTGACGGTTGAGACCAGGACCCCGCGCGGAACTCATCGCCGCACTATCGTCATCCCATGCAGCCGAGCACCTTCACCCTGGCCACGGCCGACGGCACGCAGCTGCACGTCAACCGGTGGCTGCCCGACGGCCCGCCGAAGGCAGTGGTGCAGATCGCGCACGGCATGGCCGAGCACTCGGACCGCTACGCCCGGTTCGGCGAGCGGCTGACCGAGGCCGGGTATGCCGTGTACGCCAGCGACCACCGCGGCCACGGCGGCACTGCCCGGACGCCGCACGAGGCCGGTTACCTCGCCGACGACCACGGCTGGGACACCGTCGTGGACGACATGCACCTCGTGACCGAGCACGCACGGGAGGAGAACCCGGGGCTGCCGTTCTTCCTCTTCGGCCACAGCATGGGGTCCTTCCTCAGCAGGTCCTACGTGATGCGGTTCGCGGGAGACCTCGACGGTGTGGTCCTGTCCGGCACGGCGGGCGACCCGGGGGCGCTCGGCAAGGTGGGTCTGGCCCTCGCGACCTCTCAGGCCAGGCTCCGCGGCCGTCGCCACCCGAGCGGCCTGATGGACCAGCTGACCTTCGGCCAGTACGGCGCGGCGTTCAAGCCGAACCGCACCAAGTTCGACTGGCTGTCCCGCGACGAGGCCGAGGTCGACAAGTACGTCGCCGACGAGCGCTGCGGCAACGTCTTCACGGCCGGCTTCTTCGTCGACCTGCTCGGTGGGCTCGGCACCATCAACTCGGACTCCGCGGTCATGCGGGTCCCCAAGAACCTGCCGATCCACCTCGTCTCCGGCTCGCTCGACCCGGTCGGCGCCAAGGGCAAGGGCGTCCAGCAGGTCGCCGACCAGTACCGCCGGCTCGGGGTGCAGGACGTGAGTGTGAAGCTCTGGCCCGAGGCCCGCCACGAGGTCCTGAACGAGACCAACCGCGACGAGGTCATGGACGAGGTCGTCGACTGGCTCGACGCGCACCTCCCCACAGCTGGCTGACCAGTCGACAGTGCATGACGCGCTGATCACCCGACCTACCCGTCAGCGTGTCGTGCCCACTCGACTGCGGGTGGCGGCGACGCGGCATACCGCAGCGGTTGGAAACTCGTCGAAAGAACGGCCCGCGACGATGTCGAGAACCCGGCGCCGGCTCCGTCCTGGGGGTGATGGCGGCCAGAATGGCAGCCACGGACGAAGGAGACCACGATGGCGAAGTACCTGTTGCTGAAGCACTACCGGGGCGGTCCCGAGCGCAGCCCCCAGGGCTGCATCCCCATGGACCAGTGGACGCCTCAGGAGATCTCGGACCACATCGGGTTCATGCACCACGTCGCGGACACCCTGCGCGAGCGGGGCGAGTTCGTCGAGGGCGAAGGGCTGTCGCCCGACGGGGCGTTCGTTCGTTATGACGGCGAAGGCAAGCCGCCGGTGACGGACGGGCCGTTCGCGGAGACCAAGGACCTCATCGCCGGCTGGATGGTGATCGACGTCGACTCGGTCGACCGTGCCCACGAGGCGGCGGCCTTCCTGTCTTCGGCCCCCGGGCCGGGCGGTGTCCCGCTCAACGAGTGGATCGAGGTCCGGGCGTTCATGGCCGAGCCGCCCGTCATCACCGAGTGACTGGCCAGGAAGACACGGCCGCCTCGGCCGACTCGGCCGCCTCGGGCGACGGCGCGCCGGTGCACGACCTCGCCGAGCTGCTCAAGCAGCTCGGACCCCAGGTGCTCGGCATCCTCGTCCGCCGCGGAGCAGACTTCGCGGCGGCCGAGGACGCCGTGCAGGAGGCCCTCGTCGAGGCGTTCCGGCGCTGGCCCAATGACCAGCCCGACGAACCCAAGGCGTGGCTGGTGACGGTCGCGTCCCGCAAGTACGTCGACGCCGTGCGCTCGGAGGTGGCCCGTCGCCGGCGCGAGGAGCGGTTCCACGAGGAGCCGGATCAGGGCGCGACCGAACAGGCCGACGACACCCTGCTCCTGCTCTTCCTGTCCTGCCACCCGGCGCTCCCCCCGGCGTCGGCGGTGGCGCTCACCCTGCGTGCCGTGGGGGGTCTGACCACGCGCCAGATTGCGCAGGCCTACCTCGTTCCCGAGGCGACCATGGCCCAGCGGATCAGCCGGGCCAAGCGCACCATCTCGGGGGAGCGGCTGACCCAGCCCGGCGACCTCGGCGTGGTGCTGCGGGTGCTCTACCTCGTCTTCAACGAGGGCTACACCGGGGAGGTCGACCTCGCGGCGGAGGCGATCCGGCTGACCCGGCAGCTGGCCAGGACCTCCGACGAGCCGGAGGTGGCGGGCCTGCTGGCGCTGATGTTGCTGCACCACGCCCGTCGCGCGTCCCGGCGCAACCCCGACGGCCAGCTCGTGACGCTGGCCGACCAGGACCGGTCGTTGTGGGACACCGCCACGATCGCCGACGGCGTCCGGATCCTGCAGACCGCGTTGGCCAAGGACCGGCTTGGCGAGTTCCAGGTCCAGGCTGCGATCGCGGCCCTGCACGCCGACGCCCGGTCGACGGCGGAGACCGACTGGACGCAGGTCCTCGAGTGGTACGACGAGCTGGCTCGCCTCACGGACAGTCCCGTCGTCGCCCTCAACCGCGTGGTCGCGCTCGGCGAGGTGGACGGTCCCCTCGCCGGCCTCAAGGCCCTCGCGAGCGTGGACCCTGGCGTACCCCGCCACGCCGCGGTCGCGGCCTACCTCCACGAGAAGGCGGGCGACCTCGCCCAGGCACGAGACCTGTATGCCGTGGCGGCCCGGGCGGCGACCAGCACGGCGGAGCGCGACCACCTCACCCGACAGGCAGCGCGGCTTCACACCGACGGGACGTGACAGCCGCGGAGTCCTTCGCCGGGGGGTCTCAGCCGGCTCAGCCGCCGCGCCGCCTGAAGACGGCCTGGCTGCCGCCGATCACCTCTTGGGAGTGGTGCGTGAACCGGTAGACCTGGTGGTCGTCGATCGAGTCCCACCCACGGTCACGGGGAGGCACCTCGTCCTCGGCCCCGTCCGCCGGTGGTTCCCACGCGGCATACGCGGCCTCGTCCCACGTCATGGCTGCGACCACGGTGGCATGGACCCGCACCTGCAGGGACGTGGGCAGTGACTCGAGCACCTGACCCGATCGCCGGCGTTCAGCGGCGACGACCAGGCGAGCCAGCGCGGGGATGTCGTCCGGCGTCAGGCGGATGCCGGCCATCGTGTGGTCCTGGACGGCCGCGACCACGGCCGCGCGGTCGGTGGCGCTCAGCACGCCGAAGGCCCACTCGTGCGCCGCGCGTAACGCCGCACCCTCCGCGGTCCCGACGAGGAAGGCGTAGCGACGCGCGTCCCGCTGCGGTGCCATGACCGGAGGCTAGGACCAGACCACAGTCTGTGGTGCGGTCGTGACCGACTCGTTGCGGACGCGTGACCGGGCGGCGATCGGAGCCCGGTCACGCGACCACCCTGCCGACCCGTGCGTCAGGCCTCGTCGTTCAGCCCCGGCGGCGGAAGAGGCCCTTGCGCCGAGCCTCGCCGGTCCCCACGCGGAAGCCGTGCATGGGGACGTCGAACGGGTCGAGGAGCTCGCCGATCTCGCGCTGCACGGCATCGTCCGGGGCGCCCTCGCCGGAGCTGCCGAACATCCAAGCCATCGCGGCCTCCCCGAGCTCCAACGGGTGGAACAGGTGCGGGTAGTCGTCGAGCTCGTCGTGTTCCCCGGCCCAGTAGTGAACCTCGAACGGCAGGGGTTCTCCGACTGCGTCCGTGGCCACGGTCGCAGGGTCCTTGTCCGAGTAGACGTCCAGCGCCCGCACGATCCGGCCGGTCTCGTCGTGGACCTCGAACTGGCACAGGTCGACCACGCTGTGGATGTTGAGCTCCCACGACATCAGGCCGGCCTGCGCGGCGGCGGCCGAGAGCCGGTCGCGATGTTCGCCCAGCACCGGCCCGCCACCGAAGACGGTGGTCGGTCCGAAAGTCGCGACGTAGAGCTGCGCCTCGCCGGGATACCCACCCTCGAACAGGTCGGCGGTCCCCAACGACTCAGCGACCACGCCGGGATACCACCGCTGGGCAGCCTCTGCGGCGGCCTCCGGGCCACCCTCGGCGTGCGCGACCAGGTCCAGCCTTGGCACACCCGGCCCCACGGCATACAACGACGTCTTGAAACCCACGACCCCTCCATGTCTGTGCCGGCTGCACCGTCTCGTCGGGCGCCCCCACCGGCCTGGACGGACACGGTAGCGATCCGTGCCGGCCCTCGGGCGGTCTCTGACAGACTCGGAACCATGGACCACGGGGCATCATCGTCGGACTTCGCGTCTGCCTACCGCCACGGCTTCGCGCGGGTCGCAGCCTGCACGCTGCCCGTGGCCGCGGGTGACCCGGCCCGCAACGCCGCGGCGATCGTCGAGCAGGTGCGACTTCAGCACGCAGACGGCGTCGCGGTGGCTCTGTTCCCCGAGCTGAGCCTGTCCGGCTACGCCATCGATGACCTCCTGCTCCAGGACGTCCTGCTCGACGAGGTCGACCGCGCGGTCGTCACCGTGGCGGCCGCGACCAAGACGCTGCTTCCCGTGGTCGTGGTGGGCGCCCCACTGCGGCACGGCAACCGCCTGTTCAACTGCGCCGTCGTCATCCACCGCGGCGAGGTCCTCGGTGTCGTGCCGAAGTCCAACCTGCCCAACTACCGCGAGTTCTACGAGAAGCGGCACTTCGCGGCCGGCGATGACACCCGCAGCGACTGGTTCCACGCGCCGCACTGGCCCGGTGCCGACGAGGAGGGCGACCTGCCCTTCGGCCCTGACCTCATCTTCGAGGCCGACGACCTCCCCGGCCTGGCCGTCCACGTCGAGATCTGCGAGGACATGTGGGTGCCGGTCCCGCCGAGCGCCAAGGCCGCGCTCGCCGGAGCCACCGTGCTGCTCAACCTCTCGGCCTCCCCCATCACGGTCGGGCGCGCGGAGGACCGCCACCTGCTCGCCCGTTCCGCGAGCTCGCGGTGCAACGCGGCCTACCTGTATGCCGCCGCGTCGGCCGGGGAGTCCACCACCGACCTGTCGTGGGACGGCATGACGATGGTCTACGAGATGGGCGACCTGCTCGGCGAGAGCGAACGCTTCCCTGACGGCGCGCGGGCGACGGTCGTCGACGTCGACCTGGACCGGTTGCGGCAGGAGCGGATCCGACAGGGGTCGTTCGACGACAACCGTCGTGCCGAGCGGGTGGACGCGGCCGACGGTTCGGACTTCCGAACGCTCGGGTTCGCGCTGAAACCACCGTCGGGTGACATCGGGCTGCGCCGCAAGGTGGACCGGTTCCCCTTCGTGCCTGATGACGAGGACCGCCTCGCGCTCGACTGCTACGAGGCCTACAACATCCAGGTGTCCGGGCTCGAGCAGCGGCTGCGCGCCATCGCCACCGACACCTGGCAGCCGAAGATCGTCATCGGTGTCAGCGGCGGCCTCGACTCGACGCACGCGCTGATCGTCGCCGCCAAGGCGATGGACCGACTGGGCAGGCCGCGCACCGACATCGTCGGCTTCACGATGCCGGGCTTCGCCACGAGCGCGGGCACCAAGAGCAACGCCATCCACCTGATGGAGTCCCTCGGCATCACGTGGGAGGAGCTGGACATCAAGCCGGCCGCCACCCAGATGCTCAAGGACCTCGGCCACCCGTTCGGTCGTGGCGAGGAGGTCTACGACGTCACCTTCGAGAACGTCCAGGCCGGCCTGCGCACCGACTACCTCTTCCGCGCCGCCAACCAGCGCGGTGGCATCGTCCTCGGCACCGGCGACCTGTCCGAGCTCGCGCTCGGCTGGTGCACCTACGGCGTCGGCGACCAGATGTCGCACTACGGCGTGAACAGCGGCGTCCCGAAGACGTTGATGCAGCACCTGATTCGCTGGGTCGTCAGCAGTGGCCAGTTCGACGACACCAACAGCGGCGGCGACGTCAACGGCACGCTGACCGAGATCCTCGACCAGGAGATCAGCCCCGAGCTCGTCCCGGCCAAGGCGGGCGAGAAGATCCAGTCCACCGAGGACTCGGTCGGGCCCTACGCGCTGCAGGACTTCACGCTCTACCACGTGCTCCGGCGCGGCTACCGCCCCAGCAAGATCGCCTTCCTGGCCCGGCACGCCTGGTCCGACGCCGAGACCGGCGAGTGGCCGGCGGGCTACCCCGAGAGCCGCCGCACGGCATACGACCTGGCCACGATCCGGCACTGGATGGAAGTCTTCGTGCAGCGCTTCTTCAGCAACCAGTTCAAGCGCTCCGCCCTGCCGAACGGTCCGAAGGTCGTTGCGGGAGGCTCGCTTTCGCCTCGCGGCGACTGGCGTATGCCGTCCGACGTCACCTCACGCGCGTGGCTCGAGGAGCTGCGCGCGAACGTGCCCGAGCGCTAGACGCGGGCCCGCGACCCCGGCCGTACTGCCGCTGCCGGACTGCGCTGTCACCCGCGGATGCGAGAGTAGTGACGTGGCCATCACGGTCGACGACGTGCGTCGCATCGCGGCGCCGCTTCCGCGCGCCTACGAGGTGCTGGTCCGCGACCGGGTGAAGTTCCGGGTCGGGAGCATCGTGTGGCTGGCTTTCTCGCGCGACGAGACCCAGATGGGCTTCGCCTTCCCTCGCGAGGAGCGGACAGCCCTGGTCCAGTCGGAGCCCGAGATCTTCTTCATGCCGGGACAGGTCGACCTGCGGTACCAGTGGGTCGAGGCGTGGACCGCGGCCCTCGAGGTCGACCGCCTGACCGAGCTGGTGCTGGATGCCTGGGCGATGGTGGTGCCCAAGTCGGTGTCGGCTCCCTACTTCGCGAGCCTGGGAGCGGACCGCTGACGGATCAGAGCAGCCCGGTGACGATCCACTCGCAGGCCCGGTGGAAGGCCTCCCACGGGTCGGTGCCCAAGGTGGTCGTGAACGTGTCGCGGTGCCGGCCCTGCGGGTCGTAGAGCACGGCGTACCACTCCTCACCCCGGCCGCCGACCGACAGCGACGCCCGACGCACCAGGGTGCACGACGCCACCTCGACGACCATGGCGCTCTGGGGGTGCATCTCGCGCCGCACGCTGAACGCGTGACCGGCGACGATGTCAGTGCACCGGGCGGCCTCGGCAGCTCGTGACCTGGCCCGGTCGTACCCCGCCTGGGTGGCGTTGTGCAGCGACAGGGCCAGCGCGGACCGCGCAGGTGACACTCCCGAGACGCTGCAGGCGCGAGAGGCGTCGCTCATCGCGGCCTCCCGCTCCATCCAGGCCCGGGTCACATCGGCGGCGAGCTGGTCGCGCGCCGTGGGTGAGGCGTTGGCGACGTACCACGCGTTGTCGTAGAGACGCTCGATGACCGTCATTGACGGACCCCCTGCACAAGAGCCAACCGGTGGAAGAAACATGATGGCCGGCTCGCACTTTCGGACGACTTTCCGGCAATCACCATCGTCGGGCCAGCAGTACTACGACACATCCGGCAGTGGAGGGCACCTGTTCTCCATCACGAGGACGAGACAACCCTTGCGAATGCTGCCGTTTGGCTCCGAGAACCCACGCGCGCCCCCGACGGGCGATGGGGTGGCGCCAGGCGCGTCGTCGGCGCATAGTGGAACCGGCGGTGTGGCAGGTGACCACGACCGCGCGCTGGGAGATGCGATGAGCCGCGAGACGACCGTTCCCGACCTGGTCCCCGTGCTGTCCGCCGGGCGACACCGCAACCCGCGCAAAGGCGCCTGCTTCATGGAGATGGCCTCGTTCCTCGCGGGTGAGCGCTGGAGCGACCACCCGTCGTGCACCCACCCGCTGCTGGCCTCGCTCGCCCGACTGGTCAACGACTCGCTCGGCGATGCCGACCGGCCCAGGCTGGTCACCCTCATCCCCGACGTGGTCGGGCTCACCGGGACCAACCTCGACCTCGACGTGGTGATCGCAACACGCGCAGCGGCGGCAGCGCTTCCGGTGGCTCCGTCCACCCGCCAGAACGTGCTCGCGGTCGGGCTGCTCACCACCCAGCGGTTGGCTGCGAACCGGCCCACGGTGCGCTCCGAGGTGGACGCGTTGTGCCGCGCTGCCTTCGCCTCAGCACCCGATGCCCACGCCTGGGCCGAACGCTATGCCCGCGACGTCGTCGTCAGCGAGCGGACCTACCGCCGTCAGACAGCACCGCACACGGTGGCCTACGCGGTCGAGGGCATCGCGGTGGCCTGCGTCGACGACGTCGCCGACCGGCTGGTCAGCCTCCTCGAGCAGACCGTGGCCGACGTCGCCACCCGGGTCGAACGCATCGGCGCACCGGCACCGACGGCGCGCGCGAGGGCCCTCACCCGCTGAGTCGGACCCGCCACGGACCGGGCTGCGGCTCAGCCGGGCAGGGCGACCTCCACAAGCAGGGCGTGGTGGTCGGATGCAGCGGATCGGATCACCTGCGCCGACACTGCCCGCACTCCCCCGCCCACCCACACGTAGTCGATGCGGCGTGGCGGCGGCTGCACGTCGAAGGTGTACCCGGCGCCTTCCCCGAGGACGGTCCAGGCATCCGTGAGCCGCCCCGCCAGGCAGGTGTATGTGGTGGAGCCGGGGGTCGTGTTGAGGTCACCGAGGAGCACGGTCGGCCGCTCGTCGAGGGTGGCCACGATCGCCTCGGCCTGCGTGGTGCGTTCGGTCTCGGTGTCCCACTGCAGGTGGGTTCCGAGCACGCGCAGGGCGGTGCCGTCCACGTCGAGGCTGGCCTCGAGCAGGCCGCGCTGCTCGCTGCCGGGGAAGCACGGGAGCAGGGTGTTGGCCACGCCGTCCAGGGGTTTGCGGCTCAGCAGGGCGGTGCCATACTGCGCCCGCGGCGCTCCTGGGTGAGCCGGCGCGTCGTCCAGGTTCGCGGCATACGCGAGGTGGCAGCCGAGCCGCTCGGCGAGGACGCCCGGCTGGTCCTCGAACCGGCTCAGGGCGCGACGGTGGCGATCCACCTCCTGCAGCGCCACGAGGTCGGCACCGCTGGCCGCGATGACGTCGGCGATCCGGTCAAGGTCGAGGACGCCGTCGAGCCCGACGCCGCTGTGGATGTTGTAGCTGAGGACGGTGAGCGTCATGGAGCGCTGGACCAGACTTCAGCGGGGTTGGCGCCGGAGCAGCGGGGGCAGGTAGGCAGCGCCCGGAGCGTCTGGGGTGGACGCGGCGCGATCGGAGGGGTTGGAGATGCCGCACTGCTTGAGGGACAGGCAGCCGCACCCGATGCAGGAGTCGAGCTTGTCCCGCAGCGCCTCCAGCGCGGCGACCTGCTCGTCGAGCCGGGTCCGCCAGTGCGCCGAGATCCGGTGCCAGTCGGACTTGGTGGGCGTGCGGTTGGCGGGCAGGTTCGACAGCTCCCGACGGATCTCGTCCAGGGTGAGCCCGACGTTGCCTGCGGCCCGGATGAAGGCCAGTCGGCGCAGCACGCTGCGGGCGTAGCGCCGTTGCCCCCCCGACGTCCTGGATGCCTCGATCAGGCCTTCCCGCTCGTAGTAGCGCAGCGCCGAGGCCGCGAAACCGCTGCGGTCGGCCACCTCGGACACGGTGAGCACGTCGGTCGTGTCCACGGTTCTCCCGTCTGTGGTCGATGATCGCTTGACTTCAAGTTGACTTTAACTTTGATGATGTCTCCATCAGACGAACATCGCAACTGGAGGCACCATGCACACCGCCCTGATCACGGGTGGCTCGGCCGGGCTCGGCCTGGCCCTCGCCCGCGACCTCGCCGCCAACGGCTGGCACGTCGTCGTCGACGGCCGGGACGCCGCCCAGCTGAAGCAGGCCGTCGGGACCCTCGACGGCGCGGTCACCCGGGTCGCCGGAGACGTGACCGACCCTGCCCACCGTCAGGCGCTGGCCGCCGCGGTGACCTCGACGGGACGGCTGGACCTGTTGGTGCACAACGCCAGCACCCTCGGCCCGACTCCCCTCCCGCCCCTTGCCGAGGTCAGCCCCGACGACCTCGACGACGTCTGGCTCACCAACGTCGCGGCACCCGTCGCTCTGACCCAGCTGCTGATCCCGGCGCTGCGCGCCTCGGGCGGTGTCCTCGTCGGGATCTCCTCGGACGCCGCCGTGGAGCACTACGAGGGCTGGGGTGCGTATGCCGCGTCGAAGGCGGCGCTCGACCAGGTCACCCTGACGATCGGGGCGGAGAACCCGCAGATCTCGGCGTACGCCATCGACCCCGGGGACATGCGAACCGCCATGCACCAGGCGGCCTTTCCCGGCGAGGACATCAGCGACCGCCCGCTTCCCGAGACGGTCGTGCCGGCGATCCGCACGCTGCTGCACCAGCGGCCGGTCAACGGCCGCTACCGTGCCGCGGACTTCGCGCCAGCAGCCCCGACGAGTGCGGCCCACCAGGAGGTGTCGGCGTGACCCGGCTCTCCGTCGCGCCGCTCACCCACTTCGCCAGCCCGGACGACACCACGGCACCGGCTCCGCCGGAGGAGCGCGGCGTCGCCAGGGACGAGGTGCGGATGATGGTGGCCACGGATGAGGGAGTCGCACACGCGCGCTTCCGGGACCTGCCGGCATACCTCGCTCCCGGTGACCTGGTTGTCGTCAACAACTCCGCGACGCTCGCAGCGGAGTTCGACGCCGTGCTTCGTGGTCGCGGACCGGTCCTCGTGCACGCCGCGACCCGGCTCGACGACGGCACCTGGGTGGTCGAGCTCCGCACTGCGCCGGACGCGTCGCGCGGCATTCTGGACGCGCAGGCCGGTGAAGAGCTGGAGCTGCCGGCCAGTGGCCGGATCACGCTGCTGGCGCCCTACCCGCGTGCCGACTCCTCCCCCACGGGCAACGGCAACCGGCTCTGGCGCGCGGCCGTCCGCGGTCCGCGCACGCTCGGGCAGCACCTGGTGCGCTACGGCCGACCGATCGCGTACGGCTACCTCGACCGGAGCTACCCGCTGGCGGCCTATCAAACCGTCTTCGCCACTCGGCCGGGCAGTGCCGAGATGCCCAGTGCCGCAAGACCTTTCAGCCAGGAGCTGGTCACTCGACTGGTCGCCACGGGGATCGGCATCTCGGCAGTCACCCTGCACACGGGAGTCTCCTCCCAGGAGGCCGGTGAGGCGCCGCAATCAGAGTGGTTCGAGGTGTCGGCGACGGTGGCCCGGCTGGTCAACGCCACCCGCGCGGAGGGTGGCCGCGTCGTGGCCGTCGGCACGACCGTGACCCGGGCCCTCGAGTCGGCGGTCGACGGCGGCGACGGTCACGGCGCCGCGCAGCTCACCGCGAGGTCGGGGTGGACGTCCCGCGTCGTGTCGCGCGATGACCCGCCCCGGGTGGTGACCGGGCTGGTCACCGGATGGCACAACCCGGGGGCATCGCACCTGCTCCTCGTCGAGGCCGTGGCCGGCCAGGGACTGACCCAGCGGGCCTACGACGAGGCTGCCCGGGGCGGCTACCTCTGGCACGAGTTCGGCGACTCCGCCCTCCTGCTGCCCACTGGACCCGGCCGGACTGGGTGAATCCGGCCTGCCGGAGGCGGACCGGAGCGGATCTGCCTAGGATCCGGACATGACCCTGGGTGAGCTTCTCGTCGACGCCTTCAACCGGATCCGCGAGGGCGCAGTGAACGCCGTGAGCGGCCTGTCGCCGGAGCAGCTGGCCGAACGACCCACGTCGCACGCCAACTCGATCGGCTGGCTGGTCTGGCACCTGACCCGGGTGCAGGACGACCACATCGCGGCGGTGGCTGACCGCGAGCAGGTCTGGACGAGCGATGGCTGGAACGAGCGGTTCGCGCTGCCGTTCGACGCCGAGGACACGGGATACGGCCACTCCAGCGAGCAGGTCGCCGAGGTCCGCGGCTTGGACGCGGAGCAGCTGGTCGGCTACCTCGAGGCCGTGCACGCCGCGACCGTGGAGTACGTCCGGCCGCTCACCCCCGACGACCTCGGTCAGGTCGTCGACGAGCGTTGGGACCCGCCGGTCACCCTCGGGGTGCGCCTGGTCAGCGTCGTCAACGACGACCAGCAGCACGTCGGCCAGGCCGCCTTCATCCGCGGCCTGCTCGACGCCTGACCAACTGCAGCGCCTGACCCCCTGACCAACCAGGTCGGGCGGCGCACTTGCTAGCGGTAGCGGCGGGCCAGCTCCACGGCACGGTGCGGGTAGTCCGCGCCGAACAGCACACCGTGCACCATCAGCGGATGCAGTTGGTGCAGCGCCACCCGCTGCGGCCACTGCGCATCGAGGCGGTGCTGGCCGAGGTAGCCGCCGATGACGAAGTCCCAATGAGGGCAACCGAACAGCGCCAGCATCGCCAGGTCGGTCTCCCGGTGGCCGCCGTGTGCGGCCGGGTCGATCAGCACTCCCCCGCGGGGCGTCCAGGCGATGTTGCCGGACCAGAGGTCGCCGTGGATGCGGGCCGGTGGTGCACCGTCGTCGAACTCCCCGTTGCGCAGCCGGTGGGCTATCCGCTCGAACAGGGCAATATCGGATCGGTGGTAGATACCACTATCGACCCCCATCGACAGCATCGGCAGCAGCCGCTGCTCGGCGTAGAACTCCCCCCAGGTCTCGCTGGCCCGCAGCGGAAGGGGCAACAGCTGGGTGGCCGGTCCGAGGAAGCCGTCACCATCCCAGCCCGCCGGCGGGCTGCCGTATGCCGGCGCGCCGGCATCGTGGGTCCGCGCCAGCGCGGCGCCGAACGCCTCGGCCATCGCCGGGTCCGGGTTGGCGAAGGACAGCTTCTCCAGGTCCAGGTAGTCGGTCGCGACGTCCAGCACGGTGACCACCTCAGCCCCACCAGGGGCGTCAGCCAGCCAAGCCAGTCCGGCCGCCTCCCAGCGGAAGTAGCCATCCGGCGCGGACCGGCTGCCCTTGCGGAAGACCGCGGAGGGCTGCTCGCTCACCGGAGGACCCCGGGCTGGGGCCGCGCGCCTGCCATCCCGACATCTAACCGCGAGACGGCGCCGAGCCGCCCACGCGGCATACCGGAAATTTGCCAAGCCCAGCCTCAGCACAGACCTGGCGTTCGCCCGTTGTATGCCGGGCGGCTGGCACGGTGCCTGCATGCAGCTCACGATCCGGGTCCGTCCGCGCCTGGCGGCTCTCGCCGTCCTCCTGCTCGTCGCCTTCATCGCGGTCACCGCCCGGACAGCGCTGGCGGCGACACCGCTCACGGTGGCGCAGGCGATCGCGACCCAGAACGGCACCAGCCAGACCGTGACGGGCTACGTCGTCGGCGAACCGGTAGCGACGACCACGGTGAACCGGTCGAACTTCACCGGTGACCTCGCGATCGCGCTCGCGGACTCGGCCAGTGAGACCGGTACGACGAAGATGCTCTACGTCCAGCTCACGACCGAGTGGCGTGCGGCCGGGGGGCTGAAGACGAACCCGTCCAGGCTCGCGACCAAGATCACCGTGACCGGCACGCTGACGGCCTACTTCTCGCACGCCGGCCAGAAGTCGCCGACGGCCATCACGAGCGGCACGCCCGACCCCGACCCGACGACGACCACGCCGCCGCCCACCTCGACGACGACCTCGCCCACCGACGCCTACTACGCCAACGCGCTGGGCAAGTCCGGTGCGGCGCTGCGCAGCTCGCTGCACTCGATCATCAAGACCCAGACCGTGCTGACCTACGACCAGGTCTGGGACGCGCTCAAGGACACCGACCAGGACCCGAACAACGCGAACAACGTCATCGAGATCTACTCGGGTCGGTCGATTGCCAAGTCCGACAACGGCGGCGGCGTGGACCAGTGGAACCGCGAGCACGTCTGGGCCAAGAGCCACGGCGACTTCGGCACGGCCAACGGACCGGGGACCGACGTGCACCACCTGCGTCCCGAGGACGTGACGGTGAACTCCGACCGCGGCAACCTCGACTTCGACAACGGGGGCGCCGCGGTCAACCAGTGCTCGGACTGCTGGCGGGACGGCGACTCGTTCGAGCCGCGCGACGCGGTCAAGGGTGACGTGGCCCGGATGATCCTCTACATGGCGATCCGCTACGAGGGCGACGACGGCTGGCCCAACCTCGAGCCCAACAACTCGGTCGCCAACGGCACCGCTCCCTACATCGGCAAGCTCACGGTCCTCAAGGCATGGAGCGCGGGCGACCCGCCGGACGCGTTCGAGAAGCGCCGCAACCAGGTCATCTATGACACCTGGCAGCACAACCGGAACCCGTTCGTCGACCACCCGGAGTGGATCTCCTCCATCTGGCCCTGAGGCCTTGCGCTGCAGGTACGGTGAGCGTGAACACACTCACCGCCTAGGAGCACCCATGGCCGAACTGGCCTCCGTCCCGGAGCTCGCTCCCGAACCACCGCAGAGCATCCCGGACGCCCCAGAGTCGTCGGTCACGTCGGTCTCCGCGCAGATCACTGAGCACGACGCGCGGGAGGCCGAGATGCTGCACGACAACGCCGGCGACCGCCCCCTCGCTGCAGCCCAGCGACTGATGGAAGAGCTCGCCGGCTCCCTCGAAGGACTCGATGACCTGGCCCCCTACCTCGACCGACTGGTCGCGGCGGTGAACGCCAACATCGACGGCTGCGACGCGGTGGGCGTGACCGTGGTCATGGACGACCGACCGCGCACCGCGGCCTACACCACGGCCGGGACGCTCGAGATCGACGCGGTGCAGTACTCCGTCGGTGACGGCCCTTGCCTGGACGCCTTCCGCAACGGGCGCGAGAACCTCGTCGACTTCGCAGGTGGCGAGGAGCGCTGGCCGGCCTTCATGGAGGGGTGCGACGTCGGCGACGTGCAGTCCCTGCTCGCGCTGCCACTGGAGTCGGGCGGCCGCCGGTTCGGCGCCCTCAACCTCTACGGCTACGCGCGGCACGCCTTCGACCACACCGACCTGGTGCTCGTGCGGATGGCTGCTGCCCGCGCGGCCGACGCCCTCGCTGCCGCGGTGCAGGTCGCCGGTGCCCGCGAGGTGGCCGCCCAGATGGAGCAGGCGATGGCCAGCCGTGCGGTCATCGAACAGGCCAAGGGAGTGCTGATGGGCCGCCACTCGATCAGCGAGATCGTGGCCTTCGAGCTGCTCCGAAGGCAGTCCCAGGAGCAGAACCTCAAGCTGCGGGTGTTGGCCGCCCAGCTGGTTGCGGAAGCGCGATCCTCGCGTTCCGAGGCGCTGTGAGCTAGTCTCTGCATTACCTGAAGCAACCGGGTCTGGCCACACGGTCACCCTCGGTTGCTTTTTTGTTTGACCGGGGACTGCGCATCCACGGGCGAAGTCTGCCCCAGGAGGTTCGAGATGAACGGTGCTTCCCGCATCTGCCGCAACGGTCTCACCGACTGCTGCACCCCCCGGACGTCGACCAGGCTCGGGGTGCGCTGTGGCCACGGGCCGAGTCGCCACACCGGCCTCGGTTCCCCGGGTGCCCTGGGTGCCCTCGGTGCCCTCGGACGAGCCGCCACCGGCTCCCCCGGGCACGCCCTGCCGTCGACGGCGGACCCGTCCACGTTGCTTGTCTACGTCATGGACATCTACGACCCCGCGTCGTGGGCCTACCTGCCGTCGGTGAGCGCGGTGCTCAGCGCCGCCTGCTCGCTCGTCGACGTGGAGGTCGTGCAGTCCGGACGGTATGCCGCGAGCTCGCCTGCCGCCTGCCTCATCGCCCTGCTCGCTGCGGGTGAGCTGCCCGTCTCGACCGTCCTGGGCGCGGTCCAGCACGAGTACTTCGTGGGTGGCCGGCCGCTGGACGCGCCGGGTGTCCTCGGGTCGATCTCGGCCAGGCTGGGCCTCGACGGACCCGCGATCGAGCTGTTCGCCGCCAGCGAACGCGCCCGTGAGCTGGCGTCGGAGGACTTCGAGCTCGCCCAGGACTTCGACCTGGGCGGCGGTCCCCTGCTGCTCGCCAGCAGTGGCGAGCAGATCTTCGAGTTCGACGGACCGGGCGCGACGAGCGACCGGCTCGTGGACCAGTTCAGGACGGTCCTCACGAGGCCATAGGGTCTGTCCATGGCCAGACCGCATGCCGCCGCAATCGTCGAGGACGCCTGGCACCGCCGGGTCGACTCGGTCCTGCGCAGCCGCGGCTGGCAGACCCGGATCGTGGCCCACACCGGCTACGGCTCGGAGGAGTTCGCGCGGGTGCTCGGCAGGGTGCTGCTGACCCGCCGCCCCGAGCCGGGCGAGCGTGCCGACGCCGGTGCCTCGACCGCCGAACTGCGGTCCGCCGAGGACGAGCGGCGCGGCTGGCGCGCGTTCCTCACGGCGCCGACGATGAACGTCCCTGTGACGATCACCGTGGGTGACAAGACGGTGCACACGCGGACTGATCGCAGCGGCTACATCGACACCAAGGTCAAGGGTCACAAGCTCGGTCCCGGCTGGCACGAGGCCCGGATCACCTCGGTCGACTCCGAGGACGTGGTCGCGGCAGTCATGATGGTGGGCGCCGACCAGACCTTCGGGCTGATCAGCGACATCGACGACACCGTCATCTCGACCTCGCTGCCCCGCCCGATGATCGCGGCCTGGAACACCTTCGTGAAGAGCGAGAACGCCCGCCACGTCGTGCCCGGCATGGCGACGATGTACCGCGAGCTGCTCGAGCAGCACCCGAACGCCCCCATGGTCTACGTCTCCACCGGCGCGTGGAACACCGCGCCCACCTTGACCCGCTTCCTGCGCCGGCACGGCTACCCGCCGGGTCCACTGCTGCTCACCGACTGGGGCCCGACCAACACCGGCTGGTTCCGGTCAGGGCAGGAGCACAAGCAGGCCTGCCTGCACCGGCTGGCCAACGAGTTCCCCAACATCCGCTGGGTCCTTGTCGGCGACGACGGCCAGCACGACCCCAAGATCTACGGTGACTTCTCCCAGCAGCGCCCCGACACCGTCGCGGCCATCGCCATCCGCGAGCTGACGCCGAGCGAGCAGGTGCTGTCGCACGGCATACCCGTGTCGTTGGAGGAGTTCGCTCCCGCACGCGGCCGCCACGAGAAGGACGTGCCCATATGCCGCGCGGGCGACGGCTACGGCCTGGTGCGCCTGCTGCGCGTGGCTCTGGGCGAGGAACAGCCCGCCTCCTGATTTCGCGACGGGTCAGCGAGCGGTGACGTCGAGGTGTGGCGAGTCCGCGCAGGGTGCCTTCTCGCGCGCGGACAGACCGAACGCGGTGAGCGCGGCACCTCCCGCGAGGAGTCCGGCGCAGATCACCATGGCGACCCGGTAGGCAGGCGCGAGGGCGTCCGCCGAGGCGTAGTCGGCGCCGCCCAGGCCCACCAGCGGGGGCAATGCGGCGACGGCGAGCAGCCCGGCCGTCCGAGCGACGGCGTTGTTGACGCCGCTGGCCGTGCCCGCGAGCTCATCGGGCGCGGCAGCGAGGACGGTGCCGGTCAGGGGAGCGACGGTCATCGACAGTCCGAGACCCACCAGCGAGATGCCGGGGAGGACGTGGACGACGAACGAAGGGTCGCGTGGAGCCATCGCGAGGAGGACGAAACCCGTTGCCGCGACAAGGGTCCCGCCGATCATGAAGGATCGCGCGGTCGACTTCGCGGCCAGCGTGCCGAACCGGCGGGCGAGCAGCAGCATGATGATGCTCAGGGGCAGTGTCGCGGCGCCGGCCTCGAGTGCCGACCAGGCCGCCACGGTCTGCAGGAAGAGCACGAGGAACAGCAGCGCGGCCGACAAACCTGCGTAGACGAGCAGCGTGACCAGGTTGATCGTCGTGAACACGCGGTTGGCGAAGAGCGATGGCGGGACCATCGGCGCCGTGGCGTGGACTTCGGCCCAGGCGAAGGCGGCCAGGGCGAGCACCCCGATCACACCGATCGCCACGGCGCGCAGGCTCACGCCGTCGGAAAGGGCGGTCAGCCCGTAGGTCAGGGCGGCCAGGCCGACGACCGCGAGTGCGATGCCGGTGAGGTCGATGTGCTTGCTGGCCAACGGGTTCCGTGACTCGGGGACGAACTTCAGGGCGAGCGCGACCACCACGACGGCGAGCGGCACGTTGAGCCAGAAGGCCCATCTCCAGTCGTGCTCGACGAGCCAACCGCCGACGACAGGACCGGACGCCGAGGCAACGCCCAGCAGGCCGGTCCACGCGCCGATCGCGGCCATCCGGTCGTCGTGGTGGAACGACGCCTGCAGGATCGCGAGGCTTCCCGGCACGAGGAGGGCGGCACACAGTCCCTGAACCGCTCGGGCGGCGATGAGCACCTCGACGGTGGGGGACAGGGCGCAGAGGGCCGAGGCCACGCCGAAGCCGGCCACGCCCACGGCATACATCGCGCGTCGGCCGAACCGGTCGCCCAGCGAGCCGCCGAGCAGGATCAAGGCGGCCAGGGTGAGGGCGTAGGCGTTGACCACCCACTGGAGCCCGGCGAGGTCGGCGTCGAGATCGCGGCCGATCGTCGGGAGGGCGACGTTGACGATCGTGCTGTCGAGCAGCGCGATCCCGCTGCCGAGAACCGTGGTGGCGAGCGCGAGTCGCCCGCTGTGCGATTTCAGCCGCAACAGCTCGTGGGGCGCGGCAGTCGTCGTCATGGCCCTATGGTCGCACCGCCGCGCAAGGGGACCTGGGTGCACGAGTTCGCCCGTGGCTGTGCACCGACTTCTGACAAACTTGGCGCAATGCCGGAGCTTCCCGAGGTCCAGGCGCTCGTCGACTTCCTCGCCGAGCGGACCGTCGGGCTGGCCGTGACCGGGGTCGAGCTCGGGTCGTTCTCGGTGCTCAAGACCTTCGACCCGCCGCCACAAGCGCTGACCGGTGCGCCCGTCGACGCCGTGTCGCGGCACGGCAAGTTCATCGACATCGACTGCGACGGCGTGCACCTGATCTTCCACCTCGCGCGCGCGGGCTGGCTGCGCTGGTCCGACGCGATGCCCAACACGGTGCTGCGTCCCGGCAAGTCGCCGATCGCGCTGCGGACCCGGTTCTCGGACGCGTCCGGCTTCGACCTCACCGAGGCGGGCACCAAGAAGCGCCTCGCGGCCTACCTCGTGCGTGACCCGCAGGAGGTCCCCGGCATCGCGAGCCTCGGACCGGACCCGATGGCCGACGAGTTCACCCGGGAGGCCTTCGGCGCGCTGCTCGCGGGGCGGCGCTCACAGATCAAGGGGCTGCTGCGCGACCAGGGCTTCATCGCCGGGATCGGGAACGCCTACTCCGACGAGATCCTGCACGTCGCCAAGATGTCGCCGTTCGCGATGGCTTCCAGTCTCGACGACGGGGCCACCGACCGGTTGTATGCCGCGTTGCGCGACACGTTGTCGGCTGCGGTCGCGACGGCGTCGGGCAAGCCGGCCAAGGAGCTCAAGGACGCCAAGCGCGCCGGGATGCGGGTGCACGGCCGCACCGGCGAGCTCTGTCCGGTCTGTGGCGACGTGGTGCGCGAGGTGTCGTTCGCCGACTCGTCGCTGCAGTACTGCGCGACCTGCCAGACCGGGGGCAAGCCGTTGGCCGACCGACGGATGTCCCGCCTGCTCAAGTAGCGGGCAGCAGCACTGTGGCCGCGTCGAGGAACGACTCGGCAGTCTCGTCGTCGTTGAACCACCGCAGGTACAGCCCGGTGGTCACCCGCTCGACGAACGCCCACTGCCGCACCCGGTCCGGGTTGGTGTCGGTGAGCTCCGCCGCGTGCCGGCACAGGTCCTCGTGGCCCTCGCGGGCCGACGTGTGGTTACGGCTGGCCAGGATCTCCCGGCTGAAGTCGCGCACCGTGACGCCGACGTCGTACTCGGGTTCGCAGCGGAAACCGTCCGGGTCGACCAGCTTGTAGCGCGGGATCCCCGCCGCCTGCAACGCATTGCCTGGGTGGGGGTCGCCATGGCAGAGCACGTCGCGGGACGGGTCGCGGCTCGCGGAGAGGTGACGGGCGAGCTCGTGAGCGCGGTCGAGCGCGGCGCCCCACCGCGCCTCGTCGTCGTCCTGACGGAACCGTCGCACGATCCCGGCCAGCTGCGCCGCCTGGTCCTCGCCGACTGCCACCTCCGGCGCCAACGAGAGGGGCAGCTCCCAGGCGAGCCGCAGGGTGGCCGCAAGGTGGTCGACCTGGTGCGCCGCAGCCATCCTCGTGGAGGCGAGGCTGGGGCCGAGCCGCTCGAGCAGCACGGCGCCGCGGCCGGCGTCGGAGGCCAGCACCGCGGCATACCCCCGTCCGTGGGCCGCCTCGAGGGTGGCGACCTGCGCCGTGAAGACGGGACCCGCTCGGTCGATCTTGAGGACAGCCGGTGAGCCGTCGGCGTCGACGGCCACGACCGGGACCCCCAGACCCTCGCCGTACACCTCGCCGAGGGTGAGCGACCACCGGTCCACGAGGTCGGTGAGCAGCTCCGGCAGGCCGTCGAGGACAGGTGCGAGCGCAGGGTGGTCACCCACCTGCGCGCGGGCGGTGGCCACCACCCGCGCGATCGCAGCGTCGCCGGTCGTCATGGCGACACTGTGCCTGCTCGGCGAGACGATGCCCACCGGATTTCCGCGCGGTCGGGCGAGGGGTGGGTCCCCTCAGGCGTGCGGGGGCGGGGCGTGGGACACGTTGACCGTGGGGATGCCGTCACCGGATCGTGCGATCACGGCCAGGGACGGTTCCCGCCCGGGGTTCGACTCCCGGTGCACGGTGAACGCCGGGACCCGGACGTAGTCACCCGCGACGGCGTCGACCCAGCCCTCGACACCTTCGCACTCGAGCCGGAGCACCCCGCTGAGGACGTAGAGCATGGAGACGTTCGAGTCGTGGTGGTGCCAGCCGGAGACTGCGGCGGGCTCGGTCACCACCTGGCCGGCCCACAGCCCGGGAGCCTCGAACGCGCGCAGTCGCACCATCCCCGAGGTCGGGTCGGACTCCAGCAGCTCGGCCTCACGGACGACGCGTACGGGCTCGGGGTGCTCCATCGGGCCACGGTATCCCCGGAGACGGGCAGAAACTCTCGTGGAGTTGATGTCGAAGAACTGGTTCGCTGTTCGACGTATGCGTGACAGAGCAGTGACACCCACATCGGAAGGACCAGTGACATGCCGCGCTTCATGGGATTCGTCAGGATGGAAGAAGGCATCGCCGCGCCGCCGCAGGCGCTGATGGATGCGATGGACACGTACATCGGCGAGCAGGCAGGGAAGGGGGTCTTCCTCGACGGTGGCGGCCTGTACGGCACCGAGGACGCCGTGAACTTCGTCGTCCGCGCGGGCGAGACCTCCCGCGTCGACGGCCCGTACGCCGAGTCCAAGGAGGTCGTCGGGGGCTGGTCGATCCTGCAGTACGACACCCTCGAGGAGGCCGTCGCCGGCCAAGAGGAGTTCGCCGAGCTGCACGCGAAGTACTGGCCCGAGTGCCACATGGTGGCCACCCTGCGCCAGATCTCCGACGCGCCCCCGGAGGCGGCTGACGCCTGAGCGAACGCGACCTGGCCGGATGTCGCGATGTTCGCGGCATCCGGCCTCGTAGTCTCGGGGCGTGCCAGTCGAGACGGCGACGACCGAGGCGATCACCACCGCGTGGCGGGCGGAGTCGGCGCGACTCGTCGGCGCCCTGACCCGGATGACGCGTGACGTCGAGCTCGCCGAGGACCTCGCGCAGGACGCCCTCGTGGCCGCGCTCGAGCAGTGGCCGGCGACCGGCGTGCCGACCAACCCGGCGGCCTGGCTGATGACCACAGCCAAGCGCCGCGGCGTCGACCACTTCCGCCGAGCCGAGAACCTGCGCCGCAAGACCGAGGAGCTCGGCCACGCCCGTGGAGAGGAGGAGCAGGTGCCCGACCTCGACGCCCAGGTCGACCACATCGAGGACGACGTCCTGCGCCTGATCTTCCTGTCCTGCCACCCCTCCCTCACCCCGGAGTCGCGGGCCGCCCTGACGCTGCGACTCGTGGGTGGCCTCACCACCGGGGAGATCGCCCGCGGTTTCCTGGTCGCCGAGACGACCATGGGCCAACGGATCTCGCGAGCCAAGAAGACCCTCGCCGAGGCGCGCGCGGAGTTCGACCTGCCAACCGAAGCAGAGCGGGTCGAGCGCCTCGACGACGTGATGGCCGTGATCTACCTGATCTTCAACGAAGGGTATGCCGCCGCCGCCGGTGAGCACTGGATGCGCCCCGCCCTGGCGGACGAGGGCATCCGGCTGGCCCGGATGCTCGTCGCGCTCGCTCCCACCGAGCCCGAGACCCTGGGACTGCAGTCGCTGCTGGAGGTCCAGGGCTCCCGTGCCGCAGCACGCGTGGACGAGGAGGGCGTGCCGGTGCTGCTGGAGGCGCAGGACCGGACCCGGTGGGACCAGGAGCTGATCCGACGAGGGCTGGCCGCGCTGGCCGGGGCCCGGGCGCTCGCGGCGCGGGGGAAGCCGGTCGGCAAGTACTTCCTCCAGGCCTCGATCGCGGCCCAGCACGCCCGCGCCCGTCGCGCCGCGGACACCGACTGGCGCCAGATCGCGAGGCTGTACGACGTGCTGGCCACGGCAGCGCCGGGTCCGGTCGTCGAGGTCAACCGAGCGGTCGCCCACGGCCGGGCATTCGGCCCGGACGCGGGGCTGGCAGTGCTCAGGGCGGTCGAAGACACCCAGCTCGGTGACTCCCCCCTCGTGCCCAGTGTGAGCGGTGACCTGCTGGAGCTGGCTGGGCGTCACTCTGAGGCGGCTGCGGCGTTCAGCGACGCGGCTGCGCGCTCGCGGAACGAGGCGGAGCGCACGGTGCTCCAGCGCCGCGCCGAGGAAAACCTTGCCCGAATGTCGGAGTCCGGCTGATCCGTTCGACGCACGGACACAGCCCCGACCGAGGAGAGATCTACCTGCTGCTGCTCGGGGTCGGCCCCGGGCTGTCGTCGGTGGCCTGCAACGACATCGGCACCGACCTCCCCGAGCGCGAGGTCACCACCGCCACCATCCACCACGCTCACGCCGAGGATGTCGCCGACCTGCACCAGGTCTGCCTCGAGAACCCGGACAAGGCGTCGGCGAGCGTCAACAGCGTCTGGAAGTCGCTCATCGACGCCATTCGGGGCTGTCCCTAGCCGTCGAGGTGCAGGACGAAGTCGTCGAAGACGTGGCGGCCGGGTCGGTCGCCTACCTCCGCGACCGCCCACTGGACGTTGCGCAGCTGCTCGACCGTCATCTCCAGCGGTGGTTCGTCAGGCTGGTAGGTCGTGCGGATCGGGTAGTCCACGCCCGACGTGGTGCTCATCTCGATGTGGCAGCCGAGCACGTGGCTCACCTTGTGGGTGTCCGCGAACGCGACGAGCCGGTCGATGGTCAGCCCGAACGCCGCCCGGTCCTCGACGTAGAGCCGCCCCGGGTAGACCGTGTCCCCGGTCAGGAGGAACCCGGTGCGCGGGTCGAAGTACGTCACTGCTGCCGCGTCGTGTCCCGGGCTCGCGATGCAGTCCACCACTCGGCCGCCGAGGTCGAGCTGGGCCGGGCGGTCCAGGTCGGGTGCCAGGCCGAGGTAGGCGTGCACGGGCTCGCGATCGGCTCCGACCACCGTGGTGTCGGGGCGGTCGGCGAACTGCCCGTCACCCGCGACGTGGTCGCCGTGCGAGTGCGTGTGCAGGACAACCAGCTCGTACCCGGCGTACGGATGGGCGTGCAGCCACTGGTCCACGAGGGCGTCGACGGTGCTGCGGAGCGGGAACAGCTCGGCGTCCGCGGTGGCCCCCGTGTCCAGCAGCACGGCGCGCTCGGCGCCGAACAGCAGGAACAGGAATGGTGCCTCGTAGTTGACCGCCTTGTTCTGGCGCAGGATCACCGTGGCGTCGTCGTGGAAGTGGACCTGCAGGTCGGGGTCGGTGTTGTGCTTGGCCGACTCCGATCCGTGGATCCAGCGGACCTGCAACGGATCTGGGTGGCTCACAGCGCCCGCGCGCTCACGAGTAGGTGGGACGGTCCGGGTGCTCGGGGTCCCCGGTCGCGGGCGCCTGCGGCAGGTGGTTCGCCGCGGTGGCGTCCTCCTCGCCGTAGAGCAGCTGGTCCTGGTCGGTGATGATCGACAGAGGAGCCCCGCTGGCCTCGGTGAGCTGCTCGCCGAGGCGGTCGTAGGACGTGGGCGGCAGCTGGACACCACCGGCTTCGAGCGCGGACTGGAGGCGCTCGGCGAGGTCGGACCGCGACGAGCCGTCGTTGGCCGACTCGCCCAGGGCGACGACGGTGCGGACGTAGTGGTCGAGCTGTTCGGGGCTCAGCGACTCCACGAACGGCGTGCTCAGCGTGATCGTGAGACCGCGGTCCGGGGTGTGGCCGACAGGCACCTGTTCAGTCATGCCATCGACCCTAACCGCGGCCGCCCCGACATGCCTCGGCGAGACGTTGCCCACCGGATTTCCGCGCGGTCGGCCGAGGGGTGTTTCATGGGGACATGAGCATCCCCCAGGTCCCCGTCTCCGACGTCCACGACCATGCCGTTCTCCTGGACGTGCGGGAGCAGGACGAGTGGGACGCCGGCCACGCGCCGGGCGCCGTGCACATCCCGCTGGGTGAGCTGCCGTCCCGACTCGACGAGCTGCCCGACACCGACGCCGGCACCCTTGCCGTGGTCTGTCGTGGTGGCGGCCGGTCCTCTCGCGCGGTGGCCTGGCTGTCGCAGCAGGGGTTCGACGTCGCCAACCTCGACGGTGGCATGAAGGCGTGGCAGGGCGCGGGCAAGCAGCTCGTCGCCGACTCGGGCTCAGCCACGGTCAAGTAGGTCGCGGCCATGGCGTGGTTCGGTCGGCGCCACGACGACGCCGACGCGGAGGTCTCCGAACCGCAGGTCCCGGAGCGCACGCTGCCGGACGCCGGCGACACGCTCGACCCGGGCGCCTCACTGCGCCCGTTGGTCGACCCGCTCGGCGACGAGGAGCGCGCTCGCATCGAGACGGCCCTCGAGTCCTTGGCCGCCGAGGGTGTCGACGTCGACGACCTCGACTCGCTCAGTGCCGGCCTCGACCGGGCGTATGCCGCGTGGTCGGCTGCGCCCGAGGAGGACCGTCCCGACCACGCCGCCATCGTCGAGCGCTATGCCATCGGGATCGGCGCGCACATCGACCGGCACACCGACCTCGACTGGCAGGTCGTCACCGATGTCTTCGGCACCGACCTGTCACTGACCGAGGGTTTCAAGGGCTCGTTCGTCGTGGTTCCGCACAACCTCGTCGCCGGTCGCTGGATGCGCGGAGAGATGGGCTGGATCCCGGCTGTCGTCGGCCACATCGTCCGGCGCCGCACTCGCCGCTGACACCAGCGACACGATCGGGGCGTATCGCCAAATCTCAGGGAAACCCTAGAAACGCCCATACCCTGCGATCGTGGACCCGATACGCAACCCGTACGCCCCCGGGGCCGGCCAGCGGCCGCCCGAGCTCGCCGGTCGTGACGAGCAGCTGCACGCCTTCGACGTGGTGCTCGAGCGCATTGCGCGCGGCCGACCCGAGCGCTCCATCGTGCTGACCGGCCTGCGGGGAGTCGGCAAGACGGTGCTGCTGAACGCACTGCGCTCGGCGGCCGTCCGTGCCCACTGGGGCACCGGCAAGCTCGAGGCCCGCCCCGACCAGGGGCTGCGTCGTCCGCTGTCCGCTGCGCTGCACGTGGCGGTGCGCGAGCTCGGTCACCCCGCCGGTGACCAGGTGGACCACGTCCTCGGCGTCATCAAGGCCTTCGCGCAACGCGACTCGGCGCCCGGCGCCAAGCTGCGCGACAAGTGGAACCCGGGCATCGACGCCCCTGCTGCCATCGGCCGTGCCGACTCCGGCGACATCGAGATCGACCTGGTCGAGCTGCTCACCGACGTGGGCGGCCTCGCGGCAGACGTGGGTCGGGGCGTCGCGATCTTCATCGACGAGATGCAGGACCTGTCGGCCGACGACGTCTCGGCGATCTGCGCGGCCTGCCACGAGATCTCCCAGTCGGGGCTGCCCGTGATCGTCGTAGGCGCCGGCCTCCCACATCTCCCAGCTGTCCTGTCCGCGTCGAAGTCATACTCCGAGAGGCTCTTTCGCTACCAACGCATCGACCGGCTCGACCGCGCTGCGGCTGACCTCGCCCTCGTGGCGCCGGCCGGCGACGAGGACGCGGCGTTCGAGCCCGAGGCCCTCGAAGCCCTGTATGCCGCGACGGCCGGCTACCCGTACTTCGTCCAGGCCTACGGCAAGGTCGCGTGGGACGTCGCACCGCGCTCGCCCATCACGGCCCAGGACGTCGCGGTGTCTGCTCCCGAGGCAGAGGCCGAGCTGGCAGTGGGCTTCTTCGGGTCCCGCTTCGAGCGGGCCACGCCTGCTGAGCGCGAGTACCTGCGGGCGATGGCCGACGCCGCTCAGGGCCTCGCCGAAGCCGGTGAAGAGGTCGACGAGACCGAGTCGGTGCCGACCGCCTCGGTGGCCCAGGTCCTCGACCGCAAGCCTCAGTCCCTGTCTCCTGCAAGGGATGCGCTCCTGAAGAAGGGGCTGATCTACTCAGGCGAGCGCGGTCGGATCGCGTTCACCGTCCCCCACTTCGGCCGATATTTGCGCACCCAGGGCTGACCCCCGGCAGGCACTGCCGTGCCCGGGCAGGGGCTCCCTGTTCGAAGCCTGATGTAACGCCTCGGCGTGGTGGGGCCAAGATGAGACATGAACCCGCCCCCAGGCCCGGATCTCGAGTGCATCGCGACGGACCCCGACGCGTTCGAGGCGTTCTACCGCGAGCACCTCGCCAGGGTGAAGGCCTTCGTGGCTCGACGTGTCGCTGACCCCAACCTGGCTGCAGATCTGACCGCCGAGGTGTTCTTGGCCGCGATCGACTCCGCGTCCTCCTACCGGCCGGACCGTGGCCCGCCGGCGGCCTGGCTGTTCGGAGTCGCGCGGCATGTCGTGGCCCAGGAGTTCCGCCGCCAGACGCGCGAACGTGGCGCCGTGGGCCGCCTCGGTGGCCGACGTCTGCTCGACAGCGACTCCTTCGCGCGGATCGAGGAGCAGATCGACGCCGAGCGCGACGCACGCGCCCTCTACTCCGCCCTGGCGGCTCTGCCACGACGCGAACGAGACCTGATGGAGCTCGTCGCACTGGACGGGCTGACCGTCCCCGAGGCCGCCGCCGTCCTGGGAGTGAAGCCAGGCACAGCACGGGTCCGGCTGCACCGAGGCCGGGCCCGGATCAAGCAGCACGTCAGGCCAATCGTCCAGGAGGTCATGCCATGAGTCTCGACAGCTTCGAGCAGTCCCTGCTCATCGAACTGCGCCAGCACGTCAGCGCTCGCACCGGCTCGGCGCCCCCCACCGCGCGGCGCCGTGGCTACCTCGCCGTGGGCGTCACGGCGAGCCTGGCCGCCGCGGCCACCGTCCTCGCGCTCGCCCTGGGCACCGGCCCCGGCCGCCCGAGCGCGGCATACGCCGTCGAAACGGCCGCCAACGGCAGCGTCGTGGTCACGATCCACGACCTCTCCGACGTCGACGGGCTCGAACGCGCCCTCGCGGCAAAGGGCGTCCACGCCCACGTGGCTTACCTCCCGGGCGTCGCCCAGTCCACCGGTCAGTCGCCGGCCACGGGCGGCTCCACGGATCCGACGACCTGCTCGATCCGGCTGGCCAAGGTCGACGGCGGACTCCGGTTCACCCTCGGCCGCGCCCAGGTCACCGGCGGTGCAGTGCTGGACATCATCGTCAGCGGCTCCAGCGGGAGCGACGTGCACTCGCCCGTCGCGGTCACCTGGTCCGGCGGCGGCTGTTGACACCCGGCGGTCCGCGCACCCCCGTGCGTCCCCGCGCGCAGCGATGTCGGTGTCGGCTCGGTAGCGTGCCTGGCATGCCCATCAAACTCGAGAACGTTGCCATCGCCGTCCGCGACCTCGAAGCGACCATCGCGTTCTTCACCGACCTCGGCCTGAGCGTCATGGGACGCGACACGGTCAGTGGCGAGTGGACCGACACGGCAGTGGGCCTCGACGGCAACCACGCCAAGATCGCCATGCTCCAGACGCCGGACGGCAACGGTCGCCTCGAGCTCTTCGAGTACATCCACCCCGACGCGATCGAGACCGAGCCGACCCTGCCGAACGAGATCGGCATGCATCGGGTGGCCTTCTCGGTCGACGACCTCGACGCGGCGCTGGAGATCGCCGCGCGCCACGGCTGTACACCATTGCGCGGCGTCGGCACCTACGAGGACATCTATCGGCTCACCTACCTCCGCGGGCCGAGCGGCATCATCGTGATGCTCGCCGAGGAGCTGCAGAAGGGCTGAGCGCGGACGCGGCCAGACTCAGTGACTCAGTGACCGGTGCGTCGGTCGACGGCGACCCAGTTGGTCTCCCAGGTTGCACCACCGTCGTCCGAGAACGCCTGGGTGAACCTCGCCCGGTCGCGCCCTTGCCGCTCGATGACGAAGCGCACCTTGATCGGGCGACCGGCCAGCTGGTCGTCGCCGTAGAACTCGCCGACCCCGTCGTGGAAGGTGCCGTAGACCGACGGCGTCAGCATCCCGTCACGCAGGCTGGCGAACGTCGAGCTCCACCGCTGGGCACCCGGTTCGTAGAGCCGCAGGTTGAGACCGTTGATCTGCCCCGCGGGTCCCGAGACCCGCAGCTCGACGACGTTCGCCCGGCCGTCCATGAGGGGGCGAACGACACTGGTGCCGTTGAACTCCAGCCACTCGTCCTCGGTGTCCGAGAGCGGGTCTGCGAGCACCTGCACACTGGTGCGCCAGGTCCCGAGCTCCCAGTCGAAGTCGTCCTGGCCGCCGTCCGGGTCGGGTTGGTGTCGGTGTGCGATGCTCGAGTCAGTGGTCATGGTCTGACTCTCCGGACGGAGCAGGTGGATGGACAAGAAGGCACCTTCAGGTAACCCCGCAACGGCGCGCGCCAACCCGCTGCCCGGCTGCCCGATGGCCGCAGCCTTCGCAGCGGTCGGCGGCAAGTGGAAGCTGACCCTGGTCTACTGGCTGGCTCACGGTGAGACCCACTTCGCCGGACTGCGCCGCCGCGCTGCGCCGATCTCGGCCAAGGTGCTGGCCGAGCAGCTGCGTGAGCTCCAGGCCGACGGCCTCGTCGAACGGGTCGAGACCGGGCCGGTGCCAGCGCCCGTCGTCTACCGCCTCACCGACTACGGGATGACTGCCCTCCCGGTGGTCGAGAGTGTCCGGGTCTGGGGTGGCGACCACCTGCGGCGCTCGGATGCGCCGCAAGGAGACCCGGCGGCCGGCTGCGTCGACGAGGTGGCCTGACGGGTCGGCCGCACCGTGGCCGAGCGGCGTCCTGTGCTTTCCATGCGCCCGCCTGTCCTTTACGGACAAAACCATCGAAATCCCCATATCGACGGCGGATGTCGAGAGGCCCAAGGTGGGAACGCACGCTGAGGGGGGAACCGTGGCTGGCACGTGCACGACTCCGCAGCACTGTGTGATTTGCGCTGTCCGTCAGTCCATTCGGAGCGTGAGAACGCCTGCACTGAAGGGGTTTCATGGTGAAGAAGCTTGCGTATGCCGGCATCGCCGGGGCCGTGGTGAGCGTGGCCTTCCTGACCGCCGCACCCGCACAGGCGGCTGCTCGAGACGGCATCTGCCAGTCCGGGGAGTTCTGCCTCTACTACAACAGTGACAACGCGGGGTCGGTGTCGGACTTCACCACCTCGATCGACGACTACGGCGCGAGCCAACCCGAGTGCTACGAGTTCAAGGGCGCCGGCGCAGGCCAGGGCCAGTGCGTCAAGAACAACGCGGCCTCAGTGTGGAACCGCACCAGCGGCTCGGTCACCGTGTTCTACAACAGCGGCTACTCCGGCGACAGCCAGAGCTTCGCGTCCGGCGCCAAGGGAAACCTCAACGCGACCCTGAAGAACGACAACGCCGGCCACCGCCTCGGTGGTGGGACTTCCACCAACGTCGACATGTCCGACGCCCTCTACGTCGGCGGCGGTGGCCACATCACCTGTGGCTTCGACGGCTACGTGAACACCCCGGGGCGGCACGAGGGGATCGACATTGCCAAGGCGAGCGGCTCGTCGGTCAAGGCCCTCCTGTCCGGCACCGTGACCAACGTCGTCGAGGGCGGCACCGGGCTGTCCACGATCGCCGTCTACAACGCGACCTTCGACAAGACGATCATCTACCTGCACACCAACCCGAACGACAGCGTCGACATCGGCGACATGATCAGCAAGGGTCAGCAGATCGCCGTCGAAGCGGCCCGGGGCGCCGGGAGCGCGAGCCACACGCACGTCGAGATGCGCCTCGGCCGCAAGACCCTCGCGGCCAAGAGCGTCGACGACCCGGTACTCGACAACCCGAACCCGACCTCGTTCTGGCAGGCGCGCGGGTACAACGTCCGGTAGCCACACCACCAGCAGCCCGCTCAGCCGGAGCTGGTCAGCCCACCCCCTGGGCTGACCAGCTCCGGCTGGCGCCGAAGGGTGGCGGGCCGAGCAGCACGATCCCGCCGTTGGCCTGCGCCGAGGCGCGGACCCGGTCGAAGTCCACGACGCCCTCTTCGCCCTTCTCGCGCTCGGTGGCATCCTCGGTCGGCAGCGGCTCGCTGGCGCCCCAGTAGAACGCCTCGCAGCACCCCGGGGTGTGCAGGAACAGGATCTTCGCCGTGGCCGACAGCACCAGGAAGGCGTGCGGCACGCCCCGTGGTGCCATCGCGACCCCGCCTGTACCGACGTGGCGGTTGGCGCCGTCGACGTGCATGAGGATCTCGCCCTCGAGCACGACTGCCGTCTCGTCGGAGTCCGGATGGGTGTGCAGCGGGGTCGCCTTTCCGCCGGTCATCGAGTCCTCGAACAGCAGGAAGGCGCCGTTGCTCTCGTGGGCGCGCACCTTCCAGGTGTGGACGCCGCCGCCGAAGAACCAGCGACGTTCGCCTTCGCCCTCGGCGCGGATGATGGCTGCGGTGGCCGGGGGAACCGTGGAGGTGCTGGACTTGACGCCCACTTTCGTTGGACACGCCGTACATGAGACTCATGTCTCATGATGAGACTGACGTATCATGAACGACGTGTCAATGCCCTACGAGACCCACGGCCGGACCGGACAGAAGAGCCGGACCCGCACCGCGCTCGTCACCGCCGCCCGCGAGATGGTGGCCAACGGGCAGACCCCGACTGTCGACCGAGCCGCGTCCGCCGCGTCCGTGTCGCGCGCCACGGCATACCGCTACTTCCCGAACCACGCGTCCCTCCTGGCGGCAGCACATCCCGAGACCGGCACCCAGTCGCTGCTGGGTGACGACCCGCCCGACGATCCCGCGGCACGCCTCGACATCGTCATCCGAGCCTTCACGACCCTGATCGTCGAGACCGAGACCCAGCAGCGCACCATGCTGCGCCTGTCCCTGGAAGCCCAGGACGCTGCCCCCGACCACGCGCCGCTGCCCCTGCGTCAGGGCCGCGCGATCGGGTGGATCACCGAGGCCCTCGAACCGCTGCGCGGTCAGCTCACCGACGAGGGGCTGCACCGGCTCGTGCTCGCGATCCGCAGCGCCACCGGGATCGAGGCCCTGGTCTGGCTCACCGACATGGCCGGGCTCTCGCGGGACGAGGCGGTCGACCTGATGCGCGGCTCGGCCCGGGCCCTGCTGGCTTCGGCGTTGCCGGTGTGAAGGGCCGGGTGTAGCGTCCGAAGGTCCGGACAAAGCAGTCCGAAATCGCGCGGATCGCAGGTCCAGACCACCCAGGCGGCGCCGACCGACGTCGCTCCCCCTCTGGGTCGGAGGACGACGATGTCTAGAACTCTCGTGGCAGGTTCCGCTGCAGTGCTCCTCGGCGCGACGGTGCTGGCCGCACAAGTGCCAGCCAGTGCGACACCACGGGAAGGGGGGACGGCCACCGGCGCTGCTGCGACCGGCAACGAGCTGTCGGTGAGCACCCGGCTCGCCGATCGGCGCGAGGTCTCCGCCGGGACGCGGGCGTACTCGATCGGCTTCGAAGACGGCAGGTTCTACGCCAACGGCTGGCACATCACCGGCGAGATGGGCGGGGTCTGGACGCCGCCGATGAAGATGGTCGACGGGGTCTGGTTCGGGCTCGACGACCAGTGGGTCGGTCCCGCGACGACGTTCACCAGCGGGTGGGGGTACAGCCGCTACGACCTGCCGGACACCGCCGGACTGGAGGTCGCCCGCACCGACTTCGTGCCCGACGGCGTCCGCGGCGCGCTCTTCGGGCTCACCGTGACCAACCCCGGGGCCGCGCGCATCGCGAAGCTCTCGGTCGACGCGCACTCCGAGCTGATGGGCCAGTACCCGTGGGGCTTCACCGGGGTGATGCCCAACGCGAGCGACAACCTGCCTGACACCGGTGCCTACGACGGCAAGAACCTCGTCTTCACCGACGACGGTGCCCTGCCCGGGGCCCCGGTCCACCACTACGCCGCTGTCGTCGGCACCGCCGCCACCCCGACGACAGGACAGGTCGGCAGCCAGTTCTACGGCGCCCAGCCCGGCCACCGCTGCACCGGCACCGAGCCCGGCGCCCCGGCGGACCCCAAGCCGTCGGCCTGTGACGACGGACCGTTCGGCAAGGGCACCGGCGGTCGGCTGACCTACAAGCTCGACCTGCCGGCCGGCGGATCGCAGACCATCTGGCTCGCGGTGGCCGGCTCCGACCAGGGCCTGACCTCCGCCCGTGGCGAGCTCGCCAAGGCGCTGGCCGACCCCGGCGCCGCGCTCGCCGCCAAGAAGGCGTCCCGCGAGGCGCTGTCGTCGATGACGCAGCTCTCGTTGCCCGGCGACCCGCTGGTGCAGGACGCGGTGCAGTGGGGCAAGCAGAACATCGCCGACCTCACCCAGACGGCGACCGACCTGCAGATCCGTTGGACCAACCAGGGCAAGCAGTTCCCGGCCCCGTCCGGGACCGTCGCAAAGGCGACCTGGATCGGCGCCGGCTTCCCGGACTACCCGTGGATCTTCGGCACCGACGCCGAGTACACCGCGTTCGCGTCGGTGTCGGTCGGGCAGTTCGAGGCAATCAAGGACCATCTGCGCGCGCTGCGTGACGTCTCCGACATCCTCAACAACCGCTCCGGCGTCGTGACGCACGAGGTGGTCTCGGACGGGTCGATCTGGTTCGGCCAGGACTCGCGCAGCACCAACCCGGACGGCAGCACGGCATACAACTTCAACACCGACGAGACGGTGAAGTTCCCGAGCACCGTGGCGCTGTTGTGGCGCTGGACCGGCGACGACCGGTTCCGCGACGAGATGTACGACTTCTCGGTCCGGAACCTGCGCTACGTCACGCGCAGCCTCGACGTCGACGGTGATGGCTGGCCCGAAGGACTCGGCAACGTCGAGCGCACCGGGATGGGCACGGAGAAGCTCGACAACACCGTCTACTACATCCGCGGGCTCTACGACCTGGCCGACATGGCCAAGGCGAGGCACGACGGCGCCACGTTCGCGTGGGCCAACAACCTGGCCCGCCAGATCCGGGACCGCTTCGACGGGACGTGGTGGTATGCCGCGGCGTCCCAGTACGCCGACTCCCTCATGGACCCCGGTGACGTCCAGTCGTTCCAGAAGCACTGGATCGGCCAGACGCCGATGGAGGCCGAGCTGCAGGTCAACGGGCGCACCGTCCCCGGGCTCGCGCCGTTCGCCCACGGCAGCACGGCGCTCGCCGGCCGCGAGGACCCCTGCTACAGCGGGACGGCACCGCTGTCGACGGGCCTGTTCCACACCGGCTGCGGTGGCGGCGCGAACGGTCTGGGCGAGAAGGTCATCTTCGGGCTGACCACGTCGATCCAGTCGATCGGCGAGGGCAACTACGGCCGGCTGGGGGCGGGGCAGCAGCAGCGCTACACCCACGCCCTGGCCGACCCGATGTTCGCCGAGCCCGCCACAGGTGGGACACCCGACGAGCAGCCGGGCGCGATGCCGGAGATCTTCCCCTCGCCGGACCAGGGCGCGAACATCGACCGGTGCTGGACCTGCCGCTCGATGTTCATGCAGGCCTGGGGCAACTACGGCACAGCCTGGGCGGTCGTGCACCAGTGGCTCGGCATCCAGCCCGACCTGGGCAACGGCCAGCTGGTCGTCGTCCCGCAGGTGCCCGCTGGCCAGCCCTCGGCCTCTGGTCGGCACATCCGCCTCGGTGGTGGGTTCGCCGACGTGGCTGCCTCGGTGGTCGGCTCCCGCTACACGACCAGTGTGGCGGTCGACCGGGCCGTCGGCGCCGACAAGGTCTGGATCGGGCACACCGTCCCGCGCGGGAGCACGGTGACCCGCGTGGTGCTGGACGGCCGGGTGCTGACCGACTGGACCAGCCGCACCACGAACCGCGGCCTCGAGGTCACCGTGCCGACCAAGGCCGGAGCGCACACCCTGGTGGTCACGGCGTCCTGAGGGCGTCCCTGCGGCCCGCGGGAAGGATCCCGCGGGCCGCAGGGTTGTCCCGAAGGACCAACCAGGGAGGAGCACCACGCATGAGCGACACCACCACGACGCGCGTCGACCTCGGCCACGGCCTCGAGGTGAGCCGCCTCGGCTTCGGCGGGATGGCGATCACGCACGTCTACGGCGAGACCGACCCGGCCGAAGGCCTGCGCACCCTGAACCACGCCGTCGACTCCGGAGTCACCTTCATCGACACAGCGGACGTCTACGGCAAGGAGCGCGAGGGCCAGACCGGGCCGGCCGGCACCAACGAGGAGCTCGTCGGACAGCTCCTCCGCACCCGTCGCGACGAGGTGCAGCTCGCCACGAAGTTCGGCATCACCGGCGTCCCCACGCACGGGCCGGGAGGTACCGGTGTCCGAGGCGACGCGGCATACGTCCGCAGTGCGGTCGAAGGCTCGCTGCGACGCCTGGGCACCGATGTGATCGACCTCTACTACATGCACCGTCGCGACGTCAGCGTCCCCATCGAGGAGACCGTCGGCGCGATGGCCGAGCTCGTCGCAGCGGGCAAGGTGCGCCACCTGGGGCTCTCCGAGGTGACCGCGACCGAGCTCCGCGCCGCAGCGGCGGTCCACCCGATCACGGCTGTGCAGAGCGAGTGGAGCATCTGGTCGCGCGACGTCGAGGACCAGGTCGTGCCGGCCGCGCGCGAGGTGGGCGCGGGCTTCGTGCCGTACTCGCCGCTGGGGCGCGGCTTCCTGACCGGAGCCCTCACCAAGGACGCCGTAGCCGGGTCGATGCTCAAGGGGCACCCACGGTTCGATGCGGGCTTCGAGGCCAACCAGCGCGTCGTCGAGGTCGTCACGGCCGTGGCCGGCGAGGTGGGAGCCACGCCGGCCCAGGTCGCCCTGGCCTGGCTGTTCGCCCAGGGTGAACGACTCGGTATGCCGGTCGTGCCGATCCCGGGCACCCGTCGCCGCGAGCGGGTCGACGAGAACCTCGGTGCCCTGTCCGTCCGCCTCGACGACGACCAGCTCGTACGGCTGGACGCCGCGGCGGACCTCGTCCAGGGCGGGCGCAACCTCAGCCAGGACCCGGCCTGGATCTCGTCCGGTCGCGAGTAGCCACCCGCGCGTCTCGTGTCGGGGCGCGGGGTCGGGGTTAGGTTGGCGCGAGAGCCACCCACCCCTGAGGAGCCACCATGTTCGAGCAGCTCGTCGCCGCGGCGCCGCAGGGAGTCGTCGACGACCTCCTCAACCTGCAGATGCCCGCGGCCGAGAAGGTCATCCGGACCGTCGCGATCTATCTCGGGATCCTGCTGATCATCCGCGTGGCAGGCAAACGCCTGATGGCGCAGATGAACTCGCAGGACCTCGTCGTCGTGCTGTTGCTGTCCAACGTCGTCCAGAACGCCATCATCGGTCAGGACAACTCCCTCGTGGGTGGTCTCCTCGGTGCGGCTGTCCTCGTCATCGTCAACGCAGCGCTGGACCACTGGGCACTGCGCAGTCCCCGGGTCGCGTGGCTGCTGGACGGCAGACCCACGGTCGTGGTCCAGGACGGGGTGCTCGACCCGCGAGCCCTCGCCCACGTCGGCATGAGTCCCGAGGAGCTCAACAACGCGATCCAGCCGCACGGCGCCGACTCGCTCAGCGAGGTGCAGCGGGTGGCCCTCGAGCCGGGTGGTTCGATCACCGTCGAGCTCAAGCCGGACGCGAGGAGCGCCACGATCGGCGACCTGCGCCGAGCCGTCGACGCCCTCACCGCCCGCCTCGACACCCAGGGCGGAGCGGGCGCCCGCTGACGCGCCCCGACTACGCCCGGATCTCGAACGGGTACTCGGCCGCTCGCGACTGGAAGGCCAGGATGTCCGGGTTGCGGATCATCCCGTCCTGGATCTCGATCGCCCTACCGATCGTGTCGTCGGCCTTCCAGGCCTCTGGGCCGGCCATCACCGTGGACAGGTGTGGCAGCAGCGACTCACTGATCTCCCAGGTGGCGGAGTTCCAGAGATACGAGGGGCTGTGGTCCACGCCGTAGTAATGGACGTTGTCCCCGACGACGAACATGGGCTCCTCGAACGTCGTCGGCCGCGCCCAGCCGAACCCCATGCCCTCGTCGCACGACACGTCGATGACCAGGGTCCCCGAGGGGAGCGCTGGGAGGTCCTCGTCCTCGAGGAACATCATGGGGTGCAACGGATCCTGGAGCACGCAGTTGACGATGACGTCATGCGCCGCGAGGAACCCGGGCATCGTCTCGTTGCCCCCCTCGAGGAAGACTTCGAGGGGGCGCACGTCCGCCTCACCCCGGTCGAACTGCACGATCCGGGCCGAGTGGATCGGCGAGGCGACAGCGGTGGTGTCCCGCTGCGTGAGGATGTCGACCTGGTTGACCCCCAGCGCGCTCAGGGCGGTGACGGCACCCCGGGCGGTCGCCCCGAAACCGATCACGGCCGCGGTGAGCCGGCGCCCGTAGTCACCGGTCGAGCCCACCAGGGACAGCGCGTGCAGCACCGAGGCATAGCCGGCGATCTCGTTGTTCTTGTGCAGCACGTGCAGCTTGAACGACCCGTCGCTGCCCCAGAGGTTCATCGCCTCGAACGCAATCAGGGTGAGCCGCTTGTCGATCGCGAGCTGGGTCATCTCGGAGTCCTGCACGCAGTGCGGCCAGCCCCAGAGGATCTGGCCGTCCCTCAGCTCCGCGACGTCGGCCACCATCGGCTTGGGCAGCATGATGACATCGCAGCGGGCCACCAGCTCGGCACGCGTGAGGATGCCGCCGACCTGGGGCGCGAGCTCGGCATCGCTGATCCCGAAGTGCCGGCCGTAGCCCTGCTCCAGGAAGATGCCTGGGCGGAGGTCCTGCTCGACCCGGCCGAAGTGCAGCGGGTGGATCGGTAGCCGGTGCTCGTTTTCCTTGCCTGACGCGGCAATGAGTCCGACGCTGAGGTGCTGCATCATGGGCTCCCTTGAGTTTCTGCCCTGTCTAACACAGTTCCGCGGGCGGTCACCCCGGGATGGCGCTCCGGTCAGCGACCTTCCGGTATTCCGTGCAGCCGGCGGTGCAGCTCCCGCACCTCCTGCTCGAGCTCTGGTGCGGGGCCGTCCACCGCCAGTCCTGGTGCGACGGCGTTGATGGCAAGCGGCACGACCGGGCCGAGTGGGACGTCCCATGCGCGGAGCCAGCCCACGAGCTGGTCGGTCGAAACGGCATACACGATGCGGCCCAGGCCGACCCACGCGTGCGCGGCCGAGCACATCGCACAGTGTTCGCCGGAGGTGTAGACGGTGCAGGCGCCCCGCTCGTCGGCCGCGAGGTGCTGCGCAGCCCACTTCGCCGCCTCGAACTCCGGGTGCCGGGTCTGGTCGCCGTCCTGGACCCGGTTGCGGTCCGCGAACCGCACGACACACGACCCGTCGACGAGGACGGAGCCGAACGGTTCGTCACCGGCTTCGAGTCCTTCGCGCGCCAGGTCGACGCACTGTCGCAGGTGGGTGAGGTCGGCGTCGGAGAGGGCCATGCCCCCGATGCTCGCAGACCCAACGCGAGTCGTATGGCTGAGCCCGCGGCAGGGCGTCGGCTCAGCCACACGAGCTCAGCGGTGGCCGGCCTCGAGGTCGAGGAGGTAGCGCTTGGCCTCCAGCCCACCGGCATACCCGGTCAGGGCACCGCTCGAGGCGACGATGCGGTGGCACGGGAGCACCACGCACAACGGGTTGGCACCGAGCGCCGCCCCGACTGCGCGGGCCGCACTCGGCCGGTCCACGCGGGCGGCCAGCTCGCCGTAGGTGGCGCGGTCGCCGTAGCCGACCGTAGCGGCGAGCCGGGGCAGGACGGCGCGCTGGAAGTCGGACGCCAGGGCCAGGTCGGTGCGCAGCGAGAACGCGCGGGTCCGGCCCTCGAGGAACGCCTCGAGCTGGGTCCGCGCCTCGTCGAGCTCGCCCGGCTGGCGCAGCACCCGGGGTGAGACGCGCTCACTGAGCCGGGTCAGGAGGCGGTCCTCGTCCTCGGCGGTGGCGACGAAACCGGAGGCCACCAAGGCGCCGGAGTCGTTGCGGGCCAACAGCATCCGACCGATCGGGGTGTCCTCCACGACGTAGGACACGTCGCTCGGTGGCAGCACCGGGGGGCGCAGGGTGGACTCGTCGGGCTGGAACGCGGAGAGGCGGGCAGTGGGGTCGGTCATGACACGTCCTTACGCAGGGTCGCGAGCGCGTCGCTCACGAGCCGCCGGCTCATCGCGGACGAGGTGCCCAGCGCGGCGGCGATGGTGGGGTGGTCGAGGTCGGCGACGTACTTGAGGACGACGGCTTCGCGCTGCCGCGGTGGCAGTGCCGCCACCGAGGCCCAGAGCGGTTGGTCGAGCATCGGTCCGTCGAGCAGGGCGACGTCGGCGGCAGGTGCAGCCTTCGTCACCGACGCCAGGGAAGCCGGGTCGTCGTGGGGCACCGCACGGCGGGCCCGTCCGCGGTGCGCGTCCATCGCGCACCGGTGCGTGATCGTGAGCAGCCAGCCGCGCAGGTTCCGGGCCGAGCGCAGCGACGGGTAGGCCGCGAGCGCCTGGGTCCACGCCTGCTGGGCGACGTCGTCACCGTCGACGGGCCCGGCGAGGGCGTGGGCGAGGCGGGCGACGTCGCGCCAGTGCGCGTCGACGAGGGTCTGGAAGGCGGGCAGTTTCACACTCATGGAACGCCGCCCCTCCCCTTCGTGTGAGTCCCAGTGAGCCGGTGCCGCCCACCCAAGCCGTATGCCGGGCGCCGGACTTCGCGTGCGCCGCTCCTCGTGCCCAGCTCCGTCGGTCCGGCAGCCATCGTGCCGCATCGCCGCGCGTCCCAGCCAAGCGACGGGTGTGAACCGTCCCTGTGTGGAAGCATGGTTGTGTGCTCGACGAAGTCGTCCCCACACCTTCCGGCCAGACCCTCCGGAGCGGTCCGCTCGTCATTGCGCACCGCGGGTCGAGCCTGGCCGAGCCGGAGCACACGCTGCGCGCCTACATGCGGGCCATCGAGGAGGGCGCACACGCCCTCGAGTGCGACGTGCGGCTGACCGCCGACTCGCACCTCGTCTGCGTCCACGACCGTCGGGTGAACCGCACCTCCAACGGGCACGGCATCGTCTCGACGCTGGAGCTGGCCGAGCTGGAGGGGCTCGACTGGGGTTCGTGGAAGGACGACCACCCCGGTGACCTCGAGCTCCCCGACCGCGACCGCAACCGGCTGCTCACCCTGCGCCACCTGCTGACGACCGTGCTGGAGTCCGAGCGCCCCATCGGCCTGGCCATCGAGACCAAGCACCCCACCCGCTACGCCGGGCTCGTCGAACGCCAGCTGGCGCAAGTGTTGGCCGAGTTCGACCTCGACGGGCCACGCCGCCCCGACCAGCACTGGGTGCGCGTGATGTCGTTCTCCCAGCTGGCCGTGCAGCGGATGCGCCAGCTGTGCCCCCACGTCCCGGCGGTCTACCTCATCGAGGACGCGGTGCCCCTACGGTTCCGCGACGGGTCGCTGCCCAAGGGGATCCACACCGTCGGGCTGGACATCAAGATCCTGCGCCGCTACCCCCAGACCGTCGCTCGACAGCACCGCCACGGGCACGAGGTCTATGCCTGGACGGTCGACGAACCGGCCGACATCAGGCTCTGTCTGGAGCTCGGTGTGGACGCCATCATCAGCAACCGGCCGCGCGCGGTCCTCGACGCTGTGGAGGCCAGTGGGTAGTCTCCGAGCGAACTCGCAACGATCGGACATGGGCACGGGCATGGCAGCAGCACCGCTGGGGGAGCGCCCCACACGCTCACAACCGTCGTCGGGCGGTCGCGGTCGTGACACCTCGCGCACCATGCGCGTCCCGTGGCGCGCCACGTCGGTGGCCCAGATCCGCAAGGCGCTCGTCGACGACCTCGAGGGTCGGGACGTACCGGGCGGCGTCATCGACGAGGCCGAGATCGTGGTGTCCGAGCTGGTCTCCAACGCCATCCGGCACGCCCGCCCTCTCGCCGACGGCAACCTGCGGGTGCACTGGAAGGTCAAGGCCGGCGTCGTGGAGGTCGAGGTGACCGACGGCGGCAGCGACACCACCCCCCGCCCGGCTCCGCGCACCATCTGGGCCCCCTCCGGCCGGGGGCTGCGCATCGTCCGCAGCCTGGCGCACGAGTGGGGCGTCACCGAGGACCGCACCGGGTCGACCGTGTGGGCCTCGCTCGGTGGGCCCTCCCGCCGCCGCAGCCACTGAGTCCTTCCCTCGCCGCCAGGCAATAGGGTTTGCCGCATGGGTAAGGCATCACGGCGTCGCAAGGGCGCAGACCACGGCTCCACCACGACACGCGTCGAGCCCGCACCGTTCGTCGCCCGCCCGTTCCAGGGCCTGCCCGGCGAGACCGACTGGGTCGCAATGCGCGAGATCCTCCCCGCGGCCACCGCGACCGTCACCTTCGCCAAGGGCCAGGCTCCCGAGGGGGCACCCGCCGAGGTGACCGTCGCGACGGTCCTGCCGCTCGCCTGGCCGGGCCTGCACCGGACCGACGGCACCATCCTCGTCGGCACCCAGTCGGGGTCGATCTCCGGTGACGCCTCCCGCGACCTGGCGACCTCCCTGCTGGCCGCCGCCACTGCGGAGCAGGGCACGCCCGTCACCAGCACCCCAGCCGCGACGGCCGACACCCCGCGCCTGCAGGACCTGCTGGACACCACCGGGTCGTTCGACGTGACCATCCACGAGGGGTTCGACTTCTGGGTCGGCGAGAGCGAGCTCGACGACGAGGCCAAGGCCTCGCTGGAGCGCGCCAACGAGTCGGTGATCCCGACCGTGAAGATGGCCGCGGCTGAGTCCGCCTACTGGTGCCGGATCGGCGACCGCACCCACGTCCGCCTCGTACTTCCCGAGGACGAGGACGTCGCCACCGACGCGCTGGCACGCCTGCACGCTGCGGGTGACAGTGGCCTGGGTGGGTCGACCCGCCTGCTCGGTGCGTTCCGCGCCTGCGGCCTCCTCGTGCCGGTCTGGGACCTCGAGCCCGACAAGACTTCGGCCGACTACGAGGACGCGCTCGGCGAGTTCATGACCCGGTATGCCGCGGCCTCCGCTGCCGATGCGCCCCTCACCGCGGAGCAGCGCCGGGCCCGGTCCGGGCTGCTCAGCCGTCAGGTGACGCTGCGCTGACGCGGCGACGCTGACATGACGGACCCCATCATCCCGACCGTGGCTGCGGTGATCCCGGCCAAGGACGAAGCGGACCGGATCGCCGCGACGGTTCGTGCCGTCCGCGGCATACCGGGGGTGGACCTGGTGGTGGTCGTCGACGACGGCAGCTCCGACCGCACGGCCGACGTCGCCCGCGAGGCCGGCGCCGAAGTGGTTCGGCACGCGCGCAACCGGGGCAAGGCCGCCGCGATGACCACGGGCGCCGGGTACGTCGCCCGGCACGAGGGCGTCGAAGGACGGGTCGGCGGCTCCGCGGACCGGCGACCCCTGCTCTTCGTCGACGGCGACCTGGAGGACAGTGCCGCGAACGTCGGTGTGCTGGTGCCGCCGGTGCTCGAGGGCCGCGCCGACATGACGATCGCCACGCTGCCCCCGCAGAAGACGGCCGGCGGCGGACACGGGTTCGTGGTCCGGTTGGCGCGCAAGGGGATCGAGGACCTCACCGGGTTCGTCGCCCAGCAACCGCTGTCGGGGATGCGCTGCATCTCGCGCCAGGCGTTCGACGCGGCCAGTCCCCTTGCCCGCGGCTGGGGCGTGGAGGTCGGGCTGACCGTCGACGTCCTGATGGCCGGCCTGCGCGTCGAGGAGGTGCCCTGCGAGCTGCACCACCGGGTCAGCGGTGCCGACTGGCGCGGCAAGGTGCACCGGGCCAAGCAGTACCGCGACGTCGCCCTCGCCCTCGCGCGCCGCCGGGCCCGGCGCGGGCTGCGCTGACCGGCGCGACCATGACCACGGCGGGTGGGAGGACGACGTCCGTGCGCGACTGGGCCGCGACGCGGCACCGGCTGGCAGCAGCCGCGCTGGCGCTGTCCTTCGGCCTGCTGCTGCTCGTGGGGGTGGCTGGTCCGAGCGCCGCCAAACCCGCACTCGGCCCGCGCGGCTGGGCACCGGGAGACCTGGCGTGGGCACCCGGCCCGGCACTGGTCACCGCACTGCTGTGGGCCGCCTACCTCGTGGGGGCGCTCGCGGTCGCCCTGCGGCTGCGCGGCGAGCCGTCGGTGGTCTCGACGGCGGGGATGCTCGGTTCGGTCGCGACGCGGGCGAGGCGTCGGCTGGCCCCCGGAGGCTGGGCCCTGCCGCTCGGCATCGGGGTGCTCAGCCTCCTCACCGGACCGTTCGGCTCGGCCGACCACACGAACTACGCCGCCTACGGCCGGATCGCCGCCCTCGGCGGCGACCCCTACCTCACAGCCCCGAGCGCCTGGTCCGCGCTGGACCCGGTGACCTCTGCCGTCGAACCGCCGTGGACTGACACGGTCAGCGTCTACGGCCCGTTCGCCACCCTGCTCCAGTCGCTCACCTCACACGTCGCCGGCGCGAACCTGCGCGAGACCGTCTGGCTCTGGCAGGTGCTGGTCGTCGTGGCGTGGCTGGCGGTGCGGTTCCTGCTGCTGCGCAGCGGCGCCACGCCGCGCCGGGTCGACACGCTCTGGACGCTCAACCCGCTCGTCTTCGGCGTGGGAGTCCTCGGCGCGCACGTCGACCTCGTCGCTGCCGCACTCGCCGTGGCCGCCCTGGTGCTCGCAGCGCGCAGCCCGCTGGCCGCCGGTGCGTTCGCGGGGCTCGCGGTCTCGTGCAAGGTCACCTATGGCGTCGTGGGGGTGGCGGTGCTGCTCGCGTGGTGGGTGCACGAGCGCCGCGGTTTCGTCAGGCGGGCGGCGCTGTTCGCGCTCGCCGCGCTCGCCCTCGTCGTGCCGCTCCATGTCTGGGCCGGACCGCACGTCTTCGACCAGCTGGACCGGGCTCGTCGGTCGATCTCGTTGGCGACCCCGTGGCGGCTCCTCTACGAACTCCTGAGTGGCCCGCTCACCACAGCCCATGCGCGGACCCTGGTGACCTGGCTGGCGGCAGCCATGGTGCTCGTCTTCGTCGTCGTCCTCGCGAGGGTCACCCGCCACCTGGCGCCGGAGACCGCGACGGGGGCGGCTGCTCGCTGGGCGCTGGTGCTCAGCACGGCCTACACGGTGGCGGCCCCCTACTCGCTGCCCTGGTACGACCTGCTCACGTGGGCGCTGCTGCCGGTGCTCGCGGCCAGCGTGCTGGACGCGATCCTGCTGCTGCGGCTGGCCGCGATGGCCGTCGCCTACGTGCCCGGCAGGGTGGTCGGCATGACGCCGACCGTCCAACGCGTCACCCTGTGGGTGCGCCGCACCCCCGTGCCGTATGCCGTGCTGCTGGTGTGGGGGTGGCTCACCCTCGTCGCGACGCGCGGGTCGTCGCAGACCCCCGAGCCTCGTCCTCCAGCACCCTGACGCTCACCGCGATGATGAGCGGGACCGCGATGATCGCGCCGTTGGCGGGGATCGCCACGCCGGAGTCGTTGATGGCGAACCCGATGGTCAGCGTGATGAGCAGCGCGATCAGGCCGGGGCGCAGCGTCGGGACCGCCTCGTAGGACCGCTGCAGCGACCGAGATCCCCAGGACGTCGGCCGGGCCAGGATCACGATGACGAAGACCAGCGCGACCGGGACGAGGAGCGCGAGGGGGTAGTTGCCGAAGAGGATGTCGATGTTCTGCTGGAGCTTGCGGATGATGATGTCGCCCGCCCCGCCCTCGAAGATGGACCGGAAGAACCGCCCGAGGTGGGACTGCTTCTCGGTGCCCCGAAGCGAGTCGAGGAACCCCACGAGCAGGAAGAGGGCAATCGTCCCCGCGGCGAGGATGGCCCCGCGCCGCCACGTCATCCGGATCCCGAGGATCGCGAGCACGAGGTAGACCAGACCCGGCAGGAGGGCTGGCGGGCCGCCGCCGTCGGCACCCCAGCCGGGGTAGCCGTCCACCACCACGGCGGCCAGCCCGATGACCAGCGCGGTGATGGCTGCTGCGCGCGGGTTGCCGCGTCGGACGAAGTGCGACGACACCGCGATGCACAGGAGCAGGGCGGCGGTGGCGAACAGCGCAAAGGTCACGTTGCCCATGCCGTAGAACCGGCCGCCGACGACGGGCTGCAGGCCCATCAACGACGAGATCTGCAGGTGTGAGCCGGTCATCACGTCACCACCGACCACGAGCAGGGTGGCCAGCGCGACCACGACCAGTGGGCCGGTGATGCGACGGGCCCACGGTCCGAGGAGCGCCACCGCGGAGATGACCGCCACGAACAGGCCCACGGTGAAGACGGCCGACACCGCAGGGATGGGGAAGCGCCACCACGGGAGGAGGTTGGCCAGGAAGGTGGCCGCCGGGATGGTGGCCGCGATGACCGCCACCCGTCGGGTGACCCGCAGCAGCCGCAGCCGCAGGTCGATCGAGCCGAAGTCGCGACGCCAGACCACCCCCGTCAACAGGTAGATCGCGATCTGGGCGATGACGACGGCATTGAAGAACGGCGGCACCAGGGGGTGGACCTCGTGGCTGGCCTGGTCGAAGTCGAGCAGGTGCCGCAGCCGGTCCTGGGCGGCTCCCTCGGAGTTGCTGTCCTCCTTACCTCGGCGCAGCGCGAAACCACCGAGCGACTCGGGGATCGGCACTCCTGCTGCCGTGAGGGCGGTCACGGTCAGGTCGGCCGACTGGACCAGGCCGTCCTGCCGCGTGGAGGGTGAGTAGAGCGTGCCGGAGCCGTAGTGCGGCCCCTTGGCCGCGACCAGGCGCAGCCGTTCGCTGCTGCCGGCGTCGGACATGCTTGCCACCACGAGGTCGGATCCGCTGGGTGCGGCCGCCAGCACCTCGGCGATCCGGCGGTCGATCGCGGTGGCCTGGACCGCGCGGGTCCCCGGTTCGGTGGCGACCTCGTTCGTGGGCAGGTCCTTGGGGTCGCGCAGGGACCCCACGTCGACCAGCGTGACCCGGCACCGCGAGAGCAGGCCGGTCAGCTCCTTGGGCTCGTACGCGGCATACCTCGGGACCGCGCCGGAGGTGTAGGCAGCGCCGACGCCGGCACCCGGCCCCACTGCCTGGACGCACTGCTTGTTCGAGGCGAGCTGCTCCCCGAGCGTGCCGGGCCTGGCACCGAACTTGAGGTCGCTGGCCGCCTTGACGTAGCTGTCCCAGCCCGGCACGACGCCGCTGTCGACCACCGGGATCGGCGGGCACGGGTCGCCGGTGGAGCGGGTGCCGTTCTTGCCGGGGCCGGGCGCAGCGGCGCGCTCGCCGGCGGACAGGCTCAGCCACCCGTCGATCGGGCAGGTGTTCGGGAAGACCGAGCGCACCGAGACCGCCGCCGTGGACCCGTCACGGAGGAACGACCAGAGGGCCGGCGTGCCCTTCGAGCCCACGTCGCTCCAGGTGAGACCGCCCGTGCCGATGAGGATGATCGGGTTGGGTGCCGCTTCGGCGGCGGCGGCGGCGGCGGCGGTGGCGGTGGCGGTGGCTGGGGCGGCTGCGGTGGCCGGGGTGGCTCCGGTGGGCTCCTGGGCGGCTGCCGTCGCGGCGGGCAGCAGGGCAGCGAGCAGGGTCACGATGAGGATCGAGAACAGGCCGGCGAGGGAGAGTCGGGCGCGGCGGGTCACCCGTACAGGCTACGGGTCGCGGCACAGGACAGAATGGAGGCGTGACCACCGTGACCCCGACCGCCGCAGTGGCCCGTGGTCGTGGACACCGGATCCGCAGGCTGGGCCGCTCGGTCGGCTCCCGCATCGCCGGCTGGTCGCCGACCGCACGCTGGGCCCTGGCGGTCGCGATCATCCTCGCCGGCGCGTCGATACCGGTGCTGCGCTACCTCGTCTTCTGGCCCCTGGACCAGTGGCAGGTCGACGTCGAGGTCTACCGCCAGGCGGGGGTCTCGATCCTCACCGGGCGACCGATCTACTCGGCCATGACCGAGGCGCCCCAGCTGCTTCCCTTCACCTACCCGCCGTTCGCTGCCGTGATCGCGATTCCCCTGGCACTGCTGCCCTTTGGCGCCATCGGCTGGCTCTGGACGATCGCGCAGATCGCGGCCACGGCCGCCATCGTCTGGTATGCCGGGTGGCGCCTCATCCACCGCACCGGCACCCTCGCGCCGATCACCGTCGCCCTGCTCACGGTGCCCATGCTGTGGCTGCACCCGGTGTCGGACGGCATCCGGTTCGGGCAGGTGAACGCCTTCATGGTGCTGGCCTGCCTGATGGACCTGCGCAAGCCCCGACCGGGGCTGCTACGGCACGTGCCGCCCGGGGTCCTCGTCGGGCTGGCCATGTCGATCAAGCTGACCCCGGGTGTCTTCGTCGTGCACTACCTGGTCAACCGGCGGTGGAAGGAAGCGATCACAGCGGTCGTCACGGCGGTCACCGTGACGCTCGGGTCGTGGGTCCTGCTGCCGGAGGCGTCGTTCGCCTTCTGGGGCGGCGCACTCCAGGACCCCGCGCGCCTCGGACCCAATGCCGGCACGTCCAACCAGAGCATCCGCGGCTTCCTGCTGCGCCTCGGCCCTGATGGGCTGCCCGGCGACGTCCTCTGGCTGGTCCTCGTGGCCGTGGTGGGGTTCGTTGGCTTCCAGCTGGCGCGGCGGGCCTACCTGGCCGGCGACTCGATCAGCGAGGTCGCGGCCATCGGCCTGATGGCCGTGCTGCTCTCGCCCGTGGCCTGGATCCACCACCTGCACTGGATGGTCGTCGTCATCTTCGCCGTCCTCGGGGCGGACCCACTGCGCGACCGGCGCCGGCTCGTCGCGGCTGCTGTCATCACGGGCTTCTTCCTGTGCCGCCTGCCGTGGTGGGGGATCACCTGGCTGAGCCACCCGGACTGGCCGCGCTGGATCGGCCGGGTCCTGCAGAACGCCGACACCTTCGGCTCCCTGCTGGCCCTCGCCCTGCTGTGGTGGGCGCTGCACAGCAAGCCCGCCCCGCGGCATACCGAAGGCTCTGAGGAGACCGAGCGCCGCGAGGTGGTCGCGTGAGGGTCGCGGTCCTCGACGACTACGCATCGGCGTTCGCCCGGCTTCCGGCCGCGGGGCGGCTCGAGGGCCACGAGGTGGTGACCTTCGCGGACTCGGTGACGGGGGACGCGCTCGTCGAGCGGCTGGCCGGTTTCGACGCGGTGATCCTGCTCCAGCAACGCACGGCCGTCCCTCGTGCCGTGGTCGAGCGGCTCACCACGGTGCGGCTGCTCAGCCAGACCGGTCGCAACACGAGCCACCTCGACGTGGCTGCCAGCGCCGAGCGCGGGATCACCGTCTCGGCAGGGGGAGCCGGCGGTCCGCAAGCCACCGCGGAGCTGACTTGGGCGCTCATCCTGGCCGCGCTCCGGCACCTTCCCGAGGAGGCGCAACGGTTGCGCGCTGGGCAGTGGCAGGCCTCGGTTGGGACCGGTCTGCACGCGAAAACCCTTGGTGTCTATGGCCTCGGACGCATCGGCAGCCTCGTGGCAGGGGTGGGCCGGGCGTTCGGGATGAGGGTGCTCGTGTGGGGTCGCGAGGGTTCGCTCTCCCGAGCGACAGAGGCCGGGTATGCCGCCGCGTCCAGCCGCGCCGCCTTCTTCGCCGAGTGCGACGTGCTGACCGTGCACCTGCCGCTGTCTGCCGAGACCGCCGGGATCGTGACGGCTGCCGACCTGGCTCAGATGAAGCCCGATGCGTTGTTCGTCAACACCTCCCGCGCGGCGATCGTCGCGCCTGGCGTCCTCGTGGCGGCGCTTGCGGCTGGGCGTCCTGGGCGCGCGGCGGTGGACGTGTTCGAGGTGGAGCCGGTGCTCGGTGCAGCTGATCCCTTGCTGGCGCTGCCGAATGTCACCGCCACCCCGCACCTCGGCTACGTCGAGTGGGACGTGCTCGCGCGCCTCTACGACGCGGCCGTCGACCAGGTGCTCGCCTTCGCAGCCGGCTCAGCCGTCAACGTCGTGGCCCCCTCGTCCTGAGCTGCAGGAAGGCCCGAGCTCTTGCCCTCGGTCCTTGGGTGCAGCTGGACCATGGCGCGGGCTCGCCGGGTGCCGGTAGCCTCCGAGCAGCGGACCGGCGCCGCGGCGGGCGTCCGGCCCGGTACGGCTCCGGGGGACGGAGCGGGCGTGGCCAAGCCGACGATCTTGGCGGTCGACGACGACCCCGTCGTGTCCCGTGCCATCACGCGTGACCTGCGAGACCGGTTCGGTGCCGACTACCGCGTGGTCGGTGCCACCTCGGGCCCCGGGGCCTTGGAGCTGCTGACCGAGTTCACCCTGCGTGGCCGAGCGATCGCCCTGGTGGTGTCGGACCAGCGGATGCCCCGGATGACCGGGATCGAGCTCCTCGAACAGGTCCGGAGCCTCAGCCCGGACACCAAGCTGCTGCTGCTGACCGCGTATGCCGACACCGACGTGGCCATCCGTGCCATCAACGACATCGGGCTCGACTACTACATGCTCAAGCCCTGGGACCCGCCGCAGGACAAGTTCTTCCCGGTGGTCGAGGACCTGCTCGGCGACTGGCGTGACGCCCACCGCGACGACTCCAGCCAGGTGCGCGTCGTGGGGCACCGATGGTCCGACCGCAGCCAGGAGGTCAAGACCTTCCTGGCCCACAACCACGTGCCCTACCTGTGGCTCGACGTCGAGCGGGACGAGGGCGCTCGCGAGCTGGCGGAGCTCGCCGGGGCGAAGGCATCCGACCTGCCCCTCGTGCTCGTCCCCGACGGTGACCCGTTGCGCAGCCCCACCAACCGGGAAGTCGCCGACGCGCTGGGGCTGCACACGCTGGCCGACGCGCCGCTCTACGACCTGTGCATCGTCGGCGGTGGCCCGGCGGGACTCGCTGCTGCGGTCTACGCGTCGTCGGAAGGCCTGCGCACCGTCGTCGTCGAACGTGACGCCCCCGGGGGGCAGGCCGGACAGAGCGCCTCCATCGAGAACTATCTCGGCTTCCCCAAGGGCCTGTCCGGGGCCGACCTGACCCATCGCGCCGTGGCCCAGGTGGCGAGGTTCGGGGCGGAGATGGTGGTGGCCCGGGAAGCGGTGGGGCTGCGGACCAGGGGACCGGTGCGGTCGGTCGTCATCGACGGCGCGGACGAGCTCGAGGCGCGGGCCGTCGTCATCGCGACAGGGGTGTCCTACCGCCGCCTCGAGGCGCCCGGCCTGGAGGAGCTCGGAGCGCGGGGAGTCCACTACGGGGCGTCGGCCAGCGAGGCGGCCCAGTGCGAGGGTGAGGAGGTCTACCTCGTCGGGGCCGCGAACTCCGCCGGGCAGGCGGCCCTGAACCTCGCTCGCTACGCCAAGCGGGTGGTCATGCTCGTCCGGGGCGCCGGCCTCGAGCTCACGATGTCGCAGTACCTCGTCTCCCGGATCACTGCCTGCACCAACATCGAGGTCCGGCTGGGCTGCGAGGTCGTCGCAGCGAGCGGCGACGGTCACCTCGAGTCGCTGACGCTGCTCTACCGCGCGACCGGCGAGACCGAGGCGGTCGAGACCTCCTGGTTGTTCATCTTCATCGGTGCCATGCCCCGGACCGACTGGCTCGGGGACGACGTGGCACGGGACGACCACGGGTTCGTCGTGACCGGGCAGGACCTGATGCAGGGGACCGGCCGGTCGGCCTGGTCGGCGGGTCGGCCGCCGTACGCCCTGGAGACGAGCATTCCTGGGGTGTTCGCGGCCGGCGACGTCCGGCTCGACTCGATGAAGCGGGTGGCCTCCGCCGTGGGTGAGGGCGGGATGGCGGTCTACCTCGTGCACCGGTTCCTGGCGACGACCTGATGGGCGCCGAGCAGGGGACGAGTGCTGAGCCGGGGAAGGGCGCCGAGTCGGGGAAGGGCGCCGCAGTCCTGAGGGGGCTGGCGCTGTTCGACGGTCTGAGCAACGACCAGCTCGACCGGCTCTGGTCGGCGGGTTCGGAGTGGCCCTTCGAGAGCGGCGACGTGCCGTTCAGCGAAGGGAAACCGGCCGACTTCTGGTGGGTCCTGCTCGACGGCTCGCTCAGCCTCGTGCGCCGGGTCGGCCACCAGGAGACCGAGCTCGGCGTGATGAGCAACCCGGGCCAGTGGGCCGGCGGCTTCCAGGCCTGGGACGCGCACGGTGTCTACATGGCGACGGCGCGGGGTGTGGCCCCGGGGCGACTCCTTCGCGTTCCCGCGGAGGCGCTCGGAGAGGTCGCTCGCGAGTGGTTCCCCTTCGGCGTCCATCTCATCGCGGGACTGGTCAACACGGTGCGCAGCATCGAGGCCAAGGCCCGACAGCGTGAGTCGCTGGTCGCCCTGGGCACCCTCGCCGCCGGGCTGGCGCACGAGATCAACAACCCGGCGTCGGCGGCCACGCGCGCCGTCGACGCGCTGGACCACGCCACGGAGGCGCTGCTCAGCTCGCTGCGACGGCTGGGCGAGAGCTCGATGACGGCGGAGCAGTTCGTCGCCCTCGACACGCTGCGCCGCGGCATCGCCACGGGTGGGGAGGAGCTCGACGCGCTCGGCATCGCCGATCGCGAGGAGGAGCTCTCCGAGTGGCTGGTCAGTCACGACATCGACCGCGACTGGGTGATCGCCCCGCCCTTCGCCGCAGCAGGGGCCGGCGTCGAGCTCTTCGGCCGGGCCGCCGCCGAGCTCAAGCCCCGTCAGCTCGAGGCCGGTCTGGAGTGGGTGGGCAGCTCGCTGACCGTGGTGAGCCTGTTGGGCGAGATCCGGGAGGCCACCCACCGCGTCTCCGAGCTGGTCGCCGCCGTCCGCTCCTACTCCCAGCTCGACCGCGCGCTGGTCCAGCAGACCGACGTCACCGAGGGTCTGGAGAGCACACTGGTGATGCTCGGCCACAAGCTGCGGGGCCGGGTGACGGTCGTCCGCGACTACGCGGAAGACCTCCCGGTCGTCGAGGCCATTCCCGGTGAGCTCAACCAGGTCTGGACCAACCTCGTCGACAACGCCGTGGACGCGATGGAGGGCTCCGGCACGCTGCGGATCACCGTTCGAGGTGTCGAGGACGGCGTCGTCGTGGAGATCGCCGACACCGGTCCCGGTGTTGCCGACGACGTGGCTGCCCACGCCTTCGAGCCCTTCTTCACCACCAAGGACGTCGGCAAGGGCACCGGTCTGGGTCTCGACATCTCCCGACGGATCGTCGTCGAGCGCCACGGAGGCGACATCTCCCTGGAGTCCCGCGACGATGGGGCCGTCGTCGTCGTCCGGCTCCCGCTGCGTCCGGCCGAGAGCTGACTGGCAGACCTTACTGGCGTCAGATCGAGATGACCTCGAAGATCTGCAGCACGGTCAGGGCGGCCAGGAGCAGGCAGACGCCACCGCCGACCCGGCGGATCGTGGCCAGCTTCACCCGCGCCAGCAGCGCGCGACCGATCACGGCGCCGAGGGCCGACACGGTGGCGAGCGCGAGGAAGGCACCGAGGAAGACCGACACCGGCTCCTTGAACTGGAGCACCATGGAGGCGGTCAGCAGCTGCGAGAGGTCGCCCCACTCGGCGAGGAAGAGCACCCCGAAGGACACCCCGACGGCCTTGAGGCCCACCGCGGTCGCGGCTCCCTTGTGGGCGAACTCCTCCTCGGTCTCCGCTTCCTCCTCGTCAGCCTTCTTGGCGCCGCGGATGAGGATGATGCCGCCGATGAGGAACATCGCGGCCGCGAAGACCTCGACCGGTCGCTTGGGCAGCTGGGCCAGCAACCCGCCGACGGTGACGGCGACGGCGGTCTGCACGAGGAAGGCCAGGGACACCCCGATCCACACGTACAGCGGTCGGAACCGGGTGGCGAGCACGAGGGTCGCGATGAAGGTCTTGTCGGGCAGCTCCACGAGGAAGATCGAGCCGAAGACGATGGCAATGGTGGCGAGGTCGAAATCCATATCGCGTCGACTGTATCCGCGACGCCCAATACGCTGACGGGGTGTCCGACCCCCAGACCCTCGCCACGGCCGCCCTGGTGGCTGCCGTCCTCGCGCTGGTCGTGGCGGTCGTCGCCGTGGTCCGCCTCGGGCGGGTCCGCACACAGCTGCACGTGATCGAGAGCCAGCGCCCGGTGGGCAGCGGCGACCTCGCGGCCCTGCGGGCCGACATCGCCCAGGCGCTGCGGCACGTCGCGGTCGTCCGCTACGACGCCTTCGGCGACATGGGGGGCCGCCTGTCGTTCAGTGCCGCCGTCATCGACGACCAGGGCGACGGGCTGGTGTTCTCCTCGATCCACGCCCGTGGCGAGTCGCGCACCTATGCCAAGGGCATCGTCGGCGGCGGCTCCGACGCGACCCTGACGCCCGAGGAGCAGCAGGCCCTCGCTGCCGCCCGCACCGGATCCCAAGGAGCCTGACCTCCGTGACCACAGCAGTGACCAGACACGGCTACTTCGGCCCCGCGGGCACCTTCACCCAGATGGCGCTGCACGCGTGGGGACCGGCGGCCGGCCAGGAACACGTCGCCCTCCCCTCCGTCGAGGCCGCCCTCAACGCCCTGCGTGCGGGCGACATCGACGCCGCCATGGTGCCGATCGAGAACTCCGTCGAGGGCGGGGTGAGCGCCACCCTCGACGCCCTCGCCAGCGGTGACCCGCTGGTGGTCGTGGGAGAGGTCCTCGTCCCCATCACCTTCGTGCTGGCTGCACCCGGCGGTATGCCGCTCGGCCAGGTCCGCGCCGTCGGCACCCACAGCCATGCCTGGGCCCAGGTCCGCGGCTGGATGGGTGCCAACCTCCCTGAGGCGGCGTACATCCCGACGTTGTCGACGGCCGCCGCAGCGGCCGGCCTCGCCGGCGGTGACGGGGAGCGCGCGGCATACCAGGCGGCGGTGTGTGCACCGATTGCCGCGCTCAACCACGGCCTCGAGGTGCTGGCCGAGGACATCGGTGACAACTCCGCCGCGGTGACCCGGTTCGTGTCGGTCGCGCGCCCGGGCACGCTGCCCGAGCGCACCGGCGCTGACAAGACGACGCTGGTGCTGTTCCAGCGCGACGACCACGCCGGTGGGCTGCTCGAGCTGCTGGAGCAGTTCGCGGTGCGCGGCATCAACATGTCGCGGCTCGAGTCACGCCCGACGAAGTCGTCGATGGGCGACTACTGCTTCTCCATCGACATCGAGGGACACGTCCTCGACGAGCGGGTCGGCGAGGCGCTGCTCGGGCTCAAGCGGGTCTGCGCGGAGGTGCGGTTCCTCGGCAGCTACCCGGCCGCGCACGGGACGGCGGTGCGGGTCACGCCGCACACCAGCGACCAGGCGTTCGGCGATGCCCGCGCCTGGCTGCACTCCCTCCGCGGCACCTGACCTCCGGCTCCGCTCTGTCCCGGCCCGTGTTGGAAGGGAAACTTCCGGATATCCGGAAGTTTCCCTTCCAACACGTGGGCTACTTTTTCTCGCGCCAGACGCGTTCGAAGGGCAGCCGCCAGGCGTGCGGGGCGATGAGCTGGTGGATCGCGTTCGGGCCCCAGCTGCCGACCGGGTAGGGCTTGGCCTCGGGCGGCTCCTCGAGCAGCGCCTGCGACCGCTCCCACAGCGACTCGATGCCCTCCGCTGTCGTGAACAGCGTGTGGTCGCCACGCATCGCGTCGAGGATGAGCCGCTCGTAGGCCTCGAGGACGTCACCGGCGCGTTCGGTCTCACGCGTCGAGAACTGCATCGACAGCTTCTCCAGCCGCATGCCCGGCCCGGGCCGCTTGCCGTAGAACGACAGCGACACCTTTGACTCGTCAGCGAGGTCGAAGGTGAGGTGGTCCGGCCCGGCCGACCCCACGCCCGAGTTGGCCGGGAACATCGACCGCGGGGCCTCCTTGAAGGCGATCGAGATGATGCGGGCGCCCTCGGCCAGCTTCTTGCCAGTGCGCAGGTAGAACGGCACGCCGGCCCAGCGCCAGTTGTCCAGGCCGACCTTGAGCGCGATGAACGTCTCGGTGTCGGAGTCCGGCGCCACGCCATCCAGTCCGGTGTAGCCCGCGAACTGGCCGCGCACCACGTCGGAGGGGTCGATCGGCAGCAGCGACCGGAAGACCTTGTTCTTCTCCTCGGAGATGGCCCGTGGCTCCAGGGCGGTCGGTGGCTCCATCGCGACGAAGGCGAGCACCTGGAACAGGTGGGTGACGACCATGTCCTTGTAGGCGCCGGTCGACTCGTAGAAGTTGGCCCGCTGGTCCAGACCGAGCGTCTCGGGGATGTCGATCTGGATGTGGTCGATGAAGTTGCGGTTCCAGATCGGCTCGAACAGCCCGTTGGCGAACCGGAAGGCCAGGATGTTCTGGGCCGCCTCCTTGCCGAGGAAGTGGTCGATCCGGAAGATCTGGCTCTCGTCGAACGTCTCGTGGACGGTGTTGTTGAGCGCGATTGCACTCGCGAGGTCGGTGCCGAACGGCTTCTCCATCACCACCCTCGACCTGGCCACGAGGTCGGCGTCGCGCAGCATCTTGATCACCGCGACGGCGGCCTTGGGCGGCACGGAGAGGTAGTGCAGCCGCAGGGCGTCGGGCCCGAGGGACTCCTCGGCGTTCTTGACCGCCGCGGCCAGGGGCTCCGGGCCGGCGGACTGCGGGACGTAGACGAGGTTGTCGTCGAACTTGTCCCACTGCTCCGCCGTCAGGGTGTGCGACCCGAACTCCTCGCACGCCTTGCGCGCGAACTCGCGGTACTCGGCGTCGGTCATCTCCTCCAGCGAGGTGCCGACGACCCGGATGGCGGGCGCCAGCTCCGATGCCGCGAGGTGCGCGAGACCGGGCAGCAGCTTGCGGCGGGCGAGGTCGCCGGTGGCGCCGAACAGCACGATGACGTGCGGATCTGCCTTCTCCAGCGCGGTGCGTGAGCTGCGTGCGTCAGCGGCTGGGTACGAGATCGTCTGGGCGCTGGGCGCGGTCTGTTCGGACACCTTGCCGATACTTCCACCGCGGGCGTGGCCGCGCACCCGGTTGTCCAGCGATTTGACGCAGGGGGTTAGGTGAGGCTTACCTTGGTCCCAATAACGCACCGTCGGTATGCCGGAAATCAGGTCATCGTGCTCGTCAGCAATGCGCTCATCGGACTCCGTGAAGGGCTGGAGGCGGCCCTCGTCGTCGTCATCCTCGTCGCCTTCCTCGTCAAGACCGACCGCCGCTGGGCGCTCAGGGACGTCTGGACCGGCGTCGCGCTGGCGGTCCTCGTCTCCGTGGGCCTCGGCGCGCTGCTCACCTTCGGCACCCGCCAGCTGTCCTTCGAGACCCAGGAGCTGATCGGCGGGAGCGCCTCGATCCTCGCGGTCGGGTTCGTCACGGCCATGGTGTTCTGGATGCGGACCGCCGCCCGCACCATCTCGGGCGAGCTCAAGGGCAAGCTCGACCAGGCCCTGTCGGTCGGCGGGTGGGCGGTGGCCCTGGTCGGCTTCCTCGGGGTTGGCCGTGAAGGCCTCGAGACGGCGCTGTTCTTCTACGCCAGCGTGCAGACCGCCGGTACCGGTACCGCGCAGCCCCTGGTCGGCTTCCTGCTGGGCATCGCCGTGGCGATCGTCCTGGGGGTGCTGATCTACCGAGGCGCGGTGCGGATCAACCTCTGGGAGTTCTTCCGCTACACCGGGATCGCGCTCATCGTGGTCGCCGCCGGGATCCTGTCCTACGGCATCCACGACCTCCAGGAAGCCGCCTTCCTGCCGGGTCTGAACTCCCTCGCCTTCGACGTGAGCAACACCATCGCACCGGACTCCTGGTACGGCACCTTGCTCAAGGGCACGGTCAACTTCACCCCCAACACGACCTGGCTCCAGGCGATCGCCTGGAGCCTCTACCTCGTCGTGGTGATGACCTTCTTCGTACGGCCGGCGCGGACCGCACCCGCCCCCGCCAGCAACACCCCGGTCAGCAACACCCCGGCCGGCAACACCGCCGCACCTGTCGGCACCCCCCACTAGCCGTCCCGACGGCCCATCCACCAAGGAGCACCATGCGCATCGCCCCCGTCCCCGCCAGCCTCGGGGTAGCCATCCTCCTGGCGACCGCAGCCTGTGGCAGCTCCGACGAGACCACTGCCGCCAGTGGCAAGGGCCCGATCACGGTCGAGGCCACGGACACCTCCTGCACGGTCGACCGCAGCGAGGCAACCGCCGGGACCATCGAGTTCACGGTGAGGAACACCGGCTCCAAGGTCAACGAGTTCTATGTCTACGGCGAAGGCGACCAGATCATCGGCGAGGTCGAGAACATCACGCCCGGGCTGACCCGCAGCTTCCACGTCGAGGTCGCCAGCCCCGGCACCTACCAGATGGCGTGCAAGCCGGGCATGAAGGGCAAGGGGATCCGCGCCGACTTCACGGTCACCGGCGCGACGACCAGCCAGGCCCCTGACGCCGCGATGGCCGCGGCCGTGACGAGCTACCAGGCCTTCGTGTCGGCGCAGTCCGACGAGCTGCTCACCCGCACCACCGAGTTCGTGGCCCTCGTCAAGGCGGGCAAGGTCAAGGAGGCCAAGGCGGCCTTCCCCGTCGCCCGCGGCCCCTGGGAGCGGATCGAGCCGGTCGCGGAGTCGTTCGGCGACCTCGACCCGATGATCGACGGGCGTGAGGACGTGGTCGAGGAGGGGATGGAGTTCACCGGCTTCCACCGCCTCGAGAAGGATCTCTGGGACACCGGCCTGCAGTCCGACTCCGGCGCCATCGCGGACAAGCTGCTCGTGGACGTCAAGGAGATCGTGGTCCAGGGCCAGGCCGTCCAGCTCAACCCCCTGCAGCTCGCCAACGGCGCCAAGGGCCTGCTCGACGAGGTCGCGGTCGGCAAGATCACCGGCGAGGAGGACCGCTACAGCCACACCGACCTCTACGACTTCGACGAGAACGTCAAGGGCTCCAAGGCGGCCATCGACGCCCTCCGCCCGGTGCTCAAGGCCCGCGACGGCGCCCTGCTCACCAACATCGACGCCAGGTTCCAGACCCTCGACACCGAGCTGGACAAGTACCGCACCGACACCGGCTTCAAGCTCTACACCGAGCTGACCAAGGACCAGGTCAAGGCGCTGTCGGTCGCGGTCGACGCGGTCAGCGAGGACATCTCCAAGGTCGCCGGAGTGGTCGCCCAGTGACCGACCTCTCCCGTCGCCGGTTGCTGGGTGTTGGTGCCGGCGCGGCAGTCGTCGGTGCGGTCGCCGGCGTCGGTGGTGCGTATGCCGCGCAGCAGGGTTCCGAGGGCAGCGACGGCTCTGCGACGGTCGGCCAGGCCGACGAGGCCGACGTCCCGTTCCGGGGTGCGCACCAGTCGGGGATCATCACGCCCGCCCAGGATCGAATGCACTTCGTCGCACTCGACGTGGTCACCGAGGACCGCGCAGCCGTCGCCGAGATGCTGAAGGCGTGGACACGTGCCGCCGAGCGGATGACCGTGGGCGCCGAGGCCGCTCCAGGCGGTGTCGTCGGCGGCGGTCCCTACCGCGCCCCCGAGGACACCGGTGAGGCCTACGACCTCGACGCGTCGGACCTCACGATCACCATCGGCTACGGACCCTCGTTGTTCGACGACCGGTTCGGTCTGGCCGACCGCAGACCTGCTGCGCTGCAGGACCTTCCGGGCTTCGTGGGCGACGACCTCGACCCGGGCCGCAGCGGTGGAGACCTCTGCATCCAAGCCTGCGCGAACGACCCGCAGGTGGCCGTGCACGCCGTCCGCAACCTCGTCCGGATGGGTTTCGGCGTGGTGTCAGTGCGGTGGAGCCAGCTCGGTTTCGGGCGGACCTCGTCGACCACCCGCGACCAGGTCACCCCGCGGAACATGTTCGGGTTCAAGGACGGCACCAACAACCTCAAGGCCGAGGACACCGCGGCGCTCTCCGAGCACGTCTGGGTCCAGCCCGCCGACGTCCCGGGCGACAGCGCCTGGATGGCCGGCGGTTCCTACCTCGTGGCCCGGCGGATCCGGATGCACATCGAGATCTGGGACCGGACCACGCTGCAGGAGCAGCAGGACATCATCGGGCGCGACAAGGGCGAAGGCGCCCCCCTCGGCCAGAAGGCCGAGTTCGACGCATTGGACTTCGCCACCAAGGGCGCCGACGGCAAGCCCGCGATCGCGGTCGACGCCCACGTGGCGCTCGCGCACGAGAGCCGGCTGAACGGCATACGGATCCTGCGTCGTGGCTACAACTTCACCGACGGCTCCGACGGACTCGGGCACCTCGACGCCGGCTTGTTCTTCATCGGGTTCATGCGGGACGCGCAGAAGCAGTTCGTGCCCATGCAGCGGGCGCTGGCCGCCAAGGACGGGCTCAACGAGTACATCGAGCACACCGGGTCAGCCGTCTTCGCCTGCCCGCCGGGGCTGGGCCCCGACGCGCACTGGGGTCAGGACCTCTTCAGCTGACCCGCTGCCGAGGCGAGCGACGGAGCAGGCCGCTCGGCGCGGGCGCGGTGGCGGTACCACTGGTAGGCGAGCACGGCGCAGACCACACCGTTGAACATTCCGGCGACCACGTCAGAGATGTGGTGCGCGCCGCGGTAGAGCCGGGCGATCCCCACGAGGAACGGGACGATCGCGCACAGGGTCATCAGCAGGCGCCGCAGCCACGCCCGTTCGATCCGGGCCGCCGCCATGAGCAGCAGCGAGAAGTACAGGGCCGTGGAGGCGCCGGTGTGTCCGCTGGGATAGCTCGACGTGGGAGGTGAGGCGTCCATGGGGATGGCCGGTGGCCGCTGCCGCCCGACCAGCAGGGTCAGGAACAGGAAGATCGTCGCCTGCAGCGAGATCGCGATGAGCGGGACGACGGCCCAGCGCCACTCGCGGGTGCGCCACCAGATGATCGCGACGGCGATGAGGCAGACACCGATGACGACCTCGGTGTTGCCGAACCGCGAGCACACCCAGCTGATCGGGTCCCAGAAGTCGGTCCGGTTGCGGTTGAACGCATCGGTGACCTTGTCCTCGGCATCGTCCAGCCTGTCGAGGGGACCGGTGATGAGCAGGCCGAAGCCGGCGAGCACCGCGAACAGGACTACGCCGGGTGCGACGGCCCTGGTGAGGAGGTCGCGGCCGTCTTGCCAATGAATCCGAGCCATGAGGAGAACGTAATGCCCACACCGAGCACATAGCCCGCCAACACGTCGGACGGGAAGTGCACACCGAGAAATACCCGGTCCAGGCCCACGACCAGCGCAAACACCACGGCCAGGGTCACGGCGACCCGGTGCCCCACCGTCGAGAGCAGCGGCCAGAGCAGGAAGACGACCACCGTCGTGACCACGGCGACGTTGAACGCGTGGCCCGACGGGAACGAGTACCCGGGCGAGTGCGAGATGGGGTCGTCGACGATCGGGCGGGCGCGTCCCACCAGCGACTTGGCGAGCAGCCCCACGTTCCAGGCGACCATCATCGTGACGAAGGCCCACAAGGCCCGAGCCCGCAGCCCCTTGGCCAGCCACGCCCACAGGACGGTCCCCGTCGCCAGCACGTAGAGGACGAACGGCTGGCTGACCGTCTGCAGGGCCAGCAGCGCGTCAACCGTGCCGTGTGCCCGGGTGAAGTCGGTGGCCGCCCGGATGAGGTCGTTGTCGAGCCGGATCATCGGGTCGAACTTCTGCCGCACGGCAAAGCCGAGCAGCAGCACCGGGACCACGAACAGCACCATGGCCGCGGCTCCGCGGGCCAACCGGGCGGCGCGCGACGTGCGAGGCGGTGCGGCGGTGCCGAAAGTCATCGGTCGAGCGATCCAACCCGGACGACGATGGCGCCGGGCACGACCTCGGCGGAGATGGCCCGGGCCTTGCCCAGGGTGTCTCCGTCGATCTGGACTTCCTGCGGACGGTCGGCCCGGACCTGGACCGACGGCGTCGTGTAGTGGTCCACGATCTGGTGCCCCTTGCGCTTCTTGGATGCCAGTCGGGCGGCCACGGCGGCCCACCCCACCACGCCCTTGGGCGAGAGGATCACCATGTCGAGCTGGCCGTCGTCCAGCTCGGCCTCAGGCATCAGCACCAGACCGCCCAGCAGCTTGCCGCAGTTGCCGATGACCACGGTCCGCGCGCGACGGCTGAACTCCTCCTGGTCCTCGACCTTGATCCGGACCTTGAACTGCGGCCCGCGCAGGTTGCGGGTGCCCGAGACGACGTATGCCGCGGGGCCCACCTTGGCCTTGAGCCCTTCGGGCGCGTCGGCCATGATCTTGGCGTCGAAGCCGAGCCCGGCCATGACGAGGAAGACGTGGGTGGCGGGGCGGTCGTCCTCGCCAGAGGTGTCCATCGTGAGCCGGCCGACGTCGACCCGCTTGTTCTTGCCGGTCAGCGCGATCCGCAGGGCGTCGTCGAGGTCGTCGACGGGAAGGTCGAGGTTGCGGGCCAGCAGGTTGCCGGTGCCGCCGGGCAGCAGCCCTATCGGGGTCTCGCTGCCGACCATCGCCTCGGCCACCGCGCGGACCGTCCCGTCACCGCCGAGCGGGCAGACCAGGTCGACGCCCTTGTCCAGCGCCTCCTTGGCCTGACCGGTGCCGGGGTCGCGTTCGGTCGTCAGGATGAACAGCGGCTCGGCCCAGCCGTGGTTGATCGACTGCAGGGTGATCTGCCGGCGCACCGCGGCGACGTCGTCGAACTTCGTGGGGTTGACGATGATCGCGGCACGGCGGGTGGGGGATTCGGACACGGTGCCCTCCGGGCGGAAGTCGTTGCGGTGGGGGCGGCGCCCCCACCGACGGCCACGGTGGGCACCACCGGCACCAGGTCCGCGCATCCCGGCCCACCCGGCGATGCCGAGGGCAAGCAGGATGACGAGGACGATCGCCCCGAGGGCGATCCAGCCGGAATGTTCGCGAAGCACGGGCCGACGCTACCCCACCGTAGGGGTGGCATCGGTACAGGTCAGAGGGCTCCACGAGCGCTCGCACCGGGTCGGGCGACCGCTCGCGAGGTCGGCCGATCAGAGCGTCGTCGCGCGGATCGGCAGGATTCCCGCGACGGATGGCGAAGGTCGGGTTCGTCTGGGCGCTGCCGCGCCCTACCGTGGTCGTCATGGGAAACCTCGACACGGACTCGAGCGGCCAGATCGTCCCTGACACGAAGGACTGGACGTGGACCCTCCAGCGGCCTTGTCCTGACTGCGGATTCGAAGCCGGGTCCGTTGCCCGGGGCGACATCGCGCCGTTGACCCTGACGTTGACCGCCCCGTGGACAGCCGCCCTGGCGCGCGGGTCCGCTCGCGAGCGGCCCGCTCCGGCCGTCTGGTCACCGCTGGAGTACGCCTGCCACGTGCGGGACGTCTGCCGGATCTTCACGGGTCGGATCAGGCTGATGCTCGAGCAGGACGGCCCGCAGTTCGCCAACTGGGACCAGGACGAGACGGCGGTGGCCGATCGCTACGGAGAGCAGGACCCGGCAGTCGTCAGCGGTGAGCTGCAGGAGGCCGCAGCCGTCGTCGCGGCTGCCTTCGCGTCGGTGCGCGACGACCAGTGGGACCGCACCGGGCTGCGCAGCGACGGGTCCGAGTTCACGGCGCTGACCCTGGGGCAGTACTTCCTGCACGACCTTGCCCACCACCTGGTCGACGTCGGCGCCTGAGCGTCCCGGGTCAGGCCTTCTGGGGGTGCCCTGTCAGGGCGGCCGCGCCGCCCATCGCGAGGAAGATGCTGCCTGACACGTACTTCTGCCGCTCCACCGCGCGCGGGTGCCGGGCCAGCCACTGGCCGATCGAGCCGGCGCTCAGCGCATAGATGCTGTCGAAGACCGCTCCGATCACGACGAAGATCGCCCCGAGGACGAGCACCTGGGACCAGATCGGGCCGGACTCGCGGTGCAGGAACTGCGGGAAGAAGGCGACGAAGAAGACCGCCGTCTTCGGGTTGGAGATGCCGACGAGGAAGGCGTCACCGAAGGCTCGGCGCGAGTTGGTGATCGGGGCCCGGTCGAGGGTGAAGTGCCCCTTGCTGCGGAACTCGCGGATGGCGAGCCAGACCAGGTAGGCCGCGCCGGCGTACTTCACGACGGAGAACGCGATGACCGACGAGCTGATCACGGCCGACAGCCCGAACGCGGTGGCCACCACCATCACGGCCGTCGCCGTCTCGATCCCGGCCATCGACGCAACCGCCAGCCGGCGGCTGCCCTGGCCGATCCCGCGCGAGATGAGGAACAGCATCGCCGGACCGGGCAGCAGGATGAGGGCGGTCGCGGCCAGGGCGAACGACGCGAGGGTGGGCGTGGACGGCATACCCGCAAGGATCGCTCCCGGCACCCGCCGAGGGCAACGCGATATCCCTCCTTGCTCAGACGGCGAGGTGCTTGCGGGTCAGGGCGGCGGCCTGCTCGACGACCTCGATGCCCTGCCCCTGGGAGGAGTACTTCTGGCTGAGGATGGCCAGCCGCAGGTCGACCGACGGGCCCTTGATCCGGCCGATGCTGTTGATGATCCAGCGCTGGCCGATCGTCGAGCGCCGGAGCCAGCCGTTCTTGAGGCAGACCTCCTCGCCGTGGTGCGCGGCCGCGCTGATGCCCCACTTCTGCTCCGGGACGACGTCCTCCATGAGCTCGAGCAGCACCTCGGCCGACCGCGCGGTCAGCGGCGATGACTTCGTCCCCGCCGTGTCCAGTGCGGTGACGAACCGCAGCTGGTCCCGGGCGGTGGTGCGGGTCAGGCCCCAGCTGTAGTCGAACGCCTGGGTGGCCTTCATCCCGAACCGTCGGTTGGCTCGGTCCATGCCGTCGTCCAGGCCGATCTCGCGGAACAGGGTCCACGCCGACTCGTGGTCGCTCAGCCGGATCATCTGGCTGGCGACGGCGAGCTGGCGGGAGGAGATGCGGTCACCGCGGTCCTGCAGCTGGAGGAGCAAGGTGGCCAGGATGTTGGCCTTGGCGATGCTCGCCGTCTCGATGGTCGTGTCGGCGCCCCAGGCGAAGGAGCGCCGGGACCCGGTCTCGCTGGCCGCGACGCCGAGGTCGACGCCGTAGCGGCGGGACAACGCCGACAGCTCGTCGCGGAGTGCCTCGAGGGTGGCCGGCGGCCGGGCGGCCGTGGTCTTCGCCGTCGGCGCCGGGACCGGCGTGGTCGTAGTGGTCGACGGGGTTGCAGTCGTGGTGGCCGAGGTCGTGTCGCTGGTCAAGGTCGCGGAGAGCGTGGTGCTCGCCGGTTCCGCGACTGCGGGATCCTCGGCGCACGCGGCTGCGCCGCCGAGCGGCGCCAGCAGCAGGACGTGGCGCCGCGTGAGCATGGACGCATTCTGACGTGAAGGGGCGTGGGTGCACAGGCTTCGCGCAAAAGCGGTTTAGGTATGCCGGCATTGCGGTCACGGTGACCCGGCCGCGGACCGCGCCCCGCGGCATACAGCCGGTCCGTGGTGGCCGGTGTGCCTCGATAGGCTTGCCCGGTGATCGACATCAAGCTCCTGCGTGAGGACCCGGATCGCGTCCGCGCCAGCCAGCGCGCCCGCGGTGAGGACGAGGGGATCGTCGACGCGATCCTCGCCGCCGAGCAGACGCACCGCTCCTCGCTGACCGAGTTCGAACAGCTGCGCGCCCAGCAGAAGTCGATGGGCAAGCAGGTCGCGCAGGCCCAGGGTGACGAGAAGCAGGCGCTGCTCACGCAGACCAAGGAGATCTCGGCACGGGTCAAGTCGCTGCAGACCGACGCCGATGCCGCGCAGGTGCTGCTCGGCGACCTGATCCGGCAGATCGGCAACATCGTCGAGGACGGTGTCCCGGTGGGCGGCGAGGACGACTACACCGTGCTCGAGACGGTCGGGTCGGTGCCGGAGTTCGACTTCGAGCCCCAGGACCACCTCGCACTCGGAGAGTCGCTCGCGGCCATCGACATGGAGCGTGGCGCCAAGGTCGGCGGCTCGCGGTTCTACTTCCTCACGGGCGTCGGCGCGCGGCTCGAGCTGGCGCTGCTCAACATGGGCATCGCCCAGGCCGTCGAGCACGGGTTCACCCCGATGATCACGCCGACGCTGGTCAAAGCCGACGTGATGGCGGGCGCCGGGTTCATCGACAAGCACGGCGACGAGGTCTACCGGCTCGACGCCGATGACCTCTACCTCACCGGCACCTCCGAGGTCGCGCTCGCCGGCTACCACGCCGACGAGATCCTCGACCTGTCCGACGGCCCGAAGCGGTATGCCGGCTGGTCGGCCTGCTACCGCCGCGAGGCCGGGTCGCACGGCAAGGACACCCGTGGCATCATCCGCGTGCACCAGTTCCACAAGGTCGAGATGTTCACCTACTGCCGCATCGAGGACGCGGCTGCCGAGCACCAGCGCTTGCTGGGCTGGGAGAAGGAGATGCTCGCCAAGATCGAGGTGCCCTACCGCGTCATCGACACGGCGGCCGGCGACCTCGGCGGTCCGGCGGCGCGCAAGTTCGACTGCGAGGCGTGGGTGCCGACCCAGGGGCGCTACCGCGAGCTGACCTCGACCTCGAACTGCACGACCTACCAGGCCCGACGCCTCAACATCCGCGAGCGCAACCCCGACGGCTCGGGCACCCGCGCCGTCGCCACGCTCAACGGCACGCTGGCCACGACCCGGTGGCTGGTCGCGATCCTCGAGAACCACCAGCAGGCCGACGGGTCGGTCGTGGTCCCCAGGGCGCTGCAGCCGTTCCTCGGCCTCGAGGTGCTCAAGCCGGTCTGACGATCCGCTGCAGGCGGCCCACTTGGGGCGCGGGTCGCGACCTCGGCGGGTAGCGTCGGCGACGTGACCGACCGCCAGCTGCCCAAGTGGAGCGAGCTCAAGCCCCTCCTGCACCCGAAGCCGGTGGTGCTCAACGGCACCGACCGCAGGCTGGGCAACGCCGTCACCATCGCCGACCTGCGCAGCATCGCGCGACGGCGCACTCCGCGCTCGGTGTTCGACTACACCGACGGGGCGGCGGAAGAGGAGCTGAGCCTGTCGCGGGCCAGGCAGACCTTCCGCGACCTGACCTTCAACCCGGGCATCCTGCGCGGAGTCGGCACCGTGGACACCACGACGACCGTGCTGGGGCAGCCGTCGGCGCAGCCCTTCGGCTTCGGCCCGACCGGCTTCACCCGGATGATGCACGCCGACGGCGAGGCCGCGGTGGCGCGGGTCGCCGGGAAGATGGACATCCCCTACGGACTTTCGACCCTCGGGACGACCAACATCGAGGACCTCGCCACTGCGGCGCCGGGCACCCGCAAGTGGTTCCAGCTCTACGTCTGGCGTGACCACGGACCGGCCGAGGACCTGATGAGGCGGGCCAAGGAGCAGGGCTTCGAGGCACTGATGCTGACCGTCGACTGTCCCGTCGGCGGTAGCCGGTACCGCGACATCCGCAACGGCTTCGCCATCCCCCCAGCCCTGTCGGTCAAGACCGTCCTCGACGGTGCCATGCACCCGAACTGGTGGGTCAACTTCCTCACCACGCCGCCGTTGGAGTTCGCCTCGCTCGACTCCTGGGGCGGCACCGTCGGAGAGATGATGAACGCCCTGTTCGACCCGACGATGTCGCTGGACGACCTGGACTGGGTGCGCCGCACCTGGGACGGCCCGCTCATCGTCAAGGGCATCCAGACCGTCGAGGACGCCAGGGCTGTGGTCGACCACGGAGCCGACGCCGTCCTGCTGTCCAACCACGGTGGTCGCCAGCTCGACCGGTCGCCGGTGCCCCTGCGGCTCGTCCCCGAGGTCCGGGACGCCCTCGGCCCCGACGCCGAGATCATGGTGGACACCGGCGTGATGTCCGGATCCGACGTGGTGGCGGCGATCGCCCTGGGCGCGAGCTCGGTGCTGGTCGGTCGCGCCTATCTCTACGGGCTGATGGCAGGCGGTGAGCGTGGCGTCCAGCGTGCCGCGGACATCCTCGCGACCGAGGTGAAGCGCACCATGGCCCTCCTCGGTGCGCGCCGGATCGCGGACCTCGGTCCGCAGCACGTCCGCCTTCCGTAGGCTCGCCGCATGCGCATTCCCCACCTCGTCGCGCTCGACCTCGACGGCACGACGATCAACCACGCCGGCGAGCTGTCACCGGTGGTGCGCGACGCCGTGCACGCGGTCCTGGCGGCCGGCCACCACGTCATCATCGCCACCGGACGCTCGATCGTGGCGACGACGACCATCCTCTCCGAGCTGGGCATCGAGACCGGGTATGCCGTGTGCTCCAACGGCGCGGTCACGCTCGAGCTGGACCCGTTGGAGGCCAACGGTTTCCGGATCATCGAGGCCGTCACCTTCGATCCCGGTCCTGCCCTGAACCTGCTGCGCGCGGAATGGCCGGACGCCGTCGTGGCGGTGGAGGAGCTCGGCGTCGGGTTCAAGCTCAGCGCGCCGTTCCCCGATGGTGAGCTCCAGGGCGAGCTGCGCGTCGTGGACTGGGAGGAGCTGGTCTCCGAGCCGGTCACCCGCGTGACCTTCCGCGCGCCCGGTGGCACCGCCGAGGACTTCCTGGCCCTGACCGAACGCATCGGCCTGCACGGCGTCAACTACGCCGTCGGGTTCAGCGCCTGGCTCGACCTCAACCCCGAAGGCGTCTCCAAGGGCTCGGCCCTGGAGATCCTGCGCCGACGGCTGGAGATCGACCCGCAGTACACGGTGGCCGTCGGTGACCAGCGCAACGACGTGGAGATGCTGCACTGGGCCGCCCGTGGGGTCGCGATGGGCAACGCCCCCGACTCGGTCAAGGAGATCGCCAACGAGGTCACCCTCGACGTCGACGACGACGGCCTGGTGCCCATCCTGCGCTCGCTGCTCTAGAGGCGTTGGTTGGCCCCCAGATGGACGCGGTGGCCGGTCATCCAGCTCTGGCCGCGCTCGGTGACCAGGTAGCGGAAGACCAGGCGCATCATCGCCTCCATGGGGACCCGTCCGATCCGGCCCGGGATCTTGGAACTGCTCGACCGGGCGCCGACGGCGACGATCCGCTCGACGCGCGCGCGGCGAGCGGACTCGAAGGCCGCGAAGGCACCCGCCTCCGAGTCGGAGTCGCGCAACGACGCCGCCATGACGACCGCATCCTCGAGGGCCATCGAGGCACCCTGCCCTGAGCTCGGCGACGGAGCGTGCAGCGCGTCGCCGAGGATGGCGAGCCGCCCGCGGTGCCAGACGGGCACGTGCGGCAGGTCGTAGGTGTTGTCACCGGCCAGTTCGAGCTCACCGGACTCGATGAGCGCGCGGGCCGGACCGGCATCGACGCTCGCGAGCTCGGCGAGGTGCTGCTGCCACTGGTCGAGGCTGGTGGACGCCCGCCGCTCAGTGGTGATCTCCGGTTCGGGCACGTTGACGAACCACACCACGTCCCCGTCCGGGGTTGGGTGGGCGCCGAAGAAGGACCGTCGCCCGAAGATGAACGACCACGACTCCTCCGGAAGCTCCGCAGCCAGGGCGGTGTCGCGGGTGATTCCGCCGAAGTTGGTGAGGCCGACGAAGCGGGGGGTCGGGGCGTCGGCGTCGATCGCCCGACGGACTTTGGAGTGGACGCCGTCGGCACCGATGACCAGGTCCGCGGTCAGCTCACTGCCGTCGGCCAGCTGCACGCTGGCGTGGTCCCGGTCCGTGCGGGCCGAGACGACTTTGGCGTCCTCGCGCACCTCGATGCCCCGGGCCCGTGCCTCCGCGGTCAGCAGCCAGCCGAGGTGCGAACGCTTCATGGTGAGGGCCTGGGTGCCGTCGGCGAGCGGTGTCCCGGCGGTGAGCGTGCCCAGCCGGCGACCGGTCGCGCCGAACATCACGTGGCTGCGGGTGCTGGTGCCGACACTGTGGGCGAGGTCGAGGGCGCCGATGGCGTCCAGGGCGGACAGGCCGTTGGGGGCCAGGCCGAGGTAGGACCCGGCGTCCCGGTCGATGTGGGCGCGGGACTCGAGGACGACCGCCTCGATCCCCACCTGGTGCAGGGCCATGGCGGTGGCCGGTCCGGCGATGCCTCCTCCGACGACGAGTGCCTTCACGGTGCTAACCTTTCTTACGACAATCGGATAGTTCGATAATCGAAAGGATTGCACGCGTGGCACGGACCCGTCAAGCGGCCATCGAGGAGGCCGGGAGGGCGATGCAGCGCTATCAGCGCAGCGTCCAGTCCTTCGACGACGCCGTCGGACGGGCCCTCGGCCTCGGGCCGGCGGACATGCGTTGCCTCGACATCCTCAGCGAGGGACCCCGGACGGCCGGCGAGCTGAGCGCGGCGACCGGGCTACGTCCGGCGGCCACCACGGCGCTGATCGACCGGCTCGTCGTGAAGGGTTTCGTGGTGCGCCGGCCGAGCGAGTCGGACCGGCGCCAGGTCCTCGTGGCCATGACGGAGGAGGGTGCGCGACGGACCTGGGACGCGTACGGCCCCATGGTCACCGAGGGTCAGCAGGCCTTCGAGTCGTTCACCATCGCGGAGCTGGACCGGATGCGCGACCTCCTCGACGGCGTCACCGAGCTGACCGACCGGCACCGCGCGCGGGTGGACGTCGAGACGCGGTCGGCCGCGCCGCGGCATACCTCCTAGCGGGACAGCAGGACTAGCGGGACTGGAGGGCGTCGAGGGCGACGGCCATGCCGAGGCCCACGCGCCAGTCGAGCTGCCAGCCGTTGCTCGCCTGGGGCATGTGGATGTCGTAGCGGTCGCGCAGCGAACGCTTGCGCTCCGAGGAGAGCACGAGGCTCCCGTCCGGGGCGTTGAAGTCGAAGTGGAAGATGAAGGGCAGCGGGATGTCGCCGACGACCGGCAGCAGGTCCCAGACGCGGCGCAGGATCGCGATGTTCTTGTTGCGCTCGGTCCCGAAGGCCTGCAGCCCGTCCGGGGTGCCGATGTGCCACGACGAGCGCAGCAGCGACTTGCCGAAGTCCTTGCGGAACCAGCCGATCGGGTTCCCCGCGGCATCGAGCACGTCATAGGTCGCGCCCAGGTCCATCCGGGTTCGGGCCTTGAACGAGAACACCGGCTGGGTGCGGGCCTCGTCGGAGTAGAAGGTCACCTGCTCCTTGAACGCCATCCGCTTCTGCTGGGCGACCGCGATGACCGGCCCCTCGGCGCCCGACGCGTCGACCGCCCGGATCTCGTAGCGGTTGACCATCATCGTGATCTTCTGGCTGAGCGAGAAACGCTCGTTGACGGCAGGCTGGCTCATGGCGACAGTGTGCCCGACCGCGCAGCCGCTGCTGACCGAACCCCTGGGAAAGTCGATAGCCTCGGCGCATGGGGGACCCTCCCGAGCCGGGCGCCGTCTCGGCCCGGTCGGCCGAGCGGATGAAGTTCTTCACCGACGCCGTCGTGGCGATCGCGATGACGCTGCTCATCCTGCCGCTCATGGAGAGCGTGGCCGAGGCCGGCCGCGATGGCGTGACCACGTCCGGCTACCTGTCCGAGCACGGTGGGCAGCTCTTCAGCTTCGCGCTGAGCTTCGTCATCATCGCGAGCTTCTGGGCCGGCCACCACAGCCTCTTCGAACACGTCGAGCGCTACTCGGTCCGGCTCGTCTGGCTGAACATCGCCTGGATGTTCACCATCGTCTGGCTACCGGTCCCGACCGCCATGGTCGGCAGCATGGCGGAGGACGGTCCGCAGAAGGCCGTCTACATCGAAACCCTGATGGTCTCCAGTGCGGTCATGGTCGTCATCAACCTGCTCCTCCTGCGCAGCCCGGACCTCTGGGTGGCCGACTACCCGCCCAGCGGGGGTGACCTCACGGCCGCGATCGTCCTCACGCTCCTCTTCGGTGCGCCCTGGTGCTCGCGCTGGTTGTCCCGGGGGCCGGGTACTACCCGATGTTCGTGCTGTTCCTGACCGGTCCGCTCCAGGCCCTGCTGTCCCGTCGGCTGAAGCACCGGCGGGCACAGCGCGCCGATGGCTGAGCGGTCGCGCGACGCGGCGGTTCGCGAGCAGTACCTCGCTTTTGCCCGGGGTCAGGCGGCAGGGGTCTCGCCGAGCTACGAGGCGCTCGCGCTCGCCGTGGCTGAGGACACCTCGGTGAGCGCGCTGCTCGCGGGGCTGCCTCGTGGCAAGCAGCAGCCGAACCTGCTCTTCGGGGTCGCCCGTCACCTGGGCGGCCCCGTGTCCTCTCCGGTCGAGTTCTGCGCGTGGGTGGTGGAGCAGTGGGAGGACGTGCGTCCCGAGCTCCTGGCGCGGACCACGCAGACCAACGAAGCCGGCCGCTGCGCAACCCTGCTCCCCGTCCTCGCCGGTATGCCGGGTCCGCTGGCCCTGCTCGAAGTCGGCGCCTCCGCGGGGTTGTGCCTCTACCCCGACCGGTATCGGTACGACTACGGACGAGGGGTGGTCGGGGACGACGACGGCCCGGTGCTCGACTGTGCCTGGCGGCGTCCAGAGCCGCCGCCGAGCGCGCTGCCCGAGGTGGTCTGGCGCGCCGGCCTCGACCTCAACCCGCTCGACGTCACCGACGAGGACGACCTGCACTGGCTGGAGTGCCTCATCTGGCCGGAGCAGGCGGTGCGGCGGGATCGACTGCGCCGGGCTGCCGCGGTCGCGCGGGCCGAGCCGCCCCTGCTCGTCATGGGCGACCTCGTCACCGACCTCCCCGGCCTGGCCGCGCGTGCACCCGCGGACGCGACCTTGGTCGTGTTCCACACCGCGGTGCTCGGCTATGTCGACCCGGACGGGCGGCGACGTTTTGCGGACGTGGTGCGGGAGCTGCCCGGCCACTGGATCGCCAACGAACACCCGTCGCTGCTGGAGGGCCTCGTGGTGGTTCCGCCCACCCGGCCACGCAGGGACGGGCCGGAGCCCTTCCTCACTGCGCTGGACGGCATACCCGTCGGCTGGTCCGGACCACATGGACAGTCCTGCGACTGACACCCGCCGCGACTGACAGACTGAGGCCGCCATGGCTGACCTGATCATCACCTCGCCGTCGAACCCGCGGCTGAAGTCGCTCGCCGGACTCCGGCGGCGCCGGACCCGCGAGGAGACCGGCCAGACCCTGATCGAGGGGTACGAGGAGCTGACCCTCGCGCTCGGCGCGGGTGTCCGGCCCGAGGCGCTCTACTACTGCCCCGAGCTGATGCTCGACGCCCCCACCCAGACCCGCGTCGTCGAGCAGGCACGGCGCGACGGGGTGGAGACGGTCCAGGTGTCGCGGACGGCGTTCGAGCGAGCCGCGTACCGCGAGGGGCCCGACGGTTTCATCGCGGTGGTTCCCTCGGTGGTGCGCGCGTGCGCCGAGCTGACCGTCGGCCCCAGCGCGCTCACCGTGCTCTGCCAGGCCGTCGAGAAGCCGGGCAACCTCGGGGCCATGCTCCGCACTGCCGACGCGGCCGGCGCCGAAGCGGTCGTCGCGGCCGACCCGGTGACCGACTGGGGCAACCCGAACCTCGTCCGGGCGTCGAAGGGCACCGTCTTCAGCGTGCCGGTCGCCAGCGACTCCACGGCGGACACGCTGGCCTGGCTCGACACCAACGGCATCGCGCTGATCGCCACGACCCCCGACACGGACCTGCTGCACACCGAGGTCGACTACACCGGTGCGGTGGCCATCGCCGTAGGGGCGGAGAAGTACGGCCTGACCGACGAAGTGCTCGACCACGCGGCCCACAAGGTGCGGATCCCCATGGTGGGGAAGGCGAACTCGCTCAATGTCGCGACCTCTGCCGCGATCGTGATCTACGAAGCGGTGCGACAGCGAGGCGCCTCGGGGACGCCCTCGCCCCACTGAGCACACCCGTGTCAAGAGCACCCCCTGACGTATGTCACGATGTCGGGTATGCGAGTTGACCACGTTTCGTATGCGGCAGAGCACGACGGACTGCAGGCGACCGCGGAACGCCTCGCCAAGCTGATCGGGGTCGACCCGGTCGATGGGGGAATCCACCCGCGGTTCGGTACGCGCAACGTGATCCTCCCGCTGGCGCATGAGCGTTACGTCGAGGTCGTCGAGGTCCTGGACCACCCAGCATCGGACAAGGCGCCCTTCGGGCAGGCCGTCCGGGCGCGTTCCGAGGTCGGGGGTGGCTGGCTCGGGTGGGTCGTCGCGGTCGACGACCTCGCCCCCTACGAGAAGCGCATCGGCCGCGAGGCCGTGGTGGGCAACCGGCACCGTCCCGACGGGGTGGAGCTTCGCTGGCGCCAGCTCGGGATCAAGGGCCTGATGTCCGACCCGCAGCTGCCCTACTTCGTCCAGTGGGAGGACGCCTCGCTGCACCCGTCGACGGCGGCCATGACCACGGTGACGATCGACAGCCTCCAGATCGCCGGCGACCCCGAGCGGGTGCGCGACTGGCTCGACCTTCCCGCCGACCAGACGTCGTCGGTCATCGACTTCACCTTCGTGGCTCCGCACGGCCATCCCGGTCTGCTGGCGGTCACCTTCGACACCCCCACGGGCAAGGTCGTTGTCTGACCTGAACTTCCTCGACGAACGCCCTGCCCGACCCCGGTCGCCGCGGGGCGTCGTCGCGTCCGGGACTGTTCAGGACGGTCGTGGTTGGGTCGCGGCTGGTCTGGGTCGCCGCCGTCCGGTCGGTTACTCGGGGGCGCTCCGGGCCACCTCGCGCACCATCACGCAGTTCCCCAGTCCCTTGGGCCGGTCGTAGGTGAAACCCTCGCGTTCGTACATCGTGCGGGTGCCGTTGTAGAGGAACGACGAGTTCTTCTTCCGGACCCCGCCGGTGTCGTGGGGGTACCCCTCGACCAGGCCGCCTCCGGCGTGCGCGATCAGCTCCACGGCTCCGCGCAGGGCGACCGCGGCCAGACCCTGACCGCGATGGCTGCGCTCGACCTGGATGCAGGTGACCCGGTAGTCGGGGAGCCGCTCGGTCGTGGCGAGGTACTGCTTGCGGTGGTGGATGTTGGGCAGCTCCTCGGGCGTGCCGTACTCCGCCCAGGCGATGGCGAGGTCGCCGTCGTAGACGAGCGCCGCGTGCGCGATCCCCTCGTCCACGCGGCGCTTCTTGAACGCCCGGTTGTCCTCCGCGGTGCTGTCCGGCTCCCGGTCCTCGGGGTGGAACCACGTGCACCAGCAGTTGGCGAACATGCCCTTGTTCCGCTCGACGAGAGCGGCGAAGTCGTCGAACGTCACCGGCGTGAGTGCCTTGATCGTGTGGTCGGACATGCGTGGCAACGTACCCGTGATCCCGGGCGCTCGGCATCCGGTGGGTTGCCGCTACGCCACCTCGGGCTCCGACCCGAAACGGCGAACCTCCTGTGGCCAACCGCAGCCCTCCGCGAGCTTGCCCGCCCACATCGTGGCGGTCTCGTCGTCAACGACGTCCACCACGGCGAACCCGCCGAGGAACTCCTTGGTCTCCACGTACGGTCCGTCGGTCACCAGCACGGCGCCGCTCGTCGCATCGGCGCTGTAGACCGGAGCGCCCTCCTCCAGACCGCCGGCGAAGACGTAGACCCCCGCGGCCTTCATCTCATCGATGACCGCTACGGACGTGGCCACGCGTCCGCGGAACCACTCCTCGCTGTGGTCGCCGACCCACTGCTGGTTGAAGTACAGGAGGTACTTGGGCATCGCTGCTCCTCATTCTCGTGACGGACCTCGTGGTCCGCGTTCACCTTCCCCACGAACGTCGACAAGCGAATCCGACACTTCCCGGGGAATGATGAAACCATGCCGGCGGTGAGCCCTGGGGATGTCCGGCAGGCGTACGCCGCGCTCACGCAGGCAGCCCGTCAGTCCCAGGTGCGGTAGCTGCTCGGGACCCGTTCGTCGTCCGCGTCGCGTGCCGGCCACGGATGGTCGTCCGATGCATGCGCGGTGTTGTCAGGCTGCTTGACGACGTGGAGCTGTGGCTTCCAGTGCGCGACCCTGTCTGGAAGGACCTCGATGTCGTTCCACCGGGCGCGTTCGCCACTCGGCGGTTGGTAGGCCGCCGCGCCGGGTGATGGCGGCGGGTCGCCGCCGGGCCGGGCAGCAAGCTCGGCAGCTGTCGGAGGTCGTACGGCCAGCCCGTAGCGGTTGGTGACGACCAGCCCGTCCGGTCGGGTGGGGTTGCCGGTGATGCGGAAGTCGCCGCGGTCGATGGCGTCGTGGTGGAACGGGCACAGGCTCACCTGGTTGTCGACGTCGGTCGCGCCGCCGGCCGCCCACTCGTGGAGGTGGTGGATCTCGACGAAACGGGTGGCCGTGCAGCCGGGGAAGCGACAGCCACGGTCACGGTCCTCAATCAGCCGACGAGAGCGGCGCGGGAGGATCCGCATCGACCGACCCACGCTGACCGGCCGTCCCTCGGTCTCCCAGACCGGCTGGACCATGCCGTCGGAGAGGAAGCGGTCGAGGAGTCGACGCGGGATCGCGCCACCGCCGTTGACCCAGGCGCCATCGGTTGAGAGGTGCAGGTAGACCCGGTAGTGGCTGGCCCGCCCGGTCGACGTCACGGACGAGAGGGACCGCTGGGCCAGCTCCTCGAGTGCTTCCGCGTAGGTCGGGCGCTCAGTCGCCGCGATGCCGTGCGTGACCCGGGGAGAGCCAGCCGAGTCGCCCTCACCTGAGGATGCTGCCAGGAACAGCGCGTCCTTGGCCTCCCTGAGCGCCTGCTCGACGAGCGCGCCGATCGGCGCGGGGGCGCTGTAACGCAGCTGGAACGGGCCGTCGTGGTCGTAGTGCATCGAGAGGTCAGGGCGGGCGCAGGCCCGGCGCTCGGACTCCTGCTGCCCGGGAAGCGCGGCAGCAGCCAGGTCCGGCGCGGGCGAGTCGGCCGTGCCGTCATCACCGGGCCCTTCGGCATCCGCCGCCGGTGCGGACGCGAAGGCGTGCCGACTCAGCGCGCGACGCAGCTGGGGCACGGTGGCGTGCTTGGCGAAGTCGGCCGCCGACTGCTGGTGGCTCGTCGGCGCATGGTGGGCCACGACGGCGGTCTGGTCGAGCGACAGGAGCCCGTCGCGCAGCGCCTCGGAAGCCGCCGTCAGCTCGTGCCGCCGCCTCGCGACCGCCACCACGTCTCGCGCGTGCGACGGTGACAGACCGGCACGCACGACGAAGTGTGCTCCGGCGAACGGAACGCGCCGTCACCCCAGTGCTTGCCGTGGATGACCTCTTCGGCCAGGTCGACGAGCTCACCGTGCACCCGGTTGAGCTGCCCCGCGACCTCGGCCGTGCGCGTCCAGAGGTCACGCTGGATCTCATCGCGCTGGGCGGCCAACGGGCTGATCGACATACGCCCATCGTACACCTGTTCGAATGAACAGGCCAGTGATCTACAGGGAAAAGCGCTGCTGTGCAACGGATTTGGCCATCAGCGAACAGCTCACGCGTCGCCGAAGAACTCCTGCACCAGCTTCTTCGGCGCCGAAACCGCCCACGCGTCGGTGATGACCTCCGCGAGCTCCGAGCGAGTCAGCCGACCGAGGTCGCGTTGGCGAAGCAACACCGCGTTGTAGCCGTCGAAGTGTGGCGTCGTGAACCACGGCCCGTCACCCTCGATGAGCGCTTCCTTGTCGCTCTGGTCGGGCACGCTGAAGATGATGACGTCCTGCATCCGCTCACCCGTGTCGGGATCGATGGCATCCGGCCGCGGCTCGCGGAAGTGCAGGAACGACTTCTTGCGCACCACGTATGCCGGGTTGCCCCACGACTTGCCCTCCTCCACCCCGGGGAGGGACAGCGCGATCTCAGCGAGGTCGGACAGCTTCGCCTTGCGTGCGGCCATGCTGGTGACGCTACGCCGACCGGCCGCCGCGCGCCTCCGCGTCAGGTACCAGCGCCTGGATCGACGGCAGTAGCGCGAGGCCGTTGACCACGACCGAGAACACCAGGAACGTCACGGCCCACCCGTGGTGCCCGGCACCCCACAAGCCGAGACTGGCCAGGCCGAAGACCAGCACCTTGGTCACCGGACGCACCACGGGACCACCCAGCGGCGCCTTGGGCGACGCGAATATCCACCAGACTGCGACAACCACCAGGGCCATCACGATCGCGAGCAGTACTCCACTCTCGTGGTTGCCCCACACGGCCGCCGCCGCCGCGGCCAGCAGCTCGTCGACGAACACCAGCGCCAAGACCAACCAACCCACTGCCACCATGCGCCAACTCTCGCACGGAGGCCCGGCCATACGACGCGATGCGGTCGCGCCGGGACCACGCGGCATACCGGTCAGTCGAGGTAGTCGACCAGCTCGGGAGCCGCGCCGATGTAGCTCTGAGGAGTCATCTCGGCCAGGCGCTTGGCGACGTCGTCCGGAAGGCCAAGGCCCGCAACGAACTCGCGCAGGTCGTCGCCGGTGATGCGACGTCCGCGGGTGAGCTCCTTGAGCCGCTCGTAGGGGTTCTCCATGCCGGCCACGCCCTGGGCGCCGAGGGCGCGCATCGCGGACTGGACCGGCTCGCCGAGGACCTCCCAGTTGGAGTCGAGGTCGGCGGCCATCGCGGCCGGGACGGCGTCGAGGCCGTCCAGTCCGCGCGCGGCGTTGTCGATGGCCAACAGGGAGTGGCCGAACGCCACGCCGATGTTGCGCTGCATCGAGGAGTCGGTGAGGTCGCGCTGGAGCCGGCTGTTGACCAGGGTCGACGAGAGCACGTCGAAGAGCGCGTTGCTGACCTCGAGGTTGGCCTCGGCGTTCTCGAACCGGATCGGGTTGACCTTGTGCGGCATCGTGCTCGACCCGACGGTGCCCTGGCCACGGACCTGTGCAAAGTAGCCGAGCGAGATGTAGGTCCACACGTCGGTGCAGAGGTTGTGCAGGATCCGGTTGAACCGCGCGATGTCGGCGTAGAGCTCGGCCTGCCAGTCGTGTGACTCGATCTGGGTGGTGAGCGGGTTCCACTGCAGTCCAAGGGATTCCACGAACTCGCGACTCAGCGCGGGCCAGTCGGCACCGGGCACGGCCGCGAGGTGGGCGCCGTAGGTCCCGGTCGCGCCGTTGAGCTTGCCGAGGAACTCGGCCGCCCCGATCCGGCGCAGCTGGCGGCTGAGCCGGTGGGCCAGGACCGCGAGCTCCTTGCCCATCGTCGTCGGCGTCGCGGGCTGGCCGTGGGTGTGCGCCAGCAGCGGCACGTCGCGCAGGTCGGACGCCATCGTGGCCACCGACTCCACCAACGCGGCGGCGCGCGGCAGCCAGACGTCGGTGACCGAACCCTTGACCATGAGGGCGTAGGACAGGTTGTTGATGTCCTCGCTGGTGCAGCAGAAGTGGATCAGCTCGGCGAGCCCTCGGTCCTCGTCGCCGGGGGCGATCGCGGTGAGGCGTCGCTTGAGGAAGTACTCGACCGCCTTCACGTCGTGCTGCGTCTCGCCCTCGATCTGCGCGAGCTCGGCGATCTCGTCGGCACCGAAGTCCTCGACGACCTGGCGCAGCTGCTGCTGCTCACCCTCGGCGAGGGCGCGGACGCCTGGCACCACCTGGTGGGTGGTGAGGAAGATCAGCCACTCGACCTCGACCCGCACCCGCTCCCGGTTCAGCGCCGGTTCGGAGAGGTGGTCGACGAGGGGCGCCACCACACCGCGGTAGCGGCCGTCGAGGGCGCCCAGCGCGATAGGAGGGGTCGCGTCAGCAAGCGAAGCCATGAGCCACAGTCTCCCAGAGTGCGCGGCCACCTCCGGACACCGGTATGCCGGGCGCCTGCCGCCCTGACGCGCGGCCCCGACGGCGGTGAGCCGAGTTGGCATGACCTGGCCTGACGCGCCCGCGCGCGAGTCAGGCACGCGGCATACCGTGAGCAGCATGCGATACACCACGCTCGGCTCAAGCGGCACCGTCGTCTCCACCCAGTGCCTCGGCACGATGACGTTCGGCGCGGAGGCCGACGAGGCGACGTCCGGCGCGATCATCGAGGCGTTCGTCGAGGCCGGCGGCACGTTCGTAGACACGGCAGACGTCTACTCCAAGGGCGTCTCCGAGGAGATCATCGGCCGGTGGCTCAAGGCCCACCCGGCGGACGCGCGGGACCTGGTGATCGCCACCAAAGGCCGCTTCGCGATGGGGGACGGAGCCAACGACCTCGGGCTCTCGCGCCGCCACCTGCGGCGCGCCCTCGACGACTCGTTGCGGCGCCTCGGCGTCGAGCACATCGACCTCTACCAGATGCATGCCTGGGACGCCGTGACCCCGCTGGAGGAGACGCTGCGGTTCCTCGACGACGCCGTCACCGCCGGGAAGATCTCGTACTACGGCTTCTCGAACTACCTCGGCTGGCAGGTCACCAAGGCGGTCCACACGGCTCGCGAGCACGGCTGGTCTGCGCCGGTGACCCTGCAGCCGCAGTACAACCTGCTGGTCCGCGACATCGAGCACGAGGTGGTCCCGGCCTGCCTCGACGGTGGGCTGGGGCTGCTCCCGTGGTCGCCACTTGCGGGTGGGTGGCTGACCGGCAAGTACCAGCGCGACACCACGCCGACCGGGGAGTCGAGGCTCGGTGAGGACCCCGAGCGGGGCATGGAGGCGTGGGAGCCGCGCAACCGGCAGGAGCGCACCTGGGGCGTCATCGACGCGGTGGGTGAGGTCGCCGTGCAGGCTGGGGTCACGTCCGCCCAGGTCGCGCTGGCCTGGGTCGGTGCTCAGCCCGCCGTCACGTCGGTGATCCTCGGCGCCCGCAACGTGGAGCAGCTCGCCGACAACCTCGCGGCCGCGGACCTCGACCTCACGGCTGATCAGCTCGACCGGTTGAGCGTAGTGAGCGCACCTCGGATGGACGACTACCCCTATGGGACCGCCGGTGTGGGCCAACGGCACCGGGACCTGGACCCCTCGTCGACCGACTGAGTCGCCGGAGCCCCGCCCCGCCCGTCAGCCCGGCGAGGGCGCAGCGAGCAGAGCCTCCACGCGGTCGAAGGGCTCCTGGTCGCGGTAGCTCGCTCGTGCCGCCCGGCACAGGTCCAGGGCGGTCGCACCGTCGCCGTCGATGCCGAGCGGATCAGCCCCGAGCGCGAGCAGGTGGGCGACCGCGCGGTCCCGCCCACCCTCGGCGGCGAGGCGCAGCGGGTGGCGGCCCCAGACCGCGTCAGCCTCGTCCAGAGCCGTGCCGGCAGCGACCAGGACGTCGATCACGTCGAGCCGCTGGTGGTCGGCCGCCATGGCGAGCGCGCGCAGGCGAGCCTGCTCGTCGGCGTCCTCCACGAAGCCGGTGACCTCCCCAGCGGCTGCTGCCTCCTCGATCGACGCCGGAGTCGCACCGGCCGCCACCAACACGTCGACGACGGCGGTCATGCCGAACACGGCGGCGTGGAGCAGGGCGGTCGCATCGGGCACACCTCCCGAGGAGGACGTCGAGTGGGCGTCGAGGTCGGCTCCCGAGGCCACGAGCTCCTCGGCCACGGCGGCGTCGCCGTAGCTGGCCGCCGTGATCAGCGGTGTCTCGGAGTCGCCGGCCTCGCCGTCGACCGGAGCTCCCGCCTCGAGCAGCGCCCGCGCGAGCTCTCGTGTCCCCGCCACGTCACCCCACACGCCCGTGGCGGTGTCGTACCGACGCATCGCGACGTACCCCAGCGGAGAAGCGCCGCGCGGGTGCCCGGGCAAAGGTCCCATTGGTGTGGCGGCTCGACCGGGTTCGGCGGCCAGCAGGTCGCGCAACGCCTGCGCGTCCCCGCTCTCAAGGACGACGAGCAGGCGCTGGTCGGACGGTGCGTCCTGAGGGGCCACCAGCGGAACGTATCCCGCTACGACCCCCCGGGGCCAGAGCCGCGCTGCCCGTGCGTCACTGGAAAAGTGCGTCAGTAGAACCCGTGGCGGTCGAGCGCCGGCACGAGCTCGACCTCCTCGTACGACAGGTGCTCGAGCAGGGTCGTCGACAGGCGGTCGACGACCCGCTGCAGCTCGGCCGTGCCGGAGCCGCCGGACACCAGGCCGACGAGGGCCTCGTCGAGCTGTTCGAGCACGTCGTGGATGACGAGGTGCTCCGACTCCAACCGGTCCAACACCGGCGTGAGCGCGGGATCGCTGCGGCGAAGGTGGGGGAACACCGAGCGGTCCTCCATCCCGTGGTGCCCCGTCACGAACCGGCAGTACTGCGCGCAGTAGGCGCCGAGCGTCCAGTTGTTCTGGCGCATGGTCAGCTCGTTGATGGCGTTGCGCGCCCGGTGGGCCTGCTCCTCGCCGTCCACCACCTGCTCGACGATGTCACGCAGCCGGGTGAGCTCGGCCCGCAGCCCATCGTGCACCTCGACCAGGTGCGCCCCCGCGCCCGAGTGCGCCTGCGCTGCAACGCCTTCTGTCTCCGACGCAGGGGTATGCCGGCTCGTCGCCTCCCCATCGCCGCGGACCGGGACCGCACTCACCGCGGACTGGTCTGGGGACCCCTCTGGTGAGGAGGGGGACGAGGACGACGGGGACGGTGCCGCGGCGCGTCGGTCGCGCTCGTCCTGCACCAGCTCGCGCACTGCCGGGGCGACCTCGCTCGCGAAGCGATGCACGTCCGTCAGCGACGACACGGGGGCGATGAAGGTGCTCATGCCTTCCTCGAGCGCGAGCTCGGCCAGCTGCTCGGCGCCGACACGGGGGGTGATGTTGTAGAGGCGACGGATCGCGGCTGGGTCCCGACCGGCCTTGCGGGCGGCGTCGTCGATGGTCTGGTTCATCTCGCGCAGGGCCGACGGCTCGGCATACCCCATGCTCGGGAGCCAGCCGTCCGCGAGGCGACCGGTGAGGTGGAGCATCCGCGGCTTGTAGGCACCGATCCAGATCTCGACCGGGTGCGCCGGCGCGGGGCCGGGGTGCAGGCCGACCACCCGATGGTGCTGGCCCTCGACCCGGACCGATGGCGCGCCGTCGCCCGCCCAGACGGCGCGGATCACCTCGATCGCCTCGGTGAGTGACTCGATGGACTCACCGGGGGACAGACGGGTGCCTCCCGCGGCGACGATGGCGTCCCAGAAGGCGCCCGTGCCCAGCCCCAGCTCGACCCGTCCGCCGCTGAGCCGGTCGAGGGTCGCGACGCTCCGCGCCAGGACCACCGGCGGGCGCAGCGGAAGGTTGCCGACGTTGAGGGCGACCCGGACCGAGGTGGTCCGGGCCGCGATGACCGACAGCAGGGTCCAGGCGTCGAGGTGCTTGGCCTGGTAGGGATGGTCCTGGATCGTCACCAGGTCGAGCCCGGAGACGTCGGCGGCCTCGCTGAGCTCGAGCGTCAGGTCAGCGGCGGTGGCGTCAGGGCTCGGGAAGATCCCGAACTGCAGGTCGTGTCCGTAGTCGGTCATCAGCGCTCAGTTCGTCGGCATGGTCTCAGCTGGGTGGCGTATCAACTGGTCGGCACGGTGCTGGGTTCACCGTAGGCGGCGGGGCGCTGGTAGTCGCCCAGGACCTCGGCGAGAGCCAGGTGCCGGCGGGCATCGCCGTGCCGCGCCTGCCGCTGCAGGGTGCGTCCGAGCAGCAGGTGGAGGTAACCGTCGTCGGGGGCGTCCTCGACGAGTCGGCGCAGCACGGTCTCCGCGCGTCCGAGCTGGGCAGACCCGAAGTAGGCCCGGGCGAGCAGCAGCTCCAGCTCGGCCGTCCCGTGCAGCGTCTCGTCCACGCGGGTCTCGTCGACCAGCTCAGCCAAGGCCTTCGCAGCGGCACTGAAGTCGCCGTGGTCGAACTGGCTGCGGGCCCACTCGAGCCGCAGGGTGATGGGGGTGCTGGTCGTGGTCATGACCCGTCAACAATAGTTCGATATTCAACTATTCCGGGCGCGGCAGAGCGGGGGTCAGTTGTCCGCGAGCTCGCGACGGACGTGCTCCACGACGCCATCCGCGGCGGCCACCACCTCGGCGTAGGTCTGGTCGAAAGCGGAGTCGTCGCCGTACCAGGGGTCGTCCATGTCGAGGTCGCCGGCGCGCTCTGCGGAGGGGTCGAAGGAGCGGAACAGCCGGATCTTGGCGCGCTGCTCCTCGGTGCGGGCGATCCGGGTCAGCTCGCGCAGGTGCCCGGCATCGGCGGCGAGCACGAGGTCGACCTCGGGCAGCCAGGACGCCTCGAACTTGCGGGCGATGTGGTCGCGTCCGCCGAAGTCGTCGTGGCCGTTGCGGGCAAGTACGGCCAGCGTGCGTGGGTCGGCAGGGCTGCCCACCTCCCAGGAATGCGTGCCGGCCGAGTCGACGACCACCTCGTCGCCGAGCCCGGCCTCGTCGAACCGTTCGCGCAGGACGAACTCGCCCATCGGGGAGCGGCAGATGTTGCCGGTGCAGACGACGGTAACGCGGTAGGGACGCTCAGCTGCCATGTGCCCATTCAACCGGTGCCTACGCTTGCGGATTCCACTGGCTAGGGTCGAGGTATGCCGCGTCCCGTCGTCCTCGTCGCGGCGCGCTGGGCCGACACGATCGGGAGCCCCGACCGCCCCGGGGTCTACGCGACCCGCACCGTCGTCGACGCCGTCGTCCGCGCGGGCGGCGAGCCAGTGCTGGTCTGGCCGGACTCACAGGAGCGGGCCGAGGCGCTCGTGGCGATCGCCGACGCGGTGCTGCTGCAGGGTGGCAACGACCTCGACCTGCGCCCGTTCGGCGTCCCTGACGTCCATCCGCGCGAAACACACTCGCCACCGGAGCAGGACGCCGCAGACGTGTCGATCGCGCGCGCAGCTGCCGCGGTCGGGCTCCCGATCCTGGCGATCTGTCGCGGCATGCAGGTGCTCAACGTGGTCCTCGGCGGCACGATCCACCAGCACTTCGACGAGACGACGGTGCCGCACGCCAACAACGCCCACGACGTCGACGTCGCCCCGGGGACCGTGCTGGAGCAGGTGATGGGCGCCGGCTCCTTGTCCGGCTGGTCGAACCACCACCAGGCCTGTAACGGGCTCCCCACTGGGCTGCTGGTCAGCGCCACGACGCCCGACGGTTGCATCGAGGCGTTCGAGTCAGTCGATGGGAAAACCATTGCGGTGCAATGGCATCCGGAGGTCGACGCAGCGACCGTGCCACACCAGCAGGCGCTGTTCGACTGGCTCGTGACGGCTGCCCGTGCCACGTCGAGCGAGTCCAGGACTCCTCAGCCCGGGACTTCTCAGTCCGGGTAGCCCAAGGGGTTCCCGCGCTGCCAGCGCCACTGGTCGGCGCAGATGTCGTCGATGGTGCGGGTGGCCTTCCACCCGAGCTCGCGCTCTGCGCGGGAGGGGTCGGCATACGAGGCAGCGATGTCCCCGGACCGCCGCGCGACGACCTCGTAGGGGAGCTCGTGACCGCAGGCCCTCTCGAAGGCGTGCAGCACCTCGAGCACCGACGTCCCATGACCCGTGCCGAGGTTCCACGTCGAGACCCGCTCGTCGGTGCTGCCGAGCCTGGTCAGTGCCGCCAGGTGGCCGGCGGCCAGGTCCTCGACGTGGATGTAGTCGCGCAGGGCCGTCCCGTCGGGGGTGTCGTAGTCGTCGCCGAAGACGCTGAGCTTCTCCAGCTTTCCGACCGCCACCTGTGCGATGTACGGCATCAGGTTGTTCGGGATGCCCTGCGGGTCCTCGCCGATGGTCCCCGAGGCATGGGCGCCCACTGGGTTGAAGTAGCGCAGCAGCCCGATCCGCCAGCGCTCGTCGGTGGCGGCGACATCCCGCAGGACCTGCTCGATCATCACCTTGGTCCAGCCGTACGGGTTGGTCGCCGAGGTCGGGAGCTCCTCCTTCATCGGCACCGGAGGGTTCTCGCCGTAGACGGTCGCGGAGGAGGAGAACACCAGCCGGAAGCACCCGTGCCGCTGCATCGCCCGGACCAGGGAGAACGTCGAGTCGAGGTTGTTCTGGTAGTACTCGAGCGGCACCTCGACGCTCTCGCCGACCGCCTTGAACCCACCGAAGTGGATCACCGCGTCGAACGACCGCGCCGCGAACAGGGACTCGACCTTGTCGCGGTCGGTGAGGTCGAAGGCGTGCACCTCGAGGGGGGTCCCGGTCAGCGACTCCAGCCGCCCGACGACGGTCGGCTTGGAGTTGGAGAAGTTGTCGACGACGACGACCTCGTGCCCCGCCGCGACGAGCTGGACCACCGTGTGGGACCCGATGTAGCCGGCACCGCCGGCGATGAGGACGCGCATGCTCCTACCGTATGCCGCGCCGCGGGCTCTCGGCCCACGTCGCCACACCCTGAGCAAACCAGGGGTGGGCGACGAGCGAGAGCCGCGCGGGCGGCATACCAGTGCTGTTGGTCAGCGGCCGCTCTTGGCACGCTCGATGACGACCGGGCTCGCCGGGGCGCCGTCCTCGGGCGTGCCCTCGGTGCCGGGGTCGATGCCACCCGCGGCGATCTCGTCGAGCACCTTCATCCCGGCCTCCGTGACGTGTCCGAACACGGTGTAGTCGGGACGCAGCCGGGAGTCCTTGTAGACCAGGAAGAACTGGCTGCCGTTGGTGTCGGGACCGCCATTGGCCATGGCGAGGGTGCCGCGGGTGTAGTTCTTGCGGCTGCCGTCGGGGAAGCCGGGCCAGTTCGGCAGCGCCTTGGCCGAGTCCAGCTCGTCCTTGAACGCATAGCCCGGGTCGCCCCAGCCGGTCCCGAGCGGGTCGCCGCACTGGAGGACCGACAAGGCGGACGGCGGTGTCTGGTAGGCGGTGAGACGGTGGCAGACGGTGTCGTCGAAGTACTTCTGGTGGGCGAGGAACACGATGTTCTGCACGGTGCACGGCGCCAAGGCGCGGTCGAGCACCAGGGGGATGTCGCCGTGGTTGGTCTGCAGGGTCACCATCTGCTCGCCGAGGCTCGGCGTCTGCCGCGGGTCCTGGGGCAGTCCCGTCCAGGTGGAGTAGGTCTGGTCCGCAAGTGGCGTGTAGGCGCACGGACCCTGCGTGGGCCCGTCACCCGGGGAGTCCGCTGCTGAGGCCGAGGTTGCGGGCGTGACGGCAGCCAGGGTGGCGATGGCGGCCGCGGCCGCGAGTGTCCTCAACCTGGTCAGGTTCGATGTGCGCATGGATCCTCCAGAGGGGTCTCGGCCGGGTTTCGGCCATATCGGACCCTAGGGACAAAGGCCGCATCGCGCGCGGCGAGCCGGCGGTCCGTGGCCCCTCAGGCTGGCCGCAGGCTGCGGGAGCGACCGCGGAACTCGGCGACGAGGGCGCCGTCGGACTCGCGTGTGACCGTCACGTCGGTGATCCCACTGCGTCCGTAGGCCGCCCGCACGCGGCCGTCCGCGATGAGGACGTCGCCGAGGCGTGCGGAGGCGACGAACGTGATGTCGGCACCTGCCGCGACGGTGAGGGCGCCACGGCTGTTGCAGGCCAACGCGAAGGTCGAGTCGGCGAGGGTGAAGATGAAGCCACCGTGAGCGATCTCGTGCCCGTTCACCATGGCCGCGGTGACGGTCATCCGCACCACGGCGTGGTCGACCTCGATGACGTCTGCCACCATGCCGAGCTCTCGCGATGCCTGGTCGTCGGCCCACATCCGGAGCACGTGCGCGAGGCTCTCGCTCATGTGGTACCTCCGAAGGCCGGGATCGCGGGTGGTCGGAACCACGTCACTGCCCATGGTCGCGAAGTCACGTCTCGCAGTCTGACAGACACCAACGGGGGTGGTGCCGCGGCGAAGGCTCCGCGGCACCACCCCCGTTGGAGGCTGACTTGGTCAGCTGAGCGGCGTCGCAGCCTGCACGAACTCGTTGGTGTAGGTCTTGGCGAGGTCGATCGACTTGCCCTTCACCTTGGGGTTGAACTCGCTCAGCACTGCCAAGCAGGTGGGCGGGCCGTCGGCCGGCATGATGCCGGTCGGGTTGAAGATGCCCCGCTCGCTGTCGAGCGCCTTGATGTAGGCCGCCTTGCCGACGCCGCTGTAGTAGTCAGCGGGCATCTGGTCGGCGATCTGCGCCCCGGTGTGGGCCTGGATCCACTTGAGGGTGGCGACGTAGGCGTTCACGAGCTTCTGGACGGTGTCCTTGTTCGCGTTCACGTAGTCCGTCGGCATGTAAAGCGAGGTCGCCGGGTAGGTCCCGCCGAGGGCGGCCTTGGATCCCTCCGCCGTGCGCATGTCGAGCAGGATGAAGGCGGTCCCGTCGGACAGTGCCTTGGACACCGTCGGCTCGGTGGTCATGCCGCAGTCGATGGCCTTCTGCTTCATCGCCGCGATGAAGGTCTGGCCGGCGCCCACACCCCGACGGTTCTCCTGGGTGGGGTCCACGCCGTTCTTCTTGCTGAGGTACTGCGTGAGGAAGTCAGTCGACGAGCCGACGTCGGTGATGCCGAGCGAGCGGCCCTTGAAGTCGGCCGGGCTCTTGACCTTGCCCTTGAGGTCGCTGCGGCACAGCTCGACCTCGCCGGGGATCTGGAGCATCGAGACGACGGCCTCGGAGGACTTGCCCTGCGCCTGAAGCGCGATGTTGTGGTCGTAGAAGCCGCCCACGCCCTGGACCTGTCCGGCGAGCATGTTCTGCGTGGCGTCACCGCCGGCAGGCTCGTCGATGAGGTTGACGTTCACGCCGGCCTTGTCGTAGTAGCCAAGGCGCTTGGCGAGCATGAACGGCAGGTAGATCTGCTTGCTCATGCCGCCGATCATGATGGTGACCTTGGGGGCGTTTGCGGCGACCGAGCTGGATGACGTGCCGCCGGCTGCGGCCGCGCCGGACGAGCCCGAGGCGTTGTTGGCACAGGCGGCCAGGCTCGAGGCGGCAAGCACTGCGACCCCGAGGACCGCGAAGCGATGAGTGGTGGACATGAACTCTCCTTTGAGCTGCGTGGTGGTGGTGCGGATCGTGCGGGTGGTGCAGATCGGGCGGGTCGTGCGGGGGGTGCCGCGACTGGTGCGGCGTGCTGTCACTGGACTGCCGCACCTCCGTGGGTCTGGGGAGGACGCCAGCGGAGCAGGCGTCGCTCCAGCAGCGTGATGAGCCCTTCGGCAGTCAGGGCGATCACGGCAACCAGGACCATGCCGGCGAGCACGCCGTTCATGTCGAAGTTGTTCTGCGACGAGCGGATCAGCAGGCCCAGTCCCTGGTTGGCGCCGAGGATCTCGCCGACCAGCGCGCCGATGAGGGCGAACCCGAAGCTGATGTGCAGGCTCGCCAGGATCCAGGTGAACGCCGACGGCAGGACGACGTCACGAGTCACCTGCCAGCGCGAGGCGCCCAGCAGCCGGGCGTTGGCGATGAGGTTGCGGTCCACCTCACGCGAGCCCTGGTAGGCGTTGAAGAAGACGCCGAAGAACACCAGGACGACGGCGAGGATCACCTTGGACTGGATCCCGAAGCCGAAGGCCACCGTGAAGATGGAGCCGAGGATGATGCGGGGGATCGAGTTCGCGGCCTTGAGGAACGGGCCGAAGATCTCTGACAGCACGGCGACGCGACCCAGGGCGATGCCGCAGACTATGCCGAGGATCGACCCGATGACGAAGCCCATCACGGCTTCCTCGAGGGTGATGATGACCTGCTGCCCGAGCGAGCCCTGGCTCGTCCCGACGGTGAACCAGTCGATGAGGGTCTGCCACACGCCCTTGGGCTCACCCCAGAAGAACGGGTCGACGATCTTGGCGTGCACACACAGCTGCCACAGCGCGAGGGCCACCGCGACGATGCCCAGGCGCACCCCGGCGAGGGTCAGGCGGCGACGGGTGCCACGGGGCGCGCGACGCCGCGCCGAAGCGACGCCGGCCGGGTTGACAGGGGTGGGGCCTGCTTGCGCGGCCATGGCGTCAAACGTGGTGCTGTCCTGGGCCCCGTGGATCGAGGAGACGTCATTCATGACGCCACCGCCGATCGGGTGGTGCGGTCGTACGCCTCGGCGACCTCGGCCCGCAGGGCTTCCCAGATCTGCTCGTAGAGCTCGATGAACCGGGGGTCGAAACGGATCTCCTGCACCACACGGGGGCGGGGCAGGTCGATCTCGAACTCTGCCTTCACCGTGCCCGGGCCAGCCGTGAGGACGACGACCTTGTCGGCGAGGGCGATGGCCTCCTCGAGGTCGTGGGTCACGAACACCACTGCTGGCTTGGTCTGGTCCCACAGGTGGAGCAGCTCGGTCGACATGATCGCCCGGGTCTGGACGTCGAGAGCGCTGAACGGCTCGTCCATGAGGAGGATCCGCGGCTCGTTGATCAGCGTCTGGGCGAGGGCGACGCGTTTGCGCATGCCGCCGGAGAGCTGGTGGGGGAAGCGGTCCTCGAAACCGGACAGCCCGACGCGGCGCAGCCAGTCGCGGGCGAGGGTCGTCGCCTCGCCTCGGTCCTTGCCCCGGTAGATCGGACCGGCAGCGACATTGTCGAGCACGGAGCGCCACGGGAACACGGCGTCCTGCTGGAAGACGAACCCGGTGCCGGTCTCGATGCCGTTGACCTCCTGGCCGTGGACGAAGGCCTCGCCGCGCGAGGGGCGTTCGAGGCCCGAGACCAGGGTGAGGGTGGTGGACTTGCCGCATCCGGTGGGTCCGACGACCGCGCAGAACTGGCCCTCCTCCACGGTCAGCGACAGGTCCTTCAGGGCGGTGTAGGTGCCGCCGTCCGCTGTCGCGAACTTCTTGGTGACGTTCCGCAGTTCGATGGCCGCCATTGGCCGAACCTCTTTCCTCGACGATGAGTTGCGTCACCGTAGGAGCGGGTCACTCGAGCGCGGAACCCTTCTGTGCGTTGCCCCCGTATGCCGCGATAGCCGTGGTTTTGTGCGTTCTGCTCAGTCATGCTGGGGACGCGACGTCAGACCGCGTCGCCGGTGGGCGGATGCCCGCCAACGACGAGGAGACGTATGCCGCGCATGGGCCGCACCCTGGCCTCCCGGATCCTCTTCGCCGTCCTGGGGATCATGGCCGTGACGATGGCCCTCGGACTCGTGCTGTTCACCCGGGTCACGAGCCGCGCCACCGACCAGCAGGCGGTCGAGCAGACCCGCAGCATCGCCGTGTCGCTGGGGCACGTGCCCCAGGTGGCGACCGCAGTGCAGGCCGGCGACCCCGACCAGGTGCTGCGGCGGCTCGCCGACGCGGTGCGCCGCGACTCCGGGGCGTCCTACGTCGTGATCATCGGGCGTGACGGCACGAGGTACTCCCACCCCAACCCGGGCCTGATCGGACAGAAGATCGAGGAGCCGGTGGTCGCCCTCGACGGCCACGTGCACACGGGGGTCGACCAGGGCAGCCTCGGGCGCTCCGCCAATGCGCGCGCGCCCATCTTCGGTGTCGACGGCAAGCCCGTGGGCGAGGTCTCGGTCGGCCTGCTCGAGTCGGAGGTCGGGGTCCGGTTCAGCCACGAGATGGCTGACATCGTCCTCTACACCGGCGCCGCGCTCGCCGTCGGCGCGTTGGCCTCCCTGATGCTGGCCCGGGCGATCAAGCGGGTGACGTTCGGGCTCGAACCGGCGGAGATCGTCGCGCTGGTCCAGGAGCGCGAGGCGATGCTGCACGGCATACGCGAGGGTGTCCTGGGCGTCGACCCGTCCGGGCGGATCAACGTCCTCAACGACGAGGCGAGGCGACTCCTCGACATCCCTGCGGCGGTGCTGGGGGAGCGAGTCGTCGACGTCCTGCCCGACAACCGCCTCCGACGGGTGGTCACCGGCGATGTCGCAGGTCAGGACCTCGTCGCAGTGACGGACGAGCACCTGCTCGTTCTCAACCGGATGCCGGTCGTCGTGGGTGAGCGCCACGCCGGGTGGGTGGTGACGATCCGTGACCGCACCGAGCTCGAGGCCCTGCTGCGGCAGCTCGACTCCGTCGAGGGCCTGACCACCGCCCTGCGCGCGCAGGAGCACGAGTTCTCCAACCGACTCCACGTCTTGTCCGTGCTGCTCGAGCTCGGGGAGGTCGAGGAGGCGACGCGATACAGCAGGCATCTCCAGGCTGACACGGCCCTGGTCGGCGAGGAGGTCCGGTCGCGGATCGGCTCCCCTGTGGTCACCGCTCTGCTACTGGCCAAGACCACCGTGGCCGCGGAGCGCGACGTCCTGGTGCGCCTCGACCCGGCCAGCCGCCTGGCCACGCCGGTCGCCGATGAGGTACCCATCGTGACGGTGCTGGGCAACCTCATCGACAACGCGGTGGATGCCGTCGCCGACGACCCTCGAACCGTGGGTGAACACCCGCGCGGGGTGGTCACGGTGGCGCTGGGCTGCGAAGACGGGGTGATCCAGCTGTCGGTCAGGGACACCGGACCCGGCATCTCCGCGGACCGACTCGAGCACGTCTTCGTCGATGGGTTCTCCACCAAGGAACCGCGGCGTGGGATGCGGCGCGGGGTGGGGTTGGCGCTGGTGCACCGACTGGTTACCCGCGACGGGGGGACCATCTCGGCCACCAGTCCCGACGGCGCCAGGTTCGACGTGACACTGCCGATGCGGCCCAAGGAGGCCGTCGAGTGATCCGTGTCCTTGTGGTCGACGACGACTACCACGTGGCCCAGGCCCACTCCCTCAGCGTTGCCCGCCTCGACGGGTTCAGTGTCGTCGGTGAGGCGCACACGGGCGCGGAGGCCGCCGAGCTCGTGGCCTCGCAGGCCCCCGACCTCCTCCTGCTCGACATGTACCTGCCCGACTTCAGCGGGCTGGAGCTGGTACGCCGCCTGGCCGCGTCCGGAGGCCGAGTGCCCGACTTCCTCCTGGTGACGGCGGCGCGGGACATCGACTCCGTGCGCACCGCGATGCAGCTCGGCGCGTTCTACTACCTCGTCAAGCCGTTCACCTTCGTCGCGCTGCGCGAGCAGCTGGAGGCCTACCGCACGTGGACCGAGAGCATGGGCCGGGAGGGTGAGGCCGACCAGCAGGTCGTCGACACGCTCTTCAGCCTGAGGGGTACCCCGCCTCGACGGGCTGTCGCGTCTCGGGCCCTCCAGCCGACCATGGCCCGCGTCCTGGAGATCGTCACGACGGCGAAGGAGCCCATCGGGGCCTCCGACGTGGCAGAGATCCTCGGTGCGAGCAGGCCTACCGCTCAGCGGTACCTCGCATCCCTGGTGAGCAAGCAGCTGCTCGACCTCGACCTCAGCTACGGCGGCACCGGTCGGCCGGAGCATCGCTACCTGCCCAGGAAGCGCTGAACCTCAGACCCCGACCTCAGACCCCGGTGAACCGCACGTCCCACGGCTGGACCGTGACCGCCAGCGCCTCCCCGACGACGGAGGGGTCATCGCGCCGTGCCAGCTCCTCGAGCTCGGTACCCGAGCCGGCCGGCACCTTGACGACGGCCATCCCCTCACCCTTCGCCGCGTCCACCGGGCCAGCCGCTACCAGCCAGCCGCGCTCGCGGAGCCGGCCGAGGAAGGCGAGGTGCTCGGGAAACAGGGGGTAGGCAAAGATCGACTCGCCGTCGGCGAGCGCGGCCCAGGGATGCGGGTGCAGCGCGAACCACTCCTGACCGTCAGAGCCCTCGTCTGCGTCACCCTCGACCAGGTGGCCGAAGCCGGCGAGCACGTGCGGCCAGCCGCCGTTGTACTCCTCGCGGGCGGCCGCGGGTTCGGCCAGCCGCTCCCAGCCGGTGTGGGTGAGCGTCACCAGCGTGCCGTCGCCCTCGGACTCGAACGACACGGCGACCTCGGTGGCCCGTTCGGCGCCCTGCCCCGGGTGCCAGGTCATGGCGAAGCCGGTCGGTCGCTCCCACGCGAGCACCGTGCCCCAGACGGCGTGCTGGGCTCCGAGCCGCTCGACGACCCCGTCCTCGAAGGCGACACTGCCCTTGGCCCCGAACACGCTCGAAGGCCGTGTCGGTGTCGCACTGCACCCGGACCTCGCGCCGGATCGGGGCGACTCCTCGCTGGGCGCTCTTGGAAGTCTCAGCGGTCACGGGGCGATCCCTTCTCCTGGTGCTGTGCGACATACGTGGCGAACGAGCTGAGCGTGGTGTCCCACGTGGCGACCAGCCACTGCTGGAGGTCGACCAGCCCGTCGGGCGCGAGGGCGTAGAGGTTGCGCGTGCCGCGGCTCTCGTGGTCCACCAGGCCGGCTCCCTCCAGCACCTTGAGGTGCTTGCTCACGGCGGGCCTCCCGATCGGCATGGCGGCAGCGAGCTCGCCGACTGCTCGCGGGCGCTCGGCGAGGAGCTCGAGGATATGGCGGCGGCTGGGGTCGCCGAGGGCGTCGAGGGCGAGGGCTGATTGGTTACTCATGGGCAACGGTTACTCTAGAGTGACCAATCGCGAATGTCCATAGACTGGCCTCATGACCACGGCAACGGCGCCCAGCACCCACCCCCTCGTCGACAAGCACGCCGAGGTGATCGCCCAAGCGACCCAGGCGCTCGCCGACCGCTCCTACTTCAGCCGCTTCCCGGAGTCCCCCTCGCCCCGCGTCTACGGCGAGGGATCGGCGGAGGCCGGCCAGGCGGCCTACGAGGCGTTGCGTGACAACGCCTTCGGGGGTCTCGGTGACGTCCGCACGGACGGTGACTGGGTCGGCGAGGAGGTCTCGCCCTACGGTCCCGCGCTGGGCATCACCTACCCCCACCTCGACGTCGACGCGGCACTCGCCGCTGCGACCGAGGCGATCCCGGCCTGGCGCGACGCCGGCGCCCGCACCCGCGCGGCCGTGTGCGTCGAGATAGTCGAGCAGATCAACGCCCGCTCGTTCGAGATCGCCCACTCGGTCATGCACACGACCGGCCAGCCGTTCGTCATGGCGTTCCAGGCTGCGGGTCCGCACGCCCAGGACCGCGCCCTCGAGTCCATCGTCGCAGGCCTGGTCGAGCAGGAGCGGGTGCCCGCGTCCGTCGTCTGGGAGAAGCCCGGCCGCGACAAGGAGGGCAACCCGGCGCCGCTGCGGATGCAGAAGGACTACCGGATCGTGCCGCGTGGCGTCGCCCTCGTCATCGGCTGCAACACCTTCCCGACGTGGAACGGCTACCCCGGACTGTTCGCCTCGCTGGTCACCGGCAACCCGGTCATCGTGAAGCCGCACCCGCGCGCGGTCCTTCCCCTCGCCATCTCCGTCGCCGTGTGCCGCGAGGTGCTGGCCGCGGCCGGATTCAGTGCCGACCTGGTCCAGCTCGCCCCCGAGGCCGAGGGTGAGGGCCTGGCCAAGGTGCTCGCCGAGCGCGACGAGGTACGGATCATCGACTACACCGGCGGCCCCACCTTCGGCGGCTGGCTCGAGGAGCACGGTGCCGCCCGCGGCCAGCTCGTCTACACCGAGAAGGCCGGCGTCAACACGATCGTCGTCGACTCGACCGACAACCTGCGCGGGGTGCTGGGCAACCTCGCCTTCTCGCTCACGCTCTACTCCGGGCAGATGTGCACGACCCCGCAGAACATCTATGTCCCTCGTGACGGCATCGCGACCGACGAGGGCCAGCTGTCCTTCGAGGACTTCGGCGTGAAACTGGCTGCGGCAGTAGGCAAGCTGACCGGTGACGACGCACGGGCTGTCGAGCTGCTCGGCGCCACGGTCAACGACGGCGTCCGCGCCAACGCGGCCGGTCTCGCCGAGCTCGCCGAGGAGGCGGGTGGCACGGTGGTGCTCGACTCACGTGAGGTGGCCCACCCGGCATACCCCGATGCGGTGGTCCGCGCCCCGGGTCTGGTGAGCATGGACGCCAGTCGCGAGGACGTCTACACCCAGGAGTGCTTCGGGCCGGTGACGTTCCTGATCGGGACGTCCGGGACCGACCAGTCGCTGGCTCAGTTCCGCGATACGGTGCGCGAGCACGGCGCGATGACGGCGGCGGTGTACTCGACGTCCGAGGACGTGCTCGACGCCGCGCGCGATGCGGCGGCCGATGCGGGAGTCGCCTTGTCGGAGAACCTCACCGGGCCGGTGTTCGTCAACCAGACCGCCGCGTTCTCGGACTACCACGGCACCGGCGGCAACCCGGCTGCCAACTCGGCCTACGTCGACGCGGCGTTCGTGGCCAACCGGTTCCGGGTCGTCACGTCCCGCAGGCACGTCTAGACATCTGGCACGATCGGGACCATGAACTTCGTCATCAAGGTCGCGGTCAACGCGGTGGCACTGTGGGTGGCAGCCTGGCTGCTGCCCGGGATCAGCTTCGGGGACGGCAAGTTCGGCTCCAAGTTCGCGACCGTGCTGCTCGTGGCGCTCGTCTTCGGGCTGGTCAACGCCGTCGTGAAGCCGATCGCCAAGTTCCTCAGCTTCCCGGTCATCATCCTCACGCTGGGCCTGTTCACCTTCATCGTGAACGCCTTCATGCTCCAGCTCACCGAGTGGATCGCGGACCCCTTGGGGCTGAGCTTCACGATCAACCACTTCTTCTGGGACGCGGTGCTCGGCGCCATCATCATCACCATCGTCTCGATGGTGCTCGGCTGGGTCATCCCCGACGGCGACGACGACTGAGCCCCCTTACAGTGGGCGCATGAGCGACCCGACCCGTGACAACGGGGTGCAGCTGCGCAGCGCCCTCGACCAGGTGCCCGCCTACGTCCCGGGCAAGTCCGCGTCCGCGCCCGAGGGCGTCACGGCCTACAAGATCTCGTCGAACGAGAACCCGTACTCGCCGCTGCCGTCCGTCCTCGAGGTGGTGCGCGAGGCGGCCGGCTCGATCAACCGCTACCCCGACATGGCCGTCACCGAGCTCACCCAGGTGCTCGCCGACACCCTCGGCGTGCCTGCCGAGCACATCGCCACCGGCACCGGTTCGGTCGGCGTCCTCGGCCAGGTCATCGCGGCCACCTGTGACCCGGGCGACGAGGTCGTCTACGCCTGGCGCTCGTTCGAGGCCTACCCGATCGTCACGGCGCTCGCGGGCGCCAGCTCGGTGCAGGTCGGCCTCGACGACCACGCCCGCCACCGGCTCGACGCGATGCACGCGGCGATCACGGACCGCACCAAGGTCGTCATCGTCTGCACCCCGAACAACCCCACCGGCCCGATGGTCACCCATGCCGAGCTGGAGCGGTTCCTCGACGCCGTGCCCAGCCGCGTGCTGGTGGTCATCGACGAGGCCTACGTCGAGTTCGTCACCGACGAGGAAGCACCGCGCAGCCTCGAGCTCTACCGAGACCGGCCCAACGTGATGGTGCTGCGCACCTTCTCCAAGGCTTACGGCCTGGCCGGCCTGCGCATCGGGTATGCCGTGGCGCACCCTCCGGTCGCGTCGGCCCTGCGCAAGACGGCGACTCCCTTCGGCGTGAACTCGATCGCGCAGGCGGCGGCAGTGGCCTCGCTGAAGGCGTTCGACGAGCTGAAGGAACGGGTCGACGCCCTTGTCGCAGAACGCACCCGCGTGGTCGAGCTGCTGCGCGGCCAGGGCTGGTTCATCCCCGAGACGCAGGCCAACTTCGTCTGGTTCGGACTGGGCGAGCGCTCCGGCGACTTCGCGGCCGCCGCCCAGGAGGCCGGGCTGACGCTGCGGCAGTACGGCACCGACGGCGTGCGCGCCACGATCGGGGAGACCGAGGCCAACGACGTGCTCATCCAGGTCGCCGGCGACTTCCTCGCGGCCAACCCGGTCGAGCCGCCTGACACCCAGGCGACCGACACCGACGACCCCAGGTAGTCGGGGCGGGCCGGCCGCGACAGACTGTGGGCATGGTCGACACCTGGCTTCCTCCCTATCTCGCCCGCCCGGACCGTTACGGCCCGATGCCCTACCGGAGGGTCGGGCAGAGCGGCCTGCGCCTGCCGGCCGTCAGCCTCGGTCTGTGGCACAACTTCGGCGGTGACAAGCCGTTCGACGTGCAGCGCGCGATCCTGCGGCGGGCCTTCGACATCGGGATCACCCACTTCGACCTGGCCAACAACTACGGCCCGCCCTACGGCAGCGCCGAGGCGAACTTCGGCCGCCACTTCGCCGCCGACTTCAAGCCCTACCGCGACGAGCTGGTGATCAGCACCAAGGCCGGCTACGACATGTGGCCCGGTCCCTACGGTATCGGCGGCTCCCGCAAGTACCTCCTCGCCAGCCTCGACCAGAGCCTGACCCGGATGGGTCTGGACTACGTCGACATCTTCTACAGCCACTGCCCCGACGAGGACACGCCGCTCGAGGAGACCATGGGTGCCCTCGCCACCGCGGTCCAGCAGGGCAAGGCGTTGTATGCCGGCATCTCCAGCTACTCGCCCGAGCGCACCGAGCGCGCGGCCGAGGTGCTCGGCCAGATGGGTGTCCCGCTGCTCATCCACCAGCCGTCCTACTCGATGGTGAACCGCTGGATCGAGGGTGGGCTGCTCGACACCATCGGCGAGCGCGGCATCGGCTGCATCGCGTTCAGCCCGCTGGCCCAGGGGATGCTCACCAACAAGTACCTCGACGGGATCCCGGAGGGCTCCCGCGCCAGCCAGGGCAAGTCGCTGTCGCCCGACCTGCTCAGCGACGAGTCGCTGGCCCACGTCCGCAAGCTCAACGACCTCGCGTCCGAGCGGGGCCAGTCCCTCGCCCAGATGGCGCTGGCCTGGGCGCTGCGTGACGACCGGGTCACCTCGGTGCTGATCGGCGCGTCCTCGGTCGGTCAGCTCGAGGACTCGGCCGCTGCGGTCAGCAACCTGCGGTTCAGCGACGCCGAGCTCGAGGAGATCGACCGCGACGCCGTCGAGGCCGGGATCGACCTCTGGCGCTCCCAGTCCCGGCTCACCTGACCGGCCCACCCGGCATACAAACGTGCTGGTGGTGAGCGCACCGGAGTCCGGATTCTGAGATTTCCGGTGGTCCCGTTATCTTTGGCCTCAGCAAGGCCCACATGTGAGCGTCGCCACAAACGACGCCGCCAGCCTGCCGCAGATCCAGCAGCGGAGACCCCGCAGGGTTCCCGCGGCCCGAGCCGACGATGCCGCCACCCGCGGCTCGACGGAAGAAGGAGTGCCTGTGAGCGACAACGCAGTCGCCAGTTCCGGCAGCACCGCCGGCACCAGTCCCGCTGAGGACGAAGTGCTGGCCGAGCTGACCGCCCCGGTCCCGGAGGTCGGTGACGGCGGACCCGAGATGATCCAGCTGCTCACCCCCGAGGGCCAGCGCGTCGAGAACACCGAGTACGACGAGTACGTCAAGGACCTCACCGACGAGGACCTGCGCGGTTTCTACCGCGACCTCGTGCTGATCCGTCGCGTCGACGCCGAGGCCACCGCGTTGCAGCGCCAGGGCGAGCTCGGCATCTGGGCCAGCCTGCTCGGCCAGGAGGCGGCCCAGGTCGGTTCCGGTCGCGCGATGCGCCCGCAGGACTACGCCTTCCCGACCTACCGCGAGCACGGCGTCGCCTGGTGCCGCGGGGTCAACCCGCTCAACCTGCTCGGCCTGTTCCGCGGCGTCAACCACGGTGGCTGGGACCCGAACGAGAAGAACTTCCACCTCTACACGATCGTCATCGGCGCGCAGACGCTGCACGCGACCGGCTACGCGATGGGCATCCAGCGCGACGGCGACGTGGGCACCGGCGACGCGGACCGCGACGCCGCCGTGATCGCCTACTTCGGCGACGGCGCGACCGCGCAGGGCGACGTCAACGAGTCGTTCGTCTACGCCGCGGTCAACAACGCCCCGGTCGTCTTCTTCTGCCAGAACAACCAGTGGGCCATCTCCGAGCCCAACGAGCGCCAGACCCGCATCCCGCTCTACCAGCGCGCCCGCGGCTTCGGCTTCCCCGGCGTGCGGGTCGACGGCAACGACGTGCTGGCGGTGTATGCCGTGACCCAGCAGGCGCTCAACGCGGCCCGCAGCGGCAACGGCCCGACCTTCATCGAGGCCTACACCTACCGGATGGGCGCCCACACCACCTCGGACGACCCCACCAAGTACCGCGTCTCCGCCGAGGTCGAGGTGTGGAAGCACCGCGACCCGATCGAGCGGCTGAAGTCCTACCTCGTGCACACGCAGAAGGCCGACCAGGCGTTCTTCGACGCGCTCGAGAAGGAAGGCGACGAGCTCGCGGTCGCCGTCCGCGAGGGCTGCCTGTCGATGCCCGACCCGACCCCCGACTCGATGTTCGACCACATCTACGTCGAGGAGCACCCGGTCGTCGAGGCCGAGCGCAAGGAGTTCGCCGCCTACCACGCCGGCTTCGAGGGCGAGGGGAGCCACTGATGGGCAGCATGACGATTGCCAAGGGCATCAACAACGGGCTGCGCGCCGCGATGGAGCGCGACCCCAAGGTCGTCCTCATGGGTGAGGACATCGGCAAGCTCGGTGGCGTCTTCCGCGTCACCGACGGCCTCCAGAAGGACTTCGGCGAGGACCGCGTCATCGACACCCCGCTCGCGGAGGCCGGCATCGTCGGCACCGCGATCGGCATGGCGCTGCGCGGCTACCGCCCCGTCGTCGAGATCCAGTTCGACGGGTTCATCTACCCGGCGTTCGACCACATCGTCAGCCAGGTCGCCAAGATGCGGGCCCGCTCACTCGGCAAGATCAAGCTGCCGATGGTCATCCGGATCCCCGTCGGCGGTGGCATCGGGGCGGTCGAGCACCACTCCGAGTCCAACGAGGCCTACTTCGCGCACACCGCCGGCCTCAAGGTCGTCTGCTGCTCGAACGCCGAGGACGCCTACTGGATGATCCAGCAGGCCATCGAGTCCGACGACCCGGTGCTCTTCTACGAACCCAAGCGCCGCTACTGGGACAAGGGTGAGGTGGACGAGTCCGCCGCCCCGCGTCCACTGCTCAAGGCGCAGGTATGCCGCGAGGGCACCGACCTGACGCTGGTCGCCTACGGCCCCATGGTCAAGACCTGCTTGCAGGCGGCCGAGGCCGCTGCCGCAGAGGGCAAGAACCTCGAGGTCATCGACCTGCGGACGCTCAGCCCGCTCGACCTCGACACGGTTGCCGCGTCGGTGGAGAAGACCGGCCGGACCGTCATCGTGCACGAGGCGTCGACGTTCCTCGGCATGGGTGCGGAGATCGCCGCAGCGCTGCAGCAGCGCTGTTTCTACCACCTCGAGGCTCCCGTGCTCCGGGTCGGCGGCTACAACCTGCCCTACCCACCGAGCAAGCTCGAGGAGGAGTTCCTCCCCGACCTCGACAGGGTGCTCGACGCCGTCGACCGCTCGCTCGCCTTCTGAGAGGGACACCATGTCTGTACGTGAGTTCAACCTCCCGGATCCCGGTGAAGGCCTGACCGAGGCCGAGATCGTCACCTGGAACGTCAAGGTCGGCGACACGGTCAAGGTCAACGACATCGTCGTCGAGATCGAGACCGCCAAGTCGCTCGTCGAGCTGCCGGTGCCGTTCGCCGGCACCGTCACCGGGCTGCTCGTGGCAGAGGGTCAGATGGTCGAGGTCGGCACGCCGATCATCGCCGTCGACACCTCCGGTGGCGCGGCCCCGGTGCAGGACGCCCCGGCGGCGGGTGCCGTCGAGCCCGGCATCGAGGGCTCACCTGCTCCGAAGATGGCGGCCGCCGCGGCTGCCGCGGCTTCGGACGAGGAGGAGATCGAGGAGGGCAAGATCGGCGGCACCACGTCGACCGGTCGCACCGCCGTCCTCGTCGGCTACGGCGTCAAGCAGACCGAGGCCAAGCGCCGTCCCCGCAAGGGTCTGCCGTCGAAGGTCGACGCGCCGGACCTCTCGTCCCACGGCACCGACATCGCCATCGAGCCCGTCGCGATCAGCCCGGAGGGCACGCTGGCCGCTGCTCCGGTCGGATCGAGTGCTCCGGCTGCTCGAGAGGGTGGCGCCCGCGCGCTGGCCAAGCCGCCGGTCCGCAAGTACGCCAAGGAGCTCGGCATCGACCTCTCCAGCGTCGCGGGCTCCGGCGAGGGCGGCATCATCAGCCGCGCCGACGTCGACGCCCACGCGAGTGGTGCTGGCAACGCCGCCATCGGTGTCTCCCCGGTCGTCCCCTCGGGTGCGACGGGTGCGACAGCTGCGCCAGCCGGCCAGACGGCATACCAGGCACCGGTCTTCACCCGCGGTGGTGAGCGCGAGACGCGCATCCCGATCAAGGGTGTCCGCAAGATGACCGCCCAGGCGATGGTGGGCAGCGCGTTCACCGCGCCGCACGTCACCGAGTGGGTCACCATCGACGCGACCGCCACCATGGAGCTCGTCGACCGGCTGAAGAAGGACCGCGAGTTCAAGGACGTCAAGGTCACGCCGCTGCTGGTGCTGGCCAAGGCGATGACCGTCGCGATCCGTCGGCACCCCGAGATCAACGCGACGTGGGACGAGGCCGCCCAGGAGATCGTGGTCAAGAACTACGTGAACCTCGGCATCGCCGCCGCCACCCCGCGTGGCCTGATTGTCCCCAACATCAAGGACGCCGACCAGATGTCGATGCGCCAGCTGGCCGAGGCCATCGGCGCGCTGACCGCGACCGCGCGTGAGGGTCGCACCCAGCCGGCCGAGATGTCCGGCGGGACGATGACCATCACCAACGTCGGCGTGTTCGGCGTCGACACCGGCACCCCGATCATCAACCCGGGTGAGTCGGCGATCATGGCGTTCGGCGCCATCCGCCGCCAGCCGTGGGTGGTCACCGCTGCCGACGGCACCGAGACGATCGAGCCGCGCTGGGTCACCCAGCTCGCGCTGAGCTTCGACCACCGCCTCGTCGACGGCGAGCTAGGCAGCAAGTTCATCGCGGATGTCGGCGCCATCCTGGCCGACCCGGCTCGCGGCCTCGTCTGGGGCTGAGCCGGACCGGCTTCCGCCGAGCGTTCACCTGACTGTGCCGTGTCCCACCACGTGCGGCACGGCACAGTCACGTCCGACGTGGTTGCCGATTCAGGGCAGGTGCTTGTCCAGGCGCCGTAGCAAGGCGCCAAGGACCGGCCAGTCCTGCAGTCCGGCTCGGATGACCCGCGGCCGAGCCGCGGCGATGCCCCGACGCACCGAGCTGCCCGGCGTGCGGGTGCCCGCCTCAGCGCTGGCTCGAGCCCGGCGGTACAGCCACTGCGCGCAGCCGGCGCACACCCCGACCTCCGGATGGGACCCGAGTCGGGACAGGTCGTGCTCGTCGAAGGCTTCCCCGCAGCACCAGCAGGCGGGGCGCTCCAGCTGGTCGTCCGCGATCGCTTCGGTTGCCATCTGCCCATCGTCGCCCCGCCCGACGCTGGTGACCAGAGCTACTCGTCGCCCCGCAGGGTGAAGGACCGCAACCGGTCGCCGGTGAACCACAGGGATCCGCAGGTCACGAGGGCCGCAGCCACCACCGCGTAGCCGAGGCCGATGCCCTGGGCCGGGACCTTCGAGCTGATCTCAGTGGCGACCTCACGACCCCACGCGCCGATGGCCACCCACCGGATGCCGTCGAGGACGTTGCCGAGCACGCCTTCCCAGAGGAGGGCGAAGAGCAGCCCGATCACGACCGCGTGCCGCGTGAACGCCGCGAGCCCCAGGAAGAGCGCCGTGTATGCGGTGCCGGCCACCGCGCCGCCGACGCCCCAGGCGATCGCCTGACGTGGGTCCGACGTGTCCAGGACCAGCCCGGCAACCAGGAGCGGGAGGGCGCCGAGCACCACGGTGGCGGCCCATGCGACGACGTACTTGCTGGCGGCGATGACGTGCCGGCTCACCGGCTTCGACAGCAGGTAGACGATGGACCCATCGTCTACCTCAGGGCCGAGGACTGCGGTCGCGGCGAGCAGGGCGACGAGCGGCAGGGCGAGGGTGAAACCGAGGTGGAGGACGGCGTCGTAACCGACGGCGTCGTCGGTCAGGGCCTGGACGACGACGGCCAGCACCAGGAGCACCGCCGGGATCAGGACGAGGACGACACCGCGCCTGCGTCCCAGCAGCGCCTGGGCCGAGAGCCTGAGGATGGTGGGGTTCATCGGTCAGCCACCCACCAGGTAGGCGAAGACGCTCTCCAGCGACTCATCGGTGGGCGTGAGCTCGAGGATCCGGATCCCGTGCTGGCGCGCCACCTGGGGAAGCCGGACGGTGAAGGCGCCGAAGTCGGACACCGAGACATCGACCCCGCCCGCTCGACGCAGGGCGACGGCCACCACGGACGGCTCGGCGATCAGCGCGCCCGCGAGCGCCCGGTCGTCGTCGCCGACCACGACGTACTGCACCGGTCGGTCGGTCATCAGCCGTCGGATCTGCCCGAAGTCGCCGGAGGCTGCGTGCCGGCCGGAGACCATGACCTCGATCTGCCTGGCCACCTGCTCGACCTCCTCCAGGATGTGCGAGCTGAACAGCACGGTGCGTCCCTCGGCGCCCATCCGGCGCAACAGGCTCATCAGGTGCAGCCGCTGGCGGGGGTCGACGCCGTTGAACGGCTCGTCGAGCAGGAGGACGGATGGGTCGTGGACGAGGGCCGAGGCGAGCTTGACCCGCTGCCGCATGCCCTTGGAGTAGGTGCCGATCCGGCGCCCGGCCGGTTCGGTCATCTCGACCACCTCGAGCGCCCGCTCCGCTGCCGCGCCGGGATCGGCGAGCCCGTGCAGCTCGGCGTTGGCGAGGACGAACTGGCGACCGGTGAGGTAGCCGAAGCTGAGCTCCCGTTCGGGTACGAGCCCGATGGTGCGGTAGGCGTCGGTGTGGCGCCAGATCGGTTCGCCGTCGAGGGTGACGGTGCCCGCCGACGGCGCCACGAATCCCGACATGAGCGCGATCAGCGTGGTCTTGCCCGCCCCGTTGGGTCCGAGGAGGCCGGTCACGCCCGGTCGCACGGTCATCGAGATGCCGTTGACGGCAACGACGTTGCCGTACCAGCGCGATGCCTGGTCGATGGTGATGACACTCATGCCGTGGCCACCCGCCGGTAGCGCCAGACCAGTCCGCCGAGGCACGCTACCGAGAGCGCGATGAACACGACCACGTAGGCAAGCTGCATCGGCATGCCTGTCGGTGGAGTGGGGGTCTTGTTGTCGGTCCAGATGGACATCAGTCCGCGGTAGAGCGAGTAGGGCGAGAAAAGACCGGCGACCTCCCCCACCCGCGCATGCCCCTCCTGCTGGGAGATCCCCTGGATCGCTGTCACGATGCCGTTGCCGATGAGGAGCAGGGCGATGGTGGCGACCACGGCAAACCCGCGCCGAGTGGACCAGGAGGCGATCAGCCCGGCCAGCCCGGTGAGCGACAGGGCAAGCAGGAGCGCGAGTCCCACGGCGACCGCAGCGTCGCTGGTCTGGTCGGAGACATCCAGCTCGCCGAGCAGCGCCACGGCATACAGGACCAGGATCGGGAGCAGCAGGAAGACCAGGGTCGCCCCGAGCAGAGACGCCCAGCGGGCGATGGCATAGGTGCTCGACGGGAGTGGCCGCGCGAGGTACAGCGAGATCGTGCCGTGCCGGAGGTCGCGTGAGAAGAGCACCGGCGCCTGCGACGCCACGAAGATCCCGAGCAGCACCTGCGTCGTGGAGGCGTACTGCGCGTAACCGATGGGGAGCGCGTCGAGTCCGACGAACACCATCACCCCACCCACGATGACGGCGGGCATCAGGTTGAGCGCAAGCAGGATGAACGGCAGCACCTTGGACTTCCCCGAACGGCCGAGGCCGAACGCGTTCCGGAAGCCGGTGATGACCAGGGCGCGAGCGATGGCCGCAGGCCCCAACCGTGGGCCGGTGTAGGGCCGGTAGCCCAGGTCGTGGATGACGCTGCCGCCCTCGGGCGTCGCCGACGTCGGGTCAGTCATGCGTCACCTCCCGGGGGTCGGCGCTGGGCTGCGTCACAGCACCCGACCCGTCAGCGAAGACGTCCTCGATGTGGCGGTGGTCGACCTGGAGCCGGACCAGGCCCAGGCCCAGGTCGCTCGCGGTGTCGCGGATCAGGTCGTGCACGTCCCGCTCCCCGGCGGCCGCATCGACGGTCAGCATGGCGCCGCGCGGAGCCGTCGTCACCCCAGCCAGGCTCAGCGCCGCGACCATCCGCGCCTGCGCGTCGTCGCCGAGCACCTCGACGAGCAGGACACCCGTGGCATCCAGGAACTCATCAGTGCGCGAGGCCCGCAGCAACCGGCCGCCGTCGAGGACGACGACGTGGTCGCTGACCCGCTCGAGCTCGCCGAGGAGGTGCGAGGTCACGATCACCGCGATCCCGAAGTCACGCCCGATCCGCTGGACCAGGCCCAGCATCTCCTCGCGGGCGGCCGGGTCGAGGCCGTTGGTCGGCTCGTCGAGCAGCACCAGCCGAGGGTCGTGGGCCAGGGCCTGGGCGAGCTTGGCCTTCTGCTTCATGCCCGTGGAGTAGCCACCCATCGGCCGGTAGCGCTCCTCGGCGAGACCCACGTGGCGCAGCACCTCGGCGGCCCGCTCCCGGGCGGCGACCCGGGGAAGGCCGGACATCATCGCCATGTGGACGACGAAGTCGCTGGCGCTCACGTCCGGCGGCAGGCAGTCGTGTTCGGGCAGGTAGCCCACCGCTGCCCGGATCGCGGGGCCGTCCGACGCGATGTCGTGACCCAGCACCTGCGCGCGGCCTCCGGTCGCGGGGACCAGGCCCAGCAGGATCTTGAGCAGCGTCGACTTGCCGGCCCCGTTGGCGCCGACCAGCCCGGTGATCCCCGGACCGATCTCGAGGTCCAGGGAGTCCAGGGCGAGCACCGGACCGTAGTCCTTGGTCAGCCCCTGGGTTCGCACGACGGGTTCCACGCCAGCCAATGTAGCCGCGCCTCCTCGGCGGGCCGGCTCTTTCCGGATCAGGTCAGGGACGGTTCAGGGTGAACCCTTGCAAGGCGCTATGCCGTGCCCCACCACGTGGGGCACGGCATAGGACCGGCAACGAGCACGCCATCCGGGAGGTATGCCGCGTGGTTGCCCACGCGGCATACCTCGCCTCGGTGTGCGTGCCGGTCAGGCGGGAGGCGCGGAGGCGGCGTTCGCAGCGTCCGCGTCGGCCTTGTCGGACGCGCCTCGCTCGGAGTAGGCCGACCCGCCGCGGAGCTCGACGTGCGGGAGCAGCAGCATCACGAGGAAGCCGATCACCATCACGCAGGCGCCCACGAGGAAGACCAGGTCCATCGAGTTGGAGAACCCGGTGAGGATCGGCTTGGCGAGCCGTGCGTCCAGCTTCTCGATGATCGAGCTGTCCTTGAGGACATTGGAGATCGGTCCGGGGTCGCCGCCCTGGGCTGCGGACTGCAGGCCCTTGGCGAACGCGGCGTTGGCCGGGTCGGCTAGCACGGCCGGGTCGTGCAGGGCGCTCTGGAACTCCTTCGTCGGGGCAGCCTTGACCATCGCCGCGTTGATCTTGTCGGGCACCGTGGAGAACAGGATCGACAGGAAGACGGCCGTGCCGAGGGTGCCGCCGATCTGGCGGGTGAAGGTCGCCGACGAGGTGGCGACACCGATCAGCCTGGGGGACACGGCGTTCTGGACGGCCAGGGTGAGCGGCTGGAAGTTGAAGCCCAACCCCAACCCGAACGCCACCATCACGATGCTGGTCTGCCACAGCGGGGTGTCCGCCTTGATGTAGTGGAAGACGAACAGGGCGACGGCCAGCAGGGCCGACCCGATGATCGGGAACCGGCGGTACCGGCCGGTGCGGCTGATGATCTGGCCCGACAGGATCGAGCCGAACATGATGCCGAGCGTCAACGGGAGCAGCAGCAGGCCGGCCTTGGTCGGCGAGGCGCCCTTGACGATCTGGAGGTAGAGCGGCAGCGACGCGAGGCCACCGAACATCGCCATGCCGATGAGGACGGAAGCGCCGGAGGCGACCGCGACGGTGCGGTTCTGGAACAGGGTGAGGGGCAGCAGCGCCTCGTCCTTCATGGCCCGCTCGACGAGCAGGAAGGCGATGACGCCGATCCCACCGACGACGAAGCAGGCGATCGAGCGACCCGAGCCCCAGCCCCAGTCGCGGCCCTGCTCGGCGACGAGCAGCAGCGGGACGAGTCCGAGGGTCAGGGTGGCCGCACCCCACCAGTCGATCCGGTGGTCGAGGCGGGTGTGCTGCAGGTGCAGCGTGCGCGAGACGACGAACAGGGCGGCGATGCCGATCGGCACGTTGACGAGGAACACCCAGCGCCAGCCGTCGACCCCGAGGATGCTGGACTGACCGGCGAAGAACCCGCCGATGACCGGGCCGAGGACGCTCGAGGTGCCGAACACCGCGAGGAAGTAGCCCTGGTACTTGGCGCGCTCGCGCGGCGGCACGATGTCGCCGATGATGGCCAGCGCCAGCGAGAACAGGCCGCCGGCGCCGAGGCCCTGGACGGCGCGGTAGAACGCCAGCTGGAGCATCGACTGGGACAGCGTGCAGAGCACCGAACCGATGATGAAGATCGTGATGGCGGCCGAGAAGAACTTCTTGCGGCCGTAGATGTCGCTCAGCTTGCCGTAGAGCGGCGTCACGATCGTCGAGGTGATGAGGTAGGCCGTCGTCGCCCACGCCTGCTGGTCGAGACCCTTGAGGTCGTCGGCGATGGTGCGGATGGCCGTGGCCACGATGGTCTGGTCGAGTGCGGCGAGGAACATCCCCATCATCAGGCCGACCAGGATCGTGACGATCTGGCGGTGGGTGAGGGGTCCGTCGGGCCGCGCGGGCGCGGTGGCAGCCATGTCAGTTCTCCGGGTTGAGAGTGGGGGAAGGGGCGGTGCTGCGTGAGGTAGCGGTCGGGGTGGTGGTACGGCGGGCAAGCATCAGCTCGCGGGAACGTTCGAGGTCTGCGCCGAACCGCTCGAGGTGACCGGCGAAGTCGCTGGCCTCCTCGGCGGTCCACTCGCCCATCAGCTCGCGGAACCACTCGGTCCGCTGCTGCTGGATGCCTGCGAGGAGGGTCTGGCCCTCCTCGCTGAGGCGCACGACCTGGGCCCGTCCGTCGTCAGGGTCGCTGACCTTGTCGACGAGACCATGGCCCTCGAGGGTGCTCACCTGTCGGCTCACCGTCGAGACGTCCGAGTGCACGTACTCGGCGAGCACCGAGACACGACGCGGCTCGGCGGCGAGGTTGAACAGGATCGGGTAGGCGGTGGCGTCCACGGCGGGGTGGATGCGTGGCGCGTGCTGGCGCAGGGCCTGCAGGAGCTTCATCAACCGGATCAGGCCGACGCTGACGCGCTCAGCCGTCTGCCGGTCGAGGTGGTGCTTGGACATGGACGACCTAAGAAATCAGAAGGTTGCTTGCGACATACAAGTATCACGAAGTGGTTGTGTGCCGCAAGCAAAGATCACTCAGGGCACGAAGACGAGGTTCTCCAGCACCCGGCGCGCGACGTCCTCGTCGCCGTGCACGGTGTAGTGGATGTCCTCGAGCCCACCGCGGCCCGCGGCGCGGCGGGTGAGCGCGTCCGTCGAGAGGGTGATCGTGGTGAAGACGTCCTCGGGGTCACCGTCGTGGGCGATGCCGGAGAAGAGGGGTATGCCGCGCGGCTTGCCGTCGTCGCTGTCCTCCACCCACACCCCGGCCCGACCGGCCACCGGCCCGGTGCTGTCGATGATCACGACGTTGCCGGGCTCGATCCCCGCGTTGCGCGCCACCAACCTGGGCAGCGAGGCGAACAGCAGGTCCATGAAGACGGACGCGCCACCGGAGTCGAGGTTGCCCGGCCGTCCCAAGGCCTGGCGGATGTCCTGCTCGTGCGTCCAGATGTCGAGGATCCGGGTGCGGAGGTTCTCACCTGCGGGAGCCGGGCCCCACGCCCCCTGCACGACGCTGTCGATCGTCAGGTCCGGCGCACTGAACTGCTCCACCCGTTTCGCCGCAATGGTTTCCAGCTCGTCGACGACCTTGGCTCCCACCATCGTGCGGCGCAGCTCCACCGACCGCTCGACGAACTTGCCGGCCTCGTGTTGCACGTGGTCGTAGTCGGGCACGTCCACTCGGGGCACCTCACCGGTGTGCAGCCACGACTCGAGGCCCACGACGTGCGAGATCTGGTCCTTGACCGTCCACCCCGGGCAGGCCGTCGGGAGGTCGAAGTCGGCATCCGAACAGGTGCGCCCCAGGTCGACGACGGCCTGCGTCGTCTGCTGGTAGGCCGTGACCAGTCCGGCCAGGTCTTCGGGTGCTGCCGGGTGCAAAGACATGACCCCACCTTACTTAGGCTGTCGGCATGAGCTCCCCTGTCGCCCAGACCGTGGCGACTCCACCAGCACCGCTCGCGCGCCTGCCGCTCCCGGCGCTGGTGCTCGCGGCTCTGCTGGCACTCCCGCTGGCCGCGGTCATCGGCGAGGCGGCCACGGCTCCGGTGGTGGGAGACGCCGGCGGCTTCGTCCGGTGGGGCGTGCTCTACGCGAGGGTCATCCACGACCTCGCGGCCGCGGTGACGGTTGGACTGCTCATCCACGCGGCATACCTCGTGCCGGAGACGACCCGCACGAACCGGCGGATCACCGCCACCCGGCTGGCCGGGATCGCCGCCGGGCTGTGGGCGGTGGCGGGCGTCGCGGGTGCGGTGCTGGGGATGGCCGACCTGATCGGGATCCCCCTCTCGGACCCGTCCTTCGGGCAGCAGTTCACGACGTTCGCCTGGCGGATCGAACCGACCCGGGTCGCGCTCATCACGGCGGGCGTCGCCGCGCTCATCTCGGTCGTCGCCCTCGTGGTGACCAGCCGGGTCGCGATGGCCTGGCTCTCGGTGCTGGCCGTGCTCGGCCTCCTGCCGCTCGCGCTCGCCGGGCACTCGGCCGGGGCGACCGACCACAGCACCGCCGTCAACGCCCTGGCAGTCCACCTCGTCGGCGTCACCGTCTGGGTCGGCGGCCTGCTGGCGCTCGCGATGCTGCGGCCGATGCTGGGGGGCGACCTCGCCGCCACGGCGGCGCGCTACTCGGTGCTGGCCGGCTGGTGCTTCGCGGCGGTGGCCCTGTCCGGCCTGCAGAGCGCGCTGATCCGGGTGGGGTCGTGGAGCGACCTCGGCACCCGCTACGGCGTGCTCCTCATCGTCAAGTCCGTGGCCCTGCTCCTGCTCGGGTATGCCGGGTGGCGGCACCGCCGTTCGCTGCTCGCCGGTCTCGGGCAGGGCTGGACGTCCGCGTTCGTCCGCCTCGTCGGTGCCGAGCTCGTGGTCATGGGGGTGGCGATCGGCACGGCCGTGGCGCTGGCGCGGAGCGCGCCCCCGGTGCCCGACGTGCCCGTGCAGGACGCCACACCGGTCTTTGCGCTGACGGGGTACCCCGACCCCGGACCTCTCACCGGCGACTCGTGGTTCACGACCTGGACCACGGACTGGCTGTGGCTCAGCCTCGCGATGGTGGCCGTGGGGCTGTACGTCGCGGGCGTGCTGCGGCTGCGCCGCCGTGGCGACGCGTGGCCCGTGCACCGGACGATCGTCTGGGTGCTCGGCTGGGCCGTCTTCGCGTATGCGACCTCGGGCGCACCCGGCGTCTACGGCCGGGTGCTGTTCAGCATGCACATGGTGATGCACATGGTCGTCGCCATGCTCGTCCCGCTGCTGCTGGTTCCGGCCGCCCCGATCCTGCTCGCGCTGCGGGCCCTGCCGTCCCGGCCGGACAAGACGTGGGGGCCGCGCGAGGTCATCCTCCAGGTGGTCCAGTCGCGGCTGTTCAAGGTCTTTGCCAACCCGGTCGTGGCGGCCGCCCTGTTCTTCTTCAGCCTCGCGATCTTCTACTACTCATCGCTGTTCGAGCTGGCCCTGCGCACCCACACCGGACACGTCCTGATGGTGGTGCACTTCCTGCTCACCGGGTACCTCTTCACCTGGGTGCTGATCGGTATCGACCCCGGCCCGAAGAAGTGGCCGCCGATCATGCTCCTCGTCGTGCTGTTCGCCACGATGTCCTTCCACGCGTTCTTCGGCGTGGTCATGACCGGCAGCACGACCGTGCTCGCGCCTGACTTCTTCGAGGCGCTCAAGCTGCCGTGGATGACCGACGTGCTCGGCAACCAGCGCGAAGCGGGTGCCATCGCCTGGGGCATCGGTGAGGCGCCGACCCTGATCCTCACGCTGCTGGTCGCGGTGGCCTGGGTCCGCACCGACCGCGCCGAGTCCACCCGCAAGGACCGCCAGGCCGACCGGGACGGGGATGCGGAGCTGGCCGCCTACAACGCACACTTGCAAGAGCTGAAGCGACGCAACGAACGAGGCAACGGACCGCGCAACCAACCACGTCGAAGTCAGCCCGACGAAAACCTGCGCGACGAAGCTGGGGAGGACTGACCATGCGGGTGGCGGTGCTGCAGATCGGGTACGGCGACGACGAGCTGATGGCCGACCGCCTCACGCGGGTGGCGGACCTCGTGCGCGCGCAGGCCGGGCACGACCTGGTCGTGCTGCCCGAGCTCTGGGCCCCGGGTGGGTTCTCCTACCGCGACTGGGCGGACCGCGCCCAGCCGGTCGACGGCCCGATCGGCACCGCGATGTCTGCCGCGGCCCGTGACGCGGGAGTCCTCCTCCACGCCGGGTCCATCGTGGAACGCCCCGCGTCGGGCGAGGTCGGCTCGGACGGCCACGGACTCTGGAACACCTCGCTCGTCTACGCCGCGGATGGAGGTCTCGTCGCGGCATACCGCAAGATCCACCGGTTCGGCTTCGGCGCCGGTGAGCCGAAGCTCATGGACGCCGGCGAAGACGTCGTCCTCGTGGATCTCCCGGGCGACCCACTGCCAGATGGATCGGCAGCGTTCCGCGCGGCCCTGTCGACCTGTTACGACCTGCGCTTCCCCGAGCTCTACCGGCGCCAGCTCGACGCCGGCGCGACGGCGTTCATCGTGCCGGCCGCGTGGCCTGCGGCTCGGGTCCGGCACTGGACGCTGCTCGCCCACGCCCGGGCCATCGAGAACCAGTGCGTCGTCATCGCCTGCAACACGGCGGGTACCCACGCCGGCACCGAGATGGGTGGGCACTCGCAGGTGATCTCGGCGACCGGTGAGGCGCTCGCGATGGCCGGGACTAGCGAGGAGGTGCTCAGTGTTGAGGTCGACATGGCTGCCGTGACGACCTGGCGTGAGAAGTTTCCCGTGCTCCAGGACCGGCGGCTGTGAAACGAGGAATGCGCCTCCGCGCTCCGGAGCTCGTCGGCCGCGGTTGGCTGAACACCGGGGGCGAGTCGCTCTCGCTGGCCGACTTGCGCGGTCGGATCGTGGTCCTCGACTTCTGGACGTTCTGCTGCGTCAACTGCCTGCACGTCCTCGACGAGCTCCGTCCCCTCGAAGAGAAGTACGCGGATTCCCTTGTCCTCATTGGGGTCCACTCCCCGAAGTTCGAGCACGAGGCCGACGCCGACGCTCTGGCCGCGGCCGTCGAGCGCTACGCCGTGCACCACCCCGTCCTCGACGACCCGGAGCTGGTGATCTGGCAGGCCTACACCGCCCGCGCGTGGCCGACGCTCGTCGTCATCGATCCCGAGGGCTACATCGTCGCCTCGATGTCCGGCGAAGGCCACGCCCACGGCCTGTCCGTCCTCGTCGAGGAGCTGATCGCCGAGCACAGTGCCAAAGGCACCTTGCGCCAAGGCGATTCGCCGTATGCCGCGCCCGCACCTGCCGAGACGGCGCTGCGCTTCCCGGGCAAGGCGGCCGTCCTGTCGGATGGCTCGTTCATCGTGTCCGACACCGCGCACCACGAGATCGTCTGGCTGGAGTCGGACCTCGAGACCGAGCGACGACGCTTCGGCACGAGGGTCCACCGCGAGTACCGCGAGCACCGCGAGCTGAACGAGCCGCAAGGCGTGCTCGTCCTGCCGGCCGAGACGGCGGCCCGGGTCGGCTATGACGTCGTCGTCGCCGACTCGGTCAACCACCAGGTCAAGGGGCTGCGGCTGGCTGATGGCGCGTGGACGCTCCTGGCCGGCACCGGCAAGCAGCTGCGCGAACGGTCCGGCAGCGGCCCGGCCCTCAAGCAGGACCTCTCGACCCCGTGGGACCTGGCCTGGTTCATCGGGCGGGTCGTCATCGCGATGGCCGGCACCCACCAGCTGTGGGCGCTGCACCTGGCCACCGATCCCGCCGACAACACGGTCGCGGTGCTCGGCGGGACGTCAGCGGAAGGCATCCGCGACGGCGCGGCTGACGAGGCCTGGTTCGCCCAGCCGTCCGGTCTCGCCGTGTCCGAGGACGGTTCGCGGCTGTGGGTCGCGGACTCCGAGACCTTCGCCCTGCGCTCGCTCGACGTGACCGACGAAGGGTTCGTCGTCACGACCCACGTGGGGCAGGGGCTGTTCGACTTCGGCCACCGGGACGGCGCGGCTGACCAGGCGCTGCTCCAGCACCCGCTGGGGGTGACCGTCCTGCCCGACGGTTCGGTGGCCGTCAGCGACACCTACAACGGCGCGATCCGTCGCTTCGACCCGGAGATCCGCGAGGTCAGCACGCTCACGACCGGCTTGCGCGAGCCCTCCGACGCAGTCGTCGAGGCGAGTGAGGACGGCCACGCACGGCTGGTCGTCGTGGAGTCCGGTGCCCACCAGCTCGTGCGGATCGCGTTGCCCGACAAGGCGCAGCGCCTCGATGGCCTCGCCCACCAGAGCCAGCGGCCCCGCACCGAGGTCGCGCCTGGCCCGCTCACCCTGATGGTCAACTTCACCCCGCCCACCGGTCAGAAGCTCGACTTCCGCTGGGGCGACCCGACTCGGCTGATGGTGTCGGCGACACCCGACGGCCTGCTGCGCGACGGAGCAGGCAGCGCCGAAGGCCTGACCCGCACGCTGACCCTCGACCCGGCGGCCGGTGACGGCGTGCTGCACATCTCGGTCCAGACCGCGTCGTGCGACGGCGACCCCGACAGCGGCGAGGTGCCCGAACACGCTGCCTGCCACCTCTACCAGCAGGACTGGGGCATCCCCGTGGTGCTGGTCGACGGGGCGACCACCGAGCTCACCCTGGACCTGCGCGGCGTCTGACGAACAAACTCTCGCTTCAGGTTCGCAGGGCGAAGATGACGGACTTCCTGCCGCGATGGTTGGTGTCGATCCGATGGGCGTAATGCGGGTCATGGACTCTGCGGTGGTGGTGTCCGCACAACGGCACCGCCAGGGCCAGATCGGTCCGGCCTCCGCTCGCCCACGGGTCCTCATGATGGAGCTCGGACCAGGCGTACGGTCGGTCGCACGCCTCGGCGGCGCAGGTGTCATAGGTAGTGGCCAGCGCTACCCGCTGGGCTTCGGTGAAGAACCGCTCCTGGCGGCCGAGGTCGAGGGGCACGGATCGACCACCAAGGACGGCCGGAACGATCCCGGCATTGCAGGCCAGGCGTCGCGCCTCGCCTGCTGAGAGATCCTGGCCGGTGTCGAGGTGCGCCGCACCCACGCCGGCCATGAGCTGGTCGTGGTCGATGGTGACCAGGACGGTGGCGGCGACCTTGCCGGAGAGCGCGTCGGTGGGCAGGTGCTCGAGCAGCTCGACGAACGCCTTGCCGTACCGGTGCGCCCAGTCACCGTCAGCCGCGCGGAAGGCGTCCCACGTGGCGGCCTGGACCGCCGCGGGAGTACCGGCACCGGCAGCCGTCGCGGCCCTGGCCGCCTGCTGCGCGAAGCGGCGGGGCGAGGCGATCTGCTGCACGGTCTTGGCCAGGATCGAGGCCGCCAAGGTGGGCACGGTGAAGTGCCCGGTGGTCGTGCCGTCGCCGTTGTGGTGCCAGGTCAGGCGTGTCTTCGCCACGGCGGCATCTTCTTCCGTGCGCAGCACGCGGTCCTCGTGTGCGTCGACCTCCGCCTGCGAACGCTCCGTGACCGACAGGATCCGCCGGCCCTCCTTGCGCAGGGTGCCCGGGTCGACGAGCTTGGCACGGCGCACCAGATCCGTTTCGATGGCGGCTCGCTCCTGCTGGCTCAGCCCGTCCGGCAGCTGCGCGGTGGCGGTGGCGATGACCTGGGCGTGATCGGTCGACACGTCCCCGGCGGCCAATGCCTCACGGGTCGCCGGAAGCCCGTTGTCCAGCGCCGTCGCCAGCCGCACGTCGCGGGCCGCCTGCCCGCCGTCACGTCGGGTGCTGACCGCCAACCAGGCGGACGTCCCCGTCAGTCCAGAGCCAGCGGCGACCCCCGACCGGTCCGCCTCAGCCACCAAGGACAGCCGCACCGCCTGCAACCGGCTGATCACGCGTTCGACCTCGCCCAGCGCGGTGGCGGCAGCCGGGCCCCCGCACACGTCCCCGGTGTGCACCCGGTCGAGCAGTGCTTCGATCTCGCGCAACACGTCCACCGTCCCGATTGGGGCGGTGCGAAGGGTGGCGACTGCTGCCATAGGTACATTCTATTCGAACATACGTTCGAACACAAGCCTCGAGCCGAGGCGATTTCGGCGGACCTCACCACCGTCCACTGCGTACTCCGGTCCCTCACGGCCGGCCTCCTGCAACGGCCCGTGGCCACGCGGCATACCCATCGTGCGACTCAGCCGCCGCTGAACTCCCAGTGCCATGGCTCGGGCAGGGACCCGGTGGCCTGCGCCCAGCCTGGGTGCACCCAGCCGAACCGCGGGGCGTTGGCCCGCATCCAGTGGTGTGCCGACGTGCCGAACCGGTCCACCCCACCGCAGAGGTCCACAGCGAGACCAAGGCCGTGCTCGCTACGTCCCGGCGTCGCGGCCCACTTGCCGCGGGAGGCCTTGACGGCGACCTGCTCGTCGTAGGAGCGGTATGAGTCGGTGACGCAGAGCGGCCTGCCGTTCGCCTTCTCGAACGCGGCGCTGAGGGCGTTGAACGATGCAGCTGCCCGCGGCCGCAAGGACTCGCCGGGCTCTGCCCGCAGGGAGCACAACGCACTGCGTGGCACCCGGCCGTTGGGGTACGGGCGCTCGTTGCTGCTGCACGCTTTGCCCACAGAGACAACGGCACGCGTCTGGCCAGCGGTGCACGGCGGCGCCTTCTCGTTCGAGCTGGTGAACGCATCCGCCACGTAACGGCCCTCGCCGATCTTGTTCCACACGCTGGTCGCGCCGTACGGACCGGACACCCGGGTGCCCTTTGTCTGGCACACGATGTTGAGCTTCGCCCCCTTGGCCACCGAACCCACGGCCTCGAACCCGGTGCCCGGTCCCGAGCGAACGGTCAGCGGGGTGCTCTGGGTGCGCACGTGCCCGACCGCCGCGGTCGCAGCGGCCGCGCCTCCGACGAGAACCCCGACTCCCAGCGCCGTGACCACGGCGAGCCGCACCGGCCGCTTCGTGGCGAAGGTGGTGATGAGACTCATGACGTGCTCCTGTGGGTTCCCCGGGCTGCTCTGCGGGCTGGTCGCCCGCTGCGATCTGCGAGGAACGTAAGGTCCGTCTCGCCGGCCCGTCGATGGGGACAACTCCCCCGGGATGGGGCCTTGGGCACGGGAGACGGGCAGGGAGGACTCCCCTCACGCCCGCGCCCGATATACCCCATCCGCGCTGCGTTCCCGCAGGTCAGGGCGATTCGGGTCTACAGTCGAGGCAACGGGTCGCCCCACGGGACCCGGAGATCCACACCCGAGCACCACCCATCACCCAGGAGTGAGCATGTACATCGGAGTCGGCATCTTCCTGATCGTCGTCGGCGCGATCCTGACCTTCGCCCTCAACGCGTCGGTGGACGCGATCAACCTCGGCATGATCGGCTGGATCTGCATGGCGGCCGGCGTGCTGGCCATCCTCTTGTCGCTGGTCGTCACGAACCGTCGTGGCGTCGGCGGCGCTGGCTACTCGTCGCGTCGCGTGAGCCACACGGACCCGGCCACGGGCACCCAGGTCGACGAGGTCGAGGTCGACCCGCGCGCCTGACCACTACCCCCTGAGCCACGACAAGGGCGGCACCGGAGCGATCCGGTGCCGCCCTCGTCGTGTCCGACTGTGGGTATGCCGCCCGCGCACCTCCCGGGGAGAGCTCCCCTCGTGGTGGCGCGTGCTCAACCCCCTGACCCGGGTAGTTCTCCCCATCGACGGCCCCACCGATCGTTCCTACCTTCATCCTCAGCAGCCGGTTCCAGCAGGGAGCCAGGCGGATCCGAAACATGATGCAGGAGAACGAAATGCGCACTCCCAAGCTCAGTCAGAAGCCAGTTCGCCTGGCCCTCGCCGGTGCCATCGGGCTGTCCGTCGTCGCGGGTGGGGCGGCCATCGCCGATGCCGCCACCGGCACGATCAGGACCAGCGCCGCGAGCCTGACGGTCCGCTCCGGCCCGGGCACCGGCTACGGCGCTGTCACGACCATCAAGAAGGGCACCAGGGTCACCATCAGCTGCCAGACGTACGGGTCGACCGTCAAGGGCACCTATGGCACCTCGAACATCTGGGACAAGATCGGTAGCGGGCGCTACGTCTCGGACGCCTACGTCTACACCGGTCGCGACGGCTTCGTGGCCCCCAAGTGCGGCGGCACCACCACCCCACCGTCCAGCGCCGTCAGGGATGACTACCCCTACCGCGGCGCCTCCTCCGGCGTCGACCCGTGGAACTTCTACAAGGGCCAGTGCACCTCCTTCGCCGCTTGGCGAGTTCGCCACAACCTCGGCGTCGCGTTCTCCAACTCCTACAAGGGCCAGCACTGGGGCAACGCCGAGCACTGGGACAACGCCGCCCGCGCCGCCGGCATCCCCGTCTACAAGTCTCCGAAGGTCGGCGACATCGCGGTCCGCAGCAGCGGCACCTACGGCCACGTCGCCTACGTCGCGAAAGTCAACAGCGACGGCAGCTTCATGGTGGAGGAGTACAACCACGTGCGCTCCGACACCTACAGCTACCGCAAGGCCACCAAGGGCACGGGCAGCGAGCAGTTCAGCGACTTCATCCGCTTCTCGCGGTAGCGGGACATCAGGCTCAGCAAGGGCTGAGTGGGTCGAGGGGTCGCCGGCGAACGAGCCCATCCGTTTCGCCGGCTGATCCGAACAGAGAGTGCGTCCGTCGTCGCAGGGGGTGGCGGGGCAAGCAGAGCAGGTATGCCGAAGGGCTGGCTTCAGGGGAAGCCAGCCCTTCGGTTGTGCCGGGAGCACCCGGCATACCTCACGTGGAACGCGTCAGAACGCGGACTCCGGGATGTCCATCAGCGCGTTGTCGGTCGCCTCGGCGATCTGGCGCTCGGCCGCGATCTTGGGCAGCACGTTGCGCGCGAAGAACGACGCGGCAGCGATCTTGCCCTCGTAGAAGTCGCGGTCCTTGGCCGAGACGCCCTCGCCCTCAAGCGCCTTCGAGGCAACGGCGGCCTGGCGCAGGAGCAGCCAGCCGATGACCAGGTCGCCGGCGGACAGCAGCAGGCGCGAGGTGTTCTGACCAACCTTGTAGAGGTTGGCGAGCTCGCCGCCCTCCTGGCGCGGGTCGGACTTCATCAGCTCGCCGACCATGTAGCCGAGGATGCCCTGGACATCCTCGAGGCCCTTGCCGAGCAGCTCGCGCTCGGTGTCGAGGCGCCCGCCGTTGGCACCGAGGTCCTTGGCGAACTCCTGGATCTGCATGGCCACGTGCGAGAGGGCCTGGGCCTTGTCGCGGATGATCTTGCGGAAGAAGAAGTCCAGTCCCTGGATGGCGGTGGTGCCCTCGTAGAGCGTGTCGATCTTGGCGTCGCGGATGTACTGCTCGATCGGGTACTCCTGCAGGAAGCCGGAGCCGCCGAGGGTCTGTAGCGACTCTGTTCCCAGCAGCACCCAGGCGCGCTCGGAGCCGACGCCCTTGACGATCGGGAGCAGCAGGTCGTTGACCCGGTTGGCCATCTCGGCCGGGGTGTCCTTGGCGATCTCCTCGGACCCGCTCGCGAGGAACGCCTCATGGACGATGTCCTGCTGGGTCGCGGTGTACATGACCAGTGCGCGCAGGCCCTCGGCGTAGGACTTCTGCGTCATCAGCGAGCGGCGCACGTCGGGGTGGTGCGTGATGGTCACGCGCGGCGCGGCCTTGTCGGTCATCTGGGTCAGGTCGGCACCCTGGACGCGCTCCTTGGCGTAGTCGCGGGCATTGAGGTAGGCGGTCGACAGCGTCGAGATCGCCTTGGTACCAACCAGCATTCGCGCGTGCTCGATGACGCGGAACATCTGCGCGATGCCGTCGTGGGCATCGCCGAGCAGGGTGCCGACAGCCGGCTCCTTGTCGCCGAAGGTGATCTCGCAGGTCGTCGAGACCTTGAGGCCCATCTTGTGCTCGAGGTTGGTGACGTTGGCGCCGTTGCGCTCGCCCAGCTCACCGGTCTCGAGATCGATCTGGAACTTGGGGACGATGAACAGGGACAGGCCCTTGGTGCCCGCGCCGGCGCCCTCGGGGCGGGCCAGCACGAAGTGGATGACGTTGTCGGTCATGTCGGACTCACCGGAGGTGATGAACCGCTTGACGCCCGTGACGTTCCAGGTGCCGTCGGCGTTCTCGCTGGCCTTGGTGCGGCCGGCGCCGACGTCAGAGCCGGCGTCGGGCTCGGTCAGCACCATCGTGCAGTGCCAGCCCTTCTCGACGATCCAGTGGGCGAGCTTCTTCTGCTCGTCGTTGCCGAGGATGTAGAGCAGGTTGGCGAAGGAGTAGGACGCGGCGAACATCGCGATCGCCGGGTTGGCGCCCAGCACCATCTCGTTCATGGCCCACTTCAGGCTCGGCGGGGCGACGGTGCCGTCCAGTTCGCGTGGCACGTCGATGTTCCAGAAGCCGGAGTCGACATAGGCCTGGTAGCTCTTCTTGAACGACTCGGGCATCGTCACCGAGTAGGTCTTGGGGTCGTAGACAGGCGGGTTGCGGTCGGCGTCGGCGAACGACTCGGCCAGCTCGTTCTCGGCGAGCCGCGACACCTCCTTCAACATCTCCCTGGCGGTGTCGGCGTCGACGTCGGCGTAGGGGCCTTTGCCCAGCACGTCGCCGCGGCCGAAGACCTCGAAGAGGTTGAACTCCAGGTCGCGCAGGTTGCTCTTGTAGTGGCCCATGTCGGGGAACCCTCCGGGTCGTGACGTGCGGTCGGCCGGCCTGTGTACTGACCGGTAACTTCCATGGTGCTACCCGTGGGTAACAATTGCAACCCTTTCGTGGGATGCGCCACAGAGCCGCAGGTATGCCGCGTGCTCGCGGTGCTGCCCGCCGATCCGCGGGTGGTGGCCACGAGCGCGCTGGGGAGGGCACGGCATACTCACGTGGTGTGAGCCAGGAACCCCAGACGGAACCTTCGAGCCAGCCGAGCAGCGCCGTCCAGCGCGCCCGGGCCGACCTCGACGCGGGTCGGGAGTGGAAGGCCCGCGAGCGGCTGGTGGGGCACCTGGCCGGCGAGTTCGATGCCGAGGCGCTCGAGCTGCTCGGCGAGGTGAACTACGCGATGCGCGACCTCCCGGCGGCGGGGGCTGCCTGGTTCGGCACCGCCCGACGCGGCAAGGACGTGGACGAGGCGGTCGAGGCGTGGCGCGAGCGGCACGGCGACCACTTCGCCCAGATGTGGAGCAGCCTGCCCCGGTCGGTACGTGAGCGCGATGGCAACAAAAGGGTCGATGCGCTGCATCGGCGGGCCGAGCAGGACAGGGCGTCGGCGACCTCGGGCGGTTCGCCGCGACCCCCTGGCGCCGGCCAAACGGGGGCAGGGTCGGCCGGTAGCGCGTCCTCCGGAGATGGCGGCCTGGACGCGGCGACGGTCATCGCGCTGGCGCTGGCCGTGCTGTTCGTGGCGTGTGCGGTCATCGGCCTGGTGACGCTGCTCGGCTGGCTGGTCCCCGGCTGATGGCCGAGGGTTCGGCGAAGCTGGGTGCGCGCGCTGACCTCGTGGCCGAGGTGGCTTCGTACGTGCCTGCGGCAGTGGGCGCGGACTGTGTCCGGGTGGGGGTCGACGGTGTGGATGGCGCGGGGAAGACCTTCTTTGCCGCCGAGCTCGCGTCGGCCCTGCGAGACCGTGGGCGTCCGGTCGTGGAGTTCTCGGTCGACGGGTGGCACCGGGTGCGGGCCGAGCGCTACGCCCGAGGACCCCAGTCGCCGGTGGGCTTCTGGCTGGACTCGTACGACTACCCGCGCCTGATCGACGAGGCCTTGACGCCGCTGGGTCCGAGGGGATCGCGGCGGTTCCGGACCGCGGGGCACGACGTGCGCACCGACGAGCTGTTGTGGCCGGACCTCGTCGAGGCTCCCGCAGCGTCGGTCGTGGTGATCGACGGGCTGTTCCTGCACCGGGCCGAGCTGGAGGGGTGCTTCGAGTTCACCGTCTTCGTCGACGTGCCGTTCGAGGTGACAGCCGAGCGGATGGCGGTGCGAGATGGTGCTCGCGGCGATCCCGCGCACCCCGCCATGCGTCGCTATGTCGAGGCGCAGCGGACCTACTTCGCCGAGCGCGCTCCCTGGTCACGCGCCGACCTCGTTGTGGACAACACCGACCTGGTCAACCCGGTGTTGGTGACCGGCCGACTCGACTGAGGGTCGCGGCCGCTGATCGCTGGTCTGTGCACAGACTCTGGACGTGCTGCGCAGAGACCCGCTCTCTGCGCAGCAGCCCAAACCTGTGCGCAGTGCCGCGGTCGCGGTCCGGTTGCTGCCGCGAACGGCGTGGGTGCGCCGTCCTGTCGGTGCCCCGTGTCACTCTCGACGCATGGACAACGCCTCGGATGTGCTGCTGTTGCACGCGGTCCAGGCCTGGTGCGACGAGTGCCAGGGCGAGCGGATCCTCGTGCCGGTGATCGACGACCTCCCCGGTGGCTTCTGCTGCACGGTCTGTGACACCGCCGTCTTCTCGGCGCTCGACGACCTGCCCGCCGTCGCGGCCTTGCGTCGTTCGGCCTAGAGAGCCGTCGGCCTAGCCGGCGGGTGGCGCGACTGCGCGCCACGGCCTCGAAGCCGGGCTCGGCGAGGACCTGTCAGGTGGGTCGGCCGAAGCGGGCGAGGTAGTGCCAGACCCGCTTGAGGTCCTGCGGGTCATGTCGCCCGGATGCCAATGCCGCGCCGATCACGGCAGGGTCGAGCCGGTCGTGCACCGCGATCGCGGCGGCGAGGTCGACGATGTGCTCGCCCCGGTAGTCGGGGTGCGAACGCACGGTGTCGAGGTCCACGCTGAAGCCGTCGTGCCACTCGACGGGGCAGGGGAGACTGGTGGCTTCCTGCTCGACGGTGGTCCCGCGGAAGACCGGGTCGAGGACGACCGCCTCAACGTCCGACGAGAGGTCGACGACGCCGTGGACGTGGGCCTCGATGTAGTTGTCGAGGTCGTCGGTCACCCCAGCTGCCCAGTCGGCATCCGCGAGGTCCGTGAACGCGAGGTGTGTCGCGGTACCGAAGTTTTCGGGCTGCATGAACGAGTCGGGGTAGCAGAACGTCGACCGCTCCAGGGTGTGCGCTCGGAGCCGCAGGTGGGCCGAGCCGAACCGCGGCGCGCCCCCGACGGTGCTCCGTCGGTGGTTGAGGGCGCCGTACTTGGGTCGCTCGCCTGCCGGCGCCTCGTCATAGGCCCCGCCGAAGATGCGCCGCTCCCACGTCCAGCGGTCGCCGCCCGGGTATGCCGTGAGGCCGCCGTTGCCGGTGCCAGTCTCGAACTGGTTGCGGTAGGTGCCAGCGGTGGCCATCGCGGCGAGGATCGGAGTGCCGTCGTGGGGCCGGTCCGGGTGGAAGTTCAGGGTGACCCGCAGGGCGGGGTCGAGGGGTGGCCCTGTGACCGAGCGCTCGACGTGCTCGACTGCGGCCACGGCCCACGGCGACAGGTCACGCATGGCCCGACCCTTTCACGTCGGGCCCAACTCGCTCGAGAGACCGCGAAGTCGGGGACACTGAGGCCCATGTACGTCCCCCATTTCAACGCCATGACCGACGACGCTGAGATCCGCCGCCTGGTCGCGGAGATCGGGTCGGCGCAGCTGATCACCGTCGGTGCGGACGGGTTCCCGCTGGCGACCCTGCTGCCCGTCATCTGGCGTGACGACACCGTCATTGCCCACATGGCGCGGGCCAACCAGCACTGGAAGGCGATTGGTGCGGACCGTCCGGTCCTGTTGGTCGTGACCGGCCCGCAGGCCTACATCTCGCCCAACTGGTACGCCAGCAAGGCCGAGCACGGCAAGGTCGTGCCGACCTGGAACTACTCCGTCGTCCAGCTCAGCGGACGGGCGACGGTCCATGACGACCCGCACTGGGTGCGCGGAGCGGTGGACGAGCTCGGCGACCGGCACGAGGGACATCGGGACGAGCCGTGGCGCAGTTCGGATGCGCCGGACAAGTACATCCAGGGACAGCTGCGGGCCATCGTCGGCGTGGAGATCTCGGTCGAGCGGGTGGAGGCCAAGGCCAAGTTCAGCCAGAACCGTTCCGGTGAGGACCGGGCCGGGGTGGTGACGGGTCTGCTGCACGAGGACTCTCGAGACGCGGTGGCCGTCGCCGAGCAGATGCGCGCCGCTGGGGATCGCCCGGCCTGAGTCCGGTTCATGCCATCGTACGTTATGTACCTTGACGGGTACGTAACGGAATTGGTACGTTCGGGTGATGGAAGCGGTGATGCACGCGCTCGCGGACGAGAGCCGCAGGACAGTGCTGAACGCCTTGGCCGAAGGCCCGGCGAGCGCAGGGGAGCTGGCGGCGCTGCTGCCGATCGCGCGCCCCGGGGTGTCGCGGCACCTGCGGGTGTTGCGGGAGGCGGGACTCGTCGAGGTCCGCCAGCAGGCACAGCGCCGCGTCTACAGCCTTCGCCCCGAGCCGCTGGCCGAGGTCGACGAGTGGCTAGGGCGCTACCGAGCCCTGTGGGAGCAGCGACTGGATGCTCTGCACACCGAGGTGGCCCGTGGAAAGCGTGAACGAAGGAGCAGCAGATGACGAGCAGTACACGTGGTGACAGCCGGATCCTGGGCAGCCTGCGATCAGAGGACGGCAAGGGCGCGGTACGCATGCAGGACCGCTACGACACGCATATCGACGACCTGTGGTCTGCGCTCACCGACCCGGATCGTCTCGTGCGCTGGCTCGGCGAGGTGACCGGCGACCTGCGACCCGGCGGCGAGTTCCGGGCACACTTCTTCGGCAGTGGGTGGAAGGGAACCGGCCGCGTGCAGACGTGCGAGCCGCCACACCGGCTGCTGCTCGTGACCCAGGATGCAGACGAGCCGGACGAGCACGTCATCGAGGTCACCCTGACGGCGGACGGCGGCCAGACCATCCTCGTCCTCGAGGAGCGCGGGATGCCGCTGGACCAGCTCCATGCTTACGGAGCCGGTGTGCAGGTGCACGTCGAAGACCTCGCGGCCCACCTCGCCGGACAGGAGCGCTGCGACATGCAGCAACGCTGGGCCGAGCTGATGCCTGCCTACAAGGACCTGGCTACGAACGTCGGCTAGTCACAGAGTCGCCGGTCCGTGGTCCGTGGTCAGTCGTCGCTGGTCCAACCGTGCTTTCAAGTGACACGGACGGCACGCTGAGTCCACCAGGGGAGTGCCCGACGCGAGTGCTTGAGGAGGACCAGTGCTGTTCCACATCACGCAGGTTCACAGTCCCGAGCTCTGCCCCAGGGACGAGGGAGGCTCCAACTCGCTGTATGACGCCGGCGTCGAGGGGGTCAGGCTGATCGGTCGCTACGGCGCGAACGCCCAGCACACGCTCTTCCTGGTCGTCGAGGCCGACGACGTGGATACCGTCCACAAGTTCCTGTGGCCCGGCTTCAAGCGCTGCACCAGCACGGTAACGCCGGTGAGCGAGATCCCCGTTCCCAAGGACTGAGGCGACAATCGGAGCAGGCGACCGAGTCCGGGGACCGTCCCAGCAAGGCCGCAGACCAAAGGCAAATGTGGAGCCGGTGACGAGAATCGAACTCGCGTGTCCAGCTTGGGAAGCTGGCGCTCTACCATTGAGCTACACCGGCACACGCCGCCCGAGAGCGGCGTGAAGTCCGCCCGGGGGCGGTGCGGCAGGAAGTCTAACCGAACGCGCGGATGAGACTGACGGCCCCCGGCATACCCCTGGCGTTAGTCTCTCCCCGTGCTGCTGAGCGACCGTGACATCAAGGCCGAGATCGACAACGGGCGAGTCGTCCTCGACCCCTGGGACCCCGAGATGGTCCAGCCGTCGAGCGTGGACGTGCGCCTCGACCGCTACTTCCGGCTGTTCGACAACCACAAGTACCCCTTCATCGACCCCGCCGAGGACCAGCCCGACCTGACCCGCCTGGTCGAGGTGGACAAGGGCGAACCGTTCATCCTGCACCCCGGCGAGTTCGTCCTCGGGTCCATCTACGAGACGGTCACGCTCCCCGATGACGTCGCCGCCCGCGTCGAGGGCAAGTCCAGCCTCGGCCGCCTGGGACTGCTCACCCACGCGACCGCCGGCTTTGTCGACCCGGGCTTCACCGGACACGTCACCCTCGAGCTCAGCAACGTCGCGACCCTCCCGATCAAGCTGTGGCCGGGCATGAAGATCGGCCAGCTCTGTTTCTTCCGCCTGTCGAGCCCGGTCGAAAACCCTTACGGCTCAGCGAAGTACGGTTCCCACTACCAGGGCCAGCGTGGCCCCACCGCGAGCCGTTCCTTCAAGAACTTCCGCGTCACCGACGTCTGAGCGACGCCTCACAGACGGCTCGGGTATGCCGCGTGCGCACCACCCGCCGCTGCCTCAGTCCCCGAGATCCCACCTCTCGGCCTTCCGGGCCTTCGGGAGGCCCGAGAGCTGGGATCTCGGCGCGTGACCCCGGCGCGTGCAGCCCGAGCGGCGAGGGACCAGAGTGGCCCCATGACCGCTGACCTGAACATTGCCCTGGGCGCCATGGAGTTCGGCACCCGCATCGACGAGGCCACCTCGTTCGCGCTGCTCGACCAGTTCGTCGACGGCGGTGGGGTCTGGATCGACACGGCCGACTGCTACGCGTTCTGGCTCAGCGACAGCGGCACCGGCGGGGACAGCGAGGCGCTCATCGGCCGCTGGCTCGCCCAGCGGCCAGGCATGCGCGAGCGCGTCAAGATCGCCACCAAGGCCGGCTGCGAACCCGTCCACGACGGCGCTCCCGGCGCGACCACCGGCCTGTCGCACTTCGCGATCGACATCCAGTTCGAGGCGTCGCTACGGCGCCTCGGCCTGGACAGCGTCGACCTCTTCTTCGCCCACCGCGACGACCGTGAGGTCCCCGTGGAGGAGGTGGCGGAGACCTTGGGCAGGCACGCTGCCGAGGGTCGGATCGGTCGCGTCGGGCTGTCCAACTGGCCGGTCTGGCGAGCCGAACGCGCCCGCGCCCACGCCGAGAGCCAAGGGCTGCCCGCCGCCGACACGCTGCAGCTGCGCTACTCCTACCTCCAGCCGCGCCCGATGGTCCGCAACCACAGCCACGACCACCGGATGGGCTGGATCACCGACGAGACCCTCGACTACCTCGAGGCCAACCCGGGCTGGGAGGCCTGGGCCTACAGCCCGTTGATGCAGGGCTCGTACGACCGGACCGATCGCGAGCCCGAGGAGGCGTTCGACCATCTCGGCAGCGACCGACGCAAGGCCGCCATCGCCGAGGTGGCCGATGGCCTCGGGGTGACGCGTAGCGCGGTGGTGCTGGCCTGGCTGGTCGGCGGCACCCCGGCGATCCGCCCGATCGTCGCCACCAGCCGCGCCGCCCAGCTCGCTGAAGCGCTCGACGGTGCCCGGCTGACCCTGACCGACGACCAGCGCGCGGTCCTCGACGACGCCTGGTGAGCGCGAGCGTCTCGGGTGCGCGAGCGGCCGGGATCACGACAGCCGCCAGCGGCCAGGAACAGCACCCCCGGCCGCCCATCCGCGTGGCCACCCGCTACGAAATACTGCGACTGACCCACCCCTGAGGAGAACCTGTGCGCGCCCCCCGACTGCTCTGGCCCACCGAGGTCGACCAGCCGCGCGCCGTCGTGCTGGTCCTGCACGGCGGCAAGTCGCGCAGCAACCGGCCGGTCCGTCCCTGGCACGGTGCGGTGCTGCGGATGGCGCCGTTCGCCAAGGCCGTGGCCGACGCCGGTGAGGGCGCGATCGCCGTGGCCTCGCTCCGGTATGCCGTGCGCGGCTGGAACGGCGACAAGGCCAGCCCCGTCGCGGACACCCGGCTGGCCCTCGAGCAGATCGCCGCGAAGCACCCCGGTGTCCCGATCGGCCTGCTCGGCCACTCGATGGGCGGTCGCGTCGCCCTGCACCTCGCAGACGACGAGCGGATCACCACCATCGCAGCGCTGGCACCGTGGGTCGAGGGCAAGGACCGGGCCCGTTGGCACCGCGGGCTGCACGTCCTCTTCATGCACGGCACGCTGGACCGGATGACCTCGCCGCGAGCCTCTCGCGCGATGGCCGATGCGATGGGAGCGCTTGGCGCCGACGTCACCTATGACTCGGTCAAGGGCGAGAGCCACGCCATGCTGCGCCAGGCAGGCCGGTGGCACCGCGAGGCCGCAGCCTTCCTCGCCATGCACCTGCTAGGCAGCGCTGTCGGACCGTCGCGCCATGATGGCCGGGACGGGACCGTAGCGGCCCGCTGAGCGAGGAGCGAGGACATGCGAAGGGACCTGACATGGCTGAGTTAGTGCTGTTCCACCACGCCCAGGGGCTGACGACCGGTGTGCTCGACTCCGCCGACACCCTCTGCACGGGCGGCCACACGGTGCACACGCCCGACCTCTATGACGGACACACCTACGAGACTCTCGACCAGGGCCTGGCCTACCTGCGGTCCCAGGGTTTCGGCGCGATCCTTGGGCTCGGCAAGGCCGCCGTCGCGGACCTGCCCGAGGAGCTCGTCTACGCCGGGTTCTCGCTCGGCGTCATGCCCGCCCAGCTGCTCGCCCAGACCCGACCGGGCGCCAAGGGTGCACTGCTGATGGAGTCGTGCGTGCCGCCGTCGGAGTTCGGCAGCACCTGGCCGGACGGGGTGCCCGTGCAGGTGCACGGCAAGGACGCCGACCCCTCGTTTGCCGGCGAGGGTGACATCGACGCTGCCCACGCCCTGGTGGCCGAAGCCCCCGACGCCGACCTGTTCATCTACCCCGGCGAGGAGCACCTGTTCGCCGACAACAGCCTCGGCTCCTACGACCCCGAGGCCGCGCGCCTGCTGACCGAGCGGGCTCTCGCCTTCCTGGACCGCGTCTCCTGACGCGCCGTCGCAAGGGTGCCTAACGCTCCTCCGGTGTCGACACGGCATACCGCTCGACGATGTGCTCGGCGGTCGCCAGCTCGGGGGACAGGTCGCGGTCCTCGACCCCCGCGGGCAGGCTCTCGCACCGCGCGAACGCCTCACCCAGCTCACCGATCGGCACGACTCCGCGCATCCGCAGGGCGCGGACGGTGCACACGAGCTCGACGGCGAGCATCCGCCGGTAGGCCGCCGTCGCGTCGCCCAGTCGCATTGCTGCCTGCCCGGCAAAGCTCGCGTCGTCCTCGATGCCCGCCGAGACGCCGGCCGTCTGCACGCTCGACGGTGTCGATGCCACCCCGCGGATGGTTGACAACGCTGACGCCGCAACGTATTCCGCGATCAGCACGCCCGAGGAACCCATCGTCGAGTCCGACAGGAACAGCGGCAGCCCGCTGTCGGAGTCGGTGAGCGTGTGGCTGATCCGCGACTGCACCGCCTGCGCCGACCGCGTCAGTGCCAGCAGCGTCGTGTCCACTGCCAGCACGAGGTATGCCGCGTGGAAGCCGCCGTGGTGGGTCACCTCGGCGACATCGCCGGTCCCGGTGAAGAGCGGGTTCTCGGACGCCGTGTTGGCGGCCGTCTCGACCACTGCCTTGAGGTCGAGGATCGTGTCGAGGACGGGGCCGTGGACCTGCGGCCAGGTGCGCAGGCCGAAGAAGTCCTGGAGGTGGGCCGGCTCTCCGGGTTGGTCGGCCAGCAGCTCACCGAGCACCCGGATGACCTCACGTGCCCCGCGGAACGGAGTTGCCGCCGCGGCGGTCTCGCTGACTGCTTCCGGATTCCCCTGCAGGGCAACGAAACTCAGCGCGCATACGGTGTCGGCTGCACGGGCCAGGGCGTGCAGCGACGCGGCGTGCAGGCCCGTCTCGGCGATGGCGAACGCGTTGGACGACATCAGCGGCAACGCATCTGCCGAGGTGAGCTGGACGTCGGCCCGACGTTCGCCCCCGGACCGTTCGCGCTCACCGATGAGGGCCAACCCGACCTCGGCCAGCGCCGTCAGGTCCCCGGTCCCGAGCGAGCCGTAGCGGTGCACCACCGGCAGGTCCTCGTCCGGCGCGCCCACGAGGTCGGCCAAGGTCTGGGCCAGGACAGGGTTGGCTCCCGAACCGCCTGCCAACAGCTGGTTGGCGCGCACGGCCAGAGCTGCGCGGACCACCGTGGACGGCATCACCTCGCCCCAGCCGGCCGCATGGGAGCGCAGCAGGCGGAGGCCGTGGTCGACCTTGGAGTCGGTGCTCTCCTCGCGGGCGGCCCCGACGCCGGTGGTGCGCCCGTAGACCGGTCGCCGCGAGCTGACCTCCGCGGCATGCTGGTGCGACCGCTCGGCGGCCGCCATGGCGGCCGGTTCGATGGAAGCAGGAGCCCCCTGGGCAGCCCGCTCCAGCGCGTCGAGATCGAGGCTGCGGCCGTCGAGGTGCACCGGTTGCGTCACGCCCGCCAGTATCGCGCCCGTCGCGCCTTGTCGGTGTGCTGGGTTAGGTTGATCCGCATGATCGCCTTCGACGGTGTCACGAAGAAGTTTCCGGACGGCACTGTTGCTGTCGACAGCTTGAGTCTCGAGGCACCCAGCGGCAAGATCACCGTCCTGGTCGGGCCCTCCGGCTGCGGCAAGACGACGTCCCTGCGCATGATCAACCGGATGATCCGGCCCACCTCGGGCACGATCACCCTGGACGGCAAGGACACCGGGCGGATGAAGGAGTCCGAGCTGCGCCGCGGCATCGGCTACGTCATCCAGCACGCCGGCCTCTTCCCGCACCGCACCGTCCTCGACAACGTCTCGACCGTCCCGCGCCTGTTGGGGATGGACAAGACCGAGACCCGGAAGCGCTCGATGGAGCTGCTCGAACGCGTGGGGCTCGACCCGGCGTTCGCCAAGCGCTACCCGGCCCAGCTGTCGGGTGGTCAGCAGCAGCGCGTCGGTGTCGCTCGCGCACTCGCGGCCGACCCGCCGGTCATGCTGATGGACGAGCCGTTCAGCGCGGTTGACCCCGTGGTCCGCGAGCAGCTGCAGGACCAGTTCCTCCGGCTCCAGGGCGATCTCGGCAAGACGATCATCTTCGTCACGCACGACATCGACGAGGCCATCAAGCTGGGCGACCAGGTGACGGTCCTCAAGGTCGGTGGGCATCTCGCCCAGATGGCCGCACCGGCATACCTGCTCGCCCACCCGGTCGACGACTTCGTGGCGGACTTCGTGGGACGTGACCGCGGCTACCGCGCGCTGTCCTTCCAGGCCACGCCGCGCCTGCCGCTCGCGGCGGAGCGCACGATCGCCATGGGGGAGAGCGCCGAAGGGGTCGACGCCGACTGGGTGCTGGTCGTCGACGACCAGAACCACCCCCTGGGCTGGGTCGAGCCGTTGCGGGCCAGGGGGGCGATCCGCACCGAGATGTTGCACCGCGGAGGCACGGTGGCTCGCGCGAGCGGCCCGCTGCGTGGGGCCCTGGACTCCGCGCTGTCCAGTCCCAGCCGCCGCGGCGTGATCGTGGACGACAGCGGCTCCCTCGTGGGCACCGTCAAGGCGCACGAGGTGCTGACCGCCATCGAGCAGGCGGACCGTCCCGAGCTCGCAGATCCCCGCAAGCCGGGGGCGCCGGCGGCATGACCTGGTTTTTCGACCACCTCGACGATGTGCTGAGCCGCGGGCTCCAGCACGCCTACCTTGCTGGCGTGCCCTTGGTGATCGGTCTGCTCATCGCACTGCCGTTGGGGTGGTTGGCTCGGCGCTACAAGTTCCTCTATGCGCCCTTCACCGCCGGCTTCGGACTGCTCTACACGATCCCCAGCCTGGCCCTGTTCGTGATCCTTCCCGGTTTCCTCGGTATCCCCATCCTCGACCCGGTCAACGTCCTGGTCGCCATGACGATCTACACCGTGGCTCTCCTGGTCCGCACCGTGGCCGACGGACTCGGCGCAGTGCCGGACCACGTGCAGCAAGCCGCTACCGCGATGGGCTACACCCGGGTCAAGAGGTTCTTCGCGATCGAGCTGCCGCTGGCAGTTCCGGTGATCTCCGCGGGCATGCGGGTGGCGGCGGTGAGCAACGTCAGCATCGTCAGCGTGGGGACCATCCTGGGGATCAACCAGCTCGGACTGTTCTTCAGTGACGGTTTCAACCGCGACTTCTACGACCCGTTGTTCGTCGGGATCGCCGCCTGCATCGTGCTCGCGCTGCTCTTTGACGCGGTCATCATCGTCCTGACGAGGCTGTTCACCCCGTGGCTGCGCGCGACGGGAGGACGGGCATGATCAGCGGCCTCATCGACTGGCTCACCGACTCGGCCAACTGGTCGGGAAGCGATGGTGTCGTGGCTCGCACCGTCGAGCACCTCTGGTACTCCGGGATCTCCCTGTTCGTCGCCTGCCTCATCGCGATCCCTCTCGGCCTCGCGATCGGCCACACCGGTCGCGGCCGGTTCTTCGTGGTTAACCTGGCCGGTGCCGCGCGGGCCATCCCGAGCCTGGGCCTGCTCTACGTCATGGTGCTGTGGCTGTTCCCCAAGCTGGTCGGCGACTCCGCCTTCCTCGTGCCGAGCCTCATCGTCCTCATCGTGCTGGCGATCCCCCCGCTCATGGCCGGCGCCTACGCCGGGGTCGAGGGCGTCGATCCCGCCGCGCGCGATGCGGCCAAGGGAATGGGTATGACCGGCGGCCAGGTGCTGGCCAAGGTCGAGGTGCCCAACGCGCTGCCCCTGATCTTCTCGGGGTTCCGCTCGGCCACCCTCCAGGTGATCGCGACGGCAACCCTCGCTGCGGTCGCGGGCACGGGTGGCCTCGGTCGGTTCCTGATCGACGGCCAGAAGGTCCGCGACTACCCGCAGATGGCCAGCGGCGCCCTGCTCGTGGCGGTCCTTGCCCTCGTGGTCGACCTCCTGCTCGCCGTGGTGCAGCGGTATGCCGTGTCGCCGGGGCTCACCGGCCGGGGCAGCGGGCGCCCCGCAGAGGGCGGAGGAGTCCGGAGGTCCAGCAGGCGATCAAATACCCCCCTCGATGTAGAGATTGTGTCTTCGCAGCGTACGGTGGATTCCCAGCACACCTGACCCAACGGTAGGAGCGGTTCCGTGAAGTTCAGCAAGATCACCCTGACCATCGCCACGGTGGCCGCACTCATGGCCACGTCCGCGTGCGGCAACTCCGGAGGCGACCCGCTGGCCACCTCCAGCACCTCCAGCTCCGGTGGTGGTGCTGGCAGCATCAAGGTCGGTTCAGCCGACTTCCCCGAGAGCGCCCTGCTCGCCGAGATCTACGCGGGTGCCCTCGAGGCCAAGGGCATCAAGGTCACCAAGAATCTCAACATCGGTGCCCGCGAGGCCTACATCCCGGCTCTCCAGGACGGGTCGATCGACCTGATCCCCGAGTACACCGGTGTGCTGCGCGACTACTTCAAGAAGGGCCAGACGGGCACTGACTCCGAGGCCGTCTACACCGAGCTCAAGGCCTCGGTCCCGGCCACGCTGACGGTGCTCGACAAGTCCGCGGCCGAGGACAAGGACGCCCTGGTCATGAAGAAGTCGAAGGCCGACCAGCTGGGCGTGAAGTCGATCGCCGACCTCGCCGGCAAGGCCGGTCAGCTCACGGTGGGTGGCCCGCCGGAGTGGAAGACGCGCGACACCGGCATCCCCGGGTTCAAGAAGATCTACGGGCTCGAGTTCAAGTCGTTCCGTCCGCTCGACGCGGGTGGCCCGCTCACGCTCGCTGCTCTCAAGAACGGCCAGATCGACGCCGGTGACCTGTTCACCACGGACCCGAGCATCGCCGCCAACAACCTGGTGGCGCTCGAGGACCCGAAGAGCATGTACGCCGCGCAGAACGTCGTCCCGCTGATCACCAAGACCAAGAGCAACCCCACCATCGAGGGTGCGCTCAACGCCGTCTCGGCCAAGCTCGACACCGCAACGCTCGCCGCCCTCCTCAAGGAGGTCGTGGTGGACAAGAAGGACGCCGACGCGGTGGCCAAGGAGTTCCTGACCAAGAACGGCCTCGGCTGAGGTAGGACGGCCTCACCTGACGACTCGTCAGGTGGCCAGGCTCTGCAGGACCCCGGACAGGACAAAGGCCGGGTGTGGCTCCCCCCGGAACCACACCCGGCCTTTTCGGCGTAGACCCCCCGGTCCGCCAACCCCAGATCCGCCGCCTCGGGAGACGCCCCTCCGCGTCTCCCGCAACTTCGGATCCAGTGATCTCCGTTGTCCACAAGAGTGCCGGGAGGAGGTATCGCCCGGCATCGGTGAAACCACCGATATTCGTCAGTAGGTATTCGATAGCCTGAGCGGGTGCTGACTCCGTGCGTGGGTCGCGACGACGTTCTCGATCGCCTCCGACTTCTGCTCAGCAGCAACCGCTGGGTGACCCTGACCGGGGCTCCCGGGTGTGGGAAGACGCTCGTGGCCCGGCACACTGCCAGCGCCGCAACGCCCGTCGTCTGGGTCGCCGGCCACCACCACGCCACAACCGAGTCGCTCGTCACGGCCTGCCTCGACGCCCTCGATGCCGAGGTGGCCCCCGGTGACTCTCCGACCATGGCGCTCAAGCGCGCTCTCGACGGTCGGGACACCCTGCTGGTGCTCGACGGGGTGGACGCGCTCGAAGGCCTGGGCGAGATCCTCAACGACCTGGTGGAGGACGCCGACGGCTGGCGGCTTCTCTGCACGGCGACAACAGTCGCCGGGCGCCCCCACGAACGCGTCGTGCGGATGCCGCCGCTGCCGCTCCCATCGCCGAGGCAGCCCCTGGAGGGACCCGCCCTGGAGCTGCTGCTCGCTCGAGTGGCCGCGGCGGGTGGACACTCGGTCGACCTCGAGCAGCATGACGCCCTCCTGCGGCGACTGCTCGGCGCGAGCGGTGGACTCCCGTCGCTCATCGAACAGCTGGCCGTCCAGATCGCCCTCATCGGGGTCAGCGACGTCTCGCCGGCTGCCTCGCTGGCCGAGGCCGTCCGTCGTTCCTACGACCTGCTCGACGCCGAACAGCAGCAGTGCTTCAGGCGGCTCGCACTGATCGGCCGACCCGTTGGACTCGACGTGCTCGCGGACGTGTGCGGAGTCGGCCGTCCGCAAGCGGTCCAGCTCGCTGCGGCGCTGGCCAGGCGCAGCCTCGTGGAGGTCGGCCCCGACGGCAGGTTCGACATGCTGCCACCGATGAGGGAGGTCGGCTGTGCCCTCGCCGAGGCCACCGACGATGCGCAGCAGTCCCTGACCGGCCTGCTCACCTGGGCCGACCGGGTCATCCCGCAGGACGTGAACGCCGGTTCGGCGGACGCTCCGTTCCTGTCCCAGCTCGCCCTGGTAGCCACCGCTGTTCGCCAGGCGTGTGCGGTCGAGGCCACCCGGCCGCGGGGTTACGCGCTCGCCAACCGCGCCTTTCCCTCGTTGTCGGCGGCCATGCGGGCCCGCGAAGCCCTCGACCTGATGGATGCCGCGCTGGCCAGCGGCGACGGGCCGCCCATCATCGGCTCGCAGCTGGCCCGCAGGGCCGGCATCTGCGCCTCCGAGGTACGCGGCACCTACGAAGGGCTTCGTCTGCTCGACCGGTCCGAGGAGCACGCCCGCGCCCTCGGCGAACCCATGCGGGACGTCGAGCTGGCCCGCACCGCCGCGATCCGGGCCGAGATGCACCTCGACGCCGGCGACCTCGTCTCGGCCCGCGCCGATGCCAAGCGGACCCTCGCCCTGGGCGGCGACGACCCCTACGTGATCCGTCAGGTGCGCCGCACGCTGATGGATGTCTGCGTCTCCGCCGGCGACTTCGGGGAGGCCGAGCAGCTGGCTGCCCTCATCGTGGACTCTCCGCCTCCCGACGAGGTGTGGATCGCGCTGTCCGCCCGCACCCTCCAGGCCAAGGTGGCCTGGGAGCAAGGTCGTCTGGTCGAGGCGGCCTCCTTGGCGCTCTTCGCCCGGGCCCAGGCGCAGGAGATCCGCGAGGACCGCATCGCGCTGCTCGCCGACACGGTGCACCGGATGGTCGCCGGCGGTCCTGGCCTGAGCGTGGACGCCGAGACCCTGCCGTGGGCCGTGCGACTCACGGTGCAGCTCCAGGACGCTCGCGAGCTCCTGGCCATGGGTGACATCAGCCGCGCCGCGGGTCGTGCCGCCGACATCGTGGTGCTCGCCGACAGCAGCAAGCTGGGGCGCGACGCGGTCGAGGCCCGGCTTCTGGTGGCGGACGCCCTGATGAGTCTCGGAGAGCCCGTCCAGGCGCAGGCGTCCTACCTGTCCGTCTTGCGCCGTGCGGTCGAGGTCACGATGCCGCTGCGAGCCGCGGACGCACTCGACGGGCTGGCGGCCATCGCCGCCGAGTCGGGCACGACGGCATACCGGCCGGTTGCCGGGGCGGCGGCAGCGCTGCGCGTCAGTCGCCGCGCCGTGGGGCGGGACCGTCCCGGTGTTGTGTATGCCGCGGGCGCGCTTCGTGACTGTCCCGCCGGGTGGCTCGAGCGGGGCCAGTTCACCGCGGACGGTGTCGCGGCGGTCGCGGCCCTGTTTGCCGGGCGCGAGCCGGCCGAGTCGTCGTCGTCACCGTTGCGAGTCCTGACCAAGGCCGAACGTGGGGTCGCCGAGCTCGTGGCCGAGGGACTGACCAGCCGGCAGATCGCGGAGCAGCTCTTCGTTTCACCGCGCACGGTCGACGCCCACCTGTCGCACATCTTCCGCAAGCTCGAGATCGCCTCGCGGGCCAAGCTCGCCGCGTTGATGGTCGAGATCGCCTGAGCCGCCAAAAGCTCCGGGGCAACCGGCGCTGGTCGCGGCTCCGAACAACTCCCGTGCAGGACCTCACCTATCGAGTCGTCATCGGGCTCTGCCGCGCCCTGTTCCGCGCGTTCGGTCTGCGGATCACCGTGTCCGGTGCCGAGCGGCTGCCGGCCGCTGGTGCGGTCGTCGTGGCCGCGAACCACAGCAGCTTCCTCGACTTCATGTTCGTCGGGCTGGTCGGAGTGCGACGCGGCCGGCTCGTGCGGTTCATGGCCAAGGAGTCGGTGTTCCGGTCGAGGCTGTCGGGCCCGTTGATGCGCGCCATGAGCCACCTCCCCGTCGACCGCGCGCACGGTGAGCTCGCGGCCCGGCAGGCGCACCGGGCGCTGTGGGCCGGTGAGGTCGTGGGGGTCTATCCCGAGGCGACGATCGGCCGGGCGTTCGTCGTCAAGGACCGCGAGGACTTCCGACGGGGGGCGGCCTACCTCGCGATCGCGACCGGAGCGCCGCTGGTCCCGGTGGCGCACTGGGGCATCCACCGCATCTTCACCGTCGACGGCCGCTACTCCCTGCGGCGCGGCAAGGCGGTCGAGGTGGTCGTCGGTGAGCCCCTGGTGCCGCTCGCCGGGGAGACCGCGGAAGCCCTCACCGTCCGACTGCACGACCGACTGGCCGAGATGGTCGACGAGCTCGTGGAGCGCTATCCGCAGCCACCGGCCGATCCCGTGAACGCCTGGTGGTGGCCGGCATCCCGCGGCGGTGCCGCCCCCACGCTCACGGTCGCACGAGCGCTCGACGAAGCAGCCGTCAGCAAAGCCGACACCCGACGGTGAAATGGGGCCAGTTGGCCCCGTTCCCGCGGCGCCACGGGTATGCCGCGGTGCTGGGTGAGCGGTTGGCTCGACGTCAGGCGACGGGCTGGGGCTCAGGGTCGGGGGTCGGCTCGGGCTCGACGGCGTCGGGCTCGGCCGGCTGGCCGTCGTCGCGGCGCTTGACCGCGGCGAGCAGCATCTGTGCGACGTCGACGACCTCGACGTCCTCACCCTTGCCTTCGGACTGCGCGGCGGTGAGGCCGTCGGACATCATGACGCGGCAGAACGGGCAGCCGATGGCGATCCGCTCTGCGCCCGTGTCGATGGCCTCCTCGGTGCGGTTGGTGTTGATCCGGGTGCCGAGCTTCTCCTCCATCCACATCCGGGCGCCGCCGGCGCCGCAGCAGAACGACTTCTCCTTGGTGCGCTCCATCTCGCGCAGCTCGACACCGGGCAGTGCGCCGATCAGCTCGCGCGGCGGGGCGTAGACACCGTTGTGCCGACCGAGGTAGCAAGGGTCGTGGTAGGTCACCGTCGCGGCAGTGGAGGCCACGTCCTTGTTCGACGACTTGCCGGGGACGTCGTCCGGGCGGGCGACGGGGACCAGCTTCTTCTCGCGGACCAGGCGGTTGAGCAGCTGGGTGTGGTGCACGACCTCGTACTTGCCGCCGAGCTGGGGATACTCGTTCTTGATCGTGTTGAAGCAGTGCGCGCAGGTGACGACGATCTTGGTCGCGCCGACCTCGTTGAGCGTCTCGACGTTCTGCTGGGCGAGCATCTGGAAGAGGAACTCGTTGCCGGCCCGTCGCGCGGAGTCGCCGGTGCAGGACTCGCCGTCACCGAGGATCGCGAAGGTGACGCCGGCCTGGTCGAGCAGCTCGGCGACGGCGCGGGTGGTCTTCTTGGCGCGGTCCTCGTAGGCGCCGGCGCAGCCGACCCAGAACAGGTAGTCGACGTCGTCGGCGGACTCGACGTCCTGGCCGAGCATCTTGACCTCGAACGGCAGGTCCTTGGCCCAGTCGAGCCGGGCCCGGGCGGCCATGCCCCACGGGTTGCCCTTGTTCTCGAGGTTCTTGAACAGGCCGTTGAGCTCGTTTGGGAAGGCGCTCTCGATCAGCACCTGGTAGCGGCGCATGTCGACGATCGCGTCCACGTGCTCGATGTCGACGGGGCACTGCTCGACGCAGGCACCACAGGTGGTGCAGGACCACAGCACGTCCTGGTCGATGACCGCGTCGGGTCCGTGCGGGTTGTAGGCCGCGAGGGGGTTCCTGATGTCGTAGCCGGTGTCGCCCACCAGCGGCACCTCGGCCAGCTTCGCCGCGTCCTCACCGAGGCCCTCGCGCTCGGACTCGGTGGCCAGCAGCCACGGCGCCTTGGCGTGGGCGTGGTCGCGCATCGCCATGACGAGCATCTTGGGGGACAGCGGCTTGTCGGTGTTCCAGGCCGGGCACTGGGACTGGCAGCGGCCGCACTCGGTGCAGGTGGTGAAGTCGAGCAGGCCCTTCCAGGTGAAGTCCTCGACCTTGCCGACGCCGAGCGCGGCGTCCTCGTCCATGTCCTCGATGTTCTCGAAGTCGACCGGCACGCCCTTGACCTGCATCGGCTGGAGCTCGCCGAGGGAGGTGCGGCCGTCCGCGTGCCGCTTGAGGAAGATGTTGAAGAACGCGAGGAACCGGTGCCACGCGACGCCCATGGTGGGTGTGAGCGAGATGGTGATCATCCACGCGAACGAGATCAGGATCTTCACGGCCGCGACGACGACGATGACCTTCTCGAGGGTGCTCACCGAGGCTCCATCGAACGCGCCGCCGAGCCAGCCGGTCAGCGGGTAGTGCAGCGCGTTCGCGTGCCCCTCGGCGGTCGTGCCGGTGGTCCCGCCCTTGGCCTCCAGCGCGTACTCGAGGGCGCGCAGGGTGATGATGCAGATCGTCACGCCGAGGATGGTCAGCTCGACGTAGTAGGCCTGCCAGAACGTCGACCCGAAGAACCGCGAGCGACGGCCACCCTCGCCGGCCGCACTCCGCGGGTGGTTCTTCTGGCGGATCACCATCAGCGCGACGATGCCGACCATGCCGGTCCAGGCGAAGAACTCGGTGACCCACTCGTAGAGGAAGAAGTGGCCAATGATCGGCAGCGCGAAGTCCGCCTTCACCAGCTGACCGAACGCGTTGACCAGCGTGAAGAACAGCACGCCGAAGCTGATCATCGTGAACCAGTGCGCCACCGCCACGACCGGCAGCCGCGACATCCGGGTGTGCCCCAGGAACTCACGCAGCAGTGTCACCGTCCGGGTGCCCTTGTCGCCGGTGCGCGAGCCGTCCGGCTGGCCGAGGCGGAAGACGGACAGGAACTGCCGGATGACTCGTGCGAACAGGGCGATCCCCACCAGGGCGACCACTCCACAGACGACGAGCGCGACGATCTCGAGCGCAGACATGGCCGTCACTCTACTGGCCGGTAAGCGCCCGCTCAGCCCTCTGTGACCCTTGCCGCACGACTGTTTCCCGAGGTGGCGGCCCTGCGGATCCCACCGCCCCAACGCGACTTCGGCACGCCTGAGGTGGGGCCCCGCAAGAAACCGAACGATGGGCGCGCGTTGCCAGAAGGCATAACAATCTGTTGGAATACACATAACGTCTGGTTCGCTGAACAGGACGAACGTCCACGTCCGCGGGCACGGCACGCCGCGGCATACAAGCAAGGAAGTCCGCATGCCCATCTATGACGACGTCACCAAGCTCATCGGCAACACGCCCCTGGTGCGGATCAACCGGCTGATCGACAGCGACGCGACCGTCGTGGGCAAGCTCGAGTTCTACAACCCGGCCTCATCCGTGAAGGACCGCATTGGCGTCGCCATCATCGACGCGGCGGAGGCCTCGGGCGACCTCAAGCCCGGCGGCACCATCGTCGAGGCCACCTCGGGCAACACCGGCATCGCGCTCGCCATGGTGGGTGCTGCGCGCGGCTACAACGTCGTGCTGACGATGCCCGAGACGATGAGCAAGGAGCGCCGGGCGTTGCTGCGCGCGTACGGGGCCGAGCTGGTGCTCACCGAGGGCGCGCTGGGCATGAAAGGTGCGGTGGCCAAGTCCGAGGAGATCGCCGCCGAGCGTGGGGGCATCCTGGCCAAGCAGTTCGCCAACGAGGCCAACCCGGAGATCCACCGCAAGACCACGGCCGAGGAGATCTGGAAGGACACCGACGGCCAGGTCGACATCGTCGTGGCGGGTATCGGCACCGGCGGCACCATCACCGGGGTCGGGCAGGTCCTGAAGTCCCGCAAGCCCGGCGTGCAGATCATCGCCGTCGAGCCCGAGGAGTCGCCGATCCTCAACGGCGGCAAGCCCGGCCCGCACAAGATCCAAGGCATCGGCGCCAACTTCGTGCCCGAGATCCTCGACCGCGACGTCTATGACGAGGTCATCGACATCAACGCCGAGACCTCCGTGGAGTGGGCCCGTCGGGCCGCGAAGGAAGAGGGACTGCTGGTCGGGCTCTCGTCCGGCGCTGCGCTCGCCGCCGCCGACCAGGTCGCCCGACGTCCCGAGAACGCCGGCAAGACCATCGTCGTCATCATCCCGTCCTTCGGTGAGCGCTACCTGTCGACGATCCTCTTCTCCGACCTCCTCGACTGACCAGCCCGACAGCCCGACAGCCCGACAGCCCGACAGCCCGACCAACCGACCAAGGCCACACAACCCCTCTGCTGCAACGGAACCCGATGACCCTCGCTCTCTACGCAAGGCGCGCGCGCAGTCGCATCGTCGACGACCTCGACGCGGCGATCGCGCGCGACCCGGCCGCTACGTCACGGGTTGACGTCGCGCTGAATGCCGCTGGGCTGCATGCGATCTGGGCCTACCGGTTCGCGCACCGACTGTGGCTGCGTGGTGGGTGGACCAAGCCGGTTGCGCGGGTCGTGATGACCATGACGCGTTCGCTGACGGGCGTCGAGATCCACCCTGGCGCGGTGATCGGGCGCCGGTTCTTCATCGACCACGGCATGGGTGTGGTCATCGGCGAGACCGCCGAGGTCGGTGACGACGTGATGCTCTACCACGGGGTCACCCTGGGTGGCCGTTCGATGGAGCGGGTCAAGCGACACCCCACCGTCGGATCACGCGTGACGATCGGGGCGGGAGCCCGGGTCCTCGGCCCGGTCTACATCGGTGACGACGTCCAGATCGGCGCGAACTCCGTTGTCGTCAAAGACGTTCCGGCGGGCGCGATCGCCACCGGGATCCCCGCTGTTATCCGCTTCCCGCAGGGGCATGAAGACCCCTACGAGGCGATGTTCAAGGACCCCGCCCTCTGGATCTGACCCGGGTCGGGGCGCCAGTCGGTGCCATAGAGGCAGAACGCCCCCGCGGCGGGGTGCTCGGTCAACGTCGCAGCGAGGGCCTCCGAGGCGGAGCTGCCCCCGGCCAGGTGCTGGTGGTAGGCCACCATCGCGTCTGCAGCCGCAGCATCTGACACGGGAGCAACCGGCGCGACGACACTGCGCACCCCCAGGGCCATCAGCGCAGCGGTGAGTCCCAGGGGCTCATCGCCTGGACGGGGGTCGAGGCGGCCCACGTCGCAGGCCGACAGGACCACGTGCTGCGCTGCCGACTGCCGTGGCAGCTCGTGCGCGAAGACCGGGCCGTCGGCCATCAGCAGCGACGAGAACCACGGGCTCTGGCGCTCGTGGGTGCCATGGGCCGCCACGTGGACCACACCGTCGACGGCGAGCGCCTCGCGGACGGACTCCGCGGTCGCCGCCTCGTGGGCCGTCGCCAGCGCACCGACCTCGTCCCAGACCCTGGCCACGGCTGCTGCTTCCGCAGCGGCCCTGTGCAGCCTCGGTCCGGTGAGTGTGGTGACGCGAAGCTGCTCGGTGGGTGCAGGCTCGCCCGAGAGTAGCGGCCCGGACCACCGGGTCACCGATGGAGCAACGGTAACGGGACGCCCGGAGAGGCTGGGGAGCATTCCCCAGGGCGCGGCCATCAGGGTCCGCCCCGGGATCACGACGACCGGCCCGTCGGCCAGGTCCACGTCGGCAAACAGGCGCTGGTCGAGCGCGGCCACCGAGCCCGCGACAGCCCGCCCGACCGCTGCCTCGAGAGCCGGGTTGGTGCCGGCGAAGGCGTGTGCGTGCAGGTCGCGTGTGAGCCGGTCCGCCAGAGCGGCGACCTCGATGGCCGACCCGACGTGGTGCAACCGGGTTCCCCGAGGGGTGACGACGAGGACGTACTCCTCGCCGTCCTGGGCAACCCAGACGAGGGCCTGCTCACCGCGGGACCCCAGCAGCTCGCGTGCGGTCGAGTGTCCCACCGGTGCGATTGCCGCCCGGCCACCGTCCTGCTCGGCACGCGACCAGTCGAGGCGGCTGACCTCCCACTCGAGCTCGGTGGCGCGGGCGCGGTGCTGCGCTCCCTCGTCTCCGGCAGCGACGCTCTCTCGGCGAGCGTGGCGCAGCTCAGCCACCAGGGCTGCCGAGCGTTCGTCCTCCGGTGCGGACAGCGTCGGCAGGCGGTGCGACACCGCACGCCAGCGCTCTACGGCGTCGAAGACCTTGGTCGCCGATCCGCTCGCGAGGCCGTCGTTGACATCGAAGTCCGCGATCCGGCGCCCGTGCAGGGCCAGGGCCGCGCGGATCTCGAGGCTCTGGCTCGGCGCCTGGCGCTCGGTCAACCGATGCAATGCCGACCGGACCGCCCGGCGAGACCGAGCGCTGTCGCCTTGCGCCGCAGCCACTTTCGCGACCAGAAGGCGGTCGTGCATGTCGGCGGAGAAACCCTGTCGCACCCGCCCTCGGAGCCGTTGGACGGCATACCCGGCCTCGGTGAAGTGCCCACGCAGCAGCAGGGCCTCGACGTGCACGCGCACCGCGAGACGCTCGTCGGGTGTGACCGGCCGTTCGACGCCGAGCCACGGTGCGAGCGTTCGGTCGAGCCCGCGCGGGACGACCCCCTCGGTCACCGCAACCCAGGCGCGGAGCAGGGCAGCACTGCGCTGGCGCTCGCCCGCCCCCCGTGCACGAAAGGCCGCCACCGCCGCGTCGAGGTGGTCCCGCGCCGCCGAAAGGTCGTCGCGCAGCAGTGCGGTGGTGGCGAGGTCGAGCCGCAGGTCGGCTTCCTCGAGGCGGTGACCGTCGTGTCGCGCCTCGTCCAGGGCCCTGGTGAGGGTGACCCGGGCCTGGTCGAGCAGCCCGACCTCGAGCAGCACCAGCGCCAGGTCGTGCTGGGCCCTGACCCGTCCCACCTGCACATCCATCTCGTCGGCCTCGCGCATCAGGCGGATGGCTTCCGGCAGGTGGCCGGCGTAGTACTCGAGGCAGCCGAGGTTGTGCCGCACCTTGAACTGCTGGTTGACCAGTCCGTGCTCCGTGCTGATCTCCAGTGCGGTCATCAGGTCGGCGCGGGCGGGCCCGAGCTCCAGCAACGACAGGTGGGCTAGGCCGGCGTTGATGTGACCGGCCACCTGCTCGGCCGGGGTCAGCAGGTCCTGCGCATCGCCCACCCGGTCCAGGGCCGCCAGCGCCGCGCGCCAGTCCTGGCAGGAGACCTGGACGACCGCCTCCTGGATCCAGCTCAAGGCCCGCAACCGCGCGGAGTCGCTCTGGGCCCTGGAGTCGTCGAGCATCGTGAGCGCCTGGTCCAGGCCGTGCAGGGCCAGCGTCGGCCAGGCCAGGGTGATCAGCAGGCGCGCACGGGTCGCGACCCGCTCCTCCTCGTCCAGACCCTCCGACAGCGCGAGGGCACGGCGCAGCGCGCGTTCGGCATCGCGGAACCTGCCGATCTCGTTGAGGCTCCGGGCCCGGGCCAGCAGCTCCGCGACCTGGTGATCCGCGACCTCGATGGCGTCCCCTAGATCTCGATGGCAGGCGTGATGACCGGACGGCTCTGCGGGTCGTCGAGCCGTCGCATCACGAGGTGGATCATGCCGCGCTCGACGGACGAGAAGGTGAACCGACCCGCATCGTCGGTCGTCGTCTCCTGGGTCCGGGACCGCTCGCGCAGCTCGACGTGGGTGGAACCGGTCGAGACCCAGCCACTGAGCCGGGCGTTGCCGCCGTCCACGACCTCGATGGTGATCATGGCGCTGAGCTGGTCGCTGGAGAACGTGATCGTGCCGGCGCGGTCGTACTGCGTCGAGCGGACACCGGCCAGCTCTGCCGTCGTCGTGGTGATCTCGGCGATCTCGGCCTCGAGTGCGGCCACGGACATCGCGAACTTCGCGCGCTCCGCAAGCCCGCTTGGCACGGGGTCACTCGCCTGCACGACGGTGCGGAGCGTGGCGAGCACGCGCAGGTCCTGCTCGTCGATCTCGCCCGCCGCTGCCGCTTCCCAGTCCGGCCCGTCCCAAGCCTGCCCCTTCCAGTCCTGGCCGTCCCAGCCCTGGTCCTCCCAGCTGCCGCTCATGGCGTCGCCCACCCTGGGTCGCCGAGCAGGGCTGTTCGGAGCTTGGCCAGGCAGCGCCCGCGGGTGGGGCCGATGCTGCCCACCGGCATACCCAGGGCGTCCGCGACCTGTGCGTAGTCGGGTCGCTCCGCGATGGCGATCACCCGCAGCAGCTGCTGGCAGCGCACGGGAAGGTCCTTGAAGTGGCGCCACAGCAGGCCCTGTTCGGCGCTGCGCACGACGGCCTCGGCCGGCTCGTCGCTGGTCGCGGCGACATCCGGCATCGCCTCACCCATGTCGTCGCGGACGTCCTCGCGCCGCGACCGCTTGGACACCGCCCACGCCTCCCGGCGGGTGGTGGTGAGGAGCCACTTGAGCACCCCCTGGGGGTCGGTGATCCCCGACGCGCTCTGGACCAGGGCCAGCCAGGTGTTCTGCACGACGTCCTCGGCCTGCGGGCCGCTGAGCCCCTGGGCCCGCGCGGTGTGCCAGAGCAGCGCGGTGGTGCTGTCCACGAGCTCGGACATCGCCTCCGGTCGCCCGTCCCGGTAGTCGGCGAACGCGCTGGCTGCGAGCTCGGCAAGGCTGCGGGTGCCGCCCTCCGCGTGCATCACTCCTCGCCTCCCTCGATCGTCGCCAAGGCCTTGGTGAGGGCCTCGACCCGGGCGTCCGGATCGGAGTCCTCGCACCACCCGTCGCTGAAGAGGCTGGCCGCGATGTCACCGGCATACGCCGGCGCGGCGAACGAGGTGCCGCTCCAGAGGGCGAACCCGCTGGAGTAGTCGTCCGGGTCACACGACCCACGGGCCGGGTCCGCCGCCCCAGCGTGGTGCATGACGGACTGGAGGCTGCCGTTGAACGTGGTTGGCATCGTGCTCACCACCGCGGTCCCGCAGCGGTAGGCGCGGACCCAGTGCCCGGTGTTGGAGTATGCCGAAACCGTGGCACCGTCCGGGTTGTAGGCGCCGACGCTGGTCAGGGGCAGGTCGAAACCGCCGCTGGCCGCGAAGGCTGCGGGGTAGAACTCGTGGTTGGTGCCACCGTTGCCAGCAGCGGCCACCACGGCGACCCCGGTGCCCGCGAGCGCCCGAAGGACGCGGTAGAACGCCGGCTCGTCATCGAAGGACCCCGGCGTCTCGTGGTAGTAGCCGAGCGACAGTGACAGGACATCGATCGCAGGGCCCTTGCCGCGCTGGGAGTGGGCCAGCAGCTGCCGGACGTAGAGGAGGGTCAGCGTCTTGACGAGGAAGGCCTCGTCGGTGACGCCGTCACCGTGCATCACGGGCACGATCATCAGGGTGGCCTCGGGGCAGTGCTGCCGCACGACTCCCGCGATGAAGGTGCCGTGCCCGGCCAGCGGGTCGAGCAGTCCGTTGACCCGGTCCAGGGTACAGCCGGTCAGCTCGGGGTCGTTGGCCGGGTGGAACCGCAGGCCGATGGGGATGCTGTCGACGGTGACGTCCGTGATGATGCCCTCGGTGAACCAGGGGTGCTGACCCAGTCCGGTGTCGAGCAGCGCGACAACAGGGCCGGTCACCTCGCCCTTGGCATCGCCCTGCGCCACGGGTGAGGGACCTCCCCACACCACGGGGCAGCGCGGCGAGGGCCCGCCGCCCGGCATCTGGACGTCGTCGTCGCCGACTCCCGAGCCGTAACCCACACCGGAGCCGTACCCGACGCCAGACCCGTACCCGACACCCGAGCCGTACCCGACACCAGACCCGTACCCGACACCAGACCCGTAGCCCGAGGCCGTCACGATGTGACACAGGCCCACCGACTTGGCCGCCTCGCGGTCCTCCGCACGGAGTGTCTGCAGGATCAGCCAGGCATCCGGGGCCGCGACGGGACGGTCCGGCAACGGCCGGAACTCCACCGTCGTCGAGACCGCCAGGTCGACGACGTCGCCGAGCTCGTTCTGCTCGATCAGCGCCTCGAACCGTTCGTCCCGCTCGGGCTGGACGTAGTAGCCCAGCCGCTCGGCGATCGCCGACAGCGCCGTGATCGGACCATCGGCAGAACGGTTCGCGAGCCCGCGCACGAGCAGGCGGTTCCCGGCATACAGGGTGGGCGCAAAGGGGTCGTCGCCGTCGAGGCGCACCGCCTTCGCGGGGTCGAGCGTGCGCACGTCGAGGCGCTGCGCCGCCGAGCGCGGGATGGCAACCCAGGGCGCGGGTCCGGGCCCAGAGGACGGCGGGGGGGCTGATGCGGCCATCGGTTCTCCTGAGGTCGTGCCGACCACGCGGTGCAGTGTTCAGCGTAGTGAGGGAATGCGTCATCTGACAGGAGAACGTCACGCGCCGGCTGATACCGGACAGCCCCGAAAACTTGCCCGCGAAATCTTTTCGCCGGCGATGTATCAGGAGCCCTGCACCCGACTCTTCTCCGTTGTCAGACCTGGTCGGGGGACCGAGGAGGACACAACGGAGAGGAAGCCTCATGTCGTACAGGACCTGTCGCAGGAGGCGGCAGGTGCGAGCGACCAAGGACCGCTGGGCACAGGGGTGCCAGCGGACTGGACGGCAGGTCGTGGGGGCGCGCTGCCGTTCCGCCCTTCGGGGCGCGTCGCCGGGTAGGTCAGGTTGTGGAAGGTGCTGGTCAGGGGTTTCCAGCACGCGCCCAGCCGGACCTCCTCGGCGACGCCGTTGAGTCCAGCAACACACGAGCGGCACGGCATACCAGACTCCGTATGCCGTGCCGCTCTCTGTCTGCCCGGGTGCGGTGCACCCGTGGTCGCCGCTGCCGTGGTTACGGCAGCTTGCCGGCTCCCGGCCCGAAGCCCGTGGTGTCGGCGTGCAGCCGCCCATCGGTCCCGCGGTGCAGGGTCTCGGGGAGCTCCTCGCCGGTGAAGCGCTCCTTGGCGCTGGCGCCGGCGGTCTTCGCGACGTCGCCGAGCTTGGCCGCCACGACGGGGGCCTGGTCCTTGACGACCTGCTTGACCGTGTCGACCCGCGCCTGCACGGGGGCACTGCCCCACACGCGGTCGGTCTGGGTCTTGATCTGCTGGTACCGCTTCTGGCCGGCCTTGGCCCCGAGCACGTAGCCCGCAGCGAGACCGGCGAGGAAGGTGAGCTTTGCCATGGTTCGGATCCTTTGGTCGGGTTCCCCTCGACCCTAACAAAACTGCTGGTCAGAGCGGTGTCGAGCTGGCGGCGGGTGTGGGATTTGAACCCACGAGAGGTTGCCCTCTGGTCGCTTTCAAGGCGACTGCACTAGGCCACTATGCGAACCCGCCCGGTGGTGCGGGCCAAGTCTTCCAGACGCTGCGGACCGGCCCAGAGCGAGTACCGTTGTCTTCGCACGGCGACACGCCGAGGCACAGGACCCTGCACCACCTCGCACGGTCCTAAATGCGTTGAATCGCAGCAAAATTCGCGCCGCGACCTCACCAATTCGACCGCACTCATACGCGAATTGAAGGATCCTGATGAGTACCAGGGACGGTTAGCGTTTGCGACTGGGGGAATGAGCGTCCGCTTTCGGGCGGCGGGCCGGAGGCCGGGCAACCCTGCAGCCCGGCCTTCGTGCCGTCCGGGCGCAGTTCAGCCCGCATCACCACGGCCGCGCTGACCGCCGGTCAGCGGGCGCGGGCGGGGCGGCCGCCGGCGAGGGCCGCGTCGGCCAGGGCGTCCGCGAGTCCGTCGAGGTCGTCGCCTGCGGCCCCCACGGTCACCCGGAGGTGCCCACCGCCCTCCGGCGCCCCAGTTGGCGGACCGAGCCGGAACGGCGCACCCGGCGCGACACCGATCCCCTGGCTGGCCAACCGCACCATCGCCGCCGTCTCGTCGTGGACCGGCACCCAGATGTTGATGCCTTCCGTCCCCGGCACGGTGATCCCCCGCGCGGCAAGGGCGGCGACGACCTGGGCCCGCCGCGCGGCATACGTCGCGGTCGCTCGTGCCACTTCCGCCCGGGCCGCGCCGCTGCTCAGCAGCCCCAGCAGCACCTGCTGGAGCAGCCGGCTGGACCATCCCTGGCCGAGCTCCCGACGGGCTGTGATCGCGCGGTGCAGCGCTGGTGGCGCGCTCAGGGCCGCCAGCCGCAGGTCCGGTCCGTGCGACTTCGAGAACGACCGGATGTAGGCCGTGTGGCCGGGTCGCCACCGACCTGTGCTCGCGAGGGTGGCCGAGGACAGGCCCGCGGCCGAGTCGTCTTCCACGACAAGGGTTTCGGAGCCCTGGAGCAGTGTCGCGATCGCCCGTGCGCGGCCCGGCGTCATCGTCACGCCGACGGGGTTCTGGGCACGGGGTTGCAGGAAGATGGCGGCCACCGGCTCGGTCAGGGCGGCCTCCAGTGCGGGGAGGTCGAGCCCCTCGGCGTCCACCGGCACCCCGACGAGCTGGACGCCCACCGACTCGAGGAGGTCGACCAGGGGCGGGAAGCCCGGGTCCTCGACCACCACGCGGTCGCCGAACCGCAGCGAGGTGCGCACGATGAGGTCCATCGCGTCCATGGCGCCGTCGACGACGGCGAGGTCCGGCGCGGCATACGGCCAGTCCTGGCGGAGCACGTCGGCGAGGCCGGGCAGCACCGGGTCGTCGAGATAGCTCCCCGTGGTCGGCGCCGAGGTGAGCTGCGCCAGGACGGGCCCGAGCGAGGGGAGCAGGGCGGGGTCGGGGACCCCCGTGGACAGGTCGAGGGTGAAGCCAGACTCGTGCCGCAGCGCCTGTCGGTAGCGGCCGCCGTCGGGACCCCGCTGGTCCCGCACCGTGGTCCCGCGTCGGCCATCGGTGCTGACCGCTCCGGAACGGGCCAGCAGGGCCCAGGCTGCGCTGACCGTCGTCGGTGACAGGGCCAGCTGTGCCGCCACGGTCCGGATCGGCGGCAGCCGGTCACCCGCGACCAGCTCGCCGTCGCGGATGGCACCGGAGACGGCGTGCGCCAGACCTTTGGCCGTGGGCTGGTCGAGACGCTGCTCGAGGGCGGAGAGGGTCGTTGACACATTTTGTACCATAGCAATACTTGTATTGTGTTACTAGTGGGTGGATCGTATGGTGTGGGGTATGACGACACGCATCTCCCACTGGATCGACGGCCGGCTCCGCGAGGGCACCTCCGGACGCACGTCCCCCGTGCACAACCCGGCCACCGGACAGCGGACGGCCGAGGTCGACCTCGCCTCCGTCGAGGAGCTGAACGCCGCGGTGGCGAGCGCCGCGGAGGCCGCCCGCGAATGGCGGCACTCGTCGCTGTCCCGGCGCGCGGCCGTGCTCTTCGCCTTCCGGGAGCTGCTCAACGAGCGTGCGCCAGAGCTGGCCAAGATCGTCACGGCCGAGCACGGCAAGGTGCTCTCCGACGCCGGCGGCGAGATCGCCCGCGGCCTGGAGAACGTCGAGTACGCCACCGGCGTGCCCAACCTGCTCAAGGGCGGCTTCAGTGAGCAGGTCTCGACCGGGGTCGACGTCTACAACATCCGGCAGCCGCTCGGCGTCGTCGCCGGGATCACGCCGTTCAACTTCCCGGTGATGGTGCCCCTGTGGATGTGCGCCAACGCGGTTGCCTGCGGAAACGCGTTCATCCTCAAGCCCAGCGAGAAGGACCCCTCCGCGTCGCTGTTCCTGGCCCAGCTGTGGAAGGACGCCGGTCTGCCGGACGGCGTCTTCACCGTCGTGCACGGCGACAAGGTGGCCGTCGACGCGATCCTCGACCACCCCGACATCGCCGCGGTCAGCTTCGTGGGCTCCACCCCGATCGCCAAGTACATCTACGAGCGAGGGACGGCCAACGGCAAGCGGGTCCAGGCTCTCGGTGGCGCCAAGAACCACGCCCTCGTGCTCCCCGACGCCGACATCGACATGGCGGCGGACGCGGTGGTCTCGGCGGCCTACGGCGCGGCTGGTGAGCGGTGCATGGCGTTGTCGGTCGCTGTCGCGGTCGGTGACGTGGCCCAGCCCCTCGTCGACGCCATTGCCGCCAGACTGCCCAAGCTCATCGTCGGCGACGGGGCCGACCCCGACACCGACATGGGGCCGCTCATCACGGCGGAGCACCGGGACAAGGTGGCCGGCTACGTCGATGCAGGCGAGTCCGCCGGCGCGGCCGTGGTCGTCGACGGGCGCACCGGCGACCACCCGAGCGAGGGATTCTTCCTCGGCACCACCCTGCTCGACCACGTCACCCGCGAGATGACCGTCTACACCGACGAGATCTTCGGCCCGGTGCTGTCGGTCGTCCGCGTCGACACCTACGAGGAGGGCATCGCCCTCATCAACTCCAACCAGTACGCCAACGGCACCGCCATCTTCACCCGCGACGGTGGCGTGGCCCGCCAGTTCCAGTACGACGTCGAGGTCGGCATGGTCGGTATCAACGTGCCCATCCCGGTTCCCGTCGCCTACTACTCGTTCGGCGGCTGGAAGGACTCGCTGTTCGGCGACACCCACATGTACGGCCCCGAGGGCGTCAACTTCTACACCCGGGGCAAGGTCGTCACCCAGCGGTGGCCCGACCCGGCCACCTCATCGGTCGACCTCGGTTTCCCGCGCACCCGCTGACGCGCCGACCGCTCTCCGAGCGCCCCGGCACCTGAGCCGCCAGACTGTCCGGAACACCCGGCATACCAAGGACTCCCGATGACCGACACGCTGCCAGCCGCCACCTCCGCCGCCGCCACTGCCTTCACGACCAACACCGAGGAGCAGGTGCGCCGTGACGACCGAGCCCACGTGTTCCACTCCTGGTCGGCGCAGGGGCTGATCGACCCGCTGCCGATCGCGGACGCGCTCGGTTCGTACTTCACCGACTACTCGGGCAAGCGCTACCTGGACTTCTCCAGCCAGCTGGTCAACGTCAACATCGGTTACCAGCACCCCAAGCTGGTCGCCGCCATCCAGGAGCAGGCGGGCCGGCTCACGACGATCAGCCCGGCGTTCGCCAACGACGCCCGCTCGGAGGCTGCCCGGCTGATCACCGAGCTGGCGCCCGGCGACCTCACCAAGGTGTTCTTCACCAACGGCGGCGCCGAGGCCACCGAGAACGCGCTGCGGATGGCTCGGCTGCACACCGGGCGCCACAAGGTGATGGCTGCCTACCGCAGTTACCACGGCGCGACCGCGGGAGCCATTGCCATGACTGGTGATCCGCGTCGCTGGGCATCAGAGCCTGGTATGCCGGGCATCGTGCGCTACTGGGGTCCCTACCCCTACCGCTCGGCGTTCCACGCCGAGACCGAGCAGGAGGAGGGCGTGCGCGCGCTGAAGCATCTGCGCGACCTGATCATGGTCGAGGGGCCACAGACGATCGCCGCGATCATCCTGGAGAGCGTGGTCGGCACCAACGGCATCCTCGTGCCGCCGCCGGGCTACCTCCAGGGTGTGCGCGACATCTGCGACGAGTTCGGCATCGTCATGATCGCGGACGAGGTGATGTCCGGGTTCGCCCGCTGCGGTGAGTGGTTCGCCGTCGACCACTGGGACGTGGCGCCCGACCTGATCACCTTCGCCAAGGGCGTCAACAGCGGCTATGTCCCGCTCGGCGGCGTCATCATCTCCGAGCGCGTCGCCGCGACCTTCGACCAGCGTCCCTTCCCCGGCGGGCTGACCTACTCGGGTCACCCGCTCGCGTGCGCCTCGGCCGTCGCCTCGATCAACATCTTCAAGGAGGAGGGCGTCGTCGAGCATGCCCGCGACCTCGGCGAGGACGTCATCGGACCGGGCCTGCGCAACCTCGCCGAGCGGCACCCCAGCATCGGGGAGGTGCGGGGGCTGGGTGTCTTCTGGGCACTCGAGCTCGTCCGCGACCGGCAGACCCGGGATCCCCTGGTGCCGTTCAACGCCGCCGGCGCGGATGCCAAGCCGATGAACGACTTCGCCGCGGCGTGCAAGCAGCGCGGGCTGTGGCCGTTCATCCACTTCAACCGCACCCATGTCGTGCCGCCGTGCACGACGACGGCCGACGAGGTCCGCGAAGGCCTGGCGATCCTCGACGAGGCGCTGTCCGTCGCGGACGGCTTCTACACCGGCACCGACGCCTGACGCCGGTGGGCCATCCGGCGGCTCACCCCGCTCACCCCGCGCTCGTCGACGCCGCCCCGGCGGTGTTCTGGCTGGACCAGCCGGACCGGCCCGCGCCCAGAGCGGGCTTGGAGGGCGTGCGCTCGGCCGACCTCGTGGTGGTCGGCGCGGGCTACTCCGGGCTGTGGACCGCGCTGCTCGCCAAGGAGGCCGACCCCTCCCGTGACGTGCTCGTCCTCGAGGCCGGGTCCGTCGGCTGGGCCGCGTCCGGCCGCAACGGCGGCTTCTGCGCAGCGAGCCTGACGCACGGCGAACCCAACGGGATGGCGCGGTGGCCGCAGGAGTATGCGGCGCTGCGTCGCCTCGGGCGCGAGAACCTCGAGGCGATCGAGGCCACCGTCCAGCGGTACGGGATCGAGTGCGACTTCCGGCGCTCCGGCTCGCTCACCGTGGCCACCGAGCCGCACCAGGTGGAGTGGCTGGCGGAGGAGCCTGGCGAGCTCCTGGACCGGGATGCGGTGCGCGCACACCTGGACTCACCGACCTACCTCGCCGGGGTCTACGAACCGGACGAGACGGCGATGGTCGACCCGGCCAGGCTGGCGTGGGGGCTCGCGCGGGCGGCCGAGTCGCTGGGTGTGCGCATCGCCGAAGGTGCGCGGGTGACCGGGCTGTCCACGGCCGGTTCCGGGGTCGACGTGACGACCTCCGACGGGGACGTCATCAAGGCGGCCCGAGTTGCGTTGGGTACCAACGCCTTCCCGTCCCTGGTGCGCCGAACGCGGCTGCATACCGTGCCCGTCTACGACTACGCCCTGATGACCGAACCGCTGACCGACGCCCAGCTGGACTCGATCGGCTGGACCTCACGAGCCGGGGTCGGGGACCTGGCCAACCAGTTCCACTACTACCGACTGTCCGCCGACAACCGGATCCTGTGGGGCGGCTACGACGCGATCTACCACTATGGCCGGCGGCTCCGGCCGAGCCTGGACCAGCGGCCCGCGACGTTCGACCGGCTGGCCGGTCACTTCTTCGAGACCTTCCCCCAGCTCGAGGGCCTGCGGTTCAGTCACCAGTGGGGTGGGGCGATCGACACCTGCACCCGGTTCTGCGCCTTCTACGGCACCGCGCACCGCGGACGGGTTGCCTACGCCGTCGGGTTCACCGGACTCGGTGTCGGCGCCACCCGGTTCGGTGCGCAGGTCATGCTCGATCTGCTCGACGGCCGCCAGACCGAACGCACCCGGCTCCAGATGGTGCGCGAGAAGCCGCTGCCGTTCCCCCCGGAGCCGTTGGCCTACACCGGGATCCAGCTCACCCGCTGGTCACTAGCGCGTGCCGACCAACGCTCTGGTCGACGCAACCTCTGGCTGCAAGCCTTGGACAAGGCCGGTCTCGGCTTCGACTCCTAGCGCAGCGCGTCCTGGTCCCGTGCGGACTCGGGGGGTCGGGCCGACTCCTGGCTGGGCACCTGGGTGAGGTGGGTGCGCAGGATCTCGGCCGCGACCTCGTCGCGGGACCGGCCGGTCGCGGCCGCCCGCTCGGCCAAGGCGGCGGCCACATCTGGAGGGAGCACGAGCGTCGGCCCACCTGGGACGTGGTCGCTGGTGGCGCCCGGCCCGAACTTCAGCAGGGCGGCGCCGACAACGGTTCCGAGCACGTCCAGGATGGCGACGACTCCCACCGCTCGGTAGAAGCCGTCGTCCCCGGGGTGCACGCCGAGCACCAGCAGGCTGGTCAGCAGGGCCAGGAGGGCGGCGAGCCCGATCGTGACGGTCAGCATCCGACGGGCCAGCGAGCTGCCCCGTCCACCCGGTGCGAGCAGCAGGCAGGTCTGGGCGAGCGTGGCCGCGACGATGCCGCTGATGGCGAACGTCTTGACCACCGACTCGTCCAAGCCATTGTTCGAGTCGACCCAGATCAGCAACAACCCCGTGACGAGGGGGACCAGGACGGTCACGCCCCCGATCACCCCGACCGGCTGCGACCGGCGTCCGGCGGTGGTGAGGAAACAGAGCACCGCGATGCTGACGACGCCGACGAGCAGCGTGGTCAGCAGGATCCGTCCCTCGGTCTCGCCGAACTCACCTCCGCTGAGGAGCGCGACGATGCCGAGCAGAGCCGCGAGGGAGAACGAGCCGATGGTGACGCGCACGATCCAGCGTCGGACGGGTGCGGTGCTGGGGGTGGCCATGGTTCATGGTGGCGGGTCGAGCCCTGCGGCGCGTGGGTTTGCGGACCCTTGTGCGGGCGGTCGTGGGAGGACACCTGATCCGGAACGCCGCGTCGCCGCCCCAACGCCGGGTGACAGGATGGCGCGGTGAGCCTTCCGGAGCCGCAACCCCTCGACCTTCCGCGCACCCCGCCCCTGCGGTTGCGGGGCCGGACGTTCGACGCGTCCAGCCCGGCCGTGATGGGGATCATCAACCGCACCAACGACTCCTTCTTCGCGGGCAACCGGCACGCCGACCTGGACTCCGCCAAGCGGGCCCTCGACGACGCCGTGACCGCGGGTGCAGACATCGTGGACATCGGTGGGGTCCGGGCAGGACAACAGGGGGAGACCGTCGAGGCCCAGGAAGAGATCGACCGGGTCATCCCCTTCGTGGCGCACGCCCGGACGGCCTACCCCGACCTCGTCCTGAGCCTGGACACCTGGCGCTCCGAGGTGGCCGCTGAGGCGGGTCACCACGGCCTCGACCTCGTCAACGACACCTGGGCCGGCCACGACGCCGAGCTGGTGCACGTTGCCGCCCGCATCGGCGCCGGTGTGGTGTGTTCGCACACCGGCGGCCTGCCGCCGCGCACCGACCCGGTCAAGGTGACCTACGGACCCGACCCGCTCGACGTCGTCCGCGACGTGCTCCGCACGCTGGCCGACGGTGCGCAGCAGGCGAGGGTGGCCGGCATACCCGCGGACCGCATCCTCATCGACCCCACTCTGGACTTCGGCAAGACGACGGCCCACTCGCTCGAGGTGCTGCGGCACACCGCGGACGTCGCGCAGCTCGGCTTCCCGATCCTGCAGGCGCTGTCGCGCAAGGACTTCGTGGGGGAGTCCCTCGGTCTCGAGGCCGACGACCGACTCGAGGGGACTCTCGCGTCGACGGCGATCGCGGCCTGGCTCGGGGCGTCCGTGTTCCGTGCCCATGACGTGCGCGCGACCCGCCGCGTGGTCGACATGGTGGCCGTCATCAGGGGCGACCGGATGCCGCTGCGCCCGGTCCGCGGCACCTGACTGGCGGCCCCGCAGAGCGGGTGAAGGGATGGTTCCGGCTTACCGGAATTTGACCCGCCATGACCTCCACGATCCGCTTCCTGCGTGCTAGCGTTTCTCACGGTTGCATCAAGCAGTTCCTCGCAAATGGTCGATGAAGTGCCCGCCCTAGCACCACAGAGCGGGCCTTTCTCATCTGAGGGCGGGCATGTCTCGTCGGTGGGGTTGTGTACGGCAGCCTGGGTTTCGCGAAGTGCGAATTCCCAATGGCTACAAAAGAAAGAGTTACCCCATGGCACAGGGAACCGTTAAGTGGTTCAACGCTGAAAAGGGCTTCGGCTTCATTGCCCAGGACGGCGGCGGCCCGGACGTGTTCGTCCACTATTCGGCGATCGACTCCTCGGGCTATCGCTCGCTGGACGAGGCGCAGCGCGTGGAGTTCGAGGTCACCCAGGGACCCAAGGGTCCCCAGGCTGACGCCGTTCGCCCGATCTGATCCGAGGACTGCTCAACCAACAGTCTTCCGACGAGGCCCTCACCGCATGCGGTGGGGGCCTCGTCGCGTGCTCGGTATGCCGGGTCAGCCGCCGGCCAGGGCGGTGAGGAAGTCCTTGGCGATGGGGGCGGCCACGCTGCCGCCGCTCTTGCCGTTCTCGACGAGCACCGCGAACGCGATGTCTCCCTGGTAGCCGACGAACCACGCGTGCGTCTCGGGTGGGTTCTTCGCGCCGAACTCCGCCGTGCCGGTCTTGCCCCGCACCGTGCCACCCGGAGTGCCCTTCAGCACCGTGGCCGTGCCCTGGCTGACCACCTCGCCCATGAGCGTCCTCAGCTGGCCGACCACCTTGGCGTCCAACGGCTTCGGTGCACGGTCGGCACCGGCGACTGCCGGATCGGTGACCATGGCGGGAGCGATGGCCGACCCGCGCGCGACGTTGGCGGCCAGCACAGCCAGGGCCAGGGGTGAGGTGACGTTGCGGCCCTGCCCGATCGAGGCGGACGCCTTGTCGGTCTTGCCGTTGTTGGCGGGGACACTGGCGTCGAAGGCGTTCGGCAGCCCGAGGGTCTTGGCCCACCCGGTCATCCCGAGTGCGTCAGCGGCCTTGGCCAGGTCGTCGTCGGCGAGCTTGGTCGAGAGCTGGACGAACGCGGTGTTGCACGAGTGGGCGAAGTCGGTCGTGAAGTCCGGCGTTCCCAGCGACTCGCCCTCGAAGTTCTTGTAGGAGCGACCGTCGACCACGACGTTCTTCGGGCAGGTGACCGGCGTGCTGGGGGTGACCTTGCCGGCGGTGAGCAGGGCGTAGGTCGTCGCGATCTTGAAGGCGGACCCGGGCGGGTAGTGGCCGGTCAGGGCCCGGTCGAAGCCGAGTGCCGGCGAGTCGGCCGAGGCCAGCACGTCACCGGTCTTGACGTCGACGGCCACGAGGGCGGACGGCACGCTGCCGGTGCCCTTGAGCGCCTTCTCCGCGGCGTCCTGGACGCTCGGGGACAAGGTCGTCGAGACGTCCTTGCCGGCGACCGCGTCCTTGGCGAAGAGAGGGGTGTCCGGGGCCGCGCTCGAGGTGACCTGGACCCCGGCCGTGCCACCGAGGACCGCGTCGTACTGCCCCTGCAGTCCGCTGATCCCGGCGTAGTCGCCCGCGGCATACCTGCCCTTGCTCTTGGCGATGAGCTCGGCGCTCACGGCGCCGAACGACCCGAGCAGCGGCTGGGCGAACGTGCGCGACTTGGCCAACGGCTGTTCACGCGCCGGGTAGATGACTCCCTTGAGCGCATCGAGGGCGGTCTTGCGCTGGTCGAAGTCGGCCTGTCGGTAGGTGATGACCGCGATCGGCGCCTTGCTGCCGGCCTTCGTAGCTGCCGCGAGCTTGGCGACGAGCGACCCCGCAGGCTCGTCGACGACCTTCTCCAGCTCGCGCACGGTGGCGGCCGTGGCCCGCGCCGGGTCGATCTGCACCGGGTAGACCTTGCCGATCGGGGTGAGCGCCTTGCCGTCCCGGTCGAGGAGGGTGCCGCGATCGCCCCACGTGCGGGTGGCGACGAGCTTGTCGGCGGTTCCGAGCTTCGGGTGCCACGGCGAGGTGCTCGTGGACAGCGCGATCGCCCAGCTGTCGCCGACGCGACGGGAGGTGACGGGCACGTCGTACGACCACGGCACGCCGCCGGCCAGCGACCAGGTGACGTGCAGCGTGCTCTTGGCGCTGTCGCCAGTGCGGCGGGTGGGGGTGGCGGTGACGCTGACCGGTCCCGAGCCAAGGCCGTTGGTCGCCGTGGTGAAGGAGGTGCCGACCGCTGCAGCGGTGCTGCCCGAGAAACGCAGGGCCGGGTCAGTGAAGGAGCGCTTCTGCCACGCCTGCGCGAAGGCGCTGACCTCGGACTGGGCCGCTCGATCAGCCTCCTTCTCCTGCTCGGTGTGCCGCCACCACAACCCCGCGCCGGCTGCTCCGGCAACCAGGACGGCGACGGTGATTCCCCCCACGACTGTGCGTTTCCTCATGGGCCCCATCCAACATCACTCGTGACAGGGTTCGTCCCATTTGTCACCGGAGGGCAACCTGGGGGCCCGCTGCGGCGTCTTGAGACTGGAGGCGCACCTGGGCCAGCACTCAGGATGCGCCCTTACACTCACGGAGGCGATTCGTCGCCCGAGCCACCTGCAGGCGTGGCTTTTCGGAATCAGAGAGGTATACGTGAGCGAGCCCACCAATGGCTCTGCGCCCGGCGACGACGTCACTGGCCAGAGCACGGGTGCCACGGGGGACGGCACACAGAGCAGCAGGTCGTCCCACCGTCGCCGGTCCGAGCGCCACACCGGAAAGACCCACCGCCACCCCTGGCTGCGCCGTGCTGCGTTCGGCGTGTCGGGGCTGCTCGTGGTGGCCCTCGTCCTCGGTGTCGCGGCCTACGTGAAGCTCAACGGCAACATCCAGCGGCTGGACATCAGCAGCGCCCTGGGCGACCGGCCGCAGCAGGAAGCCACGACCGACGCCAAGACCAACCTGGCCCCGGTCAACATCTTCGTGATGGGTTCGGACAGCCGGGAGGGGACCAACCTCGGCAAGGGGCAGACCGAGTACGGCATGGCGGGCAGCCGCTCGGACACCAACCTGATCGTGCACCTGTCCGCGGACAGGCAGTCGGCGATCGTCGTGTCGATCCCGCGTGACTCGATGACGATGGCGCCGCGGGACTGCAAGAACAAGAACGACAAGGTCGACAACGGCGTCATCCGGCAGTGGAACCAGAACTTCACGCTGGGCGGGCCGGCGTGCACCATCCGCACGTTCGAGGGCCTGACCGGCATCTTCATCGACCACTTCGTCGTGATCGACTTCCGCGGGTTCCAGGACATGGTCAACGCCCTCGGTGGGGTCACCGTCTGCCTCCCCGAACCCGTCCAGGACCGGCAGAGCCACCTCGACCTCCCGGCCGGCAAGACCAGGGTCAACGGCAAGAACGCGCTGGCCTACGTCCGGCTGCGGCACAACATCGGCGACGGCTCGGACCTGGGCCGGATCGACCGCCAGCAGGCGTTCCTGTCGTCGGTGATCCAGGAAGCCACCAAGTCCTCGCTGCTGCTCCGGCCCGACAAGCTGTTCCGCTTCCTCAACGCCACCACCTCGGCGATGACCACGGACAAGGGACTCGACGTCGGCGAGATGAAGGACATCGCCAGCAGCGTCTCGAAGATCGGCACCAACCAGATCCGGTTCGTGAAGCTCCCGACCACCACCTACCCGCCGGACCCGAACCGGGTGCAGTGGACCGCGGGTGCCGGGCCGATCTGGAAGGCGATCCGCAAGGACGAGCCGCTCCCGGGCACGAAGGTCCCCTCGAGCACGACCACGGCGACCGCGCCCGCGACCACCGAGCCCGCCCTGACCGTGAGCCCCGGTGACATCCAGGTGCGCGTCACCAACAACTCGGGAGTGGCTGGGCTGGCCAAGCAGGCAGCGGCCGAGCTCCGGGTCCAGGGCTTCACGATCACGTCGTTCGTCACGGGCACGGGCGCACCGACCGACGGTGTCGTCGTCCGCTACGGACCGGACATGAAGGAGGCCGCCCGCACCGTGGCCGCGGTCTACCCGGACGCGCAGATCCGCGAGGACAAGCTCCTGGGTTCGACGATCGAGCTGAGCATGGGAGTCGGTTCCCCACGAGCCGTCGAGATCCCGAACCGGCTCGGCACGACTCCGCTGCCCAAGCCGTCCGTCACCGCGACCCCGGATCCCAGCTCCAGCGCGAGCGTCAAGGCGCGGACGGCAGCGCAGGACATCTGCACCTGACCGGCACGGGCGGCGTTCGCCTACACCAGATGAAGGACCCGACACGTGCGTGTCGGGTCCTTCATCGTTGGCGGAGGCGGAGGGATTTGAACCCTCGATGGGTGTTAAACCCAAACCGCATTAGCAGTGCGGCGCCATAAACCGGGCTAGGCGACGCCTCCTCGCCTGATCGACTGGCAACCAAGCCCGCACAGGGTATCTGCACCCCGTGGACCGGAGCAAAATGGCCGCCCTCACCTGCCAACGCGGCATACCCCGATCTGCGGCGAGGGCTCACTGGGGGAGTATGCCGCGGGCGTCCGTTCGGGTGGCATTCACAGATTTCCACGCCTGAGCCCGGTAGGTGCGCAATTCTGTGGGCGACCACAGCCAAGGAGTGTCGATGTCCAACCCGTTCGCCCCGCCCGGACCGCAGCCGCAGCACCAGCCGCAGCCGCAGCCGCAGCACCAGCCGCAGCCCCCGCAGGACCCGTTCGCCCAGCCCGCACAGGGCCAGTTCAGCTCACCCGCCCAGGGGCCGGTCGCGCAGCCCGGACAGGGCCAGTTCGGGCCACCCGTCACCCAGGCCACGTATGGCGGGTCGGGGCCCATGTGGGCGCAGCAGCAGCCGTTCGCGCCCGCGCCCAAGGGCGGCAACGGCCTGACGATCACGGCCATCGTGCTGAGCGGGATTGCCCTGCTCAGCGTCCTGGCCATGGCCGCGTTCATCTTCTTCGGGTCCGGCGGGTCCGGTGGGTGGGTGCTGTCCGGCAAGGTGACGGTGGTCGACAAGGGCGTGGCCGACATCGCCCTCCAGGACGCGCTGACGTCGGCCATCGAGGACGACGGCGGGTCGGTCGACCACCTCGAGTGCCCGCTGCGCTCACCGGCCGGTCAGGGGCTGGTCACGGTCTGCCACGGCTCGGTGGATGGCTGGGACTGGACCGGTGTCGTCGTGTTCGAGGACGACACCGGCACGTTCATCGTCACGGAGCACTGACGGGCGGAGGTCTGCGGCTCGCGGTCCCGACCATCGGGAACGCGGGGCTCACCGCTCCGGAACTCGCGGTCCTGGGGCTCGCGCCGGAACATCCAGCTGCGCATCGCGACGAAGCGCAACCCGGTCGACGCGGCCGTCGCGCTCGCGACGACCAGGGTCGCGAGGGCTGTGCCGGGGTTGCTGACGAACGCGTGCAGCAGGGCCAGCGCGCCGGCGGTGACCAGCCAGGTGAGCGCGAAGATCGACAGCCCCTGAAGCTGGTGGCGGACCGCCCCGGGGCCGTGGACTCCGAACGTCCAGCGACGGTTCGTCGCGGTGTTCACGACGGTCGCGAACAGCAGGGCCACCAGGTTGGCGGCCTGGGTCGAACCCAGGGCCGGCGCCAGGGCAGCGAACAGCCCGAGGTGCAGCACCGTGGAGGCGACCCCGACCGCGGCGAACCGGGTCAGCTGTTGCCACCCGTCCCCGCCACGCTGACCGCGACTGCTGCCTGGGGCGTGCCGCCCGATTCGGGCGGCGATGTCGGCCACGGGGAGTCGGCCCGACGCCAGCGAGCGTCGGACCCGGACGACGCCGCGCAGGTCGTCAAGCGCGGTGGCGACCACGTCGACCCGCGAGTCCGGGTCGTCGAACCAGTCGACCGGCACCTCGTGGATCCGCAGGCCGCAACGCTGCGCCAGCACGAGCAGCTCGGTGTCGAAGAACCACGTGGGATCCTCCACGAGCGGCAGCAGCTCGGCGGCCACGTCGGACCGGATCGCCTTGAACCCGCACTGCGCGTCGGTGAACGTGGCCCCGAGGGTCGCACGCAGGACCAGGTTGTAGCAGCGCGAGATGGCCTCGCGCTTGGTCCCCCGGACCACCCGGGCGCCGTGGGCGAGGCGCGAACCGATGGCGACGTCCGAGTGGCCGGACATCAGCGGCGCCACCAACGGCCACACGGCGTCCAGGTCGGTGGACAGGTCGACGTCCATGTACGCCAGGATCGGTGCGTCCGAGGCCAGCCACACCTGCTTGAGCGCCCGGCCCCGGCCCTTCTGCGCCAGCCGCACCAGCGCCACGCCGTCCAGCTGGGCCACCAGCACCGATGCGACGGCAACCGTCGCATCGGTGCTGGCGTTGTCCGCCACGGTGATCCGGAACGGGTAGGGAAAGGTCTGGACCAGGTGCTGGTGCAGCCGCCGGACGCTGGCTGCGACCGTGTGCTGCTCGTTGTGGACGGGGATCACGACGTCCAGGACAGGGGTGGTCATCGCGCCGCTCCTCAGGTGGTCTGGGTCGTGGTGCCGGCGGCTGTCGCGCCCGTCGACGTCACCGGCTGGGTGAGGTCGTAGAACGTCGAACCGCCGATGGTGACCTGGGTGAAGTTGGCAGCCACCCATGCGGAGATCTGCGTGCCGGTCCCGCCCGCTCCACCACCGGGCCCGCCACCCATGCCGCCACCCCCTCCACCGGTCCCACTGGAGAAGAAGTAGTGGATGTCACCGTCGGCGACGTACTGCTGGAACTGCGCCAGCGTGGGGCTGGGGTCGCTGCCGTTGAAGCCACCGATGGCCATGACGGGCAGCCCGGAACCGAGCTGCAGTCCGGCCGCGTTCTGCGAGCCGATTGCCGCCGCGACCCAGCGGTAGGAGTCCGCGTTGGCCGACAGCGCCGAGACCACCTCGGTGTTGGGTGTGGAGGCGTTGAGCAGACCGCCCATTCCGCCGCCGGTGCGGGTGCCCTGGGTGCCCTGGACGCCCTGGGTGCCCGCCGTGCCACCGGTGCCCTGCTGGGGAGGTGCGCCCATCGTGCCGCGGCCGCCACCCGGAATACCACCCCCTCCGAACCCACTGCCCGCCGTAGCCGGTCCCGCCGTGACGATCGACCCGGTGTGGGCCGTGCCGACGGTCTGGACGCTGTAGGCCGCGGGGCCGGCCAGCGCCGACACGAGGGCTCCGGCGATCACCAGTGGCACGAAGCGCCGGTGCAGCTGGGTGATCGCGAGGAGCAGGAGGGCGCTCGCGAGCCCGAGTACCAGGACACCGATGCGCAGCCAGTTCTGCCAGTCGGTGCGCGACAGGAGGATGAACGACCAGGTCGCCGCGGCGGCCGTGGCGGCCGAGAGGGTGACCGAGCCGATCGCCTTGGCGCGGTGCTCCCACGCCTCTGCCGCACCCATGCCGACCAGCGCTGCGATGGCTGGCGCGAGGGCCACGGTGTAGTACTCGTGGAAGATGCCGGCCATCAGCGAGAACGTCACCATCGTGACGAGCAGCCAACCGCCCCAGACGACGTATGCCGCGCGGCGGGCGTCCGTACGTGGCGCACGGCCGCGGAGGAACAGTCCGACGGCGAGCAGGATGAGGGCCGAGGGGATCAGCCATGAGATCTGCCCGCCGATCGAGGAGCTGAACATCCGGCCGAGACCAGTGCTGCCCCAGCCGTTTCCACCGCCCACGGAGCCGGTCTCGTTGCCGCTGATGCGGCCGAGTCCGTTGTAGCCGAAGGTGACCGAGAGGAACGAGTTGTCCTGCGAGCCGCCGATGTAGGGCCGCATGCTGGCGGGGACGAGCTCGACGATGGCGACCCACCAGCCGGCGGAGAGCACCATGGCGGCCGTCCCGATGAGCGCGCCGGTGATGCGTCGGCGCAGCGTCGTGTCGGCGAAGAGCAGGTAGGCCAGCCCGAACGCCGGGACGACGAGGAGCACCTGGAGCGCCTTGGTGAGGAAGCCCAGCCCGATGAGGACTCCGACGATGGCGAACCACCTGGCCGAACCCTGCTCGATCGACTTCATCGTCGCCCAGGCGCCGAGGGCCATGAGCAGGACGAGCAGCGCGTCGGGGTTGTTGAAGCGGAACATCAGGACCGCCACCGGGGTCAGCGCCATCACGGCCCCGCCGATCAGCCCGGCCGCCGCGCCGAAGTGGCGCTTGACCGTCGCGTAGACCACGCCGACGGTGGCGACCCCCATCAGCACCTCGGGCATCAGGATGCTGAACGAGCTCAGCCCGAACACCCGCACCGACAGGGCCATCGCCCACAGCGACGCCGGCGGCTTGTCGACGGTGATCGAGTTGCCGGCGTCTGAGGAGCCGAAGAAGAACGCCTTCCAGCTGTCGCTGCCGGCCTGCACCGCGGCGGAGTAGAACGAGTTCGCGTAGCCGCTCGAGGTGAGGTTGTAGAAGTAGAAGAGGGCCGTCGCGAGGAGCAGCCCGAGCAGTGCCGGACGAGCCCACGTCGGGTCGCCCTCCGGACCAAGCCACAGGCGCTGGAACCGGCTCGGCGTCGTCGGCGCAGCCGAGCCCGCCTGCACTGGGATGGTGGTGGGCGGCACGCGGGTGGTGCCTGCCGCGCCGGTCGCTTCGAGCGTGTCGGGGTGGAGGGTCATCGTGTCCATGGACCTACCGTCGGGGCGCGCCCTGTGCAGTCGCTGTGCCACTCCTGAGGCGCGGTGATGAGCGTGGCCCTACCGTGGGTCGATGGCTGACGTGCAGGTCGACGACCAGGGACGACCCGAACCGCCCATGGCCGAGGGGGAGGCCGCGACCCTGCTGGGCTTCCTGGACTTCCAGCGGGCCACCCTCGACTGGAAGTGCCGCGGCCTCGACGACGACCAGCTCCGGCACCGGCAGCCGCCCTCGACGAACAGCCTCGGTGGCCTGTTGCGCCACCTCGCCTCCGTCGAGGACTTCTGGTTCACCGAGGTCGTGGCCGGGGAGCCCGTGCCTGAGCCGTGGACCGAACCGATCCCCGGATCCGGTCACACGCGCGACTGGGGCTGGCCGGGAGCGGCGGACTTCACTGGTGACCAGCTGCGCGCCCTCTGGTCGGAACGGGTGGAGCACTCCCGCGCCGTCGTCGCCGGACAACTTGCTGCGGAGGGTCCTGGCGCCCTCGACCGAACGCACTCGGCCTGGGGAGGTCAGGGCTTCCCGTCCCTGCGATGGGTGCTGGTGCACATGGTGGAGGAGTACGCGCGGCACAACGGACACGCGGATGTGCTGCGCGAAGCCATCGACGGCGAGACCGGCGAGTGACTGCGGAGGGTATGCCGCGAGGTCGGGTCAGGCAGGCAGCAGGACAGTGAACGTCGTGTCGCCGGGGGTGGAGGAGAGCTCGACGTTGCCGCCGTGCGACTTGGCCACCGCGTCGACGATCGACAGACCGAGGCCCGTTGAGCCGGCCGCCCGGTTGCGTGAGTCGTCGCCGCGGGTGAACCGGTTGAACACGTTGCCCTGCAGCGACTTTGGTACGCCTGGCCCGTCATCGGAGACGCTCACCCTGATCCACTGACCGTCCGGCTTGACCGACGTCACCACCCGTGTGCCGGCGGGTGTGTGGGTACGCGCGTTGGCCAACAGGTTGGCGACGACCTGGTGCAGCCGGGCGTGGTCGCCCGTCACCTCGATAGGCTCGTCGGGGAGGTCGAGCTCCCAGCGGTGGTCGGGCGACGCCGCATAGGCGTCGCTCACGGCGTCCATCGCCAGCAGGGACAGGTCGACGGGTTCGCGGTCGAGGGGGCGACCCGCGTCGAGCCTGGCCAGCAGCAGGAGGTCCTCGACGAGGCCCTGCATCCGCAGCGCCTCGGACTCGACGCGCGACAGCGCGTGGGTGACCGAGGCGGGCACCGGCTCGCGCTCGCGACGGGACAGCTCGGCATACCCGCGGATGGAGGCCAGGGGCGTCCGCAGCTCGTGCGATGCGTCGGCGACGAACTGACGCACCCGCTGCTCGCTCTCGTGCCGCGACTGGAGTGCTCCCTCGACGTTGTCGAGCATGTTGTTGAGGGCGAGACCGACCTGGCCGACCTCGGTGCGGGGGTCGGTGTCGGCGGGTGGGATGCGTTCGGCCAGGGCGACCGCCCCGGAGTCGAGCTTGAGGTTCGAGACCTGGGTGGCCATGTGGGCCACGCGCTGCAGCGGGGCGAGGTTGCGTCGCACGAGCCAGAGACCGCCCGCCGACACGATCACGAAACCAACGATGGTCCCGCCTGACACCAGCGTGATCATCGTGACCACGGTCTCGTTGATGCTGGCCACCGGCAGGCCGGTGATGACGGTGTCGCCGTCGACGGCCTGTCCCGCTGCGACCCGGTAGTCACCCAGGCCCGGCACCTCCACGGTCTTCGGCGTCGAGACGATGCCGGCCGCGTTGAGCGCCTCGATCTGCGCGGTGGTGAGGGTGTCGGTGGTCCGGTCGTGATCGACCCGGCTCTGCGTCGCCACGCCGTTGCTGAGCCGCAGGAACAGCGACTCGCCGCCAACGCCGGGTGGCCCACCCGGACCGTCCCCGGTGCCGTTGCCTGGTCGTCCCCGGTCAGGGCCGCCGGCCCGGACGAGGCTGGCGGTGACGCCGTCGTCGAGCTGACGCACGAGGCTCTGGTGCAACAGCAGGACCGTCAAGGCTCCCGACGCCAGGGTGACGACGAGGAACAGCCCGACCACCGTCGCCACGAGCTTCGAGCTGAGCGACCAGGTGGCGGGGTTGAGGTGCGACCGAGCGGAACCAACCACGGCGGCGGGGCTCATGTGGCGGGCTTGAGGACGTATCCGACGCCGCGCATGGTGTGGATCATCGGCTCGCGACCGGCGTCGACCTTCTTGCGCAGGTAGGAGATGTAGAGCTCGACGACGTTGGCCTGGCCGCCGAAGTCGTAGTTCCAGACACGGTCCAGGATCTGGGCCTTGGACAGCACCCGCTTGGGGTTGCGCATGAGGTACCTCAACAGCTCGAACTCCGTTGCGGTGAGGTTGATCTGGTCCCCACCGCGCATCACCTCGTGGCTGTCCTCGTCCATCGTGAGGTCGCCGACGGAGAGCACCGAGGCGGACTCGTCGGTCACGATGGCCGTGCGACGCATCAGCGCGCGCAGCCGGGCGACGACCTCCTCGAGGCTGAACGGCTTGGTGACGTAGTCGTCGCCGCCGGCGGTCAGCCCGGCCACCCGGTCCTCTACGGCGTCCTTGGCCGTCAGGAACAGGACCGGCACGTTGGGGTTGTCGCCGCGCATCCGGCGCAGCACCTCGAGGCCGTCGAAGTCAGGCAGCATCATGTCGAGGGCCACGGCGTCGGGCTGGAACTCGCGGGCCGCCCGGACTGCCGCCACACCCGTGGCTGCGGTGCGGACCTCCCAGCCCTCGTACCGCAGCGCCATGCTCAGCAGCTCGGTCAGGTTGTTCTCGTCGTCCACGACCAGGACGCGGACGGGCGTGCCGTCGAGGCGCTGGAGCTTGGCGGAGGCGGACTGCTGCGTGTTCATGGCTCTAGGAAACACCGGAACCATGTGCGACGCCCCCGTAACTCCTGTGCGAATCCTGTGAGCCCTCTGTGCCGAACGCTCAGTCGGTCGACACCCCGCGCACAGGATCGCCACAGCCGCCCAGCCGAGTCTCGGAGTCGACCACCTCACCCATCGACGTTCGGAGACCCCGATGACGACGACCCCACGCACCGAAGACACCGCCCAGCTCCCGTGGGCGCAGACCGAGACGCTGCCGACCACGACCATCCCGTATGCCGCGGGGCCGGCCTCGCCTCCTGCCTCACCTCCCAGCACGTCGCCGGCGCGCGACGAGGCGGAGTCCGCCCTCGCGGGCTCTGCGCCGACGACGGCGCCGGCACTCAACCCGCCCACGTGGACCGGTCGCAAGACGGCCATTGCCGCCGCCCTCGCAATCGGCATCTCCTCGATGGGAGCGGTGGCCGCGGCTGCTGCCCTCCCCGTCGGCACCTCTGTGGGTGGCGGCCAGGTCCAGCAGGGTGGTTTCGGCCGGGGCGGTCAGCTGCCAGGTGGTGGAACGGGTCCGCAGGGTGGCTTCGGCCGGCAGGGAGGGACCGTGCAGCAGGGCCAGGGTGGTCCCGGAGCTCTCCAGCAGGCGCCGGCCGACCCGAATGCGAGCACGCCATGATCCACCTCGCGCTGATCCGTCGTCCGGGCGCCGCACGAGGCGCGGCGCGGGCGAGAGCCCGCCACGCGGCATACCTCGATGAGTCGGAAGCGTTGCGGCGGAAGGACTTCAGTGCGGTGCCGGTGTGCGGCTCCGTGCGACCGCTGGCGTCGCAACGTGCCAAGGCCGTGGCGAAGGGCGACTAGGGGCGGATCTCGCCTGAGCCGCGTTCGACGAGCTCTGGGGCCAGCACCACGTGGCGTGGCGGTGAGGTGTCACCGTCGATCCGCGCGAAGAGTCGCTGCGCGACCTCGGCCCCGATCGCTCCCACGTTCTGTCGGATGACGGTCAAGGGCGGGTCGACGATGTCGGCCAACGGAAAGTCGTCAAAGCCGACCAGGGCGATCTGACCGGCCTTTCCGAGCCGATGCAGGGCGCGAATCGCGCCGACTGCCAACGAGTTTCGTGCGGCAAAAATCGCAGTCGGGGGCTCATCGCTGGCGAGCAGCCTGGAAACGGCGGCCTCGGCATCCTCGGGTGAACGCAGCGACGTGATGACCCTCGAGGGATCGAGAGGGATGTGCCTCGCGCGCATGGCGGCCTCGAACCCCTCGAGCCTGTTCCGCGCCGTCTGGATCGTCGGCAGGTCGCCCAGGAACGCGATCCGTCGGTGTCCGTGAGCGACCAGGTGGTAGACCGCGAGCCGCGAGCCACGAGCGTTGTCGATGGTGACCGAGTCGGTGTCGACACCGTTGGGCCGACGGTCCACGAACACGATGGGCAGGCCGCTGCGCAGGTCGTCAGCGAGGTAGTCGTGGCGCTCGGTGGCGGGCATGAGGAGCAGGCCGTCGACCCGTCGGCGCACGAGTCCCTCAACCAGCGCCCGCTCGCGCTCGGGCTCCTCATCGAGACTGGCCGCGACGATGACCACGTCGCGATCCCGGGCGGCGTCCTCAAGACTGCGCAGCAGGCTGGACGAGAACGAGTTGCTGATGTCCTGCAGCAGCGCGCCGACCATGGCCGTCTTGCCGTGGCCTCGGCGCAGGTTGCTCGCGGCGAGGTTGTGCCGGTAGTCGAGCTGGGCGACCGCCCGCTCGACCCTCGTGACGACATCGGCGGAGACGCCCGACTCGCGGTTGACGACGCGCGACACCGTCTTGAGGCTGACGCCCGCGAGAGCGGCCACCTCCCGCATGGTGGCGCGGGGGCGACGCGCATCCCCGTTTGACAACGATGTCACGATCACGTGTGCAGTTCTACAGGAACCGTTGACAAAAGCACAAGGGAGGACTAGAAACGCTCGTGACAACGTTGTCAGCGGCGATGGCGCCGCATGAGATGGGAGCCCCCATGCGTCACAACACCCTGCAGACCCCAGCCTTCCGCCGCACCCTCGCGGTCACCCTCGCTGCATCCACTGCCCTCGCCCTCGGCGCGTGCAACCGGGGCAGCTCGTCCGACGGCGCCAGTGGCGCTGGCGGTGGTGCCAAGGTGGGCGTCACGCTCATCACGAAGGACTCCACCAACCCGTTCTTTGTCGCCATGCAGAAGGGCGCCAAGGCCGACGCCGGCAAGAACAACGTCAAGCTGACGGTCGCCTCCGGCAAGCAGGAGGGCGACGACCAGGGCCAGATCACGGCCATCGAGGACGCGATCGCCCGCGGCGACAAGGGCATCCTCATCACCCCGATGAGCGACGGCGTCAACTCCGCCATCAAGAAGGCTCGCGATGCCAAGCTCTTCGTGATCGCCCTCGACACCCCGCCCGACCCGGCCGACACGGTCGACATCACCTTCGCGACCAACAACCGCAACGCCGGCAAGCTGGACGGCCAGTGGGCTGCCGCCCAGCTCGACGGCAAGCCTGCCGTCATCGCCCTGCTCGACCTCTTCAGCGACAAGATCGTCTCGGTCGACTACAACCGTGACCAGGGCTTCCTCGAGGGCATGGGCATCGACGTGGCTGACGGGAAGAAGAACGGCGACGAGGCCAAGACCGGCAAGTACACCGGTGGCAAGGGTGGCGACTACACGATCGTCTGCAACGAGGCCGGTCAGGGCGCCGAGGACGGCGGCCGCACCGCGATGGAGAAGTGCCTCGCGAAGAACCCCAACATCAACTTGGTCTACACGATCAACGAGCCCACCGCCGTCGGTGCCAACGCCGCCCTCAAGGCCGCAAACAAGACGGCCCTCATCGTCTCGGTCGACGGTGGCTGCGCCGGCGTCGGCAGCGTCAAGAGCGGCGTCATCGGTGCCACCGCCCAGCAGTACCCGCTGAAGATGGCCACCCTCGGCATGGAGGCGATCGCCAAGATCGCCCGCGGTGGCGAGAAGCCCCAGGTCACTTCGGGTCTGGACTTCTTCGACACCGGCGTCGCGCTCGTCACCGACAAGAAGGCCGACGGCGTCGACAGCATCTCGTCCGACGACGGCGCCAAGATCTGCTGGGGCAACTGACCATGAGCACCGAGGTCACCTCTGCTGCTGCCGAGTTCGCTCGGCGGCAGCAGTCCCCCCTCCAGCGTGTGCAGCACCAGCTGCACGGTAGGCCGTGGTTGAGCCCGCTCTTCCTGCTCCTCGTCGCGTTCGTCGCGTTCTTCATCGGGTCGGCGACGTTCCTCACCGCCAGCTCGATGGGCATCCTGCTCCAGCAGACTGCGGTGGTCGCAGCACTTGCGGTGGGGCAGACGATCGTCATCCTCACCGCGGGTATCGACCTCTCGGTCGGCGCGGTCATGGTGCTCTCGATGATGGTGATGGCCACCCTGGCCAAGGACGGTGGCATGCCCGGCATCCTCGCCCTGGCCGTGGGGGTCCTGCTCGCCACGGCTGCGGGGGCCCTCAACGGCCTCCTCGTGACCCGGATCAACCTGCCGCCGTTCATCGTCACCCTGGGAACCCTGAGCGTCTTCACGGCCATCGCCCTGCTTTACTCCGGTGGTGAGAGCATCCAAGCGGACCACCTGCCGAGGCTGCTCAACTTCCTCGGTGAGGGATTCGGCATCGGTGATTTCCGGCTGACGTGGGGCATCATCGTGGTGATCCTCATCTACGCGGTGATGGGCTTCGTCCTGTCACAGACCGCGTGGGGTCGCTACGTGTATGCCGTCGGTGACGACCCCGAGTCGGCGCGCCTCTCGGGCGTGCCGAGCAAGCGGATCCTGTTGGCGGTCTACACCGTCGCGGGCCTGATCTACGGCATCGCAGCGTGGATCCTCATCGGGCGGGCCGGTGCGGCGACTCCCAACGCCTTCCCGGACGCCAACCTGGCCAGCATCACGGCCGTCGTGATCGGCGGCACGAGCCTGTTCGGGGGCCGAGGTCGCCTGGTCGGGACGCTGATCGGTGCGCTCATCGTGCAGACGCTCCAGTTCGGGCTCTCCCAGATGGGCGTCGACCAGCAGTGGCGCGTGCTGGCCACCGGCATTCTCGTCATCGTCGCGGTCGCCGTCGACCAGTGGATCAGGAAGGTGAAGGCATGAGCACTCCCACTTTGGAGGTCGCCCACGGCGGCGTGCCCGAAGGCAAGGAGGACATCTACGCCAAGGAGCCAGTCCTCTCGGCCCGCAAGCTGGTCATCACGTTCGGCCGCGTCGTCGGGCTGGACGGGGTTGACCTCGACCTCTACCCCGGTGAGGTGCTCGCCGTGATCGGCGACAACGGTGCCGGCAAGTCGACCCTCATCAAGTGCCTCACCGGCGCCTACGTCGCCGACTCCGGTGTCATCACCCTCAACGGCCAGCCGGTGCACTTCAAGAAGCCGCAGGACGCCCGCGAGGCGGGCATCGAGACGGTCTACCAGCAGCTGGCCGTCATCCCGGCCCTCGACATCGCGAGCAACCTTTACCTCGCCCGCGAGGAGCGCCGCAGGGGCCCGCTCGGGTCGGTGCTGCGGATGCTCGACAAGAAGGGCATGGAGAAGCGGGCCGGCCAGTCGGTGCAGGACCTCGGCATCCAGACCATCCAGAACATGAGCCAGGCGGTGGAGACCCTCTCGGGCGGCCAGCGCCAGGCCGTGGCGGTCGCCCGTGCGGCGGCGTTCGGGAGCAAGGTCGTCGTCCTCGACGAGCCGACCGCCGCGCTCGGCGTCAAGGAGTCCGGGATGGTGCTCGACATGGTCAAGCAGCTGCGTGACAGGGGCCTGTCGGTCATCCTGATCAGCCACAACATGCCGCACGTGTGGGAGGTCGCCGACCGCATCCACATCCAGCGGCTCGGTGGCCGCGCCGGCGTCGTCACGCCGCAGACGCACGACATGGGTGAGGGCGTGGCGATCATGACCGGTGCCAAGCGACTCGAAGGCTCGTCGTGAGCGGCGTCGTCGTCATCGGCTACATCCCGACCCCCGAGGGCATCGCTGCCTTCGAGCGGGCCAAGGACGAGGTGGTGATCGACGGCTCGACGCTGGTGGTGGTCAACACCGGCCAGAGCGGGAACTTCGCCGGGTCGACGTTCGCGAGCCCCGCGGACATCGATGCGATCGACGTCGAGCTCACCGGCGCAGGGATCGCCCACGAGGTGATCCAGTCGACCGATGAGGTGTCGCCCGCCGAGGCGATCCTGCGGGTCGCTCAGGAGAAGGACGCCCGGCTCATCGTGATCGGGGTGCGGCGTCGCACCCCGGTCGGCAAGCTCTTCCTCGGCAGCACCTCGCAACAGGTGCTGCTCGACGCGCCGTGCGCAGTGCTGGCGGTCAAAGCCGCCAAGAGCGGCTGAGCAGGCCCCACGACCTCGGTCTGGGCTCAGGTTCGAGCTGAGCCCAGACCGAGTACCACCGCGATCCCCAGAGCGCTGCGGGGGTCGTAGGCCGTCCGCCAGAGTCCGCCGTGGACGGCGCCGGCCGCCTCTTCGCGCCAGGGCGTGGTCGGCGCGTGGGGCGCCGTGCGCAGGTCGTGGACGAGAAGGGCAGCCATGAGCGTGTTGCTCGTGGCCGGCTCGAAGACCTCGATACCGAACCGGTGTGCACCCGCGTAGGCGCTGGCGAGCGCGCGGTTCTTGACCACCGACCGGGTCCTGGTCGGCGGTGCGACGTTGAGCGACACGGTGCGGCCGTCGCGTCGGGACACAGTCGCCCGCCACCGTTGGAGTCGTTTGGCGAGAGCGTAGTTCGGCCCCTGCTGCGGGACGAGGCTGTCGTTGAGTCCCGGGTCGGTGCCCGGCGCGTAGTTGCGTCGCAGCAGTCGCCCGCCGCTGACCGTCCGCAGCGCCGGTCGGACCAGCAGCATCGGCTTCGATGGCCCGCGATAGCTCCGGGTGGAGTGCTCGACGGCGTCGCCCGGCACCGCGAAGACATCGGTCGGAGTGGCCAGGAAGGCCAACGAGACATCAGCCCGGCGACTCATCAGCTCGACGCTGAGGGCGTCGACCGCGGTGGAAACCCGGACGTTGGTGGCGCCGTCGGCATAGACGTAGTTGCCGAGCACGATCGGCCCGTCCACTGCGGTCAGCCAGTCGGCGATGCTCGGGAGGCCGTGCAGGAGGTCGGCTCCGGCATGAACCCCGAGGTTGCTGGCCGACCACGCTGCGCCGGCCGCCACCGGTAGGTGCAGGGTGCCGGCGGACATCGCCGCCACGTCCAGGACGCGCTTCCAGATGTCGGGGCGAGGCAGGTCGACACCGATCACCTCACCGCCCCACGACAGGATCGAGCGCAGCGGTCCCATCTCGGCCCCGGCCCCGAGGACGACGACCTGCTGGTCGCGGAGGTCGAGCCAGTCCGGGTTGGCCATCACGGTCCGGACCGCCTCGGCTGCCGACGGCTCGATGATGCCGCGCACCGTCCAGTCGTCGAGCTTGCGGCGCAGCGCGTCTCCGCGCAGTCGTTCGCCGTGCAGCGGGACGCTCAGCGCGGTCGCGCGCTCCCCGGTGCCGCGCACGGTCGCCGTCTCCAGCGGGGTGCCCCCGCCGGCGGCGAACGCGTCGCTCAGTGCCACCTCGTCGCCGGCCGCGGTCGTCGCCCGCATCCGGGAGTGCAACGAGTCCAACCCCGCATGAGCCACGTCGACGGCTGCCTCACCGTCCCGGAGCAGCCCCGCCTCGACCATCCGCTTGAAGTGGGTCAGGTACCCCTGGCGCCAGTTGGTCTCGCGCTCCGCGGCCTGCGCTCCGACCGGGTCGACCCCCCGGAGCGCGTCCGCCACGACGGCGCGACCCAGGGCCGACGTGCTCCGCTTGCCGTCGACCTCCGGGAAGACCACTCCGCGGGGTTGGTGGGGGTTGCTCTGCGCCATGCCGCGAGTATGCCGGGTGGCTCAGGGCGCGACGACCTTGAAGTCCGCGTTGGCCCGGTTCCCGGTGACGACGAGCCGTCCGGTCCGGCTGAACCGCTCGCGACTTCCGTCGCGGAAGTAGTTCCACGTCACCCAGAGCTGGCCGTCGTTGCTGCGGAAGGGGGCCATCGCCCCGGGACCGCGCTGGTTGCCGGGCAGCCCGTGCACATACATGTCTCGGGGGAGGTGGTCCTGCGGGCCGGTATAGGCGAACACGGCCTTGCGCGGTCCCGGGATCGGCGTGCACATCGCGTCGCTGAGCCGCGCGCCACACCACGCGATGCCGGTCGCGTAGTAGTTGGTCGGCCACGAGTTGCCCGAGTAGAAGAGGTACCAGCCGTGGTCATAGAGCAGCGCAGGGTTCTCGATGACGGTCACCCCTGCGCCATCGCGGTAGTGCGCCCACGCGAGTTCGTTGCTGCGCATGATCACGCGAGGGTTGCTTGCTCCACTGACCCGGTGGTGCTCGTCGAACTTGAGCAGCATGACCGACAGTGCCGACTCCGGCCCGTCGGCCCGTTGGCCATCACGCCAGGTGAACCACACGCCACCCTTGGGACCGGTGGCGACGTCGGCGTCCAGCGCCCACCGGTCACCCTTGGTCGGGCACACGAGAGGCGTGGCCGCAGGGGTGAACGGCCCCTTCGCCGTCGCCGACCAGGCGACGCCGATGCACTTGCGGCCGTTGTCGTCTCGGTGGGTTGCTGTGTAGAGCAGGTAGTAGCCGCGGCCGGTGGCGTCGGCCCGGTAGAAGGCCGCCGGGGCCCAGACCCCCGACCCCGGCGCGACCCAGGCGCCGGTGCGCGGCAAGGCGTCGCCGTTGATCCTGGCCGAGGTGGTCGGCACGTTGGCGTCGCCGTGGATCGTGAACGGCACCCGGTAGCGGCGCCCACCCTCGCTGGCGCTCGCGCCATAGCTGATGAACCGATCGGAGTCGGGCAGCGCCATCGTGTCGACCCCGGGATACCGCAGGTCGTCGCCCTCGTCACTGCCCTGAGCCGCGGTCGCCCCCTTGGCACCGCTGCCGGTCCTGTCCCCGTCACCCTTGGCCTTGCCGGCGGCGTTGCTGTTGCCCTTGCCGTTCCCCTGGCCCTTGCCCGTTCCCTTGCCCGCGCCGTCACCCTTGCCGTTCCTGGTCTGGCCGGCCTTGGTCTGGCCGGCTCCGCCGCCCTGCCCGTTGCCGCTGTTCTTGGACTTGTCCTGCTGGTTGCCCTGCTCTCGGCCGTTCCCTTGGCCCTGACCCTGGCCGGGTCCCTGACCTTGGCCCTGACCGTTTCCCTGGCCTTGGTGCTGCTCGCCGCGCCCGCCGCCGCCCTTGCCGTTTCCCTGGCCCGCACCTGCGGCGGCGACGCCGGTGGTCACGACCAGGACTGCGGCGGCGAGGACGACGACGCCCTTGCTGAGTCGACGTGTGGACATGGTGTGCTCCGATCGGTGGTTGGTGTCGCCACCGATCACACCGCGGGCTGCCGCCGCCGTCGATGGGGAGCAGTCCCCGCCGGCATGGCTGTTCAGCTCGTGGCGTCGGTCAACCGTTGAGCGATTCCCTTTGCGGCAGAACGCAGCTCGGGCCCGTTGACGATGCGGAAGGGCACCGGCAGGACGGCCAGCTGCTCGGCGTACCAGGTGGGGTTGCTGGTGCTCCCGACCAGGCGGGTGGACGTCGGACCCACCTCCTCGATGCGCCCGAGCGCTCGCGGCAGGATGTCCGCGACCCTGTCGAGCGTCGCCTCGATGAGTACCTCGGCGTCGTACTCCCAGCCCGCCGCGAGGTGGTCGTCGAGCTCGGCGACGGGGTCGAGACCTGGCGGGGGAGCGAAGGTGGGCTCGAGGACCGTGGTGGCGGTGACCCGGTCGATGCGGAAGGCGCGGCGGGCACTGGCGACATGGCTCCAGCACAGGAGGTACCACCGGCCGTGGCGGATGACCACCGCCCACGGGTCCACCTCCTGCGACCACTCACGGCCGGCCTCGGTGCGGTAGCCGATCCGCACCCGGCGTCGGTCGACACTCGCCTGGACCAACGTCGTCGTGATCTGCGGGTTGGGCCGCGCGGCGCCGCGGTCCGGCGCGGGGGCTGCCGCGCGGCGCACTGCCTCGGCCTGCGCGGCGATGGGCTCCGGGAGTGCTCGGACGATCTTCCCGAGGGCGCTCCCCGCCGGGTCGGTCGGGTCGGCGGCCTGGTGGTGCCCGTCGAGGACGGCCATGACCAGGGCGAGCGCCTCGGCCGCCTCGAACATCAAGGGTGGCAGTCGCAGTCCGCGCCCGACGCGGTACCCGCCGTACGGACCACGTTCGGACTCCAGGGGTATGCCGGCCTCCCGCAGGATCGCGACGTACCGCCGGGCCGCGCGTTCGGTGACGCCCAGCCGCTCGGCGAGGCGACCGGCGGTGATCCCGGGAGCACCCTGGATGAGCTCGAGGGCGAGCAGCGCGCGAGCGGTGGGACTCGTGTCCGGCGAGGCCATGCCCGAGATCTTAGGCAGAACCGGAAGCGCAACGTCCGGAACGGTCTCTAGCGTGCTGGCCATGGCTACGACGGACACGGTGACAGAGACTCCCTGGGAGCCGCCGCTGGCCGGCATCGAGACAGCAGCCCTGCTCGGCGCGCTCGACCGGTTGCGCGCCACGTTCCGCTACAAGGCGGACGGGCTCGAGGCCGACGGGCTCAACTCCCGCATCGGCCGCTCGACCCTGACTCTGGGCGGCCTGCTCAAACACCTCGCCTCCAACGAGGACTACAAGTTCACCGTCCAGATGACCGGCGCACCGATGGACCCGGCGTGGGACGACAACGGCTGGGACGGCAACAACGACTGGGAGTTCGAGTCGGCCGCGACGGACTCGCCCGGGGACCTCTACGCGTTGTACGACGGCGCCGTGGCCCGGGCCCGCACCAGGGTCGCCGAGGTGCTCGCCGACGGGGGCCTGGACCGGTCGGTCGAGGCGCACGACGACGAGGGCAACCACGCCAACCTGCGCCGACTGCTGTTCGACATGGTCGAGGAGTACGGCCGCCACACCGGTCATGCCGACCTGCTCCGCGAGGCGGTCGACGGCCGGGTCGGCGAGGATCCCCCGCCCGGGTGGCAGCCGGTGTCGGGCGCGTGGACCTGGCCGGTCCGATGAGGCTCGAGGACTACGACGCCAGCCACAAGGACCAGACCTACCGTGGGGTCGACTTCGGTGCAGCCACCTTCGACGACTGCCTCATGGAGGGGGCCCGGTTCAAGAACGTCGACCTGCGCGGGGTGGTGATCCGAGGGGCCTGGGTCGAAGCCGAGATCACCGGGGAAGTGGGTCGTCTGACCGTCAACGGGGTCGACGTGACCGACTACGTGGAGGCCGAGCTCGACCGCCGCGAACCAGACCGCACCAAGATGCACCCGACCGACCCGACCGGGTTCCGTGCGGCCTGGGACATCCTCGAGCGGCGGTGGGCGCAGACCTTCGAGCGGGCGGCTCGGCTCACGCCAGAGCAGCTGCACGAGCGGGTCGACGGCGAGTGGTCCTTCATCGAGACCCAGCGCCACCTCGTCTTCGCGACGGACGCCTGGATCCCCCGGGCCCTCCTGGGGGACCCGTCCCCGTGGAGCCCGCTCGACCTGCCGCACGACGACATGGCCGACATCCCCGAGGTGCCGTGCGACCGTTCCGTGCGCCCGTCGCTCGACGAGGTGCTCGCCTTGCGGCGCGACCGGATGGCCACGATGCGCCGTGTCGTCGACGGGCTCACCGACGAGCAGCTCGCCGGAAGGACGACACCGGTGACCGAGCCCGGCTACCCCGAGCCGCGCGACTTCGAGGTCTCCGACGTGGTCGGCTGCATCCTCAACGAGGAGTGGTACCACCACCAGTACGCCACCCGCGACCTCGCGATCCTCGAGAGTGCACGACACGCTGACGCGGCCCCCTGACGCCCAGCGTGTCGTGCACTCTCGAGCTGGGGGAGACCGCGAAAGGTCCGGAACCAGCACGGTTCCGGACCTTTCGTCGTATGCCGGTCAGCCGGCATACGAGCTAGCTCACCGACGTCACTCGACGCCGAGGCGCGCCTTGAGGCCGTCGAGCTCGACCTGGAGCTGGGTCGGCAGGGTGTCGCCGAACTTGGCGAACCACTCCTCGATCTGCGGGATCTCGGCCTTCCACTCCTCGGGGTCGACCTTGAGGGCGGCCGCGATGTCGGCATCGCTCATGTCCAGGCCGGACGTGTCGAGCGACTCCGGGGTCGGCACGTGGCCGATCGGGGTCTCGACAGCGGCAGCCTTGCCCTCGAGGCGCTCGATGGCCCACTTCAGGACGCGGCTGTTCTCGCCGAAGCCGGGCCACAGGAAGGCGCCCTCCTCGTCACGACGGAACCAGTTGACGTAGAAGATCTTCGGCAGCTTGGAGGCGTCGGCGTCCTTGCCCAGGTTGATCCAGTGCTGGAAGTAGTCGCCGGCGTTGTAGCCGATGAACGGCAGCATGGCCATCGGGTCGCGGCGGACGACACCCACGGCGCCGGTCGCGGCAGCGGTCGTCTCGGACGAGAGGGTGGCGCCCATGAAGGTGCCGTGAATCCAGTCACGCGACTCGGTCACCAGCGGCACGGTCGTCTTGCGACGGCCACCGAAGAAGATCGCCGAGATCGGGACACCCTTGGGGTCGTAGTACTCGTCCGCGAGGATGTCGCACTGCTCGATGGGGGTGCAGTAGCGGCTGTTCGCGTGGCTGGACAGCTCCTCGGAGTCGGGCGTCCAGTCCTGGCCCTTCCAGCTGGTGGCGTGGGCGGGCGTGTTCTCCAGCCCCTCCCACCAGATGTCGGTGTCGTCGGTGAGGGCCACGTTGGTGAAGACCGAGTTGCCCTTGTTGATGGTCTTCATCGCGTTGGGGTTGGTGTGCTCGTTGGTTCCGGGGGCGACGCCGAAGAACCCGAACTCGGGGTTCACGGCATACAGCCGGCCGTCCTCGCCGAACCGCATCCAGGCGATGTCGTCGCCGAGGGTCTCGACCTTCCAGCCCGGGATGGTCGGGGCGAGCATCGCGAGGTTGGTCTTGCCGCAGGCGCTCGGGAAGGCCGCCGCGATGTAGTAGACCTGCTGCTCGGGGGAGATCAGCTTGAGGATGAGCATGTGCTCGGCCAGCCAGCCCTCGTCGCGGGCCATCACCGAGGCGATGCGCAGCGAGTAGCACTTCTTGCCCAGCAGGGCGTTGCCGCCGTAGCCGGAGCCGTACGACCAGATCATCCGCTCCTCGGGGAACTGGACGATGTACTTCTCGGGGTTGCACGGCCACTTGACGTCCTGCTGGCCCGGCTCGAGCGGGGCGCCGACGGAGTGCAGTGCGGGGACGTACTTGGCGTTCTCGCCGAGCTCCTCGATGCGGCGCAGCACGTTGACGCCGGTGCGGGCCATCACGCGCATGGAGACCACGACGTACTCGGAGTCGGTGATCTCGACGCCGAACATCGGGTTCTCGGCCTCGACGTGGCCCATCACGAAGGGGATGACGTACATCGTGCGGCCCTTCATGCAGCCGGCGTAGAGCCCGCGCATGAGGTCCTTCATCTCGTTCGGGTCCATCCAGTTGTTGGTGGGCCCGGAGTCCTTCTCGTCCACGGAGCAGATGTAGGTGCGGTCCTCGACCCGGGCGACGTCGGTCGGGTCGGAGGCTGCGTAGAAGCTGTTGGGCTTCTTCTCCTCGTTGAGGCGCACGAAGGTGCCGGCCTCGACGAGCTTCTCGGTCAGGCGGGTCCACTCGGCGTCGGAGCCGGTGACCCATTCGATGTGGTCGGGGGTGGTCATCGCTGCCACCTCGTCGACCCAAGCCTGCAGGCCGGCGTGGGTGGTGCCGCCCGCTCGCTGGTCGGTGTGCGTCGCCTCGGTCGTCATGTGATCGGCCGTCCCTTTCGCCCGGGTGAGTGACCCCCGGATCAATGAGGTGATGCGTCCACCGACGCGGGCCCGAAGACGCCGTGTCCACATGGTGAACGCTTCTGATCTGGTCACCGTACGCCGGGCTACGCGCCAGTAGATACCGCGCGGGCTGTAGATCGCTCGTGAAAAGCCTCACAACCGACGGGTAGGTCCGTGGCGCTTGCAGCCTTCTTGCAAACGTTGCAAGAAACCCTCGGAATCCGTTGCGTTTCTTGCCTTTCGACTTCAGGGTGTCGCGCCGGCTCGTGGTCGGCCGTCGGGTGCGTGCGGCACCGCATGCCTCGTTCCCGGCCTCCCGCGGCGGGGTAGGCCGCCGGGTGCTCGCCCGGCGCGCGCGGCATTCCGATTTCGTGGCCGCGGGGATCAACCGGTAGTCTTGCCCGTCGTTGCTCTGGGTGATCCCACAAGGAACCTCAGGGCAGCATCTGCGCCCGTAGCTCAACGGATAGAGCATCTGACTACGGATCAGAAGGTTAGGGGTTCGAATCCCTTCGGGCGCACTCTGTGTTGAGACAGACGATCAGGGCCCTGACCAGCGGAGACGCGGTCGGGGCCTTGCTCGTGCCGGACACCGTTTAGGCTGCTTGGTTCGTTCGATGGGCCCAAAAATGGGCTCAACAATGAGAAGCCGGCCACTCCCGTCGTGTGGGGAGACTGGTGGTGTGCCCCAGTCCTCGCCGGTCCCCGAAAGGGGACCTGCCGTGCCGTCCCGTGACCACCAGACGGCTCCGGCCCGGCCTCTGTCGGCATGAACACAGCAACTGCCCACCGGGCCACTGAGGACACCCAGCCCACGCTCCTGTTGACCCTTGGCGAGGTCGCTTCGCACCTGCGGTGTACCAGGCGCAGCGTCGAGCGTGAAGTAGCACGCCGTCACCTGCACGTTGTTCGCATCGGCCGCTCCGTCCGGGTCGAGCGACGGGAGCTCAACCGCTACCTCAGGTCCCTGAGGGAGCCGGATGAAGGGTAGACGGCGACTCTCGGCTGAAGAGACCACATCGTCCAAATATCGTGGAGCCGACGGTCGCTGGCACGCTCGGGTGACCATGGGCACGCGATTGGATGGCCAGCCGGATCGCAAGCACATCAGTCGAAGCGCCAAGGGTGAGCTCGACCGGGCAGTCCGCGCGCTAGAACGGTCCCGGGACACTGGCCAGTACACATGGACAGAGTCCGACCCCGCTCTCGGTCAGTGGCTGGAGCACTGGCTCGAGAACGTTCTCCCCTCCACGGTCCGGTGGAAGACGCTGTCTACGTACAGAAGCCAGATGCGAGTTCACATCGTCCCTGCTTTGGGGTCCATTCGACTGAGCTCGTTACGCCCGGAAACTCTCGAACAGCACTATCGCCGGATGCTGGACGCGGGCAGTTCGGCCAGCCTCGTCCACGCGGTCCACCGTGTCCTCCGATCCGGGCTGAACGAAGCGGTTCGGCGGCAGCGCCTGGCATCGAACCCGGCCATGATCGCTCGACCACCACGCGTCCCGTTCACGGAGGTCGAACCGCTCACCCGCAGCGAGTGCCAAGCCATCCTGCAGGCCGCGCGGATTGGGCGGAACGGGGCGCGCTGGTCCGTCGCACTGTCCCTTGGCCTGCGTCAGGGTGAGGCACTCGGCATCACCTGGGCCGACATCGACTTCGCCAAGTCGACCCTGCAGATCCGCCGAGCCGTCCAGCGCCGTACGTGGGAGCACGGCTGCATCGTCGAGGGCACGCGAGCCCCGACCTGTGGCCACAAGCGGGGTGCCGAGTGCCCCGGCCGCCGCAACGGCGGCATCCAGCTGGTCGAGACCAAGACCAGGGCGTCGAGAAGGACCATCGCCCTGCCCGCTCCCTTGGTCGATGAGCTGCGGACGCACCGGGTGCGCCAGGCGGAAGAGCGGCTGGTCGCTGGCGAGCTCTGGCATGCCGACCCGGACCTCGTCTTCCCCGACGACTTCGGCCGCGCCATGGATCCCGCGCGGGACTGGCGCGAGTGGAAGGCCTTGCTCAAGGAGGCCGGGGTTCGCGACGCACGACTGCACGACGCCCGTCACACGGCGGCGACCCTGCTGCTGATCCAGGGCGTCGACCTGCGCACCGTGATGGCGATCATGGGGTGGACGGAGATGGGTACTGCACAGCGGTACTCGCACGCCGTAGATGAGTTGAGAGTGGAGGCGGCACGCCGGAGGGGGGAGTCGTTGTGGCCGGCACAGACGTCGGATGCGACGTCCGTGCGTGGTTGAGCAGATGTTCGTGCCCGACGCTTGAGCGCACCATGGATCTGTCCGAGGAGTAGCCGTGGTCGCACGTCGCCTCAGCGACAGCGACGGCTGAACGCGTCCAGCAGGTCGGTGAGGGGAGGCGCGAGGAGCCTCACATCCCTGTCGTAGATCCGACCTCTGTCGAGCCGATCAGCGAGGTCGTGAAGGAGCTCCGACCAGTCCGCGACATTTCGCGGAGTGACGCAGGGGACGGCTTGCACCTCTTTGGCCGCGGTGAAGGTGCGCACTACCTCAACCTCGCGATCGAGAGCCCAGACTCCGCAGCCCGTCTCTGCTCCCATGCGCGGTGCCGGCAGGTGGCCGAACACCATTTCGGGACGCGCCCCCGCGCGGGGATCGCGACAGCGATGTCGCACCATCCACACTTGACGATCCCGCCAGCTGCACGCCGACTGCGTGCCTTTGCCGCTCGCATGGGAGTCGTTACGACGCGCCTCTCTGCCGTTCCCCGCACTGACGTTGCTGTATCCAACGTCGGACTTCGCTCGGCTTGCCACGTCGCGGCTTGAGACAGTTCTCGCGCCATCTCTCGACTCCTCCTCTCGCTGCATTCCTAATGCTGCGAGCCGTGCAACGGGCGGACACTTGGTCCCGGTTGCAGGTAGCGCGTTTCGTCACAACGACTGACGCACCGGCCGAGAATGCATGAGGTGTGTGGGACATGGGGTTGGCTATTTCGGTGGGGGTACGACGGCGACGAGGGGTGGGGAGGGCGGTGTGGTGATTTCGGGGGGTGACGGTGACACCAAAGGGGGCGGAAGACTGTGAGGATCGCCGTTGCAGCCTGATGGTGATGGGCTGTGGGTTGGCGACTGCGGGTGTGACCTCCGGAAGGACTGGCTTTCGCGCCTTGGTGCGACGTGTCCGCTCGTGGTCCCCGGCCCCGGCCCGGTCGGAGGAGCTGGCCTGATCAGGAGCTTGACCACCTGGCGTTAGCGGCGCCGGATGTGTCTCATCACAGTCCTGCCGAGCCTCCGTCCCGGACCGGGACCACGTCCCGTCCGCGAAGGAGAGAACGCATGAACAGTCTGACCGATCTGCGCGAGGTGGTCGACGTCGTCATCGGCGTCGACACCCACGTCCACACCCACTCCGCGGCAGTCATCGACAGCGCGAACGGTGGTGTCCTCGGCGAGATCACCGTCGAGGCGACAGCTTAGGGCTATGCCGAGCTGGTGGAGTTCGCCAACAACCACCCGATGCTGCGGGCCTGGGCGATCGAAGGGACCGGTGGCCACGGCGCCGGTCTGAGTCGTCACCTGCTGGAGATGTCGGAGCTCGTCATCGAAGCTGGACCGTCCGAAGCGGGCTGCGCGTGGCAACGGCGCGAAGTCCGATCCGCTCGATGCGATCCGCGCTGCCCGTGAGGCGATGGCGCGACCGCGGTTGGGAACACCCCGCGCCGGGGGCGAACGCCAAGCCCTGTCAGTGCTTTTGGCTGCTCGCCGCTCAGCGATCAACGCCTCCACCGAGGCGCAGCTACAGGTGTTCAGCCTCGTGATCGCTGCGCCGGAACCGATCCGAGTCAGGTTCCGCGGCCAGAAGCTCGCCGCGATGCTCAACACTGCCGCCAAGCTGCGTGTTCAGTCAGCGTGGGACGTCGAGACGACCAGCACTGTCGTCGCGCTGCGGACCTTGGCTCGTCGGGCCCACGCGATGCTGAAGGAGGCACGGGAGCTGCAAAAGGAGATCCTGGCCATCATCCGCGGCTGGCGCCCTGACCTGCTCGAGGAGTTCGGGGTCGGCCCGATCGTGGCCGCGACGGTGTTGTGCGCGTGGTCCCACCCCGGCCGGATCCACTCCGAGGCGGCGTTCGCGATGCTCGCCGGCGTGGCGCCCATCCCGGCCAACAGCGGCCAGGTCACCACCCGTTATCGGCTGAACCGTTACGGCGACCGGCAGCTCAACACGGCACTGCACACCGTGGTCCAGAGCCGGATCCAGTACCAGCCAGCCACCCGCGACTACGTCGCTCGCCGCACTGCCGAAGGCAAGACAAGCCGAGAGATCAAACGATGCCTCGCCCGCTACGTCGCCCGCGACCTCTATCGCCTACTCGAAAACCAGGCCACAACTGCTTGACGAAGCATAGGAGCGTCGCACGCTCCAGTCGGCCTCCGCACCGCTTATGTGTCGGCGCTTTCACCCACCTCCGCCACCTTCTTATGGGCTCGCGTGGAGGGGACTGGAGGGACCGCGATTGTGGCAATGCAGACTTGCATCTCAATGCCACCGAGCTCAGTGTCGACCCCACTTGGCCCGGAGGCGGCCCTACGCACCCCAACTGTGGCACTCCATTCGAAGGCCAGTGGGGGGCGGAGTTACCGCGACGAGGCCTGCAAACAGCATGCTCAGTGCGTGCGTCACGCGCGCGGAAGTTGACTGTCTACAGCGGAATTGACGCCATGCCCGAAGACGTCCGATACGCGACCCAGATCCAGTTTGCCGACGCATTTAGCGGTTTTTATGGAATAGGCGCGAAGGCATATCGGAAAGTTTGGAGCGCAGGCCCCTATCGCGGCGGAAACACGCCATACACAACCTTCATCTTCTTCTCATCATCGTCGGCGCAGGCTGCCTGTCATGAAGAAGTCAGAAGGGCATCAGTTCACCGGGAGTTCGCTGGTCGCGACCGGCCTGCTTGTTGTTGCGGTTGCAGGTTGCTCGGGAACTCCCAGCCCGAGCCAACAGAGTTCGGCCAGCACCCAGACCACCTCCAGCTCACCGTCCGGGTCTCCGTCGACGACGAGCTCGCCGACCCCCTCCGGCAAGAACGTGGCGCCTGTCCCGGTGGAGCACAACCCTCCTGGGGACATCCCTGACAACCTGGCCTTCGTCATGTACACGAACAAGGCTGGTGGCTACTCGTTCACGCATCCTGAAGGGTGGGCCGAAACCGGCTCGGGCGTCCGGGTGCGGTTCACGGATAAGCTCAACGGCGTGGCCGCGGACGTCGTTGCTGCTTCGCACGCGCCCACCGTCGACAGCGCCCGTACGGCTGACGTCCCGCGTCTCAAGAGCTCAGTGCCGGCGTTCGAGCTGCGCGCCATCACCACGGTCACGGTGCCTGGCGGGAAGGCTGTCCGCATCATCTTCAGGCGCAACTCGGACCCGGACCCCGTGACGGGCAAGGTGTACCGCGACGAGGTGCAGGAGTACCTCGTCTACAGCTCGGGCCACCTCGTCCGGATGGACCTGTTCGGTCCTGTCGGAGCTGACAACGTCGACGCCTACCGCACGATGTCGCAGAGCCTGAGGATCCGGTGAGTGCTCCAGCGGTCGACACCGAGCCGGCGCCGACTGACGGGTCCGCTTCGGTTCTGGAGGCGCGCGGACTGCACCGGTTCTTCCGCCGAGGCGGTGAGGAAGTTGCTGCGTTGCGGGACGTCTCCGTGAGACTGGGGGCCGGCGAGGTCGTGGCAGTCATGGGCCCATCGGGGTCGGGCAAGTCCACGCTGCTCAACCTGCTCGCGGGCCTCGATGACCCCGATGGTGGCTCAGTGCACGTGGCGGGCGTGCCAGTCAGCCACGAACCCGCCAACGTCCAGGCGCGCCTCCGTGGTGAGCTCATCGGGGTGCTCACCCAGGCCAGCGGGCTCGTGGAACACCTCAGCGTGTTCGACAACCTCCGGCTGGCAGCCTCGTTCAGGGCGCATGCGAGCACCGCCCCCGAGCTCCACGGGTTGCTGGAGAAGGTCGGGCTTGCGCACCGAGCCGGAGCGCGGCCTTCCACCCTGTCGGGTGGCGAGACCGCGCGCGCCAACCTGGCGGTGGCCCTCTCCGGCGGACCGCGGCTGCTCCTGGCCGACGAGCCAACCGCCGAGGTGAGCACGAGTGAGGAAGCCCTCCTGCTGCACCTGATCCGCGACCTCCTGCCCGCCGACGGTGCGGCGCTCCTCGTGTCGCACTCGCCGCGGGTGGCGGCGGCCACCGACCGGGTCCTGCACCTGGTGGACGGGCGCATCGCATGAGCACCACCGAGGCGGTGCTGGTGTCGGTGAGAGCGCTGATGATGCGCTACGGGAGCACGACCACCCTGGAGGACGTCGACCTCGATGTCCCCGCCGGTGCAGACATGGCACTGACCGGCCGGTCCGGCAGCGGAAAGACCACCCTGCTCCTCGTGATCGCGGGCCTGCTCGTTCCCACCCAGGGGACCGTCACCTGGCCGGGTCTGGACGGCAACCCCCGGGTCCGGCGCGGCCAGATCGGGATGGTCTTCCAGGCACCTGCGCTGATGCCGGAGCTCACTGCCCTCCAGAACGTCACCCTGCCCCTTCGACTGCGGGGCGTCGACCGGCCCACTGCGGAACGCGATGCGCTGGAGGCGCTGGTTGCCGTCGCAGCCGCCGACCTGCGTGATGCCCTCCCCACGCAGCTCTCCGGTGGGCAACAGCAGCGCATCGCCATCGCCCGGGTGCTCGCCGGACGGCATCGACTGGTGCTGGCCGACGAACCCACCGGAGCTCTGGACCGCGCCCACGCGTTCGAAGCGGCCTTGGCGCTGCGCGACGGCGTGGCAGCCGTCGGTGGGGCCCTTGTCCTGGCCACCCACGACCCAGAGCTCGCCGAGCTCTTCGACCACCGGGTGGCCATCGTGGACGGCTCGGTCCGTCACTCCGTGAGGACCTCATGAGAACAAGCCGCTGGCTGACCGGGCTCGTCCGGCGTCGTCCCTTCGAGCTGCTGGTGGCCGCAGTCAGCATCATGCTGACCGTCGCGTTCGTCGCCTCGCTCGGGGCCTTCGTGACCCAGAGCCACGCCGCCCTGACGGTGCGCGCAGCAGCATCTGTGCCGGTCGACTGGCAGGTGCAGGTCACGCCGCAGGGCGACCCAGCCGCCGTCGAGCGACAGGTGCGCAAGGTGCCAGGTGTCCGGGTCGTCGAGGACATCGCCTTTGCACGGGTCGACGCACTTCAGTCGTCGGGCCCGCAAGGTTCGCGAAGCACAGGTGCGGCCTACGTCGTAGCCGTCTCACCGGCATACGCCACAACGTTTCCCGGGGAGGTGCGACACCTGCTGGGGTCCACGTCCGGCACGATGCTCTTCCAGCAGACGGCAGCCAACCTGGCCGCCGAACCGGGCGCTCGCATCAGCGTCCGCACCGCCTCGGGAGCCAAATCCCTGACCGTCGACGGGGTCGTCGACCTGCCCGCCGAGGACTCGCTCTTCCAGGTAGTCGGCTTGGCCCCCGGCGCAGGCGTCAGTGCCCCGCCGGACAACGTCGTCCTGGTCACGCCAGAGGTGTTCAGGTCGGTGGTCGGCAGGACCCCGGTGGTGCACCAGATCCACGTCGGCTTCGCCCACGGTGGACTCCCAGCCGACCCGCAGGCGGCGACGGTCGCGGTCCAGGGCCGTGCCAACCACTTCCAGGCGGCCGTTGCCGGCGGCGCCCTGGTCGGCGACAACCTCGGCACGGCGTTGAGCCAGGCCCTCGAGGACGCGCGGTACGCGAACCTGCTCTTCCTGCTCCTGGGACTGCCCGGGCTCGCCCTGTCGGCCGTGGTCGCGGCCTTGGTCGTCTCGCTGCGCTCAGACCGCCGACGACGCGAGGTCGCGTTGCTGCGCTTGCGCGGCGCGACGCTCAGCCAGATCCTGCGGGTGCTGGCCGGCGAGGCGCTGGTCGTGGCCTTCATCGGCGGGCTCCTGGGGGTGCCGCTGTCGCTGCTGGCCATCAGGCTGGCGCTGCCCGCGGGGACGACCTTGTCCTTGGGGTGGATGGCATCGGCCATCGCCGGCGGCGTCGTCCTGGCCCTTGCCACGCAGACCGGACCGGTCGTCGCCCTGGCGTTCGGCAGGGACCGCACCGGCGTCGCTGCTGAGGCGTCTCGGGGCCAGCGCACTGGTTCGCCGTGGGCGCTGCGCGCGGGTCTCGACGTCATCCTGCTGGCGGGAGCAGCGCTGTCCTTCGCGCTGACCTCTCGCAGCGGCTACCAGGTCGTCCTCGCGCCGGAAGGGATCCCCCAGACCCAGATCAACTACGGCGCGCTGGTCGGCCCAGCGCTCGCGTGGCCGGGACTGGCCCTTTTGGTATGGCGCCTCACCGCCTGGACCACGGGGCGGCGCACCGGCCGGTGGTCCCGTGCCGGCGCCGGCGCAGCCCCCGAGCTCGAGGCCGCCGCGTTGCGGCACCGTCGGCGGGTGGTCGCGCGCGGGGCCGCGGGGCTGGCGGTGGCGCTTGGCCTGGCTGTCTCGACCGCGACGTTCACCGCGACGTACGACGCCCAGGCGCGGCTCGATGTCGCCCTGACCGTCGGCAGTGATGTGGCGGTCGTCGAGCCGCCTGGAGCCACCGTCGGCCCCGACGCCGCCGCGGGGATTGCCAGGACCGCGGGGGTCGATGCCGTGGAACCGCTGCAACATCGGTTCGGCTACGTCGGGCCGGACCTGCAGGACCTGTTCGGGGTCAATGCGAGCAGCTTTGCCAGGGTTGGTCCCCTCCAGGACGCTTTCGTCCCCGGGTCAACCATCACCAAGACTCTCGCCGCCCTGCAGGCGAGACCGGACGGGGTGCTCCTCTCTGCCGAGACCCTCCACGACTACCAGCTGCACCCCGGCGACCTGATCCGTATCCGGCTGCAGAGCGGGCGAAACCGTGCCTACCGACCGGTCGACTTCCACGTGGTCGGACAGGTCACGGAGTGGCCGACAGCCCCCAAGGACAGCTTCATCGTCGCCAACGCCTCCTACATCGCCCAGCGCACCGGGTCCGACGCGGTCGGCACGTTCCTCGTCTCGTCGAAGTCACCCGCCGCGACCGCGGCAGCGTTGCGGGCCAACCTGGCCGGGACGACTTCCGGTGCCCGCGTGCAGGACATCTCGTCGGCCGGCTCCCACGTGACCAGCGCGTCGGGGTTGGCCGGCACCGACCTGTCCGGCCTGTCGCGCCTCGAGCTCGGCTTCGGGGTCCTGCTGGCCCTGGCCTGCTCCGGACTGGCACTTCTCGGCGGCATACTCGAACGACGACGAGCGCTGGTGCTCCTGGCAGCGCTCGGCGCCACGCCCCGTCAACGGGGCCGGTTCCTCGCTGGTGAGGCGCGCGCCATGGTCGTGGCCGGTGTCCTCGGCGGTGCGGTGACAGGTGCGACCATCGCCTACATGCTCGTCAAGGTGCTCACCGGAATCTTCGATCCGGCGCCCGCGTCCGCCACCGTGCCGTGGGGATACCTGGCGCTGCTGCTCGGCGTGGTCGCCTTCGTCACGGCCACCGTCGTGTCCGGAGTGGGCCGGCTCGTCGCCAGAGCAGGCCCCAGCCAGCTGAGGGACCTGTGACCCTGCGGGGCGCCTTCCCTTCGCACCACCAGCAGCGGGCCACGGCACTGGAGGGCGTCCGGTGAAGCTCCTGGTGATCGAGGATGACGTGCGGATGGCCGGCCTGCTGCGTCGCGGGCTGGCCCAGGAGGGCTGGTCAGTCGACGTGGTGGGGGCCGCCGCGGACGCCCGCCACGCAGTCGCCAGCACCCCGTACGACGTGGTCGTCTGCGATGTCGGGTTACCCGGCCCCGAGTCGGGACTGGACTGGTGCCGCTGGTTCCGATCCGCGGGGCACTGGACTCCAGTCCTCCTTCTCACCGCCCGCACAGAAGTGAGCGACCGGATCTCCGGCTTGGACTCCGGCGCCGACGACTACCTCGGGAAGCCGTTCGCCTTCGGCGAGCTGGCGGCACGTCTGCGAGCACTGCTGCGGCGAGGCGAGACCGAACGACCGACCCAGCTCGCCAACGGTGAGCTGGTACTTGATCCGGCGGAGCACCGGGTCCGCTGGCGACAGCAGATGATCGATCTGTCGCCACGCGAGTTCGCTCTCCTGGACTACTTCCTGAGGCGTCCCGGCGACGTCCTGCGCCGGACCGACGTCCTGGACCACGTGTGGGACTACGCCTACGACGGAACCTCGAACGTCGTCGACGTGCACGTCATGTCCCTGCGAAGGCGACTGGAGCAGGCGGGCTGCCCCGACGTCATCGAGACCGTTCGCGGAGTCGGCTACCGGCTGAGAGTCCTGCCATGAGGTTCGCTCCGATCGCGAGGACCGCTCGGACCGCCAGGTTTGCTCCGACCGCCCTCCGTCAGCGGCTGGTCCTGGGAGGCGTCGTCGTCGGGCTCGTCTTCGCCGCCCTGTTCGGAGCGGTCGCCACGTGGCGTATCCATCATGTCGAGGACCAGGCCATCACCGCCGCCCTGCAGAACCGCATCCAGCTCGCGCGCGACGAAGTCTCCATCGACGGCTCCTTTGCCCCCGGCGGCGGCAGCCCCAAGACCGACCTCGTCCAGGTCATCGGGCCGGACGGGAAGACCCGTGGGACCAGCCTTTCATTGGCGGGGCTGCCGCCACTGACTGATGTCGGGGCGGTCCGCTCGGCACCCCGGGGTGTGCAGACCCGACTCTCCTTGCAGCAGCCAGACATCGACCTGGCCGTCCTGGCCGTGCCTCTCCGGTTGAGTAGCACCAAGGACTCGCCGGCTGGCATGGGTGCGCTGGTCGTTGCCACCGATGCCGAGGGTTTCAATGCGGCTTCCTCCGACCTCACCACCTTGCTCATCGGGGGGCTTGCCTGCGTCGTCATCGCCATCGGCTCCCTGTCGTGGGTGCTGACCGGCCGCGCTCTGCGCAGCGTCACCCGGCTCACCGAGAGCGCGGAAGCTGTTCAGCCCCGGGACCTGGCTGCCGGCTTACCCATACCCAGAGGGGACTCCGAGCTCGCTCGGCTGGTCGTGGCACTGAACCGGATGCTGGCGCGGCTCGACGAGAGCCACGCCGCCGAACTCGCCTTCGCCGCCAACGCAGGGCATCGACTGAGGACTCCAGTAGCCACCCTGCGGGCGGAGGCCGAACTCGCCCTTCGCGAGACCGACCCCGCCGAGCTCACTGCGGCCCTCGAACGCGTCGTGCACGACGCGGACCAGCTCACCTCCGTCGTCGACCGCATGTTGGCCCGCAGCCGCAGCCGCAGCCGCGCCCGTGACCGCGGTCCGCAACCTGTCCTGGAGGTCCTCGCCGACGCCAGACCACGCTGGCAGCGCCAAGCCAGCCTCGTAGACCTCGAGCTCACCGTCCGCATCGACGATCGCGTCACCGCGCAGACCCAGTGTGTCGACCTGGTCGAGGTGGTCGACCCGATCGTCGACAACGCGGTTCGGCACACACCCCCGGGAGAAACCGTCGACATCGACATCCGGCCCAGCGACGCGGGTCCGAACCTGCTGTCGGTATGCGTCTCCAACACCGGCGAGCCAGTCCCCGCCGACCTCGCCGCCCACGTGTTCGACGCCTGGGTCAGCAGCCGGGACGCGAGCGTCGCTGGTGGTTTGGGCCTCTGGTTGTCCCGCGAGACCGCACGCGAACAAGGCGGGGACGTCTTCCTCATCGAGGATGCCGGATCGGCCACGACCTTCTGCGTGGTCCTTCCCACCACGGACACCATCAGCTGGCTCAGCGATCGCCCATCATGGTGGCCTACGTGAAGGACCCAAAGCCGTCCCGCCCCGTGGCAGCGGTCGACACCGTCAGCCGGGCCTGCCCTGCCACGCGCCGCCCCCGCAGCCAAGGCTCAGAAGTAGAAGGGGGTCAGACTGCCTGGCTGGGTCGCCATGACCACGGTGGCCGACTGCGGTCCGACAGGCGGCGGAATGACGCACCCAGATCCGCACTCTCATGCCGATGAGCGGTCGAGTCGCAGAGCGACATGGCATGCTGCGCGTGTGACCGCCCAGGACGCGCTTAGGGCCGCGCCTCGCGACCATCTTGGACCCGCTGCGCGCCGCCACGGCTACAAGGGGTCGCCTCCAAACTGGCGCAAGTCTTCTCCGGCCGGAGACTGGGCAGTTGTCAATGTTCAGTCTTCGTCGTTCAGCAGCGCTGAGCATCTTCGGTGCGTGGTGAACCTCGCTTTTGCACCCGAGCCGTGGCTGAGGTGGGAGGCCGCGAAGCTCGGTGCAGGCCTGCCCAAGTCGGTCGCAGAGTCGCTTGGGCTGTACAGAGCACGTCTACACCCGGAGGGAGCTCCAGAAGGCGCCGACGGCTGGTGGGACGTCACCCGTGATGAGACGGCCAGCGTCGCGGTGGCGGACATGGTGGCGCAGCTGGACCGGGCCGGTTGGCCCGTGCTGGAACGCATGTTCTCCCGGGACGCCATGCTGTCCCGCCTGCATGGCGGAGACCTCGGCATGATGAAGCGCTCGAACTTTGGAGTCTTCTTCGCCCGCGCCGAGGCTCTCATGCTCATGGATGCTGGCCCGTCCGATGCGTTGGAATCGAAGCTCGACTATGCGCTGAGCAACGTCATGTCGAGCCAGCGTGACCATGCCGAGCGATTCGATGCGTGGGTCCGTGCTCAGGCGGCCAAGGCGTGAACTGAACAGCACTCTCATGCCGCGAGTGGCGCGGAAGACAGCGCGCCGCCACGCGAGCGGCTCTACGCTTCGAGCATGCCTGAGCGGATCATGTACCTCCAGCTCAAGACCGGGTACAACACCGACCGCGGGCCAGCCTGGATCGCTCGAGTGCGATTCACGCGTACCTGGCGGACGGCAGATGTACACGGGCGAACCCTGGCCCGAGTCACCGGCACGGCGCGAGCCAACTTCGACTCGAACTTCTACGACGTGGAGACGGGCGAGGAGTTTTGGATGTCTGGCCCCAAACGCGATCGAACTGATGGGCGATACACAAGCCAGGAGCCACATGTCGACGAAGATGTGCGCGGCGAGTACGCGGCCCTTTCTGGCCGGCTCACCGCTGCCTGGTCGAGAAGCCGGGTAGCTGTCAGGGCTGAACGCACTCATCTGCCGCGATCCGGTCGTGCCGATGAGCGGGGTCAGGTGGTTGACTGCTGTCGCTCAGCCTCAGCCCGCAATCCCCTTGGCCAGGCATCTACGAAGGCAGCCATTCGCGGATGCCAAACACACGAGTCCTCAACAAAGGAGATCGCGACCGCGTTCTCCAGGTTCGCTTCACCGTCGCGGAGCGCCTCGTCGAGCAGGTGGAGCACAGCCATGGTCGCCGTGTCGTCCTGGAGGTTGTAGAAGGCCGATATCACCCAGCGGCGTGCATCTGCCATGAGCACATGAAGCAGCAGCTCGCCGTCATGGTCAGCGAGGTGCTCATCGACAAGCGCTTGGAGACGAGGCGTGGCGTCAGCAAGCTGCCGAACAAAGTCCGCCGAGGTCATTCGGTCGCCGGCCATGCGTCACAGCATCCCCCACGGGTGCCTTAACCCACGCGCGGACATGCCGCGGAGAGTTCGATCGGAACTGCCGATGAGCGAGCGGCCGTGACGGGTACCTAGCGCGGTGTCCCAAGCACTGCGTCGAGGCGAATGCGCCAATCCTCGTCGCCGAGTCCTGCCCCGACGAGGGCGTCCCTCCAGTCCGAATGGGCGAGTTGCACCCACTGCTGGAAGACGTGCCAGTCGCCGCCGGTCCTGATCACCAAAGACGCCTGGATGCGCTCCGGGACCTGGCCGCCAAACACTCCGTCCGGCAGGTCGCGGAGTTCTTCGAGCACCTTCTCCGAACTGCCCGTCGGGAACTCGCTCTCGACCCAACGCATGAGCCGTTGACTGACCTCCATGATCGACAGCGTGGCTTATCTTGCGCCGTTTCGCAGCAGATCCGAAGCGACCTCTCATGCCGCCGAGCGTGCTGTCGGGCGTGCCCAGGGTGCAGCGTCGGAGGAATCCTCACCGCAACTTAGTCGAAGGCCCATCGCCCAACACGTCGACCACCTACCCTTTTTGGCATGGACTCCGCGAGTCAAGGCGACATCACCTGCAGACCCTCTCGTACGCACCAGATCGGCCAGTCTGTGGGCGGGATCCTTGGAGGCATTGCGCTAGCCTCCTTCGCGCTGGGCGGACACCCGATCTACCAGGGGGTGGTGGTGCTGCTGGGCTTCTTTCCTCTCACTGAGTTCCGGCGGCGGGCTGTGATCCGCCAAGACCACATCCACGCTCAGGGGAGACTGCGATCGCGGCGCATCGATCTTGGCGAGGTCACGCAGGTCGGCATTGGCCAGCGTGCGCGGCTGTGGATCCTGACAAGAAACCCGCCAACGGGCAGCCGTTCACGGCTGACATACCTCCGCATGATCTGGCCGACAGGGGAGCCCAACAACCCTTCATCACAGGAGGTCATACCGATCATCCGCGCTCGAGCGGAGCAAGCCGGCGCAATTCTCGAGCCCCCACTCACGGGCCCGGAGGAACCGCAGCGCGACCAAGGGATGTCCTTGTTTTCAGCGTGACCGTCGGCAGCTCACGATGACCGAACGTCCGATCATGCCGCGGACCGTGCGATCGGAACTGCCGATGAGCGGGTGCTCCGACCCCGAGCGCTAGTCGCGACCCGTGACGTGCGTCGTGTCCATCGATTCCCTAGTCCCGTCAGGACCAGCCAACCGCTTCGTCAGGTCGAAGAAGAGACGTACACCCAGGCTGATGACGACGCAGAGCATGACGGAGCGATCCTGCCGGCCCTGAATTAGCAGGGCCAGCGTCATGGCCACAGCCACGCCAGAGATGACCCAAACCACGTTTTCCGCCCGCCTCCAGGTCATGACCACATCATGTCAGCCAAGAGCCGCGAAGCCGTTTACTCGGCCCAGATATCGGTCCTGTGCCGAGATCTCGCCCAAGCGAGTCATCCTGCCGCAACCACGCACGCTCATGCCGCGATGCGATCGCGTCGATGTCGAACATCCCGGCAACCGGCTGTGCGATGCTTCGCCACTGAGTGGTCATGGGCTCTTGTGGGATGCACTGCGTCACCTCCACGGGTGGCCGTTGGCTTGGCTCGTGTTCTGCGGCGCTCAGGTGACGTTCCAGGTGAGCAAGGCTCTCTGGGGCGATATGGACTCGGTGGACGTGGCTCTGTTTGCCCTCTTCCTGACGGCTATGGTGCTAGTCGTGTCCAGGGCAGTGCGGCAGGAACGCACCCGAAGGCGCGAACTACCCGGCCGCCAAATGGAGACCGCCTAACGCCTTCCTATGCCGCACGTCGCGCGGTTGCGAGGTCTCGGACTAGCCTCAATCTGTGTCCACGAAGTCCGACCGACAAGCCGCGCGAGAGGCCGTCGTGACGTATCACGAGAGCCAATTGGCTGTCTTGGTAGGGCGCGTGGGCGACGCGATCGACCGCTTCCGTATCGGCGAGCTGGATGCCTTCGACGTTGACCAGGTGCTCTTCCAGTACTCGCGGGCGGCGAAGGAACTGTGGAAGTTCTGCAACCTCGGCGACCCCGAGCTCGTCGCAAACATCATGCACGAGCGTCCAGTGGTCGATTGGTGGGAGCGCGGAGCGCCCCGGAAGCGATGACGCGAAGGCGTGCACGCTCGGAGGGGTGCTGATGCCGCCGCCAGCGTGATCGTCAGGCGGTGGGATGACGCGCTCATTGTGACCCGGAAGGCGTCCACGTCCGCTTAGTCCATTTGGAGTAGCCCTCATCACTGGTCAGACGGCTCGGAGTAGCCATAGGCGGCGGCAATTGCCGCCGTTGACACTGGACACATGCAGACGCTCAGGTTCACTCCGCGCACGCCCGTGTGCAACCTTGTGAGCGCCTGCGCCGGCCTCGTTGAGATCGTTGAGGATGCGCACGACCGTTGCCTTCGCCCGGATCGCAGCCGGATCTATCGGGTGCGCTCGCTTGTGACCGGCGCGACCTGCTGGGCCTACCTCACCGAGCTGACTGTCGAACAGGCGGCGGCGTAGTCACAGCGGGGCGCCGGCTAGATGTACTCGGCAGAGTGATACGCGGCGAAAAGACGCACCCTGATCCGCACTCTCATGCCGATGAGCGGACGGTTCGTAGCGGCTAATCGGTTGCGGCCCGGACGGCGCTCAGGACGCTCGACAGGCTTTCCGGATGGGCCAACTTCAAATCTGCGAGATCGTTGGGCCGGAACCAACACAGATCGTCGTGCTCCTCGGGCGCATTGTTGACAGGTTCCCCTGCCCAGCGCGTGACGAGGAACCCGTGCATGTCGAGGGTGGGGTCGCTGACTGTCATCGGGATGGGCAGGGGGTCGTGGATGTGCACACCGAGTTCTTCGAGGCATTCCCGACTGACGGCCTGGTGAGGTAATTCGCCCGGCTCGACATGTCCGCCGACAAAGCCCCAGCGGTCGGTGTACGCCTGACGCATTGGGTGGCGATGCGCCAGGAGCACGAGGCCGTCGCGCACGAGTACGGCGGTTGCGATCTGAATCGGGGCGACCATGGCGGCACACTAGGCGCGAACGCACTCAGATGCCGCGTTGCCGCCGGGATATCGCTCAATGCCGTCAAGCGGTGCTGCTGGGACGAGGTTGACCGAGCGCCCCGCAGCGACAAGGGGCGCGCGCTGGCTTGGAGACGACCGAGCAGGAATCTCGGGTCACACAGCTTAGGAAGCCTCAGGGGCTGGCAGGGTGCCGCCCAGAGAGGATCAGCGCGAGGTCCACCGCCGGTGCATTGACGACGCGTCCGATCCCGTAGGACCAGTCGAGGTCCTCGGCCCGCAGTTGCAGCCCTTGCAGGGCCACGCCGAAGTGGGACAGGCTCCGTGGCGCGGTGAGCCCGTCGAGGACGATGCGGGTGCGTGCCATCGGTGGGCGTCGGTCGAGGTCGAGGGCCTCGGTGATGTCGAGGCCGTGGATCACCGCGTGTATGAGGGCGCCGGTGGCGCCCCCGCCGGGTGGGGTCCAGGCCTGCATGCGTGGGGCGCGCAGCGCGGCGAGGAGTTGCTCCGGGGTCTGCCGGGCATCGAGGCGGGCACGTCGGTCTGCCAGCACATCCCATCGCAGACGGGCTCGGATCAGTCCGAGGACGACCACAGGCGCTGAGGCGTGCATCGGCAGGGTTAGGTGGGCTACGACCTCTCGCACGCGCCACCCGGGGCACAGCGAGGGCGCGTCCCACGCGGCGGTTGGAAGTACCGCGAGCAGGTCTGCCAGCTCGGATAGCTCTGCGGCGACCTGGTCGGCGACCTCGGTCGGGGCGGGCCTCATGCCGAGGCCGCAAGCAGGGTCCGAAGGTAGGTCTCCAGCTTATCGAGGGACGTCCGGAAGCCTGCCTGGGCCTCAGGGGTGAGGAAGGCCGCCGGCATATTGCTCTGCTCGATTGTGACCTCCGTGCGGCCGTCGCCGAGGTCGGTGAAGGTCGAGACGGAACGCAGGCCGCTCTCGAGCTCGGTCCAGCCGATCCGCTCGGGCTCGAGGATCTCGTCGAAGACGGCCCTCATCGTGTAGCGGTTGGTGCCGTCGTCGGCGACCATGACCGTCTCGAAAGCGCCACCCGGTCGCGGGTCGACGGTGATCCCGTCCAGGGGGGCGCTCATGCCGCCCGGCCCCCAGAATTGTGTGAGGTGTTCGGGTGTGAGCATGCACCGGAACACCAGCTCACGCGGTGCGGTGAAGACGCGGGTGTGCCTGACAATGCCTTGGTTCATCGGGAAGTGCCTTTCTTGGATGGGGTGGCCTGGACGGCGTGAAGGTGTGCCTCGAGCTTGTCGAAGCGTGCGTTCCACAGCTGACGTGAGGTCTCGATCCAGTCGATGGCCGCGTCGAGGGGCTCGCGCTCGAGGTGGCATGGCCGGGTCTGGGCCTGCCGAGACCTGGTGATCAGGCCGCTGCGCTCCAGGACCTTCAGGTGTTTCGAGATCGCCGGCATGGAGATCGAGAAGGGCTCGGCCAGCTCGGTGACCGTTGCGTCGCCCCGGGCAAGACGCGCCACGATCGCCCTCCGGGTCGGGTCGGCCAACGCCATGAACGCTGCGTCTAGTCGGTCGCCGGTCATCACGGTCATGCCCTTACTGAACCAAAAGGTTATATAACTGTCAAGGCAAATACTGTGGACAGCCCGGTGGGGCAGCTGCCCACTGCCGCCGGTGGAGAGGCCTCCTCCCGCGCAGCGGCTGCCAACGCAAGCACGAGTGGGCCAGGCCAAGTTCGAGGGCAGGACGTCCGCTCTTGCCGCTCGTCGCGCGGATGCGAGGTCTCGGGCTAGCCTCGATCTGTGTCCGCGAAGTCCGACCGACAAGCCCCGCGAGAAGCGGTGGTGAAGTACCACGAGAATCAGTTAGCTTCACTGCAGGAGCGCGTGGGAGCTGCGCTCGAACGCTTCCGCAGCGGCGAGCTCGACGCCTTCGAGGTTGATCAGGTCCTCTTTCAATACTCGAGGGCGGCGAAGGAACTGTGGAAGTTATGCAACTTTGGCGATCCCGAGTTCGCTGCGGACCTCGTGCGTGAGCGTCCGATAGTCGACTGGTGGGAGCGCGGAGCGCCTCGGCAGCGATGACGCCAAGGCGCATGCCCTGAGAGCGCCGCCCTCGAACCGATGCCGTGGTCGTCAGGCGGCGCAAAGACGCACCTGCATGCTCTGCGGACACGTGCCAGACTTCGTCCGTGGGTTCCTTCGACCTCGAGCCATGGCAGCCGCCCTTCAAGGGGCCATCGGGAACGTCGCTTTTTCACTACACGTCGGCCCACGGCCTCCTGGGGATCCTGGACAGCGGGACGCTCTGGGCCACCGAAGCGTCCGGGTTGAATGATGCAGCGGAGATCGTCCTCGGCCAGCGCAAGGTGAGGGAACTAATCACCGCGCTCCCGGAGAGCGAGCTCAAGTCTGAGATGCAGTTGGCAGTGGAGTATGTGTATGACGCCAACGGCCCAGACGCGTCCGACGTCTTTGTCCTCGCTGCATCGTTGCAGCATGACGACGCGAACCAATGGCGGCTCTACGCCGACGACGGGCGCGGCTATTGCGTTGAACTGGACTCGGGAATGCCGCTCACTGTGTTGGCCGGCGGCGAGCCCACGCGAGCGGAGAGCCCCCGGGATGATGCCCATTTGCTCCCAACCGGGCTGCTCACAGACCAGGGATACGTATCGGCGTGGTCTCGAGTCCTCTATGACGACAAGGACATTCGGGAAACGTTTTCGCATCTGGTGTCATGGGCCGACCGTGCACAGACCGAGGCGGAGGGTGCGGAGTGGCCGGATCCGGAGTCTGGGGATCCCAGCCCTTCACAAGAGTTCGGCTATCAACTGTCGCGCGCAATCGCGTCCCTTACCCGCTGCGTTAAGGCCCCAGGTTTCGCGGGAGAGACAGAGGCGCGCGTGCTCATCTCCTTCCTATGGGGTGACTTGCACGCACATTCTCGGGCTACCCCGCGCGGGATCGTTCGCCACTTTTCTTTAGGAACCGCCGTGGAGGGCGGCAAGGCCGTCACCTTCGACCGGAAAGAATCCGTGATTCTCCCCATTAAGTCAGTCACCCTCGGGCCAGGCCTGCGCTTCGAACTTGCGGCCCCCGCGATCCGGTCGCTCCTTGGCCGACATGACTACGAGGTCGAGGTTCTGGAATGGGATGTGCGGTTGCGCTAGGGAGAGCAGCAGCTCGAGCATGGGTCAGCTCGCGGCGGATAGACGCATCACCGGGACCGTGGGCATGCGGACCTTATTGGATCGGGGCATCCATCTCCCTGTCCGGCGGAGCCCACCGACCAGCTGCCGCGCGGCGGGCGGTATTCACGCGGTCGCCGCTGCATCGGTCGGCCCGAGGGCTCCGTCGATCAGTTCCGGGCCCCGGGAAGCATTGTCCGGGTCGATGAGCTCACACTCAACCGCCTCATAGACGGCGCAACTCTCCGATGGTGAACTTCCCGGACAGAACTGGCCGCGTTGGAGAGGTACTCGAGTTTGGCGCGAGCCCGTGCGGGGCCGTCGCGAGGCACTTGGGTGTGATCGAACGCCATTTGCTCTGGCCGCCGCGTCATCGGGGGTGCGATAAGGGCAGAATGGGTCACCCCAAAGGCCGATGGGACACGGCCAGCGTGAGTTCGTCCGCAGCGAGCATGTCGGGAAGAACGGCCCGCCAGACGCGTGGGTCGGGCACAAACCGCTGGGCCGCGTTCCGATGGTCGACATGCCGGTAGATCTTCGTCTCCGTTGTTGATCCGGGATTGTCTGGATTTGGCTCGGGCGGGCGCGGGGCTTGCTAGCGTCCCTCCGGAGGCTCCGTTGGAGCCTGGACGGTTTCGGGGTGGTCTGGGTGACTCCCGACGGATCGGAGCCGGCTGAACGATTCTGGAGAGGTCGCTTGATGCGTGGATCGTGGGGGCGGCGGCTGACGCTGACGGTAGCTGGGGTTGTTGCAGTGGCCGGTGGTGGGCTGGCTGCGGCGCCGACGGTCGCCGCGGCGGCGACTTCCCTTGCTCCAGCGGTTCGGGTAGCTGCCGCGCAGAGCACGGCCGCCGCGGTGACATCGACACCGGGGTCGTATGTCTCGTTGGCTCCGGCGCGGGTCCTGGACACTCGCACCAATCTCGGTGGCACCGGCCCCGTGGCCGCGCACGGCACCGTGCATTTGCAGGTCGCCGGCAGGGGCGGTGTCCCCGCGTCAGGGGTGTCCGCGGTTGTGGTCAACGTGACCGTCACCGCCGCCAAGAGTGCCGGGTTCCTCACCGTCTACCCCGACGGGTCGACCATGCCCACCGCGTCGAACCTGAACTTCGCGGCTGGTCAGACCATCCCCAACCTGGTCATCGCTAAAGTCGGCGCCAACGGGCGGATTGCCTTGACCAACGGCGCCT
>NZ_RCZM01000004.1 GCF_006438965.1 Pedococcus bigeumensis
CATCCCGGCCACCCCTTCGTCGCGGTACCTGGCCGCCCATTTCGCTGCCGTCTTCCAGGACACGTCATAGCGTTCGGCCGCTCGTGCCGGTGGCCAACCATGGTCAACGATCAAGCGGGCCAGCCGCAACCGGGCACGTGGAGTCAGAGCAGCGTTCGAGTGGGTAGCGTGGGACATGAAGACCTCCTGGGTGAAGCGGTTTCTTAGACAGCTCCACTTCACACCGGGAGGTCTTCACCCATCCACCACCTCAGACCGTGTCGTCACACAATCTCGACCAACGTGCCTGGACATCACAGCTAGCCGCCCGCGCAGGGAGCTGCCGAGGGAGGAGCCCACCAGCAGGCCGAGAGAGATGGCGATGACGACCCCGAGCACGCCCAGGGCGACGTCGGTGGCCGACTCGCGACCCGCCGCGAGTTCGGTCACACCCACGAGGCCTAGGCTTCCGGGCACGAGCAGCCAGAACGCCGGCAGGAAGAGCACAAGGCGTGCCAGCTGCGGTCGTCGGAGCTCTACCACGCTCGCCCCGAGGCTGGCCGCGATCGCCCCGAGGAAGCCGCCAAGGCCGATCGAGCCGAGCTGTTGCCCGGCGACCTGGGCGCCGAAGGCCAGGCTCAGCACGAGCAGGACCCAGCCCTGCATCCGCAGCGGCACGCCCTCCATCAGGCAGATGCTTAACCCGATGAGCAGCAGGCCGACAGGCGCACCGCTCCACCCGATCTCGTCGACCCGCAGGTTGGTCAGGGTCGCGGCTGGCACCCGCAGCAGGGCGGTAGCCATGAGCAGTCCCAGCGCGAACAACCCAAGCTGTACCAGGCCGTAGGTGAGCCTGGCCGACCCAGCCTGCATGTGTCCGGCGGCGAGCTCTGACATGCCGTTGACGACCAGCGCGCCGGGGAGCAGGACCGCCAGTGGCGGCAGGACGGTGCGCAAGGGACCCTCCAGCAGTCCTGCGTTGGCGGCGCCGAAGACGGCCAGGGAGACCACGAAGGCGGCAAGTGTCGGCAGCAGCGCCTTCACCAATTGGTACCGCTCCGCTAGCTGGACGAGCATGAACACGATGACTGCCCCCACCGCGGCCGCGGCGATGTTGGCCCAGCCGGGTTGCAGGATCAGTGCAATACCGACGGCGAGCACTGGCCAGGCCAGGGCGACCAACCACTGCGGGTGCCCGACACCGCGACGCGCAACCGCCGCGAGCTGCTCGCGGGCGGCGCCGGGCGCGAGCTCGCCCCGGATCAGTTGGTAGCGGATTCGGCGTACGCTCGCGGACTGGTGGAGGCGCATACCGGGTGGAGCCGACCGATACGTTGAGGGACCCCCTTCGGTGAGGGTGACGATTAGGCCCGTGGGACCGACTGCTGTCTGAATGTCGGGGTAGCCCAGTTGGAGGCCGACCTCGGCGAGCTCCTCTTCGATCTCCTGCGCCGGTTGTCCGGTCGCGATCATGGCGGTGCCGAGGTGGGCCAGCAGCGCGCGGGTCTCGGTTGCGTGGGCGTCGTCAGCGGTACTGGATGGGGGCATCACGGCTCAGCGCGCGCGGACAGGCGTGACTGGGACAGGCCTGCCGGTCCTGGTAATACCCGCGCGGTTCGATACCCGGAGTCGGCCGCTTCTGCATGTGCTTGCGTCTGCGCCTTTCCATGCGAGTCCTCATAGCTATCCGCTGCCAGGTGTCCCGTCATGCTCGTCATCATGTCAAGGCAGACGACCACCCAGCATCAACGCGGTGCAAGCGGCGAAAAGGGGTCACGCACCAATTCGCGCAGCCGGCATTCGAACATGCCCGGCGGCTGCTAAATCGAGATTCACAGAGGACGGCCATCTCCGGTATGTGAGCTGGGAGGCTCAGCCCCGCACGGCGGTGACCACGACGAAGCGGCCAGTGCTCATGAAGGCGTCTGGGGATTCGTTGCCGTCTTCGAGGATCTTCAGCATCCGGGCGCGGGCCAACTCGCCCTGGCCTAATCGATGAAGAACCCCGATCCCCATCACGGCCATGGGGTGCGTGCTGGCGCTCTCCATGTAGGCCTCTGGCGACGGCGCTGTGAACGCGAGCTCGTGCGGTTCGGTCGTGACGGTCATGTCGTGGGTCGCGAAGAGCGTCGCGAGCGCCGTGCTGTCGTGCCACGCGAAGGGCGGCGGCGGTGCCGGGGCGCCCAACGCCGCGCGGACCATCGCCCCCGCGGCCTGGTTCATCTGGCCGATCGCTCCGCCCGGCAGCCACGCAGTGAAGGTGATTCGCCCTTCTGGCGCCAGCACCCGGACCATCTCCTTGGCCGCGGCAACGGGATCGGGACAGAAGATCACACCGAAGTTCGACAGCACGGCGTTGACGGCACCTTCGGGTAACGGCAGCGACGCGGCCTCCCCGGAAAGGAACTCGATGTCCAGCCGCTCGTCCGCAGCTTGAGTGCGGGCGACCTGAAGGAGGCGGGCCGCCGGGTCCACCGCTAGCGTGACCGCGCCAGCGCGGGCCGCCATCAGCGCCACGGTTCCAGTCCCACAGCCTAGGTCGAGGACGCGCTCTCCCGGTACGAGATGGGCCGCTGCGACCAAGGCCTTCGCGGCCGGCACAAGCGCTGAGGCCGACCGCTCGTACTCGCCCAAGCCCCAGTCGATGGCACCGGGTGTGGACATGGGGCCGATGGTTCCCGCTGGGACGACGTCGGACATCTGTGCTCCCTAAGAGTTACCTCGCAACCTAACACTGGTGCGAGCCCTCAAACGGCCGGTAAAGGGAAGAGCCGCACGGCAGGCGGCGCAGCCAATCTGAGCCGAATCAGCGGCTCCGCGGACGCGCCCTTTCTGGGCGGTATGCAGCACCTTCGGCGTATCAGCCGTCACAAGTGTCAGCGACGGGTGAAGACTGATCACTTATCGACGGGGTGGGTTCTAGTCAACGTCGCAACATGGACTGGCCCTGGGAGGCTAGCAGCGGAGCGAAAAGGTCAGCCGGTGCGCAGTTGTTCAGGACGAGTCTGGGCCGATGGTTGAGCTCGTTCTCGACGGCCAGCAGATGGTTCGGGGAGTGCGTGCTCAGGTCGGTTCCCTTCGGGAAATAGTCGCGCAGCAGCCCGTTCGTGTTCTCGTTGGAGCCCCGCTGCCAGGGCGAGTGGCTGTCGCAGAAGTAGACCGGCGCACCGAGAGATTTGGCGATGGTGAGGTGACGGGCCATCTCCGTGCCCTGGTCCCAGGTGATCGACTGCAGTAGGTGAGCCGGCAGATCACCCATTCGGTGCTTCAACGCATCGTGGAGGCTGTCGCCGTCGCGCTGGGGCAGATGCAGCAACCGGACGAGGCGCGTCTTTCGCTCCACGAGCGTGCCGATCGCCGAGCGCTGGTCCTTGCCAATGATGAGGTCGCCCTCCCAGTGCCCGGCCTCGGAACGGTCCTCGGGCAGGAACGGGCGCTGATGGATCGTGAGCATTGGCTGCTCGAACCTCGGGCGACGCCGCTCGACCCGTTGATGCGCACGCCGGTGATCGCGGCCGGTGCGCAGGGGCGAACGGTGATGCGGGGCCAACCGTGATGGGCGGAACAGCACTGATCCGGGCTGGTAGACGGCCTGATAGATGCTCTCGTGGCACAACCGCATCGACGAGTCGTGTGGAAATCGGCCCCTCAGGTACCGGCTGATCTGCTGCGGGCTCCACCGCTGCGCCAGCAGGTGGGCCACGACATCTCGCAGCTCCTGGTTGAGTGGCGTCCGCGAGAGTGGTGTACGGATCCCGGTGGCGTGTCGCTGCGGAAGTAGGTGACGGTCATCGGGTGATCCTTCGAGTGATCTCTCACAACCGACTCGAAGAAGGACACCACGATGACCGTCCCGCCAAGTATCGACCCATCCCGGCTCCTCGAAGAGCAGCTCGCCCAGGCGTCGCCGGACCTGTTGCGTGAGCTGTTGACCACGTTCGTGAACACGCTGATGTCGGCCGAGGCCGACGCCGTGTGCGGCGCCGCGTACGGGCAGGTCAGCCCGGAGCGGACCAACCGGCGCAACGGGTACCGGGCTCGGGAGTTCGATACCCGGACCGGCACCCTGGACCTGGCCGTGCCGAAACTGCGGACCGGAACGTACTTCCCGGAGTGGCTGCTGGAGCGGCGCAAGCGTGCCGAACGGGCCCTGACATCGGTGGTGGCGACCTGCTACCTGCTCGGGGTCTCCACCCGGCGGATGGACAAGCTGGTCCAGTCGTTGGGAATCACGACGCTGTCCAAGTCGCAGGTGTCGGAGATGGCCAAGGACCTCGACGGCCACGTCGAGCAGTTCCGCACCCGTCGGCTGGAGGACGCCGGATCGTTCACCTTCCTGGCGGCCGACGCGTTGGTGCTCAAGGTCCGCGAAGGCGGCCGCGTCGTCGGGGTGCACGCCCTGGTGGCCACCGGCGTCAACGCCGACGGGCACCGCGAGATCCTGGGCCTGCACGTCACCACGGCCGAGGACGGAGCCGGCTGGCTGGGCTTCTTCCGCGACCTGGTCGCCCGCGGCCTGGGTGGGGTCAAGCTGGTCACCTCCGACGCCCACGCAGGGCTCGTCGCGGCGATCACGGCGACGCTGCCAGGAGCTGGGTGGCAACGGTGCAGGACTCACTACGCGGCGAACCTGATGTCGACCACCCCGAAGAGCTCCTGGGGATGGGTCAAGGCGCTGCTGCACTCGATCTACGACCAGCCCGACACCGACGCGGTGCACGCCCAGTTCGACCGCGTCGTCGACGCCCTGAGCGGCAAGCTTCCCGCGGTCGCCGAGCACCTCCAGGCGGCCCGCGCCGACATCCTGGCGTTCACCGCGTTTCCCAAGGAGATCTGGCGCCAGATCTGGTCCAACAACCCGAACGAGCGGCTCAATCGAGAGATTCGTCGCCGCACCGACGTCGTTGGCATCTTCCCCGACCGCAACGCGATCATCCGCCTGGTCGGCGCCGTCCTGGCCGAACAACACGACGAATGGGCCGAAGGCCGCCGCTACCTCGGACTCGACGTCCTCGCCCGGTCGCAAGCCGTCACCCACCCCAGCGAGCAGGAGGTGACCGACCAACTGACCCTGCAGGCCATCACGGCCTGAACAACAACGACGAGGGATCAAACCTCGTACACCACCTCAGCGGACTTGACCCCTGGTTGGTCTCCAGGCGGCGCCGGTGATGGCGGGCACGCCGGGCGGTCGCCCTACGGTGAGCCTCGAACGGCCGGTAACCACCGCGGCCGGTCGCGTTGCGGCGCAGCTCGCGCGAGATCGTCGAGGGCGCCCGACCGAGCCGGTGCGCGATCTGACGGATGCTCAGCCCTGCACGTCGCAGGTCGGCGATCTCGATCCGCTCATCCTCGGACAAGAAACGCGCACTGACCTCGCGAACAGCGAGCCGGTCCAGCGCGGGCACGAACCCAACGAGAACACCGTTGCGGTACGTCTTGTAGCCACGCGCCCAGTTGTTGCCCGCAGTGCGCGAAGCGCCAACCTCCCGAGCCGCCGCCCGGATGCTCCACCCGCGCGCCCGGAGTTCCATGAACGGCTGCCGCTTGGCCGACTGTGGGCGCCGCCCCGGCCCCTTCTTCACACGACGCATAGATGTCAACACGACCTCCAAGAATGTCGGAAGTGTTGCGACCGTCGCTGGAAACCACCCCGTCGCGAAAGGGTCCGATTTCAGCCGTCGTTGACAACAAGTGAGTCGAGCCGGGTTGTGCCTTTCAAGACAGGTCGGGGCGGAGGAACGCTCTGCCCTCAATCTGCCCTCACCAGCACCGGAATCAACCGGGATCGTCCACAGTGGACTCGAGGCCGATCGGCACTGTTTGTGCAGGTCAGAGCCCATGTACGCCGAAGGACCGCAATGCTTCGAAGAGCGCGTCAACGTTCCGCTTCAACGTCTGACACACGCCTAGCGGCGAAGCCACCGCTTCTTGGTGGGCGGGGCATCGGTCGTGACGGGAGGTGGGGTCTCGTAGTCTGCGGCACTGTTCTCGAAATCTTCGGCGCTGCCTTCAGTCGCGACCAAGTGCAGGCTGATGAAGTAGCCGGACGACTGGTCTCCGGTGACGGACTCGAGCTCGACGTGACCGTCCTCGGCGAGGAAGTTGAACACATCCAGACCGGGGAGACGCAGCTCCGAGATCCACACCGCCTCGAGGAAGCTGGACACCTGACGCTCGGGGGTGCCGGGACGGTAGCGGACCAAGGCGATCAGCAGCCGCTCGGGGTCCTCCGTGACCTCCACCTCGACCTGGGCGAACATGACGCTCGACACCAGTCGTTGACGGAGCCTGGACGCAGCAGCGTCGATGAGTGCGCCGGACGCCGGCGGCAGGTTGGTCGTCAGCCCGGCCCTGAGTCGCACGAATTCGGGGCGGTCCACGCAGGTGAGACTGCCCGACGAAGATCGAATCGGCAACCGGCCACGCCCAGCTTGTTGATCGGGGCGTGCCTGCCTCCGCCACGAGCGGCAGTCTCGCGCGTACGCTGATGGAACGACAGCCGGCCAGACTTGGCCGGCCGGCGTGAGACGAGCAGCTCGGGAGAGGGCGACGATGAAGGTTCTCGTTGTCGAGGACGATCTGGATATCCAAGAGCTTGTCGTCAGCCTCCTGAGTCGCGCCGGCTACGGCGTAGTGGCCGAGAACAACGGCGAGTCAGGACTGGCCGCCGCGCTGACACAGCAACCGGATCTGGTGGTCCTGGACTGGATGATGCCCGGGCTGACCGGCCTCGAGGTCTGCCGGGCCATGCGTGCGGACCCTCGGGGGAAGACCATCGCGGTGTTGATGCTCACGTCCAAAGCCCAGGAGGCCGACATCGACCAGGCATTCACGGTGGGCGCCGACGACTACATGGTCAAGCCGTTTCGGGGGCGCGAGCTGGTCAGTCGTGTCAATGCGCTGACAGCCAAGGCCAGGCGCTTCGAGACGCCGAGTGCTGAGGAGCACTGAACGTCGCGCGACCTCGTAGTGCGCCCCCTCGACCAGGGGGATGGGGAGGGGACGCACGTGGCACGAATCGTCCCACTACTTCTGGATGGCGTACATGCCTAGTAGTGGTCATTGCCGGCTGGTCGGGAGGGGGGCATCCTTGGCGGTGGGTAGAGGCGCCCCACGCCGGAGGGGATCGGGGGAAGGCGTGGGCGCCTCGCCGTAGGCAGGCACCTCAGACGTCCCCCGGTCGGCCGATGGGCGGCCATCATCGCTGGTCAGCAGCGTCGCGGGTCGACATCTCGCCCGGATGCTTTCGGTGTGGCAGCCGGTGCTCGGCGGGTTTGGGCAGTAGACCAAGCAGGTGAGCACACAGATCCACCGCAAGCAGCACCCCGGGGAGGTCCGTCTCCCGGCGGCGCTGGCAGTCCTCGTAGCCATCAGCCTCTACGCAGCTTTGCCTGCGGGACTGGTGCTCGGCCCACGCCTTGCCGTGCCCTTTCTCGAGGCGGTCCTGTTCATCCCTCTGGTGGCGGCCAACCCCCGCCGGATGACTCGGGACAACCGCTGGCTGCGGAGGGTGTCGATCTCGCTGGTGCTGCTGATCGCCGTGGCGAACGCAGCCTCCTTGGTCCTGCTCGTCCGAGCCCTGGTGAGCGGTGGCGCCGAGGACGGACCTGGCCTGCTGCTCGCCGCCGGCCAGGTGTGGCTGACCAACGTCCTGGTGTTCGCCCTCGCCTTCTGGGAGCTCGACCGCGGTGGTCCGGTCAAGCGCACGCAGACCGCACGCCCCGGCCTCCCGGTCGCCGACTTCCGCTTCCCCCAGGACGAGGATCACGACGCGATCTTCGAGGTGGCCGCCCGCTCAGCGGCCAAGTCGGGGTGGGTGCCGGGGTTCGTCGACTACCTCTACGTCTCGGTGACGAACTCGTCGGCCTTCAGCCCGACCGACACCATGCCACTCTCGCCGCGCGCCAAGATGCTGATGGCGCTCGAGTCCATCTCAGCGCTGATGCTGTCGGTCCTGGTCATCTCGCGCGGGGTCAGCCTGCTCAAGTAGCAGGCGCATCCGAGGCGCTCAACACGCCGGGAGAGCCGCCTGCGCGGGACGGGCGAGCCCGGGGTCGTCTGTTTGGGCGGGGTTGTCCGGTTCGGTGAACACCGAGCCGATGCCGCCCTAGCGTGGCCGCGTCGCCGAGTGAAAGTGCCTGTCCCGCCTCATGATCCGCTGTCCCGACCTCCACTGGCCCGCTGTCGCCGGGTCCTTGCTGGTGGTCATGACCGTGGCGGGCTGCGTCCCGGCGAACGCCGACCCTGTCGACCACGCGTCACCCACGACCTCCACCGCGACGTCCACCGCCGGCGCGAAAGCCCCGGAGTCCCCCTCGCACTCGGCAACCTCCGGCCCGTCGACCACTCTGGTGCCAAGCCCCGGCGCGACCGCCACCACGAGGCAACCGGCGCCCACGCCCAACCCCACCCCGCCGATCCGCCCCGGCACCGCAGTCACCACCTTGGCGACGCTCACCATCAAGGGTCGTGCGCCCAAGACGGGCTACGACCGCGCCCTCTTCGGCCAGGCCTGGGCCGACGTCGACCGCAACGGCTGCGACACCCGCAACGACATCCTGCGGCGCGACCTGACCCGCTACACCCTCAAGTCAGGCACGCACGGCTGCCTCGTCCTCAAGGGGACCCTCGACGACCCCTACACGGGCACCAGGATCAGCTTCGTCCGCGGGCCGGCCACGTCGAACGCCGTCCAGATCGACCACGTCGTGGCCCTCTCCGACGCGTGGCAGAAGGGCGCCCAGCGGATGTCGCAGACCCAGCGGACCGCGTTCGCCAACGACCCGCTCAACCTGCTGGCGGTCGACGGGCCCACCAACCTGCGCAAGGGCGACGGAGACGCAGCCACCTGGCTGCCGCCGCGCAAGGCGGGTCGCTGTGCCTACGTCGCCAGGCAGATCGCCGTGAAGCACCGCTACGGGCTGTCGGTCACTGCCGCCGAGCGGGACGCGATGGTGCGGGTGCTCACCGCATGCCCGGGTCAGGCACTTCCCAAAGCCGGCGTGATCGCCCTCGGTGGGGGTCGCGAGCAGGCCGCCACGACCCCCACCCAGCCAGCGCCCACGACCCCCAAGCCCTCCACCTCGAGCGGCACCGACCCCCGGTTCGGTACCTGCCGCGAGGCCAACGCCGCCGGCTACGGCCCCTACCGACGCGGCGCAGATCCCGAGTACGACTGGTACCAGGACCGCGACCACGACGGGCTCGCCTGCGAACGGTAGGCAGGAAAAGGCGGCCGGCCTCGCGGCGGGTTCTGGCAGATTGGGGCCATGACCGTCTCGGTGCCCCCGGGTTGTCGCGTGTGGGTCCTGCTCGAGGGAGCCAGCGACGTCGCGGCGCTGCGCGTGGTGGCTACCCGCGCCGGAGTCAGCCTGGCTGCGCAGGGAGTCCACCTGGTCGACATGCATGGCGCCACGAACATCCGCCGCCACCTGCTCGCGTCGGCCGAGGCCGATGCCAGCCCCCGCGTGCTGGGCATGTGCGACGCGCCTGAAGCGCCCTACTTCGTCCGCGCCCTGCGCCGAGTCGGGTGCGCCGTCGAGTCGGCCGACGAGCTGCGGTGGTGGGGCTTCCAGGTCTGCGAGCGCGACCTCGAGGACGAGCTGATGCGAGACCTGGGCGAGCAGGGGATCCGCGACGTGCTGGAGGGGCTCGGCCTGACCCAGCGGTTCTCGATGCTCACCCAGCAACCGGCCTGGGTGTCGGGGACCTTCCACGAACAGGTCCACCGGTTCGCCGGCGCCGCGTCGGGTCGCAAGGAGCTGATGGCGGCCGCGATGGCGCAGGCCCTCGACCTGGATGCCCTCCCGAAGCCGCTCGCGGGCCTGCTCGACGCCATCTCCCGACCCGGGCCCACCTTCGAGGAGCTCCGAAGAGGCACACCCGACCCCTGAGGTTCACGTCCACAGCATCCCCACAGCGGCGGCATGCCGACGGTTGAGCGCCCACCGCCACGGTGGAGTCATGACCACCACCGCCGCCGCCCTCCGCCCCTTGTCCGCCTCGTTCGCCGCTCCGGGCGCCCCGTCGCGAGGTCAGCGCGGCCACCGGCTCGCCGCCGCCGCCCTTGTCCTGGCCGCCCTGTCCATCCCCGTCACCGGTGCGGGCAGCGCCCTCGGCGCGACGCACGCGCCGGCCCAGGCCAAGGTCGCCGCGGTCGCCGATGCGGTCATCGGTGCGGTCGCGACGGGCAAGCACCACGTGTGACTGCCGAGGTATGCCGCGTGCTCACCCCGTGGTTGACGGCCGAACGTGCACCTCGGTCACCGCGTGGCGCGCGACGGCCGCGACCTCGATCGTCCAGCTGCCCACCTCCACGACGTCGCCGGGCCGCTCTGGCACCCGACCGAGCACCTTGAGCACCAGGCCCGCGACCGTCGAGTAGTCGGCGGAGGCGGACAGGCCTAGGTCGACGTCGAGGTCGGTGAGGTCGTGGACGGGGAAGGTGCCCGGAAGGGTCAGGGTGCCGTCGGCCGTCCGCTTCGCCGCGGCAAGGTCGGGGTCGGTCTCGTCCCAGATCTCGCCCACGATCTCCTCGAGTAGGTCCTCCAGCGTCACGATCCCGTCGACCGAGCCGTGCTCGTCGACGACGATGGCCATCTGTTGGCGCTCCTCACGGAACCGTCGCAAGGCCTCGGACAACCGCACCGTGTCGGGCAGCATGAGGGCGGGCTGGACCCGGGTGCCGACCAGCTCGTCGTCACCGTCGACCACCGTCCCCCAGTGCACGACCCCGAGGACGCGGTCGAGGTGGTGCCCCACGGTGACGGGCACCCGGGAGTGGCCGGCTGAGGCCATCGCCGCTCGCGCCTGCGCGACGGGCAGGTCGCTGGGCAGCGAGAACACCGACCCTCGTGGCACGAGGACGTGGCGTACCAGGCGCTCGTGCAGGTCGAGGGCACCGCTGATGATGTCCCGCTGCTCGGCGTCCAGACCGGGGTTGCTGGTGACGAGGTCGCGCAGCTCCTCGGCCGAGATGTCCTCCGGGGTCGTCTCGGACCGTCCGCCGAGCAGCCGCACGACCAGGTCGGTGGACGCGCTCAGCACCGCCACGGCCGGCCGGGAGAGGGTCGAGAGGAGGTCGAGAGGCCGCGCGACGGCCAGCGCCCAGGGCAGCGCCAGCTGCATCGCGAGCCGCTTTGGTGCGAGCTCACCGAGCACGAGGGTGAAGAAGGCCAGCACGAGGGTCACTGCGGCAACGACCACCGGCTCGGCTGCGGACCCGAGGAACGCCAGTCGTGGCACGAGAGGTTCGGCCAGCGACACGGCTGCGGTCGCGGACGCGAGGAACCCCGCAAGCGTGATGCCGATCTGGATCGTCGCGAGGAAGCGGTTGGGGTCGCGGGCGAGCCGCACCAGCCGCTGGCCGCGCGCGCCGCCGGCACGATCGAGCTGGCGCAGCTGCCCTTCGCGGAGGGAGACCAAGGCCATCTCGCTTCCCGCGAAGACGGCGTTGAGGAGCACGAGTGCTCCGACGAGGGCAATGTCGAGCCAATAGCCGGACATGGCTGGGTGGATCACCGGTCCTTGGGGAGGGGCATGAGTCGTGGCAACGTCCCGGCCACCACCCAAGTTCCGGTGCGGTCAGACCTGGGTGCCCACCAGCGCGCCGATGCCGTACGTCACCAGCATCGCCAGCACCCCGCCTGCCACGTTGCGAAGCACCGCGGGTCGCACCGGAGCCTTGCCGAGCCGAGCGCTGCCCCACCCCGTGAACGCCAAGGCCATGACCACGGACGCAGCAGTGACCCAGATGCGCGCGCTGGCCGGGGGCAGCAGGATCGCCAGCAGGGGCAGCAGCGCCCCGAGGGTGAAGGCCGACATCGAGGCCCACGCCGCGTGCCACGGGTTGGTCAGCTGGTCGGGGTCGATGCCCAGCTCGGCCTCGGCGTGCGCGCCCAGGGCGTCGTGGGCGGTGAGCTGGCGGGCCACCTCTGCGGCGAGGTCGGCGGTGAGTCCCTTGTCCTGGTAGATCTGGGTCAACTCGTCGAGCTCGGCCTCGGGCATGTCCCGCAGCTCGCCTCGCTCCTTGTCCAGCAGCGCCTGCTCGGTGTCGCGCTGCGTGCTGACCGAGACGTACTCACCCGCGGCCATGCTCATCGCGCCGGCGGCGAGACCGGCGATGCCTGCAGTGGCGATGGTGGAGCGTTCGACGGTCGCGGCCGCGACCCCGATGACGATCCCAGCCGTGGAGACGATGCCGTCGTTGGCTCCGAGGACACCGGCCCGCAGCCAGTTGAGCCTCGCGCCGATGCCTTGCCCATGGACCTCACCTTCGTGCGGCTCCACCTCGGCCGGGCGCACCTCAGCCACCGGTGGTCGCCCCGAACCGTGTCGAGGCCTGCGCCACCCGGTGGGCCAGCTCGACGTCCAGCTGGGTCAGCCCACCCTCGGAGTGGGTGGACAGCACGAACTTCACTGTCCGCCAACGGATGTCGATGTCCGGGTGGTGCCCCATGTCCTCGGCCTCGATGGCGACCTCGTCCACCAGCCGGATCGCGGTGGGGAAGTCGGGAGCCTCGTAGCTCGCCGAGATCTCGTCACCGTCGCGCGTCCACCCGGGCAGGTCGCCCAGCTGGCGCTCGATCTCCTCGTCGGTCAGCAGTCGGCTCATGCGTCCCACTCTGGCAAGGAAGTCCGGCGATGTCACCGAAGCCCAACCTCACCTCACCACCCACGACGCCACACAGGTATGCCGCGTGCGCAGCTGCGCACGCGGCATACCGAGTCCTTGTGGTGCAGCAGGCGTCAGAAGCCGCCGCCCGAGTTACCCTGCGTCGGGTGACTCATGGCCTCTGTCACGGTGGCCGGGCCCATGAAGTCGGTGTCGCCACCGCGGTCGCTCTGGCTGGTGAGCTGGGCCTTGACCGCGTGCATCTTCAGCTCGCCTGAGGCGATCTGCTCGGCGAAGTGGCAGGCCACCCGGTGGCTGGCCGGGACACCGTCGACGGTGAGGACCCGCAGCTCGGGGCGCTCGGTGTCGCACTTCGTCTCCTGCTTCCAGGGGCAGCGGGTGTGGAAGCGGCAGCCCTTGGGCGGGTTGGCGGGTGAGGGCAGGTCGCCGGTCAGCAGGATGCGTTCGCGGCGGTCCTCGATGATCGGGTCGGGCACCGGCACCGCCGACATCAGTGCGCGGGTGTAGGGGTGCAGCGGCTTGGTGTAGAGGTCCTCTGCGTCCGACTCCTCGACGAGGGCGCCGAGGTACATGACCCCGATCCGGTCGCTGATGTGCCGCACCACGGCGAGGTCGTGCGCCACCACGAGGTAGGTCAGCCCGAACTCGTTCTGCAGCTCCTCGAGCAGGTTGATGACCTGCGCCTGGACCGACACGTCGAGGGCCGAGACCGGTTCGTCGGCGACGATGAGCTTGGGGTTGACAGACAGGGCCCGGGCGATGCCGATGCGCTGTCGCTGGCCACCGGAGAACTCGTGCGGGTACTTCTTCAGCGCGGCCACCGGGAGTCCGACGGCCTTGAGCAGGTCGCGCAACCGGGTGGCCGCCTGCTTGGCGTCCTTCGTGAGCCCATGCGCCTTCATGCCCTCGAGCAGCAAGGACTCGACGGTCTGCCGGGGGTCCAGGCTGCCCATCGGGTCCTGGAACACCATCTGGATGTCCTGGCGCTTGTGCCGCAGCTCCTCGCCCTTGAGCGAGGCGATGTCGACCCCGTCGAACTCCACGGATCCTGCGGTGGGTGGCTCGAGGTTGAGGATCGCGCGACCCAGGGTGGACTTGCCGCAGCCGGACTCGCCGACCAGGCCGTAGGTCTCGCCCTTGCGGATCTGCATGTCGACGCCGTCGACGGCGTAGACGTGTCCGACGGTCTTGTCGAAGATCACGCCCTTGCGGATGGGGAAGTGGACCTTCACTCCCTTGACGTCCACCAGGATCTCGTCGCTGACGGTCATCGGGTCACCTCCACGGGGTTGTGGCAGCGGAGGGCACGTGAGCCGTCCTCCACGAACTCGGGCGTCCGGGTCACGCAGACGTCGATCGGTTGCGAGCACCGGGGGGCGAACGCACACGCGTTGGCCCACGGCAGGTTGTCGGACACCGAACCCGGGATGGGGGTGAGGCGCTCTCCCCGTGCCCCGTCCAGGCGGGGGATCGAGGCGAGCAGTCCGTGCGTGTACGGATGGCGGGGTTCGGCGAAGAGCGGGTGGCGGTCGCCGCGCTCGACGATGCGACCGGCATAGAGCACGTTGACCCGGTCCACGAGCCCGGCGACGACACCGAGGTCGTGGGTGATCATGACGAGCGCGGTGCCGGTGTCCTCGACGAGCTCCTTGAGCAGCGCCAGGATCTGCGCCTGGATCGTCACGTCGAGGGCGGTCGTCGGCTCGTCGGCGATGAGCAGGCGAGGTGCGCAAGCCAGCGCCATGGCGATCAGGGCACGCTGGCGCATGCCTCCGGACAGCTGGTGGGGGTAGTCCTTGAGGCGGCGGGTCGGGTCGGGGATGCCGACCTTCTCCAGCATCTCGCGAGCCAGTGGCGTGGCCGCCTTGCGCGACAACCCCTTGTGGCGCTCGAGGACCTCGGTCACCTGCAGGCCGATCGGCACGACTGGGTTCAGCGAGGACAGCGGGTCCTGGAAGATCATGCCCAGGTCGCGGCCACGCCGGTCCCGCATCTGCTCCTTGGTCTGGGTGAGCAGGTTGGCGCCGCCGTAGAGGACCTCGCCCTCGACGCGGACACCGCGATCGGGAAGCAGCCCCATGATGGCGAGCGAGGTCACCGACTTGCCGCAGCCGGACTCGCCGACCAGGCCCACGGTCTGGCCCGGACGGACGTCGAAGCTGACTCCGTCGACGGCCACGAACGGCTCCTCACCCTGTCGGGTGAAGGTGACCGTCAGGTCGCGCACGGACAGGAGGGGTTCCTCGCTGTGACCGCGGGTCTGGACGTTCTCGATGGTCTCGGTCATGTCGCCCTATCTCCTGCTCTTGGGGTCGAGGGCCTCGCGCAGCGACTCACCCATCAGGGTGAAGCCGAGCGCCACGGTGATGATGCACAGGGCCGGCCAGACCGCGAGAGCAGGGTTGTCGAAGATGTTGTTCTGCGCCTTGCCCAGCATCTGTCCCCACTCCGGCTTGCGGTCGTCGGGGTTGCCCAGGCCGAGGAAGGACAGCGCCGCTGCATCGATGATGGCGCCGGCGATGACCAGGGTGGCCTGCACGATGACCGGGCCGAGCGAGTTCGGCAGCATGTGCCGGAACACGATGGCTGACTTCTTGACGCCCAGGGCCCTGGCTGCCAGGACGTGGTCGCTGGACCGCTGCGCCAGCATGGAGCCGCGCAGCAACCGGGCGAAGATCGGCACCTGCACGGTGGCGATGGCGATGATGACGGTCCACTGGCTGGGCCGCGACGCCAGGGCGGCGATGGAGACGGCCAGCAGCAGCGACGGGATCGAGAGCATCACGTCGACGATGCGCATCACCAGGGAGTCCACCCAGCCGCTGAAGGCACCGGCGAGGATGCCGAGCGACAGCCCGCCGGCGAGGCCGAACAGGGTGGCGAAGACGCCGACGATGAGGGTCTGGCGGCTGCCCACGATGAGCCGGGACAGCACGTCCCGGCCGGAGGTGTCCGCTCCGAGGGGGTAGCCGGGCTGCGCTCCCGGAACCGGGTTGGACTGCGGACGCACCTGGTCGAGCAGCAGTCCCTTGCTGGGGTCGTGCGGGGCGATGAGCGGGGCGAAGATGGCCAGCAGGATGAACAGGAGCGTGATGCCGGCGCCGAGCAGGAAGACCGGGTTGCGCCGCAGCCGCCGCCAGGCGCTCGCGATGAGCGAGACACCGGTGCTCTCCTCGATGTGGCCGGCGTCATCGACGGTGAGCACAGCCGCGCCGCCACCTGCCTGGGCAGCCAGGTCGTCGATTCGCTGCTTCTTGGCGTTGGGGTTCAAGGGGTTGGGCACCGGGGTCACCTCGTCCGCACTCGGGGGTCGATCACGGCATACGCGATGTCGACGAGAAGGTTGACGATCACGAAGGTGATCGCCGCCATGAGGATGCACACCTGGAGCACCGCATAGTCACGGCGTGTGAACGCGACGGCCACGGCTTCGCCGATGCCGCCCCACGAGAACACCCGCTCGGTCAGCACGGCGCCGACGAGCAGGCCACCGGTCTGGAGGCCGATCGTCGTGACCACCGGGAGGAGGGCGTTGCGCAGGATGTGTCGGCCGCGGATCACCTTGTTGGTCAGGCCTTTGGACTCGGCCGTGCGCACGTAGTCCTCGTCCATCACGTCCAGGACCGAGGCCCTGGTGATGCGGAAGATCACCGCGAACGGGATCGTGGCCAGGGCCAGGCTCGGGAGCAGCAGGTGCTTGAGCGCATCCCAGGCCGCATCCCACTCGCGGGTCAGGATGCCGTCGAGCACGAAGAAGTCCGTGACGCGGGTGGCGTCGATGCTCGAGTCCTGGCGTCCGGACACCGGCAGCCAGTGCAGGTTGATGGCGAAGAAGTACTTGAGCAGGAAGGCCAGGAAGAAGACGGGCACGGCCACCCCGATGAGGGAGCCGACCACCGAGAGGTTGTCGAACCACGACGCGCGCCGCCGGGCGGCCATGTAGCCCAGCGGGATGCCGAGCGCGATCGCAAACAGGAGTGCGAAGAAGCTCAGCTCCAGCGTCGCGGGGAAGCGCTGGATGAAGACCTGCATGGCGTCGACGCCCGGCTGGACGCCGGTGCTCGAGCCGAACTGGCCTGTCGCCGCACGCTTGGCGAACTCCCAGTACTGCACGTAGAGGGGCTGGTCGAGGCCCAGCGCCTTCTCGAGGGCGGCTCGCCGCGCAGGGGTGGCCTTCTCGCCGAGGATGGCGGACACGGTGCCGCCGGGGAGTGACCGCAGCCACAGGAAGACAAGCAGCGACAGGACGAACACCACCCCCACCATCTGCAGCAGCCTTCGCAGGATGAATCTCAGCACGGGGGCTCAATCTCCTTCACTGGCGACTGTCGTCACTGACAGTCGATCATGCACGGCGGTCGTTCGGGTTCGACGGACCTTCATACACGACTGTGGCCGTCCCAGCGATTCTGCTGGGACGGCCACAGTCTTAGGAAGTGCTGTCCGAGGTCAGCCTCAGATCACTTGCTCACCGTCACCGAGGAGAACGTCTCGGCAGTCAGCGGGCTGGCCACGAGACCCTTGAGCTTCTTGCTCACGACCAGGGCCGGCGGGGAGTGGCTGATCGCCAGACCCGGCAGGTCCTGCTCCATGATCTCCTGGTTGAGCTTCTCGTACGCAGCCTTGCGCTGGCCCTCGTCCACGATCGCGTCAGCGGCCGCGAGGTCAGCTGAGAGCTTCGCACCGTACGACGTCGCACTGGTGTGGAAGTCGTTGGTCTTGAGGCCACCGAAGAAGGTGCCGATGAAGTTGTCGGGCGAGTTGTAGTCACCGGTCCAGCCGAGCAACCACGCGTCGAAACCACCGGTGTCGACGGTGTCGAGGTAGCCACCGTTCCACGGCTTGGTGACCACGTTGACCTTGATGCCGACCGCCTCGAGGTCACTGCGGAGCGCCTCGTAGATCTTCTGCGGGTCCGGCATGTACGGACGGGACACCTCGGACGGGTAGGCGAACGTCAGGGTCATGCCCGTGGCGCCGGCCTCCGCAAGCAGCGACTTGGCCTTGGCCGGGTCGTAGGCGTACGGCTTGAGGTCCTTGTTGTAGCCAGCGATGGTGTCCGGCACGAACTGGGTCGCGACCGTTGCGCCCTCGGGCAGCTGGGTCTTGACCAGCTGGTCCCGGTTGAGGGCGTAGTAGAGAGCCTGACGGACCTTGAGGTCCTTCAGCTTCGGGTTCTTGGCCGGGTTGAGGCCCATGTAGAGGATGTTGAACGCGGGACGCACGAGGACGTCGTTGCCCGAGTCCTTCAGGCCCTTCCAGTCGGCCGGGTTCGGGAGGTCGTAGCCGTCGATGCTGCCGGCCTCGAGCTCCTGGCGACGGGTGCTCTCGTCAGGGATGATCTTGAAGACGAGCTTGGCCGTCTTGGCCTTCTCGCCCCAGTAGGCGTCGTTGCGCACGAGCGTGACCGTCTTGTTGGCCTCGTCGTACTTCTCGAGCTTGTAGGGGCCGGTGCCGACCGGGTTCTTCGAGTAGGCCGGGTAACCGAAGCCCTCGCCCTGCTTGGTGACGTTGTTGGCGTCGCCAGCCTTGAGTGCCTTGGGCGACTGCATCGAGAACGAGTCCAGCGACAGAGCGGTCGGGAACTTCGACGTGGGGCGGCTGATCTTGATGACCGCGGTCATGTCGTCCTTGGCCGTGCAGCCCTGGTACAGCGCGTTGGCGGCGTCCGACTTGAACGACCCCATCACGTCTGCCCAGTAACCAGCGGGGCCACCAGCGGCGGTCTCGTTCTGGTCGAACATGCGCTCGAAGTTGTAGCAGACGGCTGCGGCGTTGAACGCCTCGCCGTCCCAGAACTTGACGCCGTCGCGGAGCTTGAAGGTCCACTCCTTGCCGTCGGCCGAGGCTTCCCAGCTGAGGGCCAGCTCCGGCTCGATGTCGGCCGTGCCGGCCTTGATGCCGACGAGGCCTTCCATCATCTGGCGGGTGACCCGGAAGGTCTCACCGTCAGTGGCGTAGAAGGGGTCGAAGAGCTCCGGTGCACCAGCGGCACCGAAGGTGATGGTGTCCTTCACGTCACCGCCGCCGCTTGACGGGTTGTCGGTGGATCGGTCGGACTGGGCACAGGCCGCCAGCGTGAGAGCCAGCGTCGTCGCCAAGGCGATCGGGGCCGCCTTCCGCGTGAGCTTCATGTATTACCTCGCTTGATGTGCGATCTTTGGTCGACCCGGTCGGGCGCCAAGGGTGGTGCTGGTGGTGCTGGTGGTGCAGGGTGGTGCAGTCGCAGAAAGCAGGCGTGCGCAAACCTTCGGCGGTTGTCGGCAGACCCTAGCGAGAACTGCGGTCGCTGCACCGGCACGCCGCGGAAATTAACAAAAGTGAGACACATGCCCGAAAGACCACACGATGTCCTGCGAGAGGTCGTCGGCGCCGCCCTGGTCGACGACCTGACGCACCCGACCGTCCTGCTCGCGGCCCGACGCACGGAACCACCGGCGCTCGCGGGTGGCTGGGAGTTCCCCGGCGGGAAGGTCGACCCGGGTGAGACTCACGAGCAGGCCCTGCACCGTGAGGTGCGTGAGGAGCTCGGTGTCGAGGTGGAGCTGGGGGAGAAGGTGCCTGGACCGCTACCTGGGGGGCGGTGGGCCCTCGGGGACACCTTCGCGATGACCGTCTGGCTGGCCAGGGTGACCGCCGGCGAGCCGGCGCCGATCGAGGACCACGACCAGCTGCGCTGGCTTCGCCGCGACGAGCTGCACGAGATCCCGTGGCTGCCCGCAGACCTGCCCATCGTCGACCTGATCGCGCCGATGCTGCGCTGAGCGGAGGTATGCCGCGTGGCCGGCCACGCGGCATACCTCACCTGGGCCCGCCCGTGTGGGGGTGCTCACGCGCGCAGGCTCGCATGGTCAGCGCGTGCTCAAAAGCCTGAGACAATGGTGCTCATGCCCATGAAGACCCGCGATGACATCCGCAATGTCGCCATCGTTGCCCACGTTGACCACGGAAAGACCACTCTGGTCGACAAGATGCTCTGGCAGGCCGGTGCGTTCGGCGAGCACCAGCACGTCGACGAGCGGGCGATGGACTCCGGTGACCTGGAGCGCGAGAAGGGCATCACGATCCTCGCGAAGAACACCGCGATCCACTACGCCGGCAAGGCGGCCGCCGAGGCGGGCCTGCCCGACGGCGCCACGATCAACATCATCGACACCCCCGGCCACGCCGACTTCGGTGGCGAGGTCGAGCGCGGCCTGAGCATGGTCGACGGCGTCGTCCTGCTCGTCGACGCGTCCGAGGGCCCGCTCCCGCAGACCCGGTTCGTGCTGCGCAAGGCGCTCGCCGCCAAGATGCCCGTCGTACTGTGCATCAACAAGGTGGACCGCCCCGACAGCCGCATCGCCGAGGTCGTCGACGAGGTCTACGAGCTGTTCATGGACCTCGACGCCGATGAGCACCAGATCGAGTTCCCCATCGTCTACGCCTCGGCCAAGAACGGCCGCGCCTCGATGAACCGCCCGGAGAACGGCGGCCTGCCGGACGCCGAGGACCTCGAGGCCCTCTTCGAGACGATCCTGTCCACCATCCCTGCGCCGGTCTACGACGACGAGGCGCCGCTGCAGGCCCACGTCACCAACCTGGACGCATCCAACTTCCTCGGCCGCCTCGCCCTGCTGCGCGTGCACAACGGCACCATCCGCAAGGGTCAGTTCGTCGCCTGGTGCAAGGTCGACGGAACCGTCGAGCGGGTCAAGATCACCGAGCTGCTGATGACCGAGGCGCTGGAGCGCAAGCCCGCCGAGTCGGCCGGCCCCGGCGACATCATCGCCATCGCGGGCATCCCCGAGATCATGATCGGCGAGACCCTCGCGGACGCCGAGAACCCGATCCCGCTGCCCGTCATCACGGTCGACGAGCCCGCCATCTCCATGACGATCGGCACCAACACCGGCCCGATGGTCGGCCGGGTCCGCGGCTCCAAGGTCACCGCCCGCATGGTCAAGGACCGCCTCGACAAGGAGCTCGTGGGCAACGTCTCGCTGCGCGTGCTCAACACCGAGCGCCCCGACACCTGGGAGGTCCAGGGCCGTGGAGAGCTCGCCCTGGCCATCCTCGTCGAGCAGATGCGCCGCGAGGGCTACGAGCTGACCGTCGGCAAGCCGCAGGTGGTCACCCGCGACGTCGACGGCAAGACCCACGAGCCGGTCGAGCGCCTCACGATCGACACCCCCGAGGAGTTCCTCGGCCCGATCACCCAGATCCTGGCCACCCGCAAGGGCCGCATGGAGCAGATGACCAACCACGGCACCGGCTGGGTCCGGATGGAGTTCCTGGTGCCGTCGCGTGGGCTGATCGGCTTCCGGACGCTGTTCCTGACCGAGACCCGCGGCACCGGCATCGCGCACCACGTGTTCGAGGACTACGAGCCGTGGTTCGGCCCGATCACGACGCGCACCAGTGGCTCGCTCGTCTCCGACCGCACTGGTGTCGTCACGGCCTACGCCATGGTCAACCTGCAGGAGCGCGGGACGTTGTTCGTCGACCCGACCACCGAGGTCTACGAGGGCATGATCATCGGCGAGAACTCCCGCGCAGACGACATGGACGTCAACATCACCAAGGAGAAGAAGCTCACCAACGTGCGCGCCTCCTCCTCGGACAACTTCGAGAAGATCGTGCCGCCGCGCAAGCTGAGCCTCGAGCAGTCGCTCGAGTTCTGCCGCGAGGACGAGTGCGTCGAGGTGACGCCCGAGGCCGTCCGCATCCGCAAGGTCGAGCTCGACCAGACCGTCCGCGCCCGCAGCGCCGCCCGGGCCCGCAACACCTGAGCGTGCCGGGAGCGATGCAGGCACGGCGACTCCCGAGGACCCGGTTCCTCGCCGCGAGCGCAGCAGCAGCTGCGCTCGCGGTGTCGGGCTGCACGGGCATCACCTCGGACGATCGGACCGGTGCCGCCGAGTCGGGCGAGCTGACGGTCCTGTCGCTCGGGCCGGTCGCCACCTGGGACCCGCAACGGCTGTCGACGGCGCAGGACATCGCGTTTGCCGGCCGCGTGTTCGCCCGCACGCTGACCGCGTTTCCGGCGGGTGCCTCCGGCGGCGCGCAGAACGTCGAGGGTGACCTCGCCACCACCGCCGGGACGGTGGACCGCACGCTCAAGACGTGGTCCTTCACGCTCCGCAGTGGCGTGGCCTGGCAGGACGGGTCACCGGTCACCTGCGAGGACGTCCGCTACGGCGTCTCCCGGTCGTTCGCGCAGCCGTTCGCCACAGAGGGCCTGACCTACCCCCTGGCCTACCTGGACATCCCGCGGAAGGCCGACGGGTCATCCACCTATCCCGGCCCCTACGCCAAGGACGCCAAGGGTCAGGCGGCCTTCGACAAGGCAGTGTCGTGCGAGGGCCAGACGGTGACCTTCCGACTGAGCACGCCGATGGCCGACTTCAACCAGGTCGTCGCGCTGCCCGTCTTCGCGCCGGTCAAGCAGGCGCAGGACAAGGCAGGGGACGGCACGTATGCCGTGTTCTCCAACGGCCCCTACCAGCTCAGGTCGGAGTGGGACCCGAGCGCCGGCGGCACCTTCGAGCGAAACCCCAACTGGGACAAGGGATCTGACCCGATCCGGCAGGCCAAGCCGGTGTCGATCCACTACATCGAGGGCACCGAGTCGCAGACGGCGGTGCAACAGGTCATCAACGACGACGAGGCGCACCAGCGGTCGGTGACCCTGGACTCGGCACCGCCGGCCATGCAGCAGCACATCCTCTCCGACAACGCCCTCAAGGCCAGGTCGGTCAACCCGTCGGCCCAGTTCGTCGACTACCTGGCCCCGAACGTGAGCAAGGGCGTGATGCGCAACCCGAAGGCGCGCGAGGCCTTTGCGCTCGCCACGAACCGCGAGGGCTACGTCACCGCGCTCGGCGGCGCGAGTGCCGCCAGCGCGGCATACACGCTCATCGGCCCGTCGCTCCCCGGCCACAACGACGCGGACCCGATCGGCTCTGGGCCGGCCGGCGACGCGGCCAGGGCACGAGCCGCGCTCCAGGAGTCGGGCCTGACCCTGCCGGTGAAGGTCCGGGTCGCCTACCGGTCCACGCCGACTGCCGACAAGGCGATGGCAGCCCTGTCCAACGGCTGGGAGGACGCAGGGTTCGCCGTCCAGCTCCAGCCGATCGCGAAGGACTACTTCGCCGAGGTGTCGGCCCCCGGCCGTGCAGACCAGACGGACGTGTTCTGGGCCAACTGGGCACCGGCGTGGCCGTCGGCGTCCACGGTGATCCCGCCCCTGTTCGACAGCCGGATCAACGTGACCAAGAGCGGCAACGGTCGCGACATCGGCGGGTTCACCGACGAGGCGGTCAACCGGGAGATCACCAGGATCGGGGCCCTCCCTGACCTCGCGAGCCAGGCCAGCGCATGGGGTGCGCTCGATGCATCGTTGGCCAAGCGCGCGATCTTCGTCGCGTTGGCGCAGCGCAAGGCGCTCTACGTCGCCGGGAGCTCGGTGACCGGCCTTCGCGCCAACGAGGCACTGGGCGGGTTCGTCGACCTCGCCACCGTGGGTGTGAAATAGCGCCGTGACCCACCACGCCGAGCCGCTGCTGTTCGTCCACGCCCACCCGGACGACGAGACGCTGACGGCTGGCCTGACGATGGCGCACTACGTGCAGGCCGGCCACCCGGTGCACGTCCTCACCTGCACGCTGGGCGAGGAGGGTGAGGTGATCCCGCCCGAGCTGGTGCACCTGGACGTGGCGCACGACGATGCCCTCGGCCCGCACCGCCTCGAGGAGCTGCGGGCCGCCATGGACACGCTCGGCGTCAGCCACGAGGTGCTGGGGGAGGACGCCCCCAGCGGGGTGCTGTCCCGCTACCGCGACTCCGGCATGGCCGGAACCCCCAGCGCCAGCAACCCCGCCGCCTTCGTCAACGCCGACGTCGAGGAGGCCGCGACGCTGCTGGCCGACGTCGTGCGACGGCTCCGCCCGGCCGTCGTCGTCACCTATGACGAGCAGGGCGGCTACGGCCACCCCGACCACGTCCAGACCCACCGGGTGACCTGCGCGGCCGTCCTCACCCTGCCCGAGGACGAGCGACCCCCGGTGTATGCCGTGCTGACGCCCGCGTCGTGGGCCCGGGAGGACCGCACGTGGCTGGGCGACCACCCGCCCGTCGGGACCGCCTGGTCGCTGCCCGACCCCGACGGTCAGTACCCGCCGTCGGTCGTCGCGGACGACCTGGTGACGCACGAGGTGGTCGACCCGAGCCTCGTGCCGGTGCAGGCCGCTGCCCTGCGCCAGCACGTCACCCAGGTCACGGTGGCGGACTCCGGCGACACCTACGCGTTGTCCAACGACATCGCCGCACGGATCCCCGGCCGCGAGGGTTTCGCCCTGCTCGACCCGGCGACAGGACGGCTCCTGCGGTCCGAGCCGTCATCCGGGCCGACATCCGAGCCGACATCCGGGGTGCCGGGCGGTGGCGTCGCGACGACGCGGCATACCGGGCTGCTGGGCGCGCCATGAGCACGCTGGAACCCGTCGGCTCCGGGGACACGACGCTCCCCGCGGGGCTCGAGGCAGCCGTGGACGCCGACCAGTTCCGTCTGGCGATGGGGCGGTTCGCCACGGGGGTCACCGTCCTGACGACCTTCAGCGGCGGCCACGACCACGCCATGACCGCGAACGCCATCACCTCCGTGTCGATGGAGCCGATGTTGGTCCTCGTGTGCGTCGAGGTGGACGCACGGTTCCATGACGCGATCCTGGACTCCGGCGTGTGGGGAGTCAGCGTGCTGGGAGCGGCACAGCGTCCCGTCGCCGAGTGGCTGTCCACCCAGGGCCGACCGCTGCACGGCCAGCTGGACCGGATCGCGCACCGCCGCGGGCCTGCGACCGGGGTGGCGCTGCTCGACGACGCCCTGGCCACGATGGAGCTGCGGACCACTGCCGTGCACCCGGCCGGCGACCACAGCATCGTCATCGGCGAAGTAGTCTCGCTGTCGAGCAACGAGCACCCCGCAGACGCGCTGGTGTACTACCGCAGTCGCTACCAAGCGCTGAAGTGATGGGAGCCCACGCGTGAAGGACAGCGGTTCGTCTGCGCTGCGGTTGACGATCGCGGTGGCGGTCCTGGCGGCCGCCTACCTGGGCATGGCCTGGTTCCTCGGCAGGCACATCCCTGCCAACTCCACCGTTGCCGGTGTGCCCGTGGGGGGCATGTCTCCTGCCTCGGCCGAGAGCACCCTGCGCCGGGCGCTCGCCGCCAAGGAGGGCGCGAAGGTGACCCTCAAGGCCGGGGACAAGACCTTCGAGATCGACCCCAAGAGCGCCGGGCTGGCCATCGACTACGACGGCACCATCGCGGACCTGTCCGGCTTCAGCGCCAACCCGGCCGACCTCTGGGACAAGCTCACAGGTGGCTCCGACGAACAGCTCGCGACCACCATCGACCGGGCGCGGCTCGAGGCTGCGGTGAAGGCGGCCGAGGCGACCCTGGACACCCCGGTGGTGCAGGGCGGCGTGACGTTCCCGGGTGGCAAGGTCGCCGTCGTCAAGCCCCGGGCGGGGGCCATGCTCTCGGTCGCCAAGACCTCCGACGAGGTGGCAGACCGGTGGCCCACCACGGCGACCATCGCGCCACGCCTGGACACCGTTGCTCCCGCGGTGTCCGCGGAGGAGGTCGACCGGGCCGTGGCCGAGTTCGCCACCCCGGCCGTGTCTGGCCCCGTCACGGTCAAGGTCGGTGCCAAGTCCTTCGCTGTCGCTCCTGCTGCGTTCGCGCCGAGCCTGTCGGTGAAGCCTGACGCCGAGGGCAAGCTGGCGCCCGTCGTCGACAACGCGAAACTTGTTGCAGCAGTTCGCAAGGCGGCCTCTGACGCCGGTCTTGAAGCCAAGCCCAGGGACGCGAAGATCACCTTCAAGGGCAGCACGGTAGTGGTGGTCCCGGCTGCCGCTGGCGCGACTCTCGACGAGAAGTCGGTGGTCGCGGCCTTCGTCCCAGCCCTGACCGACCCGGCCCGGACTGCCACGGTCACCACTGCTGTCGTGCAGCCCAAGCTCACGACGGCGGAAGCGGAGAAGATCAAGCCCAAGGAGGTCGTCTCGACGTTCACGACGAACTTCCCGTACAACCCTCCGCGCACCAACAACATCACCATCGCGGCGCGCACCCTCAACGGCACCTACGTCGGGCCTGGTGAGCAGTTCAGCCTGAACCGCACCCTCGGCCAACGCACTGCTGCCAAGGGGTATGCCTCCGCGCCGGTCATCGAGGACGGCCGGCTCAAGAAGGACTACGGCGGCGGCGTCTCGCAGGTCTCCACCACGACGTTCAACGCCGCCTTCTTCTCCGGCGTGCGCATCGACCAGTACCTGCCGCACAGCTTCTACATCTCGCGCTACCCCGAGGGCCGTGAGGCCACGGTCTCCTGGCCCGACGTCGACCAGAAGTGGACCAACGACACCGGCTACGGGATCCTCATCCAGGCCTCGGTGACCTCCAGCTCGATCACGGTGACGTTCCACGGGACCAAGGTCTGGGACATCGACTCCGTCAAGGGCCCGCGTCGCAACGTCGTCCAGCCCAAGACGATCGTCGACAACCGGCCGGGGTGCGTCACGCAGTCCCCGAGCACCGGCTTCGACGTGACCGTCACCCGCGTCTTCAAGAAGGCCAGCAAGACCGTGCGGACGTCGAACTTCAGCACGCACTACATCCCCGAGGACAAGGTGACCTGCACCCACCCCAGCGCCGGCTGAGCTGCGTGGCGCCGCGCGGTCGGCGCCCGGTCGGCTCAGGTCGGCTCAGGTCGGCTCAGGTCGGCTCAGTTCACGAGGTGGGCATACGGGTCCGGACGCTCGGCCTCGCTCCGGAGCACGCAGAACTCGTTCCCCTCCGGGTCCTGGAGAGTTGCCCACCCCGTGCCCGGCCCGTGCTCGTCGCGCAGGTCGTTGAAGATCGTGGCACCCGCCGCGAGGAGCCGGTCGACCTCCTCGTTCATGGTGCGGTCGGTCGGCCAGAGGTCGAAGTGGATCCGGTTCTTGACCGTCCTGCCCTCGGGCACCTCGATGAAGAGCAGCCGCTGCCGGCCGTCCGGCGAGAAGATCATGCACTCCTCGTGCCCGGGCAGGTTCGGGTCGCGCGGGTCCTCGGCGTAGCCCAGGACCTGGGCCCACCAGACGGACTGGTCGTGGGCGTTGCGGGAATCAATGGTGGTGTGCGAGATGCGTGACGTCATGTGGGCAGCCTGTCGGTGCCCGGCGGGTCGGCGCTACCGGGTTTCGGTGCGGGTGTCCGGTGAGGTGAGGTAGGCGTACGACGAGTGGACGTCGAATCCGAGTCGCCGGTAGAGCCTGGTCGCGGTGTCGTTGTCGTGCTCCACCTGGAGGTGGATGAGGGAGATCCCTTCCTCGCGCAGCAGCGCAGCGAGTCCTGCGGTCAGGTGCGCGGCCAGTCCGCGTCCCCGGTATGCCGGGTCGGTCCAGACCGCGCCCAACCCGGCCCATCCGGCGCCGATGCCGATGCGGGCCAGGGCGATCGGCGTGATGCCGGCTGCACCGGCGGTGCGCAGTCCGAGCTGCTGGGAGAGCCCGCCGCCCGGTGCGATGCTCGCAAAGATGACCCGCGGGCTGTCCAGCAGGACGGTCTCGGTGGCGCCGGGCACGGTCGTGCGGGTGCGACGGTAGACCTCCAGCCACTGCGGCGTCAGGTCGCGGCTGACGGTCAGGCTGGGTCCGCCCGGGTCGGCCGCGACAATCTTCTCCCGGGCGGCCGTCATGTTCAGGGTGAGGCTGCCGATCGTGTAGCCCCGGTCCAGCAGCAGAGCCCCCAACGGGTCACCGGCCGGGTCGAAACCCTGCGGACCGGCGAGGGCGAACTTCGCTGGGAGTCCGCGCGCGGCATACCAGTCCTCGACATCGGCGATGGCGTCCGCGAGTGGCTTGCCGGGGCTGCCGACGGGCACCACCGAGTTGCCGCGCTGGGTGTAGCCGGCGGAGGCGCGCAGCGCCCAGTCGCCGAGGGTCGCGCGCTCGACGGCTCCCCAGGCAGGTGTCATCACGCGCTGGAGGTCCTCGATCGACAGGGCCAGGTGGGAGGCGCCCCGGCGGGACGGCTTGGGTGGCACCTCTTTGGCGGCCGTGATCCGCGACGTCGGGATGGTCACCGGCCCGCGGGACGTCTCGACCGTCACGGTCTCGCCGTCGCGCGAGAGGAGCGTCCCGACGGCGTCGGTGAGGGTCGCACCGGTGGCCGGGTCGGGGGCTTCCAGCCGCCACCTGACCACGACTCGGGACCCGAGGGGGAGGTTGCTGACGTCGGTCGACATGCGCCGCATAGTATGTGCGACATGACGTACGTGATCGCCCAGCCTTGTGTGGACCTCAAGGACAAGGCCTGCATCGAGGAATGTCCGGTCGACTGCATCTACGAAGGGGAGCGGTCGCTCTACATCCACCCCGACGAGTGCGTCGACTGCGGTGCGTGCGAGCCGGTCTGCCCCGTGGAGGCGATCTACTACGAGGACGACACCCCTGAGCAGTGGGCCGAGTACTACAAGGCCAACGTCGAGTTCTTCGACGACCTGGGCAGCCCCGGCGGCGCGGCCAAGCTGGGCATGATCCCCAAGGACCACCCGATCATCGCCGACCTGCCTCCGCAGGTCCACGACGAGTGAGCCACGAGTGAGCGACGTGACTGCGTGAGCCTGCGCGCTCTGCCTGACTTTCCCTGGGACTCGCTCGCTCCGTACAAGGAGCGGGCGAGTTCTCTTGCTGGCGGACTGGTCGACCTCTCGGTGGGCACGCCAGTCGACCCGACTCCCGACGTCGTGCAGGACGCCCTGCGCGATGCCGCGGACGCCCCCGGCTACCCGCAGACCTACGGCACACCTGCACTCCGCGAGGCCGTGGCGGGCTGGTTCGAGCGCCGCCGAGGAGTGCCGGGCCTCGACCCGGACGGCGTCATGCCGACCATCGGGTCCAAGGAGCTGGTGGCCTGGCTGCCGACGCTGCTCGGTCTCGGTGCGGGCGACATCGTGGGGTTCCCGGGCGTGGCCTACCCCACGTACGACGTCGGCGCCCGGCTCGCTGGGGCTCGGCCGCAGGTCGTCGACGGGCTTGCCGCGCTGGGCCCGCTGACCCCTGCCACGACGCCAAAGCTGTTGTGGCTCAACAGTCCCAGCAACCCGACTGGGCGCGTGCTCGGTGTGCCGCACCTCGCCAAGGTGGTCGCTTGGGCTCGCCAGCACGGCGTGGTCGTGGCCAGCGACGAGTGCTACGCAGAGCTCGACTGGTCCGACTCGGAGCGGGACGTCGAGATCCCCACGACGCCGAGCATCCTCGACCCACGGGTCTGCGGGGGCAGCCACGAGGGTCTGCTGGCCGTCTACTCACTGAGCAAGCAGTCCAACCTCGCTGGCTATCGCGCGGCCTTCGTGGCCGGCGACGTGGCGCTCGTCCGGCAGCTGCTCGAGGTCCGCAAGCACGCCGGCATGATCGTGCCGTGGCCCGTGCAGCAGGCGCTCACCGCAGCCCTCGGCGACGACGCCCACGTCGCCGCACAGAAGGCTCGGTATGCCGCGCGGCGTGACCTGCTGCGTTCTGCCGTCGAGGGTTTCGGCATGCGGGTCGACCACTCCGACGCCGGGCTCTACCTCTGGGCGACCAGGGGAGAGGACGCCTGGGCGACCATCGACGCACTGGCCGCGCGCGGCATACTCGCGGCGCCTGGCAGCTTCTATGGCGAGGCCGGCCGTGAGCACGTGCGGATCGCCCTGACCGCCACCGATGAGCGCATCGCCACCGCCGTGGAGCGTCTCGCGGGGTAGTCGGCCCGATTCCCTGAGGCCGCCGGTGTTGGGGTAGCGTCGCAGTGCGCGAGAAGCGCCCAGCACGCACAGATCTGGGCGCCCGCAGGACGTGGAGGATGGATTTCGGATGACTGACGCAACCGCTGGGGCCACCCTGACGGCCGGGGACAAGACCCTCGACCTCCCGCTGGTCAAGGCAGCAGAGGGCAACGACGGCTACGACGTCTCCAAGCTGATGAAGGTGACCGGCAACGTCACCCTCGACTCCGGGTTCGTCAACACCGCGTCGTGCAGCAGCGCCATCACCTACATCGACGGTGACGAGGGGATCCTGCGCTACCGCGGTTACCCGATCGAGCAGCTCGCCGAGAAGTCGAGCTTCCTCGAGGTGTCCTATCTGCTCATCTACGGCGAGCTCCCCAGCCAGACCCAGATCGACGACTTCGACCAGAAGATCCGCCGCCACACCCTGCTGCACGAGGACCTCAAGGCGTTCTTCGGTGGCTTCCCGCGCGACGCCCACCCGATGCCGGTGCTGTCGTCCGCCGTGTCTGCGCTGTCGACCTTCTACCAGGACAGCCTCGACCCGTTCGACAAGGAGCAGGTCGAGATCTCCACGGTCCGCCTGCTGGCCAAGCTGCCGACCATCGCGGCCTACGCCTACAAGAAGTCGGTCGGCCAGCCGTTCCTCTACCCCGACAACTCGCTGTCGCTGCCGGAGAACTTCCTGCGCATGACGTTCGGGTTCCCTGCCGAGCCCTACGACATGGACGAGGACATGGTCAAGGCGCTCGACCTGCTGCTGATCCTGCACGCCGACCACGAGCAGAACTGCTCCACCTCGACGGTGCGCCTCGTGGGTTCGTCGAACGCCAACCTGTTCGCCTCGGTCTCGGCCGGCATCAACGCCCTGTTCGGCCCGCTGCACGGCGGCGCCAACCAGGCGGTCCTGGAGATGCTCAACACGATCCACCAGGACGGCGGCGACGTCGACACCTTCGTCAAGAAGGTCAAGAACAAGGAGGACGGGGTCAAGCTGATGGGCTTCGGCCACCGGGTCTACAAGAACTACGACCCGCGCGCCGCCATCATCAAGAAGACGGCCGACAAGATCCTCACCAAGGACGGCGTCTCCGACCCCCTGCTCGACATCGCGCTGCAGCTCGAGCAGCGGGCGCTGGAGGACGACTACTTCGTGGAGCGCAAGCTCTACCCGAACGTCGACTTCTACACCGGCCTGATCTACAAGTCGATGGGCTTCCCCGAGCGGATGTTCACGGTGCTGTTCGCGCTCGGTCGGCTCCCGGGCTGGATCGCCCAGTGGCGCGAGATGATCGAGGACCCGCAGACCAAGATCGGCCGTCCGCGCCAGATCTACACCGGTGCCACCGAGCGTGACTACGTCGCCATGGGCGGCCGCTGACCGCACGCGTTCGACGTCTGCCGCGGGGCCGGGTTCCGATGCGGACCGGGCCTCGCGGCATACCTCGTCGGGGACACCCATCGGGACGTGACTCATCGGGCAAAGCGGGCGAAACGGTCGTAGCGTCGAGGCATGCACCTGAACCGACTGCTCATCGCCCCGCTCGGCACCGTGCTGCTCGCCGCAGCAGGACTCGCACCCTCCGCGGGCGCGAGCGCCACCGATGCCCACCGGCCCCCGGCGCTCGACCTCGGGCCCACCGGGCTCGTCGAGACCCGCACCACCGAGGCGGTGCAGCCGGGCGTCACCCTCACCCGGATCACCCGCGGGGCGGCCGACACGGCGGTCCGCTGGGTCGTCGAGGTGAGCATCCCGGGGGGAGCGGGCAGTCCGGACCCCGACGCGCCACCGCGCGCCGTCCAGGACGAGGCAAGTGCTCGAGCACACGCGACCAGGCTCACCGCGGCGGGTTTCCCGGCGCAGGCCGAGCGGGTCGACCAACCTGCCGTCGCCGACGTCCCCGCCGGGGTGCTCGGCTGGCGAGTGCGGCTGACCCAGACGTTCGCCACGCAGGCCGGGGCGAGCACCGAGGCCGCGCGGCTCGTGGCAGCCGGGTTCGCCGGGCGTGCCTGGTATGCCGGGTGGGACGGCACGTCGACGGCCAAGGGACCGTGGACGGTGAACGTCGTGACGGTCGACCCTCGGCGGTTCAAGGGCTCGGTCGGTGGCAGCTACGGCCCGACCTTGGAGAAGCGCGAGACGACGTCGTGGCTGGCGGGCTACGAGAAGGCCTCGGTCGCGATCAACGCTGGGTTCTTCGTCTTCGATCCGGCCGCCGGGGCCGAGGGTGATCCCGCGGGAGCGGCTGTCTACGGAGGCCGCCTCGAGTCGGAGCCGGTCGGATCGCGACCGGTCCTGGTCCTGGACCCGCAGGCGCGGCACACCGAGGTGGTCCGGCCGAACTGGCGTGCCGAGGCGACGCTCCCTCGCGGTGGCCGGCAGGTGCTCGACGGCCTGAACCGGGTGCCCGGCCTGATCCGCAACTGTGGCGGAACGGCGGACGACCTGCCGACGTCCCTACCGCTGCACGATGTCACGTGTACGGACGCCGACGAGCTCGTCCTGTTCACGACTGCCTTCGGTCAGACAACACCAGCTGGACCCGGCGCCGAGGCCGTGGTGGACCGACAGGACCGCGTGGTCCGGGTCGCGGCGCAGCGGGGCACATCGCTGGCCACCGGACAGCGCTCGCTCCAGGGGACCGGTGCCCGCGCCGCCCTGGTGACCGCGCTGCACCCCGGCGACCGGGTGCAGACGCAGACCAGCCTGCGCGAAGGGCGCCAGCCGCTCGACCGCCCCGGGACCAGTGTCCTCAACGGCGGCCCCGAGCTGGTCCGTGACGGTCGCGTCCACGTCACCCAGCAGCAGGACGGCATGGTCCACCCGGGCGAGCCCAGCTTCGCGTACGGGTGGGTGCTGCAGCGCAACCCGCGCACCTTCGCGGGCGTCGATGCGCAGGGCAGGACGTTGCTCGTGACCGTCGACGGCCGCCAGCTCGGCGAGCTCGGGCTGTCCATCCCTGAGACGGCCGCAGTGGCCCGGTCACTGGGCATGGTCGACGCCATCAACCTCGACGGCGGTGGCTCCACGGCCATGGTCGTCGACGGCACGCTCATCTCGCACCCCTCGGATGCGACAGGAGAGCGCGCTGTAGGTGACGCAGTGGTCGTCCGCTGACCGAGGCTCCCCGACGAGATCCCAGCTCTCGCGCCATGGCGGGGTGGTTCGGCCCGAGAGCTGGGATCTCGGACGGGTGAACGGCGGGGTCAGCCGGCGAAGGTGACGGTGACGGTGCCGGCCTTGCCCGCGGTCTTGGCGTCGTGCCACGTCCAGCCGGAGGAGTTGCGGGTCCGGGTCCACTCGCGCGACCCGACGCGCACCGACGTGGCACCGTGGAGCGAGGCCTTCGCCACGGCATACGCTCCGGCACTCCAGGCGGCGCGCTCGGATCCGGCGGACACAATGAGGGTCCGCCCGCTGACGGTGGAGTTCATGCCGAGCTCGGTCTTCAGGGCGGCCTTGAACGCCGCCGGGTCACCGGTCGTGGCGTCCTCGAGCCGGCAGCCCAGGCCTTCGGGGGAGTGCCCGCTGAGGGTGGAGGCGAGCAGCCGCCCTTCCTGCTCGTGGTCGGCGTAGGCCTCGGGGTAGGCGCTGCGCTGCACCTTCTGGGCGATCTCGGCAATCCGCATGCCCTCGTAGCCCTTGACCTTCACCAGGGCGTCGTAGAACTTGTTGCTCGAGTAGACCGGGTCGAGGATCTGGTCGACGGTGCCCCAGCCCTGGCTCGGCCGCTGCTGGAACAGGCCCACGGAGTCGCGGTCGCCGTACTTGAGGTTGCGCAGCTTGGACTCCTGGATCGCTGTCGCGATCGCGATGGTGGCGGCTCGCGCGGGCAGGCCGCGCTTCTCGGCGACCGCCTCGATCGTGGCCGCGTATGCCGTCTGGCTGGGGTCGAAGTCGACGCTGGTCCCAGCCGCGGTCGCCTGGCAGCGGGCTGGCCCGAAGTTGCTCAGCACGCCACGGACGCCGTAGATCCCGGCCCCCACGACACCGCAGGCCAGCAGCAGGATGACGACCCGCGTGACGAGCCGCCGCATCCGCGAGGGGCGTCGCTGTTCGGCGAGGACGACCCCGCGCTTAGTCGTTGGCATGCAGGGCGGAGTTCAGGACGATGCCGTGACCGTCGCGGGCGCGGGACTCGACGGTGCCGGTCACGGAGTTGCGGATGAACAGCAGGTTGGACTGACCGGACAGCTCACGGGCCTTGACGACCCGGCCATCGGTCAGCGTCACCTTGGTGCCGGCCGTGAGGTAGAGCCCGGCTTCGATGACGCAGTCGTCACCCAGGGCGATGCCCAGGCCGGACTCGGCACCGAGCAGGCAGCGCTCGCCGATGCTCACGCGGTCGGTGCCGCCGCCGGACAGGGTGCCCATGGTCGATGCGCCGCCACCGATGTCGGAGCCGTCACCCACGACGACGCCCTGGCTGATCCGGCCCTCGACCATCGAGTGTCCGAGCGTGCCGGCGTTGAAGTTGACGAAGCCCTCGTGCATGACGGTGGTGCCGCTCGCGAGGTGGGCCCCTAGGCGGACCCGGTCCGCGTCGCCGATCCGGACCCCGGCGGGCACGACGTAGTCGGTCATCCGCGGGAACTTGTCGACGCCCAGGACCTGCACCGGTCCGCGGGCTCGCATGCCCGCGCGGGTCAGCTCGAAGCCGTCGACGGCGCACGGTCCCTGGGTCGTCCAGACCACGTTGACCAGCACGCCGAACAGCCCGTCGAGGTTGATCGTGTTGGGCCGCACCAGCGTGTGGGAGAGCAGGTGAAGGCGCAGGTAGGCGTCGGCCGAGTCTGCGGGGGCGGCGTCGAGGTCGATCTCGGTGGTGACCACCTCACGACGGATCTTTCGCACGTCGTCCTTGCCGACCAGCGCCTCGAGCTCGGCCGGGGCGTGGGCGTCACCGGCGCGCGCGCCGAGGGCCGGCTGCGGGTACCAGGTGTCGAGGACCGCACCATCGTCGTGGATCGTGGCCAGGCCGAAACCCCATGCGGTGCGCTCGCTGCTCATGGGGCAAGCCTACGAGAGCCGCGGTCGCCGCTGTGAATCGTGACCCGGATAGGGTTTCCGCATGCCGAACTCACCTGTCGACACCGTCGCGCTGGACCTTTCCGCGGACGTCGTGACCCTCACCGCGGCCCTGTGCGACATCGAGTCCGTCTCGCTGGACGAGGCCGCGATCTGTGACGCCATCGAGGCGGCCCTCGCCCCGCTGACCCACCTCACGGTGACCCGGATCGGCAACACCCTCGTGGCTCGCACCGACCTCGGCCGCGACGAGCGGGTGGTCCTTGCCGGCCACATCGACACGGTCCCGCTGACCCAGGACCCCGCCAACCTGCCGACCCACCGGCAGGGTGACGACCTCTGGGGCCGCGGCACGGTCGACATGAAGGGCGGCGTCGCCGTCCAGCTCAAGGCAGCTCTGGTGGCCGAACCGAGCCGCGACCTCACCTTCGTCTTCTACGAGGGAGAGGAGATCGACAGCGAGTTCAACGGTCTCCTGCACATCCACGATCAGCGTCCCGACCTGATCGAGGACGCCGACTTCGCGGTGCTGCTCGAGCCGACCGGGTCGATCGTCGAGGGCGGTTGCAAGGGCACGCTGCGTGCCGAGGTCACCACCAAGGGGGTCGCCGCCCACTCCGCGCGGCCCTGGAACGGCCACAACGCCATCCACGACGCCGGCGAGGTGCTGACCCGGCTCGCGGCCTACCAGCCCGAAACCGTGATGGTCGACGGCCTGGAGTACCGCGAGGCCATGAACGCGGTCGGCATCACGGGAGGCATCGCCGGCAACGTGATCCCCGACCGGTGCGTCGTGACCGTCAACTACCGCTACGCCCCCGACAAGTCGCCCGAGGACGCGCTCGGCGTGGTCCACCAGCTGTTCAGCGGCTACGTCGTGGAGGTCAAGGACAACGCCCCGGGTGCCCGCCCCGGCCTGCACCTCCCGGCCGCGAAGGCCTTCGTCGAGGCACTGGGAGTCGACGTCGTGGCCAAGCAGGGCTGGACCGACGTCGCCCGGTTCTCCGCCATGGGCGTGCCTGCGGTCAACTTCGGCCCCGGGGACCCCAACCTCGCCCACCACGACGAGGAACGCTGCCCGGTCAGCCAGCTCGAGTCCGCCGAGGCCGCCCTGCTCCGCTGGCTCGCCTGACGCCGGAGGGTCCTCGGGGTCAGGTCTCCAGCGACTCGCCGAACCCCAGTGGCGCCCGGGTGACGAGGTAGGTCGCCCAGTTCATCTTGACCACCGCGCCGTCCGCGTCGCGGGTGACGCGCAGCTGCTCACCGCGCTCGCGACCCGAGACGGTGCGGAAGGTGCTGTCGTCCAGCCGCTCGAAGACCGACGGCGCCCGGTCGGCGGGCGCCGAGTCGGCCCGTGCCTCGAGCCGCCCCTCGCGCACCGAGAAGGTGAACCCGGAGCCCTCGGAGAACCACCGACCCAGCAGTGGCGCCAGGTCGTCCGGCACGGACGTGCCCGGACGCCACGGCTCCTCCTCCGCCGGGTCGTTGTCGAGGACGTGGTCGCCCAGGGCGATGGCAAACGCCGCTGGGTCGGGGGACGACGAGCTGTTCATCAGGACGATGCCGCCGGTGCCGCTCTCGCGGTGGGTGAAGACACCGGACACCTGACCCGGCATCCCGCCCGTGTGCCCGACCCAGGTGCGCTTGGTGGCCGAGCGCATGAGGAAGAAGCCCAGACCCATCGCGCCGCCCCAGCCCTCGGGGTCGACGAGCAGCTGCGGCTGGCACATCTCTTCCAGGGTGTCGGGCGACAGGATCGCCGAGTCGGGCGCAGCCACGAAACCGGACCACTTCGCCAGGTCGGTGACGGTGCTGGCCAGCGCGCCGCACGGCCCCATCGCCCTCAGGTCGAGCACCGGCTCGATGCGGGGCACGTCGTGGAACGGCTGCACGTGGTAGCCGGTCGCCCTCGGTCCGTCGTCGAACCCGACGCTGGTCCGGGTCATCCCCAGCGGGTCGAGGATCCGGGCCCGCAGCACCTCCTCCCACGGGCGGCCCTCGAGCCGCTCCACGAGCTGGCCCAGCACGGCATACACGATGTTGGAGTAGTGCCAGTGATCATGGGGGCGGCCAACCCGTTCGATCCCGTTGAAGTCGCTCATCAGGGTCTCGGCGTCGGGCTGCTCCAAGGTCTCCCAGATGTCGCCGAGCGGCTCGCGGGCCAGCCCGGTCGCGTGCGACAGTGCCTGCCGCACGGTCGCCCGCTGGGTCACCCAGGGCAGGTGCTGGTCGAGGGTGTCGTCGAGGTCGAGCCGTCCCTCGTCCCGCAGCGCCATGACCAGCACGGCCGTGAAGCTCTTGGTGTTCGAGGCGATGAGGAACTGGTCGTCGGGGCCGGGCACGCGCGGCGACGCCACGTCGGCGGTGCCGATGCCGTCGGTCCAGACCAGTTCGCCGCGACGCACAACGGCAGCGGCGAGGCCGGGCACCCGACCGGTCCGCTGGCGGTCCAGGGCCAGGTCTCGCAGGCTTCGGCGGGTGCTGTCCTGAAGGGTCGTGTCCACCGCTCGACCCTACCGAGGGTCGTGTTGCCGCAGGGTGGGGAGCGTGGCTCGCGTAGGTTGGGCGCGTGAGCGAGCAGCCATCCGAGCAGACGCCCGAAGACGGGGCCCAGACGAGCGGCGCCACCGAGCACGACCACGACTACCCCGGATTCGACTACCACACGGGGCCGGTGACGCTGCGGGGTTCGCGGGTGCCCGGGACGACCACCGACCAGCGGCTGCTCGACAGCGGCGGCTCGAGCGAGTGGCTGCACACCGACCCGTGGCGGGTGATGCGGATCCAGAGCGAGTTTGTCGAAGGCTTCGGCGCCCTCGCCGAGCTCGGCCCGGCCGTGAGCGTGTTCGGGTCGGCCCGCACCAAGCCCGGCACCCCGTTCTACGAGATGGGCACCCAGGTGGGTCGTCGCCTCGTCGAGCAGGGGTATGCCGTGATCACCGGTGGCGGGCCCGGCGCCATGGAGGCAGCCAACAAGGGCGCCCGCGACGCCGGCGGCGCCTCGGTCGGCCTCGGCATCGAGCTGCCGTTCGAGCAGGGGCTCAACGAGTACGTCAACCTGGGCGTGAACTTCCGCTACTTCTTCGCCCGCAAGACCATGTTCGTCAAGTACGCACAGGGGTTCATCGTGCTGCCGGGAGGCTTCGGCACCCTCGACGAGCTGTTCGAGGCGGTCACCCTGGTGCAGACCCAGAAGGTCACCTCGTTCCCCATCGTGCTGATGGGCACCGAGTACTGGGGTGGGCTGTTCGACTGGCTGCGTGGCACTGTCCTGGACGCCGGCACGGTCAGTCGCAAGGACGTCGACCTGCTGCACCTGACCGACGACGTGGACGAAGCCGTCCGCATGGTCACCGAGTCCGACGAGCAGGTCGCGCCCAAGCGACCCGAGTAGGACCCTGCCAACGGGGGATGGACGTGAGGGGCGGCGCCCCTGATGATGGGGAGGTGACCATCTCGCCCCTTCCGCGACATGGTGACGTCATCGTCGGCCGGGACGTCACCGGTCGCACCCTGCGCATCTCCGGCCACCCGGAGTCCGGGCGGGTGGTGCTGTCGATCTGGCAGGACAACGTCTGCCGCGCCACCCTGCGCCTGTCACCCGAGGACGTGCCGCAGTTCGTCGAGATGCTCACACGCAGCGCGATCGCCCGGTCGGACGACGCGGATGGCGGATTCCGTGACCTCGGCACGGCGGGCTGAGTAGGTCGTCCTCAGGACTTCGTGCGACGATCGCCCGGTGATCTGGGTCTTCTTCATCGCCGTCGGCGTGCTCGTCATCGGGGCGTTTGCCGCGCTGATCGTGGGACGCGTGGGCTACGACCCCCTCGCCGAGCCCACGACGACCCAGGCCGACCCGATCCTCTCCGCGGAGTTCGGCTCCGGAGAGATCTCGGCCGTCCGCTTCGACACCGCCCTGCGCGGCTATCGCATGGACCAGGTGGATGCCGTGCTCGACCGGCTGCAGACCAGGATCGCGGAGCTCGAGGCCGGCAGCGACCACCGCTGACCATGGCCGACTTCCTCCTCACCCGGCACTGTGCCGCGCCACCCACGACGGTGTGGGACGTCGTCACCGACTTCGCGGCATACGGGGACTGGATGCCGTTGACCCGCATGCAGGTTGACGCGGGCGGTCCGCGACCGGGCTGGGGGTTCGCAGGCGTCAGTGGAGTTGGCCGGTTCGGGTTCTCGGACTCGATGCTCGTGACAGCCTGGGAGCCCCCGGATGCCGAGGGCGTGGGCCGGTTCCGGGTGGTCAAGACGGGCCGGCTGCTGGGCGGCTGGGCAGAGATCCGCGTTGAACCCGACGGTGCCGGCACGCGTCTGGACTGGCATGAGGACGTGGTCGTGCGGCCGCTGCCGTTCAAGCGCGTCTTCGCGCCGGTCCTCGGCCGCGCCAGTGTCTGGCTCTACGGCCGCGCCCTCGACGCCATGATCGCCCGGGCAGACGGACGGCACCGATGAGCGGCCTGACGGTCGGTGCGGACGGCCTCGCCCGGTGCGCGTGGGCCGGCTCCACGCCCGACTACCTCGAGTATCACGACACCGAGTGGGGCGTCCCCGTCCACAGCGAGCAGGCCCTCTACGAACGACTCACGCTCGAGGCCTTCCAGTCCGGCCTCGCGTGGATCACGATCCTGCGCAAGCGCGAGGGTTTCCGGTCCGCGTTTGCCGACTTCGACCCCGAGGTGGTCGCGACCTTCGGCGAGGAGGACCGGGCCCGGCTGATGGCCGACACCGGGATCGTCCGCAACCGCCTCAAGGTCAACGCCGCCATCCACAACGCTGGTGCCGTCCTCGCGCTGCGCGACCGCGGTGGCCTCGACGACTTCATCTGGTCGCACGCCCCCGCCGACCACACGCCGCCGGCGACCACGGCCGACCTGCGCGCCACCTCAACCGAGTCGGTGGCCCTCGCGAAGGCGCTCAAGAAGAACGGTTTCGTCTTCGTCGGCCCCACCACGATGTATGCCGCGATGCAGGCCTGCGGGCTCGTGGACGACCACCTCGTCGGCTGCCACCGGGCGGGCGGACGTCGATGATGCGCACCCTCACGGCGAGGGTGACGTTGGTCTACCTCGCGCTGCGAGCCGTGTCGGCGGTGCTGCTCGTCCTCGCCAGCCGCGACCAGGTCGTCATGCCGGACTGGACCGGTCCGACCGTCGAGCCGATCGACATGACCGTGCTCTGGGACGGGAGCTGGTACCGCTTCATCGCGGAGCACGGCTACCCGCACGTACTGCCGGTCGACGCGGCCAGCGGCCACGTCGTCCAGAACGCGTGGGCCTTCTACCCGGTGTTCCCCCTGCTGGCCCGGACGCTCATGTCCGCCACTGGGCTCGGGTTCCCCGTCGTCGCCTCCTCGCTCTCGCTGGTGTGCGGACTGGGCGCTGCCGTGATCATGGCCCGGCTGCTGGCCGAGCGGCTCGGCGACCGTGCCGCGCTCGCGACCGTCGCGGTCTGGGGCGCCTTCCCCGCAGCCGTCGCCCTGCAGATCGCCTACACCGAGGCGATCGCGATGCTCGTCCTGTGTGCCCTGCTGTGGGCGCTGATCCGCCGCAACTGGCTCGCGGCCGGTGTCCTCGCGCTGGTGCTCGGGGTGACCAGGCCGATCGCGGTGCCGGTCGCCATCGTGGTGGCGGTGCTGCTCTGGTTGCGTTGGCGCCGTCGCGCGTCCGACCCCATCGACGTCGGTGAGTACGCGGCCGGTGCCTTCGCGCTGGTGGCCTCCGGCATCGGCGCGGTGGCCTGGCCGCTGATCGCCTGGCGGGTCACGGGGTCCCGCTCGGCGTACACAGACACCATGGCTGCCTGGCGAGTCGGTGCTGAGATCACGCCGTTCAAGCCGTGGCTGGGCATGTCCCAGTGGGCTTTTCGCGACTTCGACGGCGGCAACGTCTACGGGCCGGTCGCCCTCGCAGCAGTGGCCACCACCATCGTCGTGCTGACCTGCGGACCCTGGGCCACCCGGCTGGGACCCGAGCTGCGCCTCTGGTGCCTGGCCTACCCGGCATACCTCGCGGTCGTGCTCGATCCCTTCACCAGCATCTTCCGCTATGCCCTCCCACTGTTCCCCCTCACGGCCCTCGTCGTGGCAGGACGCTGGGGCGCGCCCGGCTGGGTGGAGACCCGGGCGCGGTGGCTGTGGGCCCGTGCCGGGGTCCTGGTCGCCATCGGCATCGGCGGGCAGGTCCTGTGGATCTGGCAGCTGCTCGTCTTCGTCCCGCCGTCGGACTACCCGCCGTGACCGTGACCGGCCTGCGGGCCGTCGTGACGTCCCAGGGCCGCAGCGCCGTGGGGCAGTGGGCGCTGCGCCGCCCGGTTGTCTTCCTGCTCGTCGTGTATGCAGTGACCCGGGTCCTCGCGTTCGTCGCCATGTGGGTGGCCGCGACCTGGTTCCAGACGCCGGCCGGCGTCGGTCACCTGGACCCGTCCGTCGGCGACATCCTCGGCGGCTGGGACAGCATCTGGTACAAACGGGTCGCCACCCAGGGCTACCCCGTGCCGTTGCCGGCGGACCCCAACTCCGGACTGCTCACCTACAGCGCGTGGGCGTTCTATCCCGCCTTCCCGATGATGGTGCGCGCGCTGATGCTGCTCGGCCTGCCGTTCGAGGTGGCCGGGGTCGGGCTCAACCTGGTGCTGGGCGCAGTCTGCACGCTCCTGGTGTGGCGCTGCTTCAACTTCGCCCTGCACGCGTCCCCGCAGCCGGCCCGCGAGCGGATCGCCCTGATGACTGGTGCCCTCTGGTGCCTCTACCCGGCGACGGGGATCCTCGTGATGCCATACACCGAGGCCCTGGCCGGCGTCCTCATCGCCGGGTCGCTCCTGCTGCTCATGCAACGCCGGTACGCGTGGGTGGCGGTGCTGACCCTCGCCCTGGGGTTCACCCGCGCGGCCGCTCCGGCGATCGCCTGCGCGGCGATCGCGCACCTGTTTCTGCGCTGGCGCGAGGACCGCGCCGCCGGGGTGGTGCCGCTGGGCGGCCAGCGCGTCACGGCTGCCCTGATGCTGGTGGCGACAGGTGTCTCCTCCCTCGCCTGGCCGGTCGTGGTGGGTATCATCAGCGGCCTGCCGATGGCGTTCTTCGACGTGCAGGCGGCGTGGGGACAGAAACCGGAGTCCGGGCCGTTCGTGCTGTGGCTCTCGTGGGCCTGGGAGGGGCACGGGATCGTCGGGGTGACCATCCTGATCGCCCTCGTCGCGACCTACATCGCGCTCATCATGGGTCGCCACGGCCGGTGGCTGGCTGTCGAGCTGCGGGTGTGGGCGCTGGCCTATCCGCTCTACCTGCTCGCCGTCGTGCGGCCCATCACCAGCATGTGGCGCTTCCTCCTGCTGGACTTCCCGATCGCGGCGGTGGTCGCCTCCGTCGCCATGCGCACGTCCACCGGCGCCAAGGTGGTGGCGCACTGGCGCCGACGGGTGGGGGTCGTCGCACTGATCCTGCTGGTCGGCCTCTTCTGGTTCACCTGCGCCCTGCTGACCTACACGCCATGGGCGTCCACGCCTCCGTGAGCACGCGGCACTCGGTGAGCACGCGGCACTCGGTGAGCACGCGGCACTCCGTGCGCACGCGGCATACCGACGCCCATCGGTGCGCCTGGCGGCTCACTCGCCGGTGAAGACCGGCTTCTCCTTGGCGAGGAAGGCGGCGACGGCGGCGTGGTGGTCCGCGGTGCCACCGGTCAGGGTCATGTAGTCGCCCTCCTGGGCCAGCGACTCACTCAGCCCCTGCCCGGCGCTGAAGGCGACCGCCCGACGGATCGAGCCGTAGGCGAGCGTCGGTCCGGCCGCGAGGGTCGTCGCAAGCTCGCCGACCGTTGCCTCGAACTGCTCTGCCGACACGACCTTGGTGACCAGTCCAAGGGCCAGGCACTCGTCGGCGGGCACCGTCCGGGGGAGCAGCAGGAGCTCCTTGGCCCTGGCCGGGCCGACGATCCGCTGCAGCGACCACGACGTGCCGGAGTCGCAGGACAGCGCGATCCCGGCGAAGGCGAGGTTGAAGCCGGCGGTGTCCACCAGCACCCGGAAGTCCGCCGCAAGCGCGAACCCCGCACCCGCGCCGGCGGCTACGCCGTTCACGGCAGCGATGACCGGCTTGTTCATTGTCGCGAGGAGCTCCACGATCGGGTTGTAGTGCTTGGCGACCGTGTCCCACAACGAGGGGTCGTCATTCTGCAGGAAGGTGACGTGCTCGCGCAGGTCCTGACCCACGCAGAACGCCCGACCGCTGCCGGTCAGCACCACGCACCGCACCGTCGGGTCCTCGGCGACCTCGCTCAGGGCCGTGACCAGCGCGTCCTTGGTCGCGATGTCCAGCGAGTTCATGGCGTCCGGTCGGTTGAGCCGGACCGTGGCCACCGCCCCGTCCCGCTCGACGAGCACGGGGGACTGCGGCGTGGGGGTCGGGTCGGCGCTGGTGTCGGTCATGCGCGCCATCCTGCCCGACCCTCGTCCGCCCCGGATTTCGCCTGTGAGGTGGTTCACGGGATAATGGAGCAAATCTGGCGCGCGCGGGGATGATCACAAGCACTGGCGTGGATCCGCGTGGCCAGCAGCAGACCACGCCAAACGGAAGGACACTCATGGCGGCAATGAAGCCGAGGACCGGCGACGGCCCGCTCGAGGTGACCAAGGAAGGTCGCGGCATCGTGTTGCGCATGCCCCTCGAGGGTGGCGGTCGCCTCGTGGTCGAGATGACCCCCGATGAGGTCCGCGCCCTCGGCGACGCGATCACCAACTGCGAGGGTCTCAAGTAGCCTCCACCGCACGTTTCGAGGACCCCCATCGGCAGCCGCCGACGGGGGTCCTCGCGCGTGCGGGGGTATGCCGGGTGCCCGCCACGGGCGGGCGGGTCCAGGTCCGCACGGGTGGGTAGGGTCGGGTCCGTGCGTGCACCCGAACTGCTCGACCCTGCCTCCAGCGCTTGGACCATCTCCGCGGAACCCGTGGCCGACGTCCTCGCCGACCTGGACCCCACCGACCTGTTGCTGGCCCTGCCGGTGCCCAGTGGGGGACTGCCCCTCACCGGAGCGGTTGTGGCCGCCCTGGCCCTGGTCGGCCTCGACGTCGCCGACGTGCAGGCCGCCCACGAGCCGAAGAGCGACGCCGGGTCGCTCACCAGGATCCCCCTGGTGCCGGGGGAGCGTTCGGCCCGAACCGTGCTGCTGGTGGGTGTCGGCGATGCGAGTGCGCCGGACCTGCGGAAGGCTGGCGCCGCACTCGGACGTGCGGCCAAGGGCCACGCCGCCCTGGTCACCACCGTCGGCAGCGGTGCCGGACGTGCTGCCCAGTCCGCGTTCGCCGAGGGGCTTGCCCTGGGTGGCTACTCCAGCCCGCGCTGGATCGGTGACGACGCCAAGCCGGCGACCGCGCCGGCCGCCGAGATCGCCCTCGTGGGCTCCTACGACGAGCCGTCCGTGCGCCACTCGGTCGTGCGCGCCCGCGCCACGATGCTGGCCCGCAACCTCGCCGTCGTGCCGTCCAACATCAAGAACCCGGCCTGGGTCGCCGCCCAGGCCCGGACCCTCGCAGGCAGGGCCGGGCTCGAGGTGAAGGTGTGGTCCGAGCGCGAGCTCCGGGCCGAGGGGTTCGGCGGCCTGCTGGCCGTGGGTGCCGCCTCCGCGTCGCCGCCCCGGCTGGTGCAGCTCGACTACGCGCCGGATGGCGCGACTGCGAAGACACCGCGAGTCGTCTTGGTGGGCAAGGGAATCACCTTCGACACCGGCGGCCTCGACATCAAGCCCGGTGAGGGCATGCTGGCAATGAAGACCGACATGAGCGGTTCGGCCGTCGTCCTGTCCGTGTTGGCGGCCTGCCGTGAGCTGGCCGTACCGGTCAAGGTGACCGGTCTGCTGGCGCTCGCGGAGAACGCGGTCGGCGGCGCGGCATACCGGCCCTCGGACGTCATCACGCAGTACGGCGGACGGACCGTCGAGATCGGCAACACCGACGCCGAAGGCCGCATCGTGATGGCCGACGCGCTGGCCTACGCCGACCTGCGCCTCGACCCGACGGTGCTGCTCGACATCGCGACGCTGACCGGGGCCGCCCGGGTGGCGCTGGGGCGCTCGATGGCGCCGGTCTACGCCAGCGACGACGCCCTCACGCGCGCCCTCGTCGGGGCCGGCGAGTCCACCGGGGAGCGCCTCTGGCCGATGCCCCTGGTCGAGGACTACCGGCCCAACCTGGACAGCGCCGTGGCCGACATCAACCACATCGCGGGCATCGGAGGCGGCGGAGGCTCGATCTCGGCAGCATTGTTCCTGCGCGAGTTCGTGGGTACGCGACGCTGGGCACATCTCGACATCGCCGGGGTGGGCCGTTCGGACGTCGACCGCGGACTGTTCACCAAGGGTGGGACGGGCTTCGGTGCCCGCCTGCTGCTCACCTGGCTTGAGGAGATGTCATGAACGCCGGATACGGCCTGAGTGTGCGGTGGTCCCTGGAGACCGCACCCGACGGCGTCGCCCAGGAGCTGCGCGACTACGTCGTGGGCACCTCGATGGCGAAGTTCATGTTCCTCGACGGGCTCGCCTTCAAGACCTGGCGGATGGTCGAGGGGCACTGGTTCGAAGGGACCTACGTCTTCGACGAGAAGGTCTACCGCGATGACTTCCAGCGCGAGTTCACTGCGACGGCGGCCGAGTCGGCTGGCAGTGGCATCATCGGGTCGTCCCCGACCCTGATCGAGCCGTTCGAGGTCGTGGCGATCGCCGAAGGCCCCGGCAAGTTCCGCCGCGGTCCCGGTCCCGGCAGCACCTGACGGTCAGCGCTTGACGGCGGCGAGCACGCCGTCGCCCACCGGCAGCAGCGCCGGGATCAGCCGCTCGTCGTCGCGCAGCGCCTTGCCGAGGTCGCGCAGCACCGAAGTCTGCGCGTCACGCGCAGCCGGGTCGGCGACCTTGTCGTGCCAGAGCATGTTGTCGAGCACGAGCACACCGCCGGAGCGCAGCAGCCGGATCCCGTGGCTGACGTACTCGGGGTACTCCACCTTGTCGCCGTCGATGACCACCATGTCGTAGGCGCCGTCGGTCATCCGGGGCAGCACGTCGAGGGCCCGACCGGTGATCACCCGGGTGCGCTGGTGCGCGATGCCGGCCTCGGCGTACGCCTTCTTGGCCACGCCCTGGTGCTCGGCCTCCACGTCGATCGTCGTGAGGATGCCGTCCTCGGGCATGCCCTGCAGCATCCACAGCCCTGACGTCCCGGCGCCGGTGCCGACCTCGACGACCGACTTCGCCTTCACGGCGGCCGCCAGCAGCCGCAGCAGCACGCCGGCACCGTTGCCGACCGGAGTCGCGCCCAGCTCTTCGCCCCGGCGCCGCGCCGACTCGATCACCTCGTTCTCGGTGACGAATTCCTCGGCGTAGGCCCAGCTGGCCGGCTTCTGTGCGCTCATGCGCCAAACCCTACTGCCGCAAGCACGACGTATCGGGCACGCGGCATACAGGAAACGCTCAGGTTGTTGGGGAACGATGCAAGCCGTTCGGTCGTCTGGACCGAATGCAGGGTGTGTGCGCCGCCAGGCGCCCGACGGAGGTGAGGGACGTGACCGCGACCGACACGATCGGTTCGGCCCGAGAGGATGCCCAAGGGGGCGTTCCGGAGGTTCCCGCATGGGTGCCCCCGACGTGGGAGGAGATCGTCGAGCAGCACTCCGCCCGGGTCTACCGGCTGGCCTACCGCCTCACCGGCAACCCGCACGACGCCGAGGACCTGACCCACGACGTGTTCATCCGCGTCTTCCGGTCACTGCACAGCTACCAGCCCGGCACCTTCGAGGGCTGGCTGCACCGCATCACGACCAACGTCTTCCTCGACAAGATGCGTCGCAAGCAGCGGATCCGGTTCGACGCCCTGTCGGACGAGTCCGCGGCCCGGCTGCCCACCAAGGAGGCCGGCCCGGAGGCCGCCTTCGACGCGACCCACTTCGACGACGACGTGCAGCGCGCCCTGGACGCTCTTTCCCCGGACTTCCGCGCGGCCGTGGTGCTGTGCGACATCGAGGGGCTGTCCTACGAGGAGATCGCCACGACGCTCGGCGTCAAGCTCGGCACCGTGCGCTCACGCATCCACCGTGGCCGCGCCCAGCTCCGCGAGGCGCTCGCCCATCGTGACCCCACCCTCGCCCGCCCCGCTCTGGACGCCGACCGCGCGCCCGTCGCCAAGCGCCGCCTGCCGGTTCTCGGCCGGGCGGTGCACGGATCGCGGTGAGCCGCCCGATGTGGGCAGGTATGCCGGGTGCGGGCCTCGTCGGAGGCCGTGGCCGGTGCCTCGGCGACCAGCTCACGGCCTACGCCGACCGCGCGATGGACGACGCGACCCTGCTGCGGTGGGACCGTCACGTCGTCGCCTGCCAGTGCTGCCGCGGTGCCGTGGACGAGGAACGTCGGGTGCTGACCGCCCTGCGTTCGTCGGCCGGCTCGGCCCTTCCGGGTGACCTGCGCGGCATGCTGCTCGCGCTGGCCACCCAGTCCCCGGGTCGCACGTCCGACGGCTTCGCCATCGCTCCCGGTCCGCTGCTGCCGCCCATCCCGATGGCCCCGGTGCGGGTCGTCGACCGCGGCGCACCCGCGCAGCACCGCTCGGCCGGTCGCGCGACGGTCTACGCCGGCCTGGCGGCCGGAGCCACCGCTGCGGCTGCCCTGAGCCTGGTGGTGAGCGGTGGCCTCACGTCGACCTCCCCGGTCTCACCCCCGGCGGTGCAGCGGGCGCGGCCCGTGACCCCCGGTTTCGCCACGGCCGCGTTCACCGTTCCCCGGCCCGGCGGCACCCCGTCCGCGACCACGGTGGCACCCGCCGTGGGCACGAGTCGCGGTCGTTCGGCACAATCGACTCCATGAGCGACGAGCGAGACCCGGCAGGCACCGAGCAGCCGGCGTCCGCCGACCCCAGCCAGCCCGCGGCCCAGCCGCCGGTGTCGTCCGTCGACCCGTTGGCGGAACAGGTGCCGACCGAACCCGTCTGGGACCCGTGGGCACCGCCCGGGCGTGCCACCGGTGACTACACCCAGCCGGTCGACCTGTCGCACACCCAGGAGATCCCGGGGGCTGCCCCCCAGCCCGCCCCGTCCGTGACCGACCCGGTGTGGGCTGCCGAGCCCACCGGCTGGCCGGGCGACGCCGCTGGACACGAGCAGCCCGGCGTCGACGCGACGCACGCCGCGGCAGGCGAGCAGCCGACCGGGTTCCCTCCAGTCCCCGCCGGCCACACGGCATACCCCTTCAGCCAGCCTGCTCCGCAGGCCCCGACCTCGGGCGAGGGCTGGAACCCGATCACCAGCCCCACCGCCGATGCCGGGTATGCCGGCCAGCCGGCGCCGTGGGTCGGCCACCACCTCCCGGAGGCGACCGCACCCCAGCAGAAGGGTCCGGGCTGGGGTGCCCTCGTGGCCGTCGCCGCCGTCGCGGCGCTGATCGCTGCCGGACTCGGCGGCTTGTTCGGTGGTTGGCTCGGTGCGACCGGGCGGGTGGACTTCGGCTCGCTGGACCGCACGCCGTCCTCGATCCCTCGCGCGGGAGCCGGCTCGACCTCCCGCCCGGAAGGGTCCATCGCCAACATCGCGGCGAAGGCGCTGCCCAGCGTCGTGACCATCAAGGTTGACGGGGCCGACGGCGGCGGCACCGGTTCGGGCTTCGTGCTCGACCACGACGGCCACATCATCACCAACAACCACGTGGTGGCCAGCGCGGCCAGCGGCGGCACCATCAAGGTCGAGCTGTCCGACGGCACCGAGATCGACGCGACCATCGCCGGGCGGGACGGGTCCTACGACCTCGCCGTGCTCAAGACCGGCCGGACCGACCTCGTTCCCCTGGTGATGGGAGCGTCCAAGGACGTCGTCGTGGGCGACCAGGTCATCGCCGTGGGTGCGCCCCTCGGCCTCGAGTCCAGCGTGACGAGCGGCATCGTCAGCGCCCTCAACCGTCCGGTGAGCCCGGGCGGGGACGGCAACCAGCAGTCCTTCATCAACGCCATCCAGACCGATGCGGCGATCAACCCCGGCAACAGCGGCGGTCCGCTGCTCAACATGGCCGGCCAGGTGATCGGCGTGAACTCCGCCATCGCGCGCGTCCCCGGAAGCACCGACACCCAGTCCGGCAACATCGGCGTCGGCTTCTCGATCCCCAGCGACCAGGTCCTCAAGACGGCTGAACAGCTCATCAAGACCGGCTCGGCCCAGCACCCCGTGATCGGCGTGGTGCTCGACCGCGACTTCACCGGCAACGGCGTGCGCATCCTGCCGAAGGCCAGCAGCGACAGCGGCCCGCCGGTCGACCCCAAGGGTCCGGCGGCCAAGGCCGGCATCAAGGCGGGTGACGTCATCATCGAGTTCGACGGCCGGCGGGTGACCGACCCCGACGACCTCGTCGTGGCGATCCGGGCCAAGAGCGTCGGCGACGCCGTCTCGATGAAGGTCCGCCGCGGAAGTGAGACGATCAGCGTCACACTCACGTTGTCCGGCTCGGGCAAGTAGCGGCAGGGGCTGGCATGTTCGACATCGGCGGTTGGGAGTTCATCGCACTGATCGTGCTGGCCGTGGTGATCCTCGGGCCGGAACGACTGCCCGACTACGCGTCGAAGCTGGCCCAGTTCGTCAAGCAGGCTCGCAGCATGGCCGAGGGCGCCAAGGGCCAGCTGCGCGAGCAGATGGGGCCGGAGTTCGACGACATCGACTGGCGCCAGTACGACCCCCGGCAGTACGACCCGCGCCGGATCGTGCGCGAGGCGCTGCTCGACCCGACGCCCGTGCAGCCCGATGGCGACGGCTCGGCCTTCCCGGCGAGTGGCGGCGGGTTCGACGCTGCCAAGCCGACGCCGTACGACGACGACGCCACCTAGGAGTCGGGACCTAGCGGCCGACGGGGGACAAGCCGAGGGAACGCCCGGCGAGTCCACGTGACCGGGTGCCGAGGCCACGGGCGATGGCTCGCAGCGACACGGCGGCGGGGGACTCGGGATTGCGGAGGACGACGGGGGTTCCCTGGTCGGCGCACTCGCGCAGGTTGGTGTCGAGCGGGATCTGGCCCAGCAACGGCACGTCGGCGCCGACTGCCCGCGTGAGCGACTCGGCGACGATCTTGCCACCGCCGGAGCCGAAGATCTCCTGACGTGAGCCGTCGGGCAGCTCCAGCCACGACATGTTCTCGATGACGCCGACGATCCGCTGATGTGTCTGCAGCGCAATGGAACCCGCGCGTTCGGCGACCTCTGCGGCGGCCTGCTGCGGTGTGGTCACGACGAGGATCTCGGCGTTCGGGATGAGCTGGGCCACCGAGATGGCGATGTCGCCAGTGCCCGGGGGCAGGTCGAGGAGCAGCACGTCGAGGTCACCCCAGAAGACGTCACCCAGGAACTGCTGGAGCGCCCGGTGCAGCATCGGTCCACGCCACACGACGGGCTGGTTGCCGGGCACGAACATGCCGATCGAGATGACCTTCACCTCGTGGGCGATGGGCGGCAGGATCATGTCGTCGACCTGGGTGGGCCGGTGTTCGACGCCGAGCATGCGCGGGACGGAGAAGCCGTAGACGTCGGCGTCGACGACCCCCACCCGCAGTCCGCTCTGGGCGAGCGACGCGGCGAGGTTGACGGTGATCGAGGACTTGCCGACGCCGCCCTTGCCGGACGCCACGGCATACACGCGGGTCAGCGAACCGGGCTTGGCGAAGGGGATCTCACGCTCGGCGTTGCCGCCACGCAGCTGCGTGCGCAGCGCGACACGCTGCTCGTCGCTCATCACCCCGAGCGTGACGTCCACGGAGGTGACGCCCGGCACCTTGGCGAGGGCCGCGGTGGTGTCCTTGGTCAGGGTGTCCTTCATGGGGCAGCCCGAGACGGTGAGCAGGATCGTCACGGCGACCCGGCCGGCCTCGTCGACCGTCACGCTCTCGACCATGCCGAGCTCGGTGACGGGCTTGCGGATCTCGGGGTCGATGACCGTGGTCAGTGCCTGGTGCAGGGCGTCGTCGGTCACCTGGTCGGTCGGGCTGGGGGACATGCCCCCATGCTAGGTCGGGCGCTGGTCCCGCGAAGAACCGGTGGGCCTGCTGGGGCTGTCATCTGCCTCACGTCGCCGGACCTCGAGCCCGCGGTCCTCGAGCTCGTCGAGCAGGCCGCGCAGCTCGGACCGGAGGAAGTCGCGGGTCGCCGCGTCACCCATCGCGTGCCGCAGCGACGCGACCTCGCGGGTGAGGTACTCGGTGTCCGCGAGGTTGCGCTCGTCGCGGGCGCGGTCCTGCTCCAGGGCCACCCGGTCGCGGTCAGCCTGCCGGTTCTGGGCGAGCAGGATCAGCGGCGCGGCATACGACGCCTGGAGGCTGAGCATGAGCGTGAGGAAGATGAACGGGTAGTTGTCGAAGCGCCAGTCCTTGGGCGAGACGAGGTTCCACGTCAGCCAGAAGGCCACGAACACCGTCATCGCGATGAGGAACTGGGCGGTCCCCATGAACCGGGCGAACTGCTCGCTCCACCGGCCGAACGTCTCCTGGTTCATGCTGGGGCGCGGCAGCAGCGCCCTGCGGGTCTCGCGGGGCTGGTCCAGGCGGCCGGAGGGTGCCCGCCGGTCTCGCTCAGCCATGGGTCACCTCGTGCCGCTCCTCGCGCCAGTCGTCCGGGAGGATGTGGTCGAGCACGTCGTCGACCGTGACCGCGCCGATCAGCCGTCCGTCGGCATCGACCACCGGGACGCCGACCAGGTTGTAGGTCGCGAGCATCCGGGTGACCTTGCCCAGGGGTGCGTCGGCATGGAGCGGTTCGATCTCCTTGTCGAGGATGCTGCCGACCGCACCGTGCGGGGGTTCGCGCAGCAGCCGCTGGATGTGCACCATGCCCAGGTACTTGCCCGTGGGGGTCTCGTGGGGCGTGCGGCAGACGTAGACGGTCGAGGCCAGCGCGGGGGACAGCTCCACCCGACGCACCACCGCCAGGGCCTCGGCGATCGAGGCCTCCGGACCGAGGATGACCGGCTCGGTCGTCATCATGCCGCCCGCCGACTCCTCGTCGTAGGTCAGCAGCCGGCGCAGGTCGGCCGCCTCGTCGGGCTCCATGAGCTGGAGCAGCTCCTCCTGCTTCTCAGCGGTGAGGTTGTGCAGCAGGTCGGTGGCGTCGTCGGGCTCCATCGCCTCGAGGACGTCGGCGGCCCGGCCGACGGGCAGCGTCTCGAGGATCTCGACCTGGTCGTCCTCCGGCAGCTCCTCGAGGACGTCCGCGAGCTTGTCGTCGGCCATCGCCTCGGCGACCTCGGCGCGCCGCTTGGGTGACAGGTCGTGGATGCGGTCCGCGAGGTCGGCGGACTTCAGGTCGTCATAGGTCTCGAGCAGCATCGCGGCCGACTGCCCGGCCGTGGACTGGTGGATGCCGGTGACGTCCTCCACGGGGACCAGCACCGTGGCGCCACGGCGCCTCCGGAACGGGCCGAGCGAGCTGCGCCCGGTGCCTTGGCGGACGAAGACCTTCGACATCGCCCAGTCGCGGCTGCGCTCGCGCTCGATCGCGACGTCCTCGACGGTGGCCTCGTAGTCGCCCTCGGGGTCGTGGACGGTGACGGGGCGCTCGAGGATCTCGGCCATCACGAGCACCTCGTTGGTGCGCTGCTCGAACCGGCGCATGTTGACCAGGCCGGTGGTGATGACCTGGCCGCCGTCGACGGAGGTCACCCGCGTCATCGGCACGAAGACGCGGCGCCGACCGGGCACCTCGACCACCAGCCCGATGATGCGAGGGCGGCGCCGGGACGCCCCGAACGTCACGACGACGTCGCGGACCCGACCGACCTGGTCACCGAGCGGGTCGAACACGCTCAGGCTGGTCAGGCGGCCGACGAAGACGCGCGACGGGGTGCTCACGCCGCAAGGTTATCCGGCTGGTCAGCCGTCGTCGGGGAGGCGGTTGCCGCGCCGTCGTCGAGGTCGTCCGCGCCAGTGCCAGGGTCGCCACGTCGCGGTGGTGGCATCGCTCGGCGGGACCGGTGCAGCACCGGATGTCGTGGGGTACGAGCCGGGCGCCTCCAGCGGGGTGCCGAAGGGCCGGAACGCCCGCACCGTGCACTCGCGGGCCCACCGGTCGAGGGCATCGTCGGCGGCGTTGAGCCGAGCGGCCTTGAGGGCCTCGGTGGCCGGACCCCAGGTCTCGTCGGCGGGGTCGATCTCGTGGACCGTGGCGTGCACGGTCAGCAGCCGACCGCCGGTGTCCTTGCTGCGCAGGATCAGCCGGACCTCGGCAGGCAGCCACGGCAGGGTCTGCTCGCCGGGGCCGGACACGGCATACACGGTCTTGTCGGCCCAGGCGTGCCAGAACGGCCACGCGCGCTCGTCCGGAGGCTGCACCCACATCAACCCGGACTTGTTCGCTGCCTCGGCAAACAGCGCAGTGACATTGAGCGGGACCGACGCAGTGTCTTCGGCAGCCTCGCGAGCGGTCTCGGTCACACGTGAACTGTGTCATAACCGCCGTGTGGCTGTCGCTGCTAGCGTCGCCGCGTGCGCAGCCCCAAGGACTTCTTCGCCCCGCTGGCGGTGGGTGCTCCGGCCCCCCTGACCCAGGTGCCCTCCCGACCTTCGCGGGTGATCCACTTCTTCGACCCGAGCAACGCGAAGATGGCCGCCAAGGTCCCCGCCATGGTGGGCACCGTCGACGTGCTCCTCGGCAACCTCGAGGACGCCGTGAAGGCGGACAAGAAGGAGGCGGCCCGCGTCGGTCTCGTGGCCATTGCCAAGGCAACCGACTTCGGTGACTCGACCCAGCTCTGGACGCGGGTCAACTCCCTCGACAGCCCCTGGGTGCTCGACGACCTGACCACCCTGGTGTCCGAGATCGGCGACAAGCTCGACGTCATCATGGTGCCCAAGGTGCAGGGGCCCGAGGACATCCACTACGTCGACCGGCTGCTCGCCCAGCTCGAGGCCAAGGCCGGGCTGACCCGCCCGATCCTCGTCCACGCGATCCTCGAGACGGCCCGCGGCGTCGCGAACGTCGAGGCCATCGCAGGCGCCAGCCCTCGGATGCAGGGTCTCTCGCTCGGCCCGGCCGACCTGGCGGCAGACCGCCGGATGAAGACCACCCGCGTGGGCGGCGGCCACCCCGGGTACCTCGTCCGCCAGGACCCTCCTGCGGGGGTCGAGGACGCGGTCAACGCGCCGCGCGCCACCTACCAGCAGGACCTCTGGCACTACACGATCGCGCGCATGGTCGATGCCTGCGCGATGCACGGGATCTTCGCCTACTACGGCCCGTTCGGGGACATCGCGGACGTCGTCGCCTGCGAGGACCAGTTCCGCAACGCGTTCCTGCTCGGGTGCGTCGGCACGTGGTCCCTGCACCCGGTCCAGATCGAGATCGCCAAGCGCGTCTTCAGCCCGTCCGCCGAGGACGTGGCGCACGCCCGCCGCGTCGTCGAGGCGATGGGCGACGGCACCGGCGCCGTCATGCTCGACGGCAAGATGGAGGACGACGCGTCGCTCAAGCAGTGCCAGGTGATGCTCGAGCTCGCCGACCGCCTCGCGGCGTCCGACCCCGCGTTGGCTGAGCTGTATGCCGTGCAGCCGGCTTCCAGCGACGGCTCCGGTGGCTCCGGTGGCGACGAAGGCGCAGGCGCCGGATGGGTGCGATGACGGCGCAAGCCGGCAGCGCGGCATACCGACCTCGTCGTTCGGTTCTCTACATGCCCTCGTCCAACGAACGGGCCCTGGCGAAGGCCAAGACCCTCGCGGTGGACGCCCTCATCCTCGACCTCGAGGATGCGGTCGCGCCCGATGCCAAGGTGCAGGCGCGCGAGAACGCGTGCGCTGCAGTGCGGTCCGGCGAGTACGGCCGGCGCGAGCTGACGATCCGGGTCAACGCGATCGGCACCCAGTGGCACGACGACGACCTTCGCGCTGCCTGCGCGGCCGGACCGGACGGGATCGTGGTGCCCAAGGTCGGCTCGGCTGACGAGGTCCGCAGCCTCGTCGCCGCCATGGAAGCCGCGGGGGCGCCCGAGCACACCATGCTCTGGGCGATGCTCGAGACGCCGCGGGCGATGTTCCACTGCGAGGAGATCGCCGCCGCGTCAGACCGGCTCACCGTCCTCGTCATGGGCACCAACGACCTGGCCAAGGAGCTGCACGCCGAGCACGTGCCCGGGCGGGCGCCGCTACTCACCGGGCTGTCCCTGTGCCTGCTGGCCGCTCGAGCGACCGGCACGGTGATCCTCGACGGGGTCTACAACGACGTGCAGGACGGCGAGGGCTTCGCAGCCGAGTGCGTGCAGGGCCGACAGCTGGGGTTCGACGGCAAGACCCTCATCCACCCCAGCCAGGTCGACGCCTGCAACGAGGCCTTCGCGCCCAGTGCCGCCGCGGTCGAGGACGCGTGCGGGGTGCTGGCGGCCTGGAAGGCAGGCGCGGGGGCGGGTGTCGTCACGCACAACGGGCGGCTGGTCGAGAGCCTCCACGTGGAGACGGCCGAGCGGGTGCTGGCGATCGACCAGGCCATTGCGGCACTCGCCGAGGACTGACCCGGCCTCGGCCGTACCCGCACTTCTGGCCAGCTGTGCCGGGTGTCGGCGCAGTCTTTGACCCTACGTGCCGTACCGGTGGCCAAAAGTGCCTGCTGTTGAGAAATCAACCGGACAAAGGGGGCAACCTTTCCGTCGTCGGCTGCGTCTTGGTGAGTGCGGTCGCCTTCGGGGGAGGGCGACCGCGCCATGTCGGGGGACGTGGCGACCGGCCCGGGGGCGGAGCGCGTGGGGAGCGCCCGCCCCGGGCCGGGCAGCTCGCGACGGTCACGATTCGGCGCGGGGGACAACCAGTTGGCCCCCGGATGCGTCACCATGTCTGACAAGGCGTTGCCTGCGGACAGCGGTCTGCCGGCCAGGGAAGGGGACTTGATGGATCGCAGCAACACGGGAGCGCGTGCGGCTCTGGCCGCGTCGGTGCTCGCTGCCGCGCTCGTGCTGACGGCCTGTGGCGGCATCTCCTTCGGGACGGGCGCCTCCTTCACTCCCTTGGCGGCACAGGGCACCACGGCGGTCTCGGACCCCTCCTCGGTGCCGGTGGAGCCGGCGCCCGCGGACACGACCACCACGGTCCCGGCACCGTCGACGACGACCCCCTCTCCCACCACCACCCCGGCGACGCCCAAGCCGACTGCCAAACCCACCCCCAAGCCGAAGCCCACCCCCAAGGAGGGCGACACCCTCAAGCCGGGGGACTCCGGCGCCTACGTCAAGCAGGTCCAGCAGCGGCTCACGGCTCTCGGCTACTGGAACGGCTCGGCCGACGGGTCCTACGGCGGTCTCACCTCCCAGGCGGTGATGGCGCTGCAGAAGGCTGCCGGCCTCGGGCGTGACGGTGTCTACGGTCCCTCCACCAGGCGCGCACTCCAGAACGGCGTTCGCCCGCAGTCCCGCACCGGCGGCACCGGAATCGAGATCGACAAGGCCCGTCAGCTCCTGCTGGTCGTGCGTGGCGGCAGGGTCACCATGATCCTCAACACGAGCACCGGCAGCGGCGAGCGCTACACCAGCGAAGGCTCGACCCGGGTCGCGACCACCCCAGCGGGGAGCTTCAGCACGTTCCGCACGGTCGACCACCTCGACAAGGGGCCGCTCGGTGCCCTCTGGCGGCCGCGGTACTTCAACGGTGGCATCGCGGTGCACGGGGCGGGCCTCGTGCCCGGCTACCCGGCCTCGCACGGCTGCGCCCGCGTGAGCAACCCTGCGATGGACATGATCTGGGCCAACAACATCATGCCGATCGGCGGACGCGTCACCGTCTACTGACGGTCGGGCCTGGTGCTGCGCTGGCCGACCAGGTGCGAGTCTTTGAAGGATCCGCCACGTCCTGGCGTGGCAGATCCTTCAAAGACTCGAGGTTGGGCGCGCTGCTACTGACGGTCGAACTGCTCGCGGATCCAGCGCAGCTGGGGCCCGCCATGGCTCTTCCAGTAGTCCGCGGTGTGGCCACCCTCGTCGAGCGTGAGCTTGGCTGAGGGCAGCACCTTGGCGAAGGCCTTGTTGCCGGCCACGAACGGGTCGGAGCGGCCGCAGTCCAGCCGCACCGGGATCTTCGCGAGCACCCCGGTCCGCGAGCCGTCGAACACGTCGTGTGCCTCGAAGTCCTCCCGGTCGTCGAACGCGCCGGGAGCGCTCGACCCTGGCTCGGTCCACAGCGCGGCGCTCTCCGCGACGACGGCGAAGACCTTCCCGGGACCGAGCTGGCTGGCCAACAGCAGCGACCCGTAGCCGCCCATGGACCAGCCGAGGAAGGCGACCTTCCCGGCATACCCCGTCTCGCGCTGCACCAGGGGCAGGAAGTCCTCGACCACCATCGCGCCGGTGTCCACGCCTGCCCTCCGCGCGTGCCAGTAGTAGTCGCCACCGTCCACCGAGGCGAGCGTGAGCCGCGCGGCGTTCGCGTGGTCCTGGAGGTTGAGGATCCGGAACGCGTGACTGGCGTCGCCACCCTTGCCGTGCAGGACCACGACGACCGGTCGCGGGTCGGCGTCACCCTCGGTCTGCTGGGCGATCCGCCAGGTGACCTTGCGCCCCGGCCAGTGCTTGCTGGTCAGCGATCCGGCCCGGACCTCGACGCCTGGGCTCCGGTCGCACCCGGCGAGGCCAAGGGCCGCGGCGCCGGCCACCCCACCGATGAGGGTGCGTCGGGTGAGGGTCGTCATGCCTTCACCCTAAGCGCCGGTATGCCGCCCGGCCGGCTACCAGCGCGACGTCGCCTCGGCGATGAGGTCGCCGAGCAGCTCGCCCTCGTCGATCGGTAGTCCCTTGCTCACGAACCACCGGCACATGTTGGCTACGTCACGCTCGAGGAACTCGAATCCTTTCGGATTCCCAATGATGTCAACGATCTGCGGCCAGTCGATGATGATCAGGCGCTCGTTGTGGAGCAGCACGTTGTACGGCGAGAGGTCGCCGTGCGCCCACCCCCGCTGGGCCAGGACGAGCATCGAGGCCCGAAGCTGCTCGAACAGCTCCGCGAGCAGGTCGGGCGCGGGGCGGGTCTGGACCAGGCGAGGGGCGGCTTCGCCGTCGGCGCCGATGAACTCCATCAGCATCTCGCGGTCGTTCAGCTGCACCGGGTAGGGAACGGGCAGCCCCAGGTCCCACAGCGCGCCGAGCGCCTCGAACTCCGCCATCGCCCACTGACCCGAGAGCAGCTCCTTGCCGAACTCGGTGCGGCTGGCCATCGCCCGCATCTCGCGGCTGCGCCGGACCCGGCGGCCCTCCTGGTAGCCGGCGTCGCGGTGGAACATCCGGTGCTCGCCGGTGCGGTACCGCTTGGCAGCGAGGAACGAGTCGATGGCAGGTGTGGTGGTGCCGTCGGGAATCCAGCGGCGCAGGATGTGGACGTCGGCTTCCTTGCCGGTCTTGAGGACGCCGAGGTCGGACTCGACGGCGCCGAGTGCGGTGATGACCCAGTCGGGTCGGGGTTTCGGACCGTGGGTCGAACCGTCCCACGAGGACCAACGCTCACCCTCTGGGGGCGCGTCGGGAAGGCTGTCAAACGAGAAGGAGAAGTGCTCTGGTGTGGGCACGAACTGCATGGGTGGACTCCAGGGAAAGAAGGAATTGGGCACGGGAAGCGCCCAGGACAGTCGTGGACATCTCGTGCCTCCTTGGAGTCGGGCGCGCGACGGTGTGTCGCGCGGCATGCGAGGACAGCGTGACAGACCCGCAGCCGTGGACGCCAGCGAATTTTCAGGACGCGGCCGACATCCGCCGGGAACCCACGGGTGGGGAGGCTCACACGGCCTGAACCTGTGCTGGGACTGGGGCACTCGGCATACTCGCGGGAGGTCCACATCCCTCCCTGGCCGCGACGAGACGGTCACGAAATCGCAAGGTGGCGAACCAGAATGTCCCGACTCCAGCAGACCGATGGCCTGACCGAGGAGCAGACGGAGCTCGTCAAGCTCGTGCGCGAGTTCGTCAACGAGCAGATCATCCCGGTCGCCCAGGAGCTCGAGCACAAGGACGAGTACCCGACCGAGATCGTCGAAGGCATGAAGGAGATGGGGATCTTCGGGCTGATGATCCCCGAGGAGTACGGCGGCCTGGGGGAGTCGCTGCTGACCTACGCGCTCGTCGTCGAGGAGATCGCCCGCGGCTGGATGTCGGTGAGTGGCATCGTCAACACCCACTTCATCGTGGCCTACATGCTGCTGCAGCACGGCACCGAAGAGCAGAAGCAGCGCTACCTGCCGAAGATGGCGACCGGCGAGATCCGCGGCGCCTTCTCGATGAGCGAGCCCGGGCTGGGTTCGGACGTGTCTGCCATCAAGACCAAGGCCGTGCGTGACGGTGACACCGACAACTGGTCGATCACCGGCCAGAAGATGTGGCTCACCAACGGCGGCAGCGCGAATCTCGTTGCGGTGCTTGTGAAGACGGACCTGGGTGCCGACTCGGTCTACAAGAACATGACGACGTTCCTCATCGACAAGACGGCCGGCTTCGGCGAGACCGCCCAGGGCGTCACGATCCCGGGGAAGATCGAGAAGATGGGCTACAAGGGTGTCGACACGACCGAGATGGTCCTCGACGCCCACCAGACCACGAGCGCGCAGATCCTCGGTGGCGAGCCGGGCAAGGGCTTCTACCAGATGATGGACGGCGTCGAGGTGGGCCGCGTCAATGTCGCCGCGCGCGCCTGTGGCGTCTCGATGCGTGCCTTCGAGCTCGGCATCTCCTACGCCCAGCAGCGCGAGACGTTCGGCAAGAAGATCGCCGAGCACCAGGGCATCCTGTTCCGCCTCGCCGACATGGCGACCAGGGTCGAGGCCAGCCACCAGATGATGGTCAAGGCGGCACGGCTCAAAGACGCCGGGGCGCGCAACGACCTCGAAGCCGGCATGGCCAAGTACCTCGCGGCCGAGAACTGCGCCAACGTGGTCGAGCAGTCGTTCCGCATCCACGGCGGCTACGGCTACTCCAAGGAGTACGAGATCGAGCGGCTCTACCGCGAAGCGCCCATGCTGCTCATCGGTGAGGGCACCGCCGAGATCCAGAAGATGATCATCGGTCGGCGCCTCCTCGAGGACTTCGCTCTCAAGAAGTGAGGGCGCTCAAGAGGTGAGGGCGCTCAAGAAGTGAGGCGAGGTATGCCGCGTCGCTGGGCCACGCGGCATACCTCAGGTGGCGGTCGGGTGCCGATCAGCGAACTCCCAGCGGGCTTTGACACACTGGTGCCATGAGCACGCAGCCGAATGCCATGGCCAGGTCCCGCGCGGTGCTGGCGCTGGAGTACCCGATGTCCCTGGGCCGTTACGACACCTACGCCAAGGCGCAGAAGGCGGTCGACTACCTGTCCGACCACGAGTTCCCGGTGCAGAACGTCCTCATCGTCGGCACCGACCTCAAGCAGCTCGAGCGGGTGACCGGTCGGTTGACCCGGCAGCGGGTTGCCATCGGTGGCCTGGTGTCCGGCGCATGGCTGGGCCTGTTCGTCGGGCTGATCTTCTCGCTGTTCGACTCCGGCAGCGGGGCCGGCATCGTGGGTGTGGTGCTGACGGTCGCCTTCGGTGCGATCTTCGGGCTCGTGTGGGCGCTGATCGGCTATGCGCTCACCGGCGGGAACCGCGACTTCACCTCCGTCATGCAGGTGGTGGCGACCCAGTACGAGGTGCTGGTCGAGCACAAGTTCGCCGCCCAGGCGCGCGAGCTGCTGACGAAGATGGACCCGATGGCGGCGGCCCAGGCCCAGGTCGACGCCGCGCGCGAGACCGAGCGCCAGCGCGCCGCGGCCGAGCAGCAGACCCAGACGCCGCAGCCACCCACCGCCTGAGACTGCCCCTCGCGGCCCGGACGCAGGCTCCGACGGACGCAGGCTCCGAGGAACGCAGGCTCCGACGAACGCTGTACGCGGTCGGGGTCACGCGGCATACCCTCGAACCCATGACTGAGCCGGACAAGCCCACCCTCGCCGACTTCGGCGACGACTTCACCTCCGTCCTGTGCGTCGTCGCGCACCCGGACGACATCGAGTACGGGACCGCGGCCGCCGTCGCCAAGTGGACCGCGGCCGGCAAGACGGTGACCTACTTCCTGCTCACCCGCGGCGAGGCCGGGATCGACACGATGCATCCGGACCAGGCTGCCGGTGTCCGCGAGCAGGAGGAACGCGACGGGGCGGCGCTGGTTGGCGTGACCGAGGTCGACTTCGGCAACCACCGCGACGGCAATGTGGAGTACAGCCTGGACCTGCGCCGCGACATCGCCCGTGAGATCCGTCGTCGCAAGCCCGACGTGGTCGTGACCGGGCACTACGGCGACCGGTTCGTGCAGGGCATGCTCAACCAGGCCGACCACCGTGCCGTTGGGCTCGCCTGCGTCGACGCGGTCGCCGACGCAGGCAACCGCTGGATCTTCCGTGAGCTGATCGAGGAGGGCTTCGAGCCGTGGAACGTCAAGCGGCTCTGCTTCGGCGGCTCACCGACCCCCACGCACTTCGTCGAGGTCGGCGACCACTTCGAGCGGTCGGTGGCGTCCTTGGAGGCGCACCGGGCCTACAACGACGCCCTGCCGGACACGTTCCCCAAGCCGGCCGAGCTGATCGGCATGATCCTCGGCTGGGGTGGTCAGGCGGCAGGGGTGGACAAGGCCCTCACGCTGGACGTGGTCGACCGCCGCTGACGGGAGTCTGTGCACAGAGGTGAGTCCGACTGCGCAGAGACCAGATCTCTGCGCAGCGGGACCAGGGTCTGTGCACAGACTGCGGTGCGGCTGGCCGACCCTCAGCGGGACTGGACCTCGCGGATCCACGCCTCCACGTCGGCCGAGCTGCGCGGCATGCCCGCCGAGAGGTTCTCGCAGCCGTCCGCCGTCACCACCACGTCGTCCTCGATCCGGACCCCGATGCCGCGGAACCGCTCCGGCGCCTTGAGGTCGTCGGCCTTGAAGTAGAGGCCCGGCTCGACGGTCAGGACCATGCCGGGCTCCAGCTCGGCGTCCATGTACTCCTCGCGGGTCGCGAGTGCGCAGTCGTGCACGTCGAGGCCGAGGTGGTGGCTCGTGCCGTGCACCATCCAGCGACGGTGGTACTGCCCGTGCTCCTTGTCGAGCGTCCCCTCGACGTCGACGCCCTCGGGCAGCAGCCCCCACTGGTGCAGGTGCTCGGCGATCACGCGGATCGCGGCGGCGTGGACATCGGAGAACTTGTTGCCCGGCTTGACCGCGGCGAGCCCGGCCTCCTGCGCGGCATACACGGCGTCGTAGATCTCGCGCTGCGCGTCCGTGAAGGTGCCGTTCGCGGGGAGGGTGCGAGTGATGTCGGCGGTGAACAGCGACTCCACCTCGACCCCGGCGTCGAGCAGGATGAGGTCGCCGTCGTGCAGCTCGCCGGTGTTCTTGATCCAGTGCAGCGTGGTGGCGTGGTCGCCGGCGGCGCAGATCGAGTCGTAGCCGACGCCGTTGCCCTCGTGCCGGGCGGTGAGACCGAAGACGCCCTCGACCCAGCGCTCGCCGCGGCCGTTGGCCAGGGCCTCGGGCAGGTCGGCGATGACGGCCTCGAAGCCGTGGTGGGTCGCCTCGACGGCCTTGCGCATCTCCTCGACCTCCCACTCGTCCTTGGTGAGGCGCAGGTGGGACAGGAAGTGGGCGAGCTCGTCGTCGGCCTCGGTGAGCTCCTCCACGTCGGTCGTCTCGGACGACCGCGCGGCGTCCAGCTCGCGGGTCAGGTCGCGGTCCCCGTCGCGCACCATCCGCACCGTCACCTCGCCGGCGTCCTTGACCACGGCGTCGGAGAACTCGTCGATGTGGCGACCGGTCACCCCGAGCTCGGTCTCGATGTCCTCGATGGTCGGTCGCGCGCCGACCCAGAACTCGCCATAGCGGGCGTCGGCGAAGAACTCGTCGGTGTCGCGACCTGCGAGCGGGCGGAAGTACAGGACCGCCTCGTGGGTGCCGTCGTCGCGGGGCTCGAGCACCAGCACGGCGTCGGGCTCGCGGTCACCGCCGAGCCCGGTCAGGTGGGCGAACGCGGTGTGCGGCCGGAACACGTAGTCGGTGTCATTGCTGCGGACCTTGAGACCACCGGCGGGGATGACCAGCCGTTCGCCCTCGAAGGCGTTGCTGACCGCGTCACGCCGCGCCGCGGCATACCTCGCTGCTTCGCTGAGCTCGACGGCGGCGGGGTTGCGCGGAGCCCAGTCCTCGGCGACGAACGCACGGAACTCGTCGGTCGTGGGGCGGGCACGGTTCTCGGGCTTCTTCTGCTCTTCGCTCACCTCGCCATCGTGCCACGCGGGTATGCCGCCTCGCAGCCTGCCCGGGCACGGCACCTTGCCCTCGGATCGCCAGGGGCGCAGGCGGACGGCCGCCCGGCCGGGCACCGGGGCGGGCGCGTCAGGCGTCGGCGAGCAGCGCCAGCAAGGCCTTCTCGGCGGCCGCGCGGCGACGTTCGGGGCTGCGGTACTTCTTGAGGTCCACCGTGATGGTGCTGCCCGACTCGTACTGGTCGATGACGCGGGGGTCGATGTAGGAGTTCTTGGCGATCGTCGGCGTGTTGCCGAGGTAGCCCGACACCTCGGTGACGGCCGCCTTGATCGCCCGCTGCCGGGAGGCCTTCGTGTCGCCCGGCTCGTCGGTCTCGGCCAATGCGGACGCCGCCAGCACGGTCGCGTGCCAGGTGCGGAAGTCCTTCGCGGTGAAGTCGCCACCGAGCAGGTCGGCGAGGTAGGTGTTGACGTCCGCGGCGGTGAGGTCGGTCCAGCGGCGGCCGTCGCGGTGGGCGAGCAGCCGGTCGCTGTCGGTCCGCCGCTTGCGCATCGCGTCGAGGGCCGCGATCGCCTGGCTGTCGTCGATCTCGATGGTGTGCTCGATGCCGGACTTGCCGACGAAGTCGAAGACCAGCCGGCCGGACCTGGCCCGCACGTGGTGTCGTTCGAGGGTAGTGAGGCCGAACGAGCCGTTGTCCTCGGCGTAGGTGTCGCCGCCGATCCGGAAGTAGCCGAGGTCGAGCAGCCGGACGGCCGTCGCGGCTGCCCGGGCCGTGGGCATGCCGTCGGTCTCCAGGTCCCGGCTCACCTGGCGCCTCGCGACCGGCAGGTGGTGGGCCACCTCGGTGATCCGCTCGAACTTCGCCTGGTCGCGCTTGAGCCGCCAGTCAGGGTGGTAGAGGTACTGGCGGCGTCCGGCGACGTCGGTGCCCAGGGCCTGGATGTGGCCCTGGGGGAGCGGGCAGATCCACACGTCCGCCCACGCGGGCGGGATCGCGAGCGACCGGATCCGCTCGGTGTCGGCCGCACTGAGGCGGGCGCCGGACTCGTCGAGGTAGACGAAACCCTTGCCGGCACGCCGACGTGTCCACCCCTTCGACTGGGGCGAGACCTTGCGGAGTCTGGGCATCGCCTACAGCCTGTCCAGCGCGGTCTTCAGCGTGCGGGCGGTGTCGTTGCCGAGCTTGTTGAGCAGCGGCATGGCCACGGGCCACAGGAACCGGCCCAGGCCGGTGAAGGAGAACTCCGCCCGGTAGTCGACCGACGAGCCGGAGCCGTCGGGCACGACCGTGATCGTGTCGCGGCTGGTCGTGGTCTCGTTGCGGCCGACGATGACGAAGCTCGTCTGGGAGACCCTCTCGAGCGTGTAGTCGAGGTCGACCTTGCGACCCGCGAACTTCGACACGTTGTGCCACACGGTGCCCGGCGAACCGTCGCCGGAGAGGAGCTCGCAGCTGACCGTGCCGGAGTCCCACTCGACGGCGTTCTCGAAGTCGAGGAGGTAGAGCAGCGCCCGGGTCGGCGGGGCAGAGGTGGCGATGGTGCGCTGGACGGTGGGCATCAGGAGCTCCTGGGGTTTCGACGTGCGATGGCTGTGGTCAGGGCGGTTGCGAAGGCGCACCATCCCGCATACGCGAGCAGTCCGGTGGACTTGCCGCGCCCGGCAGGGGCGACGCGGCGGGCGAGATCGACACTGCTCGCGGTGAGCGCCGCGCACTCGGCGGCGGCCAGCCAGGGACGGTGTCCGCGGAAGAACAGGCCGGTCCACCCGGCGTTGAGGACCATGTTGACCGCTAGCGCGCGCTCGAGGTCGCGGGCGTCGTCAGGGTGGTCGCGCTCGGCGAGCACCGACGATGCGGCGGCGGTGAGCAGTGCGACCTCGGCGTACAGAGCGGTCCACACCACGGGGAACGCCGCCGGTGGCGGCTGCCACTTCGGCTTGTCCAAAGAGGCGTACCAGCGCGACTTCGGGTCGGTGAGCAGCGAGCCGACGACAGCGGCCGTGCCGACCATCCCCACCGTGCGCTGCACGGTGTGCCGCCATCGCAGCGGGTCGACGGTGCGGAGAGCCGCGCGCACGGCAGCGTCGAACCGGGTCGGGCCACCCGGCGGGGGGCCGATCAGCGTGAGCGCGTCGCTCTCGTGGCAGACCGCCTCGTGGACGAGGCTGCCCACGAGGGGCCGGGCGATGCCGGCCGAGATCGGTGTGACGAGCCCGACCCAGAGCCCGGCCAGCCTGGGCGTGAGCACCGGGACGGAGACGATGAGGCGGCGCCCGATGCCGGCGGTCTCGGCGTAGCGCTGCATCATCTCGGCGTAGGTCAGGACCTCGGGACCGCCGATGTCGAGGGTGCGGTTGATGTCGGATGGCAGGTCGGCCGCGCCCACCAGGTAGTGGACGACGTCGTCCACGGCGATCGGCTGGATCTGGTTGTCGACCCACTTGGGAGCCACCATGGCCGGCAGCCGCTCGGTGAGGTGCCGCAGCATGTCGAAGGAGGCGGAGCCGTCGCCGAGCACGACGCCGGCCTGCAGCACCGCGGCCGGGACTGGCGCGTGGAGGAAGATCTCCCCGACCTCCACCCGGGACGCCAGGTGCTCGGACAGGTCGCCGCGAGGGTGCAGTCCGCTGAGGTAGACGATCCGGTCGGTGCCCGCGTCAGCCGCAGCCGCCGCGAAACCCTGGGCCATCGTGCGGTCGCGCTGGACGAAGTCGCCCTGACCGTCCATCGAGTGCAGCAGGTAGTAAGCCACCTCGACGCCCTCGAGCGCCCGACCCAGGTCGTCGGGGGATGTGGCGTCACCCTCGACGGCGTCCACGTCGTCAGCCCATGGACGCCCCTCGAGGCCGGCGCGGCTGCGGGTGAGCACCCGGACGGACCAGCCCGCGTCGAGCAGGGCCGGGACGAGGGCCCCGCCGATGTAGCCGGTGGCGCCGGTGACGAGGGCGGTACGTGGTGCCGTGGTGGTCATGGGAGTCAGCTTCCGGTGGACAGGACGACGGGCAGGAGGAAGAGCATCCCGAGGGACCACGTCAGGTGCGTGATCACCGGGCCGAGGATGCCGCCGGTGACGCGGCGCTGCAGTGCGGTGAGGAGCCCGAGCAGCCCGGCGGCAAGGACGAGCAGCGGTATGCCGGCCCCGGCCGTCGTGAGGGCGTAGACGGCCGTGGTGATCGCCACCGCGTGACGGCGCCCGACGGCGGAGTACAGGGCGCCGCGGAAGTAGAGCTCCTCGGCGACGGCGTTCACGGCAGTCAGCACGGCGACGAGGGCGAGGGAGCCGAGACGCGCGTGGTCGAGCAGGTGCTCCACCGGGTCGCGCAGAACGGGAAGCTGCGCGACGACGAGTGCTCCGGCGAGGAACAGCGCGAGCAGGAGCGCACCGAGCGCGAGGGACTGGACGATGGGCCGGGCGTCGTCGCCTCCGGCGCGGGTGTGCGCCCGGCCGAGGTGGAGCGGCCCCGATGCCAGTGCGCCGAGGGCCCAGACGCCGGCGAGGCCGAGGGTGGCGACGTAGAACATCGGGTCGCCCGGCTTGATCCGCAAGGCGAATCCGAGCACGACGGCCCCGACGAGGAGGGTGACCAGCGCGACCAGGCGGCGTCGATGGAAGGCGGCGTCGCTCTCGGAGTGGTCGCGGGCGACAGGTTCGACCAGGGCGGCCCGGATGAAGTCGCGGACCTCCCGCACCGGGTTCAGGCGGGCGCTCATCCGCGGGCCGCCTCGTAGCGCCGCAACGCCTCGCGGCGCTCCTCGGCGTGGTCGACGACACGCTGTGGGTAGCCATGGAGGTAGCCGTCCGGGCGCTTCCACGGCTCGTGGGCAGCCTTGCCCTCGAGGTGGGCGAGCTCGGGCACGTAGCGCCGTACGTAGTCACCGTGCGGGTCGAATCGCAGGCCTTGGGTCACCGGGTTGAACACGCGGAAGTACGGCGACGCGTCGGTACCGGTGCCGGCCACCCACTGCCAGCCATGGTTGTTGGACGCGATGTCGCCGTCGATCAGGTGGCGCAGGAAGTGCCGGGCTCCGAGCGGCCACCAGACGTGCAGGTCCTTGGTGAGGAAGCTGGCCGTCACCATCCGCATCCGGTTGTGCATCCAGCCCTCATGGAGGAGCTGCCGCATCGCCGCATCCACCACGGGGTAACCGGTCCGACCCTGGCGCCAGGCCTCGACTGCGCCCCCTGCGTCGTCGTAGTCCATCCCGGTCAGGGGAGTCCGCAGGTCCTGCCAGGCCGAACGCGGGTGGTGCCACAGGACATCGGCGTAGAACTCGCGCCAGGCCAGCTCGGTCGCAAACCGCTCGGCCCCGTCGCCGGGGCCGCGGCGTCCGTCCGCCAGGTCGGCGAGGAGCGTGCGTGGGTGGACCGCCCCGATCTTGAGATAGGGCGAGAGTCGCGACACGCCGTCGAGGTCCGCGCGGTCGCGGTCGGTGCCGTAGTCGGCCAGGGCGCGGTCCCGGAAGTCCGCCCACCGGCGCAGCGCCGCCTCTTCGCCGGCCTCGGGCAGGCTCGGGAGGTCCGGAGCCTCGCGTGCCTGCTTCAACGTGGTGAGGGCCGACTGGTCGGAACGCACCTGCGCGAGACGCAAGCCGGCCGGCTCGGTGGCCGGCGACGGCCAGCCGTAGTCGCGCCAGGCGCGGGAGAACGGCGTGAAGACCTTGTAGGGCGTGCCCTCGCCGTTGACGACCGAACCCGGCCCCACGGCATACGGGGAACCGGTCTCGACCCACTGCACACCCGTCCGGGCCAGTGCCGCGGCGACCTTGCCGTCGCGTCGCCGGCCGGCCGGAGTGGTCTCGCGCGAGACGTGCACCGAACCGGCGCCGAGCTCTGCCGCCAGCTGGGGGAGCACCGTCACCGGGTCTCCCTCCCGGACGCACAGGCGTCCGTCGTATGCCGCGTCGGCAGCCTTGATGCTCTCGGCCAGCCAGGCGCGGCGGGCGTCCCCCGCACCTCGCCACAGGGTCGGGTCGAGCACGAACACGACGGCGACCTCGCCCTGCCCGTCCGTCGTGTCAGCTGCGTCAGCCGAACCGTCGGCGGCGTCGTGCGCGGCACCCAGCGCGGGAAGGTCACCGCGGCGAAGGTCGCGACGCAGCCACAGGATGCTGGACGGCACGCGGACACTCCTTCGCAGGGTGGTTGAGAGGCTCGGTCGGGCAGTGGGGGGCTCGGACGCGCTCACGGTAACCCGCTGACCTGCAATGTTCAATGTGTGTCCAAGGTCACCGGGCTGGTGAGCCCTCGCCTGCCGAGCCACGGCCCTCGAGCTCAGAGCGTGCCGTCGGGCCCGCTGCGACGAGCCGCGTCCGCCGAGGCGTCGTCCGGCATGGTCTGGCTGACCCGCTCGGCCTCGACCCGACCGAGGTAGATGTCGACCTCTTCCTTGGTGCGGGCCTCGTCCCAGCCCAGGATCGGTGCGACGAGGGCCGCGGCGGCCGGGGCGGCGGACACCCCACGGTCCCACGCCTCGATCGAGATGCGCGTTCGGCGAGTGAGGATGTCGGTCAGGTGCAGGGCGCCCTCGTGGGAGGCGGCGTAGACGACCTCTGCCTTGAGGTGGTCCTCGGCACCGTCGAGGGGTTCCTTGAGGTCGGGGTGCTCGGCGACGAGGTCGAGGATCTCCTGGGTGAGCGAGCCGTAGCGACGCAGCAGGTGCTCGACCCGGGCGACGTGCAGGCCCGAGGTGCGGGCGAGGGTCTGACGCTGGTTCCACGCCGCCTGGTAGCCGACGCCGCCGAGCAGCGGGATCGTGTCGGTCGTCGAGTCGGCGATCCGTCCGGGGATGGCCTGGGCGGCCTCGTCCACGGCGTCCTTGGCCATCACGCGGTAGGTCGTGTACTTGCCGCCGGCGACGACGACCAGCCCCGGCGCGCTGTGGGCGACGACGTGTTCGCGGGAGAGCTTGCTCGTGGACTCGGACTCGCCCGCGAGCAGGGGACGCAGCCCGGCGTAGACGCCCTCGACGTCCTCGTGGGTGAGCGGCGTCGCCAGGACGCGGTTGACGTGGTCGAGGATGTAGTCGATGTCGGCGCGGGTGGCAGCCGGGTGGGCCTTGTCGAGGGCCCAGTCCGTGTCGGTGGTGCCGAGGATCCAGTGCCGGCCCCACGGGATGACGAAGAGCACCGACTTCTCGGTGCGCAGGATGAGCCCGGTGGAGGAGTGGATGCGGTCGCGGGGCACGACGAGGTGGATGCCCTTGGAGGCCCGGACGTGGAACTGCCCGCGCTCGCCGACCATCGCCTGGGTGTCGTCGGTCCACACCCCGGTCGCGTTGACGATCTGCTTGGCGTTGATCTCGAACTCGCGGTCAGTGAGCTTGTCGATCGCACGCACGCCCGTAACGCGCTCGCCCTGACGCAGGAACCCAATGGCAGCAACGCGGTTCGCGACGTGCGCGCCGTAGCTGGCGGCGGTGCGGGCGAGCTCCATCGTGTGTCGGGCGTCGTCGACCTGGGCGTCGTAGTACTGCACGGCACCGGTGAGGGCGCTGCTCTTGAGGCTCGGCATCAGGCGCAGCGCCTGGCGCCTTGTCAGGTGGCGGTGGTGGGGCAGGCCCGCGCCGGTGCCGGAGCTCATCGCCATGGCGTCGTAGAGCGCGATGCCCGATCCGACGTACGCGCGTTCCCAGACGTGGTGGGTCAGCGGGTAGAGGAACGGGACGGGCCGCACGAGGTGGGGTGCGAGACGGGTGAGCAGCAGGCCGCGCTCGTGGAGGGCCTCTCGGACGAGGGTGAAGTCGAGCATCTCGAGGTAGCGCAGGCCACCGTGGATCAGCTTGCTGCTGCGCGAGGAGGTCCCACTGGCGAAGTCGCGCTGTTCGATCAGGCCGGTGGCCAGGCCGCGGGTGACCGAGTCGAGGGCGGTGCCGCTCCCGACCACCCCGCCGCCAATGACGAGGAGGTCGAGCTCGTCGCCGCTGCTGAGCACGTCGATCGCGCGCTCTCGGCCCTGCGGTGAGAGCGCGTTGTCCGTGCCTGCGAAGCCCATGTCCTACTCCTCGTCGACGTCCACCCAGTCCAGGGTGCGTTCCACGGCCTTGCGCCACCCGACATACCCGTCGGTGCGTTGCTGGTCCGTCCAGGTGGGCGACCACCGCTGGGACTCCTGCCAGTTGGCGCGGAGCTCGTCGGTGCCCGACCAGAAGCCCGTGGCCAGACCAGCAGCGTATGCCGCGCCCAGGGCCGTCGTTTCGGCGACCACTGGCCGGGACACGGGGACGCCGAGGATGTCGGACTGCAGCTGCATGCAGAGGTTGTTGGCGGTGACCCCGCCGTCGACCTTGAGCACCTCGAGCTCGACCCCGCTGTCCTTGGTCATCGCGTCGGAGACGTCCCGGGTCTGGTAGCAGATGGCTTCGAGGGTGGCCCGGGCCAGGTGGGCGTTGGTGTTGAACCGGCTCATGCCGACGATGGCACCGCGGGCGTCGGGGCGCCAGTAGGGGGCGAACAACCCGGAGAACGCCGGCACGAAGTACATGCCGCCGGTGTCGTCCACCTGCTTGGCGAGCCGCTCGATGTCGGCCGCGCCGGAGATGATCCCGAGCTGGTCGCGCAGCCACTGGACAGCCGACCCGGTGACGGCGATGGAGCCCTCGAGGGCGTAGACCGGCTTGTCGTTGCCGAACTGGTAGCACAGCGTGGTCAGCAGCCCCGAGGGTGAACGGACGATCTCGGTGCCGGTGTTGAGCAGCATGAAGTTGCCGGTGCCGTAGGTGTTCTTGCCCTCGCCGGGGGCGAAGCAGACCTGCCCGACGGTCGCGGCCTGCTGGTCGCCGAGGTCACCGGCGAGCGGGACCTCGCCGCCGAGCGGGCCGTGCGCGAGGGTCTGGCCGTAGAAGTCCGGGTCCGAGCTGGGCCGGATGGTGGGGAGCATCGAGCGCGGGATGCCGAAGAAGCCGAGCAGCTCGTCGTCCCAGTCGAGGGTCCGCAGATCCATCAGCATCGTGCGGCTGGCGTTGGTCACGTCGGTGACGTGCACGCCCCCCTCGGCGCCGCCAGTGAGGTTCCACAGCAACCAGGTGTCGATGGTGCCGAAGATCGCGTCGCCGCTCTCGGCGGCCGCGCGGGCTCCGTCGACGTTGTCGAGGATCCACTGGACCTTGCCTGCAGAGAAGTAGGCAGCCGGCGGGATCCCGGCGCGCTCGCGGATCACGTCGCCCTTGCCGGACTGGTCGAGGGCGCGGGCGATCCTGTCGGTGCGGGTGTCCTGCCAGACGATCGCGTTGTGCAGGGGGCGGCCGGTGCGCTTGTTCCACACGATGGTGGTCTCGCGCTGGTTGGTGATGCCGAGGGCGGACAGGTCGCTGGCCTGCAGGTTGAGGTGCGACAGCGTCGAGCCGATCACCGTCTGGGTGCGTTCCCAGATCTCGAGGGGGTTGTGCTCGACCCAGCCCGCCTGCGGCATGACCTGCTCGTGCTCGAGCTGGTGGCGCCCAACCTCCGCGCCGTCGTGGTCGAACACCATGAAGCGGGTGCTCGTCGTCCCTTGGTCAACAGCACCAACGAAATCGGCCATGCGAAGACCCTAGTGGGGCTGGTAGGCGGGCACCCGGCATACCGACGGGCCGGTTCGGCTCCGCGCGCGGTCGTCCGATCAGCAATTCGTGGCTTCGGCGCCACGGATGGGCGCCGTCCTGGCCCACCGACGACAATCTGTCGCTCCGGAGCCACGGACGGTACCGGCGGGCGCGGGCGCTACTCCTTGGGTGCGGGTTCCTGGAGCTCGGGGCGGCCGGGCTGCTCGCCGCCGCGCGCCTCGAGGTAGGAGTCCTTGGGCACCATCACCTTCCGGCGGAAGATGCAGACGAGGGTGCCGTCCTGGTTGTAGCCCTTGGTCTCGACATAGACGACGCCGCGGTCGTCCTTGGACTTGGACTCCCACTTGTCGAGCACCTCGGTCTGCCCGTAGATCGTGTCGCCGTGGAAGGTCGGCGCGACATGGCGCAGCGACTCGACCTCCAGGTTGGCGATCGCCTTGCCGGAGACGTCGGGCACGGACATGCCCAGCAGCAGCGAGTAGATGTAGTTGCCCACCACCACGTTCTTCTTGAACTGCGTGGTGTTCTCGGCGTAGTTCGCGTCCAGGTGGAGCGGGTGGTGGTTCATCGTGAGCAGGCAGAACAGGTGGTCGTCGTACTCGGTCACCGTCTTGCCGGGCCAGTGCTTGTAGACGGCACCGACCTCGAACTCCTCATAGCTGCGTCCGAATTGCATGGGCCCCATCCTGCCGACGGCGACAACACAAAGACACCGGTATGCCGCGTGCGTTCCCTCACAGCGTGGCGGGTGGCGCCCCGCCAGGGCTCCACGCCAGCGTCACCGCAGGTCGAGGGACTCCTGGTTCTGGCCGCCGTCGTCGGCGGAGGTCCCGGTCACCCGGGCCTTGAGCATCTTGAGGAGCTGACCTGTCTGGCCACCCGGGCTGTCCCACACCTCGCCCGTCTCGCAGGCGACCTCGAGCAGGACGATGTCGGGGTTCGTCCGTCCGTCGGGGAACCACGCCTCGACCCAGTCGTTCCAGAGCTCGTCCTTCTTGCCCTGGTCCGTCGAGACCGACCCCTCACCGCGCAGCGACAACCAGCTGCTCTTGGCGGCGTAGGTCAGCCCGACCTCCGGGTTGCGCCCACCTCGGTCACCACTGGTGACCCGGAGCGGACGAAGAACCAGGCGCTTCCGTCGAACGGTTCCTGGGTGGCCATCGGCCGGGACATCAGCCGACCGGCCCCGCCCACGGTGGTCAGCATGGCCACCCGGACGTCCTTGATGACGTCGGCCGCGGTGGTGGTGTCCTCGTGGGTCATGTCTCCCCTTTTCGTCGCTGGAGCCTTCACCGTATGTCGGGTGCTCACGTTGCGCACGGTGGAAAAGGCCCCTGACCTGCGGTTTTGCCGTGACAGAGCGTCAGTGGCGCGTCGGCGAGGGTCCAAAGCTGCGATGTTGACGAAATACTTCACACCGAAACGTCGAGACCACCGCGGGCCGCCCGTCAGGGAAGTGACAGGGCCCACCGGGCCGCCCACCCCAATAGGGAGCAGCACCATGAAGTACGTCATCCTCATCCACTCCAACCCGCAGCCGTGGGGCCACCCGACGAGCGACTTCCTCGCGGAGCACCAGGCCCTGCCTGAGCAGGAGCGCAAGGCCCTGGAGGCCGACTTCGAGACGGTCCTGAAGGACCTGTCGGAACGTGGCGAGCTCGTGGGCGGCCAGGCGTTGGGGGATCCGGCCGACGCACGGCTCATCCACTACGAGGGTGGCCGCCGCAAGGTCACCGACGGGCCGTACGCCGAGACCGTCGAGCACTTCGCAGGGTTCTTCCTCATCGACGTGGCGAGCCAGGACCGCGCCGAAGAGGTGGCGCTCAAGTTCGCCGGTCCCGGCGAGACCGTGGAGCTGCGGCCCGTCGCCGAGTGAGTCCGGGCCGGCCCCGGCCCGGACGCAGTCACGGGGTTTCGACGTAGTCCTTTGCCGCCCGACGGAGCGCGGGTCGCCTCGCTCGGCGCCCTGCGAGGGAGCACCCGCTGGGGGCCCTACCCTTGGCACGTGCCGATCGACCTCCACACCCACTCCACCGCGAGCGACGGCACCCAACCGCCCGACGAGGTCATCGCCTCCGCCGCCGCCGCGGGACTCGACGTGGTGGCCCTCACCGATCACGACACGTATGCCGGGTGGCCGGCTGCCGTGGTGGCCGCCCACGAGGTGGGCGTCGACCTGGTCCGCGGCGTGGAGGTCTCCTGCTCACGCCGCGGCGTCAGCGTGCACCTCCTCGGCTACCTCGTGGACCCGGAGTCGCCCGGTCTGCTGCGTGAGCTGGAACGGGCGCGCGAGTCCAGGGTGACCCGCATCGACCGGATGGTCGCGCTGATGGCCGCCGACGGCATACCGGTGACGATCGAGGAGGTCCGGGCGAAGGCAGGCGTCGGCACCACGATGGGGCGACCGCACATCGCCGACGCGCTGGTGGCGAGCGGCTTCGTGCGCACCCGCGACGAGGCGTTCACCGACGTCCTGCGCAACGGCAGCCGCTACTACGTCTCGCACTACGCACCGGATCCGGTCCTGGCCGTGCAGCTGGTGCGCGAGGCGGGCGGCGTGCCCGTGATGGCGCACCCGTTCGCCAACGGCCGCGGCTGGACGGTCGACGAAGCGGTCATCGAGGAGATGGCGGATGCCGGGCTCGCGGGGCTCGAGGCGCACCACCGCGACCACCGGCCGGCTGAAGTGCTCCAGGCCGAGGAGCTCGCTGCGAGACTGGGGCTCTTCGTCACCGGCTCGAGCGACTACCACGGCGCGGGCAAGGAGAACCAGCTCGGCGAGAACACCACTGCCCCAACGGTTCTCGCCCAGATCGAGGAACAGGCAACCAGCAACACCGACGTGGTCAGGGTTAGGCGAGCGTGAACGACATCATCAACCTCCAGACGTTCGGGTCGGTCTTCGTGACCCTGCTCGTCATCATGGATCCGCCCGGCGCGCTGCCGATCTTCCTGGCGCTCACCGGTTCGCTGACCCAGAAGCAGAAGGTCGCTGCGGCCCGACGCGCCTCCCTCGTGGCGCTCGGCGTGATCGTGATGTTCGCCGTGTTCGGCCAGCAGATCCTCACCTACCTGCACATCTCGCTGCCGGCCCTGCAGGGTGCGGGCGGCCTGCTCCTGCTGCTCGTCGCGCTCCAGCTGCTCACCGGTTCGGACCAGGAGCAGCACGCCGATGCGGGCGTGAACGTCGCGCTCGTGCCGCTCGGCACGCCACTGCTGGCCGGCCCCGGTGCCATCGTCGCGACGATGCTCCAGGTCAAGGGTGCCGACGGGGCGAGTGACTACATCGCGGTCGCCGCCGGTCTGGTCGCCACCATGTTCGTCGTGTGGCTCTTCTTCCGGTTCGCCAGCCAGGTCCACCGGGTGCTCAAGGACAGCGGCACCGTGCTCGTCACCCGGATCGCCGGCCTGCTGCTGTCCGCGATCGCCGTGCAGATGGTGGCGGACAGCATCCGTGCCTTTGTCAGTGCACCCGTCTAGCGTGGGTGTGGTGAGCGCGGGGGAGGTCGGCGGCAGGGGTTCCGAGGGAACGTTCGTCCAGGAGCAGTTCGGGGGTATGCCGCGGCGCCTGTTCCGGGCCAGCCCGAGCAAGCTGCTGGCCTGGGTCGACTGCCCGCGGCGCTACCGCATGCAGTACCTCGACCGGCCGGCGCCGGCGTCGCGCCCCCAGCGCGCGCACACCTCGTTCGGCGTGGCGGTGCACAACGCCCTGCGCGACTGGTGGGACCTGCCGGCCGAGCAGCGCACCCCGGCCGCCGGGGCCGAGCTCGTGCGGTCGTCCTGGATCGAACTCGGGTTCCGCGACGCCGACCAGTCGCGCGAGTGGCGCGAGCTCGCCCAGCGGCAGGTGACGACCTACCTCGACGAGGTAGACCCCGCCCACCAACCGCTCGGCATCGAGCGGACCGTCTCGCTCAAGACCGACGTGTTCACCCTGCAAGGCCGGATCGACCGGCTCGACGACCGCGGCGCGGAGCTGGCGGTCGTCGACTACAAGACCAGTCGCTGGGAGCCGACCGACGACGACGCCCGCACGTCGTTGCCGCTCGCGCTCTATGCCGCCGCGGCGTGGAAGATGTTCCGCCGCAAGTGCGTCCGCGTCGAGCTCCACCACCTGCCCAGCGGGGCCGTCGCCGCCCACGAGCACACCGGCGACTCGCTCAAGCGCAAGATCGTCGAGGCCGAGTCGATCGCCCAGGACGCTCGCAAGGCCGAGGAGGACTACGCCGAGTTCGGTGTCGACTCCGGCCGCTTCCCGGCGAACGTCGGTCCGCTGTGCCAGTCGTGCGACTTCCGGGCGCACTGCCCTGCGGGCCAGGCGTTCGGCCCGGAGAAGTCGGACTGGGCGGCCCTGGAGCAGCCCGCGAAGGCTTCGCTCGCCGGGCCGACGGCGGCGTCGGCGCAGCGGTTCACCTGAGCGGTGCGCCCGTGGGGTTCGCCTGAGCGGGTTCTGGGCGACTGACCGCTGCCGGGAGGGCTTTGACGGCCGGACGGTCACGGACCGTCAGGTCACCAGATCCAGCGGATCCCGACCACTCCGGGCCCGACGCGGTGCAGGACGTGCTGCACGCTGGTCGCACCGGTCAGCCGGATCGGGCTCGAGGCCTTCGTCCCGGCCAGGTCGCTGTACGACTCCACCCGTGCCGGCAGCCGCTCCGGGGAGAAGCGAACCCAGATCACCAGCTCGGTGACCTCCCGCAGCAGGTAGTACTCGATGCACTGGTTGGAGCCGAGGTCCCGAGGCAGCATCACCCGGTGCTCGGCGGCGGCCGTCTCCCCGAGCCGCAGGGGGCGGTCGAGCACGAGCTCCGCGGCGAAGACACCGATGGTTGGCCGGGACACCTCGCGTCCTACGCTGCAGCCGCTGACCGCCTGGAACTGGGCACTCTCGCCGCTCGGGACGTCGAGGGTCAGCAGCGCGGGCAGTCGCTGGGCCCCTGCCTTGGCAGCGCGCACGACATTGCGGATCGTTCTGACCCGTGCCACTCCCTCGTGGTCGACGTCAAGGGTGTCGTGGATCGTGACGTCGACGACGTCGTGCAGCGACCCGAACCCGAGCTCGGCGAGGGCGCGTTCCGCCTCCGGGTGGTCGATCGGAAGCCGGGTGGCGGTGAGCTCGTCGTGGGGCAGGAAGGGCTTGCGACGCGGGCCGATCCGGTCCAGCAGGTGTCCGTGGGGGACCTGGAGCAGCTCCTCGAGGTGCAGGATCGCCCGCAACGAAGCGCTGCGCTGGGGATGGCTGCGGCCGGACTGCCAGTAGCTGAGGGTGGCGATGCTCACCGGGGTCCCGCGCTCCTCCAGCCGTCGCCGCAGTGACTCCAGGCTCCGACCGCTCGCGGTGATGGCCGCCCGCAGCGCGTCCGGGAAACTCTCGTGCTCACGGGCAGCCACGCCGGCAGGGCGATCCATCCGCCGATGGGCAGGCGCAGCGTCGTCGGTGGCGTCGCCTGCTGTCATGCTGCTACCCCTGCGCTGGGCGCTGTGCGGCCCCTGATGTCCGGTTCGGCACCCCATGTTGTGCTCATGCCGAATTCTTGAATGCTCAACGGACGATACAGCGATGGGGGACGATCCGGACCCGAGTCAGAATTCTGTGGACGAAGGGACCAACACCGGCACCTGGCGGCACCTGACAGACTTGTGCCACCCGGCATACGCAACTCTCGAGGAAGGGCCACTGGTGGCCAGAACGCCCACGAAACCGGCCACGATCGTCTCGGTGGCCAACCAGAAGGGCGGCGTCGCGAAGACGACGTCGGTCGCTTCGCTCGGCGCGGCCTTTGCCGAGCAGGGCAAGCGGGTGCTGCTCGTCGACCTGGACGCCCAGGCCTGCCTGACCTTCAGCCTCGGCGTCGATCCGGACGAGGTCGGCAGCTCGATCAACGAGGTGCTGCTCGGGCGGGCCAGCATCGCCGACGTGCGGGTCGCCTGCGACGACGGGGTGGACCTCGTGCCGAGTGTCATCGACCTCGCGGGCGCCGAGGCGCAGCTCCTGCCCCGTCCCGGTCGGGAGTACATCCTGCGGACCGTGCTGGAGGAGGTGCGCGGCGAGTACGACGTGATCCTGCTCGACTGCTCGCCCAGCCTGGGCGTGCTGACCCTCAATGCCCTGACGGCCAGCCAGGCGCTGATCATCCCCATGCCGTGCGAGATGCTCAGCCACCGCGGCGTCGGCCAGCTGCTCGACACGGTCACCGACGTGCAGAAGATCCTCAACAAGGACCTGGTCGTGTGGGGGATCCTGCCCACCCTGTTCGACGGGCGCAGCAACCACGCGCGCGAGGTGCTCGCTGACGTGGGCGAACGCTACGACCTGCCGGTGCTCGACCCGCCGATCCCCAAGACGGTGCGCTTCGCCGAGGCGCCGGCGGTCGGGCGCTCGATCCTGGCCACCTCCCGCAACTCCAAGGGCGCCAAGGCCTACCGCGACGTCGCCACGGCGCTGGCCAAGAAGCTCTGACCCGGCGACGGCTCGACTGCGGTTGCGGAATACCTCGAGTGGGAGGTGACTTGTCACCAGACGTGCCTTGTCCTGATCGGGCGCGTCCCCCAACCAAGGAGTGACATGACCACCACAACCCCCGCCCTGGCCATGCCGTCCGCCGACGGCCGGTTCGAGACCACGACGGTGGAGCGGCGTGACCTGCGGGCCGACGACGTCCGCATCGACGTCAAGTTCGCCGGCATCTGCCACAGCGACATCCACACCGTGCGCGGCGAGTGGGGCGACATCGAGTACCCGCTCACCCCCGGCCACGAGATCGCCGGAGTCGTGACCGAGGTCGGTCCCGACGTGTCGACGTACAAGGTCGGCGACCGGGTCGGCGTCGGCTGCATGGTCGACTCCTGCGGCGACTGCGGCCAGTGCGCCGCAGGGCACGAGAACTTCTGCGAGAAGAAGACCGTCTTCACCTACGGCGACACGGACGTCGACGGCACGACCACCCAGGGTGGCTACAGCCGGGAGGTCGTGGTGACCGAGCGGTTCGTCGTCCGGATCCCCGACGGGCTCGGGCTCGACCAGGCCGCCCCTCTGTTGTGTGCGGGCATCACCCTCTACACGCCGCTGAAGCGCTGGCTCGACCACGCCGGGCCGGATGCCAAGGTCGCCATCGTCGGCATGGGCGGGCTCGGCCACATGGGTGTCAAGATCGCCGCAGCCATGGGAGCCGACGTGACGGTGCTCAGCCAGGGTCTGTCCAAGGAGAAGGATGGTCGCGCCTTCGGTGCCTCCGACTACCGCGCGACGAGCGACGCAGGCACCTTCCAGGACCTCGCGGGCGCGTTCGACGTGATCATCTCGACGATCAGCGCCGACCTCGACCTCCCGCAGTACCTGTCGTTGCTGAAGCCGTTCGGCGCGTTCGTCACCGTCGGCCTGCCGCCCCGGCCGCAGCAGCTCCCGTTCGGTGCGCTGATCCAGGGTGACAAGACGATCGCCGGGTCCAACATCGGTGGCATCGCGCTGACCCAGGAGATGCTCGACTTCTGCGCCGAGCACGACATCGCCGCGGAGATCGAGACCATCGGGGCCGACCGGGTCGACGAAGCCTACGACCGGGTCGTGAAGTCCGACGTCCGCTACCGCTTCGTCATCGACACCGCCACCATCGGCGCCTGACCGGTCACGACGGTGGGTGAGGGGCAGCCACCTGGCCGGCCACCGATGAGCGGGTATGCCCGGGAGTTCCGGCGCGTGACGCGCGCCGACTTCCCGCTGCTCGCCCGGTGGCTGGCCACCCCGCCGGTCGCGCGGTGGTGGAACCACGAGTGGACGGCTGAGGCGGTCGAGCGTGACTTCGGGCCGTCCGTCGACGGGGTCGAGCCCAACGAGGACTGGCTGGCGCTGCTCGACGACCACCCTGTCGGCCTGCTCCAGCGGTCCCGGGTCGTCGACTACGACGAGAACCTGCGGGACTTCGCCTCGCTGGTGGAGGTGCCGGATGGCGCCCTCACGATCGACTACCTGCTCGGTGACCCCTCGGCCTACGGCCAGGGGTTGGGCTCGTCGATTATGAGCGCATTCGCCAGTCGGTCGTTCATCGAGCTCCCTGACGCCCCAGCGATTCTCGTCTCGGTTGTCGCGGCGAACGTCGCGTCGTGGCGAGCCCTCGAGAAGGCTGGCTTTCGGCGCGTCGCCGAAGGCGACCTCGAACCCGACAACCCGGTCGACGACCCGTTGCACTACATCCTGCGCCTCGACCGCCCCGCCTGAGGGCGCTCGAAGGCATCCCCCCGACAGACAGGGATGCCGCGCGGCCCTGGCCACGCGGCATACCTGGTCTGTCTGTGGGTGGGGCGTCAGGCCTGAGTAGTGGCCTCGCCCGCGTCCGCGCCACCACGGGTGCGGCGACGGTTGCGGTTGCGACGCGGCTTGGACGCGGCCTCGCCACCGTCGGCGGGTGCGCTGTCGGCGCGACGCTCGCCGCCACGGCCAGCATCGCGGCTGCTGTCGCGGCCACCACGACCGCCGCCGTCACGACCGCGGCCGCCATCACGACCGCCACCATCGCGGCCGGGACCGCCTGCGCCTGGACGACGCCCGCTGGACTTGCCGGTCTCACCGAGGTCCTCGAGCACCTCGGCGCCCAGCCCGGCCAGCTTCTGCGCGGCCTTGGGCAGTCGGCCCTTGGCGGTGCGCGGGATGTCGAGCTGGTCGTAGAAGTGCTCGGAAGAGGAGTAGGTCTCCTCGGGCTCGGGGATGCCGAGGTCGAGGGTCTTGTTGATCATGCCCCAGCGCGGCAGGTCGTCCCAGTCGACGAAGGTGACCGCGATGCCGGTGTTGCCGGCGCGGGCGGTGCGACCGATGCGGTGGAGGTAGGTCTTCTCGTCCTCGGGGCACTGGTAGTTGATGACGTGGGTGACGTTGTCGACGTCGATGCCGCGGGCCGCGACGTCGGTGGCGACGAGGATGTCGACCTTGCCGTTGCGGAACGCACGCAGGGCCTGCTCGCGGGCACCCTGGCCGAGGTCACCGTGGATCGGGGCCGCGGCGAAACCGCGGTCGATCAGGTCGTCGGCCACCTTTGCAGCGGTGCGCTTGGTGCGGCTGAAGATGATGGTCAGGCCACGGCCCTCGGCCTGGAGCATGCGGGCCAGCATCTCGACCTTGTCCATCGCGTGGGCGCGGTAGACGAACTGCTCGACGGCCTTGACGGTGTGGGCGTTCTCCTGGTCGTCTCCCATCGCGCGGATGTGCGTGGGCTGGCTCATGTAGCGGCGGGCCAGCGCGACGACGGCGCCCGGCATGGTGGCCGAGAAGAGCATCGTCTGGCGGGCCGGCGAGGTCATCGCGAGCAGCTTCTCCACGTCGGGGAGGAACCCGAGGTCGAGCATCTCGTCTGCCTCGTCGAGGACGACCGACTTGCAGTGCGTCAGGTCGAGGTGACCCTGCTTGGCCAGGTCGATGAGGCGCCCCGGAGTGCCGACGACGATCTCGACGCCGTTGCGCAGCGCCTCGATCTGCGGTTCGTAGGCGCGGCCACCGTAGACGGTGAGGACGCGGATCCCACGACGCTTGCCGGCCCGCTCGAGGTCGCTGGCGACCTGGACCGCGAGCTCGCGCGTCGGGGCGACGGCGAGGGCCTGCGGCTTACCCGCGTGGGGGAAGGTGTCCCAGCCGTCATCGCCGCGGGCGACCGTGCGGTTGAGCATCGGGACGCCGAAGCCGAGCGTCTTGCCGGTGCCCGTCTTGGCCTGGCCGATGATGTCGTGTCCGCCGAGGGCGACCGGGAGGGTCATCGCCTGGATGGGGAACGGGGTGATGATGCCGGCGTCGCTCAGTGAGGCGACGATGTCGGGGTGGACGTTGAAGTCGGCGAAGGTCAGCTCCGCCGGCGCAGCGGCGGTGTCGGGCGTGGTGGCATCGGACGCGTTGGCGTCGGGCGCACTGGGGCCCGTGGTGGTTTCAGTCATGAAGTTCTCTCGATCGGGGGCGCTCCCAGAAACAGGGGTGGCGCTCGCACAGCGGGCCGATCGGAGGTCTTCGTCATGCGGGGCGCGGACCGTGTCCGCGGCTGATTCGTGCCGACCGGGCACCTTTGACGACTGCGAGTCTAGCGGTGCGCGCCTGACATCCCCGCATCCGCGGCGGTCGCCGGGGGCCTCGCCATTAGGGTGACGGGCATGACCAAGGACGACTGGCTGGCCGATCCGCAGTACCGCGACGCCGTCGCGGACCTCCTGGGAGTACTGGCCTACGGCGAGCTGACGGCGTTCACCCGGCTCGCCGGCGACAGTGAGCTGTCGCCCACCCAGCCGCTCAAGGCGGCCGTCGCAGGGCTGGCCGTGGCCGAGTTCCGGCACTACGAGATCCTCGTGGCGCGGCTGCACGAGATGGGCATCGACCCCGAGGCCGCCATGGCCCCGTTCATCACGCCGATCGACGCGTTCCACGAGCGCACTCGGCCGAGCAGCTGGCACGAGGGCCTGGTCAAGGCCTATGTCGGTGACGGGATCGCCACGGACTTCTACCGCGAGATCGCCGCCTACGTGGACCCCTCGACCCAGGCCTTGGTGCACTCGGCCATGGAGGACGTCGGTCAGGCCGAGTTCGTCGTCAAGGTGGTCCGCGAGGCGATCAAGGCGGATCCCAAGATCGCTGGTCGCCTCGCCCTGTGGGGCCGCCGCCTCGTGGGGGAGGCGCTCTCGCAGGCCCAGCAGGTGGCCGTCGAGCGTGACGCGCTGGCCTCGCTGATGGTCGGTGGCATCGGTGGACCGGACCGGCCCAGCGCCGACCTGGCCGAGCTCGGCCGGATGTTCGCCCGGCTCACCGACGAGCACACCCGCCGGATGGGACGCCTCGGCCTCGCCGCCTGACCCTCGCGGCTGACGGGCACGCCACTTGTTGCTCTGGGGTGGTCACGGGACCGGTTCTGGGCCCCCTGGTGACGATCTGTCGGCAACAAGTCGGGGGTGGCTGGGACTTGTTGCTCTGGGGTGGTCACGGGACCGGTTCTGGGCGCCCTGGTGACGATCTGTCGACAACAAGTGCGTGAGGCAGCAACGCGGAAGGGCCCCGTCCTGGTGGACGGGGCCCTTCGCTGCGTAGCTCAGGCAAGGGTCAGACCCTCTTCTTGCCGGTGATCGAACCGTAGACGGTGACCAGGACGGCCGCGACGATGATGCTGATGATCCAGCGGATCCAGTCGACGCCGCTGGTGTCGCCCTTGTTGGAGATGGCGCCCCAGATGTAGTAGCCCGCAAGGGCTCCGAGGATGCCGAGGATGACGGTGACGAGCGCGCTGATGTTCTGCTTGCCCGGAAGGACCAGCCGCGCCAGGATTCCGATGACGGCACCGAAGATGATCAGGCCGAGAATATCGAGGATCATTCCAGCTCCTTCTGCGCGGAGTTGACCGCACTGCAACGTGGGCCTGGGGTCAGGCCCGGACAACGCCAACTGGACCACGAATCGACCCGAAACGCACGTTTGGGACCCGCGCGCCGGATTACGGACTGGACACAAGCTTCCGGCGTTTGTACAGGTCAGCGCGGTGCCGGCGGCCGTGCCCCATCAGGAACGCCGTCAGGAGCGCGCTGCGGAGGGGTCAGACGCCGAAGCCGACGCCGCGCTTGTCGGACTCGCCGATCTGCACATAGCCGAGCACTGCGGCGGGGACGAGCAGCTGGCGGCCCTTGTCGTCGAGCAACGTCAGGACGGTGCCCTTCTCGAGCGACGCGCTCACGGCAGCGGCAATCTCGGCCGCGCCCTCGGTGGACTCGAAGACGACCTCGCGCGAGACGTTCTGGACGCCGATGCGGACCTCCACGGTGGTTCCCTTCTGATCTGGGTATGTGCTGATGGCCGCTCGCTCACGGGTGGTCACTGTGCACGGTGGGCACGCGGCATACGAGCGCGTGCGGAACTGTCGACAAGGCTAACGAGCGGTGCGTCAGGAACCTTCCCCGCCCACCTTCGGGAACGACCCGAGGCCACTCCACGCCAGCGCACCCATGAGGAGGGCGGCCTCGTCCTTGGGGACGTCGGAGCCCTGGGCGAGCCAGTGGCGGGCGCCGACCTGGGCCAGGCCGGTGAGGGCCATGCCGAGCAGCGACGCGTCCTCGTCGGTGAGTCCGGTGTCCTCGGCGATGACCTCGGCCACGGCTTCGGCGCAGACCAGGCCGACGGCGTCGAGGCGGTTGCGGACCGCCGACTCGTTGGTGAGGTCGGACTCGAAGATCAGCCGGAACGCGGCACCGTCACGCGACACGAAGTCGAAGTAGGCCGCGATCGTCGCGTAGACGCGTTCCTTGTTGTCGTGGGTCGAGGCGAGGGCTTCGCGGACGAGCTGCTCGAGGGCCTCGCTGTGCTTGTCGAGCAGGGCGAGGTAGAGCTCGAGCTTGCCGGGGAAGTGCTGGTAGAGCACCGGCTTGGAGACGCCTGCGCGGTCGGCGATGTCGTCCATCGCGGCGGCGTGGTAGCCGGACTCGACGAAGGCGGCCTGCGCGGCTTCGAGCAGCTGGGCGCGGCGGGCGGACCGGGGGAGGCGCTGGCCGCGCACGTTGTCGGTGCCTGGAACTGCTCGGATCGACATGGTGGCCTTCTGTTCGATGGTGCGGCGTTCGGCGGTGGTGCAGCCTGACTGCGGTGTCGGTGACATCGTACGCACGGGTAACCTGCATCACATGGCCATCCCACCGCTGGTTGCGCCCGGACCCGAGCTGACGACCGAGCAGAAGGCCCGCTACGCCCGCCACATCCTGCTGCCCGAGATCGGCATCGACGGACAGCGACGGCTGGCGAACGCGCGCGTCCTCGTGGTCGGTGCCGGGGGCCTCGGGTCGCCCGCGCTGATGTACCTCGCGGCCGCCGGGGTGGGCACGATCGGCGTCGTCGACGACGACGTGGTCGACGCGTCGAACCTGCAGCGCCAGGTCGTGCACGGGATCGCAGACGTGGGTCGGCCCAAGACCGAGTCGGCCGCCGAGACCGTCGCCGCGATCAACCCGCTGGTCACCGTCGTCCGCCACGACCTGCGCCTCACCTCCGAGAACGCGCTCGAGATCCTCGCCGACTACGACGTGGTCCTCGACGGTGCCGACAACTTCCCCACGCGCTACCTCGTCAACGACGCCTGCGTCTTCCTCGGGCTGCCGCACGTGTGGGGCTCGATCTACCGCTTCGACGGCCAGGTGTCGGTGTGGTTCTCCGGCCACGGCCCCTGCTACCGCTGCGTCTTCCCCGACCCGCCGCCGCCCGACGCGGTGCCGTCGTGCGCGACCGGTGGCGTGCTCGGGGTGCTCTGCGCGGCGGTCGGTTCCGTCCAGGTCGCAGAAGCCGTGAAACTCATTGTGGGACAAGGCGAACCGCTCGTCGGTCGTCTCCTCGTCCACGATGCCCTGCGCCAGACGTGGGACTCCCTCACCGTCCGCGCCGACCCCGAGTGTCCGGTGTGCGGCGAGTCGCCGACCGTCACCTCTCTGGTCGACTACGAGCAGTTCTGCGGTATGCCGGGTGCCTCCTTGGGTGAGTCCGTCCAGGAGGGTGCGGATCCCGATGGCGCTAGCGCGCCCGCGTTCGCGGAGGTGTCTGCGACCGAGCTGGCCACCATGCTGGCGGCGCGGGAGAGTGGCGACCGGGAGTTCGAGCTGGTCGACGTGCGCGAGCCGGGGGAGCGGGCCGTCGTGTCGATCCCCGGCGCCCGGGCGCTGCACCTGGACCGGTTCCGCGACGGGACGGCCGCGGAGGAGCTGCCACGCGGCATACCCCTCGTGTTGATGTGCAAGTCGGGCGTCCGGTCTGCGGAAGCCGCCGGGCTGCTCGCGGCGACCGGGCGCGGCGACGTCGCGAACCTCACCGGTGGCGTGCTGGCCTGGGTCAAGGACGTCGACCCGAGCCTGCCGGTCTACTGAGGGGCAGGGAATGGTCACGCAGTCCGGACGGGTCACCGGTGCCCCGAGCGAGTTCGCCGACGACGTGCTCGAGGTGGTCGACACCATCCCCGAGGGCAAGGTGATGACGTACGGCGACATCGCCGAGCTGCTCGGGCGTGGTGGGGCGCGAGGCGTCGGGAACGTGATGGCGAGATACGGCTCCGACGTGCCCTGGTGGCGGGTGATCCGGTCGGGTGGCAACTTCCCACGGGGCCTCGAGGCGGAAGCGCTTGCGCACTACCGCGAGGAAGGCACCCCGCTGGTCCGCGGTCAGGTCGACGGGCGACGCGTCGACCTGACGCGGGCGCGGTGGCTGGAGGCGAAACCACCTGTTCTGCCGCCGTCCTGAGTGCCGGTGTCATTCCGCCGCGCCCTCGCCGCGGCGTCGCGGCGATCGGTGCGTCGGCACTGGAGTGGCGCGGCTGCCCCTGTCGGTCGCGGATGGTGGGATGAGCGGATGCTGACGTTGCGCCGCGCCCCCAGCGTGGTGGCCGAGGCGCCGCCGCTCGACGAGGTCCAACTGGCAGCGCTCGCCCACCGCGGTGGAGTGCTGCGCGTCCTGGGCGGTCCGGGCACCGGCAAGACCGCCACGGCGATCGAGGCCGTGGTGGCGCGCGTCGAGTCGGGGGAGACGACACCGGACCAGTGCCTCATCCTCACCTCCTCACGTGTCTCTGCCGGGAGCCTGCGCGAACGCGTGACGGCCCGGCTCGGTGGCACCTCGACCGAACCGCTCGCAAGGACGCACCAGGCGCTCGGGTTCGGCATCCTGCGGCAGGCGGCGGCGCTCCGGGGCGACCCCACCCCGCGGCTGCTGAGCGGGCCCGAGCAGGACGTCATCCTGCGCGAGCTGCTGGCCGGGCACGCCGAGGAGGGCACCGGTCCTGACTGGCCCGAGCGGGTCCACCTCGCGCTGGGCACGCGCGGGTTCCGGGGCGAGCTGCGTGACCTGTTGATGCGCGCGGTGGAGCACGACCTCGAGCCGGCCGACCTCATCCGGCTGGGCCACGAGCAGGACCGGCCCGAGTGGGTGGCGGCCGCCGACCTGCTCGCAGAGTACGACGAGGTCACCGCGCTCTCCGCGCCCGGCGCCTACGACCCCGCGTGGATCCTCGGCGCGGCCGCCGACCTCCTCGAGGAGGACCCGGCGGCACTCGGTCGGTTGGTCGACGGCCTGCGGCTCGTGGTGGTCGACGACGCCCAGGAGCTCACCTCCGCGGCAGCTCGGCTGCTGCGCACGATGGCCACTCCCGGCCTCGACCTGATCCTGCTCGGCGACCCTGACAGCGCCGTCCAGACCTTCCGCGGCGCCGACCCGCGCCACCTCAGCGACGGCTGGACCCAGCTGGTCACCAGCGGTGAGCCGCGGACGCTGGTGCTGCCCACGGCATACCGGCTGCCGCAGGCGGTCGTCGCCGCGGCCGGGAGGGTCGCACCGAAGATCGGCGCCCTCGGTGGTGGTCTCCAGCGGGGGGCCGCGGCCGGACGCGCTGGCGGCCAGGTCGACGTGCGGCTGCTGCGTGCCGTGAGCCAGGAGGCGAGCCACGTCGCGGCCGAGCTGCGCGAGTCGCACCTGCGGTTCGGCATTCCCTGGTCGGAGATGGCGGTCATCGTGCGCGGGCAGGGCCGCACCGCGACGTTGCGACGGGTGCTGATGGCCGCGGGTGTGCCCGTGGCCGGGACCGCCACTGACCTGCCGGTCCGGGACGAGGTGGCGGTGCGCCCGTTGTTGGCGCTGCTCGAGGTGGTCCTCGACCTGGCGCGCGGCGCCGACGATGCCCTCGACGCCGAGGTGGCTGTCGACACGCTGCTGTCCCCGATCGGCGGTGCCGACGCGGTCGGGTTGCGCCGACTGCGCCGCGCGCTGCGCCGGATCGAGCTCGAGAACGGCGGGGGCCGCACGAGCGACGAGCTGCTCGCCGAGGCGCTGGTCGCGCCCGGGGGCTTGATCGAGCTTGGGCCCGAGGCCCACCCCGCGCGTCGGGTCGCGGCCACCATCGCTGCCGGGGTCAAGGCCGCGCAGGGCGCCATGGACGACTCGGGAACGAGCCCGGCGTGGCGCTGGGAGCCCGGGGTCAGCGCGGAGTCCGTGCTCTGGGCGATGTGGGCGGCGACGGGGCTGGGCGCGGAGTGGCAGGCGACCGCGCTCGGCGGTGGTTCCGGGGCGGCACGGGCCGACCGCGACCTCGACGCCGTGGTCGGGCTGTTCGACGCCGCGGCCAAGTTCGTCGACCGGCTCCCCCAGGCCGGACCGGAAGAGTTCCTCACGCACATCGGCAGCCAGGACATCCCCGGTGACACGCTCGTCGCCCGGTCGCCGGTGGGTGAGTCGGTCACCGTCACGACCCCTCAGGCCGCCGCCGGTCGACAGTGGCACCTGGTCGTCGTTGCGGGAGTTCAGGAGGGCGTCTGGCCGGACCTGCGACTGCGGGGTTCGCTGCTGGGTTCGGAGCACCTCGTCGACGTGGTGTCGGGGCGGGCCTCGACGTTCCGGGCCGCCCAGGCCGCGGTCCGTTACGACGAGACGCGGTCCTTCCTGGTCGCGCTGACTCGGGCGAGCGACCGCGTCATCGTGACGGCAGTGCGGTCCGACGACGAGCAGCCATCGGTCTACCTCGACGTCGTCGACCCGGAAACCATTGCCACGCAAGTGGATCGGCCCTTCGCCGAGGTGGCTCGCACCATGACGCTGCCGACCCTGGTCGGCGAGCTACGACGACAGCTCGTCTCGGACGACTCCGCCGTGCGCGCCACTGCGGTGGCGGCGCTCGCCCGCCTCACCCACGAGGGAGTGCCGGGCGCAGACCCTGGCCAGTGGTGGGTGCTGCGCGAGGTTTCCGACGACCGACCGTTGCGCGCTGACGACCAGGAGGTGCGGGTCTCGCCGAGCAAGGTCGAGTCGTTCGGAAACTGCGGGCTGCGCTGGCTGCTCGGCTCCGTGGGCGGCGACGGGCCGTCCGTGGGTGCGGCCGACATCGGCACGCTCGTCCACGACATCGCCGCCGAGCTCGGTGACGTCGACGCCGACACGCTCGTCGCTGAGGTGGACGCCCGCTGGGGACGCCTCGGTATGCCGTCCGGCTGGGTGTCCGACCGCAAGCGCCACGAGGCGCACCGCATGGTCCGCCGGCTGGCGACCTACTTCGACGAGGCCCGGGTGGGTGGCTGGGTGCGGCTCGGGGCCGAGCTCGACATGAAGGTGGTGCTGGGACGGGCCGTCCTGAGCGGCAAGGTCGACCGGATCGAGGGCACGCCCGACGGCACTGCCCTGCGGGTCGTCGACTACAAGACCGGCAGCAACAAGCCTCGGGGCGAGGAGCTCGACCGTCACCCGCAGCTCGGGGCCTACCAGCTCGGTGTCGAGAGCGGCGCGTTCGGCGAGCTGGGCGACCGGTCGGCTGGGGCGGCGCTGCTCCAGGTCGGCAAGGCCGCACTCGTCAAGACGACGCTGCAGACCCAGCCGCCGCTTCGGGACGACGCGGACCCGCACTGGGCCGCCGACCTCGTGACCGCCACCGCCGAGGGGATGGCTGGCTCGACGTTCCAGGCGACCGTCGGCGACTGGTGCAAGATGTGCCAGGTCAGGGCCTCCTGCCCTGCGCAGCCCGAGGGGCGGGTGCTCTGATGGCACGAGATCTATTGTCCGCCAAGGAGATTGCCGCAGCCCTCGGTCAGCCGGAGCCCACCGCCCAGCAGGTCCGGGTCATCGAGGCGCCGATGTCACCCTTGCTCGTCGTGGCCGGAGCCGGGTCTGGCAAGACCGAGACGATGACCAGCCGGGTGGTGTGGCTCGTCGCCAACGGCTTCGTGGAACCCGACCAGGTGCTCGGCCTGACCTTCACCCGCAAGGCGGCGACCGAGCTGTCCGAGCGGATCGGCGCCCGACTTCGTCTGCTCCAGCAACGCGACGTGTGGCACCCCCGCCTCGACGACGCCGAGACCGGCGCCGAGGTCCTGGGCGGCACACCCACCGTGTCGACCTACCACTCGTATGCCGGGCGGCTGGTGCGCGAGCACGCCCTGCGGTTGGGCTACGAGTCCGAGTCCCGACTGCTGTCGGAGGCGGCGGCGTGGCAGTACGCGTCCGAGGTGGTCGCGGCCTACGACGGGCCGATGGACGACGTGCAGTTCGCCGAGTCGACCGTGACAGCCGCAGTCGTGGACCTGGCCGGCGAGATGGCCGAGCACCTCGTCGGCGTCGGTGACGTCGCGGCATACCTCGACCGCGTCCTCGACGCGCTGGCAGCCGTGCCCCCGCACGCCGGGTCGCGGGGCAAGGACCTGCCCGGCGAGGTCAAGAAGATGCGCGAGCAGCTGCGCGCCCGGGCGGGGGTGCTCCCGATGGTCGAGCGCTACATCGCGCTCAAGCGCAGCCGCGACGCGATGGACTTCGCCGACCAGATGGCCCTGGCCGCGCGGCTGGCCATGACGTTCGACGACATCGGGGCCATCGAGCGGCAGCGGTTCGGCGCCGTGCTGCTCGACGAGTTCCAGGACACCTCGGCGGCCCAGCTCGAGCTGCTGCGCTCGCTCTTCGTCGCGCCGGGGGAACCGTCGCCGGTGACGGCGGTGGGCGACCCGCACCAGTCGATCTACGGGTGGCGGGGGGCGAGTGCCACGACGCTGAGCGAGTTCCGCCGGGCGTTCAGCACGGGTGCCGACCTGGCCCCCGTGCTGCCCCTCGCGACGAGCTGGCGCAACGACACGGCGGTGCTCGAGGTGGCCAACGCCGTGGCGGGGCCGCTGCGAGCGGGGTCCAAGGTTCCGGTCGACCAGCTCGTGGCCCGGTTCGGCGCCGGACCGGGTCGGGTACAGGCGGCGCGGGTCGAGACCGCCGGTGACGAGGCGGCCCTGGTCGCCAGTTGGCTCGCGGAGCGACGTGCGGCCGGGGCGAAGTCGGCTGCCGTGCTCTGTCGCAAGCGCTCCCAGTTCGCGGCGCTGATCGACGCACTCGACTCCCGGGGGATTCCCCACGAGGTCGTCGGTCTCGGCGGACTGCTGCTCACGCCCGAGGTCGAGGACATCACCGCACTGCTCCACGTCGTCAACGACCCCAGCCGTGGCGACCAGCTGATGCGCCTGCTCACCGGCCCGCTGTGCCGGTTGGGGGCGGCCGACCTCGACGGCCTGATGGCCTGGGCGCGACACCAGCAGGACCTCCGACTGGGTGTCGACGACCGCACCGCACCGCAGGACGACGACGATGCCGAGGGGATCGCGACGGTCGGCACCACCGCCGCGCCTGATGGGTTGCCTGCGCCGACCCGACCGACCCGGGACCAGGCTCCCGACAGCTCCGACCGAGTCAGCATCGTCGAAGCCGTCGACGACCCCCCGCGCCCCGGCTGGACCAGCTGGGACGGCAAGGGTCTGAGTGACGTCGGACTCTCCCGGCTGCGTGGCTTGCAGCAGGCCATCCGCCGGCTCCGGTCCCTGTCGGCGCTGCCGTTGGCCGACCTCGTCGGAGAGGCCGAGCGCGCCCTCGGGCTCGACATCGAGGTGCTCGCCCGCGAGGGCTACACACCCGCAGCGGCCCGGGCGCACCTCGACGCTTTCGCGGACGTCGCGGCGACCTTCACGGTGAGCGCCGACCGACCCAACCTGGGTGGCTTCCTGGCCTGGCTGGCGGCAGCCCTGAAGGAGGAGCGCGGGCTCGACAAGGGCTACATCGAGGCCTCCTCCGATGCAGTCCAGGTCCTGACCGTGCACGCCGCCAAGGGCCTCGAGTGGGATGCCGTCGCCGTGCCCGGACTGGTGGAGGGTTCCTTCCCCGCGCTGTCGTCCGCGGCGAGCCGTTCCGACGGTGAGCAGTGGCGGATGTCGCCGCCCAAGCAACGCGGCTGGATCGGCGGGCTCTCCGACGGGGGCATCCCGTATGCCTTGCGGGGCGACGGTGACGGGCTACCGCTGCTCGACTGGGAGGAGGCGTCGGACTGGAAGGACATCGAGACCCGTGTCGAGGACTTCCTGCGCGCCGGGGGCGACCACGGTGTCGAGGAGGAACGGCGGCTGGCCTACGTCGCCCTCACCCGGGCTCGGTCGGACATGCTGCTGACGGCTCCGGTCTGGACGGACGGCAAGACCCCCAAGGTCACCTCGCGGTTCCTCGCCGAGATCGTGGACGCCGAGTCGGCCTTCCCGGTGGACCGCCTGGAGTGGGTCGAGATGCCGGATCCCGCCGTGCCCGACGAGGCAGTCAACCCGACGGCTGCAGAGGCCGTCTCGGTGCAGTGGCCGGCGGACCCGCTGGCCACCCGCCGTGCGGCTCTGGTAGATGGCGCCGCGGCCGTCCGCTCGGCGGTCGACGCCCACGCCCGGGCCGCGGACGGTACGGGTCTGCACGCACCATCGGAACAAGGTCTGCTGCCGATGCCCGGCACCGCGCTCCCGGTCCTCGAGGAGCTCGACCTGTTGCTGGAGGAGCGCCGCCGGCTGGCCCACCGCGGCGACGTCACCGTGCTGATGCCGCGCCACCTCTCGGCCTCAGCCGTGGTGTCGCTGGCCCAGGACCCGGGCCGGTTCGCCTCCTCCCTCCGGCGCCCGATGCCCGAGCCGCCGGCCCTGGCGGCTCGCCGAGGAACCGCCTTCCACGCCTGGGTGGAGCAGCACTTCGCCCAGGCCGCCATGGTCGACATCCTCGATCTGCCCGGCAGCGCCGACGACGACCCCGGCGACGATGCCGACCTGCCCCTCATGAAGGAGCGGTTCCTCGCCAGCGACTGGGCGCACCGCACCCCGGCCGAGATCGAGATCGCGGTGGAGACCGTCATCGACGGGATCGCCGTCCGTGGTCGCCTCGACGCGGTGTTCCCCCGCCCGCAGGGTGGCTTCACGATCGTCGACTGGAAGACCGGCGCCAAATCGACCGGGGACTCGGGGTTGACACGCGCGTTGCAGCTCGCGGCCTACCGGGTGGCCTTCGCGCGACTGCGCGGGCTGGACCTCGACGACGTCGATGCGGCCTTCTACTACGCAGGCACGGGCGAGACCGTCTGGCCGGACCTGCCCGACGACGCCGCCCTGGCGAAGCTGCTGGGGGGCGTGCCGGACTAGGTGCGGAGCGGGCTGAGGGGCTCGCGCGACCGGTGTCCGGCGTCAGGCCCGCGGGCGGTAACCCGGCTCGAACTCCGGCCCCGGGTCGTCGCCCTCGATGGACTGGGGCGCTCGCAGCTGGCTGAGGTCGATCTCGGCGGTGACGTCGTGGTCGACCCGGGCGAACTGCGCCTCTCCGTCGTCCTCGAGCTCCTCCGCCTGGTCTTCGTCGCCTGCGAGATCCTCGAGCTCATCCGCGTCGTCCTCGAAGGCCGGTTCGTCGTCCCCGTCGCGGGCCTTGTCCTCATCGCGGGCTTCGTCCCTGTCGGCGGGTTCGTGGTCGGTGGCTTCGTGCTCGGCGCCGGAGTCGCGGCCGGGTGCTTCGTGGTCGTCCGCAGTCGGGGCGAACATCACCTCCACGTCGTCCTCGTCGTCGTCCTCGTCCTCGACGACCACGGGTGGCACGAGCACGGGGCTCTTGCGCCGCGCGGGGGTCATGCCTGCGCGGCGGTAGTCGTTGGCTGCCTCCTCCTCGGCATGCACCCGCTCGTCCAGCCGGCGAAGCGCCAGGGCATGCCGTTCGACCTGGAGTCGGTCGCCCCCGGACACGGCCGACATCAGCTGGGACAGCGTGCGCATCTCGGCAGACAGTTGAGCCCGGGTCAGCAGGTGCACGTCGGGCCGTTCGGCGCGGGCGTGTGCGTAGGCCTCCATCAGGGTCTCCAGCGCCCGGGGAGACGTCTGGGTCACGAGCGCGAAGAAGTCGTCAGCGGGGTCGGCGACCTTCGCGTCCTCCCAGCCGGTGAGCGCCTTGACGCGCCCGGTCGCGGCGTCATCGTCGTCGTCGAAGACCGCAAGCACCTGGTCGCCGGTGAGGTCGCCGTGCGTGGGGGTGGGCGCGAACCGCCACAGCGTGACGTCCTCGAGCAGCTTCTCCCAGCGTGCGAGGAGCCCGGTCGGCACGTGGCCGGTGGCCGCAGCGCGGTCCAGCTCGCTGAGCCGGCGGGTGCGGTAGGTGTCGGCGTCGTAGGCCGGCAGCCCTGCCTCGTCGAACAACCCGTGGTCGGCGTTGTGCAGGGCGGCGATGGCGCGTCCCAGCTCCGCGGCGAGTCCCGCACCAGCCGGCAGCTGGGCAAAGTCGACGTTCTGTCCAGGCAGGTAGGGGTAGATGGCCGCGCGCCCACCCTCCTTCAATGCGGCGAAACCCTTGGGCGTCGGCACGCTGAACGGAAGCCGGCGCGCGAGCAGGGCCAGCAGCCCGAAGGTCGACTCCATCTGGGCAGCGGCGACCTGGCTGCGCGGCACCCGCACGACCCAGCGCCGGTGCTGGGTGTCCTGCACGAAGGCGACGTCGTAGTGGTGGTCGGGCGCGCCGGGGAGGGCCTCGACGCTGGCGGGATCCAGGCCCGGGACGGCGGCACTCGCAAGTGCGGCGAGGAAGAGGGGGCTGCGGTCCACACGGTCACCGTATGCCGTGCAGGCGCGCCTAGGGTGGAGGCGTGGGCCTCCTGACCGAAACTCTCCCGAATCTCTCGCTCGCCCGCCCCGGGCTGGACCGTCACGCTGAGCGACGCGGTGAGCCGGACCTCGTCGCACGGCTGCTCGCCGATGCAGATACCCGGGTGCTGGTGGTGCGCGGCGACAAGGTCGCGGTTGCCATCCCGGGGGAGGGCGGCTCGCACGACCCGGCCCTGGCCCTGCGACCACCTGAGGAGTCGGACTCGGCCGCGCTGGTGCTGTTCCTGGGGCAGGACGGTGATGGCACGGCATACCTCGCGGTGGCCGAACCGGCGGCGCCGGACGGCGATGCGGACGGTGGCCCGACGGACGGCGTCGACCAGTGGCGTTCGCTGCGCCAGATCGGGGCCGACCTGTCGGACCGCGATGCCACGATCTTCGCGACTGCGCTGGCGCTCTCGAACTGGCACGCCACCCACACCCACTGCCCCCGGTGCGGCGCCGCGACCGAACCCGTGCAGGGTGGCTGGCTGCGCCGCTGCCCCCAGGATGCCAGCGAGCACTACCCGCGGACCGACGTCGCCGTGATCATGTCGGTGATCGACGACGAGGACCGGATCCTGCTTGCACGGGGTGCCGGCTGGGGGACCGGCCGCTTCTCGGTGCTGGCGGGCTTCCTCGAGCCCGGCGAGAGCCTGGCGGCCGCGGTCGCGCGAGAGGTCCACGAGGAGGTCGGACTGGTGGTCCGCGACGTGGAGTACCTTGGCGACCAGCCGTGGCCGTTCCCGAACTCGATCATGGTCGGGTTCACGACGCGGGCGAGCAGCAGCGAACTGCGTCTCCAGGAGTCCGAGATCGCGGAGGCGCGCTGGTTCACCCGGGACGAGTACCGAGAGATCCTCGCCGCGGGACAGGTCAGCGCCTCGACGCGGTTGTCGATCGCGCGGCGGATCATCGAGCGCTGGCTGGGACACGACCTCGACGAGGTCACACCGGCCTGAGCGTGGCCAGCCACTCCAGAACGGGGTGGTCCCGACTGAGCGGGACCCTCACCCGATCAGGCGGCGAGCCGCTTCTTGACCTCGCCGATCGAGGGGTTGGTGGCCGACGAGCCGTCCGGGAAGAGCAGCGTGGGGACGGTCTGGTTGCCGTCGTTGGCGTCCATCACGAACTTCACGGCCTCCGGCACCTCTTCGATGTTCACCTCGGTGAACGCAATCCCCTCACGACCCATCTGGGCCTTGAGGCGGTTGCAGTACCCACACCATGACGTGCTGAACATGGTCACGGAGCCGGGGGCGGGGGTCTTGAGTGCGTTGGCGCTCATGCGTCTCTTTCGCTGGTTCGGGGGTCACAGGCGACTAAGGGGTCAAATCAATCAACACCACGTCGTCGGCGGATCTTCCGTGCAGGCGTGTGATCTCTGTGACCATGATGACCCATGACCGAGACCGCTGACTTCGATCCCGCCCTGCTTGCCCTCGCCGCCGGCCGCAACCTCGGTGCCCTCGCCGCCCTCAAGCGGAACGGCCGGCCGCAGCTCTCGATGGTCAACTTCGCCCTCGACCGCAGCGACCCGGCAGCCCCCATCGTGCGGGTGTCGGTCGTCGACGGGCGCGCCAAGGTGGCGAACCTGCTGCGTGACCCGCGGGGCTCGCTCATGGTCACCTCCGCCAACGGCTGGTCGTATGCCGTCCTCGAGGGTGACGTCGAGTTCTCACCGGTGGCGACCACACGGGACGACGAGACGGTCAACGAGCTGGTCGAGCTGTTCACGACCATCCGCGGGGAGGAGCACTCCGACTGGGACGACTACCGGCGGGCGATGCTGGAGGACGGCCGCCGGATCCTGCGGCTGCGCGTCACCCGCGTCTACGGCCTCATCCAGTGAGCTGACCTCCGGTCCGGTGGGGACGGGCGTCGGTCGCGCATGACAGGATCGCGCCGATGCCTACCCGCCCTCACGGCATACCCGTGCACGCCTCCGCCGACGACATCCTCGACGCCCTCGACCCCGAGCAGCGTGAGGTCGCCGCGCACCCCCTCGGACCCATGGTGGTCCTGGCTGGTGCCGGCACCGGCAAGACGCGGGCGATCACCCACCGGATCGCCTACGGCGTGCACTCCGGCGCCTACCAGGGCCAGCGCGTGCTGGCGGTCACCTTCACGGCGCGGGCGGCCGGCGAGATGCGCACCCGGCTGCGCACGCTCGGGGTGGGTGGGGTGCAGGCGCGCACCTTCCACGCTGCGGCCCTGCGGCAGCTGCACTACTTCTGGCCACAGGCGATCGGCGGCGCGGCCCCCGAGGTGATGAGCCAGAAGGCTGCCGCCGTCGCCCAGGCGGCAGCCTCGCTGCGGCTCGACCTCGCGCGCGACCGCACGGCGATCCGCGACCTGGCCGCCGAGGTGGAGTGGGCCAAGGTCTCGATGCTCACCCCGGAAACGTATGCCGCGGGGGCCCGTGCCGCTCGTCGCGAACCTCCCGGTCTGGATGCGACGGCGATGGCGCGGGTGCTCGAGGCCTACGAGCAGGTCAAGACCCAGCGCGGGGTGATCGACTTCGAGGACGTGCTGCTGCTGACCGTCGGGATCCTCGCCGAGCGCGACGACATCGCCCGGGCGGTGCGCTCGCAGTACCGCCACTTCGTCGTCGACGAGTACCAGGACGTCAACGCCCTGCAGCAGCGGCTGCTCGACCTGTGGGTGGGACAGCGCGACGACCTGTGCGTCGTGGGTGACCCGGCCCAGACCATCTACTCGTTCACCGGGGCGAGCCCCGCACACCTGCTGGAGTTCCAGACGCGGCACCCCAAGGCCCAGGTGGTCCGGCTGGTGCGCAACTACCGCTCGACCCCGCAGATCGTGGGCCTGGCCAACCTCGTCGTGCGTGGGCCGTCGGGCTCGATGCGCAGCAACGCGGTGCAGCTGCAGGCCCAGGGTGCCGACGGACCGGTCCCCGCGCTGACCTCCCACCCGGACGACCCGGCCGAGGCCGCGGCGGTGGCCGCTGAGATCGCCGAGCGGGTGGCCGACGGGGTCTCGCCGGCGGAGATCGCCGTCCTCTTCCGCACCAACGGGCAGTCGGAGGCGTTCGAGTCGGCGCTGGCCGACCAGGACATCCCCTACCTCGTCCGCGGCGGAGAGCGGTTCTTCTCCCGACGGGAGGTCCGCGACGCGATCCTGCTGTTGCGTGGCGCGGCCCGCTCCGATGACGCGTCCAAGCCGCTGCCCGAGCTGGTCCGCGACGTTCTCCTCGGCGCCGGCTGGACCCGCGAGGCACCCGGCTCCGGTGGGGCCGGTCGCGAACGGTGGGAGTCGCTGAGCGCGTTGGCCGCCCTGTCCGACGACCTCGTGGTGGCGACCCCCGAGGCGCGGCTGCCGGACTTCATCCGCGAGCTCGACGAGCGTGCCTCGGCCCAGCACGCCCCGGCCGTGCAGGGCGTCACGCTGGCCTCGCTGCATGCCGCCAAGGGGCTGGAGTGGGACGTCGTGTTCCTCGCCGGCGTCTCGGACGGCTACCTGCCGATCATGATGGCCGAGACGCCCGAGGCGATCGAGGAGGAGCGGCGGCTCACCTACGTCGGCGTCACCCGGGCCAGGCGCGAGCTCCGGCTGTCGTGGTCGGGCGCACGGACACCGGGCGCCCGGAGCAGTCGGCGCCCGAGCCGGTTCCTCGACGGGGCGGCGAGCATCCTCGGCGAGGGTGCCCGGTCCCAACCCAAGGGCGCCGGCAAGGTCGGGTCTGGCAAGGGTCGCGGCGGCAAGCCGCTCAAGCCCGCCCTCCCCATGCACTGCCGCACCTGCGGCACCGAGCTCACGACGGCCGGGCAGCGCAAGACGGGTCGCTGTGACACCTGTCCGCCGACCTACTCCGAGGCGACGTTCGAGCGGCTGCGCGCCTGGCGACTGGCCGTCGCGCGCGAGGCCAGCCTGCCGGCCTACGTCGTCTTCACCGACGCGACACTGACCGCGATCGCCGAGCGCGAGCCCACCACCGAAGGTGAGCTGGCCCAGATCTCGGGCGTCGGCGCGCGCAAGCTCGGGCTCTACGGCGAGCAGGTGCTGGCGCTCATCGGTGGTTCCGACGTCGAGTCAGTCCTCGAAAGTCGTTCTGCTACAACGGAATCCGACGGTTAGGCAAACGTTCACCGATCCGTGACGGAAAATGTCATTAAATCCGTTGCCCCGTCCGCAGGGCGTCCCCTACTCTGGATCAACACACCAACCCAGGGTGTCGCGCGCGATGCGCTGGGGTCACACGAGCAGCCGAAGGAGGTAGGTCCCAATGGAGAACTTCACGATGACGATCGACGCGACTCACATGTCCCGCGTCCGTTCCGTGTGCCCCGAGGTCGGCCTCGTCCTCCTCGCAGGCAGCCGTGGATGGGTCCAGGGGACCACTGTGCCCGCGCCCATCGCCGTCCGTGTGATCACCGATGCCCCGGTTCCGACGTCCTACGTCGGCGGCTTCGGCGCCACCACCAAGGATCTTGCGTTCCGTCCCTTCGGAGAACCACCTGTCTAGGCCACCAGCCAGCAGGCCCTCTCCAAGGCCGCGGAACCCGATATCCGGGATCCGCGGCCTTTCTGTTTGTCCAGAGCGCCTCTGTTCGCAGCGGACTGGACGACAGCCCAGATTTCTTCCGCACCACCGCCAGCAGGAAGAAGCACCACCAGAGATGAAGTCCGACACCGAAGAGAACAGGCCGGCCCCCGACCGGGGACCCACCGGCCAGACGGAACCAGGAGAACCAGCCACCACCGTGGCCGGACGACGAGAGGGAGGTGACACCCGATGCACCTGAGCGCACTCCACGACCTGAACGAGCAGGCCGCGACCGTAGGCGCCGGCATCCCGTGTCGAGAGAACGACGCCGAGATGTGGTTCGCCGAGAGCCCGGCCGACGTCGAGTTCGCAAAGTCGCTGTGCCACACGTGCCCGGCCCTGGCCGCCTGCCTCGCAGGCGCGCTGGAGCGGTCGGAGCCGTGGGGCGTGTGGGGCGGTGAGCTCTTCGTCCAGGGGGCTGTCGTCGCACGCAAGCGGCCGCGTGGCCGGCCGCGGAAGAACCCGGTCGCCGCCTGATGTCGTCCGTGACGCACGTCGTGACCGCTGGCGGGGGCGCCGGAGAGGTGATCGCGGGGCCAGCCACAGGAGCTGGCCCCGCGGGACCGACCGTCGATCCCGCTCACCACACCGATTTCCACTTTTCACACACCAGGCGTTTCACCATGTTCCAGGCCTTGTACGCCGACCTGGCGCGCGCTCATCGAAAGCGCCGTCAACGGGAGTACCAGCGCCGGCTCGAGGTGCAGGCGCAGCACGAGATGCTGCTCGCCATGCCTCGCATGCTGGCCCGGTGACCCCCGTGCCCGAACCCGCCGGGACCTTCCGCTCTGGAGCTCGTCCCGGCGGGTTCTTCCATGTCCGGGACCGGTCCGGCCCGACGGCCGGATATCGTCCGGGGATGTCTCGTGACGCCGTGGTTGCAGCCCTGACCACCCCCGACCTGGCCGCCGTGGTCGATCTGGTGGTCTGGGCGGAGGATGGCGTCGCGCACGCCGCGAACCACCTGGGGACGGTGCGGCTGCACCTCGACGGCAGCCACGAGGTCGTGGCCGGTGTCGATCCCGTGGCGAGCGAGGACCCGATGGCGTTCCTGCCCTACGAGGCCGAGATCGCCGCAGCCGGTCCGCGGGTGTCCACCGACAACGCCTACCCGTATGCCGCGCAACGGATCCTTTCGCTCTTCGGCGATGCCGATCGCAGTCCCGACGTGGCCGTGGTGCACACCCCGCGGCACTACTTTCCCCACGAGGGTGGACACGGGGGCGAGCACGGGTCGCTCGACGTCATCCAGTCCCGCGCACCGCTGGTCATGTCCGGGGCCGGCGTGTCACCACTCGGCTTCGTCGACGACCACGCGCGGCTGGTCGATGTCGCCCCGACCCTGGCCGTGCTGTCAGGTGTGCCGGAGTCAGACCTGCTCGATGGCGATGGGGAGTTGCTCGACGGCCGGGCGCTCACGGCATACCTCGAACCACTGCCCGCAGGGCAGCGGCGCCGGGTGGTGGGGATCCTCTGGGACGGTGCGCACTGCGGTGACCTGCTTCACCTCGCGGAGACCGGCGAGCTGCCGGGTGTGGCCCGGCTGGTGTCGCGCGGGCTGGCGCTGAGGGGAGGTGCGGTGGCGGAGTTCCCGAGCGTGACGCTGACCAACCACACCTCGATCCTCACCGGTGTCGGGCCTGGGCGGCACGGGGTGCTGGGCAACGTGTACTACGACCGCGCGGCCAACGAGCAGGTCGTGCCCAACAATGCCGAGACGTGGCATCGCAGTGCGGAGTGGCTCCGCCCGGGTGTGCGGACCGTCTTCGAGATGGTGAATGACCATGTGTCACAGGGTGATTCGCCACGGACTGCCAGTGTCGATGAAGCGATCGACAGGGGCGCCGACTACGGGACGATGGCGTTGCTGCGGGCTGCCGGTGGGTTCGAGGCCGCGACGAACGGGATGGGGGACCTCCTGCCCGACCCCGCTGGGTCGCCGTTTGTACAGAGGCAGGAGCACCTCGAGGACCCGTACTTCCGGTGGGGCGTCCAGGTCGACGACATGGGGCTGCAGCAGATGTTCCAGCTCTGGGAGAACGCCGAGGATGCGCCGACGCTGACCTGGTGGGCGCACGTCGTCACCGACGCCGGGCACCACGGTGGTGGACCGAGGTCGGAGATGGCGCGGGACTCGCTGCGGCAGAGCGATGCGCGGCTGGTGGCCTTCCTCGACCACCTGGAGGGCCTGGGGGTGGTGGACGAGGTGACGTTCCTGCTGACGGCCGACCACGGCTTCGAGGGGGCCGACCCGAGCGTGACCGGCTCGTGGAAGCCCGCCCTCGAGGCGCTTGGGATTCCCTACCGCGACGAGGGCCCGGGCTTCATCTACCTCCTCTGAGCCGGTCGAAATCTGCGGCTAGGCTTGGTCGCATGGCTACGCAGATCCGAATCGCCCAGGACGAGGCTGCCGACGAGGTGCTGAGCAACGACCCGTTCGCGCTGCTGGTGGGGATGCTGCTGGACCAGCAGTACCCGATGGAGCATGCGTTCCGTGGGCCGTGGAAGATCCTCGACCGGTTCGGCACCCTGGCGCCGGACGCGATCGCCACGGCCGAGGCCGACGCGTTCGCCGACCTGTGTGCGACGCCGCCGGCGATCCACCGTTACGGCCGGTCGATGGCCGGCCGGGTGCAGCAGCTGGCCACGGTGGTGCGCGACCAGTACGACGGCCGGGCCGAGACGATCTGGACCGATGCGAAGGATGCCCGCGACCTGCTGGACCGGCTCAAGGCGCTTCCCGGGTTCGGTGACCAGAAGGCCCGCATCTTCGCGGCCCTGGTGGGCAAGCAGCTCGACGTGCGACCGGCGGGCTGGCAGGAGGCGATCGGCCCCTATGCCGAGGACGGTTCCTACCGCTCGGTGGCCGACGTCGTCGACCCCGTGTCACTGACCAAGGTGCGCGAGTTCAAGCAGGCCGCCAAGGCCGCCGCGAAGGCCAAGGCCGCCACCGTCACGAAGAAGTAGCGATGGGCGAGTCGGAGCAGCCACCGGTCTGTGCCACCTGCGGCACGACAGCGCCCGACGTCGCCCAGGCCGCGATCACCTGGACGCGAGGCATCGAGAACGGCCGCGACACCTGGACCTGCGACCGCTGCAGCCGCGAACACCTGCGCAGCATCGAGGGCAAGCTCGACTCCACCTGGTGGTGAAGCACACCCGACTTGTTGCCGCCTGGTGGTCACCAGGCGCCTAAACCGGTGGTCGGTGACGATCTGTGCGCAACAAGTCGTTCGGGCCCCCGACTTGTTGCCGCCTGGTGGTCACCAGGCGCCTAAATCGGTGGTCGGTGACGATCTGTGCGCAACAAGTCGTTCGGGCCCCCGACTTGTTGCCGCTTGGTGGTCACCAGGCGCCTAAATCGGTGGTCGGTGACGATCTGTGCGCAACAAGTCGTTTGGGGAGGCCGTGCGTCAGGCGACCGGCGGGGGGAGGTGCCGCAGCTGCATACCGGGCATGTGGTCGACCACGATCTGGCGGGCCGGCACGGTCCCGCCGAGCTGGCACAGCACCCCGATCCCGCCCAGCCACACCCGGTGGATCAGCAGGTAGGACGGCGGCAGGTTGAGCTTCATCCCCACGAGGAACTCGGGCCGTCGGATGTCGTTGACGTGCGCAGCGACCCCACGCAGCCACGGCCGGCTGAAGGTGAACTCCGCGTGCGTCAGGGGCTCGATGAACGGCTCGAGGTAGACGAGCAACGCCTCGGCGTCCAGTGACATCGACGGCTTGATGAAGCCCTCGGACCGCAGCCCCTTCTCCAGCTCGGGCGCCTCGGACCGCAGGGCCGCGCCCACCAGCGAACCCATCGCCGGTGGCAGACCCTGCGGCAGCCGGTTGACCGCGCCGTAGTCGATGACCCCGAGCCGCCCGTCGTCCAGCAGCCGGAAGTTCCCCGGGTGCGGGTCGGCGTGCAGCAGCCCCGCACGAGCCGGACCGACGAGCAGGAACTGCATGTATCGCTCGGAGGCCGCGTTGCGCTGTTCGGGTGTCCCCGACGCCACGATCTGGGACAGCGGCGTGCCGTCCATCCACTCCGACACGATCACGTGCTCGCTGTTGACCAGCACGTCCGGCACGGCGAAGTGTGGGTCACCGCGGAACGCCTTGGCGAAGGTCCGCTGGTTGGCCGCCTCGAGGTTGTAGTCGAGCTCCTCGCTCATCCGCGACTTGAGCTCGTCGGTGATCGGCTTGATGTCCATGCCAGGGATCCAGCCGCCGGCCAGACGAGCGACGCGCGCGAGCTGGTTGAGGTCGGACAGCAGGGCCTTGCCGGCACCGGGGTACTGGATCTTGACTGCGACCTCGCGTCCGTCGCGCCACACGGCCTTGTGCACCTGCCCGATCGAGGCGGCAGCGGCGGGCGTGTCGTTGAACGACTGGAACTTGGCCGTCCGCCAGCGCGGCCCGAGCTCTTCGGCCAGCACCTTGTGCACCGTGGCCGCGGGGAGCGGAGGTGCGGCCTCCTGCAGCTTGGTCAGCGTCGCACGGTAGGGCCCGGCCATCTCCTCGGGCAGTGCGGCCTCCATGACCGACATGGCCTGGCCGAACTTCATCGCCCCGCCCTTGAGCTCGCCGAGCACCTTGAACAGCTGCTCTGCGGTGCGCGCCTGCAGCTCGGCAGCCACGGCCTCGGCCGGCTTGCCGCCGACCCGCTTGCCGAACCCCATGGCGGTGCGCCCGGCGAAGCCGAGGGGTAGGCTGGCCAGTCGGGCCGTGCGGGAGACAGCACGGCGGGGGAGCTCGTTCACCCGGCCATTCTCGCCTGTGCGCGGGTGGGCACGTCGGCGGGTTGCCCAGACGTGTCGGATCCGGCCCCGCACCCGCACCGCGGATGGACCTCCCACTGCCGCTGTCGCACCCGCGGCCAGGGCAGTGAGACCTCCAGCGAACGCCCCACCGGAAGCACCTGACCATCGAGCACCGCGAGCGCCACCATCGCGGTCATCGACGTCGCCAGCCCCACGAGGGTGGTCTCGCCGCTGACGTCAGGTCCAGCCCCCACCCTGGCCGGCACCAGCTGTCCGAGCAGCGCCGGCCAGCCGGGATCGAGGTCCGCACGAGCAAGGTCCAGGCACCGCAGGCACGGTCCGTGCGGCAGGACAACCGGGCCAACCACCGCTTCCAGTCCGTGCAGCACCACCGGCAGGACCGGTATGCCGCGGGCTCGCCACGGGCTCGCGGCTGCCGCATCGAGGGCGTAGCTGCCGACCAGGACGACGAGCGCCGGCGTCGAGGCGGACGGCCCGCCCGCTTCCGTACGGCCCTGCTCCCAGTCGTCGGCCACCTCGACACCCTGGCTCACGGTGCCCACCCCAGCGTGGCGCAGCTGCGCGGCCAGGCCGGCCGGCAGCTCCCCACGCCCGACGACGAACAGGTGAGCAGCGCGCCGGCGGACCAGCGCGGCATACCCCTGTCGTGGTGGTGAGGCAGTGCGCAGCAACGCCTGGGCATCGTGCGCCAGCAGGGCCCGCACCTGGGGCGGGAGGGTGACGGGGTCGCCGGTATCGACGACGAGCCCGTGGCCTAGCAGAAGGTCCAGCAGGTCCTGCCCGGCCGGGGAGCGCAGCACGGCGGGCACCTCGCGAGTCCCGTCCAGCGACTCGAGCGCGGCCACCTCGTGCACGTCGAGGCCCTCGAGGACGACTGCGTGGTCCGGGTCGGTGCCGAACTGCACGCAACCCCCGCCGCGTCGAAGCACGGGCCACAGGGTCTTGAGGAGGGGGCGACCGGTCACCCGGCCCAATCTCGCACAGCCCCCGAGGGCGGCCGGCGGTCATCCACAGGGGCCGCCGCGGAGTGGTACGCCGCGAGGGGCGGACCCGACCGAAGTCGGACCCGCCCCTCGCGATGGAAGGCCTGGTTGAAGCTTGGTGTCAGGCCTTGCCGAGAATGCGGTTGAGGTTGGTGCCACACACGGGGCACACACCCTTGGCCATGCGGCGACCGTTCGTCTCCACGACACGGCCCTCGGCCTCGCGCTTCTCCTTACACTTCACGCAGTAGAAATCGCCCTTGTAGGTCTCTTCAGCCATCGCCATGTCTCCTTTGTTCACGGCACACGGTGCGCCGTCGGACTTCGGCCAAACTTAGACCATGCTGAGCACAAAATCGCGCAAGGGGGGCCTGTGCGTCGTGCTCACCGTCCCCCTCTAGTCTTCGCCCCATGAGCACGCAGCCGTGGTGGGAGACCGAGTTCGAGGACCTGCGGGCCGAGCTGCGGGAGGCCTCGGGCCGCCGAATTGCGGTGGTGTGGCTCGACCTTCCCGACCGTCGCAACTCGATGAGCACGGCCATGACGGCGTCCTGGGTGAGGCTGATGGGGCTACTGCGCACGGATGCGGCGCTCGCGGCCGTGGTGGTGACCGGCGCGGCACCGGCGTTCAGCGCGGGCGGCGACCTGTCCTGGATCGTCAAGGACCCCGATGCCTCGGTCAGCGACCTGCGGAGCCGGATGCTCACCTTCTACCGCTCCTGGCTCGCGATCCGCGACCTCGAGGTGCCCACGATCGCTGCGCTGAACGGCGCTGCGATCGGCGCCGGGTTCGCTGTGGCGCTGGCCTGCGACATCCGGTATGCCGCCGCTGACGCCAAGCTCGGCGTGCCGTTCACCTCCCTGGGGTTGCACCCCGGGATGGCCACGACCTGGTCGCTGCCCAACATCGCCGGTCACGCGGTGGCACGCGACCTGCTCCTGACGGGTCGCATCGTCACCGGCGCCGAAGCGGTGGGGCTCGGCCTCGTGTCCCAGTCGCTGCCGACCGACGAGGTGCTGCCCGCCGCGATCGCGGCGGCCGAGCGGATCGCAGCCACTGCGCCGGTCGCCACCCGGCTGACCCTGCAGGCCCTGCGAGACGGCGGCCACGCGAGCTTCGACGACGCCTTGCAGTGGGAGGCCCTGGCGCAGGCCGTCACGCTGGCCACCGAGGACCTGCACGAGGGCATCGCGGCAGCAGCAACCAAGCGGCCGCCGACCTTCCACGGCCGATAGGCACTTCTGGCCAGGCAAGGCGCATCGCGGGGCTGCTTTGGGCGTCACATGAGCCACCCGTGGCCAGAAGTCGCGGCGGGGTGTCCCTTCTGACCCGGCATACCGCGCCCTAGGGTCAAGGACATGGACTTCTCCCTCTCACCGCGTGCCACCGACCTGCGCGACCGCGTCCGGGCGTTCGTCGACACCGAGGTCGAACCCGTCGAGGCCGACCTCCACGCCGAGATCCTCGCCCGTCGCGAGAGCGGCGGCGACCCGTGGACGCCGTCGCCGGTGGTCAAGGACCTGCAGGCCAAGGCCCGCGCCCAGGGGCTGTGGAACCTGTTCCTGCCCAAGGAGCACGCCGGCAGGTATGCCGCGGACTTCGGGACCGACGGCGGCGAGGGGCTGTCCAACGTCGACTACGCACCCGTGGCCGAGGTGATGGGCCGCTCGGCCCTCGCCCCGCTCGTGTTCAACAGCAACGCGCCCGACACCGGCAACATGGAGGTGCTGCTGCGCTACGGCTCCCCGGAGCAGCAGCGCGAGTGGTTGGAGCCGATGCTCGACGCGCGGATCCGCAGCGCGTTCTGCATGACCGAGCCGGAGGTCGCCTCCTCGGACGCGACCAACATGGCTGCCACCGCCGTCATCGAGGGTGACGAGGTAGTCGTCAACGGGCGCAAGTGGTTCTCCACGGGGATCGGCAACCCCGAGTGCAAGATCATCGTCTTTATGGGGCTGTCCGACCCCGACGCGGATCGACACTCGCGGCACACCATGGTGCTGGTCCCGCGCGACGCCCCCGGTGTCACCGTCGAGCGGATGCTCTCGACGATGGGCTACTACGACGAGCCCCTCGGCCACGGTGAGGTCTCCTTCACCGACGTCCGGGTCCCGGTAACCAACATCCTGCTCGGGCCCGGCCGCGCCTACGAGATCGCCCAGGGCCGCCTCGGACCGGGCCGGGTCCACCACTGCATGCGGGCCATCGGCCTGGCCGAGCGCTCGCTCCAGCTGGCCTGCGAGCGGGCCCTTTCGCGCACCGCCTTCGGCAAGCCGATCGCCAAGCTCGGGGGCAACCTCGAACGCATCGCCGACGCCCGCATCGCCATCAACCGCTCACGCCTGCTCGTGATGCACGCCGCCTGGCTGCTCGACCAGGGCCTGTCCCGCGAGGCACTGTCGGCGGTGAGCGAGATCAAGGTCGAGGTCCCCAACATGGCGCTCGACGTCATCGACCTGGCCATCCAGCTGCACGGCGGCGGCGGCATGACCCACGACTTCCCGCTCGCCGCTGCGTGGGTGGGTGCGCGCTCGCTGCGCCTCGCCGACGGGCCTGACGAGGTGCACCGCAGCGTGGTCGGCCGGATCGAGCTGGGCAAGCACCAGTGAGCGTCGTGACCGGCGCCAAGCCGGTGCGTGCGGAGGACGCCTTCGATGTCGAGGCCGCAGTCGCGTGGCTGCGCAGCAACACGGACCCGAGGTATGCCGTGGGGCTGGCCGGGGTGCCGGAGGTTCTCCAGTTCTCGGGAGGCGCATCCAACCTGACCTACCTCCTGCGGTTCGCCGACCTCGACCTCGTGCTGCGCCGAGGACCGAGCGGCACCAAGGCCAAGGGTGCCCACGACATGGGGCGGGAGCACCGCATCCAGGCCGCGCTGGCGCCCGTTTTCCCGTACGTCGCAACGATGGTCGCGTTCTGCGACGACCCGGCCGTGCTGGGTGGGGACTTCTACGTCATGGAGCGACTCGTCGGCACGGTGCCCCGACGCGAGATGCCGGTGGAGCTGTCGCCGAGCCAGGCAAGCAGCCTGTGCGAGACCATGCTCGACGTCCTCGTCGAGCTGCACACCGTCGACCCGGGGGCCTGCGGACTGGACACGTTGGGCAAGGGCGAGGGCTACGTCCGCCGACAGGTCGAGGGCTGGTCGGCCCGCTACCGCCGGGCGCACACGAGCGGCCAGCCAGACCTCGAGCACGCGATGTCCTGGCTCGACGAGCACCAGCCGGCCGACGTGCGCAGCGGGGTGATCCACAACGACTACAAGCTCGACAACCTCGTGCTCGCCGAGGACGACCCGACCCGCATCGTCGGGATCTTCGACTGGGAGATGGCCACCATCGGAGACCCGTTGATGGACCTCGGCGCGGCGCTGGCCTACTGGATCCAGGCCGACGACGACGAGGACTTCCAGGCCTTCCGTCGGGTGCCCACCCACCTGCCCGGGATGCTGACCCGGGACCAGATGATCGAGGGCTACTGCCAGCGGATGGGGGCCGACCTCACCCCGCGACAGACGCTCTTCTACCAGGCCTACGGGGTGTTCCGGCTCGCGGTCATCGCCCAGCAGATCTACTACCGCTACGCCAACGGCCAGACCACCAACGAGGCGTATGCCGTGTTCGGGCCGGCCGTCCAGATCCTCGACCGACGGCTGCGCAAGCTGCTCGCCTAGAGCTGCCCTCGAGGGCGCGGCGCACCGGGCGACGATGCAGATCACGGGAGTTGTCGGGGTGCTCGCCTATCGTGGTGAGTATGGGGAGTACCGACGTCGAGGTCCGGCGCAGCCGCAAGCGCCGCCGCACCGTCAGCGCCTACCGCGAGGACGGCCGCACGATCGTGCTCATCCCTGCCCGGTTCTCCAAGGCCGAGGAGCAGCAGTGGGTCGCCACGATGCTCGACAAGCTCGCCAAGGGTGACAAGCGCCGCCGCCCCAGCGACGCTCAGCTGCGCACCCGCTCCGCCGAGCTCTCGCAGCGCTACCTCGGCGGCCAGGCGCGTCCGACCAGCATCCGGTGGGTGACCAACCAGAACTCCCGCTGGGGTTCCTGCACCCCGGCCGACGGCACGATCCGGATCTCCACGCGGGTCAAGGGCATGCCGGGGTTCGTCCTCGACTACGTGATCCTGCACGAGCTGGCCCACCTGCTGTCGCCCGGCCACGGGTCGGACTTCTGGGCGCTGCTCGAGGGCTACCCGAGGCTGGAACGCGCCCGCGGCTACCTCGAGGGCGTCGCCGCGACTGCAGGACTCGACCTGTCGGACGGTGAGACCGACAGCGGCGAGCTCGGTCAGGCCGCGCTGGACTTCGGTCCCAGCGACTGACCAAGAGCTAGGCGCCCAGCACCCGTCGCGCGGCGTCGGCCAGCGGACCGATCTCGTCGGCGCTGGCGTGCGGCAACCCGTCCACCGGCCACCAGGCGACGTCGAGCGACTCCTCGCTCACGGCATACGCCTGCTCGTCATGGGCGACGCCGGCGTAGCGCAGGTCGAGGTGCTCGCTGCAGCGCCCGAACCCTGCCGCCAGCAACGCGTGCCGGTCGAGGTGGACCAGCTCCGGATGCAGCTCCAGCTCCGCGATCCCGGACTCCTCACGCGCCTCCCGGGTCGCCGCCGCCAGCACGGATGCGTCGCCGGGCTCGAAGTGGCCCCCGAACTGCAGCCACATCCCGGCCTTCGCATGCAGGGTGAGCAGCACCTTGTCGAGCGAGCTGTTGAACACCAGGGCGCTCGCCGTGAGGTGCGCCGGCGGCCCTTGCTTCCACATCGCGTCCGGGTGCTGGGCGCAGTGCGCCAGCAGCTCACCGCGCAGTCGCTCCTGTTGGGCGTCGGGGGCGTGCCACGCCTGCAGGACGCGCTCGGCGTCAGACCGGAGCGCGAGGTATGCCGCGGGCACGTCCGTCGACGACGCCGTCACCGTCCGCCCTCGTCGGACGAACCACGCCCACCGTCTGACTCACCCTCGGTGAGGAGCTGGTCGAGGGCGGCGTCGAGGTCGGCGCTGTCGGACCGGCCGATCCGCTCGACGTAGCCCAGCGGGTCGTCGAGGTCGGCACCCGTCGGCGCGACGTCGGGATGGCCCCAAGCGCCGTCGCGTCCCTCGGCACCGTGCTTGGCTTCCAGGGCAGCCCACAGGTTTGCGGCGTCCCGCAGCCGGCGCGGGCGCAGCTCCAGTCCGACGAGTCCGGCGAACGCCTTCTCGGCGGGGCCACCGGTGGCTCGGCGGCGGCGGACCGCCTCGCCGAGGGCAGCCGACTGCGGCAGGTGCTCGCGGGTGGCGCGGTCGGCCACCACGTCGACCCAGCCCTCGACGAGGGCGAGGTAGGTCTCGAGCCGGTCCAGCGCTGCGCGTTGTGCCGGACTGGGGTCCGGGCGGAACAGCTGGTCCTGGAGGGCCGACTGCAGGGCGTTCGCGTCGCTGGTGTCGACCGACTGCAGGGCCGTCTCGATCCGGTCGGTGTCGATGCTGATGTCGCGGGCGTAGTCGCGCACTGCCGCGACCAGCTGGGGACCGATCCACGGCACCTCGGAGAACAGCCGCACCCGGGCTGCCTCGCGGACGGCGAGGTAGATCCGGACCTGGTCGAGGTCGACACCCAGCCCTTCGGCGAACGCCTCGACGTTGGCGGGGAGCAGGGCAACGGACCGGTCGGGCACCAAGGGCAGCCCGACCTCAGTGCCGCTGACAGTCTCCGTCGCGAGCGTGCCCACGGCCTGACCGACCTGCAGCCCGAACATCGCGCCGCTCATCTTTGCCAGCACCGGTTCCATCTGCCCGAGCATCGCCGCTGGATCCATCCCGGCGGGGAGGATGCCCTCTGGCAGGCCGCCCTCGCCGAGCTCTTGGAGCTGGGCGCGCATGGCGTCCCCGACGGCACGCCCCACGCCCTCGGCGACGGGCTCGACGAGGGTGCGCCACATGGGCATCGTCGCCTCGACCCACTCGGCCCGGCTCCACGCGTGCGTCGTGATGCCCGGCGCCTCGAAGGCAGTCACTTCGTCGAGCCAGAGCTCGGCGACCTGGACCGCTTGGTCGAGCTGACGCCGGGCTGGTTCGCTGACGATCGCATCGCCCGCCTCGGACACCGTCTTGCGGGCCGTGTCGGTCGCCAGCGAGACGTTGAACGTGTCGGTGTCGGTGCTGGCGAACATCGACTGCATCTGGCCGACCATCATCTGGAGCATGGCCGGGTCGACCTGGTCGATGCCCATGTCCTTGAGCGCCTTGGCCATGTCAGGGTCGACCATGCCGCCGGTCAGCCGGGCCAGCACCGCCTCGATCTCGGGGGACAGCCCGTACTCGTCCGACAGCCCGTCGGCCGAGTCGTCTGCGCCGTCCGCGCGGTCGTTCGGAAGGTCGTCAGGGAACGCCCCCTCGAGGGAGTCCGGGACAAGGTCCCCGAGGGAGTCGTCTCTGGCGTCGAAGGAGGAGTCGGCGGACTCGGCGGTGGAGTCGTCCGACTCGTCGCGCGGGTCGTCGGGGTCACGGGGAAGGTCGGGCACAACTGCTCCTCAGCGGTCCTGAGAGGATGGTCTTTCACTAGACAACCACGCGGAGGCCACAGTGAGTTCCCCCGAGCGGGCTGGACGGGGCACCGTTCGCTCGCGGCGTAGCGCCATCGACGTCGCTGTGATCGGTACAGCCGACCCCGCGAGTCGTGCGCTGCTGCGCGCCCTGGTGTCCGCCGCTGCCCGGGGGGCCACGACCGCCAAGCCCGGCGGGGAGGTCGGCGAGGCCCGGATCGGCGCCGTCCTGGCCATCGACACCGAGCCACCCGCGATCGGTGGCGTGCAGTTCCGCTACGCGGACCCCGGCGATCCCGCCCTGGTGGAGGCGCTCGCGGGAGTCCACGCCGCGGCATACGTGGCGGTGAGCACGGACCTCGGACGCGACCTGGCGACGGGCGCCCGGACGCGCCGCGAACGCAGCCTGCGGGTGGCCCAGACCGTCATCACGGCCGCCGCCGCCGCGGGTGTCCGACACCTGGTCGTCGTCACGTCGGCGCAGACCTTCGGAGCGCACGCCGACAACCCCGTGCCGCTGGAGGACGACGCCGCCCTGCGCGCGTCCTCGGACGAGGGCCAGGTCGGCGACCTGATGGACGTCGAGCAGCTCATCGCCGTGGCCCGGGACGTCCACCCGGGTCTGACCATCACGGCCGTGCGGCCGGCTGCGCTCGTCGGAGACGGGGTCGACACGGTCCTCACCCGCCACTTCGAGGCGCCACGGCTGCTCACGCTGAGGGGCGCCGAGCCAGCCTGGCAGTTCTGCCACGTCGACGACCTGGGGTCGGCCGTGGCCGTCGTGGTGGCGCAGGGCATCGCTGGTGCGGTGTCGGTCGGCGCGGAAGGTCACCTGACCCAGCGCGACCTCGAACGACTCACCGGGATGCGCCGGGTCGAGCTCAGCATGGCGGCCGCGATGGGAACTGCGGACCGCCTCCACCGCGTTGGGGTGTTGCCGGCACCCGCCAGCGACCTGGCCTTCGTGGCCTTTCCCTGGGCAGTCTCTGCTCGCACGCTGCTTGGTCGCGGCTGGGTGCCGGTCCACGACAACGAGACCTGCGTCGGGGTGCTCCTGGACGCGATCCGGGGCTCGCACGCAGTGGCGGCCCGCAGACTGGACCGCAAGGATGCCGCTCTCGGGGCGGCCAGCGCGGCGGTGGCCCTCGTGGGCACGGCAGCAATCATGCGGCGACGCCGCAGGAAAGGTTCAACGGCATGACCGACCCGGTCACAGAGCTCGACAGCGAGCCCACGGTGGTGCTCAGCGACGTCCGCGACACACCGCTGAGTGTCGACGAGGTGCTCGCCCTGGTGCAGCACCCCCAGTGCGGTGGCATCGCGCTGTTCGTAGGTGTCGTGCGTGACCACGACCACGGGGCGGCCGTGGCGGCGCTCGACTACTCGGCCCACCCCAGCGTGGTCGAGACCCTCGAGCGGGTATGCCGCGAGGTTGCCGGCCGCCACGACGTCGCCCGCCTCGCGGCGGTGCACCGCGTGGGGCACCTGGAGATCGGCGACCGCGCCGTCGTGGCGGCGGTCTCGGCCCCGCACCGCAGCGAGGCGTTCGAGGCGTGCCGGGACCTCATCGACACCCTCAAGGCGACGGTGCCGATCTGGAAGCACCAGCAGTTCGCGGACGGCAGCGATGAGTGGGTGGGCCTGCCGTGACCGACCCCACCCAGCAGCACGCTGCGCCGGACTGGCAGTCGTCGGACCAGCAGAACGTGCTCGTGCAGGACCCGTACCGGATGAGTCGTCGGTCGACGATCGCCCTCGTCGCGGTCTTCCTCCTGATCGCCCTCGGGGCGCTGTCGTCGATGGTCGGACTGCCCTACGCCATCATGAAGCCCGGGCCGATCACGAACACCCTGGGCCAGCTCGCGGGCAAGCAGCTGATCACCGTCTCGGGCGCCCAGACCTACCCGACGCAGGGCGCCCTCGACTTCACCACCGTGCGCATCTCTGGTGGCCCCGGCTACCGCGTGACCGTGTGGGACCTGCTGGCGGCCGCGATCAAGCCCAGCGAGGACGTCGTCGACGAGGACCTCTACTTCCCCAAGGGCGTTACCGACAAGCAGGTCGAGGAGGAGAGCACCGCCGAGATGATCGACTCCCAGCAAGAGGCGATCGCGGTGGCGCTCAAGGCCGTCGGCCAGAAGGTCGTCGAGCACGTCGTCATCGGCCAGGTCGCCAAGGACGCCCCGTCCGCCGCCCTGCTGAAGGCCGGCGACGAGATCGTGACCGTGGACGGCAAGACGGTCGCCGACTCCAACGCCGTGCGCGCCAGCGTCAGCACCCACAAGCCGGGGGAGTCCGTCGCTCTCGGGCTGGTCCGAGACGGCAAGCCCCTCACGGTGACTGCCAAGACCCGCGACGCGCAGGGCCGCGCCACGGTGGGCGTCTTCCTCGGGGTCCGCTTCGAGTTTCCGATCGACGTCAAGATCAACGCCGGCGACGTCGGGGGACCGTCCGCCGGGACGATGTTCTCGCTGGCCGTCTACGACACGCTCACCCCCGGCCCGCTCACCGGTGGTCAGCAGATTGCCGGCACCGGCACGATCGACTCAACCGGCAAGGTCGGCCCGATCGGCGGCATCCAGCAGAAGCTCGTCGGCGCCCACGACGGTGGCGCCAAATGGTTCCTGGCACCTGCCGAGAACTGCGACGAGGTCGTCGGCCACGTGCCCGACGGCTTGCGCGTGGTCAGGATCGCGACCTTCGACGAGGCCAAGACCGCGGTCGAGGCCATCGCCGACAAGCGCGCGGACTCGCTGCCCACCTGCACCAAGTAGCACCTTCGAGCGACGTCACCCGCCGACGCGTTCGCGGCAGGCCAGACGACTGCTCGTATGCCGCGTGGCTGGCTCAGGCCTGCAGGGTCGCCTTGAGCGCGTGGACGAGGCCGGGGGCGATCTCGTCGCCGAGCGCGACCTTGTCATCGCTGTCGTTGGCACGTTGGCGCAACAGGCAGCGACTCTGACCGTCCCGCGTCACGGCCACCAGCAGGCGGACGTCCTGGCGCCCCGGGTGGGAGGCCAGCGCGTCGACGGCGGACTCGGTGTGCGCAGGCAGGTCCCGCTCTGCCTCGGGCGGGACGACGATGCGCTCGACGGCCAGGGCTGCGCCGACGACGCTGTCGGGCCAGGCGATCCCGCCGAGGAGGCTCTCGAGGTTGGAGGTCGGCGGCAGGTCCTCCTGCTCGATCGCACTCAGTGCTCCCTCGGCCAGGTCGTGACCGCGCATCTGGGCCCGCAGGTGCGGCTCACGCTCGAGCAGCTCGGCCGTGGGGACGAGGGCGAACAGCCGCGGGTTCTGGTCCCACCCGGACGTGGCGACGTGCCGCTCGGTGTCGAGCGCGGCGATGGACAGCGGGTCGGCGACGGGTTGGGAGTTCTGGCTCACGCGCCCATGGTGCCGCATCCCGCGCGGTGCCCGGAAACGAGGCATACCCAGGGCTTGCACAGGTGGTGCCAAGACGTGTCCAAGGGGCGCGTGGGAACCACTGGGGTGGTCGGTAAGTTGGACCCACTACAGCAGGCGGCCTCCGCGGGCGGTCGCACGGCAGATCGGGCGTGGCGTGAGTTCTTCTGAGTGGTTCGGCCAGGGCGAGCCGGGTGCCGAGGGCACCCGTCCCGAGGGAACGCCACGGGGGGCAGGATCCGGAGCAGGCGGCCGGCGTCCTCCAACCCTGTCCTTCGGCAGACGGCGCGGCCCGCTGGTCCCGACGATCGTGGTGCTGGTGGTCCTGGGTTTCATCGTCTCGATCACGGCGTCGCTGTGGACCGAGGTGCTGTGGTTCGACTCGGTGGGCTTCAAGGGCGTGTTCGTCACGGAGCTGGTCACCAAGGTCGTGCTGTTCGTCGTGGGCTTCGCGTTGACGGCGGCCGCTGTGGCCTCGAGCCTGGTCATCGGCTACCGCACCCGGCCGATCTATGCCCCGGTGACCCCGCAGCAGCAGAACCTCGACCAGTACCGCGAGGCGATCGAGCCGCTGCGGCGGATCGCCATGTTCGCCATCCCCGGCATCCTCGGCCTGCTGGCCGGCACCGGCGCCGCCGGCCAGTGGAAGACGTTCCTGTTGTGGCGCAACCGCGTTCCCTTCGGCAGCCGGGACGCGCAGTTCCACCTCGACCTGTCCTTCTTCGTGTTCACCCTGCCGTGGATCCAGTTCCTGCTGGGCTTCCTCACCATGGTCCTGGTGATGGCCACGTTGGCCGCTGCCTTCACGCACTACGTCTACGGCGGGCTGCAGATCCAGGCCCGAGCCGAGCGCACGTCAAGGGCAGCGCGCACCCACCTCGCGATCCTCGTCGCCGCACTGGTCCTCGTCCGGGCCGCGACCTACTGGTTCGACAGGTACGCCCTGGCGACCAAGGACTCGACCCTGCTGACCGGCATCCGCTACACCGACGCCCACGCGGTCCTGCCTGCCAAGGCGATCCTCGCGGTCGCCGCACTGATGACGGTCGGCTTGTTCATCGCCTCCATCTGGACCCGGTCCTGGCGGTTGCCGGTGGTCGGTGTCGCGCTGCTGCTCATCACCTCGATCGTGGTCGGCAGCATCTACCCGGCCCTCTACCAGCGGTTCATCGTCCGCCCGTCGGAGAAGTCTCGCGAACAGGTTTACATCGACCGCAACATCAAGGCGACCCGCGCGGCCTATGGCATCGCGAACGTCGACTCCGAGAGCTACACGGCGACGACCGAGGCGAGCCCGGGTCAGCTGCGCAACGACGCCGAGACGATCCCCGGCATCCGTCTGGTCGACCCCATCGTCGTCTCCCCGACGTTCAAGCAGCTCCAGTCGGTCAAGTCCTACTACGCCTTCCCTGACGCCCTCGACGTCGACCGCTACACCGTCGGCGGCAAGGTCCGCGACACCGTGCTGGCCGTGCGCGAGCTCGACCTGAACGGCATCCCGGCCAACCAGCGCAACTGGCTCAACGACCACACCGTCTACACCCATGGCTTCGGCCTCGTGGCGGCGTACGGCAACCAGCGCACTGCCGACGGCGCGCCGGTCTTCTACGAGCGGAACATCCCCCAGGCGGGCGAGCTGCCCAAGTTCGAGCCGCGGATCTACTTCGGCGAGCAGTCGCCGTCGTACTCGATCGTGGGCGGGGCCAACGGCGCCAGCCCGCGCGAGTTCGACTACCCCGACAACAGTGTGGCGGGGCAGAAGAACAACACCTTCGACGGCAAGGGTGGTGTCGCGCTGAGCTCGCTGCCGCGCAAGCTGGCCTACGCCCTCAAGTACCGCGAGCTCAACCTCCTGCTGTCGGACGCGGTGAACGACTCCAGCCGCATCCTCGACCACCGCGAGCCGCTCGAGCGGGTCGAACGGGTCGCCCCCTGGCTGACGCCGGACGGCAACCCCTACCCGGCAGTCGTCGACGGCCGGGTCCAGTGGATCATCGACGGCTACACGACGTCGGCCGACTACCCGTACTCGCGGCTGACCGAGATCGACAGCGCGACCTCCGACTCGGTCACCGCACGGTCGAGCGCCGTCACGACCATCGGAAGCGGCCAGGTCAACTACATGCGCAACTCGGTCAAGGCGACCGTGGACGCCTATGACGGTTCGGTGAAGCTGTACGCGTGGGACAACCAGGACCCGCTGCTCAAGGCGTGGAACAAGGCGTTCCACAACCCCGTGCGCCCGATGAGCGAGATCGACTCGGACCTGATGTCACACCTGCGCTACCCCGAGGACCTGTTCAAGGTGCAGCGCCAGATGCTGGCGAAGTACCACGTGACCGATGCCGCCTCGTTCTACGGCGGCCAGGACTTCTGGCAGATCCCCGAGGACCCGGCCCAGGATGCCAGCGTCGTCCAGCCGCCCTACTACCTGACCCTGAAGATGCCGAAGCAGGACGAGGCACGATTCTCGATCACGACGACGTTCAAGCCCGTCGGTGACCGGCAGCTGTTGACCGGCTTCCTCGCCGTGGACGCGGACGCGGGGACGACCGACGGCAAGCGCAGGGACGACTACGGCACGATGCGCCTGCTCACCTTGCCCAAGGACAGCCAGGTCAGCGGTCCCGGCCAGGTGCAGAACGAGATCGGCTCGTCCAACGCGACGTCACCGGACTCTGCCCTCAACCTGAGCCAGTTCCTCAACAACGCCCGGCAGAGTGGGTCCTCGGTCACGCTGGGCAACCTATTGACCCTGCCAGTAGGCGGTGGCCTGCTGTACGTCCAGCCGATCTACGTGCGCGCCCAGGGTGACTCCGCGTTCCCGCTCCAGCGAGCCACCGTCGTCGCGTTCGGTGACAAGCTTGCCTGGGCCTACACCCTCGACGGCGCCCTGGACGGCCTGTTCGGCGGCAACTCCGGCGCCAGCGCGGGCGACTCCGGCTCGACGCCGACCACACCTCCCACCACGGGTGGCGGCACACCGACCACGCCGCCGGCCGACTCGGCCGCGCTCACCAAGGCGCTGGCCGACATCCAGGCGGCCTACGACGCGGGTCAGAAGGCGCTCAAGGCAGGTGACTTCGCGGCATACGGCACGGCCCAGAAGGACCTCAACGACGCCATCCAGCGCGCCGTTGCGGCCGCCCCGAAGGGTGGGTCGGTCACGGTGACCCCGACACCGTCCGGCACCGCCACGGCCACGTCGACACCGACGGGCACGTCGACGCCGTGACACGGCGCTGACCTGCGAGTGACCCCTGCGCCCAGCCGATTTGGTTAGGGCGCAGGGGTTCCCGTAAGGTGGTGTCTACCGACGCGGGGTGGAGCAGCTCGGTAGCTCGCCGGGCTCATAACCCGGAGGTCGCAGGTTCAAATCCTGCCCCCGCTACCACGAAGTAGCAGGTCAGAGGCCCTTTCCCATCAGGGAGAGGGCCTCTGGCGTTGGCACATGTAGCCAAATGTGTAACCAACCGCCGCTGAGACGCTGCGAGACTCTCGGGACGAGTTCGATTGCGCCGGACGAGGCAGAAACGCATGAGACGGCCGCTGAGAGCCGAATTGCGCCCGTTTCGGGGTGTCGCCGGGCCGCTGTCCGGGCGATCGCAGGTCAGCGCACACCGCGCAGAGTCCGGACTTGGCTCCCCTTGCTGGCGCAGGTTTCGCGCCTCTGACCCGTCACCGAGGTGTGACCACATGCTGCGGTGTGGCCATAGGCGGGGTCGACCCGCCGCCTTCCGATTTTCAGACATAGGCGAAAGTGCAGTTCACGGCCCCTTTTCGATGTCGCGTGCGACAGCTTGTGCACTAGCTCGCCGCCTTGAACACCTCTGTCTGGGCTGACTGACGGGTCGACACGCTAACGGGAGCGGCGAATTCGGTCACAATCTCACCCTTTTGAAGGTTTCGCGCCACCCGCGCCGGGTCGACCGTGAGCCGGGGGATCCCGTTATCGCCCGACGCCGCGGTGTTCGCGACGCCGCGGGATCGCCACCCACAGGCTGATGGGGAGAAACCCGATGAAGAGTCCACTTCTGAACCGACCTCGGCCGCTTGTCGCGGCCGCTGCTGTCGCGTTCGCGGTACTGGGAGTCGCTTCGCTCCCCGCCGTGGCGTCGACGCCCCGCACCGATGTGCGTCTGACTAACGACCAGGGCGTCGCGGGCGGTTACGTCTCCAACTACAACGTCAACCACCCTGCCTCGCCCGTGGCCAAGGACCCGACCCTGAGCGAGTGCTCAGGCTCCCGCGGCCGGCAGAACGAGCCCTCCGTGGCCGTCGACCCCCGCAATCCCCAGGTCATCGTGGGCAGTTCCAACGACTACTGCGGGGTCTACAACGATGGCGTGGACACGGACGGGGCGCCGATACCCTCCGGGCCGATCTGGCTCGGTTACTACCGGTCCCAGAACGGCGGCACATCGTTCCAGTCCTCCCTCGTGCCTGGGTACCCCGGCGACAACACGCCCTACGCGGCCCGTGCCCAGGTCCGCACTGCGAGTGCGGGTGACCCGGTGCTCGCCTGGGACGACGCGGGTCGGCTGTTCGCGGGCTCCGAGAGCTCCGACGACCCAGCTGGCTCCCTCAAGACCTTCGGGGACGTGTGGGTGGGCACCTATGTGAACCCGGCCGGGGAGACCGGTGCCACGATCAACGACGGCAAGGAGTTCCTTCGGTCTGTCGTCGTGGCCAAGGGGTCGTCCGCACCGAACCTGCTGGGCAAGTTCAACGACAAGACGGCGATCGAGGCCGACCGCACGTCCTCCTCGTGCCGCGGGAACGTGTACTTCGCGTGGTCGCGGTTCACCGGCAACGGAGGCGTGGCGATCTACCTGTCGCGCTCGACCGACCACGGTGCCACGTTCTCAACGCCAATGAAGGTCAGCGCTGGCATCCACGACGTGCAGTTCCCTGACATCTCCGTCACGAAGAACGGCCACGTGTACGTGACATTCCGGCAGCTCGAGGCGCAGGGTGGGCAGGGCGACGCGGTCGACGTGGTCCGCTCGGCGGACTGTGGCCAAACGTTCTCACCCCCGCGCGTCCTGACGACGTTCAGCGCCACCGGCGTCACGGACCTCACCACCTCGGGAGGGGCCGCCCGCGACTGCGGTGACGCCCCGCCGTGCCAGTCGGGCTACACCTTCTTTCGTGCGGACACCGGGCCGCGCTCGACGGCAGACCAGAACGCCGCGGGCGAGATGGTGCACGTCACCTACGAGGCCATCATGCCGGGCAGCGAGGTGCCGACTGGCACCACCTTCGGATGGGCTGACCGAAGCGGCGTGGGTGGCCAGTCAGTGATCTACTACCTGCGCTACGACGGGGCTACGGGTGCGGTCACGACACCCACGCCGATCGACGTCGAACCGGCCAGCCAGCAGCTGTTCCCGGACCTGAGCGTCGATGGGGGCGTCATCCACGCGCTGTGGTGGGACAGCCGCAACGACGTGTTCAACGACGTCACGTCCTTCCGCCAGCGGCCGGTGGGCAACGACGCCCACGGCAACGTGGGCCCGGCGCTGGACGTCTACGCCTCGACCCGACCGGCGATCGGCGGCACCTGGAGCACGCCCATCCGGATGTCGGATGCCACGAGCAACCCCAACTACGAGCAGTTCGGTGGACGCACCGTACCGTTCGCTGGTGACTACCTGTGGATCGACTCCAAGGCTGGGGTCACCTACGGGACCTGGACGGACTGGCGCGACACCGTGGCCGGCGTGGACCAGCGCGAGACCACGCAGGACGAGACGGGCGCCGACGTGCTGCAGTGCCGGACGACACTGCCTGACGGCCGTGTCACTGGCGACACCTGCCCACGTGCCGGCGGACTGGACCAGAACATCTACGGCGACCTCGCCCCCTAAGGCGCCCAAGGGCCTACCGTCGACGCCCCGCTCCTGACCGAGACTCGGTGAGGAGCGGGTCGTCGGCGCTTCGTTGCGCCGTGGCCTATGGCGATGCATACCGGTCGGCAGGCACTCCCAGCAGGCCAATGACCAGAAGTGTCTTCAAGGCAGGGAGGTGTAGCCAAATGTGTAACCGGGAGGTGGCGGGACGGCTTGAGACGCGGCGCGACGACTGGGACTCGACACCGAGATTTCGTGCGGTGGGGGAGAAGGTGCGGGACGTATGAGACGTGGGCTGGGCTGGCTCATAACCCGGAGGTCGCAGGTTCAAATCCTGCCCCCGCTACCAACGCGTCACAGACAGAAGGCCCGGACCACTGGTCCGGGCCTTCTGCTGTTGGGGTCCGACCGGCCCGGCCCGGCCAGAGCGGACAAGGCAGCGGGCCGTGCTACTGCCCGGTGACCCACTCGGCATAGAAGAGGCCGAGCCCGGAGAGCACAAAGATCCCCGCGATGATCCAGAAGCGGATGACGATCGTGATCTCGGCCCACCCGAGCATCTCGAAGTGGTGATGCAGGGGAGCTATGCGGAAGACCCGCTTCCCGGTCAGCTTGAAGCTGGCGATCTGGATCACGACGGACATGGTGATCACCACGAACAGGCCGCCGAGGACGACCAGGAGCAGCTCGGTCCGGGTCAGGATCGCCAGGCCCGCCAGGGCAGCGCCGAGAGAGAGCGATCCGGTGTCGCCCATGATGATGGTGGCGGGGGAGGCGTTCCACCACAGGAAGCCGAAGCAGGCCCCGGCAATCGAGCAGGCGACCACGGCCAGGTCGAGCCCGTCACGCACGTCGTAGCAACTGGGTCCGGGGACCAGGGCGCAGTTCTGGTTGTACTGCCACAGGCTGATGCCTGCGTACGCGGCGAAGACCATGACCGACGCACCGGTGGCCAGGCCGTCGAGTCCGTCGGTGATGTTGACGCCGTTCGAGGCCCCTGAGATCAACACGTTGGCCCACAGGATGAACAGGATCACGCCGAGCACGGGGTCGGCCGCGGCGAGGTCGATGCCGGTGTCCCTGACGAACGAGATGGCGGTGGACGCCGAGACCCGCCCGGTCCCGTCGGTCACGAACAGTGCCAGCACTGCGAAGACCACTGTCACCACGCTCTGGCCGACAAGCTTCTGCTTCGATGTCAGTCCGAGGCTGCGCGCCTTGGAGATCTTCGTGAAGTCGTCCAAGAAGCCCACCAGTCCCATCCCGACCAGCAGGAAGAGCACCAGGAGCGCACTGAGGGAGAGCCGGCCGGGCGCGACCGCCACGGTGCCACGTGAGCTCGCGGCGACCAGGAGCAGGTGCGAGGCGAAGTAGCCGATCACGGCGGCGCCGATGATGACGGCGCCCCCCATCGTGGGCTTTCCCCGCTTGTAGTGGTGATGGGCGAGGTCGTCCCGGATGAACTGGCCATAGCTGCGCCGGACGAGGAACCGCGCGAACGCCGGGGTTCCGAGCAGGGACAACGCCATCGCGATCCCGCCCGCGAGCAGGACGTTGACCATCTGGCTTCCCTTCGTCTGCCGGTCATCGGAGGCACGCCGTTCGAGCGGGTCCGCACACCGGTGAGGAGCGAGCCCCCGTGACGCGGTCCTGACGCGCGTCGGCTCCCTTGGCCATCCAACCTAGGCGAGCTACAGGGGCGCCAGGACTCCGACGCGCCGACGGGAGCGCGTGGCAGGCACGAGTGCCCGGCGCCCGCAGCCAACACGTGACGGACAGAGGGCCCGGACCACTGGTCCGGGCCTTCTGGCGTTGCGGGGGTGTGAGTATGCCGCGTCGTCGTCAGGTCGACGCGGGCAGTCGGATTGCCAGGAACTCGCGCAGCGTCTCGCGGTGCTGCGAGCCGAGCGGCCCGGGGCCGGCCACCAGTGCCGTCAGACCGCTGGGACGCAGCACGTGCATCCCTTCGACCTGGAGGTCAGCCACCGAGAGGGGCAGCAGGCCGTCGACGAAGCACAGGGCTCCGGTGACCGGCACGTCGGGGAGCCCGGCGGCCACCAGGATCAGGTGGAGCACCTCGACCCGTTGGGCCACGGCCCGCACGGCCGAAGTCAGGACCCGCCCTCCGACCACGAGGTCGTCGCCGGCTTCGGGATCATCTGTCGGGCGGACCTCGATCGACGCGTTCTTGAAGTGCAGCGCGTCGATGACGTACACGCCGCCCGCTCCGACTGCGAGGTGCTCGATGCGACCACGTCGCCCCGGCACCCGTCGGTTGTGCAGCGCCAGCACGCCCTTGGCCGCCGCCGCGTCCAGGAGGGTGCACACTGCCGCATGCGACTTGGTGACGCGTGGCTGGGCCTGCTGCGTCCGGAAGGCCCGCACCGTGAGCAGGCGGGTGAAGAGTCCCGCCCGACGACGCGGCGCCGGAGCAGGCATGCTCAGGTCCTCGACCACAGCTGCTTCGTGTCGTGAGCTGCGGCCGTCAGAGTCGGTGTCTGAGGATGGCGCGGCGTGCGCCGCTGGCGGCGTCCGGACCTCAACCTCCGACGGCGTCGGCTCGCTCACGGCGGTCGCAGAGATCGCCCTCGCCGGGAACGCTGGGGTGGGCGGTGGTGGCGCCGACGGGGTCGGTCGCGGGGCCACGGCTTCGGTCAGGTCGGTCCGCCCGGACGCGTCGACATCCAGCAGCGCTCCGGCCCGGGGCTTGCGTCGCGGCAACGTGATCGGCAGCTCCGTCGACCCAGCGCCTGCCCGGGCAACCGGCTCCGCCACGGGAGCCGACCATTCGGTCGGGACGTGCAGGACCTCGGGCTCGGAGGAACGCCACGCCGCTGGGGGCTCCTGGCGCAGGGCGTTGAGGGTCGCCGCGATGGCTTGCGCATCCGCGGTCCAGGTAGCCGGCACCAAGGCGTTTTCCCCCGGCGCCTCGGCGGCATCCGGCTCGGCCGACATCCCTGCCAGGCAAGCGAGGCACACGACCCTCGCCTGCTGCGCGGCATAGCCGGCACGTTCTCCTGCTGCGACGAGCTCCCCACAGCCGCACACCCCGGCCCGTTCTAGCCGGACGATCTGAGGCACCATGGCGCCCACCCCCTCGGGTCTGAGCCCAAGATGGCACCGAAGGTGCCCTTCAGCGGCTCTTCCAGCGGGGGATGGGCGGATATGCGTAGGTCCCAGGCATACGTTCGGTCTGGTCGAGTATGGACTCGGTACGTTTGCCTGCGGTGAATCGCCGGCGCGCGTACAATCGCCCAAGTTTGTGCCATGAGGGGACGTCCCCGCGAGGGCCCCGTCGCGGCTGGGGGTGCCGGCCAGCGGTATGCCGCGTGGCTACCAGGTGACTTCCTTGCACCCGGTGTGGGTGTCGGGCTCGACCTGCAGGGTGGCGTGCTCGACACCGAACTCGGTGCGCATCACCTGCATGGCCTGGTCGAGCACCCCGTGCGCGTCCGCAGCCTCGGAGGTGACGAGGTGGGCGGTGGCGACGTTCATGCCCGACGTCAGGGTCCAGACGTGCAGGTCGTGGACATCGCTCACCCCGGGGACACCTGCGAGTGCGAGCGCGACCGTGTCGGCGTCCATCCCGGCGGGTGCGTGCTGTCCGAGGACGCCGAGCACCTCGCGTCCGAGCAGCACAGCCCGGACCGCCACGAAGACCGCAATGGCCAGGGCGATCCCGGTGTCCCACCAGGCGCTCCCCGTCGCCGCTACCAGCACGCCGGCCGCGATGACTCCCACCGAGCCCAGGGTGTCGGCGACCACCTCGAGGTAGGCGCCCTTGACGTTCAACGACTCGGCTGCGCCCCCGCGCAGGAGGGTCAGGCACACGACGTTGACGACCAGGCCGATCGCGCCGACGACCAGCATCGGCCCCGATGAGACCTCGGGACTCCCGCCGATGCGGCCGATCGCCTCGACGCCGATGTAGACGGAGACACCCAGCATGAGCAGGACAGCGAGACCGGAGGCAAAGACCTCGGCGCGGTAGGAGCCGAACGTCCGGCGACCCGTCGTGTCGGGACGCGCGGCAATCCTGGTCGCGACCAGGGCCGCTCCCAGCGCGACCACGTCGGCGGCCATGTGGCCTGCGTCGCTGAGCAGGGCCAGGGACCCTGACGCCAGGCCGGTGCCCAGCTCGACGAGGAAGAAGCCGGCGACGAGGACGAACGCGGTGCGTAGCCTCCACCGGTGGGTCGCACCCGGGTGGCCGTGCGAGTGGCCGCTCACGGCGCCACGTCGGCGAGTCCGGACGCAGCGACCCGAAGCGGGTGGTGTTGCACGGCAAAGGTATGCCGGGTGCAAAGGGCCGAGGGCGGCATACCGTCGCGCGACCACGCCATCGATCTCGTGGGGGCTGCGGCAGGCTCGCTCACGCAGCGCATGGGCCGATCGTACTTCACCCCCGGTGGCCCGAGCCCTGCGGCTCGGTCGCGCCGGATCAGGCTCTCGCGAGCCGGCGCCGGTGCAGCGCGTGCGGGACGGGTTTCCGCAACGAATGGTCGGTATCCCGCGTGGTCGGCCCGGCGTTGGCCGTCCGCTGGCGCGGGGAGGTACTATCGAGGTGTTCCGGCACCCGGCCGTCACCGCACCTTCGGCAACGACTCAGTTCGAAGCCTGGCGGGTCTCGACCGCAGGTCGTCGGTTGTATGCGGTGGGCGAGCCGTCGGGGTCGGCACGTCGATCTGTCCCAGCACGGTGGGACCGCGCAGCGAACGGTCCGCCCGGACCGTTCGGCTCGGCGTCCCACACCCGCCCCGACCGCGCGACTGCACGCGGCACTGTCGTTCATGCTCGGCCCGTACGGCCCGCACGCTGCGGGCATCCTTCAGGAGGACTTCTTGGCTCAACGAGGCCAGCGCCAGTCCGGCGCCACCCGGTCCGCCCCGCGCACCCAGCGGCGCGGTCGTCCCCTCGACAACGAGGGGATCATCCCCGTGCTGGCGCGGGCGGTGCGCGAGGTCGAGACCGACGCGCAGCGCGGACGGGTCAAGCCTGCGGGACGGGCCAAGTTCCAAGTCGTCGCCTTGCTGGTGCGTGAGGAGCGGGCGAGGGTCAAGGCCGACACCACCGCCACGACCGCCGAGCGGGACGGACAGCTCAAGCGTCTGGACGGCGTCGCGACGATCCTGGCCAAGACCGCGGCACGGGACACCTCGCTGCTCGCCCTCCTCGCCGAGGATGCCGCCGTCAGCGACACGGCAGCGACCCTGCGGCGCGACATGGTGCGCGCTGCCGGTCTCGAGCCGGAGCCCGAAGAGGTGGAGGAGGAGGCGTCAGAAGGGGTCTGGACCCCGCCGGAGCGTCGCGCCGTGCCCCAGTCGGTCGTTGCCCGCCAGCTCGCCAACCCGTTCCTCGCGCCCGACTTCAGCGCGGTCGCGCCGCGCAAGCCCACGACGGGCCGACTGTCGAGCTGGGAGCTCCTCGGCCCGCTGTTCAGGGCGTTCGAGTACGGCGGCGACTCCTCCTGCATGCCACTTCCGGAACCCGTGGGGGTCCTTCGCGGCGCCGGCGAGCTTCAGCTGATGCACCACCAGGGCCAGGTCGTCGCCGCGGCCGCTGCCGGGCACCGAAGCTTCCTGCTGGCGGACGAGCCCGGGCTGGGCAAGACGGCCCAGGCCTTGCTGGCCGCCCAGGCCGCCGACGCCTACCCGCTGCTCGTCGTCGTCCCCAACGTCGTCAAGGCCAACTGGGCCCACGAGGCCGAGCTCTGGACCCCCGGACACCCCGCCACGGTGATCCACGGGAACGGCGAGTCCATCGACGGCTTCGCAGACATCGTCGTCGTCAACTACGAGGTTCTCGACCGCCACGTCGGGTGGCTCGGCGACCTCGGGTTCCGCGGGATGGTGGTCGACGAGGCGCACTTCATCAAGAACAAGAGCTCGCAGCGCTCGCAGCACGTCCTGCAGCTCGCGGAGCGGATCCGCTCACGCACCCCGAACCCGCTGCTCATGGCCCTGACGGGCACGCCGCTGATCAACGACATCGAGGACTTCAAGGCGATCTGGCAGTTCCTCGGCTGGATCGAGGAGAAGAAGCCCCGCCACGCGCTCATGGCCGCGCTGGAGGAGACCGGGCTGACGCCTGCCGACTCCGGGTTCTACGCCGCCGCGCGCACCAGCGTCATCGACCTCGGCATCGTCCGCCGCCGCAAGGTCGACGTGGCCGCCGACATCCCCGCCCGACGCGTGGCCGACCTGCCGGTCGAGCTCGACGACGACGCGGGCCGGTCCATCCGGGCCGCCGAGCAGGAGCTCGCGCGCCGCCTGGTCAAGCGCTACCGCGCTGCCCTCGAAGCACGCACCTCCGGTGTCACCGTCGAGGGCATCGACCACGACCTCGTGCGCCGGGTCGCGACCTGGGAACGCGAGGAGGGCAGCAAGGCCAAGTCCGGCGACAACGTGTTCACCGTGATGCGCCGGATCGGCCAGGCCAAGGCCGGGCTCGCCGCCGACTACGCCGGACAGCTCGCCCGCAGCGTCGGCAAGGTGGTCTTCTTCGCCAAGCACATCGACGTCATGGACGTGGCCGAGGAGACCTTCGCCAAGCGGGGCGTCAAGTACTCCTCGATCCGCGGCGACCAGACGGCCAAGGTGCGCAAGGCGAACATCGACGCCTTCGTCAACGACCCCGATGTCGCCATCGTGGTGTGCTCCCTGACGGCCGCCGGTGTCGGACTCAACCTGCAGGTCGCCTCCAACGTGGTGCTGGCCGAGCTGTCCTGGACCGCCGCCGAGCAGACCCAGGCCATCGACCGGGTCCACCGCATCGGTCAGGCCGAGCCGGTGACTGCCTGGCGGATCATCGCCGCCCAGACGATCGACGCCAAGATCGCCCAGCTGATCGACAGCAAGGCGGGCCTCGCGGCACGCGCCCTCGATGGTTCCGACGAGGAGGTCACCGCCTCGGCCGACGTGCAGCTCGAAGCCCTCGTGGCGCTCCTCACCGAAGCCCTGGCCGAGGAGCTCAACGTCGACGCCGCCGTGGACGACGACACCCTGTCCACTGCCCTTGCCGAGGACGTCGCAGCGTCGACCGCCCTGACGGGCACCGCACCCAGCGCACCCGACGTCCCGCCCAGCCCCCTGTCGGGCGCCTCGTCGGAAGCCGCGTCGCCGCGCACGGCACCTGTGCCAATCCCGGCATATGACCTGTTCTCCACGACCGAGATGTCGGTCACGCAGTAGGCGCTCTGGCGCCGGAGGCCGTGCTGTCGCCTTCCGGCGCCGCTGGTGCCGGGGTTGGTTCCCAGCGACGCGGGCCGACGAGCTCGGGGCAGCGGCCTAGTCAGGCCACGTGGTGTGGGTGACCTGGCCACCGGTCACCGACGCGGTCATGGCCACCGGTCCGTCGGGTAGCACGAAGAGCTCGTAGTCGCCCTCGGTGGCCGCGGGGTAGACCAGTGAGTGCACCAGCCCGTCGCCGTCAGGTCTGCCCACCACCGCGACATGCGGGTATGCCGTGCCAGCCGCCACCGGCTGCCCGCTGGGCCCCTGGTGCTGGTGGTGGTGCGACTCCGCGTGGGGATGCCGATGGTCGTGGGCGTGCGTGGTGTCGTGGGAGTGACTGCCCGGCGGGTGGTCCGAGGGACCGCGGGCAGCGGTGGCGCCCGCGGGGCGCAGCTCCACCTCGAGGGCTTCGGTGCGTGCAGGCATCACGACGACCAGGGCGCCGACGTCGCCACCGATGTCGAGCAGGACCGGTCCCTGACCGGCATACGGGTTCTCGCTGTTACCGTCCATGGCGGCCTCCTTGATGGTGGGTGCTCGCGGGTCGTTGTTCACGGCGTGGGGTGGCGAGGGTCGTGGCGGCGACACCCCTGGTGGTTCTCGGTCGCCGCCACGACGGTTCTACGCCGCGGGGGTCCCGGGCATCGTCTGGTAGCCCCCGGCCGGGTGGCCGAGGTAGGGGAACGCGTCGAGGGAGGGCGCGTTCGTGTTGGACGTGCCGTCGGTCAGCCCGGCCGTCGCCGCGTCGGGGGTGAAGGTCGGATCCACCAGCGGGATCGTCGCGCCCGCCACGGCGCGCAGCTCGATCGCCACGACGTCGTCGATCACCCGGCGCCCGTTCGGGAAGCCTGCGGCGTCACCTGCGACCAACCCGATCGGGTTGGGGTCAGCCGTCGGCGGGACCGCCACGTTGAGCCGCAGCATGTCCGCCTGCGTCTTCCCGGTGTAGTTCTGGAAGCCGGGCACAACGCCCTTCGGGATGCCGGTGAGCAGGATCGCGAGCAGGTCCGCCCGGTCCTTGGTGTAGGCCGCCAGATTGGGGAACACGCCCGGGTAGAGCACCGGCAGCAGGGCGGCCAGCTCGGGCTTGGCGACGTACCGCGCGAAGTCGGAGTCGTCGTGCGGCTGGCTGGCGTTCCAGCGGTCCTTCTTGGCCATCGGGGTGATGACCTCGTTGAACAGTGGGTTCCCCAGCCGGGAGACCTGGCTGTACGGGCCCCGCCACGAGTGCCGGCCCTTCTTGTTGTCCCAGATCCGGGACTTCTGGCGGCTGGCGGTGGCCCAGACCCCGATGACAGAGGCGGCATCGAGCGCATCAGTCGGCGCGGTTCCCCTGCGGGTGAGGTCCGAGATCGGGACCTGGAGGGCGATGCTGTGCACGTTCAGGCCCTGGGTGCCGTTGACGCCGACCGCGGTGGCCGACGGGATGAGGTGGGCCATCTGGAACGGCCGCAGCGTGCCGAGGTCGAAGATGCTCCCGAGGTCGACGTGGAAGCCCTCAGCGCGCTGTCCAGCGAACACCTTCCGGCCGCCTTGGACAGAGTGCACTGCCTGACCCGCCAGAACGGAGTAGTTCGGCGTGCTGCGCGGGCCGATGTTGACCGGCGGACATGCCAGCCGGCTCGCCAGCAGGCGGCCGCGGTCACCACGCGCCACCCGGGTCAGGGAGTACGACTGTGGACGGTTCCAGGCGGGGTCGTCGATGGAGCTGATCGGACCGGTGTTGTAGAGGAACGTCGAGTCGTTGCGGACCTTCGTGGTGAACCGGAACTGGTAGGTCACGTCGGCTCGGGCGTCGCCCTTGTTGCTCACGTGGATCTCGTACAGCACGTCGTCGCCGAACTCGTAGAAGTTCGGTCCGCCCTGCGGGTTCTGGAAGGGGATGAAGTTGGCGATCAACGTGACCGTGTCGGGCTTGTCGGGACTGACGAACGCGTAGACGTCGGTGTTGTCGGCCACCGGGTCCTTGGAGACCTCAGGGGCTTCGCGGTGTGAGGACATGGGTCACTTCCTCGCGGCTCTGGTGAGGCGACGGACCAGGTCGGCGTCCTGCACGACGACTTCGTCCTCGCCGAACAGGATGGACACCCGGCCCGACGTCACGTCGTCGATGTAGGCAACCAGGGGTTGGCCGTCCGGTTCCGCTGCGTCCGGTCGGCCGGTGGTCGGGGCTGCGAGTGCCCCGGGGGCGGCCGCAACGGCGGCTGCAGCTGCGGCGCTCGACCCGGCCGCGGCCAGGAAGATTCGCCGGGATGTATTACTCATGCTGACTCCTTGAGAGAGCGCGGGCAGCGTGGTCCCACGCGTGCGGCGGCCATGCCAGCAGGACACCTACTCAGCACTGACGTGACCCACATCACATTCGGAGCCGTCCGCCCGGCGGATTGGGCGCGAGTGCGAAACGCCGGAGGGTCGGTCCGGGTCGCCTTGAGGCGCGCTCCGGTCGCCCGACCGCAGGGTCAGGCGTTTGCCCGCTTGCGCAACGTGTCAGCCAGGTCGTGGGCCGCGGTCGTCACGGTGTGCCCCAGGGGCACGGTCCCTTGTCCGACCTCGAACTGGGCCCCTCCACCAACGTGGACCGGGAGCGTCGGTGTGGCTGCGTGCAGGGCGGCGACCGTCTCGCGAACGGCGAGCACGTCCGTCGCACTGGGGACCCCGACGACGACAGCGGCAGGGCGGTGCTGCTGGACCATCGCGACCCAGTGCTGGGCGGGCAGGTCGGCCCCGAGGTACAGGACGTCGACCCCGGCCCGCCGCAGGACCACGGAAAACGCCAGGATGCCGAGCTCGTGATGTGACCCGCGCGCCAGGCCGACCGCCACTCGAGGCCCGTGCGGTGCCTGCGGAGCGGCATCCATCGCGGCCCCCAGCCGTCGGTGCAGGGTGGCGCTGACGACGTGCTCGCCGGCGACGTCCACGCGTCCAGCCCGCCACTGGGTTCCCAGCATCTGCAGTGCCGGCATCAGCCAGGTGTCGACGACCTGTTCCAGCGTTCCCGCCGCGAAGGCCCGGTCGATGGCCTCGGCCACCGCCGTGGGGTCCATCTCGGCTGCTCCCCTTGCGAGTGCGGTGACGTCCCACGCATCGCCGTCCTCCGGGGAGGGCGTGTCCTCGCCCGATTCCGGGACCGTGGCCGTCGGGTCACCCGGGGCAGCCCCGTCGACACCGACGGCGTCCTCGTCCGTGAGGTAGGCGTCCCAAGGGCCCTGGTCGTCCTGGCCGGCCCCGCCGTCACCGTTGTCGGACTGGTCGGAGCGCAAGTGCTCGGCCGCCTGGCTCGCCGACCAACCACCGGCCACCAGGGTGCCCATGGCCCGCAGCAGCTGGAGTCCCTGCTCGTCGTAGAGCCGGTAGCCGCCCTCGCTGCGTACCGGCTTGACGAGGCCGTACCGCCGCTCCCAGGCACGAATGGTGGCGGACGGTACGCCGGTCAGGCGGGCCGCATGGCCGATCGTGTACACCCGAGCAGCGTCCCACATCCTTGGGCAAAGCATGGACAAGTCGACCGTGAAGGTGCACCATCAGGAGCAGAGTAACCTTGCACAAAGGTTGAACAGACGATGAAGCCCTGCGATGACCTTTGCCCGAGGAATTGGAGTGCCCGTGATAGCCCGCGTGAGCGTCCTGCCGCCATCTCGGCCCCCCGGCGCGCTGTTGACCCGCCTCCAGCGCGTCGGGGTCCTCGCTCACCCGCCCAACCCCGGACTACGGCTGACAGGATGTCGCCATGACCGAGGCCGTCCTGCCCGAGGTGGCACCGGGCAGGATCGTGGGCGTCGACGTGGCCCGGGCACTCGCCCTGGTCGGGATGATGGCCACGCACATGCTCCCCGGCATCGAGGGCTCGCACGTCCCGTGGCCACAGCAGGTGGCGGGCGGACGGGCCTCGGCCCTGTTCGCCGTCCTCGCGGGGGTCAGCGTGGCGCTCGTGAGTGGGCGGACCACGCCGCTGCACGGGCGTGCCCGGTATGCCGCGTCGGTCCGCCTCGTCGTGCGGGCGGCGCTCATCGGCGCCCTGGGTCTGCTGCTGGGACTGGTTCCCTCTGGCATCGCAGTGATCCTGGCGTTCTATGCGGTGCTGTTCCTGCTCGGCCTGCCGTTCCTCGGTCTGCGTGCCCCAGCACTGGCAGTGCTTGCGGTCGTCTGGGTCCTGGCGGCACCCGCGGTCTCGCTCATGGTCCGGCCGCACCTACCCGAGCACGTCGCCGGCAGCCCGACACCGGCGGACCTGACGTCCCTCGGGCACCTGCTGGCCGAGCTGCTCCTTGTCGGCTACTACCCGGCGCTGGTGTGGCTGGCCTACCTCTTCGCGGGCATGGCGATGGGACGAATCAATCTGCGGCGCAAGGGAGTGGACGTTCGACTCGTGGTGAGCGGAACGCTCATTGCGGTGCTGGCAACGGTGGTCTCCCGCGCGCTGCTGGCGCGCTCCGACGCCGCGGCCGCGCTCGCGTCGACCTATCCGGACCCGTCGATCGGCTCGGACCCGGTGGCCCTGCAGGTGGCCCTCACGCACGGTCTGCACGGCACGACACCCACGGGCTCGTGGTGGTGGCTCGCCACGGTGGCGCCCCACTCGGGCACACCGCTCGACCTCGCACAGACGATCGGGAGCGCGATGGCCGTGCTGGGCCTGTGCCTCCTGGTGACCCGGTTCCAGCCCCGCGTCTGGGCGGCGGCGTTTGGAGCGGGCGCCATGACCCTGAGCCTCTACACCTTGCACGTGCTCATCATGGGCCGCGGCTGGTGGCCCGACCTCGAGACGCCGAACCACTACGACGACCAGGTCCTGATCGTCCTGGGGATCGGGGCGGTGCTCGCGTTGATCCCGCTGCGCGGTCCGCTCGAGACCGTGGTGGCCGTCGTGTCCCGCGCGGCGGCGAGGCGTCTCGGTGACCGGCACCATGAACCCAGCTCCACGGCATACCGGCGCGCGCCTGGCTGACCCAATCCGGCTGGACCGGCGCGCCGAAACACTCTCGACCCGTCACCCAGAACGGATGGACACCATGTCTGCACCACGCCGCGCCGTCATCGGCAGCGGGATCGCAGGGCTCGCCGCCGCCCACGTGCTCAGCACGCGCGGTCCGGTGACCCTCTACGAGGCCGACGCCCGCCTCGGCGGCCACGCCGACACCCACGAGGTGCAGGTGGACGGCCGGACGGTCGGCGTCGACACGGGCTTCATCGTGCACAACGACCGCACCTACCCGACCCTGCTGCGGCTCTTCGCCGAGCTCGGCATCGCAACGCAGGAGTCGGACATGAGCATGTCCGTGCGCGACGACGAGACCGGCCTGGAGTATGCCGGGGCGCGGGCTGCCCGGGGCCTGTTCCCGCGGCTGCGCAACCTGACCGACCCGGCCTACCTGCGCATGCTCACCGAGGTGAGGAAGTTCCACCGCGAGGCCCGGGCGGTGCTGGCGCGCGAGGCCACCGACGGCGACCGCGACGAAACCCTCGGTGAGTTCGCCGACCGCTGCGGCTTCAGTGCCTACTTCATCCGCCACTTCCTCGAGCCCGTCGTCGCCGCGGTCTGGTCCTGCGACCCAGCGGTGTCGCTGCAGTACCCGGCCCGCTACCTGTTCGAGTTCCTCGACCACCACGGGATGCTCACCGTCTTCGGGTCGCCCACCTGGCGGACCGTCACGGGTGGCTCCAAGCGCTACGTCGAGGCAGTGGCGGCCGGAATCGCCGACATCAGGCTGTCCACTCCGGTGCGTTCTGTCGTCGAGACGCCGGACGGAGTCCTGGTGACCGACGCGCACGGCGTGGAGGAGGTGTTCGACTCGGTGGTCATCGCCGCACACCCGCACCAGGCGCTCGGCATGCTGGCTCAGCCGACCAGGTCCCAGCGTGTCGTGCTGAGTGCGATCCAATACTCCAGCAACGTCGCCCAGCTGCACACCGACGAGTCGGTGCTGCCCCGGTCCACCGGCGCTCGCGCGTCGTGGAACTACTGGCGTCGTGCGGGGGTGGAGGGGACTGGTGTGCTGGTCACCTACGACCTCACCCGCCTGCAACGGCTCGACGTGCCGGACCGACGTTTCCTCGTCACACTGAACGGCGTGGACTGCGTGGACCAGAGCCTGGTCATCGACACGATGCACTACGAGCACCCGCTCTACACGCCGGAATCCGTTGCAGCGCAGCGCCGTCTCCCCGAGATCAACACCAGCCGGATCGCCTTCGCCGGCGCCTACCACGGCTGGGGCTTCCACGAGGACGGCGCCCGCTCCGGCGTCGCCGCAGCGGCCGCGCTGGGTGTCGAGTGGACCGTCGCTGGCGCTGACCCTGACCTCGATGTTCGCGCCGACCAGCCCGACGCGCTGGGGATCGGTGTGCGGGAGGCAGAGGGCGACCTCGAGGAGGTGGGTGCGCGATGAAGGCCTCACCCTCGACGCGGATCTACTCGACCTCGATCGTCCATGCGCGCAAGGCACCGGTCCAGCACCGGTTCACCAGTCGCAGCCACACCTGGCTGGTCGACCTGGACGACCTGCCGCGGCTCGGAGCGCTGCACCCGCTCGCCAGCTTCGAGTCCCGTGACCACCTCGGCACCCCGGACCGCACCCTGCGCGAGAACCTGGACACCTTCCTCGCCACCCAGGACATCGACCTGGACGGCGGTCAGATCCTCATGCTGACGACGCCCCGCGTCCTCGGCACGGTGTTCAACCCGATCAGCGTCTACTGGTGCCACACCCCTGACGGCCGGCTTGCGTGCAACGTCGTCGAGGTCCACAACACCTACGGCGACCGCCACGCCTATCTCGTGCACGCCGACGAGCACGGCCGCGCCGAGGTCGACAAAGCCCTCTACGTCAGCCCGTTCAACGACGTGTCCGGCAGCTACCGGCTCACTATCCCGATGCCCGGCGCCAAGGTCCACGTCAAGGTCGTCCTCGAGCGTCCGGGCCAGGACCCGTTCGTGGCCGGGCTGAGCGGACGGACCCTGCCCGTACGGACCGGCACCGTCCTCAAGCTTGCCCTCACCCAGCCCCTCGAACCCCTTGCCGTCGCCGCGCGCATCCGCTGGCACGGCATCCGTCTGTGGTTGCGCCGCCTGCCGGTCCAGCCACGTCCTTCCCACCACCAGGAGGCAGTCCAGTGACCACCGCCACCGTCGGCCTGTCCATGCAGCCGGCCATCGATGCCAGCCGCTGGCCCGACCTCACCGCTCGCCGCGCCAAGGTGCGCCAGGCGGTCGAGGGGGCCGTTGCCCGTCGCATCTTCCTGTCCGCCGCCCGGCGGCTGCCGGTCCGCATCCAGCTCGGTCGCGAGGCGATCGTCGGTGGCGCTGCGGTCGACCCGCAGGCGCCGCTCATGGTCATCGACCGCCCGGACTCGTTCTTTGCGACGCTCGGGGCCGGCGGCCTGATCGGCTTCGGCGAGTCGTACATGGCCGGCGACTGGCACGCCGACGACCTCGGTGGGCTGCTCGAGGTGTTCGCGGCACAGATGGGGACGCTGATCCCCGAGCCCCTGCAGAAGCTCCGGGCCTTCTATGTCGCCCGGGCCCCGCACACCGAGAAGAACACGACGCAGAACACCCGCACCAACATCGCGCGGCACTACGACCTCTCCAACGACATGTTCGCCACCTTCCTCGACGGGACGCTGAGCTACTCCTCGGCGCTGTTCACCGGAGACGAGCGGTCCGGCCGCGCGGTCGCGGGAGAGGCAGTGACGACCAGCACCCCCGCGGCGGCGCCCGTCTGGGACGACCTCGCCAACGCCCAGCGGAAGAAGGTCGACCGCATGCTCGACTCCGCCGGTGTCGGCGAGGGCTCGCGGGTGCTCGAGATCGGGACCGGCTGGGGCGAGCTCGCGATCCGGGCAGCTGCCCGTGGCGCCACCGTCGTCTCGGTGACCCTGTCCAGCGAGCAGCGGGCCCTTGCCCGGGAGCGCATCGCTGCCGCCGGCTATGCCGACGCGGTGTCGGTCGAGCTGCTCGACTACCGGCTGGTCGAGGGCAAGTTCGACGCGATCGTCTCGGTCGAGATGATCGAGGCCGTCGGCCACCAGTACTGGGGCGAGTACTTCCGCAAGATCGACAGCCTGTTGGCCCCGGGTGGCAAGGTCGCCATCCAGGCGATCACCATGCCGCACGACCGGATGCTGGCCACGCGCTACACCTACACCTGGATCAACAAGTACATCTTCCCCGGTGGCTTCCTACCCTCGACCGAGGCGATCGTCGACGTCAACCGCGAGCAGACGTCGCTGCGCGTCAGCGAGCGACTGTCCTTCGGCCAGCACTACGCCGAGACCCTGCGGCTGTGGGACGAGCGGTTCCTGGCATCGCTGGACCGCGTGCACCAGCTCGGGTTCGACGAGGTCTTCGACCGGATGTGGCACTTCTACCTCGAGTACTCACGAGCCGGTTTCCGCTCGGGCTACCTCGACGTCCAACAGCTGGTTCTCGAGAGGGAGACGGGCCGATGACCACTATCGACAGGGTCGAGTCGACCACCGCCACCACGGGATCCGGCGTAGCCGTCCAGATCGCCAACGCCTTGGCGCCCTTCGTCGGCGGCGACCTCCCCGTCCGCCTCACGGCGTGGGACGGCAGCGAGGCCGGCCCGGTCGACGCACCGCACGTCACCCTCCGTTCGCCGCGTGCCTTGCGCCGACTGCTGCGTCACCCCGGCGAGCTCGGCGCTGCGCAGGCCTATGTCACCGGTGAGCTCGACGTTGAGGGTGACGTCGACGCAGCCCTCACGCACGTGTGGTCAGTGGCGCACGAGCGCCAGCTCACCGGCATACGGCCCACGCCTGCGGCGATCGCCGCGGTGCTCAAGGTCGCGCGCGCTGCCGGTGCCATCGGACTCCCGCTCCCGGCCCCGGCCAGCCAGGCGGTGTTGAAGGGGCGGCTGCACAGTGTCGGACGTGACCGGCAGGCCATCCACCACCACTACGACCTGTCCAACGAGTTCTACAGCCTGATCCTCGACCCCCACATGGCCTACTCGTGCGGCTACTGGCGCTCTGACGCGGCCGACTACACGGTCGAGGACGCTCAGCGTGACAAGTTCGAGCTGGTTGGCCACAAGCTCGGGCTCGCGCCGGGGATGCGGTTGCTCGATGTCGGCTGTGGCTGGGGCTCGATGAGCCTGTATGCCGCGGAGCACTTCGGCGCCCAGGTCACCGGTGTGACGATCGCCGCCGAGCAGAAGAAGTTCATCGACGCACGGATCGCCGAGCGGGGGCTGCAGGACCGGGTGGAGATCCGGCTGCAGGACTACCGCGAGGTGCCGGACAGCGACTTCGACGCTGTCGTGTCGCTGGAGATGGGCGAGCACGTGGGGCAGGACAACTACCCGACCTACGCGAGCGTGCTCCACGACCGGGTCCGTCCCGGTGGACGGGTCCTGGTGCAGCAGATGTCCAGGCGGGGGCGCCACCCCGGTGGAGGGCCATTCATCGAGTCGTTCATCGCACCGGACATGCACATGCGACCCGTCGGCGAAACCGTTGACCTCATTGAGGGTTCGGGCCTCGAGGTGCGGGACGTGCACGCCATGCGCGAGCACTACGTGCGAACCGTGGCCGCGTGGCACCGCACCTTCGAGGACAACATCGACCAGGTCGTCGCCCTCGTGGGCGAGGAGGTGGCCCGTGTCTGGCGGCTCTACCTCGTCGGCGGCGCCATGGCGTTCCGTGACGGCCGGATGGGTGTCGACCAGATCCTCGCCGTCCGCCCCGACCGCGGCACGTCCGACCTCGAGCCGGTCCGACCGGCGAGCTGGTCGTGATGTTCGACGGTTCGAACTTCCTTGCAGTCACAGGGTTTTCACTTCTCGCCGTCGTCCTGCTGATGGTGGCGACGGCCTTCGAGGGACATCGTCAGGGCCGGGTCAGCGTGGTGGACACGACGTGGGGGCTCGGGTTCGTGGTCGTCGCGGCGGTGGCCGGCGTGGTCGGTGACGGGGCGGGTTGGCGACGGTTGGCGCTGTTCGTCGTCGTGGCGCTGTGGGGGCTCCGACTTGCCTGGCACATGCACCAGCGCAACAGCGGCAAGGGCGAGGACCCGCGCTATGCCGAGATGCTGTCCGGCGAGACGGGCAACCCGATGCTCGTGGCGATCCGGAAGGTCTACGCGATCCAGGGACTCTCGGTCTGGTTCGTCTCGCTGCCGATCCAGGTCAGCGCAGCGTCCGGCCGTGGCGTGGCGCCAGTGGCGGTCATCGGGCTGCTGCTCTGGCTGGTCGGCGTGACCTTCGAGTCGCTGGGGGACAAGCAGCTGAAGGACTTCAAGGCCGACCCTGCCAACAAGGGCAAGGTCATGGACCGCGGTCTCTGGTCCTGGACCCGGCACCCCAACTACTTCGGCGACTCCTGCGTCTGGTGGGGGATCTGGCTGGTCGCGGCCAGCGCCTGGCCCGGCCTGATCACGGTGCTGTCCCCGGTGGCCATGACATACTTCCTCGTCTTCGCGACGGGGGCCAGACTCCTCGAGAAGCACATGGGTGAGCGTCCCGGCTACGCCGAGTACCGGCAGCGCACCAGCTACTTCCTGCCACGGCCACCGCGACGCTGACGGGATCAGACAGGCTCAAACACGCGCAACCACGGGTCCGACCCGCTACGGTCTGACCTGGCGAGCAGGGCGCCACGAAGCCGGGTGAGTGGAGGTGGATTCCGGTGGACGGTGCCCTCATGGACGCCACAGTCGCTGCGGCGAGGGTGGGCGACCGGGCTGCCTTCGGGCAGCTGTGGGTCGAGCTCTCCCCGCGAGTGGGTGCCTACCTTCGCTCGCACGGCGTGGGCGACGCCGAGGATGTCACGAGCGAGGTGTTCCTCGCCGTCTTCCGGCAGATGGGGCGGTTCGAGGGAAGCGGTGCGGCCTTCCGGGCGCTGGTCTTCACCGTCGCACATCGCAGGCAGGTCGACTGGCACCGGCAGCGGGTCCGCCGCGGTCCCTGGGTGGCGTGGGACGACGCCGGACACGACCCAGCCGCCCCGTCGGCCGAGAGTGCGGCGCTGGCAGTGCTCGGGGACGAATGGGTGGTCGCGCTGCTGGCCACGCTCACCCCGGACCAACGCTCCGTGCTTGCCCTGCGCGTCGTGGCCGATCTCAGCCTCGAGGAGACGGCGGCAGTGCTGGGCAAGGACGTCGGCTCGGTGAAGTCCCTGCAGCACCGGGCGCTCGCGCGTCTCCGGAAAGAACTTTCTGGGAAGCCGTATCCCCGAGAGGCTCTCGCACGATTGAACCCCCGTCATGCCTGAGCCCGAAGATCCGGCCCCCAGCGGCCTGCACCTGCCCGCGAGCGACCCGGCGGCCCCGGCCGTCGAGGCGCTGCGCGGCATGTCCGCGCGGGAGCCGGTGACAGCCAGCAGAGAACTGGCGGCGTTCCTCGAGAACCCCGCCGGCGAGGGTTTGGGCACCTCATCACCATCAAGGAGCGATCTCGTGACCGTTGTTCGACTTCCCATCCGCCGTGCAGCCGTCGCCGTCGGAGCCGCCGTTGCCCTTGCCGCCCTCGGTGGTGTGGCCGTCGCTGTGGCCTCGACCGGTGGCGGCCAGGACCGCGAACCCGCCCACGTGCAGCAGGACGACCCGAGCGACACCACGACCACCACCGAGGCCACCGACACCGAGACGACGACGGCCGAGCCCGACGACACCGAGAGCGAAGCCAGCGAGACGAGGTCCGCGACGCACACAGCGAACGCAACTGCGTCCGCCAACCACCACGACGGGGTGGGTGCGGACGACCAGCACGCTGACGTGAATGGTGGCGGTGAGGTTGACCACCGTGCCGAGCACTCCCCGACCGCGCACCCGACAGGTGCTGGCGACGACGCCGACGACCAGGGCGACGACCAAGGGGACAGTGACGCGCAGGCTCCTGCAACGCAGCCTGGCGGCGGTTCGCACCGCCACTGACCACACATGACCGGTGGCTGTCCCGCACGACGCGGGGCAGCCACCGTCCCGCGACCGGGTCCGCCGCGTCCTAGAGTCGGCGGGATGGACTGCCTCTTCTGCCGGATCATCGACGGCGCGCTACCGGCCACGATCGTGCTCGACGAGCCGTTCACGCTCGGCTTCCTGGACACCCGACCGGTGTTCAAGGGCCACGTGCTGCTCGTCCCGACGATCCACGTCGACACCCTGGTCGACCTGCCTGCCGAGCTGCTGCCCGTGCTGATGGGCGCGGCTCAGCGCGTGTCAGGTGCGGTGGTCCCCGGCCTCGGTGCGCAGGGCTCCTTCGTCGCCGTCAACAACGTCGTGTCGCAGTCCGTGCCGCACCTGCACGTGCACGTCGTGCCGCGCACCAAGGGCGACGGTCTCCGCGGCTTCTTCTGGCCGCGCACCAAGTACGCCTCGGACGACGAGGCGCAGGAGTATGCCGCCCGGCTGGCTGCCGCGATCCCGCCGCCACCCGCCTGACCCCGGGTCTTTGAAGGATCTGCCACGTCCCGGCGTGGCAGATCCTGCAAAGACCCGGATCTCGACTGTCGGGGGTGGCTGACAGGATTCCCGTCGTGAGGACTCACGCGCTCCTGCCCTCCCCGCTCGGCGAGATCACCCTCGTCGCGGAGGACGGCGCCCTCACCGGCTGCTACATGGAGCTGCACCGGCGTGGCACCGACGAGGAGGACCGCCTCGGTGCGCGCGACGACGACAGCCTGAGCGCGGCGGCGGCCCAGCTCACCGAGTACTTCGCGGGGGAGCGCACCGAGTTCAGCCTGCCGCTGGCTCCCCGTGGCGACGAGTTCCAGCTGCGGGTGTGGGCTCTGCTGCGCGAGATCCCCTACGGCCAGACCCGGAGCTATGGCGACCTGGCGCGGGCCCTGGGGGACGTCAACCTCAGCCAGCGGGTCGGGTGGGCCAACGGCCGCAACCCGATCAGCATCATCGTGCCGTGCCACCGGGTCATCGGTGCTGACGGGAGCCTGGTCGGCTATGCCGGGGGACTGGAGCGCAAGCGGTTCCTCCTCGCCCTGGAGGAACCGCCGGCCGACGAGGCCAGCCGCCTCTTCTGAGGGTCGATCCCTGTCGTCGACCTGAGTCCAATGGGGTTTGTGTCCATTTGATGATCGTCCGTTAGTCCGAAGCTGCCCCGAAGTCGGCCCGCCGACCTGCCGAGGACCGCGACGATGCCGTTCGGAAGGAGGCGGCCGATGCGCAGGCGTCAAGTGGGTGCCGTGGCTGTCGCCGTGGCGGCGATGGCGGTGCTGAGCGCGTCCGGGCCTCCGGGTGCTGGCCCCCCTACGTCCGTCACCTCCCGCGCGCAACTGTCGCCCGTGCTGCTCCACGAGACCGTCCCTGTGCTGTTCGCCTTCGATGACCTCGCCCCGGCCGAGGCGGTCGCCCGTTTCGGTGACCGGACCGCCATCGCCATTGCGTCGCCCAGCGCCACGAAGCCGAAGCCTCCGCCGCCCGTCGGGCCGGTCGGAAGCATGCCGCCGGCAGGGACGCCCCAAGCGGTGCTGGCCGCGGCCTACCGCAGGGCCGTGTCGCGTGCTCCAGCCGGCTGCCACCTGCAGGTGGCCCACCTTGCGGCCCTCGGACAGGTCGAGTCAGGGTCGATCGGGGGCCGTTCGGTGACCTCGGACCACCGGGTGACGCCTGCGATCTACGGGCCGCTGCTCGACGGCGGCCCGTTCGCAGTCATCCGGGACAGCGACGGAGGTGTCTACGACGGCGCCGGCGACTACGACCGGGCGATGGGTCCGCTGCAGTTCCTGCCCGGCACCTGGAGCTGGGCCGGCCGTGACGGTGACGGCGACGGGCGACGTGATCCGCAGAACGTCTTCGACGCGGCCTCGGCCACGGCCGACTACCTGTGCCGCGACGGCCGTGACCTGGCCCGGTCGGGCGACCTGCGGGCCGCGGTGCTGTCCTACAACCAGTCCGGCGCCTACCACTTGGCCGTGCTGGAGTGGGTGTCCTACTTCCAGCGACACGGCCTGGCCGCCCTGACGACTGTGGCCTTCCGGGTCGGGTCGGGAGGCCGGGCCAGCGCCATGACGGCACCGGAGCCGGATCCGAGCCCACCCGCCGCCGCAAGCAGCTCCACGCGCACGACGTCGGCGAACCCCTCGAGGTCAGGAACCGGCCGTCCCAGTGGTCCGGGTACCCCCACGACCCCCACCACCCCGCCGACCACGGGCGTCCCCGCCACCCCCACCCCGACGCCCTCTGACAAGCCGTCGCCGGACCCCACCACCCCGCAGCCCACCACCACCACTCCAGCACCGGTCGAGCCGGACCCGTCGCCCAGCCCCACGGTGGCCGCCACCCTTCCCTGAACCCGCCCCACGTCGGCGCGATCCGCCACGGCGAAGCGGTCCCGCCAGTGGGTGAGACGGGCGACGTGATGCGCGTCGCACTACGCGCACAGGTGCGCCGAGGCGGCATACCCACAGGGCTAGGTTGGTTGAAGGAAGTGGCCGATCGTTCGCACAGACCGGCTGTCCGCAGGACACGCGTCAGCGAGGACGGCACACCCACCAGGGGGTGGCCGTCCTTCGTCTTTCACAGGAGAGTGTTGGTATGACCTCGCAGCAGGTATCCGCAACGAACCGCCACCGCGTCGTCGTGGTCGGCTCCGGGTTCGGCGGCCTCTTCGGCACGCAGGCACTCAAGCGCGCCGACGTCGACGTGACGCTCATCGCCAAGACCACCCACCACCTCTTCCAGCCTTTGCTGTACCAGGTCGCCACGGGGATCCTCTCTGAAGGCGAGATCGCCCCTGCGACCCGCGAAGTCCTTGCGCACCAACGCAACGCGCGCGTCCTGCTCGGCAACGTCACGCACATCGACCTCGCTGCCAAGACGGTCACCTCGCGGGTGCTGGACCGCGACACGGTGACTCCCTACGACACCCTCCTCGTGGCGGCGGGCGCGGGCCAGTCCTACTTCGGCAACGACCACTTCGCGCAGTTCGCCCCGGGCATGAAGTCGATCGACGACGCGCTCGAGCTCCGCGGCCGCATCTTCGGGTCGTTCGAGTGGGCCGAGCTGGCGAGCACTCCCAAGGAGATCGAGCGGCTCATGACCTTCGTCGTCGTGGGTGCTGGGCCGACAGGCGTGGAGATGGCCGGCCAGATCGCCGAGCTGTCGCGACGCACGCTGCGCAAGGACTTCCGCAACATCGACACCAGCCGGGCGCGCATCGTCCTGCTCGACGCGGCTCCCACCGTGCTCGCCGCGTTCGGTGACCAGCTCGGGGCCAAGGCCGCCAAACGGCTCGGGGAGATCGGGGTGGAGGTCCAGCTCGGCGCCAAGGTGACGGGCGTCGATGCCACCGGGATCGACGTGCAGGACGCCGACGGCACCCAGCGCCGGATCGAGTCGGTCTGCAAGGTGTGGGCGGCCGGGGTGCAGGCCTCCGAGCTCGGTGCCCAGCTGGCCGAGCAGTCCGGGGCGCAGCTCGACCGCGCCGGCCGCATCGCCGTCAACGACGACCTCACCCTGCCCGGTCACCCCGAGGTCTTCGTGGTGGGCGACATGGCCTCGCTCAAGGGCTACCCGGGCGTCGCCCAGGTCGCCATCCAGGGCGCGCGGTACGCCGCTGACCAGATCAAGCGCCGGCTCGGGGGCAAGGAGCCGAAGGGTCCGTTCGAGTACCACGACAAGGGCTCGATGGCGACGATCTCGCGGTTCAGCGCGGTCGCCTCGATCGGTAACCTGCGGTTCACCGGGTTCATCGCCTGGCTGCTGTGGCTGGCCGTCCACCTCGTCTACATCATCGGTTTCAAGCACCGTCTCACCACGCTGCTGCACTGGGCGGTGAGCTTCCTCGGTCGTGGTCGGTCCGAGCGCACCGTCACCGAACAGCAGGTCTTCGCGCGCACGGCGATCGAGCAGCTGGGCTCGGGCTACGCGCCCTCGCTCCCACGGGTGCCGGCCGACAAGCGGCCGCCGGCCCAGTCGGTCACCCAGGCCCGCGAAGAGGGCAGCCGCACCCTCTGACCCGGCCATGGCCCGGACCTCCCGAGCACTCGATGCGGTGCAGGAGCGGCTCGGTGAGTGAGATGCCGCATGCGAGCCGGGCGACTCGCCTAGGGTTGCGGCATGCCGCTGGACTACCCGATCCACGAGAAGACGCTGGCGAATGGGCTGCGTGTCGTCGTGTCACCGGACGCCTCCGTTCCCACCGTGACCGTGAACATCTGGGTCAACGTCGGGTCCCGCCACGAGCTGGCCGGACGCACCGGGTTCGCCCACCTCTTCGAGCACCTGATGTTCCAGGGGTCGCGACACATCGCCAGCGGTGAGCACTTCACCCGGCTGATGGCCGAAGGGGGTCGGCTCAACGCGACGACGTGGTTCGACCGCACCAACTACTTCGAGACCGTGCCCAAGGGCGCCTACGAGCTGGCCCTGTGGATGGAGGCGGACCGCCACGGCCACCTCCTCGACGCGGTCACCCAGGAGAACCTCGACAACCAGCGGGACGTGGTCAAGGAGGAGAAGCGCCAGCGCTACGACAACGTGCCCTACGGCACCGCCCTCATCGACGTGTATGCCGCGGTGTTCCCTTCCGGCCATCCGTACCACCATCCGACGATCGGGTCGATGGAGGACCTCGACGCCGCCAGCCTCGAGGACGTGCACGCGTTCTTCCGCCGCTACTACGGACCGAACAACAGCGTGCTGACCCTCGTCGGGGACCTCACTGCGGATGAGGGGTTCGCTGCAGCGGAGCGGTACTTCGGCCACCTCCCTGCCTCGGCCGAGCCGGCCCGACCTCCGGTCGCACCGCTGGAACCGGTCAGCGAGCCGGTGCGGGTGGACCGGCCCGGCAACGTGCCGAACGACCGGATGCACATCGCCTTCCGGCTGCCCGTGGACAACACCGACGAGTTCTTCGCCGCGGGCCTGGCCATCGACGCCCTCGGTGGGCTGTCGACCTCACGCCTCGTCCAGCGGCTGGTCCGTCGTGAGCAGGTCGCGAACGCCGTGCAAGCGCATGCCATGGGATTCGTGGACGGCGTCTCCCTGGGGTTCTTCGTCATCGACGTGGCCGACGGCCAGGACCCCGAGGCCGTGGAGGCTGCTGTCGTCGAGGAGCTCGAACGATTCGCCGTGGAGGGTCCGACCGAGGTGGAGATGGAGTCCGCGATGGCGCAGTCCGAACGCTCGTGGCTCTCCGCGCTCGCTGGACAGGAGGAGCGGGCCGACCTGATCAGCCAGCACGTGCTGCTCCATGGTGACGGCCAGTTCGTCAACACCTTCCTCGACCGCATCGCCGAGGTGGGGGTCGAGGACGTGCGCGCCGCCGCAGCCCGGTGGCTGCGCCCCGACGGCCGCGTCGTGGTCCGTCACCTTGCCGTCGCCGACGAGGAGGAGGTCGCATGAGCTCGGTGACCGAGGGAGCCGACCTCCCGGCGACCGACCATCCCCCGACCGACCTTCCCCCGACCGAGGTCTCCGTGGCAGAGCTGCCGGCAGACGACACCCCACCGCGCCCTGAGGTCCGACCGCCCGAGGTGTGGCGCTTCGCCACCCCGGCGCGGCACACCCTGTCCAACGGCATCGAGCTGCTGAGCTACGACATCCCGGGCCAGTACGTCATCTCGGTGCGCACGGTGCTGCCCTTCCCGCTGTCCGTCGAGCCACGCGAGGTCGAAGGAGTCGCGAGCATCATGTCCCGGCTGCTCGACGAGGGGACCGCCGAGCACTCGCCCGAGGAGTTCGCAGAGCTGTTGGAGCGCAAGGGGATTGCTCTTGGCGCGTCGGTCACCGACGGTGGTCTGGGCGTCGACCTCGACGTCCCCAAGCGCAGGCTGGGGGAGGCCCTCGACCTGCTGCGCCAGGCGCTCGCCGAGCCCGTCTTCCCCGGGCCCGAGGTGGACCGCCACCGCAAGACCAGGCTCGCCCAGATCGAGCAGGAGCGCGCCCTCGCGCCACAGCGTGCGGCCCAGGCGTTCATCGCCACGCACTTCGACGAGACCGACCGGGCATCGCGTCCGACGGCCGGGACGACGGCCAGCATCACCGCGCTGACCCGCCAGGACATCGTCGACTTCCATGCCGAACGCGTCGGGCCCACGGGCATGACTGCCGTGATCGCCGGCGACCTCTCGGGTCTGGACGTCGCCGATCTCGCCGAGAGCACCCTCGGCACCTGGGTCAGCGCGACCCACGTGCCCGCTGCCGAGACGATCGAGCCCCGCCGGGCCACGGACGCGGCCCGGGTCGTGTTCGTCGACCGACCGGGGTCGGTGCAGAGCGAGCTGTTGGTCGGGTGGACCGGTCCGGACCGGCACGCCCCTGGCGGCTGGGCGGCATACCCTGTCTTGGGTTTCATGGTCGGTGGCTCGCCCAACGCCCGCATCGACGCGCTGCTGCGCGAGGAGAAGGGCTACACCTACGGCATCCGTTCGGTGTTCCGCCCGCGGCGGGTCGGTGGGCTGTTCCTCACCTCCGGGTCGGTGCGGGCCGATGCCACCGTCGAGTCGGTGCAGCTGCTCCTGGACCTGCTGGCCTCGGGCCGCGACGGTTTCCGGGCCGAGGAGGTGCAGGCCGGGGTCGACTTCATCAGCAAGACCGCGCCGGGGCGCTTCGCCACCGCCGATGCGGTGGCCGACGAGGCCGTCACCATGGCGCTGGACGGGCTCACCACGGACTTCACGACCAAGACGCTCGAGGCGATGCGCGAGCTGGACGGCCAGCAGCTCACCGCGGCCTACCGCGACTGGGTGCAGGGGGAGTGGACCGTGGTCATCGTCGGCGACGCCAGCACGTATGCCGAGGGCGTGCGTGAGCTGGGTATCGGCGACGTGACGGTGGTCCCCGCCTGAGCGACGGTCAGCGCCTCCGAAGCCCGGTCAGGCGCGGGCTTCCGTGCCCAGCCGGCTCAGCACCTCGTCGTGCAGCACGCCGTTGGTCGCAACGGCGTTGCCGCCCCACGGTCCGTCCTTGCCGGCCAACGACGTGAACCGGCCACCCGCCTCGGTGACGATCGGCACGAGGGCCGCCATGTCGTGGACCGCGAGCTCGGGCTCGGCGGCGATGTCCACCGCGCCCTCCGCGACGAGCATGTAGGACCAGAAGTCGCCGAAGGCGCGGGTCCGCCAGCAGGCGTCGGTGAGCTCGAGGAACTCCGCGTGCCGGTCGACCTGTCGCCAGCCCTTGAGGCTGGAGTAGGACAGCGAGGCGTCCGCGAGGTTCGAGACCGCCGAGACGTGGATCCGCTTGGCCGCCGCCAGGCTGCGCCCGGACCAGGCGCCCGACCCGTTGGCTGCCCACCAGCGGCGGCCCAGGGCGGGTGCGGCCACGAGGCCGAGCACCGGCATGTCGTTGTCGACGAGCGAGATCAGCGTCGCCCAGGCGGGCACGCCGCGGACGAAGTTGTGGGTGCCGTCGATCGGGTCGATCACCCAGCGGCGCGGACCGTGGCCGGTGGTCTCGAACTCTTCGCCCTCGACGGCGTCACGGGGCCGGGTGCGCTTGAGCTGGAAGCGCACCATCTCCTCGGCCGCCTTGTCGGCGTCGCTCACGAGCGTCAGGTCCGGCTTGGACTCCACGACGAGGTCGTGCGCCCGGAACCGGGCCATCGTGATCCGCTCAACGGCGTCCGCCAGGACATGGGCCAGTCGCAGGTCGTCGTCGTAGGGCACCCGCCCACGCTAGCCCGTGGGGGTGGCCGGAAGGGGGACCCGCACGTTCGAGGGGGGGCGCGGCGGTCCTCCAGAGGGGGCGCAGCGGCCCGTGCGGAGGGGGGCTCGGGCGGCTACCGCAGGGGGCTCGGGCGGCTACCGGAGCGTTCCACCAGAAACATCACCAAATGGGGTCAAAAGCCACTTCGACCGAAAATCTGCTCTCAACTCGGCAGCGGGACGATCACGTTTTTGTCTCGGCTTGGCCCAGAGCGTCGCCTTTACTCCCTCCTTGCCCTTTCATGGGTGCCACAACACGAACGCCCTGTGCGTTACAGGGCTGCGCTCCACTCGGTGCACAGCCCGGACCGACCGCTCATCACCTGAGCGGCAGACCCTAAGTAGGAGGACGTCCATGCGAGGAACTACTCGCACGGTGGCCATGGTTGCTGGAATCTCGTCCGTCGCGCTGCTTGCTGCAGCGTGTGGCGGCGGTAACAGCGACAAGACCACCAGCTCCAGCGCCGGCGGCAAGGCCGGCGGCGCTGTCACGGTCCGCGGGTGCAACCCCCAGAACCCGCTCATCCCGAGCAACACCACAGAGACCTGTGGTGGCAACGTGCTTGACGCCATCACGGCCAAGCTCGTGCACTACAACGCCGAGACCGGTGCCCCCGAGAACGACATCGCGGACAAGATCGAGTCGACGGACAACCAGAACTTCACTGTCACCCTGAAGAAGGGCTACAAGTTCCACGACGGCACCGAGGTCAAGGCGAAGAACTTCGTCGATGCCTGGAACTACGCCGCCTACGGCCCGAACGCCCAGTCCTCCGGCTACTTCATGGAGCCCATCGAGGGCTTCGGTGACACCCAGTGCACCGGCAGCGGCGACGACCCGTGCGCGGGCGCCGGCAAGGCCAAGGCTGAGAAGCTGACCGGTCTGGCGGTGAAGGACGACTACACCTTCACCATCAAGACGACCGAGAAGGTCTCCAACATGGCCGTCCGTCTCGGCTACTCGGCCTTCGCGCCGCTGCCGGACTCGTTCGCTGCTGACCCGAAGGCCTACGGCGAGAAGCCGGTCGGCGCGGGCCCGTTCAAGTTCGACAGCTGGACCAAGAACACCGAGATCAAGCTCAGCAAGTTCGCTGACTACTCGGGCAAGTTCGGCGGCAAGCTCGACGGCATCACGTTCAAGATCTACCAGGACGAGGACGCCGCCTACAACGACGTCATCGCCAACCAGCTCGACGTGACGGACCAGGTCCCCTCGTCCGCGATGATCGACGCCAAGTACAAGACGGACCTCCCGGACCGCAACGCGGCCAAGTCGGTCGGCGTCATCCAGACCATCACCTTCGCGCCGACCAAGGTCGACCCGAACTACGCCGACCCGAAGATCCGCCAGGCGATCTCCATGGCCATTGACCGTGACACGATCATCAAGCAGATCTTCAACAACACGCGTCAGCCCGCTACCGGCTGGGTCTCCCCGGTCGTTGACGGCTACAAGGCGAACCAGTGTGGCGAGTACTGCGTCTACGACGCGGCGAAGGCCAAGGCCAAGCTCGACGAGGCCGGCGGCTTCAAGGGTGGCAAGATGACCCTCGCCTACAACGCAGACTCCTCGCACAAGGGTTGGACCGAGGCCACCTGCAACTCGATCAAGGGCGCCCTTGGTGTCGACTGTGTCGCGACCCCGGTCGTGGACTTCGCCACCTTCCGCACCCAGATCGCCTCGCACAAGATGAAGGGCATGTTCCGCTCGGGTTGGCAGATGGACTACCCGTCGATCGAGAACTTCCTGGCTCCGCTCTACAAGACCGGCGCCTCCTCGAACGATGGTCAGTACAACAACCCCGAGTTCGACAAGCTCATCAACGAGGCTGCTGCGCAGACCGACCCGGCCCAGGCCAACGCCAAGTACCAGCAGGCGGAGGCGCTGCTCGCAGGCGACATGCCGGCCATCCCGATGTGGTACTCCACCGCCACGTTCGGCTGGTCCACCAAGGTCACCGGCGTGAAGATCACCGCATTCGGCACGATCGACTTCGCCAGCCTCTCGCTGAAGTAAGTCACCCGGACCGCACACCTTCACCGGTGGGCGAATCCAGATAGCGTCGTCGGCCTGTCGGCCCCAAAGCCGGCAGGCCGACGGCCTGTCCGGGATCAGCCGAGGGGTTACCCCCGCCTCCTGACCCCGCACCGTCCAAAACGACTATGTTGTGAGAAGCACGGGCGGGCACGTCTCGCCCCGCACGGCTCGTCCAGCCACGCCACAGGGAACACCCCACCCGCCGGCGTCAAATCAAGGGAGGTGACGTGTACAAGTACATCCTTCGGAGATTGCTCCAGATGATCCCGGTGCTGCTTGGTTCCACGTTCATTATCTTTGCCATGGTTTTTGCCCTACCCGGAGATCCCACGGCAGGCATGTGCGGTGAGCGCCCTTGTGCGCCCGCGTTCGTGGCCAAGTTCAAGCAGGAGCACAACCTCAACGACCCGCTGCCGACGCGCTACGCCAAGTACATGGGCAACCTCGCCCAGGGCGACCTCGGCACCACGTTCCGCGACATCAAGGTGGCGGACGAGCTCAAGCAGCGTTACCCCACGACCGCGAAGCTCGCCGGCATGGCGATCATCTTCGAGACGCTGATCGGCGTCATCGCCGGCGTGATGGCCGGGATACGCAAGGGCAAGTTCATGGACAACCTCGTCCTCGTGAGCACCTTGTTCGTCATCGCCATCCCCATCTTCGTCATCGGCGCCACGCTGCAGTACTACCTCGGGGTCAAATGGGGTCTTCGACCAGTGACGGTCTCACCGCAGGCGACGGTCAACGAGCTGTTGCTCCCGGCCTTCGTCCTCGGTAGCACCTCGGTCGCCTACGTCGCGAGGCTCACGCGCACCAACCTGGTGGAGAACCTGCGGGCGGACTACCTGCGCACCGCCATCGCCAAGGGCCTGACGCGGCGGCGGGCCATCGGCCTGCACGCCCTGCGCAACTCGCTCATCCCGGTCGTCACCTTCATCGGTGCCGACTTCGGCGGACTCCTCGGTGGCGCGATCGTTACCGAGCGCATCTTCAACATCCAGGGCGTGGGTGGCTACCTGTTCACCGGCATCCACAACCGGGACGGGGTGTCCGTCGTGGGCACCGTGACCGTCCTGGTGCTGGTGTTCCTGCTCGTCAACCTGCTCGTCGACCTCTTGTACGGCGTGCTCGACCCGAGGATCAGCCATGACTGAGGCATCGACCATTGCCGTTGGCGCCGAGACCAGTGCACCCGCGGGGCACGACGAGGCGCGTTCGCTGACCTCCGATGCCTGGCGGTCCCTGAAGAAGAACCCGATCTTCTGGGTCTCGATGGCGCTCATCGTGGCGTTCCTGCTGATGGCCGTCTGGCCGTCGCTGTTCACCAACGTCGACCCCGCCGAGGCGGTGCTGAAGCAGGCGCGCGAGCGTCCCAGCGCCAACGCCTGGTTCGGTCGTGACATCCAGGGCTACGACATCTACTCGCGCACCATCTACGGTGCTCGCGCGTCGATCCTGGTCGGTGTGTTCGCGTCGATCGCGACCGTGCTGATCGGTGGCGCGATGGGTGTCATCGCCGGGTACTACGGCGGTTGGCTGGACGCCGTCGTCTCCCGTGTGACGGACATCTTCTTCGCGATCCCGCTGCTGCTCGGCGGCATCCTGTTCATGGCGACCTTCCCCAACGACGTCGACTCGCCCTACCTGCTCGTGGTGGGCAAGGTCGTGCTGGTGCTGTCGATCTTCGGCTGGCCGGGACTGGCGCGCTTGATGCGCTCGAGCGTCCTGCAGGTCAAGCCGAACGACTACGTCCAGGCCGCTCGCGCCCTGGGGGCCACGCCGTGGCGGATCATCCGTGCGCACGTGCTCCCGAACGCGCTGGCGCCGATGATCGTCGTGGCGACCATCAACCTCGGTGTCTTCATCTCCGTGGAGGCCACCTTGAGCTTCCTCGGCATCGGGTTGACCCCACCGGCGATCTCGTGGGGTGTGGCCATCTCGGACGCCATCGTGGCGTTGCGGACGACCCCGCACATCCTGCTGTTCCCCAGCCTCTTCCTGAGCCTGGCGGTGCTGGCCTTCATCATGCTCGGCGACGCGGTGCGCGATGCCTTCGACCCGAAGTCGCGCTGAGCGGAGAGACACAGATGACAACCTCTGAAACCATGGCCCGGGAGTCTGCGAAGTCCTCCGGCCAGACCTACAAGCCCCAGGACGGTCTGCTCCTCGAGGTGGAAGACCTCCACGTCGAGTTCCACACCCCCGACGGCATCGCCAGGGCGATCAACGGCGTCAACTTCGACCTCTTCGAGGGCCAGACCCTGGCCATCCTCGGTGAGTCGGGGTCGGGCAAGTCGGTGACCGCCCAGGCGATCATGGGCATTCTCGACATGCCGCCGGCAGTCATCCCCAAGGGTCAGATCCGCTACTGCGGCCAGGACCTGCTGACCATGCCGGACGAGCAGCGTCGCCGGACCCGGGGCCCGGAGATCTCGATGGTCTTCCAGGACGCGCTGTCCTCGCTCAACCCGGTGTTCCCGGTGGGCTGGCAGATCGCCGAGATGTTCCGCGTGCACCGCGGCATGAACAAGTCCGACGCCCTCGAGCGTGCGGTCAAGCTCATGCAGCGGGTGCAGATCCCGGCGGCCAAGGAGCGGGTGGGGGCCTACCCCCACCAGTTCTCCGGCGGCATGCGTCAGCGCATCATGATCGCGATGGCCATCGCGCTCGACCCGGCGGTCCTGATCGCCGACGAGCCGACGACTGCCCTGGACGTGACCGTCCAGGCGCAGATCATGGCGCTGCTGCAGGAGCTGCAGGAGGAGCGCCAGATGGGCCTCATCCTGATCACCCACGACCTGGGCGTGGTCGCCAACGTGGCCGACAAGATCGCGGTGATGTATGCCGGTCGGATCGTCGAGCGCGCTGACGTGTACGACCTGTACCGCCAACCGGGCCACCCGTACACCAAGGGCCTGCTCGAGTCGATCCCACGGCTCGACCAGAAGGGACAGCAGCTCGCCGCCATCGGTGGCCTGCCGCCGAACCTGATGCGGATCCCGGAAGGCTGCGCCTTCAACCCGCGCTGCAAGTTCGCCCAGGACGTGTGCCGCGAGGACCGTCCCGCCCTGCTCGAGGTCGCCCCCGGCCGAGAGAGCGCCTGCCACTTTGCCGAGGAGGTCCTCCATGGCTGAGGCCATTCTGACTGCGACCGACCTGGTCAAGTACTACCCCATCAAGGGCGGCGTGCTGCGCCGCAAGGTGGGTGACGTCAAGGCCGTCGACGGCGTCAGCTTCGAGCTCCTCAAGGGCGAGACGCTGGGCATCGTCGGTGAGTCCGGGTGTGGCAAGTCCACCCTCGGGCGCCTGCTGATGCGTCTGGAGGAGCCCACCTCGGGCTCGGTCGTGTTCGACGGTGTCGACATGTACGCGCAGAAGGGTCGCGCGATGCGCAAGCTGCGTCGCGACATCCAGATCGTGTTCCAGGACCCCTACACCTCGCTCAACCCTCGCAAGACGGTCGGCGACATCGTCGGGGAACCCTTCGACATCCACCCCGACGTGGTGCCCCGCAAGGGACGCCGCAAGGCGGTGCAGGACCTGCTCGACCTGGTCGGCCTCAACCCGGAGCACATCAACCGCTACCCCCACCAGTTCTCCGGTGGCCAGCGGCAGCGCATCGGCATCGCCCGAGGCATCGCGCTCAACCCCAAGGTGCTGATCTGCGACGAGCCGGTCTCCGCGCTCGACGTGTCGGTGCAGGCGCAGGTCGTCAACCTGATGGAGAAGCTGCAGGACGAGCTCGGCCTGTCCTACATCTTCATCGCGCACGACCTGTCCGTGGTCCGGCACATCTCCGACCGCGTCGGTGTCATGTACCTCGGCAAGATGGCAGAGCTGGGGGAGGAGGATGACATCTACGGTCGTCCCACCCACCCCTACACCCAGGCCCTGCTGTCAGCCGTCCCGGTGCCGGATCCGACGCTGCGGGACAAGAAGGAGCAGATCGTCCTCAAGGGCGATGTCCCCTCGCCGGCCAACCCGCCGTCGGGCTGCCGCTTCCACACCCGCTGCTGGAAGGCGCAGGACAAGTGCAAGACCGACATCCCGCTGCTCGAGCTGCGCCCCGACGGCGCCGGCGAGCACCTGTCGGCCTGCCACTTCGCGCAGCCGCGCGAGATCATCGAGACGATCGACGTCTCGGACCTGGCGGATGGGGACCTCGACACGGGTCGGCGCGACACCGCGTCGCTCGAGCCCGTGGGTGACGGCCCCGCGGACTCCTGACCCGCGACCAACGCGGCCGCACGGCATACGCAGACGACGGCGTCGTTCCCCATGCGGGGAGCGGCGCCGTCGTCGTCCCCCCTCAGAGGCGTCGGTTGAGCGAGAACACCCGCCCCAGCAACGGCATCAGGACGATGTTGAGACCGTGCAGGATCCCGATGATGAGGAGTATGCCGCCGAGGCGGCCCAGCTCGAAGGTCACCTGCGCCGCGGACACCTTCCCGCTGATGTCGTTGCCCCAGTCGTGTTGCGGCGCAACGTGCAGCGAGAACAGGATGTAGGCGGCGAAGATCAGGTAGTAGACGATGTCGGTGAGCACGATGTAGCTCTTGCCCGTCAACGGGTTGTCATGGAACACGTCGGCGGCGTAGGCCCGGCCGAACCGCTTGATGAACGGGCCGAGCCACAGGGCGATGGCGAGCAGGGCGAGGTTGGTCCCCGCCTCGAGAATCCACCAGGGCATGTGCAGTCCTCTCTCGTCTCTGGGAGTCAGGGCCAACAAGGCGGTCGCGGTGCCGGCTACGGCGACGAGCCAGGCCGCGGCGACCCGACGGACCCGCCGTCGCCGGGCGCGGTCGTGGTCGATGCCTTCGACGACCCGGGCGAACAGGTCGGGTGACGCGATGTGCACGCGGCCCTCGGCGACCAGGGCATCGTGGAGACGGTCTTCGAGCGCACTCATCGCGTCTCCTCCAGGGTGACGGCCAAGGATCTCAGGCCGCGTTGCAGATGGGTCTTGACCGAGTTGGGGGACAGGCCAAGGGTCCGGGCGATGTCCTCGACCGACAGCTCCAGGTAGTAGCGCAGGGCCACGCAGTCGCGCTGTCGCCGGGGGAGCTCGTGCAACGCCGCGACCACCTCGAGGCGCGACTCGCGGGCGGCGGCGGTCTCCTCTGCAGAGGGTTCGTCAGGGACAGCCGGTGGCCGGTGTCGCAGCGAGACCAGACCACGCCGATTGTGGTCCCGGGCGAGGTTGATGACGATCGAACGCAGGTAGGCCGCGGCCCGCTCCGGGTCGCGGATCCGCCCCGCACTGCGGGACAAGCGGATGAACGCCTCCTGGACGAGGTCCTCGGCCGCAGTGCGGTCCTCGACGAAGAACCGGGCGAGCGAGACCAGCCGGGCGCCTTCGGCGACGAACAGCGCTGACACCAGAGTGTCGACGGCGGCCTGCGCGGTCGACTCCCCGATGCTCCCTGTCAGCATTCCCACGGACTCCATCACCTAGACAGACGAACGCCTCGACCTGTTGGGTGACAACGGATTTCGAAGAACTTTTCTGGGGCACCCATGTCACCCGATGTCTCCTGGTGTCGCGTCTGTCGAGGTGTCAGCACACCTGCTATCTCGCTCAAGGAGACATCATGGGTACCTCGGAGGCAACACCTGTGTGGCGTAGGACGGGCATGGTCGTGGCGGGGGTCGCGCTGGTCGGCACGTTGGGGGCGCTCGCTCCTGCAGTGGCCGGCACGGCGAACGTCTTCCGTGGTGACCTCTCCGACCTGGCGCCGACCGCATCGGGTCCGTTCGACCACGCCAGCGCCCAGCTGGTCCTGGTCGGTGGTGGTTCGGACGCCAACGCCGTCCTGGTCGTCAAGGGCGTGGACCGCTCGGTCGCGGGGCGGACGTTCGGCGCCCACCTGCACACCGGGCCCTGTGTCGCGGGCAACGGCGGCGCCGCTGGGCCGCACTACAACCACAGCGGAGTCGTGCCCCCGGTCGCGAGCAGCACCACCGAGATCTGGCTCGACTTCACCGTCAACGGGGGCGGCAACGGTCAGTCGATCTCGCAGGTCCACTGGGTCCCGGACCCGGGCGAGCGCTCTGTGGTCATCCACCAGAACCCGACAGCCCCCGACGGAACCGCCGGTCCGCGGATCGCCTGCCTGCCGGTGGTGTGGTGACCATGGCGTCCTCACCTGTGACACCGCTGCGCGCGGGACTCGTCGGTCTGGCCCTCGGCGCCGGCTGGGGGGTGGTCGCCAGGGCCTGGATGCGGATGGTGTCCACCAGCCCCGAGTTCAGCTGGTCGGGGACGCTGGCGATCGTGGGTCTGAGTGCCATCGTCGGGCTGCTCGTCGGCCTGTCCTGGCGGGCCCGGCAGGCGACCGGGTGGCGGCGCTGGTTCAGGTTCCTGTTCGTGCCGGGCCTGATCCTGTTTGCCGGACAGGGGTTGCCGCTGGCGCCGGGGTTTCTCATCGCCGGGCCGCTGCTCCTTCGTCGCGGGCTGCTCGCGCGGTTCGTCAGCCTTGTCGCGATCATCGGTCCGGGTGCGCTCTTCTGGTGGACGGACCGGCTCGACGAGGTGACGATGCTCAGTGCCCCGTACCACGTGCAGGTCGGCCTGTTGTTCGGGATGCCTGTGCTGGCAACGGCATTGGCTCTAGCAGGACACCTCGTCATGGGGCCACTGGCGCGTCAGGCTCACTCCGTGTCGCCCGAACGCGCCCGCAGCAACCGGCGCAGCGACTCCAGTCTCGAGGTGCCTGCCGGCCCCGCCTGACCCGAGGCGACCCAGGCGTCGAGGGCGCACTCCTCCTCGTCATGGGTGCAGCCCCGGGGGCACTGCGAAGTGCCGGCCTCGAGGTCGGGGAAGTGCTGGATGATCCGGGCGAGGTCGACGTGGGCCAGGCCGAAGGACCGCACGCCAGGAGTGTCGATCACCCAGCCGGCGCCCTCGGGCAGGCGCAGCGCGACGGCGGAGCTGGAGGTGTGTCGGCCGCGACCGGTGAAGTCGTTGACGACACCGACCGCTCGGCGGGCGTCCGGGACCAGGCCGTTCACCAAGGTCGACTTGCCGACGCCCGAGTGCCCGATGAAGACGCTGATCCGGTCGACGAGCTGCTCGTGGAGCGCCTCGAGACCCTCGAATCCAGAGTCCCCGGTGGCGGTCACGATGTATCGGACGTTGAGGGGGGCGTAGTGGGCCAGGAAGTCGTCGGCGTCGGCGAGGTCGGCCTTGGTCAGGACCAGCAGGGGGTCGAGTCCGGCATCGTAGGCAGCGACCAGGCAGCGATCGATCATCCGGGGACGCGGCTCGGGGTTGGCCAGTGCGGTGACGATGACCAGCTGGTCGGCGTTGGAGACGATCACGCGCTCGACGGGGTCGGTGTCGTCGGCGGTGCGACGCAGGACCGAACGCCGCGGCGTGAGCCGCACGATCCGGGCCAGGCCGTCGGGGTTGCCCGTCGTGTCGCCGACCAGCTCCACGTCGTCGCCCACCACGATGCCCTTGCGCCCGAGCTCCCGAGCCTTCATCGCGGTGACGATGCGTTCCGGGTTTCCTTTGCCACCAACGCCCTTCGCCACCAGGACGGTGTAGCGACCGCGGTCGACCGCGATGACGAGACCAGGGACCGCGTCCTCGTGCGCGGGGCGGTCCTTGGACCTCGGCCGCGACCCGCGACGGCTGGGACGGATCCGGACATCGCTCTCGTCGTAGTCCGACGTGCGGCGGGTCATGGGGTGGCAGAGCCCGGTTCGACGAGCTCGTGCCAGAGGCCCACGAAGTCCGGCAGGGTCTTGGCGACCGTGTCCGGGGCCTCGACGACCAGCCCCGGTGCACGCAGTCCCAGTAGTGCTCCCGCCATCACCATGCGGTGGTCGGCATAGGTGTGGAACAGCCCACCGCTCAACGGGCGCGGCGTGATGCGCAGCCCGTCCTCGGTCTCGGTCACCACGGCGCCCCTGGCGCCCAGCTCACGGGCCAGGGCGGCCAGCCGGTCCGTCTCGTGCCCCCGGATGTGGGCCACCCCGCGGATCACGCTGGGGGAGTCGGCGAGCGCGGCGAGCGCCGCCACCACGGGCGTGAGCTCGCTGGCGTCGTGGAGGTCGATGTCGATGCCGTTGATCTCACCGGTGCCCGACACGGTGAGCCCTTCGCGGGACAGCGATACGTCCGCGCCCATGATGTCGAGGATGTCGCGGATCGCGTCGCCTGCCTGGGTCGTGTGCTGTGGCCAGCCCGGCACCGTGACCCGGCCGCTGGTCACCAGGCCAGCCGCCAGGAAGGGCGCGGCGTTGGAGAGGTCGGGCTCGACCTGGACGTCGAGTCCGTTGATCTCCGAAGGCTCGACCCGCCAGGTGTTGGCGTCCCCGTCGTCGACGATCGCGCCGGCATCGCGCAGGGTCTCCACGGTCATCTCGATGTGCGGCTCGGACGGGACCGGCTTGCCCTCGTGGTGGATGGTGACGCCGCCGTCGTAGCGGGGGCCCGCCAGCAGGAGCGCGGAGATGAACTGGGACGAGGAGGAGGCATCGAGCGTGACCGAGCCGCCCGGCATACGCCCGGTGCCGTGGACGGTGAACGGCAAGGTGCCGCGCCCGTCGTCCTCGACCTGGGCACCGAGGACGCGCAGCGCGTCGAGCACCGGGCCCATCGGGCGCACCCGCGCCTGCACGTCGCCGTCGAACGTCACGAGCCCGTTGGCAAGAGCCGCGACAGGAGGCAGGAAGCGCATCACCGTGCCAGCCAGGCCGCACTCGATGTGGGCGCCTCCGCGAAGGGTCGCAGGGGTGACGACCCAGTCCGGAGTGGCGGATCCGTGTGCCGTCGTGTCGTCGACGCCGGCGCCCAGGTCGCGCAGTGCCTGCGCCATGAGCAGGGTGTCGCGCGACCGCAGGGGGCGGCGCAGCAGGGACGGTCCGTTGGCGAGAGCCGCCAGGACGAGGAAGCGGTTGGTGAGGGACTTGCTCCCCGGCAGGGTGACGTCGGCCTCGACCGGTCGTCGTGCCGTCGGGGTGGCCCACCCTGGGCCGTCTGCACTCGTGTCAGCAGCGGACGAGCCGGTGGACTTGGCAGTGGACGAGACGTGCGATGGATCAGGTGAGGGCATCGTGCGCCTGCGTCGCGGCCAGCTTGGCCTCGCGGCGTGCGGCTCGGGTCGCAAGCTTCGCCTCGCGCTTGGCCCGCTTGGCGGTGCGCTTCGCGGAGCTGCCTGCGAGACCGGCGCGATAGGCCAGCCCAGGCTTGCCCTCGGTGTCGACGCTGGCCAGGAGCAAACCGCCGATGAGGCCGACGTTCTTGAGGAAACCGATCCGCTGGGCGCGCTTGGCCGCGGGGTCGGTCTCGGCCCAGAACTGGTGTCCCACATAGGTGGTCGGCACCATCGCGCCCGCGAGGACCAGCGAGGCGACGCGCGGAACCCGACCCGTGGCGAGGAGCGCTCCGCCGCCGACCATCGCCGCGCCGTTGGCCCGCACGAGGAGCTCGGGGTCGTTGGGCAGACCGAGCGGCGCGAGCTTCTCGGCGAACGGCGCGACCTTGGCGTTGAGCGCGGAGGGATGGCGCAGCTGCTCGAGTCCCTGCACGACGAAGATCGCGGCGAGCATCGGTCGGGCCACGCGGCGGACGAGGGTCATGTTCACTCCTGGGTGGTGCCTGAGGGTGCGGTGGGGTCGCGGGTGGATCCGCGGATGTTCGCAGTCGCCTCCATTACTACCGTATTGGCAGGTCAGCGTCGCTGCGTACCCTGTCCAGCATGTGCGGCCGATATGCAGCCACTGCCAACCCCGACGAGCTCATCGAGGAGTTCGAGGTCCAGCTGGACCAGTCCCGTGAGCACGCCCGCAGCATCCTCAAGAACCCCCAGTCGCCGCCCGCCGGTTCGCCGGACTTCAACCTCGCCCCCAGCAAGCAGGCACCGGTCATCCTCACCCGCGCACCACGCCACACCCAGGAGGGGTATGCCGGTGAGGCGGCTCCCGTGCGTCAGCTGCGGTTGCTCACGTGGGGGCTGGTGCCCAGCTGGGCCAAGGACACCAAGGTCGGCATGCGGATGATCAACGCGCGCGCGGAGTCGGTCCTGGAGAAGGGGTCGTTCGCCAAGGCCGCCGCGTCGCGTCGCTGTCTGGTCCCTGCCCAGGGCTGGTACGAGTGGCAGAAGTCGCCGGTCAGCACCGATGCCAAGGGCAACCCGCGCAAGCAGCCCTTCTTCATGCACCGGGCCGACGGCGACGTCGTCGCGTTCGCGGGACTGTACGAGTTCTGGCGGGACCGCGAGATCGCGGACGGCGACGACCCCGAGGCCTGGCTGACGACGTTCACGATCATCACGACCGAGGCCGAAGCGGGCCTCGACCGGATCCACGACCGCCAGCCGTTGGTGCTCGAGCGCGAGGACTGGTCCACCTGGCTCGACCCGTTGACGACCGACCCCGCCGAGGTCGGACGGCTGCTGGCCTTCGCGTCCCCGGGTCGGTTCGAGGCCTATCCGGTCGGCACGGCCGTGTCGTCCAACCGCAGCAACGGTCCCCAGCTCATCGAGCCCGCCGGTGTGGACGAGCTCGACGGCGTGGTCGACCCGATGACGGGCGAGATCATCGGCGGCGACACCGCGGCTGACGCAGACGAGACCCGAGGGGGGCCGAACCCGGCATGAGCAGTGAACGCGTGGTCGAAGTCGAGACGCCGCTGGGCCCGGCCCGGGTGCAGCTGGTACGGCCGGCCAGGGCCCGCGGCACGGTCGTCCTGACCCACGGAGCCAGTGGGGGGATCACGGCCGACCTGCTGGCCGTCCGCGGCGGCCTCGTGGCCGGCGGCTGGGCCGTCGCGCTGGTCGAGCAGGCATGGGCCGTGGCGGGTCGCCGGATGCCGCCGCCGGCCGCCACCCAGGACCCGGCGTGGCTGCCTGTCCTCGAGCGGCTCACCAGCGGGCGGGGCACGGTGCCGCGACCGCTGGTCGTCGGGGGCAAGAGCAACGGCGCCAGGGTGGCCTTCCGCACCGCCCACGCCACCGGTGCCGATGCGGTGCTCGCGCTGGCCTTCCCGCTGCACCCGCCCGGCAAGCCGCTGGCGTCGCGCGCCGAGGAGTTGCGCGCTCCCGTGCCGCACGGCATACCCCTGCATGTGCTGCAGGGGGAGACCGATCCGTTCGGGACTCCCGAGGAGGTGCGGGCCGAGCTGCCGGATCCCTCGTGGGTGACGGTGGTCAAGGGCGGCCACGGGTTCACGAGGAAGCCGGACGACGTGGTGGCGGCCGCCGTGGCCTTCGTCCGCTCGGTCGGCTAGCGCGCGCCCCCAGAGGCGACCCCAGAGGCGGGCCCTAGTTGCGTGCGAACCCGGTGCCTCCGGGCACTGCGCCACCGCCGGTGAACCCACCACCCGTGAACCCACCACCCGTGAAGCCGCCGGTCTGACCACCGAACGTGCCGCCGGTGAAGCCGCCACCGACACGGTTCTGGTTCGTCGTCGTGGGGATCGCCTCGTTGGCGTCGGCCAGCAGCACCGTCTCCCCGGCCACCAGTCCCTTGCTGACCTGGCTGCGCGTCGGGCCGACGGTCCCGAGCGTGACTGACGTGCGGGTGGCGACACCGCCCTTGACGACGGTCACGAACGCAGACGTCGCCGACACGGTCGTGATGGCTGAGTTCGGGACCGTGACCACCCCGGCTGCCTGGCCGACCAGGATGCTGACCGAGGCGCGGGCACCGCTGGCCAGCGTCGCGGTGGCCTCAGCGACCAGCACGACCACGGGGTAGGTGGCGGCGCTCCCGGATGTCTGCGTCGGGAGCAGGCCGACCTGCTGGACCGTCCCCTCGACGGCGGCGACCGCACCCGGCGGCGTGACGTCCGCCTCCTGCCCGACGGCGACCTTGGGGATCGAGGCGACCGGGACATCGACGGTGACTGTCGCGCCGGTGCCGCCGATGATCGTGATGCCGTTGGAGCCGGCGCTCTCCCCGACGGTCAGGCCCACCGCGGCCACCGTGCCGGCGACCGGCGCCGTCAGCGTGGCCTGCCCGAGGGCGGTCTGAGCCTGTTTGAGGGCGAGCTCGGCCTGGGTGACGCTTGCTTCGTCCGAGGCGACCCGGCTCGCGGAATCCGTGCTGCCAGAACGTGATCCGGTGCCGGTCTGGGAGCCAGTCCCGGAAGGCGAGGTGTTTCCGGTGCTGCCGGACGTCCCGGTCTGACCCGTGGACCCGGTGCGACCACCGGTGCCGCCAGTGTTGCCGCTGCTTCCCGTCGAGGTCTGGGCGGCAGCCTCGGCCTGCTTGGCGAGCGCCTGTGTCCACGCCTGTTGCGCAGTGGCCAGTCGGTCCTGGGCTGCGGTCACCGAGTCCTGGGCCGCTGTCACGGCGTGCAGGGCTGCCTGCGCGGTCCGCATCGCCTTCAGGCAGGAGGCCAGGGCTGCTGTGTCATCAGCCGTGGAGGGAGTGCTGGGGGTGGACGCGGCAGTGGAGGTGGTCGGGTCGGGTGCCGGGGTGGTCGAGGTGCCCGTCGGCGTCCCCGTCGGGGTGGACCCGTTTCCGTCCAGGACGTCAGCGCAGGAGTCGTCAGCCGCCGCAAGGGCAGTGGTCGCGGCCTGCTGGGCTGCCGCGACCTTGGCCTGCGCGGCGGCGACGGCCTCCTGCGCCTTGCGGACGCTCTCGGGGACGCCCTGCCCCTGACTGGTCTTGCTCCCGGTCGGGATCGGGTTGGGTGTCGCCGCAGGCGTGCTCGCCATGAAGGCCGCCGGCAGGGCGGACAGAGCCGTCGTGCCGCCCTGGGAGCTGGACGTCGTGGTCGTGCTCCCCGACTGGTCGGACTCGAGGGTGGCTCGGGCGCGGGCCAGTGACGCCTTGGCCTGCACGACGGCGTCCTCGAGGTCGGCCTTGTCGAGGCGGGCCAGCTGCTCGCCCTTGGTGACCGACTGGCCGACCGTCACGCCGATCGAGGCGACCTGGCCCGAGACCACGAAGGTGGCCGTCTGCTGGTCGACCCGTTGGACCGTTCCGGTGAAGGCCAGCCGCTGGTCGACCGTGCCGGTGGTCGCTCGGGCGGTCCGGTAGCCGCTGGTGGGGTCGTCCGAGGCATAGGCACGCGCGACGAACCCGGCGCCCAGCAGGACTGCGACGGAGACGGCCGCCGCTGCGGAGCGAACGGCCGGGCGTCGCCTGGTGCGTGAGTCAGCCATTGGTGGCTCCCGTGGGTGCGGTGCCACGGAGAAAGCCCTGGCTGCAGGATCCGTTCTCGGCCGGACGAACAGCCACCGAGGTGGCCGCTATCGCGCCGGTGTCGTCGGCCTTGCCCTCGGCGGTGACGCAGGTGCCGACGGCGGCGGCCTTGGCCGTCGCGCGGACGGTCTTGGTGTACGTGGTCTGCGACGACGTCGTCACGCTCACGGTCCGGGTCTGCGTCGTCGAGCTCGAGCCCGGGCTGGTGGTCGAGGCGGACCCCGCCGTCCCCGTGGGACGCTCGAAGACCGGGCTCGCGACCGTGAATCCGCCGGCGCTGACAGCGGTGACTCTGCCGAAGGCGGCCCCGAAGCCACCCTGGCGGCCCCCCGTGGTTCCATCCGGCCGGCCAGTCCGGGTGCCGCTGGGCGCCCCGCCCGGGATCCCGCTCGGCGCAGCCCCGCCGCCCGGGACTCCCTGCCCGGGACCGCCCGGCAGTCCGCCAGCGCCGCCGCGCCCGAAGCCGGCCGTGCACGCTCCGTCGACGGCGGGACTGATGCTCACACTGCTGGCGGCGACCGGCTGGGTGGCCTGCGCCGAGGACGACGCCGAGGGCGGCGTCTCGGAGGCCGTCGCACTGCGCACCGCGACGCACGCACCGACGACCACGTCGGCCGAGACCGCCGCGACCTGGTTCGTGAAGGTCGTCTTGGAGGTGTAGGTGACCGCGGTCTGGGTGCTGGTGCCCTGGACCTGAAGGGTCGTGCCGTCGACGGCCGCGACGAGGCCACTGGCCCCGGGGAAGCGGGCCTGCCCCGGGCTCCCTGCCCCGCCCAGCGCTCGCTGGGTGGTCGGCGCGGAGGTGGACGTCGGAGAGGTCGCGTTGTTGCCTCCGCCGCACGCCGCGACGAGCAGGACCACAGAGACCAGGGTGGCGGCCCACGGCGCCCGGGTGAGAGTCGACATGATGATGGTGCTCCTGAGTTCCGTTGGGGCGCAGGTCATTCGCTGCGCAGAGCGTCGATGGGGGCCAGTCGGGCAGCACGAGTCGCGGGATAGACGCCCGCGCCGATCCCGATGGCGACAGAGATGAGGAGCGCGCCCGCGGCAACGTACGGCTCGATGGTCACGGGCTGGTCGATCAGCGAGGGGAGCAGCCGGGCGCCGGCATACCCGAGGGCGAGGCCGAGCACGCCGCCGGCGAGCCCGAGCGCACTGGCTTCGGTGAGGAACTGGCGCCGCACCGCCCGCGGAGTGGCGCCCAGTGCCTTGCGCAGGCCGATCTCTCGGATCCGTTCGGTGACCGACACCAGCATGATGTTCATGACGCCGATCCCTCCGACCAGCAGCGAGATCGCGGCGATGCCGGCGAGCAGGATCGTCAGGGTCCGGTCGGTGGAGGTGGCCGTGGCCACGAGCGATTCCTGGCTGGCGATCGTGAAGTCGGCCGACGCCGCGGTCACGCCGTGCGACACCAGCAGCGCCGCATGCGCTTCCTGGTATGCCGCGGACAGGGACTGCTGCGACGTCGCCTTGAGGTAGAGGGTGCTGATCGACGCCGCGTTGCCCGTGGAGGTGAGTCGCGCGGCATACGTCGTGCCGGGGATGACCACGGTGTCGTCCTCGTCGGAGGTGGTGGACGAGCCGATCGAGTCCAGTACCCCGATGACGGAGTAGGCGGACCCATCGATGGTGATGGTCTGGCCGACGGGGCTGCGCCGGCCGAAGAGCTCGGTCGCGGTCGTCGTGCCGATCACCGCCACCTGGGCTGCCGCCGACTCCTCCGCCGAGGTGAAGAACCGGCCGTCGGTGGTCGTGCGGGAGCGGACGGGGAACCAGGAGGGCGTGGTCCCCACGACCTGGGTGGTCCAGTTCGTCGTCCCGGCGACGACGCTCTGCGACGAGGTGCTCACCGGTGCCAGCGCGGCGATGTCAGGAGCCACGCTGGGGTCGGACAGCATGGTCGCGTCCCGGGTGGTCAGCGTCGAGGCGGAACCACGGCCGCCGCGCAGACCGCTGGTGGTGCTGCTTCCCGGGGAGACGATCAGGAGGTTGGAGCCGAGCTTGCCGATCTGGTCGCGCACCGTCTGCTGGGCACCCTGGCCCAGACCGACGGTCAGCATCACCGCGGCGATGCCGATGAGGATCCCGAGGGTGGTCAGCACCGAACGCAGCCGTCGCGCCGAGATCGCCTCGAGTGCGGTGCGCAACGTCTCCGACCAGCTCATGCCCCGACCCCCGACGTCACGAGGTCCTCCAGGCGGCCGTCCCGGATCCGCAGCGTGCGACGGGCGCGGGCGGCGACATCGGCCTCGTGGGTGATCAGCGCGATGGTCCGCCCCGAGTCATTGAGCTCGTCGAGCAGCCGCAGGACGTCCTCGGTGGAGGCGGAGTCGAGGTTGCCCGTGGGTTCGTCGGCGAGCAGCAGTGACGGGTCGGTCACCAGGGCCCGGGCGATCGCCACCCGCTGCTGCTGGCCGCCCGACAGCTCCCCGGGGCGGTGGTCGATGCGGTCGCCCAGCCCGACCCGCTCGAGCGCTGCGACGGCCCGCTCACGCCGTTCCGCCGCGGGAGTGCCGGAGTAGCACAAGGGGAGTGCGACGTTGCGCCACGCGGACAAGGTCGGAAGCAGGTTGAACTGCTGGAACACGAAGCCGATCCGGGCGTTGCGGATCTCCGCCAGCTCGGCCTCGCTGAGCCCGGTCACATCCTGTCCGGCCAGCTCGTAGACGCCGGACGTGGGGACGTCCAGACAGCCCAGGATGTGCATGAGGGTGGACTTCCCGGATCCCGACGGACCCATGATCGCGAGGTACTCACCGGCTTCGACCGTGAACGACACCTCACGCAGCGCGGCGACCTCGAGGCTGCCGGTGGCGTAGGTCTTGCTCACCTCCGTCAGGCGCAGGATCTGCGAGCCCCAGGAGGCGCTCACTGACCGGCCCCCACGGGCGCCTGGCCGCCAGCCGGGCCGCCAGCCGGGCCACCAGCCGGGCTACCAGCCGGGCCGCCGGCGGGGAACTGGCCCTGACTGCCACCCGGGAACTGACCGGTCCCCTCGCCATTGCGCTGTCGCTGGCCGGTGCCGCCCGTGCCGTTGGTCACGCCGGCGGGGAGGCGGATCTGGCGCACGACGACCTGGTCGCCCTGCGACAGGCCTGAGGTGATCTGGGTCGACGCGCCGTAGACGGTCCCGATGACGACCTTGGTCCTGGTCTCCTTGCCGTTCTTGCTCAGGGTCACGTACGTTGCGTCGCCCTCTGACGTCAGGGCCGCCGACGGCACGGTCAGCACGTTGTCGACCTGCTTGACGACGATCGCGGCGCTCACGGTGCCGCCGGCGTAGAGACCGGTCGGGGAGCCGGTGACCTTGATGACGACCGGGAAGGTCGCGGCTCCGCTGCTGCCCGTCGAGGCCATGATGCCGACCGAGCTGACCGTGCCGAACACGCGCTGGGCACTCCCATCGGGGGTGATGTCGACCTGCAGCCCCTTCTTCACGCTCGCGAGGTCGGACGCCCCGACCGAGGCGTTGACCACCCAGGCGTTGGTGGCGATGACGACGACCTGCGCGGTCGAGGTGTCACTCGATGTGTTGGCGCCCGACGTGCCGCCGGAGCCCCCCGAGCCGCTCGAGCTGGAGCCGACCGCGTCGCCCGTGGCGATGCTGACCGCTGCCACGGTGCCGGCGATGGGGGAGCTCAGCGTCGCGTCGGCCAGAGAGGCCTTGGCCCGGGCGAGGCTGCTCTGCGCTGCTGCGAGCTGGGCCGCAGCGGATGCCACCTGGGCGGAGGTGCTGCCGCCGGCGGCGGTGACCTGGTCCTCGGCTGCGCTGACGCTCGCCTGGGCCGCGTCGACCGCTGCCTGCAGGTCGGTGTCGTCGATGGTGGCGACGGCGGCACCCTTGGCGACCTTGTCGCCCACCGCGACCGGAACCGTGGTGACCGTGCCGGCGACCTGGAACGTCAGGTCGGCGCGCTGTGCCGGTGCCAGGGTGCCGGTGGCTGCCACGGTCTGGCGGATCGTCCCGACTGTCGCCGTTGCCGTGATGGTGGTGGTCGTGGCCGCGCTCTGGTCCGGTCGAGCCAGTGCCCAGCCACCCACGGCCGCGCCCGCCACGACGACCGCGCCAGCCAGGGCGATCCACTTCTTCTTGCCAAGAAGGCGCCTGCCCACGGTGTGCTCCAGTCTCCGACGATGCCGAGAGAACGGTCCTGCTTCCGGCTGGGGACTTGGTGGACGGATGCTGTGGCTGGGCTGTGAAAACGTGAGCGGGCTGTGAACGAGACAGGGAGGGTATGCCGCCCACGCGGCATACCCTCCCTGTCTTGGGTCTGGTGGGGAACGGCTTAGAGCGCGCCCCCGGCAGCCGCCGGCGCCGACGCGTCCTTGCCGCTGTCACCCACGGCCTCGCGGGCGAGGTGGTCCTCGATCTGGAACCAGTCGTCGCCGGCGCGCTCGGCGATGGTCAGCAGGGTGTTCATCGCAGCGACCTCCTCGACCTGCTCCTTGAGGAACCACAGCATGAACTGCTCCCCGAGGACATCGCCCTCGGCGCGTGCCGCCCGGAAGAGTGCCTCGATCTGGTTGGTGACCGACTTCTCCTGGGCCAGCGCCAGCTTGATCGGGGCGGTGAGGGCGTCGAAGTCGTTGCGGACCTCGTCCACGCCGGGCACGGTCAGCGCCCAGTCCCGGTCCAGCATGTACTGGACCATCATCATGGCGTGGTTCCGCTCCTCGACGCTCTGCAGGTAGAAGTGCGTCGCCAGCCGGGGGAGGTCGTGGCCGTCGAACCAGACCGCGATCGCGATGTACTGCTGGCTGGCGGTGAACTCGTGACGGACCTGCTGGGTGAGCAGCTCGACGAACGAGGCCTCGGAAGTGCGCGACATACCGGAAACCGTAGTGCCTGGGGATCAGGGGCCAGGGAATGTCGGTGCAGCGCGCTCCGTTGAAGAGTGCGACCGACCCACCACCACCCGATCCACCGCACCCGCGCACCACGCCGGTGCACCACAGGAGTTGCCCGTGCCCGTTCTGACCGCCCCAGCCCCCGGCGGCGCTGCGATCGCGCCTCCCGTCGCACTGGGTCTCTCCGCACCGACCGACAAGCCAGCCAAGGCCGATGCCGGGCTAGGCTGGAGGGCAATGACTGACACACCTGCCACTGACACCATCATCGACGAGGCCACTCCTGACGCCACCGTCGACGTGGCCAGCGAGACCCCGACCGAGCGCCAGGCGCGTTTCGAGCGCGAGGCGATGCCCCTGCTGGACCAGCTGTACTCCGCGGCCCTGCGCACCACGCGCAACCCTGCCGACGCCGAGGACCTGCTCCAGGAGACCTACACCAAGGCGTTCGCCGCGTTCCACCAGTACCGCCCGGGAACGAACTTCAAGGCGTGGATGTACCGCATCCTCACCAACACCTACATCAACAGCTACCGCAAGAAGCAGCGCGAGCCGCTGCAGTCCGACGCCGCCGAGATCGAGGACTACCAGCTCGCGCGCGCCGAGTCGCACAGCTCGAGCGGGCTGCGGTCCGCCGAGACCGAGGCGCTGGACCACCTCCCCGACACCGAGGTGAAGCGGGCGCTGCAGAAGCTGCCGGAGGACTTCCGGCTGGCGGTCTACCTTGCCGATGTCGAGGGCTTCGCCTACAAGGAGATCGCTGAGATCATGGAAACCCCGATCGGCACTGTCATGTCGCGGTTGCACCGCGGCCGGCGCCAATTGCGGGAGTTGCTGACGGAGTATGCCGCCGAGCGCGGCTTTGCCACCCAGGGAGCGGACTCATGAGCGGGTGTGGAGCGGACTCGGGCCAGGGCGACGCGGCAGGCAGCGACTGCTCGGAGGTCCTGCACCGCGTCTACGAGTACCTCGACGGTGAGATGACGCCGGACGACACCGTCAAGATCAAGCACCACCTCGACGAGTGCGGCCCGTGCCTGCAGGAGTACGACCTGGACCAGGCGCTGAAGGCGCTGGTGAAGCGGTCCTGTGCCTGTGAGGAGGCTCCCGTGGAGCTGCGAACCCAGATCATGGCCCGGATCACCACCATCCGCTACACGATCTCGGAGTAGCCCTCCAGAGCGGCCTTTCGGGCCGCGAGGCAACGACGAAGGGGCGGTTCGAACCAACTGGTTCGAACCGCCCCTTCGATGCGTCGTGGCGCGGGCTCAGGCGTTGGGCTTGCGGCCGTGGTTGGCCGCATTGCCCTTGCGCGAGCGGCGCTTGCGGGCGCGCTTGCTCATGGGAGTCACTCCGTCGGTGGTGGTGTGGCGCGGTGCGCACCAGGTGCGCCGTCATTGTCTCACAACCGAGTGGGTTGCTCGTCCCGTTGGGCCCTCAGAGGGATGGTCGGGGACAAACCTGACCCAAAGGTGCGACCCGACCTTCAAGGTTTGGCAAAGAACAGGCAAGCAACGCACCAAGAGCGCAGCTTGACCGGCATCATAGTCCTGTCCACGACCCGCACCCCTGGCGGCTAGGGATAAGTGATGGTCTGAAGTAGCCGAACGGACGAGTCGGCCATCAGACAGAAGGAGCATCCGCCATGAAGGCGATCACCACCATCTTCGAGTCCATCCTCAGCACCCGCGACAACAGCCTGATCTGGACGCCCTCCGAGGGTCCGACCGAGGGCTTCGCAGGGCGCAACTGGCAGTGGGGCGGCTGAGCCTTTCCGCCTAGCGCTGGCTGCCGCACGCGTAGATTGAGGTCATGACCCCGCGGCCCGCCGAGCAGTCGACCGCAAGGCGCTCCAACTGGCACATGCTCAACTACCTGGTGCCGGTGTGGCTCGTTGCGGCTGCCTCTGTCGCCGCCGGCTGGCAGCTTGCAGGACCTCCCCAGGACCTGGTTGCCCTCCTCGTGTTTGTCGTCCTCGGCGTGATGAGTTGGCTCGTTCGTGAGAACGATGTCGGCTCACGCGTGAGCTTCTCGTTCTCCAGCATCATCATCCTTGCCTCCGCGGTCATCGTTGGCCCCGTTGGAGCCGCCTTGGTGGGGATTGCCACCGCCATTCCGGTGTTGTTCAGCCGTCGCGTCCCGGCCCGGGTCACCGCCTTCAACGTGGCCATGCTCGCCTCCGTCGCAGCAATCGGTGGCCTGGTCTACCGATGGGTGGACGGCGCGCCCGACCTGCGTCAGCTCGAGGGTGCGGGCGAGATCATCGTCCGTGTCGGGCTGCCCCTCATCGCTGCAGATGTGTGTCAGTGCATCGCCAACGCCGTGCTCCTGGCCTTCGTGATGCGCGTGGCCAACGGCGTGCCCATGCGAACCCAGGTCTGGCGGCTGCTCAGCGTCACCGGGGTGGCCTACGTCGGCTACGGCGTCATCGGCTTCCTCTTCGTCGTCCTCTGGATCCCTGCGCGGGTGGGTGCGTTCAGCGCGCTACTCGTGCTCGCACCTCTTTTCGTCGCCCGCTGGGCCTTCGTCCAGTACGGCGAGGAGCTGCGCTCCCACGAGCGCACTCTCCGGGCGCTGGTCACGGCCGTGGAGACCAAGGAACCGCACAACGCCGGCCACAGCGAGCGGGTGGCCCAGCTCTGTGAGTGGATGGCTGAGGCCATGCTGCTGGGCCACAAGGAGATCGACGACACCCGGACCGCTGGGATGCTGCACGACGTCGGCAAGGTGGCGATGCCCACCCGCCTGCTGGGGTCGCGACAGCCGCACACCGATGACGAACTCGTCACGATGGCCGGGCACGCGCTCGCCGGGGTCGAGCTCGTCAAGGACGTCGACTTCCTCTCCGGTTCGGTGGACGGCATCGCCCACCACCACGAGCGGTACGACGGTCGCGGCTACCCCGACGGGTTGGCCGGCGAGGCCATCCCGCTGGCCGCGCGGATCATCGCCGTCGCCGACGCGTTCGAGTGCCTGACCTCCGCCCGGTCCTACCGGCCGGCCCTGACCGTTGACGCCGCGATGGCCGTCGTCCGTGGCCAGTCCGGCACCCAGCTCGACCCCCAGGTCGTCGAGGTGCTCGTCAAGGCGCTGCTGCGCCATGAGTGGACCGTGACCGCCCGCACCCCCGACGAGCTGGCCTCCGCCGGTGTCGCGCTCGACCACGACGAGCCCCAGGTCTCCGACCACATCGCCTTCACCGAGCGCCTCCACACCCGCATCACCGGGCGCGCCGCCACGCTGCACCACGCTGGGGAAGAGGTGCGCTGATGCGAGAGCGGCTGCGGCGCATCGATCTCCGGGGGCCAATCGGGGTCCTCAGTGCGGCCTGCGTCCTCGGATCCCTGTGGATGTCGCGCGGCGGGGCCACCGGGTTGACCGGCGACGTCGCCCTCGAGCTGGTGCTCTTCCTCGTGGCTATCGCCCTGGGCGAGACGGCGCGCCTCACCATCCTGACCGGCCGGGCTACGGCCCCCATGTCGACAGCTGCCGCCCTCGGACTCTCGTTCACGGCGCTCACCTCGACGGACGGCCGCCCGGTGGACGCAAGCGTCGTGGTGGCGACCATCTCGATCGGGATGGCACTCGGGCTGCTGCTCCTCCGGCTCGCCACCGGGTCCGCACATTGGGGGGGCACGGCCGCCCGCCTGCTCGCCGCCGCCACCGCGGCGGTGGTCTACCGGTCGGTGGATTTCGGCGGGCGCACCCTGATCGAGTGGCAGGACAGGTGGCCGGGCGACCGGTGGCTCGTCGCGGTCCTCATGCTGACCGTGGGCACCCTGGCCATGCTGGTCGACCTCACGCTCGAGGCCGCAGTGCGAGCCGGGCGCGACCACGCGCCCTTGCTGCGGTCGATCGTCGACGAAGTCCGTTCCAGCGGGGGTCTGGCCACCGCGCTGGTCACGTCTGGGGCACTGATCGCCCTGGCCGACTTCGCCGTCGGTGTCGCCGCCTTGCCACTGTTCCTGTTCCCCCTTGTGCTCACGTACTTCGCCGTCCAGCGCTACGCGACGATCCGCACGACGTACCGGCAGACCATCGGGGCTTTGTCGTCGCTGACCGACCGGGCCGGCTACACCCGCACCCAGCATGCGGAGCGCGTCGCCGACATCGCTGTCGCAGTCGGGCGCGACATGGGCATGGGCCAGCGCGAGCTCACCGACCTGGAGTATGCCGCGCTGCTGCACGACCTGGGTCAGGTCGCCCTCCGTGAACCCATCCCTCGGGGGGCCACCGTCATGGCGGCTCCGGCCGACCAGCAGCGCATCGCGCACGACGGGGCCGAGATCGTCCGCACCACGGGTGTGCTGGACAACGTCGCGGAGATTCTCGAGGCCCAGACGACTCCCTACCGGCAGGTCCGCGAGTTCGGCCAGAACCTGCCGATGTCCAGCCGCATCATCAAGGTGGCCAACGCCTACGACGACCTCCAGGACCCGGGCGGGGACAACCGCCGGGCGATGGAGCGGATCCACCTCGGGCTGGGCTATGAGTACGACCCGCGGGTCGTCGACTCGCTCACCCGGGTTCTCGAACGACGACGACGTTCGGCACCGAGCGGTTCCTGACCACCCGGCATACCTGGACTGTTGTTGCGCGCGGGGCGTCATGGCGCGTGGAGTCGTTGAGGGGCAAGCGAATCGGGCGGCGTCGAGACCGTGGCGAACCGGTCCCGGCACCGCCCGATGCGGTGAGCTACGTACCAACCGCTATGGCGTACCGGTGGTGAGGTGTGCGTCCATGCCGAGGTTCTTCTCGACGCGGGGGTCGCCGGCGTCGGCGAAGTAGTCGCCCTTGATCGTGTCGTCCTTGCCGGGGTCGACCTTGAGGGCACTCAGGATGAGCGTGGCGATGATGGCGATGAGCAGGTTGATCACGAAGGCCGTCATCGCGATGTAGCCCATCTTGCCCAGCATCGGGATCAGCGCCAGGGAGCCGCCGAAGTGGCCCTTGGTGGTCGGGTTGATGACGTTGTAGGCCGCGATCGTGCCGTACACCATGCCGACCGCCCAGCCGCCGAGGAGCGCCCAGCGGTGGAACCAGCGGGTGTAGAGCCCGAAGACGATCGCCGGGAGCGTCTGCAGGATCCAGATGCCGCCGAGGAGCTGGAAGTTGATCGCGTTCTGCTTGTCCAGGGTGAGGACGAAGACGAGCGCGAAAGCCTTGACCAGCAACGAGACCAGCTTGCCGACCTTGGCCTCCTGAGCGTGCGTCGCATCGGGTTTGATCCAGTCGCGGTAGATGTTGCGGGTGAAGGTGTTGGCTGCCGCGATCGACATGATGGCTGCCGGGACGAGTGCTCCGATCGCCACGGCCGCGAAGGCCACACCGGCGAACCAGCTCGGGAACATGTCCTCGAACAGCTGGGGGATGACCAGCTGCGCGTTCGGCTTGCCGTCGAGGCCGATCGGCTTGGTGCCGGCCGCGATGGCCACCCAGCCGAGCAGGGCCAGCAGACCGAGCACGAACGAGTACGCCGGCAGGATCGAGGCGTTGCGGCGGATCGTGTTGCGGCTCGAGCTCGACAGGGTCGCCGTGATCGAGTGCGGGTACATGAACAGGGCGAGGGCCGAGCCGAACGCGAGCGTCGCATAGGCCCAGTACTGCTGGCTGTTCGGGATGAACGCGCCGGTGGGCTTGGCCGGGTTGGCGACGCTCGGCTTGGCCATCTTGGCCTCGGCGGCGCTGAAGACGTGGTCCCAGCCGCCGACCTTGGTGGGCAGGTAGATGACCGCGACGATGATGACGAGGTAGATCAGCGCGTCCTTGACGAACGCGATCATCGCAGGTGCGCGCAGGCCGCTGGAGTAGGTGTAGGCCGCCAGCAGCGCGAACGCGATGAACAGCGGCAGGTCCTTGGCGAGCGCGTTGCTGCCACCGACGCCGGCCACCTCGAGCACTGCCTGGATGCCGACCAGCTGGAGCGCGATGTAGGGCATCGTCGCGAGGATGCCGGTGATGGCCACCGCGAGGGAGAGCCCGCGCGAGCCGTAGCGACCCTTGACGAAGTCCGCGGGGGTGACGTAGCCGTGTCGGTGGCTGACCGACCAGAGCCGCGACATGAAGATGAAGATGATCGGGTAGAGCACGATCGTGTAGGGCACGGCGAAGAAGCCGCTGACCGAGCCGAGGGCGAACATCGCCGCCGGCACCGCGACAAAGGTGTATGCCGTGTAGAGGTCGCCTCCGAGGAGGAACCAGGTCACCCAGGTGCCGAACCGTCTGCCACCCAGACCCCACTCGTCGAGGGACTCCATGCTGTCGGCCTTGCGCCAGCGGCTGGCATAGAAGCCGATGCCCGTGACTAGGGCGAACAGCACGATGAGAACGGTGAGCGCGACGCCGTTGACGCCGGTGTTGGCCGCGGTGGGCGCGAGGGCGGTCATCGGCCGGCCTCCTTGTCGTTGTCCGTGTCGGCATGGCCCGGCATCGGGCGGTGGGGACGGGCCTTGAGGACCAGCTTGTATGCGGTGTAGGTCAGCGCCGAGCACAGGAAGACCCAGAGGAACTGGTACCAGATGAAGAAGGGGAAGCCCCAGAGCTCGGGGTCCTTCTTGGCGTAGCTGCTCACCCAGGCGAGGGCGATCATGGGGATGGCCAGCAGGACGCCGGCAATGGCCAGCAGTCCCTTGTTGGCCGGGGGGACGGTGTCGTGGTCGACAGCGTTGTCGGTACTCACCTTCGGACCTCCGCGTGCAGAAGGAGCGACTGCCGATGAGCAGCCCGCGATGTACGGTATGCCCGACTCGCCAGTAACTGTGGGATCCCACAGGCGTCACATCGGTAACGACACCCCGACTTCGCAGTCTTCAGGGCCACTGCGCAGACCGCAGCGGTACGCCGTGTGGCCCCAACCTCTGCGAAGTCACCATCACGCGGTTCGAGGGAGATCCTCGACCTGCCGCAGACCGGCGCGCACCATGGGGCGCGCCCGGCCCCCGTTGTCGAGGTCGGCCCAGATGAGGCGCACCACCACCTTGCCACCACCGTCCTGCCGTATCCGGTCCTCACGCCGCTTCTCCCGCCAGACGATGTCCTCGACCTCGGCTGTGTTCGACCCCTCGGCCGCCCGGTACTTGGTGCGGCCGTCGAACTCCACGACCAGTCGCTCCCCGACCAGGAAGTCGGCTCGCGCCCACTCGTGCCCGGCGTCGTCCACGAACGGGTGTTGGGGAGTGACGGCAGGCAGCCCGGGCATGGCGTGCAGCAACAGCCGCGTCCGAGACTCGCCGACGGACTCGGTCAGGGGTTCGGCGAGCTCGAGGACTCGGCGCGCGGTGGCCAGACCGGGGCGACGGGTCAGCGCCTCCAGCCACGCGCTGCATTCCTGTGCGGTCATCAGCTCACGATGCAAGGCGGCATCCGCCGCGACGACCCCGGCCTCCTCACCGTCGACCATCGCGGTGCCGATGACAGCCAGAGCGACGGACACTGCTGTGATGCCGGTGGCGGGGGAGCGGATCAGGACGGTGAGGTCCCCACACTCACTCGGATAGGACTCGTGCAGGAGGAGGTCTCCGCGTCGCCGCGAACTGCGACCTGTCGTCCGCGCGACGTGGAACTCGTCGTCGGGGACCCTCCAGAACGGTAGGCCGTGCAGCGCCAGCGCGGAGTGATGGCTGGCGGCGACCCGGTCGCCGAACGAGAGCACCCGCGCCATGGCCGACAGCTTGTGGCGCTCTTCAGGGGTCGCCGCCTCAGCCATGGAGGTGCCCAGCACGTAGGCGCGGGGCGCAACCCGGATGACCGTGCCGTCGTCGACCAGTCGAATGATGTCGCGGCTGCGCAGCCCTGCGTGTTTGATGTCGGCCATCGACAGCACACCGCCGCGAGCCAGGGCGCGAGCCACCAGCACGTCCGTCATGGCTAGAGCGTGCCCTCAACCAGGCGTCGGGGCCTGGACGGAGCCCACGTGCTGTGGACATCGGTCGTCACGGTGAACTGGGTGTGGACAGGCCACCCCGCGTCGACTTCGCAGACCACGGAGCCTCTCCCGACACCGCAGCGGTATGCCGAGTGGCTCCATCCTCTGCGAAGTCGCCTTGCGGTGAAGTCGACCCCGCCCGCGCCGCCGGACCGCGCGCCCGACTGCGCCCTCGCAGGGCTCTGGGGGCCGACCTCAGCCGAGGCCGGCCCCGTGGTGGGTCCGAGTGGGTCAGCGACCTGAGCGCACTGCCCGGCAGGGGTTGCTGAGGTCCCCGCTGTTGAAGTTGTTGTAGCGGGTGACCGTGGTGAAGCCGACTGTCGGGTAGACCGTCTTCAGCAGCGGTCCGTACTCGGTGGTCGAGGTGCCTCCGAAGGTCCTCGTCGTGCCGGGGATGAACCGTCCGCCCTCCTGCCACAGACATGACCCCCGGACGTTGGCGGTCGTGAAGATCGGGTAGAACTGTGCCCCGTGTGGCGGGTTCACACAGTCCGCGCCCGTCGTGCGGTTGCAGAACGGCGGGTTGTCCTGTGAGTCTGCGGCCTCGATACGCGGCAGGTCGGTCTCGAAGGCGACCTTGGAGTAGTTCGTCGACCCGTTGGCCAACGGGCTGCTGAACCGGGCCGGTGATGGGTGCAGGGCGCGGTCGAGCGCGACGTTGGCGAACGTGCCGGGCCAGTCCTTGCGGTAGGACTGCCCGTCGAAGTCCTCGTCGCCGGAGAAGCAGCCGTTGATCTTGACCAGGAGGGAGTCCTCGGCCGGGACGCAGAAGTTGTTGTCGTCGTCCTCGTCCAACCCGTTGGCATCCTGGCTGCCCGGCTGGGTGCAGTTGAAGTCGGCGCCGATGGTCAGGCAGTTCTCGAAGTGGCCGATCTCATCGGACATCGCCACGTTGTAGGTGTGCGCCGACCAGGTGTTGCCCCGCGGGTTGCCCGTGGAGTACTCCGGGTGGAAGGCGTACGGCTCCGCCTGGCAGGTGGTCGAGGTCGGTGTGTACAGGATGTGGCCGAAGCCGTTGGCCACTGACGCGGTCATCGAGCCGTCGTGACCGGTGGTGAGGTCGGCGAGGTCGATGCGCAGCCCAGCGCTGGTGTCATGCATGTGGATCCGGATCCGGTCGCCGGGGTTCATGAAGAGGTCCTTGGCCGGATCCGGTGTCACGGCAGTGAGATTCGGGTTGTCGAAGGTGCCGGTGAACAGCGGGTTGGCTGGCGCCTGGGGGCGACCGTCACGGGTGATGTAGGCCCAGTTGATGGGCTCTATGCCACCGAGGAGGTAGTTGTCGCAGGCAGCCGTGTTGGCCACGCCGGTGTTCTGGTCCTGGTTGAGGCTGTCGATGGTCATGGCGGCGCAGTACTGCGTTGCGGTGCACCCGAAACCCTCGAACTGTGGCACGTAGCCAGGGCCGTAGAACTGCAGCTCCATGTAGGCGTTGCCGGGGTGCTTGCCGATGTAGTCAGGGGCGGCGGGGTTGGTGCCCACGAGGTCGTTGCTGTCGGAGTCCGCCAGGCAGGTCTTGGTGTACTCCGGGGCTGACTCGGTGTCGCACAGCGTCAGGCCGAACCAGAACGTCGGCCGCAGCTGGAAGTTCCAGGTGGAGCCGGTCGCTCCTGAGGCTGTGGGCTGGGACTTCGGGTCCCGGGGGAGGGTGACGGTGTACGTGATGTCGTTGCCAGATCCCGCCACGCCGGACTTGAACAAGACCGACGGCTCGTCGTGACCGACGTACTCATCGGAAGGGTTGTCGGCGACGTCCGCACACAGGGAGGAGCGACTCTGACAGAGGGGCTCGTGGTACACCGAGGACGCGCTGGCCGAGGAGGAGGCTGACGCTGACGCTGACGCCGGCAGCTGCAGATGTGGTGATGCCACCACGGGCGACATGGGGGCCAAGCAGAGAAGACTCGCCGTCCCGATGGCGAGCAGAGTAGGTCGTTTCACAGGCTTCACCTTTGGTGCCGAGTGACAACCTGGATCAAGCCGAACTGGACCCGCCATGACCTGCGGGCCCCCACCGCCCCCTTCGCGGATCCGGGGTGTCGTGGATCCGGAATCGGGTGCAGACGCCAAGAGGTGCGGCCATCGGCGTCGTATCGCCCGTTCACAGCCCCCACGCAGCGCGGCCCGACTCTGGACGGATGGTGCGCATCGGGCAAAGCAGTCAGGGGCCACGCTCGGGCCGCCAAACAACCGCCCAGTCTACGCCCGAAAGAGTTTGCACAGCAGGGCAACAGACGACGCCCGCCCCGCGAGTGCGGGACGGGCGTTGACCTGGGGACTTCGGCTCAGGCGGCCTTGGTCTCCTTGAAGATGGTGTCGATCTCGGCGATCTTGGCGAGCAGCTCGTCGGCCTTGCCGGCGTCGAACTCGCCCTTGGTGCCGGAAGCCCCGGCCAGCTTGGTGGCCTCGTTGAAGAGGGTGTGCAGCTGGGGGTACTTCTCGAAGTGCGGAGCCTTGAAGTAGTCGGTCCACAGCACCCACAGGTGGTGCTTGACCAGCTCGGAGCGCTGCTCCTTGATGAGGACCGCACGGGTGCGGAAGTCGGGGTCGTCGTTGTCGGCGACCTTGGCGATGATCGCCTTGATCGACTCGGCCTCGATGCGCGCCTGGGCGGGGTCGTAGACACCACAGGGCAGGTCGCAGTGGGCGCTGACCTCAGTGGTGCGGAAAATGCGGGAGAGCATGCGAATCCCTTCTGCGAGGTGGAAATTCTCGTGCGTCTTCGACCCTACCCCGCAGGTCAGTGGGTCGCACGACACCCCCGGTGGGTGACCGTTATACGGGCAGGTATGCCGGCTGCGCAGTTCGCGGCGCGGCTACAGGCGTCGGGGTGTCACCAACCACGGAGTCCAGTCGTAGGTGTGGAGCTGCTGCGAGGCCGCGGTGCTCCCTGCCGAACGAGGTGGGTAGAACTCCATCGTTCCCATGACGTCGACCAAGGTCGGTGTGCTGCCCCGGTTGTTGTACAGGTTGAAGCGGGCGTCGCTGCCCAGCGGCGCCATCACAGCGTTCGCAACGATCGTCCCGGCACCCGCGTTGAGCGTGCTGACGTCTGGTCGCGAAGTGCCGGTCGACCAAGCCGTGAGGTAGGTGGACGCCGTCGGCTTCGCCGCAGTGAGGTTGCCTATGAGTGCCACGGTGTCCTGTGTCATTGTCGTGGCCGGCGCCGTGAAGCTCCGGGTGCCCTGGGATGGAAGGGCCGGGCTCACCCCGCCGAGGCCACTGCGCGTGTCCACGATGCGCCGCGGTGACACCCCTCGATAGCGCAGGCCAGTGCCCCCGGACTGCTCGTAGACGCCGACCAGGTCCACCAGGACGTGCACATACGCGCCAGAGGAGTTGGCGATGCCGATCATCGGCACGCCGTTCGCCCCCCTGGAGAGGCGGACGACGGCGAGGTTGGCCACGGTTTCGCGCGACGCGAAGTTCAGGGTGGAGGTCGCGGGCACCCTGCCCGCCCCATCCCACACCGTCAGGTACCCAGGCGCGTCGGGGCTGGTGGCTGTGAGGTTGACCACGATCCCCGTGACGGCTGCGTTGAGCTCGGGGTGGAACCAGTCCACGTCGATTCGCAGCACCTCCTGCGGGTGCAGGGGCTGGAACTGTCTGCTGTCGAAGATCCGCCGGGGGGTGAGGGTCTGGTACTGGCTGCCCGTCCCGACCGACGCTGCGAGGGCGCTGGAGCTGGTGTAGAAGCCGAGGAGGTCTGCGATGACGTGGGTCGACCCGGAGGAGTTGGTGATCTTCACCTTTCCGTCCGCCGACACGGGAACGGTCACGAGGTTGGCCACGGTCTTTCCTGGTTGGAAGTTCAGGCTCGACACCACCGCGCGGGGCCGGTCTGCGGGGTAGACGGTGAGATAGCCGCTGGCGCTGGGTTGCGTGACCGTCATGTTGAGCACCACCCCCGCCACGTTGGTCGGGGGGATACCGCCGACTCCGCCCACGGCGAGGGTCATCGTCTGGCCTGCTCCCAGCGGGCCGAGGCGCCCTCCCGTGCCGCGACGGGTGTCCAGGACTCGCTGGGCCTCGACCGGGTGGAGGGTCCCCCTGGAGGAAGCCTCCCCGGTGCCGTCCAGTGGCAGGTACGTGGTCACGCCGTCAGCCGTGCTGAGCTCGAGGCTGGCGCTGATCGGCCCGAAGGCCATGGGTGTCATGGCGACCGAGATGGTGCAGCTGTCGCCCGTCTGGAGGGTGCGTCCGGCGCAGGTGTCGACCTTGATGGCGAAGGACCCGAGCGAGTCCCCACTGATGTGGGCGCTCGTGGGAGACAGGGGGTGTGTACCCAGGGCCGTCACGCTGAGCGTGATGGGCGTGCCCGGCCCCTCCAGGATGGGCTGCGCCGGGAACTGCGCCCGCGCGCCCCGGAAGCCGGCGTATCCGACTGCACTGTTCCACCGGATCTGGCCCGACTGGCGCCCGACCCCGTAGTCGCAGCTCTGGTCGAAGTCCCCCGCGAAGGAGGTGATTCGGCCCTCGTCGGATCGCCCGACCTCCAGCACCGTCAGGACTCCTCCTGTGGTGCTGCAGGTGTAGGTAGGGCCGTCGACCGATGCTGCGGCGTGGGTGCTGTCGATGCCGTTGCCCACGGCGTACGTGCCCGGGGTGAAGCGCTGCCCAACGGGAGGGAGGGCCGAGACGGCCATGCGGGTCCCGTCGGCGAGCGTGGCCGTGAGGCGCAGGTCGTCTCCCCACGAGTTGCCCGCCTCCATCGACGTCGTGGTCGTCGAGTCCAGCACGACGGGGACACTTGTCGTCTGGTTGACCGTGAAGGCGTTGTATGGCGCACCCACAGCCGCGGCGGCGGCGGCGGCGGGTGTGGTCGCCGCGGCGCCAAGGCACAGGACGAGCGCCGCCGCAGTCATCACGGCAACACCGAGTCGACTCATCTTCGTGATCCCCCTGGACGGTGTGAGGCCGGGTGGGCGCGCGAAGGGCAGCGCCGCCTACCAGAGGACATGGTACGGCCGCGCACGGCACTTATCCGTGCAATTGCACAAGCTGCTAGGTATGCCGCGTGAGCGGCCTTCCCACGCACCGCCAGCAGGTGCTGGGTCGGGTCAGCGGGTGAAGCGGCGGAGCACCCGACGGGCGAGGCGGCGCCCGGGGTAGCTTGCAGGCAGGCGGAAGAGGACGAGCGCACGGATCTGTTCGCGGGCGAGGGACCCGATGCCGTGGGTCCAGGAGTCGGTGACGCCGGGGGCGGTCTGGTTGTCGCTCTCTACCCAGTAGCGGGTGGGGTCGGCCGGGTCACGCATCGTCACGCGCTTGATGGCGAGAGGGCGCCGGACCCCGTCGGAGTCGTCGGGGAGACGCACGATCGCGAGGCGGCCAACGCGTGGTGGGGCCCCTCGCAGGACGAGGAGTCGGTCTCCGGTGTGCAGGGTCGGCTCCATGGAGCGCCCTCGCACTCGCACCACACCGATCACCGTCACGCAGCCTCCGACTCGTCGTGTCCTGGGGCCATCATGCCCACCCGGGGCTTCCTGCGCATCCGGGTCTCAGCGCCACGTCTCAGCCCCATCTCAGGTCCAGGTCCCCGCCGCACGTCCTGGCGTCCACGACAGCCGGCAGCCGAACGGGTCCGCCATCAGTCGCGCGGGCCCGCCGCGGTCTGGCCGCCTTCGACATCCGCGAGAAGATCCGGCTCCTTGCGCTGCGCGGCCTCCAGGAGGTGCTCGACGTGCTCCTGCTCTTCCTGGCGCATGCGGCTGAGGAAGGACTTCGTCCGCGCGTGCTGCGGGTTGGAGATGACCTCGTTCGGCGGACCCTGTTCCACGACGACGCCGCCGTCCATGAAGACGACCCGGTCGGCGACCTCGCGGGCGAAGCTCATCTCGTGGGTCACGACGATCATCGTCATGCCGTCCTTGGCGAGCTGGCGCATCACCTTGAGGACCTCGCCCACGAGCTCGGGGTCGAGCGCCGAGGTGGGCTCGTCGAAGAGCATCAGCTTGGGCTCCATCGCGAGTGCCCGAGCGATGGCGACCCGCTGCTGCTGACCACCGGACAGCTGGGCGGGGTAGGCGCTTGGCTTGTCCTTGAGGCCGACCTGCTCGAGGAGGGCAAGGGCGCGCTCCCGCACGGCCGCCTTCTTCTCGCCCTTGACCTGGATCGGGGCTTCCATGATGTTCTCGAGGGCGGTCTTGTGCGGGAACAGGTTGAACCGCTGGAACACCATGCCGATCTCGCGTCGCTGGGCGGCGATCTGCTTGTCGGTGAGGTGGTGCAGGGTGCCCCCTCGGTCCGCATAGCCCATCAGGTCACCGTCGACCCAGATGCGCCCGCCATCGATCGACTCGAGCTGGTTGATGCAGCGCAGGAACGTCGTCTTGCCCGAGCCGGAAGGCCCGAGCAGGCAGACCACCTCGCCGGGGTGGACGTCCATGTCGATGCCCTTGAGCACCTGGTTGCCGTGGAACGACTTGGTCACGTTGACGGCGTGGACGAGCGGTTCGCCGGAGTGCTGTGTCGTGCTCATCAGTGGTCCGCCGCAACTTGTTGGAGCTTCTGCTGGGCCTTGGCACTGGGCGCGCCGAAACCTCGCCCGAAGTACTTCTCGAGGTAGCTCTGGCCGACCATGAGGACCGAGCAGAGGATGAGGTACCACAGGGTCGCCGCCATCAGGCCGGACATGACCTGGAAGGTCCGCGAGCCGAACAGGGTTGCCTGGTAGTAGAGCTCCAGGGTGATCTGCGCCGCGATGAACAGCGAGGTGTCCTTGACCATGGCGATCGTCTCGTTGCCGGTCGGCGGGACGATGACCCGCATCGCCTGCGGCAGGACGATCCGCCGCATGGTCTTGCCCGGCGACATCCCGATCGCCTGGGCGGCCTCCGCCTGGCCCTTGTCCACCGACAGGATGCCGGCGCGGGCGATCTCAGCCATGTAGGCGGCCTCGGACAGGCCGAGGGCCAGGCCCCCGATCCACACGGTGCTCGAGTAGGCCTGGTAGTCGAGGGTGAAGAAGTGGATGGACGTGAAGGGCACGCCGATCTGGAAGGTGTTGTACAGGTAGCCGATGCCGACGGCGAACAGGGACAGCAGGACGTAGCGGGGGATCGACCGGAAGAACGCCGTGTAGGCGAAGGAGACCCCGCGCAGCACGAAGTTGTTCGACATCCGCATGATGGCCAGGATGATCCCGAGCACGATGCCCACCGCCATGGCGATGACGGTGCCGAGGATCGTCCCCACGTAGACGCCCTGGATGACGGGCTTCTGGACCATGATCTGGAACGTGTAGCTCCAGTTCCACTTGTCGTTCGTGACGAACGAGCTGATCATCATCGCCACCAGGACGGCGATGACCACGACGGCCACCCATCGTCCGGGGTGCCGGACCGGCCGGGCGTTGATCAGGCCCGGCCGGTCCTCTGCCTGGGGGGTCATGACGTCAGCCGACCGACGGGTTCACCGCGAAGTCACTGATCGAGCCGCCCTCGGCCTTCCACTTGTCGAGGATCTTCTTGTAGCTCCCGTCCTGCTCCATCGACTTGAGCGCGTCGACGATGGCCTGGCCGAAATCCGTCTGGTCCTTGGGGAGCACGAAGCCGTAAGGGGCCGAGTCGTACTGCTGACCGAGGAGCTCGACCGAACCATTGGTCAGCTGCACCGCCGCGATGGCCGGCGGGAGGTCGACCGCCATGGCGTCAGCCTTGCCGGACTGGATCATCGCGGTGACCTTGGCCTGATCCGGGTCGACCAGCTGGGTGATCGCCGGTTTGCCCGCGCCGGTGCACTTGGCGCTGCGCGCGGTGAGGTCGTCGACCTGGACGGTGCCCTTCTGGACCGCGACCTTGAGCCCGCACGCGTTCTCCGAGTCGACCTTCTTCGGGTTGCCCTTCTGCACGACCCACTGGGTGCCGGCCTTGAAGTAGGAGACCATGGTCACTTCCTTCATCCGGTCCGCGTTGACGCTGAAGGAGGACACACCGACGTCGTACTTGCCGCTGCTGACCCCGAGGATGATGGAGTCGAAGCCCGTGGGCTGCCACTCGGTCTTGACGCCGAACTTGGCCATGACGGCGTCGAAGAGGTCGACGTCCATGCCGATCACGGTCTTGCCGTCGGTGTCGAGGTACTCGTTGGGCTGGTAGGTGGCGTCGGTGCCGACGACGATCTTGCCTGCGCTCTTGATCTTGGCCGGCAGCTTGGCCACGAGGGCCTGGTCCACGGCGGCGCTGGTCGAAGAGGAGGAGCTGCCGCTGCTCGTGGTCTTCGTCAGCGAGTCGGAGCCGCAGGCGGACAGTGCAAGTCCAGCGGTGGCCAGCCCCGCGATCAGGAGGGTGGTGGGGCGAAGGCGGTGCGTCATGCGGTGAGGTTCCTTCCACGTATGCCGTGTGTTTGGGACACATTGACGGGTCCACCACGGGTTATCCGCATCCTGCCAGCATGGGACCGGGGTTGCGGTAGATCCCAGATTCCGAATCCGTCTCGAAACCGAGACAGTCGAGGCGACTCGCCCCACCCAGCGTCATCGCGGTCGAGCCACCTGCTGCGAGGCGTGTCCTGCGAGGGGCTCAGGCGAGGGTGCTCAAGGGTCGGTGCTCAGGGCACCGCATCCGGCTGGGTGGGGCGGTGGAAGGTCGACGCGCTGCGCAGGTTCTGGGCGACCCAGCGGCCGAAGCGTCGCGAGGCATGGTGCGCCGGCAGCTCGATGACCCGGTAGAAGAGCCAGCCGGCCAGCAGCGAGATCGGGACGGCCAGGGCCACCAGCAGCGGACCCGAGCCGGGCCCCAGGAGGAAGGCGAGCGCGACGACGATCGGCTCGTGGACGAGGTAGAGGCTGAAGGAGATCATTCCCAGCCACTGGATCGGAGTGGTCTCGAGCCACCGCTGCACCTGAGGACACAGCGCGACCGTGAGGACGTAGCCGGTGGCTCCGAGCAGGGCGAGCGGTGTGCCGAAGCGGAGGACGGTGATGTTCGTGGTCAGCGCCAGCAGCCACCAGTGCGCGGTGACGAGGACAGTGGCGCCGACCCCGGCCACGGCCCATCCGCGAGGACGGATGGAAGCGGCACGCTGGGTCAGCTCGGGCAGACGGCTCGCGATGACCGCGCCGATGGCAAACATCGGCAGGTGGACCAACGCCTTGCTGTTGAAGAAAACGCCCGCGGTGACCATGGCCACCAGCCCAGCGACCGGCACCCACAACGGGAGGCGACGCACCAGGACCACGCCGAGCACATAGAGCGGCAGGAGCAGGCTGAACCAGAGCTCCCACTGCAGCGACCAGAAGGGGCTGATGAGGTGCGACTCGCCACCCAGCAGGGTGAGGTCGTGTCCCACGCCCGACCACGACGGCAGGTTCGGTCGGGCTCGCATCCACAGGCCGCGGGAGGCCGTGTTGTCGCGCGGCACCAGCCATACCAGGAGCAGCCCCCACAGCACCGCGGCGGCCACCGGGAGGTACAGCCGGGCCGCCCTCCGGGGGAAGTACTCGAGCCAGGAGAACGACGCCGATCGGAGGACGGGGAGGGCGAGCACCAGCCCGCTGAGCACGAAGAAGATGTAGACCGCCTCGGTCCCGGCCCAGGCCAGGTGCAGCGGCGTGTGGATGAGCGCCCAGACAAGGGGTGAGTCGCGATCCGCGGCCTCGGTGACGTAGTAGGGCCGGGCCAGCACAGGGACGGTGAGGAAGGCGTGGTGCAGGAGGACCACGACGGCCGCGACTCCGCGGAGGCCATCGAGGGCACGGAGCCGACTGACGGGGGCCGACCCGGTGGTGCCGGGGGGCGGAGTCGTCGGGTCGGTGCGAGGCATGGGATTCCATGGTCGCAGAAGGCCGGCCGACCTCCGTCCGATGCTCGAGGCGGACGCGACGCGGGTCACACTCGCGTCACGACCGTGGCTTTAGGCGCGCCCGTGTGCCACGCTGTACCCGCGGGTAACCCCCGCGTGCTGCGTTTGAGAGGCCACACCCGGCTGTCGTTGGACCGCGCGGATCGATCCGTGCGCGGTGTGCCCCACGCATTTTCTGTCTCTCCCTTGAGGTGAATCGTCCATGTCTGCGAACCCGTCGATGTCGTTGTTCGACCCGTCCGACCCGGTCTTCCGGGCGCACGAGGGCGGCAAGCTCGGGGTACACGCCACGCAACCCCTCAGGGACCGTGTCGACCTGGCGTTGCTCTACACACCCGGCGTGGCTGACGTCTCCCGGGCGATCGCCGCCGATCCGTCGCTCGCCGCGCGCTACACGGCGCGCGGCAACACCGTCGCCGTCATCACGGACGGCACTGCCGTGCTCGGGCTCGGCGACATCGGTCCACTCGCCGCAATGCCGGTCATGGAGGGCAAAGCGGTGCTGTTCAAGCACTTCGGCGGGGTCGACGCGGTGCCGGTGTGCATGCAGACAGGTTCGGTCGACCAGCTCGTCGAGGCGATCGTGCGGATCGCGCCGACCTACGGCGGCATCAACCTGGAGGACATCTCGGCACCCCGGTGCTTCGAGATCGAGCGACAGCTGCAGGAGCGGCTCGACATCCCGGTGTTCCACGACGACCAGCACGGCACCGCGATCGTCGTGCTGGCCGGTCTGCTGAATGCCGCGAAGGTGGTCGGTCGCACCCTGGAGTCACTGCGTGTGGTCGTCTCTGGAGCCGGTGCCGCCGGCGTCGCGGTGACCAAGCTGCTGGCGCGTGCCGGCGTCGCCGACATCGTCGTGTGCGACTCGCGGGGAATCGTGTCCCCGGCCCGCCCCGACCTCGTCGACCACAAGCGGCGCCTCGCCGCGACGACGAACCCTCGCGGCCTCTCGGGTTCGCTCGGCGACGCCCTCGTGGATGCGGACGTCTTCGTCGGGGTGTCCGGCGGTCAGGTGCCCGAGGCCGAGATCGCGCGGATGGCACCATCGTCGATCATCTTCGCGCTCGCCAACCCTGATCCCGAGGTGCACCCAGACGTGGCTTCGAGGTATGCCGCGGTCGTTGCCACCGGGCGTTCGGACTTCCCGAACCAGATCAACAACGTGCTGGCGTTTCCCGGGCTCTTCCGCGGTGCGCTGGACTCGGGAGCGCCGCAGATCACCGAGGCGATGAAGCTCGCCGCGGCCACGGCCATCGCCGGACTGGTGCCCGAGCCGACACCGGAGGAGATCGTGCCCAGCGTGTTCGCCGACGGTGTCGCGGATGCGGTCGCCGCCGCGGTGTCCCGACTGAGTTGACGGATGCAGACCACGCGACATCGGTTGACCGCGGGTGCGTTCGTCGCGCCGCGGCCACCATGTCCGCCTAGGGTGTCGGCGTGACCGAGTTCGAGTTGTCCCAGTCCCAGGCGCACGCCCTCCTGCTGCAGCGCACCGGATACCAGAGCACCCTCGTCGGGTTGGTGAAGCGGGCGGGGCTGACGCGTTGGTATGACGCGAGGGTCGCGGCGCGCACCTCCACCCGGAGGCGGGTCGACCTCGCCGGTCGGTATGCCGAGGAGTGTCGGCGCGAGGCGGAAAGCCTTGCCCAGGTGCTGCCCGAGACCGGCGTCGTGATGGACATCGGGTGCGGTCTGGGTGGTCCTGACCTCGCACTGGCCCGCGCTGTGCCCGGGCTGTCGTTCGTGCTGCTCGACAAGGACGAGTTCGACGATCGGCCGCACTACGGGTTCGAGGCTGAGGCATCGGCCTACAACTCGCTTGCCCAGACGGTGGAGTTCATCACCGCGAACGGCGTCGCGCCGGCCCGTCTCGAAACGGTTGACATCGCCCGGCAGCCCTTCCCCGCCGAGCGTCCCGTGGACGCGGTCATCTCGATCATGAGCTGGGGCTTCCACTACCCGTTGTCGACCTACCTGGACCAGGTCCATGCCGTGCTCCGCCCCGGCGGGGTCGTCGTGGTCGATGTCCGCACCGGCACCGACGCAGAGGCCGAGCTGCGTGGTGCTTTCGGCGAGGACGCGGTCCGCCGCGTGGCCACACCGCACACCGCGTTTCCGCGGTTGCTCGCGACGAAGTCCGCCTAGGCGGCCCAACTCCAGCAGTCCCGCGGTGGCATGCCCTGACAGGGTGCTGGGGCTTCTCACCGGCCACCGTCGCGGGACCCGACTCAGCCCTTGGCTGTGCCCGGGCGGAGGTCGCTCACCGCGTGACCGGGCGGGAAGCCGACCGGCGGGTCGGTGTCGATGACCAGGGTGCCACCCGAGGACGGTCGCAGGGAGATGCCGAACGTCGCGCGCGCCGGCGACCCGGCGCGGACGACGAGCTTCTCGAGCCGGGTCGCGGGTGCCCAGACCTCGACCTCGGCGACGCGGGTCCCGCTCACTGAGTTGCCCACCACCGTGCACCGGGTGAGTGAGGTGGCGCGAGCGGTCACGGCCACCTCGACGCCGGACCCGGCATTGTCGCTCGCTGTGCAGCCGATGAGACCGGTATCGGCCGCCTTGAGCAAGTACCCCTGAGCGGCATTCCGCTCCGCGACGCAGTCGGAGATCCGCACCGGCCCCGCCGTGTCCTCCACGAGGTAGCCGGTGTGGTTGCTGCGCGACGTGCATGTGCTCATCGCGAGCGACGCTCCGCGGCCCAGGACCGTCACGCCCGGACTGGCGTTCTTCTCCATGACGCTGCGCTCGACCTCGACCTCCGCACGGCCACCCAGCCCCACCACCAGCAGTCCGGGACCGGTGTTGCCGGACAGCTCGACGTCCCTGATGGTGGCGTCGATCACGGCCTCGCCCCTGAGCGGGTTGGGTTCGACATCGATACCCGCCCCAGGGAGGGCACGGCCGTACTTGCCGGTGTTGACGTACCGCCCACCGCTGACCAGGGGTCGCACTGCGCTCACGATGCTCAGTCCCTGGCGGCGGTTCCCGTCAGCCGTGCACTCGAGCAGGGCGACGTCCTGGACGCCGCCGCCGAGGTAGATGCCATCGCCCCAACAGCGCACCACTGCAACGTTCGACAGGACCGTGCGGTCGCCGCCCCGGCTGACGACGATGCCGTGACCCCACTCCCCGTCGCGCAGCTGGGGCCCAGCGAGGTCGCCGATGAGAGTGCCGCCCTCGATCGTCACGTCGGGGGCGCTCACGGAGATGATCGAGGCACCCGGCAGATCGCCCGGATCCAGCAGGATGGAGGCCCCTGCCTCAAGGCTCAGGCGAGTGGACGCGCGGGTGATCGGGATGGCAGAACCCTCGGGGCCCGGCGAGACCCGATAGGTGCCGGCGGGCACACGGACCTGAAGACCGGCCGCGAGGGCAGCGCGGAAGGCGTCGGTGTCATCGGTCCGGCCGTCGCCCGTTGCCCCGAACGATCGGACGTCCAGCTTCACGCTGCTCGTCTCTGGGACGCCGGCCGGTGTCGCGGTCGTAGGTGCCGTCGGTGAGGTCGTCCTGGGCTCTTCCCCACCCGGATCCACGTACCGGTAGGCGAAGGCGCCCGCCCACGCGGAGGCGACCACTGCGGCCAGCAGCTCGCGGCGCCGCACGCCCCTGCGTCCGGGGCCGAGGTCGTCGACACCGTTGCGCGAGTTGGGCACCGCCCCACCATAACCAGCGATGCAGGCGCCGAGGACGGGCGTCAGACCCTCGATGGCGGTCGACTACAGTGTCCGGAGTTACCGTGCCGCATCCGATACCAAATGCTGGGAATTCTTCGTTGAGACTCTTGATCACCGGAGGCGCCGGGTTCATCGGCTCCAACCTCGCCAGACTGGCTCTCGAGGCAGGGCACCAGGTGACCGTCATCGACGACTTGTCCACCGGCTACGAGGAGAACCTCGCCGGTGTCGACGCCCGCTTCGTGCGCGGCTCGATCCTCGATCCGGCCAGCCTGGCTGACGCTGTCTCGGACGTTGACTCCGTCGTCCACCTCGCCGCTCTCGGCAGCGTCCCGCGCAGCATCAAGGATCCGGTGGCCACCCACGCTGCCAACGCGACCGGCACCCTCAGCGTCCTGGAGGCTGCTCGGGCTGCCGGCGTCAACCACGTCGTGGTGGCCTCGTCGTCATCCGTGTACGGCCTCAACCCCGCGCTGCCCAAGTCGGAGCGCGAGTGGGTGCGTCCGATGAGTCCGTATGCCGTGACGAAGCTCGCGACCGAGCAGTACCCGTTGGCCTACCAGCAGTCGTACGGCATGCAGACCCTGGCCTTCCGGTTCTTCAACGTCTACGGACCCCGTCAGATGGCCGGGCACGTGTATGCCGCCGTCATCCCGGTGTTCATCGACGCGCTGATGCGCGGTGCGGCCCTGCCCATCAACGGTGACGGCAGCAACTCGCGCGACTTCACCTACGTCGGGACGGTGTGCAGGGTGCTGCTCGATGCCTGCGAGCGGCAGCTCTCGCACCCGGAGCCGGTCAACCTGGCGTTTGGGACCAACACCACGTTGCTCGAGCTCGTGCGCAAGATCGAGGATGCCGCCGGCTTGAGCGCTGACGTGGTTCATCGTGACCCGCGACCGGGAGACGTCAAGCACTCCCAGGCCGACAACACGGTGCTTCGATCGCTGTTCCCCACCGTTGAACCGACCTCGCTCGAGCAGGGGCTGGCCGACACCGTTGCATGGTTCAAGGAGACCCAATGAGCAGGAAACTCGTCGTTGTCGGACAGGGCTACGTCGGTCTGCCCATGGCGCTCCGCGCTGCCGAAAAGGGGTTCGCTGTCGTCGGGCTCGACACGAACGCCTCGGTGGTCGAGGCCCTCAACGCAGGCACGTCGCACATCGACGACGTGTCGGACGATGAGCTGAAGGCAGGACTGGCGGCGGGCTACGCCGCGTCGACCGACGCAGTGGAGATCGCTGATGCCGATGTCGTCGTGGTCTGTGTTCCCACCCCGTTGAGCAGCGACGGCGGACCGGACCTGGGCCCGGTCGAGGGCGCCGCGAGGGCCATCGGCGAGCACGTGCAGCGGGGCGCCCTGGTGATCCTCGAGTCCACGACCTATCCGGGCACGACGGAAGAGGTCTTCGCGCCGCTGATCCTGCGAGATGGCATGCAGGCAGGACGCGACGTGAACATCGCGTTCTCACCGGAGCGGATCGACCCGGGCAACGAGCAGTTCGGCGTGCGCAACACGCCCAAGGTCGTCGGAGGGCTGACGTCCGCCTGCACCAAGGCCGCCAGCGAGTTCTATCGCGAGTTCATCGACACCGTGGTGGAGGCCAAGGGCGCGAAGGAGGCCGAGATGGCGAAGCTGCTCGAGAACACCTTCCGACACGTGAACATTGCCCTGGTCAACGAGATGGTGCGCTTCTCGCACGAGCTCGACATCGACCTCTGGGACGCCATCGACTGCGCTGCGACGAAACCGTTCGGCTACATGGCCTTTCGCCCCGGTCCCGGTGTCGGGGGGCACTGCATCCCCGTCGACCCGTCATACCTGAGCCACCGCGTGAAGGCCCAGCTCGGCTACGCGTTCCGCATGGTTGAGCTGGCCGAGGAGATCAACACCGCAGCCCCCCTGTACGTCGCCAACCGCGTGTGGCAGGCCCTCAACGAGCGTCGCATCGCGGCCAACGGTGCCAAGGTCCTCTTGCTGGGGGTGACCTACAAGGCCAACATCTCGGACCGCCGGGAAAGCCCCGCAGATCCTTTGGCCAAGCGGCTGCTCGAGTGGGGCGCCGAGGTCTCCTACCACGACCCGTACGTCAGCAACTGGCACGTCGAGGGCACCGATGTCGAGCTGACGGGTGAGACCGACGTCGACGCGGCGGTCAACGGCGCCGACATCGTCGTCCTGTTGCAGGCGCACTCAGCGTTCGACCTCGACGCCTTGGCGAGCGCGGCGAAGTCCTTCCTCGACACCCGTGGTGTGGTCAAGAGCCCCGAGGTCATCCGCCTCTAGCGTCTTCTCGACGACATCGGTTTGGGGTGAGCTGCGCTCAGCCCTCGCGGGCGCCCACGGGTGCCGGCCTGGCATCGGGCGCCTCGGGGGCAGAGGTGGCGCCACGACGCCAGCGGGCCGGGAGGTGCTTGGCCATCATGGCCGGGCGCTCGACCGCGAACCAGCTCGCGACCGCGAACGGGGTCGTCGCGAGGATCGAAGCGACGATGAAGCCGACCAGGCCCAGATCCCTCAGCCCGGCCAGGATGAGCAGCTGCTGGACGGGGAACGCGTAGAGGTACATGCCGTAGGAGAAGTCGTGCGGCGCACCCACCCGCTGGAACACCTTGGGCGCCGCCGCGCCGGCATACAGGAGCAAGTAGGCCAAGGGCAGGGGACCGAGAGGTTCGCCGACGTGGAGCAGGCACGCGAGGAGCAGCGCCACCGCGGCAACCACGGCACCCTTACCGGTGAGGTGCACCCGGTCAGAGAGGCGGAGCAGCATCATGCCTGCCACGAAGTAGGGCACCAGGAGGGTCGCCTGGTAGATCGGCCCGGCAGCAGGCCCGACGAGGTGGACGCCGAGCGTGACGGCGGTCGCTCCGACGAAGGCAGCAACCGACACCCAGGAGCGCCGCCACAGGATCGCGAGCCCCAGAGCCAGCCCTACCGCGATGTAGCAGAGGACCTCCCACTTGAGCGTCCACAGCGAACCGTTCCAAGAGCCGGTCAGCGGAGCACCGGCGAGCGTGCGATCGTCGATCGACGAGCCGCCGACCATGTCCGCCGAGCTGAGCACGAACGTCGTGGCGTTCGATACCGACCAGCCGCCACGGACCGTGCCGCCCAACCACGCCGCAACGAAAGCGGTGAACGCCAGCGCGACCCAGTAGCCGGGGAAGATTCGTAGGAACCGTCTCCACGCATAGCTGATCAGGCTGCTGTTCAGCCGGCTGTGCGAGATGAGGTACCCACTGATGGTGAAGAACCCTCCAACAGCCAGCGTGCCGAGCTTGATGTCGCCGAGGTGGGGTTCCGGAGCCAGCCCGGAGATGGGAAAGGCGTGGGACACCATGACGAGAGTTGCCAGTAGCAGCCTGATGGCGTTCAGGCTGTTGTGGCGCAGGTCGAGGCGTTCGGCCGCGGGCGACATCGGTAGTCCTTACGTTGGGGAGCCGGCCCAAGTGTAAGAGGTGTGGGCGCAGTGATCGGACGAGTCGGTCAGGGCGAATGAGGTAGTCTGCGCGGGATTCCATTCGCCAGCTGGAGAGACACAAACGTGAGCCATGCCGCCCTCCAGCCGCTCCGCGGGCACGGGAACGGCGTTCAGGACGAGGGAAAGCCGGAGGCGTCTGCACCGCGATCGAGCCTGAACCTGGATGCGTTCCTGGCGGGACTCTGCTTGGCCTTGATCCCTTTCGGCGGCACGGTGGTCGAGGTCCAGGGCCGCGGGCTGATCATCCCGTACTTCGCCCTTCCCATGATTCTGTTGACGGCGAACCTGATGATGCGCGCTCTGATCCCGCATCTGCCGCAGTACCCGATGCTCCGCCGCAACATCGCGATGTCAGCCGTCCTGGTCTTCCTGCTCTTCGTCGCTCAGACCCCCCACGGCCTCGGCGGGGTGAGCGGATACGCCTTCGCCATGTTCGTCGTCGGTACCGTCGGCGGAATCTCCGTGGGCACCGTGTGGGCAGTGTCCTCGAGGCGAGTCGGCTGGGTCGACCTCGGTGCGACCTTCTGCCTCGTCGTCACCGTCGTCCAGCTCGCCACGCGCTTCGCCGCAGCGGGGAGCCCGTCCGGTTTTCACCGGGCAGCGGTGCTCTCGTGGGGCGGGTCGAACTTCATCGCCGGAGTCACGGTCGTGCTGTCCCTGACGCTGGCGTCGCGGATCCGCGAGCTGGGCTATCGCGCCGTTCTCCTGGCAGTGCCCATCGCGGGGATCGGGGTAGCCGCGCTGACCTTCTCGCGGGGAGCGCTCATCGCTGCTGCGGCCGGCCTGCTGGTCCTGATGTGGAACGTGGGCAACACCTCTGTCGGCCGCAGCTTCCTGCGAACTGTCGGCGTGATCGCCGTTGCGGCGGCGTTCCCCATCATGCAGTTCATCATCGCGACGCGGTCGGCTGGTGGGTATGACCCGAGCCAGAACCTGAGCATCCGCTACGTCCTGTTCAAGTACGCCTGGCAGGACTTCGTGTCCTCCCCGTTGATCGGGACCGGCTGGCTGGCCCTGCGCGACGCAGGTCTCTTCACCGTCGAGGTCTCCTACGCCCACAACGTGATCCTGTCCTTCCTGCAGATTGCGGGGGCTTGCGGGGCCGTCTACATCGTGGTCCTCCTCCGCGACAGCTACCGGGGACTGCGTCGCAGCCCGCTCACGGGCGGTGCGATCGTCGCGGCGCTCGCCATCTCCATGTCGGACCCCTTCTTCGAGGGTGGCGTCGGCGCGCTGGTGGCGTGGGCCGCCATCGCCTACGCCCTCGCCCGTCCCCTTCCGGCCGATGCCGACCACCCCACGCAAGACGTCCCGTGAGGGGCACGGCGTGGCAGAGTCGTTGGGTGCGCATCTGGGCCAGGGACGTGCTGCTCAACGGGCTGTGCGGGTCCGTGGTGCTGCCCCGAGGGCTGCGATGGCGCGCGATGCGGCTGCTCGGGCTGGACGTGGCCCGTTCGTCGATCAACGCCAGGTGCTTCTTCGGCGGGAGTGACGTCTCGATCGGCCTCGGCACCTTCATCAACTACGGCGCCTTCATCGACAACGCAGGCCCAGTGCGAATCGGTGCCCGCGTGTCGATCGGCCCGAACGTCAGCATCATCACCGGCACCCATGCGATGGGCGACGGGGATCGTCGAGCGGGTCAGGATGTTAGCCATCCCGTGGTGATCGAGGATGGTGCCTGGATCGGGGCAGGAGCAACGATCCTGCCCGGCGTGACAGTCGGCCGAGGTGCCCTGGTCGCCGCTGGTGCACTCGTGACGCGTGATGTGGCCGCTCACTCCCAAGTCGCAGGGGTGCCCGCTGAGCTGGTCAAGCAGTTACCACCGCTGCTGGCCTGAGGGTTCCAGAACCTAGGGGTTTGGCTCCATCGGAGGCGTCGTGAGGACCTCGGCTGGGGACAGCTGGCGGCGTGCGACCCATGCCCTGCGTGCGAAGACAGCCTGCATCGCGACGACCAAGGTCTCTGAGACCAGGACTGCAGCCGCCGCCCCCGTCGCTCCGTCGCGGTGTGCCAACCAGAACAACATCGGCACGCCCACGACGGTGGCTGCGACGCGTGATGCGGCTACCGAACCGGTGGCCCCGAGGGGAGCCAGGATGTGGAAGCTCAGCGATGCGCTGAGCGCGTAGGGGATGCACGCGGCCCCCGTCAGGACCGCCAACAGCAACGAGACCTGCGCCGAGGTTCCGAACAGGACACCATCGAGCAGGGGCGCGAGGATGGCGACGAGTGCGGCTGTCAACAGCCCGATGGCGCCGTTGACAGCGAGCGCCCAGCGCATGCGATGGGCAGAGGGACCGCCCTCTCCACGCGACTCGGACACCCATCCCTGAAGAGCACTCGTGCTGGAGGCCGGCGCCATCTGGGCCATGGAGCGGATCCGCAGGCTGCCTGCGAAGTCAGCTACCTGGGTGAGGGCGGTGCCGGAGAGCTTGCTGATCGGCACCGCCAAGCCGGTGTAGCCCGCCCCGACCACCGCCGAGCTCGCCACCACGGCGTTGTGGCGCATTCGCCGCCACGAGCCGCTGGGCATCCTGAGCCCGTCGCGATGGGGAGCGAGGATCCGCTTCGCTGACACTGCTGCACCCCAGATGGATGACGCGAAGATCAGAGCGGGGTAGATCAGGGCGAGGTGCGAGATTGCCACCGCGGGGATCGTGAGCAGGGTGGCGACCAGCTTGGGAAGGGCCTCGTAGCTGAAGATGCCGCGTGGTTCACCCCGACCGATGTAGTACCAGTTCGAGGCGAGGCCACTGGATGCCGTGGAGACGCACATCGCCCCCGCCAGCACCCGGTGCCCGGGTGGCGAGAGCAGTACCGATGCGAGCGCGCCGACAGCAGAGATGGGGACAGCCATCACCAGCCGGGTGACAAGGCTCTCCCAGAAGACGGCGGCGGCTTGCGGCTCCGAGACGTGCGCAACCCTGCTCGGGCCGACCATCGTCCAGGCCAGGTTGACGGCTATCGCGCACGCGGCCCCCACCGCGTAGCCAATGGACAGACCCACCCAGCCCTCGACCCCGATGAGGCGAACGACCACCGGCAGGACCAGGATCGGGGCAGCGGCAGTGAAGAGCTGCAGCGCACCGAAGCTCATGAGTCGCTTCCAGGGGAGCATGATCGACCCTCAGATGCTGTCGTAGGCCGGAAGAGCGGGTTGACGGCCGAGCCACAGGGACCTCGCACCCCGCCACGACCCGATCAGGTGCCGCCGGTTGGGTGAACCCGAGAACGGAATGATGACCAGTCGCAGGACCAGCGCCGCGGCGCACAGCCTGCGCGCTCGTCGAGGTGCCATCCCGAGTGTCTGGAGGTAGCCGGACGCAGACCAGGCAGCCACCGGCAGGACTTCGGCGAGGTAGCGGCCGCTTGTCGATGACCGGTCGTGGCGCACGGAGGTGCCCTCGGAGAAGACGATCGAGGCGCCGGCGAGGGCAGCCCTGTGTCCGAAGTCTGCATCTTCGAACGTGTAGGGCATCCGGTCGTCGAACCCGGCCAGCTCGTCCCAGAGGCCACGACTCACCAGAGCGAAGCTGAACGGCCTGAACTGGTGGCGTGGGTCTGGCTCGCCACCAGCTCGCCGCGAGCGACGGCTGAGCCGAGCCAGCACCGGCCCGAGCAGGGACACCTCACCCAAGGTCGCCCGCACCGTGGGGATCCGTTTCGGGGACACCGGGTCCAGGTAGTGCAGGACGCGTGCCTGCCCGCTGCCCGCCAACACCGGTGCCAGGTGTTCGTGCAGGTGCTGGGCGTCGAACTCGACATCGTCGTTGACGATGGCCAACCACTCCCAGTCGAGGTGCGCCGCGCCCACGCTGACCGCGGCTCCGAAGCCGGGGTTGGCTCGCGGCGAGACGTGCGGGATGTCGGTTCCTGTCAGCGCTCGGTCGAGAGTGCTGCCGGTCACCACGACGAGGGGCTCGAAGCCGGCAACGCGCAGGTCGGCGGTCAGCTGCTCGAGGCCGGCGACAGTCCCGGACAGCGAGGGGATGACCGCAAGGGCCCGTCCTGCCGTTCTCATGGTTTCGTACCCCCGAGGGCGGACTGGTACATCGTCTCGTGGGCCTTCGCTGTCGTCTGGATGTCGAATACTGCGCTCGCCGCGCGGGCTGCGCCGGCAAGGCGTCGTCGGAGCTCCGGGTCGTCGCGAAGCCGCGTGATGTCCCGCCTCGCCTCGTCGTCCGAGCCCGGCGTGTGCAGCAGTCCAGCCAGGCCGACGGTGTCGGTCAGCCCGTCCAGACGGGGAGCAAGGACGGGCAGGCCACAGGCCATCGCCTCCGCGGCCGCGAGCCCGAAGCCCTCGTGGCGCGAGGTCACCAACAAGGCGTCGGACTGGGCCATGAGGTCAGCGATGTCAGATCGGATCCCCAGGACGCGCACGCGGTCTTCCTCTGCGTGATCGCGCAGGTCCTGGTCCACCTCGGCGCGCAGGGGCCCGTCCCCGACGAGGGTCAGCTGGACCCCCGAGAGCCCGCGCACCAGGCGAATCGCCCGTAGTGGGTCCTTTCGTTCGTCGAGGCTTCCCACGACAAGCAGTCGCAGCGGCCGCCCGTCGGCGCTCCGGGCGTCTGTCTCGTGTGCAGTCGATGCTGGGCGGAAGCGGGACAGGTCAATGCCGTTGTCGATGACCTGGACGGGAGTCCTGACGCCCAGGTCGGCGAGGTACTGACGGGTCACCTCACCGACGCCCTTGCTGATGGCGACCACGCGGTCATGGCGGCGGTACGCGAACCTTTCGGGTGCGCGCAGGGCGGTACGCCCTCTCCGGCGGTTTTTGGTGCTGTGCTCGGTGTAGACGTGCACAGCCCGGTGTCGGGTCACTGCGGACCAGTACAGCGTGGGAAAGAGGTGGGCGTGCACGACGTCAGCACCGAGGACGGCGCTGCCGAGTCGGCCACGGATGCGAGGGTCCCGCAAGGGCAACTGCAACGGGGTGACCAGGTCCCGGGCAACGGCATCCAGCCATGGAGGGCTGTCCGCCGTGCTCGCACCCAAGGTGACGATCGAGGCGTCGTGGCCGAGGTCTCGCAGCGCCGTGGTCAGGTCGACGACGAGGCGTTCGGCGCCGCCCGTGTCGAGGTTGTTGATGACATGTCGGATCTTCACCGGTCGACTGCCTCGTGCAGGGCAGGCGTCACGCCGCGGGGCCTGGTGGCCCCCGCCTGGCAGTAGAGATCCTCGAGGGCCTCCCAGATGACCTCTCCTGAGAACTCCTGTCGAGCACGGACCTCGGCCTGGGCGCCCATCCGGCGCCGGGCGGTGGGGTCCAGGGCCAGACGGCTCAGGGCCTGCGCCAGGGCCTCGGCGTCCCCGGTCGGCACCACGAGCCCGGTCACCCCGTCCTGGACGCTGTCGATGGCCCCGGTTGCGGTCGTGGTCACCACGGGCAGCGAGGCCGCCGCGGCCTCGAGCACGACGTTCGGGAAGCCCTCCCGATGGGTGGGGAGGGCCAGCACGTCGGCCAACGCAAGGATCTCGTAGATGTCGTCGCGCCAACCCAGGTGGATGTGGCGCTCTCCCAGCGTGGACAGGGCGGCTTCGGCCTGATCGTCCTCGACGTCCCCCTGGGTGACGAGCACCGCGGTGGACAGTTCGGGATGCCTCATGGCCGCGCAGAGCTCGTGAACTCCCTTGTCCCGTCTCACCCGGCCGACGAAGGCGACGACGTAGGCGTCATCGGCCACGCCAAGGCTTCGTCGCTGCGCCTGGCGGTCGACGGCTGCGACACCGCGGGCGACCCGCTCGCAGTCGACGCCGTTGCTGCTGCCGCTCGCGATGACGATCGGGACGTGTCCGGCGGTGAGGCGCAGCTTGCACAGCTCATCGCTCAGGCTCGGGCTGACGGCAACCACATGGGTGGCCGACCACGACGAAATGCGTTCCATCATGGTGAGCACCTTGCGCCGCAGTCCGGACTCGGACTCCAGGCGCAGTCCGCGGACCAGGTAGATCCGCACCGGTACCCGCGTCAGCCTCCCGGCGAGCAGGGCGAGGAGGGCCGCCTTGGGCGTGCTGGCGTTGAGGACCATGGGTCGCACGCGACGCAGCAGGAGGATCCACTGCACGAGCGCGCGCAGGTCCCGTGCGACGTCGATGTCCCGCGCCGTGGCCAGCTCGACGACCTCCACACCTTCACGCTCGCGAACGGCGTCGAGGCCCCGGCCGGGTGAACACGCCAACGTGACGGCCCAGCCGCGGCCACGCAGGTACGCCAACTGGCCGCGAAGGAACGAGTAGGCCACGGAAGGCACCGTCACGGCATACACGACCGAGCTCTCGTCACGTGCCCGACGGCCCACCTTTGCCTGCGGCGACAACCGTGGGCGAGCGGCGCCGGAGGGACGACGCACCGCCTGGCCCAGAGCCGACCATCCCTCGGGGCCGACGGGCGGCGTCCAGCCCGCGGCGGTCAGGGCGCTCGGAGCCTGGGCTTGGCCGAACCACAGCATCTCCAACCGTCGAGCGTGCGGCCCCAGGGGCGCGTACCCATGACCGGCAAACCGCACCGCGCTGATGACGGTCCGGGCCACCGCGCGCGGTAGGACGCGGATCCGACGCGCGCCGAGATAGGTCAAAAGGCTGTGCGTCGTCAGGCCCTCCCACGGATGGATCACCACGCCCACCGGGGCTTCTTCTCGGGTGAGGTAGGCCACTGCAGCTGCCACGTTGTCGAGCAGGGCCTGCGGCGTCGGGGAGTCCACAGGCTGCACCACACTGGCCAGCGGGCTGCGGGCGATGCGTGCGAGGGCGCCCGTGATGCGTCGGTCTGGCGCGTGGACACTCGGCGGACGGTAGATCACGAGCTCGCCGGGGTTGTGAAGCGACGCCACCACCTCACCGGCGATCTTCGACTTCGAGTATGCCGAGAAGGCCAGGACTGCATCACTCTCGTCCAGCGTGGGCGCGTTGCCCTGGACCACCGCGCTGCTGACCTGGACGAACCGCGGGACGCCCGCGACTGAACACGCTTTGGCGCACATCCCGACGAGGACCGCGTTCGCGGCGAGCAGGTCGAGCGCATCGGTCGAGGACGCGTCAGGGACCCCGGCGGCGTTCACGACCGCGTCGCACCCGCTGAGCTCGGCCGCAAGGAGGGCGACCACGTCATCGCGCGCGGCCACTTCCAAAGAGACGTCCGACGACTGCACGCTGAGCCTCGGGGCCCGGATCGGAACGGCCAGGTCGCCTTGGTCCGCAAGGGCCTTCACGACTGCTCCGCCGACGAAGCCCGAGGCGCCCAGTACGGCGACCCTGCGCGGGCTCCGCTTGCCAGCTGCCACGGCAGGTGGCATCGAGGTGTGGGGGGAGGTCATGTGGCTAGCGAGTCCTTGTGTGGGCCGCGTGCCCGACGGCGCGGGGTGAGGTGAGGTAGACGGCACAGACCAGCACAGTAGCCGCCAGCGCGAGCCCCACCGGCAGTCGCCACCAGGCCAGCGCCACCCCCGCCGACAGTGCCGCCGTGAACGCTGCGACAGCGAGGTGGGGCAGCCCGCCGACGGAAGTGAGCTGTTGGTAGACGTGCTCGCGGTGGGCGTCCGTGAGCTTCTCCCCTCGTCGAGCCCGCCGGACGAGCGCCCAGGCAGTGTCCAGGCCGTACAGAACGAGAGGGGCGCAGACAAGGAGCGCAAGCCGGGCGTCGTGCGCCCAGGCCGTCAGCACGCCCGCGGCAACCAAACCGCCGAAGAGGTAGCTGCCGACGTCGCCGAGGAAGAGCCGCGCTACAGGGGCGTTCCAGGGCAGGAAGCCGAGGGCAGCCCCTGCCGTGACGCCGCCCAGGACCCAGAGGGCCGGTAGACCCTCGTGCCGCCCTGCGAGGAACGCCACGACGCCCCACACGGCCATGGTGAGCGCCGTGATGCCGTTGATGCCGTCCATGAAGTTGACGACGTTGACGACCGCCGCGGTCACGACGAGGCCGAGCAGCAGGCCGGGCCAGCCAGCGACACCCGCCCCGATGACCGAACCGGCCACGCACTGACCGGCGAGGCGCGGTGCGGCGGGCAGAGTCAACCGGTCATCCGCGAAACCCAGCAGGGCCAGGGCGACACAGGCCGCGACGGACGTCCAAGGGACATCGACGTCGCCGACCGCGCCGACGACCCACGCCACGAGCACCCCCGCGAGGCATGCCAGACCGCCACCGCGAGGTACTGGCACGGAGTGCGATGAGCGGTGGTTGGGGACGTCGAGCCACCCCAGCCGGCGCATCAGCGAGCTCACCGTGGGTGCCAGACCTCCCGTCACCAGCAGGGCAACGAAAGCGAGGATCACCGAGTCATTCGCCACTCAGGGCGCTGACCGACAACGCCGCCACGGTCTCGCGACGCATCCAGTCCGCGGCCTGCTGATGGCTCGACGGACGGGCTGCCAGCACGTCGGATCTCCCGATGGAGGGCACGTCGACGCTGGAAACCAGGAGGTGGCTGGTGGGCTTGCGGTCCTCCGACGGGGAGAAGAGCTCCTCACCCATCTTCTCGCCGGGACGTAGGCCGGTGAAGACGATGTCGATGTCGCGACGTCGGGACATCCTGATGAGGGTCTTGGCGACCTCGACGATCTTCACCTGCTCGCCCATGTCGAGGACCATGACCTCCCCGTCGCGGCCGATGGAAGAGGCCTCCAGCACCAGCTGGCAGGCTTCCGGGATCAACATGAAGAAGCGTTCGACATCGGGGTGCGTGACCGTGATCGGGCCCCCGCGCTCGATCTGGGCCGTGAAGGCGTGCACCACTGAGCCCCGGGAACCGAGCACGTTGCCGAACCGCACCGACACGTAGCGACCGGGGAAGCGGTGGGAGAAGTCCGCGGTGATCCGCTCGGCCAGGCGCTTGCTGTAGCCGAGGACGCAGATCGGGTTGGCAGCCTTGTCCGTGGAGATGTTGACGAAGGTGCCCACCCCGACTCGGGAGGCGGCTTCGAGGACGTTCAGGGTGCCGAGGACGTTGGTCTTCCACGCCTCGAGGGGGTGCGACTCGAGCAGCGGAAGGTGTTTGAGGGCTGCCGCGTGGAACACGATGTCGGGGCGAGCCCGCTCGAAAGCCTCGCTCATCGTGTCGACATCACGAATGTCGGCCAGCACGATCTCGTCGCTGTCGAGCAGGCCGTTGCCGTGCAGGCTCAGCTGGGTCGACTGCAGCCCGGACTCGTCGCGGTCGAGCATGAACAGCTTGGCCGGACCGAACCTGGCAATCTGGCGACACAGCTCCGAGCCGATCGAGCCGCCGGCGCCGGTGACCAGGATGCGCTTGCCGGCGATCTGCTCGGCGATGACCGCCATGTCGAGCTCGACCGGACGCCGGCCCAACAGGTCGGCGACGTCCACGTTGCGCAGGTCGCCCGCCGTCGGTCGACCGCCGATGATGTCCTTGACCGGGGGAAGGGTGAGGACCTTGAGTCCGGCGTCCTCGCCGAGCGCGGTGAGCTCGCGGATGGTGCTGGCCTCGGCCAGCGGCAAGGCGATGACCAGGGTCTGCGCGTCGTACTTGCTCGCGATCTTGCCCATGTCGTCGCGCGACCCCCGCACCTTGACGCCTTCGATGCGCAGCCGGGCCTTGGCGCGGTCGTCATCGAGGAGCGCGACCGGCTGGTAGCCACTGCCGGCGTCGCGGATCAGGCTCCGGGTGAGGCGGCGGCCGGCCTCGCCTGCGCCGAACACGATCGCCCGCTGTTCCTCAGGGGCGTTCGCGGCCTTGCTGGTGCGCATGGTGCGGATGATGAAACGGGCTGCGAACATCCCGAGCATGGCGAAAGCCGGAGCGGTGAAGGGCACGCTACGGGGGACCGGCCCGAGGTGCAGGCCGAAGACCAGGGTCAAGAGGACCAGGGTCGTGAGCAGCACCGTGCGGCCCACGTCGTAGGTCTCCTCGAACGAGCCGCGGTCGTGCCCGACCGCGTAGGGGCCGAAGAAGGTGCCGAAGGCGAGGTGGGCGACCACGGCGCCGACGGTGAACCACACCAGTGGGAGGGCGATGGTCGGCGCCAGTTGGAGGTCGTACCTCAGCCAGGCGGCCATGAAGACGGCGACGACCCAGACGGCTGCGTCGACGAAGGCCCACATCCAGCGGTTCACGCGCTCACGGCGTACGCGACGGACGGCGGACATCCGGTCTCCTCCCGTTGCTGGCCGGCCCAAACGATCGTGAGTTTAACGCCATTTGGGTCAAACCTCTGACACCACGACCTCTCGGACACGCATGGAATTGAGCCAATTCTGCAGGTCAGTGGCCATTCCGAGGCGGCTGGGTGTGAATTGCAACCAAACGGCGGAGCGGCGGATCGGACTTCCGCGGGTCCTCACCCCGGTCAGCTCAGGGACGCGTAGAACTCGCGGCAGGCGGCATACGTCGGAAGCAGGCCCTGCTCCCTTGCCTCGGCGAGGGAGGGAGCAGCCTGGTCCTTGGGGGAGAGCAGGGGCGCCTCCATCCCGTCCGGCAGCGTGAGCCCGACCTCCGGGTCGAGAGGGTGTATGCCGTGTTCCCGGCTCGGCGCGTAGGGCGCGGTCACGAGGTACATGGCCGTCGTGTTGTCCTCGAGCGCGGCGAACGCATGGCCCATCCCCTCGGGGAGGTAGACCGCGCGGCGGTCCACGGCGTCAAGCACCACGGAGTCCCACTGGCCGAACGTGGGGGAGCCGACCCGGATGTCGATGATGTAGTCGACCAGCGAGCCGGTCAGCGCGGTGATGTACTTCGCCTGCGAGGGAGGCACGTCGGCGAAGTGGATCCCTCGCACCGTGCCACGCGACGAGACCGAGACATTGGTCTGGACGATCTGCGGACGGTGTCCGATGGCCTCTGCCAGCAGGTCGCCGCGAAAGGACTCGAGGAAGACGCCTCGGTCGTCGGGGAACAGCCGCGGGGTGATTTCGAAGGCGTCGGCGATCTTGAGCGGACGGATCTCCACTAGAGCGTTCCGCGCTTCTCTTTGAGCAGTCCCGCCATGTAGGTGCCGTAGCCACTCTTCTCCAGGGATGCGGCAAGGGCGGCGAACGCGTCGTCGCTGAGCCAGCCGTTGCGCCAGGCAACCTCCTCGACGCAGCCGATCTTGTGACCCTGGCGGGCTTCGACGACATGGACGAAATGCGCTGAGTCCATGAGGCCTTCGAACGTGCCCGTGTCGAACCACGCCGTGCCGCGCGGCAGGACGGTGACCGAGAGGTCGCCACGCTGGAGGTAGGCGTCGTTGATGCCGGTGATCTCGAGCTCGCCCCGGGGGCTCGGCTTGAGGTCGCGGGCGATCTGGACGACGTCGTTGTCGTAGAAGTACAGCCCGGGCACTGCGTAGGAGGACTTGGGCTGCTCCGGCTTCTCCTCGATGGACAGCACCTGGCCGTCCGCCGCGAACTCGACGACGCCATAGGCCGACGGCTCGGTTACGTGGTAGGCGAAGATGTGGCCACCGCTCACCTCGGTGTTGGACCGCAGTGAGGTGCCCAGCCCGGTGCCGTAGAAGATGTTGTCGCCCAGCACGAGGCCGACCGAGTCGTCGCCGATGAAGTCGTCGCCGATGATGAACGCCTGGGCGAGCCCGTCGGGGCTGGGCTGCGCGGCATAGGTCAGCTCGATGCCCCACTTCGAGCCGTCCCCGAGGAGCCGCTGGAACTGGCCCTGGTCGTCCGGCGTGGTGATGATCAGCACCTCGCGGATGCCCGCCATCATCAGCGTCGACAGCGGGTAGTAGATCATCGGCTTGTCATAGACCGGCATCAGCTGCTTGCTGATGCCAAGCGTGATCGGGTGCAGTCGCGTGCCGGAGCCGCCGGCCAGGATGATGCCCTTCATGGAGCACGACCCTACTGCGATGACGCCGGTCATGAGCGAGGTGCCGCCGCGATAGCCTTGCCGCCATGAAGGTCCTCGTCACCGGCGCTGCCGGATTCATCGGCTCGAACTTCGTCATCCGGGCCCGCCAGGTCCGCCCCGACTGGCGGCTCACCGTCCTCGACTCGATGACGTATGCCGCGAACCTCACCTCCCTGGACTCAGTCGTCGGGGAGGTCGACATCGTCAAGGGCTCGGTGACGGACGCCGACCTGGTGGACGAGCTGGTCGCTGCGCACGACCTTGTCATCCACTTTGCTGCCGACTCCCACAACGACAACTCGTTGGACGACCCGTGGCCCTTCATCGACACCAACATCATCGGCACCTACCAGCTGATCCAGGCGGTGCGGCGGCACGACAAGCGGATCCACCACATCTCGACCGACGAGGTCTATGGCGACCTCGAGCTGGACGACCCCGCCAAGTTCACCGAGACGACCCCGCTCAACCCCTCCAGCCCCTACTCGGCGTCCAAGGCCAGTGCCGACCTCCTGGTCCGGGCCTGGATCCGGTCGTTCGGCCTCAAGGCGACGTTGTCGAACTGCTCGAACAACTACGGTCCGCGTCAGCACCCGGAAAAGCTCATCCCGCGCCAGATCACGGGGATCATCGACGGCGTGAAGCCCAAGCTCTACGGCGAGGGGCTCAACGTCCGTGACTGGATCCACGTCGACGACCACAACGACGCGGTCATCACCATTGTCGAGCAGGGTCGGGTGGGAGAGACCTACCTCATCGGCGCCGACGGCGAGATGAACAACCGTGACGTCATCGCCCTCATCCTCGACCTGATGGGCAAGCCCGCCGACTGGTACGAGCACGTGCCCGACCGTCCGGGACACGACCTGCGCTACGCGATCGACGCGACCAAGCTGCGGGCCGAGACCGACTGGCGCCCGGCGCACCCCGACGTCAGGTCTGGGCTCGCGGACACCATCGCCTGGTACGAGAACAACCAGGACTGGTGGCGCACGGCCAAGGTCGTCGCCGAGGCACGCTACGAGCGACTCGGTCGCTGATGACGCGCTGGTTGGTGACGGGTTCGGGCGGCATGCTCGGGCTCGACCTCCAGGTGACCCTGGCGCTCGCCGGGGTGTCCGAGGACGACGTCACGGGACTGACCCGGGCCGACCTGGACATCACCGACGCGGACGCCGTCCGTGATGCTGTCCGCGGCCACGACGTGGTCGTCAACTGCGCGGCATACACCGCGGTTGACGACGCGGAAAGCCATGAGGGACAGGCGTTTTCGGTCAACGCGATCGGCGCTGCCAACGTCGCCGACGCGTGCCGCACCTCCGGAGCGCGCCTCGTGCACCTCTCCACCGACTACGTCTTCGCCGGCGACGCCACGGAGCCGTATGCCGAGGACGCACCTCTCTCTCCGCTGTCCGCCTATGGGCGGAGCAAGGCCGCGGGGGAGTGGGCGGTCCAGGCACGCTGTCCGCAGGCGTGGATCGTCCGGACGGCCTGGCTCTACGGCGCGGGTGGGCCGAACTTCGTCAAGACCATGGCGCGACTGGCCGACCGGCACGAGACCCTCGACGTGGTCGCCGACCAGACCGGTCAGCCGACCTGGACCATGGACGTCGCGCAGGCGATCCTGCGGCTCGTCGACGACGCGGCACCCTTCGGTGTGTGGCACGCGACCAACCAGGGGCAGACGACCAAGTACGGCCTGACCCAGGAGATCTTCCGCGGCCTCGGGCACGACCCCGAGCGGGTGCGGCCGACGACGAGCGACGCGTTCCCGCTTCCCGCTCCGCGGCCGGCCTACAGCGTCCTGGGCCACGACGCCTGGCGGATGGCGCGCCTCGCTCCACTGCCGCCCTGGCAGGAGAGCCTCGCCGCCTCCCTGGCCGACGTGGTGGCGGAGTCAGCCTCGGAATGACCTGCGCAGGAACCAGGTGAGCGCCGGCTGACGAGCGGTCGGGCCTGATCTCGGGCCCCGCCGGCCACAGTAGTCACAACATCGAGTCGCGTTGTGGGGCAACGGATCTGGGCCTGTGGACAAGCGGCTCGAGGTGTCGGTGGTCGGCCCTAGTGTTGGTCCATGGCGATCGCACCACACAGCACAGGAGAGCAGCCCCTTGCGGGTCGCCCGGTGCTGGGCGGCGTGCAGTTGGGGTTGGCCGCGGTGCGCGGTTCGACCCCTGAGCGCATCTGGGCCTTGTCCGACGCCGAGGTGACCGAGTCCCTGCGAGCCATCGCCGACCTGACCACCGCCACGTCGGCGCTGATGGTGGCGGTGCTGGCCGAGGCGCGCCAGCGCAGCTTGGGTTCGGGCGAGGGCTGGGGGCCTGTCGACTGGGCGCACTCGCAGGCGCCATTGGTGCCGATGCGCATGCTGCTTGACGCCCAGATCGTCGCGGATGCGTCGGGGGAGCCGCGGCTCGAGGCGGTGCTCGACGCGGTGCGGGCAGGCCTCGGCAGCGGGCTGGCAGGCGCAGCCCGCGGGTCAGAAGGGTCCGGGTGCGACGACGCACGACGGGACGACGCGGCATCCGTGCTACCGGTGGGCAAGGCGGCCCAGCTGGTCCGCTTCCACGAGGGGGTGCGCGGGCTGGCTGACGCGGACCAGCTCGAGGACGTCACCGGGACGCTCTTGGCCGCGGCACGTGGTGCCGACGGCTTCAGCGAGAGGGACCTCGGCGCGGCGGTGCGGCGCACCGGCGACCTCCTGCGTCCCGACCGGTTGGTCGAGCACGACGCCGACGTGCGACGTGCGCACCAGTCGCTGGTCAAGGGCGCGGGGCCGTGCGGGCTCTCCCGCTACACCCTCCTGCTGGACGACGAGGCTGCGGCGATCATCGACTCAGCCATCGACGCGCTGGCCAAACCCGTTCGGACAGAAACCGGCGAGCACGATCCTCGGACGCCTGCCGCCCGACGCGCCGACGCCTTGGTCGACCTGGTTCGGCGTGCGGTCTCGGCACCCGATGGACAGCCACGACAGCCGAAGACCACGTTGACCGTGACGGTGCCGCTGGAGGTGCTGGCCGGACGGTGTCGGGGCGCGGGCGTCCTTCCTGACGGGTCCCACCTGACCGCCGAGACAGTGCGCCGTCTGGCGTGCGACGCCCAGGTCGTCCCGGCAGTCTTGGGCAGCCACGGCGAGGTGCTCGAGCAGGGACAGGCCGTGCGGCTGTTCACCCGGCCGCAGATCCGCCACCTGTGGCTGCGCGACGGGCACTGCACGTTTCCGGGCTGCTCGAAGCCGCAGACGTGGACTGACGGACATCACCTGGTCCACTGGGTTGACGATGGCCCGACTGACATCGACAACGCAGCCCTGCTCTGTCGGACGCACCATACGGTCGTCCACCGCGAGCGATACGGCGGCCTGGTCGTCGACGGCCCGCATGGACCGCACGTTGTCTGGGACCTCACACCCAACTCTTACGACGCCCACGTCGAACGGTTCCGCGCTGTGGGAGGTGCCAACGGAGTGCCGCCTCGACCATGACCCTGCGCCACACCCCACCCTCGGGTGGGGGCCGAGGCATGTCCCCGCCGTCCTGTTCCGTCCGATCTGGCCGCCCTCAGCGCCACGGGTCCACGGGTGACCTGCGGGTGCGGTGCGGTGCGGTCAGCGGAGGTGAGGGGCGTGGCAGGCGCGCGCGGCGTAGTCAGCCTCGGAATGACCTGCGCAGCTCCCGGACGACGGACATCGAACGGGGCAGCGTGGCGATGCCGTGTCGCCACCGTCTCAGGTGCAGCACCGCCACGTCTTTGCGCGAGGCGCTGTCTACCAGGTGCGAGCTCAGGAGCTCCTCACGACGTGGGACGGCGGCACGCATCAGCACGCCGGGACGCTCGCGCCACGTCGCACGACTGAGCTGTTCGATCCACAGTGACCCGGCAGCTTCGGCGTAGCGTTGACGCAGTTCCCAGCTGTGTAGCAGCCGCGAATCAGCCGGAGCTGGGAGGTCAGCACCGGCGCTGAGCAAGAGCGGCCGGGCGGTGTCAGCTGCGCCGGCTGCGAGGGCGAGCTCGACCAGGTCGTGCTTCTGTCCTTCGTCGAGGTGGCCCAGGGCAGTCGCCAGGTGGCCAAGATCCTGCTGGCTGGTTGCTTTGTCGGGGTCCCTCAGGGCGTGCAGTGCGACGACGAGCGCCTGGCCCGATGCCGATGGGCTGGGCACTGCGCGCCCGGCGATCTCGACGGTGGTGTGGGACGCCCACAGTGCCTCGAACACCTCAGCCTCCGACGCGAGGAAGCCGGGGAAGGAGTAGTGCACGTCGAGGTCGCACGGCCACTCCGGGTGGATGAAGTGCGCGGAGTGCTCGAACGCCAGGTCGGCTGCGCGCCGCAACCCCGTGCCGGTGTTTCGTCGCTGCCAGCCGCAGCCTTCCAGTGCAGCGCACAGCGCGTCGAACCCGCCCCGGTCAGCCAGCACGTCCACGTCGGTCGACGGTCGGTCCGGCCGGACTCCGAGCGCGACAGCCGTCGGGCCCTTGATGAAAAGGATCCGTGCCCCGGCGTCGTCCGCGAGCCGGGCGACGAGGGCATGGGCCAACAACACCGCCTCCTGCTGGTGGAGCGTGGTCGTCGCCATGGTGCGGAGTATGACATCGGCCACGGCGAGGGCGCGCAGACTCCGGCTAGGGTCGGGCCATGCTCGCTGTCTACGCCGCCCGCCAGTCCGCCGACGACCCGCTGTCCGGTCTCGAGGTCGGGGAGCGGCCCGACCCCCGGCAGCGCGAGGGGTGGACCACGGTCACCCTCAAGACCGCCGGGCTGAACCACCATGACGTCTGGTCGCTGCGGGGCGTCGGGCTGGCCGCAGACCGCTTGCCGATGATCCTCGGCTGTGACGGTGCCGGCATCGACGAGGAGGGCAACGACGTCATCATCCACGCCGTCGTGCCCAGCGAGGGATGGCGTGGCGACGAGACTCTGGACCCCCGCCGCACTCTCCTCTCAGAGCTCCACGACGGGACCTTGGCGCAGAAGGTGGCCGTCCCGACGTCGAACCTGGTCGCCAAGCCGGCGGACCTGCCGTGGACGCACGCTGCCTGCCTGTCGACGGCCTGGCTCACGGCATACCGGATGTTGTTCACCAACGCGGGGCTGACGCCCGGCGCCACCGTGCTGGTCCAGGGAGCCGGCGGTGGTGTGTCCACCGCGCTGGTCCAGCTCGGGGCGGCGGCCGGCTACCGGATGTGGGTCACCAGCCGGGACGAGGAGAAGGGCCAGCGAGCCCTGGGTATCGGCGCGGACCAGGCCTTCGGGAGCGGAGAACGGCTCCCCGACCGGGTCGACGCGGTCATGGAGACGGTGGGCGCTGCCACCTGGTCGCACTCGGTCAACTCGCTCAAGCCGGGTGGAACCGTCGTCATCTCCGGCGCGACCTCCGGGGATGCCCCGAGCAAGGCGGAGCTGACCAAGATCTTCTTCAAGCAGCTGCGCGTCGTCGGCTCCACCATGGGCACACGCGGTGAGCTCGAACGGCTCGCGCAGTTCGTGGTGCAGCAGGGCATCGAACCCGTCATCGACACGACGCTGCCGCTCGCGCAGGCCCGTGACGGCTTCGCGAAGATGGCGGCCGGGGACCTGTTCGGGAAGGTCGTCTTCACCATCGACACAGATGAGTGACCTCGCCCAGGACGCATCTTCCTGAGACACACCTGAAGTCGATTTGGGATCTCCCCGCCAGGGGCGTATCAAGGGGGAATGGAGAAGAAGTACCCCTCGTCGCCTGACGACGTCATCGACTCGAGGTGGACCCACAACCCCCAGGCCGTGAGCCCGAAGCCCCACGGCAACGATCGCCGCACGCCCCCGAAGCCTGACCTCGACGCCCAGATGCGAGAGATCATCAATCCCTGGCTGGCCCATGACCGCAGCGCGGCCGACACCCTGACGGCGCTTGTCGCCCTCGCGGACGAGCACGGCTAGAGGAGGGACGAGACCAGCCACACGATGCCGGCGACGGCGAGGACTGCCACGATCGCGCCGGCGAAGATGACCGCTCCCTTCTGGGTGCCGCCCATCTTCTCGGACCAGCCATCGGCCTTGGCCACGTCGCGGATCAGGTCGCGCCCGGCGGTGGCGTCGAACGAGTAGTCGACCACCTGGCCGACCTCGCCGGTCTTGAGGTCGACGCCGAACTCCTTGCGGAACGACTTCTCGTAGACCCGGCCGCGCTGGGTGGAGCCCGAGACGTTCAGGCGCGGCGACGACCCCCCGCCGCTCCACGAGAACGTGTTGCTGACGTCGGTGATGGTCATCGACTGGTCCGCCTCGTTGAGACGGACCTGGTGGGTGAACACCTTCTTGAGGCCGTGAGCCTTGAAGATCGTCAGCCACTGGGCGTCGGCGACGTCGATGGTGAGGTCGAAGCCCTTCGGGGTCTCGCGCACGGCATACGGCGTGCCCTTGGCGGCAGCACGAAGGTCGGTGATCAGCTCTGCGGACGTAACCATCGTGAGACCGTACCCCGGCCGCGGCCGGGGTTGTCGCACCCACCCCGACGGGCTCCGGCACACCGCGCTCGACCGGTAGCCATCCCGATGTCGTAGAGCGCTGACCTGCGCGTTCACCAAAAAGGGTGATCTTCTGGGAGTTCCCTGTACGCGCCCTGGGTGATGGGTCCACGATGCGACCAACCACCTCCGGTGTGCAGCGGGACTAGGGGAACGACATGAGAATTCGCGCGCGTGTGGGCAGTGCTCTCGTGGGGGTGGTGGCGCTCGTCGCCTCTCCCCTCGTCGGCGTTTCAGGGGCGTATGCCGCGGGGGCACCTCGAGCCGCGGCTGCGGCGGTGACGGCGGCTGGCTACCAGCCACTGTCACCGGCGCGACTGCTGGACACCCGCGCGAACGGTGCCACTGTCGATGGCGTCGGCGCCAAGGGTGGGGCCATCGTGGGGAAGACCCCCAGGACCTTCCTGGTCCTGGGGCGTGGTGGTGTCCCCGCCAGCGGAGTGGACGCGGTCGTCCTGAACGTCACTGCGGTCAGCCCGACCGCCAGCACGTTCCTGTCCGTGTACCCCGCAGGCCAAAGCGTGCCGAACACGTCCAACCTCAACGTCCTCGCGGGTGAGGTGTCACCCAACCTGGTAGTCGTGAAGGTGGGCACCGGGGGGTCGGTGAACGTCTACGCGGGGGCTGGCTCGGTGCACGTCCTGGCGGACGTGGCCGGCTACTTCCCGACCGGTGGCGGCTACACGGCGCTGTCCCCTGGTCGGCTGATGGACACCCGCGCCTCGGGCGCGACGGTCGACGGGCAGGGCAAGGCGACGGGAGCTCTGACGGGTGGCGTCGAGCGGTCGCTCCAGATCACCGGCCGCTACGGCATCCCGTCGACGGGCGTCGCCGCGGTGATCCTCAACGTCACCGGTGTACAGCCGACGGCCGGCACCTTCGCCACGGTCTGGCCGACGGGGGCGACCAAGCCCAGCACCTCGAACCTCAACCTCCTGAAGGGTGAGGTCAAGCCCAACCTCGTCGTTGCCAAGATCGGCACCGGCGGCAAGGTGTCCTTCGCGATCGGTACCGGGTCGATGCACATGCTGGCCGATGTGGCCGGGTGGATCCCGACGGGCAGCTCCTTCACCCCGCTGACGCCGGGTCGCCTCCTCGACACCAGGTCGAACGGCGTCACGGTCGACGGTGTCGGTGCCAAGGGTGGCGCCGTGGGTGCGGGTCTGTTCCGGGACGTCAAGGTCACCGGCCGCCACGGCATCCCTGCCACCGGTGTCAGTGCGGTCGTCCTCAACGTCACCGGCGTGGCGCCGACGGCGACCACCTTCGTGACCGCCTTCCCCTCAGGTGAGACCAAGCCGAACGCCTCCAACCTGAACCTCGTCAAGGGTGAGGTCCGTCCCAACCTGGTCATCGCCAAGGTGGGGTCCAACGGCTCGGTCCGGCTGTTCAACAATGCCGGCAGCATCAACTTCATTGCCGATGTCGCGGGCTGGTTTGCGGCAGGCGACGCCCCCCTCTCGGTGACCACGAGCAGCCTCCCCCAGGGGACCGTCGCCAAGGCCTACGCCGCGACGACCCTGGCCGCTGCTGGCGGGACGGGTCCCTACACCTGGGCGAAGCGGGCCACTGCTGCCGTGCCGGTCGCCACCGGCCTGACCCTGTCGTCGGCCGGCGTCGTCGGTGGGACCCCTGACCAGGACGGTCCCCGCTACCTGCCGGTGCGCGTGACCGACAGCCTGGGCGCGACGGCCGACAAGGACATCCCGGTCACCATCGTGTTCGTGGCCACGGCCATCACGACCACCAGCCTCCCCGCCGCCACCTGCAACACCGCCTACTCGGCCCAGCTCGCCGGAACCGGCAGCTTCTTCCCTGACAGCTGGTTCCTCAAGTCTCCGTCCACCCTGCCCGCGGGCCTGACCATGACCAACACCGGCGCGATCTCGGGGACGCCGACCGCAAACACCTCCACGCCCTTCACGATCCAGCTCGTCGACGCCAAGGGCGGCGTCAAGGAGAAGGCCCTCACGATCACCGTGACCGGCTGTGTCGCCGGGCCGGTCGTCACGACGACGACCCTGGCCAACGGCACCATCGGCACGGCATACAGCCAGACCCTGGGGGCCAGCGGGGGCACCGCGCCCTACACGTGGACCCTCGCGAGCGGTGCGCTGCCTGCGGGACTGACGCTGACTGCCGCGACCGGCGCCATCACGGGCACGCCGACCGGTGCTGCGGGGACGACCAGCTTCACGGTGCGGGCTACCGACAACTCAGCGCCGACGAAGAAGACGGCCGACAAGCTGCTCTCCATCACGCTCGCCGCTCCGCCGCCGGTGAACATCACCACCACGACCCTGCCGGGCGGCACGGTCGGCACGGCCTACAGCCAGACCCTCGCCGCCACGGGTGGCGTCCCGCCCTACGTGTGGGCCCTGACCCTGGGCTCCCTCCCTGCTGGCCTGTCGCTCTCGAGCGGCGGAGCCCTGACCGGTACCCCGACCACCCCCGGGACGTCCACGTTCACGGTCAAGGTGACGGCCGGCAGCACCACCGACAGCCAGCAGCTGAGCGTGGTCATCAGCCCACCACCGCTGGCGATCACGACGACCTCGCTGCCCAGCGCCCCGCGGAACTCCGCCTACGACCAGCCGATCACGGCGACCGGAGGAGTTCCTCCCTACACCTGGACCCTCAGCGCAGGCACCCTCCCCGCGGGCCTGACCCTCACCAGCGGCGGATCCATCACCGGGACGCCCACCACGGCCGGGACCTCGAACTTCACCGTCCAGGTCAAGGACAGCGCCGCGGCGCCGGCGACGGTCACCAAGGCGCTCAGCCTGACCGTGCTCGTGCCGCCGGTCGTCATCTCGCCGTCGACCCTCGTGGACGGCACGGTCGGGGTGGACTACAGCCAGTCGATCTTCGCCTCGGGTGGCTCGAGCGACAACTGCACCATCACGGTGTCGGCCGGGGCCCTCCCGGCAGGGGTGACGCTGGTTGCGGACGGTGGCTTCGGTGACTACCTCCTGACCGGTGCCCCGAACGTCGCCGGGACCTACTCGTTCACCTTGCAGGGAAACTGCGGTGGCGTGACGGGGACACGTGCCTACAGCCTGGTCATCAAGCCGGCCCCGCTGGCCATCAACACCACCTCGCTCCCCTCGGTCCTGGTCGGGGACACCTACAGCGCCACCCTCTCCGCCCAGGGCGGGACGGGGCCCTACACCTGGAGCATCACCAGTGGCGCGCTGCCCGCCGGGCTGACGCTAGCCACGAACGGCCAGATCACGGGGACTGCGCCGTCGGTGTTCGGCGAGGCGACGGCGACCTTCAGGGCGACCGACGCCACCAGTGCCACGGTGAGCAAGGCGATGACCATCTACGTCAACGAGTTCAGCGGGGTGATGTCGTTCCTCAATGGCGAGATCGGTGTGCCGTACACCTCGACACTCTCAACCTCGTTCTTCGAGGCCACTGCGCCGTACACCTTCACTGCGGTCGGCACCCTGCCGACCGGGCTCACCATTAACTCGGCCGGGACCCTGTCCGGAACGCCCACGGCCGCTGGGACCTTCACCTTCGCAACGATGGCCACGGACGGGACCGGCCTGCGTGACAAGAACGCCGTCACCGTCGTGATCCACCCGGCGGGCGCTGCGCTCAGCGTCACGACGGCGACGCTGCCTGCCGGCCAGGTCGGCAAGTCCTACCTCACCGCGCTGGCTGCCACCGGTGGGTTCACGCCCTACCAGTGGAACGTGACGGCGGGGACGCCCCCGCCCGGACTGGCGGTCAACGACTTCGGCTGCGGTGGTGCCGGCTGCTCGTACTTCGAGGGTTTCCCGCAGGAGACGGGAACCTACTCGTTCACCCTCACGGTCACCGACGACGGCCAGGTGAAGGCCAGCAAGGCCTACACGATCACCATCACACCGGCGCCGCTCGTGATCACCACGACCAGCCTGCCCGTGGGTGCCGTCGGCGCGGCATACAGCTCCGCCCTCTACGCCGCTGGCGGCGTCTCGCCTTACACCTGGTCGCTGACGACGGGCACGATGCCTGCGGGCACCACCCTCTCGCCGTCGGGCCTGATCACGGGAACGCCGACCGCGGCGGCCAGCACGAGCCTGAGCCTCAAGGTGACCGACTCGGCGGCCGCGACGGCCAACGTGACGCTCAACCTGGTCGTGGGTGCGCCGGCCTCGGCGAGCACCGTGAGTGCTGGCGGCACCCACAGCTGTGCGGTCGTCGGCGGGAAGGTCCGATGCTGGGGCTCGGGCTACTCCGGAGAGCTGGGCGACGGCTTCGCCGAGGACACCGCGACGTCACCCGTCGAGGTCTCCGGACTGACGAACGCGACCCGGGTCGCAGCCGGAGGCGGGTTCACCTGTGCGGTGCTCGCGGACGGCCGCGTCGCCTGCTGGGGCGCCAACTACTCAGGCCAGCTGGGCAACGGCTCGGCAACCAGCGCTGGCGTGCCCGTGTTCACCGGGATCACCAATGCAGTCGGGGTCACCGCGGGCGACAGCCACGCGTGCGCCCTGTTGAGCACCGGTGCCGTGTCGTGCTGGGGCAGCAACGCCTCGGGCGAGGTCGGAACGGGCACGGCAACGCAGGCGGCGGTCAAGGTCCCGACGGCGGTGACCGGCCTGACGGGCGCCACCTCGGTCAGCGCAGGTGCCAACCACACGTGCGCCGTGAGTGCGGGCACCGTGCGCTGCTGGGGCGACAACGGCAGCGGCGAGCTCGGGGACGGTACGACCAACAGCAGTGCGGTCCCTGTCACCTCGACCGTGTCGGGTGCGAGCCAGGTGACGGCCGGGAGCAGCTCCACCTGTGCCCGGCTGACGACAGGTGCCGTGTCCTGCTGGGGTGACTACCCGTTCACCTCCACGCCGACGCAGGTCGCGGGGATCAGCGGCGCGACGTCCGTGGACCTGGGCTCGTTCTACGCCTGCGCGCAGACCGGGGCAACGGTCAGCTGCTGGGGCGAGAACTACTCGGGGCAGCTCGGCAACGGCACGACCGCGTCCCCGGCCACGCCGGTCACGCCCGTCACCGTCTCCGGGATCTCGGGGACGGTCACCGGGGGACTGTCCGCGGGTGACTCCCACGTCTGCGCCATCCTGACGGGCGGCTCGGTCCGGTGCTGGGGCGACAACAACTCCGGCCAGATCGGGAACGGCCGGGACCTGGGAGCCCTGGTGCCTGTCCAGGTCTCGGGGATCACCTCCGGCGCCACGAGTGTGGCTCCCGGCTACGACCACACCTGCGCGGTGGTCTCCGCGGCCGTCAGGTGCTGGGGCGGCAACGACTTCGGCCAGCTGGGCAAGGGCACCGTCCAGGACCCGCAACCCGTGCCGGTCGCGGCAACCGTCCTCACCTCGGGAGTGGCGCAGGTGGCCAGCGGTCAAGGGTTCAGCTGTGCCCGACGGGTGGCCGGCACGGTGGCCTGCTGGGGTGACGGGTTCAGCGGCCAGCTGGGCGACGGCGCGTTCGACCAGAGCCCGACTCCGGCCGACGTGCCCGGTGTCACCGGCGCCCAGGGCCTCTCCCTCGGGAACTACCACGCCTGTGCGCTGGTCACCGCCGGCGCCGTCACCTGCTGGGGCGACAACAACTACGGAGAGCTGGGGGACGGCACGACCGACTCGTTCGGGACCCCGGTCGCGGTGAGTGGACTCTCGGGAGCGAGCTCGGTCGCGGCTGGTGGGTCACACACCTGCGCGGTCGTGTCGGGTGGAGTGCGCTGCTGGGGTGACAACTCCAACGGCCAGGTGAACGGGACACCGTCGAACACACCGGTCCTCACCCCCGTGACCGTGCCCGGGCTGACGGGCGTGGCCTCCGTGACGGCTGGTGGTGGCTTCACCTGCGCGGTGCTCACCGCCGGCGGGGTCAGGTGCTGGGGCCTCAACGCCAGCGGCGAGCTCGGCGCCGGCGACACCAATGACCACACCGGTGTCGTGTCGGTGCTGAACGTCACCAACGCCACCCAGGCCTCCGCGGTCGGGAGCTCCACGTGCGCCCGGCTGAGCACCGGCGCGGCGGTCTGCTGGGGCGAAGGTAGCAACGGCCAGCTGGGCGACGGCACGGTGCAAGGACACGCCAAGGCGCGGGCGGTCTCGGGTCTGACGAACGCGGTCGAGGTCCAGATGGGCGGCCTGACGGCCTGCGCCAGACTGGCCACCGGGGCCATCCAGTGCTGGGGCATGGCTCAGAACGGCAACCTCGGAGACGGTTCGTCGACGCTCTACGCCACGCCACAGCGAGTGATCGGCCTCTGAGGAGTCGGACCGCCACCCGTCGACGTTCCTCCAGGGAAGTCCACGGGTGGCGGTCCGCGTCAGCTCGGTGAGATCTGCAGCCAGTCGTACCAGCCGTTGTGCAGCACCAGCCAGGCGATGAGTCCGTAGCCCGCCTGCCCCGGGTGGTGCGCGATCCGGCTCGCCGCCAGGTCGCTCTGCCACTGCTCGTGACCGAGCAGGGGGCGGAAGCAGTCGACGAACGGCACACCCCGCCGGGCACAGACGTCGGCCTGGGCCTCGACGAGGACGTCGAGCTTGGCGTTGATCTCCTCGTCGTCGGCCGGCGGCGGGCTGACCACGAACGTGCCGATCCCCGCGCTCGCGGCGTCGTCGAGGATGTTGGCCAGGTTGAGGCGGTGCCGGGCCAGCGTCACGCCGCTCGCCGCGTCGTTGCCGCCGACCGAGATGACCAGACGCTTCTCGGCCCGCCCGGCCCAGCGCGGCGCGCACTCGGACTTCCAGCGGGCCAGCACGTCGGCGGTCGTGTCGCCGCGGACACCGAGGTTGTAGGCGGTCACCTCGAGGTCGGCGCTATGGGTGCGACCGACCACGCGGGACACCCAGCCCTGACCCTTGGGGTCACCGACACCGGCCACGAGCGAGGCGCCGACGAAGACGATGCCCACGTCCCGGGGTCCGTCGGAGGCAACCTGGAACTCGGCGCTCGGGGTGAAGGTGGGGTCGCTCACGCGTCAGTCCTCGTCGTCGTCGAGGCGGGCCAGCCAGGTGGCCAGTCGCTCGACAGGGGTCTCGAAATCGGGATTCAGGTCCACGAAGGTCCGCAGCTGGTCGGCCAGCCACTCGAAGGAGACTTCTTCTTCCCCTCGGCGAGCGACCAGCTCCTCGATGCCGCGATCCGTGAAGTACACGAGGCAAGGCTAACGGGGGTATGCCGCGTGGCTGGCTCAGCCACGCGGCATACCGTGCGCTGTCTGACTCGTGCTGGCGCGGCCCCAGCGCGCTGAGATCCCAGCTCTCGGGCTCGGCGAAGGACCTGCGGCCCGAAAGCTGGGATCTCGATGCGCGTCTAGCGGTTGAAGGCTCCCGTGATGAGCTCGGCCTGCTGCTCGGCGTGCCGCTTGCTGGAGCCGGTGGCGGGCGAGGCCGAGGCCTTGCGCGACACGACCCGCAGCTGGCGGCTCTCGCCGAGGTCCGCGAGGGCCTGCGGCAGGTTGAGCGCCATGAACGGCCAGGCGCCCTGGTTGTTCGGCTCGTCCTGCACCCACACCACGTCGGCGTTGGGGTACTTGGCGAGCTCGGCGGCGATCTCCTTGGCCGGCAGGGGAGCCAGCTGCTCGACCCGCACGATCGCGGTGGTCGTGTCGCCGGCCTTCTCGCGGGCCGCTTCGAGGTCGTAGACGACCTTACCGCTGGCCAGCAGGACCCGGGTGACACCGGCGTTGTCGAACGAGGCGCGGTCGGGCAGCACCGGACGGAAGGTGCCCTCGGTGAAGTCGGCCGGCATGCTGCTCGCCGCCTTGAGCCGCAGCATCGACTTCGGCGTGAAGACGATGAGCGGGCGACGCGGACGGGCGTAGGCCTGACGACGCAGCAGGTGGAAGTAGCTCGCCGGCGTCGACGGGTAGGCCACCGTCATGTTGTCCTCGGCGCACATCTGCAGGAAGCGCTCGATGCGGGCGGAGGAGTGGTCCGGTCCCTGGCCCTCGTAGCCGTGGGGGAGCAGCAGCACGACGGACGAGCGCTGGCCCCATTTCTGCTCCGAGGAGCTGATGAACTCGTCGATGATGGTCTGGGCGCCGTTGAGGAAGTCGCCGAACTGCGCCTCCCACAGGACCAGCGCGTCGGGACGCTCGACCGAGTAGCCGTACTCGAAGCCCATGGCCGCGAACTCGGACAGCAGCGAGTCGTAGACCCAGAACCGGGCCTGGCCCTCGCCGAGGTAGAGCAGCGGCGTCCATTCCTCGGCGGTGTGCTTGTCGATCAGCACCGCGTGGCGCTGGACGAACGTGCCGCGACGGCTGTCCTGGCCGGCGAGGCGCACGGGTGTGCCCTCCATCAGCAGCGACCCGAAGGCCATCAGCTCACCGGTGGCCCAGTCGATGCCACCGTCGCGGGTCGACTGCGCGCGCTTCTCCATGGCCTGCAACAGCTTGGGGTGCACGGTGAAGCCCTGCGGGGGGTTCACGAACGCGTCGCCGATGTGTTGGAGCTGGTCGGCCGAGATCGCGGTCTGGTCCGCAGACCGGGTGGCCTGGTCGGTGGCCTGCGCGGTCGGCGGCTCGAGACCGGAGTGGCCCTCGGCGTCGGTGCCGGCCAGCGTCCGGTCGGTGGCCTCGTCGCTGCTGGCCGCGGCCTCCTTGAGGGCCGCCTTGGTCTCGACGAAGACGCGCTCGAGCTGCTGCTGGTAGTCGCGCAGCGCTCCTTCGGCGTCCTCCTGGCTGATGTCGCCTCGACCGATGAGCGACTCGGTGTAGAGCTTGCGGACCGAACGCTTGGCCTCGATGAGGTTGTACATGAGCGGCTGGGTCATCGAGGGATCGTCGCCCTCGTTGTGACCACGGCGGCGGTAGCACACCATGTCGATGACGACGTCCTTGTTGAACTCCTGCCGGAACTCGTAGGCCAGCTCGGCCACCCGGACACAGGCCTCGGGGTCGTCGCCGTTCACGTGGAAGATCGGCGCCTGGATCATCCGGGCGACGTCGGTGGAGTAGGTGCTCGAGCGGGAGGCGCTCGGCGAGGTCGTGAAGCCGACCTGGTTGTTGATGACGACGTGGATGGTGCCGCCGGTGCGGTAGCCACGCAGCTGCGACAGGTTGAGCGTCTCGGCGACGACGCCCTGTCCGGCGAAGGCCGCGTCGCCGTGCATCAGCAGCGGCAGCACGGTGAAGTCCTCGCCCGCGAGGTCGAGCCGGTCCTGCTTGGCGCGGGTGATGCCCTCGAGGACCGGGTTGACCGCCTCGAGGTGCGAGGGGTTGGCGGCGAGGTAGACCTTGGTCTTGCTGCCGTCCTCGGCGACGAACTCGCCCTCGGTGCCGAGGTGGTACTTCACGTCGCCGGAACCCTGCACGGACTTGGGGTCCTGCTTGCCCTCGAACTCGCGGAAGATCTGGCCGTAGGACTTGCCCGCGATGTTGGCGAGCACGTTGAGGCGCCCGCGGTGCGGCATACCGATGCAGACCTCGTCCATCGAGTCCGCGGCGGCGCGGCACAGGATGCGGTCGAGCAGCGCGATGACCGACTCGCCGCCCTCGAGGCTGAACCGCTTCTGGCCGACGAACTTGGTCTGCAGGAACGTCTCGAACGCCTCGGCGGCGTTGAGGCGACGCAGGATCCGCAGCTGTTCGTCAGGGCCGGGCTTGGCGTAGCCGACCTCGATCTTGGCCTGCAGCCAGCGGCGCTGCTCCGGGTCCTGGATGTGCATGTACTCGGTGCCGATGGTGCGGCAGTAGGAGTCACGCAGAATGCCGAGGACCTTGCGCAGCCGCAGCATCGGCGCGCCGCCGAAGCCACCGGTCGCGAAGTCTCGCTCGAGGTCCCAGAGGGTCAGCCCGTGGCTGGTGACGTCGAGGTCGGGGTGGCGACGCTGGCGGTACTCGAGCGGGTCGGTGTCGGCCATCAGGTGACCGCGCACCCGGTAGGCGTGGATCAGCTCCTGGACGCGCGCGGTCTTGTTGACGTCGTCGTCGTGGTGGGTGGAGATGTCCTGCACCCAGCGCACCGGCTCGTAGGGGAGGCGCAGGCTCTCGAAGATCTCGTCGTAGAAGCCGTTCTCGCCGAGCAGCAGCTGGTGCACGATCCGTAGGAAGTCACCGGACTGGGCGCCCTGGATGATCCGGTGGTCGTAGGTGCTGGTGAGCGTGAGGATCTTGGAGACGGCGTTGCGGTTGAGCGTCTCCTGGGCTGCGCCCTGCCACTCGGCGGGGTACTCCAGCGCCCCGACGCCGATGATCGCGCCCTGCCCGGCCATCAGCCGCGGGACCGAGTGGTTGGTGCCGATGGTGCCGGGGTTGGTCAGGGTCAGCGTGGTGCCCTGGAAGTCCTCGACGGTGAGCTTGTTGGCGCGCGCCTTGCGGACGACGTCCTCGTAGGCCGTCCAGAAGTGCGCGAAGTCCATCGTCTCGGTCGACTTGATGGACGGGACCAGGAGCGCGCGGGTGCCGTCCGGCTTGGCCATGTCGATCGCGAGGCCGAGGTTGACGTGGCCCGGGATGACCAGCGCCGGCTTGCCGTTCTCCTCGGTGAAGCCGTTGTTCATCTCCGGCATGTGACCCAGCGCCTTGACGAGGGCGTAGCCGATGAGGTGGGTGAACGACACCTTGCCGCCGCGGGAGCGCTGCAGGTGGTTGTTGATGACGACGCGGTTGTCGATGAGCAGCTTGGCCGGGACCGCGCGGACACTGGTCGCGGTGGGGACCGTCAGCGACGTCTCCATGTTGGTCACCGTGCGGGCGCTGGCACCGCGCAGTGGCTTGACCTGGTCCTGGTTGACGGCCTCTGTCGCCTTGGGAGCCTCGGGCTCACGAGGCTTGGGTGCCGACTTCGCGGCAGCGGTGTCGCCGCCGGTGCCGGCTTCCTTGTCCTCGGGCTTGGTGGCCGTCGCCTTGTCGCTCTTGGCATCGGCCTTGTCGGTCGTGCTGGCCTGCGTCTGCACGGCGGCAGGCGACGAAGCGGCCGGGGTCGCCGAGGTGGCGGGCGCAGCAGCGGCGGCCGGAGCAGCAGGAGCGGCGGCCGGGGCGGGTGCGGGGGCCGACCTGGCGGACGCTGGTGCCGGGGCCGGTGTTGAAGGGGCCGGAGCGGTGGCGGCGGTCGGGGTCGAGGTCCCGTTGGACCCGGATCCGTTCGCAGCACCACTGTCGCTGGGCTGGTAGTCCTCGAACAGGGACCACCAGGCCTTGTCCACGGAGTTCTTGTCGTTCTTGTACTGCTCATACAGCTCGTCCACGAGCCACTCGTTCGGCCCGAAGGCCGCCTGGGGGTCGTTGGTCGGGAACTGGTCGGGCACGGCGGATACGCCTCTTTCATAGCGTCGACAATGACGGGGCAATTACGTGCTCCCAGCCTAGCCCCGCACGCTTGGCGGCGCTGCGGCGGGGAAGAGGTTTCCGGGACCCGGGCCGCGACCGCCGCCGACCACCACCGGGTATGCCGCGGGGCCGGCTCCCGTGGTGGGAACCGGCCCGCGGCATACCAGGATCGTGCCTGTCTGGTGTGGCGAACTGCCTAGCTGATGTCGCTGCGGACCGTGCGCCAGGAGCCGAAGCCGGCCAGCACGGCAGCGTAAGCGGCCAGCACGAGCGCACCGGCCCACCAGGAGAGCGGCTGGATGGCGTTGTCTCCCCCCTGGGTCACTCCGTTCACCATCGCTGCGCTCGCCTGGGTCGGCAGGTACGGGACGATGTGGTCGTGGCCCCAGTCCCACAGCCCGAGCAGGACGCCAGCGATCGGCTCGATGATCCACGCCACGCCCACGGAGATCAGCAGGGCCGCGACCTGGTTCGGGATGAGGATGCCGGCGCCCAGTCCGATGAGCGCCCAGAGGCCGAGGACGAGGAGGCCCAGGGCCAGCGTCCGGAAGACACCCGCTGTGGGGAAGGCCTCGAACCCGCGCGCGCTGAGCACGATGGCCCCCGCGATGATCGACCCGGCCAAGGAAATGAGCCCGTAGATGGCGCCGATCCCGAGCAGCGCGACGACCTTGGCACCCATGACCCGGGCCCGTTTCGGGGTCCCGAGGAAAGTGCTGGTGATGGTCTTGTGGCGGTACTCGCTGCCGATCTGCATGATTCCGATGACGAGGGTCAGGAGGTATCCGACCTGGAGTCCGCCCGTGTAGACGCTGTTGGCGATCTGCTCCGGGGTGCCGGTGGGAATGCCCCTGGCGGCGTCGGCGGCGCTCTGCGGCTGGGTGAACAGGAAGCCGAAGAGCACGGCGAGGCCGGCTCCGGCGACGAACATGGCGATGGCCAGTCCCCACCACATCCGCGTGGTGAAGAACTTGCGGAACTCGGCCTTGATGGCGTTGGTCATTCGTTGCCCCCTTCCTGTCCGGCGATGGCGTCTCGCTCGGTCGCGGCACCCTGTCCGGTGACGCCGGTGACGCCGGTGACGCCGGTGACGCCCTCGCCGAGGTTGCGGTTGGTGCCTTCGGTGAGCTCGAAGAAGACGTCCTCCAGGTCAGTCATCGCGCGGTGCAGCTCGTAGATCGGCAGCCCGGCGCGCAGCGCCACGTCGCCGATGAGCCGGAGGTCATTGGTGTCGACCATGATGGCGTCGCCCTCCACCGTGCTGGTCACGTCGGCGACCCGGAGGGCGCCGGCGAGGGCATCGTGGTCGGTCGTGCGGACCAGTGCGCGGGGGGCGCCGTGCAGGTCGGCCATCGCGCCCTGCTTGACCAGCCGGCCGTTGGAGATGATGACCACGTCGTCGACGGTCTGCTCGACCTCCTGCAGCATGTGGCTGGAGATGAGGATGGTCTTGCCCTGGGTGGACAGGTGACGCAGGAACCCGCGCAGCCACCGGATGCCTTCGGGGTCGAGGCCGTTGGCGGGCTCGTCGAGGATGAGCACTTGGGGGTCGCCCAGCATTGCCGCGGCGAGTCCGAGCCGCTGGCGCATACCCATCGAGTAGCCCCCGGCCCGCTTGCGCGCGGCTGCCGGGATGCCGACGAGCTCGAGCATCTCGTCCACCCGCGGGGCTCCGACGCCAGCCGTGTCCGCGAGCACGCGCAGGTGGTCACGCCCGGTGCGGCCGGGGTGGAAGTTGGTGGCCTCCAGGGCCGATCCCACGACCGACATCGGCTGGGTGATGTCGTGGTAGTCCTGGCCGCCGATGGTTGCCGCACCGCTGGAGGGGTTGACCAGGCCGAGCAGCATGCGAAGCGTGGTCGTCTTGCCGGCGCCGTTGGGGCCGAGGAAGCCGGTGATCCGGCCGGGCTCGACGGTGAAGGACAGGTTGTCGACGGCGGTGAAGGTGCCGAACCGCTTCGTGAGGTTGCGCACCTCGATGCGGGCGCCGTCGGTCGGCCTCGTCGGTGGCGCTGTGGTCGTGGTCATCGTTCCCCCGGGTTGAGTGACATGGGCTCATCCTGCCAACTCCCGTAGGGGGAGGGTCAACCGGGTTGTCGGCACGTCGGGCGCGTTCGGGACTCTTCGCTGGTCAGCACGGCTCCCGGCCACGCGGCATACCTCGCAGCGGTCGGCGAGTCGGCGGGAGGCGGGCCGGACCTTAGGATGTCCGCACTATGACCGAATGGTTGCTGGTCCTGACCGGCGTGGGGTTGACGATCGGCACAGCCATCTTCGTGGCCACGGAGTTCTCGCTGGTCGCGCTCGACCGGCCGACGGTGCAGAAGGCGATCGACTCGGGGGACCCGCGCGCCGAGGTGGTGCTCGGGTCACTGAAGCGCCTCTCGACCCAGCTGTCGGCGGCACAGGTCGGCATCACCCTGACCACGCTGATCCTGGGCTTCCTCGCGACGCCGTCGCTGGGCGTGCTGCTCGAGACGCCGCTGCGGGCGGTGGGACTGAGCGGGTCGACGGTGGACTCGGTCGCGGCGATCCTGGCGCTGGTCATCGCGACGTTGTTCTCGATGGTGTTCGGTGAGCTGCTGCCGCAGTTCCTCGGAATCTCCGCGCCATTGGCGACCGCCAAGATCGTGGCGATGCCGGTGCGCGGTTTCGCCTTGGTCGCGCGACCCCTGATCTTCGTGCTCAACGGCTCCGCCAACCTGTTCCTGCGGGCGCTCGGCATCACCCCGCAGGAAGAGCTGTCCGGCGCGCGCACGCCGCAGGAGCTCGCCTCGCTGGTGCGCCGCTCCGCCCAGGCGGGCACCCTCGACGCGGGCACGGCCCGGCTGGTCACCAAGTCGCTGAACTTCGGCGAGCAGACGGCGGCCGACGTGATGAGCCCGCGAGCCAGGGCGTCGTCGATCGAACGCACCGCCACGGCCGAGGACGTCGTCCGGCTGGCGCGGCGCACCGGTCACTCCCGTTTCCCCGTCACCGGGGAGGATTGGGACGACATCGACGGCGTGGTGCACGTCAAGCGCGCCATCGCCGTCCCCCACGAGCGGCGCGACGACGTGCCGGTGTCGGCGCTGATGGTGCCGCCGCTGCTCGTGCCCGAGACCATCCGGCTCGACCCGCTGCTGTTGATGCTGCGCGAGCACGGTCTCCAGCTCGCGATCGTCGTCGACGAGTACGGCGGGACGGCGGGCATCGTGACCCTGGAGGACGTCGTCGAGGAGATCGTCGGCGAGGTGTCCGACGAGCACGACGTGTTCCGCACGACCGGCCGCGAGTTCACCGACGGGTCGTGGACGGTCCCCGGGCTGTGGCGGCCCGACGAGGTGCGCGAGCGCCTGGGTGCCGTGGTGCCGGACGGACCTGCCTACGAGACGACCGGCGGCTACGTGATGGCCGACCTCGGCCGGATCCCCACTGTCGGTGACACCGTCTCCATCCCCGGCTGGGAGATCACCGTGCTGGCGATGGACGGGATGCGCGCCGACCGGCTGCGCTTCGTCCCGTTGGCGAACGGTGCCGCAGCCGCCGACGGCGAGACGCCGTCGACTGGCCGGACGCCGTCGACCGGCCAGTCGACGTCGACCGGCCAGACAGATGCCGACGACCCGGGTGTGTCGGGCAACGGCGAGGCGGGCAGATGAGCGCCGGCGCCGTCTGGGTCACCATCCTGCTGCTCCTGCTCAACGCGTTCTTCGTGGGGGCCGAGTTCGCGGCCATGGCGGCCCGCCGCTCGACCCTGGAACCGCTCGCGGCGAACGGGTCGCGTCGCGCCCAGGTCTGCCTGGACGCCCTCGAGCAGATGGGTTCGCTGCTCGCCTGTGCGCAGCTCGGGATCACGGTGTGCTCGGTGCTCCTGGGTGCGATCTCCGAGGCCGCCCTGCACCACGCCCTCGAACCCGTCGTGCACCACCTGGGTCTGCCCGACGGAGTCACCGACGGGGCGGCCCTGGCCCTCGCCCTGTTCATCGTCGTCTACCTGCACGTCGTGGTCGGCGAGATGATCCCGAAGAACCTCGCCCTCGCCGGACCGGAACGCTCGGCGCTGATCCTCGTGCCGCTCCTGCTGTTCATCACCAGGACGCTGCGCCCGATCATCTCGGTGATGGAGGCCATCGCGAAGTCACTCGTGCGCCTGTTCGGGGTGGAGCCCAAGGACGAGATCACCTCGGCGTTCACGGTCGAGGAGGTCGAGCACATCCTCGCGGAGAGCCGCCATGAGGGCCTGATCAAGGAGGGCCAGCACGGGCTGGTCGGCGCGGCCCTGGAGTTCAGCGACAAGGATGCGGTCGATGTCGCCGTGGCGCTGTCCGACCTGGTGACCCTGCCCCTGACGGCGACCCCGGACGACGTCGAGCGACTGGTCGCCAAGCGGGGCTTCTCGCGCTACCCCTTGCTGGACCGGTCGGGGGAGCTCACTGGCTACCTCCACCTCAAGGACGTGCTCTATGCCGACGACACCGAGCGCGACATCGCCGTGCCGGTCAAGCGGGTCCGCAAGCTCGCGACGGTGCAGGCCGCCGACGAGGTCGAGGAGGTGCTGCGCACGATGCAGCGCACCGGATCCCACCTCGCCCGGGTGGTCGATCCCGAGGGCCAGGACATCGGCGTCGTCTTCCTCGAGGATGTCATCGAGGAGCTCGTCGGCGAGGTCACCGACGCCTCCCAGCGCTGAGGCGACGCGCTCGCGGGCCCAGCCCCGCGGCATACGGTCGCGGTGGTCTGGAAAGTCTGTGCACAGACCCCGGCACGACTGCGCAGAGACCTGCTCTCTGCGCACCAGGCTCACCGTCTGTGCACAGATGGCGGTGCGCGGGAATGGGGCAACGAAAGTGGCCCAGCGCTGTGCGCCGAGCCACTCTCGTGTGGGTGCCCCCGGCAGGATTCGAACCTGCGCCACCGCCTCCGGAGGGCGGTGCTCTATCCCCTGAGCTACGGGGGCGGACACATACGCCCCCGCGAAGGAGGCGCCCGCCGAGGTTAGCAGCCTAGGGTGACCTGCATGGAACCCGGGGGACTCGTCTATGTCTGCGATGACACCGAGCAGATCCGGCGCCTCATCAGGGTCAACCTCGAGCTCGAGGGCTACGACGTCCGCGAGGTCACCGACGGCGGGCAGCTGCTCGAGGAGCTGCGCGCGCGCACCGACGTGCCGGGCGTGATCACCCTCGACGCGCAGATGAGTCCGCGCGACGGCTGGTGGACGATCTCCCAGATCCGGGCCGACCCCCGCCTCGCCGACGTCCCCGTGATCATGGTGACGGCCTCGGTCCAGCAGCACGACCGGGTCCAGGCCCAGGGGTCCGGGCTCGACGCGTTCGTGTCCAAACCGTTCGACCCGGAACACCTCATCGAGCTGGTCCACGGCTTCATGGCCGAGGGCAGGGCGCACCAGCCCGCGCCCTAGACTTGCCCGGGTGACTCCCGAAGAGCTCTCCGCAGCCATCCGCAAGGCCCTCACCGAAGCCGTCGCCGCAGGCGACCTCCGCGTGGACGTGCCCGCGGAGGTCCGCGTGGAGCGTCCGCGCAACCGCGACCACGGGGACTGGTCCACCAACATCGCCCTCCAGCTCGCCAAGGGCGCAGGTATGCCGCCACGAGACGTCGCGACCGCGCTCGCCACCCGCCTCGGCCAGGTGCCGGGCGTCAAGGCCGTCGACATCGCCGGCCCCGGCTTCCTCAACATCACCCTCGACGCGGCGTCCGCCGGCGAGCTCGCCCGGTCCATCGTCGAGGCGGGCGCGGACTACGGCCACAACGACTCCGAGGCCGGGCATGTCATCAACGTCGAGTTCATCTCGGCCAACCCGACCGGTCCACTGCACCTCGGGCACACCCGCTGGGCTGCCCTCGGCGACGCCATGTCGCGGCTGCTCAAGGCTTCCGGCGCGACCGTGACGACCGAGTACTACATCAACGACGCCGGCGCCCAGATGGACAAGTTCGCGACGTCGGTGCTGGCGCGGGCCAAGGGTGAGCCGACCCCCGAGGGTGGCTACCCCGGCGCCTACATCGACGACCTGGCTGCCCAGGTGCTGGCTGCCCGCCCCGACCTGCTCGAGCTGCCGGAAGCCGAGGCACTGGCGGCGGCCCGGGAGGTTGCCTACCCGGCGCAGCTGAAGGACATCCAGGACACGCTGGCCGACTTCGGTGTCGCGTTCGACGTGTGGTTCTCCGAGGCCGAGCTGCACGACTCGGGCGCCGTGGAGCAGGCCGTCGAGCGCCTCCGTGGACAGGGCCACGTCTTCGACGAGGGCGGCGCCGTGTGGCTGCGGACCACGGACTTCGGTGACGACAAGGACCGGGTCCTGGTGCGCGCCAACGGCGAGCCGACCTACTTCGCCGCCGACGCTGCCTACTACCTGTCCAAGAAGGACCGCGGCTTCGACGAGAAGATCTACCTGCTCGGCGCCGACCACCACGGCTACATCAACCGGCTCAAGGCGATCGCGGCCTGCGCCGGCGACGACAAAGCGCACAACATCGAGGTGCAGATCGGCCAGCTGGTCAACCTCGGTGGCGCCAAGCTGTCCAAGCGGGCCGGCAACATCATCGAGCTGCGCGACCTGATCAACTGGATCGGCACCGACGCGATCCGCTACTCCCTGTCGCGCTACCCGGCGGACAGCCCGCTGTCGCTCGACGGGGAAGAGCTGCGCAAGCAGACCAACGACAACCCGGTCTTCTACGTGCAGTACGCCCACGCCCGGACGTCCAACGTCGCCAAGCTGGCGGGGGAGGACGGAGTCGACCGCGCCGACGGGTTCGACCCGTCGCTGCTCACCGACCCTACCGAGGCGGCGTTGCTGGCCATCCTCGGCGACTTCCCGCGGGTGGTGGCCCACGCGGCGCACCTGCGCGAGCCGCACCGGGTCGCGCGCTACCTCGAGGACCTCGCCGGCCACTTCCACAAGTGGTACGACACCTGTCGGGTGCGGCCGATGACCGCGGACGAGGAGATCACCGACCTGCACCGCACCCGGCTGTGGCTCAACGACGCCACTCGGCAGGTGCTGGCCAACGGGCTGGCCCTGCTCGGAGTCTCGGCACCCGAGCGGATGTGACCCCACCCGCGCCGACCGCGAGACAGTGATCGGGACAGCAGGCGGTAGGCGTGGGTACCACGAGGTCGGAAAGGCAGGCGGCAGCAGATGCGCGCTCACGAGGCGGGAGCCCTCCACGCCCAGGGATACGGCGGGCCGCCGCACTGGCTGCCGTGGCCGACCGACGTCATGGAGCTGCTGCCGCAGCTGTGGCCGCAGACCATCGGCCGTGACGAGCACGGGCGGCTGACGGTTGGCGGGCTCGACGTGGTGAGCATCGCGCGCGAGTTCGGCACCGCGGCATACGTCATCGACGAGGAGGACTTCCGCGCCCGGGCGCGGGCCTTCCGTGACGAGTTCGCCGCCCCGTTCGCCGAGCTCGGCGGGGTCGACGTGTTCTACGCCGGCAAGGCGTTCCTGTGCGCAGAGGTGGCGCGCTGGGTGGCCGATGAAGGGCTCTGCCTCGACGTCTGCTCCGGCGGCGAGCTCGCTGTTGCGCAGCGGGCGGGCTTCCCTGCGGAGCGAATCGGCTTGCACGGCAACAACAAGTCGGTCACCGAGATCCGCCAGGCCCTCGAGTACGGCGTCGGGCGGATCGTCGTCGACTCGTTCGAGGAGATCGAGCGCATCGTGGCCGTCGCCACGGAGCTCGGTGTCCGCGCGCCCGTCATGGTCCGGGTCACCGTCGGCGTCGAGGCGCACACGCACGAGTTCATCGCGACCGCCCACGAGGACCAGAAGTTCGGCTTCTCCTTGGCCGGTGGCAAGGCGGCGGAGGCGGTCAGCCGCATCCTGGCGCACGGGGACCGGCTCGAGCTGCTCGGACTGCACTCACACATCGGCAGCCAGATCTTCGACACCGCAGGGTTCGAGGTCTCGGCCCGACGCCTGATCGGGTTGCACGCCGAGGTGGCTCGGCTGCACGGCGTCCACATGCCCGAGCTCGACCTCGGTGGGGGCTACGGCATCGCCTACACGAGCGAGCACACCCCGATGGCCCCGCGCGAGCTGGGCGAACAGATGGCCGACCTGGTCCGCCGCGAGCTCAAGGCGGTCGGCGACGGCAGCCCCGACACCCCGGTGCCGAGGGTCTCGATCGAGCCCGGGCGGGCCATCGTGGGGCCGAGCACGTTCACGCTCTACGAGGTGGGCACCGTCAAGGACGTCGACCTGGGTGAGGGTGTGCAGCGCGCCTATGTCTCGGTCGACGGGGGGATGAGCGACAACATCCGCACCGCCCTCTATGACGCCGACTACTCCTGCACCCTCGCGAACCGCAGCTCCGACGAGCCGCCGCGGCTGGCCCGCGTGGTGGGCAAGCACTGCGAGAGCGGCGACATCGTCGTCATGGACGAGTACCTGCCCAACGACATCAGGGCCGGCGACCTGATCGCGGTGCCCGGCACCGGCGCCTACTGCCGCAGCATGGCGAGCCAGTACAACCACACCCCCCGTCCGCCCGTGCTGGCCGTCCGGGACGGGCGGGCCAGGGTCCTGGTCCGCCGCGAGACGGTGGAGGATCTGCTGGCGCTGGACGTCGGCTGACGAAGGATTGGCGCGGATGGACCCGGCAGGGACAAAGACGTCCGGATGACGGAACAATGAGCGTCCACACCGTGGACACGGCAGCATGGCCCGGGTCCGGCAGAAGCCCGACGAGGGCGCAAGGAGCACGCAGTGAGGGAAGTCAGCGTGAGTGAGAGCGAGCAGGCGACGGCCGAGCAGCCCCTGAAGGTGGCGCTCCTCGGGTGCGGCGTCGTGGGGTCGTCCGTGGCCCGGATGCTCACCCAGCACTCCGACGACCTCGCCGCGCGGGTCGGCCGACCGCTCGAGCTGATCGGCATCGCCGTGCGCCGCGCGGGCAAGGACCGGTCGGACCTGCCCGTGGACCCCGCGCTGTTCACGACCGACGCCGAGTCGATCATCACCGAGGCAGACATCGTCATCGAGGTCATCGGTGGCATCGAACCGGCCAGAACCCTCATCGAGCTGGCCATGAAGAGCGGCGCCTCCGTGGTGTCGGCCAACAAGGCGCTGCTGGCCGAGGCCGGCCCGGCGCTCTACGCCGCGGCCGCCGAGCACGGCGTCGACCTCTACTACGAGGCCGCGGTCGCCGGAGCGATCCCGATCCTGCGCCCGATCCGCGAGTCGCTCGCCGGTGACGACATCCGCAAGGTGCTGGGCATCGTCAACGGCACCACCAACTACGTGCTCGACAAGATGGACTCCACCGGCATGGGCTTCGCCGAGGCCGTCGAGCAGGCTCAGGCGCTGGGCTACGCCGAGGCCGACCCGACCGCCGACGTCGAGGGTTTCGACGCCGCTGCCAAGGCCGCCATCCTCGCCTCTCTCGCCTTCCACACCCGCGTCTCGAGCGACCAGGTCTACCGCGAGGGCATCACCGAGGTGTCCGCCGCCGACGTGCAGGCCGCGCGCGAGATGGACTGTGTCGTCAAGCTTCTCGCGATCTGCGAGCGCACCGAGGTGGTCGGTTCCGACGGCACGCTGGCACCGGGCGTCAGTGTCCGTGTGCACCCCGCCATGATTCCTCGGTCGCACCCCCTGGGCGGCGTTCGCGACGCCTTCAACGCGGTCTTCGTCGAGGCCGAGGCCGCCGGCGAGCTGATGTTCTACGGCAAGGGCGCCGGTGGTGACCCCACCGCGAGCGCGGTCCTCGGTGACGTCGTCGCCGTGGCGCGGCACCGGGTCGGTGGCGGTCGCGGTCCCGGCGAGTCCGCCTACGCCGACCTCCCCGTCCTCGAGATGGGCCAGGCCCTCACGAGGTACCACATCAGCCTCGACGTGGCCGACCGCCCGGGTGTCCTCGCCCAGGTCGCGACCTCCTTCGCCGAGCACGGGGTGTCCATCGAGACGGTCCGCCAGCAGATCATCGCGGCGGACCCCGATGGCCCCGACGCAGAGTCCCGCGAGACCAGCGCCAACCTCATCGTCGTGACCCACACCGCTCCGGACGCCGCGCTCGCAGCCACCGTCCAGGCCCTCGCCGCGCTCGACACGGTCCGTGACGTCGTGTCCGTGATGCGGGTGGAAGGCGCCTGATGGCCAGCCTGTGGCGCGGCGTGATCCGCGAGTATGCCGACCGGTTGCCGATGCTCGAGGGTGCACCGGTGGTGACCCTCCAGGAGGGCGGGACCCCGCTCATCCCTGCCGAGCACCTGTCCGAGCTCGTCGGCGCGACTGTCTTCGTGAAGTACGAGGGCCTCAACCCGACGGCGTCGTTCAAGGACCGGGGCATGACGGCCGCGATCTCGATGGCGGCCAAGCACGGCGCCAAGGCCGTGATCTGCGCGTCGACCGGCAACACCAGCGCCAGCGCCGCGGCCTACGCCACCAAGGCCGGCATGACCTGTGCGGTGCTGGTCCCCGACGGCAAGATCGCGATGGGCAAGCTCAGCCAGGCCATCGCGCACGGCGCCACCCTCCTGCAGGTCGACGGCAACTTCGACGACTGCCTCACCCTGGCCCGCAAGCTGGCCGAGTCCTATCCCGTCGACCTGGTCAACTCGGTCAACCCGGCGCGGATCGAGGGACAGAAGACCGCCGCCTTCGAGGTGGTCGACGCCCTCGGTGACGCTCCCGACATCCACTGCCTCCCGGTCGGCAACGCAGGCAACATCACGGCCTACTGGAAGGGCTACCGCGAGTACCACCGCGGCAGCGAAAACCCCGGCCCTGCAACGAAACTCCCGCAGATGTGGGGCTTCCAGGCGGCCGGCGCGGCTCCGATCGTCCTTGGACACCCCGTCGACGACCCGGACACGATCGCGACCGCGATCCGGATCGGCAACCCGGCCTCGTGGAAGCAGGCCGAGGCGGCCCGCGACGAGTCCAGTGGCCGGATCGAGTCGGTCACCGACGAGCAGATCCTCATCGCCCATCGCATCCTGTCGGCCCGCGAGGGCATCTTCGTCGAGCCGGGTTCGGCGGCCTCGGTCGCCGGTCTGCTGCAGGCCGCAGAGGCCGGACACGTGCCGGCCGGTGCCACGATCGTCTGCACCGTCACCGGGCACGGCCTCAAGGACCCGCAGTGGGCCCTGAAGAACGCCGACGGGTCCGAGGTCACCCCGACGAGGGTGCCGGTCGACGCGTTCACCGCCGCGCAGGCGCTGGGGCTGCAGGACTGATGGGCGAGCTCCTCGCTGGCAGCTCCGTGCAGGTGCGGGTGCCGGCCAGCAGCGCGAACCTCGGTCCGGGCTTCGACTCGGTGGGACTGGCGCTCGGCCTCTGGGACACCTGTGTCGCGACGATCACCGACGAGCCCGGCGTGCAGATCGACGTCGAGGGGGAGGGTGCCGACGAGGTGCCGCGCGACGCGAGCCACCTGGTCGTCCGGACGATGCTGCGGGCCTGGGAGGAGCTGGGCGTCCAGCCTGCCTCGGGGCTGCACCTGCAGTGTCGGAACGAGGTCCCGCACGGCCGTGGGCTGGGCTCCTCTGCGACCGCCATCGTCACGGGAGTCGTTGCGGCACAAGCACTTCACGACGTATGCCGTGGTGTCACCGACCAGCCCGACCTCACCTTCACGAACGACCTCGCCGCGCAGCTCGAGGGCCATCCGGACAACTCGTCTGCCTCGGTCTATGGCGGTCTCACCCTGTCCTGGTCGGACTCGCCCGACGGCGGCACCCAGACGCTGCGCCTCCAGCCGCACCCCGAGGTGCGCGCCCTCGTCCTCGTCCCCGGTGCGCAGCTCTCGACGGCCAAGGCGCGTTCGGTCCTGCCTACGCACATCCGGCACGGCGACGCGGCCCTCAACTCGGCCCGCGCCGCACTGCTCGTCCAGGCGATGACGAGCCACCCTGCATACCTGCTGGCGGCCACCCGCGAGTGGCTCCACCAGGAGGCGCGCCGGGAGTCGTTCGTGGCGTCGATGGCCGTCGTCGACTCCTTGCGGAGCAACGGCCACGCGGCCGTCATCTCGGGCGCCGGACCCTCGGTGCTGGTGCTCACGACTCGTGACCACTCGGCCGACATCACGGCCCACGTGGGTGACGCGTGGCGGGTCCTCGACCCGGGCGTTCCGGCGACTGGAGCGCAGGTCAGGCACCTGACGCACGGGGGCGACAATCTGCGCAGACTGGACTGACGCGAGCACGAACGGTGTTACATTGGGGACGCACTCGCAGCCGATGCCTCCTCTTGCGCATCCAGCAGCGAAATGCACCCACCACATGTCGGCGGCCTTCGTGCTGCCACGCCTCCCTGTGCTGCATGTGGCTCCATTGGTCAGCGCTGCTGACCCAAGCACCGGTCCGGAATCTGATCCCCGGCCGCAAACGAGGGGGAAGGATCCTTCGTGACAGACACCACCACTCTCGACACTGCGGGTTCGCAGGACGAGAAGCCGCGCCGCTCAGGCGCACTGAGCACCATGAAGGTCGCCGAGCTCCAGGGCCTGGCCGCCAGCATGGGCATCACCGGCACCGCCAAGATGCGCAAGGGTGACCTCGTCACCGCCATCAAGGACCGCCAGTCCGGAGCAGGAGCGCCGGCCCGCCGGACCGCCCCGCCGCAGGAGCGTCCGGCCCAGGCCCAGGCCGAGACGCCGGCCGCGGAGCAGCCGCAGAGCCGCACCCAGTCGGCCGACCGCAGTGACGACCGCGCAGACGACCGTGCCGCGCAGAGCGACCGCAGCAACGACCGCACCGCGCAGCGCCGCGAGACCACGGGCGACGACCAGCAGGCCGAGCGCCCCGAGCGCGGCGACCGCCAGCAGGGGGATCGTCCGAGTCGCAACCGTGCGGACCGGGCAGCCCGCCTGCAGGCCCAGCGCCAGAACCGCGACGGCCAGGATGGCGACGCCATCCAGGACCCCGACCAACAGGACCGTGGTCAGGACCGTGGTCAGGACCGTGAGCCCCAGGGGCGCCGCACCCAGGGGCGCGGCACCCAGGGGCGCGACGACCGTCAGCAGGGTGACCGGCAGAGCCGGGACGACCGGCAGGACGACCGCCAGAACCGCGACGACCGCGAGGACCAGGCGCAGGGTGAGCGACGTGACCGGCAGCAGGCCGAGCGTCAGCAGGGCGCCCGGCTGAACCGCGACGAGCGTCAGGGGCGGGACGACCGCCAGGACGACCGCCAGCACCGCGACGACCGCCAGGACGACTGTGACGAGCGGAATGACCGGGGCGGCCGGCAGGGCAACGCGCAGGGCAACGCAGCCGGCCAGGGCCAGCAGGGCGGCCAGCGCGGCCAGGGCACCCAGGGCCAAGGTGCTCAGGGCAACCAGGGCCAGGGCCAGGGCCAGGGCCAGGGCCAGGGCCAGGGCCAGGGCCAGGGCCAGGGCCAGGGCCAGGGTGGTCAGCAGGACCAGCAGGGTTACGACGACGACGGTGACGGCCGGGGCGGACGTCGCCGCAACCGCAACCGCAACCGCAACCGGGACAAGCGCGGCCAGCGCGGCGACTACGGCAGCGACTACGAGAACGAGCCGATGGTCGAGGAGGACGACGTCCTGGTGCCCGTCGCCGGCATCCTCGACGTCCTGGACAACTACGCGTTCGTTCGGACGTCCGGCTACCTCCCGGGACCGGGCGACGTCTACGTACCGCTCGGCATGGTCAAGAAGAACGGCATGCGCAAGGGCGACGCCGTCACGGGTGCCGTGAAGGCCCAGCGCGACGACTCACAGCAGAACCAGCGCCAGAAGTTCAACGCGCTGGTCCGCCTCGACACCGTCAACGGGATGACGCCGGACGACGCCCGCAAGCGCGTCGAGTTCGGCAAGCTGACCCCGCTCTACCCGCAGCAGCGGCTGCGCCTCGAGACCGAGCCGGGCATCCTCACCACCCGGGTCATCGACCTCGTCGCCCCGATCGGCAAGGGTCAGCGTGGTCTGATCGTCGCCCCGGCCAAGGCCGGCAAGACGATGGTCATGCAGGCCATCGCCAACGCGATCACGACGAACAACCCCGAGTGCCACCTCATGGTCGTCCTCGTGGACGAGCGTCCCGAAGAGGTCACCGACATGCAGCGGGCGGTGAAGGGGGAGGTCATCTCCTCGACCTTCGACCGACCGGCAGAGGACCACACGACGGTCGCCGAGCTCGCGATCGAGCGGGCCAAGCGGCTCGTCGAGATGGGCCACGACGTGGTGGTGCTGCTCGACTCCATCACCAAGCTGGGCCGCGCCTACAACCTCGCCGCACCGGCGAGCGGGCGCATCCTGTCCGGTGGTGTCGACTCCGCGGCGCTCTACCCGCCGAAGAAGTTCTTCGGCGCCGCGCGCAACATCGAGAACGGTGGCTCGCTGACCATCCTCGCGACGGCGCTGGTGGAGACCGGCTCGCGCATGGACGAGGTCATCTTCGAGGAGTTCAAGGGCACCGGGAACATGGAGCTCAAGCTCGACCGGGGACTGGCCAACCGCCGCATCTTCCCCGCCGTCGACATCAACAACTCGGGCACCCGCAAGGAGGAGATCCTCCTGTCGGGCGACGAGCTGAAGATCATGTGGAAGCTGCGCCGCGTCCTCGCCGCGCTCGACCAGCAGCAGGGCATCGAGCTGTTGATCGACCGGATCAAGAAGACCAAGAGCAACATCGAGTTCCTCATGCAGGTCCAGCAGAACTCCTCGATCCGTCTCGACGACGAGGACAAGGACTGACCGCACCACCGGCGCAACAGCCAGCCGGGGACCGATCCGGGGACCGACACCAGGTGGTGTCGGTCCCCGGTTGCGTGCTGGACGCCTTACATTGGTACAGGTAGGACCAAGTGGATGACGATCGAGGAGAATGGCAGTGACCGCGGTGGATGGAATCCGAGTGCTCGTCGCCGACGATGATCCGGATATTCGCGACCTCGTCGAGTTCAAACTCACCCAAGCGGGGTATGCCGTGCAGGCGGTCGGGGACGGGCTCAGCGCCTGGGAGGCATTCCAGGAACAGGCGCCGTCACTGGTCATCCTCGACGTGATGATGCCCGGTCTGTCCGGCATCGACGTGCTGCGCAAGATCCGCGAGAGCGGGGCCGCCACGGTGCCGGTCCTGCTGCTCAGTGCGAAGTCCCGCGACAGCGACGTCGACACCGGGTTCGCGGTCGGAGCCGACGACTACGTCATCAAGCCGTTCAGTCCGCGAGAGCTGCTCCACCGGGTCAACGGAATCCTGGCGCGCGTCCGGTGACCGGACGCGACCTGCTCTGGGCATCCTCGGCGCTGGTCCTGCTGGCCTGTCTCGCGCTGGTGCTCCTCATCGTCCTCACCAAGGTCACGCGCACGGTGCGCGAGCGACGGACCGCGGAGCTCGTCGCGCCCCACCGGCCGCACCTGCTTGCCGTCGCCTCCGGCGAGGACGAGGGCGGGACGCACCGCGACGCCCTGATCGAGGTGGACGGCCCGGCTCGCGACGCGGTCGATGTCGTGGTCGTCGACCTGCTGGGCAAGGTGCGTGGTGCGCCGGCCGAGGAGCTCGCCTCCGTGCTGCTGGCCCATGGCGCGGTCGACCGGGCGCCCCACGACCTGCGCGACCGCAGCACCCTGAAGCGGGCTCGGGCGGCACACATCCTGGGGCTGTGCCACGTGGGCGCAGCCCTTCCACTGCTCGTGCAGGCGCTCGGCGACCCCGCTCCCGAGGTGCGCGTCGCCGCCACGCGCGCCCTCGGCCGGATCGGCGAGCCGACCGCCTCGGCTGCCCTGCTCGCCGCGGTGGGTGCCGACCGGGTGGTCCCCGCAGGGCCGGCCGCTGACGCCCTCGAGGGGATGGGCGTGGGCATCTCCGGCTCGCTGCGCGACGCGCTCTCGGCGAGCAGCCCCACGACGCGCACGGTCGCGGCATACCTCAGCGGTGAGGGCAGCTTCTCGCGGTCGCTGGACGCGCTGCGGGTCGCGCTCGCCTGCGACGACGACCCCACGGTCCGCGAGGCGGCAGCGGTCGCGCTCGGCCGGATGGGCCGCGCCGCGGACGTGGTCGCGCTCCTGCGGGAGACCGGGGCCGACCGTCCGCGCGCACTGCGTCGGGCCTGTGCGGCTGCCCTCGGCGAGCTCGGCGAACCCTCGGCCGTGGTGGGCCTCACGGCGCTGCTCGGGGACCCCGACCCGCGGCTCGCCGAGATCGCGGCCACCTCGCTGCTGCTGCTCGGGCCGGCCGGGCGCAGCGCGCTCGACTCTGCCGCGTCCAACCCGTCGGTCGAGACGGCGCGCGCCCTGGCGCGGTTGCAGGCGGGCGCGGCGTGAGCTGGGACGGGTTCGTCGACGGGCTGAGGACCGGCGTGGTCTGGCTGATGGACATCACGTCGGTGCCGATCCTCGTCTACTTCGCCGTCATCAACCTGTCCTACCTCCTGCTCATCGTGCTGGCCAGCATCGACTTCCGGGCCCAGCACCGTCGCCGTGAGGCGGTCGTCGAGACCTTCGGCGGCGCGCTGTCTCCCGGGGTCTCGCTCCTCGTGCCGGCCTACAACGAGGAGATGGGCATCGTCACGTCGGTGCAGGCCCTGCTCTCGCTGCGCTACCCACGGCACGAGGTGGTCGTCGTGGACGACGGCAGCTCGGACGGGACCTTCGAGCGGCTGCGTGCGGCGTTCGACCTGGTGCCGATCCCGCGGCAGATCCCGCAGGACGTGCCCGTCCGGGCCCGGATCGTCGACGTGCACGTGCCGCGGGACGGCCGGACCCGGCTCGTCCTGGTGCGCAAGGAGAACTCGGGGCGGTCCGAGGCGATCAACGTCGCGCTCAACGCCGCCACCGAGCCGCTCGTCGCCATGATCGACGCCGACTCCATCCTCGAACCCGACGCGCTGCTCCGGGTGACCCAGCCCTTCGCCGACGACCCCATCCGGATGGTGGCCGCCGGGGGCGCCATCCGGCCGGTCAACGGCAGTCGGGTCGTGTCCGGGCGGATCGTCAAGGTCCAGATGCCGAAGCCCTGGCTGGCCCGGATCCAGGTGGTCGAGTACCTCCGTGCCTTCCTGCTCGGCCGCACCGGGTGGTCGCGGTTCGGGGCGCTGATCCTGATCAGCGGTGCGTTCGGCCTGTTCCGGCGCGATGTCGTCGTCGAGGCTGGCGGACTCGACCCCGACAGCATCGGCGAGGACTTCGAGCTCGTGCTGCGCATCCACCGCAAGCTGCATGACGAGAAGCGCGACTACCGCGTGGGGTTCGTCCCTGAACCGGTCCTGTGGACCGAGGTCCCCTCGACCCTGGGGGTGCTGCGCAACCAGCGGCGACGCTGGCACCGCGGGCTGTGGGAGACGTTGTGGGCCTACCGCGGGATGGTGCTGCGCCCGCGCTACGGCAAGGTCGGGATGATCGCGCTGCCCTACTACTGGGTCTTCGAGCTGTTCGCCCCGCTCCTGGAGTTCTTCGGCATCATCATCGTCCCGCTGGCTCTGGTCCTCGACGTGGTCAACATCCCCTACGCGATCCTGTTCCTCTCCCTGGCTTACGGGCTGGCGATCCTGGTGACGCTGTCGGCGATGGCGGCCGAGGAGTGGTCCTTCCACCGTCACGAGCGCTGGCGCGACCTGGGGCTGACGCTGGTGGCCTCGGTGCTGGAGAACATCGGGTACCGCCAGCTCACGGTGTGGTGGCGGCTCGAGGGCTGGTGGGCCAGCCTGCGGCGCAAGAAGCAGGTGTGGGGCGTGATGACCCGCACCGGATTCGGCGAGGCGGGCGAGTGACCCAGCTCGCGAGCCGTTCGGTCTCCGGCCAGCTCAAGGTCCTCGGGATCTCCCTGGTGCTGTTGTTCCCCGTCGTGGGCGCCGCGTCGGTCTGGAACATCGCCAGCCAGAGCCGGGACATCCAGTCGCTCACGCTGGCCTACGGCCCCGCCTTCGACGCCAACAACGCCGTCCTCATCGACATGACCGAGGCCAACGCCGGCTGGAGCCAGCTCATGGGCGGCTCCGCGCCGCTGACCCGCTACCGCCTGAAGCGTGACCAGGTCGCGGGCGACCTTGCGAACGTCCAGCACGCCTTCGACTCACCCTCGCTGGCGGACGAGGACCGCGCCCGGTATGCCGCGCTGCTCGCCACCCAGCGCACCGCCGTCGACGGGTGGTTCAGATCCGCGGAGGCAGCCGAGGACGGCACCACCGGCACCCTGTCGCAGCGCAGTGTCCTCGAGGCGGACGCGATGGACCGGTTCCGGCTCTTCCGCGACAGCAACCGCGGCCTGTCCGAGGCGATCCGGCTCGAGCGTGACGCGGCACGGGAAGGGGCGCGCGACGCCGTCCAGTGGATCGTGGTCATCGCGGCCGGCACCATGCTCCTGGCGATGGCCATCGTGCTCGGTGGGTGGCGACTGCTCGCGCGGTCGGTCAGCGGTCCGCTGGAGCGGTTGCGGTCGGTCGTCGAGCGCCAGCGCGACGGTGACCGCGACGCGCAGGCCGACATCGACAGCGGGGCCGCGGAGGTTCGCGGGCTGGCGGCCGACTTCAACGGCTTGACCCGGTCCAACCAGGTGCTCCAGGAGCAGCAGTCGGTCGTCCTGCGCGCGCACCAGCTGGCCCTGGACGTGGCTCGCGTGGTGCACGGCGCACCGGAGATCGACACCGCACTGAGCACCGTGTGCGCAATGCTCGGGGAGGGCCTGTCGGTCGACCGGATCATGCTCTACACCCACGACGAGTCGGGGGTGATCGACCAGCGGACCCAGTGGCACCGTCACGACCTGCCGGACCTCCCCGCACTTCCGCCGTCCCTGGCGAGCGAGGTGAGGGTCGTGGGCGACGAGCTCCGTCGCCAGGCCACGGTGTTCGTCCTGTCCGACTTCCTCCACGCCGAGGTCCAGACCCAGGCCCGGGCCGCACGCTTCTACCGGGCCACCGGGGCGAAGTCGCTCCTCATGGTGCCCGTGGGCATCGGCGAGCAGGGCCTGGGCGTGCTGTCGCTGATGACGATCGAGACACCGAGGCGGTGGCGCCGCTACGAGATCCAGGCTGTCCAGCAGTGTGCCGGCTACGTCGCCCAGTCCATCGTCGACCTCCGGCTGAGGGAGATGCGGGAGGCGCAGGTCGAGCAGCTCACCGCCCTCGACCGGCAGAAGACCGACTTCATGGCCACTATCTCGCACGAGCTGCGCACGCCGCTGACCTCGATCAACGGCTACCTCGAGCTCCTCGAGGACGGTGACTACGGCGACCTCTCGGACCCGCAGCGCAGTGCGCTCGACATCATCGGACGCAACGCCAACCGCCTGCGCGGCCTCATCGAGGACCTCCTCGTCCTGAACAAGATCGAGGCCACCGGGCTGCAGTCAACCACCGAGGACGTCGCTGTCGACGAGCTCGTGGCGGGCGTCGCCGACCTGCTGCGCCCGGTGGCCGATGCCGCGGGCGTCACGCTGGTCATCGAGCCGATCGACCCCGAGCTCGTGATCCGCGTCGACCGCGGGCAGCTGGAGCGCAGCCTCATCAACCTCGGCTCGAACGCGGTCAAGTTCACCCGACCGGGCGGACAGGCCACCATCGGCGCGACGGAGGTCGACGGCCGCGCGGTCATCACGGTGACCGACACCGGCATCGGCATCCCGGCGGGGGACCTGCCGCAGCTGTTCGGCCGGTTCTTCCGGGCCTCGAACGCCACGGCCGCCGCAATCCCCGGCACCGGGCTGGGCCTGGCGATCGTGCGCGCGATCGTCGAGGGCCACGGCGGCGAGCTGCAGGTCGACTCGGTCGAGGGCCGGGGCACCGTCATGCGGGTGGACCTACCCGTCGGGAATGGCGTGACCCCCGCTGCCGTTTAGGAGATGTGCGCCGCTTTCTGGCACACTTGACTGCTGACCGGTTCACGGCATGGACCACGTCCAGGGCAGCCCGCCCAGCCGACCCGGTCACATTGACTCAAGGAGCACGTTTTGCGCAAGGACATCCACCCCGAGTACGTCGAGACCACGGTCAGCTGCACCTGTGGGTCCACGTTCACGACTCGCAGCACTGCGACCTCCGGCCAGATCCGCGCCGAGGTGTGCTCGCAGTGCCACCCGTTCTACACCGGCAAGCAGAAGATCCTCGACACCGGTGGCCGCGTGGCCCGGTTCGAGGCCCGCTACGGCAAGAAGGCCGCTGCCGAGAGCAAGTAGCTTTCCCGATGCGCCGGTCCTGACCCCTCTGGGTCGGGGCCGGCGCATTGCTTTTCCCACGTTGCCTGCCCAGCTCACCCTGCACCACCATCGCACGACCTCAGGAGCCCCCATGTTGGAGTCCGCAGCAGCCCTGGTCCAGGAGCATGCCGACCTCGAGAAGCGGCTGGCCGATCCTGAGGTGTTCGGCGACCAGAACCTGGTCCGCAAGCTCAACAAGAGGTATGCCGCGCTGGCACCGACCGTCGCGGCATACCACTCGTGGCACGCGGCCACCGATGACCTGGCGGCCGCCCGCGAGCTCGCCACCGAGGACGCCGGCTTCGCGGCCGAGGTGCCCAGCCTCGAGGCGCGTCTTGCCGAGACGGAGGACACCCTGCGGCGGCTGCTCATCCCGCGCGACCCCGACGACGACCGCGACGTCATCCTCGAGGTCAAGGCCGGTGAGGGCGGTGAGGAGTCGGCCCTGTTCGCCGGCGACCTGCTGCGGATGTACCTGCGCTTCGCCGAGCGGCGCGGCTGGAGGACCGAGCTCATCGACGCGACCGAGTCCGACCTGGGCGGCTACAAGGACGTCCAGGTGGCCGTGAAGGCCAAGGGCACACCGGCGCTCGGGGAGGGGCCGTGGGCGCGGCTCAAGTACGAGGGGGGTGTGCACCGTGTCCAGCGGGTGCCCGTGACCGAGAGCCAGGGGCGGATCCACACGTCGGCGGCCGGGGTGCTGGTGATGCCGGAGGCCGAGGAGGTCGAGGTCACCATCGACCCCAACGACCTCAAGATCGACGTCTACCGCTCGTCCGGTCCCGGTGGCCAGTCGGTCAACACGACCGACTCCGCCGTGCGGATCACCCACCTGCCGACCGGGGTCGTGGTGTCCTGCCAGAACGAGAAGAGCCAGCTCCAGAACAAGGAGTCGGCCATGCGGGTGCTGCGCGCCCGGCTGCACGCGGTGGCCAAGGAAGCCGCCGACGCCGAGGCGAGCGCGGCCCGACGCAGCCAGATCCGCACGGTCGACCGCTCTGAGCGGATCCGCACCTACAACTTCCCGGAGAACCGTCTCTCCGACCACCGCACCGGCTTCAAGTCCTACAACCTCGACGCCGTGCTCGACGGTGACCTCGAGGCGGTCGTGCAGTCCGCGGTCGACGCCGACGAGGCGGCGCAGATGGCAGCCGTCGCCGAGGGCGCGGGTCAGTGACCGAGGCCGTCGGCGATGACCTGCGCGCGGCGGTCCGGGCGGCCACCCAGCGGCTGGCCGAAGCCGGTGTCCCCTCTCCGGAGGCCGACGCGGTGGCGCTCGCGGCCCACCTGATGCGGGTCTCCGTCGGGGACGCGCGCAAGGCGATGGTGCTCGGGGGTGTGGCCCCCGCGGCATACGAGTCACTGGTCGACGAACGTGCCGCTCGCGTGCCGTTGCAACACCTGACCGGACGCGCGGGGTTCCGCAGGCTCGAGCTGAGCGTCGGACCGGGTGTCTTCGTGCCCCGGCCGGAGACCGAGTTCGTGGCCGGACTGGCCATCGCCGCGGCCCTCGCGCTGGAAGCCCCGGTCGTCGTCGACCTGTGCACCGGTTCGGGTGCGATCGCCCTTGCCGTCGCCGACGAGGTGCCGGCCGCGACCGTGTATGCCGTGGAGCTGGGTCGCGAGGCGCACGCCTGGGCCGAGCGCAACGTCGCCGACACCGGGCTCGCCGTGGACCTGCGGCTGGGCGACGCGACGGACGCCTTTCCGGAGCTGGAGGGTGTGGTCGATGTCGTGGTGGCCAACCCGCCGTACATCCCGGTGGGCATGGTGCCGCTCGACCCCGAGGTGCGCGACCACGACCCCGAGCTGGCGCTCTTCGGCGGCAGCGAGGACGGGCTGGCGATCCCGGTGGCGGTGGCCGCTCGGGCGGCGGTCCTGCTGCGGCCCGGTGGTCTGCTCGTCATGGAGCACGCCGACAGCCAAGGGGTCACCCTGCCGAGTGCACTGCGCCGCACCGGCGAGTGGGCCGAGGTGGCCGACCACGACGACCTGACCGGCCGACCCCGCGCGACGACCGCGCGGCGCCCCTCACGAGAGCTTGTAGAACCGCCAGAAGCCGAAGTCCTCGATCGGCAGCACCTCGAACCCGGTGAACCCGGCCTCCTCGGCGTAGCGCTGCAGCGTCGAGGGCCGCATCACGGTGCCGGTGCCGACGCTGTCGGCACCTGACATGCCGTCGGGCAGGCAGACCAACAGGCTGAAGCCGTACATGACCCGCTCGAGGTCGTCGCCGTCGGGAGCGAACTCCTCGGCCACTGCCTCGTCCATGACCACCATGAACCCGCCGGGAGCCAGTGAGCGTCGGGCGGCCGCCAGCACCTCGACCGGTCTGGGCATGTCGTGCACGCACTCGAACGCGAAGGCCACGTCGAACCCACCCTCGGGCATCGCGGCGGCGTCGCCCGCGGTGAACGAAACCCGGTCGGACACGCCTTCCTGACGGGCGTTCGTGGTGGCCATCGTCACCGACGGAGCATCGATGTCGAAGCCTCGGACCGTGGCGCCGGGATAAGCCTTGGCGAGGGCGATGCTCGACCAGCCGGCCCCGCTCCCGACGTCGGCGACCGTCGCGCCGGGCGCAGACAGCACGTCGTGCACGGACGGCACACGGGCGAGGGCGCCCGCGAGCTGCCGCTCGTACCACGGTCGGTTGCCGTCGGCCTGGGACTCGCGCGCCTCCGTGCCGAGCTGGTCCCAGCTGACCCCGCCGCCGGTGCGGTAGGCCTCGAGAAGGCCGGCGAGCTGCGGACCGACGGCGGCGAACATGCGGGCGAGGGGCGCGAGGTAGCTGAGGCTGGTCTCGTCGGTCATCACCTCGGCGGTGGCCGGAGGGATCGAATAGCGCCTCGCGTCGGGGTCCTCGTCGGGATGGGCGAGGGCGAGCAGCCCGGTGACGGCCTGCTGCTCCAGCCACTCGCGGGCGTAGCGGGGATGGGTGGCCGTGCGCTCGGCGAGCTGGATAGGGGTCGCCGGGCCGTCGGACACCAGGCTGCGGTACCACCCGAGACGGTCGCCAAGGAAGACCGACAGGATGTCGACGGTGCCCAGCAGGGCGCCGAAGATCCGTTCGGCCAGCTCGTCTGTCGTTGGTGAAGTGGTCACGGGCATCCCGCCATGGTCCCGCCGCCGGGGTGGCGATGCCATCGAGCACCTGGCGTAGTGCGACCAGGGCCGGCACAGCGTCGGAGGAGGTCGCGTCAGCCGATCAGCTGGCTCGCGACGGCGCAGAAGTCCGAGCCGGCCAGAGGGAACTTGCCATGGACCGCGACGCTTGCCTCCTCGGTGTCCGTGACGGGGTCGTAGGTGAAGGTCCACGTCGTGAGCCCGGTGTCCCTGCTGATGATCCCGGACCCGTCGAACAGGTTGTTGCGGTTCCCGGGCTCCTTGAGCACGCTGACGACTGTCCCGTCACGCATCACCTTGGCCGGCAGGAGGTGCTCGGACCAGTGACCACTGATGCCGAACCAGTCGCCGGACGTGGCATTGGTGAAGATTGAGGTGATGTCGAGCCGTTGCAGGATGAGCTCGTCTCCTGACCGTGGGTCCTCCCGGAGCAAGACGCTCCCGCGACCGGTGTCGTGCCAGTTGATCGGGAAGCCGCAGATGTCTGCGTCGAAGGACCCCGACTCGTCGATCGTGAAGGACGAGTGCTCGAACGGGGCGTTGGCCTGGGCGATCCCCGCTGATCCGGTCGTGAGCGCGGCAGCGGCGGCGATGGCAGTGACGGTCCTCAGGGGGCGGTGGGCGCTGGTCATGGTCAAACGCTAGGACCGGGCGAACTGCCTCGGATCCGGGGAAACGCGTAGACCCGGGTTGGCGCCTCCGCCTCACCCGAGCGCGGACACGATGGAACGGTGCCTGCTCGCGCCCTTGCTCGTGGTCCGCTTCTGCTCGTCTACGCCCTCTCGCGGCAGAGTGGTCAGCTGCTCACGACCTGCTTCGAGGATGCGCCACTCACCCCCGATCACTTCGCGGTCTACAGCGCCCTGCGTCTGGTTGCCCCGGCGACTCCGTCCAGCCTTGCCTCGACGCTGGGCATGAGGCAGTCCACGCTCTCGGGCTACCTTCGCCGGATGGAGCAGCGCCGCCACGTGGTGCGTCGACCCCACCCGCACGACGGCAGGTCGGCGCTGATCGCGCTGACGACGTCAGGGATCGCGGTGACCGAGGCCTGCTTCCCGCACTTCCAGGAGGCAATCAACCCGTTGCTCGACCGACTCGGCGACGACGGCCCCGACATCCTCGCCGCCATGGAACGGCTGAGCGCGGCCATGGACGAGGTGATCGCGGCCGTCGGCCGGGAGCGGGCGGTCGGGGACGCCGCGATCGGGGACGCCGCGGTCGGGGAGTGAGGGCGAACGTGGGCGGTGTGTCCGAGGCGGTATGCCGGTCCTAGGCTGAGCGGCATGAGTCCGGTCTATGACTGCAGCACCGAGGAAGGCCGTGTCGAGGGTGTGGCCAAGGCTGTCGAAGCCGTCCGCGCCGGGGAGATCGTGGTCCTCCCGACCGACACGGTCTACGGCGTCGGCGCCGACGCGTTCTCCGCCGAGGCCGTGGCGTCGCTGCTTGCTGCCAAGGGGCGGGGTCGCGAGATGCCTCCTCCGGTCCTGGTGCCCAGCGTGCGCACTGTCGACGGGTTGGCCACGGACGTGCCTGCGTGGGCCCGCGACCTGATCCGGGAGTTCTGGCCCGGTCCGCTGACACTGGTCTTCAAGGCGCAGTCGTCCCTGATGTGGGACCTCGGCGAGACCAACGGGACGGTCGCCCTGCGGATGCCCAAGGACGACATCGCCCTCGCCGTACTGAGCGACGTGGGGCCGATGGCGGTGACGAGCGCCAACCTGACCGGTCAGCCGGCGGCCACGACGGTCACCGCGGCTGCCTCCCAGCTGGGCGCGGCCGTCAGCGTCTACCTCGACGGCGGTCCGACCACGAGCACCGAGGTGTCGACGATCCTGGACTGCACCGGCGAGGAGTACGTCCTGCTCAGGGCAGGCGCCATCACCGCTGAACAGATCCAGGCCGTGCTCGACACCGAGGAGGAGGTGTCGGAGCCCCCGGAAGAAGCCACGGACGAGGCGTCCGACACCCCCGAGCACCCGCAGGAGGAGGCGTCCGACACCCCCGAGCACCCGCAGGACGAGGCAATAGAGTTGCCTGCGGATCCCACCGCCGAGAGCCCCCTCCCAGGAGACACCCATGAGCGCTGACACCTTCTACGGCTCCGACTTCGGTGCCCTGGAGTCGTTCGATCCCGAGATCGCGGGGGTGCTCGTCTCCGAGCTCGACCGCATCCGTGGCGGGCTCCAGCTGATCGCCTCGGAGAACATGTCGAGCCCCGAGGTTCTCACGGCACTCGGCTCCACGCTCTCCAACAAGTACGCCGAGGGCTACCCGGGTCGCCGCTACTACGGCGGCTGCTCCGAGGTCGACAAGGCCGAGCTGCTCGCCATCGAGCGGTGCAAGACGCTGTTCGACGCCGACCACGCCAACGTCCAGGCGCACTCTGGGGCCAGCGCCAACATGGCGGTCTACGGCGCGTTCATGCAGCCCGGCGACACCATCCTCGCGATGGCCCTACCCATGGGCGGCCACCTCACCCACGGCACCAAGGTGTCCTTCTCCGGCAAGTGGTTCAACGCCGTCCACTACGGGGTGGACAAGCAGACCGAGGACATCGACTACGCCGAGGTCGAGCGCCTCGCCAAGGAGCACCGGCCCAAGGTGATCCTCGCCGGGGGCTCGGCGATCCCGCGGCTCATCGACTTCGAGTTCTTCCGCAGGCTGGCCGACGAGATCGGCGCGATCTTCTGGGTCGACGCCGCCCACTTCATCGGTCTCGTCGCCGGCAAGGCGATCCCCAGCCCGGTGCCGCACGCCGACGTCGTCACCTTCACCACCCACAAGGTGCTGCGCGGACCGCGCTCGGGTGCGCTCGTCTGCAAGGAGGAGCACGCCGCGAAGCTCGACAAGGCGATCTTCCCGATGATGCAGGGCGGCCCGCAGATGCACACGATCGCTGCCAAGGCGGTCAACTTCAAGGAGTGCGCGACTCCCGAGTACGCGGCCTACGCCAAGCAGGTCATCGCGAACGCCTCGGTCCTGGCGACCTCGTTGGGGGAGAAGGGGATCCGCCCCACCACCGGAGGCACCGACACCCACCTGAGCCTCCACGACCTGCAGGGGATCGGCGTGACCGGCGCCGACGCCGAGGGGCGGGCCGACGCGGCCGGGATCGTCCTGAACAAGAACGCCATCCCGTTCGACCCGCAGAAGCCCAGCATCGCCAGCGGCATCCGGGTCGGCACGCCCTGCGTGACCACCCAGGGCATGGGCACCGACGAGATGCGCGAGATCGCGGCGCTCATCGCCAAGGCCGTCACCGAGGGCGACGCCGACCCCGACCACCCGGTCTCCAAGGAGGTCCGCGCAGGTGTCACGGACCTCGTCACCCGTTTCCCGGCATACCCTCGAGGCTGAGTCCCACCCACCCGAGATCTGGGAGACACGCTCTAGGTGCGCGAGTACCTCCTCGTCCTGATGGTCGCCGCGGTGATCACGTATGCCGCCACGCCGCTGATGCGCGCCGTCGCGGTGCGGACCGGTGCCTTCACGCCGGTCCGTGACCGGGACGTCCACTCGACACCGATCCCGCGGCTCGGGGGAGTGGCGATCTACCTGGGCTTCGCGGCGTCGATGGTCGCGGCGAGCCATCTGCCGTTCCTCGGTCAGGTCTTCCGGCTGGGACCGGAGCTGCGAGGCGTGCTGGTGGGGGCGGGCATCGTCTGCCTGATCGGCGCGATCGACGACATCCGCGAGATGGACTGGCTGACCAAGATGGGCGGCCAGATGATCGCCGCCGGGATCATGGCCTTCAGCGGGGTGCTCCTCTACCAGCTGCCGATCGGCGGGGTCACCGTGCTCCCGCAGCCGATCACGGTCGGGCTCACGGTCTTTGCCGTGGTCCTGTTCACCAACGCGGTCAACTTCATCGACGGGCTCGACGGGCTGGCGGCGGGTGTGGTCGTCATCGCCGGGGCCGCGTTCTTCATCTACAGCTACGGCATCTCCCGCACCTACGACCCTCCGAACGTGTTCTCGTCGGCCACCCTCATCTCGGCCGCGCTGATCGGCTGCTGCGTGGGCTTCCTGCCGCACAACTACCACCCGGCTCGGCTGTTCATGGGTGACTCCGGCGCCTTGTTGCTCGGGCTGCTGCTCGCCGCGGCCACAATCTCCACCACCGGCAACGTGACCCCGAACCAGGTGAGCACCAACCCGGTCGCAGCCACCCTGCTCCCGCTCGTGGTGCCGGCCGCCATCATCCTGCTGCCCCTGGTCGACATCCTGCTGGCGGTGGTGCGGCGCACCGCCCGCGGAGAACGGCCCTGGCACCCGGACAAGCAGCACCTGCACCACCGGATGCTCCAGCTCGGTCACGGTCACCGCCGCGCCGTCGTGCTGCTCTGGCTCTGGGCGGCCGTGGCTGCCCTGGGCTCGGTCAGCTTCATCTTCATCGACGACGCCCGGGTCGCCGGGGGTGGAGTGCTGGTCGCCGTGGTCGTCACCGGCGTGCTGACGATCTGGCTGCCCCGCTGGTCGGTCCCCGGCCACCGGCCCAAGGTGCCCTGACCGCGCGCCTCAGCCGCGCGGCATACCCAGTCGTTGCTCGAGGCCGTCGCGCACCGCCGGCCACTCGTCCGCGAGCACGCTGAACACAACCGAGTCACGGAAGCTGCCGTCGGCCCGTTTGGTGTGCCGCCGCAGCACGCCCTCACGAGTGGCGCCGAGCTTGGCGATCGCGGCCTGGGAGCGCAGGTTAACCGCGTCGGTCTGGATCTTGACCCGACCGAACCCGCAGTCGAACGCGTGCCCGAGCATCAGCAGCTTGCACTCGGGGTTGACCTGGGTGCCCCACCAGCGCGAGCCGTACATCGTCCAGCCGAGGTGGATCCGCTCGTTCTCGAGGTCGACGTCCCCGAGCGAGGAGGTGCCGACGACGGTGCCTTCCTCACCGAGGCCGCCCTCGCCAGTCAGCCGGACCGTGTATGCCGTGCGCCCGGCACCGCGCGCCGCGATGTTCTCCGCGGTGTTGGCCCTCGTGACCGACAGGTCCGCGGGCGGCGGTCGCATGATGAAGCCCTGGCGGTAGACGTCCGGGTCGGTGTAGACCGCGTGCAGTCCCGCGGCGTCGTCGGGCTGCATCACGTCGAGGCGGACGAACCGGCCGACCAGGGGGTCGCCTGTCGGGGCAGTGGCTGGCATGTCGGCAGGCTACCTGTGCCCGATTTTCCCGGTTTCCCGGCGGAGTTCCTGCGGCCGCGGCCTGGCCATGGTCGTGCTGTTCGCCGCCCGGGCTGGCGGCCCTCACGACGCTTGTGATACCTTTCACAAGCACCCCAAGGAGGGCGCAGACCACCGTTCGCCAGGCACCGCAGCCCCGACGAATCAGGCAGGCCAGACCGATGAGCGCAACCCCGCACACCGACCGCGACCCGTTCGCGGTGATGCTGCGCGGAGCCTTCCTGCCGACGCTGGCAGTGGGCCCGGTTGCCGTGGTCGTGGCCGCTGAGATGGGCGGGGGCAAGGCCGCCCTCGGCGCGGCCCTGGGCTTCGCGATCGCGATCACCTTCTTCGCGCTCGGGCTGTTCGTGATGCGCAAGCTGGGTGGTGCCTCGGATCCGTTCCGCTTCCTCGCCAGTGCCTTGGCCGTCTTCATGGGCCAGATGATCTTCCTGCTGGTGGTCATCATCGCCCTGCAGAGCGCGACCTGGCTGGACGGCACCGCCTTCGGGATCACGGTCCTGGCCGTCGCCGTCGTGTGGCAGGTGTTCCAGGTGGTCGCGTTCGTCCGTTCCCGCAGGCTTGCTTTCGACGCGCCGCAGGAAACCGGGCAGGATGGGGGCTCGGCCAGATGACCACAGGAGTTCACCGTGACCAGACCGCCCTCGCAGCCGTCGCCGGACGCCCGGCAGACGCCGCTGGAGAAGGCCGACGCGGGTCATCAGCGACTCGACGAAGCGCGGATGTGGAACGTCGTGTCCTACCTCATCACCGGCCCTGCGATGTTCGGCGCGGTCGGGTGGGGGCTGGACCACTGGCTGGGCACGACCTGGCTCGTCGCGGTGGGCATCGTGGGTGGGATGGCCCTGTCGCTGTACCTCGTGTGGTTCCGGTACGGTACGCAATGACTTCCGCAGGTCAGCTCCCCCCTCTGTATGCCGGGCACAGGCGCATGAGCGCTGCCCCCGTTGGCCCGTGGACTGTTTCGAACGCAAAGCTCGAGGAGAACCTGTGAGTCTGAACGTGCTGGGCGCTATCAGCCTGGCTGCCGAAGGTGGCGAAGGGGAGGGTTTCCACGCCCCCACGCCGGCCGAGTTCTACCAGCCCCTGATCGGTCACGGGGACTTCGCGATCACCCGACCGATGGTCGTGCTGGCCCTCTCGGTCGGCCTGATTGCCTGGGTCCTCGTGGCGACGACCAAGCGCGCGGCGGTCGTCCCGGGCAAGGGACAGTGGGTCACCGAGAGTGCCTACAACTTCGTGCGCAACGGCGTGGCCCGCGACATCATCGGTAGCAAGGACTTCCTCAGGTTCGTCCCGCTGCTGTTCAGCATGTTCATGCTGATCGTGGTGAACAACCTGTTCGGCATCATCCCGCCGATCCAGTACCCCACGATGAGCCGGATCGGCTTCCCGATCGCCCTCACCCTCCTCGTCTTCGTGATCTACCACGCGGTGGGCATCAAGAAGAGCGGCGCCTGGGGCCACATCAAGCACATGATCCCCCCGGGTCTGCCCAAGGGCATCTACGTGCTGATCATCCCGCTCGAGCTGCTGACCTACTTCGTGACCCGCCCGCTCACGTTGGCATTGCGACTCTTCGGCAACATGTTCGCCGGGCACATGCTGCTGCTGTTGTTCATCACCGGCGGCGAGTACATGGTCATCCACGGGAGCTTCGGGCTGAAGATCGCGGGTGTCGGCTCGTTCGGCATGGCGCTCGTCCTGACCGCCTTCGAGGCACTGATCGAGTTCCTGCAGGCCTACATCTTCACGCTGCTCGCAGCCACCTACATCGCCGGCTCGCTCGCCGACGAACACTGAGACGTCCGGGCCGCTCGACGAGGGCCCGGTGCTTGACCGCTAAACCGCTTGACCACAACTGAATACTCACCCGAACTTCCGGACGGCGACGGGCCGTACGGATCACTGAAGAAATCGAAAGAGGACCATCAGATGAACGGCACCATCAACATCGGTGGCAACATCGCCATCCTCGGCTACGGCCTGTCCGCAATCGGCCCCGGTGTTGGCATCGGCCTGATCTTCGCTGCCTACATCAACGGTGTTGCCCGCCAGCCCGAGGCGCGTGGCGTCCTCCAGGGCATCGCCATCCTCGGCTTCGCCCTCGCCGAGGCGCTGGCCATCTTCGGTCTGGTGCTCGCGTTCGTCTTCAAGTCCGCCTGACGCCTGCACCCAGCCCGAAACCCCTGGCACCACAGCACTAGGAGAACCCGTGCAGCACTTCACCGGCATCACGCAGGTGGTTGTCGCGGCCACCGCCGAGGACAAGACCGGCGATCGCCTGCCGATCCTGCCCCTCTGGGGTGAGCTGATCTTCGGCATCATCGCGTTCGCGATCCTGTACTGGGTCGTGGCCACCAAGGTCGTGCCCAACCTGGAGAAGGCCTACGCCGAGCGGACCGCCGCCATCGAGGGCGGGATGCAGCAGGCCGAAGAGGCTCAGCAGCAGGCCCAGGCGGCCCTCGAGCAGTACCAGGCCCAGCTGACCGAGGCACGCGCCGAGGCCGCGCGCATCCGCGAGGAGGCACGCGAGCAGGGTGCGGCCATCGTCGTCGAGATGCGTGGTCACGCACAGGCCGAGTCTGCGCGGATCACCGAGGCGGCGCACAAGCAGATCGAGGCGGAGCGCCAGCAGGCGGTCGTCTCGCTGCGGGCCGAGGTGGGTCGCCTGTCGACCGATCTGGCCAGCCGCATCGTGGGCGAGTCGCTGCACGAGGAGACCCGCCAGAAGGGCATCGTCGACCGGTTCCTGGCCGAGCTCGAGGCTGGGGACATCCAGCCCGAGAAGGTCGGGGAGGACGCCTGATGCGTGGATCGTCGCGTGCGGCCGCCATCGCCGGGAGCAAGGCGCTCGACGCCGCGCTCGCCGGCGGGGCAGACCGTCGCGTGCTCGGTGACCAGCTGCTCGCGGTCGTCGGGGTCATCGACGGGTCGGCCACCCTGCGCCGCGCCCTCGCCGACCCCTCCCGCGAGGGAGTCGAGAAGCAGACGCTCGCCGAGCGACTGCTCGACGGCAAGGTCTCGGCAGAGGCCATCGTCGTGGTCAAGAACCTCGTCGGGCAGCGCTGGGCCACCGAGCGCGACCTCTCCGACACTCTCGAGGAGCTCGCCGTCACGTCGATCCTCGCTGGTGCCGAGCAGGCCGACCGGATCGACCGGGTCGAGGACGAGCTGTTCCGCTTCGAGCGCATCGTCGCCGGCAACCCCGAGCTGCGGGACCGCCTGACCAACCGTCAGGGCGACGTCGACGCCAAGGCCGGCGTGGTCAGTGAGCTGCTCGACGGCAAGGCCAGCGACGAGACGGTGCACCTGGCTCGCCAGGCCGTGCTGGCCCCCCGCGGTCGCAAGCTGGACCGCACCCTTGAGCTCTACCTCGCCCTCGCTGCCCGCCGGCGTGAGCAGATCACCGCGGTCGTGACGGCAGCGACCGACCTCACCGCGCAGCAGCGCGAGAGGTTGTCCGCAGCGTTGCAGAGCATCTACGGCAAGCCGGTCCTGCTCCAGGTCGCCATCGAGGAGCACGTGCTCGGCGGCATCCGGGTCCAGGTCGGTGACGAGGTCGTCGACGGCACCGTGCTTCGTCGTCTCGACGAGGCTCGTCGGCACATCGCCGGCTGACCGAAACAACCAGCGCCACGACACCGTGGCGTACCGCACAACAACTGAAGATGCTGGACCACACCACAGACTTTGGCCCGACCCACCGGGCCAGCAATCGAGGAGAAGAGATCACATGACGGAGCTTTCGATCCGTCCGGAGGAGATCCGGGACGCGCTGGACAACTTCGTTCAGTCCTATGAGCCCGGCACGGCCTCCCGTGAAGAGGTCGGCCGCGTCAGTGACGCCGGTGACGGCATCGCCCACGTCGAGGGCCTGCCCTCGTGCATGACCAATGAGCTGCTCGAGTTCGAGGACGGCACGCTGGGCCTCGCGCTCAACCTCGACGTCCACGAGATCGGCGTCGTCATCCTCGGTGACTTCTCCAAGATCGAGGAGGGCCAGGAGGTCAAGCGCACCGGAGAGGTCCTGTCCGTCCCCGTCGGTGACGCGTTCCTCGGTCGTGTGGTCAACCCCCTGGGCCAGCCCATCGACGGCCTCGGCGCCATCGAGACCACCGAGCGCCGCGCCCTCGAGCTGCAGGCCCCCACCGTGGTCCAGCGCAAGTCGGTGCACCAGCCGCTGCAGACCGGCCTCAAGGCCGTCGACGCCATGACCCCCATCGGTCGCGGCCAGCGCCAGCTCATCATCGGTGACCGCCAGACCGGCAAGACCACGGTCGCGGTCGACACGATCATCAACCAGAAGGCCAACTGGGAGTCGGGCGACCCGGAGCAGCAGGTCCGCTGCATCTACGTCGCCATGGGCCAGAAGGGCTCCACCATCGCTGCCGTCCGCGGCACCCTGGAAGAGGCCGGCGCCCTGGAGTACACGACGATCGTCGCGGCCCCCGCGTCCGACTCGGCGGGCTTCAAGTACCTCGCGCCCTACACCGGTTCGGCCATCGGCCAGCACTGGATGTACCAGGGCAAGCACGTCCTCATCGTGTTCGACGACCTGTCCAAGCAGGCCGAGGCCTACCGCGCCGTGTCGCTGCTGCTGCGCCGCCCGCCGGGCCGCGAGGCCTACCCCGGTGACGTGTTCTACCTGCACAGCCGTCTGCTCGAGCGCTGCGCCAAGCTGTCCGACGACCTCGGCGCGGGCTCGATGACGGGTCTGCCGATCATCGAGACCAAGGCGGGCGACGTGTCGGCCTACATCCCGACCAACGTCATCTCCATCACCGACGGCCAGATCTACCTCCAGGCCGACCTGTTCAACGCCAACGTGCGTCCCGCGATCGACGTGGGTGTCTCCGTCTCCCGTGTCGGTGGCGCCGCGCAGATCAAGGCCATGAAGGACGTCTCCGGTCGTCTGAAGCTCGACCTCGCGCAGTTCCGCGCGATGGAGGCCTTCGCCATGTTCGCCTCGGACCTCGACCCGGCCTCGCGGGCCCAGCTCGCGAAGGGTGCTCGCCTCGTCGAGCTCCTCAAGCAGCGTCAGGCCTCGCCGCTCCCGGTCGAGGAGCAGGTCGTGTCGATCTGGGCCGGCACCGCCGGTCAGATCGACTCGGTTGCCGTCGAGGACGTGTCCCGCTTCGAGACCGAGTTCCTGGACTACCTGCGTCGCGAGAAGGGTGGCCTGCTCGACGCCATCCGCGAGACGAAGAAGTTCGAGGACGGCACCCGCGCGGGCCTCGAAGAGGCCGTGACGAAGTTCAAGGAGCAGTTCCAGGCGTCCGGCGCCGAGAACACCCCCGTGGGCCACGAGGCCGAGCCGGGTGCCCTCGAGCACGACGTCGCGCAGGAGAAGATCGTCAAGCAGAAGCGCTGACCGGTATGCCGGGTGCCCACCACGGTGGGCGCCCGGCACCGCAGCGAACGTGCCGGCTCACCCGGCATACCCGAAGACGTAGAGCACGACGACACGAACGAGAGAGGCGGCAACATATGGGAGCGCAGATGCGGGTCTACCGCCAGCGCATCCGGTCCGTCCAGGCGACCAAGAAGATCACGCGCGCCATGGAGCTCATCGCAGCTTCGCGCGTGGTCAAGGCGCAGCAGCGGGTGCGGGAGTCCTCTCCCTACGCGCGTGCCCTGACCCGGGCGGTCTCGGCCGTCGCGACCTTCTCCAACGTCGACCACCCGCTGACCACCGAGCACGAGAACGTCCGTCGTGCCGCGGTGCTCGTGGTGACGTCCGACCGTGGTCTGGCCGGCGCCTACAGCTCCTCGGTGCTCAAGGAGAGCGAGCGCCTCATCGGCGACCTGCGTGCCGACGGCAAGGAGGTCGTCCCCTACCTCGTCGGTCGTAAGGCTGTCGGGTTCTACAAGTTCCGCAAGCGTGACTACGCGGACGAGTGGACCGGGTTCACCGACCAGCCGACGTTCGACGTTGCTCGCGAGATCGGCGAGGCGCTCGTCGCAGCGTTCAACCAGGACTTCGCCGAGGGCGGGGTGGACGAGGTCCACATCGTCTTCACGCGGTTCGTCAACATGGTCACGCAGGAGCCTGACGTCATCCGGATGCTGCCGCTCGAGGTCGTCGAGGGTGAAGAGGCGCCGGCCGAGGACGACGTCCTGCCGCTCTACGAGTTCGAGCCGAGTGCCGAGCAGGTGCTGGATGCGTTGCTGCCCAAGTACGTCACGGCGCGCATCTACAACTGCCTCCTGCAGGCAGCGGCGTCCGAGCTGGCGTCGCGCCAGCGGGCCATGAAGTCGGCCACGGACAACGCCGAAGAGCTCATCAAGAAGTACACCCGGTTGGCCAACCAGGCTCGCCAGGCCGAGATCACCCAAGAGATCAGCGAGATCGTGGGCGGTTCCGACGCCCTCGCCGACGCCAGTTGAGAAGCTAGAGAGAGAAACCAATGACTGCCACTGTCACTGAAGAGACCAAGGCCGCCACCCCCGGTGGCATCGGCCGCATCTCCCGCATCATCGGCCCGGTCGTCGACGTCGAGTTCCCTGCCGACGCGATGCCCGAGCAGTACAACCTGCTGACCACCACGGTCGAGCTCTCGGGTGAGAAGAAGAACCTCAACCTCGAGGTCGCCCAGCACATCGGCGACAACATGGTTCGCGCCATCTCCCTGCAGCCGACCGACGGCCTCGTCCGCGGCACCCAGGTGCAGGACACCGGCGGCCCCATCACGGTCCCCGTGGGCGACGTGACGCTCGGCAAGGTGTTCAACACCACCGGTGACGTCATGAACCTCGCCGAGGGTGAGACGTTCGAGGCCAAGGAGCGCTGGGGGATCCACCGCAAGGCCCCGGCCTTCGACCAGCTCGAGTCCAAGACCGAGATGTTCGAGACCGGCATCAAGGTCATCGACCTGCTGACGCCCTACGTCCAGGGTGGCAAGATCGGCCTGTTCGGCGGCGCCGGCGTGGGCAAGACGGTGCTCATCCAGGAGATGATCGCCCGCGTGGCCCGCGACCACGGTGGTGTGTCGGTGTTCGCCGGTGTCGGTGAGCGCACCCGTGAGGGCAACGACCTCATGGTCGAGATGGAAGAGGCCGGCGTCCTCGGCCAGACCGCCCTCGTCTTCGGCCAGATGGACGAGCCGCCGGGCACGCGTCTTCGCGTCGCGCTGTCGGCCCTGACGATGGCGGAGTACTTCCGCGACGTGCAGAACCAGGACGTGCTGCTCTTCATCGACAACATCTTCCGCTTCACGCAGGCCGGTTCCGAGGTCTCCACGCTGCTCGGCCGGATGCCGTCCGCCGTGGGCTACCAGCCGACCCTGGCCGACGAGATGGGCACCCTCCAGGAGCGCATCACCTCGACCCGTGGTCACTCGATCACCTCGATGCAGGCGATCTACGTCCCGGCCGACGACTACACCGACCCGGCCCCGGCGACCACCTTCGCCCACCTCGACGCGACGACCGAGCTGTCCCGCGAGATCGCCTCGCTCGGCATCTACCCGGCCGTGGACCCGCTCAGCTCGACCTCGCGGATCCTCGACCGTCGCTACATCGCGGAGGACCACTACTCCACCGCGGTGCGCGTCAAGCAGATCCTCCAGCGCAACAAGGAGCTGCAGGACATCATCGCGATCCTCGGCATCGACGAGCTCTCCGAAGAGGACAAGATCCTCGTCAACCGGGCCCGCCGGATCCAGCGCTTCCTCGGCCAGAACACCTACGTCGCCAAGCAGTTCACCGGCATCGAGGGTTCGACCGTGCCACTGGCCGACACGATCGAGGCATTCACCAAGATCGCCGACGGCGAGTACGACCACGTGCCCGAGCAGGCGTTCTTCATGTGCGGTGGCCTCGACGACGTCGAGCGCCAGGCCGCCGAGATCGAGAAGAGCCTCTAGGTCGGCAGACGCCGCACCTGGGACTCCATCGAGACGTTCCGGGATGCCACTGGGGCCGGCCACATCGGCCGGCCCCACGGCATACCACTGGTCGGCGGGGCAGCACACCGCAGGCCGATAGACTTCACGCACGCACCACCCGTGCCGTACCAACGGAGGACACCGTGAGCACCCTGCAGGTTGAACTCGTCGCTGCGGACCGCAAGGTCTGGGAGGGCGAGGCCGACATGGTCATCGCCCGGACGGTCGATGGCGAGCTGGGCATCCTGCCCGGCCACACCCCGCTGCTCGGCGTGCTCGTCGAGGGTGAGGTCCGGATCAAGTCCGGCGAAGGCTCGCAGACCGCCAGCATCGACGGCGGGTTCCTGTCCGTCGACCGCGACAAGGTGATCATCGTCGCCGAGGCGGTCGACGCCTCGAACTTCACGGCCTAGCCGGCCACGGCCTGGCCCAGCCAAGGCCCTCAACAGCTACGGCCTCGAACAGCTAGCGCCCCTACAGAAAGGGTTGAGCATGTCGCCCGTCATCTCCGCGGAGATCGTCGCCGGCGCGCTCATCCTGCTCGCGCTCTTCGCACTGGCCTACATCTTCGTCCGTCGGCGGCTGCTCGCCTCGGGTGCGCCCCTCATGCTGTGCGCCCTCAAGGCCCACGGTCGGTCCCAGTACCGCCTGGGGCTGTTGCGCTTCTCCGGGACCACGCTCGAGTGGTTCACCCTGATCGGCCCGTCCCCGAGGTCGGCCAGGACGTGGGACCGGACCCGGCTCGAGCTGGGGCCGCCGGGTCTGCCCGAGGCCGCCATCGCGGGCCTTCCCGAAGCGGTGACGGTGGACTGCCACTACGGCAGCGACACCTTCTCGCTGGCCCTCGCGCCGTCTGCCTACACGGCGATGCGGAGCTGGCTCGAGAGCTCGCCGCCCGGGTTCAACGTCAACGTCGCCTAGCGCAGGTCGGTCATCCCTGGTCGGGCTGGGCCTTGCGGGCCGGCGGTCCTTCGGCGCGGCCGCCACCCGGCTGCCAGAGGACGTCGCCACCGATCGGCAGGTTGGCCACGCGGGCGAGCACGAACAGCAGGTCCGAGAGCCGGTTGAGGTACTTCGCGGTGAGGACGTTGACGCCGCCCTGACCCTTGCGGGAGCCGGGCTGGTCGCCGTACTCCGCGATGGCGGCCCAGGCCCGTCGCTCGGCGCGCCGCACCACCGTGGTGGCGACGTGCAGGTGGGCCGAGCCCACGGTGCCGCCGGGCAGGATGAACGACCGGAGCTTCTCGACCCGCTCCAGGTACTGGTCGCAGTCGGCTTCGAGCTCATCGATCCAGGCGGCCTCGACGCGCAGCGGCGGGTACTCGTAGGTCTCCTGGAGCGGGGTGCACAGGTCGGCACCGACGTCGAACAAATCGTTCTGGATCCGCAGCAGGGTCGCCCTGATGTCGTCGGGCAGCTCGCCCGCGGCCAGCGCCACCCCGATGGCGGCGTTCGCCTCGTTGGCGTCGGCGTACGCCAGCAGCCGGACGTCGGTCTTGCTGGTGCGGCTCATGTCCCCGAGGTGGGTCTGGCCGTCGTCGCCCGTACGGGTGTAGATGCGCGTGAGGTTGACCATGGCTGCAGCCTCTCAGACGGCGCCGTAGAGAAGGTCACCACCCGGCATACCCAGGCTCCTGGCCTCTGTGCACAGAGGTTCGTCACACTGCGCAGAGACGGGGTCTCTGCGCAGTGTGACCGGGGTCTGTGCACAGACCCTGCTCGCATAGGCTGGGTGCGTGGCTGAGAGATTCAGGGTTGTCGGAGGCACCAGGCTGCACGGCGAGGTCGCCGTGTGGGGCGCCAAGAACAGCGCCCTCAAGCTGATGGCCGCGGCCCTGCTCGCGGTGGGTCGCACCCGGCTCACCAACGTCCCGGCCATCCTCGACGTGACGATCATGGCCGAGCTGCTCCGCCGGCTCGGCTGCACCGTCGACTACGACGCCGTCGCCGGTGTCGTCGAGCTCGCGGTGCCCGAGCAGATCGGGCACCGCGCCGACTACGACCTGGTCCGCGCACTGCGTGCCTCGACCGCCGTCCTCGGCCCGCTCGTCGCGCGCACCGGCTCGGCCGACGTCGCGATCCCCGGTGGCGACGCCATCGGCTCCCGCGGGCTGGACCTGCATGCCGCCGGCCTCGAAGCCCTGGGCGCCCGGGTGCACGTCACCCATGGCTTCCTCGTGGCGGAGGCGCCCGGCGGGCTCGACGGTGCCGAGATCCGCCTCGAGTTCCCGAGCGTGGGCGCCACCGAGAACGTCCTCACCGCCGCGGTGCTGGCGCGGGGGACGACCCGGCTGGAGAACGCCGCCCGCGAGCCGGAGATCGTCGACATCGCCGAGATGCTCGTCTCGATGGGCGCCCGGATCAGCGGTGCGGGGTCGTCGGTCATCGATATCGAGGGCGTCCCTTCCCTGCGCCCCACCGAGCACGCCGTCGTCCCGGACCGGATCGCCGCGGGCACCTGGGCCTTCGCCGCGGCCGCCACGCGCGGCAACGTCGAGGTGGTCGGAGCCAGGCCCGAACACCTGCTCAGTGCCCTTGAACTGGTGCGGGCCAGCGGTGCGACCGTGACGACCACCGATCGGGGGTTCCGGGTGGACTCCGGGGGCCGCCGGCCGCAGGCCTTCGACGTCGCGACGTTGCCCTACCCGGGCTTTCCCACCGACCTCCAGCCCTTTGCGCTGGCCTGCAACGCGGTGGCGGACGGGTCGGCCATGATCACCGAGAACCTCTTCGAGGCGCGCTTTCGCACGGTCCAGGAGCTCAACCGGCTAGGCGCGGAGACCCGCATCGACGGCCACCACGTGATGGTGCACGGCGTCGAGACCCTGTCGGGTGCGCCGGTCGAGGCGAGCGACATCAGGGCCGGCGCTGCGCTGGTCATCGCCGGGCTGGTCGCAGACGGGATCACCACCGTCAGCGGTGCGCAGCACATCGACCGCGGCTACGCCGGGTTCGCCGAGAGCATGCAGGGACTGGGTGCCGACGTCACCCGCGAGCCCGACGACGACCCCTTCGTCTGAGCAGCCCACCAGAGCCGGCCGAGACCTTTATCAGATCTTGATCTAGCCCGCGACAACCGAAACCCCCCTCCCGCGCGTCCTTGTGAGTGAATGTCTTCCACGGACAAGGGGGTTCGCATGTCGATCAGTGCCATCGGGGTTCTGCCCGTGGAAGTCCGTGCCACGCACACGGGGCAGGAAGTCGCCATCGTCGGCCGCATCGACGTGCACACCGTCCCGGACGTCCGACTCCTCCTGCACGGGATCATCGACACCGGCTGCGGTGACGTCCACATCCGGCTCGCCGGTGCCGAGATCGGTGACGCGACCGGGCTCGGGGTCCTCGTCGAGGCCTACAACCGGGCCCGTCGCGCCGGTCGCCGGTTGGCCGTCGTCGACATGACCGAGCGCACCGCGCGGCTGTTGCGTGCATCACGCCTGGACCGTGCGCTGGTGCTCCGCGAGGCCGTCCCCGTCGCCACTGTGGCGGCTGTCACCGCCTGACCGCCTCCCTCGGGCCGCACTGCCGCAGGTACCTTCGGCCCTATGGCCGAGCACACTGACGTCCCGACGCCGCCCCCCACCTCGCCGGCCACCCCGGTCACCGACGCGTCCGAGCCGTCCCGACCCGAGCGTGACCATCCGTGGGTGATGCGCACGTATGCCGGTCACTCCAGTGCCGCCGCCAGCAACGAGCTCTACCGTCGCAACCTGGCCAAGGGCCAGACCGGTCTGTCGGTCGCCTTCGACCTGCCGACGCAGACGGGGTACGACCCGGACCACCCGCTCGCGCGCGGCGAGGTCGGCAAGGTGGGCGTCCCCATCTCGCACATCGGTGACATGCGCGCCCTGTTCGATGACATCCCGCTGGACCAGATGAACACCTCGATGACGATCAACGCCACGGCCATGTGGCTGCTCGCGTTGTACCAGGTCGTGGCGGAGGAGCAGGCGCAGGCGTCCGGCGCCGATCCGCAGGCCGCGGTGCGCGCCCTGGCCGGCACGACGCAGAACGACATCATCAAGGAGTACCTGTCGAGGGGGACCTACGTCTTCGCGCCGGGCCCGTCGCTGCGCCTGATCACCGACATGGTCGCCTACACCGTCTCGGACATTCCCAAGTGGAACCCGATCAACATCTGCAGTTACCACCTGCAGGAAGCCGGCGCGACGCCGGTGCAGGAGATCGCCTACTCGATCTGCACCGCCATCGCGGTGCTCGACGCCGTGCGGGACTCGGGTCAGGTGCCGCCGGAACGGTTCGGTGAGGTCGTCGCCCGGATCTCGTTCTTCGTCAACGCCGGGGTCCGGTTCGTCGAGGAGATGTGCAAGATGCGCGCGTTTCTCCAGCTGTGGGACGAGCTGACCCGGGACCGCTACGGGGTGGCCGACGCCAAGCAGCGGAGGTTCCGCTACGGCGTGCAGGTCAACTCGCTCGGCCTGACCGAGGCGCAGCCCGAGAACAACGTCCAGCGGATCGTGCTGGAGATGCTCGGCGTGACCCTGTCCAAGGACGCCCGCGCCCGCGCCGTCCAGCTGCCGGCATGGAACGAGGCACTGGGCCTCCCGCGGCCGTGGGACCAGCAGTGGTCGCTGCGGATGCAGCAGGTGCTGGCCTTCGAGTCCGACCTACTGGAGTACGAAGACCTGTTCACCGGGTCGCTCGTCGTCGAGGGCAAGGTCGCCGAGCTCGTCGCCGGTGCCCAGGCCGAGATCGCCCGGGTGCAGGAGATGGGTGGCGCCGTCCCGGCCGTCGAGAGTGGCTACATGAAGTCGGCCCTGGTGGCCTCGCACTCCCTGCGTCGGCAGCGGATCGAGGCCGGCGAGGACGTGGTCGTCGGCGTGAACCGGTTCGAGACCACCGAGCCCAACCCCCTGACGGCCGACCTCGACGCGGCCATCCAGACCGTCGACCACGACGTGGAGGCCAAGGCGTCCGCCGCCGTCCGCCAGTGGCGCGAGGAACGTGACGCGGACCCGCAGGGGCGCGAACGTGCCGCCGCTGCCCTCGCCGCCCTCAGCAGGGATGCCCGCAGCGGCGCCAACCTCATGCCGGCCTCGCTGGAAGCAGCGCGGGCCGGGCTGACCACGGGGGAGTGGGCGCAAGCGCTGCGCGCCGAGTTCGGCGAGTTCCGCGCCCCGACAGGGGTGTCGGGCTCGGTCGGTGTCTCCAGCGGTGGCAGCGATGAGCTCAAGGCCGTGCGCGAGGAGGTCCGCCGGACCGGTGTCGAGCTCGGTGAGGGGCTGCGTGTGCTCGTCGCCAAGCCGGGGCTCGACGGCCACAGCAACGGGGCCGAGCAGGTGGCCGTCCGGGCCCGCGACGCCGGGTTCGAGGTCGTCTACCAGGGGATCCGGCTGACACCGGAGCAGATCGTCGCGGCCGCCGTGGCGGAGGACGTGCACCTCGTTGGCATCTCGATCCTGTCCGGCTCGCACATGGAGCTGGTGCCCGAGATCCTCGCCGGCCTGCGGGCGGCCGGGGCGGGCGACGTGCCCGTGATCGTCGGCGGGATCATCCCGGACACCGACGCACGCGCGCTGCGCGCCCAGGGTGTGGCGGCCGTTTTCACCCCGAAGGACTTCGGGCTCAACGACATCATGGGCCAGTTCGTGACGATCATCCGCGCAGCCCGAGGGCTCGAAGAGCGGACCACCCAGCCGGTCTAGGCGAGGTCGGGCCGCTCGGCCCGGGCGCTCGCCCCGGGTCAGAGCCAGGCGCCGCGGCGCAGCACCCGCTGCACCGACAGCTGGTCGTCCACCACGACGACATCGGCGCTGAACCCCGCGGACAGCGATCCCACGTCAGTGAGGGCCAGCGCGCGCGCAGGGGTCGTGGAGGCTGCCTTCACGGCGTCGGCGAGGGGGATGCCCAGGTCGTCGACCAGCCAGCGGACCTGTTCGACGAGCGTGCTGACCCCGCCGGCGAGGGTGCCGCTGTCGGTCAGCCGGGCCGCCCGGTCGCTGACCGTGACGTCGAGCCCGCCGAGCGAGTAGGCCCCGTCCGGCAGACCGCTGGCCGCCATCGCGTCGCTGACCAGGGCGAGATGGTCTGCACCCACGGCGTCGTAGACCATCCGTACGGTGCCACCGTCGAGGTGGACAGCGTCGGCGATCAGCTCGACCACCGCCTCACCGCGGGCGGCTGCGGCGATCGCGGCACCCACCGGGCCCGGGGCTCGCGACAGGAGGGGCGGCATACCGTTGAAGAGGTGGGTGGTGAGCGGTAGCCCGCCCCGCGCGCCTTGGGCCGCAACGGACTCCAGCGCACGAGCGGCGTCGTCGTAGTCGGCATCGGTGTGCCCCAGCGAACCCACCGCACCGACCGCCGCGAGGGCCGCGGGGATGGTGGACCCGCCCGGTCGCTCGGGCGCCCAGGTCATGTGGGCGAGGCTGCCCTCGCCGCCGGCCTCGGCCAGGGCCGCGACCAGGACTAGGTCCGCGTCGACCAGTGCGGCCGGGTTCTGGGCGCCGCACCGGACCGTCGAGAGGAACGGACCTTCGAGGTGTATGCCGGCCAGCTCACCGCCTCGCACCAGCTCGCCCAGCGCGCGCGCCCCGTCGAGCAGCGTCTGCGCGGGGGCCGACACCAGGGAGCCGATGACGGTGGTCGAGCCGCGGCCGTGGTGGTGCGCTGCCGCCGTTCGCCCGCTGTCGACATCGGGACCGAACTCGCCGCCGTTGCCGCCGTGGCAGTGGATGTCGACCAGCCCCGGGAGCAGGGTCAGGCCCCCACGCCATCCCTCCGGTGCGGCGACGCCCACCCACTCCGGCGGCAGGGAGCTGCGCTCACCGGCATACGCGATGCGGGTGTCGGTGATGGCGACGGCGCCGTCGGAGACGACACGGTCGGGCAGCACGACGGTGCCGGTGAGCAGGATGCGGTGGGGGCTCGGGCTCGCAGAGTTCACGTGAGGATGATGGACCGTGACAGGTGTCGGGGTCGATCCGGGTCCACCCCGGCCTGCTCGGCGTGGACGACGCGGAGCCGGTGCACGCAGCACAGTGACCCGCGGGACGGGTCAGTCGGCCGGGCCGTTGGCCACGCTGGGCGACATGCGGAAGTCCAACCGAGGTGGCACAGGCTCGCCGGGGCGCAGCTGTTCCCAGACCTCCGCCAGCGTCCGGTCGCCCTCGGCGAGGTCCGGCACCTCGAGGTCCTCCAGGATCTCGAGTGCGGCGTGCTCCTCGCCCAGCCTTGCCAGTGCATCGGCGAGGACCATCTGGGTGCGCCCGTGCGCGCGCAAGGCGTCGGGCAGGGCGGTCACGGCGGCCACGACGCGTTCGGGCTGCCCCGCGTCCAGCAGCGAGACGAGGCGTTCGACGGCGAGCCGCCGGTCGTCCGGCGCGAGCACACCCGCCCGCTCATACAGCTCCGCGCGTTCCGTGGCGTCCCCGCAGAGCAGCGCCAGCCCGCGCAGCGCCCAGGCGCTCGGGAGCAGCTCGGTGCTGCGCAGGTAGGCCGCGTGGGCGCCTTCGAGGTCGCCACGTACGTGGCGGGCCGTGCCCAGGGCGTAGTGCGCCCACCAGCCCGCCCCGCGCCCCGCGGCGTCGGCCAACCGTGCCATCCATCGGTCCGAGACCACCGGCAGGGGTGAGCGGTCAGGCGGGATGCGGTCGAGTTCCGTGGGATCGCCCCGCTCGGCGAACCGGAGCAAGGGCAGGCTGTCGTCGTCGACCTCGGGGAAAGGCGTGCCGACCGGGCCAGCCGCCCCACGCAGGGCGAGCTCGGCCCGGCCCCACCCTGATCCGGTGTGGATCAGCTCGCCCGGGCCGAGGTCGGCCACCTCGGCGAGCCACCGGCCGTGCTGCTCCGCCAGCCAGGCTGGCGGAGCGGCCTCGTGGACCGCCGTGCGCGCCGCCCGCGCGGCCGCGTCGTAGTCCGTGGCTGCCACGGACGGGTCCAGGTCGAGCGGCACGAAAGCCTCGGTCCACGTCCTGCTGGCGCCCGCGTCGAGAAGGTCGTGCTCGAGCTGGGTCGGGCACACGCCTGCCTGGATCTCGACGTAGCGGGTACCCCGGACACCCAACCAGTCCTGCCATCGCTGGCCTCCGGGGCCGTTGCCCCAGAGGAACAGCTTGCGGCCGCGCAGGGCGTCGGTGGACGTCTGGGCGATCCCGCGACCGTCGGGCTCCACGGCGCAGACCAGCCGACCGGCCTGGTCACCGACCTCGTAGAAGTAGTCCGCGGCATACCGGCTGTTGCTGGGAACGCTCACGTCGACCGGACCGTCGGGAAACGGCACGGACACCCGCTCCAGCACGCCCGCGTAGTCAGTGCGCCACGCGTGGCTCGCCGGCACGAGCACGCGGGTACCGGGCGTCTCGGGCACCGCGATGTTGGTCCAGTAGTAGAGCGGCTTGGGAACGGGGTCCGGGTTGACCACCCGCGTTGACGTCATCAACCGGGCACCGCAGAGCCACAGGTCGACCTGGAGGACGAGGTCGCGGGTCCGCTCCCACTCCCACAGGCGGACGACCGGCCCGAGGGGGGTGTCGAGGACGGCGGCATGCATGGGGAGGTTGGAGGTGGTGGTGTGGCCGGTGGAGCCGAGGTTCCACTCGATGCCGCCCGCGAACCACGCGTCCGTGAGCCCGAAGTTGGCCCACCGCAGCCGCGGGTTGCGGTGGACCAGCTCGCGGCCGCTCACCTCGTCGACCAGTGACCAGACACGACCGCCGAGCGAGGGGAGCACGAGGGCTCGAAGCCACCCGTTCCGGAGCTCGATGGCCGGCAGCTCCAGCGCGTCGTCGGCGCGGTCGTAGTCGCTCAGCACGCCGTAGGGGAGGGGCGACAAGATGCGGCCGCGGGCGACTCGCTCCATCATGTCTGCGGGTGCCTCGTCGCTCACGCGCGTGGTCGTCGGGCCGCGTGCCGGCGTCAGGGCCGGCAGTGGGCTGGGGTCGCCCGGGAGGGAGCCCAGAACTGGCAGGGACAGCAGCCGCACCTGTGCGGATTGCGGGTTGGTCACGCGAGAACTGTGATTGATCGTGACTGCTTGGGTCAATAACCTTGACACAATCGATCACGGCGCAGCACGATGTGGCAATCGCGACACGCCAAAGATCGTGTCATCCAGACGGGTGGGCAAGTCCCCGCCCGGGACCGGGAAGTAGGGAGTGGATGGATCCTCGAGGCATGCAGGTTGGTCGGCGCACGATTCTTCAACTGGCGTTTGCAGGGGGCTTGGCGGTTCCAGCCCTGTCCTTGGCGGGATGCGCCACAGGAGGCGGGGGTTCGGACAGCTCGTCCACGGCCGCCGGTGGGTCCAAGAGTGACAAGAACCCGTTCGGCATGGCCGACAAGTCAACCGTCGAAGCGGTCATCTTCAACGGCGGCTACGGCTTCGACTACGTGACCTTCGCCGCCGGTGTGGTCCAGAAGGAGCAGGCGGGCAGCAAGGTCACCGTCAAGCCCTCGACCCAGATCGCCCAGGAGCTCCAGCCCCGGTTCGTGGGTGGCAACCCACCGGACCTGATCGACAACTCCGGGGCGAACGCGATCGGCCTCAACACGATCGCCGACCAGCTCGAGGACCTCAGCGACGTGTTCGCCGCCAAGAACCTCGAGGGCACGACGATCAAGGACACCCTGTATCCCGGGGTCGAGGCGCCGGGCACGATCAACGGCAAGCTCGTCGCGATCAACTACGTCCAGACGGTCTACGCCCTGTGGTACTCCGCGTCCCTCTTCGAGGCCAACGGGTGGACCCCGCCGAAGACATGGGACGAGGCGATCCAGCTCGGTGGCAAGGCCAAGGCCCAGAAGAAGTTCCTCTTCCTCTGGGGCAAGGAGGCGGCCACCTACTACCAGACGCTGGCCATCGCCTCGGCGATCAAGGAGGGCGGCGACGAGGTCCGCCTCGCGCTGGAGAACCTCAAGCCCAGCTGCTGGTCGCTCGCGCCGGTGCAGGGCGTCCTCAAGGCCATGGAGACGATCGTCAAGAACGGCTACATGAAGCCTGGTGGTGGTGGCACCCAGTTCACCGCCGCGCAGGCCCAGTGGAGCAACGACCAGGCCGCCCTGCTCTACCCGTCGGGCTCGTGGATCGAGAACGAGATGAAGTCGCAGACCAAGGCAGACTTCAAGATGACCGGCGCGCCCGAGCCCTCGCTCACCGCGTCGGCGAAGATGCCCTACACGGCACTCCACTCGGCGGCAGGCGAGCCCTTCGTCGTGCCGAGCAAGGCCAAGAACGCCGCCGGTGGCAAGGAGATCCTCCGGGCCATGCTCTCGAAGGAGGCAGCGACCAACTTCGCGAAGACCAAGCTGTCCCCGACCATCGTCAAGGGCACCGTGCCCGAGGACGGCTTCGGCTCCACGGCGCTCAAGTCGCAGGGCGCCATGCTCAGCGGAGCGGGCAGTGACGTGTTCACGTGGAACTTCGTCGACGTCTACGGCATGAACCAGGACCAGCTGGTCCCGTGGAACGCCTTCCTCTCCGGCCAGATCGACGCTGCTGGGCTCACCAAGCAGCTGCAGTCCATCACCGACAAGGTCGCCAACGACGCCTCGGTCAAGAAGGTCGAGGTCAAGTGACCCTCCGCCCGGTCCGGCAGTAATGCCGGGCCGGGCGCCCCCTTGCCCCCGCCCATCGTCACCACAGCCGGACAGGAAGGCCACCCATGACGGCAGTCGTGCCCTCGATGACGGATGTCGTCGCACCCCCCAGCGGTTCCTCGCGGTTCAAGCGTCCTCGTCGACGCCGGATGAGCCGCGCCCGCATCGTCTTCATCCTGATCACGCTCGGCCTGCCGTTCGCGTTCTACTCCCTGTTCGTGCTGTGGCCCTTCGTCCAGGCGTTCATCTACTCGCTCACCAACTGGGGCGGGTTCTCGGACACCTTCGAGTTCGTCGGCCTGGCCAACTACAAGGCCCTGCTGCACGACGACATCTTCCTCAAGGCGGTCCGCAACAACCTGCTGCTGGCCCTCGTCGTCCCGTTCGTCACCATCGTGCTCTCGCTGGCCCTGGCGACCATGGTGACCGTCGGCGGATCCAGCACCGGCGCGGTGCGCGGCCTCGACCGGTCGTCCTTGTACCGGATCGTCTCGTTCTTCCCCTACACGATCCCGGCGATTGTCATCGGCCTGATCTGGTCGCAGATGTTCGACCCGTCGAGTGGCCTGGTCAACGGTCTCCTGACCGGCATCGGCCTCGATCGGTTCGAGTCCTTCGCCTGGCTCGGCGAGGTCTCGACGGCGATGCCGGTGACCATGTTCGTCATCATCTGGGGCTTCGTCGGCTTCTACATGGTGCTGTTCATCGCCGCCATCAAGGGCATTCCGTCAGAGCTGTACGACGCCGCCCGCGTGGACGGCGCAGGCCGCGTCCGGATGACGATGATGGTCACCCTCCCGATGGTGCGTGACACCATCCAGACCGCCTACATCTACCTCGGGATCCTCGCGCTGGACGCGTTCGTGTACATGGCCGCCCTCAACGCCAGCGGCGGCCCCCAGAACTCCACGCTCACGATGACGCAGGACCTGTTCAACACAGCCTTCAAGAAGGGCCAGTTCGGCCTGGCCAGCGCGATGGGCGTGTTCCTCGCCGCCACCACCCTGACCTTCGCCGCCGTGGTGTTCACCATCAACCGCCTCACCCGGGGGAGGGACCGCTGATGACCGTGCGCGAGGAAGCCGTCGAGAAGAAGCGCGCTGACCACGGTCGGCCCGACACGAGCCCGCCCAACAAGGGCGACCGCAAGTTCACGGTGATCTCCCACGTGGTCCTCACGCTGTGGTCGATCCTGGTGATCCTCCCCCTGGCCTGGGTCTTCCTGTCCTCGTGGAAGACCACTGGCGAGATCTTCAACTCACCGCTCGCTCTTCCCCAGCACTGGAGCTTCGACAACTACATCGGGGCGTGGACCGACTCCCACATCGGGCGCTACCTGCTCAACTCGGTGTTCGTCGTGACCGCCGCCCTGGTGCTCGTCATGCTGCTGGGTTCCGCGGCGGCATACTCCCTTGCCCGTTATCCCTTCCCGGGCAGCGACTTGGTCTACTACCTCATCCTTGCCGGCCTCACCTTCCCGGTCTTTCTCGCGATCGTGCCGCTGTTCTTCGTGCTCAAGAACACCGGGCTGCTCAACACCCTGCCGGGCCTGGTCGCGACCTACGTCGCGTTCGCGTTCCCGTTCACGGTGTTCTTCCTCTACCCCTTCTTCCGGGCTCTGCCGCAGGAGATCGCCGAGGCGGCCGAGCTCGATGGCGCCGGGGAGTGGCGCACCTTCGCGCAGGTCATGGTGCCGATGGCGCGACCGGGCATCGTCGCCGTGGCGATCTTCAACTTCCTCGGCCTCTGGAACCAGTTCCTGCTGCCCGTCGCCCTCAACACCAACGAGGACAACTACGTCCTGTCGCAGGGCATGGCGAGGTTCGCCTCTCAGGCGGGGTATGCCGTCAACTTCGGCCAGCTGTTCGCGGCCGTCGTGATCACCGTGGTGCCGGTGCTGATCGTCTACATCATCTTCCAGCGCCAGCTGCAGGGATCGCTGTCCCAGGGCACCCTCAAGTAGGCCCCTCAAGTAGGCGTGGTCCAGAGCACGCCCCACAGGCCCGACAGGCCCCGGTAGACGTGGTTGCAGGGCACGCCCGGTGGGCGTGCCCTGCAAACGTGCCAGGTTCAGGGGGTCAGGAGAGAATGATGGACCTGGAGAGGTGGCGCGGCTGGTCGGGGTCCACACCGGCCATCGCCGCCTTGGCCAGGCACAGCCGCTGCACCCGCAGCAGATCCGCGAGCGGGTCGATCGCGCGGTCCTCGAACCAGGCACCCGTGGCAGTCACCTCGTCGCCGAGCCCTTCGGGCGCGGGCCCGAACGACCACACGGCGCGACCGGGTCCGGCGATGCTGATCGGGCCGTGCCGATAGTCCATCGCCGGGTAGGACTCGGTCCAGAACTGGGCAGACTCGCGCAGCTTGAGAGACGCCTCGTGGGCGATGCCGATGGCCCAGCCACGACCGAGGAACGTCACCTGTTCGGCGTCGAGGACACCCTCGAGGGCCGACTTCTCGTCCTCGGCGAGGACGGCCCGGCCTTGCGCCACCACGCACGCGAGGTCCTCGCCGAGCGAGGCCCGCAGGAGGGCGAGGGTGGTCGTGGCGAACCGGGTCTGAACGACCGACTGCTCGTCGACCTCGGGCAGCAGCAGGGCCTGGTCGGCCAGCTGGGGGATCGTGGTTCCCTCGGTGGCGACGAGCGCCGTGGTGCTCTGCCCCCGCGCTTTGAGTGCCGTGAGGAGCTCGATGACCTCTGTCGTGGTGCCGGATCGCGAGATCGCCACCACGTGGTCGTAGCTGCGGGTGTGGGGGAACTCGCTCGCCACGTAGGCGTCCGTGCGGCCCACTCCGGTGGACTCGCGCAGGGCGGCGTATGCCTGGGCCATGAACGCGGACGTGCCGCAGCCCACGACGGCGACCTCCGCGCCTGGACGCGGCAGGACGGATCGGGCTTCGTCCAGTCGGCCCTGGACCGCCTCCCAGTCGTCGGGCTGCGTGGCGATCTCGCGGGCGAGGTGGCTCGTGTACTCGGCCATGGACACACCTTTCCTTCCTGACAGCAGGCGTGCGTTAATTCGATTGGTTTGAATCTTGTTCGATCGAAATCGATCAGTCAAGTCCCGAGTGGCCCAGCTACCCGCTGAGCCCACGATGGTCACGGGGCGACACATCTTGATCGGTAGGGGGGTGAAGCGCTTGAATTCGATCACCTCGCAACTCGCCGAGCACCCCACGACCGTCAGAAGGCCGATATGACTCGTCGAAACCCCAAGGTCGCGGACCGTGGCGCGCGCTGGAGCACCTTGCTCGGGATGCTGGCCGAGCGCGGTCGGATCAGCGTGGGTGAGGCCGCTGACGCGCTCGGAGTCTCCGAAGCAACCGTGCGGCGAGACTTCGGCGACCTGGCCGCCCAGCAGCTCGTCACCCGTACTCACGGCGGGGTGGTGGCCAGTGCGGTGGCCTACGACCTGCCGGTCCGCTACAAGCAGGGCGGCGGCGACTCGGCCAAGGACCGCGTCGCAACGTTCGCGGCCAGCCTCGTGCCCGAGGGCACCGTCGTCGGCTTCAACGGTGGCACCACGACCAGCGCGACGGCGCGCAAGCTCGCGGCGCGTGCCGACCTCGCAGCCTCGTCGCGGCGCCCGTCGATCACCGTGGTGACCAACGCCCTCAACATCGCGACGGAGATGGTGTTGCGGCCGTTCATCCGCTGCGTCTCGCTCGGTGGTGTGGCGAGGCCCGAGTCCTACGAGCTCTCTGGTCCGCTCGCCTCGATGGTGCTGGGCGAGCTGTGGCTGGACACCGTGGTCCTGGGTGTCGACGGTGTCTCGGCCGCCGGCGGGGCGACCTGTGAGCACGAGGGCGAGGCCGGCGTCAACTCGCTCATGGTCCAGCGCGCCGACCGCGTGGTCGTCGTGGCCACCGGCGACAAGGTGGGTCGACGCGCCTTTGCCCGGATCTGCTCCTCGGAGCAGATCCAGGTGCTCGTCACCGACGCCACCGCGCCGCCGGCAGCGCTCGACGAGTTCCGGGCCGCCGGCGTGACCGTGGAGATCGTCTGAGCGCGGCTGACTGGTTCGTCGCCCACGGTGCCAGCCACCCCGCATACCCTCGACGCATGAGCGACCTGCAGTGCGCAGCAACCCTTCTCATCGCCCGCCACGGCGACGCCGAGTACGGCCACCCGTCAGTCCTGTCGGACGAGGGCGGCTGGCTGTCGGACAAGGGTGTCGAGCAGACCACGGCCCTGGCTGACTCGCTCGCCGGACGCCGGGTGGCTGCCGTCCGCACGAGCCCGCTGGGTCGGGCCGTCCAGTCGGGAGCGGTCGCGGCCGAGATCCTCGGGGTGGAGTCGCGCGCGGTCGAGGGGCTCGAGGAGTTCTCGGTCGGTGCCCTCGCGGGCCGGCCCCACGACGACCCCGAGCTGCAGTCGGTCTTCATGGCCTGGGTCCACGGAGACCTGCGCAGGCGCATCCCCGGTGGGGTGAACGGGGAGGAGGTCCTCACCGGCTACCGCGAGGCGCTGCTCTCGATCGCCGACCAGTTCCGTGGCGAGACCGTCCTGGTCTTCTCGCACGGGGGCGTCATGTCGTTCGTGCTGCCCCGGATCTCGGGGAACGTGCGCGACGACCTCGCGAAGGCCAAGTTCCTCCCCAACTGCGGGGTGGCCGAGGTGGCGGTGGACGGCGACGGCATCGACGTCCGCACCTGGCCGGGGTCGACCGACCGGGCCTCGTGTGACCGACGCAAGCCACCATCAGAACAGGCGGTGCTCGCTGTTGTCGATGCCCTTGAGCGCGTCGTAGTCCAGTGTCACGCAACGGATCCCGCGGTCGGTCGCCAGCGTGCGAGCCTGCGGCTTGATCTCCTGGGCGGCGAACACCCCGGTGACGGGTGAGAGGTGCGGGTCGCGGTTCATCAGCTCGAGGTAGCGGGTCAGCTGCTCGACGCCGTCGATGTCGCCGCGCCGCTTGATCTCCACGGCGACCGACCTCCCGGTGGCGTCCTTGCAGAGGATGTCGACCGGGCCGATGGCCGTCATGTACTCGCGCCGGACCAGGCTGTAGCCCTCGCCCAGGGTGTGGATGTGCTCGGCCAGCAGCCGCTGGAGGTGGGCCTCCACGCCGTCCTTGATCAGCCCCGGGTCGACGCCGAGCTCGTGCTCGGAGTCGTGCAGGACCTCGTGGATCAGCACCCGCAGCCGGTCCTCGGACTTCGCGTGCTGCACCTGCCACGCGAGGATGACGCCGTCGGCTGCCTCGTGGGCCTCGGGCTCGACCTCGGCCATCGCGCACGGCGGTGACATCCAGTTGAGCGGCTTGTAGGAACCCCCGTCGCTGTGGACGAGCACCGACCCGTCGGCCTTGACGAGCAGGAGCCTAGTCGCCAGGGGGAGGTGGGCTGACAGACGCCCGTCGTAGTCCACCGAACACTTCGCAATGACCAGCCGCACGAGGCGCCACTCTACGGCCCACGGACCGTTGCGCGTGCCGGGGTCCGGAGCGCACACTCAGAGCACAGAGGTGAGTTGGTATGCCGTATGTCCTGGGCAACGTTGCCGGCCTCGCCCTCGTGATGGGCACCCTCGTGAGCGGGGTGCGCTGGCTCACCACGGGCCAGCCACCCAGGATGCTTGGGCCCACCGTCGCCAGGGCGCAGACGTGGCGTGCTTCGCGGCGCCCGGCGAGCGAGCCGATCCCACCGATCCTGCTGGCGATGGAGCTGAGCCGACTCGCCGCCCACATCCGCCGGGTCGAGGCCGGTGACCAGCCCCGCAAGGCCGAACGTCTGATGGCTGCGCGGCTGGCGTACGACCACGCGCTGCGGGACTACTGCCGCGCGGTGGACATCCCGGTGCCGACCGCGATCCGCGGCCTGTCCCGCGAACAGCGCTTCCACATGGAGTCCGCCCTCATCGGCGCCGGTCACGACTGGTGACCCGCAGGGTGACCGCGGGTCTTTGAAGGATGTGCCACATCCTGACGTGGCCGATCCTTCAAAGACCCCGCCGGTCGGGGCGCCTGGACGTCGGGGTGGTGACCGTCACGCCGCCCGGGGGTCCACGCGGCATACCTGCTCTGCCAGACTCGCGGCATGGCTCGTGAGTTCAGCAAGGTCGGAGTAGTCGGTCTCGGCACCATGGGTGCCGGCATCGTCGAGGTGTTCGCCCGCAACGGCATCGACGTCGTCGCCGTCGAGGTGGACGAGGCGGCTGTCGAGAAGGGCCGCGGGGTGCTCGAGCACTCCACCGGCCGCGCCGTGACCCGCGGCAAGCTGACCGAGGAGGACCAGGCCGCGCTGCATGCGCGGGTGCAGTTCACCCCGAGCCTCGACGAGCTCGCCGACTGCCAGCTCGTGGTCGAGGCGGTGCCGGAGCAGCTGGACCTCAAGAAGGAGCTCTTCGGCAAGCTCGACGCCATCGTCGGCCCTGACGCCATCCTCGCGACGAACACCTCGTCCCTGTCGGTCACCGAGATCGCCGTGGCGACCGGCAACCCCAAGCGGGTCGTCGGGATGCACTTCTTCAACCCGGCCCCCGTGCTGCAGTTCGTCGAGGTGATCCGCACCGTGGTCACCGAGGACGAGGTCTTCGAGGACGTCAAGGCGCTCGCGATCCGGCTCGGCAAGCAGCCCGTCATCGTGGGCGACAAGGCCGGGTTCATCGCCAACGCGCTGCTGTTCGGCTACCTCAACCATGCCGTCTCGATGTTCGAGTCGCGCTATGCCAGCCGCGAGGACATCGACGCGGCGATGAAGCTCGGCTGCGGCTACCCGATGGGCCCACTCGCGCTGATGGACCTGATCGGTCTCGACACCGCCTACGAGATCCTCGACACGATGTACAAGCAGGGACGCGACCGCCTGCACGCCCCCAGCCCGGTCATCAAGCAGATGGTCAGCGCCGGGCTCAAGGGCCGCAAGAGCGGTCGCGGGTTCTACACCTACGCCGAGCCGGGCAGCAGCCAGCTCGTCGACGACGCGCTCACCCCGAAGTCGGAAGTCGAGTCCGGCGCCGCGCTGCGCCCGGTGCGCACGGTCGGGGTGGTCGGTTCCGGCACGATGGCGACCGGCATCATCGAGGTCTTCGCCAAGGCCGGCTATGACGTCGTCTACGTCACCCGGAGCCAGCCCAAGGTCGACGCCGTCACCGCCGCCATCACCAAGTCGCTCGAGAAGGCCGTCCAGCGGGGCAAGCTCAGCGAGGAGGACCGCACCGCGGCGTTGGGCCACCTGACCGGCAGCACGTCGCTGGACGACCTGGCCGCCGTCGACCTGGTCGTCGAGGCGGTCGTGGAGGACCTGGCCGTCAAGCGGGCGCTGTTCGAGAACCTCGACGAGATCTGCAAGCCGGGAGCCATCCTGGCGACCACGACGTCGTCGCTGCCCGTCGTCGACTGCGCGGCCGCCACGTCGCGTCCGCAGGACGTCATCGGGATGCACTTCTTCAACCCCGCCCAGGTGATGAAGCTGGTCGAGGTCGTCCACACCGTCTCGACCGCTCCCGACGTCGTGGCGACGGTGCAGGACGTCTGCGCCAAGGTCGGCAAGCACGCCGTCACCTGCGGCGACCGTTCCGGCTTCATCGTCAACGCGTTGCTGTTCCCCTACCTCAACGACGCCGTCAAGATGCTCTCGGCCAACTACGCCACCGCCGACGCCATCGACACCGCGATGAAGACCGGCTGTGGGCTGCCGATGGGGCCGTTCGAGCTGCTCGACGTCGTGGGCAACGACGTCTCGCTGGCGATCCAGCGCGAGCTCTACCTCGAGTTCCGCGAGCCCGGGTTCGCCCCGGCCCCGCTGCTCGAGCACATGGTCACGGCCGGCTACCTCGGTCGCAAGACCGGGCGCGGCTTCCGCACCTACGCCTGACCTTTCGCACCCACCGCCCTGACGGCCTCCCCGGTATGCCGCCCGCGCGGCATACCGGAAATGTCCCGATCCGGGTGGCACGGGACGTAACGTCCGTGCTGCCCCGGCTCGTCTGTCAGGGTGGAGGCCCTGCGGTGGAGCGGGCCGGTGAGGGGTGGACCGATGGAGACCGACGAGCAGCTCGAGGACCTGCTGCGTGACACGTTCGCGCAGGCTCGAGGGGACGGGCGCGGCCAGCTGTCCGGGGTGGGTGCGGGGGCCTTCGCCCGAGCCGACCGGCTGCGGCGCCGACGCATCGGGATGACCGTGGGGGCGGTGGCCGCCACTGTGGCGATCGTGGGCGCCGCCGTGGGGGTGGGGGCAGGTGTGTTCGGTCGCGACGCGGGCCTCACTCCGGCGGTCACCTCGTCGACCTCGGCCTCCGCCAAGCGCTGGTCGAGCCTGGTCCCCGGCACAGCACCCTTCTCCTACCGGTTCCCGGACGACGTCGTGCCCGACCCGCTGCCAGCCGGGGCTCGGCCACTGGACTTTCTTCCGGTCAAGCCGCCGGTCTCCGGCTCGTCCGGCCTGCGCAGCTCCACGGTGGAAGTGGCCGTGGCCGGCGAGGACCCGGACCTCGGTGGGGTGGCCGGCTTCTGCCGGTGGGAGGAACTGGCCGAGCTCAGACAACCGGTTGCGGGGCAGTCGTTCCAGTTCCAGCTGAGCTCGGCGCCCGGGTCGTTGGGTGCCCAGCTCGGCCTGGCAGGTTTCACCACCGGGACGGGCGCAGACGCGATGGCCGACCTGCGCAGGGGTGCCCTGCCGTGCCTCGTCCCGACGACCATGAAAGCGGTCGACTGGACGTCGGACGGCGACGAGTCGCTGCTGTTCACCGCGACCGAGACGACCGCTGACATCACGCAGACCGTGGTCATGGCGGTGACGCGGGTTGGCGACGTGTTGCTCTCCGGCACCGCTCGCGGGCGCGATGCCGCAGAGGCGCGCAAGGTCGCCACCAGCCTGTCGTCCGAGGCAGCCAGCCGTCTCGTTCGGGAGGCCTTCCCGCCGGCGGTCGGCAGGCCCCTCGGCGACAGCGCCGCAGCTCCCAACGCTGCGTCGGAGGTCGGTGCCGAGGCCGCCGAGCCCGTCCAACAACCTGACGACTACGAGTTCGGCGACGTCTTCCCCGCCGCGTCCCAGCTGCGTTTCGGCATGAGGTATCACGGCGACGCGCTGGTCAGTCGGAACATGCCGGCGGCAACAGGGGCGCAGGTCTGCGACCTGAGCGGTCGGCCGGAACGCCAGGCCACCAGCGACGCTGCACCGCATCCGGTGGCTGGGTCCCAGCAGGACGCCTGGGCCGGCGACGGCGCGGGAGCCGACCCCAGCGTGAGCTTCGGCGTCACGGGGTGGCCGACAGGATCGGGCGCCGTGAGCTTCCGAGCCCTGCAGCAGGACACGGGCATGTGTGCGTGGATGCCGCACCAGCAGCGGGTGTCATGGCCCGGCGAGGACCCGCAGGAGACCTGGCTGTCCCACAGCACGGGGAGTGGAGGCGCGTATCTCGCCGCTCGCCGGGTCGGTGACGTCATCGTCTCGGTCGTCGTCGACACGTTGCCGGCCGACGACGCGAAGGCCGAAGCGATCCGGCTCAGCGGCATCGTCGCGGCCAAGGTCGAAGCGTCCGGGCTGCCGGCAGCGAAGGGGCGCTGACGATGCGGGTCTTCAGCCGGGGGGCGACCGCGCCGGAGTCCGCGGCACGGTACGTCGAAGGTGCGTTGCCACGGCTCATGGGCGCGGCGCTGTCGTTGACGGGCAACCGGCATGATGCGGAGGACCTCGTCCAGGACACCCTGGCGAAGGTGATCGTCCACTGGCGCCGGGTGGAGTCGGCCGACAGCGTCGACGCCTACGTCCGGCGCGCGATGGTGAACACCTTCATCTCGGGCAAGCGCAGACGGGCCTCCCGGGAGGTGGTGTCTCACGACCTGGTGACGGCGGACGGGCTGGCCCGCGTCCAGCCTGACTCGGGGGACGCACTGGCGGACCGGGACCAGGTGTGGACGTTGCTGTCGCGCCTCACCCGGCACCAGCGGGCGGTCCTCGTGCTGCGCTACTACGACGACCTGCCCGACTCGGCGATCGCCGAGGCGCTCGACTGCTCGGTGGTCTCGGTTCGGGTGACGGCGCACCGGGCGATGGCGGCGATGCGGGCGATGTCCTCACCTCTGGAAGACTCGGACGCATGCCCCGAGCCAACCGGCGTCGCCGTGACGACGCCCCGCTGAACCTCGACCGCGCGGTCGGGGGGACCGCGCGACGGGAGACGTATGCCGGGAGCGAGTGGTTCGTGCGCCGCGTCACCGGCAGTGGGGCGACCCGCGCGTACCTGTGCCCGGGCTGCCAGCAGAACATCCCGACGGGTACGCCCCACGTCGTGGCCTGGCCGGCCGACGGCATGGGTGGGCTGGACGACCGCCGGCACTGGCACACCCCGTGCTGGGAGGCCCGCGACCGTCGGCACACCCGAGGCTCCATCCGCTGAGCCCTGGCCACACGGCATACCCGAGGTCTGTGCACAGACGTGAGCACAGCTGCGCAGAGACCCGGTCACTGCGCAGAAGGCACCAGGTCTGTGCACAGAGGTCGCGCGCAGTGGCGGCGCGCAACCTGAGAAACGGGGTATGGCGGGACACCCGCATGGGTAGGTCTCGAGTGGTCCGGGATGGTGACGGCGGTGGCTCATTGAAGAGCAGTCGCGGCCGACCCTGTCGATCGGCGGCGGGCGACCACCAACAGCGCCAACGCCACGAGCGGTGGGACGGTCGTCAGTGTCCAGGCTGTGGCCAAGGCGGGGTCCTGCAGGTGTCCCTGCAGGACCCCGGCCCACCCGATCGCCTGGACGACCGTCAGCACCGCCGTGGTCACCGTCAGGGCGAACGCGTCGGTGCGCCGCCGAGCCACGGCCGCGGCGGCGCATCCAGCGAGGATTCCCGTCACCAGGGCAAGCAGCTCGAGGGGGAGGATCGTGGCAGCCATCCTGTGCAGTTGCGGCGCGGGGCCAACCTGCCACCTCAGGGACAGCAGGAAGATGAGCTGCCCGGGCAGCGAGACCGCGAGCAGCGCCGACTCGACCGCCAGGAGTCGCGCCGCAACTCGGCCTGCTGTCCTCTCGGAGACGCCAAGCACACGACTCATCAGACCAGCCCGTCAGTGACGGCGCTGCCGCGGCAGCAGGACCTCTTCGTAGAGCAGCAACAGACCGGCGGCCACCGGGATGGCGAGCAGCGCGCCGAGGACGCCGAGGAGGGTGCCACCGGCGAGGGCGGCCACCACGGTGACGGCGCCCGGGACGGACACGGTGCGCTGCATGATCCGGGGAGCCACCACGTAGTTCTCGATCTGCTGGTAGACCACGTAGTAGACGAGGGCGATGATCGCCTTCTTCGGCTCGTCGAAGATCGCCACGAGGCACACGACGGCTGCCCCAGCGGTCGCGCCGACCATGGGGATCAGGCCGAGGAAGCCGACCGCCACAGCCAGCACCGCGGCATACGGGATGCCGACGATCATCATCATGATCCACGAGCAGACGGCGTTGATCGTCGCCACGGCGACCTGGCCGATCGCGTAGGAGCCGGTGCGGCGCATGATCTCCTCGGACAGCGAGATCACGCGAGGGCGACGCGAGGCGGGCACGATCGCATAGGCGCCCTGCTTGACGCGCGGAAACGACGCGAGCAGGAACAGCGTGAGGACCAGCACCGTGAAGGTTTGGAAGATCCCTCCGATGACGGCCGCCCCCACACCGAGCACGCCGCCGAAGACCTGGCTGAGGAAGTTGCCGTCGGTGATCCGCTTGTTGAACTCGGTCTGGATCTTGTCGACCACGCCGTAGTGCTGGTCGAGGTCCTTGACGAAGCTGCTCCGGAGGATCTGGTCGAGGTAGTCGGGCGCCTTCTGGGCCAGGTCGGTGCCCTGGGAGATGACGGGCGGCACCACGACGAGCCCGAGCAGGGTGAAGACCGCCACCACGCCGGCGAACACGACCGCGACCGCCCCACCGCGCCGCAGGCCGTGGCGGGTCAGGAACTCGACGAGCGGGTTCAGCGTGAGGGCGAGGAAGAAGGCGATGACGACCAGGGTGAGGACCGTTGTGAGCCGTCCCATGGTCTGCCACAGCAGCAGGGCGGTGAGCACACCGATGCCGCCGACGAAGCCCATGTAGAACGGGGACTGGCGGTTGAGCGGGCGGCCGGCCTGGCCGTAGCGACGGCCACGGCCCTGCTCCTGGCCCTCGTTCCGGTCGTCGCGCCCGTCGTCAGGGCCGTCGTCATCTGACCCGTCGTCCGGGCTCGCGCCAGGGCGCCCGAACGGCCCCCCGCCAGGGCGCGCGGATGGGCCCCCGCCAGGGCGCGCGGATGGGCCCCCGCCAGGGCGTCCGTCTGCGTCACCGCGCGCCGCCTCGGGGGTGACAAGTGCTGCAGTCGCGCCGGCGCCCACACCCCGACCCACCCCTGGACCCGCACCGGCAGCCGCGTCGTCGCCCGACCGGCGACCGGGCAGGATCTCCGCGAGCAGACCGGTCGGCCCGGACGGCGTCTCGAACTCCGCGCCCTGGTGCGGGTGATTGCTGGCGAGCAGGGCGGCGCGCTGAGCGCGCCGGAACTCACGCCACCGGTCCAGGGCTGACATGGGTCCGAGCCTATGGCACGCGATCCTGACGCTGGGGCATCACCGCAGGTCAGGCGTTGCGGAACCGGTCGATCTGGGGGAGCAGGGACGCCCGCATCTCGGCCTTCGTCACGCCGAGGCCTGCCTCGGGGGCAAGGGTGAGCACGCCGACCTTGCCCTGGTGGGCGTTGCGGTGCACGTCGAGCGCGGCCTGCCCGACCTCGTCCATGGAGTACGTCTTGGAGAGGGTGGGGTGGATGAGGCCGCGGTTGACCAGCTCGTTCGCCTCCCACGCCTCCCGGTAGTTGGCGAAGTGGCTCGAGATGATCCGCTTGAGGTTCATCCAGAGGTAACGGTTGTCGTACTCGTGCATGTAGCCCGACGTGGAGGCACAGGTGACGATCGTGCCGCCCTTGCGCGCGACGTAGACGCTGGCGCCGAAGGTCTCCCGACCCGGGTGCTCGAAGACGATGTCGACGTCGTGCCCGCCGGTCAGCTCACGGATCTTCTTGCCGAGCCGCTGCCACTCGCGCGGGTCCTGCGCGGTGTTCTCGTCGTTCCAGAAGCGGTAGCCCTCGGCGCTGCGGTCGATGATCAGCTCAGCACCCATGTCGCGGCAGATCTGGGCCTTCTCAGGCGAGGAGACGACGCAGATCGGGGTGGCGCCACCGGACAGCGCCATCTGGGTGGCGTACGACCCGAGGCCACCGGAGGCGCCCCAGATCAGCACGCGGTCACCGAGCTTCATGGCGGCGCCGTTCTTGGAGATCAGCTGCCGGTAGGCCGTCGAGTTCACCAGCCCGGGCGAGGCCGCCTCCTCCCACGTCAGGTGTCCCGGCTTGGGCATCAGCTGGTTGGACTTCACGATCGCGAGCTCCGCGAGCCCTCCGAAGTTCGTCTCGAAGCCCCAGATCCGCTGCTGCGGGTCGAGCATCGTGTCGTTGTGGCCCTCGGCGTCCTCGAGCTCTACCGACAGGCAGTGCGCCACGACCTCCTGGCCCGGCTTCCACTTGGTGACGCCCGGTCCGGTCCGCAGCACGACGCCGGCCAGGTCGGAACCGACCACGTGGTAGGGCAGGTCGTGCCGCTTGGCGAACTCCGAGGTGCGGCCGTAGCGCTCGAGGAACCCGAACGTCGACACCGGCTCGAAGATCGAGGTCCACACGGTGTTGTAGTTGATGGCGCTGGCCATGACCGCGATGAGAGCCTCACCGGGCGCGAGCTCCGGCACCGGGACGTCGTCAAGATGCAGGGACTTGCGGGGGTCCTTCTCCTTGGTGGCCATGCCCTCGAACATGCCCACCTCGTCCTTGTGAACGGTCACGGCACGGTAGGTGTCGGGGATGGTCAGCCCGGCATAGGTCCCCTCGGAACGGTCTCCGGAGAGGATGGCGTCGCGGATGTCCTTCATGGGTGTGGCTCCTCGGCGTCGTCGGCACGGCTGCAGCCGAAACTACTGCGGAGTAAGGCAACCGGGACAGCAGTGAGACTCCGGTCACGCGGTGACCTACCTCACCCGCCGACTCCCTCGGCCGAGGCGGGCGAGGTATGCCGCGTGAACAGTCCCAGCCACCGGTGCACCTCCGGGTCGACCGCATCCGGGATGCGTTCGACGTCCAGCCGCTCGAGGCCGCCGGCGGCGAATGCCTCCACCTGGCTTGGTGTCAGCGGCCACGGTGGGCCGTCGACGTGCTGGTCCTCGTCGCGTGCTGCGGCGACCACCACGAGCGTGCCGTTCGGGGCGACCAGGGACGCCACGGCCCGGGTGGCCTCGGACCGGAGCGACTCGGGCAGCGACTGGACGGTCATGTCCTCGACCACCAGGTCGAAGCCACCCAGCCAGGTCGGCGGCAGGTCGAGGAGGTTCGCGGCGACATAGTCCACCGTGGTGTCCGGGAAGCGCTCGCGAGTGTCCCGAACCGCGGTGGGTGAGATGTCGAAGGCCGTCGTGCGAAAGCCCAGTCCGGCCACGAACTCGGAGTCGCGGCCATAGCCTGCACCGACCACGATCGCCGTCCGACCCGCGCCGTCGACCTGCTCGCGTTCGGCCCACTCGACCAACAGGACGCTGGGGACGCCGCGATCCCAGGGGACTGTCGCCGCGCCACGCGAGGCCTGCGCGTAGAGCCGCTCGAACCAACCCGTCGGGTCCTCGCGGCCCGCCTCGGCCAGGGTACGGGTGTGGGCGTCGGCAGCCGCAAGGTCTGCGTCGCGTTCGTTCGTCACCCATCCATGGTGGCCCGGCAGTGGCGGGCCCGCCAATGGGGCACCAACGGGAGAGCAGCCGCCTCAGTGGGTCTCGTGGGCCGGTTGGACGAGCTCGACGAGGATGCCGCCCGCGTCCTTGGGGTGGATGAAGTTCACCCGCGAGTTGGAGGTCCCGCGCCGCGGCTCGTCGTAGAGCAGCCGCAGCCCACGCTCGCGCAGCACGTCGCTGACCGCCTGGACGTCCTCGACGCGGTAGGCGACCTGCTGGACGCCCGGACCGGAGCGGTCGAGGAACTTCGCGATGGTCGACTCGGGGGACAGGGGGGCGAGCAGCTGGATGTGCGACCCGCTGCCTCCGACGGCCATCATCGCCTCGCGGACGCCCTGCTCCTCGTTGACCTCTTCGTGCGCCAGCGTCATGCCGTAGGTGTCGCGGTAGAACGCGATCGCCTCGTCCAGGTCGCGCACGGCGACCCCGACGTGGTCGATGGCGGTGAAGAGCTCGGTGGGCAGTCCAGTCATGCTCGTCAGCCTAGGCGGACGTGGGTATGGCGCGACATGAGCGATGCGTCACGCTCCAGACCGCGCCCCTAGACTGGCCGTCATGTCCGCACTGTCCCGGGACGACGTCGCGCACCTCGCCGGCCTCGCCCGCATCGACCTGTCCGATGTCGAGCTCGACCGCATGGTCGGCGAGCTGGGTGTCATCCTCGAGTCCGTCGCCAAGGTCCAGGAAGTGGCTGCCGAGGACATCGAGCCGATGTCGCACCCGCTGCCGCTGACCAACGTCACCCGCCCGGACGTGGTTCGTCCGTCGCTCGGCGCGGAGGCCGCCCTCTCCGGGGCGCCCCAGCAGGAGCAGCAGCGCTTCTCCGTGCCGCGCATCCTCGACGAAGACTGACCAACGCGTCCCACCGCGTGCCGACCCAGATGGCCGCGCCCCATCCGCGACAGACCAAGGACCACCACTCGTGAACTCCGACATCACCCGCCTCAGCGCTGCCGAGCTCGCCCATGCGCTCGACTCCCGCGAAGTCAGCTCTGTCGAGGTCGTGCAGGCCCACCTCGACCGCATTGCCACCGTCGACGCCGACGTGCACGCCTACCTGCACGTGGACGGCGAGGGCGCCCTCGCGGCGGCCCAGGCCGTGGACCAGCGCCGCGCGTCAGGGGAGGACCTCCACGTCCTCGCCGGGGTGCCCATCGCCGTCAAGGACGTGATGGTCACCAAGGGCCTGCCGACCACCTGCGGCTCCAAGATCCTCAAGGGCTGGATCCCGCCCTACGACGCCACGGTCGTGAGCCGCCTCAAGGCGGCCGGCATGCCGATCCTCGGCAAGACCAACATGGACGAGTTCGCGATGGGTTCCTCCACCGAGCACTCCGCCTACGGCCCCACCCACAACCCCTGGGACCTCACCCGCATCCCCGGCGGGTCCGGAGGTGGCTCCTCAGCCGTCGTCGCGGCATACGAGGCGCCGTGGGCCATCGGCACGGATACTGGCGGCTCGATCCGCCAGCCCGCGTCGGTGACCGGCACGGTCGGCGTGAAGCCGACCTACGGTGGCGTCTCCCGGTACGGTCTCGTGGCGCTCGCGTCCAGCCTCGACCAGGCCGGCCCGTGCACCCGCACCGTGCTCGACGCTGCCCTGCTGCACTCGGTCATCGGCGGCTACGACCCGATGGACTCGACGTCGATCAACGCGCCGGTGCCCTCGGTCGTTGAGGCCGCGCGGAACGCCGACGTGAAGGGGCTCAAGGTCGGCGTCATCAAGGAGCTCGGCGGCGAGGGCTACCAGGCCGGTGTGCGCGCCCGCTTCGACGAGTCGGTGGCGCTGCTCCAGGAGGCCGGCGCCGAGATCGTCGAGGTCTCCTGCCCGAGCTTCGACTACGCGCTCGCGGCCTACTACCTGATCCTGCCCAGCGAGGCGTCCTCGAACCTCGCCAAGTTCGACGCCATGCGCTACGGCCTGAGGGTGCTGCCCGAGGGCATCGACGACCCCAGTGCCGAGCAGGTCATGGCGGCCACCCGCGACGCCGGCTTCGGTGACGAGGTGAAGCGCCGGATCATCCTCGGCACCTACGCCCTGTCGAGTGGCTACTACGACGCCTACTACGGCCAGGCGCAGAAGGTCCGTCGCCTCATTGCCGGCGACTTCGACCGCGCCTTCGGGCAGGTCGACGTGCTGGTCAGCCCGACCGCCCCGACCACGGCGTTCAAGCTCGGCGACAAGCTCGACGACCCGATGTCGATGTACCTCCAGGACGTCGCGACGATCCCGGCCAACCTCGCGGGCGTGCCCGGCATGTCGCTGCCGAGTGGCCTGGCCGAGGAGGACGGGCTGCCCACCGGCATCCAGATCCTGGCCCCGGCGACCAAGGACGAGCGGCTCTACAACGTGGGTGCCGCGCTGGAGAAGATGCTCGTCGACAAGTGGGGCGGGTCGCTGCTGGCCAAGGCCCCCGAGCTGACCGCGAAGGGAGCGTGACCCCGATGACCACCGCTGCCACCGCCGAGGAGATCGTCGACTACGACGAGGCGCTCGAGCGCTACGACCCCGTGATGGGTCTCGAGGTGCACGTCGAGCTCAACACCGCGACCAAGATGTTCTGTGGCTGCGCGACCGGGTTCGGCGCCGACCCCAACACCCAGGTCTGCCCGGTCTGCCTGGGTCTGCCGGGTGCGCTGCCCGTCGTGAACGAGAAGGCTGTCGAGTCGGCCATCCGGATCGGCCTCGCGCTCAACTGCGAGATCGCCGAGTGGTGCCGGTTCGCCCGGAAGAACTACTTCTACCCGGACATGCCGAAGAACTTCCAGACGAGCCAGTACGACGAGCCGATCGCCTTCGAGGGCCACCTCGACGTCGAGCTGTCGGACGGCACCACCTACCGGGTCGCCATCGAGCGCGCCCACATGGAGGAGGACACCGGCAAGTCGCTGCACGTCGGTGGCGCCACGGGCCGGATCCACGGCGCCGACCACTCACTGGTCGACTACAACCGGGCCGGCATCCCCCTCATCGAGATCGTCACCAAGCCGCTGACGGGTGCAGGTGAGCGGGCGCCCCAGGTGGCCAAGGCCTACGTCGGCGCACTGCGTGAGCTGCTGCGCGCGCTCGGGGTCTCGGACGTCAAGATGGAGCAGGGTTCGCTGCGCTGCGATGCCAACCTCTCGTTGCGCCCCAAGGCAGCTGGCGACGAGAACCAGGACGACGTGCCCCTCGGCACCCGCACCGAGACCAAGAACGTGAACTCGCTGCGCAGCGTCGAACGGGCGATCCGCTACGAGATCACGCGTCACGCCGCGGTGCTCGACAAGGGCGAGAAGATCAGGCAGGAAACCCGGCACTGGCACGAGGACACCGGGGTCACGACGAGTGGCCGCGAGAAGTCCGACGCCGACGACTACCGCTATTTCCCGGAGCCGGACCTCGTGCCCGTCGCACCGACGCGCGAGACCGTCGAGCACCTGCGGGGCACCTTGCCCGAGGCCCCCGGCCTTCGCCGCAAGCGGCTCCAGAGTGACTGGGGCTACAGCGATCTCGAGATGCGGGACGTGATGAACGCCGGTGCCGTCGACCTCATCGAGGAGACGGTGGCGGCGGGCGCCACGCCGGCCGGCGCACGCAAGTGGTGGACCGGTGAGCTCGCCCGCCGGGCGAACGTCGAGGTGAAGTCGGTCGAGGACTTCGGCGTCACCCCGGCCCACATCGCCGAGCTCGACGGGCTGGTCCGCGACGGCCGGCTCAACGACTCGATGGCGCGTCAGGTGCTCGAAGGCGTCATCGCCGGCGAGGGCACGCCTCTCGAGGTCGCGGACGCGCGTGGCCTCGAGCTGGTGCAGGACGACGGTGCCCTCGAGGCGGCCGTCGACAAGGTCATCGACGCCAATCCCGATGTGGCGCAGAAGGTTCGCGACGGCAAGGTCCAGGCCGCGGGCGCGCTCATCGGTCAGGTGATGAAGGAGATGAAGGGCCAGGCCGACGCCGGCAAGGCCCGCGAGATCATCCTCGCCAAGCTCACCTGACCCTGACGCAAGTCCCGCGAGGGCACGACAAGGGGGTATGCCGCCCACGCGGCATACCCCCTCGTCGCACCTTCGCTGCCGCCCCGGGCCAGCGCCCTGTTGGAAGTGAAACTGCCGGATATCCGGAAGTTCCACTTCCAACAGCAGCAGGTCGGGTCAGCGGCGGCCGCCGCCGAGGAGTCCACCGAGCACGTCGCTGATGATGGATCCGGTGTTGATCCCGCCGGACTGGGTGCCCTTGGTCGCCCCACCGAGGACCTGACCGAGGATGTCGCCGAGGCCACCTCCACCGGCGCCTCCCGATGGAGTTCGCGCGGCGCCACCTGCTCCGCCGAGGACCTTCTTCGCCAACCAGGAGAGCACGATCGGCGCCAGGATCGGGATGAGCTTGGCCACGATGCCCTTGCTCGCGCCGCCACCGACGCCCCCGAGCTGGTTGAGCACCTGCTCCTGGTTGTCGCCGAAGATGTGGTGCGCGATCTTCTCGCCCTCGGTCGGGTCGACCTGGGTCAGGTCCACCCCACCGTCGATGAGCGAACCGTCGTGCTGCCCAAGGGCTTCCGTGAGCGACGCGGCGCCCGCGGGGTCGGCAGCGTTGGCGTCGAGGCCACCGAGCAGGGCCGGCAGGGCGGTGCGAGCTGCCTGCTCCACCTCGGCCGGGTCGGCGCCCACCTGCTGGGCGAGCTGGTTGAGGTCGACCTGGGACAGGATCTCGTCCACTGCGGACATGGGTACCCCTCTCTGCGCTGGTCGACCGCCGTGGCCGCCACGGTCAACGTACCCCGAGGTCAACAGGCGGGCAGATGGTCGACCTGGTCGGCGCCGTACCGGTGGCCGTGCCCGGACGGCAGCGACAGCGACCCCACATAGTCGAAGGCTGCCTGGGCGAAGCTCACTCCCGGGAGCCACGGTCCACCCGCGGTCGGGCGGACCAGCAGCGCGGGAGTCGCGTGCACGACGGGGTCGCTGGGGTTCGCCACGCTGGCCTCCCGCCCACGACCGGCTGTGGCCCCACCCGGCGAGCCCACCCACAGCGCTGAGCAGACCCGAGCCGCCTCGACGGGGTGGGCCAGCACCGCCTGCCCGGCAAGGGCGCCGAGGCTCTCGCCGTAGAGGTGCAGCTGGGGACGGGCGTCGGGCGGCAGCAACGCGATCCGGTCGGCCACGGCCTTCTCGAGCTCCCGAGCCCCCTGCTCCGCGACGTCGCGCTGGAAGAGGAACGCCACCCAGCTCGGTGTTGCTGCGTACTGCATCCCGACGAGGGCGACGTCACCATGGAACCGCCGCTCGAACCCGTCGACGGCTGCCGGGTCGACCCACCCGGACCCGGTGGGCACCATGACGACCACCCGGGACTTGGTGAGCCCACCGTGCGCGACGAGGTCGTCGGCCACCAGTTGCGCGCGCTGGTGCAAGGTCTCGCCCGGACGCTCTGCGGCGTAGGCCCGAACGGCGCCCAGCGGTGAGGACGCGGTCAGCGCACGGTTCGACGCCGCTGTGGGCGTGGTCGCCTGGGCGGGCGCGGCCGGCGCCATCAGTGCCCCCATCGCGGCCATCGCGACCATCGGCCGCCAGGCGCGACGACGAAGCCGCACCACCTGTCGCACGCCGTGCCCCAGCACGACCGCTGCCGCGACGACGACAGCGGCCACGACCCAGTGCCGGATCCCGTCGGGGGCTACGCCGGCTGCGACCCGCTGCGCATCCTGCTGGGCATCGGCCCACCAGAGGACCGGTCCCAGGACGGCAGTGCTGGCTGCCGCGACGACCACCCTGGCCCGGCCGCCGTGCCTCGGCGCCAAGGGACGCACCCGCCGGACGATCGCGAGTGCCGGCAGCACGAAGACCACCGTGGCCAAGCCCTGGAGGAGGGCGCTGCGGGGGAGCAGCCCGGGAAAGACCGAGGCGTATGCCGCGAGGGCGGCAGTCACGGTCGTGGACACCCTGGGTGCGCGGTCGGCGAGGTCCCAGATCCGCGAGTGGCCGATCCGCGACCAGGTGGCTCGGGAACCGGCGAGGAGGGATCGGGAACCGGCGAGGAGGGAGCGGAGGCTACGGCGTAGCCGGGTCGTGCCTGCGGCCCCGACGAGCAGCACCGACGCGGCGCCGGCGGTGCCCACGGCACCCGTGCCCTCAGCCACGCTGGCCACCGACTCGTGGCCGGGGACGGACCAGCCCTGGCGCCACGAGTTGATCCGCACCGCGGCCATCGCGACCTCGGCCAATGCGGCGCACCGCACTCGGGCAGCCGTGCTCGGCGTCGCGCGCCTGCTGATGGTGCACGAGGCTCGCATCGTGGTGCCGAGCTGGTCGTCGATGGCGCGCCGCGCGGAGCCGGGCAACGGGTGACCGACCACTGCCGCATGGCGCAGCAGGTCGTACCCGAGGTCATGCCGCTGGCAGCCCGGCGTGAACGAGGCAGGCAGGGGGACTGGCGAGGAGCAGCTGCCCCGAGGGTCGAGCAGCACGCCGCCCCTGACCGTCGGTCGGTACCCCCGCGAGGCCGCGAAGCCCGTCGGCACTGCCAGCGCTGCGCGGTCAGCCGGCTCGGTGACGAGGGCGGCCACGGCCGCCTGGGTCGCCGCGTTGAGGGAGCGCGGGTCGGCTGCTGCCGACCGCAGGGCGGCAGCGCCGCCGACCCACAGGCACGCGCCCAGGGCGAGGACGAGCATCAACAGGGTTCGAATGGCTTTCATGCCGCCGAACGTAGGAACGGCGAACGCCACGAATCATCAAGCGGGAGAGCCAGATCCACCTAGCTCTCAAGTAGTCGGAGGGAGCCTGCCCCTACCCGTGGGGTACGTGCATGTCACTCCACAGAGTGACGCCCCACGGGGCCACCCCTCGTAGCCTTGCCGACATGAGGACAGGACTGGCAAGGGCGCCCCGAGCCGCCGGGCGTGGAGTCGTCCGCACCGGACGCGGGGTGGCCACGGTGGGCCGGTGGGCCAGTGCGCCGGCTCGGTTCGCGTTCCGCTTCCTCACCCGTTCGCCCGAGACGACCCTGTTCGTCCTGGCTGCGATCCTGTTCGTCATCGCGTGGGCCACCCTGTCGCTCACCCACGACGTCACGGTCTCCCTGCGCCCGGTGGTGGCGCTGGTCGAGACCGCTCCGCTCCTCCTGGCTCGGATCCGCCCGATGGCCGGCTGGGCGATCAGCATCGGCGGCGCCATCGGGTTCGCGCTCGCCGACATGGCCCTCCCCGGCTGGCAGATGCCGTGGCCGGTCGTGCACTTCCTCGTCCTGCTGACCATGGTCGCCGCGGTCGCGCTGCGCGCCCGGTGGCAGGAGGTCGCGGGGGCTGTGGGCGGGACGGCGGTCGTGTTCGGGCTCCTGCTCCCCGAGGAGCTGCGCCCCTGGGCGATCGGCCAGGCGCTGCTGGCCGGGGTGGCCCTGCTCGTCCGCTGGCTGGTGCTGTCGCGCCGCCAGCTGGCCATCGAGACCGTCAGCACCCAGGAAGAGCGAGCCCGTCGCGCCGTGCTGGAGGAGCGGTCGATGATCGCCCGCGAGCTGCACGACGTGGTGGCCCACCACATGTCGCTCATCGTCGTCCAGGCGCAGAGTGCTCCCTACCGGCTCGACGAGGTCGGGGACGATGCGAAGGCCGAGTTCACCTCGATCGAGCAGTCCGCGCGTGCCGCCCTCAACGAGGTCCGCGCCGTGCTGGGCGTGCTGCGGACGGAGTCGCACGAGGTGGCGTCCGCGCCGGTCCCCGGCGGCGCCGACCTCGTTGCGCTGCTGGAGTCCAGCCGAGCGGCCGGGCTCCCGTTGACCTGGGGGGAGCTGCCGCCGACCCTCGCCTCCGTGCCGCCGGGAGTCGGGCTGGCGGCATACCGGATCCTGCAGGAGAGCTTGGCCAACGCCTCGCGGCACGCACCCGGTGCCGCGGTGCGCGCGCAAGTGAGCCTCGACGCGAAGGGGCTCAGCCTCTCCGTCGAGAACTCGGTCGCACCGCGCCTGCCCGGTCCGGGGCGCGAGACCGGCGGCGGCAGCGGCCTGCTGGGTGCGCGCACCCGGGCGGAGTCTGCCGGCGGCACGCTCGCAGCCGGGCCTACGCCGACTCGTGGCTTCCGTGTCGAGGCGGTCCTTCCAGCGACCGTCACCGATCCGGGCGACGCCGACGACGACAGCGGGTCCGGCAACGACGCCGACCCCGCGTCGAACCCCGGTGGCGCGGTCGAGGCGTCGGCAACGACGGCGTCCGACACGCAGGGTCAGTAGGGTCGGGGCATGTCGATCACAGTGCTGGTGGCCGACGACCAGGCGATGGTGCGTCAGGGGTTCGGCGCCCTCCTCTCGGCCCAGCCGGACATTACCGTCATCGGTGAGGCAGCCAACGGCAAGGAAGCCGTGAGCGAGGTCGCGCGGCTGCACCCGGACGTCGTGCTGATGGACGTGCGGATGCCCGAGATGAACGGCCTCGAGGCGACCGCCGCGATCATGGCCTCGCCGGTGCACCTGCGTCCGCGGGTGCTGATCCTCACGACGTTCGACGTCGACGACTACGTCTACGAGGCGCTCCGAGTCGGGGCCAGTGGGTTCCTCCTCAAGGACGCGCCCGCCGAGGAGCTGGCCCAGGCCGTGCGCGTCGTCGCCCGCGGCGATGCCCTGCTCGCCCCGACCATCATCAAGCGGTTCATCGCCGACGTCGTGCGTCGTCGGGGTCCGATTCCGCGCGAGTCGCCGCGGCTGGCCGAGCTCACCGGTCGGGAGCGTGAGGTCCTCGAGGTGGTCGCTGCCGGACTCTCCAACGCCGAGATCGCCGAGCGGCTCTACGTCTCCGAGCAGACGGTCAAGACCCACGTCAGCCGGGTGCTCACCAAGCTCGACCTGCGGGACCGTGCGCAGGCCGTCGTGTTCGCCTACGAGAACGCCGTGGTGACCCCAGGCGGTTGACGAGCGGTCCTCAGCCGAGACCGTCGAGCGGGAGCGCGACCACCTTGTCGTCGTGGGCGGCCGGGTTGCCCCTGAAGGTGTTGCTCGTGACCACCCACAGCCGACCGTCCGGACCGCTGACGGCGTCGCGGAGCCGGCCGTACTTGCTTCTGAGGAGCCGTTCCGGAGTGCCGATTCCGTTGGCAGTCAGTGGAACTCGCCACAGCGACTCGCCGCGCAGGGCCGCCATCCAGACCGCGCCGTCGGCCACGGCGATCCCGCTCGGCGAGGCCTCCGAGGTCGGCCACTGGGCCAGCGGATCGGTGAACCCGGACCGCCCGGCCCTGCCCTCGACGACCGGCCAGCCGTAGTTGCGGCCCGGCTGGATGCGGTTGAGCTCGTCCCAGGTGTTCTGCCCGAACTCGCTGGCGTACATCCGCCCGTCCGGTGCCCACGCGATGCCCTGGACGTTGCGGTGACCGTAGCTCCAGACGGGCGAGTTGCCGAACGGGTTACCGGGTGCGGGCTTGCCGTCGGTCGTGATCCGCAGGATCTTCCCGCCGAGCGCGGCCTTGTCCTGCGCGCGGTCCGACTTCCCGGCGTCGCCGGTAGTGACGTAGAGGAAGCCGTCCGGACCGAAGGCGAGGCGGCCACCGTTGTGGTTACCCGCCTTGGGTATGCCGCGGAGCACGACGGTCGGCTTGGTCGCCTTTCCATTCGCGAAGGTCAGCCGCACGACGCGGTTGTCGTCCGCCGCGGTGAAGTAGACGAAGATGCTGCTGTCGCTGGCGAACCGCGGTGACACCGCGACGCCCAACAGTCCGCCTTCGCCATCGGGCCGCACGCCCGGGATCTTCCCGAGCACCGTGGGCGACCTGCCCGGGCGGATCTGCAGCAGCTCGGCCTTGTCGCGCAGAGTGACCAAGGCCGAGCCGTCCGGGAGGAACGCGATGGCCCACGGGACGTCCAGGTCGGTGGCGATGGTTGCCGTGGCGAGCGAGGCGGCCGTCGTCGTCGTGGTCGACGCGCTGGTCGTCGTCGTCGTCGTCGTGCTGGCACTGGGTGGGGTGGTCAGGACGGGGGCCGAGACGGTCGCCTCGTCACCCGAGTCCTCCGTGCCGGAACAGCTGTTGATGAGCAGCACGGCCACCACCCCGGCGACGACGGCTGCGGTCCCTGCGGAGGTGCGCCATGGACGAAACGGTGCACGCGGCATACCCCATTGTGCGCGACGAGGATCGGGATGCGCTGGGGCGCGACGGGAACACGCCCGATGCGGTGCGCCATCGGCCCTGGCTCGGACCGGTCGGGACGAGGACGCCCCGTGGGGTTAGCGTGAGGGACATGACGCTGGTGACCCTGCCGGGGCAGGAATGGATCGACGCCGTGGGCCCTATCTCGGGAGTCGAGCTCGCCGTGTGGGACCTCGATGGGGAGCCCGACCGTGCCGACGAGATCACGGTGGTCGTCCCGCCCTACATCGGGGCGGGCAGTCGGCTGGCAGCCCTGTCGCACGTCCCGAACCTCGAGCTCGTGCAGCTGTTGACCGCTGGCTACGACGACGTGCGTGCCGTCCTGCCCGACGGGGTGCGACTCGCCAACGCCACCGGGGTCCACGACGCGTCGACGGCCGAGCTGGCTGTCGCCCTGACCTTGGCCAGCCTGCGCGACTTCCCGGACTTCTTTGCGGCACAACAGGAAAGGACCTGGCTGCCCTCAGTCTTCCACCAGGCCCTGGCGGACAAACGGGTGCTGGTCTTGGGCTACGGGTCGATCGGTCGCGCGATCGCCGCCCGCCTCACGCCGTTCGAGGTGCAGGTGACTGCGGTGGCGAGCCGGCCCCGCGCCGGTGACGAGCTCGTCCGATCCGTGCACGGGGTGGACGAGCTGCCCGAGCTGTTGCCGCAGCAGGACGTCGTGATCGTGATCGTGCCGCTGAGCGAGCAGACCGCGGCCCTGGTCGACGAGGCCTTCCTGTCCGCCCTGCCCGACGGCGCGCTGGTCGTCAATGTCGCCCGGGGAGGCGTCGTCGACACCGACGCGCTCGTCCGGCATGCGTCGGCGGGCCGGATCAGGGCAGCCCTCGACGTCACCGACCCCGAGCCACTGCCACCCGAGCACCCGCTCTGGACCACCCCCGGCGTCTTCATCACGCCACACGTGGGTGGGGCGTCGACCGCCTTCATGCCGCGCGCCGCCCGGTTGCTCCAGGAGCAGCTCGGGGCGTATGCCGCCGGGAGACCGTTGCGGAACCTGGTCTAGGCGGCGGGTCCGGTCGGCCCGGTGACCTGGTCGACCTCCAGGGTCGGCACGTGTCCGTCGGACGAGGGTCCGGCCCGGTCCGGGAAGTCGAAGACCGCGATCATCGACTGCATCGGGTAGTCCGGCGTCACCTCGACGGTCTGCACCGGCTCGCCGTCCACGAGGAAGACGGCCCGGTCGGCGGTCCAGTCCACGGCATAGGTGTGGAACTGCGAGACATCGAGCTCGAGCACCGGAGCGGCGAAGTCCTCGGTCAGGGCGGCGTCGGCGAACGCGTGGACGCCCATTCCCACTGCCGCGGTCCCCGGCGTGATGGTGTCACCGAATACCTCGAAGACGCACAGCTCGCCGCACCGGTCGGGCTGGTCCTCCAACCCCACCAGCCACCAGGCCGCCATCGAGCGGGATGAGAGGTCCATCCGCGCCCGCATCTCGAGCCGTCCGTACTGCGGGGTCCAGCCGAAGTGGCGCTCCTGGGCCTCGCGCACCACCGCGCCCTCCCACGGGGCCTGCTGGCCCACGGTGCTGCCGACCGGACCTGAGAAGACGCCGGACTGCACCCCGGACACCCGCAGGGGATCGTGCTCACCGGGGCACCACAGTCCTTGGTCCGCGGGGATCGTGAGGTGCAGGGCGGACTCCCGCACGGCATACGTGGCCGCACTCGCGGCGCGCGAGCTCCACTGCGGTAGGTAGTGCGGCACCCACACCGAGAGGTCGAGGTCGGTGCCGGTGAAGTCGTCGACGAAGCCCTGGTGGTCGCCAGCGGGGGAGCGCATGGGTCCATCCTGACGGCAGCCACCGACGGTGGGCCGACGGTGGGCACGACGGTGGGCACCGATGAGTTCTGGGCCGAACCCGGGTCTGCACCCACGACACGTGTCGGACGACCGGAGGAGTGCCAGTATGGGAAACATGGGTGAGACCGTGGTGGGAATCGGCACGCGCAAGGGGCTGTGGCTGGCCCGGAGCGAGGACAGGCAGACGTGGCGGGTCGAGGGGCCGCACTTCCTCATGAGCGAGGTGTTGACGGTGCTGTTCGACACGCGCACCGACCCGACGAGGCTGCTCGTGGGCTTCCGCTCCTCGCACTGGGGGCCGTCGCTGCAGCACTCCGACGACCTCGGCGCCACCTGGGTCGAGCACCCTGAGGGGTCGATCCGTTTTCCCGAGGACACCGACACCGCGCTCAAGGCGACCTGGCAGCTGGTGGCCGACCCGCACGACCCGGCAGTGGTCTGGGCCGGCACCGAGCCGCAGGGCCTGTGGCGCAGTGCCGACCGGGGCGAGACGTTCGAGCTCAACCGTGGCCTGTGGGAGCACCCGCACCGCCCGGAGTGGGGCGAAGGCTTTGGCGGCGGAGCCATCCACACCGTCCTGCCCAACCCTGCCGACGCCGAGCACATGCTGGTCGCGATGAGCACGGGCGGCGTCTACAACACGCGCGACGGTGGCGCCTCGTGGAATCCGGGCAACACCGGTATCCACGCGTACTTCCAGCCGCACGACGAGTGGCCCGAGTTCGGCCAGTGCGTCCACAAGGTGGTTCGCGACAGCGGCACGCCGACCCGGCTCTACGCGCAGAACCACAAGGGCGTCTACCGCTCTGACGACGACGGGGTGACCTGGACGTCGATCGAGGCGGGGCTGCCGACGAACTTCGGGATGACCGCGGTGGCGCACCCGAGCCAGGGCGACACCATGTGGCTGGTGCCGATCGCCTCCGACGGCGAGCGCATCCCACCGGCGGCCGAGCTGCAGGTCCAGCGCACCGACGACGCCGGTGCAACCTGGCGGACCCAGCACGAGGGACTGCCGTCGCCGAGCTACACCAACGTGCTGCGCGATGCCGCGTGCCTGGACACCAACCTCGACGAGCCGGGGCTCTACCTCGGCACCCGCAACGGCGAGGTCTACGCCTCGATCGACGGCGGCGACTCGTTCGCCCGGATCGCCGAACAGCTGCCCGACGTGCTCTGCGTGCGTGCGGTCACCCTGTCATGACCGCACGTGTGGTGCTCCCCGGTCTGCTGCGCGACCTGGCCGACGGTGCGGCCGAGCTGCCGGTCGAGCTGGGCGGGGAGACGGCGCTCGGCGAGGTGCTCGACCTGGCCTTCGAGCCGTGGCCGATCCTGGCGTCCCGGGTGCGCGACGAGCGGGGCCAGATCCGTCGCCACGTCAACGTCTTCGTCGACGGCGAGGACGCCAAGCGCGCCGACGGGGTCCAGACGGCAGTCACCCCGAGCTCGACGGTCCACGTGATCAACGCGGTCTCCGGCGGCTGACCGGACCGCCGTCCACTACCTGACGCGAGTGTTTGAAGGCTTTGACGCACCCTGGCCCGTCAAAGCCTTCAAAGACTCGGGGGAAGGGGGCTGGGTCAGCCGGTCCAGACGCCGTCGTCCCAGGCGGCGCGGAGCACCGCGCGGTGCGGCTCGAGGTTCCACCCGCGCTCGGTGAGCCAGTCGTCGTTGCGGTAGGTCCCGGCATACCTCTCGGACCCGTCGCACAGCAGCGAGACGATGCTGCCGCCCTCGCCCCGCTCGGCCATCTCGCAGGCGAGGCGCAACGCGCCGAACACGTTGGTGCCGGTGGACGCGCCACCCCGCAGGCCGGTGCGTTCGGTCAGGAAGCGCATCGCCGCGACGGAGGCCGAGTCGGGGACCAGCATCATCCGGTCCACCACGCTCGGCACGAAGCTCGGCTCGACCCGCGGCCGTCCGATGCCCTCGATGCGTGACCCGCAGGCCGCCGTGACCCCGGCGTCGTCGCCGCAGAACGCCGGCAGGAAGGCCGAGTTCTCCGGGTCCACGACGCACACCTGGCTGGCCAGCCCGCGGTACCGCACGTAGCGCCCGATGGTCGCGCTGGTGCCACCGGTGCCGGCGCCGACCACGACCCAGTGGGGGACGGGGTGCCGCTCACGACCCATCTGCTCGAAGATCGACTCGGCGATGTTGTTGTTGCCCCGCCAGTCGGTGGCCCGCTCGGCAAAGGTGAACTGGTCGAGGTAGTGCCCACCCCGCTCCTGGGCCAGCCCGCGCGCGACCTCGTAGACCTCGCCCGCGTCGTCGACGAAGTGGCAGTGACCACCCTCGCGTTCGATGAGGGCGATCTTCTCCGGGCTGGTGGTCCGCACCATGACGGCGATGAACGGCAGCCCGAGCATCCGCGCGAAGTAGGCCTCGCTCACCGCGGTCGAGCCGCTCGACGCCTCGATGACGGTGGTGCCGTCGTGCAGCTCGCCGTTGCACAGGGCATAGAGGAACAGCGACCGCGCCAGACGGTGCTTGAGGCTGCCCGTGGGGTGCGTCGACTCGTCCTTGAGGTAGAGGTCGATGTCGGGGAGCCCAGGGAGTGGAACGTGCACCAGGTGGGTGTCGGCGCTGCGGTTCGCGTCGGCCTGGATGCGGCGGATCGCCTCGTCGAGCCATGGCCGGTCCCTCGGCGCGGACGCCGTGACGTCGATCAGGGCGGGCGGCTGCTCCATCGGTCGTTCCTCACTGCGCTTAGAGGTATGCCGCGGCCGCGGGTTCACTGCCTCGGGTCACCTCGTCGTGGTGGGACGAAGGCTATCGGCCGGGGCGGGTGGCCGCCGCGATGAGGAGTGGCAGGAACTCCCGCTCGAGGGTGCCGGCGGGGACGGCGCGGGGTTCGAGGAGGTGTTGGCCGAGGCCGCCCTGCAGCACGATGGTGATCATCCGGACGGTGTCCTCGGTGGGGAGCGTGAGGGTCAGGCCGTGGGCGCTCGCGATCTGGTCGACGAGGGCCACCAGGTCTCGGCGGAGGGCCCTCTGGAGGTCGGCGTAGGCGGTGCGCGCCGCCGGGTCACGGAGGGCGTGCAGGGCGAACTCGCTGATGAGCAGGTGCCAACGACGTCGCTCCTCGGGTTGGCCGGTCCACACGCGGATGACGCCCTCCAGCAGCTCGTCGAGCGTCAAGCCCGGTTGCGCGGCGAGATCGCCGACCGCGGCCTGCAGCCTGGTTGCGTGCTGGGCGTAGAGCTCGAGGACCAGCTCGTCGCGGCTCCCGAAGTTGGAGTAGAAGGCGCCGCGGGTGAACTCGGCGCGCTCGCAGATGTCTTCGACGCTCGCACCGTGGAAGCCTCGCTCGGCGAAGACGTCGGCCGCCGCAGTCAGCAGCCGTTGACGCGTTGCCTCCCGACGGGCCGTGCGCCGAGGCGCTCCAGGGCGGGCCGTGGCAGGAGTCACGTCACGGGAAGTGGCGATGGGCATGCTCGAAGGATACACTCCTGTATTGAATACAGATGTGTATCGAAATGGTCGGCCAATAGTGCCGGACTGGAACAGGTTTGCCCATGGAGCTCATCGCCGACGGGGTCAGCGTCGCAGGACTGCACGGACCCCTCCTGCTACCCACCAGCCTGCGGGCGACTCCGCGTCAGGTGACCGTCGTTGCGGGGGACCCCGGCCACGGCCACACGGCGCTCGCGCTCGCTCTCGGTGGGCGCGTCACCACCGCGTCTGGCGAGGTCACCCTCGACGGCTCGCCAGACGCCGCCCTGCGTCGCCGCCACGTGTCGCTGGTCGACGTTCCCGACGTGACCTCACCGGAGGACTCCTTGAGCGTGCGTGCAGCGATGGCCGAGCAGCTCGCCCTCGCCGGACGCCCGTCGAGCCGGGCGGCGACGCGGGCGTTCCTCGGCGGCCGTGGCAGCGGCGCGCTGGCCACGATGCGGTTCGAGACCCTTCCGTCCCACGAGCGCACCTCCTTGTTGATGCAGGTCGCCGCGAGCCGGGCTGCCACCACGGTGCTCGTGGTATCGGCCCCCGACCGGTTCGGCGGCGACCCTGGACGCTGGTGGCGCACTGCCGAGGACCTGGCCGCCGAGGGGCTCACGGTGGTGGTCCAGTGCACTCATGCCACGGCGAAGGGGCTGGCCAAGGGCATCCACTTCGAGCTGGGGGTATCGGCATGACCGCCATCAGACTGGCTCTGACCGAGCTGCGCCGCATCACCGCCGGGCGGCTGCCGCGCGCCGCCCTGTTCGCGCTGGTGCTCGTCCCGACCCTCTATGGCGGGCTCTACCTCTACGCCAACAAGGATCCCTATGGCGGTCTGGAGCGCGTGCCCGCAGCAGTCGTCGTGGAGGATGCCGGCACCACCCTCGCCAACGGCGAGGACCTTGCTGTGGGCAACCAGGTCGCCTCTGAGCTCGCCGACTCCAGGAGCTTCGGCTGGCACCGGGTGTCCCGCGCTGCCGCCAACAGGGGCGTCGAGGACGGAACCTACAACTTCGCCCTCATCGTGCCGCGGGACTTCTCGGCCGCCCTGGCCTCGAGCGCCGAGTTCACGCCCCGACAGGCTCAGCTTGAGATCGAGACCAACGACGCCAACAACTACCTGTCGCGCACCATCGCCAACCAGCTCGTCGCCCAGGTGACGAAATCTGTTGCCTCGCAGGTGAGCTCGACTGCTGCCAGCCAGCTGCTCGTCGGGTTCACCACGATCCACGACAAGGTGAGCGAGGCGGCCGACGGTGCGGCTGAGCTGGCGAACGGTGCCCGCAAAGCGGCCGACGGTGCGGGTCAGCTCGAGGCGGGTGCGGGTCAGCTCGTGGCCGGTGAGAAGAAGCTCGTGACCGGGGCCGACGCGTTGTCGTCGGGAGCCAGCGAGGCCGCCTCTGGCGCCGACCGGCTCTCTTCCGGTGCCACCGCGCTGAGCTCGGGCCTGTCCACCCTCGACCAGCGCACGAGCTCTCTCTCGGCCGACACCCGGCGTCTGGCCAACGGCGCCCAGCAGGTCGCCGACGGCAACGCCAAGGTGGCCGCCTCCGGCCGCAGGGTCGCCTCGGCTGCCTCGACCTTCGTCACGACGATGACGACGAGCCAGGGCGCGTTGGCCGACCGGCTGCGCGCCGCGGGGTTCACCGACGCGCAGGTGCGCCAGGTTCTCGACGCGGCGGCCACGCTGAGCGGACCGGTGACCGATGCGAACTCGCAGATCCGGACCGCGTCCACCCAGCTCGACCAGCTGTCGGCCGGAGCGGCGCAGGTCGCGACCGGCGCCGACCAGCTCGCCGACGCGGCTGGGCCCCTCCACACGGGTATCCACCAGGCGGCATCGGGCAGCTCCACCGTGGCGTCCGGGGCGAGTGAGCTCGCGGCCGGCAACCGGAGGCTGGCCGCCGGAGCGAGTGACCTCGCGGCCGGTCAGCGCTCCGCCCTCGACGGGGCGACCGCGCTGCGGTCGGGTGCCACCGAGCTCGCCGGGGGCCTCGGCAGGCTCGACGCCGGTGCGGTGCAGCTGCACGACGGACTTCAGCAGGGTCTGCGCTCCATCCCCGATCCCAGTGCGGACGCCCGCAAGGCGGTGGCCCAGACGCTCGGAAACCCAGTCGGGGTCAAGGGTTCCTCACTCGCGTCGGCGGCCACCTATGGCGCGGGACTCGCCCCGTTCTTCCTCAGCCTCGCGCTGTGGATCGGTGCCTACGTGCTGTTCCTGCTCGTCAAGCCGCTCTCGTCGCGCGCGCTGGCGGCGGGCCAGCCGAGCTGGCGCACCGCACTGGGAGGATGGCTCGCGCCCGCAGCTCTCGGCGTGGTCCAGTCCGTCCTCGTGTATGCCGTGGTGCTGCGAGGTGTGGGCATCTCCGCACAGCATCCGGTCCTGTTGTTGGGCTTCATGGTTGCCGTCTCGATGACCTTCGTGATGATCCTGCACGCCCTCGCGGCCCGGCTCGGCTCGCCCGGCAAGTTCCTCGGCCTGGTCTTCATGGTCCTGCAGCTGGTCAGTGCCGGAGGGACCTTCCCGTGGCAGACGCTGCCCGAACCGCTGCACCCGCTGCACCATGCGTTGCCGATGACCTACGCGGTAGACGGGATCCGGCGGCTCATGTACGGCGGTTCGTTGACCCACCTCGGGCTCGACCTCGTCGTCCTCGGGGCCTACGTCGTGGGGGCATTCCTGTTGTCGACCTGGGCTGCTCGCAAGGCCGCGATGTGGTCGGCAGCGCGGATCAAGCCGGATCTCGCGATCTGAGGAGGCCGCCCGGTCTGCGGCGGTATGTCGTCTCGCCTCGGGCGCTGCTGTCAAGACTGGTTGTTGTCGTCCAACGGGTCCATGCTCGGGGTATGACCCTCGCCAGCGATGACAAGGTGCTCATCCTCTTCCGGCACGCCAAGGCCGAACAGGTCGTCGGCAAGCCCGACCACGAGCGCTCGCTCACCGGACGCGGCCAGCGCGATGCCCGGGCGGCCGGCGCCTGGCTGCACGAGCACGAGCTCGGACCCGAGCTGGTGCTCTGCTCGACCGCTGCGCGCACCCGCCAGACCTGGGCGGCGGCCGTCGACGGGGGCGCCTGCGGCGAGACGATCGAGTTCGACGACGGGATCTACTCCGGCGGCGCGCAGACCGTGCTGCAGACCGTTCGGGAGTCGGCAGGGGAGGCCCAGATCGTGATGGTCGTGGGGCACAACCCGACGATGGCGATGCTCGCCAGCCGCCTGTCCGAGGGCGACGGATCCTCAGCGGCGCACGAGTGCCTGGCCGCAGGGTTCCCCACGTCCTCACTGGCCGTACTGCGTTACGCCGGGCCGTGGTCCGGTCTCGACTTCGGCACCGCGGAGCTCGAGCGGTGCCACGTCTCGCGCGGGTGACCACGCGGCATACGTGGCTCGTCTTGTCTTTTCGGTCTGTGAGACCGGCGTCCCACCCTGTGGACCCGAGTTCTAGACTGCGGACATGACGACCACCGAGCCCACTGTGGGCGCAGTCACCGCCGGCGTCGACATCAAGCCGCGCAGCCGCGACGTCACCGACGGCATCGAGAAGACCGCCGCGCGCGGCATGCTCCGTGCCGTCGGCATGGGGGACGACGACTGGGTGAAGCCACAGATCGGGGTGGCCAGCTCGTGGAACGAGATCACCCCCTGCAACCTGTCCCTCGACCGGCTCGCCAAGGCCGTCAAGGACGGCGTGCACGCGGCCGGTGGCTACCCGCTGGAGTTCGGCACCATCTCCGTCAGCGACGGCATCTCGATGGGCCACGAGGGCATGCACTTCTCACTGGTGAGTCGCGAGGTCATCGCGGATTCCGTTGAGACAGTGATGAATGCGGAACGGCTCGACGGTTCGGTCCTCCTCGCAGGCTGCGACAAGTCGCTGCCCGGCATGCTCATGGCCGCGGCGCGCCTCGACCTCGCCAGCGTCTTCTTGTATGCCGGGTCCATCCTCCCGGGGATCGCCAAGCTGTCCGACGGCTCCGAGAAGACCGTGACGATCATCGACGCGTTCGAGGCGGTGGGCGCCTGCGCGGCCGGCCTGATGTCGCGGGCCGATGTGGACGCGATCGAGCGCGCGATCTGCCCGGGCGAGGGCGCCTGCGGTGGCATGTACACGGCCAACACCATGGCCTCCGTCGCCGAGGCCATCGGGATGTCGCTGCCCGGGTCGGCTGCGCCGCCGGCGACCGACCGGCGTCGTGACGGTTTCGCCCGGAAGTCCGGGGAGGCGGTCGTTGGACTGCTCCGCCGCGGCATCACGGCCAGGGACATCATGACCAAGGAGGCGTTCGAGAACGCCATCGCCGTCGTGATGGCGTTCGGCGGCTCCACGAATGCGGTGCTGCACCTGCTGGCGATCGCCAACGAGGCCGAGGTAGACCTGACCCTGGACGACTTCGTGCGGGTCGGGGCCAAGGTGCCGCACCTGGCTGACGTGAAGCCGTTCGGCCAGTACGTCATGACCGACATCGACCGGGTCGGGGGAGTGCCGGTCGTCATGCGCGCGCTGCTCGACGCGGGGCTGCTCCACGGCGACTGCCTGACCGTGACCGGCAAGACGATGGCGCAGAACCTCGCCGACATCGCGCCCCCGGACATCGACGGCAAGGTCGTGCGCGCCATGAAGGAGCCGATCCACAAGACCGGCGGCATCACGATCCTCAAGGGAACGCTGGCCCCCGAGGGTGCGGTGGTCAAGTCGGCCGGGTTCGACTCCGACGTCTTCGAAGGGACGGCGCGGGTCTTCGACGGCGAACGGGCCGCGATGGACTCAGTGGCGGAGGGTTCGCTGAAGGCGGGCGACGTCGTCGTCATCCGCTACGAGGGACCCAAGGGCGGCCCGGGGATGCGCGAGATGCTCGCCGTGACCGGTGCGATCAAGGGAGCCGGGCTGGGCAAGGACGTCTTGTTGCTGACCGACGGCCGGTTCTCCGGCGGGACGACCGGGCTGTGCGTCGGTCACGTGGCACCCGAAGCGGTCGACGGCGGCCCGATCGCGTTCGTGCGCGACGGTGACCGGATCACCCTCGACGTGGCCAACGGGGTCCTCGACGTCCACGTCGACGAGGCAGAGCTGGCTCGCCGAGCCGAGGGCTTCGTCCCCCCGGAGTCCAAGTACCCGCGCGGCGTCCTCGCCAAGTACCGCAAGCTCGTCGGCAGTGCCAGCGGCGGAGCCGTCTGCGGCTGAGGTCAGCCCGCCGGGCGGTGGTCGATCCGGTCGCGGGTGCCGAGCAGGGTCTTGTGGAGGTGGGCGTACCACTGGGACAGCTCGGCATCGATGCTCGCCCACCGGTGGTCGCCGAGCTGGAGCGCGGGACCGACGACGGGCAGCTGTTCCACCAGGGTCATGCGGTCGTCGTCGCAGGGGTGGGACGACCACAGGTCGACCTCCCGGCGGGACGCCTGACGCAGGACACCGATGTCGCGCGAGCGTCTGGCGGACGAGCGTTCGACGACGGTGACGAGCTCCTCGGGCTGGATGCGAGGTGCCTGGTCCCACAGGTCCTGCCAGATCCCGGGGGCGATGAGCAGTCGTTCCGAGCTCACGATGAAGGCCTTGCTGCCGCCCACCTCGCGAGCGTTGAGATCGGCCAGGAACTCGGCGCGTCGACTGTCCGGCATCGCGACGCTGTCGACCATCAGCTGGAGGGCCGCGCCGACGGTGTTGACCAACGCCAGCACCGCATGCAACACGATGCCGGCGAACCCGCCGAACGTCCCGCCGTGCCACGCGGCTGAGCCTGCGCCCTCCAGCGCGCGCAGCCAAGGGTTGCGGCCGCCGGTTGCCGCCACCGCGCGCGCCCCGAAGGACCGCGCCGGAAGCGTGAGCACCGAACGCATGGGGTCGTTGTTGACGACGTGACCGAACTCGTGCGCGAGCACCGAGATCCGCGCCTCAGGAGTCAGCATCAGCCACAGTGGGACCCCGATCACCAGCAGCGTCTCCTGACGCCACCCGAACCGCGCGACCGCGGCGTTGACCCTCATGTCGAAGACGATGGCGTCAGGAGGAGCCGCACCGACGGCCGCGGCGACGTCGTTGACGAGCCTTCGCAGCTCGATGCCCTGGCCGTCTGCGAGGCGGGTGGCCTTCGGCACCGCAAGGAAGCGCGGAGCCAGAGCAGCCGCGGCTGCGAACAGCACGAGGGACGCCAGGATGCGGATGCCCAGCGGCCAGTGCGGCGTGACCCAGGCCCAGACCACACCGGCCAGGCACCCCAGCATCAGGAGCACGATCAGAGCCGACACGGCCATCAGCCACACGCTCCCGACCGTCGCGGCGCTCGGCGTGGAGCGGTCCGAGCCGAGCTCGCGCAGCAGGCGCTCGTCCAGCTGGCGTCCGCGGCGGTAGCCCCACCGACTGAGCAGCTTGGTGCCCCGATAGGGCGCGACTGCCGGGTCGTACGCATCGAGGTTCCACCGGCAGTGCGTGCACCAGGGCACTGTCGCCAACCCGACCCGCGGGATCGCGTTACCGCACTGGGTACAGACGGTCTGTGTGGCGGTGGACGCTCTGGCTGGCACGACGAGGGAGCCTATTGTCGATGGCGTCGTCGCGGGTCGGCTTCCGACAAGTCGGGCACCCCCGGCGGCACTTGTTGCGGGGAGATGGTCACAGGACGCCGAAATCCACTCCGGCTGACCACCAGGTGGCAACAAGTCGGGTGAGGGTGGTCCTGTGACTGAGACGACAGGTCCGGATCGTGGGACCGGCTGTCTCGCACGTTGACACCATCGGGGGTCGGCGAGAGAGTTCTCGTGTGGCACGAATTCTCGTACTTCCTTAGCGCGCAGGCCCTCATCCCGAGAGCCAGCGCGCTGCCCTCCGACGTTCCCCACCGGAACTGGAGGGTTTTTTTGTGAGCAGATCCGGTGTGAACCGATCCTGCGAGCAGAGCCCAGTGGTCCACCACCAGCGAGAACCGAAAGCGGTAGTGAAGTGAGCGACGCGAAACCGGCCCCGAGTCCGGCGCCCAGTCCGTCCAGGCTGGCCGAGCAGGCGAAGGCCAAGGTGCCCACGCAGGTGACCGGCGCCCAGAGCCTGGTGCTTTCCCTCGAGGCAATGGAGGTCGACACGGTCTTCGGCATCCCGGGCGGGGCGATCCTCCCGGCCTACGACCCGCTGCTCGACTCGGTCAAGGTGCGTCACATCCTGGTCCGCCACGAGCAGGGTGCCGGCCACGCGGCCGAGGGCTATGCCAGCGCCACCGGCAAGGTCGGTGTCTGCATGGCGACGTCCGGTCCGGGCGCGACCAACCTCGTGACCGCCATCGCCGACGCCTACATGGACTCGGTTCCGATCGTGGCGATCACCGGCCAGGTCGCCTCCGCGGCCATCGGCACGGATGCCTTCCAGGAGGCCGACATCCGTGGCATCACGATGCCGATCACCAAGCACAACTACCTCGTCACCGATGCCGACCAGATCCCTCGAGTCATCGCCGAGGCGTTCCACATCGCCTCGACCGGTCGCCCCGGACCAGTGCTCGTCGACATCTCGAAGGACGCGTTGCAGGCGAAGACGACGTTCTCCTGGCCACCGAAGTTCGACCTGCCCGGCTACCGTCCGGTGGCACGGCCGCACAACAAGCAGATCCGCGAAGCCGCCCGCCTCATCGCCCAGGCCAAGAAGCCGGTGTTCTACGTCGGTGGTGGCGTCATCCGCGGCAACGCCTCCGACGCCCTGCGTGAGTTCGTCGAGCTGACCCAGATCCCTGTCGTGACAACGCTGATGGCCCGCGGCGCCGTCCCTGACAGCCATCCGCTCCACCTCGGGATGCCCGGCATGCACGGCTCGGTCGCGGCAGTCACCGCCCTGCAGAAGTCCGACCTGCTGATCACCCTGGGTGCCCGCTTCGACGACCGGGTGACCGGCCAGCTGGCGACGTTCGCGCCCGAAGCAAAGGTCATCCACGCCGACATCGATCCCGCCGAGATCTCCAAGAACCGCAACGCCGACGTCCCCATCGTCGGCGACGTGCTCGAGGTCATCAGCGAGCTCATCAAGGCGGTCACCGCCGACCGCGAGGCCGGCGCCGTGGGCGACTACGACGCCTGGCGCGAGCAGACGGCCGGCTGGAAGGCCACCTTCCCGTTGGGGTACACGTCGCCCGAGGGTGAGGAGGACAGCGTGTCGCCGCAGTACGTCATCGAGCGCATCGGCGCGATCAGCGGCCCCGAGTCCGTCTACGTCGCAGGCGTCGGCCAGCACCAGATGTGGGCCGCCCAGTTCGTCCAGTACGAGCGCCCGAACGCCTGGCTCAACTCCGGTGGCCTCGGCACGATGGGGTATGCCGTGCCGGCCGCCATGGGCGCGAAGGTCGCCCAGCCGGACCGCGTCGTCTGGGCCATCGACGGCGACGGCTGCTTCCAGATGACCAACCAGGAGCTCGCGACCTGCGTCATCAACAACATCCCGATCAAGGTCGCGATCATCAACAACAGCAGCCTGGGCATGGTGCGCCAGTGGCAGTCGCTGTTCTACGACAAGCGCTACTCCAACACCGACCTGCACACCTCGGTCGGCAGCCGGATCCCCGACTTCGTCAAGCTGGCGGACGCCTACGGCTGCGTCGGGCTGCGGTGCGAACGTCCCGAGGACGTCGACGCCACGATCAAGAAGGCGATGGAGATCAACGACGTCCCCGTGATCGTGGACTTCGTCGTCCACCGGGACGCCATGGTCTGGCCGATGGTCCCGGCGGGGGTCAGCAACGACGCCATCCAGGTCGCGAAGGACACTGCGCCGCAGTGGGATCGCGAAGAGGACGAGGCCACCGAGCAGCCCGAAGATGCTGACAAGGACGGTAAGTAGATGGCGATGAGCAAGCACACCCTCTCGGTCCTGGTGGAGAACAAGCCCGGCGTGCTCGCACGCATCGCCGCATTGTTCTCCCGGCGCGGCTTCAACATCGACTCGCTCGCCGTGGGCCCGACCGAGCACCCGGAGATCTCCCGCATGACGGTGGTCGTCGACGTCGACGCCCTCCCACTCGAGCAGGTCACCAAGCAGCTCAACAAGCTGATCGAGGTGCTCAAGGTCGTCGAGCTCGAGCCCACCGCCTCGGTGCAGCGCGAGATCCTGCTGGTCAAGGTTCGCACCGACGTGCACAGCCGCAGCCACGTGCTGGAGACGGTCCAGCTGTTCCGTGCCAAGGTGGTCGATGTCGCCAGCGACACCCTGACCATTGAGGTGACCGGCAACCGCGACAAGCTCGCCGCGTTCCTCGAGGTCATCGAGCCGTTCGGCGTCAAGGAGCTGGTCCAGTCCGGCATGGTCGCGATCGGTCGCGGCACCCGGTCGATCACCGATCGGGCACTCCGCACGGCCTAGCGCGACCCCGCGACTGCCGCGGCACCCGCCGCGACGACCACGCGGCATACCTGAATCGTTCTGAAGCCCAACAGATTTCACTGATCACCCGAAGAAGTACTGACAACACTAAGGAGTGGCCACCGTGGCCGAGATGTTCTACGACGACGACGCTGACCTGAGCGTGATCCAGGGCAAGAAGGTGGCCGTCATCGGCTACGGCAGCCAGGGCCACGCCCACGCACTCAACCTGCGCGACTCCGGGGTGGACGTCCGCGTCGGCCTCGCCGACGGCAGCAAGAGCCGCGCCAAGGCCGAGGCCGAGGGACTCACCGTGCGCTCCGTGGCGGACGCCGTGAAGGAAGCCGACCTCGTCGTCATCCTCACGCCCGACCAGGTGCAGCGCACGGTCTACGCCAACGACATCGCGCCCAACCTCAAGGAGGGTGCTGGCCTGCTGTTCGGCCACGGCTTCAACATCCGCTTCGACTACATCAAGCCCGAGGCCGGCTCCGACGTGATCATGGTGGCCCCCAAGGGTCCCGGTCACCTCGTCCGCCGCGAGTACGTCGACGGCCGCGGCGTGCCCGTGCTGCTCGCCGTCGAGCAGGACGCCTCCGGCGAGGCGTGGGCGCTCGCCCAGTCCTACGCCAAGGCCATCGGTGGCCTGCGCGCCGGCGGCATCCGGACGACCTTCACCGAGGAGTGCGAGACCGACCTGTTCGGTGAGCAGGCGGTGCTCTGTGGTGGCGCGAGCCAGCTGGTGCAGTACGGCTTCGAGACGCTCGTCGAGGCCGGCTACCAGCCCGAGGTCGCCTACTTCGAGTGCCTGCACGAGCTCAAGCTGATCGTCGACCTGATGGTCGAGGGCGGCATCGCCAAGCAGCGCTGGTCGGTGTCCGACACGGCCGAGTACGGCGACTACGTCTCCGGCCCGCGCGTCATCGACCCGCGCGTCAAGGAGAACATGCAGGCGGTGCTGGCCGACATCAAGAACGGCGCGTTCGCCAAGCGGTTCATCGACGACCAGGACGCCGGCGGCCCGGAGTTCAAGGCGCTGCGCGAGAAGGGTGCCCAGCACCCGATCGAGGGCACCGGCAAGGAGCTGCGCAAGCTGATGAGCTGGATCAAGGAGACGGACTCCGACTACGTCGAGGGTTCCGCCGCGCGCTGACGAGCAGCAGAGAGCAACGTATGCCGGTCGGTCCCGTTCGCGGGGCCGGCCGGCTTCGTCGTGTGCTCGGGGATGGACCGCCGGGCGGTCCGACGGGCAGTCCGCACGAGTTGTCCCCAGGTTGTCCCCAACGGTGGACAAACCTTGGACGGTCGGGTCGGTCGGCCGGTGGAGCCGACCCTGCGACCCCACCGTGCGTGGAGCTGTGGCCTGCACCACACTGCGTGTGTCACATGTCGAGCCACGGCATCCACATGCTGGGCGGAGCCTTATGCTGACCGCGGGCACAGCGTGGTGCCGGACCCATCAGTGAACCCATCCGTGACCCACCAAAGGACTGACACGTGAGCAAGCCGATCGTGCTGATCGCCGAGGAACTCTCGCCCGCCACCATCGACGCCCTCGGGCCCGACTTCGAGGTGCGCCACGTCGACGGAGCCTCTCGCGAGGCGCTGCTGCCGGCCCTCGCCGACGTCGACGCCGTGCTGATCCGCTCGGCCACGAAGATGGATGCCGAAGCCATTGCCGCGGCCAAGAACCTCAAGGTGATCGCCCGCGCCGGCGTCGGCCTCGACAACGTCGACGTGCCCGCCGCGACCCGGGCCGGCGTCATGGTCGTCAACGCACCGACCTCCAACATCACCTCTGCTGCCGAGCTCGCGGTCGGCCTCCTGCTGTCCACCGCCCGCAACATCGCCCCGGCCAACCAGGCCCTCAAGGCCGGCGCCTGGAAGCGCAGCAAGTACGGCGGTGTCGAGCTGCTCGACAAGAAGGTCGGCGTCGTCGGGTTCGGTCGCATCGGCCAGCTCGTCGCCGAGCGGCTCAAGGGCTTCGGCATGGAGATCCTCGCGTACGACCCCTACGTCTCGGCCCAGCGTGCCGGCCAGCTCGGCGCCCAGCTGGTCACCCTCGACGAGCTGCTCGAGCAGAGCGACTTCATCACTGTGCACCTGCCCAAGAACGCGGAAACCCTTGGCCTGATCGGCAAGGAGGCCCTGACCAAGGTCAAGCCGACCGTGCGCATCATCAACGCCGCCCGCGGCGGCATCGTCGACGAGGAAGCCCTCGCCGAGGCGCTGCGCGAGGGCCGCGTAGCAGGTGCCGGCATCGACGTCTTCGCCACCGAGCCGACCACCGAGAGCCCGCTCTTCGAGCACGAGTCCGTCGTCGTCACGCCACACCTCGGTGCCTCGACCGACGAGGCGCAGGAGAAGGCAGGCGTCGCCGTCGCCAAGTCGGTGCGGCTCGCGCTCGGTGGAGACCTCGTCCCGGACGCCGTCAACGTGTCCGGCGGCATCGTCCCGGAAGAGGTCCGCCCCGGGATCGCGCTCGTCGAGAAGCTCGGCCGCATCTTCACCTCGCTGGCCGGCTCGGTGCCGGTGCAGCTGGACGTCGATGTCCAGGGTGAGATCACCGAGTACGACGTGTCGATCTGGAAGCTCGCCGCGCTCAAGGGCCTGTTCACCGACGTGACCGAGGACCCGGTGACCTACGTCAACGCTCCGCTGCTCGCCGAGCAGCGTGGCTGCGAGGTGCGCCTGCTCACCGACCCGACGATGCAGGACTTCCGCAACGTCACCACCCTGCGCGGCACGCTGGCCGACGGCGCCACGATCAGCGTCGCGGGCACGCTGACCGGCCCGCGCCTGATCGAGAAGATCGTCGGTGTCAACGGGTTCGACATCGAGGTGCCGCTGACCGAGCACCTCGCCTTCTTCACCTACGTCGACCGCCCCGGTGTCATCGGCACAGTCGGCCGGCTGCTCGGCGACGCGCAGGTCAACATCGCCGGCATGCAGGTGGCGCGCAACGAGAAGGGCGGCCAGGCGCTCGTCGCCCTCACTGTCGACTCGAGCATCCCCGCCGACGTGCTCGCCGCGATCGTGACCGAGGTCGGCGCCGACGTGAGCGTCGTCGACCTCAGCTGAGTCCCGGCACCACCACGAGCAACCACGAGGTATGCCGGTCGGTCCCCACCGCGGGGACCGACCGGCATACCTGTTTGTGGGGCTTGGCTTGGCTGTGCAGGGCTTGGTCGGCGGGCTCAGCCCCGCGGTGGGCCGTCGTGGAGCACGAGGTTGAACAGGATGCTGTCCTGCCAGGCTCCGTCGAGGTAGAGGAACTCCGGGATCCGCCCGTACTCCTGGAAACCGCACCGCCGCAGCACCTGCTGGGACGGGAGGTTTGCCACGTTCGTGCTGCCCCCGAGGCGGTGCAGGTTGAGTTCGTGCGCGCGCTCGACGAGGAACTCCAGGGTGGCGACGCCCAGGCCGCGCCGCAGGTGGCCGTGGTCGATCCAGTAGCCGACGTCAGCGCCCTGCATGGCGCCACGGACGATGTTCTGCAGGTTCGCCGCACCCACGACGTCGTGACCGTGCCACAGCAGCCAGCAGTCGTAGAGGCCCTGGGCGACCTGGTCGAGGCGCCCGGAGATGGTCTCGCGTTGCCCGGCCTCGGTGAAGAACGCGTCGGGGCGGGTGGGTTCCCAGGGCTTGAGGTGTTCCCGGTTGCGGTCGTAGGCGGCCGCCAGCGCGGCGGCGTCGTCGAGCGCGAGGCGGCAGACGGTGTAGCCCTCTGGATGCACTGGACCAACCTAGGACACGGGTGACGGAGGGGCCGCCGCGACACGTGACCGGGGCCACGTCCAGAGGTGTCTCACAGCGTGGGAAACGGGTGTCGTTTAGTTGGACGTCCACGTAACCTCGAGGACATGACGCGGCAGGTCGTAATTCTTATTTGCCGCGGCGAGTTCCGGTAGTCAGCCCACTCGCCGCGGAGATCCCGCGTGCGTGGCTGACAGAGGCGCCCCGTTATCCGGCGAGTGCCCAGTGCGATTCCGAGAACTCACCCAGACCCGAACCCTGTTGGGACACAGGGACATCCGCAAAGGAATGATTCAGATGAGCGAAGAAGCAGACAAGGCACGTCAGGCACTGCAGGAGTCGATGGACCTGCGCGAGCAGGGTCACTCCGACGACTGACGTCGCAGGCGAAATCCTCCGCACCGTGTGGGTGCGGCGACGAACGGCTTCGGGCGACAGTCCGGGGCCGTTCGTCATGTGAGACACCGGTATCAGATCGCAAGACCGTCCTTAGGCTGGAGAACATGGCTTCCGAGAGCACTGGCAACGACACCGTCAACCTCGCCGTCATCGGCGGCGACGGGATCGGTCCAGAGGTCGTGGCCGAGGGGATCAAGGCCCTCGAGACCGTCACGGCAGGCACCGGCACCAAGTTCCACACGACGGAGTACGACCTCGGCGCGCGTCGCTGGCACGCCACCGGCGAGACGCTGCCGGACTCGGTCCTGGAGGAGCTGCGCGGCCACGACGCGATCCTCCTCGGGGCGATCGGCGACCCGACCGTGCCCAGCGGTGTCCTCGAGCGCGGCGTGCTGCTGCCGCTGCGCTTCGCCCTCGAGCAGTACGTCAACCTGCGTCCCGCGAAGCTCTACCCCGGGGTGCTGAGCCCGCTGGCTGTCGAGCGGGTCGCCCCCGACGGCATCGACTTCGTGGTTGTCCGCGAGGGCACCGAGGGGCCGTACGTCGGCAACGGTGGGTCGCTGCGCACCGGCACCCCGAACGAGATCGCCACGGAGGTCAGCGTCAACACCCGCTTCGGTGTCGAGCGGGTCGTCCGTGACGCCTTCACCCGAGCCCAGGCCCGACCGCGTCAGCACCTCACCCTGGTCCACAAGCACAACGTCCTCACCCACGCCGGTCACCTGTGGCGCCGCACCGTCGAGGAGGTGGGAGCCGAGTTCCCCGAGGTCACCACCGCCTACCAGCACGTGGACGCGGCCACGATCTTCCTTGCCACCGACCCGGGCCGGTTCGACGTCATCGTCACCGACAACCTCTTCGGCGACATCATCACCGACATCGCGGCAGCCATCGTCGGTGGCATCGGTCTCGCCGCCAGCGCGAACATCAACCCCGAGCGGACGGCGCCGAGCATGTTCGAGCCGGTCCACGGGTCGGCCCCCGACATCGCCGGCCAGGCCAAGGCCGACCCGACCGCCACGATCCTGTCGGTCGGCATGCTGCTCGAGCACCTGGGCCGTCACGACGAGGCTGCCCGGGTCGAGCGCGCGGTCGCGGCCGACCTGGCCGCCCGCGGGAGCGCGGTACGGTCCACCCCCGAGGTCGGCGACGCCATCGCGTCGCTCCTCGGTTAGGGCGCGCCACAGGCGCCCTGTCCTCCGGCGGCGCCCGCCACTCCTGCCCGAAGCGCCAGCCGGGACGGGTAATCTCGGCAGGAGACCGTGCACCGCCGCACCGGACTTCATTGGACCGGGCACCCACGTAGGAGGACCCCCATGAGCCAGACCACCGCCCCGCTGACCTTCGAGGTCACCCGCCGCAACGACCCGCGGCCGGACGTGGAGCGCGAGGCGGTACTGGCGAACCCGGGGTTCGGCACCACCTTCACCGACCACATGGTCACCGCCATGTGGCGCAAGGGTGAGGGATGGAGCGAGGGCAAGGTCGCGGCATACGGACCGATCACCCTGATGCCCTCGGCAGCGGTGCTGCACTATGCCCAGGAGATCTTCGAGGGGATGAAGGCCTATCGCCACGCGGACGGGTCGATCTGGACCTTCCGCCCGGAGGCGAACGCCCAGCGGATGCAGCGCAGTGCCCGCCGGATGACCCTGCCGGAGCTGCCCGAGGAGGATTTCCTCGGATCGCTGCGCGCCCTCGTCGAGGTCGACCAGGCGTGGGTGCCCTCCGGCGCGAGTGGCGAGTCGAGCCTCTACCTGCGGCCGTTCATGTATGCGTCCGAGGCCTTCCTGGGCGTGCGCCCTGCGTCCGAGGTGACCTACTCGGTCATCGCCTCGCCGGCCGGCGCCTACTTCAGCGGCGGCATCAAGCCAGTCACGCTGTGGCTGTCCATCGACTACGCGCGAGCCGGGGAGGGTGGCACCGGGGCAGCCAAGTGCGGCGGCAACTACGCCTCCAGCCTGGCCGGCCAGCTCGAGGGCATCGAGAACGGCTGCGACCAGGCGGTCTTCCTCGACGCCTCGACGCACACCTACGTCGAGGAGCTCGGCGGGATGAACCTGTTCTTCGTGACGAAGGACAACAAGCTGATCACGCCCGAGCTCACCGGCTCGATCCTCGAGGGCGTCACCCGCTCGTCGGTCCTCGCGCTCGCCAAGGAGATGGGGCTCGAGCCCGAGGAGCGCCGCATCCCCATCCAGGAGTGGAAGGACGGCGCGGCCAGCGGCGAGATCGTCGAGATATTCGCCTGCGGCACCGCGGCCGTCATCACGCCGGTGGGCGAGCTGCGTTGGGACGGCGGGTCGTGCGACCACCGCAACGGGGTCGATTACGGCGAGGTGACGCGCACCATCCGCGAGCGGCTGCTGGACATCCAGTACGGCCGAACCGAGGACACCCACGGATGGCTGACCCGGTTGGTCTGACCCGGTTGCTCTGACCCGGTTGGTCTGACCCGGTTTGTTCGATTCCCAGGGTGCTGGTGGGCCTGCCGGCCACGCATGGGCATCAATGGTTTGTGATTGGACCATTGACACGGTGCGCGGCGTGGGTGAAGCATTCGGCTCAAAGTCGTTGCGACCACTAGGAGCCCGGTATGGCCAGTGTCACCGAACTGTCCGACGACGAACGCCGGCTGGCGGAACTCGGGTACAAGCAAGAGCTCGACCGGTCGTGGTCGGGCTTCTCCAACTTCGCCATCTCGTTCTCCATCATCTCGATCCTCGCGGGTTGCTTCACCACCTTCGGCGTCGGATGGAACAACGGCGGCCCGGCTGCGATCGCTTGGGGTTGGCCGATCATCAGCATGTTCATCCTCAGCATCGGGCTGTGCATGTCCGAGCTGGTCTCCGCCTACCCCACATCAGGTGGCATCTACTGGTGGGCCAGCAAATTGGGCGGAGTGAAGGCGGGCTACTACACCGGATGGCTCAACCTCATAGGGCTGCTCGCCATCGACGCATCCGTCGCCTACGGGTGTGCCACCTTCTTCGACCTGACCCTCGGGGCATTCAACAGCGGCTACACCTCGGGTGAGCTCAACCGAGTCTTCCTGTACTTCATCGTCGTGCTCGTCCTGGTGTCACTGGTCAACATCTTCTCCGCCCACCTGCTGGCGGTGCTCAACAACGTCTCGGTCTGGTGGCACGTGTTCGGCGCCCTGGCCGTGGTCCTCATCCTGTGGTTCGTCCCCAACCACCACGCCAGTGTCTCGTCCGTGTTCACCCACACGGTCAACAACACCGGGTTCATCGGCGGGAGCACCCATGGTCTCGGCTTCCTGCTCTACGTCCTGCCGATCTCGGCGATCCTCACGCAGTACACGATCACCGGGTACGACGCCTCGGCTCACCTGTCGGAGGAGACCCACGGTGCCGCCGACAGCGCGGCCAAGGGGATCTGGCAGTCCATCGCCTACTCGGCGATCGGCGGCTGGGTCCTGCTGCTCACCTTCCTCTTCGCCGTTCAGGACGAGGCGGGAGTCACCAAGGGGGGCGGCGCTGTCGCGACGATCTTCAGCCAGGCGCTGACGAGCAAGTGGGCCGGCGCCATCCTGCTCATCTCGACGGCGGGACAGTTCTTCTGCACGACCGCCTGCATGACCTCGACCACGCGCATGCTCTTCGCGTTCAGCCGCGACGGAGCGGTGCCTGGGTCGCGGCTGTGGTCCAAGCTCAGCGCCAAGCGCGTCCCGGTCAATGGCGTGATCCTGTCGGCTGTGGTCGCGGTGCTGCTCACGCTTCCGGCCCTGGTCAAGGTCAACATCGGTTCGGCTGACGCTCCGATCTATGTCCCCATCGCCTTCTTCGCGGTCGTCTCCATCGGTGTGGTCGGTCTCTACGTGGCCTTCGCCATCCCGATCTACTTCCGCTGGCGGATGGGTGAGGCATTCCAGCAGGGCTCGTGGAACCTCGGCAGCAAGTGGCGCTGGCTGGCACCCTTGGCCATCGTCGAGATCATCGTCACGTCCGTCGTCGCGATGCTGCCCACGGTCAACACCGGCAACCCGTTCGACAAGGACTTCGCCTGGAAGTTCGTCAACTACACCCCAATCGTCGTTCTCGGTGCCATGGCTTTGCTGTGGGTGTTCTGGCACGTGTCGGCGAAGAAGTGGTTCACCGGGCCCAGGCAGACAGTCGACGCGGATGTCGCCGACACGTTCCGCTGACGGACCGTGCTGGTTGACCAGTGGCTCGACCGGCTTGCGTGCCTCGCCGGTCAGGAACGCCGGGTCGATGACCTGCCCGGCGGGCTGACCAACCACAACTACCGGGTCCGGACGGCGACGCACGACGTCGTCGTCCGGATCTCGTCACCCACGACCGACCTGCTCGCGGTCAACCGCGAGCACGAGTGGCTCAACAGTCGTGCCGCGGCAGCGGCCGGCGTGGGCGCCCCGGTGGTGGACTACCTTGCGGGACAGGGCGTCCTCGTTGTCGGCTTCCTCCCAGGTGTGACCTATGCGGCCGCCGACGTGGCCGCCAACCTGCCACGGATCGCTCGTGCCGTACGACGCCTGCACGCCGGTCCGGCATTCGCGAACGACTTCGACATCTTCGAGGTCCAGCGCGGGTACCACGAGATCGTCATCCAGCGCGGGCTCCGAGTCCCCGAGGGGTATGCCGCGCTGGGCGAGTCTGCGGCGCGCGTCGAGGCCGCGCTGCGTCGCCTTCCCGAGCTGCGCGTCCCCTGCCACAACGACCTGTTGGCGGCCAACTTCCTCGACGACGGCGGCGACATCCGCATCGTCGACTACGAGTACTCCGGCACCAACGAGGCCAGCTTCGAGCTCGGCAACCTCATCAACGAGTCGCAGCTGGACCACGACCACCTGGTCGAGCTCGTGCGGGCATACTACGGACGGGTGGACCGCCGACTGCTGGCGCGGGCTGAGCTCTGGGGCCTGGCCGGCCGCTACGCCTGGACACTGTGGGGCGTCATCCAGCACAGCGTCTCCACTGTCGACCACGACTTCTGGGACTTCGCCCTCGAACGCCAGGCCCTCGCTGCCTCGCTCTTCACCAGTGCGCGGCTCGGCGACCTCCTCGAGGACGCGACGAGCCCATCGCCGCCGGAATCCTCCACGACAGGTCCCTGGCGAGCACTCCGGACCGGGGACGAGGCGTGAGCGAGCAGCTGCCGCAACGAGCTCGGGTCGTCATCATCGGTGGCGGGGTGATCGGCTGCAGCGTCGCCTACCACCTGGCCCACCTCGGCTGGACCGACGTGCTGTTGCTCGAGCAGGGCTCCCTGTCGTGCGGGACGACTTGGCACGCCGCCGGCCTGGTCGGCCAGCTGCGCGCCACCGAGGCCAGCACGCGGCTGGTGCAGTACTCCACCGAGCTCTACTCGCGTCTCGAGGCCGAGACCGGGCTCGGGACCGGCTACCGGGTCTGCGGTGGCCTGACCGTTGCCCGCACCGAGGAGCGGATGGTGGCGCTGCGACGCACGGCCGCCAGTGCCGCGGCATACGACCTGGACTGTGAGCTGCTCACCGCCCGCGAGGCGCACGAGCGCTACCCACTCATCCGCGCCGACGACCTGGTCGGCGCCATCTGGCTGCCCGGCGACGGGCGGGCCGACCCGACCGACCTCACCCAGGCCTTGGCCAAGGGTGCGCGCATGCGTGGCGTGCAGATCGCCGAACGGGTTCGCGTCACGGATGTGCTCACTGTGGAGGGGCGCGCGAGCGGGGTGCGCACCGACCAGGGCGACACCGAGGCCGAGTTCGTCGTGAACTGTGCCGGCCAGTGGGCCAAGGCGGTGGGGGAGATGGTCGGCGTCACCGTGCCGCTGCACTCGGCCGAGCACTTCTACGTCGTCACCGAACAGATCGAGGGGGTCCACCGAGACCTGCCGATCCTGCGCGACCCCGACGGCTACACCTACGTCAAGGAGGAGGTCGGCGGACTGCTCGTGGGCGGCTTCGAGCCGGAGGCCAAGCCGTGGGTGGCGCCGGACCAGATCCCGTACCCGTTCGAGTTCGCGCTGCTGGATGAGGACTGGGAGCACTTCGAGATCCTGATGGACAGCGCCGTCCACCGGCTCCCGGTGCTGGCCGAGACCGGGATCCGCAAGTTCTACAACGGACCCGAGAGCTTTACCCCCGACAACCAGTTCATCATCGGGGAGGCCCCGGAGCTGGCCGGCTTCTTCGTCGCAGCCGGGTTCAACTCGGTGGGCATCGCGTCCGCTGGTGGGGCAGGGCGGGCGCTCGCCGAGTGGATCGTCGAGGGGCAGCCGACGACCGACCTGATCAGCGCCGACATCCGCAGGTTCTCCCCGCTGGCGGGCAACAACGACTGGCTGCGCCGGCGCGTGGGGGAGGTGCTCGGGCTGCACTACGCCGTGCCGTGGCCCAACCGCGAGCTGGAGACCGGTCGGCCCCTGCGGCGGTCACCGGTCCACGACCTGGTCCTCGACCAAGGCGCGTGCCTCGGCAGTCGCAACAACTGGGAACGTCCCAATGTCTTTGCACCCCAGGGTGTTCCGCTGGTCATCGAGTACTCATGGGAGCGTCCGACCTGGGTCGACTGGTCGGTCGCGGAGCAGCGTGCGACGCGGGAAGCAGTCGCGGTCTTCGACCAGACCTCGTTCTCGAAGTACCTCGTCGTGGGGCCCGGTGCCGAGCGCGCGCTGCAGTGGGTCTGCTCCGCAGATGTCGGTGTGCCGGAGGGCCGTGCGGTCTACACCGGGATGCTCAACGCGCTCGGCAGCTACGAGTCCGACGTGACGGTGACGAGGACTGCGCCCGACGAGTTCTTCGTGGTCAGCAGCGCGGCGACGACGGTGCGCGACATCGACTGGATGCGTCGCCACTTCCCGAGCGATGCGGCGGCGCACGTCGTCGACCTCACGAGCTCGTATGCCGTGTTCGGCGTGATGGGTCCGAGGTCACGCGAGCTGCTGGAGCGGCTGTCGCCTGATGCGTTCGACGATGCGTCGTTTCCCTTTGCCACCAGTCGCGAGGTGCGCATCGGGCAGGCCACCGTGCGGGCGACGCGGATCACCTACGTGGGCGAGCTGGGCTGGGAGCTGTACGTCCCGACCGACCTCGCCGCAGGTGTCTATCAGGACCTGTTCAGGGCCGGCAGCGACCTCGGCGTCGTCCCAGCGGGCTACTACACGATCGAGGCGATGCGCCTGGAGAAGGGGTATCGCGCCTTTGCCCGAGAGCTGACCACCGAGACCGGACCGGTGGTGGCGGGACTGACCTTCGCGTGCAAGCTCGGGACTGACATCGACTTCCTGGGCCGTGCCGCTGTGGAGGATTCGCGGTTGACCCCGCCCGCGCGGCGGATCGTTTCCTTCGTGGTCGGTGACCCCGCGGCATACCCGTGGGGTGGGGAGCTGGTGCTGCGCGACGGCGAGCCAGTCGGCCAGGTGACCAGCGCGGCGTGGGGCGCCACGGTCGGCGCGGGGGTCGGGCTGGCCCTGGTGGGGGACCGGGCATCGGGCGCGACAACAGTGGACTGGGTGCGGGGCGGCAGCTACGAGATCGACCTGGCGGGGAAGCGGTACCCGGTGACGGTGGGTCTCCGTCCGCCGTTCGACCCCGAAGGCCACAAGCTGGCCCGTGAGAACCGCGACTGACGAAATGGTTCTTTCGCAGACCATTGACGGGGCCGAGTGTGGGGTATTGGATCTGAGCGTGAGTCCCGCCGCGCAGACGTCCCTGCCGAACGTGGTGCTGCGGCCTGCCGCAGGCAACGCGTTCGAGGCGACGGTCGAGCAGCTCGCGACGGCGATCCGGCTGGGCGTCTTCACCGATGGCGAACAGCTGCCACCAGAGCGTGAGCTCGCCGAGCGGTTGGGGGTCAGCCGCAACACCTTGCGAGAGGCGATCGCCGCGCTGCGGGAGTCGGGCCTGGTCACGACGCGTCGGGGACGTGGCGGCGGCACCGTCATCACCTATGCCGGGCTGGAGCCGGGCAGTGGGGGCACTCCCGTGCGCACTGGTGCCGCGCTGGCCGACGCGATCGACTTCCGACGGGTCGTCGAGCCCGGGGCGGCCGCCCTCGCCGCCACCAAGGCGCTCGCCGCCGACCAGCGGGCCTGGCTGCTGGAGAGTGCCAAGGCGGCCCGTGAGGCCCCCGACAACGCCGCCCACCGGCTCGCCGACAGCCGCTTCCACCTCGCGATCGCGACCCTGTCCGGGTCGCCGATGCTCATCGAGGCCGTCACGCGGGCGCAGTCCGCCCTCCACGAGCTGCTCACCGCGATCCCGGTGCTGCCACTCAACATCGCGCACTCCAACGACCAGCACGAGGCCATCGTCGCGGCCGTCCTCGGCGGGGACGCCGACACGGCGCGGGCCACCATGGAAGAGCACTGCGACGCCACGGCAGCCCTGCTGCGTGGGTTGCTGGGCTGAGGCAGGACAGGGAGACGACATGACCACACCACCCCGGCTCACCGTCGAGGAGCTGAAGGCGGACATCGTCGCAGGCACCATCGACACCGTGATCGTCGCGTTCACGGACATGCAGGGGCGCCTGCAGGGCAAACGCCTGCACGGCCACTACTTCCTGGACCACGCCCTCGCCCACGGCACGGAGGGGTGCAACTACCTGCTCGCCGTCGACGTCGACATGAACACCGTCGGCGGCTACGCCATCAGCTCGTGGGAGCGCGGGTACGGCGACATGATGTTCGACCTCGACCTCTCGACGCTGCGCCGTACACCAGGGCAGCCGGGCTCGGCGATGGTCCAGTGCGACCTGTCCTGGCTCGACGGGAGCGGGCCGGTCCGCCCGTCGCCGCGGTCGGTGCTCAAGGCGCAGGTCGATGCGGCCGCTGAGCTCGGCTTCGTGGCCCTGGCCGGTACCGAGCTGGAGTTCATCGTCTTCGAGGACACCTACGAGCAGGCATGGGACGGGCGCTACCAGGGGCTCACGCCGGCCAACCGTTACAACGTCGACTACTCGATTCTCGGGGGCTCGAGGGTCGAGCCCCTCCTGCGCGACATCCGCAACGAGATGTATGCCGCGGGAGCGACCGTGGAGAGCGCGAAAGGGGAGTGCAACCACGGTCAGCACGAGATCGGGTTCCTCTACGACGACGTCCTGCGTACCTGTGACGTGCACGCGGTCTACAAGAACGCGGCCAAGGAGATCGCCGCCGCCCATGGGAAGTCGCTGACCTTCATGGCCAAGTACGACGCGCTCGAGGGCAACTCCTGCCACGTGCACCTCTCGCTGCGCGGCTCCGACGGTGCCATCTCGTTCGCCGACTCGGCCCGCGAGGGTGGACGGAGCGAGCTGTTCGACCACTTCCTCGCCGGCATGCAGGCGACACTGCGCGAGTTCACCTGCTTCTACGCACCGAACATCAACTCCTACAAGCGGTTCCAGTCGGGCAGCTTCGCGCCCACGGCAGTCGCCTGGGGCACCGACAACCGGACCTGCGCACTGCGGGTGGTAGGGCATGGTGCCGGCCTGCGCGTCGAGAACCGGGTGCCCGGTGGGGACATGAACCCCTACCTCGGCGTCGCCGCCATGCTGGCCGGTGGGCTGCACGGCATCCGTGAGCGACTCGAGCTCGAACCAGCCTTCGAGGGCAACGCCTACGCCTCGGACCGCGAACGCGTCCCGGGCACGCTCGCGCAGGCCCGCGACCTGCTCGCCGGTTCGCAGGTCGCGCGGGCAGCCTTCGGTGAGGACGTGGTGGCGCACTACGTCAACCACGCCGACGTGGAGCTGGCCGCTTTCAATGCCGCCGTCACCGACTGGGAACGGATCAGGGGGTTCGAGCGGCTGTGAGCGCGACCGTGCACGAGGTGCTCAACCCGGCGACCGAGGCCGTCGTCACCGAGGTGCCGCTGGCCTCGCTCGAGGACGCCGACGCCGCCATCGCCGCGGCCGAGGCTGCTGGACCCGCGTGGCGCGCGGTGGCACCGGCTGACCGTGGTCGCCTGCTGCACCGGTTCGCCGAGGTCGTCGACGACCACCTCGAGGAGCTGGCCCGGCTGGAGGTGGCGAACGCCGGCCACACCATTGGCAACGCGCGCTGGGAGGCCGGCAACGTCCGAGACGTCCTGACGTACTACTCGGCGGCACCGGAACGGCTGTTCGGCAAGCAGATCCCGGTGGCCGGTGGCCTCAACGTCACCTTCAAGGAGCCGTTGGGCGTCGTCGGGATCATCGTCCCCTGGAACTTCCCGATGCCCATCGCCGGCTGGGGATTCGCGCCGGCCCTCGCGGCGGGGAACACCGTGGTCCTCAAGCCGGCCGAGCTCACCCCGCTGACCGCGCTGCGGCTCGGTGAGCTCGCCCTCGAGGCGGGACTTCCTGAGGGCGTGTTCACCGTCGTCGCAGGCAAGGGCTCGGTCGTAGGGGAGCGATTCGTCACCCACCCCGCGGTGCGCAAGGTCTGCTTCACCGGCTCGACCGCGGTGGGTCAGCGGATCATGCGCGGCGCCGCCGACCAGGTCAAGCGGATCACCCTCGAGCTGGGCGGCAAGAGCGCCAACATCGTCTTCGCCGACAGTGACCTCGAGAAGGCAGCAGCCACCGCCCCCTACGGCGTCTTCGACAACGCCGGGCAGGACTGCTGCGCGAGGAGTCGGATCCTCGTGCAGCGCAGCGTGTTCGACCGCTTCATGGGGCTCTTCGAGCCGGCGGTGGCTGGGGTCGTCGTCGCCGAGCCCGGCGACGACGCCACGGAGATGGGTCCCCTCATCAGCGCTGGTCAGCGAGAGACGGTTCGCTCGTATGTCGAGGAGTCACCTGAGCCGGTCGACATCGCCTTCCGTGGTGGCGCGCCCGAGGGCGCCGGCTACTGGTACCCACCGACCGTCGTGCTGCCCCGGGCCACGACCGACCGGGTCTGGCAGGAGGAGGTCTTCGGGCCAGTGGTCGCCGTGATGCCGTTCGACGACGAGGCCGACGCGATCGCCAAGGCCAACGACACGGCATACGGGCTGTCGGGCTCGATCTGGACGCGCGACGTGGGTCGCGCCCTGCGCGTCGCTCGCGGTGTGGAGGCAGGCAACCTGTCGGTCAACTCGCACAGCAGCGTTCGCTACTCCACGCCCTTCGGTGGCTTCAAGCAGTCGGGTCTCGGGCGGGAGCTCGGACCGGACGCGCTGGACTCGTTCACCGAGGTCAAGAACGTCTTCATCTCACACGACAGCAGCTCCACGGACAGTTGAGAGGACCACTCATGGCAGGCAGGCTCGACGGCAAGGTTGCCGTCGTCACGGGCGGGTGCAGCGGCATCGGGCTCGCGACTGTGCGACGGTTCGCCGAGGAGGGCGCCAAGGTCGTGATCGGCGACCTCGACGACGCGGCGGGGGAGTCGATCGCCGCGGAGATCGCCGGCGCGTACGTGCACTGCGACGTGACGAACCCGGAACAGGTCGAGGCTCTCTTCCGGACCACCAACGACATGTTCGGCAGCGTCGACATCGCGTTCAACAATGCGGGCATCTCACCACCGGACGACGACTCGATCCTCACGACCGGCCTGGACGCGTGGCGCCGGGTGCAGGAGGTCAACCTCACCAGCGTCTACCTGTGCTGCAAGGCGGCGCTGCCCTACATGCTCGAGCAGGGGCGGGGGTCGATCATCAACACGGCATCGTTCGTCGCGGTGATGGGTGCGGCGACGAGCCAGATCTCCTACACCGCCAGCAAGGGTGGCGTGCTGTCGATGTCGCGCGAGCTGGGCGTGCAGTTCGCGAGGGAGGGAGTGCGGGTCAACGCCCTGTGTCCCGGTCCGGTGAACACCCCACTGCTGCAGGAGCTCTTCGCCAAGGATCCCGAGCGGGCGGCCAGGCGGATGGTGCACATCCCGGTGGGCCGGTTCGCGGAGCCGCTCGAGATCGCCAACGCGGTCCTGTTCCTCGCGAGCGACGAGTCCAGCTTCATCACCGCCTCGCAGTTCCTCGTCGACGGCGGGATCAGCGGCGCGTACGTCACGCCCCTGTGATCCGGCGAGCAGCACCATGAGCACCCCCACGAGCAGGCGACCCGTGATCGGGCTGACCTGTTACGTCGAGCCGGTGTCCCGCGCCGTCTGGCGCGACGTCCCGAGCGCCACGGTCCCGTACTCCTACGTGCGCAAGATCGAAGAGGCCGGTGGGCTGGTGGTGATCATCCCGCCGCGCACGGACGCGGACCCTGCCCTGGCCGCCGAGATCCTGGAGCGCCTGGACGGTCTGGTGATCGCGGGCGGTGCCGACGTCGACCCGGATCGGTACGCCCACCCGCGGCACCCCGCGGTCCAGGAGTCACGCGAGGACCGCGACTCGATGGAGCTGGCCCTCGCGACCGCCGCTGCCGAGCAGGACCTGCCGCTGCTCGGTGTCTGCCGGGGCATGCAGGTGATGGCAGTGGCAGCCGGCGGCCACCTGGAGCAGCACCTGCCCGACCGGGTCGGGCACGAGGACCACTCACCGCACGAGGGCGCCTACGGCACGCACCCGGTCAGCACGGTCGCGGGGACCCGCGTGAACTCACTGCTCGGCGACTCCACGGTGGTCCCCAGCTACCACCACCAGTCCGTGCTGACCCATCCCGGGTTCGTTCCGGCCGCGTGGGCTACCGACGGCACGCTGGAGGCAATGGAGGACCCCCGTGCCGGCTTCCGGCTCGCAGTGCAGTGGCACCCGGAGGAGGGTGACGACCCGCGGCTGTTCACCGCGCTCGTGGAGGCGGCCGCCCGGCATACCCCGCCGGGGTCCTGACCATCATCTGGACGGGGGATGCCAACAGGCGGACCGCCCTGTCACTCTTGCAGCATGACGTCCTGGCACATGGCTACCACCATGGTGATTATCGACTAGCGCGACGAGACACTTCTTGTCGCGCAGACCTCCCACACCCGGGGGGTCTTTCGTTTTGTCAAACACTGCGTTTGTGTGAGACACAGCGAGCCACTGCCAGCACCACCCCCGCCGGGCAGAGGGCGCGACACGGGGGAGAATGACCACCAGGAACTGATGCACGACCGAGGCGAGACCGAGCCGATGAGGACACCGCGATGAGCGACCTGCACGTCTACGACACCACCCTGCGCGATGGTGCGCAGCAGGAGGGGCTCAACCTCTCCGTGTCGGACAAGCTGGCCATTGCGCTGCACCTCGACGAGCTCGGCGTGGGCTTCATCGAGGGCGGTTGGCCGGGCGCCAACCCGAAGGACACCGAGTTCTTCGCGCGCGCCCAGACCGAGCTGCACCTGCGCAACGCGACCCTCGCAGCGTTCGGCGCGACCAGGCGGGCCGGCGGCAACGCGGCCGACGACCCGCTGGTCCGTGCCCTCATCGACTCGCGCGCTCCAGTCGTCACGATTGTCGCGAAATCCCATGTGCGCCATGTGGAGTCGGCCCTTCGGACCACCCTCAAGGAGAACCTCGCGATGGTGCGCGACACGGTGTCCTTCCTCCATGGTGAAGGGCGGCGCGTCTTCCTCGACGCCGAACACTTCTTCGACGGGTATGCCGCGGACCGCGCCTATGCGCTCGAAGTCGTCCGTGCGGCCATGGAGTCAGGTGCCGAGGTCGTCGCGCTGTGCGACACCAACGGCGGCATGCTGCCGGACCAGATCGCCGACGTGGTGGCGGATGCCGTCAGCACCACGTCCGCGCGCGTGGGCATCCACTGCCACAACGACACCGGCTGTGCGGTGGCGAACTCGATGGCCGCGGTCGACGCGGGGGCGACCCACGTGCAGGGCACCATCAACGGCTACGGCGAGCGCACCGGCAACGCCGACCTGCTGACCGTCGTCAGCAACCTGCAGATCAAGCGCGGGCTACCTCTGCTCGAGACCGGTCGACTGCGTGAGGCCACCCGCATCGCCCACTCGATCGCCGAGATCACCAACGTGCCGCCCTACTCGCGCCAGCCCTACGTCGGCGCCAGCGCGTTCGCGCACAAGGCCGGCCTGCACGCCAGCGCCATCAAGGTCGACCCCGACCTCTACCAGCACACCGACCCCCAGCACGTGGGCAACGACATGCGGATGCTGGTGTCCGACATGGCTGGTCGCGCGAGCATCGAGCTCAAGGGCCGGGAGCTCGGCTACGACCTGTCCGACGAGAACGAGCTGCTCGTCCGCGTCCTGGCCAAGGTCAAGGCGCTCGAGCTGCGCGGCTACACCTTCGACGCGGCCGATGCGTCCTTCGAGCTGCTGCTGCGACGGGAGGTCGAGGAGGACGCGACCTTCGACTTCTTCGAGGTCGAGTCGTGGCGCGTCATCACCGATGCCCGCGGCGACGAGGACGCGCTGTCCGAAGCCACCGTCAAGGTGGTCGCCGGTGGCGAGCGCGTCGTCGCGACGGGCGAGGGAAACGGTCCGGTCAACGCGCTCGACCATGCCCTGCGCCGCGCGCTGGCGCCGGCCTACCCCGAGCTCGACAAGCTCGAGCTGATCGACTTCCGGGTGCGCATCCTCGACGCCGCCCACGGCACCGACGCGGTGACCCGCGTGCTCATCGAGACCTCTGACGGCTCGACGTCGTGGGAGACCATCGGTGTGGCCGGCAACATCATCGAGGCGTCCTGGCAGGCGCTGGTGGACGGGGTCACCTACGGCTTGGTGCGCGCGGGCGTCCCCGTCCGTTAGCCCTGCCCCGACGAGTGGGTCTCGTTAAGCCGGGTGATCGTTGACTCCGCGGGGAGCTCCGCGGAGCCCGGACGGGTCGGTCAGTCGGTGCCGGAGTCCATGGCCGCGCGGTCGAGCGCGTCGTCGTCCGAGTCGGTCTGTGCTGCATGGGGATTCGACGAGATCGCCTTGGCGCCGCCAGGCTCGAGGTCGCCCACGAGGTCCTGGTGACGCGCGACGAGCTGGCCCTGCGCGGCATACAGCTCGAGCTTGGCGCGCGAGTCCGCGATGTCGAGGTTGCGCATGGTCAGCTGGCCGATGCGGTCGACGGGGCCGAAGGCCGCGCCCTCGGTGCGCTCCATCGAGAGCTTCTCGGGGTGGTAGCTGAAGTCGGGGCCGGTCGTGTTGACGATCGAGTAGTCGTCGCCGCGACGCAGCCGGACGGTGACCTCACCGGTGACGACGGAGGCGACCCAGCGCTGCAGGGACTCGCGCAGCATCAGTGACTGCGGGTCGAGCCAACGGCCTTCGTAGAGCAACCGACCGAGGCGACGGCCCTCGGCGTGGTAGTTGGCGATGGTGTCCTCGTTGTGGATCGCGTTGAGCAGTCGCTCGTAGGTGATCCAGAGGAGGGCGAGGCCGGGGGCTTCGTAGATGCCGCGGCTCTTGGCCTCGATGATGCGGTTCTCGATCTGGTCGGACATGCCCAGGCCGTGGCGTCCGCCGATCGTGTTGGCCTCGTCGACCAGGGCCACCGCGTCGGGGAAGGTCTGGCCGTTGATGGCGACCGGGCGGCCCTGCTCGAACCGCACCGTGACGTCCTCGGTGGCGATGGCGACCGACTCGTCCCAGAACGGCACGCCCATGATCGGTTCGACGATCTCCATGCTCTCGTTGAGGAACTCGAGCGTCTTGGCCTCGTGGGTGGCGCCCCAGATGTTGGCGTCGGTGGAGTAGGCCTTCTCGGTGCTCGACCGGTAGGGGAGGTCGCGGGCCTGCAGCCACTCCGACATCTCCTTGCGGCCCCCGAGCTCGGTCACGAAGTCGGCGTCGAGCCACGGCTTGTAGATGCGCAGTGCCGGGTTGGCGAGCAGGCCGTAGCGGTAGAACCGCTCGATGTCGTTGCCCTTGAAGGTGGAGCCGTCACCCCAGATGTCGACACCGTCGTCCTTCATGGCGCGCACCAGCAGGGTGCCGGTGACCACGCGACCCAGGGGAGTGGTGTTGAAGTAGGTCCTGCCGCCGCTGCGGATGTGGAAGGCGCCGCACGCGATCGCGGACAGGCCCTCCTCCACCAGGGCAGGCCGGCAGTCGACCAGGCGCGCGATGTCGGCGCCGTACTGACCCGCGCGGTCAGGGACCGTGTCGATCTCGGGCTCGTCGTACTGGCCGAGGTTCGCGGTGTAGGTGCAGGGGATCGCCCCCTTCTCGCGCATCCAGGCAACGGCGACAGAGGTGTCCAGACCGCCCGAGAAGGCGATCCCGACACGCTCACCAACAGGCAGGGACGTCAGTACTTTCGACACGGTAGGTCAGCCTACGGGCCGCCCTCGGAACGCGCGCACGGGTCCGGTCCGTGGCGGTTCTGACGGTGGATCGACCCGGCACCTCTGGCCACTGGTGCTGGGTGAGGGGTGGGTTTGGCGCTCTGATGCGGCACGTGTGGCCAGAAGTCGGAGACGGCGGCCAGCCCGGGGGACTTGACATCGATATATCGATAGGTGCATCATTCGATATATCGACGACACACTGTCGATTGTGCGAGAGAGAAGCCGCACGACCAGAGTGACGGCCCCCGCACCACCACACTTGTAGGAGTGAACCCATGAACCGCATGAACCTGAACATCCAGATGTCCCCATCCCGTCGAGGTGGCCGCGCCGGTCGCGGCCGGTCCTTCGACGGCCAGCCCGGCCGCAACCGCGGTCAGGACGACCAGCCCGGTCAGCCGGGTCAGTCCGGTCCCGGCCACCACGGCGGACCCCGCCGAGGCCGCGGAGCTTCTGTTGGCGGGCCTGGCGCCGGGTTCGGACCCGGCGCCGGTTTCGGCCCGGGCTCCGGCTTCGGACTCGGTTTCGGCGAAGGCCGCGGCCCCCGTGGCGGAGGCCGTGGCCCGCGTCGCGGTCGTCGCGGTGACGTCCGCCGCGCGATCCTGGCGCTGCTCGCCGAGGTGCCGATGAACGGCTACGGCATCATCACCGCCATCGCCGAGCGCTCCGACGGCTCCTGGCAGCCGGGCCCCGGCTCGGTCTACCCGGCCCTGCGCTCGCTCGACGAGGAGGGCCTGATCGCCCCCGACGAGTCCGACGAGGACCCCCGTCGCAAGGTGTTCGCGCTGACCGAGGACGGTCGCGCCTATGCCGAGACCCATGGCGACGAGCTCGCCCAGGCCTTCGCCGACGCGACCACGCCGCGCCGCGGCTTCCGCGAGATGCGCCGCGAGATCGGCCAGCTCGTCGTGGCCGTCGAGCAGGTCGTCGTCGCGGGCCAGCCGGCGCAGCTCGACGCCGCGCAGCAGGTGCTCGCCGACGCCCGCCGCTCGCTCTACCGCATCCTCGCGGAGGACGAGACCGGCAGCGGCGCCCCCACTTCCGACTCGGAGGCCGACACCCAGGACTCCGGCGAGTAGCCACCATCGATCGCGTCCAGGGCCTGCAGGAGTCGCTCCCGCAGGCCCTGGCCGCGCGTCGCGAAGTCGCGCTGCGCGGCGGCATACTCCGCTCGTCCCTGGGGTGTCTCGATCGCGACGGGCACGTAGCCCAGCGCGCTGAAGTCGTAGGGCGAGGCGCGCATGTCGAGCCGGCGGATCTCACTGGCGAGGTCGAAGCAGTCCATCACCAGCGAGCTCGGGACGGCCGGCGCCAGCTTCATCGCCCACTTGTAGAGATCCATCCCGGCGTGCAGGCAGCCCGGTTGCTCGAGCGCGACCTGGCTCTCGCGGGTCGGCTGGAGCAGGTTCAGCGAGCGAGCAGGTGGCGTGTAGAACCTGAACGCGTCGTAGTGGCTGCACTTGATCTGCATGCTGTCCACGACCTCGTCGGTGCCCGTCGCCCCGAGCCGTAGCGGCCACGCGGAGTGCCGTACCTCCTCGGGCGAGAGGCGGTAGACCATCGCCCACTCGTGCAGGCCGAAACACCCCAACTGAGCCGGCCGCGCGTGCGTCGCCGACACGAGCCTGCGCACGAAGTCGACTGTGCCACTTCGTGATTCGCGGTATGCCGCCGTGTCCAGCTGGGTGCCGCCGCCCACCTGCCGGTAGAAGCGCCACCCGTCTCGGTCCTGTCCCCCGGCCCCTTCCAGGAGCACTCCGGGTCCCGGGTGCCAGCGACGCAGCTGGGACGGCTTGAACGGGTAGTAGGTGAAGAGGAAGTCCTCGACCGGGTGGGCGGTGCCGCTCTGGCGACGCTCCCGGTGCCCGGCCGTCGCGGCGTCGACGCGGCGGGCGTGGTCGGCCTCGAGGGCCTGCCACGTCGACTGGTCAAGGGCCTGGGTCTGCATCGCAGAAAAGGGTAACCCCGCACGGCCGGCACTCAGCCAGCCGTGACAGCGTTGAGGGAGACAGCCAGCACCGAGCAGGAGGGTTCATGACGCGTCGCGCCGTCGTTGCGCTCCCCGCAGCCCTCGCGCTCCTCCTGGTCGGGGGTGGCGTGGTCGCCTTCGCTGGGTGGGGCAAGAGCCGCTCGACCGCGTCCACCACCTCGACGCAGCCCGCGAGGACAGCTACGCCAACCACCTCCGGGACCATCCCCGCACCCACGGGGTCGGGATCTGCCGGCCCCGCCAGCCCGGAACCGACCGCCGCCGGCTCCGGCTACTACCTCGCGCTCGGCGACTCCCTGGCCGCTGGTTTCCAGCTGGGGGTGGACCACCCCACCAAGGGGTATGCCGGCCCGGTGCGTGCCGCGGTCGAGGGCAGGCACGGAACCACCGCCCTGGTGAACCTCGGCTGCTCGGGGGAGACCACCTCGTCGATGCTCGACGGCGGCAGCTGCAGCTATGCGAAGGGTTCGCAGCTGGCGCAGGCCGAGCAGTTCCTGCGTGACCACGCGGCAGACACCCACCTCGTCACCCTCGACATCGGCGGCAACGACGTGGCGCGCTGCGGCTTCGAGGGCCTCAAGCCCGAGTGCACCAAACCGGCGCTGGCCACGCTGTCGGGCAACCTGCCGAAGATCACCAGCCGCCTCCGGGCGGCCGCGCCGAACGTGCAGATCGTGCTGCTCAACTACTACGACCCCTTCCTGGTGCTCGACCTGATGGGCAGCTCGGGCCTGGGGCAGACGTCGGTGACCGAGCTGACCAAGCTCAACGCCGCAATCGACCGGAGCGCCAAAGCGAGCAGCGCCACCGTGGCAGACGTCGCCGCGGCCTTCCAAATGACGGTCAAGACCCCGGTCGAGGTCAAAGGCGTGGGGACCGTCCCGACGAACCTCGCCCGCATCCTCCAGTGGACGTGGATGGCGGCGCCCCGCTTCGACTTCCATGCCAACGACACCGGGTATGCCGTGATGGCAACGGCCGTCGAGAAGCGGCTGCACTGACCGGCCTGCCCGCTCAGGAGCGGGAGGTTGCGTCGTGGATGACGCGGTCCCAGTCGTGGTCGAGGTCGGTGAAGGCGATGGTTGAGTCGGCTCCGTGCGGTGCGCGCGGCAGCGACCAGGTGCGGCGGTGGTGACGCTCGACGGCGACGACCAGAGCAGTGATGAAGGCCAGGAGCAGGATGATTGTCATGTCTGTAATCATGCGCTCGCCACGATTCCGCCACGAGTGGCAGAACTGACGCGCAGGGCGGATTTTCTGCCATACTGGCGTGATGGCCCTGTCCACGATCGCAGCGCTCATCACCGACCCCGTCGCCATGTTCGAGACCGCCATCGCGTGCGAGGTCTTCGGACTCGACCGCACCGACGACGGGGTGCCGCCGTTTACCTTCATGATGTGCGGCGAGACCGCTGGCGTCCCGGTCCCGACCACGAGCGGCGGCGCGCTGACGCCCACGCACCAGTGGCAGGACGCCCTGGATGCCGACCTCGTGGTCATGCCCGCCGGGGGGGTCCGTGACACGTACCCGGAGGAGCTGCGCGAGGTCATCCGCGAGGCGCACGCCCGCGGCGCGACCATCCTGTCGATCTGCACCGGGGCGTTCATCCTCGGCGAGACTGGACTCCTCGACGGTCTGACGGCGGTGACGCACTGGCGCTACGCAGAGTCCTTCGCGCGTCGGTTCCCCAAGACCAAGGTGTCGATGGACGTGCTCTACCTCGACCACGGCCAGATCGTCACCGGCGCCGGCACGGCGGCGGGGATCGACGCCGTGCTCCACCTCGTCCGCCGTGAGCTGGGCTCCGCGGTCGCGACGCGTATCGCGCGGCGGATGGTGGTGCCCCCGCAGCGCGACGGCGGCCAGCGCCAGTACGTCGACGCCCCGTTGCCCGAGGCCGACTGCGAAAGCATGCAGCCGGTGCTCAACCACATCACCGACAACCTCGACGCACCGCACACGGTCCCCGACCTCGCCCGACTGGCGATGATGTCGGAGCGGACCTTCGCCCGTCGGTTCGTGGCCGAGACCGGCACCACGCCGCACAAGTGGATCGTCCAGCAGCGGGTGCTGCGGGCCCGCGAGCTCCTCGAGTCGACCGACCTGCCGGTGGAGTCGGTGGCCTCGCACAGCGGGTTCGGCTCGGCTGCCTTGCTGCGCACCCACTTCCAGACCGTGGTGGGCACCTCGCCGCAGCGGTACCGCCGCGAGTTCTCGGCCCGCTGACCAAGGCTGCTCGGCGGCGGGCGGCGGGCTCAACCGCCGCGCGCGCCCCCGATAGGCTCGTCCGGTGCGCATCGCGAGATACACGACAGGTGAGGACCCCTCCTACGGCATCGTCGAGGGGGAGCCGGGGCGCGAGTTCATCGCGCAGGTCCAGGGCGACCCGCTCTACCAGCCCCTGGTGCTCACAGGTGAGCAGGTCGCCCTCGATGACGTCCGCCTCCTCGCGCCGGTCATCCCGCGCAGCAAGGTGATCGGGATCGGCCGCAACTACGCCGACCACGCCAAGGAGATGGGTGGCGAGCCGCCGGAGCAGCCGCTCATGTTCCTCGTCCCCAACACCGCCGTGGTCGGTCCGGGCGACCCGATCGTGATGCCCGCCGGCGCACAGGAGATCTCCTACGAGGGTGAGCTCGCGGTCATCATCGGCCGGATCGCCAAGGACGTGCCCAAGGAGCGCGTCAAGGAGGTCGTCTACGGCTACACCTGCGCCAACGACGTCACCGCCCGCGACTGGCAGCGCGGCGACGGCCAGTGGGCCCGCGCCAAGGGTTTCGACACCTCGAAGCCGCTCGGCCCGTGGATCAGCACCGAGCTCGACGTGAGCAACCTGCGCATCCAGAGCCGGCTCGACGGCGAGACCCGGCAGGACGGCAACACCGCCGACATGATCTTCGACGTGGAGACCCTGGTGTCCTACGTCAGCGCGGCCTTCACCCTCCTGCCCGGCGACGTCATCCTGACCGGGACTCCGGCCGGCGTGGGGCTCGTCGAGCCCGGCCAGCGGGTGGACGTCGAGATCGAGGGGATCGGAACGCTCAGCAACACCTTCGTGCGTCGCTGAGGCGAGGTATGCCGCGGGGCCGGCCACGCGGCATACCTCACCTCGCGGGGTGGTCCCTAGAATCGGGGCACCATGACTGAGAAGCCCGCCACCGCACCCCGCCTCCGTGTCGCGCCGTCGCCCACCGGCGACCCGCACGTCGGCACCGCCTACATGTCGCTGTTCAACCTCGCGTTCGCGCGCCAGCAGGGTGGCTCGTTCGTGCTGCGCATCGAGGACACCGACCGGGCGCGGTTCCAGGCCGACAGTGAGCAGCAGGTCTTCGACACGCTGCACTGGCTGGGCCTGCAGTGGGACGAGGGCCCGGACGTCGGTGGGCCGTTCGCGCCCTACCGCCAGTCGGAGCGGCTGGACACCTACCGCCCCTACGTCGAGCGACTGCTCGCCGAGGGCAAGGCCTACCACTGCTGGTGCTCCACCGAGCGCCTGACGCAGATGCGCGAGATGCAGCAGAAGCTCAAGCAGCCCACCGGCTACGACCGGCTCTGCGTCGGCAAGACCCGTGACGAGCGGGCCGAGCTGCCCGGGTTCTCCGAGACTCCGGTCGTCCGGATGCTCATCCCCGACGACCCGCCGCTGCAGTTCGACGACCTCATCCGTGGCCGCGTGTCGGCGCCCCGCCCGGACGACCAGGTCATCCTCAAGGCGGACGGTTTCCCGACCTACCACCTCGCCGTCGTCGTCGACGACCACGAGATGGGCATCACCCACGTCGTGCGCGGCGAGGAGTGGATCTCCAGCACTCCCAAGCACATCCTGCTCTACCAGTGGCTCGGGCTGGCGCCACCGGCCTTCGCCCACATGCCGCTGCTGCGCAACACCGACAAGTCCAAGATCTCGAAGCGGAAGAACCCCGCAGCCCGGCTGACGTGGTTCAAGGAGCAGGGCTACCTGCCCGAGGCGCTGGTGAACTTCCTTGCGCTGCTTGCCTATCCGCCGAAGACGGGTCCGGACGGCGAGGACGTGGAGGTCTTCACGTTCGAGGAGTTCAGCGCCGACTTCGACTGGACCAAGGTCAACCCGGTCGGGCCGATCTTCGACCTCAAGAAGCTCGAGTGGCTGAACGGCGTCTACATCCGTGAGCTCGGCGTCGGAGAGCTGGCCTCGCGGCTGCTGCCCTACCTCGAGCGCGACGGCGTGCTGTCCGGAAACCCCAGCCTGGGCGAGCTCGCCCGGCTCGAGAAGGTCACCGAGCTGATCCAGACCCGGATGGCCCTGCTGTCCGAGGCGAGCGCACTCGTGGCGCCGTTCTACACCGCGGACGACCTGATCGAGATCGCCGACGACGCGCGCGCCCAGCTCAAGGACGACTCGGGTGAGGTGCTGGGGGCTGCGATCAAGGTGCTCGAGGACATCGACGACAGCCGGTCGGGAGTGCTGGGCTCCGAGAGCGGCTGGACGGCGGCCGTCATCGAGGCTGCCCTGCGCGCGGCGATCGTCGAGGGGATGGGCATCAAGCCCAAGTTCGCCTTCGGCCCGTTGCGGACCGCGGTGTCCGGTGCGCGGATCAGCCCGCCGCTGTTCGAGTCGATGGAGATCCTCGGCAAGACCTCGACGCTGGCCCGCCTGCACCGGCTGCACGACGAGCTCGGCTGACCTCCGACGGGCCGATTTGGGAAGGTGCCGGACGGGCCGGTAGTATCGCGTCTCGGTTCACTCCCATGAAGGCCTTCGGGCGCGCTGGAAGTGATACCCCCTTGGGGTATGGTGTAATTGGCAACACTACGGTTTCTGGTACCGTCATTCTAGGTTCGAGTCCTGGTACCCCAGCTCAGGCGCAAGCCCTTGTGGCACACGCCGATTCGGAGAAATCCACCGCCTGCCGGTATGGTTCTCTCCGCTGCCCGCCACTGCGAAGTGTGCGGGCAACACGCTAGGGCCCCGTTGTGTAGCGGCCTAGCACGCCGCCCTCTCAAGGCGGTAGCGCGGGTTCGAATCCCGTCGGGGCTACCAGCAGAAGCCTCCGTCCCCGGACGGGGGCTTCTCCCATGTGCAGCCCTACCCGCAGCGACTTGGTGCGCTCAGATCGTCACCGGGTCCGATTCCGGGGCGTCGGTGACCACCGTGCGGCAACAAGTGGGCGAGTGTGGCGACTTGGTGCGCTCAGATCGTCACCGGGTCCGATTCCGGGGCGTCGGTGACCACCGTGCGGCAACAAGTGGGCGAGTGTGGCGACTTGGTGCGCGGAGATCGTCACCGATCCCGGTTTCGGGGCAGCCATGACCACCGTGCGGCAACTAGTCGTCGGCACGCGCGACAGGTATGCCGCGTGGCTGGCTCAGCCACGCGGCATACCTGATGGTTGTGCCGGGGAGGTCAGGCGTGGTTCTGCTGCTGCTGCTGGGCGTGGTGACGCGCGAGCACCTCGGTGAGCTTGTTGGCGCCGGCGATCACGGTGGCCGCGTGCAGCCGTCCGGGCTGGCGGGAGAGCCGCTCGATCGGGCCGGAGATGGACACCGCGGCGACGACGCGACCCGAAGGCCCGCGCACGGGTGCGGACACCGATGCGACGCCGGCCTCGCGCTCGCCGACGCTCTGCGCCCAGCCGCGGCGACGGACGCCGGACAGGGTGGTCGCGGTGAACTTGGCGCCGTGCAGCCCGCGGTGCAGGCGGTCGGGCTCCTCCCAGGCGAGCAGCACCTGGGCAGCCGACCCGGCGAGCATGGACAACGTCGCGCCGATCGGGATCGAGTCGCGCAGGCCGACCGGACGCTCGGCCGCCGACACGCAGATGCGGTGGTCGCCCTGGCGGCGGAACAGCTGCGCGCTCTCGTTGGTGTGGTCGCGGAGTGCGCCGAGCACCGGTCCGGCGGCAGCGAGCAGCCGGTCCTCACCGGCGGCGGCAGCGAGCTCGGCCAAGCGCGGGCCGAGCACGAACCGGCCCTGCAGGTCGCGCGTGACGAGGCGGTGGTGCTCGAGTGCCACGGCCAGCCGGTGAGCGGTGGGGCGAGCCAGGCCGGTCGCGGTGACGAGCTGAGCGAGGGTCGACGGCCCGGCCTCGAGGGCGCCCAGGACGATGGCTGCCTTGTCGAGAACGCCGACTCCACTGGTTGTGTCCATGGCTTGATATTGACGTCTCATTGCCTGAGACGCAAATCCGTGGGCGTGTCCTGCGTGCGAACCTCGGATTGCAGCACAGCGCCGTGCTCACGAGACGGCGTCGCGAAGTTCGTGCTCAGGACATGACGAAGTCCGCATTTGGGACAGCCGGTACTCAGAGGAGAAGGTGGGAGACGTGTCAGGAACGCTGGCCGAGAAGGTCTGGGATGCGCATGTGGTCCGGCGCGCCGAGGGCGAGCCGGACCTGCTCTACATCGACCTCCACCTGATCCATGAAGTCACCTCACCCCAGGCGTTCGACGGCCTGCGGCTGGCCGGACGCACCGTCCGCCGCCCCGACCTCACCCTGGCCACCGAGGACCACAACGTCCCGACGACGCCGGGCCCGATCACCGACCTGGTGAGCAAGACCCAGGTCGACACCTTGCGCCGCAACTGCGAGGAGTTCGGTGTCCGGCTGTTCCCGATGGGCCACGCCGAGCAGGGGATCGTCCACGTCGTCGGTCCCCAGCGTGGACTGTCGCAGCCGGGCATGACCATCGTGTGCGGCGACTCGCACACCTCCACCCACGGCGCGTTCGGCGCGCTGGCGTTCGGGATCGGCACGTCCGAGGTCGAGCACGTGCTCGCCACCCAGACGCTGCCGCTGAAGCCGTTCAAGACCATGGCGATCAACGTCGAGGGCGAGCTGCAGCCCGGCGTGACGGCCAAGGACATCACCCTGGCCGTCATCGCCAAGATCGGCACCGGGGGTGGGCAGGGCTACGTCCTGGAGTACCGCGGCAGCGCCATCCGTGCGCTGTCCATGGAAGCCCGGATGACGGTGTGCAACATGTCGATCGAGGCCGGCGCCCGGGCCGGCATGATCGCGCCGGACCAGACCACCTTCGACTACCTCAAGGGTCGCGAGAACGCGCCACAGGGCGCCGACTGGGACGAGGCCGTCGCAGCCTGGCAGCACCTGTGCAGCGACGACGACGCGGTCTTCGACGCAGAGGTGGACCTCAACGCCACGACGCTCACGCCGTTCGTCACATGGGGGACCAACCCGGGCCAGGGCCTGCCGCTCGGTGAGTCGGTACCGGACCCCGAGACGATGGGCGACGACAACGAGAAGGCTGCCGCGCAGCACGCGCTCGACTACATGGGCCTGACCGCAGGCACCCCGCTGCGCGAGATCCGGGTCGACACGGTCTTCGTCGGCTCCTGCACCAACGGCCGGATCGAGGACCTGCGCGCCGCTGCCGACATCGTCAAGGGACACAAGGTCGCCGACGGCGTGCGGATGCTGGTCGTCCCGGGTTCGGCCCGGGTCCGCCTGCAGGCCGAGGAGGAGGGCCTGGACAAGGTCTTCACCGCGGCCGGTGCCGAGTGGCGTCTTGCCGGGTGCTCGATGTGCCTGGGCATGAACCCCGACCAGCTCGCCCCCGGCGAGCGCAGCGCTTCCACCTCCAACCGCAACTTCGAGGGCCGACAGGGCAAGGGCGGCCGAACCCACCTGGTCAGCCCGCTCGTCGCCGCCGCCACCGCGCTGCGCGGCACCCTGTCCAGTCCCGCCGACCTGGTCGACCTGGTCGACGCCGGCGCTTTCGAGGGGAGTAAGTGATGGACGCGTTCACGACCCACACCGGCATCGGGGTCCCGCTGCGGCGCAGCAACGTCGACACCGACCAGATCATCCCGGCGGTCTACCTCAAGCGGGTGACGCGCACCGGCTTCGAGGACGGCCTGTTCGCGGCGTGGCGCAAGGACGAGACGTTCATCCTCAACAATCCGTCGTATGCCGCGGGGTCGGTGCTCGTCGCCGGGTCCGACTTCGGCACGGGCTCGTCGCGCGAGCACGCCGTCTGGGCGCTGATGAACTACGGCTTCCGGGTGGTGCTGTCGTCGCGGTTCGCCGACATCTTCCGGGGCAACAGCGGCAAGCAGGGTCTGCTCACCGCCCAGCTGGCCCAGGACGACATCGAGCTGATCTGGAAGTACCTCGAGAACGAGCCCGGCTCCGCGGTGACCGTCGACCTGGTGTCCCGCACCGTCACTGCAGGCGACATCGTGGCTCCCTTCGAGGTCGACGACTACACCCGCTGGCGGCTGCTCGAGGGCCTCGACGACATCAGCCTGACGCTGCGCCACGAGCAGGACGTGACCGAGTTCGAGAGTCGCCGACCGGCATACAAGCCCTCCACCACCGTGGCCTGACGCGCGCGGCGCGCCGAATCGGCGCATTTTCCCCGAATTCGTATGTGGGGGTTTGTGGAACCGGCTTCCGACGCACCGCGTCGGGGGCCGGTTTCGTCCTGTCAGCGACTCATTAGCGCGTGCGGCTGGGCGAATTGCGTTGAGGTGCAACGGTTTCAGAGATCCGTCGAGGCTGGCTGGCGTTCGGTCGGCTGACCGGCCGATGCGCCTTCGGCCGCCCTGGTTGTGAGGGTTTGTGGGCCGCAATCCGTTGCGACACAACAGATCGGGCGCTCGGGATGGTGGACTCGCACGCACAACCGCCCTAACGTCAGACCCAAGTCGGGCATTGGCTCGGCGGCTCACCCTCGTCGGGCTAAGGGGTCCGGCGTCACCAACCCTGTGGAGGGGAAGACGTGAACAAGGCAGAACTGATCAAGGAGCTGGAGAGTCGCTTGGGCAGCCGGAAGGCAGCCAGCGACGCACTGACGGCAGTCGTGGATGTGATCATCCGTGAGGTTGCCAAGGGCGGCAGCGTTGCCATCACCGGTTTCGGAACGTTCGAGCAGGCCGCCCGTGCCGCTCGCACCGGGCGCAACCCGCGCACCGGCGCCAGCGTGAAGATCAAGAAGACGGTGGTCCCCAAGTTCCGTGCAGGGTCCGCGTTCAAGGACGTCGTGAGGAACCCGCGCTCGCTGCCCAAGGCGGCTGTGGCTGGCGCACGCGCCGCTGCCGGCACGGCGACGAAGGCAGCTGTGGCTGGTGCCAAGAAGGCTGCCCCGGCCAAGAAGGCGGCACCCGCCAAGAAGGCTGCTCCCGCGAAGAAGGCGGCACCGGCGAAGAAGGCGGTCGTCAAGAAGGCGGCCCCGGCCAAGAAGGCTGCTCCCGCGAAGAAGGCGGCACCGGCGAAGAAGGCCGTCGTCAAGAAGGCCGCTCCGGCCAAGAAGGCGGCTCCCGCCAAGAAGACGACGGCTGCTAGGACGCTCGCCACCAAGAAGGCGTCGACGGCGAAGAAGACCACGGCCGCGAGGACGCTGGCAACCAAGAGCGCCCCCGCCAAGAAGGCTGCACCGGCCAAGAAGGCCGCTCCGGCCAAGAAGGCCGCCCCCGCGAAGAAGGCGGCTCCGGCCAAGAAGGCTGCGACCAAGCGCGCGGCCAAGAAGGCCTAGTCCCTCCAGGGACACCAGCACCACCAGCCCCAACGACAGAGGCCGGCACCCCCTCGGGGTGTCGGCCTCTGTCGGCGTGCGGGATGCTTGCGCCATGGCAAACATCCTCACCGTGAATGGCGGCGTCCCGCTCGTCGGAGACCTAGAGGTCAGGGGTGCCAAGAACCTGGTCTCCAAAGCCATGGTCGCTGCGCTGCTCGCTGAGGGGCCATGCCGACTCCGGGGCGTTCCGGAGATCTCCGACGTCAAGATCGTCTCGGGGCTGCTGGAGCTGCACGGCGTCAAGATCGACTCGACCGACCGCGACGGCGAGCTGCTGCTCGACCCCACCAACGTCGAGCAGGCCCACGTGGCGGACATCGACGCCCACGCCGGCTCTTCGCGTGTGCCGGTGCTCCTGTGCGGTCCGCTGCTGCACCGCCTGGGCGAGGCGTTCATCCCCGACCTCGGTGGCTGTCGCATCGGTGAGCGACCGATCAACTACCACCTCGACGTGCTTCGTCAGTTCGGAGCCGACGTCCAGAAGCGTCCGGAGGGACTGCGCCTGACCGCCCCCAACGGCCTCAAGGGCACCCGCATCAAGCTGCCCTACCCCTCGGTGGGCACCACCGAGCAGGTGCTGCTGACCGCGGTCCGCGCCCAGGGTGTCACCGAGCTGCGCAACGCCGCGGTCGAGCCCGAGATCCTCGACCTCATTGCCGTTCTGCAGAAGATGGGCGCGATCATCAGCGTCGAGACCGACCGCGTCATCAAGATCGACGGCGTCGACCGCCTCGGGGGCTACGACCACCTGGCCATCCCGGACCGCATCGAGGCCGGCTCGTGGGCCTGCGCGGCCCTGGCGACCAAGGGCGACATCTACGTCCGCGGCGCGCAGCAGCAGGCGATGATGCCGTTCCTCAACGTCTTCCGGAAGATCGGTGGCGACTTCGACATCGACGACGAGGGCATCCGCTTCTGGCACGGTGGCGGCACCCTCAACTCCCTCGTCATGGAGACCGACGTCCACCCGGGGTTCATGACCGACTGGCAGCAGCCGCTGGTCGTCGCCCTGACCCAGACGAGCGGCCTGTCGATCGTCCACGAGACGGTCTACGAGAACCGGCTTGGCTTCACCGAGGCACTGGGGGAGATGGGCGCGGTCGTCCAGCTCTACAAGGAGTGCCTGGGTGGCTCGCCGTGCCGCTTCGGACGGGCCAACTTCCGCCACAGCGCCGTCATCTCCGGTCCCACGCCGCTGCGTGGCGCCGAGATCACCGTCCCCGACCTGCGTGGTGGCTTCAGCTACCTCATCGCCGCGCTCGCCGCTGAGGGCCAGTCGAAGGTGCACGGCATCGAGCTGATCTACCGCGGCTACGAACGGTTCTCCGAGAAGCTCGACTCGCTGGGCGCCGACTACGAGGTCGGCTGAGCCCTCGGGCCGGCGTCAGCCGATCCGCTGGTCGTCACCGATGCCGACGATCCACAGCTTGCTGACCTCTCGCTCGCCGGTGAGGTCCAGGCTAAGCCGCTGACCCACGCGCAGGTGCCGCAGCGCGCTGGCCGCGAACACCTCACGGGTGAAGGTCACCTCGCGTCCGTCGTCGAGCAGGGCGGAGCCCGCGCCGGTGGTCTCGTCGAAGCTGTGCACGCTGCCCTGCATGGGCGGCAGCGTAGTCGCCGACTGCTCGAGCGCGCGCCGTGTGGCCGCGCCGACACCCAGCGCCAGCACGTCCTGCAGGTCGGCGTCGTCGTCGACGTCGGTCCGCAGCCGCGGCAGCTCGAGCTCGAGCCGCTGGTGTCCGGCGGCCTCGTGCCGCGCCGCCGAACCCGCCCCGAACGACGGCACCAGCTCCGCGCCGGTCAAGGCGGTGAGGAGCACGGTGCCCTCCCCGGCCGCGTCGGGCACCACCGCCAGCGGATATGCCGCCGCTGCGCCCAGTGCCGCCGTCAGGTCCTCCGCGCGCAGCGCGGGGAGGTCGCCCAGCAGAGCCGCCACAGGGAGGCTCGGTCCGTCAGCAAGCGCCGCGTCCCGGCCGGCTCGGACGGCCGCATTGAGCCCCGCGCCGGGATCGGCGACGACGCGTGCGTCCAAGCCCCGCGCCATCTGTGCCACCCGCTCGTCGGAGGTGACGACGAGGACCCGAGCAGGCGGCATACCCGCGCAGCAGGCGGTGAGGCAGTCGGTGGCCAGGGCCAGCGCCAGCGCCTCACGGCCCACGCCCGTCGGGGGGTGCAGCCGCGACTTGGCGCTCGCGCCACCCTTGACGGGGACGACGAGGTGCCAGTCGGGAGTAGGGGTCATCTCGACGATCGTCGCAGTGCGGGCGCGGTTGCTCGACACCGACCCCGGTAGCCGCGAGGATGCTCACTCACACGCTACCCACCGATATGGAGACCACGTGACCGCCAGCGGCGCACGAGCTCTGCCTTTCGCATACCGGTTCACGGTGGCGATCCTGCGTCCGTTGCTGATGGTCCTCACCAAGCGCGACTGGCGTGGCATGGAGAACCTGCCGATGACTGGCGGGTTCGTGGCCACGCCCAACCACCTCTCGTACTTCGACCCGCTGTCCTTCGCGCACTTCCTCGTCGACGCCGGCCACCCGCCGTTCTTCCTGGGCAAGGAGGGCGTCTTCCGGGTCCCGATCGTGGGGGCGATCCTGCGTGGGGCGGAGCAGATCCCGGTCTACCGCAACACCGGTCAGGCCGCTGACGCGTTCCGCGCCGCCGTGGCCGCGGTCGAGAGCGGCAAGTGCGTGGGCGTCTATCCCGAGGGCACCCTGACCCGCGACCCCGAGCTCTGGCCGATGGTCGGCAAGACCGGTGCCGCGCGGATCGCCCTGGCGACGAAGTGCCCGGTCATCCCGGTGGCGCAGTGGGGGCCGCAGGAGGTCCTCGCGCCCTACACCAAGCGACCCAGGCTGTTGCCGCGCAAGACGATGCACTTCCGCGCCGGTCCGCCCGTCGAGCTGAGCGACCTCTATGACCAGCCCGTGACCGGGGCGCTCCTGCGGGAGGCGACCGCCCGGATCATGGCGGCCATCACGGCCGAGCTCGAGACGATCCGTGGCGAGCACGCCCCCGCCGAGCGGTTCGACTCGCGCAAGCACGGTCTCCCCGACACGGGGAACCCCCACCGCAAGCAGGGAGAAGGCGCATGACGACTGCCGCAGTGTTCGGGACGGGCAGCTGGGGCACCGCCTACGCGTCGGTCCTCGCCGACGGTGGCACCACCGTGCGGATGTGGGGCCGGCGCCAGGCCGTGGTCGACCAGATCAACGCCGGGTGCAACACCGACTACCTGCCCAACCTGTCGCTGCCCTCGTCGGTGTCAGCCACCGCAGACCCGGCCGAAGCGGCCGACGGCGCTGACATCATCGTCCTGGCCGTGCCGTCGCAGACGCTGCGCGCCAACCTCGGTGAGTGGGGCGCCGTCCTCGGCGACACCGCAGCCGTGGTCTCGCTCATGAAGGGCGTCGAGCTCGGGACCACGAAGCGGATGAGTGAGGTCATCGCGGAGGCGGGAGGGGTGGCGCACGAGCGTATCGTCGTCGTCTCCGGACCGAACCTCGCACCCGAGATCGCCAAGAAGCAGCCGGCTGCCAGCGTGGTGGCCTGTATCGACGAGTCGGTCGCCGAGATGGTGGCGGCCGCGTCGAACCCGCCCTACTTCCGGCCCTACACGAACACCGACGTCGTCGGCACCGAGATCAGCGGCGCCGTGAAGAACGTCATCGCCCTGGCCGTCGGCATGGCCGAGGGCCTGGGGATGGGGGACAACTCCAAGGCCTCGATCATCACCCGCGGGCTCGCCGAGACGACCCGGCTCGGCATGGCGCTCGGCGCGGATGTCATGACGTTCGCGGGACTGGCTGGCGTGGGCGACCTCATCGCCACCTGCATGTCGCCGCTGTCGCGCAACCACACCTTCGGCGTCAACCTCGGCAAGGGCATGAGCCTGGAGGAGGTCGTCGCGGTCAGCAAGCAGACGGCAGAGGGCGTGAAGTCCTGCCAGTCGATCCTCCAGCTGGCTCACAAGCACGACGTGCGAGTGCCGATCATCGAGCAGGTCGCCGCCGTGGTCCATGACGGCCGACGTGCCGAGGACGTCGTCGGAGCCCTGATGATGCGGGCCCTCAAGAACGAGACCGACTAGCTGTCAGCTGCCAAGCGCGCGGGCCTTCGCGGACGCTTCCGCGACCGGCTCCGGGCCTCACTCCTTCGTCGCTCGGGTCCTCACCGGCCTGTCAGCGCGCGGTCGAGGTCGCGCCAGAGGTCCTCGACGTCCTCGATCCCGACCGACAGCCGCAGCAGGGCCTCGGGGACGGTCTCGGGCTCTGCGGGGTAGCGACGACGTCGCTCGATCTGGGACTCCACGCCGCCGAGGCTGGTGGCGTGGGTCCAGAGGGTTGTCGCCGTGGCGACGCGTTCGGCCGCGTCGGGTCCGCCCTCCACCTCGATGGCGATGATCGCGCCGAACCCGGGATAGCGTGTCCGGGTCACCGCCGGGTGGCCTTCCAGCCGGGCGGCGAGCTCTCGGGCGTTGCCAGTGGCCCGCTCCAGCCGGACGTGGAGGGTGCGCAGGCCGCGCAGGGCGAGCCAGGTCTCCATCGGTCCGGCGATCGCGCCACCCAGCAGCCGGGCCGTCGACAAGCGGGCGTGCAACTCGCGGCCGGCGTCGGTGGACGGGGTGACCAGCGCGCCGAGGATGACGTCGGAGTGGCCGGAGAGGTACTTGGTGACCGAGTGCAGCACCACGTCGACTCCGTCCGCGAGCGGCTGCTGCACCAGCGGGGTGGCGAACGTGTTGTCACAGACCGTCAGGGCGCCGCACTCGCGCGCCATCGCGACGAGCGCGGGGATGTCCGAGACCTCGAGCATGGGGTTGGTGGGGGACTCGATCCACAGCAGGGCAGCGCCGTCCAGCGCGGTGCGGACCGCGTCCTGGTCGGTGGGGTCGACCCGGCGGACCACGGCGGCACCGGTGGCGGCGAGCTGGTCCAGCAACGACGTCGTGCCGTTGTAGGCGTGCGACGGGACGACCACGGCACCGCCGAGCGGGACGAGGGAGAGAGCAGCGGAGACCGCGGCCATGCCGGAGCTGAAGACGAGGGCGTCGCCACCCTCCAGCCCACCGAGGGCCTCCTCGAACGCCGACCAGGTCGGGTTGCCGACGCGCGCATAGTTGACCGGCCCGTCCGCGATATAGGTCGACGTGAACTCGAGGGGCGCGTTGACGCCGGCACCCGGCATACGGGGCTGGCGTCCCAGGGCGACCACTCGGGAGGCGGGGGACAGGTCGTCGTGGCTCACCCGGTCAGCGTAGGGGCGCCGCCACGCGAGCCGCGCGGGGTGCCCGGCGGATGGTCGGGATACGCTCGGCGGCGATGACTACGGACCAGCCCGCGCCCCACAAGCCCCGCGTCGCCATCGTCTTCGGTGGCCGCTCGTCGGAGCACGCCGTGTCCTGTGCGACGGCGGCCGGCGTGATGCGCGCGATCGACCGCGACGCCTACGACGTCATCCCGATCGGCATCTCGCGCGACGGTCACTGGGTGCTCTCCGATGGCGACCCGCAGCTGCTCGAGCTGACTGCCGACCGCACTCCCGAGGTCGCGCCGGACGGTGCGGGAGTGGTCGTGCCACTGGCGACGACCGACCGCACGCTCACGACGCTGGAGCCACAGGAGATCCCCCGAAGCCTGGGTGAGGTCGACGTCGTCTTCCCGTTGCTGCACGGGCCTTTTGGCGAGGACGGCACCATCCAGGGCATGTTCGAGATGGCCGACATCCGCTACGTCGGGTCGGGTGTCTTCGCGTCCGCCGCGGGAATGGACAAGCACTACATGAAGGTCCTGTTCGCGGGTGCCGGGCTCCCCGTCGGTCCGTATGCCGTGATCACCGACTCCCAGTGGCAACGCGACAAGGCGGCGGCGATGGACGCGGTCGGGGCGCTGGACTACCCGGTGTTCGTCAAGCCGGCGCGTGCCGGGTCGAGCATGGGGATCTCGAAGGTCTCGACCCCCGAGGCCCTCGAGGGCGCCATCGAGATGGCGCGCGAGCACGACCGCAAGGTCATCGTCGAGCAGGGCATCGTCGGGCGCGAGATCGAGTGCGCGGTGCTGCAGGGGCGGCGGACCGACGGGCCGCGGGTGTCGCACGTCGGCGAGATCGAGGTGACGGCCGACGGCGGTCACGAGTTCTACGACTTCGAGGCAAAGTACCTCGACGACGGCGCTGTCCTCTCGTGCCCGGCCAACGTCCCTGACACGGTGTCAGCCGAGGTGCAGCGGCTCGCTGGTGCGGCGTTCGAGGCGCTCGGCTGCGAGGGACTGGCGCGGGTCGACTGTTTCTACACCGACACCGGCGAGGTCATCATCAACGAGATCAACACGATGCCGGGCTTCACGCCGCACTCGATGTATCCCCAGATGTGGGAGGCAACCGGGCTGCCCTACCCGCAGCTGATCGACGAGCTCATCCAGCTCGCCCTGACCCGCCCCGTCGGCCTGCGCTGAGTCGACGGCGCGGGGCGGCGTCCCGCCACCGCATACCCGAGCGATTCGACTTAAAGCCAGACCTTTGCAACCTCGACACCCGTGATCAGGCTCGAACGAGAGCAAGCCCGTCGATTCCCTGCGTTCTCGGGTCACGAGCCGACCCAGGTGTGCGCAACGGACCGTCACGATGATGCGCCGAGTCGGTGACGCACCACCCTGCGGCGCAGGGTGGGCGATGCCTCGACCTCGTAGCCGGCGTCGAGGAAGACCTGGAGCAGGCCGACCGACGCCTCGTCCCAGATCACGGTCTTCCCCGGGGGCGCCTCGGTGGGGTAGCCCTCCAGGACGCGAGCACCGACCTGCCTCCCGTACTCGACGGTGGCGGCGGCGAGCTCGTACATCAGTCCCTGTCGGCGGAAGCCCTTACGCACGACGAAGCAGGTGACCGACCAGACGCCATCGAGGTCGGGGTCCATCCGCATCCACGACTTCTGCCGGGCCCAGATCCTCGGGTAGTTCACCCGGGGCTCGACCGCGACCCAGCCGACCGGCTGCTCATCGACGTACCCGACGAGGCCGGACGTGGGCCCGCGTGTGCCGCAGCCGGCCTGCTCCAGGAGCGCGGCGTCGCGCTCCTCCTGTGTCGTGTCGCGCCAGATCCAGCCCGGGACCTTGAGCGCCTGGCAGCGGCATTTGCGGGCGCCGCCGGCGTCGAACACGGCGTCGACGTCTTGGCTTGTCGCCTCGTTGGCCGGTCGCCAGCTGAACTCAGGCACACCACGAGACTAGTGGCGGATGGGCGCTGGTAGCGACGCGGCGACAGCGGCGACTCCAGGGCTATCGGATCTGCCTCTGAGCGAATGCTCGAGTCACGTTGGCGGGGTTGTCGCTGAGTGCTCCATCAGCCGCCGCCGCTGTTGCGACCGTGTGTCCCTGGGTGGTGCGCCACGGCGTTGTCGCCTGCCACGTCGCCGACGTGACGCTTGGCGTATGCCGCGTCCTCGGCCCCCGCTTCGACGTGCGTCGGGTCGAGCACGCGTTGCAGGAAGACCTTGGTCCGCTCCTCGGTGGGCTCTCCGATGACCTGCTCGGGGGCGCCCTCCTCGACGATGACGCCGCCGTCCATGAAGATCACGCGATCGGCGACGTCGCGCGCAAAGGCCATCTCGTGGGTCACGACGAACATCGTCATTCCCTCGCTGGCGAGCCGGCGCATGACTGAGAGGACGTCACCCACCAGCTCGGGGTCCAGCGCGGATGTCGGCTCGTCGAACAGCATGAGCTTGGGGTCCATCGACAGCGCTCGGGCGATGGCGACGCGCTGCTGCTGACCGCCGGAGAGCTGGGCCGGGTAGGCGTCCTCCTTCTCGGAGAGGCCGACCTTCTCGAGGTTCTCGCGGGCCTTGGCCTGCGCCTCGTCCTTGCTTCTCTTGAGCACCGTGGTCTGGGCGACGGTGCAGTTCTCGAGGACCGACAGGTGCGGGAAGAGGTTGAACTGCTGGAAGACCATGCCCATGTTGCGGCGGATGGCGTCGATGTCGCAGTCGGGGTCGTTGACCTCGTCACCGCCCACCTTGATCGAGCCGCTCGTGGGCTCCTCGAGGAGGTTGATGCAGCGCAGGAAGGTCGATTTGCCGGAACCTGATGGACCGATGACACAGACAACCTCGCCCTGGCGGATGGTGGCGTTGAGCCCGCGCAGGACGTGGTTGGCGCCGAACGACTTGTGGAGGTCGGTGACCTCGACGATGGGGGCGGCCGTGGTGGGCGCGGTCATGCTCAGCGCTCCTTCTTCTGTCGGGCTTCCATGCGGCGCACGATGATGGAGAGCGGGAGGGTGATGATCAGGTAGCAGAAGCCGGCCACCACGAGGGGTGTCAGGCTGGCATTGTCGCTGGAGAGCTGCCGCCCGTACTTGGTCAGCTCGTAGCCCGAGGCCGAGAGCCCCAGGACGTAGACGAGCGAGGAGTCCTTGACGAGGAGGATGAGTTCGTTCGTCAGCGGGGGAGTGATGACCCGGAAGGCCTGCGGCAGGACGATCTTTCGAGTGGCGACGCCGGACGGCATACCGAGCGAACGAGCAGCCTCGATCTGCCCGGGCGGCACAGCTTGGATGCCCGCTCGGATCGTCTCAGCCATGTAGGCGGAGGCGACGAGGCCCAGGGCGACCCACACCGTTCCATAGGGGTCGTACGGAATGACGAAACCCTCGAAGGCCAGCGACATGAGGCCGAACGCGATGAAGACGATGATCGCCGGCAAACCTCGGAAGAACTCGATCCAGACGGTGGCGATCCACCGGTACGGGGCCACCGACGACAGACGCATGAGGGCCAGCACTGTGCCGAGCAGAAGGCCAATGACGAAAGCGCCCGCGGTGTAGATGACCGTGTTCTTGAGGGCAGATCCCACACCTTCGGTCAGGGTGGTCTTGACGAGCTCCGGGTTGAAGAACTGCTTTTGAATCTGCGGCCAGTTCGCGGTCAGAGCGATGGCCAGAGCGACGAGGATGAGCGCGGTGTACTGCGCCCACCTGATCCGTTGGGCGCGCTTGCGTGGGGACAACTTCTTCTTCGTTGGCGCTTCAGCGGTGGTGGCGCTCATCAGTTCTCCTGCCGACCTACGGGGTCATGGGCCACAACGCCGAGGGGCGGCGGGCCGGTCGAAACCGTACCGCCGCCCCCGAACGATGCGGAAGGGTCACTTCGGGGCGTCGACTCCGAACCACTTCTTGTAGATCGTGTTGTAGGTGCCGTCGGCGACCGCGGCCTTGAGGACCTCGTTGGTCAGGTCCGTGAGCTTCTGACCGTTGGCGTCCTTCTTGAACATCAGGCCGTACTGCTCGCCCGTGTCGAACTCCTTGACGACCGCGGTCGTCGGGTTGTCCTTCACGTAGTCGAGCAGGGGGCCGTTGTCGTTGATCGCTGCGTCCACGCGACCGGCGAGCACGCCCGCGAGCTGCGTCGGCAGGTCATCGAAGACGACCGGGGTGAAGCCGTTGGCGGCCTTCTCCTTCTCGGCGAACTCCTGACCGGTGGTGTCGGTCTGGACGCCGACCTTCTTGCCCTTGAGGCTGGCGAGGTCGGTGACGCCCGAGTCCTTCTTGGTGATGAGCGCCGCAGTGGAGTCGAAGTACGGGTCCGAGAAGTTGATGGCCTGCTTGCGCTTGTCGTTGATCGTCGTCGCGCCGAAGCCGGCGTCGCACTTCTTGGCCGCGAAGGCCGCCCCCGACGTGATCGTCGCGAACTCGATGTCGACGACCTCCTGCTCGACGCCGAGCTTCTTGGCGACGAGGTCCATGAGATCGACGTCGAAGCCGACGACCTTGGAGCCGTCCTTGAACTCGAACGGCTTGTAGGACAGGTGGGTGCAGGCCTTGAGCTTGCCTTGCGTGATCAGCGTGACGCCACTGGAGTTCGTGGCTGCGGGGGTGTCCCCGTCACCGGAACCGCAGGCGGCGAGGGCCAAAGTGGAAACGAGCGCGGCGGCAGCGAGGGCGCTGACGCGGCGAGTGAGTGAGGTAGTCACCGGGGTACTCCTTGGCGGTAGTGGACGTGGTCGACCCACGACTGACTGTCGCTGACCCTACCCAGCGGTGGGCCGCATACACCGCCTCGCGTGAATGCGGCCCCCGAATCGTGACCTGTGCATGTGGTGTCTGAGTCTGGGGCGGTGCAGGCGGTGCGGGCGGTGTTCGGGCGGTGTTCGGGCGCTGGCGCGACGGTATGCCGTCGTGAGCGTTGAATGGGTGGGTGGCGGAGACGAACCCGCCGATCCAGCGGACGACGCGAACTGAGGGAGTGGCATGAAGCTTGGACTGCACATCTCGGACTTCACCTGGGACGGCGGGCCGGTCGCCTTGCGCGACAAGCTCGGTGACGTGGCGGCGCGCGCTGAGCAGGCGGGTTACGACCGTGTCAGCGTGATGGACCACGTCTGGCAGATCGCGCACCTGGGTCCGCCAGAGCACGAGATGCTCGAGGCGTACACGACGCTCGGGTTCCTCGCGGCGAAGACGGAACGGGTCAAGCTGCTCACCGTCGTGACGGCCGTGGTGTATCGGGACCCCGGGCTGCTGGCCAAGGCCGTCACCACCCTGGACATCCTCTCCGGAGGTCGGGCGATGCTCGGCATCGGCGCTGCCTGGAACGAGGAGGAGTCCCAAGGGCTGGGACTGTTCTTCCCGTCCACGGCGGAACGGTTCGAGCGGCTCGAGGAGGCCCTGCAGATCTGCCTGCAGATGTGGAGCGACGATCAGGGACCGTACGAGGGCAAGCACTACCAGCTGGCGCGGACGCTGAACTCCCCTCAGTCTCTGGGCCGCCCGCACCCCCCGATCCTCATCGGTGGCGCCGGCGAGCGGAAGACGCTGCGCCTGGTGGCCCAGTACGCCGACGCGTGCAACATCTTCGACACCCCCGAGCTGCCGCACAAGCTGGACGTGCTGCGTGAGCACTGCGCACGGCTTGACCGCGACTACGACGAGATCGAGAAAACGGCTCAGCTGCGGTTCGACCTCGGCCCGAACGGCGAGCGGGTCGAGCAGACGATCGAGCACCTGCACGAGCTCGCCGGCCTGGGTATCCAGGTGGCCCACGGCGCCCTCGCCAACGTCAGTCAGCCCGGCACGCTGGAGCTGATGGCCGAGCGGGTGATCCCGGCCGTCGCCGACCTGTAGGCGCAGCTCAGGGATGGGCCGGGGCGGTCGGCTGATTCGCACGACCGCCCCGGCGAGCTGCGGGCCGTGGGGTGAACACACGGCATACGCTCCGCCCGTCCTTGCCGTGGCTGGAAGTGGGGGAGGCGCGGATACTGGCGTGCATGACCAGGCACGTGAGCCAATGAGCGAGGATCGTGGTCCGACTGACCAGCCTCACCTCGAGGATCTGGTCCACCGCGCCCGCACCAAGCTGAGGGACTGGACGGACACGGACGACAGCGATCCGGGGGTGGCGCTGCTGGAGCTGTTCGCCTTCGTCGCCGAGCTTCTCAGCCGCCACTCCGACGAGATCGCGGCCGAGGCGTACCTGGGCACCGGACGTCGACATGGGTCGTCAGGTCGTCGACACGGCTTCGAGCTCGAGGTCGACGGACAGCCGTGGCGTCAGGTCATCGACCTCGCCGACTCGGGCGCGGAGGACCGTCACTACGTCGTCAGCCGACGCGATGACGGTGCGAGCGTCATCGAGTTCGGAGACGGCGTGCATGGTCAGAGACCGCCAGCCGAGAGCTCGATCGCGGTTCGCTACCGGCAGGGTGGCGGTTACGCGTCGGTGCTCCTGCAGCAAGGCCGGGTGGTCATCGACACCGATGAGAGCGAGGAGCCATCCCGTCGGACGTGCGGGGTCTACGCGGCTGAGGTGGTCGACAACACGGACCCGCTCGGTCAGCGGCGTCTGCTCGTTCGGGTTCCAGAAGTCAGCGGGCACGACACGGTGTGGGCCAAGGCGTGCCTGCCCGTACCGGGCACTCCCGGGGTCCCCTCCATGGGCGACGGCGTCTGGGTCGCCCTCGAGTCGTGCGACCCGACACGACCGATCTGGCTGGGTCGGCGCTTCACCGATTGAAACCGGAGTGCCCCGACGGGCGCGCGCCAAGGGCCCTGGGGCGGTCATGCCGCGAAGAGCTGGAGGGCAGCGGCCGCGGAGCCTTTCGAGGAGTGGAAGTCGACAACGGCGGTCTTTGTGTGGGGAAGCGGTGGAGCGATGTGGCTGGGGTCGGACTCGGCCCGTAGGCACCACAGGTAGTTGGTCCACCACGCCCCGGGAAGGACGCGCGGCTCTCGCAGCTCGATCCGGAGGTAGCCACCACTGCCGAGCACGCTGAAGAGCCTCTCCCCGAGTGGTGGGTTGAGGGCAGCTTCCGCATAGGTGACCGAGACGATGTCCTGACGATCCACACGCCCATCATGAGCAAGGAGCCCAGGGCTGTGGATCTGGATGGACCGGTCGACACCCACGATCAGGGCTTGGCCCCCGGACATCTCGACGAGAGCCTGCAGCCACACACCGAAAACCATCACGGCGACACCCAGCGCGTAGACGTACCACGGGGCCAACCCCCATGCGGCCCAGATGATCGCCGCGCCGGTCAAGGTGATGAGCGGGGACAGGAGTCTGGCCAGCCACCGCTGTACGCGAGCAGGGGCCGCATGGATGACCACGCTGGCTGAGTCAGGCACGACTGCCATCATCCATGTTCGAGAGGGCTTGGCGTACCCGGACCGCAAGACGGGCATGCCAGAGCACCGGAGGCCAAGATCGCTGGACGACCGGAGCTGGGTCCGCACTGTCGAAACCGGGTCAGCTCGCTCGTTGTGTGTGCAGAGACCGAAACGCGTGAAGCTGCTCAACAGCGGCAGGCATCGTGCCCACGAAAGAGGAGTCCAGACATGACCAGACCGTTTCGATTCGGAGTGGTTGCCCCTGTGCTGACCGACATGCCGACGTGGCGGGACAAGGTGCGCCGGATCGCCGACCTCGGCTATTCGACGCTGCTGATGCCCGACGTACCGCAGTGGCAGCCAGCGCCCGCGCCCACCCTCGCCTTTGCAGCCGCCCAGACGGACCTGCGCGTCGGCACCTGGGTCTACGCGTCCCCACTACGGCCATCTTGGAGCACCGCATGGGAGGCGCACTCCCTGTCGATGCTGACTGAGGGACGCTTCGAGATGGGCATCGGCACCGGCCGGCCAGGGATCGAGGACGAGCTCCGCGACCGCGGGATCGCAGTGGTACCAGCAAAAGAGCGGCTGGCCCAGGTGCGTGAGACCGTGGCGACGCTGCGAGACCTGGACGGTCCCGATGTGCACACACCAGTGGCCATGGCCGTTCGCGGGCCGAAGGCCAGGGCCCTGGCCCTCGAGGTCGCCGACACGGTCACCTTCGCCTTGGTCGAGACTGATACCCGCGCAGACGTCGCCGACCTCGCAAGGGACGTCCTGGCCGCGCGGGACGTCGAGCTCGCGGTCCACGTCTCGGTGATCGGCGACGCCGTCGCGCCGTTCATGGCATCGGCAAAGGACACCCATCCGGCTGCGATGCGGGAAGCCGACTCGCTGGCGATCCTTCCCGACGATCCAGGAGCCGCCATGGAGGAGATCCAGCGACGGCGCGAGGAGATCGGATACTCCTACTTCGTCTTTGGCGCGGACTTCGCCGAGGCAATGGCCCCGGCGGTCGCCGAGCTGGCTGGCCGATAAACGCGCCTACCCCGGGGCGGGGGCGCGCGAGGTCCTTAGGAGGCCGGGCTCGGAGCGTCTCCGGCGTCCAAGCGTTCGTCCTCTGGTGTCAGGTGATGGATAAGGGATGACGCGGCCGAGTCGGTGGTGCCTGGCACTGACGGCGACGCGGCCGTAACCGCGTGGAGCCGGTCGTCGGCTCGGAGGGTGGCCCGCCTCTCGTCGCGCCAGGCGAGGATCGTCGCAATCGAGCCCCACCTGTTCCCGCGTCTCCAGGTCCTTGGTCAGACCCGTCCGGAAGTAGGACGCCGCCTCCATCAGCGACGCGTAGTGGTCCGCGACGTTCGACTCGGGCTGGGACAGGAACGCTTCGAGCACGAGCTGCAGATGCTCGTAGCGCTTTCGCGCCCGCGTCGAGAGGTACATGCCGCCCTCGGCGTAGTACCAACGACGAAGGTCCTCGTGGAGCCTGACGATGTGTTCCCGGTCCGCGTCGGTCCGTGGCCAGCGGGACACGACGCCGGTGCGTCGCCAAGCCGCGGGGTATGCCGCGATGCGCTGGGTGCATACGCCTTCAGCGACCTTCTCTCGACCCGACAGCCAGCTGTTGATGAGTGCGAGGACGGCAGCAACGACGAAGCCGACGACTGCCGCGACGAATGCGTCCATGCTCCAACGAAGGCACCAACCACATCGACCGCAAACTCATGGTCGATGACCTTCACGGCTTCTACCCGGATGACTGCTTGGCCTGCTGCAGATTCGACTGGTGAGGGGCGGAAAGCCAGTCCTGAGCCAGACGCGAGTCGACCGGTTCCTCTCCTCGCCGCAGCGCGTCGATGTAGGCCCGATCGGCGGCAAAGCGTGCGGCGATCTCGGGACCGTTGGCAACGGCGCCGTGGCCGGGGACCACGACATCCACGTGCCTGACGGCCTCACCCAACCGGTCGAGCGCCGACCCGTAGGCGCCCACCTGACCGGGCCGACGAAAGTCGAGGAGTGGGATCAGGATGTCGGAGAGCATGTCGCCGGCGAGGAGGACGCCACGGTCGGCGAGCAGCACCGCGGCGTGGCCGATGGCGTGCGCCTCGTGCTCGATGATCTCGCCCGGCACGGGACTGCCGTCCGCGGGCAGGGGAGTGAGGAGCCCGATCAGCTCCAGGGGGATGCCCGACGCGCTCTCCTCGGCCATCTGTTGTGCCCGCTCCCGCACTCCAGGGGCGGCCTGAGCGGCGGCGGCAGCGGCGTAGCGCGGAACGTCGCCGAACCGGGAGTGCCAGAGCAGGTGGTCCCAGTGGAGATGGGTGCAGAAGCCGGCGACCACGGGGATGCCCAGCTGGTCCACCTCATCGGCGAGCTGCTCCAGCTCGGAGCCATGGATGCCGGGGTCGACCAGAATCAAACCCTCGTCGCCCCGCACCACTATTGCGTTGCTCCAGACCCACTCGCTCTGCCGGACCCAGACCCCGTCCGCCACCTCGTTCAGCATCGGATCACTGTGTCAGGTCGTCGCGTCGCGCGCGATGCGACGGCCCTCGGTCTGACTCGCGGGCGCCTCTCATGCCTCCTCGCGCCGCGGTGCGGACAGGAGGGCCTGCCGGACGCTGAGGCGGCGAAGACTGTGCCTGAGTCGTTTCTGACTCCCACGGGGGCATCCGGGAGTAGATTTCAATGGACGGGCAGAGCGCTCGTGACGGGGAGGTCGTGGCGAATGTTCGCGGTGATCTTGTATGGCTTGTTCGGCCTGGGAGCCCTGGCCTTCGTGGGGGCGGTGGCTCTCGGCGTGGTCAACAAGGTACGGGGACGCGACAACGGGGAGTGGCAGGACGAGCCCCAGGGCGGCGACCCGCCGAATGTCCGTCCGGGCGTTGGATGGGGCAACGGGGGGTCCTGGCACTAGCCGCCCACGCGGGCCACAGGGCCGGGCATGCGACGACTCATGTCATTTGCAGGTGCGACCGTTGGTGGGCAGCGCCTTGGCGGCCGCGCCGAAAGCTGGCAGCAGCAGGGGTTCCGGCTTGTAGGCGTCCGGCACCAGCACCTGGATCGCAGGCTCCCGACCGAATGTCGTGAACTTCACGCCGTCGCTCAGCGGCTCGACGACCCAGTAGGCGCCGTCGACGTCGAGGCACTCCTTGTCCGTCGGACCCGGCGCCGGCCAGCCGCAGGTGGCGATGACGGCGGGATCACCCCACGCGCGCGCATCCGAAACCGCGCCGCCGTTCGCGCTGATGTCGCGGAGGGTCTGGGCGCCGACCTTCGCGGGCCAGTGCGCTGTCGCCGGCTCGCATGCCGCGGAGTGCGGGGGAGCGGTGACATCGACCGCATTGGAGCAGCCAGACAGCAGACCACCGGCCACCCCGAGGACGAGGAGGCCGGTGGTCGTGGTGCGCAGCCGGCGCGCAGCCGTGAGGCGGGCGCCAAGGCTCACGTCGAGAGTCGAACGCTCAGACGTGGACGACGGTGCAGGTCAGGGTGCGGGTGATCCCGGGCACGTCCTGGATCTTGGCGATGACGAGCTTGCCCAGCTCGTCGACGGTGTTGGCCTCGACGCGAGCGATCACGTCGTAGGGCCCGGTCACGTCCTCAGCAAGGACCACACCGGAAATTGCGGCTATGGCTTCGGCAACGGACGCCGCCTTGCCAACTTCGGTCTGGATCAGGATGTAGGCCTGGACCACCACGAGACACCTCACACTTTCTGTTTCCTATGGCACAGTCTGTTTCTAAGACAGAGCCTGTTCTAAGACCCGGGAGAACCGCATGGCCGGGGCGCACCTCGACCACGCCAGACGCTACCGTGCCCGTGTCCCGCCCGTCTCCCCCGGGCCGTCACGAGGAGGTCAAGTCATGGTCACGTCGCCGCGGACGCTGGCAGATGTGTCCGAGTCGGACCTGCTGCGGCGGATCTTCCCGTTCTTCGAGGGGAGTGCGTCTCTCGCCGTCGGACCCGGCGACGACGCCGCAGTCCTTCGCACTGGTCCGACCACCGTGGCGACCACCGACTCGATGATCCGCGGACGCGACTGGCTCGACGAGTGGTCCAGCCCGTCCGACGTCGCCACCAAGCTGCTCACCCAGAACCTCGCCGACGTCGCCGCGATGGGCGCCACCTCGACCGCAGTCCTGGTCTCGCTCGTTGCCGACCCCGCGACCTCGCTGGACTGGGTGGTCGAGTTCGCCCGCACCCTCGGCAAGCGTGCCAGCGACCTCGGCGTGGTCGTCGCTGGTGGCGACCTGTCCTCGGCGCCCGAGGGCGTCCTGATGGTGTCGGTCACCGCCCTGGGAGATCTCGAGGGCCGGGAACCTGTGCTGCGCAACGGAGCCCGCCCCGGTCACGCGGTCGCGGTCAACGGCACCCTGGGTCGGTCGGCCGCCGGTCTCGCCCTCCTCGAGGGTGGCGCCGACCCGCGGGAGGCCGCGAGCGGCATACGTGCGGCGTGTCTGGCCCACCACCTGCGCCCCAGCGCGCCTCTGCATGCGGGGAGGCAGGCAGCCGAAGCCGGAGCGAGCGCGATGATCGACCTCTCCGACGGGCTGCTTCGCGACGGCCATCGCATCGCAGAGGCCAGTGGAGTGCGCATCGCCCTCTCCCCGGCGGGGCTGCACGACGACCTCGCGGCGCTTCAGGAGGTCGTCGCCGAAGCGGCGTGGGAGTGCCTTCTCGCGGGCGGCGAGGAACACAGCCTGCTGGCAACCTTCGCCCGTGACGTCCCCGACGGCTGGCGCACCATCGGAGCCGTGGAGGCAGGGGACGGCGTCACCCTGGACGGTGTCGTGCAGCGGCCCCGCGGCTGGGACCACTTCAGTGCCCAGAACGGAAACGACTGAAGCCGACCCCCCAGTGGGAGATCGGCTTCGGTGCGTATGCCGGTCGGCAGGCTCAGCTGGTCAGGGAGCGCTTGACCTTGCCGGCCTTGAGGCACGAGGCGCAGACATTGAGACGCTTCGGGGTCACACCAGCGGCGCCCACGAACGCCTTGACGCGCTGGATGTTCGGGTTCCAGCGACGCTTGGTACGGCGGTGCGAGAACGAAATGTTGTGACCGAAGCCCGGTCCCTTGCCGCAGACGTCGCAGTTGGCAGCCACGGGTGTTCTCCTGAAATCGATTGGTACAAGAAATGGGGTGGTCCCCGGTGTCTCCTCGCGCGGGCACAGGCCAGCGACGCAGAGGTCCATGGGAACCGGTCAAGAGTAGCCGAGGTGTGGCGCAACGGCCAAAACGGGGCCGATGACGGCCGCTGCGGCTAGCCTGCCACCGTGCTCGAAGCCCTCAGTGCCGTGGACGCGAGGCGATGGGCTGTGCTCACCCGGGCCGCCTTCGCCGCGCGGCGGGCGGAGATCGACGCGCTCAACGTCTACCCGGTCCCCGACGGCGACACGGGCACCAACCTCTACCTGAGTCTCGACGCCGCCCTCGACTCGGTCCGCACCGAGCACGAGAAGGCCGGGATCCTCGGCGATGCCTCGCTCGCACAGGAGTGCACGGCGATGGCGCGGTCGCTGCTGCTCACGGCCCGAGGCAACTCGGGGGTGATCCTCAGCCAGCTCGTGCGCGGCTTCGCCGAGGCGATCGCCGAGAGCGGCAAGGACGTCGCCGACGCAGCGATCATCGCCGACGGGCTCGAGCGCGCCAGCCAGCGCGCCTACGCCAGCGTGACCAGGCCGGCCGAGGGGACCATCCTCACTGTCGCCCGCGCCGCCGCCGCTGCCGGAGCTGCTGCGGTCGAGCGGGGGCTGGCCGCCGTGGCGGAGGACGCACTGGACGCTGCGACCGAGGCCCTGAAGGCGACCACCTCCCAGCTGCCGGCTCTCGAGCGCGCGGGGGTCGTCGATGCGGGGGCCGCGGGCTACCTCCTGCTCCTCGAGGCTCTCGCCCGGGTGGTTCACCAGGACGACACCCACGTGGGGGAGCGGATGGAGGTCTTCGCCGACCACTCCATGCGCCGCCGCGAGGACTGGAGCCACGCCGGCGGCGTCGTCACGCCGACTGGCGCCACCGGTGGCTCGCCCACCGGTGAGGGCGACCTCGTTCTCGACGGGCCCGCATACGAGGTCATGTACCTGTTGCGGGACAGCGACGAGGAGCGGGTGGCGACCCTGCGCGACTCTCTCGACCGATTGGGCGACTCGCTGCTCGTCGTCGGTGGTCCCGATCTCTGGAACATCCACGTGCACGTCGACGATGTCGGTGCCGCGGTCGAGGCAGGGATCGACGCGGGTCGTCCCTACCGGGTGCGGGTGACCCACTTTGCAGGTCAGGGTGGTGGCGCTGTTCAGGGTGGTCGTGCTGACCAGGTGGCTCGAGTGCCGGCGGCCGGGGTGGCCGTGGTCGCCTGTGCCGCTGGACCGGGACTCGCTGAGCTGTTCGAGCAGGCGGGCGCGCACGTCGTGTCGAGTGGACCGGGCAAGCGCGCGTCCGCGGGTCAGCTGCTCGACGCGGCTCGCGCCGCGCACGCCCTCGAGGTGATCGTGCTGCCCAACGACGGCGACACCGTCATGGCGGCCGAGGCTGCCGCGAGTGCTGCCGAGCAGGAGGGCGTCACGCTGCACATCGTGCGCTCGCGGACCGCGGTCCAGGGTCTCGCGGCGCTCGCCGTGTTCGACGCCAGCGCCAGCGCGTCACGCAACGCCTCCCAGATGAGCCACGCCGCTGCGGCGACCCGTCACGGTGCGGTCGCCGTCGCGAGCAAGCAGGCACTGACCAGTGCCGGACCGTGCGAGCCGGGCGACGTCCTCGGAGCAGTGGCGGGAGACGTCGTCATCGTCGGGGACGACCTCGAAGCGGTCGCGATCGACGTCGTGGCCCGGCTGCTGAGCAGCGGCGGTGAGATCGTCACCGTGATCGGTGGCGCCGATGCACCTCCCGGGCTCACCGAGTCGTTGGGCGCCCGCATCGAGCGTGGGCACCGCGACGTCGAGGTCAGCCTCATCGACGGTGGCCAGCCGCACTACCCCCTGCTGCTCGGAGTCGAGTAGGCGTGGTCGGTGTGGTCACGCAGTCCACCAAGCTCTCGCAGATCGTCTCCACGGCCGCGCCCAAGCTGGCAAAGCACCGTGGCATCACGGTGGTGGGGGACCTCCTCGAGTTCTGGCCCCGTCGCTACCTCGAGCACACCGCCGACCTCGGCACGCTGCACGTCGGCATGTACGTCGTGGCGGTCGCCACCGTCAAGACCGCCGCCACTCGGTCGATGAAGAACCGCCGCGGCGAGATGCTCACCGTGACGATCACGGACGGTGCGCACGAGGTGGACCTCGTCTTCTTCAAAGCATGGGGGCACCGGGACGCCCTGGTCCCCGGCACCACTGCCTTGTTTGCCGGCACCGTCGGGATGTACCGCGGGCGCTGGCAGCTGGCGCACCCGGCATACCAGCTCATGCACGGCGGGCTGGGCGACGCTGCCACGGACCGCGGGCCGATCCCGGTCTACCTCCAGGTCAAGGGCATGCAGAACTGGGCCGTGGCCGAGTGCGTGCGCCTGACCCTCGACCAGCTCGACGACCTCCCTGACCCGATCCCTGCCGCCCTGCGGGGACGGCGTGGCCTGCCGGGGCGGCTGGCTGCGATGCGTGGCATCCATGTCCCGGACGAGATGCCGCAGGTCTACCTCGCGCGCCAGCGGATGCGCTACGAGGAGGCCCTGGTCCTGCAGACCCTGCTGGCACAGCGACGTGCGCAGATCGCCCTGCAGCACACCGCGATCGCCCGACCCCCCGGCAAGGGTGGGCTGCTCGACGCGTTCGACGCGCGGCTGCCGTTCGAGCTCACGGCCGGCCAGCGAGAGATCGGGAACACCCTGGCCAGCGAGATGTCCGGCGACACCCCGATGAACCGGCTGCTGCAGGGTGAGGTCGGCTCGGGCAAGACGGTCATCGCGCTGCGGGCGATGCTGGCGGCCGTCGATGCGGGTGGTCAGGCTGCACTTCTCGCCCCGACGGAAGTCCTTGCGGCACAACACCATCGCTCGATCACAGCGATGCTCGGCGAGCTCGCTGAGCGCGGCATGCTGGGGGGTAGCGAGATCGGCACCCAGGTCGCACTGCTGACCGGCAGCCAGTCGACGGCCGCGCGCAAGAGGTCGCTGCTCGACGTTGCCAGTGGCGACGCGGGCATCGTCATCGGCACGCATGCCCTGATCCAGGAGCACGTCCAGTTCTTCGATCTCGCGCTCGTGGTCGTCGACGAGCAGCACCGGTTCGGGGTCGAGCAGCGAGATGCCATGCGGGACAAGGCGAAACAGCCCCCGCACGTGCTCGTGATGACGGCCACGCCGATCCCCCGCACGGTGGCCATGACGGTGTTCGGCGACATGGAGACCTCGACATTGACCGAGCTGCCCCGAGGTCGCGCACCCATCACGACCCATGTCGTCCCCACCGACAACCCTCGCTGGGTCGAGCGCACCTGGGTGCGCATCGCCGAGGAGGTCCGCTCCGGTCGGCAGGCGTATGTCGTGTGCCCGCGGATCGTGGACACCGAGTCGCGTGGTGGCATCTCGGACGAGGAGGTCCCCGACACGCGACCGGCACCCGAGGACGGCGAGCCCGGTGACGGGGAGCGCGAGGAGGGGGAGCGCCAGGACGGCGAGTCGGGGGAGACGGCGGAGCCGCGGGTGTGGGCGAGTGTCCTCGCGGTGGTCGAGCAGCTGCGGTCCGACCCTGCGCTGCACGGCATCACCATCGACGTCCTGCACGGCCGGATGACACCGGAGGACAAGGACGCCGCGATGGCGCGATTCACCCGCGGCGAAACGGGAGTGCTCGTCTCGACCACGGTCATCGAGGTCGGGGTGGACGTGGCCAATGCCACGGTGATGGTCGTGATGGACGCAGACCGGTTCGGGGTCTCCCAGCTGCACCAGCTGCGGGGACGAGTGGGTCGCGGCGGTCATCCTGGGCTGTGTCTGCTCATGACGGGTGCCGAGGCCGACGGTGGAGCCCGCGAGCGACTGGAGGCGGTGGCCGGCACGACCGACGGATTTGCCCTGGCCCAGCTCGACCTCGAGCTGCGCGGCACCGGAGACGTTCTCAGCGGACGCCAGAGTGGGGGTGGTCGGTCCACCCGCGGGATGGGCCGAGGCAGCTTCCGGTTCCTGTCCCTGGTCCGCGACGAGGAGCTCATCCTGCAGGCCCGAGAGGACGCAGCCGCTCTCGTGGCGGCGGATCCCGACCTCAACGCCCACCCCGAGCTCGGCGCGGCCGTCGCCGAACGGCTCGACGCCGAGCAGGCGGCGTTCCTCGAGCGCAGCTGAGCGATGACAGTGGTCTGCCTGCGGTTGGCCGAAAATGCAGCGGCGGCGACCCGCCCCTGCGCCCTAGTCTCGAGTCGTGCTGCTCTCCCATGACGACTCCGGTTCCGGCGACGCCGTCCTGCTCCTGCACGCCGGCGTGGCCGACCGCCGCATGTGGGACCCGCTCGTCCCGGCGCTCAGCCACACGTTCCGCGTGATCCGGCCGGACCTGCGCGGGTTCGGCGACTCCCCCCAGCCGGGGGAGGAGTACGCCGACGCCGACGACCTCGACGCCCTGCTCGACTCGCTCGGGGTGGGCAGCGCGGCGGTCGTCGGGTCCTCCTACGGCGGACGAGTCGCCATGGAGCTCGCGACCGCCCATCCCGCTCGGGTGTCATCCCTCGTGCTGCTGTGCTCCGCCTACCGCGGGCTGGAGCCCTCAGCGGAGGACGCGCCCGTCCTGGACGCCTACGGCCAGGAGGAGGAGCGCCTGTTGGAAGCAGGTGACCTCGACGGAGCCGTCGAGCTCACCGCGGACACGTGGGTGCGGCCCGAGGCCGGCCAGGACGTGCGCGAGCTCGTCGCGACGATGCAGCGCCGTGCCTACGAGGTCCAGCTGGCGGCCGACGAGCAGGACCCGCCGCCCTCGATGCGACGCATCGACGTGGACCCGACGGCGCTCTCGGTGGACACCCTCGTCGTGTCCGGCGCGCACGACCTGGGCCACTTCCGCACCATCGCTGCCCACCTTGGCGACCAGATCCCGGGAGCCGAGCTGGTCGAGCTCGACTGGGCTGGCCACCTGCCATCGATGGAGCGGCCGGACGCCGTCCTCGCCCTCCTCCTCGACGTGCTGCGCGACGACCCGACGGTGCACGCGCCCTGATCCCGCGGTGGCGACGTCTGCTCGCCCAGGGTCTGTGCACAGACGCTGGGCAGACTGCGCACTGATGCGGTCTCTGCGCGGCATGACCATCTGCTGTGCACAGACGTGCGCTACCTTGCCGCCGTGACTCGGATCATCAGTGGGCGCGCCGGCGGCATGCGGCTGGCCACCCCGGCCGGCTCCGGCACCCGACCGACGAGCGACCGGGTCCGGGAGGCCCTCTTCTCGCGCCTCGAGCACCTCGAGGTCCTCCTCGGTGCCCGAGTGCTGGACCTGTATGCCGGCTCGGGTGCCCTCGGTCTCGAAGCCGCCAGCCGGGGCGCGGTGAGCGTGCTGCTCGTGGAGTCGGACAAGGGCGCCGCGAAGGTGGCGCAGCAGAACGCGGGGGCACTCGGCATACCCGGGATCACGGTGCGGCACACCACCGTTCAGAAGGCGCTGGCCGCAGCGCCGGCGCAGCCGCAGACCTTGGTGTTCCTCGACCCACCCTACGAGCTGAGCGAGGAGGCGCTGGCCGCAGACCTCGCGGCCCTCGCAGACCAGCAGTGGCTCGACCGCGAGGCGCTCGTGGTCGTCGAGCGGTCCTCGCGATCACCCGAACCGGCCTGGCCCGAGGCGCTCGAGCTGGAGGGGGAGCGCCGCTACGGCGAGACGAAGATCTGGTTCGCCGGTCCTCGGGTCCCCGACGTCGTCGCGTGACCTGCGGGAGAAGCCGGTGCAGACCCGGCGGAGACTCGTCCGGACACGACACAGCCCGACCGCACTGCGGTCGGGCTGTGTCGTTGGTGCGGGTCGGTCAGACCGCTGGCGAGGAGGGCAGCAGGTTGAACTGCACGCCCCCGGTCTCGTCCACCGCGGCGTCGAGGACCTGGTCGCCCAGGGCGGCGACGGCGGTCTCGTCGAGGTAGACCTTGGCGCCGTCCTGCTCGACGACGGCGTCGCCGGGCAGCGCCTGCTCGGCGGTGGTCACCGTCAGGCCGCCGGACTCGACGCCTTCCTGGCTGAAGCGCAGGCCGGCGTCCTCGGTGGTGAGGTTCTGGTCCACGATGGTCTTCACGATCGTGCTGGCGTTCTCGGTCAGGGTGAGCATGTGGCTCTCCTTCGTTGCCGATGTGTCAGGCGATTGAGGTCAGGACCCCTCCACCGTGTCGCACCCGGTGTGCCGACTCCAAACCGGGCGTCCGATGGGTGGGACGAGGTCTCACGACGACCCCCGAGGTGTGGCATCACCGCAGGTGGGAGAGGGTATGGGCATGACGGACTACGAGATTCCCCGACCGACCAGTGGCGACGTCGTCGACCTGATCCTCGACGACCACCGGCTTTTCGAAGCCCTCCTGCGCGACCTGCGTGACGCCACGGCCGACCGCGAGGCGGCGCGGGCTGCGCTGGCGGCAGTCCTCATCGCCCACGGTGAGGCGGAGGAGTCGAAGGTCTACACGAACCTCAAGCGCAAGGACGCCATCACCGCCCACGAGGCCGAGCACGGCGAGGAGGAGCACGCCGAGGGCAACGAGGCGCTGCTGGCCCTCCTGGAGTGCAAGGGCACCGACACCCAGACGTTCGACGACGCAGTCGAGGACCTCGCCACCGCGCTGAACCACCACATCGGCGAGGAGGAGCAGACCATCCTCAACCCGGCTCGCACCGACGTGTCAGAGGACGTGCGCCAGGACCTCGGCGTGAAGTGGGCGACCGAGCGCAACCGCCTCCTGGAGGCTGGCGCCGGGTCGATCTCCAACGTCCGCGAGATCGTCGCGAAGGCCCACAAGGACGGGCTGCTGCCGGCCGACGACGAGGACGAGGAGAAGTAGCAAGCAGACGAGCCGTGCCCCCGGCAGCGGCCCGGGCCCTGCCGGAAGCCGGCCGGGGGTGGCCCCGCTGCTAGCGTGCCCGTGTGACGAGCGCAGCGACGAGACGGTGTGTGTGCCCCGGCTCCTACGACCCCGTGACGCTCGGCCACGCCGACGTGATCCGGCGGGCCGCGGCGCTCTATGACGAGGTCGTCGTGGCCGTCCTGCACAACCCGGCCAAGCAGGGCACCTTCAGCGCCGACGAGCGCCGCGACCTCATCCTCGACGGGTGCGCCGACCTCGACAACGTCCGGGTCGAGCTGTTCGCCGACAAGCTGCTCGTCGACGTGGGCCGTGAGGTCGAGGCGGCGGCCATCGTCAAGGGACTGAGGGGCAGCACCGACTTCGCCTATGAGCTGCCCATGGCCCTGATGAACCGGCACCTCACCGGCATCGAGACCGTCTTCCTGCCTGGCGACCCGAGCCTCGAACACATCTCCAGCTCGCTGGTCAAGGAGGTCGCGCGCTACGGCGGTGACGTCTCGGGGCTGGTCAGCGACCGCGTGCGGGACGCGCTCCTGGAACGCCTGCGGGAGCACTGACCTGACCTCGAAATCCCCACGGCCGGAACGCTTTCGGCCCGACATCGAGGGGCTGCGAGCCATCGCCGTCCTGCTCGTGATGACCTACCACGCGGGCGTTCCGCTGCAGAACGGCTTCCTTGGGGTCGACGTCTTCTTCGTCATCTCCGGCTTCCTCATCACCAGCATCCTCGTCCGCGAGCTCCTCACCACCGGCACGATCAGCTGGGCCCGCTTCGTCGGACGCCGGATCCGCCGCCTGCTCCCTGCCGCGATCCTCGTCCTCGTCGTCACCGCCCTCGTGGCCTGGTTCGCCGTCCCCGGCCTGCGCCGCCGGGAGATCGGCACCGACATCGCAGGCGCAGCCCTCTACGTCGTCAACTGGGTCTTCTCGCACCGCGCCGTCGACTACCTCGCCTCGGACAGCATCCCCTCGCCGGTGCAGCACTTCTGGTCGCTGGCGGTCGAGGAGCAGTTCTACGTCATCTGGCCGCTGGCCCTGATCGCGCTCGCGCTCGTCCTGCGCCGGCTGGGTCGGCGTCCCAGCGTGCCCGCGGTGGGCGCGCTGCTGGCCGCCATCGCCGTTCCGTCCTTCGGGTATGCCGTGTGGCTGGGAGCCGTCGACCCGGCGCGGGCCTACTTCGTCACCACCACCCGCGCGTGGGAGCTGGGCGTCGGCGCGGCGCTCGCCGTCTGGTGCGCGGGCAGGGAGGCGCCGACGCGGCATACCCACGCAGGCTCCGGCTCCGATGGTGGCGCACGCGAAGGCGTCGCCAGAGCAGCCGGTAGTCCCGCAGTCGCCGCCGTGATCGGCTGGGTAGGGCTGGTCTCGGTCATCGGCGCTGCCTGCTGGCTGCCGTCAGGCGCGGTCACGCCGGGGGCGTGGACGCTGCTCCCGACCGTCGGCGCCGCCGCCGTCCTCTATGCCGGCTGGACCGGCACTCCCCATGGCCCGGTCCGGGTCCTCGGCACCGCGCCGATGGTCTGGATCGGCGGGCTGTCCTACTCGCTCTACCTCTGGCACTGGCCGGCCCTCATCCTCAGTGAGTGGGCGTTCGACGGGCTCAGCCAAGCCCAGCAGGCGCTCGTCGTCGCGCTCGCGGTGGTGCCCGCCTGGCTGAGCCACCGGTTCCTCGAGAGCCCGATCCACCACAGCAAGGCCCTGGCCGCCCGCACCCGGCCCGTCCTGGCGATGGGGCTCGCGCTCTCGGCCGTCGGCGCCCTGGCTGCGCTGCCGCTGACCCACGCGGCGTCGCCGTTCCGAACCACGCCCCTGGCCGGCGCTCGCCCCGCCCTCGAAACCCTCGGCGCGGCGACCCTCACCTCACCGCCCAGCACCGACCCCGCGGCCTATGCCATCGACGACTGGGAGTGGCTGACGCCGGATCCGCAGCTCTCCGGCAAGGACCGGCCCAAGGCCGATGTCGACCGGTGCCAGGTCGACCGGGTGGTCGAGGAGCCGGTCGCCTGCGAGTTCGGTGTGGCCGGGGGAGCGACCACCGTCGCCCTCGTCGGTGACTCCAAGGCGATGCAGTGGCTGCCCGCGCTCGAACGGCTGGCGCCCGCACGTGGCTGGCGCATCGTGACCTACGGCAAGTCCGCCTGCACGTTCGCCGCGGGCCACGCCCAGAACGCGGGCAAGGCCTACCCGGCGTGCGACGAGTGGAACCGCCGCGTCGTGGACCGGCTGCGCGCCGACCCCCCCGACCTCCTGCTGACCTCCGGGTATGCCGGGTCCGCCTGGGACGGCGCCCGCGCCACCCGTGGCGCGTTGGTGGCCGGTCTGTCCGACCGGTGGACTCAGCTGCGGGACGCCGGTGTGCCGGTCGTGGTCCTCGGGGACAGCCCGCTGTCGCCCAACGACCTTGACGTCTGCACGGCCCGACACCCGCACCAGCTGAGCCGCTGCGCCTTCGACCGGGACCCAGCGGTCGCGGGGAGCGGGCTGCCCGCCCAACGCGAGGCGACCACAGCGTCGGGCACGCCGCTGGTCGACCTCACGGCCTGGATCTGCCCGGTCCCGAGGTGCCCCGTCGCCATCGGGAACGTCGCCATCCACCGCCCTGGCGACCACCTCACCGCGACCTATGTCCGCACCCTGGCGCCGGTCCTGGGAGCGGCACTGGACCGCGGGCTACCCTCGGCTGCTGCCCGCTGAGGACGGTCGCACGCGCCCGGGCGACGACGCGGCATACCCGCGCATTTGGGGGAGTGACCTGTGCTCCGGTAATCTCGTGCGTCGGTCTTGTCCTCGCCCGAGGTGCAGTCCGAGTCACTCGACGTCTGCTGGAGCCATGGAACACCTGAACCCCCGATCGCCGCTGGTCTTCGACACCACGGACCTCGGTCGGCGACCCGGTTCCATGGAACGCCTGCAGCGCACGATCGAGGCACCTGCCAACTTCGGCACGGACGTCATCGCGGTCCCGCAGGGGTCCACGATGGAGCTGGAACTCCGGCTCGAGTCCGTCGTCGAGGGTGTGCTGGTCACCGGCTCGGTCCGTGCCACGGCAACCGGCGCCTGCGTGCGGTGCCTGGACCCCGTCAGCCGCGAGGTTGACGGGAACTTCCAGGAGCTGTTCGCCTACGCCGATCGCGCAGCCCACCACCGTGAGGTGGGAGCGGACGACGACGAGGCCGAGGAGCACACCCTCGTGGGAGACCTGTTCGACCTCGAACCCGTGCTCCTCGACACGGTGGTGCCTGCACTGCCGTTCAAGCCCGTGTGCCGGGACGACTGTCCGGGACTGTGCTCCGAGTGTGGAGCGCGCCTGGCGGACGACCCGGACCACCACCACGAAGTGCTCGACCCACGGTGGGCTGCGCTGAGCGCGCTGTCTCCCGAAACCACAGACCTCCTGGGCAGCGCCCAGGGCACCACCCACAGCAACACCGAAGAGAAGAGGAACTGACGTGGCTGTCCCGAAGCGGAAGACGTCGCGCTCCAACACCCGTTCGCGTCGTGCGAACTGGAAGGCGACGGCGACCACGCTCACCACGTGCCCGCAGTGCAAGGCTGCCATGCAGCCCCACATCGCCTGCCCGTCCTGCGGCTACTACAAGGGTCGTCACTACACGCCGGCCGAGCGCACCGAGCACCAGGGCTGAGTCAGTCTGAACCGCGCGTGAGTCCCACTCCGTCCCCCACCTCGTCAGGCACGGGGGACAGCGCGATGCAGCGGCCCGTCGACGGGTTTGTCCAGCACCTCACCGAGGTGGTGGGCAAACCCGTCGACGAGTCGCTGCTTTCGCGTGCCCTCACGCACCGCTCGTACGCGTACGAGAACGGTGGCCTGCCCAACAACGAGCGCCTTGAGTTCCTCGGCGACTCGGTGCTCGGGCTCGTGGTCACCGACACGTTGTATGCCGCGCACCCGGACCTTCCCGAGGGCCAGCTCGCGAAGCTGCGTGCTGCCGTGGTGAACATGCGTGCGCTGGCCGACGTGGCCCGCACGCTGGGGCTGGGTGACCACGTGATGCTGGGCCGTGGCGAGGAGAGCACCGGTGGTCGCGACAAGGCCTCGATCCTCGCCGACACGATGGAGGCCGTCATCGGGACGGTCTACCTGTCCTGCGGGATGGGCGCCGCCGCGAACCTCGTGCACCATCTGCTCGACCCGCTGATGGCGGCGAGTGCGACGTTGGGCGCCGGCCTGGACTGGAAGACCAGCCTCCAGGAACTGTCCGCGTCCACCGTCCAGGGCGTTCCCGAGTACCGCGTCGAGGAAGAAGGCCCCGACCACGAGAAGACCTTCCACGCGCAGGCTGTCGTGGGCAACGAGGTCCTCGGCACCGGCACCGGCCGGTCCAAGAAGGAAGCCGAGCAGCGCGCTGCCGAGCTCGCCTGGCGGGCGCTCGACTCACGGGCTGCCGAGCTGGCCAACCCCGGTTCGACCGGCGCCGGCGCAGACTCCGTCGCCGTTGGGTCCGCTGGGCCCGCTGCCGCTGACGCGCTGGCCGACGAGGACGCCGTGGCGGGCTCGCCCTCCTAGGCGAGCGCCCGGCATACCCACGTCTTTGACGCCCGAGCCGCAGGGGTGTCGGCCACGCATGCTTGAGTTGGCCCATGCCTGAGCTGCCCGAGGTCGAGGTGGTCCGCCGCGGCCTGGCCGACCACGTCGTGGGGCGCACCATCGAGCGCGCCGAGTTCCGTGGCGCCCGTGTCGCGCGGCGGCACCTGCCCGGACCGCTCGACCTGGCCGCTCGCCTCGAGGGCAACCACATCCAGGAGGCGAGGCGGCGGGGCAAGTACCTCTGGCTCGTGCTGCGCGCGCCTGACGGCCACCAGCAGGGGCTGATCGCGCACCTGGGTATGAGCGGCCAGCTGCTCGTGGAGCCGTCGGAAGCGCCCGAGGAGAAGCACCTGCACGCTCGGTTCACCTTTGCCGACGGCGACCCGGAGCTGCGGTTCGTGGACCAGCGGACGTTCGGTGGGATGGCGCTCGCCGAGCTCACGCCCGAGGGCGTGCCCGAACCGGTGGCCCACATCGCCCCTGACCCGCTGGAGGCGGCCTACGACCAGGCGGCCGTCGTCCGGCGGATGAAGACCCGCGACTCGGCCGTGAAGCGGGCGCTGCTCGACCAGTCCCTCGTCTCGGGGGTCGGCAACATCTACGCCGACGAGGCCCTGTGGCGCGCGCAGGTGCACGGCGAACGGCTCTGCTCGTCGCTGACCAAGCCCGCGCTGAGGCGGGTGCTCGACCATGCCCGCGAGGTGATGCTGGCGGCGCTGGGGGAGGGTGGGACGAGCTTCGACGCGTTGTACGTGAACGTGAACGGGGCGTCCGGCTACTTCGACCGGTCGCTGCACGCGTACGGCCAGGAGGGCCGGCCGTGCGACCGCTGCGGCACGTTGATCCGGCGCGAGGCGTTCATGAACCGGTCGTCCTTCTCGTGCCCGCACTGTCAGCCGCGTCCCCGGCTGCGGCACGGCTGACACCGACCACCAGGCGCTGACAGCGACCCGGATCACGGGGCGCTGACAGGACCGGGCTTCCGGCGGTACAACTGAACCGAGAGGTGGTGCAGATGGATCACAACGGTCCGGCCCGCGCGGTCATCTGGGTGCACGGTCGGGTGCAGGGCGTCGGTTTCCGCTGGTGGACCCGCGCGCGGGCGCTCGAGCTGGGCCTCGTCGGCCACGCCCGCAATGCCGGCGACGGCCGCGTCGAGGTCGTGGCGCAGGGGGACGAGGAACGCATCCGTGCTCTCGTCGCCCTCATCGAGGAACGCCCGTCGCAGCACCTGCGCCCGGGCGACGTCCACACCTGCGTGACGACGTGGGGTTCGCCGCGAGACGGGCTTGCCGGCTTCGTCGAGAAGTGACATTTCGGTCGCTTTCGATCGCAGGTCAGTCCACGTGACCGGAGGTGAACTCATCGGTCTGCCATTGACCGGCCGGGGTCCGGGTGTCAGTCTGAGAGATGCCCGGTTCGGGCACACCCGCAGCACGCGATCCCCCCGACGTCTGCGGAGAAGGAGTCGACATGGCCAAGGCCCTGGTGGGCTATCGCGTGGCGTCTGACCCGCGACTGATGCTCGAGACCGTCGAACTGCGCCGCCGCGTGCGTGACCTCGAGTACCTCGTCGAACGGTTGCAGCGTGACAACGACCAGCTACGCGAAGATCTGAGACAGCCCGCCACCGTGGCAGCGGGCATGCCTACGATTGCCGGGTGAGTTCGCCCGCACAGACACCCAGTTCCGCACCAGGTTCAGGGCCACGCATTCCATCGGGTTCAGGACCCCGTTCGACACCCGACGATCTCGTGCGCCTGCGCGCCAGCATCGACAACGTCGACGCGGCCCTGATCCACCTGCTCGCCGAGCGGTTCAAGTGCACCCAGCAGGTGGGCGAGCTCAAGGCCCGCGAGGGTATGCCGCCCGCTGACCCCGCGCGCGAAGAGTCCCAGATCGCGCGGTTGCGCGACCTCGCCGACCAGGCCGGGCTGGACCCGACGTTCGCCGAGAAGTTCCTCAACTTCGTGATCGCCGAGGTCATCCACCACCACGAAGCCATCGCCGGCTCCTGACCGCGCGGCATACCTCTGGCGTCACTCCTGTCTCACGGTGCACAGGCAACGCAGGACGGTGGAAGGTGCGGGGAGCGCGCCGGTCCCGCGGGTACAGTGGCCGCGATCAGACCCCGCCAGCAACTCACCAGGAGCCGAGCCGCTCGTGTACGTCAAGAGCCTGACCCTGAAGGGCTTCAAGTCCTTCGCCTCGGCGACCACGATGCGCCTCGAACCCGGCATCACCTGCATCGTCGGGCCCAACGGCTCCGGCAAGTCCAACGTCGTCGACGCGCTCGCGTGGGTGATGGGGGAGCAGGGCGCCAAGAGCCTGCGCGGCGGCAAGATGGAGGACGTCATCTTCGCCGGCACCGCCGGTCGGGCACCGCTGGGCCGCGCCGAGGTGGCACTCACGATCGACAACACCGACGGCGCGCTGCCGATCGACTACACCGAGGTCACCATCGCCCGGACGATGTTCCGTAACGGTGGCTCGGAGTACGCCATCAACGGCACCTCCTGCCGACTGCTCGACGTCCAGGAGCTGCTGTCCGACTCCGGCATCGGCCGCGAGATGCACGTCATCGTCGGCCAGGGCCAGCTCGACGCCGTGCTGCGCGCCACTCCCGAGGAGCGCCGCGGCTTCATCGAGGAGGCCGCCGGCGTCCTCAAGCACCGCAAGCGCAAGGAGAAGGCGCTCCGCAAGCTCGAGTCGATGGACGCCAACCTCACCCGCGTCAACGACCTCACCGGCGAGATCCGCCGCCAGCTCGGTCCGTTGGGCCGCCAGGCCGAGGCCGCCCGCAAGGCCGCCGTCGTCCAGGCCGACGCCCGCGACGCCCGGCTGCGGCTGCTTGCCGACGACCTCGTCCAGCTCACCTCGACCCTCGAGCAGGAGGTCGCCGACGAGTCCGCGCTGATCGCCAAGCGCACCGAGGTCGAGGACGGCCTGACCACCCTGCGCAGCCGCCTCGCCACCCTGGAAGAGCAGGCGCAGGACGCCGCTCCCGAGCTGGCCAAGGCTCAGGAGCGCTGGTTCGCCCTCCAGCAGCTGCGCGACAAGCTCACCTCCACCGAGTCGCTGGCCGCCGAACGCGTCCGCCTGCTCTCCCAGGACAGCCAGGACGAGCAGACCTCGGGCCGAGACCCCGAGGAGCTCCGCGCCCAGGCCGTCGAGGCGCGCAAGCAGGAGGAAGCCCTGCTCGCCGAGGTGGGCGAGGCCAAGACCGAGCTCGAAGCCGCCACCGCAGCGCGTGCGGCCGCAGAGCAGGCGTATGCCGCGGAGCAGCAGCGCCTCCAGCGGCTCGTCCGCGCAGCCGCTGACCGTCGCGAGGGGCTGGCCAAGCTGGCCGGCCAGGTCGGCGCCCGCAGGAGCCGTCTCGAGGCCGGTGAGGCCGAGATCGGTCGACTCCGTGGGGTCATCGAGCAGTCCTTGCAGCGCGCCGCCGCCGCGGAGCAGGAGTTCCAGACGCTCGAAGCCTCCGTCGCCGTCGACGAGGAGGGTGAGGAAGGGCTGGACTCGGCCTACGAGAAGGCCGCCGCCATCCTCGAGCAGGTCGAGGCCGAGGTCGAGAAGCACCGCGAGGCCGAGCGCCTCGCCGAGCGCGACCGCACCAGCGGCACCGCCCGGCTCGAAGCTCTCGAGCTCAGCCTGTCCCGCAAGGACGGCGCCGCCACGCTCCTCGCTGCCGCAGACTCCAAGCACGGCATCGTCGGGTCGGTCGCGTCGCTGCTCCAGGTCAAGGGCGGGCACGAGGCCGCCATCGCCGCCGCTCTCGGCTGGGCGGGTGACGCCCTGGCCGTCGAGTCGGTCGAGCACGCCGCCCGCGCCCTCACCACGCTGCGCGCCGACGACGCCGGTCGGGCTGCGTTCCTCGTCGGGCAGACCGCGTCGTCGAGCGACCCGTCGACCTGGCCACGGCTCGAGGGCTCGGCTGTCTGGGCCCGCGAAGTCGTCGAGGCGCCTGCCACGGTCCGTCCTGCCGTCGAGCAGCTGCTCGAACGGGTCGCCCTCGTCTCCGACCCCGCTCTGGCTGCTGCGCTCGTAGCGAGTGGTGAGGGCATCACCGCGGTGACCACCGACGGCGACGTGTTCGCCCCCGGCTTCGTCCGCGGCGGCAGCAGCCACGCGCCGAGCCTCATCGAGATCCAGTCGGCCGTTGACGAGACGCGCGACCGCGTCGCCGACGCGACCCGCCGCGGCGAGCAGGCACGGTTCGCCCTGACCGCCGCGCAGGAGCGGCACCGGGTCGCCAGCGACGACGTCGAGCACGCCCTCGAGCGGCTGCACGACTCCGACGCCAAGATGGCCGCCGTTGCCGAGCGACTCGGTCACCTCGGCGCCACCGTCCGGTCCGCCAAGGCCGAGGCGGAGCGCACCGAACGCTCGATCGCCGATGCGACGGCCGCCCTCGAGACCGACCGCGTCGAGCTCGCCGGAATGACCGAACGCCTCGACGAGGCCAGCGCCGAACCGACCGAGTCGCAGGACCCCGGCACCGACGAGCGCGACCGCCTCGAGCTCGAGGCCAGCCGTGGTCGCACGGCCGAGACCGAGCTCCGGCTCACGCTGCGCACCAAGGAGGAACGGGCTCGCGCCCTCAAGGGCCGCGCGGACTCCCTCGAAGGCGCTGCCCGCAACGAGCTGGCCGCCCGCCAGCGACTGGCCGCCCGCCAGGAACGCCGCAAGCGCGAGGCCACGGTGGCCGAGGCGGTGCGACGCGGCGCGGCATACGCGAGCACGCTCATCGCCACCACCCTCGACACCGCAGCCCGCAAGCGCACCAGTGCGGAGCAGGAGCGCACCGAGCGCGACCAGGCCCTCACCGTGGTGCGCCGCGACGTCGCCGCCCTCCAGGACGACCTGCGCGAGCTCACCGACACGGTGCACCGCGACGAGGTGGCCCGCACCCAGCAGGTGCTGCGGATCGAGGCCCTGCAGGCCAAGGCCGTCGAGGAGCTCGGCATCTCGCCGGAGGCGCTGATGGAGGACTTCGGTCCGCACCAGCTCGTGCCGTTCGTCGTCGGGCCGGACGACAACCCCGACGAGATCCCCGAGCCCGGACCCTACGTCCGCGAGACGCAGGAGAAGCGGCTGCGCAAGGCCGAGCGTGCGCTGAGTGCTCTCGGTCGGGTCAACCCGCTGGCGCTGGAGGAGTTCGCTGCGCTGGAGGAGCGGCACAAGTTCCTCACCGAGCAGCTCGAGGACCTCAAGAAGTCCAAGCGCGACCTGCTCGACATCGTCCGCGAGGTCGACGAGCGCGTCGAGCGGGTCTTCACCGAGGCCTTCCACGACACCGCTGCCCAGTTCGAGGGCGTCTTCAGCCGGCTGTTCCCCGGCGGCGAGGGCAAGCTGACCCTCACCGATCCGAGCAACATGCTGACCACCGGCATCGAGGTCGAAGCTCGCCCCCCGGGCAAGAAGATCAAGCGGCTGTCGCTGCTGTCCGGTGGCGAGCGGTCACTGGTCGCGGTCGCGCTGCTCGTGTCGATCTTCAAGGCGCGCCCCAGCCCGTTCTACATCATGGACGAGGTGGAGGCGGCGCTCGACGACGCCAACCTCGGTCGCCTGATCACCCTCTTCGAGGAGCTGCGCGACTCCAGCCAGCTCATCGTCATCACCCACCAGAAGCGCACCATGGAGGTCGCCGACGCGCTCTACGGTGTGTCGATGCGTGGTGACGGTGTGACCACTGTGGTCTCACAGCGGATTCGCGACGTGGCGGCGCAGAGCGCCTGACCGCGCTGTCGTCGCCGGCCGCTGTCCGACGACCATGCAGGTCAGCGGGTATGCCGCCGTCCCCGCTGCCGGGCGTCGACGCGCCCGGGCGCGGCGGGTCGATTTGAGCATTCCCGCCGCGAGAGGCACCCTTGAAGCATGGTCCCCCTCATCATCGGCATGCTCATCTGCGTCGGACTGGCGGTTGCCGTGGTCGCCGTGGTGGCAATTCCGGCGCGCCGCGAGGGTCGAGAGCTGCTGACGCCGCAGGGCGAGGAGCTCATCGCCGTCGTCAAGGAGAAGACCGAGTCGACGTTGGAGAAGACCGGTGAGGCCATCACCTCCGCCAAGGACGCGGTGACCGACAAGGTCAGCGACACCGTGTCGAGCGCGGCACCCCGCGAGACCGTCGAGGAGTCCGGGCGCCACCGCGCCGGCTGATACTTCTCCGGCTGCCACCGCGCTGGCTGGCACCCGGCCACTCCCGCTGCCGCGCGCGGCATATCGTCGAGCGTTGCCTGCCGGACTGCAGGGGCCGACCGTCAGCGCGATCGATCGGCTGCGTCGCTGACTGCCGTGTCGACCCGCACGACCCGGTCGACAGAGGTGAGCTCGATGACGGCCCTGATGGGCGACCCGTCGGGGACCACGAGGCGCAGTTCCTGTCGGCTGGTCCCCAATCTGTCAGCCAGCCGGAACACCATCGCCACACCCGAGCTGTCGAGGTAGGTCGTCGCGCTCAGGTCCAGGACCACGTGCGTGGTGTCCTTCGACACCCGTCCGAGGATGAGGTCGAGCACATCGTGCGCGTTGGCGAGATCGACCTCTCCCTCCACCCGAACCACCCTGGTGCCGTCGACACCGGCCAGGTCCTCGCCGCGCACGTGGGCGTGGGGGTTCACGACGCGTCCTCTTGGCCCACGGTGCGTCGCAGGGTGACCACCGTGCCACTCGGCCGGCGGTCGATCTCGACGGCGTCGACGAGGGCCTCCATCAGCGAGATCCCCCACCCGCCACCTCGTTCCGCGGGACGTCGCCACCGGCCCCTGTCACTGACCGTCACGACGACCACGTCGCCATCCAGTCGAGCCGCGACAGCCAGCTCCCCATGGCCGTCATAAGCGTGCTGGACGACGTTCGCACTCGCCTCGCCGCACGCGACCAGGATCTCGTTCTCGTCGCTCGATGCGACTCCTGTGTCGCGGAGCCATCGTCGCAACGTCCGCCGCACGTGGGCGAGCTCATGAGGCTCGGCATCCACGAGCAGCTCGAGGGGACCCGCGAAACGGGGTGAGGTTCGAATGGCGACCAGCGCGATGTCGTCTGCGTTCCTCGTCTCCCCGAGCAGTGCCGACAGCAGGTGGTCGCACAGTGGCTCGAGGTCGTAGTCGGAGTGGTCGGCTGCCTCGAGGGCCAGCCGGTCGAGCCCCTCCTGGATGGAGACACCCCGGCGCTCGACCAGACCGTCGGTGTAGAGCAGCAGGGTCGCGCCGGGAGGGAGGTCCAGACTGGCCTCTGCATAGTGGTCGTCCGCGGTCACGCCCACCGGAGGTGCAAGGCCGTCGACCAGGAACCAGCTCGTGCCGTCGGCCATGACCAGCGCCGGTGGGTGTCCGGCGTTGGCGAAGCGCACCTCCCTGGTGTCGGGGTCGAACACGAGGTAGATCAGGGTGGCCATGTCGGGCATCGCGAGCTGGGTCACGAGCTGGTGGACGCCACGCAACACCTCGACGGGTGAGGGGTCGTGCAGTGCGTACGCGCGCAGCGCCATCCGCAGCTGGCCCATCGTCGCTGCCGCCTGGAGCCCGTGGCCGGTCACATCGCCGATGGCCAGCCCGATGAGCCCGCCCGGGAGCTGCACCACGTCGTACCAGTCGCCACCCACGTGCACGTCAGCCGTCGCCGGTACGTAGCGCGCCGCCAGGTCGACACCGGGGATGTCGGGAAGGCGGTCCGGAAGGAGGCTGCGCTGGAGGGTCTCGGCGATCTGGTGCTCGCGGGTGGCGCGCAGCTCCTCGCGGCTGAGCTGTTCCTGCGCCACCGAACGGTCGTGGATCTCCTGGAGGAGTCGCGCGTTCGCCGTGGAGAGGGCAGCCGTGCGCTGCTCGACTCGCGCCTCGAGCTCGGCGGCGGCCGCCTCGAGCGCGCGGGACGCCGCGACCCGCTCCGTCACGAGGGCCGACAGGAAGAACGACGCGAGAGCCACCCCTGAGTTGAACGCTTGGAGGATGGCCATCTGCTCGAACAACGAGTGCCCCTCGAAGGGTCCGCGGTCGTGCGTCGCCGCCCAGGTCGCGACCAGGGAGGCGACCAGGGCGGCCGGGGCGGCACCACGCAGCTGCAGCCGCCAGGCCGCCCATCCGAGCACCACCAGTACGAGGAAGAGCAGCGGCAGGTCATGGAGTGTCACCCAGACCGAGACGACCGCGAGCGCGGTCAGGATCAGCACGGCCTCTGCCGCGCGGGCCGGCGACCAGCGTCCGAGCTCGGCAAACAGTGGCAGGCACAGCAGGAACGGCGCCACGGCGAGGACCCCCATGGCGTCCCCGGTCCACCAGACGGCCCACGCCGGCATGACCCGGTCCGAGGTGATGGCTCCGGAGAGAACGAGGGCCGCCGTCCCGATGGTCGCGCTGACCAGCATGCTTCCCAGGGCGGCGAGGAACACCAGGGCGAGGGCATCACGACCGCGGTCCAGCTGGCGTCGGAAGCCCACGCGGCCCAAGAGCGTCGCCGCCAGCAGCGGAGCGAGCGTGTTGCCGACCGCGGTCAGCACCGCCGGCGCGAGACCCTCGGTCAGAGGAAGGTTGACCGCCAGCGCAGCCACGGTCACGGCCGGCCACGTGCGGCGACCCAAGAGCAGGAAGGCAGCAAGAGCGATCCCGGTCGGCGGCCACAACGGGGTGATGTTCTGTTCGACCAGGGACAGGCTCAGTCCGACCCTCGCCCCCACGTAGTAGGCCACGGCGACGAGGACCAGACCTGCCGGGCCTCGCCAGCGGGGGTCGAGGAGCCGAGCTGGGCGCCGGTCGGCCGCGAACGGAGCGCGCCGACCTGACGCAGCGGACGCCTGGTCGATCACCGCAGAGTCGCCTGGAACAGGCATCGGTGAGCTGGTCCGACCAGCAGTGACCGCTTCGTGGCCGGTCATCGGCACCGCACGGCGGGCTGCACACCACGGAGCATGGGACAAGAGCGTAGAGGCCGACCTGCGTCACCGTCATGGTTTGACGGTGAGGAGACGCCCGGCGAATCCCGGAGGGCGGTGGGGGAGCGCCAGCCGGCAGGTCTCGAGCCGTCGATGTTTGCGCAGGTCAGCGGGTAGCTCAGGGACGCACCCATGACATTTGTCATGGGTGGTTCCTGAGTGCTGGCTGGATGCTGGGGCGGGCCCGATCGGGTCCCCACCCATCCCCGGAGGAGATGCGCAGATGGCATCGTTCAAACCCCGCGCCCGCAGGCTGATCGCCGGCGGTGCAGGACTGGCACTCGTCGTTGGCGGTGCAGCCGGTTTTCTCGGCAGGCACGAGCTCAACGAAGCGTGGCTGAAGTACCAGTGGCGTGACCGACACTACAACGCCGCCGTCATGGAGAAGGCCCTCATGATCGCCGGTGGCAACCCCGCCGAGGCGCAGAACGAGTCCAAGGAAGCGGTGACGATCGCCGAGCAGTTCGACCAGGCACGCACGGCACCGTCGGGGATCGTGGCACCGGGCGCCTACGGCTCCGCGTTCGCCCAGATCCAGGCGCTCCCTCACACCACCGGCGCCTGGAACGAGGTCACCAAGGTCCCCTACAACGCTGACGACCCGCGGTACCGGGACTGGAACTCCAACTCCTCCGGCGGCGCCGGCCACGTCACCGGACGCATCACCGGCCTTGCGGCCGATGCCGCCAACCACGTGTATGCCGCGGGGGCCGATGGCGGGGTCTGGCGGTCCTCCCAGGGTGGCGGCAACTGGACGCCCATCGCCGACACGCTGCCCTCGCTGAGCTCGGGCGACCTGCAGCTGGCCGGTGACGGATCGCTGTGGTTCGCGACGGGCGAGTCCAACACCGGCGCGACCTCCTACGTGGGCGCCGGCGTCTACCGGCTGGGCAACCCGACGTCCGGGTCCTTCGCTCCGACCGACCGGGTCGGCGGCAAGGAGCTCGAGTCGACCACGGTCGGCCGGGTCCGGTTTGGCGGCGGCTCGACCGTCTTCGCAGCCACCAACCGGGGCATCTGGTACCACGCGGCCGGCAGCAAGGCCGGTGCGTGGACCTTCGGCTTCGCGCCCAACATGAGCTGGATGCCCGAGATCAAGGACGACGCGGGCACCGTGCTCGTGCCGGCGGGCAGCGACTGGGGAGGCAACACGGCCTCGGGACCCACGAACGCGGCATACAAGAACATCGTCAACGACATCGCGGTGGACCCCAAGAACCCCAAGCACGTGATCGCCGCCATCGGCTGGCGCTCGGGCGACACCTACAACGGCTTCTACGAGACCAACGACTTCACGGCCGGCCCGTCGGGCTGGCACAAGCTGTCGGTGACCCTCGGAAGCATCACGAACACCAGCGACGTGGGTTACACGACCTTCGCCTTCAGCAAGACTGGCGACCGGTTGTACGCCCTGGTCCAACAGCCGAGCAAGATCAACGCAACCTCTTCTCTCGCAGGCATCTTCGTCTCCAAGACCGGATCGCCGAACGGCCCCTGGAACAAGATCGCCGACCAGCAGCAGCTGCACAACAGCGGCTCTGCCCTGGACCGCAAGGGTTACGGCGTCGGTGTGCAGGCCTGGTACAACCAGTTCCTCACCGTCGACCCGGCCAACCGCGACCACGTGTGGGCGGGGCTGGAAGAGGTCTTCGAGACCAAGGACGCGGGGTCGCACTGGTCGGCCGTGTCGCCGTACTGGAACTTCGGCTTCCCGTGCTGGAGCCTCAGTGACGCGTCGAACAAGTGCCCGCTGGCCGGTCACCCGGACCAGCACTCCGTGACGGTCGGTACCGCAGGTGGCACCCCGGTCGTGTTCTTCGGCAACGACGGCGGCGTCTACCGGCGCCCGGTCAACGGCACGGTCAACGCCAACGGCAACGCCACCGACCTGGTGTCGATGAGCTCCGACGGCACGATGGACGCCCTGCAGTACTACTCGGTCTCCGTGGGTCGTGACACCAAGAACGGCAGCGGTGTCGTGGTCTCCGGCGGCCTGCAGGACAACGGTGTGTCCAACCTGTTCAAGGTGGCTCCCAACGGCACCAACACCGACACCGAGATGGGCTCCAACTTCGGTGGCGACGGTGGTGACGGTTCGGCAGACCCGGCGAACGGCTGCAACCAGCTTCAGGAGTACGTCAACCTCGCAGTGAAGATCACCAACAACTGTGCGCTCAACCCCGGAGCGCTCAGCGAGGCCCAGGCCAGCTCCTGGTCCCTCGACCCCGGTGACCCGTCACCGCGGTTCATCGCCCCGATCGCGCTCGACGGCGCAGCGTCCGACCACTTCATCTTCGGCGGCCGCTACGTCTACATCGGCACCAAGGGCTGGACGGCCACGCGCAGCGCAGCCGACCTGACCAAGGCGTTCGACCTGGGCGCCGGGCACTCGGCGACCGCCGTCGCGATGCAGGGCGGGACGGCATACGTGTCGTGGTGTGGCCCGTGCAACAACGCCGGGTTCGCCCGGGGTATCGCCACCAACGCAGGAGGCACCTGGCACCAGCTCTCGCTGGCCAGCACCTTCCCGCTGCGGTTCGTCCAGGGCCTGGCCATCGACTCGGCCAACGGCAGCCACGCGTATGCCGCGATCAACGGCTTCTCGCGCCGGTTCACCGAAGGCCCCGGAGCAGGTGTCGGGCACGTCTATGAGACGAACGACGGCGGCGCCACCTGGGCCGACGTGAGCGCCAACCTGCCGGACGTCCCGGCCAGCACGGTCAAGCGGCTGTCCAACGGTGCGCTCGTCGTGGGCACCGACCTCGGCGCCTTCTACCGGGCGCCCGGAGCGACGTCGTGGCAGGTGCTGGGCACCGGGCTGCCGACCACCGTGGTGATGGATGTGGAAGCCGGTCCTGACGGCAACCTCTACGCCGCCACCCACGGACGCGGCATCTGGAGCATCACGCCTCCGCAGTGACGCAGGCAGTGCACCACCACCTGAAGAGGTGAACCGGGACGACCCCGACCGCGAGGAGCGGTCGGGGTCGTCTCGTCGCAATGAGAGGATGGCGCGCGTGATCGATCAGCTGTGGGAATGGATTGTCGTCGCCGTGGGCCTCCTCGTGGTCCTGGGCGGGGTGTTGCTCGGACTCGTGCGGGGACGGGGGCGCCGGACGAAGTCGGCTCCGACCCCGACGCGGGGGGCCGGCGGCTCGACCGACGTCCTGCCCGGTGTCGGTGACGACGCCACCCCACCGCGCGACGCGCCCAAGAGATCCATCGAGGACGCCGGCTCGGTCGACACCCTTCCCGCTCCCTCGGACGAGGACCTGCCGCCAGTCCAGCCGACCCCGACGCTGGACCGCCCGGACGCGCCGGCCGGACGACTCCAGAGGCTTCGCGCCCGGCTGGCCCGTTCCAACACCGCCCTCGGGCACGGGCTGCTGACCCTGCTGTCCCGTGGCAAGCTCGACGAGGCCGCCTGGGAAGAGGTCGAGGACACCCTCATCGCCTCCGACCTCGGTGTCGAGGCCAGCACCGAGCTCGTCGAGACGCTGCGCTCGCGGGTCAAGATCGAGGGCACGACCGACGAAGCCACCGTGCGCGGGTGGCTCCGAGAGGACCTGCTGCGGCTGGTGGACCCGACGATGGACCGCACCGTGGTCAGCTCGCGGGTCGACGGCCGCCCCGCCGTGGTGCTCGTGGTCGGAGTCAACGGGACCGGCAAGACCACCACCGTGGGCAAGCTGGCGCGCGTGCTCGTCGCGGAGGACAAGGACGTCGTCCTCGGGGCAGCGGACACCTTCCGCGCGGCCGCGGCCGACCAGCTCGAGACCTGGGGTGCCCGGGTGGGCGTGCCCACCATCCGCTCCGACCGTGACGGCGCGGACCCGGCCGCGGTGGCCTTCGACGCCGTCAAGGCCGGTGCCGAGATGGAGGCTGACGTGGTCCTCATCGACACCGCCGGCCGGCTGCACAACAAGGTCGGGCTGATGGACGAGCTCGGCAAGGTCAAGCGGGTCATCGAGAAGCAGAGCCCGATCGACGAGGTGCTGCTCGTCCTCGACGCCACGACCGGCCAGAACGGGCTGCGCCAGGCGGAGGTCTTCGCGCAGGTCGTCGACGTCACCGGCATCGTCCTCACCAAGCTCGATGGGACCGCCAAGGGCGGCATCGTGGTCTCGGTGCAGCGCAAGCTCGGCGTCCCCGTCAAGCTCGTGGGCCTGGGGGAGGGCCCGGACGACCTCGCACCGTTCGACCCCGAGGCCTTCGTCGACGCGCTTCTTGCCTAGCCGGTTCGCGCTCGCCGCCGCGCTGCTCACCATGGCAGTGGTGGGTATGCCGTGCGCGGCCTTGGCCGCGTCCGGCGCCGCGTCGAAGGGCGTCGACGTCCGGATCGACGACTCCCGGATCACCGAGTCGTCCGGCCTGGCACTGAGCGTCCGGCACCCGCACACCGTGTGGACGGGCAACGACTCCGGCGACACGGCACGGGTGTTCGCCATCGACACCGAGACCGGCAAGACCGTCGGGGTGCACACGTTCGACACCGAGGTCCGTGACGTCGAGGCGCTCGCCATCACACCCCAGGGACGCATGCTCGTCGCGGACATCGGGGACAACGACAGCGCCCGCCCGGTGGTGCGGGTGTTCTGGTTCGACGAGCCGGAGCTGGGCAGTACCTCGGGGGCGTGGGCCTCGTGGGAGCTGTCCTACCCCGACGGACCGCACAACGCCGAGTCCATCGCCGTCGACCCCACCTCCGGACGGGTCTTCGTCGTCACGAAGGGCCGGCCAGGCGCGGTCTACGCCCTTCCGGCGACGCCGAGCCGCAAGGGCGTGAACCGGTTGACCAAGGTCGGTCCGGCCCCCGACATCGCCACGGACGCGGTGTTCCTGCAAGGCGGGTCCGGTCTGGCTGTCCGGACCTACACCTCGCTGGTCGTCCTGGACCCTGACACCTGGCGCGAGACGTCGTACCAGGTGCTGCCTCTTCAACCGCAGGGCGAGACGCTCGCACTGGCTCCTGACGGCAACGGGCTGCTGGTGGGAACTGAGGGCACGCACTCACGGATCCAGCAGGTGGCGATCAACGTCCCTGCCAGCTCCACGACCACGACTGCCCCCAGTCCCACCGCCACCCCCGGCGGCGCACCCGCGACGTCGGGGCAGTCGCAGCCGCAAACCCAGTCGCAGACTCGCGCGGTGGGCGACGGCGAGGGCTCCCGGCTCGTGGCCAACCGTGGCGAGCTCTTCGCCGGCCTCGGGGCCTGCGCGGGGCTCGTGCTGCTGGCGTACCTCATCGCCCGCCTGGCCCGACGGGGTCGCCGGTGACCGTTCACGAGGAGCCATTGGCGGGCGGCAACACCGGCGTCGTCGTGCGCGTGGGCGACACGGTGCGGCGCCAGGCCGGCCCCTGGACGCCCGCCGTGCACGCCCTGCTGGACCATCTCGAGACCGTCGGTTTCGACGGCGCACCACGCGCCCTGGGGACCGACGAGCTGGGACGTGAGGTCGCGTCATACGTCGAGGGGGTCGCGGGCACGCTGGGACCGCAACCGCTCGCGCCGGAGTTCCAGACGATCGAGGCCTGCCGCGCGATCGGGGCGTGGGTGCGTGCGTTCCACGACGCCCAGGCTGGTTTCGCACCCGACCCCGCGCTTCCGTGGCGGGTGGTGCCGGGGCGGGCGTTGCGGCCGGGCGAAGTGGTCGTGCACCACGACGTCGGCACCTACAACACGGTGCTCCGACCGGACGGGTCGTTCGCGGTGATCGACTTCGACTTCGCGTCGCCGGGTGCGCCTGTGGAGGACCTTGCCTATGTGCTGTGGTCGTGGACGCCGCTCTGGGGTGAGTCAGCGGCGGTCCGACGGGAGATGGGGGCGGTGACGATGGCCGATCGGCTGCACAAGTTCGCGGCAGTGCTCGACGGGTATGCCGCGGACGCCGACCTGCGTGCCCAGGTCCCAGACGCCGTGCTGCAGTGCATGACCGACCACTCCCGCACAGTGGAAGAGCTTGCAGCGCAGGGGGATCCGGCATTCGTGCGGATGGTGGCGGATGGTCACGCGGAACATCCACTGCGGGACGCGGAGTGGTTCGCGTCCAGGCGTGAGCTGTTCGCGGCGGCTATCGCGCCGAGTGGTGTGCGCGGGTCCGAGTGACCGGGTTCGCAGAGCAGAGCAGTGCGTGCGGCGGGCAGGCACCCCTGGCCGGGCGAACAGGTCCGCCCTCCCGCGCAGCGCGCGAACGTGAGGGCACCCGCCTGCGGGGACCGGCCGGCATACCCGGCATGGCTTAACCTGTGCCCGTGGATGCGGGGGTCGTGGACCGGCTCGGTCGAGTGGCGAAGACGTGGCGGATCGCCGTCCTGCTCGCCCTCACCGTCATGTTCTGCGCGGGCTCGCTCGTGGGCAACGACCACTGGTGGCCGTTCAGCCCGTGGCGGATGTTCTCCACCTCCCAGGCCGCCACCGGATCCGTGTGGTCGACCGGCATCGAGGTGCAGACCGCGGACGCGCCCGGCGAGTGGGTGCGCGCGCCACTGACCCCTGAGAACGTCGGCCTGAACCGCGCCGAGGTCGAGGGACGCATCACCCAGATCGAAGCCGACCCGTCCCGCCTCGGCACCCTCGCGCGCAGCCACGCCGAGCTGCGCCCGACGGCAGCGGAGTGGACCGCGCTGCGGGTCGTTCGCCGACTCATCGTCGTGGTCGACCGCAAACCCACCGGCGAGGTGCGCACCGAGGTGCTGGCCCAGTGGGACGCGCGGTGAGCGGCGTCAACGGCGGGCCGGGCTCGGTCACCGGGCTCGCCGACCGCTCGATCGGCCAGCTCGGGCGCTGGCTGTTCACGCCGATGCCTGTGTCGAGGGTGGCCACGCTCCGCCTGCTCGTCTTCGCGTTCGTGATCGTCGACGTGGTGCTGCTGCACACCTCCGGCTGGTACCACGGCTACGCCGACCCCGTCTGGTACGAGCCGCTGGTCATGGGCAAGGTCCTGCACCTGCCGGCCGCCACGGTCCTGCTCGTGCAGGCGCTCAAGTGGGGCTGCGTGCTCGCTGCACTGGCCGCCATGACCGGCCGGGCGCCACGGCTGCTCGGCTGGACCGTCGCCATCGGGTGGGTCTGGTACCAGTACATCGCCTTCTCCTACGGCAAGGTCGACCACGACCGGGCGGACTTCGTGGTGGCCCTCGCGCTCCTGCCGACGGTGGGGCTGGCGCACCTGTCCGACCAACGTCGCAGCGAGGCCGCGGGCTTCGCGCTCCGAGCCGTCCAGCTGTCCGCCATCGCCACCTACTTCCTGTCGTCCTGGGCCAAGGTCCGGTTCGGCGGCTGGGACTGGGTCAACTCCGCGACCATGGTGCGGGCCGTGGTCCGGCGGGGTTCGCCGATGGCGCAGTGGCTGCTCGAGGTGCCGTGGACGCTGCACTGGTTCCAGTGGGTGCTGATGGGCGCCGAGCTCACCTCACCGGTCATCTTCGTGCTGTCCGAGAAGTGGCGCCGCCGGGTCGTGGGCGGCTGGTTCGTCTTCCACGCCATGACCTATGCCGCGATCACCATCGCCTTCTGGCCGCACCTCGTGATGATGCTCGCCTTCCTCCCGCTCGAGCGGTATGCCGCGTGGTTGCGTTCGCGCCTCGTCCGCCTCCGCGGGGGCGACGACGGCGGAGAAGGAGGCGGTGCGGGCGATGCTGCAGCCAGTCCTGACTCGCGAGTCTTTGAAGGATCCGCCACGCCCTGACGTGGCAGATCCTTCAAAGACCCGACGCTCGGGGCGATCTGGCGGGCGACCTAGTCCTGTCGGGGAGGCTGGGTAGGGTCGGTCGGGTGAGCAGAGCCGAACACATGACCGCGTTCCTGTCGGCGTTCGACCTGTCCCGCGAGCTGGCCGCCCGACCCGAGGTCCGTGCGACCTGGGACGCCGAGAGCGCCTGCGCTGGGATGACCGTCGGCGGGCTGACCTTCCACCTCCTCAAGCAGGCAGGCAACACCGCGCGTGGCCTGCGGGCCGCCCCGGACGAGGCCCCGCCGATCGCGCTCCAGGAGCACTACTCCCGCGCTGCCTGGGTCGAGGCAGGGCCCGACGACGAGCCAACGTGTCGATCCGCGAGGGTGAGAACGACGGCGCCCAGGTCGGCCCCGACGTCGTGCTGGAGCTGGCCGACGAGTGGGCCGCTGAGCTCCCAGCCCTGTTCGAGGCACCCCGCGACCCCGACACGATCTTCATCCCGTGGCAGGGCTGGTCCCTGACGACCGAGGACTTCCTGACGACCCGGATGATGGAGCTCGTCGTGCACGGTGACGACCTGGCCGCCAGCGTGGGCCTAGAGACACCGAGCTACTCCGACCACGTCATCTCCTCCGTCGTCGGCCTGCTCACCGGGGTCGCGGTCCGCCGCCACGGCCAGACGGCAGTGATCCGCGGACTCAGCCGCCCGCAACGCGCCCCCGCCTCGATCTCGGCGTTCTGACCGGGGCGCGCACGCGGCATACCCGGCCGTCCGTTGCCCTGAGACTGCTCCATCGGCCACCCCGTGTCGATCGCCTTCCAGCCGGTGGATCTCCGAAGAACGGCGGAGGGAGAGTCCCACGTCCGGCGCTAGGGTCGGCGTCGTGGAGTCCGACCAAGGCCAGCTGCCCGCCGCCGTACTCGCCGAGGCGCGGGTGCCACTGCCCACCGACATCGCGGGTTTCCACGACGCACTCCTGGAGGCGGCCGACGCCCACGACCCCATCCGGATGGACCACCTCGTGCACGGCTGGGGCGAGGCCCGGGCGGACCTGCTCCCCGGCCGCGACGAGGCCGAGCACCGGATGCACGCGGTGCTGGACCGGCGGCTCGGACAAGTGCTGTTCGGGGCCGGGCATCCTGCCGCGGGGCACGTGCTCGCGGACGCCCTCACGGCCGCGACCGCCTCCGGCGACGAGGTCGAGACCCTGCGCTGCCAGCTGGCGATGGTCCCGGTCGAGGTGCTGGTCGGCGATCCCGATGCGCTGGCTGCGGGGCGCGGCTACGTCGAACAGCTGCAGTCCCTGGGTGAGCCGGCCCACGCCGCGAGCGGTCTGATGGGTCTGGCCCAGGTCGCGCCCGAGGACGAGGGCCCGGTCATGGTCCTGCGGGCGTCGCACCTCTACGAGCAGGCGGGGGACACCGGGTGGGCGGCCGAGGCGGCGGTGCTGGCCGCGCGTGCCATGGTGGCGACCGAGGACCCGCGCACGGCAGACGTCCTCGAGCGGGCTCGGCGCCTGGTGGACCTCCACGTCACCGTGGAGCTGCGGGTAGCGCTCGCGGAGGTGGAGTCGATCGTGTTGTGGCAGGGCGGTGACGCGCCGACCGCGGCCATCCTGCTCGGCGAAGCCATCGACGCCTGCGAACGGACGGGTCGGCCCGTGGCCCCCGACCTGCGTGTGCTGCTGTGCGACGTCCTCGTCGAGGACGGCCAGTGGGATGCCCTCCGCACCCAGGCGCAGGCTCTGGCCCAGCTCGGCCGGCTGCTGGAGGACGACGTGCTCACCTCGATGGGGGAGCGCTACCTCGCCAGGGCCGGATAGCCGGCGGCTACCTCCGCCGGTCCTCCGCCTGTCCTCCGCCTGTCCTCCGCCTGTCCTCCGCCGTGACAGGATCCACCTCGGGGTCGGAGGGTCCAGGATGCGAGACGCTGACCAGCGCGTTACCTGATCCTTACCGATACGCAGATCCGCTAACACTCCCGTAACACGGAGCGGCGTTCGCCGAAATCCGCCGACGGCATGGTTCTCCGCATGAGCGCTATAACTTTCGTGGCGGCCGACGTGCCGTTCACCGACAGCGGGAACACCGCCTGGGTCCTTGCTGCGGCGGCCCTGGTGCTGTTCATGACACCGGGCCTCGCCCTCTTCTACGGAGGCATGGTTCGGACCAAGAGCGTGCTGAACATGATGATGATGAGCTTCATCACCATGGGCACGGTCGGCACAGTGTGGATCCTCTGGGGTTACAGCGAGACCTTCGGTCCCGATGTGGGCGGCGGCATCGTGGGCAACCCCTTCACGCATTTCGGACTGAAGGGAATTCTCGACCAGATCTACGGCTACGTGCCGGCTGACGCAGCCGCCGGAACCGCAGCAGCCGGTGGCATCCCCGCCCCGGCCTTCGTGGCCTTCCAGGTCGTCTTCGCCATCATCGCCGTCGCGCTGGTGTCCGGTGCGATCGCAGACCGCGCCAAGTTCACCGCCTGGACCGTCTTCACCGTCGTGTGGGCAACCCTCGTCTACTTCCCCGCGGCCCACTGGGTGTTCGCGTTCAGCGGGTACGCCGCCGAGACCGGTGGCTGGATCGCCAACAAGGCAGACGGGCTGCTGTTCGGCGGCGCCGGTGCCTATGACTTCGCGGGTGGAACCGCAATCCACATCAACGCTGGTGCGGCCGGCCTGGCCCTGGCCATCGTGCTCGGCAAGCGCATCGGGTTCGCCAAGGAGCCCATGCGTCCGCACAACCTGACGCTGGTCATGATCGGCGCGGGCATCCTGTGGTTCGGCTGGTTCGGCTTCAACGCGGGCTCGGCCCTCGGCGCCGGCACGCAGGCTGCAGGCGTCTGGGTCAACACCCTGGCGGCGACCTGCACCGCGATGCTCGGCTGGCTGATCGTGGAAAAGGTCCGCGACGGTCACCCCACCTCCCTCGGTGCCGCCTCCGGCGTCGTCGCAGGCCTGGTCGCCATCACCCCGGCCTGTGCCACGGTCTCCCCGATCGGCGCCCTGATCGTCGGCCTCGTCGCCGGCGCCGGGTGTGCCCTCGCGGTGGGCCTGAAGTTCCGGTTCGGCTTCGACGACAGCCTCGACGTCGTGGGTGTCCACCTCGTCGGTGGTCTCATCGGAACCCTGCTCATCGGCCTGCTGGCCACCAAGGGCAGCCCGACCGGTGCTGCCGGCCTGGACGTCAACGAGGGCGTGTTCTACGGCGGCGGGTTCTCCCAGCTCGGGGCCCAGGTCACCGGCGCCCTCACCGTCATGGTCTTCTCCTTCGTCATGACGTACCTGATCGGCCTGGCCATCCACAAGACCATCGGCTTCCGGGTCGACGACACGCAGGAGTCGCAGGGTGTCGACCTCTCCGAGCACGCTGAGAGCGCGTACGACCTGAGTGGCCTGACGGGTGGACGCTTCGGCTCACCTGGTGCAGTCTCGACCGCGTCGTCCGGCAAGCCTGCCAAGACCCATGAGGGAGCATCGGCATGAAACTCGTGACCGCGATCATCAAGCCCCACCAGCTCGACGAGGTGAAGGAGGCCCTGGAGGCCTACGGAATCTCGGGCATGACCGTCAGCGAGGCGTCCGGCTACGGTCGGCAGCGCGGCCACAGCGAGGTCTACCGTGGTGCTGAATACACCGTCGACTTCGTGCCCAAGGTCCGCGTCGAGGTCCTCGTCGACGACATCGACGCCACCTCGGTGGCCGACGTCATCCTGAAGGGCGCCCAGACCGGCCGGATCGGTGACGGCAAGATCTGGACGGTGCCCGTCGAGGACGTCGTCCGGGTCCGCACCGGAGAGCGCGGCGTCGACGCCCTCTGAGGCAAACCAAGCACTGGGTATGGCGCCCGGTCCCGTTCGCGGGGCCGGGCGCCATCGCGCGTTGCCCGGGCCGACGCGGGCGCCTGGGAGTTTCTGTTGGTAGCGAAACTTCCGGATATCCGGAAGTTTCGCTACCAACGGGCCTGAGGTAGGCGAGCCGGCGGGAGGGCTCGGCGTGCGCAGGGGCGGCCACGCGGCATACGTCTAACACGGGCGTAACACGACGGCTCACGTTCGGAAACGTCGGAAGGGCACGGTGGGCACGTGACGATCGAGCAGAGCGACCTGGCGGCACGCCGCCTCGACCTGGCGGGGGCCAGGGGCTTCGACGCCCCCGGGGCCGGTCAGGCCCGCCGCGAAGCCATCGCGACCCTGACCCGGGGCTGGCTGAGCGACGTCTGGAAGGTGGCCCTGGACGGTCGCTCCGCTGAGGGCATCGCGCTGGCCTCGGTCGGCAGCCTCGCCCGGGGTGATGCCGGCCCGCTCAGCGACGTCGACCTCGTGCTGCTGCACTACGGGCGCTCGCTCAGCGGCGACGACCTGCGCGGACTGGCCGACCGGGTCTGGTACCCCGTCTGGGACGCCGGGGTCAAGCTCGACCACGCCGTCCGCACGGTCAACCAGTGCCGCACCGTGGCCTCGGGCGACCTGGCTGTCGCCGTTGGCCTGCTCGACCTGCAGTGCGTGGCGGGCGACCCCGAGGTCGTGGCTGCCGCCCGGTCGACGGTCTCGCACGACTGGCGCGGCAACGCCCGCCGCCGGCTGCCCCAGCTCGTCGACAGCCTCAAGGCGCGGCACGCCCGGCACGGCGAGCTGGCCCAGAGCCTCGAACCGGACCTCAAGGAGGCGCACGGCGGGCTCCGCGACATGACGGTGCTCGGCGCCCTCGTGGCCGCCTGGCTCACCGACCGCCCCCACGTGGGGGTCGACGAAGCGCACCAGACCCTGCTCGACGCCCGTGACGCGGTCCACGTCGTCACGGGACGCGGCCGCGACCGGCTCACCCGGGAGGACCACGATGCCGTCGCCGCGCTGCTCGGCCACAGCGACTCCGACGAGATGATGACGGCGGTCGCCGACGCGGGTCGCACCATCGCCTACGCCCTCGACGGCACCGTCCGTCGGGCCGGCCAGTCGCAGCGCGCCCGCACCCTGCGGGTAGGCCCCCGACGGCCCCAGCTCAACCCGCTCGGTTTCGGCATGTTCGAGCACGACGGTGAGGTGGTCCTCGGGCCTCGCAGCACCCTGTCGACCGACGCGCTCCTGCCGTTGCGCGCCGCCGTCGTCGCCGCGCGCAACAACCTGCCCATCGCCCCGACGACGCTGGCCAACCTCGCCGGCCAGGCGCCGACGCTGCCGGACCCGTGGCCGCTGATCGCCCGTGACCTGTTCGCCGACCTCCTGGCCACCGGACCCGGCCTGATCGGCGTCTGGGAGGGGCTGGACCAGGCCGGCATCATCGACCGCTGGCTGCCGGAGTGGGCCGCGGTGCGTTCCCGTCCGCAGCGCAGTGCGGTCCACCGCCACACGGTGGACCGGCACCTCATCGAGACCGTGGTGCTCGCCGGGGGACTGGTGCGCTCGGTCACCCGCGCCGACCTGCTGCTGCTCGCGGCCCTGTTGCACGACATCGGCAAGATCCGTGGCGCACACGACCACTCGGCAACAGGCGCCCCGCTGGCGAGGGCGATCGCCATCCGGCTGGGCTACCCCGCCGCCGACGTCGATGTCGTCACCACCTTGGTCCGCGAGCACCTCACCCTGATGGATCTGGCCACCCGTCGTGACCACCAGGACGCCGGCACCGTCACCGCAGCGCGAGCCGCCGTCAACGGGTCGCGCGACGTGTTCGACCTGCTCGTGGCCCTCACCGAGGCCGACGCGAGTGCCGCCGGCCCGCTCGCCTGGACCGACTGGCGGGCGACCCTGCTGAGCCAGCTCGCCGATGGAGCCCGCAAGGGCTGGGAAGAAGGCAGTGTGCCACCGCCGGCAGAGACCGCGACCGTCGACGAGGCGGACCTCCAGGCGGTCGCCGCGGGGGATCCGCGGGTCATCGTCCGTCCCCAGGGCGGGTCCTACCGCATCGACGTCTTCGACCGCGACCGGCTGGGACTGTTCGCCGACACGGCAGGCCTGCTCGCGGCATACGGGCTGGTCGTCCGCACCGCGATCCTGCGCACCATCGACGGCGTCGCGGCCAACGAGTGGCACGTGGAGAGCCCCAGCGGTGAGCCGCCGCAGGAGGAGCGGATCGTGCGCGGGCTGGAGCGGCTCGCCCAAGGCGACCGAGGCCCGTTGGGGTTGCTGGAACGCCGCCGGGCGTTCGCCGCGCGACCCAGCGGCGAGTCCGCCACGGGGTCGCCCGGGCAGGCGCGAGCGCTCGTGGTCCCGCACGCCTCCGAGGAGGCGACCGTGATCGAGGTGCGCGCCCAGGACCGCCAGGGCCTGCTCCACGAGCTCGGCTTGGGGTTCGCCAAGGCGGGCCTCTCGGTGCGCTCCGCACACATCGCCACGTATGCCGGTCAGACCCTGGACACGTTCTACCTCACCGAGTTCGGTGGTCGCCTCCTGTCGCCGGCCAAGGTCGCGCAGACGGTGTCCATGGTGATCGACACCTGCGACGGCGCCGCGCCCGCCTGAGGCAGGGCGTGTGCTTGAGACGGCGCTCGGGCGGCGCGTCAGGCACACGACGCGGGTTCGATTAACCTTGGGCGCGTGTTCACCTCACTCTCCGACCGCCTGACAGCCACCTTCAAGAACCTGCGGGGCAAGGGGCGACTGTCCGAGTCCGACGTCAACGCGACGATCCGCGACATCCGGCTCGCGCTGCTCGACGCGGACGTCTCGTTGCCCGTGGTCAAGAAGTTCACCCACGCCGTGCGCGAGCGCGCCATGGGTGCGGAGGTCTCGGGTGCGCTGAACCCGGCGCAGCAGGTCGTCAAGATCGTCAACGAGGAGCTCGTCGACATCCTCGGTGGGGCGACCCGGACCATCGTGTTCGCCAAGAACCCGCCCACCGTCATCATGCTCGCCGGCCTCCAGGGTGCGGGCAAGACGACCCTCGCCGGCAAGCTCGGGCGCTGGCTGAAGGAGCAGGGCCACACCCCGATCCTCGTCGCCGCCGACCTGCAGCGCCCCAACGCCGTGACCCAGCTCGAGGTCGTCGGCGAGCGCGCCGGCATCCCGGTCTACGCCCCCGAGCGCGGCAACATCGGCGGCCACGACGCCGTCGGGCCGACGGGGGAGGGCACCAAGTCCTTCGGTGACCCGGTCGCGGTGTCCCGCGCGGGCATCGAGCAGGCCCGCCGTGCCCAGCACGACGTCGTCATCGTCGACACCGCCGGTCGGCTGGCCGTCGACGAGAACCTCATGCAGCAGGCCGCCGACATCCGCGCCGCCATCTCACCCGACGAGGTCCTGTTCGTCATCGACGCGATGATCGGCCAGGCCGCGGTCGACACGGCGCTCGCGTTCCAGGAGGGCGTCGACTTCACCGGTGTGGTCCTGTCCAAGCTCGACGGTGACGCCCGCGGTGGCGCTGCTCTGTCGGTCGCGTCGGTCACCGGCCGCCCGATCATGTTCGCCAGCACCGGTGAAGGCGTGAAGGACTTCGAGGTCTTCCACCCCGACCGGATGGCCTCGCGCATCCTCGACATGGGTGACGTGCTCACCCTCATCGAGCAGGCCGAGAAGGCGTTCGACGCCAGCCAGGCGCAGGAGATGCACCGCAAGTTCCTCGCCGAGGAGGACTTCACCTTCGACGACTTCCTGCAGCAGATGTCGGCGCTGAAGAAGATGGGCGGCATGAAGGCGATGCTCGGGATGATGCCGGGCATGGGCCAGATGAAGGCCCAGCTGGACAACCTCGACCCGCGCGAGTTCGACCGCATCGAGGCGATGGTCCGGTCGATGACGCCGTTCGAGCGCACTCACTCCAAGCAGATCAACGGGTCGCGCCGGCTGCGCATCGCCAAGGGTTCCGGCGTGCAGGTGTCCGAGGTCAACGGGCTGCTCGAGCGGTTCACCGAGGCGCAGAAGATGATGAAGCAGCTCGCCCGCGGCGGCAACATCCCCGGGATGCCGGGCATGCCCGGGATGGGTGGCGGCAAGAAGGGCCGACAGCAGGCGCAGCAGCGCAAGAAGTCCAAGTCCGGCAACCCCGCCAAGCGGGCGGCCGAGGAGCGGGCGGCTCTCGAGAAGGGCACGGCCGCGAAGCCGAGTGGCGGTGGCGCGGCGTTCGGTGGTGGCGGTGCCGGCGCCGGGGACGGCGGCATACCTGCTGACCTCGACCCCAACCAGCTGCCCGCAGGCTTCGAGAAGTTCCTCGGAAGGTGAGTGGCGCGGCGCCGCTGCACACGCTCTCGGTCGGCACTGCCGGACCGCGAATCGCCTTTCTGCACGGGCTTTTCGGACAGGGACGCAACTGGTCCCAGATCGCCAAGGCGCTCGCCGGTCCGGACGGCACGGGTGCGCGCAGCACCGTGGTCGACCTCCCGGACCACGGCCGGTCGCCGTGGTCGCAGGAGTTCTCCTTCGAGGGGTATGCCGCGTCAGTCGCCGACACGCTGCGCGGCATCGACGCTGACGCGTCGTGGGTCGTCGTGGGCCACTCCCTGGGTGGCAAGACCGCGATGCTGCTTGCGCTCCAGCACCCCGAGCTGGTGTCCCGGCTCGTCGTCGTCGACATCGCGCCCAAGAGCTACGGCAGCCTCGAGCGGTTCAGCGGCTACATCGAGGAGATGCAGCACCTCCCGTTGGCCGAGCTGACCAACCGGGGCGACGCGGAGGCGCGGTTCGAGGAGCCGAACCCAGGGGTGAAGGCCTTCCTGCTGCAGAACCTGCGCCGCGACGGCGACTCGTGGCGCTGGCAGGCCAACCTCGACCTGTTCGCCGCAGACGCCGCCACGGGGACGGACTCGGTGATCGCAGCGTGGCCCGAGTCGGCCGCGCAGCTGCCGCCGTTCACCGGACCGGTCCTGTGGATCGCCGGCTCGGAGTCGACCTACATCACCGACGAGGACCTGCCGGCGATGCGGGCGCTGTTCCCCAAGGTGCGCCAGCTGACCGTCAAGGGCGCGACGCACTGGGTCCACACCGACGCGCCCGAGATCGTCGTCGAGGCGTTGCGCCTGTTCATCCATCCGCTGACCGAGCCCGCCTGAGCGCCATCCGGTTCCGCGGCTGGATCGGTCGCTAGGGTCGGTCCATGGCAACGGTGCTGCACCTGCAGGGTGAGGTCCTGGTCGGGCCCGAGGACGTGCGTCCCGAGGCGTGGGTGGTCGGCGGGAGGCTGACCTTCGAACGGCCGACTGCGAGCGGCGACGACGTCCAGGTGATCCGCGGCTACGTGCTCCCGGGCCTGGTCGACGCCCACTGCCACGTGGGGCTGGACGCCCACGGTGCGGTGGACGACGCGACCTCAGAAGCCCAGGCTCTGGCCGACCGCGAAGCCGGCACGCTGCTCATCCGCGATGCCGGGTCGCCCGCCGACACCCGGTGGATCGACGAGCGTGACGACCTGCCCAAGGTCATCCGGGCCGGGCGCCACATCGCGCGGACCCGCCGCTACATCCGCAACTTCGCCCACGAGATCGAGCCCGACCAGCTGGTCGAGCGGGTCCGGCTGGAGGCCCGCGCCGGCGACGGCTGGGTCAAGCTCGTGGGGGACTGGATCGACCGTGACGCCCGCGACCTCACGCCCTGCTGGCCGGTCGACGTGCTGACGGATGCGATTGCCGCCGCCCACGAGGAGGGTGCCCGGGTCACGGCGCACTGCTTCGGCGAGGCGTCGCTCTACGACTTCGCCGCGGCCGGCACCGACTGCATCGAGCACGCCACGGGGCTGGAGGCCGAGACCATCGCCCAGTTCGCGGAGCAACAGATCGCGATCGTCCCCACCCTGGTCAACATCGCGACGTTCCCGGCCCTCGCCGAACCCGCCCAGGAGAAGTTCCCGGACTACCACCGCCGGATGCTCGCGCTGCACGAACGCCGCTACGCCACCATCGGCGCGGCCCACGACGCCGGCATCCCCATCTACCTCGGCACCGACGCCGGCGGCTCGCTGCGGCACGGCCTGGTGGCCGACGAGGCGCTCGAGCTCACCAAGGCCGGGCTGTCCGCCGACGAGGCGTTGTCTGCGGCGACCTGGGGCGCCCGCGAATGGCTGGGCCGCCCCGGGCTGGAGGAAGGCGCGGACGCGGACCTCGTCGTCTACGCCGCCGACCCGCGGCGTGAGATCCGGGCGCTCGCGGCACCCGAGCACGTCGTCCTCCGAGGCCGCGACTTCTCCTGACCCCGCGGCACCCTGCCGCATCCCCGCCGCAACCCCGCCCCCGCCGCAACCCCGCCCCACCCGGGACCTGCGTGGACAGGGGCGCGGGCGGCATACCGGCGGGCCTTTCCACGATGCGAGACATAAGGTCATGTTATTTGACCGATAACCAAACGCTATCCAAACTCCTAGTTGTCACATAGGAGTTGCGCAGCCTGCGCACCGCGCCGCAAGGCACCGAAGGAGCCCCCGATGACGTCGACCCGCCGTCACCCCCGCCTCGCCCTGGCCGCCGCCGCGACCGTCGGCGCGATGGTGATGAGTGCCTGTGCCGGTGGGGGAGCCAGTGACACGGTCGGTGCCGCCGCGGACGCGGAGAACGCCGCCGCCAAGACCGGCACCATCAACCTCTATGCGTATGCCGTGCCGAAGGTCGGCTTCGACAAGCTGATCCCCGCGTTCAACAAGACCGCGGCGGGCAAGGGCGTGCAGTTCCAGCAGTCCTACGGCGCTTCGGGCGACCAGTCGCGCAAGGTGGCGGCAGGTGCCACGGCTGACTTCGTGAACTTCTCGGTTGAGCCGGACATCACCCGCCTCGTCGACGCAGGGCTGGTCGCCAAGGACTGGAATGCCAACCAGTACAAGGGAATTCCGTTCGGCTCGGTCGTCACGATCGTGGTCCGCAAGGGCAACCCCAAGGGGATCAAGGACTGGGACGACCTGCTCAAGCCGGGCGTCGAGGTGGTCACCCCGAACCCGTTCAGCTCGGGCAGTGCCAAGTGGAACCTGCTGGCTCCGTATGCCGCGAAGAGCGACGGCGGCAAGAACCCGCAAGCGGGTCTCGACTACATCGAGAAGCTCGTGACCGGTCACGTCAAGGTGCAGCCGAAGTCAGGACGCGAGGCGACCGAGACGTTCCTGCAGGGGACCGGCGACGTGCTGCTGAGCTATGAGAACGAGGCCCTCTTCGCCGAGCGCAGCGGCGACCCGGTCGAGCACGTCACCCCGCCGACGACGTTCAAGATCGAGAACCCCACCGCCGTGCTGAGCGGGAGCAAGAACCTCGCCAAGGCCAAGGCCTTCAACGACTTCCTGTTCACGCCGGAGGCCCAGAAGCTGTGGGCGCACGCCGGCTTCCGACCGGTCGACCCGGCGGTGGCCAAGGAGTTCGCGGCCGACTTCCCGGCCCCCCAGAAGCTCTGGACGATCGACGACCTGGGCGACTGGAAGACCGTGGACGGGACGCTGTTCAAGAAGGACACCGGCTCCATCGCGGTCATCTACGACAAGGCGACGTCGTAGGGAGATGACCACGACCACCGCAAGCGTGCGCAGGGACGACACCTCGACCACCGAGGTGGCGTCCCTGCCGCCGCGCCCTGATCCTTCTCGTCGCAGGCCCCAGCTCGGCCGCCCCCTCGGGGTCGGGCTGGTCGGACTGTGGCTGAGCGTGCTCGTCCTGCTACCGCTCGCCGCGCTCACCGTCACCTCGCTCGGCGACGGGGTAGGCGGCTTCTGGGACGCCGTCACGGCTCCTGTCGCCCTGGCCTCCCTGCGCGTGACGGTCCTGGTCGCCGCCCTCGTCGCCGTGGTGAACGCCGTCATGGGCACCCTGATCGCCTGGGTGCTGGTGCGCGACGAGTTCCCCGGCAAGCGGATCGTCAACGCGCTGATCGATCTGCCGTTCGCCCTGCCCACGATCGTCGCCAGCATCGTGCTGCTGTCGCTCTACGGACCGAACAGCCCGATCCACGTGCACCTCAACGCCACCCAGCCCGGACTGTGGGTCGCGCTCGCGTTCGTCACACTGCCGTTCGTCGTGCGCTCCGTCCAGCCGGTGCTCATCGAGGCCGACCGCGAGGTCGAGGAGGCCGCCGCGTCGCTGGGCGCGTCGAACTGGACCACCTTCCGCCGGGTCGTCCTGCCGACGCTGGCCCCGGCCCTGATCAGCGGCACCGGCTTGGCGTTCGCGCGGGCGATCGGGGAGTACGGCTCGGTCGTGCTCATCGGCGGCAACATCCCGCGCAAGACGCAGGTGGCCTCGCAGTACATCCAGCAGCAGATCGAGATCGACCGACCCCTGAACGCCGCCGCCGTGTCGGTGGCACTGCTGGCGATCGCCTTCGTCACCCTGTTCGTGCTGCGGGTGTTCGCCGGCCGCAGCCAGCGCCGCGAGGAGGACGCCCAGTGAAGACCTCCACGGGCGCCCGACTGGGCCTGCGCACCATCGCGCTCGGCTACCTCGTGCTGCTGATCGCCGTGCCCATCGTGCTCATCCTCGTGCGCACGTTCGGCGAGGGCATCGGGGCGTTCCTGGAGTCGATCAGGACCCCTGCGGCGATCTCCGCGCTCAACCTGTCGCTGCTGATCGTGGCGATCGTCGTGCCGCTCAACGTGCTGTTCGGTGTCGCGACCGCCTTGGCGTTGGTGCGCGGCCGGTTCCGCGGGCGCGGCGTCATCCAGGCCGTGGTCGACCTGCCGTTCGCGGTGTCGCCGATCGTCGTGGGCGTCTCGCTCATCCTGCTGTGGGGAGCCGACGGCTGGTTCGGCGGTCTCGAGCGGCTCGGGTTCAAGGTCATCTTCGGTCTGCCGGGGATGGTCATCGCGACGCTGTTCGTCACGCTGCCGTTCGTCGTGCGCGAGGTGGAGCCGGTGCTGCACGAGATCGGCACCGAGCAGGAGCAGGCCGCCTCCACCCTCGGCGCCAGCACCTGGCAGACGTTCTGGCGGATCACCCTGCCGGCGATCCGCTGGGGCCTGACCTATGGCGTCGTCCTCACCATCGCCCGCGCCCTGGGCGAGTTCGGCGCGGTCATCATGGTCAGCTCCGGCTTCCCGGGGGTCTCCCAGACCCTCACCCTGCTCGTCCACTCCCGCTACATCGACGACCACAACACCTACGGCGCCTACGCAGCGGCCACCCTGCTGATGGGCCTGGCCGTGGTGACGCTGCTCGGCATGACTGCGCTCGACCGCAAGAGGAGAACCACATGATCACCGTCGTCGACGCCCGCAAGAACTACGGGGACTTCGCCGCCCTCGACAACGTGACCCTCGACATCCCCGCGGGCTCGCTCACCGCACTGCTGGGGCCGAGCGGGTCGGGCAAGTCGACGCTGCTGCGCTCGATCGCCGGACTCGAGCAGCTCGACGGCGGGCGCATCGTCATCGGCGGCCGCGACGTGACCGGGGTGGCACCGCAGAAGCGCGGCATCGGTTTCGTCTTCCAGCACTACGCCGCCTTCAAGCACATGACGGTGCGCGACAACGTCGCCTTCGGCCTGACCATCCGCAAGCGCCCCAAGGCCGAGATCGCGCGCAAGGTCGACGACCTGCTGGAGATCGTCGGGCTCGACGGGTTCCAGCACCGCTACCCGGCCCAGCTCTCCGGCGGCCAGCGCCAGCGGATGGCTCTGGCCCGTGCCCTCGCCGTCGACCCCGAGGTGCTGCTCCTCGACGAACCCTTCGGAGCCCTCGACGCCAAGGTGCGCGCCGACCTGCGGCAGTGGCTGCGCCGACTGCACGACGAGGTCCACGTCACGACCGTGCTGGTCACCCACGACCAGGAGGAGGCGCTCGACGTCGCCGACCGGATCGCCGTCCTCAACAAGGGCCGGATCGAGCAGGTGGGTGATCCGGTGACCCTCTACGACCGCCCCGCCAACGACTTCGTGATGTCGTTCCTGGGTTCGGTGGCCAGGCTCGGCGGCCAGCTGGTACGTCCGCACGACATCGCCCTCGACCGCAGCCGGGAGCGTGCGGAGGCGCTGGACGCCCGTGTCGGCGGGTCGCCCGGTGTCGTCGAGGCGGTCGTCGAGCGCGTCGTGCGGCTCGGCTTCGAGGTGCGGATCGACCTGCGCACCGACTCCGGTGTCCGCTTCGCGGCGCAGGTCACCCGGGCCGAGGCCGACGCCCTGGGTCTGGCGGACGGCGAGACCGTCTACGCCCGCGCGACGACGGGACCGGACGCGGCCGAGCTCCACCCGGCGCTCGCCATCTGACGCGCGGCCTCCGGAGGGGTGGGCCGCGCGCGGAGGTACGACGTGCAGGCGCCGTCGTGCCTGAGCGGCCACGCAGGGATCCGGCGCGTCCGCGACGTCCACTGCACGTCGCAGCGCCGTGGCTGATGGCGCGCCGTGCCCGGGCGAGTGCCGACGGTGCCACGGGGTGCGACACAATGCGCGGGTGGACATCTCGGCGCGCACTGAGTACGCGGTCCGCGCCATGCTCATCCTCGCCGAGTCGGCGACCTTGTCGGCCGGCCCCGTGAGCGTCGAGACGCTGTCCTACCGGCAGACCCTGCCGCGCAAGTTCCTCGAGGCCATCGTCGCGGACCTCAAGAACGCCGACCTCGTCAAGAGCACCCGCGGGGCGCGCGGCGGTTACGCCCTCGCCCGTGAGCCCAGGGACATCTCGCTCGGCGACGTGTTCCGCGCCGTGGACGGACCACTCGCGGAGGTGAGGGGACTGCGGCCGCACGAGACGGCATACGACGGGGTTGCCGAGCACCTGCCCACCGTGTGGGTGGCGCTGCGCGCGAGCCTGCGTTCGGTTCTCGACGAGACCAGCCTGGCCGACGTGCTCTCCGGCGACCTGCCCGAACGGGTGTCCGCCCTGGCTGCCGACCCCGACGCCTGGCGCAGCCGCTGATGGCTCACGACAAGGCCGACCACCTGACACCTGACGCGGCCCCCGATCTCGACCGCGACCCCGGGCCCGGCATCGACCCTGACGACCTCGCGACGGCGTTGCGGGTGCTCGAGCAGCTCGCCGAGATCGACGGCGAACACCCCGACATCCAGACCGTCAAGCGGGCCACCGGGCGGATGTACAAACGGGTGCGCAAGGCCCGTCGTCGCGAGGCGAAGCAGCCCGAGATCGACCACGACGACGCGATCATCGCCAAGACCGCCACCGGCTCCCCGATGCGGATCGACGACGAGACCAAGGGCATCCCGCTCGTCTCGACCACCCGGGGTGCCCACGCCGGCGAGCTCATCAACCCGCGCAACTGCTACATCTGCAAGGCGGAGTACACCCTTGTCGACGCGTTCTACCACTGGCTCTGTCCCGACTGCGCCGCCCTCAGCCACACCAAGCGCGAGCAGCGCACCGACCTGACGGGCAAGCGCGCCCTGCTCACCGGCGGCCGAGCCAAGATCGGGATGTACATCGCCCTCCTGCTCCTGCGCGACGGCGCGCACCTCACGATCACCACGCGGTTCCCGCACGATGCGGCGAGACGCTTTGCGGCACAAGAGGATTCGGCGAACTGGATCCACCGGCTCAAGGTCGTCGGCATCGACCTGCGTGACCCCACCCAAGTCGTCGCGCTCGCCGACGAGGTCGCCGCAGCAGGTCCGCTCGACATCCTCATCAACAACGCCGCCCAGACGGTGCGCCGCTCACCCGGCTCCTACTCCCACCTCGTCGACGGCGAGTCGGTGCCGCTCCCGGCGGGTGTCGCGCTCCCCGAGCTGGTGACCTTCGACCGGATCAGCGAGGCGCACCCGGCCAACCTGCTGGGCACCCTGCGCGAGCAGAAGGTCGCCCACCACGAGGGTGAGAGCGAGCGGGAGGCGGCGCAGGCCCTGGCCCAGCGCTCGGCAGCGTCGATGACCTCGATGGCCCTGTCAGCCGGTCACGCGAGCCTCGAGGCGCACCTCGCCGGGACTGCCGTCGACGCGGGTGGTCTGCTGCCCGACACCCAGGTCAACAACTCGTGGACGCAGAAGGTCGAAGAGGTCGACCCGCTCGAGCTGCTCGAGGTGCAGCTGTGCAACGCGACCGCCCCATTCATCCTCGTCTCGCGGCTGCGGCCGTCGATGCGGGCCGCGGTGGCTGCCGGTGCCCGCCGCGCCTACGTAGTCAACGTGTCCGCGATGGAGGGCCAGTTCTCCCGCCGCTACAAGGGGGCGGGCCACCCGCACACCAACATGGCCAAGGCCGCCCTCAACATGCTGACCCGCACCAGCGCAGGCGAGATGTTCGAGACCGACCGGATCCTGATGACCGCCGTCGACACCGGCTGGATCACCGACGAGCGCCCGCACCACGAGAAGCTGCGCATCGCGGCCGAGGGCTGGCACGCCCCCCTCGACCTCGTCGACGGCGCCGCCCGTGTCTACGACCCGATCGTCCGCGGCGAGGCCGGCGAGGACGTCTACGGCTGCTTCGTCAAGGACTTCGAACCCAGCCCCTGGTGAGCCCGGACCGATCGGAGGTATGCCGCGTGGACGAGCTGGGGGAGTGGGTCCGCCGCACCTACGGGCTGGGTGATGGGCTGGTCGCGCTGGCGCCGGTGGGACGCGGTGCCGAGGGCAGGGTCTGGCGCCTCGACGTGGGGCCGGACAGCTTCGCGGTCAAGCAGCCGTTCGCGGTGGTCGACGAGGAGGACCTCCGACGCGAGGTCGGCTACCTCGACCACTTCGCGCGGGCCGGGCTCGAGGTGCCTGTCCACCTCGGGGACGCAGCCGGGCGGTATGCCGTGCCCGTGCCGGCCGCCCTCGGTGGCGGCCAGCTCCGGGTGAGCCGGTGGGTCGACGGCCGTCCAGTCGCGGCACCGGCCACGGATCTGGCGGGTCCATTGGGGACCCTGCTGGGGAGACTGCACGCGGCCGCACCGACGATCGGCTCCACGCCTAGTCGGTGGTACCTCACGACCCCGTCGCCGTCGGTGTGGCGGGACCTGGTCGAGCGCAGTCGCGACCACCCCTGGGTCGCCGCGCTCGCCGGGAGGTTGGCCGACCTGGAGCACTATGCAGAGCTCGTGGCCGCCGCAGGACCGCCTGCTCCCCACCTCGTGGTCGGGCACCGGGACCTGAACCCCGACAACGTCCTGCTGGGTGCCGACGGGTCCCTGCGGGTCATCGACTGGGAGGAAGCCGGACCGACCGACCGCGGACGGGAGCTGGCGACGGTGCTGGTCCAGTGGCACGTCGAGGGACCCGTCGTCGACGAGGACGCGGTGCACCAGACCGTCGCGGCCTACCGCGCGGCAGGAGGAACGGGGCGACTGGACGGGCTCGACGCCTTCGTGATGGTCCTGTGCACCGAGCCGAACTTCCTCGCCAGGCAGGTGCAGGCGGCGCTCGACCCGGCGACCACTGGCGAACACCGGGAGCACGCGCTCGCCGAGATCCAGGAGCTGCTGGGCCACCTGCCGACGCCCTCTGCGCTCGACCGTGTCCTGGCGGCCGCCGCGCGCGCGTGAGCACGCGGCATACCCTGCGCCTTGGTCGTGCCGTGCGGGAGGCCACCCCATCGTGGTCGGGAGCACCCAACGGGGTCTGGCACAATGGTCGGCTGTACCCGTCCAGGCGCGGGCCCGGTCCCAGACCGGAGCCTCCTGGCTGGAACGCCTACACCGAGCCCCGGTACCCCTCGCGAATCCTGCGGGGTCTCGCCGTGCTCACCAACAGAAACAGGAGACACCACCACCGTGGCCGTCAAGATTCGTCTGAAGCGCATGGGCAAGATCCATGCTCCGTTCTACCGCGTCGTCGTCATGGACTCGCGCGCCAAGCGCGATGGCCGGGCCATCGAGGAGATCGGCAAGTACCACCCCACCGAGGAGCCCTCGGTCATCGACATCGCCTCCGACCGCGCGCAGTACTGGCTGGGCCAGGGCGCGCAGCCGACCGAGGCCGTCGCCGCACTGCTCAAGATCACCGGTGACTGGCAGAAGTACAAGGGCGAGCCCGGCACCGAGGGCACGCTGCGCGTCAAGGAAGCCAAGCCGTCCAAGAAGGAGCTGTACGACGCGGCCATCGCCGCGGCGGGCAAGTCCGAGGCCGGCGCCGACGGGGCCACCACCCCGAAGAAGAAGGCCGCCAAGAAGGCTGACGAGGCTCCGGCCGAGACCGCCAAAGTCGAGGCCAAGGTCGAGGAGCCCAAGGCCGACGAGGCGAAGGCTGACGAGGCCAAGGTCGAGGAGCCCAAGGCCGACGAGGCCCCCGTGGCTGCCGACACCGACTCCGGTGGCGCAGCAGCAGAGGGCGTCGATGCGGATGCCGACCGCTCGGCCGAGGCCTGAGCATGCTGGAAGAGGCGCTCGAGCACCTCGTCAAGGGCATCGTCGACCACAAGGACGAGGTGGCCGTGCGACGCAAGGAGCTCCGCCGTGGTGAAGTGCTCGAGGTCCGGGTCCACCCCGAAGACCTCGGTCGCGTGATCGGTCGCTCCGGTCGCACCGCGAGCGCCCTGCGCACCGTCATGGGTGCGCTGGCCGGCGGTCAGAACGTCCGCGTCGACATCGTCGACACCGACCGCGTGCGCTGACGGTTCCCGACCGAGCAGACCGCGTCACGAAGGGCCACCGGGTCTCCCGGTGGCCCTTCGTCGCGTCCGGTCCGCGTCCGGCTGCGTCTGGGCTACGCCCGTCCGGGTCGGTCCGCGTCCGGGCTAGGCCGGTCCGCGCGGTCGGGTCCTTCGGCTGCGCGCGTGGGTGCGCGGGGAGTACGTTCCGCGCATGGATCGGACTCCCTTCACCGTGCCGACGCCCTCGGGACACCTCGGTGGCTGGCGCGCGGGAGCCGGCGCTCCCGTCCTGCTGCTGCACGGCGGCCCCGGGCTGTCCTACGGCCACCTCGACCCCCTCGCCGAGGAGCTCGCAGCGGGCTATGAGGTGGCGTTCTTCCAGCAGCGGGGTCTGGAGCCCTCGACCACTGAGGGACCCTTCACCGTCGCCCAGGCGGTGGCCGACATCGCCTCGGTCCTCGACGGTCTCGGCTGGGAGCGGGCCTGGCTGGTGGGCCACAGCTGGGGCGGCCACCTGGCGTTCCACGCGGCTTCGTCGCTACCCGAGAGACTGCTCGGTGTCCTGAGCATCGATCCGCTCGGCGCGGTCGGCGACGGCGGGGCCGAGGCGTTCGGCGCGGAGATGATCCGGCGGGTACCGGAACACCTGCAGGCCCGCGCGCAGGAGCTGGACGACAAGGACACCGACGGCACCGCCAGCGACGCCGACGAGCAGGAGATGCTCGACATCGTCTGGCCGTCCTACTTCGCCACACCCGCGGCTGCGACGCCCCGACCGCCGCTCGCCGTCTCGTCGGCGGCACACCTCGGTCTCTGGGAGGACCTCGTCGTGCAGCTGCCTCGGTTGGAGAAGGCGCTTGCATCGATCACCGTCCCTGTCGGGGTACTGGCCGGTGCGGAGAGCCCGATGCCGCCCACCGAGGCAGCGCAGACCACGGCCGACCGGATTCCCGACGCCTGGGCGCACCTGGAACCGGGTGTTGGGCACTTCGTCTGGCTGGAGCGGCCGGGGTGTGCGCTCGCCGCCCTCGACCGCCTGGCGCAAGGGACTCCCGAGACCTGAGAGGATTCATGCCATGCCTGCCGACTCCAGACTGCTCGTCGCCCGCATCGGCAAGCCGCACGGGCTGAACGGTGAGGTGACCGTGCAGACCCACACCGACGACCCCGAGGCGCGGTACGTCCCGGGCGTGACCTACGAGACCCAGGCCGTTGCCGGGTCAGGGGTACCGAAGTCGCTGACGCTGCGCTCGGCTCGGCTGCACCAGCAGACCTGGCTGCTCGGCTTCGAGGAGATCCCGGACCGCACCGGCGCCGAGTCGCTGCGTGGCACCCGGCTGTTCATCGACGCCGAGGAGGCCGCGGCGGAGGACGAGGACGACGCCTGGTACGAGGACGAGCTCGTCGGACTGGCGGCAGTCGACCCCCAGGGTGCGGCTCTCGGCGAGGTCACCGGCCTGCACACCGGAGCAGTCCAGGACCAGCTCGTGCTGCGCCTGACGAACGGTTCGGAGGCGCTGGTGCCGTTCGTCGAGGCGATCGTCCCCGAGGTGGACATCGCTGCGGGACGGGTCGTCGTCGACGCCCCTCCCGGGCTCCTCGAGCTCAACGCCGAGTGACGGCTGCGTGACCCGGTGATCCTCGACGTCGTCTCCATCTTCCCCGAATACCTTGCGCCGCTTGACCTTTCGCTGATCGGCAAGGCGCGACGTGACGGGTTGCTCGACCTTCGCGTGCACGACCTGCGCGACTTCGCCCACGACCGGCACCGCAGCGTCGACGACACGCCCTACGGCGGCGGTGCCGGGATGGTGATGAAGCCGCAGCCCTGGGCTGAGGCGCTCGACCACGTGGTCGCCTCAACCGCAGACGGCGGACGCCCGCGCGTGGTCATCCCCGGTCCTGGAGGTATGCCGTTCAGCCAGGCTCTGGCGCGCGAGCTCGCCGCCGAGCCGTGGCTGACGTTTGCCTGCGGCCGCTACGAGGGCATCGACGAGCGCGTCTATGAGTACGCCGCCGACGACCTCGGCCTCGAGGTGTCGGTGATCTCGCTCGGTGACTACGTCCTCAACGGGGGAGAGGTCGCGGTGCTGGCGATGGTCGAGGCCGTCGCGCGCCTGCTGCCCGGCGTGATCGGCAACGCCGAGTCGCTCGTCGAGGAGTCGCACGAGGACGGCCTGCTCGAGTACCCGGTCTACACCAAGCCCGCGTCGTGGGAGTCCGCTCCCGGGGTCGCGCGCGAGGTGCCATCGGTCCTGCTGTCCGGCGACCACGGCGCCATCGCCGCCTGGCGGCACCAGCAGCGGCTCGAGCGGACGGCCGCTCGCCGCCCAGACCTGCTGCACCCCTCCCAAGCGGTCGGCGGCGCAGGGCTCGAGGGCCTCGACGCCTCCGTCGCGACCTCGGCCGACGCCCCCGAGCTCATGGTGCTCACCCGGGCCTGCTGGGTCGCCGAGATCGCGCGCTACGGCATGTTCGGCGCCGGGGAGGAGACGCTCGACGAGGTCGTCGCAGGCGTGGCCGAGTGGCAGACCTGGACGTGGCGCTCCGCCGGACGGCTGGTCGCGTCGGTCCGCGGACGTGCCCACCCCGACGACGCCACGACCTGGCAGATCGGGCGGCTGATGGTCGCGCCCGACCTGCAGGGCCGCGGTCTGGGGCGGGCGCTGCTCGCCTTCGCGGAGGCGCAGGCGCCGTCGGGCACGGCGGCATACTGGCTCAACACCGGGAGCCGCAGCGACCGCAACCTGCGGATCTACCGCAAGGCGGGCTATCGCGTGCAGCCGGGCGAGGGGGCCTTCCCCGGCACCGTGGACCTGGTCAAACGGCGTCGCTGACTGGATCGTCGACCCGTTCGCTGACACCTTCGTCGACGCGCTCGCTGGCGTAGAGCCGGTACAGCGCGTAGGCCGCCACGGCACAGAGCAGGTGCCACGCGGCGTGGCCCTGGATCAGCGAGTGCGGGTGGCAGAACGACGTCCCGTCCTTGGCGAGGTTCCAGATCGCGAACGCCAGCGCCAGCGCTCCGGCCGACGCGAAACCCCACCGAGCCTCGCGCCGCGCTTCACCCCGCCGCCACAGGACCGCCTCACCCGCGAGCGCCACGAGTAGGAACAGCCCGAAGGCGAGGTTGGCGGCGATGTCGACCACCGGCACGTGCCCCGGGATCCGTTCGACCAGCTCGCACACGACGACGATTGCCACGAAGGTGGCCGCGAAGAAGGCGTCTCCCCGCCGTAGGCAGCGGGTCAGGGCGTAGGAGGCGGCGAAGCCGGCCACGAGGTACATGCTGAGCAGGTCGAGGTGTCCACCGAGGGCGCTCTGGGTCGCGTGCATCGCGGCGCTTGCGGGGCCGAGCAGGACGACGACCACGCCGTAGGCCGCGGCCAGACGCGGGTTCGACGCGATCGTGGTGCGCACCGCACCCGCCCGCCACGCGATGGCCAGGCCGGCGATGACGAAGCCGGCGTTGCTGAACGTGTTCGCGGGCTGCAGCACGACCGCGTCCCGGGCGGCCTCGCAGAACCGGTCACCCCGACCGACGTCCGGACCCAGCCAGCCGTTGACCGTGGCCAGCCAGAGCAGGGCTACCGACCCGACCGCGACAGCGCCGGCGAGCGCGATCGGTCGCAGGTCTCGCCGCGGTCCCACAGCCTCAGTCCCTCAACGAGGTGAGCAGGTCCCGGGGCGCCAGTCGACGGGCGGCGACGAGGTGTTCGGCGACGCCGACGGTCACGGTCTGGGCGGCCATGATCCCGAACAGCACCAGCACCTGAGCCGTCGCCGCCTGCACGGGCGTCCCGCCGCCCAGCATCACGCCGATGAAGGCGCCCGGCAGGGTCACCACCCCGGTCGTCTTGACCTGGTCGAGCCCTGGCAGCAGGGCTTCGGGCGCCCGACGGTGCACGATCTCGCGGATCGCCTGGTGGGGGAGCAGCCCCAGGGACAGGCACGCCTCGTACTGCGAGTGCTCCTCGCGCAGCGCCGCGAACGACCGCCGCCCGACGAGCGTGTGCGCCGTCATCGCGTTGCCGACGATGATGCCGGCGATCGGGATGAGCGCGATGCCCTTGGCCGGGATGGTGCCGGTGACCAGGACGACCGCGACGACTGGAAGCACGCCGGCGGCCATGGCCAGCGCCGCCCAACGCCACGCGTTCGGCGCCTCGACGCGGCGACTGGTGGTGAGGACGCCCATCGCGAACATCGCGCAGACCAGCACGATGCTCAGGAGGAGGTGGTCGATGACCGCCGCGATGAGCAGGGCGGCGACACCGAGCTGGGCGATGGCGCGCAGGGCCGCGACGAGCGCGGGTCGCTCGAGGCCGTAGCCGCTGACCCGGTGGGCGCCCAGCGCGATCGCGAGCAGGACCACCAGGGCGACGGCGACGGGCCAACCGGGGTCGATGCTCACGCCCGTCACGCTAGTGCCTGCCCTCGGGCCCGGCGCCAGAGCCTTTGCCCGCGCCTCTTCTGCGCCTCCCGGAAAAGAGGCTTGACCGATCGGCACTCCTTCTGTATCGTTTTACTCGAACGATTTAGTAGATCGATGCAGAAGGGAAGCCAGCCATGGGAAACGTCACCTTGAAGTCCGTCGCCGAAGCCGCTGGCGTCTCCATCTCCACCGTCTCGAACGCGTACAACAAGCCCGACCAGCTGTCCGCCGTTGTGCGCCAGCGTGTGCTCGAGACCGCCAAGGCCCTCGGGTATGCCGGTCCCAACCCGGCCGCGCGCAGCCTGCGGTCCCAGCGGGCCAGGGCCATCGGCCTGGTCTTCACCGAGCGGCTCAGCTACGCCTTCTCCGACCCCTACTCGGTCGGCATGCTGGCCGGGCTGGCCGAGGTGGCCGAACAGTTCCAGACCGGGCTGCTGCTCATCCCGCTGATGCCGTTCGACAGCGACCGCCCGGAGGAGGTCGAGGCAAGCGCCGAGGCCATGCGGGCAGCCGTCATCGACGGGGTGCTGGCCTACTGCCTCGACATCGACCACCCGGCCCGGGAGATCGCCGTCGAGCGAGGGCTGCGGATGGTGGCCACGGACGACAAGGACCCACGGATGGACGGCCTCGTGCTCATCGATGAGCGCGCTGCCGCCCGGGAGGTCGGCGAGTACATCCGACGGCTCGGGCACCGCCGCGTCGGCATCATCGTCGACAGCAAGGTCGACTCTGCGGGGGTCGTCGAGGTGGACGACGTGCAGCACCGCTCGATGTCGTTCTCGTGGGACCGCTACGACGGCTTCCGTGAAGGGCTCGGTCCGGACGTCAGCCTGCACACCGTGGCGCCCCCCGGCCACAACTCGGTGGAGGCCGGCCGCGCTGCCGGTGCCTACCTGCTCGACCGCCAGGACCGCCCGACGGCGATCATCGCCGTCAGCGACGTGCTCGCCCTGGGCGTGCTCGACGCCATGCGGCAGCGCGGACTCACGCCGGGCCGCGACCTGTCCCTCGTCGGGTTCGACGACGTGCCCGCTGCTGCCGACCTGGGTCTCACGACGGTGCGCCAGCCCATCGCCGAGCGCGGGCGGATCGCCGGCCGCATGCTCCTCGACCCCGAGTACACCGAGCGCCGCATCGTGCTCCCCACCGAGCTCGTCGTGCGGTCCAGCACCGGACCAGCCACGACGTCACACACGCGCTGACGAACCCGTCGGCGTCCAGCACCACCCGCACCCTGAAGGGAGAAGGACATGAGCGACTACATCGCCCTCACCATCAACAGCAACGCAGGCGCCTCGCTGGCCCGGTCGGCCCGGCCTGACGCCCCCGTCGTCGACGACGGCCTCGCTACCCGTCCGGCTCGGCGGCCGGTGCGCCGTTCCCTCGCGACGACCTTGCGCGCCGCTGCAGTGTTCGAGCGCCGCCTGGCCGACCGGATCGACCCGGCCGTCTGCCGCCCGGCGACCGCCTGAGCCGTGCTGCGCACGAGCGCCGAGGTATGCCGCGTGGGCAACCACGCGGCATACCTCACCGAGGGCGGCGGTGCCGCCTCGGACGCGGGTCTGCGGCGATTTCTGCCGGGGGCCCTGCTCGTGGCAGAATGGCCAGTCGCGCCCGCATGACCCACGCCCCTGCCACAGGGGGAGTGACCAGGCACCGATCAGGCCACGCGGCAGGTCAGGCACCACGGCGCACTGCACGCCCCATTCATCACGCACGACCAACACCCTGGGCGACCTGTGGCGCCGAGAAGAAAGCGATACCGCCATGCAGCGTTTCGATGCGATCGACCAGGCATCCCTCCGCGACGACATCCCGGCCTTCCGCGCCGGTGACACCGTCAACGTGCACGTCAAGGTCATCGAGGGCACCCGCTCCCGCGTCCAGGTCTTCAAGGGCGTCGTGATCCGGCGCCACGGTGGTGGCCTGGGTGAGACGTTCACCGTCCGCAAGGTCTCCTTCGGCGTCGGTGTCGAGCGCACCTTCCCCCTGCACACCCCGGTCATCGACCACATCGAGCTGGTCACCCGCGGTGACGTCCGTCGCGCCAAGCTCTACTACCTGCGCGACCTGCGCGGCAAGGCTGCCAAGATCAAGGAAAAGCGCGACACCATCCCCGCCAAGTAGGGCGGACTCATCTGCGTCCCTCAGGGTGTCCCGACACTCGTCGGCACAGCCCTGAGGGTTAGGCTCCGGATGCGATGAACCCCGGACCGGAATCACCCCAGCAGGACCCGGCCGCCGCTCCAGTCAAGACTGATGCGGCGGCCGCGTCGGAACGCCCCCGCGGCGGCCCTTCGTGGCTGCTGCTGGCCGGCGTCTCCCTGCTGGTGATGATGCTGGTCCGGGGTTTTCTCGTGCAGTCCTTCTACGTCCCCTCGGGGTCGATGGAGCCGACGATCGAGCCGGGGGACCGGATCCTGGTCAACAAGCTCATCTCCGGCGAGTCGCTCCGGCGCGGGGACGTCGTCGTCTTCGACGGCACGACGAGCTTCGCCGCTGCCGAGCTCGAACCGCATCAGGACGACGGGCTGATCGGCCGCGCCCTCGGCGGAGCGGCTTCGCTGGTCGGCGTCAACCTTGGTGAGCAGGACTTCGTCAAGCGGGTCATCGGCCTGCCCGGCGACAAGGTCGTCTGCTGCGACGCCCAGTCCCGACTGACCGTCAACGGCACCCCGGTGTCCGAGCCCTACCTCCTGCCGGGGGACAAACCGAGCGAGCTCACCTTCGACATCACCGTGCCCGCCGGTCGGGTCTGGGTGATGGGCGACCACCGCAGCGACAGCGCGGACTCCCGCTCCCACCTCGGTGACCCCGGCGGTGGCACGGTGCGGCTGTCCGACGTGATCGGTCGCGCCAGTGCGACCTACTGGCCGCTGTCGAGGGTGGGCGGTTTCGACACCCCCGAGGCGCTGGCCGACATCCCCCGGGTCGGTGAGCCGTGAGCGACACCGCACGTGACGGCGCCCGGGACCGGGCCCGCGATGGCGCACGGGATGGCGCAGGCGACGGCGCTCGAGACGGCGCTCCCGACGGCGACGCCGGGTGGCTGAGCTATGACGGCGAGGCCCCGGAGGCTGCTGGGGCCGACGCCAGCAACCAGGACCAGCGCGTGGGGACCACCGACCCCGCCTGGCTGCGCCACGACCTGCCGCAGGGCCCCAGCGCGACCTCGCACGGCGCGACCGATGTGCCGACCCGCGACTCCGCGTGGCTGGCGCCGGAGCTCGACGTGCCCACCCAGCACCTGACTCCCGACGAGGCGCACGACACCGGCGTCCCCCCGACCCTCGCCGAGTCAGAGTCAGAGTCAGAGTCAGAGTCGGTGTCAGAGTCCGAGCAGGCGTCCGCTTCCGAGCCAGGGAATGAGGCCGAGCCTCCCGTGGAATCTCCGGATCGGCGGTCCGCTCCAGAGCGCACCCGGGTTGTCACGCAGCCGTTGCCTGACGAACCCGATGAGTCGACCGGGCCGCGCAAGGGTCGCCACGCCGACGACGAGTCGGTGGGTGGCGTGGCGGTGCTGCTTGCTGCCGTCAAGGAGTTCGCGATCGTCGTGGGGATGGCCCTGGTGCTGTCCTTCATCGTCAAGACCTGGCTGCTCCAGGCGTTCTACATCCCGTCCGGGTCGATGGAGGACACCCTGGTCCTTAACGACCGCGTCATCGTCAGCAAGCTGACCCCGGGCCCGATCGACCTCAAGCGCGGCGACATCATCGTGTTCGCCGACCCCGGCCAGTGGCTCGACGAGACCGCGCCGGTTCCGCGCGGACCGTTGGCGACGGTTGTCAGCGAGACGCTGACCTTTGTCGGGCTGCTGCCCGACAACGCCGAGAACCACCTGATCAAGCGGGTCATCGGCCTCCCCGGTGACCACGTCGTGTGCTGCGACGAGGGCGGTCGGATCACCATCAACGGCACGGCCATCAAGGAGCCCTACCTCAAGCCCGGCGACGCGGCGAGTGAGCAGGACTTCGACATCACCGTGCCGAACGGACGGGTGTGGGTGATGGGCGACCACCGCTCCAACTCCGCCGACTCCAGGGCCCACGACGGCCCGGAGAACAACGGCAGCCAGGGGTCGGTCGACGAACGACTCATCGTGGGCCGCGCCGTCGCCCTGGTCTGGCCGTTGGACCACCTGACCTGGCTGTCCAACCCGACGGCCACCTTCGCGAACGTGCCCGCACCCAACCCGGCCGGCGCCGATGCGCCGACCCCGAAGGGCGGCCCCACGACGGGCGCGACCGGCGGGGGCGCGGACGGCGAGGGCAGCGGCGAGGTGGGCGGCACGGACCCTCCGGCCGGGACAGGCTGAGCGATGGCTCAGGCGCCACCGGCACGAAGCCGCAAGCCCAACCTGCGGGTCGAACGCCAGCTCCAGCGTGACGGGCACCGCATCCTCGCGGGGATGGACGAGGTGGGCCGTGGGGCACTGGCCGGCCCCGTCACCGTCGGTGTGGTCCTCATCGACGAGACCTGTCGCAGTGCCCCGACCGGCGTCAAGGACTCCAAGCTGCTCACGCCCGCGGCGCGGGTCGCCATGGTGCCGCGGATCAGACGTTGGGCCCTCACGTATGCCGTGGGCCACGCGTCCCCGGAGGAGATCGACGAGGTCGGGATCATCGCCGCCCTGCGGCTGGCCGGGTGCCGTGCGCTCGCCGCCGTCGACGTCGTGCCCGACCTGGTGATCCTGGACGGCAACCACGACTGGCTCACCGCACCCGACGAGGTGGGGCTCTTCGCCTTCGCGTCCGACACGGCACCGGCCGTCCCACCCGTCACCACGATGATCAAGGCCGACCTCAAGTGCTCGTCGGTCGCGGCTGCCTCGGTGCTGGCCAAGGTGGAGCGTGACGGGCTGATGGTGGCCGCCGCCCCCGACCACCCGGCATACGGCTGGGAAGAGAACAAGGGGTATGCCGCGCCGGAGCACCTCGCGGCGCTGGAAGCCTTCGGTGCCACCGACCTGCACCGCAGGTCATGGCGGCTGCCAGGCATCTCAGGAGATGATGGGACTGGTCTCGGCGATCGGGCAGGGCAGGGAGCAGAGACAGCTCCCGATGAGACGCAGGTGGAGATGAGTGCGCGATGAGTTCAGAGGACCTGGAGAAGTACGAGAGCGAGATGGAGCTGCAGCTCTATCGGGAGTACCGCGATGTCGTGGGGCTGTTCTCCCACGTGGTGGAGACCGAGCGTCGCTTCTACCTGTGCAACTCCGTCGACGTGAAGGTGCGTTCCGACGGCGGGGAGGTCTACTTCGACGTCACGATGGCCGACGCCTGGGTGTGGGACATCTACCGGCCGGCGCGGTTCGCCAAGCAGGTCCGGGTGGTGACGTTCAAGGACGTCAATGTCGAGGAGCTCGCCAAGTCCGATCTCGAGCTGCCGAAGGGCCAGGGTTTCTAGGCACTCGCGGGTGGCAGGGTGTCGTGCCGTATCGGCGCAGGTCGCCCACAGGCGGTGGGGCGCCGCGGTGACCGTCCACAGGACGCCGCGGCTCCGCTGTTGACCGGGTGCGGTCCGCGCTTGGCTGGGGCGCATGGCAGACCAGACAGATCCCCGCAGGACGTTGGGGGAGTACGGCGAACGACTGGCGGCGCGCTACCTGACCGACCACGGTCTGGCCGTGATCGACCGCAACTGGCGGTGCGCGCGTGGCGAGATCGACCTCGTGGTGCGCGACGGCGACTGCCTCGTCTTCTGTGAGGTCAAGACCCGGCGGTCCGAGCGTTTCGGCACCCCGGTCGAGGCGGTGGACTGGCGCAAGACGGCTCGGCTGCGGCGGCTGGCGTCCGCGTGGCTGCAGGCCCACGACGAGCACCCCAGCCGGATCAGGATCGATGTGATCGGCATCCTCCGCCCGGTGGAGGGGCCGGCGCGGGTCCGGCACGTCCAGGGGGTCGGAGGATGACCTTCGGGCGCACCCGGTCGGTGACGCTGGAGGGGCTCGCCGGGGCGGTGGTGGAGGTGGAGGCCCATCTGTCGGGAGGCCTTCCGGCGTTCATGCTGGGTGGGTTGCCCGACACGGCCTGCGCGCAGTCACCCAACCGGGTCAAAGCCGCCGCGGCGAGCATCGGGCGGTCGCTGGCCCAGGACCGGCTCACGGTCAACCTGTCACCGGCGTCGATCCCCAAGAACGGCAGCGGGTTCGACCTGCCCATTGCGGTCGCGGTGGTGGCAGCGCTCGGGATGGTGCCGCCCGACCGGGTCCGCGACATCGTCCACCTCGGCGAGCTCGGGCTCGACGGTTCGGTCCGCCAGGTCCGCGGGGTGCTGCCCGCGGTCCTGGCTGCGGCGAGGGCAGGCTGTCAGGACGTCGTGGTGCCGGTGGCCAACGCCGCCGAGGCACGGCTGGTGCCGGACATCCGCGTGCACGCCGTCCGCCACCTCGCCGACCTCATCGCGACCTACTCGGGAGGTTCCGAGACGCTGGGCCAGGGAGTGCCGGACCTGGCGATGGCGCCCGCACTCGCGGTCGCCGACCCGCCGGACCTCGCCGACGTCGTCGGCCAGGAGGAGGCACGGACCGCGCTGGAGCTGGCCGCGGCCGGCGGTCACCACCTCTTCCTGCTGGGGCCGCCAGGCTCGGGCAAGACGATGCTCGCCGAACGCCTCGTCTCGATCCTGCCCCGGCTGACCCGCGCGCAGTCGATCGATGTCCTGGCCGTCCGCTCGCTGCTGGGCGTGACCGCTGCCGAGCTCGACGTCGAAGGCCTACCGCCCTTCGTGGCGCCGCACCACAGCGCCACCCAGGCCGCCATCATCGGTGGCGGCAGCAGCGCGGTCCGGCCCGGGGCGATCTCCCAGGCGCACCACGGAGTGCTGTTCCTGGATGAGGCGCCCGAGTTCAAGACCGACGCGCTGCAGTCGTTGCGACAGCCCCTGGAGTCCGGTGAGGTGGTGGTGGCGCGGGCACGGGCCACCGTGCGGTTCCCGGCCCGCTTCCAGCTGGTGATGGCCGCCAACCCGTGCCCGTGCGGTCTTGGCTTCGGCAAGGGTGTGGGTTGCGCGTGCTCGCCGATGGCCAAACGGGGCTACATCGGCCGGCTGTCAGGACCACTGCTCGACCGGGTTGACCTGCAGGTACAGGTGCCCGCGGTGACCCGGTCGTCACTCGCTGGTCTGACCGGGGAGAGCAGCGCAGTCGTGGCCGCCCGGGTACGCGCTGCGAGGGAGGCCCAGGCAGCCCGCTGGAGCTCGACCTCATGGCGGGTCAACAGCGAGGTGCCCGGTGCCCAGCTGCGACGGGGTCGGTGGCGGCTTCCCAAGTCCGTCACGGTCGACATCGACCGGGCGCTCGACCGGGCCCAGCTGACGCTCAGGGGCTATGACCGGGTGCTGCGCGTCGGGTGGACCCTGGCCGACCTGGGCGGCCGGAACACCCCCGTTCGGGAAGACCTCGGCTCGGCGCTCACGCTGCGCAACCAGGGACCGGTGGCGGCATGACGGCGCTGGCCGCGGTTCGCGGGGAACGGGCAGCGCGGGTGGCCTGGGCGCGGCTCGTCGAACCCGGGGGCCGCGAGGTCGCTGCGCGGATCGCGGCCGTCGGCGCCGAGGAGGCGCTGCAGAGCATCGGCATCGACAGCGTTGCGAGCACGCGGATGGCAGAGCGGCTTCCCGAGCTGGACGTCGAGCGTGACTTCCAGGTCGCCGAGCGGTTGGGTGCCCGCATCGTCATTCCCGGTGACGACGAGTGGCCGCTGGGCTTCGGCGACCTCGCCGCCCCGCCCGTCTGCCTCTGGGTGCGGGGCCCTGCCGATCTGGGGGAGGCAGCCTGCCGCAGCGTCTCCATCGTCGGGGCGCGGGCCGCGACCGGCTATGGCGTCCACACGGCCAAGGACCTTGCTGCCGGTCTGGCCGAACGCGACTTCGCGGTGGTGTCCGGTGCTGCCTACGGCATCGACGGCGCCGCGCACGAGGGCGCCCTTGCCGTCGACGGGGTGACCATCGCCTTCGTCGCCGGAGGGATCGAACGCCCCTACCCCAGCGGCCACGCGGGGCTGCTCGAGCGGATCCGTGAGACAGGGCTCGTCGTCAGCGAGGTCCCGCCGGGATCCGCACCCACCAAGTGGCGCTTCCTCAGCCGCAACCGGCTCATCGCCACCCTGACCCAGGGCACGGTCGTGGTCGAGGCGGGTCTGCGCAGCGGCTCACGCAACACGGCGCGGCTGGCGGGGGAGCACCTGAGGGTCGTGTGCGCCGTGCCCGGGCCGGTCACCTCGGCGGTGTCCGCAGGGTGTCATGAGCTCATTCGAGCCGGGGCCACTCTGGTCACCGACGCAGCCGAGGTCGCCGAGGAGGTTGGCCCGATCGGTGAGCTGGCACCTCGGAAGGAGGGGCCGTCCACGCCGGAGGACGACCTGGGACCAAGCCACCAGGCGGTCCTCGCGGCGCTTCCGACGCGCAAGGCGGTGACGGCCGAGGACCTGGCCCGGCGGTGCGGGCTTGGCGCCCACGAGGTCCGTGGCGCACTGGGCGCGCTCGACGTCGCTGGTCTCGCGCTCCGCGAGGGCGACGGCTGGCGCAAACCGGCAGTGCGTCGCTGACCTGCGGGGTGGCGGCTTGTGCCGCGCCTTCGCGTTTGCGACGGTGGCGGCGTGAGCCAGTCCACGGAGCAGACGCTCGCAGCGTTCGAGCGCCACCTGCGTAGCGAGCGGGGCCGGTCGGAGCACACCACTCGGGCCTACCTCAGCGACCTGCGAGGGCTCGTGGACTTCCTCGAAACCGACTGTGGGATCACCGACCTCGCTGATGTCGGGCTGCGTGAGCTGCGTGGCTGGCTGGCTGCTCAGGCGGAGTCGGGGGCGGCTCGTTCCACGATCGCGCGGCGGTCTGCCGCCGCGCGCACCTTCCTCGGGTGGGCGGCGCGGACTGGTCGGATCGACCATGACCCCTCGCTGCGGCTGGCCGCTCCCAAGCGCGCCGGCCACCTCCCAGAAGTGCTTCGGCAGTCCGACGCCACGGCACTGATGGACATCGCCGCCGTGGCGAGCGACGACCAGGACTCCATGCACCTGCGGGACCGAGCGGCCCTGGAACTGTTGTACGCCAGCGGGATCCGGGTTGGCGAGCTGACAGCCCTCGACATCGACGACCTCGACCTCGGTCGCGGGGTCGTTCGGGTGATGGGCAAAGGCGGCAAGGAGCGAACGGTGCCTTTCGGTGCGCCGGCGCGGGAGGCCGTGGTGGCGTGGCTGACGCTCGGTCGTCCCCAGGTGGCCGGCGAGGGTAGCGGGCCGGCCTTGCTGCTCGGGCGTCGCGGCCGACGTGTCGACCCGCGACAGATCCGGGCTGCGGTGCACACCCTGCTCGAGCACGTTCCGAACGCACCGGACCTCGGGCCGCACGGGCTGCGCCACAGCGCTGCAACCCACCTGCTCGAAGGCGGCGCCGACCTGAGACTCGTCCAAGAGCTGCTCGGCCACGCGTCCCTGGCAACGACCCAGATCTACACGCACGTCTCCGTCGACCGGCTGAAGCAGTCCTACCGTCAGGCTCACCCTCGTGCGTGACCCCGATTTCTCCCTCCGCGACCGGGTCCCCGGGCGTGCCGTGACCCGCGAGGCTCGCGGAAGGGGGAAGATGGACGCCACAGTCGACCGTCGGGCCCGTGGTGGTCCGTCCCCGAGAGGAGCAGGACCAAGCGCGTGAGTGAGGACTCGCGGGTCACCCGCAAGCCGCCTCGACACCGCCGACGCACCAGTCGGCAGGTGCGGCTTCGACGCACCATCGCAGGCGCCGTCATCCTCCTCCTCGTGGCCGTCGTGACCGTGCGGCTCACCAATCGCGACCTGACGCCGGTCAATGCGGGTGCAGCGTCGCGGGTCACTCCGGTGGTCAGCCCGTCCACGACGACGACAACCCGTACGCCGAACAACGAGGACGGCTCGTCGACGACCGAGACAGCCACACCCGGCGCGGTCGCCGTCCCGCAGAACGGCACCGGCAAGATCACCATCATCTCGGTACCCCAGGCTGCCGTGGCGACGTCCGGGCGGACCGTCAAGTACACCGTGGAGATCGAAGGTGGTCTGGACGTCGACCCGACCGAGGTGGGCTCGACCATCCAGTCCGTCCTGCTCGACCCCAAGGGATGGCAGAAGGTCGACGGCGTCCGCTTCGTCAACGTCACGCCCCAGCAGGCCGCCAAGGGCGCCCACGTCGATGTGCGGGTCACGCTCGCCAGTCCCGGGCTGACCGACAAGCTGTGCGCGCCGATGCGGACCCTCTCGCAGGTGTCCTGCTGGAACGGTGAACGTTCGGTGCTCAACTTCCGCCGTTGGGCCCTCGGCGACGACAGCTATGGCACGGATGTGGCCCGCTACCGCATCTACCAGGTCAACCACGAGGTCGGCCACGGCCTGGGCCACCAGCACAGGACGTGCCCCGCAAAGGGCAAACGAGCGCCCGTCATGGTCCAGCAGACCCTTGACCTCGGTGGCTGCAAGTCTTGGCCCTATCCCTCCGGCGCCTGACCGGGAGGCCCTACCCCGTGCGCGCCGGCGCCAGCGGCAGCAGGCGCACCCGCTGGCCCCCGATGAGGAAGATCATGGGGTCGAGGTAGACCTCCCCGCGGACTGCACCAAGGTGCAGGCAGACGGCGGGGGCACAGTGCGAACCGCTTCCTTCCAGCCGACCGAGCGGTGCCCCGCGGGCGACCGGAGAGCCCGACGACACCTGGGGGTCCACGGGCTCATAGGTCGACCGGATGCCCGACGAGTGCAGGACCGTCACGGTGCCGCGGCCGGCGATCCTGCCCACGTGGGTCACCGTGCCTGCCTCGACCGCGAGCACCTCCTGCCCGGACGACCCCGTCAGGTCCACTCCCCGGTGCCCGGCGCCGTACTTCGTCGCTGGCGGGAGGAACGGACGGACGACGGCCGGCTGCGGCCGCAGCGGCCACGCCCACCGGCCACGCAGAGCGGGGGATCCGGTGGCCTCCAGGGGACGCAGGATCGGGACCGCAGCAGGCACCAGCTGTGCCGAAGCACCCGACGGCAAGGTCGCTCCCCGGACCATCGACGACCCCGACCGTTCGCGGTGGTCAGGGGACGCCGATACGGCGGTGCCCGCGAGCAGCACGGCCGCCAAGGGCAGGAGGAGTGCGGCAACGGGGTTCATCCAGCCACCATGGCCGACCGAACCTCACTGGCCCAGGGAACGCAGGCCGACTGTGGACAACGTCAGCCGGCCGTCCGACCCCGTGGACGAGAGGTGCCGATATCCGGTGTGGGCTAGAGCCGACTGAGCCGCTCGACGGCCTCTCGAAGCACCTCGTCCTTCTTGCAGAACGCGAACCGCACCAGCGTCCGAGCGGCGTCGACGTCGTCGTGGAACACCGACACCGGCACGCCGACGACCCCGGCCCGAGCGGGCAGCTCGCGGCAGAAGGCGAGTGCGTCGACGGCCCCGAGTGGCGCAGCGTCCGCGACGACGAAGTAGGTCCCGCCGGGCACCGACACCTCCAGTCCCGCTGACTGCAGCCCCGCCACGAGGAGGTCGCGCTTGGCTTCCAGTGAGCTGGACAGCCCGGCATACACACTGTTGTCGAGGCCGAGCGCGACCGCCACGGCGGGCTGGAACGGTCCCGAGCCAACGAAGGTGAGGAACTGCTTGACCGCGCGCACCGCTGCGACGGCCGCTGCCGGTCCGGACACCCAGCCGACTTTCCAGCCGGTGGCCGAGAACGTCTTGCCGGAGGACGAGATCGTCAGGGTGCGGTCCCACATCTCCGGCAGGGTCGCGACGGGCACGTGGGCGGCGCCGTCGAAGACCAGGTGTTCGTAGACCTCGTCGGTCACCACCCACGCATCGAACTCCCTTGCGAGAGAACAGATCAGGTCGAGCTCGGCGCGGGTGAACACCTTCCCGGTCGGATTGTGCGGGGTGTTCAGCAGCACCATCCGGGTCCGCGACGAGAAGGCCGCCCGTAGCGACTCCTCGTCCACGGCGAAGTCTGGGAACCGCAGCACCGAGGTCCGGCGCACCGCACCTGCCAAGGCGATCGACGCGGCATACGAGTCGTAGTAGGGCTCGAAGGTGACCACCTCGTCGCCCGGCTCGCACAGCGCGAGGCTCGTCGCGGCAATGGCTTCGGTGGCGCCGACGGTGACCAGGACCTCCGAGCGCGGGTCAACGGTCAGGCCGTAGAAGCGCGACTGGTGCACCGCGATGGCGTCGAGCAGCTCGGGGACGCCGGGCCCGGGCGGGTACTGGTTGCGCCCGCCGTCGATGGCCGCCTTGGCCGCGTCGAGCATCGCGCGCGGCCCGTCGGTGTCCGGGAAGCCCTGACCGAGGTTCACGGCGCCGTGCTCGGTCGCCAGTGCAGTCATCTCCGCGAAGATGGTGGTGCCGAACGGTGCCAGGGATGGTTTGCCGGGTGGTCGGGCCATGGCGAGAGGGTATGCCGCCCGGCTGGGTCGGCGGCGTAGCCTGCGTCCCGTGGTCGTCGAGCGTCGTGGGTCCGTCATCGCCGGGCGTGGGCTGTTCGCCACCGAGGGGATCGCACGCGGGGAGCGCGTCGACGTCGACGCGGAACTGCTCAACCACTCCTGCGACCCGACCCTCGCGTGGAGCGCGGACGGCGCGGGCCTCGAGGCCTTCCGCGACCTGTCGGCGGGGGAGGAGCTCACCGTTGACTACGCCACGAGCAGCGCCGACCCGGACATGCTCGTGCGGTGCCACTGCGAGACCTACCGGTGCCGCCAGATGGTGACCGGCGACGACTGGCAGATCCCGCAGGTGCAGCGGCGGTATGCCGGGCACTTCGCCCCATCCGTCCAGTCGCTCGTCGACCGCACCCTGGGCCAGCCACACTCGTCGAGCTAGCCCGGCTCGTCGGGCTCGGCCTCGACGTGGGCGATGTGGCCGAGCTGGCGCCAGACGAGGGCGAGAGTGATCCCGGACCCGACGAAGGCGAACCAGAACGGCGCCGCCAGACCCCACTGCTCGGCGATGACCCCGCCCAGACCCTGACCCACCACCAGTCCGAGGAACAGACCCACGACGTAGACACTGCCGACCCGGCCCTGGAACTCCTGGGGCACGGCACGCTGGCGGACGGCCTGCGACACCGTGCCCCAGACGAAGGCGTAGGCGCCGAACACCACCATGATCGCGATCGCCAGCCACCCGACGGTGGTCACTGCCAGGGCCAAGTGGGTCAGCACCTCGAGAAGCAGACAGCCGCGCATCACGGTGGCGAGTGGGACTCGGCGCTCGAGCCAGCCGTAGCACGCGGTGCTGACCAGTCCGCCAGCGGCGGCTGCAGTGGTGAGGAGGCCGAACCCGACCTCGCCCATGTGCAGCCGGTCGAGGGAGTACAGCACCAGGACCGACCAGGCGGCCCCCCAGGTGATGTTGAACGCGAAGATCACCAACGCGAGGGTGCGCACGGGCGCATGACCCCTGATCCAGCGCAGCCCGTCGGCGATGTCCCGTCGGACGTGGGTGTCGGGCACGCCACGGACGCCACCGCGCGGCGTGGCGATCCGCGCCACCAGGACCACCCCGAACCCGACACAGACGACCTGCACGACGAACGGCCAGACCATCCCCACAGCGAAGAGGAAGGCGCCCAGCGGTGGTCCCACGAGCTGGTTGGCGGTGAGAAAACCCGCCTGGAGGCGCGCGTTGCCGATGCCGAGGTCGGGCTTGGCCACCAGCATCGGCAGAAGGGTGCCGGTCGTGGTGTCGGCGAACACCTCGGCCACCCCGTAGACGAACATCGTCACCAGGACCAGGCCGATCGACACGTGACCGGTCACGATGGTCACGCAGAGCAGCGCCACGACGATCGCGCGCAGCAGGTCGGCCACGATGACCACGCGGCGACGGTCGAGGCGGTCGGCCACCGCCCCGGCCCACAGCCCGAACAGCAGCCACGGCAGCCGTTGCAGCACCGCTGCCAACGCCACGAGCACGGCGTTGCGGGTCTGGGAAGCCACGAGGAGCGGACCGGCGGCGAGCGCGATCCCGTCGCCGATGTTGCTCACCCACGACGAGGCGAGCAGCCAGCGGAAGCTGCGCCCGAGCCGGGGCGGGGCGACGACGTCGACGATCCGGCTCACGCTGCTCACAACGGACCAACCTACCGACGGCGAACGTCGATGGTCGCCTGCATTTCCCGTGCTCCAGACGTGCACCGGGGGAGGGGTCGACCGGATTTCTCGATCCTCGCCCTGAGCACGTACGATGGACGGCGGTCCACGTGTGTTCGCACGCGCAGACCTAATTCGCGCGTCTTCTCACCTGTGACGAGGAAACCTCCGAACAGGGGCGCACCACAGCAGTCCGGCCAGAGTGCCGGTGGGGTGCGTAGCAGGCGCCAGGCAGGTAGCCGCACCTACGCGGCATACCGACGCAACTGACAACGACACAAGGAGACACGGCATGGCCGTCGTTACCATGCGCCAGCTCCTCGAGAGCGGCGTCCACTTCGGGCACCAGACCCGTCGCTGGAACCCCAAGATGAAGCGCTTCATCATGACCGAGCGCAATGGCATCTACATCATCGACCTGCAGCAGTCGTTGACCTACATCAACAACGCCTTCGAGTTCGTCAAGGAGACGGTCGCCCACGGTGGGTCGATCCTCTTCGTCGGCACGAAGAAGCAGGCCCAGGAGCCCATCGCCGAGCAGGCGACCCGGGTCGGGATGCCCTACGTGAACCACCGCTGGCTCGGTGGCATGCTCACCAACTTCAACACGATCTCCAAGCGCCTCACCCGGCTCAAGGAGCTCGAGGAGCTCGACTACGACAACGTGGCGGCCTCCGGCTTCACCAAGAAGGAACTCCTGATCTTCAAGCGGGAGAAGGACAAGCTCGAGAAGACCCTCGGCGGTATCCGCAACATGGCCCGGGTTCCCTCGGCCGTGTGGATCGTGGACACCAAGAAGGAGCACCTCGCAGTCTTCGAGGCCCGCAAGCTCGGCCTGCCGGTCATCGCGATCCTCGACACCAACTGCGACCCCGACGAGGTCGACTACAAGATCCCCGGCAACGACGACGCGATCCGCTCCGTCACCCTGCTGACCCGCGTCATCGCCGACGCCGTGGCCGAGGGCCTCATCGCCCGCAGCTCCGGCAAGTCCGGTGAGCAGGCCGAGGGTGTCGTCGCCGGCGACGAGCCGATGGCTGAGTGGGAGCGCGAGCTGCTGGGTGGCGACGCTGCCCAGGCTGCTGAGGCTGCCGCTCCGGAGGCCGGCGAGACCGCCGCCGCCGACGCGACCGCTGCCGCCGACACGACCGCTGCAACCACCGACGCACCTGTCGAGGCTGCTGCCACCGTCGAGGCCACCGAGGCCACCGAGGCCACCGAGGCCACCGAGGCGCCTGTCGCCGAGGAGACCGCTGCTCCCGAGGCTGCTGCCGCGACCGAGGAGACCGCCGCCCCCGAGGCGCCGGCCACCGAGGAGACCGCTGCTCCCGAGGCTGCTTCCGAGGTCGTTGCTGAGGCCCCGGCCGACGCCAAGGCCTGAGCACCACCTGTCCGCATCCTTGCCAGCTGACATTGCCAGTCCACACTTGCCAGAAATGAGCTGAGAAACACCTATGGCGAACTACACCGCCGCTGACATCAAGGCCCTGCGCGGGTCCACGGGCGCCGGCATGCTCGACGTCAAGAAGGCGCTCGACGAGGCCGACGGCGACCGTGACAAGGCCACCGAGATCCTTCGTGTGAAGGGCCTCAAGGGCGTCACCAAGCGTGAGGGCCGCACCACGTCCAACGGACTGGTCGCTGCCCAGGCCGGTGACGGCGTGGGCACCCTCGTCGAGGTCCTGTGCGAGACCGACTTCGTGGCCAAGAGCGAGAAGTTCATCGCCCTGGCTGCCCAGGTCCTCGCCCAGTCGGTCGCCTCCGGTGCGGCCGACGCGGACGCGTTGCTCAAGAGCTCGCTCGAGGACGGCTCGACCGTCCAGGAGCTGCTCGACAACGCCAACGCGACCATCGGCGAGAAGATCGAGGTCAAGCGCGTGTCCCGCGTCGAGGCCCCGGTCGTCGTGTCCTACCTGCACAAGACCAGCCCCGACCTGCCCGCACAGATCGGTGTGCTCGTCGGCGCCGAGGGTGGCGACGAGCAGATCGCGCGTGACGTGGCCATGCACATCGCGGCGTTCAGCCCGACCGTGCTGACCCGTGACGAGGTCGACGCCGAGACGGTCGAGAACGAGCGTCGCGTCGCCGAGGCCACCGCGAAGGAGGAGGGCAAGCCCGAAGCCGCCCTCCCGAAGATCGTCGAGGGTCGCGTGAACGGCTTCTTCAAGGAGAACGTCCTGCTCGAGCAGGCGTTCGCCAAGGACGCCAAGAAGACCGTCGAGAAGGTCCTCGCCGAGGCCGGGACGAAGGTCACCTCCTTCGTCCGCTACCGCATCGGCAACTGATCGACCGCTCCACCAGTTCCGCCGCAAGGCACCAGGTATGCCGCCCGCTCACCAAGAGCGGGCGGCATACCTGTTTGTGGGCACGAGTCGGGCCGCCATGGTTTGGTGCCGTACCGAGCGCCGCGCGGACGGCGACGAGGCATACTCAGGCCATGGGGAAAGCACGTAGGGGTGCCCGTCAGGTGCCCAGACCAGCCCGAGCGGTGCCCGACTTCACGCACCTGCCGGAGCGCATCGCGCCCGAGGACATGACGACGACCCAGGACGTCGACCCGGGTCCGGACCCTCGCGGCGGACGCGACACGGACACCGAGTTCATGCTCCGCAACGCCGGCTTCTGACCCGCCCGCCACCCGGAGGGGCCGGACGGGTCGTCGCCGATCAGAAGATCTGGACGCGCTGCTCCGGAGCCAGCCACATGCCGTCACCCTCGGCGACCCCGAACGCCTCGTGGAACTCGTCGCAGTTGCGGGCGGCGTTCGCACGCACCTCGGTGGGGGAGTGCGGGTCGATGGCAAGGAGCCGCTTGGCCTCCTCGGTGCGTGCCTTGCCGGACCAGACCTGGGCCCAGCCGAGGAAGAACCGCTGCGGCCCGGTGTAGCCGTCGAGCTCGGGCGCGGCCTGCCCCTCCGTGGCGATCCGGTAGGCGGAGTAGCCGATGGCCAGCCCGCCCAGGTCGCCGATGTTCTCGCCCACGGTGAGTGCTCCGTTGACCTTCTCGTCGGGGGCGGCGATCGGGGACAGCGTGCTGAACTGCGCGATCAGCGCCTGGGTGCGCTCGTCGAAGCGGGACCGGTCCTCCTCGGTCCACCAGTCGCGCAGCGTGCCGGTGGCGTCGTAGCGCGAGCCCTGGTCGTCGAACCCGTGGCCGATCTCGTGGCCGATGACCGCGCCGATCCCGCCGTAGTTGACGGCGTCGTCGGCGTCCATGTCGAAGAACGGCGGCTGCAGGATGCCGGCCGGGAAGACGATCTCGTTCATCAGGGGGTGGTAGTAGGCGTTGACCGTCTGGGGAAGCATCAGCCACTCGTCACGGTCGATCGGGCCGCCCAGCTTGTCGAGCTGCCGCTTCAGCTCGAACTCGTTGGCGCGCCGCACGTTGCCGACGAGGTCGTCGTCGATGGTCAGTGCGGAGTAGTCCCGCCAGCGGTCCGGGTAGCCCACCTTGGGCGTGAACGACGCGAGCTTGGCCAGGGCCTGCTCGCGCGTCTGCGGACCCATCCAGTCCAGCCCCTCGAAGGAGCGCCGGAACGCCTCGACGAGGTTCCCGACCAGCTCGAGCATCCGCTTCTTGGCGTCGGGCGGGAAGTACTCCGCGGCATACAGCTGGCCGACGGCCTCGCCGATCGACCTCTCGACGAGGGAGACGCCACGCTTCCATCGCTCACGGTTCTCCGGGAGCCCCGAGATGACGCGCCCGGTGAAGTCGAACTCGGCGTCGACCAGCTCCTTGGTCAGCAGCGGCGCCGCCGAGGCGACGACGTGGAAGGCGAGCCAGTGCTTGAAGTCGTCGATGATGACCTCGTCCAGCGCGCCCGACAGGCCCTCGAGGTAGGACGGCTGCCCCACGACGACGTGCTCGAAGGCCTCGCGCGCCTCGAGTCCGCGGACGAAGTCGCCCCACCTGACGTTGGGGGCGAGCTCCTCGAGGGAGTCGTAGCCGTAGGGGTTGTAGCTCTTCACCGCGTCGCGGGTGGCGACGTTGTCCCAGTGGTGGCCGGCCAGCCGGGTCTCGAGCGCCACCACGCGGGCGGCCGGCGAGTCCTCGTCGGTGGCCCCGTCGCCGATGCCGGCGAACCCGAGCATCCGCGCCACATGGGGCAGGTATGCCGCGAGGATGGCCGCGTGCCGCTCCTCGCGGTAGTAGGACTCGTCCGGAAGACCGAGGCCACCCTGCCCGAGGTAGAGGACGTACTCCTCGGGGTTCTTGGCGTCGGGGGCGACCCCGAAGTCGAAGAGGCCGGGTCCGCCCTGACGGGCCAGCCGTCCCAGGGTCAGGAACAGGTCGTCGGTGCCCGTGATCGCGTGGACGGCGGCGAGGTCGTCCTCGATCGGGGACAGGCCGAGCTCCTCGACCCGCGCCTCGTCCATGAACGAGCGGTACAGGTCGCCGACCTTGCGGGTGGGCGTTCCCTCAGCGGCGTCGGTGTCGCCCGCAGCTCGCTCGATGATCGTGCGCACGCGCTCGTCGGACTGCTCACGCAGCATGTCGAAGGTGCCGTACCGGCCCCGGTCGCTGGGGATCTCGGTGGTGCGGACCCAGGTGCCGTTGGCGTGGCCGAACAGGTCGTCCTGGGGGCGGATCGTCTCGTCGCGGTGCCCGGGAAGGATGCCTGACCTCATGCGCGTGTCTCCTTTGATGCATGGATGAAGCGGTGTCGTGTGGCTGCGTCCTGCGTTGGTGACACCTTGCCACGCAGGACGGACAGCGTCGCGACCGGCACCATGCCTGTGTGCGGAGTGTGGAAGTATTCGGTGACCGCCCCATACCTTCAGGAGGATCTGTCGTGACTGCTGCCTCGGAGCAGGCCGCCCCAGCCGGATCGTCCACCCACGAATCGCCGACGCCGCGGCGTCGCGTGCTGCTCAAGCTCTCCGGCGAGGTCTTCGGAGGCGGTCGCGTCGGGCTGGCCCCGGACGTCGTCCGCGGGATCGCCCAGCAGATCGCCCAGTCGGTCAACGAGGGCATCCAGGTCGCCGTCGTCATCGGCGGGGGAAACTTCTTCCGCGGTGCCGAGCTCCAGCAGCAGGGCATGGACCGGACCCGCGCCGACTACATGGGCATGCTCGGCACGGTGATGAACTGCCTCGCCCTCCAGGACTTCCTGGAGAAGGAAGGCATCGAGACCCGCGTCCAGACCGCGATCACGATGGGCCAGGTGGCCGAGCCCTACATCCCGCGCCGCGCCATCCGTCACCTCGAGAAGGGTCGGGTCGTCATCTTCGGGGCCGGTGCGGGTATGCCGTTCTTCTCCACCGACACCGTGTCCGCCCAGCGCGCGCTGGAGATCAAGTGCGACGCCGTGCTGATGAGCAAGAACGGCGTGGACGGCGTCTACGACTCCGACCCGCGCACCAACCCCGACGCCCGCAAGCTCGACGAGATCAGCTACGCCGAGGCGCTCCAGCAGGGGCTGCGCGTGGTCGACGCCGCGGCGTTCAGCCTGTGCATGGAGAACAAGCTGCCCATGGTCGTGTTCGGCATGGAAGGCGAGGGCAATGTCGTCCGGGCGTTGCGCGGTGAGAGGATCGGCACGCTGGTCACTCCCGGCTGAGTCGGTACCAGGCCGATCCACCCACCAGACTGACCACACCACGACTGGCGCCACCCGGCAGGGGAGCGCCCGAGAAGGAGCGGGACATGATTGAAGAGACTCTGCTCGAGGCCGAAGAGAAGATGGAAAAGGCCGTCGAGGTCGCCAAGGAGGACTTCGCGGGCATCCGCACCGGTCGGGCGACCCCGGGCATGTTCAACAAGCTCACGGTCGACTACTACGGTGCACCGACCCCGCTGCAGCAGCTCGCGTCGTTCCAGACGCCCGAGGCCCGCACCATCCTCATCACCCCGTTCGACAAGTCGTCGATGGCGGAGATCGAGAAGACCCTGCGCGAGTCCGACCTCGGCGTGAACCCGAGCAACGACGGCAACATGATCCGCTGCGTGCTCCCCCTGCTCACCGAGGAGCGCCGCAAGGACTACATCAAGCTCGCTCGGCACAAGGGCGAGGACGCCAAGGTGTCGATCCGCAACATCCGCCGCAAGGCCAAGGACGAGATCGACAAGCTGGTGAAGGACGGCGAGGTCGGCGAGGACGACGGCAACCGTGGCGAGAAGGAGCTGGACGCGACCACGAAGAAGTACGTCGACACCGTGGACGAGCTGCTGAAGGGCAAGGAGTCCGAGCTGCTCGAGGTCTGAACGGCTCGCCCGCCACCTCACGCAGCGCTGGTCATGAACGTGCCCCAGTCCCGTCGCGACCGTCGTGCGGCCCGCATCGCCCCCGACGGCGCGGGTTCCGACGCGCCCGGCACGTCGCCCTCACCCGATCCCACGCAGGATGCGGGCGCAGCTGACGGGTCCGTCACCACACCGGCCCAGGGCGCGCGGCCGTCGAGGGCGGGGCGCAACCTGCCGGCGGCGATCGGCGTCGGGCTCGGCCTGGGTGCGCTGATCGTCGGCTCGTTGGTGCTCCGCAAGGAGCTGATGCTCGTCATCATCGTCGTGGCCATCGGCGTCGGCGTGTGGGAGCTGCGTCGGGCCCTTGCCCAGGTCTCGATCAACGTGCCGCTGGTCCCCAGCCTCGTGGGCAGCATCAGCATGCTCATCTCGGCCTACGTCGGGGGTGGCGAGGCGCTGGTCGTGACGGTCGGCCTGACCTGTGTCGGCATCCTGCTGTGGCGCATCGCCGACGGGGTGCTCGATGCGGTCCGTGACATCGCGGGCGGGTTCTTCGTCGCCGTCTACCCCTCGTTCCTCGCCGGCTTCGCGGCCCTCATGCTCGCCACGCCGCACGACGGCGCCCGCCGAGTCTTCCTCTTCCTCCTCGTCGCGGTGCTCAGCGACGTCGGCGGCTACGCAGCCGGCGTCCTGTTCGGCAAGCACCCCATGGCGCCGTCGGTCAGCCCCAAGAAGTCCTGGGAGGGTTTCGCCGGCTCGGTGGTCGCGTGTGTGGTGGGTGGCTCGATCGCCGTCGTGCTGACGCTCGACGGGCCCTGGTGGGGTGGTGCCCTGCTCGGAGCCAGTGCGGCCATTGCAGCGACCGTGGGCGACCTCACCGAGTCGACGATCAAGCGCGACCTCGGCATCAAGGACATGGGCACGCTGTTGCCCGGTCATGGCGGGATCATGGACCGGCTCGACTCCGTCCTCCTCGTCGCGCCGCTGGCCTGGGCGCTGCTTGCCTGGGTCGTCCCGCCCGCCTGACCCGACGGCATACCCTGCCGGCGGTGACTCATGCGCATGAGGCCGGCGCCGCGGATGTGAGGTCACGGGCAGGCACCTGCGAGACTGGGGCACCATGACCACGGACCTGCCTGAGCCCACGAGCGAGCGCCCCCAGCCGGGCCAGCTCACCTTCACCGCCCCGCGTCGTGGCAAGCCGCCGCGCCACCTCGCCGACCTGTCACCGGCCGAGCGCAAGGAGGCCGTCGAGGCATTGGGGCACAAGGGCTTCCGCGCCAAGCAGCTGTCGACGCACTACTTCGAGCGCCTTGTCGGTTCGCCCGACGAGATGACCGACCTGCCCAAGGCGATCCGCGACGAGCTCGTGGCCGACCTGCTGCCGACGCTATTGACCCCCCTCGTGCAGCGCACCGCCGACGACGGCATGACGATCAAGAACGCCTGGAAGCTGCACGACGGTGCCATCGTCGAGTCGGTCCTGATGCGCTACCCCCGGCGCGTCACCATCTGCATCTCGAGCCAAGCCGGCTGCGGAATGAACTGCCCCTTCTGCGCGACCGGACAGGCCGGGCTCACGCGCAACATGAGCGCCGCCGAGATCGTCGAGCAGGTCGTGTACGGCGCGCGGTTGCTGCGCAGCGGCGAGCTCGCCAAGGGCGTGGCCGGCTCTGGTTGGGCCTCGGCCCAAGGGGCCGCCGAGCTCGGTGACGAGGACGGTACGGAGGACGGCGAGGGCGGTCTGGCCGAGGCGACCGGACCCACCCGGATCTCCAACGTGGTGTTCATGGGCATGGGCGAGGCGCTGGCCAACTACAAGGCCGCGATCGGCGCGATCCGCCGGCTCACCGACCCCACGCCGGACGGCCTGGGGATGTCGGCACGGGGCATCACCATGTCGACGGTGGGTCTGGTCCCGGCGATCGACAAGCTGGCGGCCGAGGGCATCCCGGTCACCCTTGCGCTCTCGCTGCACGCACCCGACGACGAGCTGCGCGACGAGCTGGTGCCGATCAACACCCGGTGGAGCGTCGACGAGGCCCTCGACGCGGCGTACCGCTACTACGAAGCGACCGGTCGCCGGGTGAGCATCGAGTACGCCCTCATCAAGGACATCAACGACCACGCGTGGCGGGCCGACCTGCTGGGCAAGAAGCTCAACGCCCGGGGCCGCGGCTGGGTGCACGTCAACCCGATCCCGCTCAACCCCACCCCGGGGTCGAAGTGGACCGCCTCCCGGCCGGGTGTCGAGCAGCAGTTCGTCGAGCGCCTGCGGGCGCACGGCATCCCCACCACCATCCGCGACACCCGTGGCCAGGACATCGACGGCGCCTGTGGCCAGCTCGCCGCCTCGACCGCCTGACCGCATTTCGCCGCCGCGCTGCGCTGATCTGCCTATGCTCGTGAGGTGATCCTGCGCGCGCGCCTGCTGGCAGCCGGGGCTGTCGTCCTGCTGCTTGCGGGGTGCGCCTCGACCGGTGCCGACCCCGAGCCCGCGGCCGCCAAGGCCACTCCGGCGCCCACCACCACGACGGCCGGCCACCAGCACCCCACGACGGCCGCGCCCCCGGAGGCTCCGCTGCGCAATGGGGAGCGCTTCGTCACGCTCCGGATGCCCACGGCATACACCCCCAAGGCGCCGGCCGCACCGGGGACGGATGACTACCGCTGCTTCCTCCTCGACCCCGGTCTCACCGCCAAGACCGTCGTGACGGGCATCAACGTGCTGCCCGGCAACCCGGACGTCGTGCACCACGTGATCCTGTTCCGCGTGCCGCCGGACAAGGTGGCTGCCGCGGAGGAGAAGGACCGGCTCCAGGTCGGCGAGGGCTGGACCTGTTTCGGCGGCACCGGTGTGGAGAGCCCGGGCGCGGGCCTCAACGGTGCGCCGTGGCTGGGTGCGTGGGCACCTGGCGGGGGTGAGCGGGTGCTGGCGCCCGACCTCGGTATGCCGGTCGAGGCCGGTTCCCGGGTCATCATGCAGGTCCACTACAACCTGCTGGCAGGGCGCTCGCCTGACCAGAGCGCCGCCAAGCTGCGGGTGGCTGCCGACGACGGCGCGCGCCAGACCCTGCAGACGGTGCTGCTCCCGGCGCCCGTCGAGGTGCCGTGTCGGCCCGGCAGGACCGGCCCGCTGTGCGACCGAGCGGCCGCGATGGCCGACGTCCAGAAGCGGTTCGGCAGCGCGGGCCGGACGGGGGACGCCCTGCACCTGCTCTGCCCGGAAGCCAAGGTGGGCCCGACCCAGACCTGCACCAGACCGGTGACCCAGGGGTCGACGATCCGTGCGGTGGCAGGGCACATGCACCTGCTCGGCACGAAGATCTCGATCATCGTCAACAAGGGCAAGGCCAACGAGCGCACCGTCCTCGACATCCCGATCTGGGACTTCGACGACCAGGGCAGTCGCGCCGTGACCCCGGCTGTCCGGCTGCGGATCGGGGACACCCTCACGGTGTCGTGCACCCATGACCAGAGCCTGCGCGACAAGCTGCCGTCGTTCGCGGGGCAGCCCGAGCGCTACGTCGTCTGGGGTGAGGGCACCACCGACGAGATGTGCCTTGGCATCGTCATGGTCACCCGCCCGTAGGGCGCCCCACGCGCCCTTAGGCTGACCGCGTGAGCGCCATCCCCGCCGTCGCTGCCGAGCCCGGCCGTGAGTTCGTCCTGACGGTCTCGTGTGCCGACCGACGTGGGATCGTGCACGCCGTCTCGGGGGTGATGCTCGAGCTGTCGATGACGATCCTCGACAGCCAGCAGTTCGCCGATGTGAGGGCGGGGGAGTTCCACCTGCGGATGCACCTCGCGCGCGAAGGGTCGGCCCTGCCGGTGGCGGCCCTTGATGCCGCGATGGCAGACGTGGCAACCGAGTTCGCGATGACGTATGCCGCGCACGACCTGTCCCAGCGCCGGCGTGTGCTGGTCATGGTGAGCCAACATGGGCACTGCCTGAACGACCTGCTGTTCCGGGTCGAGAGCGGTTCGCTGCCCATCGAGGTGCCTGCGATCGTCTCCAACCACGAAGACTTCCGAAGTCTCGCCGAATGGCACGGCATCCCGTTCCACCACGTCCCGGTGACCCGCGACACCAAGCCCGCGGCGGAGGACGAGCTGCGGCGCCTGGTCGAGCACTACTCCGCAGACACAGTGGCACTGGCGCGCTACATGCAGATCCTGTCGAGCGGGCTGTGTGCCGACTTCCCCGGCCGGATCATCAACATCCACCACTCGCTGCTGCCGAGCTTCAAGGGGGCCAAGCCGTACAGCCAGGCGCACGACCGTGGGGTCAAGGTGATCGGGGCGACGGCGCACTACGTCACGGCGGACCTCGACGAGGGACCGATCATCGAGCAGGACTTCCGGCGGGTGGACCACCGGATGAGCCCGGCCGAGCTGGCCTCGGTCGGTCAGGAGCTGGAGGCGATGGCGTTCTCCCGCGCACTGCGCTGGCACGCGGAGCACCGCGTCGTCCTCCGCGGCCGCCGCACGATCGTCTTCGACTGACTCAGCGTGGCTGGATGAGGTCCCAGGCGTTGCCGTAGAGGTCCTCGAACACGGCGACGTCGCCGTACGGCTCGTGCCGCGGCTCCTCGCGGAACCGCACTCCTGCCGCGAGCATCCGCCTGTGGTCGCCGGCGAAGTCGTCGGTCGCCAGGAAGTGCATCACGCGGCCGCCGCCGGGGTCGCCGACCCGGTCGACCTGGGCAGGCGTGCTCGCCCGGGCGAGCAGCACCTGGGTGCCGTCCGAACCGGCTGGTCGGACGACGACCCAGCGGGTGCCGTCGCCGCGGTCGGTGTCCTCGACCAGCTCAAACCCCGCTCGGTCGCGGTACCACTCCAGCGCCACGTCGTAGTCGCGGACGAGCAGGGTGACGAGGCTCAGGCGCTGGCTCATTCAGCCATCCTCGCGCACGGCCCGCTGCAGGGCTCGCAGGTATCCCAGGGCCGCGACGCGCTGCAACCGCCAGGTCACCGGGCCGCCGAGGCGGGTCAGCCAACCACCGGGCCTCGTGTAGGCGCGCACCACCGCATACACCTCGTCACCGCGGCGCTCGATGAGGAAACCCTCCTCGCCGCTCTCGATGTGACCCTCCAGGGTGCCGTAGCCGAATCCGGTGCGCTCCGCGGTCTCCACGGCCCACACGATGCGGCAGGGCACCCCGAGGACGACGAGCCTGCTCAGCACCTCCACGCCCACGGCCGCCCGTGCTGCGGTCGCCTGCGGCCGCAGTCCCAGCCCGCGTTGCGGTCCATAGGTCATCAGTGACTCACAAGCGCGTCGGTATGCCGCGTCGCCGGCTCCCAGCCGCCGCTCCACCTCGAGGGGCTGGTAGCCCGCAGGCAGCGGCCCGTCCTGGGTACAGCCACGCGGCTCGTAGGTGAGCTGTCGTGAGGCCAGGTCAGCGAGCTTCATGGAGCCGACCCGCCGTCGGTGCGGTCGAGCACGATCTGGGTGGCTTCCTCGGCCGTCTCGACGAGGTGGGTCACCGAACCCATGCCGCGTTCCTGGCCGAGGGCGCGGACGGCGGCCCAGACCGGCACCGTCTCGGACCAGTACTCCTGGCCGACGAGGACGAGCGGCGCCAGTCGTGCCTGAGGTGACGCGTAGAAGAGCGGGGTGACGGCCTGGAAGATCTCCTGCACCGTGCCGGCGGCCCCCTCCAGGACCACCAGTCCCGCCGTCGCACGAGCCAGCAGGCCGTCCTCGCGGATCGCGTTGGAGAAGTACTTGCCGATGCCGTCGCAGAAGACGTTCGGCGGCTCGTGGCCGTAGAACCAGGTGGGGATGCCCAGACTGCCCGGGGCGTCGCTGCGCGGCAGGTCCGCCCGCACCGCCAGGGCGGTGCTGACCCAGGCGGCCACCGACGGCCGGAACGACGGCACCACGGCGAGCCCCTCCAGCGCCGTCTCGAGGGCGGACTCGTCCCGGGCCAGCGCCCCCAGGTTGGCGGCCTCCATCGCGCCCGGGCCGCCACCGGTAGCCACGACGAGTCCCGCGGCGGCGAGGGAGCGTCCGAGACCCGCCGCCGCGGCATACCCCGTGGTGCCGCGCGCCAGGGCGTGACCGCCCATGACGCCGACCACCTTGCGGGACCCGACGAACTCGTCCAGGGCATCCGTGATCGAGTCGTCGTGGATCGCCCTCAGCAGCGTGACGAAAGCGTCGTGGTGCAGCGCGCCGTCCTTCATCCATTGGTACGCAAGGAAATCCGGCGTCGACTCGTAGCCGCCATCGGTGAGTCCGGCGTACAGCTCCTCCGCCGTGTAGAGCGAGGCGCGGTAGGGGTCGACCGGTGCGTGCGGGTCGGTCGGGAACACGAGGGCGTGGTGCGCACCGAGGTGGGCCCCGAGGGCGGGAGAGACCCGCCCGCCGAGGACCACGAGCCCTTCGACGTCGGAGCGCGCGAGGAGGCGGTCCTCGTATGCTGTGAGGTCGAGGTCCTGGAACCGGAGGCCAGTCAGTGGACGGCCCGATGAGAGCACGGCGTCGAGGTCGGCGAGGTTCTCGATCTCGGGGTCCGGGGTGCTCCTGCGGGCGCCGTCCATGATCCGACTGTAGAGGGGCCGTCGCCGTGTCTAGAGTCGGGTCATGGATGGCCTCTTCTCGCACTGGGTGGCGACCGACGCCTGGCGGGACGAGGCGACCGCGTGGATCCGCGACGAGCTCGCTGCGGTGGGTCGGCAGGTGACCGGCGAGGTCGACCAGCGGCGGATCCGGCCGTGGTCGACCCAGCTGGTCGTGCCCACCGACCGGGGGACCGTGTGGTTCAAGGCCAACTGTCCGGCACTCGCCTTCGAGCCGGCCGTGCACCGGGCCCTCTCCTCCCTCGAGCCGGACGAGGTCGACGAACCGCTGGCCGTCGATGACGCACGCGGCTGGATGATGACGGCCGACCGCGGGGCGACCCTGGGAGACAGCCGCGACGCCACGCTCGAGGACTGGCAGGCGGTCGTGCGGCTGGCGGCGACCCTGCAGCGACGGGTCGCGGAGGAGGGGCCGACGCTCTGGAGGGCAGGGCTGCCGGACTGCTCGCCGCAGACCGTTCCTGCGCGCTACCGGTGGCTCATCGAGCAGCTGGCCGCGCTGCCTGGCGACCACCCGTCGCACCTCGCCGACGACGGGCGCACCGAGCTCGAGGAGGGGATTTCGGTTGTCGAGGAGGCCGTCGAAACCCTTTGCGCTGCAAGCCTTCCCGTCACCCTGCAGCACGGTGACCTCCATCCGCGGAACGTCTTCGCGGTGGGCAACAGCCTGCGCACGTTCGACTTCGGCGACGCCCAGTGGGCGCATGCGCTGGAGATGCTGGCTGTGCCCTACGGCTACGTCACGAGGCTGACGACCCATCCGTGGCCCGACGTGCTGTCCGCCTACGCGCAGGTGTGGTCGGACGTCATCGACTCGGCCGACCTCGAGGCGCTGATGACGCCGGCCATGGTCACCCATGGCGTCAACCGCTCGTTCACGTGGCTCGGGTCAATCGTCGGTGCCCAGCCGCACGAGCTGGCCGAGTGGGGCGACTCGCCCCTGTACTACCTCAAGCTCGCGCTGCAGCCGTTCCCGCCCGCGGACCCGGAGTCGGGGCCCTAGACGTTGCCGAGTACCCGGTCGACGGCGATCTCGACCACGACGCGCTCCGGGTTCACGCGCGGCACCCGGTAGCGGGCGGCATACCGGTCGACGGCGTCGGCCACCGCCTCGGTGTCGCTGAGCACGCGTGCCGTGCCCTCGAAGGAGAGCCAGTGACGCCCGTCTACCTGGCACACCACCGCCCGGCCCCCACCGGCTGCGTTCCGGGCCTTGCGGCTGGCGCCGCTGGTGATGACCCGGACGACGAGCGACTCCGTGTCCCAGGTGAACCCGACCGGCACCACGTGTGGCGAGCCGTCCGGGCGAAGCGTGGTCAACGTCGCGAGGTGCCGGTCCGTGACGAACTGGAGGGCGGCGGGGGACAGGTCTGCTGGTGCGGTGGCCACGTCGTAGTGTCGCAGGCCTGTGGTGCCGCGGATGGAGGCACCGCACCGGCCGTCCCTCATCGGTGCCAACCCGGTCCCTCATCCGTGCCAACCCGGTCCCTCATCCGTGCCAACCCGGTCCCTCATCCGTGCGACGTAGCTGACGTACGCCGATGGGGGACACATCCCGACTTCCCTGACCCGGGGCGTCCAGCCGGTGCTACTTTGCGGACCATGAGGCATCGGGGACGTTGGTCCGCGCCGGTCGCGGCGGCCTTGCTGATCGGCGCCCTGCCCGCCTTCGCTGCCTCCACGGCGACGGCCGTGACACCCGGCCTGTCGACGCCGACCACCACGTCGCTCGTGCCGACTCCGGCGCCCCGGTTCGGCTTCCAGCCGCTGACGCCCGCGCGGCTGGTCGACACGCGGTCGACCAGTCCCGTAGGCCCGGGCGGCGTCTTGGCAGTGCCCGTGCTCGGTCACGGCGGCGTCCCCGCTTCCGGGGTGGGCTCGGTGGCGCTGAACATCACCGCCGTCACCCCCACGAGCTCCGGCTTCCTCACCGCCTGGCCGACGGGATCCGCGAGGCCGGCGACCTCCACGGTCAACTTCACCGCGGGTCAGGTGGTGCCGAACAACACCGTGCTGGGTGTCGGCACCGGCGGCACCATCAGCGTCTACAACCTTCGAGGCTCCACGCACGTCATCGTGGACGTCACGGGATGGTTCCCCACCGGCAGCGGTGTGACCGCGGTCCCGCCAGCGCGAGTCCTCGACACCCGGTCGGGCTCGCCGCTGGGGCCCGGGGGCACCCGCACCCTCAAGGTGGCCGGCACGAGCTCACCGAGCGTTCCGGCCGACGCCGTGGCCGTCACGCTCAACATCACCGCCACCGGGCCCACGGCGACGAGCTACCTCACCGTCTACCCGGCAGGGGCGTCCCGTCCCACTTCCTCGACGCTCAACATGGTCAGGGGCAGCACGGTGGCCAACGCGACGATCGCCACCGTCGGTGCGGCGGGGTCGGTCACCATCGCGAATGCCAGTGGCTCCGTGCACGTGATCGCCGACCTGACCGGGTACCTCCTGCCGGGTATGGGCTACGTCCCCCTGGTCCCGGTGCGCGTCGCCGACACCCGCAGCGGGGACTACTTCCAGGGCGGCTTCGGGTTCGACGCGCCCTACCCGGTGGGCACCGTCAACCCTGCCAGCATGTTCGACATCACCGTGCCGCGCCGCGGAAGCGCCCCGAAGGTGCCCTTCGGAGCAGGGTCGGTCGTCCTCAACGTGACGGCGATCGCCCCGGACCGAGCCGGATACCTCAAGGTCGTGCCCGGCGACGGCTTCGGGCCCCTGCCGTCCGTCTCGACCCTCAACTTCACGGCCGGACAGGTGGTGGCGAACGGCGCCATCGTGGGTAGCCCGCTCGACGAGGTCTCGCTCAAGTCCAGCGGCGCCGTCGTCGATGCGGTGGTCGACGTGCTGGGCTACTTCCCGGCAGACGGCGTGGGCCTGATGCGGTTGGGGCCCAACTACCGCACCTACAGCCTCGGGACCGACCGGATCGGGGTCATCGCCTGCAACCCGACCGGGTACACGGTCCCGAGGGCGCAGGCCGTCGCCAACCTCACCGCGCAGGTCACGCCGTTCTTCACCTGGTTGAGCGGCGGGCGCTACGTCACGACCTTCGTCGACGCGGGCGCGGTGTCGGTGGCCGACGCGGACAGCTGCCTCAACCGGATCGGCGCGGTCTCCACGGCTGGTAAGAACCTCACGATGGCCCTGGGTGTGGACGGCCGGGGACGCAGCGAGCTCTCCGCCTCGGGCCTGGCCGGCCCGGGTAGCTGGACCGGTCCGGCGACGTACCCCCAGAACGGCAGGGACGGGCAGGTGACCGCGTCGTCGGTCCTGGCCTACGACCCCAACGGCACGATCACGCCCTTCTACAACGTGACCGCGCACGAGCTGGGGCACACTCTCGACTTCCCGCACTCGTACGTGATCAGCGGCAGCGGGGAGTACACCAACGTGATGGACCTGATGAGCTCCACCTCGGCACTGGCTCCTTGGGGAGACAACCAACCGCAGGCAACCATCGCGGCGAACAGGCTGAGGGCCGGCTGGATCGACCCGGACCAGGTGGCGCGTCACCAGACGTCCGGTTCGAGCTACGTCCTCAACCCGATCGGGGTCGCGGGCACCCAGATGGTGGCCATCCCCGGAGGGCGGGACGGCAAGTTCGTCTTCCTGGATGCCCGCACCCGCAGCGGCTACGACCTCTATGCCCAGAAGGAAGGGGTCGAGGTCTACCTCGCTGAGGACCAACCCGGCGGCTCGGGGATCCAGGGTCGCCTCGCGCCCGCCGTGGGAGCCCCCGACTCGACCGACCACGTCCTCGGTGCCGGTGAGGCGCTGACGCTCGGCGGTGGAGCTCTCACGGTCAGCGTCGGTGCCCGGAACGCCCAGGGTGGCTACACCGTGACGGTGACCGGCACGTCGTGGAACTTCCCGACCCTCTTCGGGGCCGGGCTGGTTCGGGCCACCTCCGACGTCGTGGTCCCCGAGATCCGACAAGGTCCGCCACGCACCGTCGTCCCTCGCTGACCGTCGCCGGTGTGGGCCGCCCGTGTGGTGCCCTAGTGACCGGTGAGGGCACCCAGCAACGTCGCAATCCGCGCCGGGCGACCGGTGCGCGCCTCCTCGCCATCGGCGGCGTGGGCCAGCCGCAGGCCGGCGTTGATCCCGGCCCACCGAAGCGGTTCGGGCTCCCAGCGTCGGCTGCGGTGCCCGACCCAGGGCAGCTCCGTGAGTGGGGTATGCCGACCCGTCACCAGGTCCGCGAGGGTGCGCCCCGCGAGGTTGGTGGCCGCGACCCCGTCGCCGACGTAGCCGCCCGCCCACCCGAGTCCGGTGGAGGGGTCGTGACCGACCGAGGGGTGCCAGTCGCGGGCGATGCCCAGGGGCCCACCCCACGCATGGGTGAAGCGAACGCCCTCGACCTGGGGGAGCAGGTCGGTCAACGTTGCGCGCAGGTCTGCGAAAACCGTTGCCTCGTGGTCGAACTCGGGCTCGATCCGTGACCTGTAGTGGTAGGGCGCGCCTCGTCCGCCGAAGGCGAGCCGGTCGTCGGCGGTGCGCTGCCCGTAGATGATGACGTGGCGGTGGTCGCTGAACACCTCACGCTCGGCGAGCCCGATGGCCGCCCACTGGGCTGCCGGGAGCGGCTCGGTGGCGACCATGAGTGAGTAGACGGGCGCGACGGTGCGGCGCTCCCCGGGCAATGTGGGCGTCCACGCCTCCGTGGCCCGGATGACGTGACGCGCAACGACCTGACCCCCGTCGGCAAGCTTGGCCCGACCCGGCTCGATGGTGCCGACGCGGACTCCCTCGACCACCTCCGCGCCCTGGGCACGGACCGTGACTGCCAGGCCGTCGACGAGCTGCCGGGGGTGGACCCGTGCGCAGTGTGGTGTGAAGGTTGCGCCCTGGACCTGGCTGGCGGCCATCCGCTCGCTCGCCTCGGGAGCGTCGAGCCACCGGGTGCCAGTGCCCCACTGGTCGGCGTGGGCCACCTCGGCCCGCGCCCGCGTGACCTGGGCGGCAGACCGTGCGAGGGCAAGGGATCCACCCTTGCGGAATCCGCAGCCGATGCCCGCGGATTCCGTTGCCCTGCCTACCTCGTCGACCGTGTTTCGCAGCTCCGCGAGCATCGCCATGGCCGCAGTCCGTCCGCGACGGCGGGCCAGCGCCTCCGGACCCACCGGCCACAGGGCCGACACCCAGCCACCGTTGCGTCCGCTCGCGCCGAAGCCAACGTGCTCCGCCTCGAGGACGAGGACGTCGAGGGACGGATCGGCCAGCAGCAGGTAGTGCGCGGTCCACAGTCCGGTGAACCCGCCGCCCACGATCACCACGTCGGCCCGGTGCGGGACGGGCGGCGAGGAGGGCCCGGACGCCGGCGACGCGGCATCCGGGCCCTCCTGCGCCCCCTGGTCCCACCAGAGCGGCTGGGTCACGAGGTGAGGTCGGCGGTCAGAGGTGCTTCTCGGCGCCGGTGAGCACCGAGCGGAGCCGGGACTCGATGTCGTCGAACTCGGTCTGGCCGATGATCAGCGGCGGCGCGAGCTGGATGACCGGGTCGCCCCGGTCGTCGGCCCGGCAGTAGAGACCGGCGTCGAAGAGTGCCTTGGACAGGTAGCCGCGCAGCAGCCGCTCGGACTCCGCGTCGTTGAACGTCTCGCGGGTCTCCTTGTCCTTGACCAGCTCGATGCCGTAGAAGTACCCGGCACCACGGACGTCGCCGACGATGGGCAGGTCGAGCAGCTTCTCGAGGGTGGCCCGGAACTTCGGGGCGTTTTCCTTCACGTGCGCGTTGAGGCCCTCGCGCTCGAAGATGTCGAGGTTGGCCATCGCCACCGCGGAGGACACCGGGTGGCCGCCGAAGGTGTAGCCGTGCATGAACGACGTGGTGCCCTTCTTGAACGGCTCGAACAGGCGGTCGCTGGCGATCATCGCGCCGATGGGGGAGTAGCCGGACGTCATGCCCTTGGCGCAGGTGATGATGTCAGGGACGTAGTTGAAGTCGTCGCAGGCGAACATCGAGCCGATCCGCCCGAACGAGCAGATCACCTCGTCGGACACCAGCAGGACGTCGTACTCGTCGCAGATCTCGCGCACCCGCTCGAAGTACCCGGGCGGCGGCGGGAAGCAGCCACCGGAGTTCTGGACCGGCTCGAGGAAGACGGCGGCCACCGTGTCGGGGCCCTCGAACTCGATGGCCTCGGCGATCCGGTCGGCGGCCCAGAGGCCGAACGCCTTGTCGTCATCGCGCAGGTGCTCCGGGGCGCGGTAGGCGTTCGTGTTCGGGACCTTGAAGGCGCCCGGGACCAGCGGCTCGAACATCTCCTTGGCTGCGGGGATACCGGTGATGGACAGCGCGCCCTGCGGGGTGCCGTGGTAGGCCACCGCGCGGCTGATCACCTTGTGCTTGGTCGGCTTGCCGGTCAGCTTGAAGTACTGCTTCGCGAGCTTCCAGGCGGTCTCGACGGCTTCGCCGCCACCGGTGGTGAAGAAGACCCGGTTGAGGTCGCCGGGGGCGCCGGCGGCGAGCCGCTCGGCGAGCTCGATCGCGCGGGGGTGCGCGTAGGACCACAGCGGGAAGAAAGCCAGCTCCTTGGCCTGCTTCGCCGCGGCCTCGGCGAGCTCCTGGCGGCCGTGCCCGACCTGCACGACGAACAGCCCGGCGAGGCCGTCGATGTACTCGTTGCCCTTGTCGTCCCAGATCTTGTGGCCCTCACCGCGGACGATGACGGGTACCTTGCCACCCTCCTCGTAGGTGGAGTGGCGGGTGAAGTGCATCCACAGGTGATCCCGGGCGGCATCGGTGTATGCCGTGCCGGCGGGAGTCGTGGTGCGCGTGGTCTCGGTGCTCATCGGGTACCCCAGTTGTAGTGCTGCTTGTTGAGTTTCAGGTAGACGAACGTCTCGGTGCTCTGCACCCCCGGGAGGGTGCGGATGCGGCGGGTCAGCAGGTCGAGCAGCTCCGCGTCGTCCTCGCAGACGACCTCGGCCAGCAGGTCGAAGGATCCGGCCGTCGTGACGACGTAGGACACCTCCGACATGGCGGTCAGCGCATCACCGACGGGCAGCAGGTCACCATCGACGCGGATGCCGATCATGGCCTGCCGGCGGAAGCCCACCTGCAGGGGATCGGTCACCGCGACGATCTGCATGACCTCCTGGTCGAGGAGGCGTTGCACACGCTGGCGCACCGCCGCCTCGGACAGCCCCACGCGCTTGGCGATCGTGGCGTAGGACTGTCGACCGTCCACCTGCAGCTGCTCGATGATCGCCTTCGACACGTCGTCGAGGCGCACATCGGTGCTGTTGCTGGCGGGCCGGGTCACGCTGGCCATGGTGTCCCTCGAAGGGGCTTCGCGCAAGTCCCAACACGACGGAATCGGTGGCACCTGCAGCGAAATGGCGACGGTTTCCGCATTCCGCTGGCAGGAACCTATTGAAATCCGCCGTGAGGCGGCTACAGTGCCAGACACCGGAATCAGTACCCGATCCGTATTGGAGCATCAGTGACTGCCACGTCCGCGGGCCCCCGTGTCCTGCGCAACTTCATCAACGGCGAGTTCGTGGAGGCGCAGACCGATGCGACCTCCGACATCGTCAGCCCGGTGACCGCCCAGGTCGTCGCGAAGGCCCCCATCTCCACCGCCGCCGACGTCGACGCCGCCTACTCCTCGGCTGCCAAGGCCTTCGAGGAGTGGGGGCAGACCACCCCCAGCGAGCGCCAGCAGGCCCTGCTCAAGTTCGCCGACGCCATCGAGAAGCGGGCCGACGAGTTCGTCAAGCTCGAGTCCGAGAACACCGGCAAGCCGCACGCCCTGACGGCGAGCGAAGAGATCCCGCCCATGGTCGACCAGCTGCGGTTCTTCGCCGGCGCCGCCCGCGTGCTCGAGGGTCGCGCCGCGGGCGAGTACATGAAGGGCCACACCAGCTGGGTCCGCCGCGAGCCGATCGGCGTCGTCGGCCAGGTGACCCCCTGGAACTACCCGATGATGATGGCTGTCTGGAAGATCGGTCCGGCCCTCGCGGCCGGCAACACCATCGTCCTCAAGCCGTCCGACACCACTCCCGAGACGACCCTGCTGATGGCCGAGATCGCCTCCGAGTTCCTGCCGCCGGGCACCTTCAACGTCGTCACCGGTGACCGCGACACCGGCCGCGCCGTCGTCGAGCACAAGACGCCCGCCCTCGTGGCGATCACCGGCTCCGTGCGGGCCGGCATGCAAGTGGCCGAGAGTGCCAGCCGCAACCTCAAGCGGGTCCACCTCGAGCTGGGTGGCAAGGCGCCGGTCATCGTCTTCGACGATGCCGACATCGAAGCCGCCGTCGAGGGCATCGCCATCGCCGGGTACTTCAACGCCGGGCAGGACTGCACCGCGGCGACCCGGGTGCTCGCCGCTCCGCACATCCACGACGACTTCGTCGCGGCGCTGGGGGAGTACGCCAAGAACTCGGCGACGGTCGGTCTTCCGGACAACGACGACGCGCTGCTCGGCCCGGTGAACAACCGTGGCCAGCTCGAGCGGATCGAGGGGTTCATCTCGCGGCTGCCCGACCACGCGTCGATCGCAGCCGGCGGGCACCGGATGTCCAGCCTGGGTGACGGATTCTTCCTCGAGCCGACTGTGCTGTCGGGGCTCCAGCAGGACGACGAGGCGATCCAGGACGAGATCTTCGGCCCGGTCATCACCGTCCAGCGCTTCACCGACGAGGCCGAGGCCCTGCGTTGGGCCAATGGCGTGGACTACGGCCTGGCCTCCAGCGTCTGGACCAAGGACTTCGGCCGGGCGATGCGAGTGTCCAAGGCGCTCGACTTCGGCTGCGTCTGGATCAACACGCACATCCCGATCGTCGCCGAGATGCCCCACGGCGGGTTCAAGAAGTCGGGCTACGGCAAGGACCTCTCCATGTACGGCTTCGAGGACTACACCCGCATCAAGCACGTCATGGCCAACATCGACAGCTGACCCCGGTCACCCACCGCGGACATACCGCAGGCAGCCCCGACCCCAGACCCGGGAACCCCTGACCCGGACCTCTCCGAGAACAACTTTCACCGCAGGAGCCCCCATGAACGAGCACAGTCCGATCACGCCGATGCAGGCCGCGTTCATCCGCGGAGCCATCAGCCGTCGTACCTTGATGGCCGGCGCTGCCGGTCTCGGGGTGACGGCGCTAGCCGCCTGCGGCTCGAAGGGCAAGAGTCCTTCCGCGAGCTCGAGCGGCTCGGTCACGCCCACGGCCAAGGCGGCCCAGGACATGTCAGACACCGAGAAGATCGTGAACTGGTCCAACTGGCAGCAGTACATCGATGTCTCCGACGACGAGAAGAGCCGCCCGACCATCGACGCCTTCACGAAGGCGACCGGGATAAAGGTCAACTACACCGAGGACTACAACGACAACGACGAGTTCTACGCGAAGGTCCGTCCATTGCTCGCCGGTGGAGAGGACACCGGCCGCGACGTCTGGTGCAGCACCGACTGGATGGTGGCGCGGCTCATCCGTCAGGGCTACGTGCAGCCCCTGGACAAGGCCAACATCCCCAACGCAAAGAACCTCGAGGCGGCGTTCCAGGACGTGTCGTTCGACCCGGGTCGCAAGTACTCGCTGCCCTGGCAGGCCGGGTTTGCCTGCATCGGCTACAACACCAAGGCGACAGGCGGCAAGAAGGTCACGACGATCACCCAGCTGCTGACCGACCCCGCCCTGAAGGGCAAGGTCACGTTGCTGTCCGAGATGCGTGACACGGTCGGCCTGGTGCTGCTCGACCAGGGCAAGGACCCGTCGAACTTCACCGAGGCTGACTTCAAGGCCGCCATCGCGATGATCCAGAAGGCCAAGGACGCCGGCCAGATCCAGAAGTTCACTGGTAACGACTACACCGACGGCCTGAGCGCCGGCGACATCGCCGCGTGCGTCGCCTGGTCTGGCGACGTGGCATCGCTCAGCCTCGACGCCCCGGAGCTGGAGCTCACCCTGCCCGAGGCCGGGTACACGCTGTGGTCCGACAACTTCGTCATCCCCGCCATGGCCAAGCACAAGAAGAACGCCGAGCAGCTCATCAACTACTACTACGACCCCAAGGTGATGGCGGAGGTCGAAGCCTGGGTCAACTACATCGCCCCCGTCGCGGGTACCAAGGACGCCGTGGCGGCCATCGACAAGGACCTCGCCGCCAACCAGCTCATCTTCCCCTCCACCGAGACCCTCTCGAAGGCGAAGAAGTTCCGGGACCTCACCTCCAAGGAGGAGTCCGAGTTCACCCGCCTGTTCACCAACCTGGCGACGGGCTGATGGCGGCCACGCGGACCTCGGGAGACCTACGGCTGGCGGGTCTGACGAAGGAGTTCGACACCTTCACCGCGGTCCATCCGATGGACCTCGTCATCCCGGAGGGCTCGTTCTTCGCCCTGCTCGGGCCGTCCGGCTGCGGCAAGACGACGACCCTGCGGATGGTTGCCGGTCTCGAGCAGCCCACCGCAGGTCGGATCCACATCGGGGACACCGAGATCACGGACACCAAGGCCCACCAGCGCAATGTCAACACCGTGTTCCAGTCCTACGCCCTCTTCCCGCACATGAACGTGCTCGAGAACGTCGAGTTCGGGCTGCGCCGTCGGGGCGACAAGAACGCCACGGTCAAGGCCAAGGAGGCGCTGGAGCTGGTCCAGCTGGGTGAGGTGGCGAAGAAGAAGCCGGCGCAGCTGTCCGGGGGAATGCAGCAGCGGGTAGCCCTGGCCCGGGCCGTCGTGAACCGACCGGACGTGCTCCTGCTCGACGAGCCCCTCGGCGCCCTCGACCTCAAGCTGCGTCGCCAGATGCAGATCGAGCTCAAACGCATCCAGCAGGAGGTCGGGCTGACCTTCATCCACGTCACGCACGACCAGGAGGAGGCCATGACCATGGCCGACACCATCGCGGTGATGAACGCGGGCCGGATCGAGCAGCTTGGCGACCCGGCCACCCTGTACGAACACCCCGCTTCCACCTTCGTCGCCAACTTCCTCGGACAGTCAAACCTGCTCAAGGTGACGGTGACCGGTCCGGCGCGGAACGGCGAGGTGCCGGTCACGGCATACGACACTGCCCTCACGGTCGCAGCCGACCACGTGCCTGGCGACGCCAAGGAGGTATGGCTGGGCGTGCGCCCAGAGAAGCTGCGCATGGGTGAGCACGGTGGGCCGAACCGGTTGCACGGCACAGTGAGCGACGTGTCCTTCACGGGAGTGGCCACGCAGTACCTGGTCCGTATGCCGTGGGGCAAGGAACTCACCGTGGTCCAGCAGAACGACGGCTCCGGTCGGGCACGCCCCGGCGAGGACGTGACGATCTCGTGGGCCGCCGAGCACGGGTTCGCGCTCGACGCCGCCCAAGCGGCGGACGCCGGCGTCGAGGAGGAGGGCTAGTGGCAGAGGGCGCCGCCGTCGTCGGCACGGGCGCCCCGGTCCGCAAGCCGGTCCGCCGCGGGCGCTGGGTCCCGTACGCCCTGCTCGCTCCAGGGCTGCTGTGGCTCGTCGTGTTCTTCGTCGTGCCGATGATCACCCTGGGCTCGCAGTCGTTGCAGGAAGGCAACATCGACGACGGCTACGTCTTCACGGGGAACGTGTCCATCTACGCCGACGCCGTCCAGCGGTACTGGCCCCACCTGGTGCGCTCGATCGGTTACGCCGCGACCGCCACGGTGCTGGCGCTGGTCCTGGGCTACCCGCTGGCCTACTTCATGGCGCAGAAGGCCGGACGCTGGAAGAACATCCTGCTCATCCTCGTCATCGCCCCCTTCTTCACCAGCTTCCTCATCCGCACGCTCGCCTGGCGCAACATCCTCTCCGACGACGGTCCCGTCGTGGCCTTCGCCCAGTCGACCGGGTTCACGAGCCTGCTCCAAGCGGTCGGCCTGACATCCAACGACACCCTGCTCGCCTCGAAGTTCGCCGTGATCTGCGGTCTGACCTACAACTTCCTGCCGTTCATGATCCTGCCGCTCTACGCGTCCCTCGAGCGCCTCGACCCGCGCCTGGTCGAGGCGGCCGGTGACCTCTACGCCTCGCCGCGGGAGGCGTTCCGGCGGGTCACCTGGCCGCTGTCCCTGCCGGGAGTCGTCGCCGGCACCTTGCTGACCTTCATCCCGGCCGCGGGTGACTTCATCAACTCGCGGCTCCTCGGGAACACCGAGACGGTGATGATCGGGCAGGTGATCGACAGCCAGTTCCTGCGGGTGCTCGACTACCCGCTCGCAGCGGCACTGTCGTTCATCCTGCTGACCATGATCGTCGTCCTCGTCGCGTTCTACGTGCGCAAGGCCGGCACCGAGGAGCTGGTCTGAGTGGGCGTGTTGTCCTGGATCCGCCGCCACCTGCTCGCCTTCGCGGCCCTGGCCGTCCTGGCGTTGCTGCTCGTGCCTAACGTCGTCGTGGCCGTGTTCTCGTTCAACGACCCGGTCGGCAAGTTCAACTACAACTGGGCCAAGTTCTCGACTGATGCCTGGGCGCACCCTTGTGGCTCGCCCGGCATCTGCGAGTCGCTCGGGCTGAGCCTGCGGATCGGTGTGACCGCCTCACTGGTCGCCACCGTGCTCGGCACGATGGTGGCCCTGGCGCTGGGCCGCTACCAGTTCCGCGGGCGCGCGGCGACCAATCTGTTGATCTTCGTGCCGATGGCCACCCCCGAGGTGGTGATGGGGTCCAGCCTGCTGACGCTCTTCCTCATGCTGGGCATCCCGTCGGGAGCGCTCGCAATCCTCATCGCCCACATCATGTTCTGCGTCTCGTTCGTCGTGGTGGCGGTCAAGGCTCGGGTGGCGACGCTGGACCCGCGCCTCGAAGAGGCGGCGGCCGACCTGGGTGCGACGCCGGCCCAGACGTTCCTGCGGGTGACGCTGCCGCTGGCGGCTCCCGGCATCGCGGCCGGTGCGCTGTTGGCCTTCTCGTTGAGCTTCGACGACTACATCATCACCAACTTCAACGCCTCACCTAGCTCGATCACCTTCCCCATGTTCGTGTGGGGCGCGGCGCAACGCGGGGTCCCGGTGCAGGTCAACGTCATCGGCACGGTCGTGTTCCTCGCGGCGCTGCTCTTCGTGATCGCCGGCCAGGTCCTCAGCAACCGACGACAGAGAGCAGTCTGATCCTCCATGCGCATCCTGATGATCGGCGCCGGCGGCGTCGGTGACGCTGCCGCACGCATCGCCGTCGAGCGAGACTTCTTCGAGCTGTTCGTCGTGGCCGACTACGACCTGGCTCGCGCCAAGGCGACGGTGGCTGCAGCCAGCGCCCGGCGGGAGGGGGAGTCGCGGTTCGTCGCCGACCAGGTGGATGCCTCGGACGGCGCAGCCGTGGCGGCTCTCGCGCTGCGGCACGGGGCCACCCACGTGTTCAACGCCGTCGACCCGCGCTTCGTCATGCCGATCTTTCGAGGCGCGCTGGCCGCCGGTGCGGGTTACCTCGACATGGCCATGAGCCTGTCACAGCGACACCCGGACGAGCCCTACGCGAAGGTGCATGTCAAGCTCGGCGACGAGCAGTTCGCCATGGCAGGGGAGTGGCAGGGCACGGGCCAGCTGGCCCTGCTGGGGATCGGTGTCGAGCCGGGGCTGTCCGACGTCTTCGCCCGCTACGCGTCGGACCACCTGTTCTCCTCGATCGAGGAGCTCGGGACCCGGGACGGGGCAAACCTCGCGGTGCACGACGAGGACGGCAACGAGATCTTCGCGCCGAGCTTCTCGATGTGGACGATCATCGAGGAGTGCCTCAACCCGCCCGTGGTGTGGGAGCGCTCGCGTGCGGAGGCGGGCGGCGGAGACGTCGCGGCCGGGTTCTTCACGCTGCCGGCCTTCAGCGAGCCCGAGGTCTTCGAGTTCCCCGACGGCATCGGGCCGGTGGAGTGCGTCCACGTCGAGCACGAGGAGGTGCTGCTCATGCCGCGCTGGCTGGATGCGCAGCGCGTCACCTTCAAGTACGGCCTCGGTGACGAGCTCATCACCATCCTGCGGACCCTGCACAGCCTCGGCCTCGACGGCACCGACCCGGTCACGGTCAAGGGCGTCCAGGTGTCGCCTCGAGACGTCGTCGCAGCAGTCCTGCCCGATCCCGCCACGATCGGACCGAGGATGAAGGGCAAGACCTGCGCAGGGGTCTGGGTCACGGGCACCGGCAAGGACGGGCGGCCGCGCAGCACCTACCTCTACCACGTGGTCGACAACGAGGAGACGATGCGCGAGTACGGCGCCCAGTGCGTCGTCTGGCAGACCGCGGTCAACCCCGTGGTGGCGCTCGAGCTGATCGCCAACGGCAGCTGGAGCGGGTCCGGCGTGCTGGGACCCGAGGCCTTCGACGCCGTGCCGTTCCTCGAGCTCCTCGCTGCGCCCAAGCCGGGGGGTTACGGCTCGCCGTGGGGCATGGAAGACCGATAGCTGACGGCCGGGTTCGCGGCGGGTCCACCTGCGGTACGGTCGCGCCGACAGTGCCGATCGTGCGTGGGGTGGGGGCCTGATGGGCAGGGAATCCGTAGGACGGGTGATGCGAGATCCGGTGGTGCTGCTGCTCGCGGCACTGGCGGTGACGGCGCTCGCCGTCGCGCTCTGCCTACCCCTGCTGGACCCAGCTGCACCCGAGGCTGCCCCGGTCTCGGGCGAGGCCTGGTTCGGGAGGGACGTCCAGGGCTATGACAGCTACGCCGGGTGGCCGCCGACCATCCACCACGTGCAGCTCGTGGCCCTCGGGGCGGCTCTCGGACTGCTCGTGGCGGCCGCCCTGGCGGCGCTGTACCGCTGGCGCCGACCGGGCGCCCACGTGACCTGAGGGAGCAGTAGGTTTGGGGGCGTGACGCGCTACGGACAGCAGTACGGCCCCGACTTCACCTTCCTCGGCGTGGACCGCTGCGACCTCGACGATGAGAGCACGTATGCCGATGCGGACGTCGTGATCCTCGGCGCACCGTTCGACGGGGGCACCTCGCACCGACCCGGCACGCGGTTCGGGCCGCAGGCCATCCGGATGACCGACTACCTGCCGCACGACGGCTCGCGCCCCTCCCTGGCGTTGCGCACCGATGGCCTCGTCGACCTGCGGGTCGTCGACGCCGGCGACGTCGAGATGTACTCCGGCGACATCGAGCGGTCCCTGCCCAAGCTTGAGGCCGCGGTCGAGCGCGTGACGCGAGCGGGCGCCATACCCGTCGTCCTCGGCGGCGACCACTCCATCGCGTTCCCCGACGCCAAGGGTGTCGCGAACGTCCTGGGCCACGGCCGCATCTCGATGATCCACTTCGACGCCCACGCCGACACCGGTGACATCGAGTTCGGGTCGCTGTGGGGACACGGCCAGCCGATGCGGCGGCTCATCGAGTCCGGCGCCCTGCGCGGCGACCGGTTCCTGCAGATCGGGCTGCGCGGGTACTGGCCGCCGCCGGAGACGCTCGACTGGATGGCCGGCCAGCAGATGCGGTCGTTCGAGATGACCGAGATCGTGCACCGGGGCCTCGACGAGGTGCTCACCGAGGCGTTCAGTATCGCCACCGACGAGTGCGAGGGCGTCTTCCTGTCGGTCGACATCGACGTCTGCGACCCGGGCCACGCACCCGGCACCGGCACCCCCGAGCCAGGCGGCCTCTCGGCCCGCCAGCTGCTCGACGCCGTCCGGCGGATCTGCCTGGAGCTGCCCGTCGTCGGGGTCGACATCGTCGAGGTGAGCCCGCCCTACGACCACGCCGACATCACCGCGGCGCTTGCGAACCGCGTTGTCCTCGAAGCTCTTTCGGCCATCGCCCGCAAGCGGCAGGACGAGCGGGACGGCACCAGCTGGGACCCCGCGCAGCCGCTGCTCTCGGGGCGCAACGGTGCCATCCCCGAGGGCCACATCCAGCAGCACCAGCACACCCACCAGACGCACGACCAGTCGCACGAGCACGCACCGGAGGAGCAGGGCTGATGGCCACCACACAGAAGTCCCTCATCGACTCGGTCCCCAAGGGGCTGTTCATCGGCGGCGCATGGCGCGACGCCACCGGCGGGGGCACCCTCGCCGTCGAGGACCCGTCGAGCGGGGGCACCCTGGCCCAGGTGGCCGATGCCACCGTCGCCGACGGCAAGGCCGCCCTCGACGCCGCCGTTGCGGCCCAGGGGGACTGGGCCAAGACGCCTCCGCGCGACCGGGGCGAGATCCTGCGGGCTGCGTTCGAACGGATCACCGAGCGGGCCGAGGACTTCGCCACGCTGATGACGCTGGAGATGGGCAAGACCCTGGCCGAGTCTCGCGGTGAGGTCACCTACGGCGCGGAGTTCTTCCGCTGGTTCTCCGAGGAGGCCGTGCGGATCCACGGGCGCTGGTCGACTGCACCGAACGGCGCCACCCGGTTGCTCACGATGAAGAAGCCCGTAGGGCCGACCCTGATGATCACGCCGTGGAACTTCCCGTTGGCCATGGGCACCCGCAAGATCGGTCCGGCCATCGCGGCGGGCTGCACCATGGTGGTCAAGCCGGCGAGCCAGACGCCCCTCACGATGCTTGCCCTGGCCGAGCTGCTCCGCGAGTGTGGTCTGCCCGCTGGGGTGCTGAACGTCATCACGACCTCGCACACCGGTGACGTGATGGAGCCGATCATCCGCGACCCCCGGCTTCGCAAGCTCACCTTCACCGGGTCGACCGGGATCGGTCGCAGGCTCGTCGAGCAGTCGGCAGAGCAGCTGCTGCGGGTCTCGATGGAGCTGGGCGGCAACGCCCCGTTCATCGTGTTCGAGGACGCCGACCTCGACCGCGCGGTCGACGGTGCGATGCTCGCCAAGATGCGCAACATCGGCGAGGCGTGCACGGCAGCCAACCGCTTCTTCGCCCACGAGAGTGTCGCCGACGAGTTCGCTTCGAAGTTCGCCGCGCGGATGGCCGGACTGACCCTCGGCAAGGGCACCAAGAAGGGCGTCGACGTCGGTCCGCTGATCGATGCGAAGGCGCGCGACGGGGTGAGCGAGCTGGTCGAGGACGCCAGGGCCAAGGGCGGGAAGGTCCTCACCGGCGGGGGACAGGTCAAGGGCCGCGGGTACTTCTTCCAGCCGACCGTCATCAGCGGGGTGCCCATGACGGCCAGGGTCATGAGCGAGGAGATCTTCGGCCCGGTGGCGCCGATCGCCACCTTCCGCACCGAGGCCGAGGCCATCGCCAAGGCCAACAGCACCGAGTACGGTCTCGCGTCCTATGTCTTCACGAACGACCTGAGCCGTGTGATCCGGGTCAGTGAGGCTCTGGAGTACGGGATGATCGGCATCAACCAGGGGATCATCTCCAACCCGGCGGCTCCGTTCGGCGGCGTGAAGGCCTCCGGCTTCGGTCGAGAGGGTGGCTTCGAGGGCATCGAGGAGTACCTCGAGACCACCTATGTCGGAATTGCGCCGTAAGGGCCGAAACGGAGGTCAGCCGTTCGGTGCCAAAACTGACCGAACCGCTTCCAGCGGAGGCACATCGACGGTTCAATCTGTCGCATGACCAGCGCTGAACCTGTAGGAGCGAGTGTCGTGTCCATCACCGGTGAGCCGGAGTTCGAGTCGCGCAACAGGGGAAGGCTGCGCTCGCTCGGGGATGTCCTCGCGGAGACCGACGAAAAGCTGCGCCAGGGCCAGACCGCGGGTGCGCGGGTGTGGCCGACCGGCTTCGACTCCCTCGACATGGCACTGACCGGCGGTTTCCGCTCCGGTGAGCTTGTCCTGCTGGGTGGCCCCCAGGGCCTGGGCAAGACAGCGATGGCGCTGCAGATGCTGCGCAACTCCGTGGCCGCCAACCGCAGCGCAGTGCTGTTCTCCTACGAGCACGACGCCCACAGCATGCTCGAGCGGCTCATCGCCATCGAGGCGGGCGCCATCGCCGGCACCGAGGGGGTCGGACTGACCAAGATCAGGGCCGGGTTCGAGGCCCGGCACAGCCGCGCGAAGTCCATGCGCGAGCGGTTCGGTGACACCGTCGGCGGCCGGGAGGCCGTCGAGGCCCTCGAGAGCTATGGCCAGCGCCTGCACGTGCACAACTCCAGCGGCATGCACACCACCCTCGAGGAGATCCGCACCGCCGTCATGGAGGTCATCGCGAGTGACGGGCGACCGCCGCTCGTCCTGGTCGACTACCTGCAGAAGGTGCCGGTGGCTGGTGCGATCGGCGAGGAGGAGCGCGTCTCCATCGTCGTCGAACGACTCAAGGACATGGCCCTCGAGCTGGGTGTGCCGGTCCTGGCGATCGTGGCCGCCGACAAGTCGAGCCTGGTTGCGGGCCGGCGGATGCGGGTCAACGACCTGCGTGGCTCCTCGGCCCTGGCCTACGAGGCGGACGTCGTCCTGATCCTCAACGACAAGTACGACATCGTCGCCAAGCACCACCTCGTCTACCACCTCGGCAACGCCGAGCGGTTCCGCCACTGGGTGGTCATGTCGATCGAGAAGAACCGCAACGGTGCTGACCACCTCGAGCTGGAGTTCCAGAAGCGTTTCGAGCAGGGCCGGTTCGAGCCCGAGGGCCGGATCGTCGAGGAACAGCTCATCGAGGAGCGCGTCTTCCAGGAGTGACCCGTGCCGACGCCTGCCCTAGGGTCGGATCCATGTCGGCTGACCTGCGCAGGATCGTTCGGCTGTCACTGGCCGTGCTTGCTGTGGTGCTCGTCCTGGGGCTGTGGTGGTGGGCCAGCGGGCCCACTACCGACCAGTCGTCGGCTTCACCGCGAAGCACCGTCGCCGCCTCCGGGCGCGACAGCAGCGGCCTGCCGTCGGTCCAGGCGACCGACCTCCCGCAGGAAGCACGACGCACGCTCGAGCTGATCGCGACCGGAGGTCCGTACCCGTACGCCCGTGACGGGGTGGTCTTCCAAAACCGTGAGCGACTGCTGCCCCGCAAGGCCGGTGGCTACTACCACGAGGTCACCGTCACCACCCCGCGTGAGAACGACCGCGGAGCGCGCCGGATCATCACCGGCACGTCGGGCGAGCGGTACTGGACCGACGACCACTACGCGTCGTTCCGCGTCATCGAGGACGGTGCCCGATGATCCGGATCCTCGGGCCCGAGGTGTCCATCGCCGAGGTGGTGCGCGACGCCCGGAACAACGGGGACGAGGTGGCAGTCGTCCCAGCCGGTACCACCAAGGCTGACAGCCTCGAGCGGTTCGCGGAGGTGCTGGACTTCCCGGACTGGTTCGGCCGCAACCTCGACGCCCTGGCCGACTGCCTCCACGACTTCGCCGAGCAGCCTTTGGACGGCGCGCGGACACGGCACCTCGTGTGGGACGGCGTCGGGCCACTGCGCCGCGAACACCACGCGGCCTTCGAGGACATCGCGGGCGTCCTCGACGAGGTGAGCCAGGACCACGCCGGTTTCATCGTGACCATCCTTGACCGGTGACTCAGCCCGCTAGCGTGTCGCCATGAAGCCCACCACCGCCAGGGCCCTGCACGGCACGGTCGCGGCCGTCGCCCTGGTCGCCCTCGTCTGGCAGCTGGTCCTCATCGTCGACGGTCGCGCCGTCCTCAACGAGACGGCGATCAAGCCGCTCGGCACCCGCCTGGTCGAGTTCATCTCCTACTTCACGGTGCTGTCCAACATCCTGGTCACCTACGTCTCGGCGGTGCTGACACGCGACCCGGAGCACGACGGAACTGCCTGGCGCGTCGTGGGGATGGCCACCCTGGTCGGGATCGCCGTCACCGCGGTCGTGCACTGGTTCTTCCTCCGGCCGATCCTGCACCTGACCGGGAGCAGCTACGTCGTCGACAAGCTGCTCCACGTCGTCGTGCCGCTGCTGTTCATCGTCGGGTGGGTCGTGGCCGGTCCCCGTGGCCAGACCACCCGCCGCCAGATCCTGCCGATGCTGCTGTGGCCGGCGCTCTGGGGGGCCTACACGATTGTTCGTGGCTTCGCCGCAGACTTCTGGCCCTACCCCTTCATGAACATCGACAAGCTCGGCTGGGGCCACGTCCTGGCAAACCTGGCGGGTGTTGCCGTGCTGTTCGCCCTCCTCGGCTTCCTCTTCGTCGCTCTCGACGGACGGCTGGTCAGGCGCGTCAGACCGACCGCCTGACCGGGCTGGGACCGCAGGCGGCCGGTCATGGGCGACAATGAAGCAGTGACATCCCAGCGCAGCGTCGCCGTCCTCGGCTCCACCGGCTCCATCGGCACCCAGGCCCTGGACGTCATCGCGCGCAACCCCGACCGCTTCCGCGTCGTCGCCCTGTCGGCCGGCTCCAACCTCGACCTCGTCGCCGAGCAGGCCGTCGCCTTCGAGGTGGACCTCGTCGCCGTCGCCCGTGGCACGCACGAGCAGGTCGCCGAGGCGATCGGTGCGTATGCCGCGCGGGCCGGCCGCGCGGCATACCGGCCCCAGATCGTGGTCGGGGATGATGCGGCGGTGCTGGCCGCTGGATGTGGCGCCGACGTCGTCCTGAACGGGATCACCGGCGCCATCGGGCTGCGCCCGACGCTGGCCGCGCTCGCTGAGGGATCCATCCTGGCCCTCGCCAACAAGGAGTCGCTCATCGTGGGTGGCCCGCTGGTGCGGGCCGCCGCGAAGCCGGACCAGATCGTCCCCGTCGACTCCGAGCACTCCGCCATCGCCCAGTGCCTGCGCGGCGGGCGCGCCACGGAGGTGCGCCGGCTGGTCGTCACTGCGAGCGGGGGACCCTTCCGGGGCCGCAGCCGCGAGTCCCTGCACGACGTCACCCCCGCGCAGGCGCTCGCCCACCCGAACTTCTCGATGGGGCGGGTGATCACGACGAACTCGGCGACCCTGGTCAACAAGGGCCTCGAGGTGATCGAGGCCCACCTGCTCTTCGACATCCCGTTCGACCGGATCGACGTGGTCGTTCACCCGCAGCAGATGATCCACTCGATGGTGGAGTTCGTCGACGGGTCCACCATCGCGCAGGCGGGGCCGCCGCGGATGCTGGTGCCGATCGCCCTGGGCCTGTCGTGGCCGGAGCGGCTTGCGGGTGTCGACGTGCCGGTCGACTGGACCCAGGCGCAGACGTGGGACTTCGAGCCGCTCGACGACGCGGCCTTCCCCGCGGTGCGGCTGGCCCGCCAGGTCGGTGAGGCCGGGGGCACCAGTCCGGCTGTCTACAACGCGGCCAACGAGGTCGCTGTCGATGCGTTCCACGACGGTCACATCGGCTTCGTCGAGATCGTCGACACGGTGGCCCGGGTCGTGGAGGTTCACGGGTCCGGCAGCGCGGCGGGGATCGAATCAGGGACACTGTCCGTTGAGGACGTGATGCGCGCCGATGGCTGGGCGCGCGAGGAGGCACGGAAGGTGCTGGGTGTGCAGACCGGATCGATGAACGCGGCGTCGCTGTCACAGGCGTCGTCGACGACCCAGGGGGCGCTGCGCTGATGACCGTTCTTCTGTATGTCCTCGGTGTGCTGTTCGTGGTCCTGGGGGTCGGTCTGTCGATCGGTCTGCACGAGATCGGCCACCTCGTGCCCGCCAAGAAGTTCGGCGTCAAGGTGACCCAGTACATGGTGGGTTTCGGCCCAACGGTGTGGTCGACGAAGCGCGGTGAGACCGAGTACGGCATCAAGACCATCCCGCTCGGTGGCTACATCCGGATGATCGGCATGTTCCCCCCACGGCCCGGCGACAAGCCCGGGACACTGCGGGTGTCGAGCACCGGCCGGTTCACCCAGCTCGCCGACGAGGCACGCCAGCTGAGCCTCGAGGAGATCAAGCCCGGCGACGAGGACCGCGTCTTCTACAAGCTCTCGGTGCCCAAGAAGGTCGTCGTCATGATGGGCGGGCCGGTGATGAACCTGCTCATCGCGGTCGTGCTGCTCACCGGTCTCGTGACCCTGTACGGCCAGCAGGTGCAGAAGGACGGCGCCATCGTCGCGTCGGTCAGCGAGTGCGTGGTCCCGGCCAGCCAGGCGACCAGCAAGACCACCTGTGCGGCCTCCGACCCCAAGACGCCGGCCTTCGCAGCCGGGATCCGGCCGGGGGACCGCATCGTCTCCATTGCTGGCCAGCCGATCGTGCGCACGACCGACGTCGGCAAGCTGATCCGTCCGCGCGTCGGTCAGGAGACCGCGATCGTCGTGCTGCGGGACGGTGCGCAGAAGACGCTCCAGGTCAGCCCGATCCGCAACACCGTCCAGCAGGTCGGTCCCGACGGCACCCCGCTCGTGAACGCGGACGGCGAGCCAGTGGTGATCGACGCAGGCTTCCTCGGTGTCTCGTCCGGGCCGGTGATGGCGCTCGAACGCCAGTCGGTGGCCGTCGTGCCAGGCATCCTCGGCGACCAGGTCTCGCACATTGCCGGTGTGCTGCTGCACATCCCGCAACGGATGACCGACGTCGCCCAGGCGGCCTTCGGGTCCGAGGCGCGCGACCCCAACGGGCCGGTGTCCGTCGTCGGCGTCGGCCGGATGGCCGGTGAGATCTCGTCGGGATCGGTCCAGGGACTCGACGACAGCCTCGGCGGCAAGATCGCCATCCTCGTCAGCCTGATGGCCGGCCTCAACATCGCCCTGTTCGTCTTCAACCTGATCCCGTTGCTGCCGCTGGACGGCGGCCACGTCGCAGGCGCCCTGTGGGAAGGGTTGAAGCGCAACGCGGCCCGCATCCTGAATCGCCCTGACCCGGGCCACGTCGACGTCGCCAAGGCGCTGCCTGTCGCGTATGCCGTGTCGTCAGTGCTCATCGTGATGTCCGCCCTGCTGATCTACGCCGACTTCGTCAAGCCCGTCAAGCTCGGCTGACGCCTCCACACCCTCGCCTCACCCATCCATGCGCAGTGCCTCGACAGGGGCGACTGCGACGGCACGCTGGGCGGGCCGCTGCGAGGCGACCAGGACAAGAGCCAGACCGGCGACGGCGATGAACGCGAAGGCCTGGAACGGAAGCCCCCAGACGATGCCCTGCGTCTGCGAGCCCACGAGCGACTGGGCCCCGACGGTGCCGTAGAGCAGGCCGAGCAGGATGCCGAAGGTGACAGCCGATGCCGAGAGGGCGACCGACTCCTTGGTGATCATGGTCCGCACCTGGCGGCGGGTGAAGCCCAGGGACCGCAACAGGCCGATCTCGCGGTGGCGCTGGATGACGGTGAGCGACATGGTGCTGACAAACCCGACCGCGGCGATGATCGACGAGATGACGATGATGCAGATGAGCACCGTGGAGGTGACCCCCAGCATCTGGGTGGCCTCGGCGCGCCGGGTCGGGTCGAGCTCCCAGGCCGCGACCGAGGCCCGAAGGGCAGAGGTCCCGGAGGCGAAGGTCGTCACGAGGGTGACTCCGATGACCAGTCCCATCGTGGCCCGAGTGGTCCGCAGCGGGTCCATGACGGCGTTCCGGCGCGCCACCACACTGGATGGGTCACTGCCCAGCAGTCGGCTGCACAGCGCGACGACCCCGGGGATCACGAACCTCGCACCGATGAGGAAGCCGGTGGCCGAGCCGGCCGCTCCGAAGAAGGCCACGACGAAGCCGGCCCCTGGGTTGGTCTCTCCCAACAGCCCACCCAGTCCGAGGACGAGCAGACCGCCGACGATGACGATCGTGGCGAGCGTTGCCCTGACCAAGGACGCCTTCCGCCTTTCGGGCCGGTGTGCAGCATTTCCTGCCAGCGCGGAGGCAGGGGAGACCTTGAGGACGACACGCGAACCCAGCCACCCGGCAGCCGTGGCCGCCAGGACGATCGCACCGAACGCCCCGAGCAGCTGGGGGCTGAACCATGGGTAGGCCGCCTCTGGCAGGGTTCCGCGTCGGACGAGGATGACACGGACGAGGTGCGTCATCCCCGTCCCCACGAGGATGCCCGAGGACGCTCCTACACTGCCCACCGTGGCCGTGCCGCGCATGACCGACGTGCGCAGGTCCCGGCCGCTGGCGCCGAGCAGCCGGAGCAGGGCGATGTGCCGCAGCCGTCCGGAGATGACCGTGTCGACGGCGTTGACGATCACCACCGCGCCGACGTACAGCGCGATGAGGATGAACACGCCCGAGACGATGGACAGGAACACGGCGGCGGTGCTGCCCCCGTCGTCGGTGGAGCCCACGGCCGTGAAGATCGTTGCGGTCGTGATGAGGGTCGCGGCATATGTCCCGCACAGCGCCGCCACCAGCCCCACGGTGCCGAGCTCGCGCAGCGACCCGAGGGTGAGGTTGCGCCGCGTCATGCCGCACCGACCTCGAAGCCGATGAGCAGGTCGGAGATCTGCTGTGGGGACAGCGCCCCGTGGTCGGCGACCAGACGTCCGTCGGCGATGACGAGGATCCGGTCCGCGTAGGACGCAGCCACCGGGTCGTGGCTGACCATGGCGATCGTCTGGCCGTACTCGCGGGCGGCGGTGCGCAGCAGGGTGAGCACCTCGCGCGAGCTGCGCGAGTCGAGGTTGCCGGTCGGCTCGTCGGCGAAGATGACCGCTGGGCGCGAGGCCAGCGCGCGGGCGATGGCGACGCGCTGCTGCTGGCCGCCCGACAGCTCGCTCGGCCGGTGACCCACCCGGTCCGCGAGGCCGAGGGTGCGCACGAGGTGGTCGATCCACTGGCGCTCCGCGGCGTCGACGCGCCGGCCGGCGAGCTCGAAGGGAAGCCTGATGTTCTCGGCCACGGACAGGGTCGGGACGAGGTTGAAGGCCTGGAACACGAAGCCGACCTGGCTGCGGCGCAACGTGGTTCGTGCGTTGTCATCAAGCTGCGACAGGGTGGCCCCGCCGAGCACCACGTCGCCGCTCGTGGCGTCGTCGAGACCGGCGGCCACGTTCATCAGGGTGGACTTGCCAGACCCGGACGGGCCCATGATCGCCGTGAACTCGCCCCGACGGATGTCGACCGTGACGTCGTCCAGGGCGACCACCGTCCCGTGGCCGTCGCCGTAGGCCCGTGTCACCCGCCGTAGCGACACGACGGGCTGGGATGCGTTGTCCTGCAGGGGAGTTGATGTCATGCCAGTCACCGTACGAACAGTGGGGAAGGCGTCACATCCGGCGACCGGGCGACGCGGCATACCTCCGCAGAGGTATGCCGCGTGGCTCAGAGGAGGCCGTGCTCGTAGGCGTAGACGACCAGCTGGACGCGGTCGCGCAGGTCGAGCTTGGTCAGGATGCGGGACATGTGGGTCTTCACGGTCGCCTCCGACAGGAACTCCGCCGCGGCGATCTCCGCGTTGGACAGCCCGCGGGCGGCTCGGAGGAGGATCTCGCGCTCGCGCGGTGTGAGGCGCTCGTACTCCTCCCCGGGCGCCGCCGCCAGCCGGCTGCGGTATCGCTCGAAGACGGCCTGTGTGGCACCCGCTGCGACCACCTGGGTGCCGTCAGCCACGGCCCGGATCGCGGCAAGGAGCAGCTCGGGGCGCGACTCCTTGAGCATGAACCCGCTCGCCCCGGCGTCGATCGCGTCGGCGACCAGCTCGTCGAGGTCGAAGGTGGTGAGCACCAGGACCCGCGGGGCTCGGTCGCCGAGCTGGGTCACGATCTGTCGAGTGGCCTGGACACCGTCCAGTCGAGGCATCCGCACGTCCATGAGGACGACGTCGGGTCGGCACTGCTCGACCAGGTCGAGCGCGTCGGAGCCGTCGCCCACTTCACCCACGACCTCCAGGTCTTCCTGGCTGCCGACGACCATGGCGATCCCGGCCCGGAACAACGCCTGGTCGTCGACCAGTGCCACCCGGATCGTCACGCGCCCGCGCCGTTCGGGTCGCGGGTGGCTGCCTCGGACGTGGTGATGGTGGTGGGGAGGTGCGCCTGGAGGACCCAGGACCCAGCCTCGTGGCCTGCCCAGAAGGTGCCACCGGCCACCGTGGTGCGCTCGGACATGCCGACCAGGCCGTGCCCGGTGCCGCGCTGCGCGCCGTTGTCGGGCTCCGGGAGCATCTGGCCGTCCGCGGCCACCGAGGGCTGGTCGTGCTGACGCAGGCGGTTGGTCACGGTGAGACGGTAGCCGTCGGTCCAGTCCTGCTCGACCTGCACGGGTGCGGCCAGGTCGCCGTGCTTCAGGGCATTGGTCAGGGACTCGCCCAGGAGGCGGTGGGCGGTCAGCGCGATGAGGGGGGACTGGTCCGGCGTGCCCACCTCGCGGAAGTCCAGATCCATCCCCGACCTTCGCATGCGCTCCAGCACATCGGTCTGCTGGGCGATGCTCGGAGTACTCGGTGCCAGCTCGGGGTCCCGCAGCTGCGCGACGATCGTGCGCAGGTCGCTGATCGCCGTTCGCGCCGTCTCGCCGATCACCTCGAGGGCGCGCTCGGCACCCACCGGGTCGTTCCGCAGTCCGTACCGGGCTCCGTCGCTCTGGGCAGCCACGACGGCCCAGGAGTGGGCGACGACGTCGTGCATGTCGGCGGCGATTCGACGTCGCTCCTGCTCGAGGTCGTACAGCCCGCTCAGGCGTCGCCGCTCGGCCGCCTCCAGCTGTGCGTCGACGCGGGCCTGCACGCCTTGGCGGTTCTGCCACCGCACGTAGCCGGCCACCCAGCCGCCACCCGTCACGACCGCGGTCAGCGCGGCGAAGCCGGCGGAGAGCGCGACCGTCGACCCAATGGATGCCGTGGGGTGGGGTTGGGCCGCCATGAACACCCCTGCCACCGCAGTGGCCAGTGCCGCGCAACCCAGGCCCCATCGCCGGACCCGTGACGTTCGGCTCGCACCGAGCGCGAAGAACAGCACGGCATACGCGGGGTCGGCCCCATAGGCCACCTGACTCGAGACGACCTGCAGGATGGCGCTGGCAACGGCGACCGTCGACATCGCCTGCCACGACAGCCGGCGGACGGCCAGGGCCAGTCCGAGCAGGCCGGCCGAGATCGCGGCCGAGGTCCCCAGGCTGCCGTGCAGGGGTCCCATGACGGCTGAGAAGAGGAGACCGGTACCGACGTCGAAGGCGATCTGCCGGCGCGTTGGCCGGTCGTCTCCCCACACATCGGTCACCGGTCAAGGCTAGGCCCACGAATGGGCTGACGAATCGGCCTCGAGAACGACGGGGCGTACACCTTGGGACGGACCCTACGAGGGCGACCACGGGGACGCGGTGGGGTGCGCGGGGAGACGCAGGGCCGGCATACCGGATAATGGGCCGCATGACTGTTGGACTTGGTATGCCGGCCCTTCCCCCGCCCGTGCTCGCGCCGCGGCGCAAGACGCGCAAGATCAAGGTCGGCAAGGTCGAGGTCGGCGGTGACGCCCCCATCTCGGTCCAGTCGATGTGCACCACCCAGACGACCGACATCAACTCGACGCTGCAGCAGATCGCCGAGCTGACCGCGTCCGGGTGCGACATCGTCCGGGTGGCCTGCCCGACCCAGGAAGACGCCGACGCGCTGCCCACCATCGCGCGCAAGTCCCAGATCCCCGTCATCGCGGACATCCACTTCCAGCCCAAGTACGTCTTCGCGGCCATCGACGCGGGCTGCGCAGCAGTGCGCGTCAACCCGGGCAACATCCGCAAGTTCGACGACCAGGTCAAGCAGATCGCCGCGGCAGCCAAGGACGCCGGCGTCTCGATCCGGATCGGCGTCAACGCCGGCTCGCTCGACCCGCGACTCCTGGAGAAGTACGGCAAGGCCACGGCCGAGGCGCTCGTCGAGTCAGCAGTCTGGGAGGCGTCCCTGTTCGAGGAGCACGACTTCCACGACTTCAAGATCTCGGTGAAGCACAACGACCCGGTGGTCATGGTCAAGGCCTACGAGATGCTGTCCGAGCGGGGCGACTGGCCGCTGCACCTCGGGGTCACCGAGGCGGGGCCAGCGTTCCAGGGCACCATCAAGTCCGCGACCGCGTTCGGCGCCCTGCTGTCCAAGGGCATCGGCGACACCATCCGCGTCTCGCTGTCGGCACCTCCCGTCGAGGAGGTGAAGGTCGGCAACCAGATCCTGCAGTCGCTCAACCTCAAGCCGCGCAAGCTCGAGATCGTGTCGTGCCCCTCGTGCGGGCGCGCCCAGGTCGACGTCTACAAGCTGGCCGACGCGGTGAGCGCCGGGCTCGAGGGCATGACCGTTCCGCTGCGCGTGGCCGTCATGGGGTGCGTCGTCAACGGCCCCGGCGAGGCGCGCGAGGCCGACCTCGGCGTGGCGTCGGGCAACGGCAAGGGCCAGATCTTCGTCAAGGGCGAGGTCATCAAGACCGTGCCCGAGAGCCAGATCGTGGAGACCCTCATCGAAGAGGCCATGCGGATCGCCGACGAGATGGGCGAGCCGATGACCGAGGAGAGCGCGGGCGCCCCCTCGGTCACCGTCGGCTGACCGTCAGCCCGCGGGGAACAACCGCGGGTCGACACCCAGCGGCTGGTCCAGGGCGACCTCGATGTACTCGTTCGGGTCGGGAAGAACCGCTGACCGGCCACCGGTGTTCGGGAAGTTGTTGTCGTTCATGACGGCGATGGTGTGGTCGTCGACGACCGCGAGGTCCTCGATGGTCTCGAAGGCGAACGGGAAGAACGCGCCGAGCTTGCCGACGTTGGCCGGATCGGGGACGGCCAGGAGGTTCACCAGGAGCTGCTTGTCGGCATACCCGTCGTGGTCCCGGTCCTTGAGGTCCACGGTGAAGACCGCCTTGAAGTGTGCGTTCGGGCCTGCTCCGGCATCGCGCTCAACGACCAGGAGCTCGTGGTCGTCGATGGCGATCGCGTCACCGATCGAGTCCCCGGGGCTCTCGAGGCGGTAGCGCCAGTAGGTACCGGTGAACTGGGCCCCGAGGTCCTGGTTCACCTTGACCTCGAAGATGCGCAGGTCGGAGCCGAGCCCGGCAGCCTTGTCCTCGGCGAGGGACCCCTCGAGCATCGGATAGAGCCGCTGGCCGTTGGGCGAGATCGCCATCCCCTCGAACCCGCGGGACGACGCGAGGTTGGGCTCCTCGCCGGCTGCGAGGCTCGGGCTCTGCGGCGCCTTCACCCCTGGCGTCGGGATGGGGGACTCCAGCAGCCGACCATGCGCGTCCGCGTGGAGCAGGAACGGCCCGAACTCGTCGCCGAACCAGAAGGTCCCGTCCGGCGCGACCTGCATCGACTCCGGGTCGAAGTCCCAGCCGGTCAGCACCCGGTCCCTCGCGGGGCACGTGTAGCCGGCGGGCAGGCCGGTGGCAGCCGCGCAGCCCGCGTCCCGCCAGATGGTCCAGTCGACGTGGTGGTCGGGATCGCTGAGGACGAACTGCAGGCCGAGGTAGGCCGTCGTTCCCGTCGCCGTGTCAGGTCGGATGCGGTTCACGACGAGCTCGAAGTCCTGGCTGTTGCCCTTCTGCCCGTAACCGTTGTCGGTCATGACGAGGTAGCTGCCATCGGCGTTGCGGTGCATCGCCGAGAACCCCTGCACCGGTTGAGCGGGGTAGGGCCGGGGAACCGCAGTCGTCCCGGTCTGGAAGTAGCCAGAGCGGGCGGAACCCGGTCGATAGGTCTCCGCCGGGAGGGACGAACGCCCCACGAGCCGGGACTGTGCGGCCGTCGTCGCCGGATCCGGGTCGGCGTTGAGGGCCCCGGCGCCGGGAGTGGCCGTGCTGGGCGATGAGGCGAGGGCGGTGGCGACGAGCGCCGCGGCAGCTGCGCGTCCCGTCGTGCGAGTCCACCCGGCTCGCGTCCACCCGGCTTGCGCCAACGCGGCACGGGTCCGCGGATCGCGGCGGCAGATGGGAGGAGGGGCTGCCAGGGCCCGGTCGGTCGTGGTCATGATGGTCTCCTGTGTGGTCCTCGTCGCTCTCGCACGAGCGCAGGCGGCTCGTGGGTCCGCAGGGAGTTGCGGCTTCTCGACGATCTCGGTCCAGGTGCTGTGAGGTCGTCACCCCGCAGGCCCGACTCTGTGGCTGTCCCGGCCACAGCCTGTGGACCGCAGGACGACCTCTGGGGATAGGCGGCGGAAGGGCCACCTCACCGCCTAGGCTGACGGGGTGCTGCGCACTCGTAACCCGGTCCACGCGCTGTCGCCCTCGGACCGCGACGCCGCGTTGGAGGTGTGTGCGCGGAACCTGCCGGCGAACGTGTTCGTCGCCGCCCGCCTCCTCGAGGGAGTGCTGAGCACCCAGCCCGGCACCGTTCTCGGCCACAAGGTCGGCGGCAGTCTCGAGGCGCTCTGCTGGTCGAGTGCCAACCTGGTCCCGGTCGAGGCCGACGACGAGACCATCAACTTCTTCGCCGACCGGGTCCGCCGCTGGCGTCGGCACTGTGCCTCGATCCTCGGCCCGGCCGACCAGGTCTCAGAGCTGTGGCGGCACCTCGCGCCGGCGTGGGGGCCGGCCCGCGCGGTGCGGGCGAGCCAGCCCCTGATGAGCAGCATGGACCGCCCTTCCGCGCTCGGTGTGGAGCTGGACCCGCGCGTCCGTCCCGCCCGCGAGCACGAGGTGGACCTCGTGATGCCCGCCGCCGCGCACATGTTCGAGGGCGAGATCGGCTACCCGCCCTACACCGGTTCCGGCGCGGCATACCGGTCGGCTTTGCTGGCCCTCATCGACCGGGGGCACACCTTCATCGCCATCGAGGACGGGGCGGTGATCTTCAAGGCCGATGTCGGCTCCGTCGCGCTCGGCTGCGCCCAGCTCCAGGGGGTCTGGCTCGCGCCGCACCTGCGCGGACAGGGGCTCTCCGTGCCGCTCATGGCCTCGGTGGTGGAGCAGGTCATGGAGACCCGCGCGCGCTGGGTCACGTTGTACGTCAACGACTTCAACGAGAGTGCCCGGGCGACGTATGCCCGGGTCGGCTTCGAGGACGTCGGCACCTTCTCGACAGTCCTGCTCTGATGGACCCCGCCCTCCAGTCCGAACCGCGCCCGGACACCCCGGCCGCCGGCAACGCCTTGCTGTGGATGACGGGATCGCTGGCCGCCTTCGGCGCCTTCGTCATCCTCGTGCCGGGGCAGGCCGGTGACCGGACCTGGTGGTGGGTGGGGCTCGTGCTCATCGTCGTGGGTGCCGTGACGTTCGGGCTCTGCCTTCGGGCGCGGCTGGCCTACCTGCGCGAGCACCGCGGCGACTGACGCGGCGGGTCGTCCGACCACTCGGCCCTGACAGGATGGGCGGCATGCCTCGCACCGTCGCACCCCTGACCAAGGACATCGCCGCCCTCGCCGGCCTGTTCATCACCTCGGGGACGACCCACCTCGTGAAGCCCGAGGTGTTCGAACCGCTGGTGCCGAGCTCGCTGCCCCGCCGGCGCGAGCTGATCTACGTCTCCGGCATCGCCGAGCTCGCCTGCGCCGCTGGCCTGCTCCACCCGCGCACCCGCAGGTATGCCGGCCTGGCCAGCGCCGCCCTGCTGCTCGCGATCCTGCCGGGGAACGTCCAGATGAGCGCCAACTACGGCAAGCGCGCCCAGCGCAAGGGGACCCCAGCGGCGCAGGCCGCCTTCGCAGGCACGCTCGCGCGGCTGCCGATGCAGCTCCCGCTGATCCGCACGGCGCTCAAGGCCGCCGGTCGCTGACCCCGCCGCGGCTGGCCTCAGTACGACCGAGACTCAGTACAACCCGGTCGAGTACTGCTCGCCGTAGTACTTCTCGAGCTCCTCGATGGTGTCCTCGGGTCGCTCCAGGGCCTTGGCGATCTCCGGCCTGGACCCCACGGCCAGCGGGTCCCACGTGGACGGGTGCCACAGCTGGCTGCGCATGAACGCCTTGGCACAGTGCCCGAACACCTCGTCGATCTCGACCACGAGGGCCAGCACCGGGCGGTGACCCTTGACCACCATGTCGTCGAACCACGGAGCATCCGAGACCAGGTGGGCGCGACCGTTGATGCGCAACGTGTCGCCGCGCCCGGGGATGAGGAACAGCAGGCCGACGTGCGGGTTGGCGAGGATGTTCTTGTAGCCGTCGGCGCGCTTGTTTCCGCGGCGCTCGGGGATGGCGATGGTCGTGTCATCGAGCACCCTCACGAAGCCCGCGGGGTCACCCTTGGGCGAGACGTCGCAGCGGCCCTGCTCGTCCGAGGTGGCGACGAGGCAGAACGGAGAGGCCGCCAGCCAGTCGCGGTCGAGGTCGTGCAGGGCCGGGCGGGCCTTGTCCCGAACGCGGGGAAGCGGTTCCCCGAGCAGGTCCACGAGTTGGTCGACGGTCTCGATGCGGGTCGGCTGCGCCATGGCTCCACTCTGCCACTCGCCGACTCCGAGTCTTTGAAGGATCCGCCACGTCCGGACGTGGCGGATCCTTCAAAGACTCGACCCGAGGCGCCCCGCCAGGGTGCCTGACGGAAACCATGGTGAGCCCGCGGCATACCCACCGATATCCTCTGGGGGTTGTCCGCCAACCGAGGAGTGCCACGTGGCTCTGCGCATGTCGACCCTGTTCCTGCGAACCCTTCGCGAGGATCCGGCCGATGCCGAGGTGCCGAGCCACCGGCTGCTCGTGCGGGCCGGCTACATCCGGCGGGTCAGCCCCGGCATCTACACCTGGTTGCCGCTCGGCCTGCGGGTGTTGCGCAGGGTCGAGACCATCGTCCGCCAGGAGATGGACGAGATCGGCGCGCAGGAGCTGCTCTTCCCGGCACTGCTGCCCCGCGAGCCCTACGAGGCCACCGGTCGCTGGAACGAGTACGGCCCCAACATCTTCCGGCTGCAGGACCGCAAGGGCGACGACTACCTGCTCGGGCCGACCCACGAGGAGATGTTCACCCTCGCGGTCAAGGACCTGTACTCGTCCTACAAGGACCTGCCGCTGGCGCTCTACCAGATCCAGACCAAGTACCGCGACGAGGCGCGTCCCCGAGCCGGAGTGCTGCGCGGGCGCGAGTTCGTGATGAAGGACTCGTACTCGTTCGACATCGACGCGGCCGGGCTCGACAGGGCCTACCAGCTGCACCGCGACGCGTACATCCGGATCTTCGACCGGCTCGGCTTCGACTACGTCATCGTCCAGGCGATGGCCGGCGCGATGGGTGGCAGCAAGAGCGAGGAGTTCCTCGCCACCGCCGAGAACGGTGAGGACACCTACGTGCGGTGCCCCCACTGCGGCTATGCCGCGAACGTCGAGGCCGTGCGCGTGCCGGTCCCCGACGCCGTGTCGTATGCCGACGTGCCGGCTGCCCACGCGGAAGCCACTCCCGACACCCCCACCATCGAGACGCTGGTCGCCCACCTCAACGCGCACTTCCCCCGGGAGGACCGGCCGTGGGCCGCTGGAGACACCCTCAAGAACGTCATCGTCACCCTCGTTCACCCCGACGGCACCCGCGAGCCGCTGGCCATCGGCGTGCCCGGAGACCGCGAGATCGACGAGAAGCGGCTCGGCGCCCAGGTGGAGCCGGCCGAAGTGGAAGCCTTTGACGAGAAGGGTTTTGCGGCCAACGCAGCACTCGTCAAGGGCTACATCGGGCCGGGTGCGCTCGGCTCCGAGTCGGCCTCGAAGGTCCGCTACCTGCTCGACCCCCGTGTCTCCGAGGGCACCCGCTGGGTCACCGGCGCCAACGAGCCCGGCAAGCACGTCATCGACCTCGTGGCGGGTCGCGACTTCACCGCTGATGGCACCATCGAGGCCGCGGACGTCCGCCCGGGCGACGCCTGCCCCAACTGCGGCCACGGTCTGGAGTCCGCCCGGGGGATCGAGATGGGCCACATCTTCCAGCTCGGCACCATGTACGCCGAGGCGCTCGGCCTGAAGGTGCTGGACCAGAACGGCAAGCTGCAGACCGTCACCATGGGCTCCTACGGCGTCGGCGTCTCACGCGCCGTCGCCTGTGTCGCCGAGGGCAACCACGACGAGCTCGGCCTGCGCTGGCCGCGTGAGATCAGCCCCGCCGACGTGCACGTCGTCGCCACCGGCAAGGACACCACCCGCGACCCGGAGGTCTTCGCCAAGGCCGAGGAGATCACCCGCGTCCTCGAGGCGCAGGGCATCGAGGTGCTCTACGACGACCGCCAGAAGGTCAGCCCCGGCGTGAAGTTCAAGGACTCCGAGCTGATCGGCATCCCCACGATCGTGGTGATCGGCAAGTCGCTCGAGAACGGCATCGTCGAGATCAAGGACCGCGCCACCGGCGAACGTCGGGAGGTCCCGGTCGACGACGTCGTCGCCGAGGTCGTCCGCGAGGTCCGCGGCTCCGCGTCCTGATGGCCGGCCCTGAGCCTGGAGCAACCCGGGCGCCGCTCGAGGCGGTGATCTTCGACTGGGGCGGCACGTTGACGCCCTGGCACGACGTCGACCTGCCGCGGCAGTGGCGGGTCTTCGCCCGCGAGGTGCACGGCCTCCCGGTCGAGGACCCGCACATGCCGGCGGAGGAGCTCGCCGAGGCGGACTCCCTGGCCGTGCGGATCCACGCGGCCGAGGAGCGGGCGTGGGCCCGAGGGCGCGACACCCACGAGAGTGCCTCGATCGAGGCGATCCTCGCGGACGCGGGTATCGACCCAGCCCACGACCGGCACCACCTGGCGCTCGCGGCCTACCGGGGGTTCTGGGAGCCGCACACCCACACCGACCCGCAGGTGCGGACGCTCTGGGAGGGGCTGCACGACCGCGGGCTCAAGGTGGGCGTGCTGTCCAACACGATCTGGAGCCGCGCCTACCACCGCGGGGTCTTCCAGCGCGACGGCGTCCTCGACCTCGTGGACGGGGACGTCTACTCCTCGGAGATCCACGTCGTGAAGCCCCACCCGGATGCCTTCCGCACGGCGTGCGCGGCGGTCGGCGTGCAGCCCGAAGCCGCGGTCTACGTCGGCGACCGGCTCTACGAGGACGTGCACGGGCCGCAACAGGTCGGCATGCGGGCGATCTGGATCCCGCACAGCGACATCCCGGTCGGCCAGCAGGTCGCCGTCGACGTGACCCCGGACGCCCGGGCCCACGAGCTGCTCGACATCCTCGGCATCGTCGACGGCTGGCTGGGGCGGTAGGTGGCCGACCTCGACCTGACGACGATCCTGCTGATGGCCCTCGCGGGCTTCGGTGCGGGCTGGATCGACGCGGTCGTCGGTGGTGGGGGACTGGTGCAGCTGCCCGCCCTGCTGCTCGGTTTCCCGGGGGCGAGCCCTGCGCAGCTGCTCGCAACCAACAAGATCGCCTCGATCTTCGGCACCACGACGAGCTCGATCACCTACTGGCGCAGGGTCCGTCCCGACCTGCGCACCGCGCTCCCGATGGCCGCCGTAGCCTATGTCGGCGCGGTGGGTGGCGCACTGATCGGCCTGCACATCCCCAAGACGGCGTTCAACCCCATCATCCTCGTCATGCTGGTCGTCGTCGGTGCCTACACCGTGGCGAAGCCGTCGCTCGGCCACGAGACGGCGCTGCGGTTCGACGGACACCGGCACACCGTCATCGCGATGATCACCGGCTTCGTGATCGGGGTGTACGACGGCGCACTCGGACCCGGCACCGGCTCGTTCCTCGTCTTCGCGCTCGTCGGGCTGATGGGCTACGCCTTCCTCGAGGCGAGCGCCAAGGCCAAGATCGCCAACTTCGCCACCAACCTCGGAGCGCTCACGGTCTTCATCCCCGGCGGCCACGTCATGTGGAAGATCGGCGCGGTCATGGCGGTGGCCAACATCGCCGGCGGGTACGTCGGGGCGCGGACGGCGGTCGCCCGGGGGAGCCGGTTCGTGCGCGTAGTGTTCGTGGTCGTGCTCGTCGCCTTCATCATCAGGATCGGCGGCTCCGTGCTGGGGTTCTGGTCGTGAGGCCGTACGCCGACCCGCGCCTGCTCGACCGCTGTGCCGCGCTCGTCGGAGCCGCTGCGACCTCTGAGGGCACCCAGCGCCGCCGCCGCATCCTGGGCGTCAGTGGTGCACCGGGAGCAGGTAAGACCACTGTCGTCCTGGCGGTGCTCGCCGCCGCCGCGGTGGACCCGCGCCTCGCGGGACGCGTCGCCCACGTCCCCATGGACGGCTACCACCTACCCAACGCCGAGCTCGACCGCCTCGGTCGTCGCGACCGCAAGGGAGCCCCGGACACTTTCGACGTCGAGGCGTATGCCGCGACCCTCGCCACCGCGCGATCTCTCCCGCGGGCCGCGCTGCGGGCGCCGAGCTTCGACCACGCTGTGGGTGAACCGGCTCCTGACACGATCGAGGTGCCCAAGGACGCCGACCTCGTCCTGACGGAGGGCAACTACCTGCTGCTTCCGGACGGAGGCTGGCCCACGGTCCGTGCCCAGCTCGACGAGGTGTGGTTCTGCGACCTCGGTGACGAACAGCGACGCAGCCGCCTCATCGAGCGGCACGTCCTGTCCGGGCGCCAGGCTGACGACGCTGCCGCCTGGGTCCACCGCTCCGACGAGGCGAACGCGCGCCTCGTCGTCACCGGCCGCCACGAGGCTGACGTGGTCCTCGTCGACGGCCGGGTCTTTGAAGGATCCGCCACTCCCTGACGTGGCGGATCCTGCAAAGACCGCTGGGCAAGGGGGAGGGGGCCGGGCTGACGGCCCTGCTCGGACGGCCCGGGCTCAGACCTTGCGACCGGCGAAGGCCGCGAGTCGCTGGTAGGGATCCGCGTCCTGCGGTGCCGCCCGGGCCGGCTCGAAGGCCTTGCCGCGGTTCTCCGGCGTGAGCGCGGCCGACATGACGGCCCAGCCCCGCTCGGCCACCGTGGGGTCGAGCTCAGCGCTGTCCTTCCCCAGCGCCGTGGCGAGGTCCCAGGCGTGCACGGCGAGCTCGCCCGTCTGGAAGTCCGGGCCCGGCTCCTTGTCGGGGTTCTCGCCCCACGCGTCCCGCAGGTCGTCGGCGTGCGAGGCGAAGGTGGCGGCCCAGTCGTCGGGCAGCTCCGCACCGGCCGACCAGTCCGGCTTTCCCCCGCGGACGGAGGTGGCGAAGTTCGCCGGTCCCTGGAGGACGTGGCCGAGGAGCTCCCGCACCGTCCAGTCGTCGCAGGGCGTGGGGCGCTCGAAGTCGGAGGCTTGCACCGACTCCACGAGGGTCCCGAGCTGGGTGAGTCCGCGATCGAGGGCTGAGAGGTCTGCTCGGGTGGTGTCCATGTCGCCCACGCAACCACGGATCGGCCCTCCCGGACAAGCACCCGCGACCCAGCCACGACCCAGCCACGACCCAGCCACAAACAGTCACGCGCGGGTCATGGCTGTTCCACAGCAAACACCCAGACTCCGGATCCACAGTTCTCGATGTGACCACCATCGACCTACCGCACACCACGCTGCCATCACCTCCGGACCCGGCCCACCCGGCATACGCTCACGATGTGCTGCCGACCCACGCCGTCCCGGCCGCTCGCGCCGTGCCGCGCTGGTGGCGCGACGCCTCGGTCAGCGCGTTCTGGCTGGTGCAGCTGTGGGTGACCGCGCTCTGGGTCCAGCACGGCGGCATCCAGGACCTCGGGTCGCTCGGCGACGCACTCACCAGCCTCGGTCGACTGACCGGCCTCATCGCCTCGGCCCTGCTGCTCGTCCAGGTCTTCCTGATGGCGCGGGTGCCGTGGTTCGAGCAGGCGTGGGGGCAGGACGAGCTCGCCCGCACCCACCGGCTGGTCGGCTTCACGTCGTTCAACCTGCTGTGGGCGCACATCGTGCTCATCACCCTCGGGTATGCCGCCGCCTCACCGCTGGGCCTGTGGGGCACCATCGTCGACTTCACCCTCAACTACCCCGGGATGCTGCTGGCCATCGCCGGCACGGTCGCGCTGTGCATGGTCGTGGTCACCTCGGTGAAGCGGGCCCGGCGCCGGCTGCGTTACGAGTCGTGGCACCTGATCCACCTGTACGGCTACCTCGGTGCCGGTCTCGCCCTGCCGCACCAGCTGTGGACCGGCCAGGAGTTCCTCGCCTCGACCGCGTCGACCGTCTTCTGGTGGAGTCTGTATGCCGGGTGCGCCGCGACGGTGCTCGTCTTCCGGGTAGGGCTGCCCCTGGTGCGTTCGCTGCGAGCCCCCCTGCGGGTCGTCGCCGTCCACGACGAGGCGCCCGGAGTGACGACCGTCGTCGTCGGTGGCCCCGGCGTGGCCAGGATGCGGCCCGCTGCGGGCCAGTTCTTCCAGTGGCGGTTCGTCGACGGCCCCGGCTGGACGCGGGCCAACCCCTACTCCCTGTCGGCGGCGCCGGACGGAAGGCACCTGCGGGTCACGGCGGCGCACGTCGGTGACGGGACGCAGCGACTCGCCAACCTACGGCCGGGCACGCGGGTCCTCGTCGAAGGGCCCTACGGCCGCCTCCATCCCGGGGTCCGCACCCGGCGCAAGGTCCTGCTCATGGGGGCCGGGATCGGGATCACCCCCATCCGAGCCCTGCTCGAAGGACTGCAGCAGGACCCCGGTGAGGTGGTCGTGATCCACCGGGCGAGCACGCGCGAACAGTTCGTGCTCGGCGAGGAGATGTTCCGCATCGCCACCGACCGCGGTGCCCGGTACGTCACCGTCGAAGGCCATCGCGTGCCCGGGAGGGACACCTGGCTACCGGCCACGGCGGCCCACCTGACCGATGCGGCCGCGCTGGCGCAGCTCGTGCCGGACGTCGCGGAACGGGACGTGTTCCTCTGCGGGGCCCCCGCCTGGATGGAGGCCGCCCGACGGGCCGCCCTCGCCTGCGGTGTCCCGGCCGAGAACGTCCACCTCGAACGCTTTGAGTACTAGGAGCCACCCCATGCGACGCATCACCCTTTGGGCCCTGTCCACGCTGACCACTCTGGTCCTGCTGTTCAGCTACCACACGTCCACCGCCGGCTCGGGAACGACGCTGGCCGCCGGGACCTCGGTCCAGGCGCCGGCGGCAGCGGGCTCCTCCACCGACGGGTCGTCGAGCGCCGACTCCGGTACGACGAGCTCGGGCACGACCGACTCTGGCACGACGGACTCTGGCACCTCGTCGTCCGGCACCTCGTCGTCCGGGAGCTCCTCCTCTGGGAGCTCGTCGACGGCCAAGACGTACACCGGGGACTCGGTGCAGACCCGGTGGGGGCCGGTGCAGGTCCAGATCACCGTGAAGAACGCCAAGATCACCGCTTCCGAGGCTGTGGTGTACCCGAGTGGAAACGGCCGGGACGAGGAGATCAACTCCGTGGCCCTGCCCATCCTCGGCCAGGAGGTCGTGCAGCAACAGAGTGCCAACATCGACATGGTGTCCGGTGCGACAGTGACGTCCGACGGCTACCTCTCGTCGCTGCAGTCCGCGATCGACCAGGCTCACCTGTGAGCACCGTGGGCGTCCCGGCAGCTCCAGACACCCCGGCGGACACCGCCCGTCGAGCGTTCGTCGAGCAGGTCATGGGACTGCCTGTCTCCATCCATGTGCGTGCTGCCCGGCCCGACGTGCTCGACGGCCACGAGGTCAGGACCGCCGTCGGCCAGGCTTTCGCCGTGCTGCGCCGGGCCGACGGCGTGTTCAGCACCTGGCGTGCGGACAGCGACCTGATGCGGGTCCGGCGGGGCGACCTCGACCCGGCTCGGGCACATCCGTGGCTCGCGGAGGTGGAGGATCTGTGTGCCGAGGCGGAGCAGCGGACCGCAGGACTGTTCAGTGCCTCCTACGGTGCGGCCGGCTATGACCCGACAGGGCTGGTCAAGGGCTGGGCCGTCGAGCAGGCGGCAATGCACCTGCGCCACGTCCGGGGGATCTCCTGGTGCGTCAACGCCGGGGGAGACCTGCTCGCCGGGACCGGGCGCGGGACCTCACCGAGCACCTGGCAGGTCGGCATCGAGGACCCGCGGGCTCCGGGCGTCGTGGCGGCGACGATCCCGCTGCGTGTCGGCGGTCTTGCCACCTCGGGCGCAGCGGCCCGCGGGGCACATGTGGTGGACCCACGGACCGGTGCGTCCATCTCCCGGGACGGCTCGGCGACCGTCTGGGGACCCGCCCTGCTGTGGGCAGACGTCTGGGCGACGGCCCTCTTCGTGGACCCGCAGGCAGGGGAGGCGGCGCTGGCAGCTGCCGACCCGGCATACCGGTCCCTCTTGCTCTGAGGGAAACTGGGGGTGTGCACGTCTGGTACGCGAGCTACGGCAGCAACCTGTCCAGCGACCGGTTCCAGTGCTACCTGAGCGGTGGACGCCCCGAGGGCGCCAGCCGCACCTACCCGGGCGCGCGCAGCCAGAACCCTCCGGAGGACGACCGGGCGCTGACCCTGCCGGGTGAGATGTTCTTCGCGTGGGAGTCGCCGACGTGGGGCGGCGGGATCGCCTTCTACGACGCCGCGGTGGCCGGCGCGACGCTGGCCCGCGCCTACCTCGTCACCGAGCAGCAGTTTGCCGACGTCGCGGCCCAGGAGATGCACCGCCCGCCGGGCGCCGACCTCGACCTGTCGCAGGTGCTCGAGCACTCCCGCGACGAGGTCGGGCCGGGTCGGTACGAGACCCTGCACCTCGTCGGCGAGCTCGAGGGTGCGCCGGTCCTCACCTTCACCACCCCGGATCCGGCCGGGCTGCAACACAACTCGCCAGCGCCAGCCTATCTTCGCATGATCGCCGAGGGGCTGCGCGAGGCACACGAGCTGTCGGACGAGGACATCGCGGCCTACCTGCTTGCGCGGCCGGGTACTCAACCCGGCTGGGACGCAACCGCGCTCGCGGACCTCGTCAGCGAGCCAGCGCGGCAGTGAGCGCCGCGACGTCGGTCACGGGGGCGTCGCACACGAAGCCACGGCACACGTATGCCGCCGCCGCGCCCTCCACGAGCGGGCGCTGGGCGAGCAGGGGGTGACCGGGCGCATCCGGCTCGCCGTGCACCACGACCAGCCCGGGTGACGCCGACCGGCGCGTCACAGCGGCGAGCTCGTCAGCGGCTGGGCCGTCGCCCACGATGGCCACCTGCAAGGGGCCGGTGATCGAGGCCTCGGCCACTGCCAGCGCCCAGCCACCGAAGCGAGGGTCCCGGGCGGCGAGCTGTCCCGAGGCGGCGAGGGCTGCGTCTGCTCGCGCGCGCATCGCCGGGTCTCCCGTGAGGGCCGAGCAGGTGAGCAGGGCACCCGCCAGGGCGGACTGGCCTGAGGGCTCGGCGTTGTCAGCGGCACTGCGCGGGCGGGTGAACAGCGCCTCCGCGTCGTCGCTGGTGTCGTGGAACCCGTCGTCCTCGGCGCCGAACCTGTCGACGGCGGTCGTGAGCAGATCCTGTGCAACCGCAAGCCATTTCGCGTCGCCGGTGGCTTGGTGGAGGGCTAGAAGTCCCTCGGCAAGGTTGCCGTAGTCGTCCGCCACACCTGCTGCGGTGCCGACGACGCCGGCACGCGAGGTCCGGCGGAGGCGCCCCTCGACGAGGTGGGTCGAGACGACGAACTCGGCGCACACCCGGGCCGCCTCGACGAGATCGGGCTGCCCGAGGAGGGTCCCGATGTCGGCGAGCCCGGCGATGGCCAGGCCGTTCCACGAGGTGACGACCTTGTCGTCCCGCCCTGGCTGCGGTCGCGTCTGTCGTGAGTCGAACAGCCGTTGACGCACCTCAGCCCACCACACGGCGTCGTCGGGATCGGCCAGCAGCTGAAGCGTGGACGACCCGTGCTCGAAGGTGCCCGTCGTCGTGACGCTGAGCAGGGTGGCCGCCCGAGCACCGTCCTCCTCGCCGAGCAGCTCGACGAGCTGGGTGGGCGTCCACGCATAGGTCAGGCCCTCGACGCCGTCCGTGTCCGCGTCCAACGCCGAGGCGAGGCCACCCTCGTCGGTGCGCAGGTCGTGCAACAGGAAGTCGGCCGTCTCCAGCGCCACCCGGCGAGCGAGCGGGTCGCCGGTGGCGCGGTGGAGGTGGGTGTAGACGCGCAGCAGCTGGGCGTTGTCGTAGAGCATCTTCTCGAAGTGCGGCACCACCCAGCGCGCGTCGACCGAGTAGCGCGCGAACCCGCCACCGAGCTGGTCGTAAAGGCCGCCGCGCGCCATCGCCTCGCAGGTGCTGGAGGCCATCGCGAGGGCGTCAGCCGACCCCGTCCGGGCGTGGTGGCGCAGCAGGAACTCGAGCACCATCGACGGAGGGAACTTCGGTGCACCGCCGAAACCCGCTGCGGCGTGGTCGAACTGGCCTCGCAGCTGCACCGCAGCCTGCTCGAGTGCGGCTTCGTCCAGGGGCTGGCCAGTGACGGGGGCGGCCAGCTCGCGCAGCCGCGAAGCGATGTGGGCACCACTCTCGAGGACCCGGTCGCGTTGGCTGGTCCACGCGTCGGTGACCCCGGCGAGGAGCTGCAGGAACTGCCCCTTGGGGAAGTACGTGCCGCCGAAGAACGGGTCGCCGTCGGGCGTGAGCACGCACGTCATCGGCCAGCCGCCGTGCCCCGTCAGGGCGGTGGTGGCTGCCATGTAGACCGCGTCGATGTCGGGGCGTTCCTCGCGGTCCACCTTGACCGCGACGAAGCCCGCGTTGAGCACCCGGGCGACGTCGTCGTCCTCGAACGACTCGTGCGCCATGACGTGGCACCAGTGGCACGCGGCATACCCCACCGAGAGGAGCACGGGCACGTCCCTCTGCCTCGCCTCGGCAAACGCCTCGGGGCCCCACTCCTGCCAGTCGACGGGGTTGTCCTGGTGCTGAAGCAGGTAGGGGGAGGTGGACTGCGCGAGGCGGTTGGCCATGCGCCCACCGTATGCCGCGTGCTCGCGGCCGTGTCGAGTGGCTCAGGAGGCCTTTTGGGACACCGCCCAGTCGTCACGACCCAGCCGGTAGAGGCGGTGCCGCCTGACCGGGCTGCCATCCGCGATCAGGGGGTGGTCGAAGTCGGCGTCCTCGTCGCGGGTCATCCCGAGCTTGCGCATGACTCCCTGAGAGCGGGTGTTGTCCGGCACGACCATGGCGACGATCTCGTCGAGTCCCAGCGGGCCGAAACCGTGCGCTACAGATGCGCGGGCGGCCTCGGTGGCGTAGCCGTGCCCCCACGAGGACCTGGCCAACCGCCACCCGACCTCGACGCACGGCGTGAAGTGCTCCTCGAACCGCGGCACGGACAACCCGGTGAAGCCGATGAACTCGCCAGTCTGCGCCACCTCGACCGCCCACAGCCCCCAGCCGTGCTCGTCGAGGAAGGTGGCGATCCGCTCGACCATCGCGTCGCTCTGGTCCGGGCTCAGGTGGTTCGGGAAGTGCTCCATCACTGCAGGGTCGTCGTTGAGCGCTGCGAACGGCGCGCGGTCTTCAGGGCGCCAGTCCCGCAGGATCAGCCGGTCGGTGTGGAGCTCGGTCATGGGGAGGGTCCTTGCCGGAGGTGGGGCCGACGCCTAGGGTCGGTCGTGCGTGATGACCCAATTTCTTCACCTCGCGAGGCGCCTCTGCAAGCTCCGGACGTGAGGCTGCGCGGATGGTGAGCAACTTGTGACAGCACAGACGGCATCGCGGCCGGCGGGCCTCCAGCTGGTCGCGCCCTGGGGCGGTACGGGATGGGTCACCGACCTCGGCGGCCCGGTGCACTGGGTCGACTACGGCGGGCCGGACCAGTCCGACGACCCCAGCGCGGGAGTTCCGGTGGTCATGGTCCACGGCCTCGGTGGTTCGCACCTCAACTGGGTCGGCATCGCGCCCGGGATCGCCAAGCGCCACCACGTCTACGCCATCGACCAGGCCGGGTTCGGGCTCACACCCGGGACCAACCGCTCCACCTCGGTACACGCCAACGCCGACCTGGTCGCACGGTTCGTCAGGGAGGTCGTCGGACGCCCGGCGGTCCTGGTCGGCAACTCGATGGGTGGCATGGTGTCGCTGCTCATGACGAGCGCCCACCCGGAGCTCGTCGAGGGACTCGTGCTGATCGACCCGTCCATCCCGGTCCCGCGCCAGCGTCCCGACCTGGCCGTCAGCGGGACCTTCCTGCTCTACGCCACGCCGTTCCTCGGTGAGCGCTACATGGAGCTGATGACGCGACGGACCAGTGACCGCAAACGGGTCCAGGGCGTCGTCAACCTCTGCTTCGCCGACCCGGAGCGCGCCGACCCGGCCGTCGTGGACGCGGGGGTGGTCCTGGCCGGGGAGCGGCGGACCGTGCCCGGCCAGGAGGCGGCCTTCCTGGGCGCCGCACGCTCCCTGATGAAGGTGCTCGCCGCACCACGGCGCTACCAGTCGCTGATCCGCAGCATCGACAAGCCGGTCCTGCTGGTGCACGGGGAGAAGGACCGGCTGGTGTCCATCGCCGCCGGTCGAGCCGTCGCTGCGGACAACCCTTCCTGGGAGACGATGTTCCTGCCCGGCGTCGGGCACACCCCGCAGCTCGAGGTGCCCGAGCTGGTCCGGGAACGGGTGATCGCCTGGCTGGGTGAGCACGACTTCGCCCCAGCTCCCGAGTCCACACCCCGGCTTGCCACCAGGACGAAAACCAGCCGCGCACCCAAGCCTGCATCGACCCGGCGCCCATGACCACGGCATACCTCACCTGTCCGCTGTGCGAAGCGACCTGTGGGCTGGCAGTGACTCTCGAGGGCAAGGCCATCAGGTCCGTGCGCGGCGACGACGAGGACGCGTTCTCACACGGGTTCATCTGTCCCAAGGGCGCCTCGCTCAAGGCACTGCACGAGGACCCGGACCGGCTGCGGCACCCGATGGTCAAGCGCGACGGCCGATGGCACGAGGTGAGCTGGGACGAGGCGTTCGAGGAGGTCGACCGGCGGCTGGCGCCGCTCATCGCGGAGCACGGGTCGGACGCGGTCGCGTTCTACCTGGGCAACCCGTCGTCGCACAACCTCGGGGTGATGCTCTACGGCCGAGCGTTCTACCGGGCTGTCGGCAGCCACAACATCTACACCGCCGGCAGCGTCGACCAGCTGCCCAAGCACTACTCGTCCGGCTACCTCTTCGGCGACCCGATGAGCATCCCCGTGCCGGACCTCGACCGCACCCACCACCTGCTCCTGCTCGGCGCGAACCCGTTGGTGTCCAACGGATCATTGATGACCGTCCCGGACGCCCGCGGTCGGCTCAAGGCGATCCGCGACCGGGGCGGGAAGGTAGTCGTCGTCGACCCGCGACGGACGCGTACCGCGGAGGCCGCTGACGAGCACCATGCGATCCGGCCGGGAACCGACGCCCTGCTCCTGTTCGGGCTGGTCAACGTCATCCTGCGCGAGGGACTTGCCGACCTGGGTCACCTCGCCGACCACGTGACCGGGCTCGACGCGCTCGCGGGGCTGGCCGCCCCGTTCACCCCGGATGCCGTCGCGGCGCACACCGGCATTGCGGCCAGCGACATCGAGCGGATGGCGCGGGAGCTGGCCGCTGCCGAGAGCGCTGCCGTCTACGGGCGGATCGGCACCACCACCCAGATCTTCGGCACCCTGGCGAGCTGGCTCGTCGACGTCCTCAACGTCATCACCGGCAACCTCGACCGTCCCGGCGGCGCGATGTTCCCGCTCGCTGCGGCAGGACAGACGAACAGCGTCCCAGCACAAGGTGGTCCGCCGAGCAGGGTGTGGCGACACGGACGCTGGCGCAGCCGGGTGCGAGATCTGCCGGAGGTCATGGGGGAGCTGCCGGTGGCGACGCTGGCGGAGGAGATCCTCACCCCGGGGCAGGGCCAGGTGCGAGCGCTGGTCGTCGTCGGCGGCAACCCGTGCCTCAGCACCCCCAACGCGGACCGGCTGCGCGAGGCGGTACAGACCCTCGACCTCATGGTGTCCCTGGACGTCTACCTCAACGAGACGAGCGAGCACGCCGACGTCATCCTGCCCGGGCCGCCGCCGCTGGAGCGCGACCACTACGACGTGACCTTCACCCAGCTGTCGGTGCGCAACATGGCCAACTGGAGCCCGGCCGCCGTCGAGATGGACCAGCCCCAGGAGTGGCAGACCCTGTTGCGACTGGCCGGGATCGCCGCCGGGCAGGGGGCGAACGTCGACATCGAGGCACTGGACGACCTGATGGCCGCGCAGACCGCCGCGAGGTACGGGCTGGACCCGGCCGTGAGCTCTCCGCGACGCGGGCCGGCTCGCCTGCTCGACCTCATGCTGCGCGGTGGACCCTACGAGCTCACCCTCGCGGACCTGGAGGCCGCACCACACGGCGTCGACCTCGGGCCCCTGGCCCCACGGGTCCCCGAGGTGTTGCGCACCGCCAGCGGCACGATCGAGCTGACCGCGCCCGCCATCACGGGCGACGTCCCACGGCTCGCGTCCCTGCTCGACACCGCACCCGTCGAGGGGCTGGTCCTGATCGGCCGGCGCCAGCTCAGCTCCAACAACTCGTGGATGCACAACCTGACGCCACTGGTGCGGGGGGCCAACACCTGCACGGCGCACGTGCACCCCGACGACGCGGCGAGGTTCGGCCTGCACGACGGCGGCGACGCGGTCGTCCGCTCCAGGGCCGGGTCCGTCACGGTCCCCGTCCAGGTCACCGACACCGTGCGGCCGGGCGTCGTGAGCATCCCGCACGGCTGGGGCCACAGCACGCCCGGTGCCCGCACCGCCGTCGCCGCCGCCCACGCCGGGGTCAACAGCAATGTCCTCGCAGACGACCTGCTCGTGGATGTCCTCACCGGGACCGCCGCCCTCAACGGCATCCCCATCACCGTCAGCCCAGCCTGAGGAGTCGTCATGGACCGGATGAGCGCGATGGACGCGATGTTCTACTACATGGAGGGGGAGAACACCCCCATGCACGTCGGGGGAGTGGCCGTCCTCGAAGGACCGGCACCGGCCTATGGCGACCTCGTCCGGCTGCTCGCGGGCAAGATGGACCAGGTCCCGCGCTACCGGCAGGTCATCAAGACCGTGCCGTTCCAGGTGGGCCGTCCGATCTGGGTCGACGACCCGCACTTCCAGATCCTCTACCACGTGCGGCACACCTCACTGCCCAAGCCGGGCGGGCCCGAGCAGCTGCGCAACCTCGCCGGACGGGTCTTCGCCCAACGCCTCGACATGACCAAGCCGGTGTGGGAGGCCTGGCTCGTGGAGGGGCTGGAGGACGACCGCTGGGCGCTGATCTCCAAGGCGCACCACTGCATGATCGACGGCGAGGGCAGCACCGACCTGATGCAGGTGATCTTCGACCTCGAGCCTGACCCGGTCCGTCACGAACCCTCCGCCTGGGTGCCATCCACAGCACCGTCCACGCTGGCCCTCACCGCGGGATCGTTGCGCGACTTCGTCCAGGAGCCGTTCCAGGCCATCGGGGTGCCCAGCCTGTCGGACCTCAGCAAGGTGCCCATGGCGCTGGCTGGAGTCGGGGTGGCAGCGAAAGAGCTTGTCCCGCAACAGATCGCCCAGATGATCCCCGGACGCGGCCAGCCGACACCCAAGAGCATGAACGGCCCGCTCGGACCCAACCGGCGCTGGGTCTGGACCGAGGCCACGATGGCCGAGGTCAAGACGATCCGCACTGCCCTCGGCGGTACCGTCAACGACGTCATCCTCGCGGCGGTCACCCGCGGCTACCGAGACCTCGTGGCGGGGCGAGGTGAGCTGGTCCCGGACATGGTCGTGCGGTCGCTGGTGCCGGTGTCGACGCGGCAGGCGTCCGGCCGGGGACAGCTCAACAACCAGGTGACCAGCGTCGTGGTCGACCTTCCGGTCGCCGAGGACGACCCGACCCATCGGCTGACCCTGATCCGTGAGCAGATGGACCGCAACAAGCGGGGGATGGGCGCCGTGGATGCCGCTGCCATCGTGGGGCTCGCGGACTACGCCTCGCCGACGCTGCTCGCGCTCGGCGCCCGGTCCATGTCGCACGTGCCCAACAGGCTCACCCAGACCGGGACGACCAACGTCCCCGGACCGCGGGTCCCGCTCTACCTCCTGGGCCACCAGCTCATCAAGTCGCACCCCTACGTCCCGGTCTTCGCAGGGGTGCGCGTGGCGACCGGGATCTTCTCCTACCTCGACACCTTCAGCTTCGGGATCACCGCGGACTTCGACAGCTTCCCCGACGTGGACGTCATCGCCGACGGGATCAGGGCCGGGTTCAACGAGCTCGTCGCCATTGCCGTCTCCTCGACCGCCCCGTCCGTGAGCCCGGCCATGCCAGCACCCGCGAAGGGCACCGGCGCTGGGAAAACGACGGCCACGACCAATCGGACCACGACCAAGCGCACCGCCGCGACGAAGAACACGGCAGCGACCAAGCGGACCGGCACGACCAAGCGGACTGGCACGACCAAGCGGACGCCGCGTTCGTGAGCCCCACCGGAGCCCGAAACGGCGGCCTCCCCAGCGGCGGCCGTCCCTCCTCGCTGCTGCTGCTCACCGAGCCGTGGCGCAGTGTGCTGGAGCTGGGGGCCCTGACCGTGTCGGCACCACAGCTGGCCCGCGCGCCTCGGGGCGACGGCCACCCGGTCCTCGTGGTCCCCGGCCTGCTGGCCTCCGACGCCTCGACCCTGGTGCTTCGCCGGTTCCTCACCCGGCTCGGCTACCGCACGGCGGGGTGGGGGATGGGCCTGAACGTCGGCCCGACGAGCGACGTCGTCCGACGGCTGCCCGACAGGCTGCGTGAGCTCTCCGACCGGTACGACCAGCCCGTGTCGGTCATCGGCTGGAGTCTCGGTGGCATCTACGCCCGGGCGCTCGCGAGCCGGCTACCCGAGCAGGTCCGGCAGGTGGTCACGCTCGGAAGCCCTTATGCCACAGAGGTGCCCGGACAGACCCACGCCGACGCGGCATACCGGATGCTGTCTCGCCGGCACTACGTCCCGGCCACCGGCCGAGGTCCTGGTGTCACAGCTGCGCCGGACGTCCCCACGACCTCGATCTACTCGCGGCTGGACGGGATCGTGTCGTGGCGGGTCTGTCGCGAGGACGTGACCGACCGGCGCGAGAGCATCGCGATCCCTGCGTCGCACTTGGGCTTCGGGCACAACCCGACGGCCCTGTGGGTGATCGCCGACCGGCTGGCCCAGGACCCGCTGCACTGGCGCCCGTTCACCGCACCGCGGCGCCTGCGGGCGCTCTTCGTGACCGACCGACCTGCCTGAACCGCACGCGGCCTCTCCGGACCCGAAGGTCCGGAGAGGCCGCGTCGGTCGCTGACCGAGGAGCTCGGCCCGGGGGCTGGTGCGCCCAGCCGAAGGGTGCCCAGCCGCTAGTGGCCCTGGCTGCCCTGGGTGACCTGGGTGACCTGGCCCGGGGCCGGGGCTCCGACCGGCTCCGGCTCCCTCTCGGGTTCGTGGTCGATCATGCTCGCCTCGTCGAACGGCAGGTCACCGGCGAGGACGGAGTCGAGCCGTGGCCGGTCCAGCTCGCCCACCCAGTGCCCGATGAGGACCGTCGCGATCGAGTTGCCGGCGAAGTTGGTCAGCGCCCGAGCCTCGCTCATCATCCGGTCGATCCCCACGATGAAGCCGACACCGTCGACCAGGTCGGGGCGGTGCGACTGCAGGCCGCCAGCCAGGGTGGCCAGACCCGCTCCTGTCACGCCGGCCGCACCCTTCGACGCGATGATCATGAACACCAGCAACGAGATCTGCTGGCTGAGCGAAAACGGCTTGTCCATGGCGTCGGCGATGAACAACGACGCCATCGTCAGGTAGATCGCCGTCCCGTCGAGGTTGAACGAGTATCCCGTCGGCACCGTGATGCCGACCACCGGCCGGGACACTCCCGCATGCTCCATCTTGGCGATGAGGCGGGGGAGGGCCGACTCCGACGACGAGGTCGACAGGATGAGCAGGAACTCGCGGGCGAGGTACTTGAACAACGCGAAGACGTTGACCCCGGTGACCAGCTTGAGGATCGTGCCGAGGACCAGGAAGACGAACAGGAAGCAGGTGATGTAGAACGCCACCATCACGACTGCCAGGCTCTGCAGGGCCTTCCAGCCCGTGGCGCCCACCACGGCAGCCATCGCTCCGAACGCACCGATCGGCGCGGCATACATGATCATCGCCATCAGGCGGAAGACGAGCCGCTCGAAGTGCTTGATGCCGACCAGGATCGGCTCGCCCGCCCGCCCCATCTTCTGCAGGGCGAAGCCGACGAGCAGGGCCACGAGCAGGGCCTGGAGCACGGACCCGGCGGTGAGCGCCGAGACGAGCGTGTCGGGAATGAGTCCGAGGATGAAGTCGGTCGTCGTCTCCGCCTCGCCGCTGACCTGGCTCTGGCCGCTCTTGGCCAGCGCCTCGGTGAGGTGCAGACCCGCGCCGGGCTTGACGATGTTCCCGACCACGAGGCCGATGGCCAGGGCCACGGTCGACATCGTCAGGAAGTAGCCGAGCGCGAGCCCGCCCACCTTGCCCACCTGGGTGGCCTTGCGGACCGAGCCGATGCCCAGCACGATCGTGCAGAAGATGATGGGGGTGATCATCATCTTGATGAGGTTGACGAAGCCGGTGCCGAGCCACTTGAGCTTGACCCCCAACTCGGGGAAGGCGAACCCGACGATGATGCCAAGGACCATCGCCGCGATGACGGCGAGGTAGAGGTAGTGCGTGCGGTCCCGCTTCGGTGCGGGCCGGTCGACGACGCTGTCGGCGCTGGTGCTCACGGTGGTCTCCAGGGGATCAGGTCCCGGGCCGGGCCCGGGAGCGGTGAACAAGGACGAGAGTGGGCCCATGAGTGACTAGGGTCACGATTGTGTTCATTGAGTTCTGCGCGCGACGAGCCCTTGCGTGGCGGTTCGGCGAGCAGTTTCCTCCGGTATGCCGGTGAGCGCACCTCGGTGGCTCACCGCACCGGGGCGGTGGAGCGTGGCAGCGCAGACCTTCGCGTTGCAGGTTCTCGTCGCACTGCTCGTGGTGGGGGTCGGGACGGTGGCCGCGTACGCGCAGGCGCAGCGGGCTGGGACCCGGGAGGCAACCGCTCGCGCGACGGCGGTGGCTGAGACCGTCGCGAGCACGCCAACGGTGGTGGCTGCCGTACCGGACGGTGACCGCGCGCGGGTGCTGCCGGACTTCGCTGACGTGGTGCAGCGCGAGACGGACACCGACTTCGTGGTGATCATGAGCCCGACCGGGATCCGCTACAGCCACCCTGACCGCTCCCAGATCGGTGGGCAGTTCCTGGGGCACATCGCCGCGGCCCAGGCCGGTGGGACCGTCGTCGAGGACTACACAGGGACGCTCGGCCCGTCGCGCCGCGTGGTGGTGCCGGTGGTGGGCAGCGACCGCCACACCGTCATCGGACTGGTGGCCGTCGGGATCAGGAAGACGGCGGTCAGCGAGCGACTTCGCTCGCAGCTGCCGGCCCTGCTGCTGGCCGGTCTCGCGGCCGCGCTGCTCTGCGGCCTGGGGACGGCCCTGGTGGCTCGCCGGATCCGCCGCCAGACCCACGGCCTCGGCGAGCGACAGCTGCAGGAGATGGTCGAGTACTACGACGCGGTGCTGCACGCCGTGACCGAGGGGCTGCTGCTCACGGACCTCGACGGGCGGCTCCGGCTCGCCAACGACGAAGCGGTCCGGCTGCTGGGCCTGCCCGACGACGCCCGCGGCCGGCCGGTGTCCGAGCTGGGCCTGTCCGCGCCGCTGCTGGCCGCGCTCACTGACACCGAGCCGCGCGCGGACGAGCTGCACGTCACCTCGGCCCGGGTCCTGGTCCTCAACAAGGCCCGGGCCCAGTGGGACGGCCGGGCGCTCGGCTTCGTCGCCACCGTCCGTGACCGCACCGACCTCGAGCACCTGACCGGTGAGCTCGACTCGGCGCGCGGTCTCACCGAGGCACTGCGCTCGCAGGCGCACGAGTCGGCCAACCGACTGCACGCCATCGTGTCGCTCATCGAGCTCGGGCACCCCGACCGCGCCCTCGCCTTCGCCACCGACGAGCTACAGCTGTCCCAGCGGCTCACCGACCGGTTCGTGGGGGCCGTGGCGGAGCCCACGCTGACCGCCCTGCTGCTCGGCAAGGCCGCCCAGGCCAGCGAGCGCGGCATCGACTTCCGGATCGCGGACGACGCCGTCTGGCCGCAGGACGTCGCCCCGGTGCGGGACGTCGTGACCATCGTCGGCAACCTCATCGACAACGCCTTCGACGCGGTCACCGCGGAGTCGGGGGAGCGTCGCGTCGAGGTGTCCTCGCGGATCGAGGACGGCCACGTCGTGCTGAGCGTCGCGGACTCCGGTCCGGGGTTGCCACCCGACGCCGTCGACGAGGCGTTCCGGCGCGGGTTCTCCACGAAGGCGCAGGGAAGCGCTGGGCGCCGTGGCATCGGGCTGGCCCTCGTGGCGCAGTCGGTGGCGCGGCTCGACGGCCTCCTCGAGGTGTCGGGCCCGCCCGGTGCCCGGTTCACCGTGCGGCTGCCGCTGGAGGCGAAAACCCATGCCTGACAACGACATCCCGGACCGTGACCCCCCTGACAAGTCAACCCAGCCCGAGGTTCTCAAGGTGCTCGTCGTCGAGGACGAGCCCGTGGCGTTGGAGGCCCACACGGCATACGTCGAACGGGTGCCCGGCTTCGTCGTCGCGGCCACGGCCGCCACCAGCCACGAGGCGCTGCGCGCCCTGCAGTCCACCCCCGTCGACGTGGTCCTGCTCGACATGAACCTGCCCGACCGCCATGGCCTCGACGTGATCCGGGCGATGCGCGCAGGCGGGCACCAGGCCGACGTCATCGCCGTGACGTCCGCGCGAGACCTCGACGTGGTCCGCGCGGCCGTCTCCCTGGGCGTCGTGCAGTACCTCCTCAAGCCCTTCGTCTTCGCCACCCTGCGCGACCGCCTCGAGGCCTACCGCGCCTACCGCACCCAGCTCGGCGACACCCAGCACCTGTCCACCCAGGCCGAGGTCGACGAGGTCTTCGCCGGGGTGCGGACCAGCACACCCACGGCGCTGCCCAAGGGGATGAGCGAGGACCTGCTGGCGCGGGTCACCCGGGCGCTGCGGGACTCGGCCACCGGGCTGTCCGCGAGCGAGCTCGGGGAGGCCGTCGGCGTGAGCCGGGTGACCGCACGCCGCTACGCCGAGCACCTCTCGGACAGCCGCCTCGCCGTCCGCACCCAGAGGTATGCCGGTGCCGGACGTCCCGAGGTGGAGTACCGCTGGGTGGGCTGACCGCTCGAGCCCACCCCTGACATCCGAGTCGTTGAAGGATCTGCCACGCCAGGACGTGGCAGATCCTTCAAAGACTCCCAGCGCCTGGCCGGATCAGTCGCGCTGTCAGCCGTCGAGCGCCTTGAGCAGGGCGATGTTGAAGGAGAGGTCGTCGCGGTCCCCGGCGGCCCAGCCGGCCTGCATGGCGGTGTGGACGTAGGTCCAGGCCAACGCCTCGTCCTCGTCGATCCCGGCCGCCTCGCAGCAGATCTCCAGCCGGCGCCGGACGAGGTAGCGAAAGGCCGAGCTGGTCCCCAGCTCTTCGGTGCGGTTGCGCAGCAGGGGCTGGATCTCGAAGCCCGGATGTCCTGCCATCGCGTGCGGGTCGATGGCCAGCCAGTCGGGCCGTCCCGACCCCGGCAGGCTCGCGAGGACGTTGCGGTAGTGCAGGTCGGTGTGCACGAGGGTGGCGTCGCAGGACGGGTCGGCCGTGAGGTCGCGCACCAGCCCGGAGACCCGCTCGAGCATGCGCCGGGGGAGTACGCCCTCGGCGGCCTCGAGCTTGGCCACCTGGTCGCGGGCGAACTCGGACAGTGGGCGAAGTCCATGTGGCGCAGGGACGTTCAGCTCACGCAGCAGCTCACCGGTGACCTGGCAGGCGGAGTCGATGTCGAGTGAGTCCAGGTCGCGGGTCGGGTCGAGGGCCTCGAGGAGCAAGGCTCCTCGGCCCGGGTCTGCCGCCACCAGCCGGACCGCACCACGGCCGTCCCAGTGCCTCAGTACGAGCGGCTCGTCGCGGGCCTCGATGTGTGGCCAGACCAGCTTGAGGGCGAACCGTTCGCCGTCCCGGCTGACGGGCAGCACGACGGCGGTCCAGCCGGTGGCTCCCGGGCCCAGTGGCTCGAGTCCCCAGTCGTCGAGCACCGCGGCCAGCAGGCGCGGCAGGCGTGCGGACCAGTCGGCACCGGACGGCCCGTCGACAGCGCCGTCCTGGACGGAGAAGCGGTGGACGAAGTCACGGAACTGCTCGGGGACCAGCGGTGCGACGTCCTCGGGACGGGTCACGTGAGTCCGGGGAAGGCCGAGAGCTTGACACCCCACTGCGAGGCGAGGACCTCGGTGTCGCCCAAGCACTGGACCAGGGCGCCGAGCGGGCCGAGGTCGCCCCCGGTGGAGCCCAGGTCCCGGGCGATCGAGGCGCGCAGCTCGGTGAGCACCTGGGCAGCCAGCGTGCGCGCCGACGCGGCGGTGGTCACCGGGAAGGGCAGTGGGTACCCCAGGTCGGGTGGTCCGGCCGACCTCCCGGCCAGCGACTCCTGGTCGTGGGCCCGCGACTCCAGGGCCGCGAGTGTCGTCAGCGCCAGCGTGTGCTGGGCCCCGGAGGGTGACTGTGCTGCGACGACCTCGAAGGCGTAGACGGCCGCCCGCGTGCTGTCGAGGTAGGACGCCGCCAGGGACGGGGCCGACCAGTTCGGTTCCGTCCAGGTCACCGGGACGCCCAGCAGGGTCGCCGCGGCGGCCCGCTGGGCCAAGACGCTTCCGATGAGCGGGACCGCCGTCGGTGACACGGTCGCCAGCGACGCGATCGCCGTCGGTCCCAGGTCGCTCGCCTCGGCGGCGGCCAGGCCCTTGGGGCCCTGGACCGACGGTGCGGTGCTGGCCGAACCGGTGGAGCCTCCCGACGGCGTTGCCGAACCACCCGTCGCCGAACCCGTCGCCGCACCCGTCGCCGAGCCGGTCGCCGTGCCCGTCGTCGAGGCGGATGGGGCGGCTGCGGCGGTGTCCAGCACCTTGCGGGGGACCCCGAGCCGCAGGAGCTCCGACTCCAGCACCGCCACCTGTCGGCGGTGCAGGGCGGCCACTCGCGCAGGCACCCCGTTGGCGGGTCCGCCCACCGAGGTCGCCCGGTCGGCCAGGTCGTCACTGTGCCGCCACAGGGCCAGCAGGAACGACTCACCCGGGATGGGCTGCCGGGTGGGGATGAGGGGGATCCGCGGTGCATCGTCCTCGAGCCGGATCCCGCAGGCAGCCAACGACATTGCCGCCACGGCGCCGAACCCCAGGGTGAGCACGCCACGCCGGCTGGGGCACGGCGGCATAGCGGGGTCGTCCTGGGGCATGCGCCGATCATGGCATGCCAGTTGGTGCGGGCATGCGGCCCACTCACGGCGCCGATAGAGTGGAGTCGCACGGCCCCCAAACTTCAGAGAGGACGAGTCCATGAGCGTCAAGGAACAGATTCGTCCCGCCGTCGAGGGCCCCCTGCGCGACCTGGGTCTGCTGGTCGAGGACGTCGCCGTGACGCCCGCCGGCAAGCGCCGCCTCGTCCGCATCTGGATCGACCGGATCCTCGACGGCACCGGTGACACGACCGCCGTCACGCCCCCGCTCACCCTCGACGAGGTGGCCGACGCCACCCGAGCCGTGAGCGACGCCCTCGACGAGACCGGCGCGATGGGCGAGCAGCCCTACACCCTCGAAGTCGGCTCGCCAGGCATCGACCGGCCACTCACCGAACCGCGCCACTTCCGGCGCAACGTCTCGCGGCTGGTCACCATCACCCCGTTGGAGGGGCCCGCCGTGACCGGCCGGATCACCTCCGCCGGCGAGTCGGGCATCACCCTCGACGTGCCGGGCGCCAAGCAGGAGCCGGCGCAGTCCGTGGACGTGGCGTATGCCGACGTGTCCAGGGCCGCCGTGCAGGTCGAGTTCTCGAGACCGGCCAGCGACGACGACAACTCTGAGGAGAACTGACATGGACATCGACCTGGCTGCACTGAGGGCGCTGGAGCGCGAGCGCGACATCTCCCTCGACATCCTCATCCCCGCCATCGAGCAGGCACTCCTCGTCGCCTACCACCGCACCGACGGTGCCTACCGGGCCGCGCGGGTCGAGCTCGACCGCAAGACCGGGCACGTCATCGTCTGGGCCAAGGAGGAGATCGAGCAGCCCGAGCCCGAGCGCGCGGAGTCCGACGAGGAGACCGACGAGCCGCCGGCACCGACCGAGCGCGTCCCCCGTGAGTACGGACCGGAGTTCGACGACACCCCGACCGGTTTCGGCCGGATCGCGGCCTCCACCGCCCGGCAGGTCATCGTCCAGCGGCTGCGCGACCTCGAGGACGACGCGATCATGGGTGACTTCAAGGGGCGCGAGGGCGATGTCGTCGCCGGCGTCATCCAGCAGAGCCCCGACCCGCGCGTCGTGACCGTCGACTTCGGCACCGTCGAGGGAATCCTCCCGCTGGCTGAGCAGGTGCCGGGGGAGAAGTACATCCACGGCGAGCGGCTGCGCTGCTTCGTGGTGTCGGTGCGACGTGGACCCAAGGGCCCGCAGATCGGCCTGTCGCGCACCCACCCCAACCTGGTCCGCAAGCTGTTCGCCCTCGAGGTGCCCGAGATCGCCGACGGTTCCGTCGAGATCGCTGCGCTCGCCCGGGAAGCCGGCCACCGCACCAAGATCGCCGTGCACTCCAAGGTCGCCGGGCTCAACGCCAAGGGCGCCTGCATCGGTCCGATGGGCGCCCGCGTGCGCGCCGTGATGACCGAGCTGCACGGGGAGAAGATCGACATCGTCGACTTCTCCGAGGACGCCCGCACCTTCGTGGCCGCGGCCCTGTCGCCCTCACGGGTGCAGTCGGTGCAGATCGTCGACCCCACGCTGCGTTCGGCACGCGTGATCGTGCCCGACTACCAGCTGTCGCTGGCCATCGGCAAGGAGGGGCAGAACGCCCGGCTGGCCGCCAAGCTGACCGGCTGGCGGATCGACATCCGCCCCGACACCGCCCCCGTCGAGGTGTCCTCCGCAGGTGCGGATGACGCTGCCGATCGGCAGTAGGGGCTAGACTGGTGGGGACCGACCGGACTGGACTCCGGCCAGTGGCATCGAGCACCACCCTCCACACCCCGCACGGGCAACCGACCCGGACGTGTGTGGGATGCCGCGGGACGGATAGCCGGTCGGCACTCCTGCGAGTGGTCGCGGAGACGGATGAGACCGGAGCGATTCGGCTGACTCCTGACCTGCGGCGTTGCCTGCCGGGGCGCGGCGCTTGGCTGCATCCCACGGGTGACTGTCTTGAGCAGGCCCTGCGCCGTCGGGCGTTCGGTCGCGCGCTGCGTGTCAGCGCCGCCCCGGATCCGGCAGCGGTGACGGCATACGTCCAGGACCTGGGCACGACCACGAGCCAGGCAGTGCACGAAAAACAACCACCCTCAGCCTGAGGGAACCGTCCGTGTCCATGGGACCAGCTCGACCCATGGAAACCGGCTGCAGTCATTAACCGAGAGTGGGTTTGACGCTGATGAGCACCCGATGAGAACTCAGCAATGAGCTTCCCCCAGCCTTAACGACGGTCCGCGCCTGTCACCTGACATCACGGACCAGGAACAGGAGAAACGTGGCTAAGGTCCGTGTAAGCGCGCTCGCCAAAGAGCTCGGCACCGACAGCAAGACCCTGATCGCTCACCTGAACAGCATTGGTGAGTACGTCAAGACCGCCAGCTCGACGATTGAAGCCCCCGTCGTCCGCAAGGCGACCGAGACATTCCCCGAGGACCTCAAGAAGGCTCCCGCCAAGAAGGCTGCAGCGAAGCCGGCCGGTCCGGCCGCTCCCGCGGCGCCTGCTGCACCGTCCGCCCCTGTGGTGGTCCCGGCTGCTGCGGCCTCGGCTCCGGCAGCACCCGCTCCGGTGGCCGCTCCTGCGGCTCCCGAGCCGGCCGCCCCGGCCGCAGCTGCACCCGCTAGCCCGGCTCCGGCCGCGCCCGCCGCCGTGGAGGCTCCCGCCGCCCGGGCCGACGTGCAGTCCGCCCGTGACGGTGGCCAGCAGGGTCCCGGCGTGCCGGCGTCCCCGCGTCCCGGCAGCACCCCGCGTCCCGGTGCCTCCGCGCCGGGCGCTCCCCGCCCCGGCGCACCGCGCCCCGGCAACAACCCGTTCGCGCCCAGCCAGGGCATGCGCACCGGCCGTGAGGGTGGCCCCCGCGAGGGTGCTCCTCGCGAAGGTGCCCCTCGCGAGGGTGCGCCCCGTGAGGGTGGCGGTCGCGACAACGCCCGTCCGGGCAACAACCCGTTCGCGCCCAGCCAGGGTATGCCGCGTCCGCAGAGCCGTCCCGGTGCTGCCGGTCCGCGCCCCGGCGGCACGGCCGGCCCCGGTGGGCCCCGTCCCGCCGGTGCCCGTCCCAGCCCCGGCATGATGCCCGACCGCAGTGCGGTCGGGCGTCCCGGTGACCGTCCCGCCCGTGGTGGCGCTCGTGGCCCTGGCGGCCCCGGCGGTGCCGGCGGCGGTCGTGGACCCGGTGGTCCCGGAGGCCCCGGTGGCCCCGGTGGTGGCGGCGGTTTCGCCGGTCGCCCCGGTGGCGGTGGCTTCCGTGGTGGTGCCGGTCGCGGCTCGACCGCGGGTGCCTTCGGTCGCGGTGGTGGCCGCCCCGTGCGTGGACGCAAGTCCAAGCGTGCGAAGCGCCAGGAGTTCGAGCAGATGCAGGCCCCGTCGCTGGGAGGCGTCACCGTCCCCCGCGGCAACGGCACGACCCTCATCCGGGTCCGCCGCGGCTCGTCGCTGAGCGACTTCGCCGACAAGATCAACGCCAACCCCGGTGCACTCGTGACGGTGCTCTTCCACCTCGGCGAGATGGCCACGGCCACCCAGTCGCTGGACGAGGACACCTTCAAGCTGCTCGGTGCCGAGCTCGGCTACAACATCGAGGTCGTCTCCCCCGAAGAGGAGGAGAAGGAGCTCTTCGACGCCTTCAACATCGACCTGGAGACGGGTATCGAGGGTGAGGACGACGAGGACCTGCAGGCCCGTCCGCCGGTCGTGACCGTCATGGGTCACGTCGACCACGGAAAGACCCGCCTGCTCGACGCGATCCGCAACGAGGACGTCGCCGGTGGCGAGTCCGGTGGCATCACCCAGCACATCGGTGCCTACCAGGTGCACAAGATGCACGAGGGCGTCGACCGTCCGATCACCTTCATCGACACCCCGGGCCACGAGGCGTTCACCGCCATGCGTGCCCGTGGTGCCAAGGTGACCGACATCGCGATCCTCGTGGTCGCCGCCGACGACGGCGTCATGCCGCAGACCATCGAGGCGCTCAACCACGCCCAGGCTGCGGACGTGCCGATCGTGGTCGCGGTCAACAAGATCGACGTCGAGGGTGCCAACCCGGCCAAGGTGCGTCAGCAGCTGACCGAGTACAACCTGGTCGCCGAGGAGTACGGCGGCGAGACCATGTTCGTCGACGTCTCGGCCAAGGCCGGGCAGAACATCGACGCCCTCCTCGAGGCCGTCCTGCTCACCGCCGACGCCGCGCTCGACCTGCGTGCCAACGCCGACCGCGACGCCCGTGGTGTCGCGATCGAGGCCAACCTCGACCGTGGCCGTGGCGCCACTGCCACCGTGCTGGTCCAGGCCGGAACGCTGCACGTCGGTGACGCCATCGTCACGGGCTCGGCCTACGGCCGGGTCCGTGCGATGCTCGACGAGCACGGCAACAACCTCACCGAGGCGGGTCCGTCCCGTCCGGTGCAGGTGCTCGGTCTCTCCTCGGTCCCGCGCGCCGGTGACACCTTCGTGGTGGCCCCGGACGACCGCACGGCCCGTCAGATCGCCGAACGTCGTGAGTCCGCGGACCGGCAGGCCTCGCTGGCCAAGGCCCGCAAGCGCATCTCGCTCGAGGACCTCACCGAGGCCCTCGCAGCAGGCAAGGTCGAGACCCTCAACCTCATCCTCAAGGGTGACGTGTCCGGTTCCGTCGAAGCCCTCGAGGACGCGCTGCTCCAGATCGACGTGGGCGACGAGGTCGACCTGCGGATCATCGACCGCGGCGTCGGTGCGATCACGATGAACAACATCAACCTCGCCATGGCGTCCAGCGCCGTGATCATCGGCTTCAACGTCCGGGCCGAAGGCCAGAACGCTGACTACGCCGAGCGCGAGGGCGTCGAGATCCGCTACTACTCGGTGATCTACCAGGCCATCGAGGAGATCGAGGCGGCCCTCAAGGGCATGCTCAAGCCGGAGTTCGAGGAGGTGGAGCTCGGCACCGCCGAGATCCGCGAGATCTTCCGCTCCAGCAAGTTCGGCAACATCGCCGGTTCCATCGTGCGCAGCGGTGAGATCAAGCGTGGCACCCGGGCCCGGATCACCCGTAACGGTGTGGTCGTGTCCGAGAACATCGAGATCGCTGGTCTGCGCCGGTTCAAGGATGACGTCACCGAGGTCCGCGAGGGCTTCGAGTGCGGCATCAACCTGGGGTCGTACAACGACCTCCAGATCGAGGACCTGATCAGCACCTACGAGATGCGCGAGAAGCCGCGCGCCTGACGGGTATGCCGTGTGGGCCGGGGGCGGCCGATGGTCGCCCCCGGCCCACCGGCTTCGCCTGAGAGATTGATCCTCACCTACAGCAGCAAGGAGTCCTGCCATGGCTGACGCCGGACGCGCACGCAAGATCGCCGATCGCATCAAGACGCTCATCGCCGCCAACGTCGTGTCGATCGTCAAGGACCCCGACCTGGGTTTCATCACCATCACCGACGTCCGCGTGACCGGTGACCTCCAGCACGCCTCGGTCTTCTACACCGTGTTCGGTGACGAGGTGCAGCGCGCCAAGACGGCTGCGCTGCTGGAGAAGAACAAGGGACGGCTGCGGTCCTTTGTCGGCCAGCAGATCCAGATCCGGCTGACCCCGAGCCTGGACTTCTTCGCCGACGCGATCCCGGAGACCGCGGCGCACATGGAGGACCTCCTGCGCGAGGCCAAGGAACGTGACGAGGCCGTGGCAGCGGCTGCCGCCGGGGCCAAGTACGCCGGCGACGCCGACCCCTACCGCAAGCCCGAGCCCGAGGACGACGACACCGATGCCGATGGCGTCCCTGGGGACGGCACCGAGGACACCGGCGCGGATGCCCGCGCCTGACGGCCTGCTCGTCGTCGACAAGCCGGCCGGCTGGACCAGCCACGACGTCGTCGGGCGGACCCGGCGGTTGTGCGCCACCCGCAAGGTCGGCCACGCCGGCACGCTCGACCCGATGGCCACCGGTGTCCTGGTGCTGGGGATCGGGCGGGCCACCCGGCTGCTGACCTTTCTGGTCGGCTGCGACAAGGACTACACCGCCACGATCCGGCTCGGGCAGCGCACCATCACCGACGACGCCGAGGGCGAGGTCACCGCGTCCACGGCCGCAGACGGCGTCACCACCGAACAGCTGCAGGCGGCCGTCGGCCGGCTCACCGGCGACATCCAGCAGGTCCCGAGCTCCGTCTCGGCCATCAAGGTCAAGGGTGAGCGTTCCTACGCCCGGGTCCGGGCGGGCGAGGACGTCGAGCTGCCCCCTCGCCCCGTGACGGTCAGCCGGTTCGACGTCCTGGCCACCCGCGCAGGCGACGTGGACGGCATACCCGTGCTCGACGTGGACGTCGAGGTGACGGTGAGCTCCGGCACCTACGTCCGCGCGCTGGCTCGCGACCTCGGCGACACGCTCGGTGTCGGGGGTCACCTCACCGCGCTGCGCCGCACGCGCGTCGGCGCGTTCACGCTCGACCAGGCGCACGACCTCGAGTCGCTCGGCGCCCTCGGTGACCCCGAGCAGATCCCCGTCACCCTCCTCGCCGACGCCGCCCGCGCCCAGTTCACGGTGCGCGAGCTGACCGACGCCGAGACCACGGCGGTGGGCTACGGCCAACGGGTCGACTCGGCGCAGGAGGGGCGCATCGACCCGGTCGCGGCCTTCGCGCCGGACGGCCGCCTCGTCGCCATGCTCGACGAGTCGGGCCACAAAGCCAAGGGGCACGTCGTGTTTGCCCCGGCGGGTTCGTAGAGTGTCCTCCGTGCACCGCTGGACCGACCCCTCACAGACGCCCGAGAGCCTGCGCTCCTCGGTCGCCACCTTCGGCAACTTCGACGGCGTCCACCTCGGCCACCGAGCCGTCCTCGCGCGGCTGCTCGCCGAGGCGAGCGAGCGTGGGCTGCCCAGCGTCGCGGTCACCTTCGACCCGCACCCGGCGACGATCTTCCACCCGGAGACCCTCGAGCTGATCGCGCCCGGTCGGCTGCGCGACGAGCTGCTCGAGACGACCGGGATCGACGGCCTGCTCGTCCTCGACTTCACGCAGGAGTTCGCGCAGCAGACCGCCGAGGAGTTCATCGTCCACACCTTCGTCGAGACGCTCGGGGTCAAGGCCATCGTCGTCGGCGAGGACGCCCGGGGGTTCGGCCGCGGCTACACCGGTGACGTCTCGACGCTCACCGCCCTGGGAGAGGAGCACGGTTTCGACGTCGTAGTCCTCGACGACCTCGGCAACGGCGAGCGCTGGTCCTCCTCCGCCGTGCGTCGCCACCTCGCTGCCGGCGAGATGGCGGGGGCGTCCGCGATCCTGGGGCGTCCGCACCGCATGACCGGCACCGTCGTCCACGGCGCCCACCGGGGGCGCGAGCTGGGCTACCCGACCGCCAACCTCGCGACCGACTCGCTGGGCCTCATCCCCGCAGACGGGGTGTATGCCGGGTGGCTCACCCGGGTGGCCAAGCCCACCGACGACCCGGAGCGGACCCTGCCGGCGGCGATCTCGGTAGGCACCAACCCGACCTTCGACGGCACCCTGCGGACCGTTGAGGCGTACGTCCTCGACCGGACCGACCTCGACCTCTACGACGAAGAGGTCACCGTCGAGTTCGTCGAGCACATCCGTCCCACCCTGCGCTTCGACTCCGTCGAGGAGCTGCTCGAAGCCATGGCCGGGGACATCGAGAAGTGCCGACAGGTCCTCGCCTCGATCGTCCCGTCCTGACGGGCAGGTCCCGCAACGGCGGGATCTGGTCCAGGGCGAGCGGCGGTGCGGCGCTGTGGACCCGCAGCGACTGGGGACTGGTCGTCGCGGCCCTCGGGCTGTCGCTGATCGGCGCCCTTCTCGTGTGGTCCGCCACCCGGCACCAGTCGGGGTCCGCCTACCTGGTGCGGCACCTGTTCAACACGGTGCTGGGGGTGGCCCTCGCGGCAGTAGTGACCCGGACCGGCTACCAGCTGCTGCGAGCCATGGCACCACTGCTCTACCTCGTGTCGGTCGCGGGGCTCGTGCTGGTGCTGACGCCGGTCGGGTCCACGGTCAACGGCTCGCACTCGTGGATCCTGCTGCCGGGCGGCTTCTCGGTGCAGCCGTCGGAGTTCGCCAAGGTGGCCCTGTGCCTCGGTCTGGCGATCATCCTGGGGGAGCGGATCGACCGTCAGGCCCAACCTGGGAGGCGTGACCTGCTGGCGGCCGTCCTCGTGGCGGCCGTGCCGATCGGGCTCGTGATGCTCCAGCCAGACCTCGGCTCGGCGCTGGTGCTCGGCGCGCTCGCCTTCGGTGTCCTCGCGGTCGGGGGCACACCCAAACGCTACCTCGCGGCCGCAGCGGCGCTCGTGGCGGCTGGTGTCGTCGTCGCGCTCAGCACCCCCGTCCTCAGCGCCTACCAGCGCGACCGGCTGACTGCCTTCGCGAACCCGCAGGCCGACCCCCAGGGGATCGGCTACCAGACCCGCCAGGTGCGCATCGCGATTGGCTCCGGGGGATGGCAGGGCCAGGGGCTGTTCGAGGGTCACCAGACCCAGGGCGGGTTCATCCCCTACCAGCAGACCGACTTCGTCTTCTCGGTCGCGGGGGAGGAGCTGGGCTTCCTGGGGGCTGCCGGCCTGCTGCTGCTCCTGGGTTTCGTCGTGCTGCGGGCCGTGCTGGTCGCAGCCCGTGCGCAGGACGCGTTCGGGCGGCTGATGGCGTCCGGCGTCGCCGTCTGGTTCCTGTTCCAGGTCTTCGAGAACGTCGGGATGAACCTCGGCATCACGCCGGTCACGGGTCTCCCGCTGCCCTTCCTGTCCTACGGCGGGTCCTCGATGTTCGCCTGCTGGTTGGCGGTCGGGCTGGTCAACAACGCCCACCTGGCCGCGCGGCGGCGCTGAGCCGCGCGGCATACCCTCGCCGCACCCGATCGCCGTCCAACCGTTTGGCCACAATCACCCTCGTTCACCCCCGTTGGCCCCCTGTGCATGGCACTATCCCCGGCAACCCCTGTACCGAGCCGAGGAAGGTCGATGTCGACTCAAACCCCCCAAGCCACCCGCACGAACCTGCGTTCCACGAACGAGCGCGTGAACACCACCGTGCTGGACGAGCGTCCGGCCACCGTGGCCCACCTGTTCCGTGACCGGGTGGCCAAGTCGCCCCAGGCCGAGGCGTTCCGTTTCGCCGAAGACGACTCCTGGTCGTCGGTCACCTGGACGCAGGTGCGCGAGCGCGCCTACCGCCTTGCGGCCGGGTTGATCGCCCTGGGCGTCAAGCCGGAGGACCGGGTCGCCATCGCGTCGTCGACGCGCTACGAGTGGGCCCTGACCGACCTCGCGGTGATGTGCGCCGGTGGCGCCACGACGACGATCTACCCGACGACGATCGCCCCGGACGTCGCCTACATCCTGGCCAACTCGGGCAGCGTGGTCGTGTTCGCCGAGGACGACGAGCAGGTCGCCAAGCTGTGGGAGCGCCGCATCGACCTGCCGGAGATCACCCGCGTGGTGACCATCGACGGCACCTCCGACGGCGAGTGGGTGATCAGCCTCGACGAGCTCGAGCAGATGGGCGTCGAGCTGCTGACGACCAACTCCTCGGCCGTCGACGACCGCATCGACGCGCTCACCAAGGACCAGCTCGCCACGATCATCTACACCTCGGGCACGACCGGCCGTCCCAAGGGCGTCCGCCTCACCCACGACGCCTGGACGTACGAGGCGGCCGCGGTCGACTCGATCGGCATCCTCAATCCCAGCGACCTGCAGTACCTCTGGCTGCCGCTGGCGCACGTCTTCGGCAAGGTGCTCCTCACGCTGCCCCTGCAGGTGGGCTTCCCGACGGCCATCGACGGTCGCGTCGACAAGATCGTCGACAACCTCGCCGTCGTCCAGCCGACCTTCATGGGGGCTGCGCCGCGCATCTTCGAGAAGGCCTACGGCCGGATCACGACGATGGTCGCGACCGAGGGTGGCGTGAAGGCCAAGCTCTTCGCCTGGGCCACCGGCGTCGGCGCCAAGGTCGCCGAGATGCGCGCGCGGGGCGAGGAGCCGACCGGCATGCTCGCCCGTCAGCACGCTGTGGCCGACAAGCTGGTCCTGCACAAGGTCCGGGCTCGGTTCGGTGGCCGGATCCGGTTCTTCATCTCCGGGTCTGCCGCGCTCAACAAGGACATCGCCACCTGGTTCGACTCGGTCGGGCTGGTCATCCTGGAGGGCTACGGCCTCACCGAGACCAGCGCGGCGTCGTTCGTCAACCGCCCCGCCAGCAACTCGATCGGGACCGTCGGCTGGGCACTGCCCGGCACCGAGGTCCAGATCGCCGAGGACGGCGAGGTGCTGCTCCGCGGCCCAGGCGTCATGGAGGGCTACCACAACAAGCCCGAGGACACCGCTGAGGCCAAGGACGCCGACGGCTGGCTGCACACCGGTGACATCGGGGTCCTCGACGACAACGGCTACCTCAAGATCACCGACCGGAAGAAGGACTTCTTCAAGACGTCCGGTGGCAAGTACGTCGGGCCGTCGCTGATCGAGTCGACGTTCAAGGGCCTGTGCCCCTACGTCAGCCAGTTCATGGTCTACGGCTCGGACCACAACTTCGTCACGGCCCTGGTCACCCTCGACCCGGACGCGATCAAGGAGTGGGCGGACCTGCACGGCGTCACGGGCAACTACCGCGCGATCGTCACGTCTCCCGAGGCCCGCGACATGGTGCAGGTCTATGTCGACAACCTCAACGTCAACCTCAACCGGTGGGAGCAGATCAAGAAGTTCACGATCCTCGACCACGACCTCACGATCGAGGACGGCGACCTCACCCCCAGCATGAAGCTGCGCCGCAAGGCCGTCAGCGAGAAGTACAAGGAGACGCTGGACGCGCTCTACACCGGCTGATCCCGACCGGCCAGAACCGGCCGGCACCGGTCGCCCGGCGCCGGCCGGTGGACCGGGTCGGGCCGCCGCGACATCAGGGCGGGTCGGCGACGAGGGGCACGAAGCGGTACCACCCGTGCTCCTCGACCGCCGGCCCGCTCTCGCGTGCCACCACCCGCAGCATCCGCCCGGCCACCGGGATGACCAGCACACCGTGCGGCGCCAGCTGCGCGACCAGCTCGTCCGGCAGCGCGGGTGCCTGCGCCGACACCAGGATCCGGTCGAACGGCCCGTATGCCGCGTGGCCCAGCTGGCCGGGCACGGCCCGTTCGACGTGCGCCCACGGCATACGCGCCGCGGTGAGGTTGGCGGCGCCGAAGGTGACAAGGTCGGGGATCCGCTCCACCCCGGTGACCCGACCCGTCGGGCCGGTCAGGTGGGCAAGCAGAGCCGTGGACCAGCCCGACCCTGACCCGACATCGAGGACGCGGTCCCCGGGCCGGACGTCGAGCAGCTCCAACATCTGACGGACCGTCGTCGGTTGGCTGTTCGTCTGGCCGTGGCCGATCGACAGCGGCGCGTCGCGACCGCTGTGGGGTCGTTGGTCGGGCTGCAGGAAACCCTTGCGCGGCAACGCCTCCATCGCCGCAGCCACTCGTTCGGCCGTGCTCGGCACCTGTCCATTATCGCGTGGCTGAGGCGCTCAGTGCTGCGCGGGCCGGGTGCTGACGGCGGTCGAGGCGTGGTGGCTCGTCGGTGCCGGGTCGGGACCCGCGCCGATCCAGTGGGCCGATGCGGCCAGGGCCAGCAACAGCCCGAAGGTGGCGATGATCCGGACCGAGGAGGCGCGCATGCCCGGCAGGCTAGGGCCAGAGTCTGGGTGCGCCCTGAACGGGTTCGTTCTCAGTGAACTCCCAGCAGCAGATCCGCATCCTTGCAGCAACCCGTCGCAGGCTGTGCCCATGGCTCGGTGGCGGGGCCAGTTCGGAGGTGTCCCATGCCGCTGTTGGGGTGGCCCCTGCTGTTGACGCTCGGCCTCGCGACCGTCCTCGCGACTGTCCTGGTGCTCGTGCTCTGGTCCCGCGTTCGGGGTCCCGCCCCTGCCCGGGTGGGGCAGCGGCTCGCACTGGTGCTGACTGGTCAGCTGACCGCAGTGCTGCTGGTCGCGGCGGTCCTGAACAACTACGGGTTCTTCTACGGATCGTGGTCAGACCTGTTGGGCACCTCAGCCCCCCGTGCTGCTGTCGCCCAGACTGGTGCAGCCCGGCCCGTCGGGCGCCACCGCGTGCTGGCCCTCGAGGCCACCCGGGGGACCTCACTCGCGGGCGTCGACTCATGGTCCACGCCGGCGCAGTGGGCCACGCGGGGGCGGGTGGAGTCCTTCACGCTCTCGGGAGGGCACAGCGGAATGTCCGAACCGGCCGCGGTCTACCTGCCCCCGCAGTACTTCCAGCCGGCTTACGCGCGGACCGTGTTCCCGGCCGTCGAGGTGTTCACCGGATACCCCGGCACGACGCGGGCGCTGGTCTCGCGGATGAAGTACCCGAATGTCCTGCTGTCACAGATCGAGGCGCACCGTTCGCGGCCGATGGTGCTGGTGATGCTGCGACCGACGGTGGCGCCACCGCGGGACACCGAGTGCACGGATGTCCCGGCGGGGCCGCAGACGTTGACCTACTTCGGTGAGGATGTTCCGAGGACCGTGTCCCAGGACCTACGCGTCATGCCCGTGGGTTGGGGGGCGATGGGTGACTCCACTGGCGGCTACTGCGCCGCCAAGCTGCTGCTGACCCACTCCACGGTCTTCACGGCCGCGGCATCTCTCTCCGGGTACTACCACACGCTCAAGGACGGGACGACCGGCGACCTGTGGGGAGGGTCGCCAATACTGCGCGACCTCAACGACCCGGAATGGCTCGCGGCTCACCAGCCGCAGCCCCCGGTCTCGTTGTTCGCGACGATCGGAACTGCCGAGACCGGCAGCAACGGGATCCGCGACACCCGCAAGTTCGCGGCACTGGTGCATGCACCCATGTCCATGGTGACGCTGGTCGTCCATGGAGGGCACAACTTCGCGACCTGGTCGGCCGTCATGCCGCAGGCGTTGGACTTCCTCTCCGCCCACCTGGCACGCCGACCCGGTGTCGACTGACCGGACGCGTCACCGAGATGTCGGCGGCGCATCGCTGCCGTGTTGCTGCCTGATGGGCGCCGCATGCCGGCGGCGTGGCATCCCCGTCGCGACTGCGTCACCGTGACGTCGCAGCCGCGTCGCGGCTGCGTCACCGTGACGTCACTCAGCGGGCCGCGAGGTCGGCTAGGGTCAGCAGCTGCTTGCGCATCATCACCAGGTCGCCCCAGGGGAGCAGGGCGTTGGACACGGCACCGAGCACCCCACGACGCTCGGGGAACGCGAGCGCCCCGACCAGGCGCGACCCGCGACCATCGGGCTCCACGGCATACGTGATCCACCCGGCCCCGAACAGACGCGTGGGCCCGCCAGGCTTCACCGACAGGGTGAGCCGCGACCGGGTCACGAACTCCTCGAGCTGGAAGATCGTCATGAAGTCCTGGCCCACGGTCAGGTCGGTCAGCCCCGGGGTCAGGTGGCGCGGGCTGCGGCGCCCCCTGTTGTCGAGCAGGTCGTAGGAGTAGGGCGCGACCTGGAGCTGGCACAGCCACGGCCACACCGCATCCGGTGGGGCGGCGCAGGGGACCGCCCTGACCATCCGCAGCCAGCCCGGTCGTAGCCCGTCGTCGCTCGGGTAGTTCCGGTCCCACTCGGCCTGCGTGGCGCCCCAGGCCATCGGGCTGCCGGGCATCGGGCTGCCGGGCCGCGTGTGCCCGGCCGTTCCGTTGGGCGTCCCCATGGCCCCAGTCTTGCTCGTTTTCGGTGGGTGGCGGTGCCGCCGTTACCCTTGTCTCACCATGACCCACACCCTCGGTACCTCCGTCTTCCCGCTGCTCGAGCCGCTGCTCGAACAGGTCAGCAAGCCCATCCAGTACGTCGGGGGCGAGCTCAACTCCACGGTGAAGGACTGGAACTGCGGCGGGCACGGCCCGGACGGCCAGGAGCTGACCACCCGTTGGGCGCTGATGTACCCCGACGCCTACGAGGTAGGGGTGCCCAACCAGGGCGTCATGATCCTCTACGAAGTCCTCAACGAGCGCCCCGATGCGCTGGCCGAGCGCACCTATGCCGTGTGGCCCGACCTCGAGGCGCTGATGCGTGAGCACCAGGTGCCGCAGTTCACCGTGGACGCCCACCGGTCGGTGCGCGACTTCGACGTGCTCGGGCTGTCCTTCTCGACCGAGCTCGGTTACACCAACATGCTCACCGCGCTCGACCTCGCGGGGATCCCGCTGCACGCGGTCGACCGCACCGACGACGACCCGATCGTCGTCGCTGGTGGCCACGCGGCGTTCAACCCCGAGCCGGTCGCCGACTTCGTCGACGCCGCCATCGTGGGCGACGGCGAGGAAGCCGTGCTCGCGGTCACCCACCACATCGGAGCGTGGAAGGCCGAGGGTATGCCGGGTGGCCGGCGCGAGCTGCTGCTGCGCCTGGCCCGCACCGGCGGGGTCTACGTCCCGTCGCTCTACGACGTCTCCTACCTCGCTGACGGGCGGATCCAGCGGGTCGCGCCCAAGGCCGATGCGCCCGGTGTCCCGTGGCGGGTGTCGAAGCACACCGTCATGGATCTCGACGCGTGGCCTTACCCGAAGCAGCCCCTCGTGCCGCTGGCCGAGTCGGTGCACGAGCGGATGTCGGTCGAGATCTTCCGCGGCTGCACGCGCGGCTGCCGGTTCTGCCAGGCGGGGATGATCACCCGTCCGGTGCGCGAGCGCTCGATCACGGGCATCGGTGAGATGGTCGAAAGAGGTCTGGCCGCAACGGGTTTCGAGGAAGTCGGACTGCTGTCGTTGTCGTCGGCGGACCACTCCGAGATCGCCGAGATCGCCAAGGGGCTGGCCGACCGCTACGAGGGCACCCAGACGGGGCTGTCGCTGCCGTCCACCCGCGTCGACGCCTTCAACATCGACCTCGCCAACGAGCTGACCCGCAACGGTCGTCGCTCCGGGCTGACCTTCGCGCCCGAGGGTGGCAGCGAGCGGATCCGCAAGGTGATCAACAAGATGGTGTCCGAGGAGGACCTCATCAAGACCGTCGCCGCTGCGTATGGTGCGGGCTGGCGCCAGGTGAAGCTCTACTTCATGTGCGGGCTGCCCACCGAGACCGACGAGGACGTCCTGCAGATCGCGGACCTTGCCAAGAAGGTCATCGAGACCGGCCGCCAGGTCTCCGGTCGTCGCGACATCCGCTGCACCGTGTCGATCGGTGGCTTCGTTCCCAAGCCGCACACCCCCTTCCAGTGGTGCGCCCAGCTCGGCAACGAGGAGACCGACGCCCGGTTGGCCAAGCTGCGCGAGGCGATCCGCTCCGACCGCCAGTACGGCTCGTCGATCGGATTCCGTTACCACGACGGCAAGCCCGGCATCGTCGAAGGCCTGCTGTCGCGTGGGGACCGCCGCATCGGTCGGGTCATCGAGCAGGTCTGGCGCGACGGTGGCCGGTTCGACGGGTGGAGCGAGCACTTCTCCTTCGACCGGTGGATGAATGCCGCTGACGTGGCGCTGTCCGAGCTGCCCGTTGACGTCGCCTGGTACACCACGCGCGAGCGCGGCGAGACCGAGGTGCTGCCCTGGGACCACATCGACTCCGGGCTCGACAAGGACTGGCTGTGGGCCGACTGGCAGGACGCCCTCGACGAGACCGAGGTCGACGACTGCCGCTGGACCCCGTGCTTCGACTGCGGCGTCTGTCCCCAGATGGGCACCGACATCGAGGTCGGCCCGACCGGCAAGACGCTGCTGCCCCTCACGGTGCTCGGCGCCGGACGCGAAGCCATGCTCGCGGCGAGCGGCACCGCCGACCACCAGCACTGACCCCGGCGGGCCCCGTCGCGGCTCAACCATCGGGTCTTTGAAGGATCCGCCACGTCCTGACGTGGCAGATCCTTCAAAGACTCGGAGCGCCGACTCTCAGGGAACTCACATGAAACCGGTGACATTTGTCATCGGGCAGGGACGCGGACGCGGTGTCGAATGAGACCGCTTCACCTGTGGGCGGCCGAGACCCGGTTGCCTCGGGCAACCCCGTCCCGGAGGTCACATGTCCCGCCTGTCGAGAACCGCCTGCGCCGCACTTGGCGCAGCCGCCCTGGTCACTGCTGCTTCTGCCGGCTCCGCGTTCGCCGCCCCATCCGGGCCGCACGCACTCGCGGGCAGCGTCCCGTCCTGGGCGGTGGCCAAGAACCGCGCCGCCAGCACCGACTCCACCCAGCAGGTGACGTTCCGCGTCTACCTCAACTACCGCGGTGGTGACGCGGCCGCGGCATACGCCAGCTCCGTCTCGACTCCCGGCAGCGCCAACTACAAGAAGTTCCTGACCCCGGCGCAGTTCCGCGCCCAGTTCTCGCCCGAGCAGGCCGACGTCAACAGCGTCTCCGCGTGGCTCAAGAGCCAGGGCTTCTCGGTCGGCACCACCCCTGACAACCGCAAGTACGTCGAGGCGACCGGCACCCTGGCGCAGGCGGCCAAGGCGTTCGACACCTCCTTCGCCGAGTACCGGACAGAGGGCAAGACGGTGCGCGGCAACGCCTCCGCACTCAAGGTCCCGGCCAGCCTCACCGCGGTCGAGGGCGTCGTCGGGCTCGACGAGTCGCAGACCCTGGCCCACCAGGACAAGGTCACGCCCGGCCCGGCGTTGTTCCGCAACGCCCAGCCGATGAGCGACTACTGGGGCCAGAAGACCGTGCAGAACACTCCCACTCCCGATGGCACGCCGCTGCCGGCCTCGCCGAGCGCCTTCGCGCCCAAGGGGTACTCGGGCGCGCAGCTCCAGGGTCTCTACGGCATGACCGGGGCGATCGGCTCCGGCAACGACGGCCACGGCGTGACCGTCGGCATCATCGACGCCTACGCCTCGCCGACGATCCTCCAGGACGCCAACACCTACTCGACCGCGCACGGGCTGCCCTCGCTCAACGGGCACTTCACCCAGGTCGTGGCTCCGGGCACCTACAACCGCCCGGAGAACCCGAAGCAGGACCCGCAGGGCTGGGCCGGTGAGGAGACCCTCGACGTGGAGGCCGTCCACACGATGGCTCCGGGAGCCGACATCACCTACATCGGCGCCCCGAACAACTACCGCGACATGGACGCGATCATGAACAGGGTCGTGGACAAGCACCTCGCGGACATCGTCACCAACTCCTACGGCTACGGCGGTGAGGCCCTTCCGGCCGGCACCATCAAGCCGTCGCTGGACACCCAGATCCAGGCCGCCGCCGAGGGCATCTCGCTCTTCTTCTCTTCCGGTGACAACGCCGACGAGACGGGCGGCGTCGCCGGCACTGCTCCGACGCCGGACTGGCCGGCCTCGAGCCCCTACGTCACGGCGGTCGGTGGCACCAGCGCTGGTGTGTCCCAGTCGAACAGCCGGGTCTTCGAGCTCGGCTGGGAGACGGCCAAGGGCACGCTGAACAAGGCCACGACCTCGTGGAACACCCCCGCCTTCCTCTATGGCAGCGGCGGTGGCACCTCGCGGCTGTTCGCCCAGCCGTCCTACCAGGCCGGCGTGGTTCCCTCGGGCATCTCGCAGACCTACGGCGGCGGCGCGATGCGCTCGGTGCCCGACGTCGCAGCCCTCGGTGACCCGAACACCGGCATGCTCGTCGGAGAGACCCAGACGTTCCCGGACGGGTCGCAGCAGTACTCCGAGTACCGCATCGGCGGCACCTCGCTCGCCTCGCCCCTCTACGCGGGCATGTTCGCCCTGGCCCAGCAGAAGGCGGGCCACGCGTTCGGTCTCGCCAACCCGGTGCTCTACGCGGCAGGTCGCGCCAACAGCATCGACATCACCAAGACCGACATCGCCACCTACCCCGGTGACGTCCGGTCCGACTACGTGAACGGCGTGGACGCCTCTGCGGGCTACGTCTACAGCGAGCGGACCTTCGACAGCGATGCCGCCCTGACCATCCACGTCCGCCCCGGGTACGACGACGTCACCGGCGTCGGCGTCCCCAACGGACAGGCGTGGTTGAACGCGGTCGCCTCCTCCTGACCGCGCGCCGGTGGGTGGGTCCCCTTCACTCGCCCGCCGGCGCTTTCCCCCTGGCTCCTCGTGCGGAGAGGGCCGGGGTATGCCGCCCGCTCGCCCAGGCTTCACGCCATGGGTGGGCGGGCGGCACACATCTGCGCCGAGGTGGGGACCGGCGACCTCGCCGAGCTGAGGGTCAGCCCCGACTCAGCGGTCCGTGTCCCATCGGGCGCTCGCCCATGGAGGTGCCGCGACCCGGCATCATGCCGCTGCCCGAACCTGACCCGCCCGAACCGGATCCGGCGCCGGACATCCGGCTCGCGAACCAAGGGGAGTGCAGGTCGAGGTAGCGCATGTCCCGTACCTGGGCCATCTCCTGCTCGAACTCGGTGCGCTGCGGGTCGGGCATCTCCATCTGCTCACCCTTCCTCGCCTCGGCCTCGCTGCGGAAGGAGATCGTCTCGGTGAACCAGCCGTCCTCGTCGATGGCGATGGTGCCGCCGATGATCTCCGGTCGTGCCTCGTGGAGCATGTCCATCGGTTGCTCCATGAAGTGCCGGAACCGGTCGGGGTCCTCGAGCCGACCCTGGATGACCTGCACGAACCCGGCGTCGTCGGATCCGCCGTCGAGGAACATCAGCGAGTTGTCGCAGTCGTGGAAGCTGGCCTCCCCGTCGAAGCACTGCTCCATCCGGCTCCACCACTCGCCCTGCTCGGGCCTGGTCGAGTTCCTGGCCGCGGCCTCGCGGCTCTCGAACCGCACGACCGCCACGAACTCGTTGTCGTCCGTGATGCCGTAGGTCCCGCCGAGCCAGCCCTCGGCCTGCGTTCCGATCGTCTCGCGCCACTCGTCGCTGAGCCGGTGCATCTCGTCGGCGTCGCGACACCTTCCCTGGATGATCTGGATGAACACCTCAACCCTCCGCTCTGTTGAGGGCCGCTTCACACTGAAGTGGTCCGACTCTCGAAGTTACGCCGGGGGTCGGGCGCCGTCACCAGACATACCGGGCGGTGCGCCCAGCGGTCGGGTGGCGGGCCCCCGGGCAGTCGTTCCGGTGTCGCCAAACCCTTCCGGGGTCAGGCGAACAGCGCGCCGACGACCTCGCGGAAGGTCTGCGTGTGCAGGTCGACGTCGGCCCGGCTCGTCTCGGGGCACATCAGGGCCATGTTGTGGAACGGCGTCATCAGGATGCCCCGGTTGCACATCGCGAGGTGGAGGTAGGCATCCAGGTCATCGTCCGCAGCGGCGGCGGACTCCTCACCCGTCCGGGGTGCCGGCCGCGTGAAGCGGTACTCGGCGCGCGCCCCGAGCTGGCTGATCGACCACGGGACGTCGAGCTCGTCGAGCGTCGCCTGGACGCCGGCGGTAAAGGCCGTCGCCAGCTCGGTCATGTGGGCGAACGCCTCCTCGGTCAGCACCTCGCCGAGGGTGGCCCGCATCGCCGCGGTCGACAGCGCGTTGCCCGCGAGCGTGCCCCCGACGCCACCCACGTCGACGATGTCGGCGTCGCCGGCGTCGGTGTGGCGCGTCACCGCTGCGGCGAAGTCCCGGCTGATTCCGTAGGCGCCGCAAGGGATTCCGCCGCCTATCGACTTGCCGATGACGAAGATGTCCGGCTCCAGGCCCCACTCACGGGTGGCACCACCCCAGCCGGCCGAGAGGGTGTGTGTCTCGTCGATCATGAGGAGGGCGCCGTGGGTGGTCGCGAGCTCGCGCAGCCCGGCCAGGAAGCCGTCATCCGGCAGCACGATGCCGATGTTGGTCAGTGCGGGTTCAGTGAGGATCGCGGCCACGTCACCGTGCGCGAGGGCCGCCTCGACCGACGCGAGGTCGTTCCACGTCGCTACCCGCGTGGTGAGGTCGAGGTCGACCGGAGGAGCGACGTTCCCGGGACGGCTTTGGGCCTTGCCCTCGGGACCCGGAAGGGCGAACGCCTCATCGACCGAGCCGTGGTAGCAGTAGGCGAACACCAGCACCTTCGGCTTCCCGGTGGCGAGCCGGGCCAGCCGGATCGCCCAGCGGTTCGCGTCGGTGGCGGACAGCGTGAAGCTCCACAACGGCATACCGAACCGACGCTCCAGCTCGGCACCCACCCACTGGGCGTCCGCAGTCGGGAGCATCGTCGTGATGCCGCCCAGCTCGCCCGCACGACGCTGCACCGCAGCCACCATCGGGGCAGGGGAGTGGCCGGCCATGGCCCCGGTGTCGCCGAGGGCGAAGTCGACGTACGTGTGGCCGTCGACATCGGTGACCCTGTTGCCGGTGGCGCGGTCGAGGTAGAGGGGGAAGCCGCCGGACCACATGTTCATCCAGGTCATCGGCACCCGGCCGAAGAGGTTGGTCGCCTCCTCGAAGAGGGCGCGGCTCCCGGGGTGTTGCTCGGTGTATGCCGCCTGCTCACGCTGGAGGAGCTCCGAGAGGCGGGCGCGGTCGAGGTTGGCCATGGGCCCACGCTAGGACCGCGACTCGGCCGGTCGCAGGCGAGTGCGGATTCCGTTGCCGGGAGGGTCAGGCGTGGCGAGCGAGATTGCTCAGCCCTTGACGTAGGAAAGCTTCTCGCAGATGAGGCCATCCCGGAACCGGACGACGTCCACGCCGCGGACGTGACCCGGCGTGCCGTCCTCCCCGGTCCAGCCGTAGGACCAGCGGAACAGCGCGCGGTCGCCGGCGACGAACTGCTCCTCGGTCGTGAAGGCGGGGTCCGTGGTCTCGGCGAACATCTGCGCCCACACGGCGCGGACGGCATCGGCTCCCTCGTGACGGACACCGTCCGGTGCCGGGCCGGTGGCCTCGAAGACGCAGTCCGGTGTCATCTCGCGCAGGCAGGCGTCCACGTCGCCAGCACCGAAGGCGCGCAAGAAGCGGGCGGCGCAGGCATGGTTGGGACCCCACTCCGAGTCGCGCCCGAAGGTGGCCAGCAGGTCGCCCTGGGCCCCACTGTGGGAGATGGCCCGCGGTGCCACCGCTCCGGCGCTGCGGTACATCTCCTCGCGGTCGGCCCACCAGCCTGCGACACCGCTCACCAGGGCCGGGTCGAGCCGGCGCTCGGTCCCCGTCGCCGCCGACAGGTCCCAGGAGTGGACGAGGTGGTCGGCAGCCAGCTGCCACACGTACTCGGCCACGTCGGTGTCGCCGAAGGAGAGCGGCACCGTGCCGCCCTGGGGCAGGCGGGTGGCGACGGACGTGGTGGCTGCCTTCGCCGCGTCGATGGAGCTGGCGACCGGCGCGTCACCGAGCAGGTCGCCGTCCAGGCGGGTGCCGACCTCCTCGATGGTGCCGCCGTCCATGAGGGCAGCAGTCCACAGGTCCTCGCCCGTCACGTGGTTCACCAGGTCCCGGACGCTCCACTCGCTGCAGGGCGTGGGGGAGTCCCACTGGTCCTCACCGACGGCGACGACGACGTCGGCCCAGTGCTCGACGGTGCGGTGGTACAGCGCGTTGAGGTCCATCAGATCGCTCCGCTCTCCAGTGCCGTTCGGGTTGCCCGGACCCACCAGTCGAGGTCCGCCTTCTCCCGGGCCCGGGTCGCCGGGTCCGGGTGCTCGACCGCGTCGAGCGCCTTGTTCCACCCCAGCCAGACCATGGCCGACAGCAGGCCGAGGTGCATGGTCCGGTCGTCGCACGCAGGACCTGCCGCTGCGCGGTACCAGCCGATGAGGTCCTCCCGGGTCGCGTCGACGACCGAGGAGCACCCGGCGACGAACCTGGCGATGTCGACGGCGCCGGGGCCGGCCGTCGCCATCGCCCAGTCGATCAGGACGAGGTCGTCGTCGAGCGCCATGTTGACGGTGGCCAGGTCACCGTGGACGAGCGTGGTCGGTGCTCTCTCCATGGCGATGACAAGCGGCGTGGGGTCGTCGAGCAGAGCGAGCAGGGGATCGGCGATGTCGGCCGGGACCGCGTCCGCGAACAGCTCCCACCCACGTAAGGCCAGCCGCAGGAGCTCGACCTCCTCGACCGCCGCCTCGCGGATCCGCCGGGGCGTGAAGAGCGTCAGGACGAGGTCGAGCGGAGCCAGACCGGACGGTGCCTGGCCGAGGAAGGTGCGGTGGAGCGAGGCGACGGCCGTCATGACGCGTGCGGCCTGGTCGGCCGTGAGCCGGTCGTCCCACGTCAGGACGCGGTCGCCGAGGTCGCGCAGCACCAGGACCGTGTCGGCACCCTCGACCCAGCCGTCCACCACCGCGTGGCCCACACCAGGAGGCAGCCGGTCGAGAACGCCGTCGCGCCACAGGACGTACTCCTTGGACGGTCCGCCCCCGGTCAGGGCCAGGGTCACGTCGTGCTGGGGATCCACGCGTTTGACCACGAGCGCACGCCCGTCCCGGAGCCGGACCCGCTCGAGTCCGGCGCCGGACTTGCCCACGTGGTCCGAGACCACCGTGCGTTCCACGACGTCGCGCAGGACGTCGCCCGCTGCCACGACTCCACCGTGGCACGGCCAGCCGGGCCCCACCATGGCCCGATGGAGCCACTCGCCGGTTGGTGCCTAGGCTTGCCCCCATGGCCAGGCAGCGCGTTCCCGAAGGACCCCCACCCGCGCTGGCGGTGCAGAAGCTGCGGATCCGGTACGCGAAGCGGGGTCGGCTGCGGTTCTCCTCGACCCGGGACTTCCAGCGTGCCCTCGAGCGGGCCCTGCGACGGGCGGGTGTGCCGATGGCCTTCTCCGCCGGATTCCACCCGCACCCGAAGATCAGCTATGCCAACGCGGCACCGACGGGGACGGCAAGCGAGGCGGAGTACTTCGAGATCTCGGTGACCGAGCGGGTCGATCTGGACTCCGTCAGGCGGGCCCTGGACGAGGCCCTGCCGGAGGGGCTCGACGTGCTCGAGGTGGTCGAGGCGGCGCCCGGTGCGCTCGCCGACCGGCTGCAGGGCAGCGACTGGGTGATGGACTTCCCGGGGGTCACCAGAGAGCAGCTCCAGCAGGCCACGGACCAGCTCCTCGCGCTCGAACGGGTGGAGGTGACCCGCACCTTCAAGACCGGCCCGAAGACGTTCGACGTGAGAACGGCCGTCGTGTCGATGACCACCGAGCCGTCCGATCGCCCCGACTGTGCGATACTTCGGGTGGTTGTACGGCACACCACACCGGCCGTACGCCCCGACGACGTCCTGACCGCGCTGCGAGCAGCCACGGAGCTCACGCCACCGACACCACCCCTGGTGACCCGACTGGCGCAAGGCCCGCTGCGACCCGCAACCGCTGGGGTGGCTGATCCACTGGCTGCCGACAAGAACGACGACGGCGCCTGACTAGGTGCCGCGCGACCTGCGCGAGCCTCGACAGGCGTAGCCCAACCGACTTCCGTGTCGACGGCACCCGCCACCGATACGACGCAACACCGCGCACCACGTGGCCGATGGGAGAATCTCCGGATTCTCGGTGTGGCCTTCGCCCGTGGGTGACGGAAGGACGCCACGTGGCCTCCAACGAAGACCTGTTCACCGCAGACAACGCCTCGCAGGAGTCGGCCGCCGAGAGCGGCGAGAGCGCCCCGGCGCCCGCCCGCAAACGTGCTCGACGCGCGACCAAGAAGGCGTCCGCGCCGGCACCGGTCGAGTCGTCGGACTCGGCCTCCAGCGAGATCGCGCCGGACGCAGCCTCGGCTCCGGCCGACGCGGCTTCGGCCGACGCCGAGTCGGCCGACGCGCCCGCAGCGGCGAAGAAGCCGGCCAGGAAGGCCGCCGCCAAGAAGACCGCGAAGAAGGCCACCGCCAAGAAGGCGGCTCCGAAGAAGGCCGCCAAGGCGGCCCCGTCGGTCGACGACGAAGCCAGCCCGGAGGCAAGCGCCGACGCCGACGCCGACCTCAGCACGGACGCCAGCAGTGACGCTCCGCCTGCGGCTGCTGCCCCGAGGACCCGGTCCCGCAGGGCGAGTCGCGCCACGGCCGAGCCGGTCGTCGCCGAGCCCCTCGAGGTGCCTGAGGACGACGCCGCCGAGGACGGCGACGCCGAGGACGTGACGCCCGAGGACGAGGCTGCCGCTGAGGCAGCTGCCGCCGCAGCGCCCGCACTCGGAGTGCTGTTCCAGGCGCCCGACCCCACCGCCGCCCGTCCCACCCGCCGCCGCGCGGCCACGAAGGCCGCGGGCCCGCCCGTGGTCGCCGAGGCTGCATCCGTGGCCGAGCAGGAGCAGGCCGACGAGAGCACCGAGCAGGACCAGGCGGACGAGACGCCCGCCCCGCGGCGTCGCCGTGGCCGCGGTGCCAAGCAGGTCAGCGCCAAGCAGGACGGCGGCAGCGCCGACGCCGCCCAGGACTCCACCGGCTCCGAGGACACCTCGCAGGCCGACCGCGCCGAGGACTCGCAGGCCGGTGACGACGACTCCGACGGCGGCACCGACGGCGGTCGCCGCCGCCGTCGCCGGGGCGGCAAGGGCCGGGGCCGTGGCCGTGGCCAGTCCGACTCGCAGTTCGACTCCGAGGCAGGCACTGGTTCCGACGAGGACGACGACACGTCGTCCGACGGCCCGGACTCCGACGCGAACGACGACCAGGGCGGGGACGGCGACGCGTCGTCGAGCCGCCGTCGTCGGCGTCGCCGCCGCAGCGGCTCCTCGGCTGAAGGGGACGACCCGCCCGGCACCGTGACGCGGGTGCGTGAGTCGCGTCGCGACGAGCCGCAGAGCGTCAAGGGCTCGACCCGGCTCGAGGCCAAGAAGCAGCGTCGCCGCGAGGGTCGCGAGGCCGGCCGTCGCCGCACGATCATCACCGAGGCCGAGTTCCTGGCCCGTCGCGAGAGCGTCGAGCGGGTGATGGTGGTTCGCGAGCGCGAGGGCCGCACCCAGATCGGCGTGCTCGAGGACAACGTCCTGGTCGAGCACTACGTCTCCCGCGAGACCAACGCCTCCATGGCGGGCAACGTCTACCTCGGCCGGGTGCAGAACGTCCTCCCGTCGATGGAGGCCGCGTTCGTCGACATCGGCAAGGGCCGCAACGCCGTGCTGTATGCCGGTGAGGTCAACTGGGATGCCGCGGGCCTGGAGAACAACCAGCCCAAGCGCATCGAGAACGCACTCAAGTCCGGTGACACCGTCCTCGTGCAGGTCACCAAGGACCCCATCGGCCACAAGGGCGCCCGGCTCACCAGCCAGATCTCGCTGCCCGGCCGTTATCTCGTCTACGTGCCGGAGGGCTCGATGACGGGCATCTCCCGCAAGCTCCCCGACACCGAGCGGAGCCGCCTGAAGGGCATCCTCAAGGAGGTCGTCCCGGACAGCGCGGGCGTCATCGTGCGCACCGCCGCCGAAGGAGCCAGCGAGGAGGAGCTGCGTGCCGACGTCGACCGGCTCACCAAGACCTGGGACAAGATCAAGGGCAAGGCCGACTCCAAGGGCAAGGCCAAGGGCGGCTCACCGTCGCTCGTCCACGGCGAGCCGGACCTCACCGTCCGGGTCATCCGCGACGTCTTCAACGAGGACTTCACCTCCCTCGTGGTGGCCGGTGACACCGCCTACGGCGAGGTCAGCGACTACCTCGGCGACGTCGCCCCCGACCTCGCCGAGCGGCTCAAGAAGTGGACCTCCGAGGAGGACCTGTTCACCCACTACCGCGTGGACGAGCAGATCGCCAAGGCCATGGACCGCAAGGTCTGGCTGCCGTCGGGTGGCTCGCTGGTCATCGACCGCACCGAGGCCATGACGGTCGTCGACGTCAACACCGGCAAGTTCGTCGGCTCCGGGGGCAACCTCGAGGAGACCGTCACCAAGAACAACATCGAGGCCGCCGAGGAGATCGTCCGCCAGCTCCGGCTGCGCGACATCGGCGGCATCATCGTCATCGACTTCATCGACATGGTGCTGGAGAGCAACCGCGACCTCGTGGTGCGCCGCCTCCTGGAGTGCCTGGGCCGTGACCGGACCAAGCACCAGGTCGCCGAGGTGACCTCGCTCGGCCTGGTCCAGATGACCCGCAAGCGGGTCGGCTCCGGCCTGATCGAGGTCTTCTCCGAGAACTGCGAGCACTGCGGTGGCCGCGGGATCATCGTGCACGCCGACCCGGTCGACAGGCCCTCCGGCGGGGACAGCCGCGACGGTCGGGACAACCGCGACAGCGGCAGCCAGGGTGGCTCCGGTAGCCAGGGCGCCCGCGCCGGTCGCGGTCGTCGCGGGCGGTCCGGCTCCTCGGTCCCCGAGGCCGAGCCCGCGCCGCAGCACACCCACTCCGGTCCCACCCCGGCCCAGATCGCCGCAGCCGCGCACGCCGCCGCGCTCAAGTCGGTCGGTGACCACCACGACCACGCCGAGCACGATCACGCCGAGCACGATCACGCCGAGCACGATCACGCCGAGCACGAGTACCCCGAGGTCGCGCAGGTCGTCGCCCCGGACAGCGCCGACGTCGCAGCCCCCCAGGGCCTCGACCAGGAGCAGCCCGCCTCGGCGCCCGAGCCGGCACCGGAGCCCGCACCCGAGTCCCAGCGGGCGCCCGAGCCGATCCGTCAGCAGGCTCCCGAGCCCGTCGCCGCAGCACCCAAGCGGCGCAAGCGTGGCCGCGTCGTGGCCCCGGCCGGACCGCCCCGCGCGGTCCCCGGCGAGGCCGACGGCGGGCCCTCCGCAGCGGCGACGTCCGACCAGTCCTGAGCCGTGCGGCATACCGGTGGGTGACCTGCCGGTGTGCCGCACGACCGCCGGTTTGGTCGGCAAGGCACCTTGCCGGTAATCTTCAGCCTTGGTGCGCCCACCATCCGGCGTCCGCGCGAGCGGGTAGCTGTCGGCTGGTCCAGACAGAGAGCGCGTGCCGTTTCCGAAGTAGAAGAGAGTTCCACGTGTACGCGATTGTTCGCGCTGGTGGTCGCCAGGAGAAGGTTTCCGTGGGCGACGTCCTCATCATCGACAAGGTCAGCGGCAAGGCTGGCGACAGCATCGACCTGACCCCCTTGCTAGTTGTCGACGGCTCGACCGTGACCAGCGACGCTGCCAAGCTCGCCAAGGTCAGCGTCAAGGCTGAGGTCGTCAAGGCCGCCAAGGGCCCCAAGATCACGATCATGAAGTACAAGAACAAGACCGGCTACCGCAAGCGTCAGGGCCACCGTCAGCACCTGACCCAGGTCAAGATCACCTCGATCGACGCCTGAGTTTCGGACCAAGAACAAGACATAGGCAGGTACTGACATGGCACACAAGAAGGGTGCGTCCTCGACCCGCAACGGTCGCGACTCGAACGCACAGTTCCTCGGCGTCAAGCGCTTCGGCGGCCAGCTCGTGAACGCGGGCGAGATCCTCGTCCGTCAGCGCGGCACGCACTTCCACCCCGGCGAGGGCGTCGGCCGTGGCGGCGACGACACGCTGTTCGCGCTGGTCGCGGGCAACGTCGAGTTCGGCACGAAGCGTCGGCGCAAGGTCGTCAACATCGTTCCGCTGGAGACCTCGGACGCCAGCTGATCTTTCGGTATGCCGCGTGGTCAGCCACGTGACGCACCGCACCGGAGGGGGCGGGCCCGCAACGGGTCCGCCCCCTCCGCACGTCCCCGCCTAGAATCGAGGGCGGCCACCACCGCACAGCCGGCCACCTCCCACGGCGGCCACAGCCAAGAGAATTGAGAGCCCCATGACCACGTTCGTCGACCGCGTCGTGCTGCACGTCGCTGCCGGCGACGGCGGACACGGCGTGGCTTCCGTTAAGCGCGAGAAGTTCAAGCCGCTCGGCGGTCCCGATGGCGGCAACGGCGGGCGCGGCGGCAACGTCATCCTGCGCGTCGACCCGAACGTCACCACGCTGCTGGACTATCACCACCACCCCCACCGCAAGGCCACCAACGGCAAGCCCGGCGCCGGTGACGAGCGCAACGGCGCCGACGGTGGCGACCTCGTCCTGGCCGTGCCCGAGGGCACCGTCGTCAAGGACGGCAGCGGCGAGGTGCTGATGGACCTGGTCGGGCTCGACGGTGAGTTCGTCGTCGCCAAGGGCGGCCGCGGGGGTCTGGGCAACAAGGCGCTCTCCTCGGCCCGGCGCAAGGCGCCCGGTTTCGCCCTGCTCGGCGAGCCCGGCGACGCCCTCGACATCGTGCTCGAGCTCAAGTCGCTGGCCGACGTGGCGCTGATCGGCTTCCCGTCGGCGGGCAAGTCCTCCCTCGTGTCGGTGCTGTCCGCCGCACGTCCCAAGATCGCCGACTACCCGTTCACCACGCTGGTGCCCAACCTCGGGGTGGTGCAGGCCGGAGACGGCCGGTTCACCATCGCCGACGTGCCCGGGCTCATCCCCGGCGCGAGCGAGGGCAAGGGCCTCGGCCTGGAGTTCCTGCGCCACGTCGAGCGATGCTCGGTCCTCGTGCACGTGATCGACTGCGCGACCCTGGAGCCCGGTCGCGACCCGATGACCGACCTGGACGTCATCGAGCGCGAGCTCGCGCAGTACGTGCCGGACGAGACCCTCGGTGGGCGTCCGCTGGCCGAGCGCACCCGGATGGTGGTGCTCAACAAGTCCGACGTCCCCGATGCGCAAGAGCTGGCCGACATGGTCAAGCCCGACCTCGAGGCGCGTGGCATCGAGGTGTTCGTCGTCTCGGCAGTGGCCCACACGGGGCTGCGCGAGCTGACCTTCGCCATGGCTCGCCAGGTCAAGGCCGCTCGCGCCGAGATCGAGGCGGCCGCTGCAGCGACCCCGCAGCGCATCGTGATCCGGCCCAAGTCGGTCGACGACACCGGCTTCAAGATCATCCGCGAGAACACCCCCGACGGTGAGGTCTTCCGCATCGACGGCGAGCGTCCCACCCGCTGGGTCCGCCAGACCGACTTCGCCAACGACGAGGCCGTGGGCTACCTCGCCGACCGGCTCGGGCGGGCCGGCGTCGAGCAGGCGCTGTTCGCCGCCGGTGCGGTCGCCGGAGCCACCGTGCTCATCGGCCCGAAGGACGACGCCGTCATCTTCGACTGGGAGCCCACCCTCATCGCCGGAGCCGAGATGCTCGGTGCCCGTGGCACCGACCTGCGCCTCGAGCCCGAGGCCCGGCCCACCCGCGACGACAAGCGAGCCGACTACGCCGACCGCCGCGCGGCCAAGAGCGCTGCGCGCGCCGAGCTGGCCGCCGAGCGTCGGGCCGGCCACTGGGCCACGGCGAAGAACGAGGACACCGAGGAATGAGCGCGGCCGACCGCCGGGGCGACGTGGCTCGTGCCCGGCGCCTCGTGGTCAAGGTCGGGTCGTCGAGCCTGACCGACGGTGGGGGAGGCGCGCTCGACGAGCAGCGCCTGGTCGCCCTCGTCGACGTGCTGGCCACGCGACGCCTCACCGGCCAGCAGGTCGTGCTGGTGTCCTCGGGTGCCATCGCTGCCGGGATCGCACCGCTCGGGCTGACCAAGCGGCCGGGCGACCTCGCGACCCAGCAGGCGGCAGCCAGCGTGGGGCAGGGAGCCCTCGTCGCGGCATACCAGCGGGCCTTTGGCGCCCACGGGCTCACCGTCGGCCAGGTGCTGCTGACGGCCGACGACATGACCCGGCGCTCGCACTACACCAACGCCCGCCGCACCCTGGACCGGCTGCTCGAGCTCGGGATCGTGCCGATCGTCAACGAGAACGACACGGTGGCGACGCACGAGATCCGGTTCGGCGACAACGACCGCCTCGCCTCGCTCGTCGCGCACCTCGTGAACGCCGACGGACTGGTGCTGCTCACCGACGTCGACGCGCTCTACGACGGACCGCCCAGCCGACCAGGCACCAGGCGAGTGCCCACCGTCGTCGGCGGTGAGGGCCTGGACGCGATCTCGATCGGTGGCACCGGTTCGAGCGTCGGCAGCGGCGGCATGGTCACCAAGGTCGAGGCGGCCTCGATCGCGAACGCGGCCGGGATCACCACGGTGCTCACCAGCGCGACGCAGGTCGAGCAGGCGCTCGCCGGCGAGGACGTCGGCACCGTGTTCGTGCCCACCGGTTCTCGCCGTACGTCCCGCAAGCTGTGGCTGGCCCACGCCACCACCCCGATGGGTCGGCTGCTGCTCGACCCCGGCGCGGTCCGTGCCGTCACCGAGCGGCGCACCTCACTCCTTCCCGCGGGGATCACCGGGGTCGAGGGCACCTTCTCCGACGGCGACCCCGTGGACCTGTGCACCCCGGAGGGACGGGTGATCGGCCGCGGCCTGGTCAACTACACCTCGGCCGAGCTGCCCGGCATGCTCGGTCGCTCGACGCGCGAGCTGGCCAAGGAGCTGGGACCCGCGTACGAGCGAGAGGTCATCCACCGGGACGACCTCGTCATCCTCTGACTCGCCGACGCGAGGTGGGGCCCCGCCGAGCGCGGCGAGCCGAGCCCGACAACGAGAACGGCGGCCCCTCCGCCACAGGCAGAAGGGCCGCCGCTACGTCACGGCATCGCCGTCACGGGATGTTGACCGTGGTGTCGCCCGTCCCGATGTTGGCATCGGTCGCGGTGTCGCGACCCTTGCCACCGTCGAAGCGGTCGGCGCCGGTCCCGCCCGTGAGCTGGTCGTCGCCCCCGCCGCCCGACAGGGCGTCGTTGCCGGCGTCCCCGAACAGGGCGTCGTTGCCGTTGCCGCCGCAGAGTGCGTCGATGCCGTCGCCGCCGCGCAGGGTGTCAACACCGTTGTTGCCGATGATGACGTCGACACCGGCGCCACCGGTCAGGGTGTCGGCCTGGTTCGTGCCGACCCGCACCGTGAACGTCGTCGTCGAGCTGGCCGACCCGTCGCTCGCGGTCAGCGTGACGACGGCCGTTCCACTGCGCCCCGAGATACTCGTGACCGAGACGGTCCGGGTCGCCCCGGAGCCGGAGACCACGACGTCGGAGTGGCGAACCAACGCAGTGTTGGACGAGGACGCAGTCACGGTCGGGTTGGCTCCCTCGACGTCAGAGGTCGTCACCGAGAGCTGGCCCGCGGTGTCAGTGAGGCACGAGGCGGCGACGATGGCCACCGTCGGGGCGTCGTTGACGGGGGTGACGGTGATGCTGACCGTCGCCGGCGCGGAGGTGAGCGTCCCGTCGCTGACCGTGTAGGTGAAGCTGTCCGGACCCGAGTAGTCCCCTGCAGGGGTGTAGGTCAGGTTCGGGGCGGTGCCACTCAGCGTCCCGTGCGCCGGCGATGAAGTGACCGCGTAGGTCAGTGCGTCACCATCGGGGTCGGTCCCGTCGAGGGTGACCGCTGCGGCCGTGTCCTCGGGGGTCGTGACGGAGACGTCCTTGGCGCTGGGCGCCCGGTTGGGGGTCGTCAGCGCGAGGCCGATGAGCACCGGGTCGTGGTCCGACACCCGGTACTGGTCCGGCGCGTACAGCGACGCGACCTGGGCCGGGGTCTTGAAGTCCGTGTTGTAGTCCAGCACGGACGGCTCGTCGGAGTTGATGTGGTAGTCCGCGACCCCGGTCACCTGCGCGTCGAGCGACGCGGAGGCGAGGGCGTGGTCGAGGTAGCCCCACTGCCCGTCGAACGCGTACGAGTAGGCGTCCGCGCCGAGCCGCGACTTGACGAGGTGGACGAAGCCAGCATCCTCGAGGGCCTTGATCGGGTCCTCCATCGCGTAGGAGTTGTAGTCGCCGACGAGCAGCACGTCGCTGTCGCCCGTCTGCGTCGGGTTGGAGGCCAGCCACTGGGTGAGCTCGTGCACCGCGTTCAGGCGGACCTGGTTGCAGTTGCCCTGCCCATCACCCGCGTCGGGTGCCGTGCACGCGCTGCCCTTGCTCTTGAGGTGGTTCACGTTGAGGATGAACCGCTCGCCGCTGGCGTTCTCCTGGAAGGCCTGGGCGACCGTCGCCCGGTTGCGCGGCAAGGCGTCCCCACCGTTGACGAAGGCGTCGGTGTTGAGGACCGCGGTCGTGCCCACCGGGGTGACCTTGGCCGGCTTGTAGAGCACCCCGATCTTGATCGCGTCGCCGCCGAGGGCGTCGACCTGGCCGGTCCGGGCGTCGACGTCGACGTAGGCGTAGGAGCCTGCTCCGAGCCGCTCGTTCAGGTGGTCGACGAGGTGCGCGAGCGCGCTCGTCGGCCCGTAGCCGTCGTTCTCGATCTCGTTCACGCCGACGACGTCAGGGGCGAGTGCCTCGATGGCCGAGACGGTCTTGGGCCACTGCCGGTCGAACTCGGCCTGGCTGTCTGCTCCGCGGCACTCCATGACCGGGCCGGTGGTGCCGCCCTTGCAGGCCGTGGTGCCGAAGGTGTTGAAGTAGTTGAGCAGGTTCATGCCGACGGCCCTCAGCGAACCGCCGACGGCCGGGGGTGCGCTCGGTCGTGCGTTGGTCGGCTGGAAGTCCGGGGCACTCCCGCCCAGCGAGCCGAGCGGGCGGACGCGGTAGGCGTTCGGGCTCGCGGCGTTGCCGCCCCAGGTGTAGGTCAGGACGCCGCTCAGGCCGGTGACCGTGTCACCGCCGCGCAGCGTGTTGCTGGCCGAGAGGGGCTGTCCACCCCGCCCGAAGACGATCGGGTCGGTGTTCTGTGCCTGGTTGGCGTCGTCGAGGATGATCTTGCGCAGGTTGTTCTCCGCCTGGAGGGCGAGGGCCGGGGCACCGGGCGCGACGACGTTGGTCGGCTGCTGGAGCCGGCCACCGGCCGCGAGGGTGACCTGGCCGAAGCGGCCGAGCTGGAAGTGCTCGGTCACCGAGAGCTGCTGCGGGAAGGTGACGAGCATGCCCTCGTACCGCTCGAGCGTGTCTGGCGCGGCGACGGGCAGGGAGACCTCCGTGGGGGTGACGGTCCCGGTCGTGCCACAACGGGCGACGCCGGTCGTCGAGCTGATCTGGGTCTGGTCCTGGTTCTCAGTGGCTCCGCCGGTCACCTGGACGACATCGCCGACCGAGACCCGGTTCGCGTTGTCGCCCTCGAAGACGAAGATCGCGTCGGAGGTCGCTGCGTCGCCGTCGCCGGCATCCTGCAGGTAGAAGCCGCGCAGGTTCGGTGAGGCGCCCTCGTAGTCGCCGACGACGACTCCCTGGACGGTCACCTGGCCGGTGATGCCGGCGGGTCCGGCGGTCTGGACCGAACCGATGGTCTGGTCCGGCGTCGCGCAGGGGGCGATCGGCGTGACCGTCAGGGCGATCGCGCCGGAGCCGGTCCGGGCCTCGGCGTCGGTGACGGTGAACGGCAGGTTCTTGGCGCCGGTGGAGGTCGCGGCGTCGACGGTGGCGGAGACCGAGAAGATGCCGTCTCCGGCCGTGGCGTCGGGAGCGACCCCGTCATCGAGCAGGGTGGTCGTGGCGGAGCCACCGATGCCCGTCAGGTCGGCGCTCACCGCGAGGCCGGTGCTGTCCGGGTTCGTGCCCGGTGTCGTGTCGACGGTCAGGGTCGTCGTCCCACCCTGGATGACCGAGGCCGGGTCCGCAGCACCGGATCCGGAGGGGTTGGTGGGGGTGCCGCCGGGGACCCCGTGAGGGGTGATCGACACGTCGTCGATGGCCAGCCCGTCGTCGGAGCCGGTGACGTCCGTCGTGCTCCAGCGCAGGGCGACGGTTCCGCCGGCGGGCACTGACAGGTCACCGATGCTGCCGGCCACTGCGGCCTTGTTGGCGGCGGCGTTCCCGTCGAGCGCTCCGGCGGTGCCGCTCGTGACGCGAGAGAACGCGTCGAGGGTGCTGAGGGGGGTCCAGGTGCCGGTCGTCAGGCTGGTCGCGTCCGTGCTCATGGCGAACGCGAGTCGGTCGGTGCGCGGGGTCGTCGCGCCTCCGAACCGCCACTGCTCGCTGGCGAATGCGACGTCGAGGGAGGTGATCGTGCCGCCCGTACCGTTGGTGAAGAGGGCGCCGACGGTCGGGGAGTTGCTGCCGCTGTTCAGGCTGCCGAACGCGCGGTCGGTGGAGCCGGCAGCACCGAAGCTGTAGGTGTCACCGCCCGTGCTGGACCCGGTCCCGGTGGCGTACGACGTGTTGGCTGCCGTGCCCGACTCGACGAACGTCCAGCCGGCCGGGGTGTCGCTGGCTTCGGTTCCCGTGCCGCTCGAGAGGAGCGTGTCGAAGTTCTGGGTGTATGCCGTGTCGAGCCCGGTCAACGCCACGCTTCCCGTGGCGCTGGCCGGGGTCGCCACGGCGACCAGTCCGGTGGTGATGAGGGCACATGCTGTGCCTGCGCCGAGGGCGCGCCGGACGGATCGCGGGTCGATCATGGGGTCTCCTGAGCACTGAAGGTCTGCGGAATCGTCCAAGGGTGCACCCTCGGGCCGCGAAAGTCTGCCCCAAATCGAGTAATTTTTCGGGAACACCGGATGGCCGCGACGAATCCTTGCCTCAGGCGCCCAGTTGGTGCCCGAATGTGGCTCCGGCCACGCCCTCGTCGGCCGTCCCCCGGGTGGTCAGCGGCCCGGCCGGCGCTGCCAGAGGACGTTGACGAGCCGCCACGTGTCGCCGAACCTGCCGACATGCAGGTAGTCCATGTACACCGATGACCAAACCCGAACCGTCGCGATGTCGCCGTACGCGTCGAAGAGGTCCACGTCGTACGGCCGTTCGTAGCGCCGCCCACGCCCGGCACGAGTGGCGTCCACCATGTCGTCGCGGGAGATGGTGTCCACCACCGGGCCGTCGTCGGTGAGGTCCACCGAGCGCTTGACGAGGTCTGGATGCAGGCACCGAGCCATCCGCTCCGCATCGCCATCGAGCCACGACTCGATGTAGTCGGTGGCCGCACCGAGGATGAGCTCGCGGTCGTGGTCGCTGACCGGAGCCTCAGCCGCGGGTCGGTCCGGTCCTGTCATGCCTCCCATGGGTCGAGTGAACCATGGAGACCGGCCACCTGCCTGTGGTCGGGTCAGCGTAGCTGGCTGACCTCGAACTGCATCCTCGGCTGGGCCAGGGACTCCTGGCTCTGGACGAGCTGCAGCTCGCGCTCTCCGGAGTCGAGGGTGTTCTGCAGCAGGTCGAAGACGCTGCTCGATGTCCGCGCCAGGGCCACCGCCGGGTCGCCCGTCGACAGCAGGTGCGCGGTGAACAGGGCAGCGGTGACGTCGCCGGAGCCGTTGGCCTTCATCGCCAGTCGCGGGGTCTGGACGATCCAGGCCCCGGCATCGGTGACCGCCATCATCTCGATGGTGTCGGCCGGCGCGTCCGGGCGCTCGACGCTCGTGACCAGCACCGTGGAGGGGCCCAGATCACGCGCCAGTTCCACGGACGCCAGCGTCTCCTCGATGGTGTGCGGTTCGGTGCCGGTGAGGTAGCCGAGCTCGAACTGGTTCGGGGTGATCAGGTCGGCCGCGGGGACCACGCGTTCGCGCAGCAGGATGGGGATAGCCGGGTGGACGAAGCAGCCGCTCTTCGCGTTGCCCATCACGGGGTCGCAGGCGTAGATCGCGTCGGGGTTGGCCGCCTTGACCCGAGCGACGGCATCGAGGATGACGTCGCCGATGTCCTCGCCTCCCTGGTAACCGGACAGCACGGCGTCGACCCCCGCGAAGGCACCGCGCTCCTCGACACCCCGCAGGACCGCACGCACGTCGTCGGCGGGAAGCAACGGCCCGCGCCACTCGCCGTAGCCGGTGTGGTTGGAGAAGTGGACCGTGTGCACTGCCCACACCTCGACTCCGAGCCGCTGCAGGGGAAAGACGGCGGCGCTGTTGCCGACGTGGCCGTAGGCGACCGAGGACTGGATCGACAGGATGCTCACGCGAGTCATTCAACCAGTGCCCCTTCGGTGCGGTGGTGGCGCCGCTATGCCGTGCCCCTCAGGGCGGGGCACGGCATAGCGACCCGTGGAGGGGCCCACGACCTGCCATGTCGTCCGGGAGATGGGCGCCGTGGCCGCACGGCGGACGACGCGGCATACCCTTGGTGCATGGCTGAGATCGACCAGGCCGCCGTCGCGCAGGTGGCCACCGTGGCCCGGGCCGCGCGCGTGGCCTCCCGGAGGCTGGCGCTGCTGTCGCGCGCCGACAAGGACGCCGCACTGCGTGCGCTCGCGGACGCGCTCGACGCGGCGACGGACGACATCGTGCGCGCCAACGGCGAGGACCTCGAGCGGGGCAGCGCCTCCGGTATGCCGCAGGGCCTGCTCGACCGGCTGGCTCTCGACTCGCAGCGGGTCGCCGACGTGGCCCAGGCGCTGCGCGACGTCGCCGCCCTGCCCGACCCGGTGGGGGAGGTGGTGCGTGGCTCGACCCTTGCCAACGGCCTGCAGATCCGCCAGGTGCGGGTACCGATGGGCGTGGTGGGCATGGTCTACGAGGCGCGACCCAACGTGACCGTCGACGCTGCTGGGCTCGGGCTGAAGTCCGGGAACGCCGTGATCCTGCGCGGTGGCTCGGCCGCCGAGTCCACCAACCGCGCCCTCGTCGACGTCATGCGTTCCGGGCTCGAGGCCCAGGGGCTGCCCGCCGACGCGATCACCCTGCTCGAAGGCGGAAGGGACTCGGTGCGGGCCCTGCTCACGGCCCGTGGGCTGGTCGACCTGATCATCCCGCGCGGTGGTGCCGGGCTGATCCAGACCGTCGTGACCGAGTCCACGGTGCCGGTGATCGAGACCGGGGTGGGCATCGTCCACGTCTATGTCGACAAGGCTGCCGACCTCGACAAGGCGCTCGCCATCACCGTCAACGCCAAGACCCACCGACCCAGCGTGTGCAACGCCGCCGAGTCGCTGCTCGTCCACGAGGCCGTCGCCGCGGACTTCCTCCCGAAGGTGCTCGCCGAGCTCTCTGGCGCCGGAGTCGTCCTGCACACCGACGACGCATCGGGCGCCGCAGCCGACACCGCCGGGGTGCCCCACCAGGCCGCTACCGAGGCGGACTACGGCACCGAGTACCTCGCGCTCGAGATGAGCGTTCGCGTGGTGCCCGACCTCGACGCCGCGATGGAGCACATCCGCAGCTACGGCTCGGGGCACACCGAGGCGATCGTGACCGAGGACCGCGCGGCGGCCCGACGGTTCACCAGCGAGGTCGATGCCGCGGCCGTCATGGTCAACGCGTCGACCCGGTTCACCGACGGGGGCGAGTTCGGATTCGGCGCGGAGATCGGGATCTCCACCCAGAAGCTGCACGCCCGGGGCCCGATGGCGCTGCCCGAGCTGACCACGACCAAGTGGATCGTGGAGGGCGACGGACAGGTCCGCGCCTGAGCCGGCCGTCCGGCATACCGAGGCGTGTCGCGGGGCCGCGCCGGGAACTGGCAGGATGAACCCCTGTGGAAGGCACTGAGGTCCGCAAGCTGGCCGCACTCGAGGACGCCCACTGGTGGTACCGCGAGCGCCGCCACCTGCTGGGACGGATGATCAAGGGGCTTCGGCCCGGCACGGCACTGGACATCGGCGCCGCGGGCGGTGGCAACACGCGTGTGCTGCGCCGCGCCGGTTGGTCGGTCAGTGCGCTCGAGTACGGCACGGACGGCGCCGAGGTGGCCGCCGAGCGTGGTCTGGTCGTGGTGCGCGGTGACGCGACCGCGCTGCCGGTCGACGACGACAGCTTCGACCTCGTGATGGCCTTCGACGTCCTCGAGCACATCCTCGACCACGACACCGCCGTCGCGGAGGTGCGGCGGGCGTTGCGGCCCGGCGGACGGTTCCTCATCATGGTGCCGGCCGACCCCAGGCTCTGGTCCGACCACGACGTGGCCGTCGACCACGTCCGTCGCTACACCCGCGAGACGCTGCGGGAAGTGTTGGAGCGCAACGGGTTCGAGGTCGAGTCGATGACGTCGTGGAACGTGCTGCTCCGCCCCGTGGTGGCGCTGCGGCGACGCAAGGCGAGCGGGTCCGACCTCGAGACCGTGCACCCGGTGGTGAACCTGGGCCTGCGGACGATCGTGACGGTCGAGCGCTACCTGCCGGTGAAGGCTATGCCTGGCGTGACGTTGATCGTGCAGGCTCGTCCGCGGGCGTGACGGGCCCGGTCAGCGAGTCGTAGGCGACGAAGTAGGTGGGCCTGGCCTGCAGGTGTGAGTACATCCGACCGACGTACTCGCCGAGGATGCCGACGCACAGCAGCTGCACGGCACCCACGCCGGCGACGGCGACCACGGTCGACGTCCAACCAGGGAGGGTCTGGCCGAGGGCGCTGGCGATCAGTGCGTAGGCGAGCAGGGCGAACGCCCCGAGCCCGCCGAGCAGCCCCAGCCAGGTGGCGGCGCGCAGTGGAGCGGTGGAGAAGCCGGTGACGCTGTCGAGGGACAGCCGGATCATCTTGGACAGCGGGTACTTCGACTTGCCCGCCGCGCGCTCGTCGCGCCGGTAGGTCACCGAGGCCGACGGGAACCCGAGGGTCGGGACGACGAACCGCAGCACGCGGTGGTGCTCGGGCAGTGAGTTGATCGCATCGACCGTGGCCCGCGACATCAACCGGTAGTCACCCGCGTCGACCTGGGCGTGGGTGCCCGACAGGATGCGGATGAGCCGGTAGAACGCCTTGGCGCTGAGCCGTTTGAACGCCGAGTCGCTCGAACGGTCCGACCGCACGCCGTAGACGACGTCGGCCCGCTGGACGCGCGCCTGGGCGAGCATCTCGGGGATCACCTCTGGCGGGTCCTGCAGGTCGGCGTCCAGGGTGACGACGTAGTCGCCACGGGCGCTCGCGAGGCCCGCGGAGATGGCGGCCTGGTGCCCGGCGTTGGCCCGCAGCCGGACGATCCGCAGCTGGGGCCAGTCGCGCCCCATCCGCTGCAGGACCGCGGGGGAGAGGTCGTCGCTGCCGTCATCGACCGTGAGGACCTCGTAGGTCGTCCCGAGGCCGTCAGCGACGGGGCGCAGCCTGGCGGCCAGCAGGGGCAGCACGTCCTCCTCGTTGTACACGGGGATGACGATGCTGAGCTCGGGGGCCATGGGACCAAGACTACGGCGCGGGTATGCCGTCAGGAGCCATGCCCGGCGCAGCTGCGACCACCGCTGGACCACCGTGTGGACCACCCGTTGGACCACAAGGGTGAGGGCCCCTCGAAGTATGAGTTCGAGGGGCCCTCGGGTGGAGATCCTCCCGGCGGCTGGCAGAACCAGCTGCTGGGTGGATCATCCGGTGCGGAGTCCGGACCCACCGAGGTGGCTCCTTGTCCGCGGTGCGGGGTTCCCGGCCACCGAAGCGGCCTGGTTTCCCCACGGGTGCGGGTCCTGCCGTCACCGAGGTGGCGGCCCTTCCCGCGGTGCGGGTGTCCCTTCCACCGAGGTGGTCGCGACTCCCACGGGTGTGCGCTGCCCTCCCACCGAGGTGGTCCTGCAGCTCACGTGTGGTGTCGGTTTCCCCCGCCGAAGCGGGTGCGGTGTCAGCCACGGGTGCGGGTCCTGCTGTCACCGAGGTGACGGCACTTCCCACGTGTGGTGTCGGTTTCACCGCCGAGGCGGCTCTGTTGTCAACCACGTGTGGTGTCGGTTTCTCCGCCGAGGCGGATCTGTTCTCAACCACGGGGTGCGGGTCCCCACGCCGCCGAAGCGTCCTGGTTCCCCACGGCGGGTTCGTTGTCACCGAAGCGACTGCGACTCCCACGGGTGGTGCAGCTCCTCGGCCGGCGAACCGGCCACGACTCTGCTCCTGTCGACCGCCCACGCGCTCCGGCGAACCGGGTGGTGTGGCCACTGCGACGATGGCGCCCTGTCAGCTCCGGCGAACCGGTGCCTCGACGGCGATGCGATCTGGTCAACGGGCCCGGCGTTCCTCCGCGGCGTCGCCCGCGGACCTCTGTGCCCGAAGGCTGCGAGGACCTCGTCCGAGCGAACCCGGTCGAGGCGGTCGTCCGTTATCCGGTTGACCTGTGCTCCTGTCTCACGGCCGTCCCGAGTCTCCCCGTTTCGACCCTCCGACCGGAGCGCGTAGGAGATTTCTAACGGCCGCATCCGTTGCGTCGCAATAGGTTTCGCAAACCTTTTTTCGTCCACCGGTTTCCCACAGCCTTGTCCACATCCGGCTGTGCGCAAAGCCGATGTTGTGCACAGCCCTGTGCACAACATCCGTGGACAGTGCGGGCTTGCGGTGGCAGCGCCGAGGCGCTTGCGGTGCCAGCGCAGCGATGGTCACGGGCCGGGTCCGGGTGGCGGGTACGCTGGGGCCCATGTCCTTGTCCTTGTCGTCGGTGTCCGTGCCGTCCGTGTCGTTGTCGAACCTGGTCGTTGTCGCCGAGGAGCACACTCGCGAGCTGCCGATGTCCCCCTACGCGTTCGGGGCCATCGCCTTCGTGTCCTTCCTCGCCCTCCTCGGCGTCCTGTGGGGCTTCCGCGGCACCGCCCAGAAGCTCGCCGCCGGCCACGTGACGCACGGCAGCGGGCACCAGCAGGATGGCCACGCGGCGACGGACCACCAGGGCAGTCACCACTGACCATGCGCCTCGGAGTGATGGGCGGGACGTTCGACCCGATCCACCACGGTCACCTGGTGGCCGCCTCCGAAGTCCAGACCCGGTTCGGGCTCGATGAGGTCGTCTTCGTGCCCACGGGTCAGCCCTGGCAGAAGGACGAGCGCGAGGTCAGCGCGCCGGAGCACCGCTACCTCATGACCGTGGTCGCGACCGCCTCCAACCCTCGCTTCACGGTGAGCCGGGTCGACATCGACCGCCCCGGTCCCACCTACACGATCGACACGCTGCGCGACCTGCGCACCGAACGGCCCGATGCCGAGCTGTTCTTCATCACCGGCGCCGACGCGCTGGCCCAGATCCTGTCGTGGAAGGACGCCGACGAGCTGTTCGACCTTGCGCACTTCGTCGGGGTCACCCGGCCGGGCTACGTCCTGTCGGAGTCGGGGCTCCCGGCCGACCGGGTCAGCCTCCAGGAAGTACCCGCCATGGCGATCAGCTCCACCGACTGCCGCGCGCGCGTCGAGCGCGCCGAACCTGTCTGGTACCTCGTCCCCGATGGCGTCGTCCAGTACGTCAACAAATACCGCCTGTATGCCGCCGGCTCACCCGCCGGCGCACCGGCACGAACGTAGGAGAGCAGTGCCCGCCACCGAACGATCCCTTGACCTGGCCATGACGGCCGCCAAAGCAGCCGACGACAAGCTGGCCACCACGGTGGCCGGCATCGATGTCAGCGAACAGCTCGCCCTGACCGACGTGTTCGTCATCGTCTCGGCGAGCACCGACCGACAGGTCGGCGCCATCGTCGACGAGGTCGAGGACCAGCTCCGTGAGAAGGGCGCCAAGCCGATCCGCCGCGAGGGCGAGCGGGACGGCCGCTGGGTGCTGCTCGACTTCGGCGACATCGTCGTCCACGTCCAGCACGACGAGGAGCGCGAGTTCTACGAGCTCGAGCGGCTCTGGAAGGACTGCCCCGAGATCGACCTCGGCGTGCCCAAGCGCCGGGACGCATGAGCGGCGAGGCCTCCGCCTCCACCGCACCGACAGCGAGCGGTCGGCGCCGGATCATCGTGCTGCGGCACGGTCAGACCGGCGACAACGCCCGCGGCGTGTGGCAGGGCCAGGTCGACAGCGACCTGTCCCCGCTCGGCCACGAACAGGCACGGGCAGCGGCAGGTGCGCTCGCGGCATACACACCGTCTGTCGTCGTCGCCTCCGACCTGAAGCGGGCGGCGGAGACCGGCGACGAGGTGGCGCAGGCATGCGGCATCCCGATCAGCTACGACCCGCGCTGGCGCGAGATCCACGTGGGCCAGTGGGCCGGGATGACCAGCGAGCAGGTGAGCAGCGAGTTCCCCGAGGAGCGGCTGCGGCACCTGCGCGGTGAGGACTTCGTGCGCGGGGTCGACGGGGAGTCCCTGTCCGACGTCGCCCAGCGGGTTCGGGGTGCCCTCGACGACCTGCTGGACGGGCTGGGCGCGGGGGAGACGGCGGTGGTGGCGACGCACGGCGTGACCGGTCGGGTGGTCATCGCCGAGCTGGTCGACCTCGACCGGCTGACCGCATGGCGGGTGCTCGGCGGGTTCGGCAACTGCCACTGGGCCGAGGTCGTCGAGGCCGAGACAGGCTGGCGCATCCAGGCCTGGAACGCCTCCGCCTGAGCCCCGCCGCCGGACCCCAGATCTGTGCACAGACCCTGGGTGCACTGCGCAGAGAGCGGGTCTCTGCGCGGTGTGACGAACGTCTGTGCACAGACCCCGGCTCGATTTGGAGATTGGGTGGGGTAACTGGGTAAACTTCCGCAGTCCCCTCGGGGGCATCCCACTCGGGAGAGCGGGGCTGTGGCGCAGTTGGTAGCGCACTTCCATGGCATGGAAGGGGTCAGGGGTTCGAATCCCCTCAGCTCCACAAGATTCGGGACGGAGCCTGACCTGCGTAAACGCAGGTCAGGCTCCGTTTTCGCTTGCCGTCGCCAGTGACGACCTCCGGCGCCGGAAGCGCGATGCTTGACCGAATGCTTGACTAATACGTCACTGAAAGCCACTTATTGCCCCTCTCCACGGTCCCTGGGGGGTCCGCGGACGTGTAGGGACGTGCGGAGCCCTGTTCTGTCACTTCCCATGCCGGGAAGAAGTCATCCCAAGTGGCACGTGCACGGGAGGGGTCATGGACGTCGCAGTCAGGTGGGACGCCGGGTGTGCAACTTCCCATGTCCGGCAAAGTGGGCGTCCGGCCCGTGGCGCGGAGTGACACATAGGCGCGCGCGGATTGAAGGCACCTGATTCCTGGGCCGCGCTGCGCGACGTGTTCCCCGAGACCGGCGCCGTTCCACTTCGCGCGGGCTGGGAGGCGGTCGCCGACCGTGCCCTCACCTCGGCACAGGAGCAGGCGAAAGCGAGCGATTCGGTGCTGACTGCCGACGGCATCACGCGGGTAGCAGAACCCGGACCTGGTCCCTTATCTCGCGCACGAGGTCGTCGGCGGGGTTGGCGATGTTGATTGTCGCGGCCATGCTGACGAACATGATCGCGGAGACGATGTGCGCGAGGGTAGCGGCGTCGTCGGAGTGGATGCGATGGTCCCGCTGCAGCACGTCGGCGATCGCCTTTTCGGTCTGCACGGTCAGGTTGAGCGCGTCGCGGTGGTGGGGTTCCTCGGGGTCGCCGAAAACGATCTCTCGTAGGTAGGTCCGTCCGTTGTCGACCTGTTTGCGGTTGCACTCCACGACCGGGCGGACGATTGCCATCACCGCGTCGAGCATGTCGGGGATGTTCTCGGCCGCCGTCCTGCCTTGGGTCAGCGCATCGGCGTAGCTGGAGTTCTGCACGAGCAGCAGGAGCTCGCCCTTGGACTTGGCGTAGAGGAACAACGTGCCCGCACCGATGTCGGCCCTGTCGGCGATCTCCTGGGCGGTGACCTCGTCGACGCCGCGCTCGGCGAAGAGCTCGCGTGCGGCGGCGGTGATGCGGTCGAGCTTCTGCTGCTTGTTCCGCTCGCGCCGTCCGACGGGTTGGGAGGTGAGTGGCATGTCTGCCGCCCTTCTCTGCGGTGTGGGCTCCTGGGGTGCGGGCTCGAATGTGCCGGCGCTCATTCTTCCATGGCGATGAGAGGAGCCCTGGTATCACGGAGCTCTGGATAGAGCGCCTCGACCGGTCCGCTGAGAGCCGCCTTGACCTGGCCGGTCAGGTCATCGGCGATGACCTCGTACTCGCCGGCCTCGACTGCGTCGTAGACCTTGGTCACGAGTTCCGTTGGCTGCATCTTGGGCCCGTCCGCGTGCGCGGCCATGGGGGTCTCGACGTAGCCCATGTGAACACCAGTGACATGGACGTTCCGCGGCGCGAGCTCGAGACGCAATGAGTTGGTGGCCGACCAGAGCGCGGCCTTGGCGGCACTGTAGATCCCGCCGAACCCGTACCAGCTGGCGACCGAGTGCACGTCCACGAGAACGGACTGCGGCTTGGCGGCGAGGGTCGGCGCGAACGCACGGGCGAGGAAGACAGGACCGAAGAAGTTGATCTCCATGTTTGCCCGGATGTCCGCGTCAGTCACCTCCAGCAGGCTTGCGCTTGGCGGGTTGGCACCGGCGTTATTGATAAGAACCGTCACGTCTGGTGCCACGGCCACGGCCGCGGCAGTGGACGCGGTGTCGGTGACGTCGAGGGTGAGGGGGACGATCCGCTCGTCACCCCACGTGCGGGGACTGCGGGCCGTGGCGTAGACCTTCGCCGCACCGCGCGCGAGAGCCTGGTGGACCAAATGGGTTCCGATACCGCCGTTTGCCCCGGTGACCAGGACAACTGCACCATTGAGGGAAGGCATGCTTACGTTCTTTCTGTTGTGGGATCGGCGCACGCTGACGAGCGTTGGTGGTCGCCCGGACGGTCAGCGGGCGAGGAACTCGAGGGCGACTGGGGCGAATTTGTCGTGGAACTGGAAGATGCCGCCGTGGCCGGAGTCGGGGTAGATGATCAGCTCGGAGCCCTTGATGCGGCGGTGCAGGTCTTCGGATAGCACCGATGGCACCATCCGATCGTTGTCGCCGTTGGCGATCAGGGTGGGCTGAGTGATCCTCGAGAGGTCGACGGCGGGCGAGCGCCCCCACTTCTTGATCGCCTTCAGCTGCGTCTGGAACGCCTTGACCGCGACCGGCTTGTCACGGTCCGTTGTGCGCTCCTTGAGGCGCTCCACGAACGCGCGGGCGGCGGGCTTGCCCGTGGCGTTGCGGTTGAAGAACAGGAACTCCTTCGGGTCCGACAGGGTCACCGTGGCCCGGAGGATGTCGTAGTAGGTGACGCCGGCGACCTTGTCCATGTCCTTGCCGCCGGCTGGGCCGGTGCCAGTGAGGACGAGCTTGCGCACCAGTCCGGGATGCTTCACCACCAGAGCCTGGGCAACCATGCCGCCGAGGGAGAAGGAGAAGATGTCGACCTTGTCGAAGCCGAGCGCCTTGATGAAGGTCGCGGCATCGTCGGCCATCGCCTCGATGCTGTCGGGAACGGTGCCGGTGGAGGTCCCGACGCCGCGGTTGTCGAAGGTGATGACGTGGTGCTGAGCGGCGATGGGGTCGATGATCCGGGGGTCCCAGTTGTCGAGGTTCGCGGCGAGGTGGACGAAGAAGACGACGGGGATCCCGCCCTTCGGCCCCAGTTCGCGGTAGGCGTAGGTCACGCCGCCGGTGTGGATGGTTCGGGTGGGCGCGTCCTTGTAGGCGGTGATGACGTCGTCCTGTGCGTGGTTGTTTGTGCTCATGATGTTCTCCTGTGTCCTGGTTCGTGGGTGATGGGAGGGGCTTGTCAGGCTCTGCTGATGACGGTCTTGCCGCGGGTGCCGCCCTTGTCGAGCGACGCAACTGCCTGCGCGGTCTGGTCGAAGTCGAAGACCCGTCCGACGACGGGGCGCAGCGCGCCAGCGTTGACGAGGTCGGTGATGTGGCGAAGCTGGTCACCGCTGGCGCGCATGAAGAGGAACTCGTACGTCACGCCCAGGCGCCGGGCCTGGCGGCGGATGCTGCTGCTGAGGGCCGTCATCACCAGCCGGAGGAACGGGTTCGCGCCGAGCTCGCGGGCAAACGCCGAGTCGGGTGGCCCAGCGATCCCAATCGCCATGCCGCCCGGACGCAACACGCGAAGCGACTTCTCGAGGTTCTCCCCGCCGACGCTGTCCAGCACCAGGTCGTACCCCTCGAGAAGCTGTTCGAAGTCCTGGCTGCGGTAGTCGATGACCACGTCCGCCCCGAGCGCGCGCACGAAGTCGACGTTGCCGGTGCTGACCGTTGTGGCGACCGTGGCACCGAGGTGCTTGGCGAGCTGGATCGCGATCGTTCCTACTCCGCCGGCGCCGCCGTGGATGAGGACCCGTTGTCCTGGCTCCAGGTTGCCTCGCTCGACGAGCGCCTGCCATGCGGTCAACGCCACCAGCGGTAGTGAGGCCGCTTCCTCGAAGCTGAGGGACGCGGGCTTGAGCGCCAGATCGGCCTCGGCAACCGCGATGCGTTCCGCGAAGGCTCCGATGCGGTCCTTGTCGGGCCGGGCATGCACCTCATCGCCGAGCTTGAAGCCCTGCACCTTCGCGCCGACGCCGATCACCGTTCCGGCGAAGTCGTTGCCGAGGACCTGAGGCAGCTTGTACGGGAGGATCTGCCTGAACTCGCCCGCCCGAATCTTCTCGTCGAGCATGTTGAGCCCGGCAGCCTGGACCTCTACGAGCACGTCGTGCTCTCCGACCACGGGCTCGGAGACATCTGCTTGCTGCAACGGACCCTTGTACTGCCTAACCACGAACGCTCGCATGCTGACTTCCTTCTCGCGAGATTAACTGAGTTGCCTCAATAATGAGTATACTCAGTTAATATGTCAAGCGAGAGTCGTCAGGGTTGCTGCTCCCCGGGCGTGGGGGCCAGGCCGGATGCATGGTTGACCAGCTGCTTGACAACGGCGGCGTGTTTCGGCGCATGTCGGGGGACGTTCGGGGAATGGTTCGTGCTCAGGTGGACGTTGCGGGACGCCGCCGGACATGCCGAATGTGCATGGCATGGAAGGGGTCAGGGGTTCGAATCCCCTCAGCTCCACCGAACACTAGACGGCCCTGACCAGCGGAAACGCTGATCAGGGCTGTTTCGCTCTCCACGAAAGCGACTCTTTCCCTGCGTGGGAAGTGGCAATGCTTGACCAACTGCTTGACTAACTCCCCGGCACTCAACTGGCACTCACTGCGGATTCGCGTGCGCTGGCGTCCGTCCATGTTCACTGACGTAGCCCGGCGTCGGCTCGATAGGGGCGGTGAGTCGGGGCGCTCACTGCCCATTCGGGTTTCGGAGCGTCCGCTACCGGTCGTCGGTGCGCAGGCTGGGCCCCGGGAGCGAAGCCGGCTTCGGGCGGGGGTCGGAAGGGGGCGACCGACGATCGTCCACATCGCGCCGGCATAACCCGGGGTTAGGCCTTTCGTCCTCTGGGCTTATGTGCCTTCTAACCGTACTGTGAGTGAAGTCGACTTGCGTGGAACCGAGGGTCGGTGCGGAACGGCCCCAGACCCCGGCGCCGAACTCCTGTATCGCTCGATTCTTGGAGATCGCATGTTCCCGACCACGCAGTCCATTCCCGTACCTCCTGGCCCTGCCACACGCCCTGAGCCCAGTTGGGCACGCCCAGCCGTGACGGACAGGTCGCTGCAGTCGCTCGTACTTCACTTGCTGCGGTCGGTCGGCGGGCCGTCCTGGGCGCCGGCCCGGGCCGCGGACCGCCTGTTGGAGCAAGTCGACGACGCCCTGGCGCTGCGACGGGCCCGCGCCCTGCTGCACGTGGTCAGCCGGAACCGGATAGACCCCTCCCACGCGCGCGCGTTCGCGACCATCACCATGGCCCTGAACCGGCTCGAGCACCCCCGGTCTCCCGCTTCCCCTAGCACGCAGGCGCACGGGTCCATCGAGGTCCGGCCATGACAACACCTGTCCCGAACCGCCACGCAGCCGCGTTCAGTCGTGACTCGGGCGCTTCCCCGAGCGTGCCGGCTGCCACCCTATTTTCGTGGGGGACCGGCCCCGCCACTCACAGCCGCACCGACGCAAGGCTGGAACCGCAGCCCCGGATGGACCCTGAGCAATCATCCACGGACCTAACCGAGCTCCTGACCGGACTACGTCGGATCAGGACGGAGATATCCGCGCCTACCCCGCTGGACCACCGTCCGGTCGGGGACCAGATCGTCCAGGACTTCGACGAAGTCATCCAACGCGCTCGCCGTGCGGCATCGGATGTTGTGAACGGTCAGGAATCTCCGCACCTGCCTGAGTCGCGCGGTGCATCGGTCCGTGAGGCGGTCCATCTTCCCAGCGGCCCGGACTACCCGGCGCCGACCTACCGGTAACTCCACGAAGGCCTAGGTGAGGTCAGAACGCGCAAAGCCTGCAACGCGCTACCCCGTCCGGGGCACGACCACGGTCCGCGGCATCGAGGACTGTCCCTGGTGAAGGCCCTCCCAGGCCAAGCAGATGACGCGCACCAAGGCGCTCCTTGGGCGGGGTGGCTCCGCGGTGCACGGGCCCTCCGGCGCAGGTTCGGCTATCGCCAGGGCCGCGTGCACCCTGACCACCCATCCAGCGACGCGCCGGTTGGGGCGGTCGTCACGGCCACCCCTCGTCAAGGTAAACGGCGAGACCATCGGGCGTGGCAGAGTGATCGTGCTTGACTGACCGCATGAGCAGTAACGGGCCCTGGGGCGACGACGAGCATTGCCCCGCCTGGTGCGTGACTGGTGCCCACACCTGACGTCCAGGCTCGATCACCAGACGGGCGACTACTGGCATGAGGGTCAGCGCGCCACGTTTCCTACGACAGCAGGGGACCACCACAACAACCCGGTGGAAGTCGTCGTCTCCCTCGCCCAACATGTGCAGGTGGACGAGCGCGGCTACTACCGCCACCCGGTCATGGTCAACTTTTGGGGTCAAGAGCTGACCACCGCGCAGACCCGCCAACTCAGCGCAGCACTCGCCCGACTCGCGGACGAGGCCGACGCCGCCAACTAGCACCCGTCGGCGGCGAGGAGCTCGCACCAGGTCTCGAGGTCGCCCCTCGGAACCGTTGAGCGGGAGTCGTTGAGGGGCTCCGGTAGAGCCACATGGTGGCCAGGGTGGGAGAGGGAGCCCCGCCGACGAAGGGGACCTGTCTCGGAAGGATCGGCAGGCTAACCGTCGGTTGGGCTGCTGCAGGGGAACGATGAGAGGAGGCGGATCCCTCGTTAGCGGTGGTCCGCTACCTCACGCGGCAGGGATGTCGGGTGAGGTAGCGGACCAACCCAGCGCGGGTCCCCTGAACTCGTGGGGGACGGGGAGGGAACCGCGTCCAGATCTTGCCATCGATCGAGGTTGTCCCAAATGGCCGTTTGGGCTATGGCTGTCCTCCAAGAAGCGGAGCAACCCCTACGTGTGAGGGAGCAGCACCCGCGCCGGTACGGGCCTTGAAAGGCCACCACGGGCGCGGGTGCTGCGCTGTCCGGGAGGGGCTCCCATGAGCCATGGGCGAGGTCGCCCGTCGCGCATGCTGGCGGTGGGTGGGGTTCGTGCCTGCAGGAAGACTGCAGGCCGGTGGAGGCGCGCGAAGCGCGCCCACATCCGAAGGAGCCGACCATGCGCGTCGAGACCAGTGTTGCCGTGCCCAAAGCCGCCATCCGCAACCGTGAATCGCACCTCCGGCTGATCACGGAAGCCCGTACCCGCTCGTGGATCTGGGCCTGGCCAGCGAGGATGCGCTGGCCGAGGAGCCCGTGATGGAGGTCAGTGACGAGGACGAAGCCTCCCCCTGGGTCAACGTCACGTTCATCTGGACGCTGTGACCGCTCCGGGAAGTCGCAGGCGCTGGGTTTGCCAGCCCGTCGAAGTCCCGAGTTGGTCGCGCTAGCTGGGTCAAGGACGTGTGCGCACCACTGTCCCGGACCGCCGGGGCCCGGCCTGTGGGGCTCGCCGCGACCGTCCACGCCTCAACCAGATGCTTTCCTTGACGCCTGGGTCGGAAACTGGGATGGCGTAGTGTCAGCACAGCCTCAGCTTGGGGCGCATGCCCTCTCGCCAGCGAGAGGAGATTGCTGGTCCAACAATGGACACCAACTCACCCGGTACGAGCGCCTCTGGCTCCAGATCCCAGTCCGTCCCTGAGGTGCACAACTCATCGACCGACGAGGCTGCTGCCCTGCTGGGTGGCTGTGGGCAGGTGCACCTGCCTAGCGGAAGCATGTGCACCTTGCGGAACGGCCACGCCGGATCCTGCGAGTTCACGCCCGCCAAACGGGTGGATGCCCTGCTGGCCGAGCACAAGGCCGCCGAAGGCTGGTGACCCCAGGCCGCGTCGCGGCCGGGGGATGGGCGGTTCGGCGCGGCCGCTCACCCACCAACCGTACCCAGCCGTACGTCCTGGTTTGGGTAACGCAAGGCGAGCGTTCTCTCCCTCCGGTTCGAGAACCATGCCGATGCCGGCCAGCGTCACCCATGGCCACGTCGAAGCCATCATCGGCGAAAGCGAGTTCATCGAGAAGACCGAAGGCGCCCAGCTGCTGTTCATCTGACAATGTCGGCGGCCTCAGCTGAGGGTAGCGCTGTGATCCGGCACGTACGTAGTTTGCTCGCGCGGCGGCCGCTCATAGCCGTTCGGCGCGGGACGCTCAGGTAGTGTCAGCGTCGGCCGCGGCACCTCGACGTACGGGATGGTGGAGAGCAGGTGAGCCATCATGTTCAGCCGCGCGCGCTTCTTCGAGTCCGACTCCACGACCAACCACGGAGCCTCCGGGATGTCGGTGTGCACCATCATCTCGTCCTTGGCCCGGGAGTAGTCCTCCCAGCGTGTGATCGACTCCAAGTCCATCGGCGAGAGCTTCCACTGCCGCATGGGGTCGTTGAGCCGGGACTTGAATCGACTCTGCTGTTCGGAGTCGCTGACGGAGAACCAGTACTTGCGCAACAGGATTCCGTCCTCCACGAGCATCCGTTCGAAGATCGGGCACTGGTGCAGGAACCGCCGGTACTCGTGGGGGGTGCAGTAGCCCATCACCCGCTCGACCCCGGCCCGGTTGTACCAGGACCTGTCGAACAACGTGATCTCACCGGCAGCAGGCAGGTGCTCGACGTAGCGCTGGAAATACCACTGCGTCTTCTCACGCTCGGTCGGCGTGGGCAGTGCCGCGATCCGTGTGTTGCGGGGGCTGAGGTACTCGGTGATCCGCTTGATCGTGCCGCCCTTGCCGGCAGCGTCGCGACCCTCGAAGATCACCACGATCCGTCGCTTCTCCACCTTGACCCACTCCTGGGCCTTGACCAGCTCCGCCTGGAGCCGAACCAGCTCGGCCTCATAGAGGCCGTTGCTGATCGAGCTTTCGGAGCTTGAGTCCTTTGCCATGAATCGATCGTAAGGGTCTCCCGGGAGTCACGCCCCGCAGGCGGGGTGGGCGGTGACGAGCCTTTCCATCCGCTCGAGTGCAGGTCAGAGGGCTTCTGACCTGTGGCTTTGGGCGGTGGTCAGGGGCGGGGTCGAACCGCCGATCTTCCGATCTGCAGACGCGGGCGACTGTCCAAGTGGACGGCATGCGTTCAGCGTTGACCTGCTGCCATGAATCAAGTGGCCGCGTGGCCGCATGACCCGCTGAGCGGTCGCGCTCCATCCGGGCGGCACGGAGTGGCCAGGATGGATGGTTGACTGACTGCTTGACAACGGCGGCGTGTTTCGGCGGATATCGAGGGACGTTGGGGGAACGGTTCGCGCTTAGGTGCACGTTCTGGGACACCCGTGGACGTGCCGAATGTGCATGGCATGGAAGGGGTCAGGGGTTCGAATCCCCTCAGCTCCACCAATCGAAGGACCAGACGCGACTCGTGTCTGGTCCTTCGTCGTTTCGGGCACCGACGTGGCGCCGTACGATGCCGAGGTGGCGACCGCCTTCGAGTACGACAACACCAGCGAGCGTCTCCCCGGCGCCCTCATGAGGATGCTGTCCACCGTCATGCCCGGTGTCGCGCAAGTGCGCGGCCAGACCGGGCCGTATGCCGCGGCCTGGCGTGCCGCCAACGTGGTCGCCTTGGCGGGCGGCCCATCGGGTGAGCCCTTGTGGGTGGCCCTGGGCGACTCGATGACTCAGGGCATCGGGGCTCCCGCGCCCGATCGGGGCTGGGTCGGCCAGTTCGCCGACCACCTGACCGCGGCAGGTCGACCCCACCGCGTGGTCAACCTGTCGGTGACCGGCGCCCGCGTCCAGGACGTCATCGACCAGCAGCTGCCGGCGTTGCGCGCCCTGCTCGACTCGGGCTTCGTCCCCGACCTGGTGACGGTGGTGATCGGCTCCAACGACGTCATCTCGCCACGAGTGCGCGCCGGCCTGACCGAGCGTTTCGCCGAGCTGCTCGACGGCCTCCCGAACGGCAGCGTCGTGGCGAACCTGCCCAACCCGCACCGCGAGGCCCGCCGGGTCGAGGCGCTGCTGCGCCAGCGCGAACGCGAGGGCCGGCTGGTCGTCGCAGACATGCGCGCGCACGGCCCGCGCAGCTGGCGCGGCAAGCTGGCAGCGGACAAGTTCCACCCCAACGACGCCGGGTATGCCGCGATGGCCCGGGTGTTCGACATCGCCCTGGGTCTGGAGGGCGCACGGTGAGCGACGTCGAGGTCGACCTCGACGGCTACCTGAGCCGGGTGGGCGTGCAGGTGCGGGCGCCGGACCTCGCCCTCCTGCAGGCACTCCACGAGGCGCACGTGCGGACCTTCACCTTCGACAACATCGACGTCCTGCTGGAGCAGCACCCCGGCCTCGAGCTGCCCGGACGTCCAGGCCAAGTTCGTCGGACGAGGCCGGGGTGGCTACTGCTTCGAGCACGCCACCCTCTTCAGCGCGGTGCTCGCGGAGCTCGGCTACGACGTAGAACGCAGGCTCGCCCGGGTCGGCGACGTCACCGCGTCGGCCCGCACCCACTGCGTCGTGCTGACGCGGATCGAGGGCCGGACCTGGTTCTCCGACCCAGGGTTCGGGCTCAGCCTGATGCACCCGATCCTGCTCGAGGACGGCGCGCAGGACGACCACGGCGGCTGGTCCTACCGGATGCAGCGCATCGACGCCGCCCCAGGGGGCGTCAGGTGGGAGCTGCAGCGCCATCGCGACGGTGGCTGGGAGCAGATGCACACCACCGACGACCTGCCGGTCCACCAGGTCGACCTCCGCGCGGGGCACCACTTCACCAGCACCTACCCGACGTCACACTTCCGGCACGGGCTGATGCTCACCCGGCACCTGCCCGACCGGCACGTTGCCGTGACCCACGAGGCCGTGACGGTCCGCCGTCCCGGCCAGCCCACCGAGCACCACGGGCTCGCCGACGGCGAGCTCCGGAAGCTGCTGGACGACCTGCAGGTCGGGGTGACCGCCGACGAGACCGACCGGCTGCTCGCGGTGGTCACGCGGCTGGGAGCTCAGTCGCCGTAGCTGTCGCGGACGCTGGAGTCCCAGGTCCACTTCTCATTGCGGGTGGCCTCGGTGCGACCGGTGGCGGTGAGGAAGTCCTGCCACCCGTCGCCGGTCCGGACCGCTCCCGGGAACAGCCGGTTGAGGACGCGCTCGCAGACCCCGTCCTCGACGCGGAACGGGATCTCGTGCGCCGTCAGCACGTCCCAGGCGTGGGCGGCGCCCTCGACGATGCCCATGGCGGCGAACCCGGACGCGTCGGCGTTGCCCCGACCGTGGTAGCCGATGTGGCCCGGGGGAGCGGTGGCGGTGACCGCGACGAGCAGCCCACCCGCTGCGTCGACACAGTGGACGATCGTTGCGGTCCCGCCAGCAGGGTCGGGCCACAGCGCGCTCGACGGGCTGCCCGGCTGCCACGGCGGCGGGTCGAGGAACGGCACGTAGTCGTCGGTGTGGACCTCGCGGCTGGCCAGGTTCATGGCGTAGAACGCGAAGTCGTCCATCAGGTGCGAGGCGGTGTCGCGGCAGTCCCACTCGAGCCCGTGCGCAGGTCGCGCCCAGCCGTCGTCCGGTACCTGGGCGAAGCCCGCCATGATGGCGTCGACGACGGCGCGGAGGTCGGCGGACGTGGAGGTGGCCGAGGTGGAGGCGGGTGCGGTCATGGTGGCGAGCCTAGGCTGGGTCGCCACCATCCGCAGGTGGGTTTACGACCAGCGGAATATACCCTCAGGGGGTATTGTTGGCGACATCATGAGTGCACCCGACCACGCCCACGAGATGCCCGGTTCCTTGTGGCAGCAGGCCATCAGCGCAACCCTCCACTGCCTGACCGGCTGCGCCATCGGCGAGGTGCTCGGCATGGTCGTCGGTTCCGCGCTCGGCTGGGGCAACGCCGCCACGGTCGTCCTGTCGATCGGCCTGGCCTTCGTGTTCGGCTACTCGCTGGCGATGCGGCCGGTGCTGCGCGCAGGGCTCCCGCTCGCTGCGGCTCTCGGTGTCGCCCTCGCCTCTGACACCATCTCCATCTCGGTGATGGAGCTGATCGACAACGCGTTCGTGGTGGCCATTCCCGGAGCGATGGATGCCGGCCTCACCAGCGCGCTGTTCTGGGGCACGCTCATCGCCTCACTCGCGATCGCCTTCGTCGTCACCGTGCCGGTCAACCGCTGGCTGATCGCGCGTGGCCGAGGTCACGCCGTGATGCACCAGTACCACCACTGACCCTCTGCCACGCTGGGCCGGTGCCCGATCTCGCGATGACCAGCCTGGCCGCCGTCGCGGTCGCGGCACCTCTGGACTGGTGGTCCGTAGCTGTCCGCGGTCGCCGGCGCGAGTGGGTCCTCAAGCCGCTCGTCCTGGTGCTGCTCATCGTGACCGCGTGGTTGCTGGGGGCGCCGGACTCGACCGCCGGCTGGTGGCTGCTCGCGGCGCTCGGGCTCAGCCTGGTCGGCGACGTCGCTCTGCTCTCCGACAGCGACCCGCGTTTCGTCGTCGGCCTCGGCAGCTTCCTCGTGGCCCACCTCGTGTTCGTCGTGGCCTTCGCCCACCTGGGTATGCCGCGTGCCGACCTCGGCCTCGTCGGGCTGGGGCTCGTCGTGGGCATGGCGGTGGTCGTAGGTCGCCGCGTGGTGCCGGCGGCACGGGCCGAAGGTGGACCGGCACTGGCCGGCGCCGTCGCGGCATACATGATCGTCATCGGCGCCATGGTGGTCACGGCCTGGGCGACGGGGCACCCGGTCGTGGCCCTCGGGGCGACGGTCTTCATGGTGAGCGACGCGGTGCTGGCCCTCGACCGGTTCGTGACGGCTCGCCGGTTCGGGTCGCTGGCGGTGATGGTGACCTACCACCTGGGTCAGGTCCTCATCGTGCTGGGAGTGCTGTCCGCTTGAAGGTCGGCTGACGGGGTACAAGGAGTCAGTCGGCGCGCCATCGTCGGCAATGACACAGTGGGCTGAAAGCGCACCACCCCGATCCCAGGAGCGAATGCCCGTGAGCACAGTCGATGCCGTCGTCATCGGCGCAGGTCCCAACGGACTCGTGGCTGCCAACGCGCTCGCCGATGCGGGCTGGGACGTCGTGCTGGTGGAGGGCAACGACGAGGTGGGCGGCGCGGTGCGCAGCGCCGAGGTCACGGCGCCCGGCTTCGTCACCGACCTGTTCAGTGCGTTCTACCCGTTGGCCGCGGCCAGCCCGATCATCCGCGACCTGCACCTCGAGGAACACGGGCTCGTCTGGCGCCGCGCCCCGCACGTGCTGGCCCACGCGCTCGACGACGGCAGCGCTGCGCTGCTCTGCTCACGGGTCGAGGACACCGCAGCAGGCCTCGACGCCGAGTCGCCCGGAGACGGCGAGGCCTGGCTGGAGCTGGTGCGTGGCTGGGACCGGATCCGGGACCCGTTGCTGGACGCGTTGTTCACACCGTTCCCGCCCGTGGCTTCGGCCACCCGGATGGTCCGCCGGCTCGGTGCCGCCGACACGCTCGACTTCGCACGTCTTGCGGTGACCCCGGCCCGGAGGCTGGGGCAGGAGCGGTTCTCAGGGCAAGGTGCTGGTCTCCTGCTGACCGGCAACGCGATGCACACGGACGTCGCGCCTGACGCTGCGGGGAGCGGGATGTTCGGCTGGCTCCTGTGCATGCTCTGCCAGGACGTCGGGTTCCCCGTGCCGGAAGGTGGTGCCGGGGAGCTGGCACAGGCGTTGCGTCGTCGCGCCGAGAGTCGCGGGGTAAAGGTGCTGACCGGCATCCGCGTCGCCGCGGTGACCACCTCCGGGGCGCGGGCCACCGGGGTCCGGCTGGCCGACGGCACCATCCTGCGTGCGACCCGAGGCGTCCTGGCTGACGTGCCGGCCACGACGCTCTACCGCGACCTGCTGGCCGACCAGCCCCTGCCGGCCAGGCTCCGGCGCGATCTCGACCGCTTCCAGTGGGACAACGGCACGATCAAGGTCAACTGGGCCCTCGACCAGCCCGTGCCGTGGACAGCCGAGGCGGCGCGGGGCGCAGGTACCGTCCACCTCGGCGTGGACCAGGACGGCTTCGTCGACTTCGCAGCCGACCTGTCGGTCGGGCGCACGCCGGAGCGACCGTTCCTGCTGTTCGGGCAGATGACCACCTCCGACCCCACCCGGTCTCCCGACGGCACCGAGTCGGCCTGGGCCTACACCCACGTCCCGCACGGCACGGACTGGTCGGGTGACCGGCTCGCCGACCACGTGCATCGCATGGAGGACGCCATCGAGCGGGTGGCGCCCGGCTTCCGCGACAGCCAGGTGGCCCGGCACGTCCAGTCACCCGGTGACCTGGAGTCGGAGAACCCGAGCCTGGTCGGGGGTGCCATCAACGCAGGCACCTCGGGCCTGCACCAGCAGCTGGTGTTCCGACCCACTCCGGGGTTGGGGCGCCCGGAGACACCGGTGTCCGGCCTCTACCTCGCCGGCGCCTCGGCCCACCCCGGCGGCGGCGTCCACGGCGCGTGTGGGTGGAATGCAGCCCGCGCCGTGCTGGGTGCGAACGGCCGGATGACTGGCGGTGCGCGACGACTGCTGGCCCGCACCGCCTGGGACCGGTTGCTCAGGTCGGAGTGACCGCCTCGCGGTGCCGCCCCTCCGCGAGATAGGCCAGCCGCCGCAGCGCCTCGACGTTGCGCGGCCCGATGGCGAGCTGGCGCAGCGGTCGCGGGAGGAGGGTGCCCGGACCGGTGACCGCGTCCTCGGCCATGGCGACGGTGCAGGAGTCCTCGCTGTCCGGCGTCACGGTGATCAGCACCTCGGCCTCACCTGCTGGCCACCCCTTCGCCCGGAGGACGAGCTCGGTCGGTTCGTTCGACCGCAGCACGTGGGTCGTGTCGCTGATGACCGTGGGCCACACACCGAACGAGTGGTGGATCCGGGCGCCCTCGGCGGGCCACGCCTGGTCGACGGCGCGCACGCGGGAGGCGCCGACCACCCAGGTGGCGTAGAACCACCCGTCGGCCAGCACGTCCCAGACGGCCTGGGCGGGTGCGTCGACCGCCCGGGTCACAGTGACGACACCCTTGCTGAGCTGCTTCATGTCAGGTCCTCTTCCGGTGGGAGCGGTGGATCGCTGCGGCGGTGGCAACCACGCCGACCGCGGCCGCTGGACGCAGCCAGTGTCGACCCCATCGGCCATGGAGCGCCTCACCGGTCGGTTGCGGTGCCAGCACGTTGCCCGGTGAGTTGGCCACCTCGCCCCGCGAGAGGCCGCCCGCGCGCATGAGTGGTGTGACGATGCGGTCGAAGACCCCGGGTGCCAGCCGGAACCCGGTGACGACGAGGTGGTTGGCCATCCCGACGGGGCTCTCCCGGCGCGGTCTCCACAGCGCTCGCACGACGACTCGTGCCACCTTCTCGGGGGAGTCGACCGGCGGTGGCGGCCGGCCGTGTCGGGCGAGGTAGGTGCCGGCCTGGAGGTACACGGGCGTGTCGACTCCTCCCGGCCAGACAAGGCTGACGTGGGTGCCGGGCGTGCTGCGGGCTTCGATCTGCAGGGTGCGCACCAGCCCGTGCACGCCCCACTTCGCGGTGACGTAGGAGCTCATGTACGGCGTGCTGATCTTGCCCAGCAGCGAGCCGAGCACGACCAGGCTGCCACCGCCGCTCGCCTTGAACGACGACAGCGCGCACCGGGCGACGTTGGCGGTGCCGATGAGCGTGGTCTCGATGGACCGGTCGAAGACCTCCTGGGGCACGTCCTCGAACCGGCCGTAGGCGAGCGCCGCGGCCGAGTGCACGACCCCGTGCACCGGGCCGAACCTGTCTCGCGCCGCCCGGAAGGCAGCCTCGACCGACCCGGCATCCGCGACGTCCGAGACGACGACCATGGCGTGGGCGCCGAGCGACTCACACTGGACCTTCACCTCGTCGAGCACGTCGGCGGATCTGGCCACCAGGACCAGGTTGGCGCTGTCTCGCGCCAGATGCAGCGCGGTGGCGCGGCCGATGCCGCTCGAGGCGCCGGTCACGAGGATGGTCTTGACCACGGTGGAGGTCACGGCTGGAGGATCACCTTGACGCACGCATCGTCCTTGGCCTGGAACATCTCATAGCCCCGCGGCGCCTCGGCGAGGGGCAGCAGGTGGGTGGCCAGGTCCTCGGTGCCGAGCGGGTCCGCCGGGTCGAGGACGAGCGGGAGGATCTCGTCGATCCAGCGCTTCACGTGGCACTGACCCATCCGGACGGTGATGCCGCGGTCGAACATCTCCATCATCGGCATGGGGTCGACGTCGCCGCCGTAGACACCGCTGATGGACACCGTTCCCGCCCGCCGCACCGACTTCAGGGCGGTGTGCAGCGCGTCGAGCCGGTCGATCGCCATCCGGTCGATCAGCGGTTTGGCCAGCGCATCGGGGAGCAGGCCGACCGCCGTCTGGGCAGTCTTGGCCGCAGGGGATCCGTGCGCCTCCATGCCCACTGCCTCGACGACGCCGTCAGGACCCCGCCCACCAGTCATCTCGATGAGGGTCGCGGCGACGTCGTCGACCTCTCTCAGGTCAAGGGTCTCGATGCCGTGGGCCGCGGCCAGGGCGAGCCGCTCGGGCACCAGGTCGACGCCGATCACCCGGGCGGCGCCCAGGTGCCGGCCGATCCGTCCTGCGAACTGTCCCACCGGGCCCAGACCGATGACGGCCAGGGTGCCGCCCGGCGGGACGTCGGCATACTTCACGCCCTGCCATGCCGTGGGGAGGATGTCGGAGAGGTACAGGAAGCGCTGGTCCGAGTGCTCCTGGGGAACCGGTATCGGCCCGAACTGGGCCTGCGGCACCCTGAGGTACTCGGCCTGGCCGCCGGGAACACCGCCATACAGGCTGGTGTAACCGAACAGGCTCGCACCCTTGCCCTGCGCGCGGACCTGGGTGGTCTCGCACTGGGCGTAGAAGCCGCGCTCGCACATCCAGCAGTGTCCGCAGGAGATGTTGAACGGGATGACGACGCGGTCGCCGGGCTTGATGTGGCTCACCTCGGGCCCGACCTCCTCCACGATGCCCATCGGCTCGTGGCCGAGCACGTCGCCGGGTGTGAGGTACGGGCCGAGCACTTCATAGAGGTGCAGGTCGGATCCGCAGATCGCGGTCGAGGTGACCTTGATGATGGCGTCGGTCGGTGACTCGATGCGCGGGTCGGGGACCTCCTCGACTCGCACGTCGCGCTTTCCGTGCCAGGTCAGTGCCTTCATCAGTGGTGCCTCTCGTCGGTGTCCCGCGGCAGTGCACCGGAGAATGTCGCTCCTTGTGCCCCTGCCCGGTGGAGTGCTTTCCCAAACCCGAGTCAGCTCCCGAACCCGAACCAGCGAACGGATGGGACACGCAAACGAGGGGTGGGGGCTCGGCCCCACCCCTCGTCGCCCCTGCGGCTACTGCGGCTACTGAGTGGAGCGGACCGTGTCAGCGGAGGACTGGGCCTGGGACCTGACGTCCTCAGCCGTGCTCCTACCCTCCTGGGCCACGTGGTCCTTGGCCTCGGTCGCCGTGTCCTTGATGCTCTGGGCCGCCTGCTGGGCCGGCTCCTTGAGCTCCTGGGCCGTGTCCTGCGCCACACTCTTGGCCTCCTCGACGAGGGGCTGAGCCTTCTCCTTGAGGGTGCTGGCCGCCTGCTTCTCCTTCTCGGAGGCGGGCAGCATCGAACCCACGAGCCACCCGGCGCCGAGGGCGATCAACCCGGCTGCGAGGGGGTTGCCCCGGGTCTTGCTGCGAGCCTTGTCCGCCGCGGCACCAGGCGCGTGGCCAACAGTGGATGCAGCGTCCGAGCCGCTGCTGCGCACGTCGTCCGCCGTGCCCATCACGCGATCCTTGACCGACGTGGCTACTCCAGCCACCTTGTCGGCTTGGCGGCGCGCGACGTTGGACGGGCTGACCGTCTCGGTGAGCGCGTTGACGTCGCTGCTCAGGCGGCCGCGGGTGTTTTCGATCTCGCGGCGGATCTCATCTGGGTTGTTCGTCATCGCTTGTCCTCGTTCCCTTTGAGCGCGTCGGGGATCTCCCGCGCCGTCTGTGTCGTCTGTGGAATTCCCTTGACCTGCTTGATCTCTCGCCGACCGACGGATGCCAGCACCACGGCGATGACTGCCCAGACGGCGGCCACCACGAGGGCTGACCAACCCCGCCCGGTCTCGTTGCCGAGCCCCCACCAGAGGGCGATCGACAGGAACAGCAGCACGAAGTGGCTGGCGACGCCGGCCCCGCCGAGCATTCCCGCACCCTTGCCGGCCTTCGAGGCCGACTGACGCATCTCCGCCTTGGCCAGCTCGGTCTCCTGACGAATCAGGGTCGACAGGTCGCGGCTGATGTCGGCGAACAGTTCGCCAACATTGCTGAGGGACCGGGCCTGCGGGTCGTCGAGGCGCGGGTCCTGGAAGCTCATCGGGAGAACTCGCCCGAGCCGGTTCCGTTCCCACTGATGGGGCCGGTACCGCCGTGGACGCCTCCCGCGTCGCCTCCCGCGTTGCCTCGCACGTCGGCGAGCGTGTCGCTGACGGCGTGGTCGCCGGTCGCCGCGCTCGTGCCGCTCGTGCTGCCGTATGCCGAGTAGCCGGCGGTGCCGTGGTCGACCGGGGCGGCGGCGCTGGCACCAGTCCCCGCGGGGACGGCCGTGTCGGCCTGGTCCTGGTGGTCGGCGACGAGGCCACGGCTCAGCCGTCCGCCGACCAGGCCGATGACTGCGGCGGCGGCGAGGAACGTTCCCGGACGCTGTCGGGCGAACTGCTTCACCTCGGAGACGAGCGATCCGGGGTCGCGCTGGTCGAGCCAGCTCGCGACATCGCCCATCCGCTGCGAGGCCTGGTGGGCCAGGTCGCTGGCAACGCCCTGCTGCTCGGAGCCGCGCGCCATGCCCGACAGCTCCTGGCTGAGTGACCGCAACCCCTCGGCGACCTTCGTCTGCTGCTGGGCGCTCTGGTCCAGCAGCTGGCTGCGCGTCTGCTGCCACAGCTCCT
>NZ_RCZM01000005.1 GCF_006438965.1 Pedococcus bigeumensis
AGGAGCTGTGGCAGCAGACGCGCAGCCAGCTGCTGGACCAGAGCGCCCAGCAGCAGACGAAGGTCGCCGAGGGGTTGCGGTCACTCAGCCAGGAGCTGTCGGGCATGGCGCGCGGCTCCGAGCAGCAGGGCGTTGCCAGCGACCTGGCCCACCAGGCCTCGCAGCGGATGGGCGATGTCGCGAGCTGGCTCGACCAGCGCGACCCCGGATCGCTCGTCTCCGAGGTGAAGCAGTTCGCCCGACAGCGTCCGGGAACGTTCCTCGCCGCCGCCGCAGTCATCGGCCTGGTCGGCGGACGACTGAGCCGTGGCCTCGTCGCCGACCACCAGGACCAGGCCCACACGGCAGGCCCCACGGGACCGAGCAGCAACGCCGCAACTCCGGTCGACCACAGCACCGCCGGCTACCCGGCATACGGCAGCACAAGCGGCACGAGCACGGCGACCGGCAGCGACTCCGTCAGCGACCCCCTCGGCAACGCGGGAGGCGTCTACGGCGGTACCGGACCCAACAGCGGGAACGGGACCGACGCGGGCGAGTACCCACGATGAGCTTCCAGGAGCCCCGTCTCGACGACCCACAGGCCCGGTCCCTGAGCAATGTCGGCGAGCTGTTCGCCGACATCAGCCGCGACCTGTCGACCCTGATTCGTCAGGAGACCGAGCTGGCCAAGGCGGAGATGCGTCAGTCGGCAACCAAGGCCGGCAAGGGTGCGGGAATGCTCGGCGGAGCGGGCGTCGCCGGCCACTTCGTGCTGCTGTTCCTGTCGATCGCCCTCTGGTGGGGGCTCGGCAACGAGACCGGCCGAGGCTGGTCGGCCCTCGTGGTGGCCGCCGTCTGGGCAGTCATCGCCGTGCTGCTGGCATCCGTCGGTCGACGCGAGATCAAGCAGGTCAAGGGAATTCCACAGACGACACAGACGGCGCGGGATATCCCCGACGCACTCAAAGGGAACGAGGACAAGCGATGACGAACAACCCAGATGAGATCCGCCGAGAGATCGAAAACACCCGCGGCCGGCTGAGCAGCGACGTCAACGCGCTCACCGAGACGGTCAGCCCGTCCAACGTCGCGCGCCGCCAAGCCGACAAGGTGGCTGGAGTAGCCACGTCGGTCAAGGATCGCGTGATGGGCACGGCCGATGACGTGCGCAGCAGCGGCTCCGACGCCGCGTCCACCGTTGGCCAGGCCCCGGGTGCCGCAGCCGACAAGGCCCGCAGCAAGACCCAGGGCAACCCCCTCGCAGCCGGGTTGATCGCACTCGGCGCGGGGTGGCTGTTGGGCTCGATGCTGCCCGCTTCAGAGAGGGAGAAGCGGGCGGCCAGCTCACTCAAGGAGAAGGCTCAGCCCCTCGTCGAGGAGGCCAAGAGCGTTGCGCAGGACACGGCCCAGGAGCTCAAGGAACCGGCCAAGGAAGCGGCCCAGAACATCAAGGACACGGCGACGGAGGCCAAGGAAAACGTGGCCCAGGAGGGGAAGTCCACGGCCGAGGATGTCTCGTCCCAGGCACAGTCGTCCGTGGAGAACGTCCGCGCGACGCAGTAGCCGCACGATCGCAGGGGCGACGAGGGGTGGGAGCCAAGCTCCCACCCCTCGTTCGTATGTGGTTTGCCTGCGCGCGGGGTCTTCGCCGGCACCCTCACCTTGGCCCTCGCTTACCCCGCCACCTCACGCTCGACGACCGGGCATCGGATTCGCGCGCGCCTCGCCTCAAGGTGCCCTGGCCGACGTGCGCTCGAGTCGTGCCCGAGTCGTGCCCGGTCGACATGGGCGGCTACTTCCCACGCAGGCCGATCGGGTTGCCGTCGGCGTCTGCGAGCACGCACACCCGCGCACCGGGTGCGATTTGACGCGGCTCGTCGCGCTCGGTGGCTCCGGCCGCCAGCAGGATCGCGCGCGTCGCGTCGAGATCCTCAACATCGGCAAGGCCACCGGCCCGCCACCTGCGCCGGCCGGGATGAGAGCCACCTCGAAGCCGTCGACGTGATAGCCGACGCAGTACGGCTCGTCGGTATGCGGTGAGCCGAGCAGGGCCCTGTACACGGCCTACTGGCGTCCAGATCGGGCACCGGGATCACCAGACTGCGGATCGTGAGACTCATCTTTCATCACCTCCGGGTCATGACGGTGACTTCGCAGACCGCCTCGTCATCGCAACGGAGAATTTCCTCCACTCCAGTCTCCGCGTGAAGGAGCGCATGGCCGCGTCCTCTCAGGAAAGGAATGGCATCATCGCAGGTCAAGGAGGTAGTGATGCTCAAGTTCTTCATTATCGGGGCCTTGGCCGTGGTGGCGGTCATCGTGGCCGTGGCCGCGTCTCTCGGAGGGTGGGCCTGGTGGGTGCTGCTGTTCCTGGTGGGGGCCCTCCTGGCGCTCGGGATCTGGGATGTCCTGCAGCGCAAGCACTCAATTTTGCGCAACTACCCGATCCTCGGGCACATCCGGTTCCTCATGGAGGACATCCGACCGGAGCTCCAGCAGTACTTCATAGAGCGCAACTACGACGGCCGGCCGTACGACCGTGACACCCGATCGCTCATCTACGAGCGCGCCAAGAACATCGCTGGCGAGCAGGCGTTCGGCACCGAACGCGACGTCTACGAGCCGGGGTACGAATACCTGGTCCATTCGACCACCCCCTTGGACCCCCCTGAGGAGATGCCGCGCGTCGTGATTGGGGGCCCGGACTGCACGAGGCCCTATCCGATGGCCCTGCTGAACGTGTCGGCCATGAGCTTCGGTGCATTGTCTGCCAACGCAATTCGCGCGCTCAACAAAGGCGCGCAGCTCGGCGGCTTCGCCCACGACACTGGTGAGGGCGGACTGTCGCCCTACCACCAGGAGCATGGCGGCGACCTCGTCTGGGAGATCGGCTCGGGCTACTTCTCCACGCGCACCAAGGACGGCCATTTCGACCGCGGCGAGTTCGCGAACAAGGCCTCCAGCGAGCAGGTCAAGATGGTCTCGCTCAAGCTCAGCCAGGGTGCCAAGCCTGGCATCGGCGGGGTCCTGCCGGCGGCCAAGGTCAGCGCCGAGATCGCTCGGATCCGTGAGGTGCCCCAGGGCGAGAAGTGCGTCAGCCCGTCGGCACACTCGGTGTTCCACACCCCGATTGAGCTCATCGAGTTCATCGCCGAGATGCGAGATCTGTCCGGTGGCAAGCCTGCGGGGTTCAAGCTCTGCGTGGGCTCACGAGTCGACGTCCTGGCCATGTGCAAGGCGATGCTCGAGGTGGGCACGGCACCGGACTTCATCATCGTCGACGGCTCCGAGGGCGGCACCGCGGCCGCCCCGCTGGAGTACGAGGACCACATGGGTATGCCGCTCACCGATGGACTGATGCTGGTGCACAACGCCCTTGTCGGTGTCGGACTCCGCGACCGAGTGCGCATCGGGGCCAGCGGCAAGGTGGCTGCGGGCAACGACATCGTCAAGCGGCTCATTCAGGGCGCCGACTACACCAACTCCGCGCGCGCCATGATGATGGCGGTCGGTTGCATCCAGGCCCAGCTGTGCCACACCGACAAGTGCCCGGTCGGGGTCGCGACCCAGGACCCAAGGCGCGGGCAAGCGGTCAACGTCGATGACAAGAGCCAACGAGTGCTGCACTACCAGCAGGGCACCGTGGAAGAAGCCGTGAAGATGATGGCCTCCATGGGCGCGCGCCACCCGCGTGAGCTCTCGCCCAGCCAGCTGCGCAAGGTCATCAACGCCTGGGAGACCCGCTCGTACACCGAGTTGTTTGAATGGCTCTCCCCCGGGCAACTGATTGACGAACCCCCGGCAACCTGGGCGGCCGACTGGGCAGCTGCCGACCCTTCCGCCTTCCGTCCCAGCCTTTCGACCTCCAGGAGCTGAGTCGCAGCATGACCACTGTCGCCGAGTTGATCGTCGAAGCCCTGGCCGACCACGGGGTGCGCTCGATCTGGGGCGTGGTCGGTGATGCGCTCAACCCCGTCACGGACGCCATTCGTCGCGAGGACCGGCTGGAGTGGATCGGGGTGCGTCACGAGGAGGTCGCGGCGTTCGCGGCGTCCGCGCAAGCGCAGCTCACCGGGGATCTGGCAGTGTGCATGGGCACGGTTGGGCCCGGCTCGATCCACCTGCTCAACGGCCTCTACGACGCCAAGAAGTCGCACGCCCCGGTGTTGGCGATCTGTGGGCAGGTGCCGCTGCCCGAGGTCGGCACGGACTTCTTCCAAGAGGTCGACAACAACCGACTCTTCAGTGACGTTGCCGTGTTCGCCGAGACTGTCACTAGCGCCGAGCAGATGCCGCAGCTCCTGGAGCGGGCGGTCAACGCGGCGATCGGCGGCCGAGGTGTCGCGGTGTTGACCCTTCCTGGCGACATCGGCGGCCTCGACGTCGCCAAGGGAATCCTGCCGCCACGGTTCGTTCCCCCGGCGCATCCGGCGGCAGCGTCATCGGCGGCCATCCAGGCTGCAGCGGACGCGATCGGCGCCGATGCCAAGGTCACCATGCTCGTCGGGTGCGGTGCACGCACTGCCCGGGAGGAGGTGATCGCCCTAGCGGAAAAGCTGGGAGCGCCGATGGTGCTGACGATCAAGGCCAAGGAGGGGCTCGAACACGACAACCCGTACGCCGTGGGGCAGACCGGCCTGATCGGCAACCCGGCCGCGACCGACGCCATGGATGACGCGGACATCTTGGTGCTCGTGGGGACCGACTTTCCGTACAGGGACTGGATTCCCGGCGGCAAGACCGTGATCCAGCTCGACTCACGGGCTGCGCACATCGGTCGCCGCACGGCGGTGACGCACCCGTTGGTCGGTGATTCGCAGGCCACTCTTCAAGCGCTGCTCCCCTTGCTCTCGTCCCGGGAGTCCGGCCGGCACCTGGAGAAGGCACAGTCGCACTATGACGAGTGGATGAAGGCCCAGCGCCGCCTGGCCGAACCCGGCCACGACGAGACCCTGCTCGGGCGCCTGCGCAGCAAGGCCGACAACCCCGACGAGCTGATCCGCCCCGAGGCCGTGGCGATGGCCGTCGACCGGCACGCGGGGCCCGACACGATCTTCACCAGCGACACCGGAATGTCGACGGTGTGGCTGGCGCGACTGGTGCCGATGAGCAACAACCGTCGGCTGCTCGGCTCGTTCAACCTGGGGTCGATGGCCAACGCCATGCCGATGGCACTTGGGGCGCAAGCCCTCGACCGCAACCGTCAGGTCGTCGCGTTCTGCGGAGATGGTGGGCTGATGATGCTGCTCGGTGACCTGCGGACCTCCGTCTCCTACAACCTGCCGGCGACGTTCGTCGTCTTCAACAACGGCCGACTCGGAATGGTCAAGCTGGAGCAGGAGCAAGGTGGGCTCCAGGAGTTCGGCACGGTGCTGGACAACCCGGACCTTGCGGCCGTTGCCACTGCCATGGGTCTGTCCGCTCGCCGCGTCACCGATCCGCAAGATCTCGACGGTGCAGTCTCCGAGGCATTGGCCTCGCGGGGGCCTTACTTGCTCGACGTCGTCACCAACCCGGACGAGATCGCGGTGCCTGGTCGCACAAAACCCTCCCAGGCATGGGGTTTCGCCATCGCCAAGGCCAAGGAACACATCGTCAGCGCCTAGCCCCATACGTGCGGGGACCGTCCGACCGCCGCAGACAACTCGCGAGGGCCGAGCTGCAACTATCCCGCTCCTATCCCGCGATTCGCTCGTCGGCTACGGTTCTGAAGACCCCGAGGACTTCGTCAGCGGTCGACGCGTGTGGGCGCGTTGCACCTCCCCATAGAACTACGTGTGACGGATGGTTCTCTTGACTGATTGGGTTACAGCCAGGTGTGAATGCGCACCGATGTGCCAGCCTCACCGGAGCGCACCTGGACGAGGTCGCACACCTGGTTAGCGATTCACAGCCCCCGACCGTGCCAATCGCCCCACGCAGCCGGGCGGCGGGCAACCAAGGTCGCCCGACCCATCTGCATCGCGCGTGGTCCTGGACGACGGCCCTTCAAGAACGGCCACCACAACGGTCGCGAGCGCGACCGCATCCATGTCCAATTCCCCGCCCTGCAACAGGCTCTGGGCAGCGTCGGGAATGGGGCGGTGCGAAACTTCATCGCGATTGCATCGCCCCACACCCACCATCACCGCTGTTCAGCGGCTCGCGAGTCCGGCTGTCACGACCGGGGGTGGCGAACTTTGTCGCGTATTTGACACAGACACCCGCAACGTCACGGACACGGCCGATGTGAACCGCCACCACCCGGACAACGATGAGACGCCGATCGCACGCACTCGCCGACGGTTGGGATCAGCGCTCCCACAAAACCGGCGACCCACAAGCTCTTCTGTCGAAGAACTTGTGGGCCGGACCGGGTTTCACCGGAGGGTGGCAGGTGAAGGATTCGAACCTTCGAAGCTTTCGCGATGGATTTACAGTCCACTCCCATTGGCCGCTCGGGCAACCTGCCTTGGTGCGCGTGGAAGGATAGCAAGGACACCCACGAATGCTGAAACCGGTAGCCGCCCCACCCGGCGACCACCGCGTGACGCCCCAGGAAGGACACGCCACCATGGCCGACAGCTCGTTCGACATCGTCAGCAAGATCGACCACCAGGAGGTCGCCAACGCCCTCAACAGCGCCTCGCGCGAGGTGGCGACGCGCTACGACTTCAAGAACGTCGGCGCCTCCATCGAGGCCAGCGGCGAGGACAAGGTGATCATCAAGGCCAACACCGAGGAGCGGGCCAACGCCGTCCTCGACGTCTTCCAGACCTGGCTGGTCAAGCGCAAGGTCTCGCTCAAGCACCTCGACGTCCCCGAGCGCGGACCACAGCTGTCCGGCAAGGAGTACCGCCTCGAGCTCGGCCTGCAGGAAGGCATCTCGCAGGAGAACGCCAAGAAGGTCGGCAAGATCATCCGCGACGAGGGCCCCAAGTCGGTCAAGTCCCAGATCCAGGGCGACGAGCTGCGCGTCACCAGCAAGTCACGCGACGACCTGCAGGCCGTGCAGGCACTGCTCAAGGGTAAAGACGACTTCGACTTCGCGATCCAGTTCACCAACTACCGCTGAGTCGGCGGCGGCGCACCTGCCGCCAGACGCAGGTATGCCGCCGTGCCCGAGCCGGGCACGGCGGCATACCTCTGCGTGGTGTGGGTCGGCGCTAGGCGGTGCCGGGGTTGACCTGCATGGCCACCGTCGGGCCACCCAGGTCGGGGAACCGGATGACCGAGCCGTCGGTGTTGGGTGAGTCGTCCTCGGCCCAGCTGTCGAGCGCGCTGGCGAGGCCCAACGAGAGCCCTGCCATCTCGTTGTCGCCCAGGCCGACCCGGGACGCGACCTCACGAGCGTTGGCCGGGCGGTCCTCAGGCCGCTTCGCCAGGCAGTCGCGCACCAGCGACGCCAGGTCCTCGGGGATGCCGTCGGGCAACGGGGGCGGGGGCTCGTTGACGTGGCTGAGGGCCGTCGCAATCGGCGTCCCCCTGTCGAACGGCCTCCGACCGGTGAGCATCTCGTGCGCGACCACGCCGAGGGCGTACAGGTCACTGGCACCCGTCGCGGCTTCACCGAGCGCCTGCTCGGGGCTGAGGTAGTGGGGGGTCCCGAGCATCTCGCCCGCCCTGGTGTGACCTGCGGCGTCGAGCGCGCGGGCGATTCCGAAGTCGGTGAGCTTCACCAGTCCGTCCGGCCGCACCAGGATGTTGGCCGGCTTCACGTCACGGTGGATCACGCGAGCCTCGTGGGCGACGCCCAGCGCGAGCGCGGCCTGCCCGACGAGGGAGCGCACCTCCGCGGGGTCCAGGGGCGCACGGCGTTTGAGCAGCATCGACAACGGTTCACCCTTGACGAGCTCCATCACGAGGAACGCCAGTCCGTCGTCCTCGCCGTAGTCGAACAACGTGGCGATGTTGGTGTGCAGCAGCGCTGCCGAGTGCACCGCCTCGTCACGGAACCGCAGGGCGAACAGCTCCTCGTGGCCGGTGTCGGGGCGCATCACCTTCACCGCCACGGTGCGCTGCAGGACCTCGTCGGTCCCGGCCCAGACGTCGGCCATCCCACCAGAGGCAATCCGCGCACCGAGCACGTAGCGACCACCGAGGGTCATGCCCTCATCGAGACGATTCATCGAGGGATATCCACCCAGACCTCCGTAGACGGAGGTGAACGTCAACTGACATCCCAACGGCCTCGCCACCTGTGATGGTAGCCCCGAAATGGCCGTCGCGCGTCCATGAACCTCGCGCAGATCTGCCCCTGACCTGCACAGACGCGCCCGACCGTCCCTTTTCGAGGCGCTCAGCCGAAGGTGGCCCGTGAGCGCAGCGCTTCCCGGAGCTCGGACTCGGAGTCGACCACGGACCGGCGTACGGCGACGCCGAGCCCGTTGCCCGCCACCGCCGCTGCGCTGAGCTCGGCCGTCGCGTCCTCGACGACTCGGGCCGGGTAGGCCAACGTCGCGACCCGGGCGATCGCGTCCTCCCCCACCCACGCCGCCATGGCAGGGACCTCGGTGAAGTAGCGCTCCGCGTAGGGCCGCACGACCTCGAGGTCGTCGGTGAGCCAGAAGCCCTGCGCCAGGGCGTTGAGCTCGTAGTTGGAACGGGACCGGTTGGCGGTGAGCTCGTCCCACGCCCACGCCTTCGCGTCGGCCGACGGCATCGCCGCACCTGCGAACAAGGCATTCAGACGGCCCTGGAGCGTGTCGTCCTCGGCGCGACGGCCCGCGACGAACTCGTGGTCGACCAGACCCCGGGACGCCAGGTTGCGCACCGCGAGCCAACCGAAGTCCGAGTCCTCCTCCAGCCCCGCCGGCCGGTCCTTGCCCGCGGCCCAGGCCCGCAGCAGGGACTCGTCCGCAGAGGCCCGCGCCACCGTCCGGGCGGCGACCAGGGCACGGGTCGACCCCACGCCCGCCGACTGGAGCACCTGAGCGGCGGAGTCGGCCACCACCTGCTGAGCCCACTCGTGCTCTTCCGGTGGCAGGAAGGTCGGGATGATCCGCCCCATCAGGGCCAGTGCCGTGCGGCTGAGTATCGAGTCGTTGTCCTCGGCCGGCCAGGCGTTGCCGAAGGTCCGGACCAGCACGCGTGGGTCGACGGTGCCGAGGCAGACCCCGTCGATGAGGCCGATCCACACCACTGCCCGCGCCTGCGTGTTCGGCACCGCGGCCAGGGCCGTGGGCACGGCTGCCACCGAACCGGGGTCGAGGGTCACCGTGGCCCAGGTGAGGTCGGAGGCGTTCGGCACGACGAGGTCGGCGCCCGGCGCCGCACGCAAGGCGTCGACCGTGGTGCAGTCCTGCGTGACGGTGACCGGCACACGGAACACCTCGACGCCGCCGGTGAAGCCCGCGACGTCCGTGGTGTGCGGGCGGTTCGCCGGAAACTGCGACGGGACCTTGCGCTCGACGACGCCCGTGCCGGGGTCGACGGAGATCACGTCGACCCCCGCCGTGAGCAGCCAGGCCTTGCTCCACTCCCCCAAGGGCTGGCCAGAGGCCTGTTCCATGAAGCCCATGAAGTCCGCCAGGGTCCCGTTGCCGAAGGAATGAGCGCGCAGGTATGCCGCGACCCCGGCGATGAAGGCGTCGTCACCGATGTGGGCGATGAGCTGGCGGAGGGTGGCCGCTCCCTTGGCGTACGAGATCCCGTCGAAGTCCTGCAGCGCCGCCTGCGCGTCGACGGCCGCACCACCGGCCACCGGGTGCGTCGAGGGGGTGCGCTCCGCGGCATACCCCCAGCCCTTGCGGGCCATGGTCGAGTCGATCCACGCGTCGGTGAACTCGGTGGCCTCGACACAGGTGCGGTGCGACATGTACTCGGCGAAGGACTCGTTGAGCCACAGGTCGTCCCACCACTGCATGGTGACGAGGTCGCCGAACCACATGTGCGCCATCTCGTGGGTGATGGTGTTGGTGCGGGACAGCACCTCGTCCCGCGCGGCCGCCCCCCGGAAGATCATGGTGTCGCGGAACGTCACGCAGCCAGGGTTCTCCATGGCACCGGCGTTGAACTCCGGCACGAACACCTGGTGGTACTCCCCGAACGGATAGCGGATCCCGAACAGCGAGTGGTAGTAGTCGAAGCTCGCCTTGGTCACCTCGAGCATCTGCGGCGCCTCCCGCTCCAGGTGCTCCTTGAGCGAGGCCCGCGCATGGATACCCAGGGGTATGCCGTCGTGCTCGTCGCGCACGGAGGCGTACGGCCCAGCGCAGACCGTGACGAAGTACGTGGCCAGCGGCTGTGTCTCGGCCAGCTCCCAGCGGCCCGGACCCACCTGCGTCGCCGCCCCGTTGCCGAGCACCACCCACGCCTCGGGTGCGGTGACCGTCACCGCATAGGGCGCCTTGAGGTCAGGCTGGTCGAAGCAGGCGAACACCCGTGGCCCGGCATCGAGGAACAGGTGGCCGTAGACGTAGTGCTCATCGTCGGCGGGGTCGACGGCACGGTGCAGACCCTGCCCGTCGCGGCTGTAGGCCATCACTGCCTCCGCCTCCACGACGTTCGGGCCCGCCAGGTCCGCGAGCTCGATGCGCCCGTCGGCCAGCCCGGCCACGTCGACGGGTGTCCCGTTGAGCGACAGCGCACGCAGCTCGGTGGACTTCACGTCCAGGAACGTCGAGCCCCCCGGGACGCTGCAGGAGAACGAGATCCGAGTCCTCGAGGTGAACGTCTCCGCCCCCTGGTCGAGGTCGAGGTCGACCTCCATCCGCGTCACGGTGATCAGAGCGGAACGCTCGTGGGCTTCGGCGCGGGTGAGGGAAGGCATGGGACCGATTCAACCAGTCACCGGCGGGGAACGCCGAAGCCCCCGGCCGCAATGGCCGGGGGCTTCGATCTAGTTCAGAGGGTGGGGCAGGTCAGATGACCGTGACCTTCTCCGCCTGGGGACCCTTCGGGCCCTGCGTGATGTCGAACTCCACGCGCTGTGCCTCGTCGAGCGAGCGGTAGCCGCCGGACTCGATCGCGCTGTAGTGCACGAAGACGTCGGCGCCGCCGCCGTCCTGCTCGATGAAGCCGAAGCCCTTCTCAGCGTTGAACCACTTCACTGTTCCCTGTGCCATGGGATAACTCTTTTCCTAATTGGCCGATGTGGCCGCGGATGCGGACCACCAGCTGCGACATCACCACGACACGGAATACACCGCTTAAAGAAAAGGCCCGCGCTTGGCGGGCCCACTCACACGAGGAACTGCAACTGCCAGCCATCGTAACGCGTATCGGCCAGACTTTCATTCCCAGCCCCCCGCGAGTCTTGCCGGCGGGCGATTTCCGCCCCCACCGAGCACGCGCAGTGCCGGTTCGTCGCCCACGAAAGACTCAGCGCTGGCGGAACCCGTAGGCCTGCGCCTCGAGCCGGGCGATCCGCTCGGTCATCGGGGGGTGGGTCGAGAAGAACCGCGACACGTCCTGCGAGCGGAACGGGTTGGCGATCATCATGTGGCTGGAGTTCTGCAGGGCTGGCGTCGGCTGTAGGGGCGCCCGGGCGACGCCGACCTCGAGCTTGCGCAGGGCCGAGGCGAGGGCCAGTGGGTCACCGGTCAGCTTGGCGCCGTCCTCGTCCGCGTCGTACTCGCGGGTGCGGCTGATGGCCATCTGGATCATCATCGCGGCGAACGGTGCGAGCAGTGCCATGGCCAGCATCGCGATGGGGTTGGGGCGGTCGTCGTCACTGCTGCCGCCAGCGCCGAACATGCTTGCGAACATGAGCATCTGGGCCACCGAGGTGATCACGCCGGCCACCGCGGCGGCCACCGAGCCGGTGAGGATGTCCCGGTTGTAGACGTGCATCAGCTCGTGCCCGAGGACACCGCGCAGCTCACGCTCGTCGAGCAGGCCGAGGATGCCCTCGGTGCAGCAGACGGCAGCGTTCTCGGGGTTGCGACCGGTCGCGAACGCGTTGGGTGCGGGGGTGGGGCTGACGTAGATCTTGGGCATCGGCTTGCCCGCGGCGGTGGAGAGCTCGCGGACGATGCGGTACATCGCGGGCGCCTGGGCCTCGCTGACGGGATACGCGTGCATCGCCTTGATGGCCAGCTTGTCCGAGTTCCAGTAGCCGTAGGCCGTCATGCCGACACCCAACAGGGCGAACAGCCAGATGAATGCGGCGCTGCCGGTGGACGCCGAGATGTAGCCGCCGATGCCGAGCAGGAGGGCGAAGATGCCGCCGAAGAGGGCTGCCGTCTTGAGCCCGTTGAAATGGTTGTGCATGTCAGCCTCAACGCTCCCTTCCGTGCTGGCGTTCCCGACCGATGGCCTGACCGATGGCGCTGTCGGACGCCCGGTCGAAGGCCCGGTCGAAGGCCTCAGTCGAGCAGCCCGAGCAGCAGCTGGGGCATCACGCTGGTGGCGACCAGGGCAGCACCGCTGAGCACCAGGGCTGCCAGCGCGGGGCGCGGGATGCTCCGGATGACGGGCCGGGCAGGACCCTCGTCGGGGTCGCGGAGCAGCACCGCGAACCAGCGCAGGTAGACCGCGACACCGATCACCGCGTTGAGCACCGCGACCAGCGCCAGCGCCCACTGCCCCGCACCGACGACCGGGCGCAGCGCCACCACCTTGGCGATCAGCCCCACGACACCCGGCGGGAGCCCGGCGAGCGACAACAGGGCCAGTCCCAGCGCGCCTCCCAGCAGGGGGTGGGCCCGCAACAAGCCGGTGTATGCCGTGAGCGTGCGGCCGAGGTCGGTGGCGCCACGGAGGCGTGGTGTCGAGGTGACTACGTGCACCACGACGAACGCGACCAGCGTGGCGATGACGTAGGCCAGCAGGTAGCCGCCGGAGGCGGCCGCGGACTGCTCGTTCAGGGCAGACAACGGCAATACGACCCACCCGGCCTGCGCGACGGTCGACCAGGCGAGCAGCCGGACCGGGTCGTCCTGGACGAGGGCCAGCACGTTGCCGAGCGTCATCGACACAGCGGCAAGCATGCCGATCCCGAAGAGGACCGGGGCTCCGGCGCCGACGAGGGGTCGGACGACGACGAGCAGCGCGGCCAGGGCCGCGACCTTCGAGGTGGCGGCAAGGAAGGCGGCGACCGGTTCGGTGGCTCCGGCGTAGGCCTGTGGCGTCCAGACGTGGAACGGGACGAGGCTGAGCTTGAAGCCCAGACCTGCGAGCAGGAGCAGGGCGGCGAGGAGCAGCACGACCCGCCGCTGCGGGTCAGCGAGCGCCTCGGTGGCAGCGGCGGCGGAGAAGACCGCCTCGCCGGTGGACACCAGCCACAGCGCGGCACCGAGGGCGACCATTGCGAAGGAGACCAGTGAGGTGGTCAGCAGGGCCAGCGCCCCACGCCCTGCCGGGGCGTCGCCACGCAGCGCGACCAGGGCGATGGCGGGGAGGGTGGCCAGCTCGAGGCAGACCAGCCAGGATCCCAGGTCGTGCGCCGCGGCGACGCCTGCCGCACCCGCAGTGGCTGCCAGGACCAGTGACACGAGGACGGCCGGGCCGCCGCGCAGGTGGTCGCGTGGATCGGTGCCCGGCCAGCTCAGGAGGAGTACGACGAGGGCGGACCCGAGGGCGCCGAGCTGCAGGGCACTGGCGAGCGGGCCGGCTTCGAAGAGACACCCGTCAGGTGCCGGGAGGCAGAGCGTGCGCAGGGGGTCGTCAGCCGTGCGGAGCACCCCGGGCACCGTGAGCGCAATCCCGGCGACGAGCGCCAGGACCCCGACGGTCGCGTGCAGCCGGACCAGTCGCGGGGCGAGGACGTCCAGGACCAGGACGGCGACCGCAGCCAGTGCCGGGACGAGCACCGGCGCGAGGACCGACCAGTCGAAGGTGACCAGGCTGGTCGCGGCGGGAGCCACCGACGCGGAGGCCACGGTCGTAGCGATCATGGGGCCGCTCCGACGATCGTGGTCACGGCGTCGCCGGTCATGGCCAGCAGGGGTCCGGGGGCGATGCCGAGCAGCAGGACCGCCACCACCAGCACGGCGATGACGTCCCACTCGCTGTCGCGGCTGTCCTCGATGGGCGGGGCAGTGCGCTCCCCCGCCCACACGGTCCGGGCGACGCGGAGCGCATAGGCAGCGGCGAGCACGGTGCCCATGGCAGCCACCACGGCCAAGGTGCGGAACAGCCCTTCGGGACGGTCGGCGGCGGGTGACCACGCGGCATACACGCTGAGGAACTCGCCCCAGAAGCCGGCGAGACCGGGCAGCCCGAGGGATGCGGCAAGGCCGACGATGAGCGCGAACCCGAGCCGCGGGGTGACCTCGCGCAGGGCCGCGCGGGCCGTCTCGAGGTCGGCGCTCCCCCAGCGCTCCTTGAGCCCACCGACGACGACGAAGAGCAGGGCGGAGATCACGCCGTGGGCGACGTTCGCGAACAGCGCTGCCTGGAGTCCGGTGCGGGTGCCGCTGGACAGGCCGAGGATGACGAAGCCCATGTGCGCGACCGAGGAGTAGGCGATGAGCCGCTTGAGGTCGCGTTCGACGAGGCAGGCCAGTCCTCCCCAGATGATCCCGATCGCGCCGAGGACGGCCAGGACCGGCGCGACCTTCGCGAACCCGTCGGGCACCGAGGCGAGCGGTAGCCGGACCAGGCCGTAGGTGCCCATCTTGAGCAGCACCGCTGCCAGCAGGACCGAGCCGGCGGTGGGTGCCGTCGTGTGCGCTGGCGGCAGCCAGGTGTGCAGCGGGAAGACCGGCACCTTGACCGCCAGCCCTGCGACGAGGAGTGCCGCGACGAGCGTCTGGGTGCCGACAGGTATGCCGTGTCCACCGCCTTGGGCGAGGACGTCCAGGTCGGAGGTGCCCGACTTCGCGACGAGGGCGAGGATGCCGACGAGCATCAGCGTCGAGCCGAAGGCGGTGTAGAGGACGAACCGCCCCCCGGCGTCCGCGCGCGCTGCGGCGTCGTGGGCGTCGCCGAACCTGGTGATGAGCACCCACATCGGGACGAGGACGAGCTCGAAGGCGACGAAGAAGAGGACGGCGTCGCGGGCGTAGAAGGTGGCCAGGGCGCCGAACTCGACTAGCAGCAGGCAGGCGTGGAAGGCCGCGGTGGTGCCGCCCTTCGGGGGCCGGTCCAGGGTGTGCAGCACGACACCGACCCCGAGGATCGCCGTCAGCAGGAGCAAGGGCGCGCTGATGCCGTCGACGGCCAGCTGCCAGCGCAGGCCGAGCGACGGCACCCAGGCACGGTCGACGGTCGGGCGGACGATCACGGCGACGACGACCGCGGCCAGGGCGATGACGCTGGCGACGCTGGCGAGCAGGTTCGCGGTGCGGTGCGAGACCGTGCGCCCACCGGTGAGCAGCCAGACGGCCACGGCCGCCGGGACCACCAGGCTGGTCAGGATCACCACGGTCTTGCCTTCACCACAGTCTTTGAACTCACCACAGCGCCACCCCCGCGAGCGCGACCGCGACGACTCCGGCGACGACCCAGGCCAGCCCGGAGGATGCCCGCTCGGCGCGGTGCGCCCGCTGCCCGCCGGAGCCGCCGAGGCTGGCTGCCGCTGCTGCGCCTCGAACGTAGGCGTCGACCACCTCACGGTCGAGGAAGACGACGAGGTGGGCGAGGGCGACGACCGGCCGGGCGACGTAGTCGACATACAGTCGGTCGACACCGAAACCGTTGTCGAACAACGGCATCCGGGCACCGACGATCTGCACCGCAGGATCCTCGCCATTGGCCAGCGAACGTACGGCCAGCCCGGCCCCGACGATCAGCAGGACGCTGAGCAGCGCCACGAGCCAGCCGATGTGACCCCCGAGGTCGAGCAGCGGCGTGAAGACGACGAGGCCGCCGACGAGGGTCAGGATGGTCAGCACCGTGACTAAGGCGCGCACCGGGAAGGTGGCGGTGTCGGCGTCGTGCCGCTCGATGTCCGCGGCGGTCAGGTCGTCGAGGACCAGCCACGCCCGCATGCAGTAGGCCGCGGTCAGGACGACCGTCAGCAACCCGGCCAGCAGCACGATCCACGCACGCGCCTGGCCGTCGGCGGCACCGGCCTCGGCAGCAGCGAGGACGTGCTCCTTCGAGACGAACCCGACGAGCGGAGGCACTCCCGCCAGCGACAACAGCCCGACGAACATCGCGGGCCGGATGAACAGGTGCCCACGCAGTCCCCCGCGCATCGCCGTTGCAGCCGTGCCACCGACGGTCACGCTCAGCCAGCCGATCGCGAGGAAGAGCAGGGCCTTGAAGAACGCGTGCGAGTAGAGGTGCAGGACCCCGGCGCCGGGGCCCTCGTCGGCGGGTGCGACGGCGAGGGCCGAGAGCATCAGGGCGACCTGGCTGAGCGTTGAGTACGCGAGCAGCCGCTTGAGGTCGCTCTGCCCGAACGCCAGCACCGCGGCATACACCATCGTCACGGCGGTGCTCAGGGCCAGCAGCCAGCGGGCGCCCTCACTCGCCGCGAAGACGTCGAACAGCTGGGCGATGACGAACGTGCCAGCCGCGACCATCGTCGCCGCGTGGATGAGGGCGGACGCGGGCGTTGGGCCCTCCATCGCGTCGGGCAGCCAGTCGTGGAACGGGACCATGCCGGACTTGCCGAGGATGCCGATGACGAGCAGCACCATGGCGGCAGTGCGCAGGGTGGCGTTCGGGGCTGCGCAGGCGCCGGCGTCCGGGCAGTCTGTGGCGGCCCAGGCCTGGAGCACCTGCGGGTAGGCCGTCGAGCCGGCTCCCGCGGCGAGGATCACCACCCCGAGGACGAACCCGACGTCCGCGAGCCGGGTGACCAGGAACGCCTTGAGCGCGGCGCGGCGGGCGGACTCGTTGCGGCTCCAGTGGCCGATGAGCAGGTAGGAGCACCAGCCCATCACCTCCCAGCCGACCAGGGTGAGGACGAGATCGGCGGACTGGACGACGAGCAGCATGGCCGCCGTGAACAGCGAGACCGTCGCGGCGAAGATGCCGTAGCGGTCGTCCTCGCGCAGGTACCAGCCGGCGAATGCCTGCACGGCCCAGCCGACGATCGCGACGACGAGGGCGATCGTGGCGGTCCCCACGGTTGCCTGCAGCTCCAACGGGATTCGCAGCTCCCCGGCCTCGAGGGCGGGGATCGTGTGGACGATGGTGACCCTCGACGAGCCGCCCACGGCGATCACCTGGAGCAGAGCCATGACGACCGCGAGGAGGGAGGCACCCACCGCGACGAATCGTGCCGCGCGAGGGTCAATGCGACGAGCCAGCAGCAGCCCGATCAGGGCTGCCACGGTGGGGACGAGGACGACGAGACGGACCGCGGCGGCGCTCATCGCTGACCTTCGCCGACGGTCGCGTCGTCAAGGTCGACGTCGTCGAGGTCGACATCCCCGCGCAGCCGGTAGACCGCCAGGACGACGGCGAGCGCCACCACGACCTCAGCCGCGGCGATGGTGATGACGAACAGGGTCAGCACGTTCCCCGCGGCCCAGCGGTCCCCACCCGCGGCGGCCACCGAGACGAGCAGCAGGTTGGCCGCGTTGAGGATGAGCTCGACACCGATCAGGACCAGCACCGCGTTGCGCCGCGCCAGCACGCCGTAGGCCCCCAGTCCCGCGAGGACGGCGGCAAGCAGGTAAGGCCCGGCGAGGTGGATCATGCCGACTCGCTCGGTGTCTGGGCGGCCTGGACCTGGGCGGCCTGGACCTCGTCGGCTGCCTGCTCCGGCCGGGTCATCCGCGACACCGCCATGGCGGCGATCAGCGCGACCAGCAGGAGTAGCGACAGGATTTCGAAGGGCCACACCCAGGTGCCGAAGAGCTGCTCCGCGACCTGGGTGGTCGAGGTGTCGTGGCGTTCGACCGCCGGGCCGGCGATCGGCACGAGAGCCGCGGCCAACAGCGCGGTCACGCCGGCACCAAGCACGCCGGCGAGGACGCGGTGCAGCCGGCTGGTGCTGATCTCGCTGTTCGGCCCGATCGGCGCGCGCGTCAGCATCAGCGCGAAGAGGACGAGAACCACGATCGCGCCGACGTAGACGAGCAGCTGCACGAGCGCCACGAACTCCGCGCCGAGGACGAGGTAGCAACCGGCCACGGCTCCGAGGCAGACCACCAGCCACAGCGCGGCGTGGACGACGTGGCGGGTGGTCACGGCGAGCAGGCCGCTGGCGGCGGTGATCAGGCCGACCGCGGCGAAGGCCACGTCCAGTGCGGTCATGCGACGACACCTTGAGGACACGAGCGACGAAGGAGCGAGGCCCGCAAAGGCGAGGAGCATGGCCCCTTCAGGGCCGTCATTCCTCGGACTCCGGTGCTGGCTCGGGTACTGCCTCGGCGGCCGGCGACTCCTGCCCGGTGGGGATGGCTCGCGTCGGCGTCGCTGGCGTTGGCGTCGGTTGGGTCGGCGTGGCTCGCGTGGGCGTGGCCCGAGTCGGGGTCGGCCGTTCCGGGGTCGCGCGCGTCAGCCGGCCAGGGCGGGTCGTGGCGCCGATCTCGGCGGCCTCGGCCGAGTGCTCGTCCAGCGCCGATGGCGGCGGCACGGTGGGCATCCACTGCCCGAGCCGGTCCTTCTCGTGCAGCAGGTCGCGGATGTCCATCTCGGCGTACTCGAACTCTGGGCTCCAGTGCAGGGCGTCGAACGGGCACACCTCGATGCAGATGCCGCAGTACATGCAGAGGCTGAAGTCGATGGCGAACCGGTCGAGCACGTTGCGCTGCCGCTCGCGGCCACCCTCGGTCGTGGCCGGGATCGTCTCCTTGTGCGAGTCGATGTAGATGCACCAGTCCGGGCACTCACGGGCACAGAGCATGCAGGACGTGCAGTTCTCCTCGAGCAGCGCGATGACACCGCGGCTGCGGGGCGGCAGGTGCGGCTGAGCGTCGGGGTACTCCGCGGTGTGGGTCGGCTTGGCCATGGTGCGCGCCGTGGTGGCGAGCCCCTTGAGGATGCCCGGTATGCCGATGCCGCCCGGCTTCTTTGCCTGCTCGCTCATGCGGTGGTCACCACCCAGACACCGGTGAGGGCCAGCTGGGCCAGCGCGAGCGGGACGAGGACGAGCCAGGCCAGCCGCTGCAGCTGGTCCTCACGCAGCCGGGGCCATGCGACGCGCAGCCAGATGACGACGACGGCGATGCAGAACCCCTTGAGCAGCGTCCACAGCCAGCCGAGCTGGTCGCTGAGCAGCCCGTGCCAGCCGCCGAGGTAGAGCACGGCGAACAACAGCGACATGACGACGATCCCGGCGTACTCGCTGAGCAGGAAGAACGCGAACCGCAGCCCTGTGTACTCGGTGTACGCACCGAACACGATCTCGGAGTCGGCCACCGGCATGTCGAACGGCGGCCGCTGGAGCTCGGCCACGGCGGCGACGAGGAAGACGATGGCACCCGGCAGCTGGAAGATCAGCCACCACGGCGACCACGCGGCGGCGATGCCAGAGAGCGACAGGGAACCGGCAGCGAGGCAGACACTGGCGACGGCCAGCACCATCGGCAGCTCGTAGGACAGCAGCTGTGCGGCAGCGCGCATGGCGCCGAGCAGCGAGTACTTGTTGGCACTGGCCCAGCCAGCCATCAAGGTGCCGAGGATGCCCACGGCCGTCACCGCGAGCACGAAGACGGCAGAGGCGGGCAGGTCCGCCGCCACCACGTCCGGGCTGAGCGGAATCGCAGCAAGGGCAACGAGGTACGGGACGAGCGCAACGGCAGGCGCAAACCGGAAGACGCGCTTGTCGGCAGCTGCGGGAGTGATGTCCTCCTTCTGCACGAACTTGACCCCGTCGGCCACCAGCTGGGCCCACCCGTGGAACCCACCGGCATACATCGGGCCCAGACGCCCCTGCATGTGGGCCATCACCTTGTGCTCGGTCTGACCCACCAGGAGCGGCAGCACGAGGAAGGCGGCCAGCACACCCACGGCACGCAGGGTCACCTCGACGGTGTCACTCACCGTGGCCCCCACTCGGGGTCGGGCACTCCGGGCGCCGAGACGCGGCGGCGGCCGGTGGGCTTGGCGTGCTCGGACTCACCAGGCTCCTTCGCACCGGGCCACGGTTTCGAGGCTCGGGCGGCGAGCACGAACGACTTGCGCAGCGGCGTGCCCTCGAAGCCGTCCGGGAGGAGGAGCGGCCGCAGCCCCAGGCCAGTCCCGTCGTCGAAACCCTCGAAGTCGAGCCCGAACATCTCGTGCGTCTCCCGCTCGTGCCACGCGGCCCCGCGGAAGACCCCTGTCAGGCTCGCCAGACTCGACCCGTCCGGAACGCGGGTGCGGAACAGCTTGCGTCGCAACGCTCTCGGGGTGGTCCCGTCCATGAGGTGACACACGACGTCGAGCCCAGGTGCCTGCTCGTCATCGCTCTGGTCGACCGCCGTGAGCCAGTCGAAGAAGGTGTAGGCCGCGTCGTCGCGGGCCGCCGTGATCGTCGCCACCCAGTCGGCTGGGTCGACCTCGGCGCGCTCGAGGGCGCTCGGGTCGCTCATCTGACGTCCTTGGTCGGAGGCTTCACCAAGGGCCGGTTGACCTCGGCCGCGGACGCGAGACGGTGACCGGCGTACTTGGCGCGAATTCCCTTGGTGGACAGGGTCTCCGCTGCGATCTTCTCCTGGAGCTTGAGGATGCCCTGGAGCAGCGCCTCCGGCCGGGGAGGACAACCGGGGACGTAGACGTCGACCGGGATGATCGTGTCGACACCCTTGGTGACGGAGTAGGAGTCCCAGTAGGGGCCGCCGGAGTTGGAGCAGGCACCGAACGAGATGACGTACTTGGGTTCGGGCATCTGGTCGTAGAGCCGGCGGACGGCGGGCGCCATCTTGTCGGTCACGGTGCCGGAGACGACCATCAGGTCCGCCTGACGGGGTCCGGGCGCGAACGGGATCACGCCGAGCCGGATGAAGTCGTGCCTGGCCATCGAGGCGGCGATGAACTCGATCGCGCAGCAGGCCAGGCCGAAGTTGAAGACCCACAGGGAGTAGCGGCGACCCCAGTTGAGGACCACCCGGATCGGTTGCGGCGCGATGTCGGTGGCAAGGCCCACTCGGGGCATCGGCAGCGGCGTCGTCGCCATCACAACCACCTCAGCAGGCCACGACGAGCTGCGTGGACCAGGCCCACGAGCAGCACCCCGATGAAGACCGCGATCTCGAGGAGCGACGCGGCACCGAGGTTGCTGCGGACGACGAGGGCCCACGGGAAGAGGTAGACCGCGTCCACCGCGAAGATGACGTAGAGGAACGCGTAGACGAAGTAGCGGACCTGGGTCTGGGCCCAGTCCCGGCCGACCGGGTCGACACCGGACTCGTAGGTCGTCAGCTTCGCGCGGGTGGGTGCCTTCGGAGCGAGCAGCGCCCGGGCACCCATCGCGGCCACGAAGAGCAGCAGGCCGACGGCGACCACTGCGGCGATGACGACGTAGGGCGACACGGTTGGCAGCCTAGTGGCCCACCTCCGCGAGGGGGTGTTGCGCCGGGTCGTGGGCACCTAGCGTGGCCACATGGCGCGGGTCCCTCTCTTTCCGCTCGGCACGGTCCTGGTGCCGGGCGCCACGCTGCCCCTGCAGGTCTTCGAGCCGCGCTACATCGAGATGCTCAGCGACCTGGTCAACGCCATGGACGTCCCGGAGTTCGGGGTCGTGGCGATCCGCCTGGGTCACGAGGTGGGGGCCGACTCGGTGCGCGACCTGCACGAGGTCGGCTGCCTGGCCCGGGTCATCCACGCGGCACCGGTGGGCGACGGTTGCTACTTCGTCCTCAGCACGGGCCTGCACCGCTTCCACCTGGACGCACTGGTGCATGGTGCCGGCACGGCATACCTGACCGGTGAGGTGACCGTGCTGGAGGAGCGCGCCGGCGACGTCGAGGAGGTGGCCGGGCTGGCGCAGCGGCTGCGAAGCGCCTTGGGTGCCTACGCGCGGACCGTGGGCGCCGAGGCACCGGACTGGCCCACCGACGCCGTGGACCTCTCGCACGCGGTCGGCGCGGCCCTCGGCCTGGACCTGGGTGACCGGCAGCGGCTGCTCGCCGCCGCGGACACCGAGACCCGGCTGCGCCTCGGTCTGCGGCTGGTGCAGCGCGAACGGCAGCTGGCCGCCACCCTCGGCGTGGTTCCGCCGAGTCCCGAGCACGCGTACAACCCCAACTGAGCCACCCGGCGGCGTCCTGGTCGACGCCACCCGGCAAACCGCTGGCGCCTCGACGCCCGGTGCGACAGGGTCGACGCATGACGCGAACCGACAGCCCCGAGGCATGGGACGAGCGCACCACGCTGCTCACGATGCTGCAGTACACCCGCGACACCGCGGCCGAGAAGTGCCACGACCTCGCCGAGGAGCACGTGGGGGCCGCGCCGCTGCCGGGGTCGCCGCTGATGACGCTCGGCGGGGTCGTCAACCACATGCGGTGGGTCGAGCACTCGTGGGTCGAGAACCGTTTCGTCGGCGGGCCCGACCTCGGGCCGTGGACCGATGAGGAGCCGGACCGGGAGTTCAGCCTCGGCGCCACGACGCCGCTGGCCCAGACGCTGGCGGAGTATGCCGCGCAGGCGCAGCGCACCGACGCGATCGTGGCGGACCTCGACCTCGACGACCTGTCGGCGACGCCGTTCCGGACCGGCGAGAAGCCCACGCTGCGGTGGGTCCTGATGCACCTCGTCGAGGAGAACGCCCGGCACAACGGCCACCTCGACATCCTGCGCGAGCTCGCGGACGGCCGCACCGGCGACTGAGGCGGCCACGGTGGCTATGGCAGCCGCGGCCGCCACGGTGGCCGCGGTGGCCGCTGCGGCCGCTGCGCCCGCTGCGGCCGACCTAGGGTGGGGCCATGGAGCAGTCGTTGACCATCGGGATCGTGTCGCCCGGGGCCATGGGCTCCGCGCTGGGCCGTGCGTGGCAGGCGGCTGGCGCCGGCGTGCTGACGACGGTGGACGGGCGTAGCGAGCGCACCCGGTCGCTCGCGCACGGGCTGCAGCTCGTCGCCGACCTCGATGCGGTGGTGGCGGGCAGCGACGTCGTGGTCAGCGTCGTGCCACCCGGTGCCGCCCTGGCCACGATGACGCCGATCCTGGACGCGGCCCGCCGCGGAGGCGTGACCCCGCTCGTGGCTGACCTCAACGCGGTCTCCCCCGCGACCGTGGGCGAGCTGGCGGACATGGCCGCGGCGGCCGGTCACGAGTTCGTCGATGGTGCCATCAGCGGCGGACCGCCGGAGGCCGGCAGCGACACGATGCTCTACCTGTCCGGTTCCCAGGCGGCTGTCCTGGCCGCCGTCACGACCGATGGGCTGCGAACACTGGTCGTGGGTAGCGAGCCGGGGTCTGCGTCGGCGGTGAAGATGTGCACGGCGTCGGTCTACAAGGGCACGACCGCCCTGTGGGCACAGGCGCTCCAGACCGCTCATGCCCACGGCGTCCTCGACGTCGTGCTGGCCGACCTGGCTGATGCGTTCCCGGGAACGGCCGCCAGGGCCGGTCGGCTGATCGCCGTGGCGACGAGCAAGAGCGAGCGGTTCGTCGCCGAGATGGAGCAGATCGCCGCGACCCAGGGCGCGGCGGACGCCAGTCCTGAGCTGTTCGAGGGCATGGCAGCCGTCTACTCTCGACTGTCGCGGACCCGGCTGGCCGAGCTGTCTCCCGAGGAGGCCCGCGACCTGACCGACCTGACGGAGGTGCTGACGCGCCTCGCACCCGATCCGGGTCAGTCGTCCAGCCGCTCGAAGGCCGGGGCGTAGCGGAACGCTCCCGAGAGGCCGTCGGTCCATGCGCCCAGTCGCCGCAGCATGAAGTAGGCCGGGCCCCAGGCCTGGGGCGGGGTGATCCCGTGGTCGATGGCAGGGCCGAACCCGAAGCGCGGGTAGTACGTCGGGTGACCGAGCAGCACGATGCCACGCTCGCCGAGGGCGTCGGCTGCCGCGATCGTCGCGTGCATCAGGGCCGACCCCACGCCGGCGTTCTGCAGGTCCGGCCGGACCCCAAGGGGCCCGATCGCAACCAGGGCTGGCGCGTCGTCGAGGCTGGCCCGACTCACGGCGACGTGGCCGATCACAACACCCTCGCGCTCGGCGACCAGGCACAGGGGCTCGACGAGGTCGCCCCCGGCGCGCAGCTCGTCGACGAGGTTCGCCTCCACCGACCCGTCGCGGGCCGGCGCCTCGTCGGTAGCAGCCTTTGCGAAGGCGAGTCGGTGTACCTCGCGGATGGCGATGGCGTCGGACGGCTGTTCCTGGCGGATGAACATGCTCGCGACCCTAGACACGACGACGTGGTGCGCGCCTCTGGTTATCGCCGGACAGCAAGCAGCGGTGGGCCACGTCGCCAGCCCGGCCGCGCGGCATACCCGTGCTCTGGGCGACGGACGTCAGCGGGCGACGAGGTAGCCGTCGGCGTCGAGGGTGACGGGGATGGGATCGGTGATCTCGAACCCGTCGAGTCCTTGTGGTTCGAGGTTGCGGAACCCGATCAGCACCCAGGACCCGTCGCGCTGCTGGACCAGGGGCGCCGCAAAGAGGTCCGGCTCTGGGGTGAACGGCCGGGCCGCGTCGATGTCCCACGGTCCGAGCGGCCCCGGACCCGGTACCGACCACGTGCAGTAGTTGCCGGTCCGCGCGATCCGCTCAGCCGTCATCTCCTGCGGGTGGCAGGTGAAGACCAGCACCCATCTGCCGTCGATCTGCCTGTCCTGCAACACTTCCAGCTGCCCGAAGCCTGCACCCGGCGCGCACAATGGCTCGCCGAGAATCCAGTGCTCGAGGTCGGAGCTGGTGGCGTGCGCGACCACGCCGTCGTCGTTGCGGGCGGCATCCTTCGCGCGTGCCGAGATGAGCATGTGCCAGCCGTCCCCTGCCGCGTCGGCGAAGACGAGGGGATCACGCCAGGTCTCGCTGGAGCCCTCCAGGTCGGGGCCTTCGGTCGGCGCGGGGGTGTTGGCGAGCGTCTTGTACCAACGGCCGTCAACGCGCACGGCCGGATCCGGACCGCCGCGCCGCCAGTGCTGCAGGTCGTCCGACAACGCCGACCCGATCCGCTGGTCGTAGACGTGGTGACCGGTGGTCGACACCGCGGTGTAGAACATCCGCCACTGCGCGCCGTCGTGCAGCACCGAGCCGGTCCAGATCGCGAGGTTGTCGAAGCGGTCGGCGCCGCTGTCGGCGGGCCCGAACGACTCCCCGAGATAGGTCCAGCTCACGAGGTCCGGTGAGGTGGCATGCCCCACCCGAGCCGCGGTATGCCGCGTGCCCGGGTCCACGAGGGCGCGCGGCGCCTGGAGGAAGAACAGGTGGTAGAGGTCGCCGTCATCGGCGACCCAGGAGTCCCAGACCCAGAGGTCATCCAGCCTCAGCATGCGGAGAGTCTGGCAGCAGGCGGGGCGGCCCACCCGCCGAACCGCATCGTGGAACGGGCAGCTGCCCTGGCGCCGCCCTCGCCTCCTCGTCGGAGACACTCCAACCATGAAGCCTGCGCTCGCCGAAGCACTCGACCTGGAACCACACCCGGAGGGTGGGTGGTTCCGCCAGACGTGGGAGTCACCCGCCACCGTCTCGCTCGCCGATGGGCGCACCCGATCGGCGGCGACGTTGATCTACTTCCTGCTGCCAGCCGGTGAGGCGTCCGCCTGGCACCGGGTCGCCTCGGACGAGATCTGGCTGGCCCACCTGGGCCTCGTCACCCTGGAGCTGGGCGGCTCGGGCGCTGGACCCGCTGTGGCTGGGGACTGTGAACGCCGCTCGGTCTGCGCCACCGGAGAGGCGCAGGTCCTCGTGCCCGCCGGACACTGGCAGCGCACCGTGGTCTCAGACGAGGACGCGCTCGTGAGCTGCCTCGTGTCGCCGGGTTTCGACTTCGAGGACTTCGAGCTGGCGACCTAGGCGCCGGGCGTGTCCAGCGTGCCGCCGACGCGCCAGTACAGCCCGTCGCGGCGCTCGAGGAAGCCTTCCTCGACGAGGTATCGGCGCAACGCCGCGACGTCGTCGTGCCACGGCCGGAGCGTGTTGTTGACGGCGGTCTCGTCGTAGGTCTGCCCGATGTCGAACTGTTGGGCCATCTCGTTGAGGACCACGAGCCGCTTGCGGATCCTGGTCGGTATGGCCGAGAGGCTCCCGTCGGGCTGCACGAAGGCACGCAGGACGGCCTCGCGGTCGGTGAGGTCATCGTCGAGGCCGGGACGGGACATGGGTGGACCGTAGCCCGGAATCCTTTGTCCTACCAATGGATTACGGGAGATGGATGCCTTGTCGCTGACGTCCGCGTCGGCCCGGGCGACTGCGCAGGGATGACCCGACTCGTCGCCGATCTGCCGACACCTATGGCTCTCCAGTTGTGGAGCGCTGTGGATGGGCTGGCTGCCGAGTACGCCCGCGCCCAGCCGAGTCTGCGCATTGGCGCGGCTCGGGCCGACGCCCTGGCCGACCTCGTCGCAGCCAACGCGACGATCAGCACCACGATCGAGCTGGTCGCGCCCATCGACTGCGAGTGGCCAGGCCCGTTCGGCCCGAGGGCCTCGTCGGTCTCCACGGCCTGCCTCGGCGCCGGTGACACCGACCCTTCCCTCGAGTAGCCAGTCGGCACGCTCTCCGCCGAATCCGACCCGGTACCTTCTGCCGCGGACGACGACTACCTCCGCCGGGTGGCGGGTTGGTACCACGACCTCGGCGGATGCGAGCAACTCGACGACGGCGTCCTGCACGACCACGACGGACACGTCTGGTTCGTCTCGTCCCACACCGAGGTGCCTTTGCTCGGTTCGCTGCTGCCGTCCGATGTCGTCGCCCTCCTGTGCGACCCGGATCTCGTTCTGCGCCTGGCCCGCAGCGACTCAGTCACCGGTGCCGTTCGGTGGCAAGACCCGACCACCTACCGACCGGGTGCAGCCACGGCGCGGGCGGTCAGGTCGCGCGACGGGACGTGTCGCTTCCCCGGCTGTGCGACGGCAGCCATGCGATGTCAGCTCGACCACGTGGTCCGTCACCCAGAGGGTCCGACCGAGGCGCCCAACCTGCAGTCGCTCTGTGCCACCCACCACGCGTTCAAGCACCATGCGGGTTGGCACGTCGCGATGGACCCTCTCGGCGTCTGCACCTGGACCGCGCCCGACGGCCGCACCCACACGACCTGGCCGCTCGACCGTCACGGCCACCGCGCGGCCTAGAGGTCTGGAACGGTTGACACGCACCCCTCCTCGAAGGGGAAGGTGGCGCATGGTGGAACCGACGCCAAACCCCGTGCTCGCCTCCGACGTCCCCGTGCTGTTGGCGCTGCTGGGCCGCTACGAGGGACTCGTGCGCGGCGGTGGCCTCGACGAGCACTCCATCGCCACCCTCGGCCGCACCTGTGTCCGGGCCAACCTGATCGCCCCCGAGGCGCCATTCACGCGGGCGACGGTGGCAGACGTCCTGACCGACATCAACAAGCGCCTGCGCTACCGATCGGTGAGTACGCCAGCGACCCGACCGCGTCGCCGGATGACTCAGGTCTCCCGGGACAGACCTGAGCTGAGCTCGAGGACGAGTTCCGCTACGCGGCCGGGCTCGGCGAGGTGGCCCAAGTGGTGGCCACTCTCGCGACGCACCTCCCAGCCGACGCGTTCGGCGAAGGCCAGCTCCGCGGCATACGTGTCGCCAAAGGCGAGGTATGCCGCCGGCCGCGCCTCCCAGCCGCGCGGCACGGCGATGGGCGTCGTGAAGTAGGCGGGCGCCAGCCGCGGTCCCTCGCTGGTGACCAGGTCCAGCCAGTCCTCGTCCGGGAAGAGGGTGGCGATGTCGGCGCGGTCCCACCACAAGGGCCACAGCGGGAGCAGCCCGTCGCGGATGGGGAGCGTCTGGATGAACTCGGCGAACGCTGCCGGGGCCAGCAGCGTCTCGGACTCGCCCTCGGCGGGGAGGGCAGCGTCCATGAAGATCACCGGCAGGTCGAGATCGGCGGCGACGGCGGGCGCGTAGTAGCCGGCGTTGCTGTGCGCGACCAGCACCGTTGGGCCGTGCTCCGCGACCGCAGCCCGGAACCCGGCCAGTACTCGTTCGGGAGTCACGTCGCCGTCGGGGACCGACGCCACCGCCGTCGGGGCTTCCCGCTCGGTCAGGGACGCGGCGAGCGGTGCGTAGGTCGCTGTCCCAAGCAGCGGGCTGGGCAGGATCACGAAGCGTCGGGACACCTCCGGCACGCTAGCCCGACCCTTCCCGCCGGTCGATGCCCCACACCTCCCGGCAGCGAGTCCGCCGCCAGGGGTGGCGGCGACGAAACGCCCGCGAAACACTGCCTTGGTCTACTGGGCCTGCACTCGTCAAGGAGGCCGCATGCACCTGTCCCCCGCGGACACAGAGAAGCTTCTCCTGTCGGTCGCCGGCATGGTCGCCCGCGACCGACTGGCTCGTGGCGTGCTGCTGAACTACCCCGAAGCCGTCGCGCTCCTGTCGACCTGGGTCATCGAGCGCGCTCGCGAGGGATCCCTCGTCGCAGACCTGATGGAGCAGGGCCGCACGGTCCTGCGTCGCGACCAGGTCATGGAGGGCGTCGCGGAGATGGTCACCGACGTCCAGGTCGAGGCCACCTTCCCCGACGGCCGCAAGCTCGTCACCCTCCACCACCCGATCGCCTGAGCAGGGGAACCCGTTGAGCAGCAACAGTTCTGGTCCAGGTGCGATCAGGGTCAGGCCCGGCACCGTCACCATCAACGCCGACCGCACCGACGCCGAACGGCTGACCCTTGTCATCGTCAACACCGGCGACCGTCCGGTGCAGATCGGCTCGCACCTGCACCTGCCCGACAGCAACACGGCGCTGGACTTCGACCGCGCCGCCGCACACGGTTTCCGGCTCGACATCCCCAGCGGGACGTCGGTCCGGTTCGAGCCCGGGGTCAGCCGCCAGGTCGCCGCGGTGGCCCTCCGTGGGCGACGCTGCGTCCCCGGTGTCCAGCTAGCCGGACACCAGGCCGACCTCGAGCTCACCCAGCGCGGGCCGGAGGGCCAGCTCGATGGCTGACCTCGACCGCGAGCGCTACGCCGCCATCTATGGCCCCACCACCGGCGACCAGCTTCGCCTCGGCGACACCGACCTGTGGATCGAGGTCGAGGACGACCTCACCTTCGGCGGTGAGGAAGCCGTCTTCGGCGGCGGCAAGTCGATCCGGGAGTCGATGGCCCAGGGCACCCGCACCAGCGCTGGCGGTGCGCTCGACACGGTCATCACCAACGTGGTCGTGCTCGACCACTGGGGCGTCATCCGCGCCGACGTCGGCATCCGTCATGGGCGCATCGTGGCGCTCGGCCGCAGCGGCAACCCCGACATCGCCGACGGCGTGCACCCCGAGCTCGAGATCGGCCCCGGAACCGACGTCATCTCCGGCGAGGGTCGGATCCTCACCGCCGGCGGGGTCGACCTGCACGTCCACTTCCTGTCGACCAGCCAGGTGCACGAGGCCCTCGCGTCGGGCGTCACCACGCTCGGCGGTGGTGGCACGGGGCCGTCCGAGGGGTCCAAGGCCACCACCGTCACCCCCGGCCTGTGGCACCTCCAGTCGGTCCTGCGCGGCCTCGACCACCTGCCGGTCAACCTGCTCCTCATGGGCAAGGGCAACACCGTCAGCGCCGAGAGCCTGCGCGAGCAGGCGTTGGGTGGCGCCGCGGCCTACAAGGTGCACGAGGACTGGGGCAGCACACCGGCCGCCATCGACGCGGCCCTGCGCGCAGCCGACGAGTTCGGTCTCCAGGTGACGCTGCACAGCGACAGCCTCAACGAGGCGGGCTTCGTCGACTCCACGCTGCGGGCGATCGCCTGCCGCAGCATCCACGCCTTCCACACCGAAGGCGCCGGCGGCGGCCACGCCCCCGACATCATCACCATCGCCGGCCACCCCAACGTGCTGCCCGGCTCGACCAACCCGACCCTCCCGCACACCGTCAACACGGTCGCCGAGCACCTCGACATGCTGATGGTCTGCCACCACCTCAACCCGTCCGTGCCGGAGGACCTCGCCTTTGCCGAGAGCCGGATCCGGGCGAGCACCATTGCGGCAGAAGACATCCTGCACGACATGGGCGCACTGTCCATGACGAGCTCGGACGCCCAGGCGATGGGACGGATCGGCGAGGTCATCACCCGCACCTGGCAGGTGGCCCACGTGATGAAGGCACGCCTCGGCCCGCTCAGTGGCACCTATCCCGCCGACAACGAGCGCGCCCGTCGCTACATCGCCAAGTACACGATCAACCCCGCCATCGCCCACGGCATCGACCACGAGGTCGGCTCGATCGAGGCGGGCAAGCTCGCCGACCTCGTCCTCTGGAACCCGAAGTTCTTCGGCTGGCGCCCCGACGTCGTGCTCAAGGGCGGAGCCATCGTGTATGCCGCTCTCGGCGACCCGAACGCGTCCATCCCCACGCCGCAGCCGGTCCTCATGCGCCCCGCCCTGGTGGGCGAGGGCGGCGCCGGCGCCGACCACTCCCTGGCCTTCGTGGCGCCGGCCGCGATGCAGGGCGGGCTGGACCACAGGCTCGGCCTGCGCCGCACGCTCACCCCGGTGCGACCCACCCGGGAGGTCAGCAAGGCCGACATGATCAACAACGACACCCTGCCCGTGATCGAGGTCGACCCCGAGTCGTTCGCGATCCGCATCGACGGTGAGCTCGTGGTGCCGGCGCCGGCGACGGAACTCCCACTCGCCCAACGCTATTCGTTGTTCTGAGACGGCAGCCCACCCATGCTCCCCCACCCCGAGTTCGCCGCCATGCTGCTGGCCGACGGGCGCCTGCCGGTCGGAGGCCACACCCAGTCCGCCGGGCTCGAGCCCGCGCTCCTCGGCGGCCTCGAACCACGCGACATCCCCGACCTGATCACGACCCGGCTGCGCACCGTGGTCCTCGTGGACGCCGGGACAGCTGTGGTGGCGCGGCACCGCACGATGGCGGGGCTCCCCCTCGATGACGTGCAGCTCGCCTGGGCCGCGCGCACGCCCAGCGAGGTGGTGCGGGCCGCGTCCATCGCCGTCGGGCGTGGACAGCGCCGGCTGGCGCAGCGGCTGTGGCCCGGCAGTGCGGCCGCCTCGGCGCTGGCGCCACTGCGTGCGCCCGCGCGTCCGGTGGCGGTCGGCTCGATGGCCGCAGCCGCCGGACTGGACGGCGCCCGGACGGCGCGGCTGGTGGCCTACGACGACGTCCAGTCGCTGTGTGCGGCCGCCCTCAAGCTGTGTCCGCTCGACCCCGCGGAGACGACCGAGTGGTTGCTCCACGCCGGCCCCGGCGTCGAAGCGGTCGTCGTTGCGGTCGCCCACCTGACCGAGCCGGACGGCATACCCGCGCTGTCGGCCCCGCTGCTGGAGCAGTGGCAGCACGCCCACCCCACCCACCCACGGAGGCTGTTCAGTGCCTGACACCACCCGCGAGACAAGCCGCGCCTTCCGACTGGGCGTCGCAGGTCCGGTCGGCACCGGCAAGTCCTCCCTCATCGCCATGGTCTGCCGCGAGCTCGGCGACGAGCTGCAGCTCGGCGTCATCACCAACGACATCTACACCGACGAGGACGCCCGGATGCTCCGCGCCGCCGGGGTGCTCGACCCCGACCGGATCCGCGCCGTCGAGACCGGCGCCTGCCCGCACACCGCGATCCGCGACGACGTCTCCGCCAACCTGCTGGCCGTCGAGGACCTCGAAGCCGACTTCGCTCCCCTCGACCTCGTGATGGTCGAGTCCGGCGGCGACAACCTCACGGCGACCTTCTCCCCTGCCCTCGTCGACGCCCAGGTCTTCGTGCTCGACGTCGCCGGCGGTGGTGACGTGGTGCGCAAGGGCGGCCCCGGCATCTCCCGCGCCGACCTGCTGGTCGTCAACAAGACCGACCTCGCGCCCTACGTCGGCGTCGACGCGGATCTGATGCTGCGCGAGGGCCAGGACGCCCGCGACGGCCGGCCCGTCATCGGCCTGTCCCGCACCGACCCCGACTCGGTGGCCGAGCTGCGGGCCTGGGTGCTCGCCATGGTGGCGTCACACCGTGATGGCCACCACGTCCCGGTCGACCCCGGTCCGATGGCCCCCCACTCACACGCGGGCGACGGCGCCCGGGCGCACAGCCATGTCCACGACGGCGGTGACGGTGTCCACGCACACTGAGGTCCGCACTGCCCGGGTCGGCCTGTGGCCGCAGGACGGTCGCTGCCGGCTGGAGCTCGCCAACGGCCTGGTCGCGCCACGCGTGATCCGCCATGACGCCACCACGGCAGAGGTCTCCCTGGTCGCGACGACGGCCACCCTCCTTGGCGGCGACGTCCTGCGGCTGGCCGTCGAGGTGGGCCCCGGCCTGCGCCTCGACCTGCGGGACGTCGCCGGCACCGTGGCCTACCACGGGCGTGGGCTCGGCTGCGTGGTCGACGTGTCGTTGCGCGTGCACGAGGGCGCCACCCTCACCTGGGCTGCCGAACCCCTCGTGGTCGCCGACGGAGCCGAGGTCACCCGCCAGCTGCGCGTCGACGTCGCCGAGGGTGGCCGGCTGCTGCTCCGGGACCAGGTGGCGCTGGGCCGCAGCGGCCAGGACGGCGGTCGCCTCGACTGCCACACGACCATGACGTATGCCGGTCGCCCGGCGCTCGTGGAGCACCTCGAGGTGCGCTCGGGGCTGGCTCCGGGCGCCCTGGGCGACGCCCGGGTGGTCGACTCGGTCACCAGCCTCGGGTGGCGACCCGAGACGCCTGCCGGCCACACGGCATACCGGCTGCACGAACCGGGGGCGCTGAGCAGGCAGCTACTGACGCAGTCGCACGCCTCCACCCTGCCGGACCTCTGGGACGACTGGACGTCCCAGCTCCCACCAATTTGACGGAGCCCGGGCGGCACGCTCCCGGCGTAGCGTGGCGAGACCACCAACTCCGGAAGGAAGCAACCATGGGGCAATTCATGGACGTCCACACCAACATGCCGGGAGTCACCGCGGAGGCACTCCTCGAGGCCCATCGGGCCGACCTCGCCATCCAGGAGGAGGAGTCGGTGGACTTCCAGAAGGCCTGGGCCGACCCTGAGTCCGGTCACGTCTTCTGTCTCTCCGAGGGGCCGAGCAAGGAAGCGATCCAGCGCATCCACGAGCGTGCCGGACACCCGTACGACCAGATCCACGAGATCACCGTCACGGCCTGACGCACCGTCACCGCCTGACTTCGCTGACTTCGCTGCCCTCGCAGGACCGGAGCGGACGGCTGCCCTCCGCCGGCTGCACCCGCTCCGGAGGGTGTTGCGCGCCCTGCCCCAGGATCGTCGCCCGACCCAATAACGACATGCCCGGCTGTCCGAAATGCGGGTTGCCCGCATGCGGTGGCGGCAGCAGTCCTACCATGGAAGAACGTCGGCAGGAGGAGCGCGACGCGCAACAAACAGCAGATGAACAAGGTGGCGGAAACACGTAGTGACGCAGACACAGTCGAGCAGCAAGTCCGTCAAGCGCCTCGATCGAGTCGTGATCCGGTTTGCGGGTGACTCGGGCGACGGCATGCAGCTCACGGGGGACCGCTTCACCTCGGAGACCGCAGCACTGGGCAACGACCTGTCGACGCTGCCCAACTTCCCGGCTGAGATCCGCGCGCCCCAGGGCACCCTGCCCGGCGTCTCCAGCTTCCAGCTGCACTTCGCCGACCACGACGTGCTCACCCCCGGTGACGCCCCCGACGTGCTCGTCGCGATGAACCCCGCCGCCCTGAAGGCCAACCTTCGTGACCTCCCCCGGGGCGCGACGATCATCGCCAACACCGACGAGTTCTCCAAGCGCAACCTCGCCAAGGTGGGCTACGACGCCAACCCCCTCGACGACGGCAGCCTCGAGTCATGGCACGTCCACCCGGTCGCCCTGACGTCGATCACCGTCGAGGCGCTGGCCGCGTTCGACACCCTGTCCCGCAAGGACAAGGAGCGCGCCAAGAACATGTTCGCGCTCGGGCTCCTGTCGTGGATGTACCACCGGCCGACAACGGGCACGGAGTCGTTCCTGGAGAAGAAGTTCGGCTCCAAGCCCGACATCCTCGCCGCCAACCTCACGGCGCTGCGAGCCGGTCTGAACTACGGCGAGACGACCGAGGACTTCGTCGTCTCCTACGAGATCGCCCCGGCCAAGATGGCGCCCGGCACCTACCGCAACATCACCGGCAACGCCGCTCTCGCGCTCGGCCTGGTCACCGCCTCGCACCGCGCCGGCATCCCCCTCGTGCTCGGCTCATACCCGATCACTCCCGCGTCCGACATCCTGCACACCCTGTCCGGGCTCAAGCGCTACGGCGTGACCACGCTGCAGGCCGAGGACGAGATCGCCGGGATCGGCGCGGCCCTCGGAGCCTCGTTCGGCGGTGCCATCGGCGTGACCACCACGTCGGGCCCGGGCGTCGCCCTCAAGTCGGAGACGATCGGCCTGGGCGTCTCGCTCGAGCTGCCCCTCGTCATCGTGGACGTCCAGCGTGGCGGACCCTCGACCGGCCTGCCGACCAAGACCGAGCAGTCCGACCTGCTGCAGGCGATGTTCGGCCGCAACGGCGAGTCACCGGTGCCGATCATCGCCCCGAAGTCACCTGCCGACTGCTTCGATGCCGCGATCGAGGCGGTGCGGATCGCGACGACCTACCGCACACCTGTCTTCCTGCTGTCCGACGGCTACCTCGCCAACGGTTCGGAGCCCTGGTCGATCCCGGCGGTCGCCGAGCTGCCCGACCTGACGGTCGAGTTCGCGACCGAGCCCAACGACACCGACGACAAGGGTGAGCCGGTCTTCCACCCCTATCTCCGCGACGAGAAGACGCTGGCCCGCCCGTGGGCGGTGCCCGGCACCCCCGGTCTCGAGCACCGCATCGGCGGCATCGAGAAGGCCAACATCACCGGCAACATCTCCTACGACCCCGACAACCATGACCTGATGACCCGCCTGCGGGCCGCCAAGGTCGAGCGGATCGCCGACACCATCGGTGACCTCGAGGTCGACGACCCGAGTGGCGAGGCCAGCGTGCTCGTCCTCGGCTGGGGGTCGACCTACGGCCCGATCGCAGCCGCCGCGCGCAGCGTGCGCAACACCGGCGCCACCGTCGCGACCGCCCACCTGCGCCACCTCAACCCGTTCCCGGCCAACACCGGTGAGGTGCTGCGTCGCTACGACACTGTGCTCGTCCCCGAGATGAACATGGGCCAGCTCGCCATGCTGCTGCGCGCCAAGTTCCTCGTCGACGTGCACTCCTTCACCCAGGTGCGCGGGCTCCCGTTCACCACCGTCGAGCTCGCCGACGCGATCGTGTCGCTCACGGCCGCCGCGGGAGACGAGATCCCGGCCGAACCCGTACCCACCGATCGAGGAACCGCATGACCACCGAGCTTGGTATGCCGTCCATCGGCGTTCGCAGCGGCACCGCCGGTGTGCCCCGCCTCGCCGACGACGCCGCGAAGCAGACCAAGAAGGAGTTCACCTCCGACCAGGAGGTGCGCTGGTGCCCCGGCTGCGGCGACTACGCGATCCTCGCCGCTGTGCAGGGGTTCCTGCCCGAGCTCGGCCTCAAGCGCGAGAACACCGTCTTCGTCTCCGGGATCGGCTGCTCGTCGCGGTTCCCCTACTACCTCGACACCTACGGCATGCACTCGATCCACGGCCGGGCACCCGCCATCGCCACCGGGCTCGCGACCAGCCGACCCGACCTGTCGGTGTGGGTCGTCACCGGCGACGGGGACGCCCTGTCCATCGGTGGCAACCACCTCATCCACGCGCTGCGCCGCAACGTCAACCTCACGATCCTGTTGTTCAACAACCAGATCTACGGCCTGACCAAGGGCCAGTACTCACCGACCTCCGAGGTCGGCAAGGTCACCAAGTCCACCCCGATGGGGTCGGTCGACCACCCGTTCAACCCGGTGTCCCTGGCGCTGGGCGCCGAAGCCTCGTTCGTCGCGCGGACGACCGACACGGACCGCAAGCATCTCACCGAGATCCTGCGCGCCGCGGCCGAGCACCGAGGCACGTCCCTGGTCGAGATCTACCAGAACTGCCCGATCTTCAATGACGGCGCGTTCGACCTCATCAAGGACCGCTCCGAGCAGGAGGCCCGGATCGTCCACCTCGCCGACGGCCAGCCCGTCGGTGTCGGCCCCGAGGGTGACCGCCAGCTCCTCGTCCGGGGTGCGGGTGGCTCGATGGAGTTCGTCCCCCAGGCAGCGGCGCAGGGGCGCGACGTGGTGGTCCACGACGCGGGCGCGACCGACCCGACCCAGGCTTTCGCCCTGTCCCGGCTCGACTCCCCACAGATGACGCACGTACCGATGGGCATCTTCCGCAGCGTGACGCGGCCGACCTACGACGACCTCGTCCGCGCCCAGGTCGATGCGGCCATCGACACCGCGGGTGGTCGCCCGACCGACGCCGACCTGGACGAGCTGATCCACGGGCGCGACACCTGGACCGTCGCGTGACGATGCCGGTCGAGTGGCCACGACACGCTGAGCTCGAGTGGGACCCACCAGCGTGTCGTGGCCACTCGACCCGGCTCGCACCCCTGCCACGCACTTAGGTGGGTCACGACGACGAACGGCGCGGCGCGGCATACGGGCTGCTCGCCTATGCGATCTGGGGGATCTTCCCCCTCTACTTCGCTGCGCTGAAACCCGCGGGCGCGTGGGAGATCCTGTCGCACCGCATCCTCTGGACCCTGCTGCTCTGCGCGCTCGTGCTGCTCGTGCGCCGAGACCTGGCGTGGGCCCGCCAGCTGTGGCAGCGCCCACGCCTGGGACTCGCCGTCACCGCGGCAGCGCTGCTCATCGCGGTGAACTGGGTGATCTACGTGGCGTCGGTGCTCAACGGGAAGACCACCGAGGCTGCCCTTGGCTACTTCCTCAACCCGATCGTCACCGTCGCCCTGGGTGTCGTCGTCCTGCGCGAGCGGCTCCGGCCACTGCAGTGGGTGGCCGTCGCGATCGGTGCCGTCGCCGGTATCTACCTCAGCATCGCGGCTGGCTCGGTGCCGGTCATCGCGATCAGCCTGGCGATGTCGTTCGGGCTCTACGGCCTGGTGAAGAAGAAGGTCGGGGCGTCACTGGAGGCCATGCACTCCCTCACAGCCGAGACTGCGGTGCTCGCGCCGGTCGCAGTGGTCATGCTCGTCGTGCTGACCGGCCGTGGGGACACCACGTTCACCACCGACGGCGGCTGGCACACCGCGCTGCTGGTGGCGGCCGGGGTCGCGACGGCCACCCCGCTGCTGCTCTTCGCGGCAGCCGCGCGTCGTGTCCCGCTCGTCACGATCGGGTTGCTGCAGTTCATCACGCCGGTGCTCCAGCTGCTCTGCGGCGTCCTGCTCCTCGACGAGCACATGTCCGGGACCCGGTGGATCGGCTTCGGCATCGTGTGGATCGCGTTGGCAGTGTTGAGCTTTGACTCACTCCGCAACCTGCCTCGACGCGGTCGACCGGACACCGCCGCAGCATTGCCCTGAGAGTTGCCTCGAGGTCCCGGCCCTGGTGCTAGCCCGGGACGTGGTGGCCGGTGCCTCCGTCGATCAGCTCGCGGAGGATGTCGGCGTGACCGGCGTGGCGCACCGTGTCCTCGATCATGTGGACCAGAACCCAGCGCAGGCTCACCGTCTTGCCGGAGTACGAGGTGCCGGTCTCGTCGAGCGGCAGCTCGAGGATCGCCGCATCAGCCGCCGCCCAAGCACGTCGGTAGAAGGCCACGATCTCCTCGGTGGTCTCACCGTCGGCCGCACGCATGTCCGCCTCAGGGTCCTGTGAGATGTCGGTCAGCGGCTCCGTAGGACGGCCGAAGGTCTCGCAGAACCAGCCGTACTCCGCATTGGCCAGGTGCTTGACCAGGCCGACCAAGTTGGTGCCGCTAGGCACCATCGCCCGACGGATCTTGTGGTCCGGCAACCCATCCAGCTTCCACAACATCACGTCACGATGGCTCTGCAGGGCTGCCAGGAGCGTGGTCTTCTCGTCGGCAGCGTAGGGGTTGGTCGTCATGCTGCGAGGCTAGCCACGAGCGGTGTCACCGGCCGAGGACGTGGTCCAGGTGGGCGTTGGCGAACCGGCGCTCGGGGTCGAGGCGGTCGCGCACCGCAAGGAAGTCGCCGAAGCGCGGATAGAGCTCCCGCAGCCGATCGGCATCGAGGGTGTGCAGCTTGCCCCAGTGCGGCCGCCCGGCATGTTCGGCCACGATCGCCTCGAAGGCGGCGAACGCTCCATAGTCGTCCATCCGGTGGTACTGGTGGATCGCGATATAGGCGTTCTCCCGCTCGTACGCGGTCGACAGCCAGATGTCGTCTGCCCCGACAAAGCGGATCTCCAGCGGGAAGGTCAGCGGCGCGCGATGCTGCTCCAGCCAGTTCCGCACGGCCACAATGACATCCGCGACCGCAGCCCGCGGCACGGCATACTCGCTCTCCCTGAAGCGCACCTTGCGCTCGGCGACGAAGACGCGCCACGAGTCGTCGGTGTACTCCCGTGCGCCGAGCAGTCGCGCACTCACCGCGTTGAGCCGCGGGACCACCCCGGGCCAGCGAGTCGCACCACGGTTGGTCGCCTCGAAGAGCCGGTTGGAGAGCAGGTCGTCGTCGAGGGCGGCGCGCCAGCGCGGCAGCGGCGTACCGGGATGGCCGGCGTCGACACGGTCGTTGTGCTTGACGAGGACCCGGTCGGTCAGCGGGAACCAGTGCATGTCGACGTGGTCGTGGGTGTCCACGTCCTCCTCAATGCGTTCGAGCACCTCGAACAGGTCGGCGCCGAACTCGTTGGCGTGCAACCGAAAAGCCGGCACGCACTGGAGCTCGACCTCGGTGATGACCCCGAGCGCACCCAACCCCACCCGGGCCGCCTGGAAGGTGTCGGGCTCGACCGAGGCCGAGCACTCCAGCAGCGAACCGTCTGCCAGCGCCAGGGTGAGCCCCGAGACGGCAGCAGCGATGCCCTGCAGCCGGATCCCGGTGCCGTGCGTGCCGGTCGAGATCGCGCCGGCGACGGACTGCCGGTCGATGTCACCGAGGTTCGGCAGCGCCAGCCCGAGGGCGTGCAACGCGGGGTTGAGGACGTGCAGGGGGGTGCCACCCAGCACCCGGACGCGGCCGAGCTCACGGTCGACGTGGGTGATGCCGCTCAGCTGGTCGAGGCGCAGCTGGAGGCCGTCCGTGGCGGCCACCGCCGTGAACGAGTGCCCGGCACCCACCGCCTTAACGGGTATGCCGCGTGCCTGCGCACGCAGGATCGCCGCCGACACCTCGTCAGGGCGACGGGGCGAGGCGACCTCGACCGGGTGGCTGGTCTGGTTGCCGGCCCAGTTGGTCCACGTCATCCGAAGTTCTTCCCCTCACCCCGGTAGGTCGGGACCGTCTCGACCAGCTGGTCACCACGGACGAGGTGAAGCGCGTCGAACCGCTCGCACATCTCCCCTGCCTTGGCATAGCGGAACCAGACCCTGTCGCCCAGTTTGAGGTCGCGAACACCTTTGCCCTGCAAGGGAGTCTGCACCTCGCCAACCCCTTCCGACTTGACCAGCTTGACGCCAGCGCGACCGAAAGGGGCGGGCACGCGCGACCACCCCGGCGGCCCGGATGCCACGTAGCCTCCACCAAAGGCGGTGACGAAGCCGGGGCCCGGCCGGCGGACCACCGGTAGGGCGAAGGCCGCTGCAGGCTGCGGGCTGAAGTCGTCGTAGCCGTCGAACAGGGTCGGGCCGTACAACCCGGACCCGGCCGCCAGCTCGGTCACGGCCGGATCCTGACCCGTGACGTGCAGCGAACCCGTCCCCCCGCCGTTCACGAAGTCCAGGTCCGCCACCTCGCGTACGGCAGCGACGACCTCGCCGCGGCGCTGGAGCAGCGACTCGGCCGACTGCTTCTTGACCAGCCGCACCGCTGGTGAGGAGTCAGGCAGCCCGGCTATCTGGGCGTCGTAGAACATCAGCCCGACGACCGACAGCCCTGCGGCGGCGGCGGCCTGCGCCAGGGCCACCGCATCAGCGGGCTCGCGCAGCGGTGAGCGACGGACGCCGAGGTGGACGCGGCCGATCCGCAGCGACGCGTCGATGTCGAGGGCCACCCGCAACCCGTGCGGTCGGTCCAGGCCGGCGAGGAACTCCACGTGCTCGACGGAGTCGACGGTGAGGGTCACCTCGGCTGCCGTCCGCGCATCCGCGGCGACACCGGCCAGCGCGGCCCGATCCACGCTGGGGTACGCCACGTAGATGTCCTCGAAGCCCTCCTCGACCAGCCAGCGGGCCTCCGGCACGGCATACGACATCACCCCGGCGAAGCCGGGTCGGGCCAGCGCACGCGACAGGAGGCTGCGGCACCGGACCGACTTGGACGCCACCCGGATCGGCAACCCCGCAGCGCGGCGCTCGAGATCTGTGGCGTTGGCATCGAAGGCGTCGAGGTCGACGACCGCGAACGGTGGTTGAACGGTGGCGGTCGCACGATCCCAAGGGAGGGTCACACGCCCGACCCTACCGACGGGTCACCTCCATCGGCGCCAAAGCCCCGGACTTCTGTGCCCGGTCAGCCGACGCGGGTGACGACGCTGGTGGCCAGCGCTCGCAGGGCCGCCTTGGCCTCGCTGTCGGGCAGCGGGTCGAGGACGTCCTGCGCGGCCTTGGCCACGGCCGCGGTGTGCTCGCGGGCCTGTTCCATCGCCGGGTGGGCCCGCAACAGGGCCAGGGCTTCGTCGAGCAGCGCCTGGTCACGCAGCTCGGACTGCAGCAGCTCGCGGAGCCGCGCATCGGCCGGATCGGTCGAGGCAAGGGCATAGAGCACGGGGAGCGTCCGCTTGCCCTCGCGCAGGTCCGTGCCCGGGGTCTTGCCCAGGTCCTCGGCCTCGGACGAGACGTCGATGAGGTCGTCGGCGAGCTGGAAGGCCATGCCGAGGCGTTCGCCGTACTCACGCATGATCTCGACGGTCTGCGCGTCGCACCCGGAGAACATCGCGCCGTAGCGGGCGGCCGTCGCGATCAGCACCCCGGTCTTGTCGGCGAGCACCCCGAGGTAGTAGTCGACCGGGTCCTGCCCGCGCGGGCTCGGCCGGTCGTCGCGGATCTGCCCGGCGCACAGTCGCACGAAGGTCTGCGCCTGGATCCTCACGGCGTCGGCGCCCAGGTCGGCAATGATCGACGACGCGGTGCCGAAGAGCATGTCGCCCACGAGGATGGCCGTGGAGTTGCCGTACTTCGCGTTGGCGCTGGGGGCACCACGGCGGACATCGGCCTCGTCCATGACGTCGTCGTGGCACAGCGACGCGACGTGGGTCAGCTCGACCCCGGCTGCGGAGGCGATGACCTCCGCGTTGATGCCGGTCCCCAGCTCGGAGGCCAGCAGCGTCAGCATCGGCCGGAACCGTTTGCCGCCGGCCTCGATGAGGTGGGTGTTGGCCTCGGCGATGAACACGTCGTCGTGGTCGACCTCCCGCCGCAGCAGCGCGTCGACTTCGGCCAGCCCGTCCTGCAGGCGCGCGGAGAGCGCTTCCGACGTGCCTGGCAGGACGATGACCGGAGGGGTCGGGCTCATCTGACGCGCATCATCTGACGAGGAACTGCGACGACCGCTCGGCGAGGTCGAGGGTCTGCGACGGCAGGACACCGAGCACCAGCGTCACCAGCGTGCCGATCGTGATCGCGATCGTCGTGAACGGCGACGCCGTCTCGGCCACCACTGCCTCACCGGCCGGCGGGTCGGTGAAGTACATGAGCACGATCAGCCGGACGTAGACGAACGCCGTGATCACGCTGCAGATGACACCGATGATGACCAGGGCCACCCCTGAGCGGCCGCCGAACGAGATGGCCGGCGAGAACGCGGCATACTTCGCGGCGAAGCCGGACGTCAGCGGGATGCCCGCGAAGGCCAGCAGCAGGAACGCGAAGACTCCGGCGACCACGGGGTGGTTGCGCCCGAGGCCTGCCCACTGCGACAGATGTGACGCCTCGGACCCACCCTGGCGCACGAGGGACACCACGGCGAAGCCCGCGATCGTCATGAAGCCGTAGGCCACGAGGTAGAACATCGTGCCCGAGACGCCGGTCTTGTCGAAGGACAGCACGGCGACCAGGATGAACCCGGCGTGCGCGATCGAGGAGTAGGCCAGCAGCCGCTTGACGTCGGTCTGGGTGACGGACAGGACCGCACCCACGACCATGGTCAGGGCGGCGACGGCGATCACGCCACCGCGCCAGTCCCACCGGTTGGCCTCGACGCCGACGTAGACCACGCGCAGGATCGCGCCGAAGGCGGCGACCTTGGTGCACGCGGCCATGAAGCCGGTCACCGGGGTCGGAGCACCCTGGTAGACGTCGGGGGTCCACGAGTGGAACGGCACCGCGCCGACCTTGAACAGCAGGCCGATGAGCACCAGGAGCACACCCGGCAGCAGGAGACCCTCGAGTGCGCCGTTGGCGGCGGTGACCGCGGTGGCGATGTCGGCGAGGTAGAGCGAGCCGGCGTAGCCGTACAGCAGGGCGGCACCGAAGAGGAAGAAGGCCGAGCTGAAGGCACCGAGCAGGAAGTACTTGAGCGACGCCTCCTGCGACAGCAGCCTGCGACGACGCGCCAGCCCGCACAGCAGGTAGAGCGGCAGCGACAGGACCTCGAGCGCGACGAACATGGTCAGCAGGTCGCCCGCGGCAGGGAACAGCAGCATGCCGACGACCGAGAACAGGGTCAGCGGGAAGACCTCGCTGGTCGCCATCCCGGCGCGCAGCGCGGCCGCCTCGTGCGGTGACCCGGGGACGGCCGCACCCATGGGGGTGAACGCGTCAGCGCCCTGGCCGCCGAACTTCTCGGCCATGGTGAGGATGCCGAGCGCCGCCATCGCCAGGATGGCGCCCTGCAGGAACAGCGCGGGGCCATCGATGATGACCGCCTGGGCCAGCGTCCCGCCGCGGTGCGCCTGCTGGGTCGACACCGTCACGAGGACGACGAAGGCAGCGACGAGCGACACCAGTGCCAGGCTGACCTGGATCGTGTGGCGCAGCCGACGCGGGGCGAAGGCCTCGACCAGCACGCCGAGCATGGCCCCGGCGATGACGATGAGCATCGGGGCGATGGCGCCGTAGTCGACGTCGGCGGCCTTGAAGGCGGTGGCAAGCATCGGCGTGGACAGGACCGTCATGGCGGGCATTACTTCGTGCTCCCGTCAGCAGCGGAGGTAGGGGCCGGGTCGGTGACGCCGACGAAGTGCAGCGTCTTGGACACCGCCGGGTTGAGCATGTCGAGAGCCGGCTTGGGGTAGAACCCGAGCACGAGGAACGCCGCGATCAGGGGGGCCACGACGAGCTTCTCGCGCAGCGTGATGTCGCGCACCGGGGCGTCGAGCTCCGGCTTCGGCCCGGTCATCATCCGCTTGAACATCAGCAGGATGTAGAGAGCGGCCAGCACGATGCCCGCCGTCGCGATGACCGCGGCCGCCGGGTAACGCTGGAACGTCCCGACGAGCACCATGATCTCGGAGATGAACGAGCTCAACCCGGGCAGCGCCAGACCCGACAGACCGGCCACCAGGAAGACACCGGCGAGGCCGGGCGTCACCCGCTGCCAGCCACCGAAGTCGGGGATCCGCTTGCTGCCTCGACGGGCGACCAGCATGGCCCCGATGAGGAACAGGGCGGCGGTCGAGAACCCGTGGTTGAGCATGTAGAGCGTCGAGCCCGCACCACCGGTCGTCGTCAGCGCGAAGATGCCGAGCACGATGAAGCCGAAGTGGCTGACCGAGGTGTAGGCGATCAGGCGCATGATGTCGGTCTGGCCGATCGCGAGCAGCGCGCCGTAGAGGATCGAGATGACCGCGAGGACCAGCACCACCGGCGTCGCCCACTTGGACGCCTCCGGGAACAGCTGGAGGCAGAACCGGATCATCCCGTAGGTGCCGACCTTGTCCAGCACGCCGACGAGCAGCACCGCGGTCGCGGGCCGGGCCTCGGTGGCGGCGTCCGGGAGCCAGGTGTGGACCGGCCACATCGGCGCCTTGACGGCGAAGGCGATGAAGAAGGCCACGAACATGAGCCGCTCGGGCGTCGCTCCGAGGTGCAGCCCGGTCAGCTTGGACACGAGGAAGCCATCGGACCCACCCGGACCGTAGTGGTAGAGCGCGATGACGCCCACCAGCATGACCAGTCCACCCGCGAGCGAGAAGAGCAGGAACTTCACCGCGGCATACTGCCTGCGCGAACCCCCGAAGGAGCCGATGAGGAAGTAGACCGGGATGAGCATCGCCTCGAAGAAGACGTAGAACAGGAACACGTCGGTGGCCGCGAAGACGCCGACCATGAAGGTGACCAGCACGAGCATCAGCGCGAAGTAGTTCTTCTCGCGCTTGCCACCCTCGGGCACGTCGTGCCACGCGGCCAGGATGCAGATGGGCGTCAGGACCAGGGCCATCAGGATCATGACGAGCGCGATGCCGTCGACGCCGAGCGCGTAGGACACCCCGAACTGCGGGATCCACTCGTGCTGCTCGGTGAGCTGGAACTGCGCGGTCGAGCCGTTCTCGAACTGCAGGGCCGCGGCGATGCCGAACACCAGCGTGACCAGCGAGAAGCCGAGGGCGACGTGCTTGGCGCGGTCGGTCAGCCCAACAGGTAGCCCGGCCACGACGGCAGCACCGATGAGCGGGATCAGCCCGATCACGGTCAGCCAGGGGAAGTTCGTCATCACTGGATCACCCACATGGCACCGAGGATCGCGACGACGCCGAAGAGCATCGTCAGGGCGTACGAGCGTGCGAAGCCGTTCTGGAGGCGACGCAGCCGGCTGGACGTGCCACCGACCAACGCGGCCAGACCACCGACCGCGCCGTCCATGCCGCGGTTGTCGGCGAAGACCAGCGCGCGGGTGAGGTGGACACCGGGCCGCATGAAGACTCCCTCGTTGACGTCGTCCTGGTAGAGGTCACGGCGCGCTGCCTTGGTGACCAGCGAGCCCGCGGGCTGAGCCTGCGGCACCTCGTCGCGCCAGTAGCGCATCCACGCCAGGGCGATGCCGCCGGCGACCAGCAGCAGGGTCAGCGTCATCAGCGACCACACCGGCAGGACCGGGTGCTCGCCCTCCTCGTGGGCTCCGACCACCGGCTCGAGCCAGGTGGTGAACGTGCCGCCGATCGACAGGACCAGTCCGAGCAGGGCGGAGCCGACGGCCAGCACCATCATCGGGATGGTCATGGTGCGGGGTGACTCGTGCGGGTGCACCTCCTCGGTCCAGCGCTTCTTGCCGTGGAAGGTCATGAAGAACAGGCGGGACATGTAGAAGGCGGTGATGCCGGCACCGATGAGCGCGGCGCCGCCGAAGACCCACGGCCGCCAGCCCTCGCCGATGAACGCGGCCTCGATGATCTTGTCCTTGGACCAGAAGCCCGAGAACGGCGGGACACCGAGGATCGCCAGCCAGCCGAGCCCGAAGGTCAGCCAGGTGATCTTCATGGCGCCGGACAGCCCGCCGAAGCGGCGCATGTCGACCTGGTCGTCCATGCCGTGCATGACCGATCCCGCGCCGAGGAACATGCCGGCCTTGAAGAAGCCGTGGGTCAGCAGGTGGAAGATCGCGAAGGCGTAACCGACCGGACCGAGCCCGGCCGCCAGCATCATGTAGCCGATCTGCGACATCGTCGAGGCCGCCAGGGCCTTCTTGATGTCGTCCTTGGCGCAACCGACGACAGCTCCGAAGACGAGCGTGATCGCACCGACGATGACGACGCACAGCTGGGCGTTGGGCGCGTGGTCGAAGACGAAGCTGCTGCGCACGACGAGGTAGACACCGGCGGTGACCATCGTCGCGGCGTGGATCAGGGCCGACACCGGCGTGGGACCAGCCATGGCGTCGCCGAGCCAGCTCTGAAGCGGGAACTGCGCCGACTTGCCGCAGGCACCGAGGAGCAGCATCAGGCCGATCGCCGTGAGCACCCCTTCACCCGCGCCGCCCTCCGCAGCCTGCTGGACGCCCGCGAAGGTGACCGTGCCGAACGCCGCGAACATGATCATGATGCCGACGGACAGGCCGAAGTCACCGACGCGGTTGACGACGAACGCCTTGTTGGCGGCGGTGGCATAGGCCGGGTTGTGGTTCCAGAACCCGATGAGCAGGTAGGACGCCAGGCCCACGCCTTCCCAACCGACGTAGAGCAGCAGGTAGGAGTCGGCCAGCACCAGCAGCAGCATCGCGGCCACGAACAGGTTGAGGTAGGCGAAGAACCGGCGCTTGTCCGGGTCGTGCTCCATGTAGCCGAGCGAGTAGACGTGGATGAGCGACCCGACGAAGGTCACCAGCAGCACGAACGTCACCGACAGCTGGTCGACGAGCATCCCAGCGTCGAGGTTGAACGACCCGGCCGGCACCCAGTTGAACAGGTGGATGTGGGCGGCCCGGTCCTCACCTCCGCGACCGACCATCGAGATCCAGACGACGAGGCCGACGACGAAGGCCGCCCACGACATCGCGACGGCGAACAGCGGCCCCCACTTGTCGGTGGCGCGGCCACCGACAAGCAGCACGGCAGCGCCGAGCAGCGGGAGGGCTACCAAGAGCCAGGCGTATGCCGTGACGCCGGTGGCCGCGTGAGCGGCACCGTCGGCGGTGGCGAGGTGGGCGAGGGAGGTCACCTGGTGGCTCCTTCTACAGCTTCAGCAGGTTGGCGTCGTCGACCGAGGCCGACCGGCGGGCACGGAAGATGGCCATGATGATGGCCAGTCCCACGACGACCTCGGCAGCGGCGACCACCATGACGAACAGGGCGATCACCTGGCCGTCGAGGTTGCCGCGCATCCGGGAGAACGTGACGAACATCAGGTTGGTCGAGTTGAGCATCAGCTCGACACCCATGAACACGATGATGGCGTTGCGCCGCATCAGCACGGCGGCGCCGCCGATCGCGAACAACAGGGTCGCGAGGTAGATGTAGTTGACGAGGTTCATCGCTGCGAGCCCTCCTCGATCTCGTGCTCGATGTCGTGCTCGGACTCGATGTGTCGCTCCGGGGCGACGTTCTGCTCACGCGCGGTGAGCACCCGGGAGACGGACAGCTCGCTCGGGCTGCCGTCGGGCAGCAGGGCCGGGGTGTCGACCGCGTTGCTGCGGGCGTAGACACCGGGAGCCGGGAGGCCTGCGACGTTGCGGTTCTCCAGCACGCGGCGCTCGGACCACGCGCGCTGGCTCGGCTTGGCGCCGATCCGCTCGCGGTGTGCGAGCACCATGGCGCCGAGGGCGGCGGTGATCAGCAGGGCCGAGGTGATCTCGAAGGTCCAGACGTACTTGCCGAAGATCAGCTCCGCGACCCCGGACACGTTGCCGGTGCTCTCGTTGATGCTGGCCAGACCCTTCATCGGTGCGAACGTGGCCCGCCCGATGGCGGTGAAGAGCAGGGCTGCCAGGCCGAAGGCGAGCAGCAGGCTCGCCCACTTCTGGCCCTTGAGCGTCTCGACCAGCGAGTCCGAGGAGTCCACGCCGACGAGCATCAGCACGAAGAGGAACAGCATCATCACCGCGCCGGTGTAGACGAAGATCTGGATGATGCCGAGGAAGTCCGCCTCCTGCGCGATGTAGAAGATGCCGAGGTTGATCATCACCAGGGCCATGCCGAGCGCGGCGTGGACGGCCTTCTTGGCGAAGATCAGGCCGAGCGCCCCGAGGACGCTGATCGGCGCGAGGATCCAGAACATGATCTGCTCACCCAGGCCTGTCATCGGCGCACCGCCTCGGTGGTGTCGCGGCCGACCTGTCGGGTCGTCACGGTGTCCACTCCTTCGACAGGGTCGCCACTCGGGGCCAGTCCGTCCTCGGGCTGGGCGTCGTGCTCCTTCACCCAGGCCTCCTGTTCGGGCGTCGCCCGGGCCACCTTGCCCTGGTAGTAGTCGCGCTCCTCGAGACCGTCGACCATCGGGTGCGGCGCCGGGAGCATGCCCTCCTGGAGCGGTGCGAGCAGCTGCTCCTTGGTGAAGATGAGGTCGGCGCGGTTGTTGTCGGCCAGCTCGTAGAAGTTGGTCATCGTGAGGGCGCGCGTCGGGCAGGCCTCGATGCACAGCCCGCAGAAGATGCAGCGCAGGTAGTTGATCTGGTAGACGCGTCCGTAACGCTCGCCGGGAGAGAACCGGCCGGAGCCGCCCTCGGAGTCGTCGTTGGAAGCACCCTCGACGAGGATCGCGTCCGCGGGGCAGGCCCACGCGCACAGCTCGCACCCGACGCACTTCTCGAGCCCGTCGGCGTGCCGGTTGAGCTGGTGACGTCCGTGGTAGCGCGGCTGGGTCGGCCGCTTCTCCTCGGGGTACTCCTCGGTCTCCAGCTTGCGGAACATCGTCGCGAAGGTGACGCCGAAACCGCCCACCGGGGCGAAGAGGTCGGCGAGGAACCCGGGCTTCTTCTTGTCGTCAGCCACGAGTGGCCTCCTTCTGCGTCGAAGCGTCGGTGGCGCGGTCGCCGATGGCGAGGGACGGCTCCTTGAGCCGCTGTCCCGGCAGCGGTGGCACCGGGTAGCCACCGGCGAAGGGGTCGATCTCCTCGGGCGGCGGGGCGTTGCGGACGGCGTCCTGCTCGATCTTGCGGTTGTCGCGCAGCCAGGCGATGACCAGGACGGCACCAGCGAGGACCACGACGAAAGCGATGCTGACGACCGGGAACTCACGCCCGTTGAAGGTGACCTTCGGTCCGTCGATGAAGCCGAGCTGGCTCGCCTTCATGAACGAGGCTACGACGACCCAGGTCAGGGTGACCGGGATGAGGAACTTCCAGCCGAACCGCATGAACTGGTCGTAGCGGACACGGGGCAGCGAGCCGCGCAGCCAGACGAAGAAGAACATGAAGACCCAGAGCTTGATGACGAACCAGAGCAGTCCCCACCAGCCGTGGTTGAACATGCCGTCGTTGATGGCGGCGATTCCGGGAGGGGCCATCCAGCCACCGAGGAACATCGTCGTGGCCAGGGCCGAGACGGTGAACATGTTGACGTACTCACCGAGGAAGAACATCGCGAACTTCAGTGACGAGTACTCGGTGTGGAAGCCACCGGTCAGCTCGCCCTCACCCTCGGCGAGGTCGAACGGCAGGCGGTTGGTCTCGCCGACCATCGTCACGACGTAGACGAGGAAGCTCGGGACCAGCGGCAGGATGTACCAGAGGTCCTTCTGGGCGCCGACAATCTGCGAGGTCGACATCGAGCCGGAGTAGAGGAACACCGCGACGAGCGACAGCCCCATGGCGATCTCGTAGGAGATCACCTGGGCGGTGGAGCGCAGCCCACCCAGCAGCGGGTAGGTCGAGCCCGAGGACCAGCCGGCCAGCACGATGCCGTAGACGCCGACACCGGCGACGGCAAGCACCAGCAGCACGGCGACCGGGATGTCAGTCAGCTGCAACGGAGTCCGGTGGCCGAACATCGACACCGTCGGCCCCATCGGGATGATCGCGAACGACACGAACGCCATGGCGCCCGCGAGGGCCGGAGCCAGCGCGAAGACCACCTTGTCGGCGTTCTTGGGCGTGAGGTCCTCCTTGAGGGCCAGCTTCACGCCGTCGGCGAGGGTCTGCAGCAGGCCGAACGGACCGGTGCGGTTGGGGCCGGGACGCTGCTGCATCCGGCCGATCACCCGCCGCTCGAACCAGATGACGACCAGGGTGTTGACGAGGAGGAAGACGAAGACCAGCAGCGCCTTGACCAGGTGCAGCCACCACGGGGTGTCGCTGAAGTCGGTGCTCGGGTTGTCGGCGAACGGCGCCTGGGCGCCGAGCCCGACCGCGAGGTGGGGTATGCCGGCGACGGCGTCCGCGGCATACGTCAGGGTGCTCACAGGGCGCCTCCCTTCGTGACGGTCACGACGTCACCGGCGACCGCAGCCAGGGCAGCGCGGACGGTGGAGCCGTCGGAGTTGGTCGGCAGCCACACGACGTGGTCGACCATGCCGTCGGTGACCGCAACCGGTGCGGAGACCGAACCGGCGGAGGTGGACACGGTGACCTTGTCGCCGTCGACGAGCCCGAAGGTCTCGGCGGTCGCGGCGGAGACACGGGCGTAGGCCTTGTGCGCGGTGCCGGCGAGGAACGGCTCGCCGTCCTGCAGCGAACCCCGGTCGAGCAGGTGGTGCCAGGTCGCCAGGACGAGCTCGCCGGTCCCGGCACTGGGCAGGTCGCCCGTCGGGACGGTCGGGGCGGCCGGGCGTTCGCCAGTCCAGGGACCGAGCGCGGTCATCTCACGACGGACCTCGGCGAGCGTGCGGGTGCCGAGGAAGGCGCCCATCTCGCTGGCGAGCATGTCCAGGACGCGGTAGTCGGACTGGGCAGCCGTGTCCAGCGCCGCCTCGAAGGTGCGCGGGCGTCCCTCCCAGTCGACGAAGGTGCCGCCCTTCTCCGCGTGCGGAGCGACGGGCAGCACCACGTCGGCGACAGCGGTCACCGACGAGGGGCGGAAGTCGAGCGAGACCACGAAGGTCTTGGCGAGGGCTTCCTCGGCGTGGGCGTCGGCAAGGTCGGCAGCGTCGACGCCACCGATGACCAGGGCGTTGATGCCACCGGTCGTCGCTGCCTCGAGGATGCCGGCACCGTCGCGGCCGGGCGCATCCGGCAGTCCGACGACGTCCCAGACCTCGGCGACCTGCTCACGCGCCGTGGCGTCGGCGACCAGGCGGCCACCGGGCAGCATCGTCGGCAGCGCGCCGGCCTCGAGCGCGCCGCGCTCGCCGGCGCGACGGGGCACCCAGGCGAGGCGCGTGCTGGTGGACGTGGCCAGGGCCGCGGCTGCAGACAGGGCACCGGGCACGGTGGCGAGGCGCTCGCCGACGAGCACGATGGCCCCCGGCTCCTCGAGTGCCTTGGCGGCCTTGGCCGCTGCCCCGTCGCCGGTGACGCCGTCGACCAGGGCGCGCAGCACCTCGGCCTCCGTGCCGGGGGCGGACGGGATGAGCGTGCCGTCCAGCTTGGTGAGGCCGCGCGTCTCGAAGGGCGCCACGGCATACACGGCGGTCTTGGTGCGGCGCACTGCCTTGCGCAGCCGCAGGAAGATGATCGGGCTCTCCTCCTCGGGCTCGAAGCCCACGAGGACCACGGTCTTGGCCGTCTCGAGCTCGGCGTAGGTGACGGCGGCCCCGTGGGGCCCAGTGGCCACGACCGTGGAGGCCAGGAAGTCGGCCTCCTCGGCGGAGTGCGGGCGCGCGCGGAAGTCGATGTCGTTGGTGGCGAGCACGGCGCGGGCGAACTTGCCGTAGGCGTAGGCGTCCTCGGTGGACACCCGGCCGCCGGTGAGCACACCGACACCCTTGGCGGCGGCAAGTCCGGCCGCGGCGGCACTCAGGGCCTCGGGCCAGGAGGCGACCTGGAGGTTGCCGTCCTCGTCACGCACCATCGGGTACTCGAAGCGGTCACCGGTGCTGGCGTACTGGAAGGCCCAGCGACCCTTGTCGCAGTTCCACTCCTCGTTGACGGCCACGTCGTTGACCGCCATCCGGCGCAGCACGGCGCCGCGGCGGTGGTCGGTGCGGATGGAGCAGCCGGAGGCGCAGTGCTCGCAGACGCTCTTGGTCGACATCAGGTCGAACGGGCGGCTGCGGAAGCGGTAGGCGGCACCGGTCAGGGCGCCCACCGGGCAGATCTGGACGGTGTTGCCCGAGAAGTAGGACTCGAACGGCTGGTCCTCGTAGATGCCGACCTGCTGCAGGGCACCGCGCTCGACGAGGGCGATGAACGGGTCACCGGCGATCTGGTCGGAGAACCGGGTGCAGCGGGCGCACAGGACGCAGCGCTCACGGTCGAGCAGCACCTGCGAGGAGATGTTGATCGGCTTGGGGTAGGTGCGCTTGACGTCCTCGAAGCGGGACTTGGCGCGGCCGTTGCTCATCGCCTGGTTCTGCAGCGGGCACTCGCCACCCTTGTCGCAAACCGGGCAGTCGAGCGGGTGGTTGATGAGCAGCAGCTCCATCACGCCCTGCTGCGCCTTGTCGGCGACCTTGGACGTCTCCTGCGTCTTGACCTGCATGCCCTCGGTCACCGTGATGGTGCACGAGGCCTGCGGCTTGGGCATCGGGCGCAGGGTGCCGTCGGGGCCGGGGGTGGCGATGTCGACGAGGCACTGGCGGCAGGCGCCGACCGGCTCGAGGAGCGGGTGATCGCAGAACCGCGGGATCTGGACGCCGACCTCTTCGGCGGCACGGATCACCAGGGTGTTCTTGGGGACCGACACCGCGACCCCGTCGATGGTGAGGTTCACCAGGTCGACGGACGCAGGGGTCGAGGCGTTGCCTCCGGAGCTGACGGCGTTGCCGCCCGCGCTGGGGCTCGTGGTCACGGTCATGCGGGGTCCCCATGGCGTTGTGTGGAGGAGCGAAGCGGGGGAACAGAACGTCGTGGGGTGCTCATGCGGACACCGCATCCTTTGCGAACAGGGTGGAGTCTCGTCGGTCGAACGGGCAGCCGCCGTGCGTCAGGTGGGCGAGGTACTCCTCGCGGAAGTACTGGATGCTGCTGGTGATCGGGCTGGTCGCACCGTCACCGAGCGCGCAGAAGCTGCGGCCGAGGATGTTGTCGCAGATGTCGAGCAGCTTCTCGAGGTCCTCCTCGGACCCCTGTCCGTGCTCGAGCCTGCCGAGGATCTGCTTGAGCCACCAGGTGCCCTCACGGCACGGGGTGCACTTGCCACAGGACTCGTGCTTGTAGAAGTCGGTCCAGCGGTCGACGGCGCGCACCACACAGGTGGTCTCGTCGAAGATCTGCAGCGCGCGGGTGCCGAGCATCGAGCCGGCCGCGGCCACCGACTCGAAGTCGAGCGGGGTGTCGAGGTGCTCGTCGGTGAACAGCGGGGTGGACGAGCCACCGGGCGTCCAGAACTTGAGCTTCTTGTTGGGGTCGCGCATGCCGCCGGCCATGTCGAGCAGCTCGCGCAGGGTGATGCCGAGCGGCGCTTCGTACTGGCCCGGACGCTTGACGTGACCGGAGAGGCTGAAGATGCCGAAGCCCTGCGACTTCTCGGTGCCCATGCCGGAGAACCAGTCGGAGCCGTGCAGCAGGATCGGCGGGACCGAGGCGATCGACTCGACGTTGTTGACCACGGTCGGGCGGGCGTAGAGCCCCGCGACGGCCGGGAACGGCGGCTTGAGGCGCGGTTGTCCGCGACGGCCCTCGAGGCTGTCGAGCAGCGCGGTCTCCTCGCCACAGATGTAGGCGCCGGCGCCCGCGTGCACGGTGATGTCGAGGTCGAAGCCGGAGCCGTGGATGTTCTTGCCGAGGTGACCCGCGGCATACGCCTCCTCCACCGCGCGCAGCAGGCGCCGGTAGACGTGCACGACCTCGCCACGCAGGTAGATGAACGCGTGGTTGCAGCCGATCGCGAACGAGGTGATGACGCAGCCCTCGATGAGGAACTGCGGCGCCGCCATCATCAGCGGGATGTCCTTGCAGGTGCCCGGCTCGGACTCGTCGGCGTTGACCACGAGGTAGCGGGGGCCGCCGTCCGGCGGGGGCAGGAAGCCCCACTTCATGCCGGTCGGGAAGCCTGCGCCGCCACGGCCGCGCAGGCCCGAGTCCTTGGTCATCTGGACGAGGTCGGCGGGCTTCATGGCCAGCGCCTTCTTCAGCGCCTGGTAGCCCTCGTTGCGCTCGTAGGTCTCGAGCGTCCAGGACTGGGGGTCGTCCCAGAACTTCGTGAGGATCGGGGTCAGCGTGGTGCTCATGAGTCAGCCTTCCCGTCGGTCTTGGCGTCGTCGCCGTCGAACAACGTGGCCGGCTTGTCGCCGGCCTGCTCGTCGGGCGCGTTGGCCGCACTGTCGGTCGAGGTATGCCGTCCGGCTGCGGTCTTGTCGGAGGTCGCCGCGGGCTGCTGCTCGGCCTTGGCCGACTCCCCGGCCTTGCCGTCGGGCGCGGTCCAACCGCGGTCGTTGGCGATCTTCAGGCCCTCGAGCGATGCCGGTCCGGCGCCGACGCCCTCATCGGCGAGGCCGTCGTGGAACCCGGCGAGGACGCGCGAGACCTGCTTGAAGGTGCACACCTTGTTGGGGCCGCGGCTGGGCTTGACGTCCTTGCCTGCGCGCAGGTCGTCGACGAGGGTCTTGGTCGACTCGGGCGTCTGGTTGTCGAAGAACTCCCAGTTGGCCATCACCACGGGGGCGAAGTCGCACGCGGCGTTGCACTCGACCCGCTCGAGGGTGACCTTGCCGTCCGGGGTGGTCTCGTCGTGGCCGATGCCGAGGTGCTCGGAGACCTCGTCCCAGATCTGGTCGCCGCCCATGATCGCGCAGAGCGTGTTGGTGCAGATGCCGACGGTGTACTCGCCGTTGGGGTGCCGCTTGTACTGCGTGTAGAACGTCGCGACGCCCGACACCTCGGCGGTGCTCAGCTCGAGGACCTCTGCGCAGAAGTCGATCCCGCGCCCGGTGACGTAGCCGTCGACCGACTGCACCAAGTGCAGCAGCGGCAGCAGCGCCGAGCGCTTCTGCGGGTACTTCGCGACGACCAGCGCGGCGTCCTCGTGGAGCGCAGCCAGCACGTCCGCGGCATACGGCTCCTTGGACTCCGGCGCCACCGTGAGGTGACCCGCTGCGGTCTGAATCCCATAGTGCTCAGCCATCAGCGGTCCACGCCTCCCATGACGGGGTCGATCGAGGCGACGGCGACGATGACGTCGGCGATCTGGCTGCCTTCGCACATCACGGCCGTGGCCTGCAGGTTGTTGAACGACGGGTCCCGGAAGTGCGCGCGGTAGGGGCGCGTCCCGCCGTCGGACACCGCGTGGCAGCCGAGCTCACCCTTGGGGCTCTCCACCGCGGCATACACCTGGCCCGGAGGGACCCGGAAGCCCTCCGTCACCAGCTTGAAGTGGTGGATGAGGGACTCCATCGAGGTGCCCATGATCTCGCGGATGTGGTCGAGGCTGTTGCCCATGCCGTCGCCGCCGATGGCCAGCTGCGCCGGCCAGGCGATCTTCTTGTCCTCGACCATGACCGGGCCGGAGTTGGCCTGGAGCCGGTCGATGCACTGTTCGGCGATCTTGAGCGACTCGTACATCTCGTCGATGCGGATCCGCAGTCGGGAATAGGCGTCGGACTCGGTGCGGGTGATGACCTCGAAGTCGTAGGTCTCGTAGCCGCAGTAGGGGTCCAGCTTGCGCAGGTCGTGTGGCAGCCCTGTGGATCGCAGGATCGGGCCCGTGATGCCCAGCGCCATGCAGCCGCTGAGGTCGAGGTAGCCGACGTCTACGGTGCGACCCTTGAGGATGGGGTTCTCGTTGAGCAACAGCTCGAGCTCGCCAAGTCCCTTGCGCACCAAGGGAATCGTGTCACGCACCTTGTCGATGGCGCCGGGCGGCAGGTCCTGGGCCACGCCGCCGGGGCGGATGAACGCGTGGTTCATCCGCAGACCCGTGACCATCTCCAGGATCGCGAGGATGCGTTCACGTTCGCGGAAGCCCACCGTCATGACCGTGGTCGCACCCATCTCCATGCCACCGGTGGCCAGGGCGACGAGGTGCGAGCCGATGCGGTTCAGCTCCATGAGCAGGACGCGGATGACGCTGGCCCGCTCGGGGATCTGGTCGGTGATGCCGAGCAGCTTCTCGACGGCCAGGCAGAAGACCGCCTCGTTGAACAGCGGTGCGAGGTAGTCCATCCGGGTGCAGAACGTCACGCCCTGCGTCCAGGTGCGGAACTCCATGTTCTTCTCGATGCCGGTGTGCAGGTAGCCGATCCCCGCGCGGGTCTCGGTCACCGTCTCGCCGTCGAGCTCGAGGATGAGGCGTAGCACGCCGTGCGTCGACGGGTGCTGCGGACCCATGTTGACGACGATCCGCTCCTCGTGAAGGGCAGCGGCTTCGTCGACGAGCTGGTCCCAGTCGCCGCCGGTGGCGTTGAAGACGTGGGCGCCTTCTGCGGCCGCCGTGTCGGCGCCCGAGGTGGCGTAGATGTCCTTGGTCGAGTGAGTCGTCATCAGCTGTAAGACCTCCGCTGGTCCGGCGGCGGGACGGTGGCGCCCTTGTACTCGACGGGGATGCCGCCGAGAGGGTAGTCCTTCCGCTGCGGGTGGCCCGGCCAGTCGTCGGGCATGAGGATGCGGGTGAGCGACGGGTGCCCGTCGAACTCGATGCCGAACATGTCCCACGTCTCGCGCTCGTGCCAGTCGTTCGCCGGGTAGATCTCGACGATCGACGGGATGTGCGGGTCGGCGTCGGGTGCGGTGACCTCGACGCGGACCCGGCGACCGCCGTGGGTGATGGACAGGAAGTGGTAGACGGCGTGCAGCTCGCGGTCGGCCTCGTGCGGGTAGTGCACCCCGGAGACGCCGGTGCACATCTCGAAGCGCAGGGCCGGGTCGTCGCGCAGCGCGCGGGCGACGGCCGGCAGGGCCTCACGCCGGACGAAGAGGGTCATCTCACCGCGGTCGACGACGACCCGCTCGATGGCCTCGCCGTAGGAGGCGGCACCACCGACGAGGCCGCGCTCGAGGTGGTCGGCGATCTCGTCGAAGTAGCTGCCGTAGGGACGGACGGCCGCACCGGGGAACATGATCGGGCTGACCATGCCGCCGTAGCCCGTGGTGTCACCGGTGTCGGCAGCACCGAACATGCCGCGACGCTCGCCGATCACGACGGGATCAGGCGTGGTGCCGGGCGCTGCGGGGAGGTTGTCCCCCGTCTCGCGGTCGACGACCTCGCCAGGCTGCACGCCAACCGTCGCAGCCTCCGCCTCGGGAGCGGGCTGGTCGGGGCCGTCGCCCTTGTCGGCAGCCGCGTCGTCGGCCTTCGTGCCGTCGATGCTGCTGTTGGCGGTGGCCTGCTTGGGGTCCTCGGCCGGCGCGTCCTTGGTCTCGTCGCTCATGCAGCACCACCGGGTGCCACGTCGGTGCCGTGCAGGTGGGCGTGGGCGTGCGTGTGACCGCTGCCGGCCCCCTGTGCGAGCAGGCCCTTCATCTGGTGGGTCGGCGTGGCGGACAGCGCAGCTGCCTCGGCCGCGCGGGCGGCTGCGACGCGGTTGACGCCCAGCTTGGAGTTCTGGATCTGCTCGTGCAGCGTGATGATCGCGTTGAGCAGCATCTCGGGGCGGGGCGGACAGCCGGGCAGGTAGACGTCCACCGGGATGATGTGGTCGACCCCCTGCACGATGGCGTAGTTGTTGAACATGCCGCCGGAGCTGGCGCAGACACCCATCGAGATGACCCACTTGGGCTCGGGCATCTGGTCGTAGACCTGGCGGACGACCGGGGCCATCTTCTGGCTCACCCGGCCGGCCACGATCATCAGGTCGGCCTGGCGCGGCGTGGCGGAGAACCGCTCCATCCCGAACCGGGCGATGTCGTAGTCGGGCGTGCCGACGGCCATCATCTCGATGGCGCAGCACGCCAGGCCGAACGTGGCCGGCCAGACCGAGCTCTTGCGCATGTAGCCGGCGACCTGCTCGACCGTGGTCAGCAGGAAGCCAGCGGGCAGCTTCTCTTCGATTCCCATTACTTGGTCCTAGTCCTCGTCAGTCCCACTCGAGGCCGCCGCGGCGCCACACGTACGCGTAGGCCACGAACACGGTCAGGATGAACAGCACCATCTCCACGAGTGCGAAGAGGCCGAGCTGGTTGAAGGCCACCGCGAACGGGTAGAGGAACACCGACTCGATGTCGAAGATGATGAAGAGCATTGCGGTCAGGTAGTACTTGATCGGCACCCGCCCACCGCCGATGGCCTGGGGCGTCGGCTCGATGCCGCACTCGTAGGCGTCCAGCTTGGCGCGGTTGTAGCGCTTGGGTCCCGAGATCGCCGCGGCGAAGACCGAGAAGACGGCGAAGCCGCCACCGATGGCCAACAGGAAAAGCAACGGGACGTAGGGATTGCTCATCGCCGTGCCACTCCCTTTCTGTGCTCGCTACTGCCGTGGGTGCTGCCGACGTCCCTGCCGTCTGCGGCCCCGCTCGCGTCCTTGCGGTGCGGCCCAATCCTAGGGGGGCCGCCAGAGAATGCACGCCGGGTCATGCGTCCGGCGCCATCTTCGACATGGCCACGATCAGGCGGTCGCTCGCGTCGCCGCCGTGCGGCTCGGCGAGGTTGGCCATCACCTTCAGGAGGAACTTCATCAAGGTGGTGCGGGGCAGGCCGTACTTGGTGGCCAGCCGCATGATCTCGGGGTTGCCGATCATCTTCGCGAAGTAGCGCCCGAGCGTGTAGTAACCGCCCAAGGAGTCGGCCATCACCTTGGGGTAGGACTGCAGCACGCGCTCGCGCTGGGCGTCGGTGCCGCGGGCGAACGCCTGCGCGATCACCTCGGCCGCCAGTCGCCCGGACTCCATTGCGTAGGCGATGCCCTCACCGTTGAACGGGTTGACCATGCCACCGGCGTCGCCGACGAGCAGGAGGCCGTTGTCGTAGTGCGGCTGTCGGTTGAAGCCCATCGGCAGTGCTGCGCCGCGGATCGGGCCGACCATCGTCTCGTCGCTGTAGGTCCAGTCCTCGGGCATCGTCGCGACCCAGCGACGCATGACGTCCTTGTAGTCGGTCTTGCCGAACGCGCTGGAGGTGTTGAGGATCCCGAGGCCGACGTTCGAGGTGCCGTCGCCGACGCCGAAGATCCAGCCGTAGCCGGGCAGCAGCACCTTCTTGCCGTGGTCGTCGGTGGACCACAGCTCGAGCCAGGACTCGAGGTAGTCGTCGTCGTGGCGGGGGCTCGTGTAGTAGGTGCGCACGGCCACACCCATCGGGCGGTCCTCACGCTTCTCGCGGCCCATCGACAGGGACAGCCTCGAGGAGTTGCCGTCCGCGGCGACGACCAGCGGCGCGGCATACCGGAGCTCTGGGCCGGTGGCGCGGCCCTTCTCGTCCACCGCCCTGGCGGTGACGCCCACGATGGCGCCCCTGCTGTCGAGGATGGGACCGGTCACGTTGGTGGCCTCGCGCAGGCGGGCACCGTGCTTCACCGCGTGCTTGGCGAGGATGTCGTCGAAGTCCTGCCGCGTCCGGACCAGGCCGTAGGGCGGGAAGCTCGCGAGGTCGGGCCAGGGCAGGGACAGGCGCATGCCGCCGCCGATGATCCGCAGGCCGTGGTTCTTGATCCAGCCGTCGTCCTCGGGCGTGGGGATGCCGAGGGTGATGAGCTCCTTGACGGCCCGGGGGGTGAGCCCGTCGCCGCAGACCTTCTCGCGCGGGAAGTTCGTCTTCTCCAGGACGAGCACGTCCAGGCCAGCCATGGCGAGGTATGCCGCGGTGGCCGATCCCGCGGGACCGGCACCGACGACGATGACGTCGGCGGTCTCGGTGGGTGGGCCTGCGGAGATGCCTCCGGCGGCCTCGCTGATGGTGTCTGTCACGCCTGCCTCACACGCTTGTGAACGTCTTCACGAACTTCAAATGCGGAGTCTATTCCCGACCCGCCGTCCGGTCACCAGTTAGGCGAACCTAACCCAGTGGTCAAGGTCAAGCAGCCGGTTTCACCGCCCGGTGCAGCGCCACGATGCCGCCGGTCAGGTTGCGCCAGCCGACCTCGCTCCAGCCGACCGACGAGACGCGCTCGGCGAGCGCTCGCTGCGCCGGCCACGCCTGGATCGACTCCGCGAGGTAGACGTAGGACTCGGGGTTGCTGCTGACCTTGCGGGCGATGGGGGGCAGCGACCGCATGAGGTACTCGGAGTAGACCTTGCGGAAGGCGCCGTTGACCGGCTGGCTGAACTCGCACACCACCAGCCGGCCGCCGGGCCTGGTCACCCGGAGGAACTCCCCCAGGGCACCTTCGACGCCCGACACGTTGCGCAGCCCGAATGACATCGTCACGGCGTCAAAGCTGTTGTCCGCGAACGGCAGTCGCATCGCGTCGGCCGCCGTGAAACCCAGGTCGGGGCGACGTCGGTTGCCCACGCGCAGCATCCCCAACGAGAAGTCCGCCGGCACCACGTTGACCCCGTGGGCGGCGAACGGCTCACTGCTGGTGCCGGTCCCCGCCGCGATGTCGAGCACCGTCTCACCGGGCTGCGCCGCCACCGCCTTGAGCACCGCCCGCCGCCACAGCCGGTCCTGCCCGAGGGAGAGGACGTCGTTGGTCAGGTCGTACTTGCCGGCCACGTCGTCGAACATCGCGGCGACGTCGCGGGGATCCTTGTCGAGGCTGGCACGGGTCATGCCGGTCATCCTCCCATCCGGCGCGAGACCGATCTCGCGCGGCTCGACGCGCCTCGCACGGTCAGGTGCCCCGACGTGTGACTCACCGCGCACCTCCCGCTGCGTACCGACGAGCGCGCCGTAGGCTTTCCCCGACATGACCAGCCTTCCCACGCCCCAGCACGCGCCGCGACCACACGGCTCACCCGTGGTCGCCCGCACCGTGGCACTGCACGACCCGGGCCTGCTGCTCAGCCTCCTCCCGGACCGCACCGACCCGACCGAGCTGTTCAGCTGGGTCCGTCGCGGAGAGGGACTCGTCGGCTGGGGCCGCGCCCTGGAGTTCACCGCCCACGGCCCCGACCGGTTCGAGCGTGCCGAGGCATGGTGGCGTGACGTCGTCGACGGCGCCGTCGTGCGCAACGAGGTGTCCCTGCCCGGCACCGGTCCGGTTGCCTTCGGTTCGATCTCGTATGCCGCGGGCTCACCGGCCGGGGCGACCCTGGTCGTGCCCGAGGTGGTCGTGGGCGCACGGGACGGTCAGTGGTGGGTGACCACCATCGGTACCGGTGACGAGCTGCCCACGCCCGTCGTGCCGCGCCAGTCGCAGCCGCGCGAGCCGGAGGGTGTCGCGTTCGCCGACGGCGCGCTGGCTCCCGCCGCCTGGGCCGGTGCGGTGGAACGCGCGGTGGAGCGGATCACCGGCGGCACCCTCGACAAGGTGGTCCTGGCCCGCGACCTGCGGGTCAGTGCCGAGGCTCCGATCGACCCGCGCTGGCTGCTCACGCGACTGGCGGAGCGCTACGACACGACCTGGGTCTTCGCGGTCGACGGGCTCGTGGGCGCGACCCCTGAGATGCTGGTCCGTCTCGAGAAGGGCCTGGTCACCTCTCGGGTCCTGGCCGGGACGATCCGCCGCACGGGTGACGACGAGCACGACCTGGCCCTGGCGGCCTCACTGGCCAGGTCCAGCAAGGACCTCGAGGAGCACGAGTACGCCGTCCGGTCGGTGGCCGACGCCCTGCGCCCGCACTGCTCGTCGATGAACGTGCCCGAGGCGCCGTTCGTCCTGCACCTGTCGAACGTCATGCACCTCGCCACCGATGTCGCAGGGGTGCTGGCGGACCGGGCGACCTCGCTGACCCTCGCGGCGTCACTGCACCCCAGTGCCGCGGTGTGCGGCACCCCCTCTGCCGTGGCGGACGACCTCATCACCGAGCTCGAAGGAATGGACCGCGGGCGCTATGCCGGGCCTGTCGGCTGGATGGACTCGACCGGTGACGGCGAGTGGGGAATTGCCCTGCGCTGCGGGGCTTTCGAGCCCGACGACGCCTCGGCGATGCGGCTGTTCGCCGGCTGCGGGATCGTCGCCGGGTCGGACCCCGACTCCGAGGTCGCCGAGTCCGACGCCAAGCTCGTCCCGATGCGGGATGCCCTCACGACCGACTCCCTCACGGCAGACTGACTGCCGTGGTCGACGCGGACGGCACCGAGCCCTCGAACGCCGCAGACCTGGGGCCTCGACCGGCCGATGCCGTCGTCTTCGACCTCGGGAACGTCCTGATCCGCTGGGACCCGGTCGCCGCCATCGCCGCCGCGGTGGGCACCGAGCGGGCCGTCGCCTTCGTGGCCAACCCGGACTTCGACTTCGCGTCCTGGAACCACGCCAACGACGCGGGTCGCACCCTCGCGGAGGCAGAGCAGGCGGCCCTGGACTCGCATCCGCACTACGCCGAGGAGATCCTCGCGTACCGGGAGCACTTCGGCGCCTCCCTCGTGGGAGAGGTCCCTGGCAGCGTGGCCATCCTGCGCGAGCTGCACGAGGCGGAGGTGCCCCTCTTCGCGCTGACCAACTGGTCGGCCGACCTGTTCCCCGTGGCACTGGAGCAGTTCGAGTTCCTCGAGCTGTTCGAGGACATCATCGTGTCCGGCGAGGAAGGCGTGGCCAAGCCCGACCCGGAGATCTTCGAGGTCCTGGAGGAACGCATCCGGCACCGGGCCGGCCTGGATGACTGCATCTTCATCGACGACAGCCCCGCCAACGTCCTGGCGGCGTCCGAGACCGGGCTCGATGCGCTGCACTTCACCGGTGCGGACCACCTGCGCGAGGACCTGATCGTCCGCGGCTTGCCGCTGCGCCCGACCCGCTGACCCGGGTCGGGCGCAGCGGGGCTACCCGGCCGAGGGTTGTGGGTTCGCTGGTGAACCCATCTCGACGACGCCTGTGTGCGACCGGCTGGCGTTGCGGAAACCGGACCCTTCCTCGCCCTCGGCCACGGGCGTCGACGGCCCGCCGCCGCCACCGGCGTCACCGGAGCCGTCCCCTCCGCCGCCACCACGCTGCATACCTCTGAGGATCATCCCGATGAAGCTCGGCTTGCCCTGGCTCTTGGAGTAGACGTCGAACGCCACCGCCCCGAGGAGCACCAGGCCCTTGATGATCTGGACGAAGTTGCTGTCCACGCTCATGTTGGCCAGGCCGAGGTTGAGCACGCCCATCACGAGGCCGCCGATCATCGAACCCGTCACGGTGCCGACACCGCCGGCCACCGCCGCACCACCCACGAAGACGGCCGCGATCGCATCGAGCTCGAAGCCGACGCCGTCCTTGGGGTTCGCGGCATTGAGGTATGCCGTGAAGACCATCCCGGCGATGGCGGCCAGGAAGCCCATGTTGACCATGACGAACAAGTCGATCCGCTTGGTGTCGACACCCGAGAGGCGGGCCGCGTTGGAGTTGCCCCCGACGGCGTAGATGTGCCGACCCAGCACGGTCCGCTGGGTGATGAAGGTGTAGAGCACGACGAGGCCGCCGAGGATCAGGCCGACGACCGGCACGCCCTTGTAGGACGCCAGCAGGAGGCCGAAGCCCAGCAGGAGGCCGCAGATGACGACCAGCTTGATCACGCTGAGGGTGAGGCGCGGCACCTCCATGCCGTAGCGGCGCAGGTCGGACCGGCGCCGCAGCTCGAGGTAGACGATCACCGCGATGGCCAGGAGCGTCAGGACGAGCGTGGGGTTGTGGTACCCGGTGACCGGTCCCACCTCGGGCAGGTAGCCGTTGGCGATCTTCTGGAAGCTCTCCGGCACAGGGATGGACTCGGCGTTGAGGATCATCAGGTCCAGACCGCGGAAGAGCAGCATGCCCGCGAGGGTGACGATGAAGGCAGGGATCCCGACGTAGGCGACCCAGAAGCCCTGCCAGATGCCCACGAGGATGCCGAGGGCAAGGCCGAGCAGGATCGCTGCCGGCCACGGCAGGTCGAGCTTGGCCATCGAGAGCGCCACCGTGGCCCCGACGAATGCACTCGCCGAGCCCACCGACAGGTCGATGTGGCCGGCGATGATGACCATCACCATCCCGATGGCCAGGATGAGGATGTAGCCGTTCTGGACGAGCAGCGACGTGACGTTGCGTGGCTGGAGGAACAGGCCGTCCGTCAGCACCTGGAACATGAGCACGAGCAGCAGCAGCGCGATCATCATCCCGTACTGGCGGATGTTGCCACTGAGCGCCTTGCGCATCTCGCTGACCAGTGACTGGGTGGGCGGCGCGGGAGCCGGGGGCGCAGGGGCGATGTCAGTCGCCATGTCAGTCTGCCTTTCGCTGGGTCATGTAACGCATGAGGATTTCCTGGTCGGCCTGGGCACGGGGGACGTCGGCAGTGATGACGCCGGCGCTGAGCGTGTAGATGCGGTCGCACAGCCCGAGCAGCTCGGGCAGCTCGGAGGAGATCACGAGCACGCCGCGTCCGCTGTCGGCGAGGCGGTTGATGATCTCGTAGATCTCGTACTTGGCGCCGACGTCGATGCCCCGCGTGGGCTCGTCGAGGATCAGCACGTCGGGCTCGGTGAACATCCACTTGCCGAGGACCACCTTCTGCTGGTTGCCGCCGGACAGCTTGGCGACACCCTCCTCGATGCTCGGGGTCTTGATGTTCATGCTCTTGCGGTAGCGCTCGGCCGCAAGGACCTCTTCGCGCTCGTCGACGACGCCCCGACGCCGGATCTTCCTGAGGCCCGCTGCGGTGATGGACACCTTGATCGTGTCGAGCAGGTTCAACCCCAGGCTCTTGCGGTCCTCGGTGACGTAGGCGAGCCCGGCGTCGATGGCCTTCTGGACGGTGTTCGCGCGCAGGGTCCGGCCGTCCTTGACCAGCTCGCCGCCGAGCTTGTGGCCGTAGGACTCACCGAAGACGCTGCGGGCCAGCTCGGTGCGCCCGGCACCCATCAGTCCGGCCAGGCCGACGATCTCGCCGCGGCGGATGCTGAGGTTCGCGTTCTTGACGACGAGACGCGACGAGTCGTGTGGGTGTCCGACCGACCAGTCACGGATCTCGAGCAGGAGGTCGCCGACCGAGGGTTCGTGTGGCGGGAACCGGTGGTCCAGGTCGCGGCCGACCATCCCGCGGATGATCCGGTTCTCGTTGACCTCGCCCATGGTGACGTCCAGCGTCTCGATGGTGCGGCCGTCGCGGATGATGGTGATCGAGTCGGACACCTCCTCGATCTCGCCCAGCTTGTGGCTGATCATGATCGACGTGATGCCCTTGGCCTTGAGGCCGAGCAACAGGTCCAGGAGGTGCCGGCTGTCGGTGTCGTTCAGGGCGGCGGTGGGCTCGTCGAGGATGAGCAGCTTGACGTCCTTGGCCAGCGCCTTGGCGATCTCGACGAGCTGCTGCTTGCCGATGCCGATGTTCTTGACCTGGCTGTTCGGGTCCTCGTCGAGCCCGACCCGCGCGAGCAGGTCGAGGGCACGCTGGCGCGCGACCGGCCAGTTGATGACTCCGGCCTTTCCCTGCTCGTTTCCGAGGAAGAGGTTCTCGACGATCGAGAGCTCGGGGATGAGCGCCAGCTCCTGGTGGATGATGACGATTCCAGCGGCCTCGCTGTCGCGGATGCCCTTGAACTCCATCTCCTGGCCCTCGAAGACGATGTCGCCGAGGTAGGACCCGTGCGGGTAGACGCCGGAAAGCACCTTCATCAGGGTCGACTTCCCGGCACCGTTCTCACCACAGATGCTGTGGATCTCGCCTCGCTGCACGGACAGGTTCACGTCCGACAGCGCCCGGACTCCCGGGAACTCCTTGGTGATGTCGCGCATCGTGAGGATCGGGGTGGACATCCGCGCAGCCTCCGTGGGTGGTGGTCGTGGTTGTGTCTATCGGGATGCGGGTGGCACTGCCACCTGCCTGGTGTCCGTGGCGGCGGACGGTCATCCGTCCGCCGCCACGGAGCTGGTGGGGCGTCCTACTTGAGGTCGGCCTCGGTGTAGTACTTCGCCTTGAGCAGGATGTCCTTGACGTTGGACTTGTCGGCAGCCACCGGGTCGAGCAGCTGGGTCGGGACCTTCTTGACGCCGTTGTCATAGGACTCGGTGTCGTTGACCGTGACGGTCTTCTTGCCCGCGATCTCGGTGATCATCGTGACCGTGGCCTGGGCCAGGTCCCGGGTGTTCTTGAAGACCGTCGAGTACTGCTCGCCCGCGAGGATCGACTTGACCGACTCGAGCTCGGCGTCCTGACCGGTGACGACCGGGAGCTTCTTGCCGCCGCTGCCGTAACCGCTGCCCTTGAGGGCGGCGATGATGCCACGGGACAGACCGTCGTAGGGCGACAGCACGCCGTTCACGTCAGCCTTGGAGTAGGACTTCGTCAGCACGTTCTCCATGCGCTTCTTGGCCACCGCCGCGTCCCAGCGAAGGGTCGCCACGGTCTTGAAGTTCGTCTCGCCGGACGCGATCTTGATGTCGCCCGCGTCGATCTTCGGCTGGAGGACCTGCATGGCGCCGTTGAAGAAGAACGTGGCGTTGTTGTCGTCCGGGGAGCCGGCGAAGAGCTCGACGTTCCACGGCTTGGGAGCGCCACTCGCCTCGAGGCCGGCGAGCAGGGACTCGGCCTGCAGCTTGCCGACCTTGAGGTTGTCAAAGGTGGTGTAGTAGTCGACGGCGTCGGTGTCGCGCAGCAGCCGGTCGTAGGCGATCACCGGGATGCCGGCGTCCTTGGCCTCCTTGAGGGCACCCTTGAGGGCAGTGCCGTCGATGGAGGCGACGACGAGGACCTGGTTCTGCTTGGTCACCATGTCGTTGACCTGGGTGACCTGCGTGGGGATGTCGTCGTTGGCGTACTGGAGGTTGACCTTGTAGCCGGCGGCCTCGAGCTGCTGCTTGATGTAGTCGCCGTCCTTGATCCACCGCTCGGACGTCTTGGTGGGCATCGCCACGCCGATGGTGCCCTTGACGTTGGCAGCCTTGCTGCCGGACGAGGCGTCGTCCGTCTGGCGACCGCAGGCGCTGAGGCCGACTGCGAGGAGGCCGACGGCCGCTACCGCGATGATTCTGCGCACTGTGTGCTCCATTCCATGGATGTCAACCTGCGGAGACGCCGGCTGAGGTATTGATGGGTGTTCGGTTATTCAGTTGTGCGCCAACGGGCACGGTGCCTCACAGGCCTTGCGCCAGCCGGTGGTAAGCGGCGTTCCACCGCAGCTCGCGAACGAAGCCGCGGGTGGTCGTGTCGGCGTCGATGAGGGCCAGCTCGAGGCCCGTCATCTCGGCGAAGTCGTGGAGGTGCTCAGCCGTCAGGGCGGTGGACAGCACCGTGTGGTGCGGACCTCCTGAGACCAACCAGGACTCGGTTGCAGTGCGCAGGTCGGGACGCGGGCTCCACACGGCCCGGGCGACCGGGAGGTTGGGCAGGTCCGCCAGTGGTGGCACGACGTCGATCTCGTTCGCCGTGAGCCGAAACCGGTCACCCAGGTCGGAGATCCCCACCACGATGCCCTCGCCGGGTGCGGCGGTGAACACGAGCCGCACCGGGTCCTCGCGCCCCCCGATGCCGAGGGGGTGGATCTCGAGGGTCGGCCGCTCGGCCGCGATCGACGGACAGACCTCGAGCATGTGGGCGCCGAGGATCAGCTCGCGACCAGGCTCCAGGTGGTAGGTGTAGTCCTCCATGAACGAGGTGCCGCCCGGCAGCCCCTGCGCCATCACCTTCAGCGTGCGGAGCATGACCGAGGTCTTCCAGTCGCCCTCCCCGCCGAAACCGTAGCCGTCGGCCATGAGGCGCTGCACCGCCAGGCCGGGCAGTTGGCGCAGGCCGCCGAGGTCTTCGAAGTTGGTGGTGAAGGCGTGGTAGCCGCCTTCCTCGAGGAAGGTCCGGAGGCCGAGCTCGATCCGTGCCCCGTAGCGCAGGGACGCGTGCCGTGCACCGTCCGCGCGCAGCTCCGGCGCCACGGCATACAGGTCCTCGTACTCCTTCACGAGCGTGTCGACGTCGGCGTCGGCCACCTGGTCGACGACGGTCACGAGGTCGTTCACGCCGTAGGTGTTGACCGAGACCCCGAGACGCAGCTCGGCCTCGACCTTGTCTCCGTCGGTGACGGCGACGTCGCGCATGTTGTCGCCGAAGCGCACCACCCGCAGCGTGCGCAGGGACGCCCGGGCGACAGCGGCGCGGGCCCAGGTCGCCACGCGTTCGACCGTCGTGGGGTCGCTGACGTGCCCTGTCACGGTCTTGCGGGTGACCCCGACCCTGGTCTGGATGTATCCGAACTCGCGGTCGCCGTGGGCGGCCTGGTTGAGGTTCATGAAGTCCATGTCGATGGTCGCCCACGGGAGGTCGCGTCCGGCCTGCGTGTGCAGGTGCAGCAGCGGCTTGGCCAGGGCGTCGAGACCGGAGATCCACATCTTCGCCGGGGAGAACGTGTGCATCCACGCGATCACCCCGACGACGTCGTCGTCGCTGTTGGCGTCGAGCATGACCCGGCGGATCGACGCGGCGTCGGTCAGGATCGGCTTGGCCACCACCTCGGCAGGCAGAGTCCCGGCGTCGCGGAGGGCGTCCGAGATGACGGCGGACTGTGTGGCGACCTGGCGCAGCACGTCCTCGCCGTACAGGCTCTGGCTGCCCGTGAGGAACCAGATCGTCGGCTGACTGCTCATGAGGTGGGAGTTCCCTTCTGCCCGTATACGTTCTGGTAGCGGTCGTAGAGCCGGTCTATGTCGGCCTGGTCGAGGCGCCATGGGTTGCCCAGCTGGCTGGCGACGTGCACGGTGCGCGCGACGTCCTCGAGCATCACGGCCGTCTTGACGGCTGCACGGGCGTCGGGACCCACCGTGAAGGGGCCGTGCCCACCCATCAGGACTGCCTTGGACCGGGTGCCGGCCAGGGTCTGGACCAGACCGCGGCCGATGGAGTCGTCGCCGATCATGGCGAACGGGCCGATGGGGATGTCTCCGCCGAACTCGTCCGCCATCATCGTGAGGACGCAGGGGATCGGCTCGCGCCGGGCGCACCAGGCCGTGGCATAGGTCGAGTGCGTGTGGACGACTCCCCCGACCTCGGGCAGGTGGGCGTAGACATAGCCAGCGGCGGCGGTGTCGGAGGAGGGCGCGTGCGATCCTTCGACCAGTCGGCCCTCGAAGTCGGTCACGACCATCACGTCCGCGGTGAGCTGGTCGTAGGTGACGCCGGACGGCTTGATCACCAGCAGCTCCTCGCCCGGAACCCTCGCCGAGACGTTGCCGGCAGTCCAGACCACCAGGGAGTTGCGGGTGAGCTCGGCGTGTAGGTCCGCGACCGAGACTCGCAGCGCGTCGACGGCCTCGCGCACCGCGGGCATGGTCAGGATGCTCATGAGAGGGCCTTCCGGCGAATCGTCTTGAGGCGGCGCATGACGTCGTTGCCGCCGCGACCGAAGTGGTCGTGCAGCGCGAGGTACTCGGCATACAGCTCGTCGTAGGCGGCGACGTTCTCCGGGACCGGCGTGAAGGCCCCGACGGTGCGACCGCCCATGGCCTGCGCGGCCTTGCGGATGTCGGGGTAGGCCCCGGCGGCCACCGCGGCGTGGATTGCCGCCCCGAGCGCTGGACCCTGCCCGGACTTCACGGCCGACAAGGGCAGGTTGAGGACGTCGGCGTAGATCTGCATCAGCAACGGGTTGCGCAGCAACCCGCCCGCGACGATGAACTCGGTGACGGGCACGCCGGCACCCCTGAACGCCTCGACGATGACCCTGGCGCCGAACGCGGTGGACTCGAGCAGCGCGCGGTAGGTGTCCTCGGGGAGCGTCGCCAGCGTCTGGCCGACCACGAGCCCGGACAGCTCGTGGTCCACGAGGGTCGAGCGGTTGCCGCTGTGCCAGTCGAGCGCCAGGAGCCCGTGGGCGCCGATGGGCTGCGCCGCGGCCAGCTCGGTGAGGTGCTCGTGGACGGACACCCCGGCCTGCTCCGCTGCCGCGTGGTACTGCGGCGGGACGCAGGTCTGGACGAACCAGCCGAAGATGTCTCCCACCCCCGACTGCCCGGCCTCGTAGCCCCAGAGACCGGGGATGATGCCGCCGTCGACGACGCCGCACATGCCCGGGACGTCGCGCAGCACGGCGCTGCTGAGGACGTGACAGGTCGAGGTGCCCATGATCGCGACGAGCTGTCCGGGTTCGACGGCCTGGGCTGCGGGTGCCGACACGTGGGCGTCGACGTTGCCGACCGCGACGACGATGCCCTCGGGCAGCCCGGTCCACGAGGCGGCTTCCGCGGTCAGGTGTCCCGCGGGCTCGCCGAGCTGGCCGATCCGGTGCTCGAGCTTGTCCTCGACGAAGCCGGCGAAGCGGGGGTCGAGCGCTGTGAGGAAGTCCCGGCTCGGGTACTCGCCGTCCTGGTAGATCCCCTTGTATCCGGCGGAGCAGGCGTTGCGGACGTACTCCCCACACAGCTGCCACACGATCCAGTCCGCGAGCTCCACGAAGTGGGCCATCGCGGCATACACCGCCGGGGCCTCCTCGAGGATCTGCAGGCCCTTGGCGAACTCCCACTCCGAGGAGATGAGGCCGCCGTAGCGACCCAACCACTGCTCACCGCGCTCGTCGGCGAGGGCGTTGATGCGGTCGGCCTGGCCCTGGGCGGCGTGGTGGCGCCACAGCTTGACGTAGGCGTGCGGCTCGGACGCGAAGTCGGCCGTCTCGCAGAGCGGGGTGCCGTCCGCCAAGGTGGGAACCATCGTGCAGGCCGTGAAGTCCGTGGCGATGCCGACGACCTGCCCCGGGGCGACACCCGACTCACGCAGGGCCTCGGGAACCGCGGTCCGGAGGACGTGGACGTAGTCGGTGGGGACCTGCAGGGCCCACTCGGGAGGGAGCCGCTCGCCGGTGCCCGGGAGCACCTCGTCGATGACCGCGTGGGGGTAGACGCTGACCGCGCTGCCCAGCTCGGCACCGTCGCTGACCCGGACCACCACGGCACGGCCGGACAGCGTCCCGAAGTCGACGCCGACGACATAGCTGTCGTCGTGGTCCTCGTTCGTCATCGAACGCTCCTCGTGCTGGTGGTTCGTCAGTGAGCCGTCGCGTGTTAGCGCTAACCAGTGATGTTAGCGCTAACATCAGCCCTGTCAAGGGACAGCCGGAAATTGGCCCGGTTCGACCCGGAGCAACGCGCCAGGGCGACGCGGTCAGCCGCGACGACGCCCGGTCGACGCCCGCACCACGAGCTTGGGTGGCACCGTGACGGTCCCCTCGTCGAGCTCGCCACGGAGCGCGGAGGTGAGCAGACCCATGGCCCCGCGACCCAGGGCCACGAAGTTCTGCCGGATGGTGGTGAGCGGCGGCGTGAAGAACTCGGACTCGGGAAGGTCGTCGAAACCGACGATGCTCACGTCGCCGGGCACCGTGCGGCCGGCCTCCGCGAGAGCCCGCAGCACACCGATCGACATCTGGTCGTTGGCCACGAAGATCGCCGTCACCTCTGAGGCTGCGGCGAGTCGACGGCCGAGGCGGTAGCCGCTGGAGGCGGTCCAGTCCCCCATCAGGGGCTCGGACACCGGCAGCCCCGCCTCGTCCATCGCCGCGCGCCAGCCGTGCATGCGGGCCTCGGCCTGGTACCAGTCCGACGGACCGCTGAGGTGGGCGATGTTGCGGTGCCCGAGGTCGATGAGGTGCTGGGTGGCCAACCGCGCGCCGGCCTCGTGGTCCACGCCGACCGACAGGCGGGCACGCACCGGGTTGGCGTCGAGCACCACCACGGGGACCGGCAGCCGTGACCCCACTCCCAGGTCCAGGCCTGTGTCGACCGGGGCGATCAGGACGATGGCCTCGACCGACTCCCCCACCAGGTGCTCGAGGGCATCCTGGGTCGCCTTCGGGGTCACCTCGGGCAGGGAGGCGAGCACCATGCCGTAGCCCTCGGCGCGGGCAGCCACCTCGAGGCCCACCACGGTGCTCGACGGTCCGAAGAAGCCAAGTCCTGCAACGACCACACCGACGACGCCGCTCTTCTGCGTGGCCAGCGCCTTGGCTGCACTGTTGCCCCGGTACCCGAGCTCGGCAACCGCCTCGAGCACCCGGGCACGAGTGTCGGGAGCCACCCGGGCCGAGCCGTTCACGACACGCGACACCGTCTGGTGCGAAACTCCCGCAACCCGGGCCACGTCCTCCAGACGCGGGGCCGTGCGAGGGGCCGTGGTCACGCCCCCTCCCCGGCCAGAGCCGCTGCCGCCAGCTCGCGCAGCCGCTCGTTGGCCTCCCGGTGGCCACCGCGTGCGGTGCGCACCTCGACCACGTGCAGGCCACGCCTACGGGCGGCCACCGCCCTGGCGAGGTCGTCGGCGCTGGCGGCCAGCGTGTGGGCGACGCCGTGGGCCGCGCACAACGCGTTCAGGTTCGTGCCGGTGGGAGTCCCGAAGACGCGCTCAAAGTCGGCGGCGCGCCGCGGCTCGCCCGGCTCGAGCAGGGTGAAGATGCCACCGCCGTCATCGTTGGTGACGACCACCGTGAGGTCCGGCACCGGCTCGTCGGGACCCACCAGCAGTGCGTTCGCGTCGTGCAGGAAGGTCAGGTCCCCGACGAGTGCGTATGCCGGCTGCGCGCCACCCAGCGCCACCCCCACCGCGGTGGAGACACAGCCGTCGATCCCTGCGAGCCCACGGCTGGCGACGATGGTCAGGTCGTCCCCGGATGAGTTCAGCGCGAGGTCGACGTCACGCACCGCGTTTGACGAGCCGAGGAACAGCGTCGACCCGGCCGGCAGGGCACCCAGCACGGCCCGAGCCACCGCGTGGGCTGACGGCCAGTGGGGAGGCTGGTCGGCGAGCGCCTTGGCGACTGCCTGGCCGGCCTGCTGCCAGCTGGTCGCCCAGTCGAGGTCAGGTGCGGCCGTGGGCCTGGTCGCGAGCACGCCGAGCGGGTGGACCGCGGCGACCACCGCCGACGTGTCGGTCCAGGGGCTCGTGGCGGGGACGGTCTCGACCCGCAGCCCCTGGCGTCTGAGCAGGGCTGCCACGGCGCGCGAGAGGGTGACGCGGCCGACCGTGACCACGCGGTCCGGCGCGTGGTCGTCGAGCCAGGCTGCTGCCGTGAGCAGCAGCGGGCCGTGGGGGACGACGACCCGCGGATGGCTCCCGAAGGGTTCAGACACCACTGGCCAGCCGTGCGCAGCAGCCCAGTCCAGGGCTCGGTCACGTTGCTCGGGGTCGGGCAGGTCTCCGATGACCACCAGGGTGCGCGCGACGGGCAGGAGTGGGTCGGCGCCGGCCGGCTCCGCAGAGGTCACGCTCGTCCAGGGCGCAGCGTCGCCTCGACCCTCCAAGGGCTCAGGCCAGTCACCCTCGTCCGGGGTCGGGACGAGCGGTTCGCGGAACGGAACGTTCAGGTGGACCGGACCCGGGTCACCCCCCAGCCCTCGAGCGGCGGCCACTGCCCGGGAGATGGTGCTGCGCCAGTGAGCCTGTTGTCCCGCCCGGCGCTCCGGGGTGCCGATCTCGTGGGACCAGCGCACCGCGCCGCCGAACATTCCTGGCTGCACGGTCGTCTGGTTAGCGCCGGTCCCCCGGAGCTCCGGTGGCCGGTCGGCGCTGAGGACGAGGAGCGGCACGGTCGCATGGTGCGCCTCGAGCACCGCTGGGTGCAGGTTGGCAACCGCGGTGCCGGAGGTCGTCACGAGGACGGCCGGCACCCGGGTGAGCTTGGCGAGGCCGAGCGCGAGGAAGCCTGCGGATCGCTCGTCGACACGGACGTGCAGCGTCAGCCGTCCTTCGCGGTCGGCGTCCTGCAGCGCGTAGGCCAGCGGCGCCGAGCGCGAGCCGGGGCACAGCACAGCATGCCGCACGCCTTGCCTGATGAGCTCGTCGACGAGCACAGTGGCGAGAGCAGTCGACGGGTTCACGCCTCGGATTGTGCCACCCACCCCATGGGGGCGGACCGCGGCTCATGGCGCGACTCGCTCGATCGCGAAGTCTCGGACGACCGGCTCCCCGTGGTCGTCCCCCGCGAAGAAGGCAGTGCTGGTGGTCCTCCAGGTCGCCACCGAGGGCTCGGCCGAATCGTCCACGAGGGCCGCGGTGTCGATGTAGTGCCTGGTGTCGTGGGCCTCGCTGGCTCGGTCCACACCGCCGTCGCCCAGGTCTCGCGACACGGTGACCCAGGTCGCCCGATCGGGGTTGGCCTGGCCATCGAGACGAGGCACGGCGTCCTGGGTGTGTTCGAGGGAGAGGACCTCGATGCCGGCCGGCACCGGCATCCGCCCCACGGGTGAGCCCATCGTCACGACGTGGGTCACCTGGTGGGCTTGGGTGAAGCGCGGTGACGAGGCCAGCCCGGCCGCGGCGATCCCGCCGAGGCTGTGGCCCACGAGCATCACCGGATCCGTGGCTGCCTCCGGACCCAGCCCCAGCCCCAACTCTCGTCCCGGGTTCGAGTCCCCGTCGCGGGCACCTCCCGCTGCTGCCGACGCCGCTTGGGCCTGCTCCAGCGCCTGCTGGACGCCATCAGCCAGCAGCGTCGCGTCCTGGGCCATCGAACGGACGTCAGTGGTGACGTCGAACGGGTTCTGCCCGGCTCTGGGGTCCCACACCTGGGTGCCGCTGATCTCGACGATCCACGCCGAGCCCTTCGCCTGCGGCACCTCGATGACCCGGACGTGTCCGGCGTAGTCCTCGCCGTCGCCCAGGTTGCGCTGGTCGGCCGCCAGGTCCTCCAGACTGAGCGGAACCCCGGCTCCGGCACGCGGGGATGGCTCCGCGGTCACCCGGGCTCGACCTCGGTCGGACAACAGACCCCAGGGGGCGGCCGAATCGGCCAGCATCCGCACTGCCGCCTCGTAGTCCTGGTCGTCGGTGAGTCCGTCGGTCCGTGGTGGCGCGGGCAGGAACGGCGAGGTGAGCGGGTTGGACCGCAGACCCACGACCAGACCCTCGGTTCCCCCGGCCAGGTCTGCGATGCCCGGCTCGTCGAACGCCAGCTGGTCGAGCAAGCCGGCCACGTCGACGCCGAGCGCGTCGAGGGCCAGCACCCCCACGAGGATCTCGGGCGCCAGACCGCCGACGACGAACATCACCGTGTCCTGGGCCCGCTCGACGGCGCGGGTCGCCGCTGCCTCGCCGCGTCGGTACGCCGCCGCGGCCGCCCGCACCGCGGTCGACAACGCAACCAGGCCCGTGGCGTCGCCGGACAGAGCGGCAGGCCCCGCCGCCGCGGCGAGCGCCGCATCGGCCCCGGCGCCGGTGACCGGGCTGAGCACCGACCCGGCCACGAGGTCTGCATCGGTCGCCACGGCGCCCACTCGCCAGACGACCAGCGCCACCTCCTGCGCGACGTCGGCCAGCACGCCGGCTGCGGCGTCGAGGGCCTCCAGGCCGACGGCGGTCCCGCCTGATCCGCCCCGCACCCACAGCCGGTCGCCTGGCCCGTCCGCGCCCCCTCCCACCTGGCTCATCGGCGATCGACCGTTCGCGACACGGCGTCGCCGGCCGCCCTCGCCAGGTCCGCGCCGAGGCCGGCCACCCTGACCACCTGGGCCCTCGCCACCTCGACCCCGTCGGCATGGGCGTCGACCCGTTGCGCCGCCTCATCGAGGGTCCTGGCAGAGCGCTGCAACGCGTGAGCTCGCTCGCCAACCCGTTCGCGGAACAGGGTTGCCGCCCGCGAGCGCCACGCGACGTCGCGCGTCCTGCCGACCCTCCCCGCGAGCAGACGAAGTCGGTCGGCGTCGGCGCGCAGCCGCGCCGCGAGTGCCCTGATCTGTTGCGGGTCCCCCACCATGCGGCAACCCTGTCGCGGTCAGTCCCCGTCACCCAGCCCCCTGAGCTGGGGCTGTGGAGCGAAGCGCGGGCCCACGCCGGCTGTGGACGACCTAGCGCGATAACAGTCCGGTGAGCGGGTCCCGCTCGGTCAGGCAGTAGCGGCGCCCCGCCGGGTCGACCAGGACCGTCCAGACAGCCTCGACACGCTCGACAGTGGCACCGAGGGCGACGTGCCGCGCCGTCTCGGCATCTCGGTCGAGGCACGCGAAGTCCACGTGCGCCCGCACGTCGCCTTCGTCTTCCACCAGCTGCTGCAGCAGCAGCCGCACCGGTATGCCGTCAGGGCGGAGAAGGCTCGTGAATCCCGGGACGCTCCCCTGCCGGACCTCCCACCCGGTGAGGGCAGACCAGAAGCCGAGCTCCGCGGCATACGCGGACCGGGGGACGTCGAGGCAGACCTGGTCGAGCAGGGTCTGGACACCCGATCGGACCTGGCCGGCGGCCGACTCGTGCGGCTGCCACCGCGTCAGGCAGAAGAGGAAGCCCCCTGGCGAGCGACACACGACCACGCCCAGAACCCCGTCGTCGTCGGGCACCTCGGCGAGCACCTCAGCGCCGAGCCCAAGGGCCTCTTCGCGGGCCGTCTCGAGGGGCTCCTGCACGTCGAGGTCGAGGTGCACCCCGCCGCGGCCTCCGACCCGCTGCACCTTGACCCACGCCGAGCCGTCGGCGGGGAGCAGGGTGGCGAACTCCTCGCGGTCACCGCGCAGCGGCGAGACGACCGTGGCGGTCGCGGAGCGCCAGTACTCGACAGCGTCGTCGAATCCCTGCTCGGGAAGATCCAGGAACGCCCAGACCCAGCGGACTCTCACGACCCCTCCTCCGTCAGCAACCCGCCGAGGTCGGCCAGGAACAACGCCTGGGCCAGGGCCGTGCGGCGCAGCTCGTCCGGGTCGACGCTCTCGCCGGGCGAGTGGATCCGGGACGCGGGCTCCTCCACCCCGAGCAGCATGATCTCGGCGCCGGGAACCAGCTCGGCCAGCGCCGTAGCCAGGGGGATCGAACCGCCCTGACCGGTCGTCACCGCGTCGCAGCCGAACGCCGTGCGCATCGCCCGTCGCATCGCCGCGTAGGCCGACCCGTCGGTCCGCGCGCGGAAGCCGTGTCCCAGCGAGACGGGTTCGATCTCCACCTGCGCGCCGAACGGGGTGTGTGACCGAAGGTGCTCGATGAGCAGCCGCTGGGCCGCCGCCGCGTCCGTGTCGGCGGGCACTCGCAGGTTGACCACAGCACGCGCCTCCCCCTGGGCGGCGGCCGTCACCTGGGAAATCGGCGGGCAGTCGATCGCCAGCACCGTGGCCGCGGGTCTGGCCCACAGGAGGTCGGCGATGGAGCCGGCGCCCGACAGCGGGTCCACGCCGTCGACGAGACTCGCGTCATCACGGAACCTGTTGCTGTCAAAGGGCGCACCGTCCCAGACTCCGTCGTGGTCGAGCCCGTCGATGGTGGTCTCACCAGAGGCGTCACGCAGGCTGGCCAGCGCCATCAGCAGGGCCTGGAGCGCGTCGGGGGCAGCGCCCCCGAACATGCCCGAGTGCGCCGGGTGCTGCATCGTGCGCACCGTCATCAGGACGCTGCCGGTGCCCCGCAACGACGTGGTCAGGGTGGGCAGGCCCGCCTCGACGTTGCCGGTGTCCGCGAGCACGAGGGCGTCGCACTGCACCAGCTCCGGGTTGGCCCGCGCCAGCGCCTCCATGCCTCCACTCGACTGCTCCTCCGACCCCTCGCAGACGACGGCGACCTCGACCGGCCACCCGCCGAGCACCGCGCGAAGCGCCCGCAGGGCGAGCAGGCTGGCCACGAGGTTGCCCTTGCAGTCCGCGGATCCCCTTCCGTACCAACGTCCGTCGCGCTCGGTCAGCTCCCACGGCGGCGTCTGCCACCCTGCGGGGTCACCGACCGGTACGACGTCGTAATGCGAGTAGAGCAGCACTCTCGGCGTGCCTTCGGGACCAGCCGTGCGCCCCACCACCGCGAGCGAGCCGTCCGGTGTCGGATGCGCCCGTATGCCGTCCACACCGGTGTCGGTGAACAGCTCTCCTACCAGCGCGGCTGCGGCGCGGCACTCGCTCTCGGGCTCGATCGCCGGGTTCGCCACCGACCGCAGCGCGACGAGACGGGCGAGGTCGTCGCGAGCCCGCGGCATACCGGCATCGACGGCCGCCGCGAGGCGTGCGGCCAGCGAGCCACCCACCGACGACTCGGGGACAGGTGAGTCGGTCACGGAACCAGGTCGTCGAGGTAGAGCGGCAGCATCTCCCACCAGGTCGGCCAGTCGTGGTCGTAGCGGTCGCCCCAGTCGTCGACTCGGTTGGGAACTCCCTTGCGGCCCAACGCATCCGCGGCCGCCCACGACTCACCGACATCCTCCCAGCGGCCGCTGCCCGAGGCGAGGACGACGTAGCGTCGACGCAGCATCTCCAGCGCGGGGCCCTCGAGCCCGGGGAGGAACTGCAGCGGAGAGGAGTAGAACCAGTCCTCGGTGGTTTCGCCGCCGATGAACTTCTCCACGTGGAAGGTGCCGCTCATGCAGACCGCGGCCGCGAACAGGTGGGGGTAGCGGCAGATCATGGCGTAGGAGTTGAACGCGCCGACGGAGGCGCCGGCCACGACCACGGCCTGGGGTGAGCTATCGGCGTGGATGGCGGGGACGACCTCCTCGGCGATGGCCTGGTGGTACTGGTTGAACAGCCACATCCGGTGCTCCGGCGACCCCTCGTTGCGCTGCAGCGCCTGGCCGGCCGCGCTGTCGCACGAGTAGACCTTGATCCGGCCCGCCTCGATCATCGGCTGGAGCGTGCCGACAAGCCGGTGCCGCTCCACCTCCTCGGCGTCACCGCCGGCGGTCGGGAACAGCAGCACGGGCACGCCGTAGTGGCCCCAGCGGACCAGGCTGATGTCGCGCCCCATCCGCTCGGAATGCCAGCGTTCGGTGACCTTCACGTCTGCCTCCTTGGTGTTCGCGTGCTCGTTCGGTGGTGGTGCTCGGATCCGCTACTCGTAGACGAACTTCTGTGGGCCGGGGAAGAGCCACGACAGGCCGTCGCGCAGCCGGTCGCGCCAGTCCTCCCAGTTGTGTCCGTCGCGCGCCTCGACGTACTTGACCGTCATGCCTGCGGAGCGGAAGACCGGCACCATCGACCGGTTGGGGGTGATGAGCGGTTCATAGATCCCGCAGCTCATGAACAACCGCTCGACCGGGGCGGTCGGCTTGGCGCGGTAGCGGTTGACGAACTTCACCACCGGGTCGAACGCCGGTCCGCCACCGTGGTCGTTGCCGATGTCGGTGAAGACGAGCGAGGCGGACTGCAGGAACAGCGATCCGAACACACCTGGATACCGGACCGCCGTCGACAGGGAAGCGACACCGCCGAAGCTCGACCCCATCAGGGCTCGGGCCTGAGGGTCGTCGATGAGCGGCAGGCGCTCGGCCAGTGCCGGCACCAGCTCGCGGGCGATGAACCGAGCGTGCGGAGCGTGGTTGGGGTACTCCCGCAACCGGTCACGAGGAGCCACGAACGCGACGACGAGCGGGGCGACGTCGAGCCGGTGGATGAGGTTGTCCAGCACCGTCTTCATCGCCGCGTAGTTGAGGTAGTCGTCGCCGTCGTGGACCACCAGCAGTGGATAGCGCAGCACCGGGTTGTAACGAGCCGGCAGGTACAGCTTCACCGGCTGCTCGCGGCGCAACGACTTGGAGTGCAGCGCGTCCTCGACGATCTCGCCCGGCCGGGCCTCCGGGTCGTGGTGCACCCAGTCCGGGACCTGGTAGCCGGTCGCGGCGCACACCGAGCTCGACCCCATCGGAGAGTGCGCAACCCGCTGGTTGAGCGGGTCGTTGAAGGTCGCGTAGTGCTCGCCGTTGCGGGTCTCGAGCTGGTACTCGACCCGCGAGCCCGCCGGCAGGACGGTCGTCGCTGCCCACAGGTCGGTGTCGGGCAGCCGCTTCATGGGCAGCGGGTCCGGGAGCCCCACGACGCGGTGCCGGACCCGCACCTCGTCGGCCTCGCCACGGAACAGGAACGTCGCCCGCTCCCCTTCGATGATCGGGGCCCCGTGCCGCGCGACGAACCGGTCGATCGCCGCCCCGTCCAGGGGCAGGCGCTCTCGCAACCGGTTGACGGCCAGCCGTCCCTGGTTCATGATCCGGGCCCCCTGCCGTCCATGACCTGGTGCCCGCCCGGCGCATCGTTCACGGCTTTCGACCCGTTCGCCGCCCCGAGCTCGTGAACCGCACCATCAATGCCGAGGATCCGCGCGCCGAGCGGCAGGCTGCCGTCCTCCGTCAGCTCGAGTGCGGTGCCGTCGTCGAGCAGGACGCAGTGCTGGTCGGTGAAGCGGCGTGCCATCACGGCACAGCGGTCGCGGTCGTCGAGCCGCAGCCGCCGCCGAGCGTGCGGCAGCGCCACCACGCCTGTCACGCGGCCCAGCCCGCGGTCGAACACCTCCGCCTCGGTGTTTCCCTCCGGGCCGTGGTCGTGGAAGAGCACGACGCGCTCGGTCAGGGCCATGGCGCCGGCTGACCAGGCGATCACGGGCACCTCGTCGGGGAGCTGGATCGCGAACAGCCGCAACGTCCGCAGCAACGTACCGACGTGCCCACCCGTCAGCACCACCGCCGCAGACTGGCCGAGCAGCTCGGCGAGCTCACCGCGGTGCCAACCGATGACGCCGCTGCCGTCGATGGGCGCGGCTGCATCGATCTCCGCATAGAGGTTCTTGAGCTCGGTCCCGTACCAGTTGTCGACGTGCCGGACCACCGCGATCGAGTCGTCCAGCGCGGCGTGTGCCGGGTGATCATCCCGCGCGCGCCCGTCACCTTCGCGGGTACGGCGCTGCACGGCATACACGCCGTCCATGGCGTTCTGGAGGCGGAGCCGGTACATGGCGAGGAGGGCATCATGCCGGTCCCTGAAAGCCAGGGCGGCAGAACCGAACTCGGCATCCTTGGCGATGACGTCCAGGCTGCGGTGGTAGAGGCGGAGGTGCCTGGTGTCGCCGCCCAGGACGGTGTCGAGCTCGTCGACGACGTCCTCCCGCTCCTCCCATCCGGCGTTGATGGTCGCCACGGGTCCCTCGACACCGAGGGAACGCAGGGCGGTGCCGGCCGTGGTCATGAACCGCTGCGGCCCGAGGAGCACGGTGCGCATCAGGGGCGGCGACTAGCCCGCGTGGACGTGGACGGTCTGGCCCACGTCGTCGAGCATGGCGCGCAGGGTGTCGTAGTCGGGGTGACGCATCCGCACGTAGGCGTTGGCCATGTAGCCGGCCTCGACGGGCTGGGTGTGGTGACCCTGCGGCGGGAAGTGGGCGTCGATGATCCACTCGCCGTAGCGACCCTGGATGTCGTCGATGCCCGAGTAGCCGGTGATGTGCCCGTCGGCGTCGGGACGCAGCGCGATGATCCCGGCGGAGTAGGGCCGTCGCATCGCCTGCTCGGGGACGCCGTGCGTGATGACGTGCGCCCACTCGCGGTAGACGTCGACGTCGTTGCTCGCGGAGTAGAGGTCCCAGCACCCGACGCCGGGCGGCCGACAACCGATCTCGGAGAACTTGAGGCCCTTCGGCCCGTGGAACCACTCCATGTGCGTGGCGCTCGTCCCGATGCCGAGGGCCTCGCTGACGCGCGCGCCCATCGCGGCCACCTCGGCGTAGAAGGGCGAGTCGGCCATCCGGTTCGTGGTGGCGAACTGGGGTGAGATCCAGCGGCTGCGCATCGCCTCGAGGACGTTGGGGTAGTAGTGCGTGGTCCAGTCGTGGACGATCCGGCCGTCCTTGGCAATGGTGTCGTAGAAGCCCTCGTGGCCCTCGACGAACTCCTCGATGGCGATCGACGCCGCACCGTGCGAGCCGAACTCGGTGAGCGCGTGCGCGAGCTCGGTGTCGTTGTCGACCCGCATCGTGTCCTTGGCCCCGGCACCGTCACGGGGCTTGAGGATGAGCGGGTAGCCGACGGTCTCGGCGAAGGCCCACGCCTCGTGGGCATGGTCGACGGCGGCCGAGGCGGCGGTCGGCACGCCGACCTCGCGCAGGGCCTGCTTCATCGAGGGCTTGTCGCGGCACAGCCAGGTGGTGCGCACCGAGGTGCCGGGGATGCCGGTGGCCTCGCGGACCTGCGCCGCGACCATCGTGTGCGCCTCGACGGTCGCCTCGAGACCGTCCACCCACACCTTGGACTGGATGAACCGCACCGCCTCGGTCATGGCCCGCAGGTCGGTGACCGATCCGACCTTGTAGTAGCCGCTCATCGCGCCACGGAGCTCCTCGTCGAGGGTGTACTCGTCGGACTCCCCGATCCCGATGACGTTGGCCCCCACGGAGGCCAGGGCGAGGGCGAAGCGGCGCTGGTTGGCGGGGAACCCCGGCTCGACGAAGACGATGTTCACGGGCCCGACTCTATTGCCGTCGGCGGTCTGCGTCTTCGTCAAGGGTGTCCGAGCTGCTGGTCAGGTGCGAATGCGCCGCCTCGACCCGCGCGCGCCACCAGCCCTCACGCGCCGCCGACGCGGTCCAGCGGGTCAGCAAGGCCTCGTCGGGGGCGGCACGACCCACCGGGAGGGCGCCCCCGCGAGGGGTCAGCGAGTCCTTGCAGACGTCGCCCTCCAGCAGGGCCACGGTCCCCAGCCCGCACGCAAACGGGAGATCGGGCAGTGCTGCCGCCAGGGCAACCCCCGCAGCCATCCCCACCGACGTGTCGAGCGCCGAGGAGACCACGGCCGGGAGCCCGCAGTCGGCGACCACCTCCAGCGCACGGGCCACGCCTCCCAGCGGTGCCACCTTGACGACCACGAGGTCCGCGGCCTCCTCGCGCGCCACCCGGATCGGGTCCGCCGCCTTGCGGATCGACTCGTCGGCGGCGACCAACACGGCGATGCCGTTGCGTGCCAGCGCCAGGCGCAGCTCGCGCAGCTCGCTCACCTCCGCGCACGGCTGCTCCGCATACTCCAGCCCGTATGCCGCGAGCCTCCGCAGCGCGTCCGTTGCCTCGTCGACGGACCACCCGCCGTTCGCGTCCACCCGGATCCGCCCACCCGGCCCTATCGCATCGCGGACCGCAGCCACGCGGCATACGTCGTCCTCGATGCTCTGGCCCTGCTCGGCGACCTTGACCTTCGCGGTCGTCGCGCCGTCGAAGCGGGCCAGTACTCCGGCGACCTGGTCCGGGGCCACGGCGGGCACCGTCGCGTTGACGGGGATGCTGTCGCGCATGGCGGCAGGCCACTGGCCCCACCCCGCCTCGATGGCGGCGGCCAGCCACCGGGAGGACTCGGCCGGCGGGTACTCGAGGAACGGGGAGAACTCGCCCCAGCCGGAAGGACCCTGCAGCAGGGCAGCCTCACGCACCATTACGCCCCGGAACCGGACCCGCATCGGGATGGACACCACCCGCAGCCCCGCGAGCAGCTCCTCGAGCGGGGGCAGGTCGGGGGCGGTCATGCGCCCCATTGCAGCAGACGCGCCCGGACCGCGAGTGGCGGGCCGGGCGCGACGGTCGCGGGTCAGTGGTGGTCGTGGCTGCTGAGCTGGTTGCGGATCTCACCCGCGGGATAGAGCGTGCTGTGGACGTTGGCGTAGGTCGAGTCGGCCCGGATGGCGGCGAGCAGCTCGGAGAACTGTCCGGCGGTGATGCCCTGCGCGGCCGGCCCGATCACGTCACCTGCACTGAGCGTCCCGCTGACCTCGCCGGGGTTGGTCGTCGGACAGGCGGGGGTGCCTGCCGGACCGTTGCCGAGGTTGCTGCAGAGGAAGACGCTGACCCCGCCCGTCTGGGAGGGCGACCCGAAGTGGATGTGCGACTGGGTGACGGTGCCCTCGAGGTTGGCGTACCGCACCGTGTAGGCGATGGTGCCGGCGTCCGGGTTGATGCGCAGCCGGATCGAGCCGGACCCGCTCGTGGAGAGGGCCAACGGCGTCTCGTGGTAGCCGCTGAGCCTCTCGGTGATGGTGAAGGACTTGTGGTTGCCATCTCCGGCTGAGGCGGCGGCGCCGACTCCGAGGACACCGACGGCACCCAGCCCCGCCGCTGACGCGATGACGCCCCACTTCTTGAGTGAGTTCATGCAGACCTCCTGGACAGTTCTCTCGAGCGCGTCTCCTGGCCCGATCTCCATGAAGATGCGCCGGGACGGGAATCCGTCCCGGTAGTTGCTACGAATCCCCCTCAGCAGGAGTTCATCGCTCCTGCCCGAACAAGGCCCCGAAATGGGCCCAGACCCGGCCAGTCGCCCCCGAACCACACGGTTCCCCCGAACTGCGCATACTTGTCCAAGGCCCCACCACCCCACGAAAGGCGCCCCAGTGCCGACTCTCTCCGACTTCACCGCCACCACCCTCACCGGTGAGGAGCAGCCGCTGTCCGCGTATGACGGCAAGGTCGCCCTCGTCGTCAACACCGCCAGCGAGTGCGGCTTCACGCCCCAGCTCGAGGGCCTGGAGAAGCTCTACGACGAGTACGAGGACAAGGGCCTGGTCGTGCTCGGCTTCCCGTGCAACCAGTTCGGTGGCCAGGAGCCCGGTGACGAGGCCCAGATCGGTGAGTTCTGCCAGCGCAACTACGGGGTGACCTTCCCGATGTTCGCCAAGGTCGATGTGAACGGCGACGACGCCCACCCGGTCTTCGACTGGCTAAGGTCGGAGAAGAGCGGCCTGCTGGGCGGCAAGATCAAGTGGAACTTCACCAAGTTCCTCGTCGGCCGCGACGGCAAGGTCATCAAGCGCTACGGCTCGACCACCAAGCCCGAGGACATCGCCAAGGACCTCGAGGCAGCGCTCGCCGCCTAGCGGTCGCGGCTGGACAGCACGCAGAACTCGTTGCCCTCGGGGTCGGCCAGGACCGTCCAGGTGACGTCGTCGCCCTGCCCGACGGCCGCCAGGGTCGCGCCCCGCTCGAGGAGCGCCGCAATCTCGGCGTCGCGGTCCTGGCTGGTGTGCGGCGCGAGGTCGATGTGCAGCCGGTTCTTGACCGTCTTGCCCTCGGGGACCGGCACGAAGACCAGTCCCTGGGCCTGCCGCAGCCAGGTCGCGCCGTCCTCGATCACGTCCTCGCTCATGTGCTTCGGGATCACCGCGACCTCGTGCTCGTCCTCGTAGACGATCTGGAAGTCCAGGGTCTGCGCCCACCAGCGCGCCTGGGCGGCGATGCCGTGACAGTCGATGACCACGGTGTACCAGCGAAGTGCCATGGCTCGACGCTATGACCTCCCGCTGACGCCGGCCACCGCGCAGCCCGTCCCATCCACAAGCGGTGGGGTATGCCGCGGGGGCGACCACGCGGCATACCTCGCCGTGCGCGCGGCTAGGCTCGCGCAGGTGAGCGAGCAGCCTGTGGTGAGCCAGACGTTCGACCCGGATGCGTGGGACGCGGTGGACGGGTTCGAGTTCACCGACATCACCTACCACCGGGCGCGCGAGGTCGGGGCCGTGCGGATCGCGTTCGACCGGCCCGAGGTGCTGAACGCGTTCCGGCCGCACACGGTCGACGAGCTCTACCAGGCTCTCGACCACGCGCGTCGGACGCCCGACGTCGGCGTCGTCTTCCTGACCGGCAACGGTCCGGGGCCGGACGGGACGGGCAGCGAGGGGCAGTGGGGGTTCTGCTCCGGCGGCGACCAGCGGATCCGTGGGCGGTCGGGCTACCAGTACGCGCAAGGCGACACCGCCGAGACGGTCGACGAGCGGCGGGTCAAGGCCGAAGGTGGGCGGCTGCACATCCTCGAGGTGCAGCGCCTCATCCGCACCATGCCCAAGGTCGTCATTGCCCTGGTCAACGGCTGGGCGGCCGGCGGCGGGCACTCGCTGCACGTCGTCTGCGACCTGACCATGGCCAGCCGGGAGCACGCGCGGTTCAAGCAGACCGATGCCGACGTGGGCTCGTTCGACGGCGGCTACGGCTCGGCCTACCTCGCCAAGATGGTCGGCCAGAAGTTCGCCCGCGAGATCTTCTTCCTCGGCCGCACCTACACCGCGGACGACATGCACCGGATGGGCGCGGTCAACCTCGTCAGCGCGCACGCCGAGCTCGAGTCGGACGCTCTCCAGGTGGCCCGGGAGATCATGGGCAAGAGCCCGCAGGCGCAGCGGATGCTGAAGTTCGCGTTCAACCTGCTCGACGACGGGCTAATGGGCCAACAGGTCTTTGCCGGTGAGGCGACCCGGCTGGCGTACATGACCGACGAGGCCGTGGAGGGGCGCGACCAGTTCCTCGAGAAGCGCGACCCCGACTGGTCCCCCTTCCCCTGGTACTTCTGACCGAACGCCTTCGGTTGCGGCGTCAGTGCCAGGCCGCCATCACACGGTAGGGGTCGAGGAACTGGTCCTGCCTGGTGGGGTTCTCGAGCAGGATCCAGGAGACGTTGTCGACGGCGACGGCCTGACACAGGGCGCGCGCGAGCGCGCGGTCGAGCCCCGCCGCGGCGACGAGCTGGTCCAGCCGGCGACCCAGAGCGCGCTCCGGGTCGCCCGTCGCGAGGGCGTCCTGCCAGCGGTTGCGCAGCGGCGCGATGACGTCGAGCTCGGCCGGGCCCGCCGACGGCAGCGGGTCGATCACCCGCCAGCCGGCATCCCCTGAGTCGGCCGCTTCCGGGCGGGTGTGCAGCACGTTGCAGTAGTGCAGGTCACCGTGCACGGCCGGCCACGGCCCGTTGGCCTCGATGTGCGCGGCCACCGAGGACAACGTGTCCAGCGCGAGGTCGAAGTCCCGGCGGGTGAGCCCCTCCACGGACAGGTCGCGCCGAGCGCGGACGTGGCTCCTGATTCGCCGGAGCTCGTCGGCCATGCTCGGCACCCCATCGGGAGCCTGCACCTGCGCGAAGCCGCCGATGAAGCCGCCGATCACCTCGGTCGCGGCGTCGACGTCAGCCTCGCCCTCGAGGTCGCGACCGGGGTCCAGAGCCTCGAGAAGGGGGGCTCCCGTCCCGGGGACGTGCCGCACGAGCTCGACGACACCCGGGCCCTGCCAGGCACGCAGGACGAGTCCTTCAGCGCGCATGCGGGGGTCGTCCTCGCTGAGCTTGAGGACCCACGGCTCCCCAGCCGGCCCACGCACCGGCCAGACCACCGAGACGTAGCCCCACATCGGTTCACCCGCTGGTTCGAGGGACCAGTCCCTCGCCAGCCCTGCAGCGACCGAGCCCAGCGATCGGGCCCACTGCAGCTGCCCGTCGCCACGGCTCGCGACGAACGGCTCGGGCACGGTCCAGGTCATGGGCAGCCACCCTGCCTCATGCCGACATCGCAGCGCCGGTCAGCCGGAGCCGCCGAGATCGACCTCGTAGGCCTCGTAGACCAGGTCGGCCCCCGCCTGCCGGTGTCGCACCAGCTGCCCCATCAGGGTGGTGACCTCCTCGCGGAAGGCAGGCAGGTCGGCGATGGTGCCGCCGTGCTCCAGGACGGCGAGGTAGCCGCCGATGGCGTCCGCATAGCTCGCGTGCTCGCCGGTCAACCGGTCCACCGCCGCGATCAGCCGCGGCGCCCCGTGCCGCACCCCGTCGTAGATCCCGCCAGGTCGTTCGGTCAGCGTGACGTGGTCCTGGAAGTCGTGCGACAGCTCGGCCAGCGCGGCCCGCACCCGCTCGCGCCAGGCGCCGCCGCGCGCGATCGGCGAGGCAAGGGCGTCGTCCACGGCTGCGACCGAGTCGCGCAGCTCACCGCGATGGGCGCGCACGCGTTCGATGTAGGCCGCGAAGTCGGCGTCCATGGCACCTCCTGTCGGTCCATGGTCCCGCCGCAGGACGGGCCCGTCCACCCGACGGCTAACCTGACCGCGTGACGTCGCTGCGACCGCTGGCCATCCCCGCCGGTCCCGGTGCAGTGGCAGTGCTGCCAGCGCTCCGCCAGGCCCTCGACGGCGAGTTCGCCGTCCTCCCGTATGCCGCGGGCGGACAGCCGCCGGACGTCGCCGACGCCTCGGTTCCCGAGGCTGCGGTTTCCGACGCTGCGGATCCCGAGGCTGCGGTCCCGGACGGGACCGCCCTGGTGGTCGGGACGTCCGGCTCGACCGGCACCCCCAAGCTCGCGATGCTCTCGGCCTCAGCGCTCGCCGCGAGCGCGACGGCCACGCACGATCGGCTGGGCGGACCCGGATCCTGGTTGCTCGCGATGCCTCCCCACCACATCGCCGGCGTCCAGGTGTTGTTGCGGTGCCTCTCCGCCGGCACCGAGCCCGGCTTCGTGGACCTCTCGGAGGGCTTCACCGCGGACACCTTCGTCGCGGCGTCCACGACCTTCCACGGGGACCGTCGTTACACGGCCCTCGTTCCCACCCAGCTGGCCCGCCTGCTCGACGACGAGCGCGCCACGACGGCCCTCGCCGGCTTCGACGCCGTGCTCGTCGGCGGCGCCGCCAGCCCGCCGGCGCTGCTGGACCGCGCCCGTGCAGCGGGGGTCAGCGTCGTCACCACCTACGGCATGAGCGAGACGTGCGGCGGCTGCGTCTATGACGGCGTCCCGCTCTCCGACACGCAGATCCGCGTCGATGGTGACGGACGGATCCACCTGGCCGGCGCCACCCTCGCCACGGGCTACCTCGGGCGCGCCGACCTGACCGCCGCGGCTTTTCGCACCGACGAGGACGGGCGCCGGTGGTTCCGCACCGACGACGTGGGCCACCTCGACGATGACGGACGCTGGCACGTCGACGGGCGCCTCGACGACCTCATCACGACGGGTGGCCTGAAGGTCGCGCCGCGGCTCGTCGAGGACGCCCTGGCCGCCCTTCCCGGTATCGCCGAGGCCGTCGTGGTCGCTACTCCCGACGAGCACTGGGGCCAGGCCGTCAGCGCCGCAGTCGTCCTGGCCCCCGCCGACCGGGCCACCGACCGAGCCGTCGACCCAGCCGTCGACCCAGCGGCCCCCGCCGCAGGCCCCGCGGCACCCACGCTGCGCGAGCTGCGCGACCTGCTGCGCGGCATACTGCCGGCGCATGCGCTGCCACGACGGCTGCTGGTGCTGCCCGCGCTGCCCCTGCGCGGACCGGGCAAGCCGGACCGCTCGGCGGTCGCCGCACTCTTCGCCGACGGCGCGTGACACGATGGGGCGATGATCCGGCTGCTCCCGTGGCTGCTGACGATCGCGGTGACCGTCTACGCCGTCGTCGACTGCATCCAGACCGACGACGCCCAGGTCAGAGGACTGCCCAAGCTCCTGTGGCTGCTGCTGATCCTGCTGTTCCCCATCGTGGGCTCGATCGCGTGGTTCATCGCCGGACGGCCGCAGCGGGGAACCGCCGGTCGCGGACCGACCGGGCGTGGGCCATCTCACCGGCCGCCGCCCCCGCGTGGCCCCGACGACGACCCGGACTTCCTCCGTAGGCTCTGAGCAGCAGCACGTCGCACCACCCACCCTGCCCGCACCACCGCGAGTGAGAACACCACCCGAATGGCCACCCTGAACCAGTGGATCGCCGGCGCGCGCCCGCGCACCCTTCCCGCTGCCATCGCCCCCGTCGTCGCCGGCACCGCCGCAGCGATCCCGCTCGACAAGGCCAGCTTCGGCCTGGCCATCCTCGCCGTCCTCGTGTCGCTGGGGCTGCAGGTCGGGGTCAACTACGCCAACGACTACTCCGACGGCATCCGCGGCACCGACGGCGAACGGGTCGGCCCGGTCCGGCTGGTCGGCCAGCACCTCGCGGATCCTGCCAACGTCAAGCTGATGGCCTTCTCGTTCTTCGGGGCTGCGGCCCTCGTGGGGCTGGCCCTCGTGGCCATCAGCGAGGCGTGGATCATGATCCCGCTGGGCGCCCTGGCCGTCCTCGCGGCGTGGAAGTACACCGGTGGCGACAACCCCTACGGCTACCGCGGCCTCGGCGAGCTCTACGTCTTCGTCTTCTTCGGCCTGATGGCCACCCTCGGCACGCTCTACACCCAGGCGCACCGGCTCACCTGGACCGGTGTGGCGTGCGCTGTCGGCGTGGGCGCGATCGCATCGGCGATCCTGGTCGCCAACAACCTGCGCGACATCCCTACCGACCGCGAGAGCGGCAAGATGACCCTGGCCGTGCGCCTGGGTGACCGCTGGACCCGCGTCTTCTACGTCGTCCTGCTCGTCATCGCCGCAGTCGCCCTCGTGTCCGTCGCCCGCGACTTCCCGTGGGCGCTCCTGGGCCTGCTCGCCTTCGCCATCGTCGGCAGGCCGCTGAAGTCACTGCTCTCCGGTGCCACCGGACGCGACCTCGTGCCGGTGCTCGCGGCGACCGGCCTCTTCGAGATCGCGTATGCCGTGCTGATGGCCATCGGCATCGCTATCAGCCACGCACGCGCTGGCTGACCGGAGCGGTCAGCGGTACTCGACCGGGCCGCGGTCGTCCTCCGCGTCCTCGGCCGCCTCGTCGGCGCCGCTGACGGCGGGCGCGCCGGCCTGCTTGGCCGCAGCGCGCTGCTCCAGCCGCTCGGCGATCCGCTGCGTGCTCTCCTCGCGGAACCGGGCGAGGACGAAGAAGGACAGCACCATCGAGATCAGGGCACTGAGGACGAGCAGCATCCACTGCTGGTCCTGGTCGCGCAGCCCGAGCAGCCACAGCAGTGACAGGACGCCGAAGAAGATGAGCAGGCGCAGGACGGAGTACCGCAGCATGTCTTGATGAGTCCTTACAGGCCCGAGTAGGAGTGCTGGCCGACGAAGAAGACGTTCACGACGGCGAAGTTGACGATGATGCACGCGTAGCCGGCCAGCGCGATGAAGCTGGCGGTCTGGCGGCTGATCCCGCTGGTCGCCCGCGAGTGCAGGTATGCCGCGTAGACGACCCAGATCACGAAGGTCCAGACCTCCTTGGGGTCCCAGTTCCAGTAGGACGCCCACGCCTGGCGCGCCCAGATCGCACCGGCGATGAGGGTGAAGGTCCAGAGGGGGAACGCCACGATGTGCAGGCTGTAGGCGGTGCGCTCGATGGCCGGGGTCTCGGGGAACCGGTCCAGCACGCTGGCCCGGCCGGACCGCTCGAAGGCGTCCTTGAGCAGGTAGACGGCGGTCAGCGCGGCGCCGATGGTGAAGACGGCGGTGGCGAGGGTCGCGACGGTGACGTGGATGACGAGCCAGTAGCTGCGCAGCGACGGCATCAGCTCGGAGGCCTCGGTGTACCAGACCGCCACGGCCATCCCGAGCACGAGCAGCACCGGACCGGTGATGAACAGTCCGAGCCAGCGCAGGTCGCGCCGCGTCGACCAGATCGAGTAGGCCAGCACGGTGAACATCGAGCCCATGACGGCGAACTCGAACATGTTGCCCAGCGGCCAGCGGTGCACGGCGAGCCCGCGCAGGGCCACCGACAGGACGAGCAGGAAGCCACCGAGCCAGGTGGTGCTGGCGGCAATGCCCGCGGCCGTGCGTGCCCGCGAGGACAGCTCTCCCTCGGTGGGTCGCGTGGGCAGGGGCGGGCCGCCGACACCACTGCCGGCACCGGCTCCTGCCGTCACCAGCTCGCTGTCGCGGTCCACGGCCTGGCCGCGAAGCTGGTCCCGGGCGGGCAGCAGGGCCGCGAGGTAGATGGCGTGGCACACCATGGCGATCGTGAAGACAGCCATCGCCGAGTAGAGGCTGAGGTTGGCGTAGCCCGCCAGGCTCTCGTTGGTCATCCTCGTGCGTCCAATCTGCTGTCCATCTCGGGTTCAGGCGCCGGGTCGTGGTCGGGGTCCGGGTCGTGGTCGGGGTCGGGGTCGGTCCCCGCATCGGGATCGACGGTGAACCTGGCCTCCAGCGCCGCGACCACCCGGTCGACCACGTCCTGGAGCCCGTCGTCGTCGCCCTTGGCGAGGCCGCCGACGGTTACCACGGTACGACCCGGGACGGCGCCGGGGGAAACCCGCACGAACACCCGCCGCCGCCGGATCACCAGCGAGGCGATCAGACCCGAGAGCGCGAGCAGCGCAGCGGCGAGGGTGACGAACTTGCCCGGGTCGTGCCGGATCGACAGACCGGCAAACCGCGCGACGCTGTCGAAGCTGATGCTCCCCTTGCCCCCGGGCAGCTGGTAGGTCTGACCCGGCTCGAGCCAGATCCGCAGGGGGTCGCCCTTGGCGTTCTGGAGCTGGGTCATCTTGGCGGTGTCGAGGAGGTAGACCGACTGGGGACGCCCACCGGGGAAGAGGTCACCCTCGTAGACGGTCAGCGCGAGGGCCGGCTTCTTGAGATCCGGGAAGACCGAGATGGGGCCGGTGTCCTTGCCGATGGTGGCCGTCGGCAGGAACAGCCCCGAGAAGCCCAGCTGCTCCGGCTGCGCGCCGGGTACCTTGACGACGCCCACGGACGTGTAGTTGTTGTCCCGCGCGAGGAAGGGCGTCGCACCGCTGTAGACCTTGGCACCCTTGGCGTCACGGACCGTGATGACCGGGGCGTAGCCGTTGCCGAGGAGGAAGACCCCCGCCCCCTTCATCTCCAGGGGGTGGTTGACCTTGACCGTCGCCTTCTGAGCAGGGGCATCCGGGGTCGCCTTGGTCGTGACGTGCGCGGTGAAGTCGCGGGGTGAGCCGAACTGGCCACGCCCGGTGACGTTCTCCTCGAAGGTGGCGTCGAACTGGTCGACCTTGAGCTCGAACGGCGACAGGCTGGCCGGGTCCACGAGCGGGCCGGGGCTGAACGTGTCGTAGTTCGCCAGCGTGTTGGCGAACGACTTTCCCACGGGGACGATGACGTCGCCCTTCCAGCCGTACAGGTGCCCGATCGCTACCCCGATGATGACGAAGATCAGCGAGAGGTGGAAGACGAGGTTGCCGGTCTCTTTGAGGTAGCCCTTCTCTGCGCTGACCGAGGTCTCGTCGTGCGCAACGGTGCGGAAACGACTGCCGCGCAACGTCTCTCGTGCTGCGTCGACGACGGCTGCCGGAGCCGCCGTCACCTCGAAAGTGCCGTTCGCGGGCAGCCGGGCGGGCCTGGCCGGTGCCTTCGGCGGGCTCGAGCGCATTGCCTTCCAGTGCACCTTGCTGCGCGGCAGGACGCAGCCGACGAGCGAGACGAACAGCAGCAGGTAGATCGCGGCGAACCAGGGAGAGGCGTACACCTCGAAGAACCCGAGCCGGTCGAGCCACGGCCCAGACTTGGGGTGGTCCGCGATGTACGTCGCCGTCCGCGCCGCGTCGATGCTGCGCTGCGGCCAGATCGACCCCGGCACCGCACCCACTGCCAGCAGCAGCAGGAGGAACAGCGCGGTGCGCATGCTGGTGAGCTGCCGCCACATCCAGCGCAGCCAGCCGACGAGTCCCAGCCGGGGCTGGGTGATCGGGTCGCTCACCTCAGATCACCGTCCGGAATCCGCTGACCAGCGTGGTCTGGATGTGGCGGGTGAGTGTCTCCCAGAGTCCGGTCACCAGGAGCAGCCCGACGACGAACAACAGCGCACCACCAAACAGCTGGATGCCGCGTTGCCGCTTGCGCAGGAACGCGGACACCCGCCCGAAGCGCTCGTAGCCCGCTGCGATCAACAGGAACGGCAGGCCGAGTCCGAGCGAGTAGAGCAGGGCCAGGACGACGCCGCGGGTCACGGCCGACTGGTTGCCGGTGGCGGTGGCCAGCACCTGCACCGCCCCCAGGGTCGGGCCGGTGCAGGGAGCCCAGCCGAGGCCGAAGACGGCTCCGAGGAGCGGGGCGCCGGCCAGACCCGACGCCGGACGCGCGTGCAGCTTGAGCTCGCGCTGTGAACCCGCTCCGATGAAGACCAGCGCCATCAAGATGACGAGCACCCCGCCCACGCGCATCAGGACCTCGCGGTGCTCGATGAGGGTGGCGCCGACCCCCGCGATGATCACGGTCGTGACCATGAACACCACGGTGAAGCCGAGGATGAACAGCAACGCTCCCAACACCATCCGGTGCCGTTTGCGCTCCTCCAGGGACTCGTCGGACAGCCCGGTGACGTAGCCGAGGAACCCGGGCACGAGCGGCAGCACGCACGGCGACGCGAACGAGACAAGGCCGGCCAGCAGGGCAACGGCCATCGCCACCGGCAGGGCGCCAGAGGTCACAGCATTCGCCGCATCAGCAGTCATCGACAGCGCGTTCTACTGCTCGGCCAGGACGTCGTCGACCAGCCCGCTGAGCGTCGATGCGGTGACCGGTCCGCTGACCCGGGCGGCGATCCGTCCGGTGCGGTCCAGCACCAGCGTGGTGGGCGGCGAGGTGACCTTCCCCTGCAGGGCGAGGATGGTCGTGCCGGCGGGGTCGTCGAGCGACGGGAACGGGATGCCCCACCGCGCCGCAGTCGAGCGACCCGAGTCCGGGTTGTCGCGGTAGTTGATGCCCATGAAGGCCACCGGCTTCTTGGCGGCGGCGATCGCCTCAGCGGCCTTCTTGAGGTCGGGTGCCTCGGTCTCGCACGGAGGACACCACGACGCCCAGAGGTTCAGCACGGCGACCTTGCCGACCACGTCCTGCGACGACCACTGCTTTTTGTCCAGCGTGGTGCCGGTCAGGGCAACCGGCTTCTTGCGGTCGGCGGCGGGGATCGTCTCGACGTTGCCGTCACCCGAGATGTAGCCCTGCTGGTTGCCCGACTTCGCCTGCGCTGCAATGGAGTTCGGGTCATCGCTGCACCCGGAGAGCGACAGCACGAGCAGGGGCGCCGCGAGCAGCACGGCCGCACGCGGCATACGAAGGACTGTCATCCGGTGCCGCCATGGGACTGGGCCAGCAGCACCGCAGCCGGCTCGGAGTAGGTGAGCGACTCGAGGTCGTCGCCCACGTAGGTGAGGGTCGTCAAGGAGGCGAGCCGGCACTCCCGCTTGCGCGGGTCGTGCCACAGCCGCTTGCCCAGGAGGGCGTTGCGGGCGGTCCAGATGGGGAGCTGGTGGGAGACGATGACGGCTTCGTGCCCGCGCGCGGCGGACCTGGCGTCGGCGATCGCGGCGGTCATCCGCTCGGCGATGTCGGCGTACGCCTCACCCCACGACGGGCGCAGCGGGTTGACCAGCTTGGACCAGTGCGCGGGCCGGATGAAGTCCAGCGGCTTCATCTCGCCGACGCGCTGTCCCTCGAAGGAGTTGCCCGCCTCGATGACCCGGTCATCGGTGCGGATCGGCATGCCGTGCGCCTCGGCGACGGGCGTCGCCGTCTCCTGCGCACGCAGCAGGGAAGAGGCGACCACGTGGGTGATGTCGTGGTCGGCCAGGTGGGCCGCGACGGTGCGCGCCATCTCGTGACCCAGGTCGGAGAGGTGGTAGCCGTCGAGCCGGCCGTAGAGGACGCCCTCAGGGTTGTGCACCTCGCCATGGCGCATGAGGTGCACCACGGTGCGGTCGGATGGGCTGGTCACGAGTCGATTGTCGCAAACGCCTCAGCGGCGGCCGACGCCGCGGCAGGGATCGCCGCGAGCACCCGGTCCACGGCGACGTCGTCGTGTGCACCACTGACGAACCAGGACTCGAAGGCGCTCGGCGGCAGGTAGACGCCCTGGCTCAGCATCGAGTGGAAGAACGCGGCGAACGCGGGGACGTGCTGGGCCCTGGCCTCGTCGTAGTCGCGCACCTGGCCGTCCCGGAAGAAGACGCTGAACATGCTCCCCGCGCGCTGGACCACGTGGGGGACCCCAGCAGCAGAGAGGTGCTCGTCGAGCCCTGCGGTCAGGGCGTCGGCGACCTCGCCGAGCCGGGCGTAGAGGTCTGGGGTGCACTGCTGGAGGGTGGCCAGGCCGGCGGCGGTCGCGACGGGGTTCCCCGAGAGGGTGCCCGCCTGGTAGACCGGCCCGACCGGTGCGAGCAGCGCCATCACGTCGGCCCGTCCGCCGAAGGCGGCTGCCGGAAAACCGCCGCCCATGACCTTGCCGAAGGTGAACAGGTCGGGTGCGCCGGCGGCATACCCCTGCTCTCCGGCCTCGAGGCCGAACCAGCCGGCCTCGCTGCAGCGGAAGCCGGTCATCACCTCGTCGGAGATGAGCAGAGCGCCGTGGGCGGCGGTGATCCGGCGCAGGCCCTCGGTGAACCCCGGCGCCGGCGGGACGACGCCCATGTTGCCGGGGGACGCCTCGGTGATCAGCGCGGCGATCTCGCTGCCACGCTCGGCGAAGGCTGCCTCCACCGCGTCGAGGTCGTTGAACGGCAGCACGATCGTCTCGGCCGCCATCTCCTTGGGGACACCGGCCGAGTCAGGGAGCGCGAAGGTGGCGACACCCGAGCCGGCCTGCGCCAGGAGGGAGTCGACGTGACCGTGGTAGCAGCCGGCGAACTTCACGACGATCGACCGACCGGTGTAACCGCGAGCCAGGCGGATGGCGCTCATCGTCGCCTCGGTGCCGCTGGAGACGAGGCGCACCTGCTCGACCGGGGCGACCCGGCGGACGATCTCCTCGCCGAGGGCCACCTCGTTCTCCGACGGCGTGCCGAACGAGAAGCCCTTGGCGGCTGCGGCGGCGACCGCCTGCTGCACCGCCGGGTGCCCGTGGCCGAGGATCATCGGCCCCCACGAGCAGACCAGGTCGACGTACTCGCGACCGTCGGCGTCGGTGAGGTAGGGACCGTGCCCCGAGACCATGAAGCGCGGCGTCCCACCCACGGCACGGAACGCGCGGACTGGCGAGTTCACGCCACCGGGCGTCACCGCGAGGGCGCGCTCGAGGAGTGCCTGCGAGGCCGGTGCGTCGAAGGGGTATGCCGTCATGGCGTCATTGTCCCAGCCGCACCTGAGTGCTCCCGGCCGGGGCGTCCGGGCTGACCGGATATCAGGTGGATGCTGCTTGGATGCCGGGCCGATGCCCGGCTGATCTCGGGTGGATCAGAACACGCGGGACCGACGGACATCGGCCTGGGCGTCGGACTCGAGCTCCTGGGCCTCGCGGGCCACGGCCGGGTGGCCACCCTCCTGGCCGGGCGCGAGGGTGGCGCGGATCACGTCCATCGCCTCGCCCAGCGCCTTGAACAGCGGGGCCGGCACCGGGTCGATCACCGAGCGACGGACGCTCGCCACGTGCACACGGGCCATGTCCTGGACCGCCTGCCACCCGGCGTCGGTCAGCACCAGCTCCACGCCCCGCTTGTCGTCCAGGCAGGACTCACGGACGACCCAGCCGCGCTTCTCGAGGCGGCTGGCCGTGTGGGTGAGCCGGCTGCGGGACTGCACGACAAGGTCGGCGAGGCTCGACATGCGCAGCCGGCGGCGCGGACTCTCGGACAGCATCGAGATGATCTCGTACTCGGTGAGCTGGACGCCGTGCGACTGCAGGTCCCGGTCGAGGGCCTCCTCGATGAGGCGACTCCCCCGCAGGTAGGCACGCCAAGCCCGCTGTTCGTCGTCGCTGAGCCACTGCGGCTCACCCGATGGGGTGCTCATGAGCAGGAAGTATGACAGGTGGACGGTTAGTTGAAATATAAATGAAGTCTGCTACGTTCGAAGAGATGAAGCGGATGGGACCGTCCCGGCCGCAGACCCCCCTACAGGAGATTCTCATGGCAAGCATCAACGACATCCCCGCCGGCACCTGGACCGTCGACGCCTCTCACAGCGAGATCGGCTTCGTCGCCCGTCACCTCATGGTCACGAAGGTTCGCGGCCAGTTCAAGGAGTTCGAGGGCACCGTCAAGGTCGGCGACGACATCACCGACTCGCAGGTGACCGCCGTGGCCCAGATCGCCTCCGTCGACACCGGCTCTGCCGACCGCGACACCCACCTCAAGTCCGGCGACTTCTTCGACGCCGAGGCCAACCCGACCATGAGCTTCACCTCGACCAAGGTCACGGCTGACGAGCTCGTCGGCGACCTGACCATCAAGGGTGTCACCAAGCCGGTCACCTTCGACCTGGACTTCACCGGTCTGGCCACCGACCCGTGGGGCAACGAGAAGGCCGGCTTCGAGGCCACCACCGAGATCAACCGCAAGGACTGGGACCTGGGCTGGAACGTCGCCCTCGAGGGTGGCGGCGTGCTCGTCTCCGAGAAGGTCAAGCTCAACCTGGACATCCAGCTCACCAAGGCTGCTGCCTGAACCTGAGCACGCGCTGATCTCCCACAGCTGACAAGGGGGCCGGTTCCGGGGGGAACCGGCCCCCTTTGTCATGCCCCCGCCCCGACTTGGTGCCGACAGATCGTCACGAGACGCCCAAACGCGCCGTCAGTGACGACCTCAGCGCAACACGTGCGGGGGTATGCCGCGTGGTTGGGTCAGGCGCGTGGGTTCGCGGCGTCAGGGCGCAGGAGGCGGGCGGCGTCGATCGCGTAGTAGGTCAGGATGATCTGGGCACCGGCGCGCCGGATGCCCAGCAGCGACTCCATCATCGCCCGGTCCCGGTCGATCCAGCCGTTGGCCGAGGCCGCCTCGATCATCAAGTACTCCCCCGAGATCTGGTAGGCCGCCACCGGCACCGTCGACACGGCCGCCGCGGCCGCCACGATGTCGAGGTGCGGCATCGCCGGCTTGACCATGACGATGTCGGCGCCCTCCGCGATGTCGAGCTCGAGCTCGCGCAGCGCCTCGGTCGCGTTGCCCGGGTCCTGCTGGTAGGTCGCCCGGTCACCGACCAGCGAGGACTGGACCGCCTCGCGGAACGGTCCGTAGAGACCGGAGGTGTACTTCGCGGCATACGCGAGGATCACCGTGTCGATGAGGCCCTCGGCATCCAGCGCGGCGCGCACGAACGCGACCTGGCCGTCCATCATCCCCGAGAGCCCGAGCACGTGGGCGCCGGCGCGGGCCTGCGCGAGGCCCATCGCGGCATACCGTTCGAGCGTGGCGTCGTTGTCCACCCGGCCGGCGGCGTCGAGGACCCCGCAGTGGCCGTGGTCGGTGAACTCGTCGAGGCACAGGTCGGCCATCACCACGAGCCGGTCACCGACGGCATCGGCGACGGCGCGGAGGGCGACGTTGAGGATGCCTTCGGGGTCGTCCGCGCCCGAACCCATCGCGTCCTTGGTCGCCGGCACCCCGAACAGCATGATCCCACCGATGCCGACCTCAGCGGCCTCGACGGCGGCAGCCACCAGGGAATCCAGCGTGTGCTGCACGACGCCGGGCATCGCCGAGATGGCCACCGGCTCGTCGATGCCCTCACGGACGAAGACGGGCAGCACCAGCTCGGCCGGATCCAGCCGGGTCTCGGCGACGAGCCGGCGCATGGCCACGGACTGCCGCAGCCGACGGGGCCGGATCACCGGTCCCGTCGGCCGCGAGAGGTCAGCCACGCGAACCCACTACTTGGCCCGACGGCGCGACGCGGACTTCTTGGCGCTGGGACGAACCACCGGCTCGCCGGCCTCGGCCGCAGCAGCGGCCAGCCCCAGGCCGTAGTCGGCCAGCGCGTCGATCAGCGAGTCGGACGACGCCTCGGGAGCCAGCACGTCGACCCGCAGGCCGTGCTCCTCAGCCGTCTTGGCGGTCGCCGGCCCGATGCAGGCGATCACGGTGGACGGGTGCGGCTTGCCGGCGATGCCGACCAGGTTGCGCACCGTCGAGGACGACGTGAAGACCGCCGCGTCGAACTGGCCACCCTTGATGGCCTCGCGGATGTGGGCGGCCGGCGGAGCGGCACGCACGGTGCGGTATGCCGTGACGTCGTCCACCTCCCAGCCCATCTTCTGCAGGCCGGCGACGAGGGTGTCGGTCGCGATGTCGGCACGAGGCAGGAAGACCCGGTTGATCGGGTCGAGCACCTCGTCGAACGGCGGCCAGTCCTCGAGCAGCCCCTTGGCGGACATCTCACCGGACGGCACCAGGTCGGGCACGATGCCCCACTCGCGCAGTGCCGCGGCGGTGACGCCACCGACGGCGGCGATCTTGAGCCCGGCGAAGGCCCGGGCGTCGAGCCCGAACTCCTCGAACTTCTCGCGGACGGCCTTCACGGCGTTGACCGAGGTGAACCCGATCCACTCGTAGCGACCGGTGACCAGGCCCTTGACCGCGCGCTCCATCTGCTGCGGCGTCCGGGGCGGCTCGACCGAGATCGTCGGGACGACCTCAGCGGTCGCGCCAAAGGACTCGAGGCGGGCGATGGTCGACCCGGACTGCTCCTTGGTGCGGGGCACCAGGACGTTCCAGCCGAACAGCGGCTTGGTCTCGAACCAGGACAGGCTCTCGCGCAGCGCCACGGTGGTGCCCACGACGGCCAGGGCCGGGAACTCCAGGGTCTTCATGACCTTGGCGACCTCGCCGAGCGTCGTGACGCGGGTGGCCTGGCGGATGGTCGTACCACGCTCGGTGAGCGCCACCGGGCTGTCGGCGGACCGACCTGCTGCCAACAGCTTGGCGAGCGCGGGACCGAGGTCATCGGGCTGGCCCAGCAGGACGACCGTGACCGAGTCGGCCACCGAGGCCGACCAGTCGACGTGCCGGTCGTTGGCCGAGATCACGTGCACGGCCGGCGAGCTGCTCGACGTCAGCGGGATGCCCGCGTAGGCCGGGACGGCCGAGACGGCGCTGACACCGGGGACGATGTCGAACCCGATGCCGGCCTTCTGGCACGCGAGGGCTTCCTCGGCGAGGCCGTTGAAGGTGGCCGGGTCGCCGTCCATGAGCCGGACGACTAGGCCGCCGGGCGCGGACTTGGCCGCCTTGACGACGAGCTTGGCCCGCATCGCGTGGGTCAGCGGCTGGCCGTGCTCGCCGTGACCGGCGTCGACGATCTCGACGTCCGCGCGGCAGTAGCGGGCGACGACGTCCTCGCGGGCCACCTGGTCGATGACGACCACGTCGGCTGCAGCGAGGAACTCCAGGGAGCGCACCGTCATGAGACCGGAGTCGCCGGGACCCGCGCCGACGAAGGCGACGCGTCCGGGGACCCGGCTCTGACGAGCGGTCGAGGAGGTGGTGGTTGAGGTGGTGGCGGTGGTCGAGCGCGTGGGGCTCACAGTGCACGCTCCGTGCTGTCGTGTTCGGGTATGCGGTCGGTGCTGCGGTCGAGGGCGGCGAGCGGATCGGCTCCGGTCGCCTCGGCTGGCTCTGGCGGCGGCGCCTCGGGGACGCGGCTCGCCGGACCGTCGCCGGACGGCATCGGTGGTGCGGCTGGTGGGCGCTCCTCAGGACCGCGCAACAGGTCGCCGCCGTCCTCGAGGAGGACTGCCGCGAGCCGGCGGCCGAGGGCCTCGGCGTCGTCGACACCGCCCACGAGGGAGCGGCGCAGGTCGAACGAGCCGTCGACGGCACCGACGAAGGCGCGCAGAGACAGCTCGATGCCGTCCTCGCCCTCGACGATCTCGGCCAGGGCTCCGACCGGCGCGGAGCAACCGGCTTCGAGGGCGGCGAGGACCGCACGCTCGGCGGTGACGCAGGCGCGGGTGTCAGGGTCGTCGAGGACCGCCAGCGCAGCGCGGGTGGTCTCGTCGTCGGAGCGGCACTCGACGGCCAGGGCGCCCTGGCCGGGGGCCGGCAGCATCTGGAGCGGGTCGATCGCCTCGGCGACGTCGGCCAGCCGCCCGAGCCGGGCGAGGCCGGCACGGGCCAGCACCACGCCGTCGAGCGCGCCGTCCCTGACCAGGCCGATCCTGGTGTCGACGTTGCCGCGGATGTCCTTGAACGACAGGCCGAGTCCTAGCGCGGCGAGCTGTGCGACGCGGCGCGGCGAACCGGTGCCGACCACAGCGCCGTCACCGAGCTCACCCAGGGTGCGGTGGCCGGAGGACACGAGCACGTCGCGCGGGTCCTCACGGACCGGGACGGCTGCGATGACCAGGCCGGGTTCGGGCGTGGTCGGCAGGTCCTTGAGCGAGTGCACGGCCAGGTCGACCTCACCCGCGAGCAGGGCCCGTCGCAGCGCGGCGGCGAACACGCCGGTCCCGCCGATCGAGGAGAGCGAGGCGGTCGAGGTGTCGCCCTCGGTGACGATCTCGACGAGCTCGACGACGTGGCCACGGGCGCGCAGCAGGTCCGCCACCCAGGTCGACTGGGTGGTGGCCAGGGCGCTGCGGCGGGTGCCCAGACGCAGGGTGAGGGGCGCAGCGGCAGGTGCGGTCACGGCATACCTCCACGCTCTGGTGGTGGCACGGACGCGGTGGCGGCTTCGCCGGGACGCAGGTCGAACAGCTCACGCAGGGCCTGCGCGTAGTCAGCGCCCTGGCCGCCCACGGCGCGTTCCTTCACCCGGATGGTCGGGGTGTGCAGCAGCTTCTCGACGATGCGGTGCACGGCGAGCTGGACCTCGGCCCGCGCCACCTCGTCGAGGTCGGGGAGCCGCTGGTCGAGCCGGTTGAGCTCACCGGCGACGACGTCGGCCGCGTGCGAACGCAGCGCGGCGACCGTCGGGGCGACGGACTCCGCCGCGCGCGAGGTGAGGTATGCCGCCACCTCACCGATGACGAGGTCCGCCACCTCCCGCACCTGCGGCGGGGTCTGGCCACCCGAGAGCTCCTCGCCGAGCGCGCCGAGACCCGCGAGGGTGACCCCGCTCAGGGAGGCAACCTCGGGGGTGACGTCGTGGGGCAGCGCGAGGTCGATGTAGACCTGCGGGCGACCTGCTCGGGCGACCTGCGCGTCGCCGGCGGTGGTGAGGTCGACGACGACACCCGTCGACCCGGTGCACGAGATGACGACGTCGGCGCCTGCGAGCGCGGTGGACAGCTCATCGAGCGGGCGGGCGGTGCCACCGGTGCGCTCGGCGAGGCGCAGCGCCTTGGCCACCGTCCGGTTGACGATGGTGAGGTTGGCCGCGCCGCGACGCGCGACGGTCGTGGCGGCCAGCGAGCTCATGCCGCCCGCACCCACGACGAGAACCTTGAGGTCGCGCAGCGATCCGAGCTCCCGCTCGGCACGGGCCAGGCCGGCCTCGACGAGGGAGACGCTGACCGCGTCGATCCCGGTCTCGGTGTGGGCCCGCTTGCCGACCCGCAGGGCCTGCTGGAACAGCGTGTTGAGGGCAGGACCGGCGTGGCCGGACTTCTGCGACTCGCGCAGGGCGGTGCGCATCTGGCCGAGGATCTGGGCCTCGCCGACCGCCATCGAGTCCAGCCCGCAGGCGACCGTGAACGCGTGCGCGATGGCCCGGTCCTCGTAGTGCACGTAGAGGTGCGCGCGCAGCTCCTCGCGACTCACGCCGGTGACCTCGGTGAGGGCGTCGGCGATGTCGGTGACCGCGCCGTGGAAGGTCATCGACTCGGCGTAGACCTCGGTGCGGTTGCAGGTGGAGACCACCAGCGCCTCGGAGAGGTTGTCACGCCCGGTGAGGCTGGCGGCGAGCGCACGCCGACCGTCGGCGTCGAGCGACATCGCCTCCAGCAGCGGCAGGGGCGCGGTGTGGTGGGACAGCCCCAGGATGACCAGGCTCATCGGCCGACCGCACTGTTGATCGGCTCGAGCGTGACGTGCTCGAGCGCCCCCTCGGCCGCGAGCGCCCTGCGCTGCTCGTGGAAGGCGAGGATCTGCAGCTCGGTGGAGAGGTCGACCTTGCGGACGTCGACGTCCTCGGGGACGACGAGCACGCACGGAGCGAAGTTGAGGATGGAGCGCACCCCGACGGCCACGAGCTGGTCGCAGACGTCCTGGGCGGAGGCGGCGGGCGTGGCGATGACACCGATGGCCAGGCCCTGCTCGGCCAGCGACGTGAGGGCGTCCATGGGCTGCACGGTGATGCCCGCGATCTCCTGCCCGAGCAGGTGCGAGTCCTGGTCGAGCAGAGCGACGACCCGGAAGCCACGCGTGGCGAAACCGCTGTAGGCCGCGAGCGCGTGGCCGAGGTTGCCCATCCCGATGATGGCGACGGGCCAGTCCTGGGTGAGGCCGAGCTCGCGGGAGATCTGGTAGGCGAGATGGTCCACCTCGTAGCCGACACCACGTACGCCATAGGAGCCGAGGTGGGACAGGTCCTTGCGGAGCTTGGCGCTGCGAACCCCCGCAGCGGCGGCCAGCTCCTCGGAGGACACCGAGGTGATCCCGCGCTCCGCGAAGCCGGTCAGGGCACGGAGGTATTCGGGTAGCCGTGCGACCGTGGCGTCGGGAATACCCCGACGGGCGCTCGGGTCGGCAGACACAGTCTTCTCCGGCTCCTTCTCATCACTGGCAGTCCACGCCTGGCTGGGGCGGACGGGAGCCTTTGCAGATTACGCTTTTGTGAACGGATGCACAAAGTCACAAGCGGCCGTCTCACGAAGCACGTGAGCCACGTCACCTCGTGCTCCTGTGGCGGCTCCCGAAGGGCCCCGGGTCAGCCGCCCAGTGCGGCCCTCAGCCGGTGTTCGTCGACCCGCCAGTAGTCGTGCTGGCGCCCGTCGACGAAGGTCACCGGGATCTGCTCCCAGTACTGCTCCTTGAGGGTCGGGTCGTCCTCGATCGACCGCTCGACCCAGCCCACCCCGAGGTCGGCGGCGACCCGCTCGATGACGGCTCGCGCCTCCTCGCACAGATGGCAGCCCGGTTTGCTCACCAGGGTGATGCGCGGGGCGGGCGTGGCGAGTCCAGACACACCAGCAGGGTATGCCGGGTGGTCACCTTCGAGGGCAGCCGGGACGGGCAGGAGCAGGCCACGCTATGCGCTGCCCCACCCTCAGGGGCAGTGCATAGCGTCCCCGGCGCCGCCCTAGGCTGGCCGACATGACCGACCGGGCGAGCGAGCTGGACCAGGCGCTCGCCGTCCCGCGGGACCCGGCCGCTGCCGCCTTCTTCGATGTCGACAACACCGTGATGCGGGGGGCGAGCATCTGGCACCTGGCGCTCGGCCTGTGGCGGCGCGACTTCTTCACGGTGCGCGACGTGAGCTCGATGGCCTGGAAGCAGGTCCGGTTCGCCGCCCTCGGCGAGAGCCTCGACCACGTCGAGAAGATCCGCGAGCAGGCGCTCGGCTTCATCGCCGGCCACTCGGTGGCCGAGATCGGCGTCATCGGCGAGGAGATCTTCGACGAGGCGATGCACGACAAGATCTGGCCGGGCACCCAGGCGCTGACCCGGATGCACCTCGACGAGGGTCAGGAGGTCTGGCTCGTCACCGCGACGCCAGTTGAGGTCGCGCAGGTGATCGCCGACCGGCTCGGCCTCACTGGGGCGCTCGGCACCGTCGCGGAGTCGGTCGACGGGATCTACACGGGTCGGCTCTCGGGCGAACCGCTGCACGGCGCCGCCAAGGCCACCGCGATCGAGGCGCTGGCTGCCGAGCGTGGGTTCGACCTCAGCAGTTGCTCGGCGTACTCCGACTCGGCCAACGACATCCCCATGCTGTCGCTCGTGGGCCACCCGTGCGCGATCAACCCGGACAGCGCCCTGCGTGACCACGCGAAGGCGCACGGCTGGACCATCCGGGACTACCGGACCGGCCGTCGGGCGGCCAAGCTCGGCGTCCAGGCGGTCGGGGCCACCGCGCTCGCCGGCGCCCTCGCGGCGGCGGCTTCGCGACGCCGCTCGCGCTAGGCGGCTCGGCACCGCCTTGGGTCGCGCGGACCCGCAACTGGCCGCAAACAGGCGGTAACGCGCGGGAACGCGCGGGAACGCGCCGGGGACGCGCCGGGGACGGCGGCATACCCCTCGGTGTGCCGTAGGTCTCCTGACACGTGTCCCTGACAAACAGCCCGATATCGGGGAAACTGTCCGGTCAGGAGGCTCCTATCCGGATTCGTGCACTACGCAGCGCCGCGAGACGACTCGCGGTCCCTCAGGCTGCCCACGGGGCTCCTGTCTGGGCAACGAGCCGACCGGCAGTGGGTTACGCGACGGGGTACACCACCGCCGGCGACCACGGCATGGGCGCGGCGACTGCCGACTTCCTGGACAGGCTGCGGGTGGTGCTGAGCCTCGCCGGCGACGCGGGAACGCTGTCGGGCGGCCACGGAGATGCCAGTGGCGGTTCAGCCGCACGGGCGGGCTTCGAGCCGGGCGGGGCACCCCAGGACTTCGAGCGGATCTTGGCGCTGGTCGAGCTCGCCCAGCGTGGCGACGCCGAGGCGTTCGGGATGATCTACGAGCGCTACGTCGACGTCGTCTACCGCTACGTCTACGTGCGGGTGGGGGGCAAGCAGCTCGCCGAGGACATCACGTCGGAGACGTTCCTGCGCGCGCTGCGCCGGATGGACTCGTTCTCCTGGCAGGGACGCGACATCGCGGCCTGGTTCATCACCATCGCCCGCAACCTGATCACCGACAACGCGAAGTCGGCGCGGTTCCGCATGGAGGTCACCACCGCCGACATGCTCGACGCCGACCCCCGCGTCGAGGCCGCTCCCGACAACGAGGTGCTCGCCCGCCTGCGCAACCAGCGACTGCTCGAAGCGGTCAAGGGGCTCAAGCCGGAACAGGCCGAGTGCGTCGTGCTGCGGTTCCTCCAGGGACTCACCCTCGCCGAGACGGCCAAGGTCCTCGGCAAGTCCGAGGGCGCCGTCAAGCAGCTCCAGCTCCGCGCCGTCCGTGCCCTGCACCGGGAGCTCGCCGATGTCGACCTCTGACGTCCGGTCCGAAATCTGTGGGTATCGCTACGTGCCGACGCGTAACTTCCGGGATCGCGGCTCGTTCTCAGCACGACACACCGTGACTGGGTTCAACGCAGGGTTCTACCCAGGGATCAACGCAGGGCTGGGGAGGGAGAAGCCGGCATGCCAGTACTGAACCGTTCGGCGGACCGTTTCCAGCGCGCTCTCGGCGGCGAGCGCATCACCGACGAGCACCTCGTCGAGCTCGTCGAGACGAGCCGCCACCTGGTGGAGCTCGTCCCGGCCATGCCCGCGCCGGACGCCGCCTTCGTCGCGACCCTCCGCGAGCGACTGATGGCCGAGGCCGCGCGGATGCCCGCACCCAGCCCGGTCGCAGCCAAGGCGGCAGCCGCCCGCCGCGCCGCCTCGAGGACCACTCCCGTGGTTGTCGTCGTGGGCCGCGGGCTCCCCCGCCTGCTCGCCGGTGCAACCGCCTCGGTGCTCCTCGTGGGCGGCATCGTCGGCGCCGTCTCGCGCAGCGCCGTCCCCGGGGACGCCCTCTACCCCGTGAAGGGCTGGCTCGACGGCGTGGCCGTCCGGCTTGCCGACAACGACCTCGACCGCGGCCGGACCTACCTGGACCAGGCCCAGGGCCACATCTCCGACGCGCGCGAGCTCTCCGGCCAGGACCGCGAGGACGCCGGCGACATCAACGTCGCCCTGGACGGAGCCATCGACTCGGTCCGCAAGGGGCGCCAGGCCCTCGACACCTCGTATGCCGCGACGGGCAACCCCCAGGCGCTGCTCGCCATGCGCGACTTCACCGCACGCGCCCTGCCGCAGATCGACGCACTGCGCGCCGACGTGCCGCCCGCCTCCCTGCCGAAGCTCGGCGAGCTCGAGGCCCTGCTGCGTGACACGCAGGTGAGCACCTCGCGACGGATTGCCGCCTGCGGCAGCGCGTGCACAGGCAACCTCTCCTCGACGCTCGGCCCGGCGTCGCTACCCGCGTCCGGAACCACGACCGGTCCGTCCGGGTCAGCCACCACGGGCGCAGGTGGGGTCACCGTGCCCAGCACCGCCGTCACCGCACCCGGTGGCGGCGTCGGGCTGCCGGGTGCGGGCAGCTCCGGTGCAGTCGTCGGAGGCAGCGGTGGCGGCGCCAGCCTGTCGACGTCCGGCGCATCGGTCGGCCTGCCGACCCTGAGCGTTTCGGTGCCGGTCGTCCCGTCGGCCACGGCCACCGTGCCATTGCCCACGGTCACCCTCGGCACCGGTGGAGCGGGCGCCACGCTTCCCAGCAGCACGCTCGGCCCGGTCACCCTGCCGGGTGCCACCGTCCATCTGCCCTGAGCCGCTGTCCGGCCGTCGCGAGCAGCGGGTCAGCCGTCGCGAGCAGCGGGTCAGAAGAAGACGGAGCGTCGCTGCATGAGCAGCGAGTAGAGGGTCTGCTGGATCGTCTCGCGCACCTGGTCGGTGAGGTCGAAGACGAGCATCGGGTCGTCGGCCGCGTTGGGGCCGAGGTCCGCGGTCTCCACGGGTGAGCCGAACTCGATGATCCACTTGCTGGGCAACGGGATCAGGCCCAGCGGACCGAGCAGCGGCCAGGTTGGGGTGATCGGGGCGTAGGGAGCGCCGAGCAGTCGGGCCACCGTCTTCATGTTGCCGATGATCGGGTAGATCTCCTCGGCTCCCACGATGGAGCACGGGATGATCGGCGCACCCGTCTTGAGCGCGGCGGAGACGAAGCCGCCCCGCCCGAACCGCTGCAGCTTGTAGCGCTCGCTGAACGGCTTGCCGACTCCCTTGAAGCCTTCCGGCCACACTCCTGCGAGCTCGCCGCTGGACAGCAGCCGCTCGGCATCGGGGTTGGCGGCCAGCGTCGAGCCGGACTTGCGCGCGACCTGTCCGATGACGGGCGTCTGGAAGACCAGGTCGGCCCCGAGCATCCGCAGGTGCCGGTGTGCCGGGTGCTCGTCGTGGACCGCCACCTGGGTCATCAGCGAGTCCATCGCGACCGTGCCGGAGTGGTTGGCGACGACCAGGCCGCCACCCTCGGCGGGGATGTTCTCGATCCCGCGCACCTCGACCCGGAACCAGGACTTGTAGAGCGGACGCAGCACGGGCAGGTAGAAGTGCCGGGTGAAGTCCTCGTCGAAGCCGAACTCGTCGACGGTGTAGTCGCCGGTCACCCGCCGTCGGACGAACGACAGCAGCGACGCGATGTGGCGTTCCACGTCGTCCGAGGAGATCCCTGCGGCTTCGGAGGCGACTCGCACAGCGGCGATGCCCGCGGTCAGCAGCTCCTCGACGCCCGGGGCGATGCTGCGGGAGGTGGTCGGGTCGGCTACGTCCAGCGGCACGACGGTCTCGTCGGTGACGGCCTTGAGGGTGCGCACCTTGGGCTCCGCCTCGGTATGCCGGGTGCTCGCCGTGGCAACAGCGGTCCCCTCACGCGCGGGGCGCGCCGGCTTCGCCGGCTTGGTGGTGCGGGAGCCGGAACGGGCCACGGCCTTGCGGGTCGGGACCACCTTGGCCACCGGCTGCGGACGGTGCTTGCCGCTGGACGGCGTGGTCGACGCATCGGGGGCAGCGGCCACGGCTGCCGGGACCGCCTGCACGACGGGCGCAACAGGTGCCGCAGCCGCTGCGGAGGCGATCAGCGGGGTGCTGCGCCGCTTCGCGCGCTCACCCGAGGCGCGCGCGGCTCCTGCCGCGAGCGCGCCCTTCTTGACGGGCTTGACGGGCTTCGCCGGCTTGGCGGTCTTGGCGGTCTTCGCCGCAGAGCGAGCGGCACCTGCGGGTTTTGCCCCGGCGCGCGACGCACCAGAACGTGATGCACCGGAAGTCGACGCACGAGAAGTGGACACACCAGAAGTCGAAGGCATCAGTCGTTCCTCCCTGCAGCCCACACGTGGCTGATCGCGCTGGCGGCACTGCCCGCCGCGCCGGTGACGGCCGACCCGAAGATCCCGGCCCCCGGGATCGCGGAGCCGACCCCCTGTGCGTAGTCCTCGAAGGCGGTTCGGGTCGTGTAGGCCGGCTCGAAGCCCAGCACCTCACGCATTCGTCGGGTGTCCAGGCCTCGGCCGTAGGCCAGGAACTGGATCTGGTCGCTGCTGAAGTCGGCGAGGCCGGAACGCTTGACGAGGTTGCCGAAGATCCCGGCGGCGGGCATCGGCACCGGGATGAGCGGCCGACCAGCCATGCCGGCTGCCTGCGCCACCGTGATGACGCCATCGCCGGCGATGTTGGTGATGCCGGTGCTCGGGCCGGTCGTGGCGAGCAGGAGCGAGCCGATGGCGTCGCTCTCGTGCACGAACTGCAGCCTCGCGTCGTAGCCGAGCGGCACCGGCACGACGGGCAGGGCGAAGTAGTCGGTGAGGGATGTGCGGATGCCGCGACCGATGATGTTGGCAAAGCGCAGCATCGAGATCTCGACGTCGGGGCGGCGGCGCGAGAACCCGCGGACGTACCCCTCGACCTCGACCGAGTCCTTGCCGAATCCGGCTCTGGGCAACGATTTCGGACCCATGTCCTCGGTGAACATGGCAGGGTCCCGCGGGCTGGAGCCGTAGATGGCCGCAGAGGACTTCACGACGAGTCGCCTGATGCTGGTCGCCTTCTGGCACGCAGCGAGGAGCTGCATCGTGCCGATGACGTTGATCTCCTTCTGCGACGTGCGGCCGCCGGCGTGGGTCGGCGTCGCGATCACGTTCATGTGCACGACGGTGTCGACCTCGGACTGCGCGATGATCTTGCCGATCATCGGGTTGCGGATGTCCGCTCGCACGAACTCGGCCCGGCCGATGTCCCCCGGCGGCGGGATGACGTCGACGCCGATCACGCGCTTGATCGTGGGGTCCTGGGTCAGGGCCCGGACGAACTGCCCGCCGAGATAGCGCGAGACGCCCGTCACGAGGACGACATCAGCCACGATCACTCCCGGTGGGTCGGTGGTCGCGAGGCTCGCGACCCGTGCCAACCCTACCGAGAGCCCTGTCCCGTCGAGCCCGAGACGCCACCTCGTGGACGCGTGCCTCGTCACACTTCCGGCCACCCGGCATACGAGGACCCGCAGTCCCGACAGACACGGTGACACCCAAGACAAAAGGCCCCCGCTCAGCGGGGGCCCTCGATCACTTCTTGTTGCGACGCTGGTGGCGCGTCTTGCGAAGGAGCTTGCGGTGCTTCTTCTTCGCCATGCGCTTGCGGCGCTTCTTGATGACAGAGCCCATGGTGTCCTCTTGGTCGTGGTCGGTGTTGCCGGACGGGGCAACGAACCAACGCACCACGCCGAACTGTGAGCGTCACTCTAGCGGCCCGCTGCCCCGCAACCCAAACCCGGTCGCGATGACGGTGATCCGCCAACCCCCGGACGGCAGTCCGCCACCCGCCACCGATAACCCCCGCGGCCGTTGCCTCGTTGTCACGCCAGTCCGGGCCTCCAAGGCCCGCCAGACGCAGGGAGACACACGCCCATGTCCCGAACGCCCTCTGTGAGCAGACGAGCGGGAGCCGGCCTGTGCCTGCTCACCGCCGCCGCGACCGCCCTTCCCCTGTCCACCGCCTTCGCCGCCGACCCCGTCTCCCCCGTCCTCCCCGCACTGGGTGACGCAGTGAACTCCCTGGCGGCCACCCTGGACACCCGCTCGGTGACGCAGTCGGTCGTCCCGACGGCAGCTGCTCGCGAGGCGGCCAAGGACCTGCTCGCCGCATCCGGGGCCGGCGCCCGAGCCACCTGGGACGAGCGCTTCGGCACGCTGCGCTCCGTGCACGGTGCGGGCTACCTCAGCGCAGCGGCCAGCGGGTCGAGTGTCGACGTGGCTCGCGGCTGGTTGCGTTCCCACGCAGCGGCTTTCGGCCTGACCACTGCCCAGGTGGACTCCCTCGCCGTGACCCGCGACCACGCCCTGCCCGGCACCGGGACACACACCGTGAGCTTCGTCCAGACCGCTGCCGGCGTTCCCGCCGCCAGGGGCGGACGCCTCAACGTGGCCGTCGCCAAGGACGGCAAGGTCCTGTCGTATGCCGGTGACCCGACTCCCGGGAGCACCCTCACTGGCGGCTGGGCACTGGCCCCGGCAGCCGCACTGACCAAGGTCGCCGGCGGGCTCGCGCCCGGCGTGACGTACCTGCCGAAGGCAACCGGCACCCAGGCCGGCTACACCACCTACGCGAACGGCCCCTTCGGCGGCCCGTCGTACGTCAAGAAGGTGACCTTCGGGACCAAGGCCGGACCCGTCGCGGCCTACAAGGTCTACTTCATCAGGAGCCCGCAGGAGGCCTGGGAGATCGTCGTCGACGGCAGCACCGGGCGCACCCTCTACCGGACCTCCGTCGTCGACTTCGAGGGTGACCCGCAGGGCACCGTCTACGACAACTACCCGGGCGCAGCCAAGGGCGGCCAGCCTCGTCAGCAGTCGTTCGGCGTCACCGCCCAGTCGCCCAAGGGCTGGGTCGACCCCACCGGCCTGGTCGGCACCGGCGTCACGACCTACGGCAACAACGCGGACACCTACGCCAACTGGTCCAACTACATCGGGCCGGTCGACAACGCCCCGCGCCCGGTCGCCCCGACCGGCAACTTCAGCTATGCCTACGCGAACCAGTGGGCGGCCACCAGGGGCCAGACCGTTCCCCCGTCCTACGCCGCCGACCTCAACCCCGCGGCGACCAACTTGTTCTTCCAGCACAACAGGATCCACGACGAGTACTACGCGCTCGGGTTCACCGAGACGGCCGGCAACTTCCAGCTGGACAACGGCAGCAACGGTGGCATGGGCGGTGACCCGATCCGGGGTCTGGTCCAGGCCGGCGCCGCATCCGGTGGCGACCCGACCTACACGGGTCGCGACAACGCCTACATGCTCACCCTCGACGACGGCATCCCGCCGTGGAGCGGCATGTTCCTCTGGGAGCCGATCAACGACGCCTTCGAGGGCCCCTACCGCGACGGCTCGTTCGACATGAGCGTCATCCAGCACGAGTACACCCACGGCCTCTCGACGCGCTACGTCGCGGGCGGCAGCGCCCTCGGCTCGCAGCAGGCGGGCTCGATGGGCGAGGGGTGGTCCGACTGGTACGCCCTCAACCACGGCTTCAACGCCGGGCTGCTCACCAAGCCGATCGTCGGCGACTACGTCACCGGCAACCCGACCCGCGGCATCCGCAACTGGAACTACGACCAGAACCCGACCACCTTCGGCGACATCGGCTACGACCTGACCGGTCCCGAGGTGCACGCCGACGGCGAGATCTGGACCGCCACCCTGTGGGACCTGCGCAAGGCCCTGGTGGCCCGCTACGGCGCCACCCAGGGTGCCGAGGTCGCCGCCCGCCTCATCACCGACGGCATGCCGCTGACGGCGCCAGACCCGAGCTTCCTCGACGCGCGAGACGGCATCCTGTCGGCCGACCTCGACCGCTACCACGGCGACAATACCGACCTCATCTGGTCGGTCTTCGCCAAGCGCGGCGCGGGCGCCAGTGCCCACTCCGACACGGGCGACGACACCGACCCCACACCCGGCTTCGACCATCCCGTGGCGGCGAAGAACGGCACCGTCTCGCTCACCCTGGTCAACGCGACCACCGGCCAGCCGATCAACAACGCCAAGGTCATCCTCGGACGGTTCGAGGCTCGGGTCACTCCCCTGGCTCGCACCGGCTCCGCCGGTGGCGCCAGCGTCAAGGCGGTTGCCGGGACTTACTCGCTGACCATCCAGGCGCCCGGGTTCGGCGTGCAGACGATCGACGCCTTCGCCGTCACTGCCGGTCGCAACACGGCCAAGACGATCACGCTCGCGCCCAACCTGGCCTCCACGGCCGACGGCGCCAAGGTGGTCGACGTGTCCAGCGAGGACGACGGTGCGCCCGCGAAGTTCGCCTTCGACGACACCGCAGCGTCGGTGTGGTCGACGAAGCCCGGCACCACGGCATACAACGCCGGTCCGGACCAGCGCGTCACCGTCAAGCTGGCGGCTGCCGCCACGGTGAGCAGCCTGCGCGTCAGCGCGTTCAAGGCCACCAACGCCTCACGGTTCGTCGCGCTCAAGGACTTCACGGTCCAGACGTCGACCGACGGGGTCAGCTGGACGACTGCTCGGACGGGCGGGTTCGCCTACGCCGCACCGCGGCCCACCGCACCGGACCTCAACTTCGCGACGTTCTCGCTCGCCAAGCCGGTCAAGGCGGGCTACGTCCGGTTCTTCATCGACTCGGTGCAGGGCGACACGACGACCTCCGCCCAGGTCGCGGACATCGAGGTCTTCGGCGCCGGGGCGACCGTCGCCAACGGCACGGTCACGCCGGACCCGGCGTTCACCGACTCGGGCACGATCACCGCTCCCAACCCTGCTGCGGGTGACCCGACCGGTTTGCAGAACGTCTTCGGTGTCACCGGCACCGAGATGAACACCGCGTGCACGTTCCCGCCGGCCAGCCAGGGTGCCGACGGCTGGGTGACCAAGTTCCCGCTCGGCTTCTCTGACGGGCTGCACTCGGTCAGCGTCAAGGGCACCAGCGACGCCGACGCCACGGTCGGTCACGACCTGGACCTGTACTTCCTCGACAGCACCTGTCAGCTCACGGGTTCGGTGGCCACCGCGGCCGCCGACGAGTCAGCGGTCATCCCGCCCGGCTCGGTCTACCTGCTGACGCACCTCTACACGGGCGCGAACGTCGCCGTCGCCGTGACGGCGGTCGACAACCGCTGACCGGCATGCCGGTGGGTCGGGTGCACACGCAGGGCCCAGCCCAGCCCAGCCCGCCGGCATACCTCCGCCACCTCGAACACCGCCCCGACAACGGACAGGGTGGGCCGGGACTGTCGTCCCGGCCCACCCTGTCGTCGTGCGGTCAGCACCAATCAGGCGGTGTCGACGTAGGACGTGCGCAGGTACTTGTGCACGGCGTCCTCCGGAACCCGGAAGGACCGTCCCACGCGAATGGCGGGAAGCTCTCCTGCGTGCACCATGCGGTACACCGTCATCTTCGACACGCGCATGATCGAGGCCACCTCGGCAACGGTCAGGAACCGCACCTCGGCGAGCTGTCGCTCGTTGGACATGTTTACCTCGATCTTCTACACGCGCGCATCGCCGGCTTCCCGTCCGGCGGACCTCTACGCTCGTGTGGAAGGAACTGTAGGGGCTGATGTGACTCGTGGGGAAGCCAACGGGGAAAACTCTTTGGACTTGTCCAGTCGACACGCCGCAACTCCTTGACGAATCACAGCGGTGTCACTTGCCTTCAGTCGAACCAGACGTCCAGTCCGTGCAGCCCGAAGACCGCCTCGCGGGTCGCCATGATGGCCCGGTCGACGTCGTCGTGGGGGTTGTAACCCATCTCCCAGGGCTGGTGCCAGATCGGACCTGCCGCGGGGTCGAGCTCGCCCATCCGGCGCGGACCCTCGCGGCCGATCGCCTCGCGCACGTGCTCCAGCCAGTCCTGCGGCACCTGCTGGGTCAGCGGGATCGGCCGGTGCGCGGCGATGGCCGTCAGGTGCGTCCAGGTCCTCGGCACCACCTGGACCAGCTCGTAGCCGCCGCCGCCCAGCGCCACCCACCTGCCGTCGCACACCTCGTGGGAGAGCCGGTGCAGTGAGTCGGCAGCCATCCGCTGGGCGTCCACCGACATGGCCAGATGGGCCAGCGGGTCCTGCGCGTGGGTGTCGCACCCGTGCTGGGTGACAAGGACGTCCGGCTTGAAGGCCCGCACCAGGGGCAGGGCCGTGGCATGCAGCGCCCGCAGCCAGGCCGAGTCCCCCGTGCCGGGTGGCAACGCGACGTTGACCGCCTCACCCTGCGCCTTCGGGCCGCCGATGTCACCGGCGAAACCGGTGCCGGGAAACAGCGCCCGACCGGACTCGTGCACGGAGATGGTCAGCACCCGCGGGTCGTCCCAGAAGATGCGCTCCACGCCGTCCCCGTGGTGCACGTCGATGTCGACGTAGGCGACGCGCCGGGCACCGTGGTCGAGCAGCCACTGGATGCCCACGGCGATGTCGTTGTAGATGCAGAAGCCAGCAGCGTTGCCCGCCATCGCGTGGTGCAGCCCGCCGCAGAAGTTCACCCCGTGCTGGGTGCGTCCCTCCCAGACGTCGGCGCACACCTGTCGGGTGCCCTCGACCACGCGCGCACTCGCGTCGTGCATCCCGAGGAAGGCCGGGTCGTCGTCGGTGCCGAGCCCGTATGCCGTGTCGGCGGACTCGGGCTGCAACGACGCCGCCTTCACCGCTGCGACGTAGTCGGCCGTGTGCACCGTGGCCAGCAGCTCGTCCGTCGCGACCTCCGGCGAGAAGACCTCCACGTCCTCGGGGTCGAACACGCCGAGCGCGTCGCACAGTCGGGCCGTGAGGTCGAGGCGGACCGGGTTCATGGGATGACCCGGTCCGAAGTTGTAGGCGGTGAAGCCGGGATCCCAGACCACCCGCAGCTGTGAGGGCATGGGGCCGACGCTACCCGGCCGCGGCTGATCGCGGACAGCACGGTCCCACCTGCAGGACGCGCTAGCGTGGGGAGTTCTCCCATCCCCGATGCCGTGGAGGACCGCAGTGGCGAAGAAGCTCTACGAGGACGACGTCCTCGTCATCGGCCTCGGTCGGTTCGGCGGAGCCGTCGCGATCGAGCTGCAGCGGCTTGGACACCACGTCGTGGCTGTCGAGCGCGACCCACAGCTCGCCGAGTCGTTCCTCGGCAAGGTGACCCGCATCGTCCAGGCCGACGCGGCCCAGCCCCAGTCGGTCGCCAACCTCAAGGCGCGCAGCTTCCAGATCGCCGTCGTCGGCATCGGGTCCTCCGTAGAGGCGTCCGTGCTGTGCGCGATGAACCTGGTCGACGCAGCGATCCCCACGATCTGGGCCAAGGCGCTCTCGCCCGAGCACGCCCGGATCCTGTCGCGCATCGGCGTCCACCACGTCATCTCCCCGGAGGTCGACAGCGGACGACGGGTCGCCCACCTGCTCAACGGCAAGCTGATGGACTACATAGAGTTCGACGACGGGTTCGCGATCGTCAAGATGAAGCCGCCGCAGGAGGCCATCGGTTTCACCTTGCAGCAGAGCGCGATTCGCAGCAAGTACGGCGTGACCGTGGTGGGCGTCAAGGCACCGGGAAGCGACTTCACGTATGCCGTGCCCGAGACCAAGGTGACCGCCCACGACACTCTGATCGTCAGTGGCCCGACCGACCTGCTCGACCGCCTCGCCTCACGCCCGTAGCTCCTGACTGGGGCTCTTGCCCGTGGCTCGTGCCAGTAGCGCGTCCCCGGACCTGAACCTGGAGGAGCTCCGCCTAGAGCGGGGGGACGCCCCGGTCCTCACCGAGGGGCAGGACCATCGCGACCTCGTCCTCGTCGTCGTCCTCACCCTTGACGCGCATCGGTCGGCGGCTGTCTGTGGGCCGGAAGCCGAAGCCGCTGGCGAATGCCACCGCGCGACCGTTGTCGGCGCCGACCCAGTAGGCCAGGTGGCTGCGCCCCTGCCGACGGGCGGCGTCCGCCCCGGCCTGGACCAGCTGGGACGCGACACCGGTGCCGCGGGCGGCAGGTGCCACCCAGAGGCCGAACAGCTCGGCGACCCTCTCGTTGTCCTTCTCGCCGTCCTGTCGGGCCTGACCGATGCTGGCGACACCGACCGGCGCACCGTCCTGCTCGGCGATCAGTCGCTGCGACCGGCGCATCCGGTCCCGCCAGAGGTCCTCCTCGAAGCCGCGTTCCTCGTCGGCCGTGGCCACGAACGCGTCCGGCGATTCCTCCAGCGCGTTGAGGCGAACCGATCGGTACTGCTCCCACTCGTTCTCACCCAGGGCCCGCACGGTGATGTCGCTCATGTCCCCCACTCTCGCACGATCCACAGGGGTTGGGTCAGGTGGAATGCTGAGTGTTCACCCAGAGCCGGCTGCCAGATCCCTGAGCAGGTACTCCATCTCGAACTCGCGCACCTGGGGCTGGTGCGGCAGCTCCCCGGTCCTTCCGGTGCGGGTGAACCCGGCGCGCTCGTAGAACCCGATGGCCCGGCTGTTGTCGTCGGCGACGTCGAGCGTGACGCGACGCAGACCCGTCTGGCGGGCGTGGTCCAGCAGCGTCTCGACGAGCCGGTCCGCGACGCCCCGACCGCGCGCGTGGGAGGCCACCCACATCGCCACCAGGTGCGCCTCACCCTCGGGCTGGTCGGGTGCGTGGTACAGCGTGACGGCTCCGACAGGCTGGTCGACCTCGAAAGCCAGCCACCCCGCACTGTCCTTCATCCGCTCGACCCACAGCTCGTCAGGGAAGGCGACCTCGCGGACGAAGGTGCTGCCGTAGGCGCGCGGCGTGTCCAGCAGCATCGCCAGCCGCACGCCCCGCTGGACCTTCCACAACGACGGCTCCAGGCGGCACACCGTCAACGAGGGCGGTGCCAGCGGGGCCTCGGTGTCGTCCCGCTCAGTCAGCTCCCGCTCAGTCATTGCCCGAAGCCAGCTCGTGCGAGCGGTTGGCGGCGGCCTCCATGGCGGTGATGAAGGCAGCTCGCACCTTGTGGTCGTCGAGCTGGCGGAGCGCGGCGGCGGTCGTGCCGCCCGGCGAGGTGACCTGCTCGCGCAGCACGGTGGGGTGCTGGCCGGTCTCGCGCATCATCGTCGCCGCGCCGAACAGCGTCTGGACGACGAGCTCGGTGGCCGTCGGTCGGGGCAGGCCGAGCACCACGCCCGCCTCGATCATCGCCTCGACGACGTAGAAGATGTAGGCGGGGCCGCTGCCGCTGATGGCGGTGACGGCGTCCTGGTGCTTCTCGGCGACCTGGACCACCCGACCGCACGACCGCAGCAGCTCGGCGGCCTCCTCCAGGTGTGCAGGGTCAGCGCTGCGGCCCGGGCTCACGGCCGCCATCCCCTGGTCGACGAGGGCAGGGGTGTTGGGCATGACCCGAACGACGGCGACGCCCTCCGGCAGCCGGCTCTCGAGGTAGTGGGTGGGGATCCCCGCGGCCAGGCTGACGACGAGGTTGCCCGGCGAGACGTGCTCCCGGATCTCCTCGACGAGGCCGCCCATGTCCTGGGGCTTGACCACCAGAACCAAGGTGTCGGCAGCTTCCGCCGCCTCGATGTTGGACATGGCCCGCACGCCGTAGCGCTGGGCCAGGTCGTCCGCGCGGTCCGGCCGACGAGCCGTCACGATGAGGTCGTCGGCGCTGCGGCCCGACCGGATCAGCCCGGAGAGCAGCGTCTCGCCCATCACACCGGCACCGAGGATTGCGACAGTTCCCATGGCGGCAGTCTTCCAGTCACGGCCGGATCGGTGCGCGGCATATCCGCACCTCTGGCCACCCATGGCGGGTCCGGACCCCGAATCCGGGCCTTGATCCGGCACCCGTGGCCAGGAGTGGAAGGCGTTCAGTCGCCGAAGTGCGGGTCGCCCGACGACTCCACGAGCGCCCCGAGCACCGCCCGGGTCGTGGCGACCTGCTCGGCGCCCACGGCTCGGGCCAACCTCTGGTCGACGGCTCGGATCGCCGTCTGCGTCTCCTTGGCCGCCGCGCGGCCCTGGTCGGTGAGGGTGACCGTGACCCGGCGTCGATCGTCGGGGTCGGGTGCCCGCTCGAGGTACCCCCTGGACACCAGGGCATCGACGAGCTGGCTGGCCGCCTGCTTGGTCGTCCCCAGCCCGGCCACCGCGTCAGCGAGCGTGCTGCCGTGGTTGGCCACGGCCCCGAGGACGAATGTCCCACGACGCGGCATGTCGTCGAAACCACTGTCCCGCAACGCACTGCGGATCTGGCTGCCGTAGACGCCGCGAGCTGCGCCCAGTAGCGCGGGCATCACGACGTCTTGGTGCCATGGTTGGTCGTCGGCCATGGCCTCACGCTGCGACCGCTCATGACAGTAGTCAATGTCCTTGACTGTCACGAAGGACGACCAATTGGTCGTGGTGCCTAGCCCTTGGAGGCCAGTCCCCGCAGGAAGAACATCGCGTTGGCGGGACGCTCGGCCATCCGGCGCATGAGGTAGCCGTACCACTCCTCGCCATAGGGGATGTAGACCCGCATCTGGTTGCCCCGGTCGGCGATCCGCTTCTGCTCCTCGGGACGGATGCCGTAAAGCATCTGGTACTCGAAGCTGTCAGCGTCACGGTTGTGGTGCGCGGCGAGCGCGCCGGCGATCTCGACCAGGCGCGGGTCGTGGCTGGCCACCATCGGGTAGCCGGCACCTGCCATCAGGATCTTCAGACAGCGGACATAGCTCTGGTCGACGTCCGAGCTGCTCTGGAAGGCAACGGATTCCGGCTCCTTGTAGGCGCCCTTGCACAGCCGCACGCGGCTTCCCTCGTGCGCGAGGTCGCGACAGTCGGCCTCACTCCGGTGCAGGTAGGACTGGATCACCGCACCGACCCACGGGAAGTCCTGGCGCAGCTCGCGCAGCGACTCCAGGGTCGCGTCCGTCGTGGTGTGGTCCTCCATGTCGAGCGTGACGGTGGTCCCGGCATTCGCCGCCGCCTGGCAGATCTCGCGGGCGTGGTCGAGCGCGATCTTGTGGCCGTCGCCGGGCAGGTACTGACCCAGGGCGGACAGCTTGAGACTGACCTCCCCCATGCCGTGCTGCGACAGGTCGGCGTCCGCGAGCGCCTTGAGCAGCTCGATGTAGTGGTCCCGGGTGCGGATCGCCTGGGTGAGGTCGGCGGTGTCCTCGCCGAGGTAGTCGATCGTGGCGAACCGGTTGGTGGTTCGGAGCTCGGCCGTGGCACTGACGGCGTCCTCGGTGCGGTCGCCAGGGACGAACCGCCTGACCACGCTGCGGCTCACCGGCGCCTTCTCGATCGTCTGTCGCACAGCGCCGCTCTTGGAGAGCTGGAGCAGGCTGTTGCGCAGCAGGTCACTGGCGTCCACGGGAGTCCTTCCGACCGGTGGCCGCGGAGATCGCGACCGGCGACAAGGCTAACGGCCAACCAGCAGGTATGCCGCGCGGCCTCACCTCCCAGCCGCCCGGCCCGGCCGGCCCCTCTCCACCTGCGCAGAACCGGTCAGGCGGTCCGGCGGCGCAGGGTGAGGCTGCCGAGGACCAGGGCCACGAGGACCCAGAGGCCGATCACCGCCGCGTCACCGGCGACGTCGGCGCCGGGGCTGGCACTGGTGGTCACCGACTTCATGGCGTCCACGGCATACGACAGGGGAAGCACGTCGGAGACCCAGTGCAGCACGTCCGGCAGCCGGTCACGCGCCACGAGCAGGCCGCACAGCAGGAACTGGGGCAGCACGAAGGCCGGCATGAACTGCACCGCCTGGAACTCGGTGCGCGCGAACCCGCTCGCGAGCAGGCCGAGGGCCGTCCCGAGCAACGCGTCGAGCACGGCCACCGCGACCAGCTGCCACAACGGACCTGCGACGTCGAGGCCGCAGACATAGACCGCGAAGCCGGTCGCGATGAGGGCCTGCAGTACCGCCATCACCCCGAAGGCGAGGGCGTAGCCGAGCATGAAGTCGCCCTTGCCCATCGGCGTCGTGAGCAGCCGCTCGAGGGTCCCCGAGGTCCGCTCGCGCAGCGTCGCGACGCTCGTGACGATGAACATGACGACGAACGGGAAGACGCCCAGCAGGGCGGCGCCGATCCCGTCGAAGACCGGGGTGTCGTTGAAGATCCAGGCCAGCAGCCCGACCAGCACGCAGGGCACGACGAGCATCAGCGCGATGGTGCGGTGGTCGGCTCGCAGCTGGGCCAGCACCCGGCCGGCGGTGAAGAGCGTGCGGTGGGCGTTCATCGGGCGGCCTCCTCGGCGCGGTCGATCAGGGACAGGAAGGCGTGCTCGGCGTCGTCGGTCTCGGTGCGGACGAGCAGCGCGGGCAACGTGTCGTCGGCCAGGATCTGCCCCTCGCGCAGGAGCAGCAGGCGGTCGCAGCGGCTTGCCTCGTCCATCACGTGGCTCGACACCAGGAGTGAACGTCCTTGCGCCGCCAGGCGGTTGAACAGCTCCCAGAGGTCGCGCCGCAGGACCGGGTCGAGACCGACGGTGGGTTCGTCCAGGACCAGCAGCTCGGGGTCGCCGACCAGGGCGGCGGCCAGCGAGACGCGGGAGCGCTGCCCACCGGAGAGGCGACCCACGAGGGAGTCGGCGTGGCTGGTCAGGTCGACCGCCTCGATGGCCTCATCGGTCGCGGACGCCGGGGCGCCGAGGATGTTGGCGAAGTAGCGGACGTTGGCCCGCACCGAGAGGTCGTCGTAGACGCTCGGGCTCTGGGTGACGTAGCCGATCCGCCGCCGCAGCGACGGCGAGCCGGCCGGCTCGCCCAGCACGGTCACCTCGCCCGACTCGACGACCTGCACCCCGACGACCGCTCGGATCAGGGTGGACTTGCCGCTGCCGCTCGGCCCGAGCAGTCCGACGACCTGGCCCGCCGGGACCGAGACGGTCAGGTCGGGCAGCACCTCGCGGCCGCCCCGCACGACGCGGAGGTTCGCGATCTCGATGACGTTTTTCATCATGCGATGAAATATAGCGCCGACCGTCCCCGACGACAAGCCCTGTGGGGTATGCCGCATGGTCGGCCGAGAGGTACGCCGCGGGTGGCCTAGGGGGCCAGGTAGCGCTGGATGGCGGGCCCGACCAGGGCGGCGAGCTCGTCATGGTCGGCGTCCACCACGGCCGGGAACTCGACGATGTAGCGCATCATCGCCAGCCCCACCATGTGGGAGGCGGCCAGGCCGGCGCGCAGCTCGAGGTCCGCAGACTGCTCCCCGTCGGCGGCCAGGGACCGCACCACCCGACCGAAGACCTCCCGCGTCAGGAACTCACGCAGCATCCGGGTGGCCTCGTCGTGGGTGACGGCGGCGCGCATCAGGGCCTGGAAACGTTGCCGTCCGTCGTCCGAGTCCCACACCGCGAGGAAGGTCCTGACCAGCGCCTCACCAACCTGGTCACGAGGCCCCTCGACCACCGCGCTGATCAGCGCCGCCGGGTCCGCCGGGATGTCCATCACGGCCGCGAACAGCTGGGGCTTGCCGCCGAAGTAGTGGTGCACGAGGGCCGGGTCGACCTCGGCCCGTCGGGCGATCCCCCGAAGCGAGGTCCCGTCATAGCCTTGCTCGGCGAAGTCGACCCGCGCCGCCTCGACGATCGCCTGCCGCGTGTCCACTCCCCCGGGCCGGCGTCCCCGGGGACTCATGCGTCGACCGTCGAGGCCGTGGCGAGGTGCAGCCGGGCGAACGCCAGCGACTCGGCGAGGTCCACCTCGCGCTGTTCCGGCGTGTGCTTGCGCGTCACCACCTCGACGACCACCGAACCCGAGAACCGTTGCACCGCAAGCATCTCCAGGAACTCGGCGCAGGGCTGCGTGCCGCGCCCGGGCACGAGGTGCTCGTCCTTGAGCGAGCCCAGCCCGTCCGCGAGGTGGACGTGGCGCAGCCGCGGACCGAGCGCCGCAGCCATCGCCATCGCGTCAGACCCAGCGGTCGAGGTGTGCGACAGGTCGAGCGTGACGTTGTCGTAGGCCTGAGGCACCGGATCCCAGTGCGGCAGGTAGGCCTCGAACTCCCGCTGCCTGGCCCGCCACGGGAACATGTTCTCGACGGCCAGGGCCACCCCGGTCTCGTGCTCGCGCAGGGCCACCCCCTCGACGAACTCGCCGGCGTACTCCTTCTGCCAGCGGAACGGCGGGTGCAGCACCACGGTGGACGCCCCGACCTCCTTGGCCAGGGCGATCGAGTTGTCGACCTTGGTCCACGGGTCAGGTCCCCAGATGCGCTGGGTCAGCAGCAGCGTGGGCGCGTGGACCGAGACGACCGGTATGCCGTGCAGCTGCGAGAGTGCCGTGAGCGCGCCGGCCTCCTGCGAGACGGGGTCGGTCCAGACCATCACCTCGACCGCGTCGTAGCCGAGCCGCGCTGCCCTGGCGAAGGCGGCGGCGCACGTCTCCGGATAGACCGAGGCGGTCGAGAGGGCCACCGTGGCTCCTGGGATCGACACGGCTCCGGCCATGCACCGAGACTACCCAGCGGGTTTCAGCGCATCGCGTCGAGCCTGCTGAGGATGACTCCCTCACGCAGTGCCCACGGGCAGATCTCGAGGCGCTCGAGGCCGAGCAGGTCCATCGCCGCCTCGGCCACGAGCGCCCCGGCGAGCAGCTGGTGGGAGCGGCTGGCCGAGACGCCCGAGAGCCGCTCACGCCGGTGCGCGCTCATCGTGCCGAGGTCGGCCACGAGCGAGGCGAGCGCGACGCGCTCGAGGCTGCGCGCGGCATACGGGCCGTCACTGCTGGGTGCCGCGCCGGTGACGCGGGCCAGCGAACGCATCGTCTTGGAGGTGCCGACGGCACGGTCCGCGGTCCCCGCCTTGGCGAGCGGGCGCATCGCGGCGGCCATCCGCAGGCGAATGGCGCGGCGGGCCTCCCTGACCACGTCCGCCGCCGGCGGGTCACCCGGGAGCAGGTCGCGGGTGAGCCTCCCCGCACCGAGCGGCAGCGAGATGGCCGCATCGGGGTCCTCGTCCATCCCGGCGGCGAGCTCGAGGGACCCGCCCCCGATGTCGACCACGAGCAGGGTGCCGCTCGACCAGCCGAACCAGCGCCGCGCGGCCAAAAAGGTCAGCCGCGCCTCGTCCTCGCCGGAGAGCACCTGGAGGGTCACACCGGTCGCGGCACGCACCCGGGTGAGCACCTCCTCGCCGTTCGGAGCCTCGCGGATGGCGCTGGTGACGAAGGCCATCACCTCCTCGACTCCCTGGTCCTCGGCGACCGTGAGGCACTCTCGGATGAAGCCGGTGAGGGCGGACTCGCCCGACTCGGCGATGTCGCCGCTGTCGGTGACGTGCTCGGACAGCCGCAGCTCGATCTTGTGCGAGGTGGCGGGCAACGGCTGGGCGCCACGGTGCGCGTCGACCACGAGCAGGTGGACCGTGTTGGAGCCGACGTCGATCACTCCGAGGCGCATGGCTGCACGCTATCGGCAGCCGGGGGTCCCGCCGACGTATCACCACCCGTGCCGGCGCCTCCTTCTCCTCGGGGGCGGGGCCGACCGGGCACCGTCGATCACGGGGGGAACAACAACCATGGATGCAGACCTGCGTCTGGACGGGAACACCACGACGGCCCAAGGGGACGTCTTCAAGACGACCGCAGCCGATGTCGTCATCGATGCGCCGAGCCGTCGCTCCAGCGGCGCCGGGCAGCGTCGCGCCATCGTGCACGACTTCCGCGACGGCATGACGCTCAACTGGGCCTCGGACTACCCGGGTGGCGTGACCATCGAGGGCTTCCGGCTGACCTGTCACCAGGCCGACGTCGCGCTCGACTACGCACCGCGGCGCAAGAGCTCCACGCCGTGGCGGCGCGCACTCGTGCACGACTTCGACGACGGCCTCACGATCAACTGGGCGCACGACTACCCGGGCGGCGTCACCATCAACGGCCCGCTGAAGATCAACGGCGCCGTGACGATCAACGGGACGCTCAACGTCAAGAGTCCGTTCGGCCACCTCACCCTCGAGGACACGCTGGTCCGCTACAGCGACCTCATCAAGAACCTCGAGGCCAAGGTCAAGAAGCTCGAAGCCAGGAAGGTCGAGGGCTGACCCGTGGCCAGTCTTCGCCAGCGCGCTGCCTGCATCGGCATCGCGACGTCGCCGCTGTCGGTGCGACGTGACTTCATGGGGCAGCTGACCAACTCGGTCCCCGTGTCGCTCAAAACCCAGCTGGACCGACTCGGGAGCAAGTTCGTGCACGTCAACTGCATCCAGGTCGGCTCCGACCAGTTCACCTTCAACGACGCGGTGGAGATCGACCGCGCCGTCGCCAAGACCAGGGACCTGTATGCCGGGGCCGGGAGGTCCATGGGCGTCGGCCGGATCCAGCACTTCGGCATCTCGACCGCCGATGCCCACGGGCGGGACGTCATCAACTCCGACGGCGAGGCCGAGACCCTGACCGACGAGTGGACCGTGCCGAACGACGCGCTCGACCTGTTCTTCGTCCGAATGTACGTCACGGCCACCGCGGGCCTGTCCCGGGTCGACGGTCCGTGTGACAAGAACGCCAAGGGGATGGACGGCAGCGTCGTCGAGATGAATGCGGGCGGCGGGGTCTCCGACTTCGCCACCGCGCACGAGCTGGGCCACTACCTGGGTCTCAGCCACCGGAACGACGCCACGGCGCTGATGAACCCGACGATCCCCAACGGGGGCGTCATCACCACGTCCGAAGCCGACAACATGCGGGACCACTGCCGCATGAAGAACCCCTGCTAGGAGGCGGCATGTCAGTCATCATCGGGTCCCGCAAGGACCGCACCGTGTCGGGGGCCATCGCGGCTCTTGCCGGCAAACCCACCACGCTGACCCCCGGGGCAGCGATCGCCATCCTGGCCGAGGCAGCCGCTACGGCTCCGGACAAGGTGGCCGGCCGCAGGGCCACCACCGCCCTGGCCAAGGTGGTCTCCGACCACGACGAACCGCAGGTGCGGGTCGCCGCGGCCAAGGGACTGGGGCAGGTGCAGTCCTCGACGTCGGTCCGGGCGCTGCGCAAGGCGGCCGACCACGCGCAGGACGGCCAGCTCGTCGCCGCTGCGTCCGCCGGCCTCAGCAACCTGGGAGTCCGCGCCGACGTCAGGCGGCTCCGGGCTGCGAGCGACCGGGCCGAGTGGCCGCACGCCGGCGTGCAGGCCGCCGCCTCGGCGCGGATGCTCGCCCACCGGGTGGGAGCGGCCGTCGACCCGGCCGACCCCGCGCAGGAGCTCCCGGGCGAGTCTGCCCAGGTGCTGCCGGTGACGGCCCGGCTCAAGACCAGGATCAAGCCGGTCGAGCTGCCCGTCGCGCGCAAGGCAGCGACGGCGGACCTGCCCTGGCGGTCACTGGTGCCGGACGGCGCAGCGGCCGTGGGCGCGTTCAGCTGTGGGGACCGCACGCACGTGGTGCTCGCCGGCAAGGACGCGACGAAGCTCCTGTCCGCGCCAGGCATCGCCGGCACCCTGCTCGGTGTCAACGAGTCGATGGGGACGACGTTCGTCCGCTGGGTGGTGCTGACCCGGCCGGACGGCGACGGCCTGGCGGTCACCGTGACGCGGCCGACCGGCGAGGTCGGCTTCGTCGGACGCGGGACGATCGTCGACGGCGTCCTGTCGGTGACCGTTGATGCGGTCGACACCCCGGGCGCCACCGCCGCGCACGTCACGGTGTCGCTCGCGAAGGGCAAGCTCGAGGTCGACGGCCGCACCGAGAAGGCCATCACGTCGCCGCGTCGGCAGCCGGTGCCGGTGCCCCTGCAGTTCGACGCCTCCGGTCCGGGGGCGGCCCGGGTCGGCTGACGTCACCTCCCGGGAGGCGGTTCGCCGCCTCCCGGGAAAGACTGGGGGGTATGCCGGCTGACACCGACCGCACCCAGCTCACCTCCGGGACCGGGTCTGAGCCCAGGTCGGGGACCGAGCCCGGGTCTGGGACAGAGCCGGGTGGTGGGCGGAGGCCGGTCTGGCCCGCCACGGCGCTCGTGGTGCTGCTGGGCTGGTGCCTGATCGCCTGGACGGTGTTCGCGGCCCTCATCGGCACCGCGCCGTTCTTCGGCGACATTCCGTCCCGGGGCCGCTACGTCGAGGCGGGCATGGTCATGCTCACGGCGCTGATACCGATCGCGATCCTGCTGGTCCTGGGCGGTCTTGCGGGATCCCGCTGGGGTCTGGGGCTGCTGGCCGTGCCTGCCCTGCTGCTGGTGCCGCTCGGCCTCAGCCTGCTCGCCAACGCCGGCGATCCCTCGGACCCGGACCACGGCCGACCGGTCCGGTTCACGGACGCCTTCCAGGACCTGACCCGGCTCAACTGGCTCGCGACCGTGGCTCTCCTCCTCGCGCTGGGACTGGTGCTGTGGCGCCGTCGGCGACAGACCGGCATACGGGCCATGGCCTAGGTGGGGCAACGGGAGACGTAAGGTTGCGGACGTGCCTGAGACCCCGCTCGACACCGCCCGCATCTGGGTGGAGTTCACCGATCCCGCCGACTCGGGACAGCGGTTCCGCTGCGACCTGACCTGGCTGACGTCGAACTGGACCTGCATCTTCGGCAGCGGCTGCCAGGGGATCTACGCGGACCGGCCGGACGACGGCTGCTGCACCCTCGGCGCCCACTTCACCGACGACGACGACATCAAGCGGGTCAAGAAGGTCGTCAAGGACCTCGGTGAGGACGAGTGGCAGATGCACCCCGGCTCGACCAAGCTCTCGGCCTGGACCGAGAAGGAGGACGACGCCCTCAAGACCAAGGTCGTCGACGGCGCCTGCATCTTCCTCAACCGGCCCGGCTTCCCCGCCGGCGCAGGGTGCGCGCTGCACCAGCATGCTGTCCTCACCGGCAAGGAGCCGCACACGGTCAAGCCGGATGTCTGCTGGCAGCTGCCGATCCGCCGCACCTACCGCAAGGTCGAGATGCCGGACGGGTCGAGCTGGCAGGAGGTCTCCATCACCGAGTACGACCGCCGCGGCTGGGGCCCCGGCGGCCACGACCTCGACTGGTACTGCTCGAGCAACCCCGAGGCCCACGTCGGTCGCGAGCCGGTGTTCCGCAGCAACCGCGGCGAGCTGGTCGAGCTGATGGGCGAGGAGGCCTACGGCGAGCTGGAGGTCCGTTGTGAGGCCCACCTCGCGAGCGTGAAGGCGGCACGGAACGCCTACTCCCGCAAGATGTTGCCACTGCTGGTGCACCCGGCGACGCTGGCCGCCCAAGAGGCCCGCAAGACGCGATGAGCCAGCCGCCGGGGCCCCCGCCAGAGCCCACGCGCAGCCCCAACATCTGGGACTCGCCCGACGTCTACGAGGTGGAGAACCTCGGCGTCGACCGGGCGGGTCTCATCGAGGCCACGATGGCGTCGCTGCACCCGTTCGAGGGTGCCGACCTGGTGGACGTCGGCTGCGGGACCGGCTTCCACCTGCCCCGGTTCGCGTCGCTCGGCTGCGCGAGCGTCGTCGGCGTCGAACCGCACCTTCCGCTGGTTTCCCTTGCCGAGCAACGCATCTCAGGTATGCCGCTGGTGCAGGTTCTCGAGGGAGCGGCCCAGGCCCTGCCGCTCGCTGACGGGTCCGTGGACATCGCCCATGCCCGGTGGGCCTACTTCTTCGGCGCCGGCTGCGAACCCGGGCTGGGTGAGCTCGAGCGGGTCCTGCGCCCCGGCGGCACGGCATACGTCATCGACAACGACGCCACCCGCTCGACGTTCGGCAGGTGGTTCACCCGCGCCTACCCCTCCTACGATCCCGTTGCGGTGGAACGGTTCTGGGCCCGACAGGGGTGGTCAAGGGAACGGCTGACGATCGAGTGGACGTTCGACTCGCGAGGCGACTTCGAGTCGGTGGTGCGGATCGAGTTCCCCGAAACCGCAGCCGAAGGGATCCTGGCCGAGCACGAGCGAACCGACGTCGACTACGCGGTGAACCTGTGGTGGCGCCACTTCTGAGGCGCAGGTGGTTCGAGGGGCTCGCGTGGCGCTGACCTGCACCGATTCCGCTGGACAGGTCGGCGTGGGCGGTACAGGGTGGAACGAACCGGACACCCCGGACACCCTTGACCGACAGGAGTCACCATGACCGACCACGTCGCCACTGCCAGCACGACCGTCGATGCCGACCCCGACCGGGTCTGGCAGGCGATGACCGAACCCAAGCTGGTCGCCGAGTACATGATGGGCAGCGAGGTCGCCAGCGACTGGCAGCCGGGTAGCCCCATCACGTGGAGCGGCGAGTGGGAGGGCAAGCCCTACCAGGACAAGGGTGAGGTGCTGCAGGCCGAGCCCGGACGGCTCCTCGAGGTCACCCACTACAGCCCGTTGACCGGGGACGACGACGTGCCCGAGAACTACCACACGCTCCGTTATGAGCTCTCCCCGTCGGGCGACGGGACGGCCGTGAAGCTGACCCAGGACGGCTGCGACAGCGCGAAGCAGGCCGAGGAGTTCTCGCAGAACTGGCAGGGCATGCTCGACGGCCTCAAGAAGGTCGCCGAGGGCCACTGACCTCACGCGCCCTGAGACGACGCGGCCACCGGTCCCCTGACTGTCGGCGCCGCGCCGTAGGTTGTCGTCCATGGCAGCGAAGGCGACAACCAAGTCGAGCGGGTTCCGCTGCTCGGAGTGTGGCTGGACCACCGTCAAGTGGGTCGGGCGGTGCGGGGAGTGCCAGTCCTGGGGCAGCGTCAGCGAGATCGGCGCGGTCACGGTGCGCACCACCGCCGCGGCCAGGGTCGAGCGCCCAGCCCTGCCCATCGGTCAGGTCGATGCCCGCCGTGCCGAGGCCGTCAGCACAGGGGTCGGCGAGTTCGACCGGGTCCTGGGCGGCGGGCTCGTGCCCGGCGCCGTGGTGCTCGTCGCCGGCGAGCCCGGCATCGGCAAGTCCACCCTGTTGCTGGACGTGGCCGCCCGCGCGGCCAGGTCCGGCTCCGGCCGGACCGTTCTCTACGTCACGGGTGAGGAGTCCGCCGCCCAGGTGCGCATGCGGGCGGAGCGGATCGAGGCGATGGCCGCGACCCTGTTCCTCGCCGCCGAGACCGACCTCGCCACCGTGCTCGGCCAGATCGACGCGGTCAAGCCAGACCTGGTCATCGTCGACTCGGTGCAGACCATCTCCAGCGGGGACGTCGAGGGCTCGGCGGGCAACGTCACCCAGGTCCGTGAGGTCGCCGCCTCGCTCATCCAGGTGGCGAAGTCGCGCGGCATCGCGACCCTCCTGGTCGGCCACGTGACCAAGGACGGCTCGATCGCCGGCCCCCGCGTCCTCGAGCACCTCGTCGACGTCGTCGTGCAGTTCGAGGGCGACCGGCACTCCCGGCTGCGGCTGGTGCGGGCGGTCAAGAACCGCTACGGCCCCACCGACGAGGTCGGCTGCTTCGACCTGTCCGACGTGGGCATCGTCGGCCTGCCCGACCCCAGCGGGCTCTTCCTGTCGCGGGGCACCTTGAGCGTGCCCGGCACCTGCGTGACGGTGACCCTCGAGGGTCGTCGGCCACTGATGACCGAGGTGCAGGCGCTCGTCACCAAGAGCGAGATCCCCACCCCACGGCGCGCCACCAGCGGGCTCGACTCGGCCCGGGTCGCGATGATCATCGCCGTGCTGGCCAAACGCGCCCAGGCACCGATCGGCAGCGCCGACGTCTACCTCTCGACCGTCGGCGGGGTGCGGCTCACCGAGCCGGCCTCCGACCTGGCCATCGCCCTCGCGGTGGCGAGCGCGGTCAAGGACCAGCCGTTGCCCGACAACGCCATCGCCTTCGGAGAGCTGGGGCTGGCCGGCGAGATCAGGCCGGTGACCGGCATACCCCGTCGTCTCGCGGAGGCGGGCCGACTGGGGTTCCGGACGGCCTATGTGCCTGCGGGCGTCCTCGGCACCGCTCCCACGCCTGAAGGCATGCAGGTGATCGAGTGCGAGGACATCCGCACCGCGGTGCGCGCGGCACTGCAGCCTGTGCACAGTTAGACTCGCGCCAGACCGAGCCGGCGGCACCAAAGGGGTTTGACAAGTGGATCTTCGCGAGGATGAGGTGCTGCGCGCCACCCTCGCCGCCGTGGCACCCGGCACCGAGCTGCGCGACGGTCTGGAACGCATCCTGCGGGGGCGCACGGGGGCGCTCATCGTGCTCGGCCACGACCGGACCGTGGAGCAGCTGTCCACCGGCGGGTTCCCCCTCGACATCGAGTTCTCCGCCACTCGGCTGCGCGAGCTGGCCAAGATGGACGGTGGCATCGTCCTGGACCGCGACGCCACCCGCATCCTCCGCGCCGCCACGCAGCTGCTCCCCGACCCTTCGATCGAGACGAGCGAGTCCGGCACCCGGCACCGCACAGCGGAACGGGTCGCCAAGCAGACCGGCTACCCCGTCATCTCGGTGAGCCAGTCGATGCGGATCGTCGCCATCTACGTCGACGGACGCCGCCACGTCCTCGAGGACTCCAGCGCCATCCTGTCCCGCGCCAACCAGGCCCTGCAGACCCTCGAGCGCTACAAGTCGCGCCTCGACGAGGTCACCGGCACCCTCTCGGCGCTGGAGATCGAGGACCTGGTCACCGTCCGCGACGTCGCCAGCGTGCTCCAGCGCCTCGAGATGGTGCGCCGCATCCGTGACGAGATCTCCGGCTACGTCGTCGAGCTGGGTGTCGACGGCCGGCTGCTCACCCTCCAGCTGGAGGAGCTGACCGGCGGCCTCGGCAACGACCGCGAGCTCGTCATCCGCGACTACCTGCCGGTCACCAAGACCGACCTGACGCTCGAGGAGGCGATGGCCGCCCTCGAGGAGCTGACGTCCACCGAGCTGCTCGACCTGGCCGCCGGCGCCAAGGCCGTCGGCTTCGCCGTCGGTGGCGACGCCCTCGACTCGGCGGTGAGCCCCTGCGGCTACCGCCTGCTGAGCAAGGTGCCCCGCCTCCCGGGCGCGATCGTCGACCGGCTGGTCGAACACTTCGGCAGCCTGCAGAAGCTGCTGGCCGCCAACCTCGAGGAGCTCATGGATGTCGACGGCGTCGGTGAGGGCCGCGCGCGAGCCGTCCGCGAGGGCCTGTCCCGCCTGGCCGAGTCGAGCATCCTCGAACGCTACGTGTGAGCACAGGAGCCGCTCCCGAACGACTGCACCACCGGGTGCTGGAGTGGTACTCCGTGTCCGCCCGGGACCTGCCCTGGCGCCGAACTGACGCGACCCCGTGGGGCATCTTCGTGTCCGAGATCATGCTGCAGCAGACGCCGGTCGCGCGCGTGGCACCGGTCTGGCACGAGTGGCTGGCGCGGTGGCCGACACCGACCGACCTCGCGGCGGACGCACCCGGTGAGGCCGTCCGCGCCTGGGGCCGGCTGGGGTATCCCCGTCGCGCGTTGCGGCTGCACGCCGCCGCCGTCGCGATGACCGAGCACCAGGCAGGGACCGTTCCGTCGACCGAGACCGAGCTGCTCGCCCTGCCGGGTGTCGGCACCTACACCGCCGCCGCGGTCGCCACCTTCGCCTTCGGCGAGCGGACCACAGTGGTCGACACCAACGTGCGTCGCGTGCTGGCCCGCGTCATCTCAGGCGAGGAGTATGCCGCGCCGTCACCGACGCGGGCCGAGCTCACCGTCGCAGCGGGGCTGGTGCCGCTGGACGCCGTCGAGGCTCGTACGTGGAGCGTGGCCGTCATGGAGCTGGGGGCACTGGTCTGCAGCGCCCGCTCGCCGCGGTGCTCCGAGTGCCCGGTCGCGGACCTCTGCGCCTGGCAGCTCGCCGGCCGACCGTCATACCAGGGTCCGGCCCGCAAGGGCCAGGCGTGGGAGGGCACCGACCGCCAGCTCCGCGGAGCGTTGCTCGCCGTGCTGCGTGCGAGCGACGTCCCGGTGCCGCGCTCGTCGCTCGAGGCGTTGTCCGACAACGAGATCCAGCGTGAACGCTGTCTCGACTCCTTGGTCGCGGACGGGCTGGTCGAGCCGCTGTCCCGGGACCGCTACCAGCTGCCCGCGTCTCGCGAGGCGAGCTGACATGTCGGTCCCACCGGGCGACCAGCACGGCCGCGTCGCCGGCGAGTCCGGGGCTGGCGCGCGTGGGGCTGACGCGCGCCGGCGTGGGCAAGGCCCGCACGGTGACCCTGACCGGGCCGACGAACGCAACCCGGGTGCCGCCTCAGGAGCTGCGGACGGAGGCAGCGCAGGAGCCAGCAGGGGCCGAAAGGCAGCGCACGCACTGCGGATCGGGGCCACCCGCACCGGTCGGGTGGTCGGCCGCGGCACCATCGCCGGGGCAAAGCTGGCCGGACGCGGAAGCAAGGCAGGAGCCCGGCGAGCGCGGGCGTACACGCACTCAGCCGGGGCCGGTGAGAGCGGGCTGGCGCGCCTCGTCGAGCTGCACTTCGTCAACCTGATGGGTGACGCCGCCCTGACCGTGTCGCTGGCCGGGACCATCTTCGCCATCCCCACCGACGAGGCACGCGGCCAGGTGGCCCAGTTCCTCGCCCTCACCATGGCCCCCTTCGCGCTGCTCGCGCCGTTCATCGGGCCGCTGCTCGACCGGTTCCGGCACGGCCGACGGTGGGCCATCGGCACCACCCTGGCGCTGCGGGCCTTCCTCTGCTGGGTGCTGGCGGGAGCGGTCGCCGACGACTCGCCGTGGCTGTTCCCCGCTGCCCTGGGGTGCCTGGTCGCCTCGAAGGCCTACGGCGTGACGCGAGCCTCCGCAGTGCCGCGACTGCTGCCCCCGGGCTTCAGCCTGGTCAACGCCAACTCGCGCAACGCCCTGGCCGGAGTGGCCGGCATGGCAGTCGGGGGTGGGCTGGCCGGTGGCGCCGCCCGCATCGGACCCGAGTGGTCCCTGCGCCTGGCCTTCGTCATCTACGTGGCGGGCACGGTGCTGGCCATCCGGCTGCCGTCGCGGGTCGACTCCAGCATCGGAGAGCAGGACATCGAGGACACCGGGCCGTTGCCCGTCGGCGAGCCCGATGGACGCAAGCTCGGCCTGTTCCAGCGGTTGCGGGCGCGGGTGGCCGCTCTGCCCGTCCCCGTGCTGACCGCGCTGTGCTGCGCCGTGGGCGCCCGGCTGCTCACCGGCTTCCTCACCCTCTTCATGGCCTTCCTGATGCGTGAGCACCCCCTGCCCGGGCACGGGGGGACGTTCGTGCTGGCGCTGGTCGTCGGCGCTGCGGGCACCGGGAACGCCCTGGGCACGGTCATCGGCAACGCCCTGAGCAGACTGCGACCCGACCTGATCATCGCCGTGGCCCTGATCGCCGACGTCGCCGCCGCCCTCGCCGCGGCGCTCTTCTACTCGCTGACCACGCTGCTCGTCCTCGGACTCGTCGCGGGGCTCGGAGCGCAGCTGATCAAGCTGAGCAGCGACGCTGTCGTCCAGCGCGACATCGAGGAGTCGGTCCGGACCCGGGTGTTCGCCTGGTCCGAGACGGTCCTGCAGATCGCGTGGGTCATCGGCGGTGGCATCGGCATCGCCTTGCCGCTGGTCCCCCAGCTCGGGTTCGGGGTGATCTCCGGTCTGCTGCTGCTCGTCCTCGCCGCGTCGGTGCGGATCAGGATGAGCCGGCACCACCCGGCCCACCCGGCCCAGCCGGCCTGACCTAGACCGCGGCCGGTCCGTCCATCGGTGGTGTGTCCATCGCGGCCGTCGCGGTCCGAGCCACTGCCGCCGAACGCTGGAACAGGTAGGCACCCACCGTGACGCCGGTGACGGCGGTGTTCTCCCCGGAGAGGAAGACCCGCTCGGTGCTGCTCTGGCCGGTCACGGCGAAGTAGTAGCTCGCGTGCTCGAGGTGCCACCCGACTGCCTCGATCTCGGCCAGCACGCTCGCCGAGCTGGTCACGGAGCCGGACGATGTCACGCCACCGAACGACGCCTGACCCTGCTGGGTGCGTACCTCGAGCTGCAGCTCGAAGAACAGCTCACCCGCAGCACGCGCCGCAGTGGCTGCCCCCACCGGCGAGGCGAGGTATGCCTGCCGCTGGCGGTCGGCGTCCTCCGCGCGACGCCGCTCGGCCTGAGCAGCCACCTCGCGAGCCTGCTCCACCTCGCGCTGCTGCCGCTCGGCTTCCCTCTCCTCGGCACTCTTGAACACGGCGCCCCCCTGGGTCGTTGGTCGTGCGCACACCCTAGGGGCGACGGCATACCGCGGACCACGGATTGCCGAGAAGGCCACCGACGCGTGGTCGGACGCACTGCTCAGAGGGTGCGCAGCATCCTGGAGTTGCCCAGGGTGTTGGGCTTGACCCGCTCGAGGTCGAGGAACTCTGCGACTCCCTCGTCGTACGAGCGGACGAGCTCCGCGTAGACCTCGGGCTCGACGGCTTGCCCCTCGATCGCCTCGAACCCGTGTCGGGTGAAGAAGTCCACCTCGAAGGTCAGGCAGAACAACCGCTGGACCCCGAGGTCACGCGCGTCGGCCATCAGGGCCTCCAACAGCCTCGACCCGACCCCGTGGCCCTTTGCCTCAGGGCGCACCGCCAGGGTGCGGATCTCGGCGAGGTCCTCCCACATGACGTGCAGAGCGCCACAGCCCACGACCACGCCGCCCTGCTCCGCCACCCGGAACTGCTGGAGCGCCTCGTAGTAGGTCACCGCGTCCTTGGACACGAGGACCCGCGAGTCCGCGTGCGGGCGGACGATCTCCCTGATGGTGCGGATGTCGCCGGTGCGGGCAGCCCGGATGACGACCTCGTCAGGCACCGAGACGGCCGTTCCTCATGTCCCTGAAGATCGACAGCGCGCCAGATCCGAGCAGCACCACGGACTGGCCGGAACGCGTTCCGACCCCACCCGGGACCACGACGTTCTTCACCGTGTTCGGGCTGGCCCGGAAGACCGAGGCGCCGAGGTTGAGCACCTGCTCGGTCGAGAGGTCGGTCTCGACGTGCGGCGACATCGCGCCGAGGTACTTCACCAGCGCCTTGGGGCCGCCCGCACGGGCCATGCTCATGCCGGCGAGCATGAGCCTGCCCTGGTTCTGGGAGCGGCCGAAGTCGCCGTTCTTGAGGGTGTGGCGCTCCCGGGCGAAGCTGAGGGCCGGCTCGCCGCGCAGGATGTTCAGGCCCTTCTTGGCGAGGATGCCGTGCTCGCCCTTGAAGACGGCAGGAGCGACGTACCGCAGCCCACCCACCGCGTTGATCATGGCGCGGAAGCCCTTGAACCCGGTCATGAGGTACCCGTCGAGCTGGACCCCGGACGTGCGGGACACGGTCTTGACGACGTTCTTCGGGCCTCCGAACGGGAGCGCCGCGTTGATCTTGTTGGTGCCTCCCGAAGCCAGCGGGACCCACGAGTCACGCGGGATCCCCACGATGCCGCCGACACCCTTGCTGTCGACGCCGATGATGTGCAGCGAGTCGCTGCGCTGGCTCGCGACCTTCTGGTTGGGCCGCGCGTCGGACCCGATGGCCAGCACGCGCATGGTGGCGACCGGCGACGTGGCCACCCCCAGCGAGGGCCACCAGCCACCGACGACCGACCACGACTTGCCCTTGACGAGCAGGGTGAGGTCCGAACCGCTGGCGACGACCGCGATGGGGACGCCCTTCCACTTCCCGACCGAGCCGGCCACCTTGGGTGGCGCGGTGAGCGACTTCCGCTTGGCCAGGGCCGCGGCGACCGCGCCACCAGCCGGAACCTTGCCACCCAGGTAGAGGGCGGTCATCGTGCCGAGCAGGTCGGCCGGCAGGCCTGCACCGGTGACCTGTACCGGTGGTGCCGCGGTGGTGGCGGTGGTCGCAGACGTGGTCGTCGGACCGCCGGGTTTCGGCTGGTCCTTCGAACACGCTGCAACGGTCAGGGGCGCGGCAAGGAGGCCGAGCAGGACGGAGCGACGGGGGAGGTGGGGAGCAAACACGCGCCCCAGAGTACGTCCGGACCGCCTCCACGGGCACATCCGTCCGCGGCGCCAGGTGCCACCGAGCACCAGACCTGCCCGATGAGGGCCGCGCCCGCACGAGAAGAGGGAGGCACCCGAGTGGGTGCCTCCCTCTTGTGCAGGTGAGGTATGCCGCGTGGTCACCACGCGGCATACCTCACCGTTGGTCAGCTTGCGGCGTCCGCAGACCCCGCGACCGTCTCGACCACGGGCAGCTCGATGCTGCCGGGGTGCGGCGTGCCGACGAAGGTGAACGTGCCGCTCTTGCCCTCGCCCTCCGCACCGACGAGCACCAGCTCGCCGGCCTTGAGCTCGCCGTAGAGGATCTTCTCGGACAGCACGTCCTCGATCTCGCGCTGGATGGTGCGACGCAGCGGTCGCGCACCGAGCACGGGGTCGTAGCCCTTCGAGGCAAGGACACCCTTGGCCTCGATGGTGAGCTCGATGCCCATGTCCTTGTCCTTGAGCCGCTTGTCCAGCTTGGCGATCTCGAGGTCGACGATGGCGACGATCTCGTCCCGCGTGAGCTGGGGGAAGACGATGATGTCGTCGACCCGGTTCAGGAACTCGGGGCGGAAGTGCTGCTTGAGCTCGTCGGTGACCTTGTTCTTCATCCGGTCGTAGCCACTCTGGGTCTCGGCGCCGGCCGAGAAGCCGAGCGAGCCCTTCGTGATGTCCCGGGTGCCGAGGTTGGTCGTCATGATGATGACGGTGTTCTTGAAGTCGACCATCCGACCCTGGGAGTCGGTGAGGCGGCCGTCCTCGAGCACCTGCAACAGCGTGTTGAAGATGTCGGGGTGGGCCTTCTCGACCTCGTCGAACAGCACCACGGAGAACGGCTTGCGGCGGACCTTCTCGGTGAGCTGGCCACCCTCTTCGTAGCCGACGTAGCCGGGAGGCGAACCGAAGAGCCGCGAGACGGTGTGCTTCTCGGAGAACTCCGACATGTCGAGCTGGATGAGGCTGTCCTCGTCACCGAAGAGAAACTCGGCGAGCGTCTTGGCGAGCTCGGTCTTACCGACACCGGTCGGACCGGCGAAGATGAACGAGCCACCGGGACGACGCGGGTCCTTCAGACCGGCGCGGGTGCGACGGATCGCCTGGGACATCGCCTTGATGGCGTCGTCCATGCCGACCACGCGCTTGTGCAGCTCGTCCTCCATGTGGAGCAGTCGGCTGGACTCCTCCTCGGTGAGCTTGAAGACCGGGATGCCGGTGCTGGCAGCCAGGACCTCGGCGATGAGCTCCTCGTCGACCTCGGCCACAACGTCCATGTCGCCGGACTTCCACTGCGTCTCGCGCTCCGCCTTGGCGGTGAGCAGCTTCTTCTCGTCGTCACGCAGGCTGGCGGCCTTCTCGAAGTCCTGGCCATCGATGGCCGACTCCTTCTCCAGCCGCACGGCCGCGATCTTCTCGTCGAACTCGCGCAGGTCCGGCGGTGCGGTCATCCGGCGGATGCGCAACCGCGCGCCCGCCTCGTCGATGAGGTCGATCGCCTTGTCGGGGAGGAACCGGTCGTTGATGTAGCGGTCGGCGAGGTTGGCCGCGGACACGAGGGCACCGTCGGTGATGGACACCCGGTGGTGGGCCTCGTAGCGGTCGCGCAGGCCCTTGAGGATCTCGATCGCGTGGCTGAGCGTGGGCTCGGCGACCTGGATCGGCTGGAACCGGCGCTCGAGCGCCGAGTCCTTCTCGATGTGCTTGCGGTACTCGTCGAGCGTGGTGGCACCGATGGTCTGGAGCTCGCCGCGGGCCAGCATCGGCTTGAGGATGCTGGCGGCGTCGATCGCGCCCTCGGCGGCACCCGCACCCACCAGGGTATGGATCTCGTCGATGAACAGGATGATGTCGCCGCGGGTGCGGATCTCCTTGAGGACCTTCTTCAGCCGCTCCTCGAAGTCACCGCGGTAGCGGCTGCCGGCCACGAGCGCGCCGAGGTCGAGGGTGTAGAGCTGCTTGTCCTTGAGGGTCTCGGGCACCTCGCCCTTGACGATGTCCTGGGCCAGGCCCTCGACGACGGCGGTCTTGCCGACGCCGGGCTCACCGATGAGGACCGGGTTGTTCTTGGTGCGGCGGGACAGCACCTGCATGACCCGCTCGATCTCCTTCTCACGCCCGATGACGGGGTCGAGCTTGCCCTCGCGGGCAGCCATCGTGAGGTTGCGACCGAACTGGTCGAGCACGAGCGAACCCGCGGGGGTGCCCTCCTGCTGCACGTTGCCGGACAGGCCGGCGGCTCCGCCACCCTCCTTGCCCTGGTAGCCGGAGATGAGCTGGATCACCTGCTGCCGCACGCGATTCAGGTCGGCGCCCAGCTTGACGAGGACCTGGGCTGCGACGCCCTCGCCCTCGCGGATCAGGCCGAGCAGGATGTGCTCGGTGCCGATGTAGTTGTGGCCGAGCTGCAGCGCTTCGCGCAGGCTCAGCTCGAGGACCTTCTTCGCCCGCGGCGTGAAGGGAATGTGGCCGCTCGGGGCCTGCTGCCCCTGGCCGATGATCTCCTGCACCTGCTCGCGGACTGACTCCAGCGAGATACCGAGGCTCTCCAGAGCCTTGGAGGCGACGCCTTCACCCTCATGGATGAGACCGAGCAGGATGTGCTCCGTGCCGATGTAGTTGTGGTTGAGCATGCGCGCTTCCTCCTGCGCAAGCACGACCACCCGACGGGCCCGGTCGGTGAACCGTTCAAACATCTTCTGCTCCTGCCTATCGAGATCACCTCGATGCTATCCGTGCGGGGGGACCATGGCGTACGCCTTCCGACGACCGATACCTGATCGGGACGGAATTGGTCCTTTCGCACGACTCGATGGGGGAACGCGGGGGGTTCCTTCCCTGTTCCCCGCCCTGAGCGGAGTCCGCTCATGTTCGCCGTGGGCGGACGCACACCCGGGGTATGCCGCCCGCCCGGCTCCCCGGCATACCTCGCCTTGGGGAGCCCGGTCAGCCCGGTCAGCCCGGTCAGGCGGCGGGGCCCTTCTTGCGGACCTCGTCGACGTGCGCCATCGCCTCGCGCAGCTCGCCCAGCCAGCTGTCGGACTTCTCGCCCACGAGCTTGACGCACCAGGCGAGGGCTTCGGAGCGGGACTTGGCGACGCCGGCCTCGACGAGGGTGTCCAGGACGTGCCGCTCGGGCTGGCGCAGTCGGGTCATGACGGGAGCCGCGAGGTGGGTGAAGAGCGCCTCGGTGTCCCCGACGCGCACGCCCCAGGACACCTTCTTGCCGCTGAGGTGCTCGAGCTCGCGGGCGATCTCGATGCGACGCTCGCGGGTGTCCTCGCGGAACGACTTGATCCGGCCGCGTGCGGCGATGGTGCGGTCGGTGTCATCGACGTCGCCGTCCATGGTGGGTTCGGCAAGGGTGCCGATGATGACGAGCTCGTCGCGGTCACGGGTGACCTCGACGGGGCCGGTGAACCAGTCGGTCGGGAGGCGGCCGGCCAGCCACGCCTCTGCCGTTGTCTTTATTGCCATGTAATGATGATTACACGGTTACAGCGCTCGGGGACCGTTGTCCGCTGACGGCGAACGCCGGCCTCTGTGCACAGACCCTGGAGCAGCTGCGCAGAGACCAGGTCACTGCGCAGCCAGCCCACCCTCTGTGCACAGAGGGCGGGGCGCGGGGCGGTGCAGGCCGGCGCTCAGTGCGGGCGCTGGTCGCTGATCCGCTTGGCCTTGCCGAGCGACCGCTCCAGGGCGTGCGGCGCCAGCACCTCGACGCGCACCGTCACCCCGACCCGGTCCTTGACCCGCTTCTGCAGGGTGCGAGCCATCCGCGCGTGGTCGTCGTCGGTGGAGGTCTCGGAGGCCGCCTCCACCTGCACCGTGAGCTCGTCCATCCGCCCGGGTCTGGTCAGCACACACAGGTAGTGCGGCGTCAGCCCTTCGATGCTGAGCAGGTGCTCCTCGATCTGCGAGGGGAAGACGTTGACCCCGCGCACGATCATCATGTCGTCGCTGCGGCCGGTGATCTTGGCCATCCTGCGGAACTGCGGGAAGGCCGTGCCGGGCAGCAGGGTGGTCAGGTCGCGGGTGCGGTACCGGACGACCGGCATGGCCTGCTTGGTCAGCGAGGTGAAGACGAGCTCCCCCTCCTGGCCGTCGGGCAGCACCTCCGCCGTCACCGGGTCCACGATCTCCGGGAAGAAGTGGTCCTCCCAGATGTGAAGTCCGTCCTGGGTCAGCCCGGACTCCTGCGAGACCCCCGGCCCGATGACCTCGGAGAGCCCGTAGATGTCGACGGCCCGGATGTTGCTGCGGCGCTGGACCTCCTCACGCATCTGCTCGGTCCACGGCTCGGCGCCGAAGATCCCGATCTCCAGCGAGGTGTCCTTGGGGTCGATCCCCTGCGCCTCCATCTCGTCGAGGATCCCGAGGAAGTAGGACGGGGTGACCATGACGATCCGCGGCTTGAAGTCCTGGATGAGCTGGACCTGCCGCTCGGTCATGCCGCCGCTGACCGGCACCACCGTGCAACCCAGCCGCTCGGCACCGTAGTGCGCCCCCAGGCCACCGGTGAACAGCCCGTACCCGTAGATGACGTGCAACAGGTCGCCTGGCCGGCCGCCCGCAGCCTCGATCGACCGCGCCATCACCTCGGCCCACATGTCGATGTCGTCGCGGGTGTAGCCCACCACCGTCGGCTTGCCGGTCGTCCCGCTGGAGGCATGCACCCGCACGACCTGCTCACGTGGCACCGCGAACATCCCGAAGGGGTAGTTGTCGCGCAGGTCCGCCTTCGCCGTGAACGGGAAGCGCGCCAGGTCGGCCAGCTCGTGCAGGTCGTCGGGGTGAACCCCGGCCGCGTCGAAGGCTGCCCGGTAGTGGGGGACGTTCTCGTAGGCGTGGCCCAGGCTCCAGCGCATCCGGTCCAGCTGGAGGGTGCGGAGTTCCTCGACCGTGGAGACGACGTTGTCCATGCCCAGCAATCTACGGCCGGGGCATGCTCCGGGGTATGCCGCGTGGTCACCTCACGCAGCCGGGTCCCGATGCCCACGCCACATCTTTCGACGACCCCGGATCTGCCGAACCTGAGAGTTCTCCGTGAATCGCGGCCTCCCGTATCGCCCGGCCGGGATCGGACGTACGCTCGCAAAGGTGGACCGGGTGGGCTCGCCTCTGGTCGTCGAGCCACCGCAGGAGGTGGCCGGCGCGGGTTCGCCTGCCCCGTCACGACGCCCGCCTCGCCTGTGGGTCATCGCCGCGATCGTGGCCGTGGTCGTCCTTGCCGTCGCGGTCTTCGCGCTCACCCGCGGACCGGACACCGCTCCGATCACCGCCAGCGACGTCAACAAGGCAGTGCAGAACGGCATCGCGAAAGCCCAGGACGAGGCGGCCAAGGCACCTCCTGACGCGGCCGCGGCATACCGGGTCGCCTTGCCGTCACTGGTGACTGTCACCACCCAGCGCACCGACAGCAACGGCGCCGAACGGGGCACCGGCGCAGGGGTCGTCGTCAGCGCCGAGGGCACCGTCCTGACCGCGCTGCACGTGGTCCAGGGGGCGAAGAGCATCGAGGTGACCTTCTCCGACGGCACCGCGTCCGAAGCGACCGTCGAGGACCAGGACCTCGCGACGGACATTGCCGTCCTCACCCCGACCCAACTGCCCCAGGTCGTCGTCCCGGCCGTCCTCGGCGGCGGGGCGCAGGTCGGCGAGGCCGTGTTCGCGCTCGGCCATCCGTTGGGGCTCAACGGATCCCTGTCGGCCGGGGTCGTGTCGGCCCTGGGCCGGACGGTCCAGGTCAGCTCCGACCGGACGCTCAAGGACCTCATCCAGTTCGACGCCGCAGTCAACCCCGGCAACTCCGGCGGACCGCTGCTCAACAAGGCCGGACAGGTGGTCGGCATCGTTACCGGCCTGGCCAACCCGTCCGAACAGAACTTCTTCGTGGGCATCGGTTTCGCCGTGCCCATCGCCACTGCCGGCGGCATCGCCGGCAGCCCACCGCAGTAGCGCATCGCACCCGAGGAGAGCGCATGGATCCGCACCGCCCCGACCTGGGCCGACAGCACCCGTTGGAGCAGGCGCTCTACGAGGTCAAGAAGACCATCGTCGGCCAGGACGTCCTCCTCGAACGGATGCTGGTCGCGCTGCTGGCCCGCGGCCACCTCCTCGTCGAGGGTGTCCCCGGGCTCGCGAAGACGATGGCGATCAAGACGCTGGCAACGGCGATCGGGGGCGAGTTCCAGCGGATCCAGTTCACCCCGGACCTCGTGCCCGCCGACGTCATCGGCACGCGGATCTACAACCAGAAGGAGGGCGAGTTCCAGGTCTCGCTGGGACCGGTCTTCGCCAACCTGGTGCTCGCGGACGAGATCAACCGTGCGCCGGCCAAGGTGCAGAGCGCCCTGCTCGAGGTCATGCAGGAGCGGCAGGTCACCATCGGTCGGGAGACGTTCAAGGCACCCGACCCGTTCCTCGTCATGGCAACCCAGAACCCCATCGAGTCGGAGGGGACCTACGCGCTCCCCGAGGCGCAGGTGGACCGGTTCATGCTCAAGACCCTCGTCGGATACCCCACTGCCTCAGAGGAGTTCGTCGTCGTCGAGCGGATGACGACCACCTTCGAAGCCGCCCAGCGGGTGCTCGAGCCGGGGCAGCTGGTGGAGTTTCAGAAGAAGGCCGACGCCGTCTACGTCGACCCCGCGGTGATCGAGTATGCCGTCCGGCTGGCCGCCGCGACCCGCTCACCTGGGACCGTGGGACTGCCCGACCTGGCTCGATACCTGTCGTTCGGTGCCAGCCCACGTGCCTCGATCAACCTGGTCCTGGCGGGCAAGGCGCTGGCCTTCCTGCGGGGCCGGGACTTCGCGCGGCCCCAGGAGGTCCGCGACCTCGCCCGCGACGTGATGCGGCACCGCCTCGTGTTGTCCTACGAAGCGCTGGCCGAGGGCATCGGACCCGACGACCTGCTCGGCCCGATCCTGGACGCCGTCACGATGCCGGACGTCCCCCTGCGCGAGCGTCGCCAGACCCAGACCACCTCCGAGGCGCCATGGGCCGCCGGACCTCGGTGACCCCCGCGCCCGCCACCCCGGGACCGTCGGTCTCGGGGCCGTTGACCGCCGAGCGACTGCTCCGGCGCCTCGAGTGGCGCGTGGTGCGCCGGCTCGACGGGCGGCTCCAGGGCGACTACCGGACGCTGTTCCGCGGGACGGGCGTGGACTTCACCGACCTGCGGGAGTACGAGCCGGGTGACGACCTGCGGCACATCGACTGGAACGTCACCGCCCGGATGGACACGCCCTACGTTCGTGAGTACGTCGAGGACCGGGAGGTCACGGCGTGGCTGCTCCTGGACCGGTCGGCGTCGATGGGTTTCGGTCCCGTGGACCGGCAGAAGTCGTTGGTACTGGCCGAGATCGCCACGACGATCGCGCACATCCTGGCGCGAGGGGGCAACCGCATCGGTGCCGCGTTGTTCGACGGCGGCATCGAGACGATCCCTCCGGGACAGGGACGCAACCAGGTGCTCCGGATCAGCCAGGCGCTCCTGCGGGCACCGACGGCTGCGCCGTCGAAGGACACCACCGACCTGTCCCGCCTGCTCCGCGCTGCCCTCGGTCTGGCCCGCCGCCGTTCGCTGCTCATCATCGTCTCCGACTTCATCACCCAACCGGGCTGGGAGCAGCCGCTGGCCTTGCTGGCCCGGCGCCACGACGTGGTGGCCATCCAGGTGGTCGACCCGCGTGAGGCCGAGCTCCCTGCTGTGGGGATGGTCTATGTCGAGGACGCCGAGACGGGCGAGCAGATCTTCGTCGACACCAACGACCCGGTGTTCCGTGCGCGGCTCGCGACGGCGGCCCGGGAGCGGCAGGAGGCCCTGGTCGCAGCAGCCCGACGGTCGGGAACCGAGATCCACCCGGTCGCGACCGACGACGACCTCGTCCGGGCCCTGGCCCGCATCTCCGAGCTGCGCCGACGGAGACGCCGATGAGCTTCGAGTGGCCGACCCTGCTGCTGTCCCTGCTCGCGGTCCCCGTCCTGGTGGTCGCGTACCGAGCGCAGCTGCGCCGCCGCGACCAGCGCCGCGCACAGCTGGCTGCCGAGGGACTCGTCGCAGCCAGCGCGGTGCGTCCCGACCGGTGGCGGCACGTCGCGCCAGTCCTGCTGCTCACCGCGCTCACCCTCCTGCTCGCCTCGCTGGCCCGCCCCGCCGCCACCGTTGCCGAGCCGCGGCGGGAAGGCACGGTCATCCTCGCGTTCGACGTGTCGACGAGCATGGCGGCCAAGGACCTCTCCCCCACCCGGCTCGACGCGGCCAAGGTCGCGGCCCGGGCCTTCGTGGCCAAGCAACCGTCGACCATCCGGCTGGGGGTCGTCGCCTTCGGGGACTCGGCCGTCATCTCGCAGCAGCCGACCAACGACCGGACGCAGGTGCTGGCCGCCATCGACAGACTCGCGCCACAAGGAGGGACCGCACTCGGGCGCGGCATCGTCTCGGCCATCAGCGCGATAGCCGGCAAGCCGATCAGTGTCGACGAGACGGGACAGGACGGCACCGCTGGCGGCGACGACCTCGGCTACTACGGCTCGTCCGCCGTGGTGCTGCTGTCCGACGGCGAGAACACCACCGAACCTGATCCCCTCGTCCTGGCCCAGCTCGCCTCGACCGCCGGCGTGCGGATCTATCCGATCGGGCTGGGCAGTCCCCAGGGCACGGTGCTCGAGGTGGACGGCTTCCAGATCGCAACCAGGCTCGACGAAGCCACCCTCAAGCAGATCGCCGACACCACCGACGGCACCTACTACGCCGCCAGCGACAGCGCCGCCCTCAGCAAGGTCTACAGCGCGATCAACCTCACCTGGACCGCTCGCACCGAGCGTCGCGAGATCACCTCGTGGTTCGCCGCGCTCGCCGCCGCGTTCCTGCTGCTCGGCGCTGGCCTCTCCGTCGTCCGTTCGGGGCGGGTGGTCTAGCCGTGTCCTTCGCCCTGCCCTACGCCCTGCTGGGCCTGCTTGCCGTCCCGATCCTCGTCGCGGCATACCTCTGGCAGCTGCGGCGGCGCCGCCGCGCGGCGGTCCAGTTCTCCAACGTCGCCCTGATCCGGGCGGTGCTGCCGCGTCAGCGGATGTGGCGCCGGCACGTGCCGCTCGCACTCGTGCTGGCCAGCCTGGCCCTCCTCGGGCTGGCCGCCGGTCGCCCGCAGGTGCGTGCCGAGGTGCCGATCTCGAGCTCGGCCGTGATCCTCGCCGTGGACGTGTCCGGATCGATGTGCGCGACCGATGTCAGCCCGAACCGCCTTGCGGCAGCTCAGGAAGCGGTGCGCGACTTCATCGACAAGCAGGACGACCGCACCCGGATCGGGCTGGTGGTGTTCTCCGGCTTCGCCCAGGTCGCCGTCGCACCGACCACCAACCACGACGACCTCCTGCACGCCGTCGACGGACTGACGACCGGACGCGGGACCACCATCGGCGCGGCGATCCTCAAGTCCATCGACGCGATCGCCGAGATCAACCCGGACGTCGCCCCGGTCGACTCGGGCGACACCGGCGCCGGCGACGGTCAGGGCTCCCCCACCCCGACGCCGGAGGCAACGCCCGGCGCACCGGAGCCGAAGGCGGCCAAGACCGTCCCGGAGATCGTGGTGCTGCTGACTGACGGTGCCAACACCCGTGGGGTGACCCCCGAAGAGGCGGCCGTGCAGGCGGCGGCCCGAGGGGTGCGGGTCTACCCGATCGGGTTCGGCACCACCGAGCCGACCCAGATGGTCTGCACCAGCGACCAGCTCGGGGGTGGGCTGTTCGACGGGCCGCCCGGCGGCTTCGGGGGCGGTCTGGGGCCCGGAGGGCGCAACTTCCTGGTCGTCGACGAGGAAGCGCTGCAGACGGTGGCGAGGACCACCGGCGGCGAGTACTTCAAGGCGAGCGACGCCGACCAGCTGCAGGGCGTCCTCAACGACCTGCCCAAACACGTTGACGTGCAGGAGCGCAACGTCGAGATCAGCGTCGCATTTGCCGGACTGGCAGCGCTTCTGCTGCTCCTCGGGCTCGGGCTAGCGGGACGCTGGACCGCCCACCCACAGTGACGTCGTAGCACTGGCTCGGCCACTGGTGGGCAGGCCGCCCTCCCCTGTGCCGCAAAGGATCCCGCGGACGGTGGCCCGCGGGATCCTTTGGTCACTGCACCGACTGCGTGGTCGGGTCGGGCGCGCCCACCCGCAGCACGAGCTGCGTGCCCACCGGGACGGACTGCACCATGCGCAGCTGGGCCAGCGCGGGGTGCGCGTCCAGCAGCTTGGCGCCGTTGGCCAGTGAACGAAGCGCCGCCGTCTCGGCCCGAGCCGTCTCGAGCTGGGCGGCACCGCGGTGTCGCGCCGTGACCAGCTCGGCCGCAGCGTGCCGCACCTCGGCCGGGAGGATGACGTCCTTGACGACCACCTCCGAGACCTCGACACCGACCCGAGCAGCGACCGCCGCCGTTGCGCCCGTGATCTGCTCGACCGGCAGCGCCGCGCCACGAACCGAGAGGGCCTCCACCGACGCGCCGGCCAGGGCATCGCGAAGCGCGACCTGGGCCGCGAGGTAGACCGTTCCCAGCGGATCCGTCGACTGCTCGACGAACGCCACCGGGTCGCCGACCGACCACCGGACCGTGGCCGTCACCTTGACCGGGACCGCGTCGGAGGTCATGACCTCCTGCGGGGACAGGGCGAGCAATGCGTCGCGCAGGTCGATCCGGACGTAACGGGACCCCCGCACCCGACGGTGCCGCCCCGCGGGCAGGACCTGCTCGAGGCGTCCGTGTCGGTAACGCAGCGCGCACTCGCGCGCATCGATGGTGATGGCGAACAGGTTCATGGTGGCGACCTCCTTCAGGTATGCCGGGTGGTTGGCTCGGGTTCGTGGACTGAGCTGTCAACGCGTTCACTTGGTGGGACGTATTCAGTTGTGGGACAACGGCCTCGGCGAGGCGGCGTCGACAGGCAGCGGTGCGTGCGGGGACACGACGAGTGTCGTGGCCGCAGGGCGCGCACCGAGGTGCGCCTGACCGACGCCGCCTCAGGGGAGTTGAACCCCATAGGTGTCCTGGACACCGTGATGCCTGTCCTGCCGGAGCAGGGGGAGCACACCGGGCGGGGACGACGCGCAGGACCGACCGTGGCACGCCACGTCTGCTGCTGACCCCACCCTGTCCGTCCACCATGGTGGCGGGTCGCATTCGCGCTGCGCCACCGAGTTTCCGCCCGGGTGACCACGAAGGCAGATCAGGCGGGCTGGTCCACCCGGTGGCGCTCGGCGTGGGCGGCGACCTTGGCCCGGTTGCCGCACGAGCGCATGCTGCACCAGCGCCGGCGCCCGCGAGGGTCGAAGAAGACCCAGCCGCACTCGTGGCCGGGACAGGCGTGCACGGCGCTCAGGTCCAGTGTCGTCAGGGCCTGGGCGCCGGCCCACGCGACGGCCGACAAGGGTCGCTCGAGGCCACCTCCGACGTCCCAGCGAGGCTGGTCGCCAGGCACCAGGTGCAGCTGGGCGAGGGCGGGGCGGAGCAGGCGCGAGAAGGTCGCGAGGTTCCGTTGGTCAGTCGGTTCCAGCAGGACCGCGCGGAGCCGGGACCGCAGGGCCAGCGCCTGCACCAGGATCTCCTCCCCGTCCCGGGGTCGCGACGTGGCGCGCCGACGCAGGGCAGCCACCGAGGCAGAGTCGAGCAGACCCGCCTGCTCCGCGAAGGCGGCCAGGTGGGCATACGACTTGAGGTACTCGCTGCCGACCGGCTCGTCGTCCCACCCCGCCAGGGTGTTCACGAAGTCCAGCGCCGGATGTCCCCCGACCGGTCGCGGCAACACCAGTCCGCGGAACTCGACCCAGTACGGACCATCCACCACGTCTTGCCCACCACCCTTGACGTTCTCGCCGATGCACGATTGGCTGCTAACCAGTTAATGAATGTTATCTGGTTAGGAGAGATTCATGCGACGCATCGCCGCAACTGCTTCCGGCACCGCTTTCACCGTCCTGGCACTGGGACTCACGCTCGGTGCCGCACCCGCCCTCGCGGACACCCCCTGGACCCCCTACGAGCAGCAGGATGCGCTGGTCCCCGCGGCCAGATCGACCTGCGCCTTCGACGTCCAGGAGAGCGTCGTCGAGGACGCCGAGCGCTACCGCACCACTGCTACCTACCCCGACGGCAGCCCGAAGACGCAAGTCTTCCAGGGGACCCTCGTGATGTCGTACACCAACACCACGACCGGGACCACGGTGACGCACGACCTCAGCGGGACCGGCGTCTTCGAGTACAACGCCGACGGGAGTCCCGCCTCGCTGACCTCGACGCACGGGCCGTTCGGGGCGACGATGCCGGCGGGCAGCACGCCGGACACGGGCATCTTCGTGCTCTCCGGACACGGTGCCTCGGTGACCTTCAACGCCGACGGGACCCGCAGCTACCAGGTGGGCCCGAGCGGCTCGGTCATCGACGTCTGCGCCGAGCTCGACTGACCCGGCGGCAGGGACGGCGGCAAGGCTGACCGCCGGTGGGGCTGACCGCCGGTGGGGCTGACCGGCGGTAACGGATCCCCGTCAGCGACGGCGTTGGCAGCGGCCGCACCAGAACAGGTTCCGACCCGCCACCACCCTCGTGCGGATCCTCGACCCGCAGACGCGGCACGGCTCGCCCTGACGCTTGTAGACGTACGAGAGCCGCTCGGTCAGCCGGTCCACCTGGCCCGCGGCGACCTCCGCGCGGATCTCGTCGACCTGCTCCGCCACCGTCACGATCTTGCCGGTGGCTACACCGAGGGGCAGCAGGTCGACGAGGTCCAGCCAGATCGCGTCCCACGTCGTGCGGCGGATCTCCTTGCCAGGGCGGAACGGGTCGACGCGCTGTCGGAACAGCACCTCGCTGCGGTAGACGTTGCCGATGCCGGCCAGCACCGACTGGTCCATCAGCAGCTCGGCGATCGCCTTGGCGCTCCGGGCGATCTTGCGCCAGGCGATCTCCGGATCCGGTTCTGGGCGAAGGGGATCCGGCCCAAGGCGGGCCATCACTGCCTCCACGACGTCGGGCGTGATGACGGCGCACAGATTGGGGCCGCGCAGGTCGGCCACGTGCTCGTCGGTAGCCAACCGCAACCGGACCTGACCCACGACCGGCACCTCGCCGGCATACTGGCGCTCATCGATCGAGAAGGTGCCGATCAGGCCGAGGTGCACGTGCAGCCACGCGTCGTCCTCGAACTCGGCGAACAGGTGCTTGCCCCACGAGGTCGCGTGGACGAAGGTTCGTCCGGACAGCACGGCCGCACCCGCGGCGAACTTCCCCTGCGGACTGCTCACCGTGGGCTGGGTGCCCCGGTATGCCGCGTCGAGGTCCCGCGCGAGCGCGAACAGGGTGTGGCCTTCGGGCATGAGGCCATCATCGCCTGCTCCTACACTGCACCACATGGCGGCCACCGAGACCCGACTCCTGCTGCTCGGCACCGTCATGCTGTTCGAGCCGGTCAACGGCTACCAGCTGCGCCGCGAGCTGCTGTCGTGGCAGGTCGAGGACTGGGCGCACGTCAACCCCGGCTCGATCTACTCGGGCCTCGCGACGCTGGCCAGGCAGGGCAACCTCGCGCGGCACGACCTGGTCGACGGCAGCCGGGAGGTGGCGGTCTACACGAGCACCCCGCTGGGTCGGCGCGAGTTCGAGAAGCTCTGGCGCGCGGCGGTGGAGACACCGGACATCCTCTCCCCCCTGCCGTTCCACACCGGGATGGCCCTGATGCCGCTGATGAGCCGGACCGCGGTCCGCGAAGCCCTGCGGGCCAGGCTCGCCAACCTCGATGCCAACGCCCGCGCCCAGCTGGCCCAAGAGCGGCCGGCCGAGGCAGTCCCACCCCATGTCCTGGTGCTGGCCGACCTGTGGATGGGCATGGGGCAGACCGAGCGCGAATGGCTGGTCAACCTGATGGCCCGCGTCGACCGCGGCGACTTCGGCCTGCGCGGCGAGCCGGCCGACTGGGAGGCGCCCGCAGACGACCCCGGCTGGCAGATGGCCAACGACCGGCAGCGCTACCTGGAGCTCATCTCCCGCAAGGGCTGACCAGGCGTGCGCACGCTGGCCCACCACGGTCGCCGGACTGGGCACGCCGTGCCCGAGCCTGCCGCCGCGATGAGTTCCTGTCGGTGGCCCGGTCTACCTTGATGGGCGCCCGACGTGCGTCCTTCACCGCAGGCCGGGAAAGTGGCTTGACGCAGCCATGTTCAATGTTGAACACTGTCGATGTTCAAGTTTGAACAAAGACGGACAAGGGAGTTGGGGATGATCCACGCACGAGGTCTGGTGCAGACCTTCCAGACGCGCGAGGGCAAGAAGAAGACCCAGGTGCGGGCCGTCGACGGCGTCGACCTGGATGTCGCAGAGGGCGAGGTCATCGGGTTCCTCGGGCCGAACGGCGCCGGCAAGACCACGACGCTGCGCATGCTGACCACGCTGCTCCGACCGACCGAGGGCACGGCCACCGTCGCCGGCTACGACGTCGTCAAGGAGTCGGAGAAGGTGCGCCGCAGCATCGGCTACGTCTCGCAGAGCGGGTCCACCGGCCAGTTCGCCCGAGCCGGCGACGAGGTCATCGACCACGGGATGCTCTACGGCATGACCGGCGCCGACGCGCGCCGACGCGGCCAAGAGCTGTTCAGCCAGCTCGACCTCGACGGGCTGTGGGGTCGGCAGCCCAAGACCATGTCCGGCGGCCAGCGCCGGCGTCTGGACATCGTCATGGGGCTGATCCACGAACCCACCCTGGTCTTCCTCGATGAGCCGACCACCGGGCTCGACCCGCAGGCCAGGGCCAACCTCTGGACGCACATCGCCGACCTGCGCAAGCGGCGCGGGGCGACGGTGTTCCTCACGACCCACTACCTCGACGAGGCCGACGCGCTGAGTGATCGGATCATCATCATCGACCACGGCAAGATCATCGCGGCCGACACCAGCGACAACCTCAAGGCACAGGTGTCCGGCGACCTCGTCGACCTCGAGGTGGCCGATCCTGACCTGGTGGCCCAGGCCGCGAAGCGGCTCGACGCCATCGCCGAGACCGGCCAGGACGGGCACGACGCGGTGGAGATCGACGGCAACCACGTCCGGGCCAGGGTCCAGCGAGCGGGCAAGGCCGTTCCGGGTCTGCTGAGCGACCTGCGCGAGGCCGACATCGACCTCGAGTCGATCGAGGTGCACCGCCCGACGCTGGACGACGTCTTCCTCACCCTCACCGGCCGCTCGCTGCGCGACGCGGAGTCGTCCGCCCCGGCCGACCCGACCTCGAAGGAGAACTGACATGCGGTTCCTGCGCGAGTCCTTCATCGTCTTCCGCCGCCAGCTGCGGATGAACCTGCGCAACCCCGCCTGGGTGCTCATCGGCCTGATGCAGCCGATCCTCTACCTCTTCCTGTTCGGGCCGCTGCTCAAGCCGATGGCCCAGCAGCTCGGCGTCGCGAACACCTGGACCTTCTTCGTCCCCGGCATGCTGATCCAGCTCGGCATGTTCGGCGCCTTCTTCGCCGGCTTCGGGCTCATCTCGGAGTGGCGCGACGGAGTCATCGAGGCCGAGCGGGTGACCCCGGCCAACCGGACCGCGCTGCTGATGGGCCGGCTCTGGCGCGACCTGCTCCAGCTCCTCGTCCAAGCGCTCGTCCTGGTCGGGCTGGGCTACTGGGTCGGCATGGAGGCTCCCCTGCGGGGTGTCGTCCTGGGAGTGGCGCTGACCCTGCTGGTCGGTGGCGCGTGCGCTGCGGCCTCCAACGCCCTGGCCCTCACGACCAAGAGCGAGGACGTCATGGCTCCGGTGATCAACGTCGTGATGATGCCCGTGCTGCTGCTCTCGGGCATCCTGCTGCCGATGACGATCGGTCCTGACTGGCTGCAGCGCACCAGTGACTTCATGCCGTTCCGCTGGATCACCGACGCAGTCCGTGGCTCGTTCGTCGGGGACTTCGGTGCCAACGCCGTGCTGTGGGGATCAGTGTGGGCCGTGGGCCTGTTCGCGATCGCCCTCTGGTGGGGCACGGCCACCTTCCGCAGGGAGAACGCCTAGTCTCCCAACGCAGTTCGAACTTCCTGCAGTTCCGAGGCATGCCGCGTGGCTGAGCCACGCGGCATACCTCTATCTGCGGGTGGTTCAGGTGGCGCGGGTGAGCAGGCCTGGGTTCAGGCGGCGGGGACCGCCGTGCCCTGATGGAAGCGGACCTGCCAGCGGCCCGACTCGCGGACCCACAGCGAGCTGCGGTGGGCGCGGGCCTGCGGGGTCACCGAGTCGTAGGTGACCAGCACGACGTCGTCACCGAGGGGGACCGTCTCGAGGTCCTCGGCCCGGATCTGCACCAGCTCCGAGGTGTCCTCCATCAGGTCGAGGACGGACTCCTTGTCCCAGACCCGGCCGGACTTGCCGAACTCGCGGTACTCAGGGTGGAGCAGCAGCCCGGCGCTGAGCCGGTCGCCGCGAACGGCACCGGTGAGCAGGGCACGCTCGCAGTCGCGGACGATGTCGAGGTCGTCCTGCGTGATCGGCGCTCCCACTCAGCTGGCCTTCTTGGCGGTTTTCTTCGCAGCCGTCTTCTTGGCAGCGGTCTTGGCGGCCGGCTTCTTCGTGTCTGCGGTGGACTCGCCACGGGACGCCTTGGCCTTGTCGACCGACTTCTTGAGGGCCGCGAGCAGGTCGACCACCTCGCCGGACTCGTCCTTGGACTCGGGCGCGAACTGCACCTCGCCGCCCTCGACCTTGGCCTTGACCAGCGACTGCAAGGCAGCGGCGTAGTCGTCCTCGTAGTCGTCGGGCTGGTAGTCCCCGGCCAGCTGCTCGATCAGCAGGTCGGCCATCGCCAGCTCCTGCTTGGTGGCCTTGCCCTCGTCATCGAGGGTGGCGAAGTCGGGCTTGCGGATCTCGTCCGGCCACAACATCGTCTGCATCAGGATGACGCCGTCGTGGACGCGCAGCACCGCCATCGTCATGCGGGTGCGGATCGACACCGTCACGACCGCGACGCGGTTCTCCTTCTCGAGCGCGTCGCGCAGCAGGATGTAGGGCTTCGTCGAGGCCTTGTCCGGCTCGAGGTAGTAGGACTTGTCGTAGAGCATCGGGTCGATCTGCTCGGCAGGCACGAACTTCTCGACCGAGATCTCCTTGCTGCTCGTCGCCGGCAGGTCCTTGAAGTCCTCGTCGGTGAGGACGACCATCTCGCCGTCCTCGGTCTCGTAGCCCTTGGCGATGTCGTCGTAGGACACGATCTCGCCGTCGATGCTGCAGACGCGCTGGTACTTGATCCGGCCGCCGTCCTCGCGGTGCACCTGCCGGAACTGCACGTCGTGGTTCTCGGTGGCGGAGTAGAGACGGATCGGCACGTTCACCAGGCCGAACGACACCGCGCCCTTCCAGATTGCTCGCATACCTTCGATCCTTCCGTATGCCGCGCGGTCGCGCCACGCACTTCGCTCAAGGATGCCCCGGCGCGTGCCGCGTTGCCCAGTTCAGCAGCCCGGCGATGACGGCCAGGAGGCACCCGGCATACCCGGGGGAGCCGAAGCCCGTGGGGGCGATGGCCGCGGAGACCGCCACCCAGACCAGCGCGACGCAGACGGTCCGGTCCCACCATCGCGCGCCGCACAGCGCACCCAGGCACAGTCCGGCCACGACGGCGATCGGGAACCCGACTATGTCGTAGCGCAGCTCGCCCGTCGTGCCCAGCGAGGACTTTGTCGTCGGGTCCAGGTGAGTGATGGCGACGGCCCATGGCCAGCAGGCAGCCGCGACCATGAGCGCCAGCGCGAGCAGCGGACGACGAACCAGCACCGGGTCCCTCCACAGCCGGGAGCGGTGGTCGGACAGGAGGAGCCATGGCCCCACCCACAGCACGAGCGATACGGCCGAACGCCCGAGGCGCTCCCCTGCGGAGGCTGGTTCTTCGGGCGCCACGAGGTCCGCTGCCAACCAGACCAGCTGCCCCAAAATCAGGGCCCGGACCGCGAGGGCGCTGCGTCCGCGCGACGCGAGGATGACGAGAGCGGGCCCCAGGGTCAGCAGCTTGAACGCACCTGCGGCGAGGGCCCCGAAGGTCCACGACGGGTCCGGCAGCCGACCCAGTAGGACCATGACCGTGCCGAAGGTGGTCATCACGAGCGCCCAGAGCGACAACAGCGCGTAGATGGCGCACAGTGCCACGAGCCGGATCCGGGGCCACCGCGCGCTGTGGGGTCGAAGTTGCTGAACTGCGACGACGGGAGCAGTCATGTCACGCCTCCTGAGTTGGTTGTCCGTCCTGCTCCACCGAGGGTCGCGGCCGAGCGAGGGCAAGTCGTCGCCACCAGCGACCGAGCACCTCCGCCCTCGGGGGCGCGGGGTCGTCCACGCGGGCAAGGGACGTCATCCCGAAGGACGACGTGCCGCGGGCCGCACCGGCCTACCGTGAGCTCATGAGCTGGCAGCTCCCGGCGCGGTTCACAGGGCGGTACTCCGCCATCGAGGTGCTGCCCCCTCTTGCCCTGCTGGCGTGGAGTGCCGTGGAAATCTGGACCACTCACGTGGTCTCTGGTTCGCGCGCGCTGGTGACGGTAGCCATGACAGTGGGCGCGGTTGGATTGGTAACTCGCCACCGTCAGGCCTTTGTCTCCCTGTGCCTCATGTCGTCGGTCCTCGTCGTACCCGCCCTCTTCGGCACCACGACCACTTCGGCCCCAGCGGTTCTCCTTTTCGTCATGGCGGTGTTCGCCTCGGGGCGCTACGGGTCCACGCGGTCGACCTGGGCCTCCCTGCCTGTCGCGGTCGCCGTAGCGGCGGTGGGGAGCGCGGCGGGACCCGTCGAGACGCTGTCGTCCAGCTGGGGCTGGAGCCTGAACATGATCTGGATCTGGGGCCTGGCGCGGTGGCTGCGCGAGTCGGATCGTCGACTCCGGGCAACTCGCGAGGAGGCCGACGCAGTCGCTCGCGCAGCCGCCGCAGAGGAACGGCTGCGGGTCGCCCGCGACCTGCACGATGTGCTGGCACACAGCCTCTCGATGATGGTGGTGCAGGCCGAGGTGGCCGATGAGCTCTTCGCGCACGACCCGGAACGCGCGCGGCAGGCCGTGCGCAACGTGCAACGCACGGGGCGGGAGGCACTCCGTGAAACCCGCAGCGTCCTGGGACTGCTCCGCGGCTCCCCCCACCCCCAACCCGGGGGCATCGCCGACCTCCCCGGGCTGGTTGACGCCTTCCGTTCGGCGGGACTGCCCATCACCATTCGGGTCGAAGCCGACCTCGCACTGACGGCTTCTGCCGACGAGGGAGTGTTCCGGCTGGTCCAGGAGTCGCTCACGAACACCCTTCGCCACGCTGGCACCCAGCCCACGTCGATCTCCCTGCGCCGCAATGGAGACGGCTTGACCGTCAGGGTTGAGAACGAGGGCGAGTACGGCGGGCGACTCGCTGTGGACGGTGTCGGCCACGGACTCATGGGCATGCGGGAGCGGATCGAGGCCTGCGGGGGTCGCCTGGCTTCTGGGCCACGCCCCGAAGGGGGCTTCCTGGTCGAGGCCGTGCTTCCCAGATCGGCAATGAGCACATGATCCGGCTGGTGGTCGTGGACGACCAAGAACTGGTCCGAGACGGCTTCGCGCTCATCTTGGACTCCCAGGACGACATGCAGGTCGTCGGCACCGCCGCAAACGGTGTCGACGCGATCGGTGTCTGCCGGGCCACGCTGCCCGACGTCGCCCTGATGGACGTGCGCATGCCCGGTCTCGACGGGCTGCAGGCCACCCGCCGGGTGCTCCAGGAGTCCCCCGCGACGAAGGTCTTGGTCCTCACGACCTTTGACAACGACGAGCTCGTGGTGGGGGCCCTGCAGGTCGGAGCCAGCGGCTTTCTGCTGAAGGACACCCCACGGGCTTCGCTGATCGCCTCCGTCCGTGCCGTTGCGGAAGGCGAGGTGATGCTGGATGCGACCGTCATGGCGGCGCTGGTCGCGACCCATCTCGGGCCGGCTCACCGGCGCAACCACGAGACCGAGATCGCGAGGATGACCCCCCGCGAACGCGACGTACTGCGCTGCGTCGCCAACGGCCTCAGCAACGCGGAGATCGCCTCTGCCCTGCACATCTCGGAAACCACCGTGAAGACGCACGTGGCGCGCCTGCTGTCGAAGTGGAGTGCGCGAGACCGCGTGCGGCTCGTGGTGCTCGCCCACGAGGCGGGCCTGGTGTCCTGACGACGATCGCAGTCGCTGACAGGATGGCCCCATGCGCCCCATGCTGGCCAGTCCGGCCACCTTCATCCCCGTCGGGGACGACTGGATCCACGAGGTGAAGTGGGATGGCATGCGGGTGCTGGCGGACGTGCGCGACGGGGTGCTGACCCTGACGTCCCGCATCGGCAACGACGTGACGGTGAGCTTCCCCGAGCTGCTGCCGTTGGCAGACTCCTACGACGACATGCTGCTCGACGGTGAGGTCGTCGCCCTCGACGGCGGACGACCGTCGTTCGGCGCCCTGGCCGATCGGATGCACGTGCGCGACCGGCGCAAGGCCGAGCGGCTGGCCACGGTGCGACCGGTGACCCTGATGATCTTCGACCTGTTGCGGCTCTACGGCTCCGACCTCACGACCCAGCCGCTCTCGGCCCGGCGCGAGCTGCTGGAGCGCCTCGACCTCTCGGGGCGGCACTGGCAGGTGCCGCCCGTCTACGAGGACGGCAAGGAGCTCTTCGCCGCGACCCTCGAGCAGGGTCTCGAAGGGGTGGTCAGCAAGCGGCTCTCCGCGCCCTACCTCGCCGGGCGTCGTTCCACCGACTGGCTCAAGTCACCACACCGCGCCACCCTGTCGGCCGTGGTCTGCGGGTGGCGGCCCGAGAAGACCAACGACTCGGGACGGCTCGGGGCGGTCCTGCTCGGTGTCCCCGACGGCAACGGCGGTTGGCGGTTCGCCGGGCGGATGGGCAGTGGCATCGCGGGCCGCGCTGCCGTCCAGCTCGCCGAGGCCCTCGCCCCGCACACCCGAGCGCACTCGCCGTTCAGCGACGCGGTGCCCCGCATCGACAGCGTCGGCGCAACGTGGGTCGACCCAGTCGTCGTGGTGGAGGCCCGCACCCTCGAGGTGACCCGCGACGGGAGGCTGCGCCAGCCGGCATACCTCGGCATCCGCACCGACCTGACCCCCGACGACCTGCAGGAGGCCGACGGTGCCTGAGCGCTATGTCCCGCAGGTCACCCGCGTCGAGGTGGCCGGTCGCAAGCTCAAGCTGACCAGCCTCGACAAGCTGCTCTTCCCCTCGACCGAGACGACCAAGGGCGAGGTGCTGAGCTACTACGCCCAGGTCGCCGACGTGCTGCTCCCGCACCTGGCCGACCGGGCCCTGACCCGCGTGCGGTGGCCGCACGGCACGGGCGACCAGAGCTTCTTCGAGAAGAACCTTCCCTCGGGCGCGCCCCCGTGGCTGCCGCGCGTCACCGTCGACACGGTGACCTACCCGATGGTCGAGGACCTCGCGCAGCTCACCTACCTGGTCAACCTCAACTCCATCGAGCTGCACATCCCGCAGTGGAGGGTGGTCGACGGGGAACGGCAGCACCCCGACCGGCTGGTCATCGACCTCGACCCGGGTTCCCCGGCGGGGCTGCGCGAGTGCGCCCAGGTCGCCGTCATGGTGCGCGACCGGCTGGGCGCGCTGGGGCTCAACCTGTACCCGGTGACCAGTGGTAGCAAGGGAATGCAGCTCTACGCGGGCCTTCCGGGCGACCTCACGTCGGACCAGACCCGCGACCTGGCCCTGCAGCTGGCCCAGGAGCTCACCAAGAAGCACCCCGACCTGATCGTCTGGAAGATGACCAAGTCGCTGCGGCCGGGGAAGATCTTCCTCGACTGGAGCCAGAACGTCGCCGCCAAGACGACCATCAGCCCGTACTCGTTGCGCGGCAAGGAAACTCCGACCGTCGCGGCTCCCCGGTCGTGGGACGAGGTCGAGGCGGGAGCAGAGGGCGCGAAGTTCGAGCAGCTGATGTTCGACGAGGTCCTCGACCGGCTCGAGTCCGAGGGCGACCTCCTCGCGGACCTGCTGGCCTAGGTGCCGCTGCCCGTGACGTCGCTGCTCGGGGTGGCGCTGAGGCGAGGACAACCGGAGCACTCGTGCACGCCGGGCAGGACGTAGATGAAGCAGCACGACCCGCGCTCGGGCGGACGCTGGCCACGCGCCCGAGCCAGGGTCATCGCCCAGACGTCGTCGACCATGGCCAGTCGGGTGCGCTTGCCGAGGTTGGCATCGGACCGGTAGCCGAGCGCCAGCTCGACCGCATCCACGCGGTATGCCGCCCGCGCGGCTTCCAGCCGGTCGTCCAGGAGCGCCGGGGTCACCGTCCGCCGCCGGAACTGGGCCGCGACCGGATAGAGCTGTGTCGGCTGCAGGGCGAAGGTGAGACCGGAGTCCGCAGGGTGCACGATCCACGAATGGTGCCGCGCGGCATACACACCGACCTCGGCCGCCACCTCGAGAGTCCACTGCAGGACGAAGGCGGACGGCATCGACGAGGGCACGACCGCGGCATACTGGCGCGCGGTCGACACCGTCAGCTGGTCACGCCATTCACGCAGTGGATCGTCGCCGCCACGTTGGCCGTCGACAATTGCCTGCCAGCTCCAGAAAAGGTCCGCAGAACCCTCGGGAACGTGCCGGATATCCAGCGTCAGTGCGCCTTGTCGTAGGCGGCCTGGACCTCGGCGGAAATGCGGCCGCGGTCGCTGACTTTGTGGCCGTTGGAGCGAGCCCACTCGCGGACATCGCCCAGGTCGCGCTTGCCGGTGCCACGGGAGCCAGCCGGACGGCCGGCGCTGCGGCGACCGGCACCGGCGGAGCGACGCGCATGGCCGACGTACGGTGCGAGCGCGTCACGCAACGCGCCGGCGTTCTTGGCGTTGAGGTCGATCTCATAGGTGACACCGTCGAGGGCGAAGGTCACCGTCTCGTCGGCGGCCGAACCGTCGATGTCGTCCTCGAGCACAATGCTGACGCGCTGGGCCATGGAGTTTCCTCTCGGCAAAGAATGAAATGGGGAGCAGGTCAAAGATAGTGGCCATACCAGCCCATTCTCAAACAGCCGTCAGAAATGGCCGCTCAGGGAATCTTCTCGCCATTTGCAGAATGACCGGAATTGTCCTTCGCGCTCTCTTGCGCTGCCTGCTGGGCATCCCATTGCGAATGCGCCAACCGCTCTTTGCGGTCACCTTCGATCATGTTCTTGATGACCAGCCAGAAGAGGAAACCCACGCCGGCTGACGGAATCAGTGCGGCGATGTAGGGCCAGATACCGCTCATCGGGAAACCTCCGGCTTGAGGTGCGGGAACAGGATGGTCTCGCGGATGCTGGCATCGGTGAACAGCATGACGAGGCGGTCGACGCCGAAGCCGAGACCGCCCATCGGTGGCGCGCCGTACTCGAGCGCACGCAGAAAGTCCTCGTCGAGCTGCATCGCCTCGGGGTCTCCGCCGGCAGCCTTGACCGACTGGGCGGTCAGCACCTCGCGCTGGACCACCGGGTCGACCAGCTCGGAGAACCCGGTCCCGCGCTCGACCCCACCGATGATGAGGTCCCACGCCTCGATCAGCCCTGGCCTGCTTCGGTGCGGGCGGGCCAGGGGCTGCGCGATCGCGGGGTAGTCGCACAGGAACGTCGGCTGGAGCAGTCCGGGCTCGACCAGCTCGCCGAGCAGCTCGAGGAACACCTTGTCCTTGTCCCAGGCCGCGTCGATCGCGACGTCGTGCTTCGCGGCATACCCGCGCAGCGTGTCCACGTCGGTGTCGACGGTGACCGTCTCGCCCACGGCCGCGGAGACCCCTTCGTAGACGGGCAGCCAGCGCCACTCGCCGTCGAGGTCAACGGTGCCGGCTGCGGTCTCGACCTGGCGGGAGCCAAGGGCATCGGCGACGCCGACGAAGATGTCGCGCATCAGGGCGGCGATCGTGGTCTGGTCGCCATAGGCCTGGTAGGCCTCGAGCATCGTGAACTCGGGGCTGTGGGTGGCGTCGACGCCCTCGTTGCGGAAGATCCGGCCCATCTCGTAGACCCGGTCGACTCCCCCGACGACGGCCTTCTTCAGGTTGAGCTCCAACGCGATCCGCAGCGTCATCTCCTGGTCGAACGCGTTCATGTGGGTCTTGAACGGACGCGCGGCGGCACCGCCGTGGATGAGCTGGATGATCGGCGTCTCCACCTCGAGGTAGCCCTGGTCCTCGAGGACGTGGCGGATCGCGGACAACGCGCGCGCCTTGGTGCGCACCATGTCGCGAGCCTCCTGCCGGACGATGAGGTCGGCGTAGCGCTGGCGCACCCGCGACTCCTCCGACAGGTCCTTGTGCAGGACCGGCAGCGGCCGCAGCGCCTTGGACGCCATCTCCCACCGGGTCGCCATGACCGACAGCTCGCCGCGCCGCGAGGAGATCACCCGGCCCTCGACGAAGACGTGGTCGCCGAGGTCGACCGTCGACTTCCAGTCGGCGAGCACCTCCTCACCGACCTCGGCCAGGCTCAGCATGACCTGGAGCCGCGTGCCGATGCCCTCTTGGAGGGTGGCGAAGGCCAGCTTGCCGGTGTTGCGGATGAAGATGACGCGGCCGGCGACACCGACGACGTCCTGCGTCTCCTCACCGGTCTCGAGGTGGCCCCACTGGTCACGGACCTCACCGAGCGTGTGCGTGCGCGCCACCTGCACCGGGAACGCCTGCTTCCCCTCCGCCAGCAGCCGATCTCGCTTGTCCCGCCGCACCTGCATCTGCTCGGGCAGGTCGGCGTCGGGCTGGGGTGCATCCGGCGAGGCCACGGTGGTGGCGTCGGTTGCGCTGGGGGGCTGGCTCACCCGCAAAGGGTACCGACCGGCATACAGTGCCCCGCATGGCGGGGAAAGGCAGCGGCGAGGTGGACTGGACCGTGCCCCTCCCAGTGCGGCGCGTCGAGCGCAGCCCGTATGCCGCCCTCCCGGCGGACCAGTGGCCGCTCACCATCCCGGCCGTGGCCCACGTGCTGCGCGAGGGGCTGGACCTGGGACCCGCCACGATCCTGGTCGGCGAGAACGGCGCCGGGAAGTCGACGATCGTGGAGGCCGTCGCGATGGCCTTCGGACTGTCCGGTGAGGGCGGCTCTATCAACGCCCGGAACTCCACTCGCGCGACCGAGTCCGCACTGCACGACGACTTGCGTCTGGTGCGCGGAGCCGGGGCTGCGCGATGGGGCTACTTCCTGCGCGCGGAGACCCTGCACGGGCACTTCACCTACCTCGAAGGAGTGGCCGGACCGAACGACCCGGCGTTCCACGAGCTCAGCCACGGAGAGTCGTTCATGGCAATGCTGCGGACCGGGCGGTTCGACGGTGACGGGTTCTTCGTGATGGACGAGCCGGAGGCCGGACTGTCGTTCTCTGCGCAGCTGGCCCTCGTGGGGTCCTTGGCCGAGGCGGTCGCCGAACCGGGCAGGCAGGTGCTGGTCGCAACCCACTCGCCGATCGTGGCCAGCCTGCCCGGCGCCAGGATCCTGCAGCTCGATGAGACCGGCATCCACGAGACCGCCTGGGAGGACCTCGACGTCGTGGCGCACTACCGGCGCTACCTCGAGGGTCCGGGCCGCTACCTGCGCCACCTGCTCGACTGACCCCGCGCCCCTTCCCGACCGATCGCCTCTGTTGGAAGTGGAACTACCGGATATCCGGTAGTTCCACTTCCAACAGGAGCACAACCATGGAGTCAGCCGTCGGTGAGGTCGAGGGCCAGGTCGAGGATCGGTGAGGAGTGCGTCAACCCTCCGACGCTGAGGTAGTCGACGCCGGTCTCCGCGTACTCCCTCGCCACCTGAAGGGTCAGACCGCCGGTGGCTTCCAGCTCGACGTCCTCGCCGGTGGCCCGCACCGCCTGCACCGTCTCGCGCAACAGCTGCGGAGACATGTTGTCGCACAACAGGAACCGCGCGCCCACCTCGACCGACTCGAGCGCCTCCTGCGTCGTGGTGACCTCGACCTGGATGGGGACGTGGGGGAACTTGGCCAGCACCGCGGCATACGCCTTGCTGAGCGAGCCGGCGGCGAGCTTGTGGTTGTCCTTGATCATGGCCACGTCGTAGAGGCCCATCCGCTTGTTGGTGCCGCCCCCGGCGCGCACGGCGTACTTCTCGAGGGCGCGCAGGCCGGGGGTCGTCTTGCGGGTGTCGAGGACGGTGGCACCGGTGCCCTCGAGCCGCTGCGCCCAGGCGTAGGTGTGCGTCGCGATCCCGGACAGGCGGCACACGATGTTGAGCATCGTGCGCTCGCCGACGAGGGTCACCTGGGTCGAGCCGGACAGCGTCGCGACCACGTCGCCCTTGCTGACCACGTCGCCGTCACGGTGCTTCGTGGTGGTGCCTAAGGGCTCGGCACCCAGCCGCCTGGCCACCTCGTCGAAGACCATGGCGATGACGGGTATGCCGGCCAGTGCGCCGGCCTCGCGCGCGACCACCTGGGCGCTGCTCACCTGGTCGGCCGGGATGGTGGCCATCGTGGTGACGTCGACGCCGTCGGGGCCGCCGAGGTCCTCGTCGAGGGCCGTCCTGATGACGGCCAGCGCGTCAGCCTCGGGGAACTCCAGCTCGGCGGCTCGCAGGTCTGTGGCGTGGGGATCGGTCATGCGAGGTCCTGTTCGGGCACGGGTTCGAAGGTGGTGGAGAGGCTGCCGTCGGCGCCGCGGACGATCAGCGTGTGCCCCCGCCACCGCGGGTCGACCTGGTCGGGGTGGTCGCTGCGGACATGGCCACCGCGGGTCTCCTCCCGAAGGGTTGCGGCCAGGGTCAGCACCTGACCGATGTGCAGCAGGTTGGTCGTCTCCCACGACGCCGGGCCGGACTCGGTGGACGTCGCAGCGAGGGCCAGGTCGCGCAAGGCAGCCGCCGTGCTCGCCAGCGACTGCGCCGACCGGACTGCGCCGGCCCCGGCCGTCATGGCGGCCTGCACCTGGACGCGGGCGGAGCTGTCGAGCAGGGCGGACCCGTCGTGCGGGTCACCATCGTCAGTGGCCCCCACCTGCGCCGAGCGATCTGCCTGGTCGGCCTGGGGCAGCTGGCCCACCGCCATCCGCTCGCTGATGTCGTCGGCGATGCGGTGGGCGAAGACCAGCCCTTCGAGAAGCGAGTTGGACGCGAGCCGGTTGGCGCCGTGGACCCCCGTGCAGGACACCTCGCCACACGCATAGAGACCGTCGAGGGACGAACGCCCGACGAGGTCGGTGCGCACGCCGCCACTGGCGTAGTGCTGTGCCGGGGCGACCGGAAGCAGCTCGGTCGCGGGGTCGAACCCGAGCTCGCGACAGCGCGCCACGATCGAGGGGAAGCGTTCCTCGAGGAACGCCTGGCCCAGGTGGCGGGCGTCGAGGAACACGTGGTCCTCACCGGTCTGCTGCATCCGGTCGACGATGGCCCGCGAGACGACGTCACGGGGCGCGAGGTCGGCGAGCGGGTGACGTCCCTGCATGAACCGGACGCCGTCGCGGTCGACGAGGAAGGCGCCCTCGCCGCGCACGGCTTCGGAGATGAGCGGCTGCTGGCCGCTCGATCCGGGGCCCAGCCACAGCACGGTCGGGTGGAACTGCACGAACTCGACGTCGGCCATCACCGCGCCGGCGCGCAACGCCGCCGCCATCCCGTCGCCCGTCGCGACCGACGGGTTGGTCGTCGCGGAGTAGACCTGTCCCAGCCCGCCCGTGGCCAGCACGACCGCGCGGGACATCGCGGCGCCGACGCCATCCATCTGCCCCTCGCCGATGACGTGCAGGGTCACTCCGCAGACGCGGGACTCGTTGTCCTGCAACAGGTCCACGACGAGAGCGTGCTCGATCACCTCGATCCCGGGGTCGTCCTGGACCCGGTGCAGAGCAGCGATCAGGGCGCGAGAGATCTCCTTGCCCGTGGCGTCCCCGCCGGCATGGGCGATCCGGTCCTTGTGGTGGCCGCCCTCGCGGGTGAGCTTGAGCTCGCCCTCGTCGTCGAGGTCGAACTCCGCACCGAGGGCGACGAGCTCGCGGACCCGCTCCGGCCCCTCGTGGACCAGCGCCGTGACGGCCGGGACGTCGCAGACTCCGCAGCCGGCCACGAGGGTGTCGTGCAGGTGCTCCTCGGGCGAGTCGCCCGGGTCCAGCGCCGCGGCGATGCCGCCCTGCGCCCACTGGGTCGACCCCTCGTTGAGGACGGTCTTGGTCACCAGCAGCACGCGGTCCACGCGCTGCCGCAGCCGCAGGGCGGTCGTCAGCCCGGCGATGCCGGAGCCCACGACGATGACGTCGGCAGACGTGGTCCAGCCGGGCTCACCCGCGACGAGGCTGCGGGGGATGCTCAGCTCGGCGGGAGTGCCCCTCTGATGGCCGAGGTCCGGCGTGGTCGGCAGGTCAGGCATGGCCGGCTGGTCAGTCATGGCTTCGCCGCGTCACGGCAGAGGTCGCCAGGCCGAAGCCCGCGGGCACGTCGCCGGCGTCGTGACCGATCTCGACGATCTTGTTGTCCTTGTCGACGAAGACCACCTGCGGTTCGAACGACTTCGCCTCGTGGTCGTCCATGGCGGCATACGCGATGATGATGACGGTGTCCCCTGGTGAGATCAGGCGGGCCGCAGCGCCGTTGATGCAGACGATGCCCGTGCCCCGCTCGCCCTCGATCGCATAGGTGGTCAGGCGGTTGCCGTTGTCGACGTTCACGACGTCGACCTGCTCACCGGGCAGCAACGCCGCGGCGTCCATGAGGTCGCGGTCGATGGTCAGCGACCCGACGTAGTGCAGGTCCGCCTGGGTGACCGTCGCCCGGTGGATCTTCGCGTAGAGCATGAAGCGCTGCATGGCACGTTCCTTGGTGTGTATGGCCCTTGGTGTTAATGGCCGTTGGTGTGCTTGGCCCGTGGTGTGTGTGGCCGGCAACCGTCAGGCGCCGGCGGAGTCGACGTCGGAGAAGACCTCGAGGGGACCACCGCTGGGTCCGACGGAGATGGGCAGGTTGTCGATCAGCCGGGTGGTACCGACCCGCCCGGCGACAGCCAGGAGCGCTTCGCCGCGGTACCACTCCGGCACGTCCTCCAAGGTCGACGGGTGCACGAGGACCAGGTAGTCGATCAGCGCCAACGGCTCGCGCACGAGCACCGACCGCGCGGCCCGTCGGATCGCCGAGGGCCCCTCGGCAGCCGCGGCCGCACCGGCCCGCAACGCCCGGGACAGGCACAGCGCGGTCTCGCGGTCGGAGTCGGTGAGGTACATGTTGCGGCTGCTCATGGCCAGGCCGTCGGCCTCGCGCACGGTGGGCACCGAGACGACGCGCACCGGGAAGTCCAGGTCGCCCACCATCCGCCGGATCAGGAGCAGCTGTTGGGCATCCTTCTGTCCGTAGTAGGCAGTGTCGGCGCGAGTCAGGTGCAGCAGCTTGGCCACCACGGTCAGCATCCCGTCGAAGTGGCCGGGTCGGGCCTGCCCCTCGAGCACGTTGCCCAACGGGCCGGCAGACACACGGACGCCGGGGTCGCCGTCCTGGTAGATGACGTCCGGCGTCGGCGCGAAGACCAGGTCCACGCCGGCACGACGGCAGATCTCCATGTCGGAGTCGAAGGTCCGCGGGTACCGCGACAGGTCCTCGCGCGGCCCGAACTGGAGCGGGTTGAGGAAGATCGTGACGACGACGTGCGCGGCCCGCTGCCTGGCCGTCTCGATCAGCGTGGCGTGACCCTCGTGCAGCGCGCCCATCGTCATGACCACCGCGACGTCGCCGTCGGTGAGCTGACGCCTGGCCATCCGCAGCTCGTCGCGGGTCCGGGCCACCACAGGTCCGGCAGCGACGGGGGCGACGGGGGCGACGGGGGCGGGGCTGGTTCCCGGAGGCGCGGGGTCGGCGGGGGGCGCAGCCACGGAAGCTGCCGGCATACCGGGCTGTGTGCTCACTGTCGCTCCTGGTCGGTCGCGAGGATGTCCAACAGGGGTTCGGCCACGTGCGGCTTGAGCCGACCACTGGCGAGGGCGCGTTCGGCAGTGGCCCGCGCCAGGGCAACGTAGGTCGGACGGATGTCAGGGCTGAGGCTCTGGAGTTGTCGCAGGTGCTCGGCCACGGTACCCGCATCACCGCGCGCGACGGGCCCGGTGAGGGCAGCGTCACCTGCGCGCAGGGCGTTGTCGAGGGCCGCGGACACCAGTGGTCCCAGCACCCTCGACGGCTCCTCCACCCCGGCGGCCCGCAAGGCTTGCAGCGACTGGGCGATCAGCGTGACGAGGTGGTTGGCACCGTGCGCGAGGGCTGCGTGGTAGAGCGGCCGCGCCGACTCCTCGATCCACACGGGCTCGGCACCGATCTCGAGGACGAGCGCCTCCGCGACCGGCCGCAGCGGCTCCGGCGCGGTCACGCCGAAGCAGCACTCGACGAGCCGCTCGAGGTCCAGGCCGGTGCCCGTGAACGTCATGGCGGGGTGCAGGGCCAGACCCAGGACGTGCTGCTCCAGCGCCGGCGCATAGACCTCCAGCCCGTGCCGCCCCGACGTGTGCGCCACGAGCTGTCCGGCCTGCCAGGTCCGGGTCGCGGCCAGCCCGGCGACGAGGTCCGCGAGCGCGTCGTCCGGGACCGCGAGCAGGACGAGCTCGGCCCGTCGCACCACATCGTCCGGAGCCACAACGGGTATGCCAGGGAGCAGCTGGGCGGCGCGGGTCCGGGACTGCTCGCTCACGCCCGAGACCGCGACGACGCGGTGGCCGGCCCGCTGGAGCGCCGCACCGAGAACGGCCCCGACGCGCCCGGCGCCGACGACGCCGACGTCGAGCCGTGCGGGACGCTCGTCGGCCGAAGTCACGGCCCCAACCTATCTCGCAGCCTCGGGACCTGAGAGGTGGCTAGGGCCCCGCCCCGAGCCCGCGACCTCGTAGGTTGGCCGGGTGACCCTCCTCGACTGGCAGGCGGCCTGGCAGGGCGCCCTCTACGGTCCCGACGGCTTCTACCGCGCGGCCGCGGGTCCGGCCGGCCACTTCACGACCGCCGCCCACGGCCCACTCGGCGAGCTCCTCGCCGGCGCGGTGGCACGGATGGCGCGCGAGAACGGCCTGACCCACGTCGTCGACGTCGGCGCCGGTCGTGGCGAGCTGCTCACCCAGGTGCATGCCGCGGGCCCGGCACTGCGCCTCACCGGGGTCGACGTGGTCGCCAGGCCGCAGTCCCTGCCACCGGAGGTCGAGTGGCACGTCGCACCGGGCGGAGCGGACCTGCCACCCGCGCTGCGCGAGCTCGACCACGCGCTCGTCATCGCGCACGAATGGCTCGACGTGGTGCCCTGCCCCATCGCCGAGGTGGACGGCGACGGCGACCTGCGGCTGGTGATGGTCGACTCCACTACGGGCGTGGAGAGCTTCGGAGCCCTGGTCGACGGCGACGAGCTCGCTTGGTCCACAACACATTGGGAGCCGACGGCCAGCGGGGACCGGGTCGAGGTGGGCCTCCCGAGGGACCACGCCTGGGACGATCTCGTCAGCCGGGTCGACCGGGGTGTCCTCGTCGCCGTGGACTACGGCCATCGCGGTGGTGACCGGCCGATGGAAGGCACGCTCGCGGCATACCGGCGCGGGCAGCTCGTCACGCCCGTCCCCGACGGGACCTGCGACCTGACCGCCCACGTCGCCATGGACACCCTCGACCACGACGAGCTGCTCGACCAGCGCACCGCCCTGCGTGGCCTCGGCGTGGACGGTCGGCAACCGCCCCTGGACCTTGCGAGTCGCGACCCGCAGCTCTACCTGCAGACGCTCGCAACCTCTTCTGCCGCAGCGGCCCTCACCGCGCCAGGTGGCTTCGGCGACTTCCTCTGGGCGATCAAGCGTGTGGGCTGAGGACCAGCCGCTCGAACCCGCGGAGCACGAAGGTCGGACGCCGGTGCGCTTCCAGGACCACCAGGTCCGGGAACCGGGCGAGCATGGTGCGCACCGAGATCTCGAGCTCGAGGCGGGCCAGTGGCGCACCGATGCAGAAGTGGATGCCGGCCCCGAAGGCCAGGTGCGGGTTGGGGTCCCGTCCGCCGTCGAACCGGTCGGGGTCGGCGAACACCGCGGGGTCGCGGTTTGCTGCTCCAAGCAGGGCAGCAACCTTGTCGCCGGGTTCGAGCGCGACCCCGGCCACCTCGGCGGGTTCCTTGGCGGTCCGCTCGAACAGGTGCAGCGGCGAGTCATGGCGCAGGAACTCCTCGACCATCCGCGACACAGCGGCGTCGTCGTCGACGTCCAGCCGCGGCCGGTCCGGGGCGGTGAGCCACGAGTGCAGTCCGTTGCCGAACCCGTTGACGCTCGCCTCGTGCCCGGCGTTGAGCAGCAGCACCGCGGTGGCCACGAGCTCGTGGGCGGACAGTCGGTCCGACCCGTCACGAGCGGTGACCAGGTCGGTGAGCAGGTCGTCGCCCGGCGCCTTCGCGCGCTCCGCCGCAAGCTCCTCGACGTATGCCGCGAACGCCCCTGCTGCCTCGCGGGCCGCCTCCTCGTCGGCAGGGGTCCGGTCCACCTCGTACATCCGCACGATGGCCTGCGACCAGGGCCGCAGGTGGTGCCGGTCGCCTTCCGGGACACCCAGGAGCTCGGCGATCACCAGGACGGGGAGCGGCTCGGCGTAGTGCTCGATGACGTCGAACTCGCCATCGGGCAGGTCGGCCAGCAGCCCGGCGGCCAGCTCCTCGATGCGGGGGGCCAGCCGCTGCACATGCCCACGTCCGAACGCGCCGGCAACCAGTCGGCGCAGACGGGTGTGCTTCGGGGGTTCGCTGTCGAGGATCGAGTCGGCGTGCAGCCAGTTGAAGGTGTCCCACTCGGCGTCCGGCGTGCGTGGCCCGAACACCCTCCCGAGGCGCCGGTCGCGCAGCACGGCACCGGCCTCGGCGTGCCCGCTCGCCAGCCAGACGCCCATCCCGCTGTGCCAGGCCATCGGGGCTGCCGAGCGCAACGCGGCCAGGTGGGGATAGGGGTCCGCGACGACGGCGGGGTCGCCCAGATCGAGGATTTCGGCGGCGTCGACGGTGGGCTGGATGGGCACCCGATCAGCCTGCCGCAGATCGTCGAGTTTTGTCAGGCGCTCCAGCGAGGGCAAACTTGACTGTTGCTGTCCCTCGAAAGGACCCCTGTCCCCATGACGCACCAGCACCACCTGCGCACGGCCACCGCCGCGACCCTGACCGCCCTCGCGGCCGTGGTCCTGCTCTCCGGCTGCGGGTCGGACACGCCCTCCACCGGGGGGAACGTGACCGTCACGGTCACCCCCACCGTCACGGCCAAGCCGGGCGGCCCGACGTCCGCCGCGCCGAAGGCCCCCAAGTCCGACGTGGTTGGCCGTGCCTTCGACTTCGGGGTCGTCACGAAGGTGAGCACCGTGGCCGGCGTTGACGTGCTGGAGCTGGACCGGTGGACCTGGACGGGTCTGAGCGACGCCAAGCTCGCCAAGGACGGTGTTCCCACGGCCCCGTTCAAGGGTGCGGTGCCCTACACCAACCAGAATGCCAAGCTGACCTTCACGATCCCGGTGGCCGACGGTGCGCGGATCCTGTTCAGCCACTGCATCGCCGCCGACCAGCCGCTGCAGACGAAGTCCGTCAAGCCCGCCCAGCTCAAGGGCCTGGCCGACCGCGAGAACACGGTGCTCGTGCAGATCGACAGCAAGGGCCAGGCCACCAGCATCCAGAACATCCCCGGCTGCCCCGGCTGACCGACCCGGAGGCCACGACGCCTCGCCACCCCGGATGGGCGGTCGGCGAGGACGCACCCCCCCGACCCCGGCACCGGCGGCACGGCGTTCTCCGCGCGGCATACGGCAGACTGGCGACGTGACCACCACGGAAGGCCGGCGCGACCTCACCGTCGGCATGGGCGCGGGCGGCCTGGCCACCGCTGACATGGTGCTCAACATCGGTCCGCAGCACCCCGCCACCCACGGCGTGCTGCGGCTGCGGATCGTCGTCGACGGCGAGCGGATCGTCTCGGCCGAGCCGATCGTGGGCTACATGCATCGCGGCGCCGAGAAGCTGTTCGAGGTGCGCGACTACCGCCAGATCATCGTGCTGGCCAACCGGCACGACTGGCTGTCGGCCTTCTCCTCGGAGCTCGGGGTGGTGCTTGGCGTGGAGCGAATGCTGGGCATGGAGGTGCCCGTCCGCGCGGTCTGGGCCCGGACCCTGCTGGCCGAGCTGAACCGGGTGCTCAACCACCTGATGTTCCTCGGCTCCTACCCGCTCGAACTCGGCGCCATCACCCCGATCTTCTACGCGTTCCGTGAGCGGGAGGAGCTCCAGGCCGTCATGGAGGAGGCCTCCGGCGGTCGGATGCACTACATGTTCAACCGCGTCGGCGGGCTCAAGGAGGACCTCCCAGCCGGGTGGCTCGACCGCGTCGCGTATGCCGTGTCGGCAGTCCGCAGGCGGCTGCCGGACATCGAGGCGCTGATCGTCGGCAACGAGATCCTTGAGGCGCGGACCCAAGGGGTTGGCGTAGTCTCGCCGGAAGTCATTGCGGCGTATGGCGTTTCGGGACCGATCGCGCGTGCCGCCGGTGTTGACATGGACCTGCGACGCGACGAGCCGTACCTCGCCTACGCCGAGCTGTTCGCGGACGGTGGCCCGGGTCGCGTCGTCACGCGCACTGCGGGCGACTGCCTGGCGCGGCTCGAGGTGCTGCTCGAACAGGCACACGTGAGCCTCGACCTCGCCGAGGCCTGCCTCGACAGGCTGCGGTCACTCCCGCAGGGCCCGGTCAACGTCAAGCTGCCCAAGGTGCTCAAGGTCCCGGAGGGCGACCTCTACACCGCCACCGAGAACCCGCTCGGCTTCAACGGCTACTACCTCGTGTCACGCGGCGAGAAGACCCCGTGGCGGCTCAAGCTGCGCTCGGCGTCGTTCAACAACGTCGCAGTGCTCGCCGAGGTGCTCCCCGGCAACCTGATCGCCGACATGGTGGCCATCCTCGGCTCGATGTTCTTCGTCGTCGGCGACGTCGACAAGTAGCCCGGTCCGGGCAGCTCTTTGACCCGCTCACCCACCGGCACTCGCTCGTGGCGCGCGGCTCGCTGGGGTCGCACGGCACGCTCCAAGTCCCGTCCGTAGGCAGGGCGCGCTCACGCGATGCAGGACGGTCGGCATGGGTCTGGCCCCGCCCGGGGTGGGCCGGGTGTGGGGCGGGGTCACGCTGGTTCCTTTGCGGCGCGGCGGGCCAGGAGCTGGTCGTAGCTGCCCAGGGTGCGGTCCCACTCGACCCGCTCCCCGGCGTCGCCGTGCACCACTTGTCCGGCGTACCGGCGGCTGTGCACGATCGTGTGGTGACGCTCGCACAGCAGCGCGGCGTTGCCCAGGTCCGAGGTCCCGAAGTCGGCCCAGTGCACCAGGTGGTGCGCGTCGGTCCAGTGCGGCGGCATCGAACACCCCGGATACGTGCACCCACCGTCGCGCAGCCACAGCCGGCGGGTCTGGGCCGGGGTGAAGAACCGGACCGCACGCCCCTGGTCGAGGACCTCCCCCTCGGACCCGAGCAGCACCGGGACCACCGACGCGTCACACGCCAGCCGGCGCACCGTCTCCGGGGCCAGGATCGTGCCGGTGTCCGAGCCGCCGACGGTGACCCCGGCCCCACGCACCCCGGCGACCAGCGACTCCCAGTCCATCGTCACGACCAGCTGGGCCTTCGGGTTCGTCCCGACCTGCTCACCCGCGGCCACTGCCCGGCGGACCAGGGTGACCAAGGCCTCGCCGCGGCGCTGGTCGCAGCTGCGCAGGTCCCGGTCCCCCTGCACCGGTCTGGGCGCGGACAACGGCCCGAGGGCCGCCTCGAGGACAGCCTTGCCCTCGACATCCAGGACCAGCCGGTACTCCGCGGTCCCGGTGCCGTCCTCGACCGGTTGCGACAGCGACACGAACCGCCTTGCGACGTCCTGCTGGGTCTGCAGCTCACCGTCCTGGCCGTACCTGGCCAGCAACGCCGGCCGCACCATCCGGCACCCCCGCGGCCCGTGCTGCGCCGCCATCTCGATCAGACCCGCCAACACGTGCGGCTGCGCCCCCTCGACCAGCAACGGCCGCAACCGGTCCGCCTCGGCCAGCACCACCGCCGCCGACCGCACCGGCAGCACCCCGGACCGGATGGCCAGGACCACCGGTGCGTTGACCGGTTTGCCGAACTCCTGCGCCACCGCCACCAGCTGACCGGCCCCACCCGCCCGGGTCGAGGGCGCGTGGTGCCGCACCCACTGGGTCAGGGTCATCGCCGCCGCCCCCTCGGACGTCTCGCCCCGCTCCATCGCCTCGGCCACGATCGACACCTTCGCCGCCTCACACATCGCACCCAGCGCGTCCACCTCGCCGAGCAAACCTGCCAGGCCACCACCGCCGCCTCCGCCACCACCAGGGACCTGCCACAGCGACCCATCGAACCCGGCCAGCGCCTCGCGCGCGGCTGCGATCTGCTCGCGTCGCTGCTCAACCGTCAGGTTCCCCTCCATGACCCCAACACTAGACGCCACCACCGACACCCCGCCGTACCACATAGAGCGTCAATTCCATTGTGCTGCACCCTTTTTCACCGACACGCTGCGGTGCACAAGGCAAGCCCCAGCGCCCCGCCTGTGGACAACGAGAGGGTGCCCGACCCGTCTGTGGACGACCGCAATCGCCTTGTGGGCCTACTTCTCAGGAGCGCGAGTCGCGGTCCTTGGGCGGGTCGACGCGGCACATCCGCTGGGTGAGCATCCCCGCGGTCGTGAGGACCAGTGACGCCACACAGAGCGCGAGCAGCCGCCAGAGCAGCTCGCGGTAGCCGGGCAGGTCGAGGTCGCCGAGCGCGTGAGCCACCTGCGCGGCATACCAACCCAGCACCCCCGACCCGGTGAGGGCGGCAGCCTGGGCGAGCACGAGGGTGCGCGCCGCCCGGATCGGGCTGAGCGACTTGCGAGCCTCGCCACGTAGGAAGCGGCGCACCGGCAGCCCGGCCCCGATGACCAGGACCGCCATCGCGACCAGCATGACCGCGGAGACCCACGACGCGGGTCCGAGCAGGTGGCCGCCGTTGAGGTAGAGCCGCCACCCGAGCCACGACAGCAGGCCGACGACCAGGGCGATCCCAGCGAGCTGTGCCCAGCGCAGCCCGTTGCCCTGGTTCACCACGGCCCCTCCAGCAGGTCGATGTCCGGCCCGGGTCGGACCCCAGACACGTCCATCCCGCTGACCAGGTCAGCCACCCGGCGCACCTGGCCGGCCACCCGCAGCACCGCCTCGGAGTCGGCCTGCAACCACGGCAGGAGCACGAAGCTGCGCTCGTGGGCACGCGGGTGCGGCAGGGTGAGCGTGGGGCTGTTCATGACGATGTCGGTGTCGAACACCGGGTCGCCGTACTGGATGAGGTCGAGGTCCAAAGTCCTTGGGCCCCAGTGCACTTCGCGAGTTCGGCCGTGGGCCCGCTCGATGTCGTGCAGGCCGGCCAGGAGCGAGGACGGCGCCAGGTGCGTCGTCCCCGTCACCACCGCATTGAGGTATGCCGGCTGCTCCGGACCACCCACCGGGTCCGTCTCGACGACCGGGGAGACCTCGATGATGTCGATGAGCCCGTAGAGGGAGATGGCGGCGTCGTGCAGGGTCTCGATGGAGTCACCGATGTTGGATCCCATCGCAATGACCACCTGGGACTGGCGTTCCCGGCTGACCCGCACCTGCACGTCGGTGAACGGGTGACCCACGGGCGCCTCGGGCTTGTGGACGACGACCTCGACCGCCTCGACGAGGGGCCGCGCCAGCACCCGGTCGGCGATCCGGGAGGCAAGCGCCTCGATCAGGTCGAGGGAGTCTCCCTCGATGAGGGCCACCACGTCGCCCGCGACCTCGGCGTAGTTGACGGTGTCGGCCAGGTCGTCGCTGGTGCCGGCCGCCGCGAGGTCGACGTGCATCGTCACGTCGACGACGAAGGTCTGTCCGTCGCGCTTCTCGAAGTCGAGGACACCGTGGAAGCCCTTGGCCGAAATGCCTTTGAGGACAATTTGATCGGTCACTGATGCACCTTCGTCGATGTTCCGGGTGTCACTGGGCTTCCTCGATGGCGCGGGCGACCCGCATGGCGTCGAGCGTGGAGGGGATGTGGTGGACGCGGACGCCCCAGGCTCCCAGTCGCGCGGCGTGCATGGAGGTGGCTGCGGTGGCCGGGTCGCGGTCCAGCGGGTGGCGCGGCTCCTCACCGGCCGGCACACCGAGTCGGCCGAGAAAGGTCTTGCGTGAGGTGCCCACCAGGATGGGGTGGCCGAGCTCCAGCAGGCGGTCGAGCCCGCGCAGGAGCGACCAGTTGTGCCCGGTTCGCTTCGCGAACCCGAAGCCGGGGTCGAGCACGATCCGGTCCGCGGCGATCCCTGCTGCGACCAGCTCAGTCGCCCGCTGCGACAGCTCGGCGACGACGTCGGCAACCACGTCGTCGTAGACCGCCCGGGACTGCATGTCGACACTGTGCCCGCGCCAGTGCATCGCGATGAACGGGACTCCTGCCGCGGCGACGAGCTCGGCCATGGCGGGGTCGGCCATGCCACCGCTCACGTCGTTGACGATGCCCGCGCCGACGGCGAGCGCCTCGGCAGCTACCTCGGCCCGCATGGTGTCGACCGAGACCAGCGCACCCTCGGCGACCAGGGCAGCCACCACGGGCAGTACCCGGCGCTTCTCCTCCCCCACGGAAGGACGTTCGGCACCCGGCCGGGTCGACTCGCCGCCCACGTCGAGGATGTCGGCCCCTTGGGCCATCAGGTCACGCCCGTGCTCGATCGCCGCCGACGGCTCGAACCACTGACCACCGTCGCTGAACGAGTCGGGAGTCACGTTCACCACGCCCATCACCACCGGCAGCCCGTCGGCCCGCCGCAGCGGCCACGACAGGGCGCCTGCCCCGGGTGCCACGGTCACGCGCCACCGCCGAGCCGGCCCAGCGTGGGCCAGGTGAGGAACGCCTCCGCCTCGAGCGCAGCCAGCCCGACCCGCGGGAGGTCCGACCCCGAGGGGTAGACGAGGAACCGTGGCTGCCACTGGGGCTGGAACTTGGCGTTGAACCGGTAGAGGCTCTCGATCTGGAGCCAGCGCGAGGCGAACAGCAGCACCCGCCGCCAGGACCTGAGGACCGGGCCGGCGCCGAGCTTGCCGCCGCGTTCCAGGACCGACCGGAACGCCGCGAAGTTGAGCGACACCCGCTGCACGCCCAGCCCGGGAGCGGCCGCCAGTGCCTCGGTGATCATCAGCTCGTTGACACCGGCCTCCGCGGTCGAGTCGCGCCGCATCACGTCCAGGGACATCCCGTCGGGACCCCAGGGGACGAACTGCAGGAATGCGCGCACCACCCCATCCTGCCGTGCCGCCACGAAGACGCAGTCGGGATCGCTCTCGTCGAGCAGTCGCCCGAGCGCCATGGAGAACCCGCGCTCGGTGGCGCTGGACCGCCACGAGGCCGCATCGGCCATCGCCCGCTCGCGTACCCCGGTGGTGACGTCGCGGACGCGACACACATCCACGGCATACCCGGCCCGCGCGACCCGCCCCACCATCTGACGGACGTTGCGCATGGGACGGCCCGCGAGGGTGAAGGTCGTCGCGTCGACCACGGCCTCGTCGCCGAGCTCGAGGGCGGTGTAGCCGGTCTCCCGCACCCAGACGGTGCCGGCGTGCTCGGAGCACCCGAGCACGGCGGGGGTCCAGGCGTGCGCACCCGCCTCGGCCAGGAACGCCTGCATCGCCCCCGGCCACGCCTCGGGGTCGCCAACCGGGTCGCCGCTGGCGAGCATCACGCCGGACACGACGCGGTAGGCGATCGCTGACTTGCCCGACGACGACCAGATCACCGACTTGTCGCGACGGGTGTTGAAGTAGGCGAGCGAGTCGCCCTGCCGGTCGACGAGCGCGCGTATCCGGGCTTCGTCGTCCTCGGTCAGGGACGGCACCGGTTCGGCCGGACGCAGCGCGAGGTAGGCCGGCGTGAGGAGCGTCATCAACCCGAGCCCCAGCAGGAGCGACCCCACGATGTCGGACGCCCGGTCCTGGGTGAACTCCAGCGGGCCATTGGCGCCGACCATGCCCAGGCCCAGCTCCTGGACGAACGCCCCCAGCCCGGGGAAGCCGCCCACGATGTCGCGCCGGTTGAGCCAGACGACCAAGCCGCCGGCCAGGACCGACACGACGAGCAGCACGACGAACGCGCGCACCGCCCGCCACCGCGTGGTGGGGTCACCGAGTGCGCGGAACTGCGCCCGGTCGCGGACGAGCAGACCCAGCCCGACGAGCGAGATGGCAGCCGATGCGGGCTCCGTCTTGATCACGTGCAGACCGACCGACAGGGCGAGCAGGCCGACCGCGGCGCGCCAGGCGCGGCGCTTGCGGCGCTTGAGCGAGTGCCCGAGCACGATCAGGAAGATCCCCGACACGACCGTGACCGCCGCTGCCGCGTCGGACAGGGCGCCGGGCAGCATCTCGGTCAGACCGTGCAGGTGCAGCCGCCAGGAGTGCAGCAGCCCGGTCAGCAGGTCGACCGTGCCGACGAGGTAGGTCAGGTTGCCGAGCAGCCGAGGCGCCCTGGACGCCGTGAGTATGCCGGGGAGCTTCGGGGTGGTGGGGCGCGACAGTTCGCGTCCGCTCACCGCTTGCCACCCAGGAGCAGCGCCATGGCCTCGGCCCGGGTGGCGGGGTCGCGCAGCTGGCCGCGCACCGCTGAGGTGATGGTCCGCGACCCCGGCTTGCGGATGCCCCGCATCGACATGCAGAGGTGCTCGCACTCGACGATGACCATCACGCCCTGGGCACCGAGGTGGGTGACGAGGGAGTCGGCGACCTGGGTCGTGAGCCGCTCCTGCACCTGGGGGCGACGGGCGTACATCTCGACCAGTCGGGCCAGCTTCGACAGACCCGTCACGCGGCCGTCCCTGGCCGGGATGTAGCCGACATGGGCGACGCCGTGGAACGGCACGAGGTGGTGCTCGCACATCGAGTACACCTCGATGTCGCGCACCAGGATCATCTCCTCGTGGTCGATCCGGAAGGTCTTGGACAGCACCTCGCCGGCGTCGAGGGACAGCCCGGCGAAGAACTCGCCGTAGGCCCGCGCCACCCGGGCCGGCGTCTCGACGAGACCCTCACGGTCAGGGTCCTCGCCGATGGCGATCAGCAGCTCACGAACGGCCGCCTCGGCACGCGGCTGGTCCACCACGTGGGGCTTGGCCTCACTGGCCATTCTGATCGACCTGGCCACCCTCGGGGATCTCGATCACCTGGGTGGGCGGGTGCTCCTCGGGAGCCTTGACCGCGCCGGCCTCGGCCGCCTTGTCGATCGCCTCGGCGGTCTGGCGGTTGCTGCCGGCGGCCTCGAAGGTCGGCGCCGAACCGTTCTGGGCGGCCTTTTCGGCCGGGGTCAGGACGGGGGGCTGGTCGGAGAGGAAGCGGGTCTCGCTGGACAGCCAGGTCGGGCGGATCGGGCGCTTGCGGATCGGCTCGAAGATCGCCGCGAGCTCCTTGGCGTTGAGCGTCTCGTGCTCGAGCAGGTCGAGGACCAGGCTGTCGAGGATGTCGCGGTTGTCGTTGATGACGTGCCACGCCTCGTCGTGAGCGGCGTCGATGAGCTTGCGCACCTCTTCGTCGACGACGCTCGCGACCTCCTCGGAGTAGTCGCGCTGGTGCCCCATGTCGCGGCCGAGGAAGACCTCGCCCCCTGATGAGCCCAGCTTGATGGCGCCGACCCGCTCGCTCATGCCGTACTCGGTGACCATCTTGCGGGCCATGCCGGTGGCCTTCTCGATGTCGTTCGAGGCACCCGTGGTGGGGTCGTGGAAGACGACCTCCTCGGCGACCCGGCCACCCATCGCGTAGGACAGCTGGTCGAGGATCTCGTTGCGGGTGGTGGAGTACTTGTCGTCGGTCGGCATCACCATCGTGTAGCCGAGTGCACGGCCACGCGGCAGGATCGTCACCTTGGTCACGGGGTCGAGGTGGTTCATGGCCGCGGCCACGATGGCGTGCCCACCCTCGTGGTAGGCCGTGATCTTGCGTTCCTTGGCGGACATGATCCGGGTGCGCTTCTGCGGGCCGGCGATGACGCGGTCGATGGCCTCGTCGAGGGCGGCGTCGTCGATCAGCTTGCCGTCGCTGCGGGCGGTGAGCAGGGCGGCCTCGTTGAGCACGTTGGCCAGGTCGGCACCGGTGAATCCGGGCGTCCTGCGGGCGACCGCCAGCAGGTCGACCCCGGTGGCCATCGGCTTGCCCTGGGAGTGCACCTCGAGGATGCGGTGGCGGCCGATCATGTCGGGGGCCTCGACCGCGATCTGGCGGTCGAACCGGCCGGGACGCAGCAGCGCCGGGTCGAGGATGTCGGGGCGGTTGGTCGCGGCGATGAGGATGACGTTCGTCTTGACGTCGAACCCGTCCATCTCGACGAGCAGCTGGTTGAGGGTCTGCTCGCGCTCGTCGTGCCCACCGCCGAGGCCGGCGCCACGGTGCCGGCCCACGGCGTCGATCTCGTCGACGAACACGATGGCCGGGGCGTTGGCCTTGGCCTGCTCGAACAGGTCACGCACGCGGCTCGCACCGACACCGACGAACATCTCGACGAAGTCCGAACCCGAGATCGAGTAGAACGGAACCCCTGCCTCACCGGCGACGGCGCGGGCGAGCAGGGTCTTGCCGGTGCCGGGAGGGCCGTAGAGCAGCACGCCCTTGGGGATCTTGGCGCCCACCGCGAGGAACTTCGCAGGCTCGGCCAGGAACTCCTTGATCTCGTGGAGCTCCTCGACGGCCTCGTCAGCGCCGGCGACGTCCGCGAAGGTGACCTTGGGGGTGTCCTTGGTGGCGAGCTTGGCCTTGGACTTGCCGAACTGCATGACCCGGGAGCCGCCACCCTGCATCTGGTTCATCAGGAACCAGAAGAGGCCCAGCAGGATGATGATCGGGAGCAGCGAACCCAGCAGCGCGAGCAGCGGGTTGGTGTCCTTGATGACCTGGTCGGTGCGGCCGGGCGGCGGGTTGTCCTCGAGGAGCTTGATGAAGGCGGGACCGGCCGCGTCGACGTACTGCGTGCGGACCTTGGTCGCGTCCTTGATGCTCTTGCCGTCGGAGTAGGTCACGCCCTTCTTGAGGTCGAGGTCGACCACCTCGTTGTTCGTGACAACGGCGCGCTCCACCTTCTTCTCGGCGATGAGCTGCTGCGCGGCGGAGGTGTCGATCCGGGTGTATCCGCCCGCGTCGCTGAGGCTGAAGACCATCAACGTGACAGCGATGACGGCGACGACCCAGAACAACGGGGCCCGAAGGATGCGCTTGTAATCCATGTATGTAGCGGGGCTGGCCGCCCCGTTCCTCCTGCTCGCTCACGCTGTGTGCCGGGGCCCGGCCTGGGCTCGGCTCTACCACGACGGTACTACGCAGTGCTCCGGTGGCTCGTGCTGGACAACGACCCGGATGGACGCGGTGTTCCGTGCGCCTCTCGGGTACGCCTCAGGCGTAGACGTGCGGGGCGAGGGTGCCTACCTCGCGCAGGTTGCGGTAGTTCTCGGCATAGTCGAGCCCGTAGCCCACGACGAACTCGTTGGCGATGTCGAAGCCCACCCACTTGACGTCGATCTCGACCTTGGCAGCCTCGGGTTTGCGCAGCAGGGTGCAGATCTCCACCGAGGCGGGCGAACGCGACTCGAGGTTGGCCTTGATCCAGGACAGGGTCAGCCCGGAGTCGACGATGTCCTCGACGATGAGGACGTGCTTCCCGGTGATGTCGGTGTCGAGGTCCTTCAGGATGCGGACCACACCCGAGGACTTGGTGCCGGAGCCATAGGACGACACTGCCATCCAGTCGACCGGGGCAGTCCCGGGCAGCGCGCGGGACAGGTCGGCCATCACCATGACGGCGCCCTTGAGGACCCCGACCAGCAGCAGGTCCTTGCCTTCGTACTCCGCCCAGATCTCGGTCGCCAGCTCGTCGAGCCTGGCGTGGATCTCCTCCTCGGTGATGAGGACCTTCTCGAGGTCGGCTCCCATGTGGGCAGCGTCCACGGCTCTACTCCTGGTGGTTGGGTACTGGTCGTGCGGGTGCGGGGCTATTCAACCCGAGGCGAGGCGGCGATGGATACCCGCCCGTCGCTGCGGGTCACGAGGAGGGCGCCGGGCAGGCTGACCGGTCCCTGCCCGTGCCAGCGCGTGAGCAGCGAGTCACACGCCTCGGTATGCCGCGTGCTCACCTGCCCGGCCGGCGCACCCGCCGCGACGGCGAGACGTCGCCAGACCCGCGTGCGGACCGCACGAGGCAGCACGGCGAGGTCGGCAGCCGCCCACGGACCGGCCCCGAGGTCGGTCACAGCCTGGTCGGCCAGCAGGTCGAGGTGGTCGGCGTCCTCGCGCAGCTGGTCGGCGGTGCGGGCGAGCGCGGCCGCGACACCGGGGCCGAGGTCTCGCTCGAGGTCGACGAGGGCTCGTCGCGCGCGGACCCGCGTGAAGGAAGGGTCAGCGTTCATCGGGTCGTCCCACCAGGTGAGGTCCTCGGCGGCGCAGGAGGCACGGGTCTGCCCGCGGGTCACCCCGAGGAGGGGACGTCGGAATCGGTCGCGAGCACGCGGCATACCGGAGAGGGAACGGGCGCCGGCACCACGGGTCAGGCCGAGCAGCACCTGCTCGGCCTGGTCGTCGAGGGTGTGGCCGAACAGCACGAGGCGCGCGCCGTGTCGGTCGGCGGCGGCATCGAGGGCGGCGTAGCGCGCCTGGCGGGCGGCGGCCTCGAGACCGTCGGTGCCTGCCGCGACCTCGACGGTCGCCCAGCTCGACGGAGCCAGTCCGAGGGCGTCACACTGCGCGGAGGCTCGTCGGGCGACCTCCGCCGAGTCGGCCGCCAGCCCGTGGTCGACCACCACCGCGCCCGCCCGGACCCCCAGCCGCGGCGCCTCGAAGGCAACGGCGGCCGCGAGCGCGAGCGAGTCCCCGCCGCCGCTGCACGCGACGAGGACGAGGTCGCCCGGGTCGCACTCGGCCAGGGCCGCGCGGACGGCGACCCTGATGGCCGCCGTGGCCGGGTGCGGTCCGGTCACCTCAGGTCCACCGGGATGCGGGTGTGGTCACCGGTCAGCCGTGGACCCGGGCGACCCAGGTCGACGGTGTGGCGATCTCGGCCGGCAGCGGCAACGTCTCGGGCGACTCCCAGACGCGGTTGAAGCCGTCGGTGCCGACGGCCTCGGTCACCTCGCGGACGAAGACCGCGCCGTCGCGGTACTGCCGCATCTTGGCCTCCAGCCCCAGCAGCCGGCGCAGCACCCGGTCGAAGGCGCCGACGCCCTTACGACGTTCGTTGAACCTGCTCCGGATCTGCGCGACCGAGGGGATGATCTGCGGGCCGACCTCGTCCATGACGACGTCGGCGTGCCCTTCGAGCAGGGACATGACCGCGGTGACCTCGGCGAGCTTGGCGCGCTGCTCCGGCGAGGCGATGAGGTCGGTGAGGCCGGCGCCACCGCTCTTCAGCGCATCGGGGAGCTGCTTGCCGAGCCGGGAGAGGGTCTCCTGCAGGGACTCCGGGTCGGGCACGAGGTCCGTCGCCAGGGTGCGCACCCGGTCGACCATGTGGTCCCGCAGCCACGGCACCGCGGTGAACTGCACGCGGTGGGTCTCCTCGTGCATGCAGACCCAGAGCCGGAAGTCGGCCGGGTCGACGCCGAGCTCGCGCTCCACCTGGACCAGGTTGGGGGCGACCAGCATCAGCTGGGGCGTGCCACCCGGCGCGAGGTCGTACTGGCCGAGGACCTTGCTCGACATGAACGCGAGCAGCGCTCCGGCCTCGCCGCCGGTGACCTTGCCGCCGATCGCCTGCATCGTCTGGTTCGGCGCGGCCTTCTGGCTGTCGACGAGCTTGCCGAAGACGGGGTCCATCAGGGCCGACATGGAGTCGGCGTTGAGCGAGATCCAGGTGCGGCGGTCGACGACGACCGGGCCGGGTGCGTCGCCGGGAGCGTGCAGCCGAGCCGTCTCCGCCACGGGTTGCTGGGCGCGGTGGGCTGCGGCGCGCACCGACGCGACGACCTCGGCGGCTTCGGCGACGGTCACCTTGGGTCCGGCCGGCACGAGCCGGGTCCCGGTCGTCTTGGCGAACTGCCAGTCGACGTAGCGGGTGGCCTGCGGAGCTGCAGCGTCGGGCACGGTCATCCCCTCACGGTAGGTCAGGGACACCCGCAGGTCGCGAGCACCGCCACGAAGCGGTCCAACGCGGCCCGCGCATTGAGGGTTCCGACGCCGCCCGGGAGCCCGTCGGCCTCGACCACGAAGGACAGCACGCGTCCGTCGGCGTCGATGACGGTTCCGGCCATGGCGCTTACTCCGGTGAGGGTGCCGGTCTTGGCCCGGGCCAGGCCCGCGACGGCACGCGTGCTCTTCGCGTGGAACCGGGTCGACAGCGTGCCCGACAGGCCGGCCACGGGCAGCTGCGCGACGGTGTCCTGCATCGCCGGCACCGACCCGTCGGCCCCGAGCTGGAGCACGTCCGACAGCACCTGCGGCGGGATCGCCTGGCCCGAGGTGAGCCCGCTCGCGTCCTTGAGGGTCACGCCGCTGAGGTCGACCCCGCGGGCCTCGACCGTGGTCGTCACGAAGGCGACGGCCGCCGCGAAGCTCGTCGAGCCCCCTGCCTTCACCGTCGCCTGCCGCGCCAGTCCCTCGGTCAGGGCGTTGTCGCTGTCGTCGAGGGCGAGGGCGAGGATGTCGCCGATCGGGGCCGACGCCACCCGCCCCAGCTCGGTGGCACCGGCGGGCACCTTCTCGGACCAGGTTGACTCGGGGGCGAGGGTCGCGGTGATCCCGGCCTTGGCCAGGGCGCTCACGAAGGCCGCACCGGTGGCGGCCTCGGGGTTGCGGGGTGCCGGCTTGAACGGCACGGCGCGCTGGCCGGCCAGGCCGAGCATCGACACCCCACCGGTGTAGCCGGCCTTGACGTCCGCCTGGCTCCAGCCCGGCGCCCAGCGCGGGCCCTTCGCGTAGGTGGTGTCCAGCCGGAGGGTGACCTTCGTGGTCGCTGCACCCTGCAAGGCCGAGGCGACCTGGCCGGCCAGGTCGCCCAGGCCGGCGCGCCCCTCGACCGCCGTTGGCGTCCCCTTGCCCCTGGCCAGCATGGTGTCGCCACCGGCGACGAGCACGAGCTCGTCCGGTCGGGCGCCCTGCACCACCCTCGTGGGCAGCGTCGCCAGCGGGTCGAGCGTGGTGCCGACCGCGAGGGCGGTCAGCAGCTTGGCCGTCGAGGCGGGCACGCGGGCCTTCGTGGCGTCCTTGCTCAGCAGGGTCTGGCCGGTGAAGGCGTCGCGCACCACGATGCCCGGCCCGGGACGCAGGGCCGGGTCGGCGACGACGGTCGCGAGCGCCGAGGCGAGGGCAGCCGGGTCCGGGATGGGTGCGGACGCGGACGCGGGCTCGAGGGGTTGCGCGGCAGCGTTGACCGTGGGGACCGGGACGGTGGTGGGTGCCGCAGTGCCGGTCGTGGCCGCCGGGGTGGGCGCCACCCGTGGCTGGTCACGGGTCAGGATCCCCGGCACGATGTCGAACACGTCGAGAGTCGTGTAGACCGCCCCCAGCACCACGACGGCGAGCAACGCGGCCAGGATGCGGCGCACTCGACCCCCTCAGCGCTGGACTTGCGTCATACGGAACACTTAGCGGCGAGCCTAGGTCATAGGCGCGCGCACCACGTCTCAGGCATGCGCACTACGGAAGGGACATCGTCGTGGAGTTCGACGTCACCATCGAGATCCCGAAGGGGCACCGCAACAAGTACGAGGTCGACCATGAGACCGGTCGGATCAGGCTCGACCGGCTGCTCTTCACCTCGACGCGGTACCCCGCCGACTACGGCTATGTCGAGGACAGCCTCGGTGAGGACAGCGACCCGCTCGACGCCCTGGTCCTGCTCGAAGAGCCCACGTTCCCCGGCTGCCTGGTGCGCGTCCGCCCGATCGGCATGTTCCACATGCGCGACGAGGCCGGCGGCGACGACAAGATCCTCTGCGTGCCGGCCGGCGACCCGCGCCAGGCCCACCTCGTCGACCTCGAGCAGGTCAGCAGCTTCGACCGCCTCGAGATCCAGCACTTCTTCGAGACCTACAAGGACCTCGAGCCCGGCAAGTCCGTCGAGGGCGCCCACTGGGCCGGCCGCGAGGAGGCCGAGCGCGTGGTGCGCGAGGCGATCCAGCGCGCCAAGGAGGCCGGCATGACCACCGCCCGCTGGCGGATGCCCGACGTCTCCGCCGAGCCGATGTCCGAGGCCAAGCCCCCCACCGACTGAGCCTCGCGCGCGGGGCGCGCGCGCGGCATACACAGGCCCTAAGGCGACAGGACGTCAGCCAGGGGGCTTGGTGTCTTGGGGGGAGGTGTGCCGGGTGCCTGGATAGGCACTCGGCTCACCGGGGCGTCCGCTCGGGCCGCCGCGGGAGTAGCTAGGGGCGGCCGCCATAGGGCACGAGGTCGGAGCGGTAGATGGAGGCGTAGCGGACGTTGGCACCGGTGTAGGGCGCCTCGATCATCTGGCCGCCGCCGATGTAGAGACCGACGTGGTGGCTGGTGGGGCCGGAGTCGCCGTAGAAGACGAGGTCTCCTGGGCGCAGGTCGCTGATGGCCACCCGCGAGGTCTCGCCCCACTGGGCACCGGTGTAGTGCGAGAGGTTGACGCCGGCCCGCTGCCAGGCGCGCATGGTCAGGCCTGAGCAGTCGAAGCTGTTCGGACCCGAACCGCCCCACTGGTAGGGCTTGCCGATCTGGGAGCGCGCATACCCGATGACCGCCGAGACCCCACCGTTCGTGGACGGCGGCGGGGGCGGGGGGTTGTCCGGCTTGGGCTTGGGCTTGGGGTGGTTCTGCTGCTGCGACGCCTCTTCGGCGGCCTTCTCGGCGGCTTCGGCGGCGGCCTTCTGGCGAGCGGCCTCTGCGGCGGCGCGGGCTGCAGCCTGCTGGGCCGCCTTCCTGGCGGCAGCGGTGCGAGCGGCCTTGGCGCGCTCAGCGGCAAGGCGGGCCTGACGGGCGGCCTCAGCGGCGGCGGCCCGGGCGACTGCCGCGGCGGCCAGCCCGTCCTGGCGCTGCTTCTCCAGGTCGACCGAGGTCTTGCGCAGGGTGGCCAGCTGCACGGTGAGGGCGTTCTGCTCCTGCTGGATCTGGGCCGCCGCGGCCTCGGCCTGGTCGGCCTGCGCCTGGGCGGCGTTCCGGGCGTCCTCAGCGGCCTTGGCAGCCTTGGCCTGCGCCGCCTCGGCTCCGGCGGCCTGCTGACGCATCGTGTCGGCGACGATCGAGGAGGCGGCTGCCTGCTGGAGGGTGCGGGTCCGGGCGTCGCTCACGGCCTCGAGGGCGGTGGCGCGGTCCATCAGGTCCTGCGGGCCGGTGCTGGACAGGTAGGCCTCGAGCTCGCCGAGGTTGCCGCCCTGCTGGTAGACGCTGGCTGCGTAGCGCCGCACCTGCAGGGCCGCGGCATCCGCGACCTCCTGCGCCTGGGCGGCACGCTTCTTGGCGGCGGTGGTCTCGGCGGTGCGCTTGTCGAGCTCGTAGACGGCTCCGTTGTAGGCCTCTGCGGCCGCACCGGCACGGTCCTGGACCTGGCTGAGCTGGGCGCTGGCGGCGGCGTACTGCGCGTCGAGGCTGGAGACCTTGCCGGACGTGGTGGCGACGGCGGACTGGGCCTTGTCGACCTGCGCCTTGGACGGGTACACCGGGTCCGGGTCGGCCGAGGCGGACAGCGCCGTGGTGCCAGCCAGGATCCCCACCATGCAGAGGGTCGCACCGGTGCGCAGTGCGCGTCGGGCGGAGTGGGCGTTCGGCACGGGGGGATGCCTCTCAGATCGGGTGGCCAGTCGGGTTTGTGGCAGCCGCACGAGACTAGAGCCGGGTTTTCACTCAGAACACTCTCGTCACACAAATCCCACGCCTTACCGGCCTCGGGCGGGAATGACATTGGTGTAGTTCGTCGAGTTACACCGATGTCTTTCAGCAGGCCGCGGCAATCCTTCGATCACCTGTCCAGAACTGATCACGAATAGGTAACGAAATCGGCGTTTTCGCAGGTGAGAGGCCCTGAGCACCCCTCTGGGGCCCATCCGACGACCGCACTTCTGGCCACCAATCTGGCAGCAAACCCCTTGATAACCCCCGGGGCGCGGCACGGGTGGCCAGCGGTCGGAGGAGGCCGCAGCTCAGGGGGTGATGGCCTCGCCGGACCGCAGGGCGGCATACGCGTCCGGATCGCTGTCCAACAACGCCCTCCGGGTCTTGCGCCGGTACCTCAGGATCTGCACGACACCGGCACCCCAGACGAGGTACTGCACCGACATCGCGGCCCTGAAGGTGTCCACGTCGTAGGTGCTCGGTCCACCCGGCGCGACCCGGTCCAGGATGATCCCGATCAGCGTCACCGTCGACAGTGACGCAAGGAAACCACCGACGTTCACGATCCCGGTGGCGCTGCCCAGCCGCGTGGGCGGGTTGAAGGTCCGAGCCAGGTCGAAGCCCACGAGCGAACCGGGACCGCCGACCGCCGTGATGACGACGAGCACCACCAGCAGCGGCAGCGGCGCCCGGCCGGGCCACAACAGGACGACGGCCCAGACGGTCATGATCGAGAAGACGATCCCGAGGATGAGCGTCGAGCGTGAGAACGGGTACTTCGTGACGAACCCGCCGATCAGCGGGCTGCTCACCACCGTGGTCACGGTCATCAGCATCAGCAGGATGCCGGCCGTCTTGGGCGACAGCCCCTGTCCGGCGACGAGGAACGGATAGCCCCACAGCAGCGCGAACACGGTTGCCCCGAACTGGGCGGAGAAGTGCGACCACAGCCCGAGCCGGGTGCCGGGAGTTCGCCAGGCGGCCCGGACGCTGCCCGCGAGGGCGCGGACCTTGATCTGGTCGAGCTCGTGGTCGGGGTTGGGTGAGTCCCGCACGACGACCAGGACGATGGCGCCCAGGACGACACCGAACAGCGCCGAGCCCGCGTAGGACGGCGTCCAGCCCCACTTGTGCAGTGCGAAGACGAGTGGTGTCGCCGCAGTGAGGGCGCCCAGCTGCCCCAGCAGACCGGTGACCTGGGTGACCATCGGGATGCGCAGCGGCGGGAACCACAGCGCCACGATGCGCAGCAGAGGGATGAACACCATGGCGTCGCCGATCCCGACGAACACCCGGGTCACGATGCCGATCCAGAACACGTCGGCGAAGGCGAAGCCCAGCTGCGCGACGGTCATCAGGGTGACCCCGCACAGCAGCAGCCGCTTCGGCCCGAACCGGTCGAGGAGCGCGCCGACCGGGATCTGCATGGCGGCGTAGACGAGGAGCTGCACCATCGTGAAGACGGACAGCTGGGTCGCCGCGATGTCGAAGCGTTCGCTCGCGAGCAGCCCGGCCACGCCGAGGGAGCTGCGGTGGAAGACCGCCAGGATGTAGACGGACACCGACGCGGCATACACGATCCACGCCCGCCGTCCGCCGAGGTCGTACTGGGCGGCAGGCTTGGTCACGTGCCATTGTCTCGCACCCCCGAGCCTGTTGGCGCGACGGGTCACGCCGCCAACACGCTCACCGACTCTGAGCCAGGTAGTCGACGAGGCCAGCCCGGCCGGACCGCATCATCCACGAGTGGTTGGCCCGCATCAGCGGTCCGGTGACGCGGGCGGTCCGGGCGAGCAGCGTGGGGGTGAGGACGGCCTCCTGGTCGAACTCCGCGACGCTCACCCCAGTTCCGTTGCCACCAGTGCGAACTCGCCACTCGCACCACCCCTCGAGGTCTCCTCTCACGGCAACCTTCAGGTGACCGTTGGACCGGTCCTCCACCTCCCGGCGCAGCACGAGGTGGAGGGTGTAGGGCAGGAAGCTGCGGATGTGAGTACGCCCCGACTCGTCGTCGATCCGTTCGGCCGAGCGCACCTGCGGCCACCAGACGGCATACCGCTCCACGTCGGCGAGCGCGTCGAAGACCCGCTCCGGTTCGGCAGGGAGGGCCCACTCGTGGTGGAACTGGAAGGTCGGCACGGCCCCATGATGTCCGGCCCGGCCCCGCCCTGTGCGACTCGGCCCACATCAGGACCGGTGCTGCTGCCGCTCCACCCCGCCCCGGGCATCCTGCAGCGCCGGGATAGGTTCGCCGGGTGGAGCAGTTCATGCGGGACGGCCTGGTGTTCGACGTCACCGACAGGGGCGGCGGAGACGACGTCGCGGTCCTGCTGCACGGCTGGCCCCAGGACCGGCACGCGTGGGCGCAGGTAACGCCGCTGCTCACCGAGGCTGGCCTGCGCGTGGTGGCCCCGGACCAGCGCGGCTACTCCCCGGGCGCGCTACCGACGGGACGCGCGGCCTACCGCATGTCCGAGCTGGTCGCCGATGTGCTGGCGCTCGTCGACGCGTTGGGCGAGTCCCGCGTGCACCTCGTGGGGCACGACTGGGGCGGGTCGGTCGCGTGGGCTTTTGCCGAGCGCCACCCCGAACGCCTGCTCAGCCTGACCGTGGTCTCCACGCCGCACCACCGCGCCATCGCGTGGGCGATGCGTCACGCGGACCAGGCCCGGCGCAGCTGGTACATGGCCGCGTTCCAGCTCCCGGTGGTCCCCGAGCTGGTGCTGCGCCGCCGGCTCCCCGTCGCGCTGCGTCGCTCCGGGCTGCCCGAGCAGGACGTGCAGAGGTATGCCGCTCGGTTCCGCCTCCCGGGCATGGCGCGTGGCGGGCTGGGCTGGTACCGAGCAATTCCGTTGCGCCGCAACAACTCTGACCTCACGACCGGCACTCGCCGGATCTCGACCCCCGCGACCTACGTCTGGGGTCGTCACGACCCGGCGCTGGGTCGGGCAGCTGCCGAACGCACCCGCGACCACGTGGCCGCCGACTACAGCTTCGTCGAGCTCGATGCGGGGCACTGGCTGCCCGAGACCCATCCGCGCGAGGTGGCCGCCGCCATCCTCGAGCGGCGGCGCACCGTCGAGCAGTAGATTCACGCCCAGGAGGTGGGTGCGATGACAGGTGGCACAGGCCTGGCTCAGGTGGCCCAGCATGCTGAGGACCTCGACCGGGCCTCAGCCTTCTACGAACGCCTGCTCGGATCCCAGCCGCTGGCCAGGTTCGACCCGCCCGGACTGCTGTTCTTCAGCCTGGGCGGCGGGACCCGGCTGCTCCTCGAGATCGCTGCCAGCCCGGCCCTGCTCTACCTGGCCGTCGACGACGTGACGACCCGCGTCGAGGAGCTGCGTGCCGACGGCGTGGTCATCGAGTCCGAGCCGCACGTCATCTTCAGCCACACCGACGACACCCTCGGCCCGGCCGGCAGCGACGAGTGGATGGCCTTCATCCGGGACAGCGAGGGCAACCTCGTCGGACTTGTCAGCCACGCCCTGAGGGCAGAGGCCTGAGCAGAGTCGAACCCCTGCCCGACCCGGCTCTCGTGGTGCTGGTCGGGCCCAGCGGCGCGGGCAAGTCGACGTGGGCCGCCCAGCACTACCGCCAGCAGGAGGTCGTGTCGTCGGACGCGCTGCGCGCAGTCGTCGGCAGTGGTGAGTTCGACCTCGACGCCTCGGCCGACGCGTTCGCCCTGCTCCACCAGGTCGTCGCCGCGAGGTCGCGCCGAGGGCTGACGGTCGTCGTCGATACCCTCGGCCTCGACCCGGACCTGCGGGACCGCTTTCGCGAGCAGGCCCGAGCGACTGGGCTCCCTTGCGTCGCAGTCCTTTTCGAGACCAACGCGGCGGTATGCCGGGCGCGCAACTCCCAGCGCGACCGACCGGTCCCGGCGTCGGTGCTCACCCAGCAGCTCGCCACCTTCGAGCGGGTACGGACGACCATCGGCGAGGAGGGGTGGGACGAGGTCCGCACGATCGTCGACGAGTCGACCTCCACGACTGTTGCTCCAGTGGCCAGAGCCGTGGCACCAGGCCCCACGAGGTCGGGGTCGGGTGACCTCGGCCTGGAGGTGGTCCTGCAGGTGTCCCGCTTCCCCTGGGGCGAGGATCCCGCCGGATGGCTGCGCTCGATCGCCCTCGTGGCCGACCACCACGGCTTCGGTGGCATCGCCCTGATGGACCACCTCATCCAGATCCCCCAGGTGGACCGAGCCTGGGAACCGATCCCCGAGCCCTGGGTGACGCTGGGCCTGCTCGCCGGGCTGGACACCGACCTCCGGCTCGGGACCCTCGTGTCTCCGGTGACCTTCCGCGCTCCAGGCATCATCGCGAAAACCGTTGCCACCCTTGACGTCCTGTCAGGCGGCCGGGCGTTCGTCGGGCTCGGCGCAGGCTGGTGGGAGCGCGAGCACCTCGCGTTCGGGCTGCCGTTTCCCCCGCCGGCGGAGCGGCTGGACCAGCTGGAGGCGTCGATCGAGACGATCCGGGCGCTGTGGGGCAAGGGCACCAAGGCGCACGAGGGCCGGCGCGTCACGCTGCCGGAGACCACGGCATACCCACGGCCCGTGGGGCAACCACAGATCGTCGTGGGCGGCTCCGGGGAGCAACGCACCCTGCGTATCGCGGCGGAGCTCGCCGACGCGTGCAACCTCCCGAGCGACCTGCCGACCCTCGAGCGCAAGCTCGCGGTGCTGCGTCGGCACTGCGACGCAGTCGGGCGCGACCCGGACGAGGTGGCCGTGACGGTGCTCGACCTCCCCGTCATCGGCGCCGACCGCGACGACACGTGGCGCCGGGTCGAGAGGCACCGCGGGCGCACCCCTGCCGCGGCCTACGCCGCACGTCATCACGCGGGTGAGGCGGCGCTGCACCACGATCGCTTCCTGGCGCTGGCTGATCTCGGGGTGACGACCGTGTTCGTCGGGCTGCCGGACCTCGACGGGCCCGACGACGTGGAACGCCTCGCCGGCGTCCTCACCGGCCACTAGACACGACCGCGCCGGGTGCCGCTTCCTCGGAGGCGGCACCCGGCGTCGGGTCGAGAGGGTCGTCCGGAGACGGCTCGGGGTCAGGCCGAGGCAGCCACGCCGGTGAGCTGGGTCAGGGCGAACTCGGTGATGCGGACGAGGGCCTTCTTGGCGGACTCGCGGTCCCGGGCATCGACCTCGATGACGGGGATGTGCGCCGGGATGGCCAGTGCCTCGCGGATGTCGTCCGGCCCGAACTCCTGCGAACCGTCGAACTGGTTGAGCGCGACGATGAACGGCAGACCCTTGGCCTCGAAGTAGTCGACAGCGGCAAAGCTGTCGTCCAGGCGACGGACGTCGACCAGCACGACGGCACCGATGGCGCCCTTGACCAGGTCGTCCCACATGAACCAGAAGCGACGCTGGCCAGGGGTGCCGAACAGGTAGAGGACGAGGTTCTCGGCCAGCGTGATGCGGCCGAAGTCCATCGCCACCGTGGTGGTGTGCTTCTGCTGGACCTTGGAGATGTCGTCCTGGCCCTCGGACTCGTTCGTGACGAGTGCCTCGGTGCGCAGGGGGTCGATCTCGGAGACGGCACCAACGAAGGTGGTCTTGCCGACGCCGAAGCCGCCGGCCACGACAATCTTCGTCGAGGCGCTGTTGCGGTTAGAGGGCGCGTAGTCCACTGAGTGTCCTTTCAATCAGTTCACGTCGTTCGTCGGATGTCGTGTTTTCGGAAATGGTCGTCCGCGTCTTGAGGTGCCCCGCGGTGACCAGGTCACCCAGCAGCACCCGGGCGACGCCGAGTGGGATGTGCATTTTCGCCGAGACCTCAGCCACCGACTCCTTGGCTGCACACAGGTCGAGGATCTGTCCCGAGAGGTCGCCCTCGGGCCAGGTCGCGGTGCGGCCGGACGGCGACACCTCGAACGTGGCCTCGATGGGTAGGTCGACCACGGACTCGGTGCGTCCGGACGTCAACGCGTAGGGCCGAACGAGCCTCGGCCCTGCCGCCACCTCGCGTCCGTCTGGCGCCATGGGGCTAGCCCGTCATCGGCGTCCGGGCCGACGCGTCGATCATCTTGCCGACGCGGTCGACCAGGACCGCCATCTCGTAGCCGACCTGACCGATGTCAGAGTCGGTGCTGGTGAGTGCCGCCAGGTGCGATCCGTCGCCGACACTCATGAGGAGCAGGTAACCCAGCTCCATCTCGATGACGGACTGCAGGACCGTGCCGCCCTGGAACAGGCGGGCCGCACCCGAGGCCAGGCTGGCCATGCCCGAGGCCACGGCTGCCATCTGCTCGGCGCGATCCACCGGGAGCTGCTCGCTGGCGGCCATGGGAAGCCCATCGGCCGAGACAAGGATGGCGTGTGACACGCCGGGGGTCTCAGTCGTGAACTTGGCCACGAGCCAGTCGTACTCGCCCTTCGGCTGGGCCATGGCGTCAGTGGTGTACATCGGCTTCCTCTCGGTGTGTTCCATCTTGTGCCTCGGTGCGAGCGGAGCTCACGCCGTTCTTGTGGCGGTTGAGGTTGCGGCGGATCGCTTCGGGATCGCGTCGCGGTGCTGCGGGGGCAGCGGGCTTCTGGTCGGACTCGTCAACGGCGCCGGGGATCAGAAAACTGCCCGGGCGACGCATGGGGAGACCGGCTGCTGACTCTTCCAGGGGTTGGGTCTCCTCGATCCTTGCTGCGGCAGACCAAGCCTGGTCCGCCTCGTTGGTTGACCATGACGCCGCGGCGGGCACTGACGAGTCGTCGGTGAGCCAGCGCGACATCATCGCCCGGAAGATGGGGGTGTCGTTCAGGTCGGCCGTGCGAGGCGCGGGCGCCTGCTCGACGACGGGGTCAGCGTGCGCCTCGGCGTGCACGGACGAGTCGGCGTCGGCGTCGGCGTCGGGGTCGGCCTCAGCGTGGGCCTGCACCTGGACGACGTCGTCGGAGAGCTCGTCGACCGCAGTGGGCTGCTCGACCGACTCGTCGACACCCTCAGCCTCGGTCGATGCGAAGACCTCGGTCGTGTCCTCGGTCGCGTCCTCGGTCGCGTCGACTGCCTCGGGGGTCCCCGCCTGGGGCTCCTCGGCGACGGGCTCCTGGATCGGGACGACCTCGGTGGCCTCGGTGGCCTCGGTGGCCTCGGTGGCCTCGTCGACGGTGGCGACCGGCTCGGTCACCTCGGCGACGACGGGCTCGGGGAGCGGCGCCTCGGCTGCCTTGTCGCGGGCCCGACGGGCACCGAAGAAGGACGTGTTGTGCGCCCGCATCGCCGGCCGGGCGGTGGGGGTGTCACCCGCGACGGCCTGCGCCGCCAGGGCGGACGTGGCTCCTGGGACGCGGGTCGGCAGGTGCGTGCTCTCGCCGTCCCCTGCGACGGGTGCCTCGATGACCTCGACGCTGTCGACGGGGGTCGACGCCTGCTCGTGGGTTTCGGCCGGCACGTCGACAGCACTGTCGTGGTCGTCATCGGGCGAGACCTCGGCCAGGGCCTCGGTGACGGCGGCCTGGTCGGAGCTCTGGTCAGCCAGCGCGTCGGCCGCCTCGGCGTCGGCGACCTCGGTCACCCACTCCTCGGGAACGTGCATCGCGGTGGTCGAGTCGGCGACCTCGGCCGAGGACTCCACGGTCTCGCTCTGCGCTGCGGTCACCGCGTCGGCTGCGGGCTCTTCCCCGCCCAGCTCACGAGCCTTGCTGGCCTCGACGATCTTGGCGCGGTGCTCGAGCCAGGCCGACAGGTTGGACGGCATCTGACGGGGCTCGGCGGCCTCGGCCTCAGCGCGGGCAGCCTCAGCGGCTGCCTTGGCGCGACCGGGGAGCCAGCTGAGCCGGCCACCCTTGGCTGGGGGCGCATCGGACTTGGCACCAGAGGTGTCGGGTGCCGCTTCCTGCGCCGTGGACGGGGCGTCCTCGAACTCGCGGTACTCGGTGATCCCGGTGGCCCGCGGCTTGCGGACCGGCAGGCCGGCCGCCGAACGCTGCGGCCCTGCGGCTGCATCTGCCTCGGGAGCGTCCTGCGTCTTGGGGGCGTCGGTGACGTCGGCCCCCGCGACCTCGGCCGCCGGGGCATCGGTGACCTCGGCTTCGACTGCGACGGCCTCGGCGACGGTCGCCTCGGGGGCGTCGTCCGCGGCCTTGTCCTGGGCGGCCTCGTCGACCTGGGCCGAGTTCCCGTTGAGCTGCTGCTTGTCGGACGTCCCGTTGAGGGCGGTGTCGTCAGCGGCGTGACCGTTGGTGGCCGCCTTCTCCTCGACGGCTGCGTCGGCGCCGTCGATGACAGGCTTGGCAGGGGTCTGGATGACGTCTGAGGCCGTGGGTCCGTGGGCCCCGGGAGTGCGGGTGGGCAGCAGCTTCTTGGCTGCCCCGGGCACCGGGCTCAGGGTGGCTCCACTGGCGCCACGGACGCGGGTCGGGAGACCCGCCTTGGTGGTGCCACCGACTACAGACGTCGTCGGAGCAGCGAGCGAGGATGCTGCGGGCGGCGCCGTAGCGGCAGGAGCCGTCGCCGGACGGGTCGGGCGCTCGATGCGGGTGCTGTCGGCCAGCAGTCCGGCAGGCAGGTGGACGGAGACCGTCACGCCCTGCTTGGAGTCGCCGTTGCGACGCAGCCGCACGGCGATGCCGTGCCGCTTGGCAAGGCTGCCCACCACGAACAGGCCCATCCGACGGGCAGTGTCCGCGGTGATGTCGCCACCATGCGCGAGCTGGTCGTTCAGGGCAGCAAGGTCCTTGGGCGGCATACCCAGGCCACGGTCGGCGACCTCGATGAGGAGGCCACCTTCGGGCGTGCGGGCGCCACGGATGGCCACGCGGGAGGTGGGCGGCGAGTAGGACAGGGCGTTGTCCACGATCTCGGCGACCAGGTGGATGAGGTCGGAGCCGACCGCACCCAGGACGTGGTCGTTCGAGGTGTCGCCGATGTCGATGCGCTCGTAGTTCTCGACCTCGGACACGGCGGCACGGACGGCGTCGGAGACCGAGACCGACCCGGACACGCCACGACGGGTCGAGGTGCCGGCGAGCACGAGCAGCGAGTCGCTGTTCCGGCGCATACGGGCCGCGAGGTGGTCGAGGCGGAACAGGCTCTGCAGCCGCTTGGGGTCTTCCTCGTCGCTCTCGAGGCGCTCGATGAGGCTCAGCTGCTGGTCGATGAGGGACGTGCTGCGGCGCGAGAGCGTCTCGAACATGTGGCCGACCTGGACCCGCAGGCGAGCCTGCTCACCGGCGAGGGTGCGAGCCTGGGTGTGGAGGTCGTCCACGGCGCGGGCGAGCTGGCCCATCTCCTCGGTGGTGGTGACCTTGATCGACTCGAACTCGGGGAGCTCGGTGCCGTCACGCATGGCGGCAACCGCCTCGGGCAGCCGCTTGTTGGCGACGTCGAGGGCACCCTGGCGCACGATGCGGATCGGGATGAGCAGCGAACGGATGAGGGCCAGCACCAGGATCAGCGCGAGGGCCAGTGCGATGACGACGATCGCGGCGTTGAGGATGGCTTCGCTGCGGTGGTCGGCAGCGCGCTGACGCAGGTTCGTCTCGAGGGCCTGGAGCTGGGTGTCCAGGACCTTGGCATAGCCGGCGTTGCTGGACTCGATCACGGTCCCGAGGCCGAGGATCTGGGCGCGGTCGGGGGTCTCCTGCTGGAGGATGAGGGCGCGGCGGCCGTTCTCGTTGAGGAGCTGGCGGACATCGCCGGACTGCGCGGGCGGGGTGGCCGCGAACAGTCGCGTCAGTGCCGCGGTCTCGGCACCGACCTGGCCGACGGCACGCATCGTCGCGGAGGAGTCGTCGGCGTTGGCCAGGTTGAGCTGTTCACCGGTCATTGCCCGCTGGGCGGCGATGGTGTCCTGCAGGGCCACCACGATCTTGGCCGAAGCCGAGTCGTCGCTCAGTCCGAGGTCGCTGACTGCGGTGGACATCAGGGTCGCCGTGTTGCCCGACTTGTCGATCACGACGTCGGAGAAGCCGGTCTGCGTCTTGGCGGTGCGCACTGCCGAACCGAGGGACAGCGCGGTGACGGCGCTTGCCTTCACGGAGGCGGGGACGTTCTCGCCCTTGATGGCGATGCGCAGGTCCGCTGCTGCGGACTCGTACTTGGTGATGGCGGCGATGACGCCACCACCGCCGACGCTCTCTGCAGCGGCAAGTCGCTGGACGGCAAGGTTGTAGTCAACGACGGGGCGGATGACGAGGACGGTGTCCGCAGCCTTCGACAGCTGGCGCGAGGAGTCGAAGTCGTTCTTGACGCGCAGGCCTCCGAAGACGAAGGCGAGCAGCACCGGAAGCACGATCGCGGCTGCCAGCTTGCGGCGAAGGGGCCACTGACCGAACGACCAGCGTTGGGGGACACGGCCAGCCGCCGACTGCAGTCTGGACACGGAGCCACCTTCCTCACGACGAAAACTAGGGCGAACGGCAACATACGTGCGTCCACAGGGGGCAGGGGTAGGGATCCGAGCGGGGTTGGCACGTTTGGCCTGCGCATCACTGACCGAACGGACTAGAGCGGCCCGGAGAGGCAAACCAGCATGCCATCGACTTTGCCGCTAGGGGGAGGGGTCACGGCGCGGAAAGTGCGCCCCGATCCGGTGTTAGCCACCGGTTGCTTTCGAAGGCGTTCGCTGGCTGCGCGAAGTGACTCAGGTGGTCGCGGCAAGCCGGGACCAGAAGTCCCAGATCGCGCTCAGGAAGGGACCACCAGCCGGTACCCCTGGCCGGGCTCGGTCACCACGTACTGCGGCCTCGCAGGGTCCGGCTCGAGCTTGCGCCGCAGCTGGTTGGCATACACCCGTAGGTAGTTGGACTCGCGGCCGTATCCCGGCCCCCAGACCTCACGGAGCAGGTCCTTCTGGGTCACGAGGTGCCCGCGTCTGCGGGCGAGGGTCTCCAGCAGGCTCCACTCCGTCGGAGTCAGCCGGACCTCGGTGCCGCCGACGACGGCCCGGCGTTCGGCGAAGTCCAAGGTGAAGTGTGGGGTCCGGACGGACGGCACCAAGGATCCGGCGCCGTCCTCTCGGCGCCGCAGCGCGACCCGCACCCTCGCCAGGAGCTCGTCCATGGCAAACGGCTTGGTCACGTAGTCGTCGGCGCCGAGGTCGAGCGCCTCCACCTTGTCGACGGAGTCGGTGCGCGCGGACAGGACGATGACCGGCACGTCGGAGGTCTGCCGCACCCGACGCAACACCTCCACGCCGTCGACGTCCGGCAGTCCGAGGTCGAGGACGATGAGGTCGGGCCGGGCATCGTGGAAGGCCTGCAAGGCGCTGCGTCCGTCACCGGCCGTCTCGACCGAGTAGTCGCGTGCCCTCAGGTTGATCGCCAACGTGCGCACGAGGTGCGGCTCGTCGTCGACGACCAGGATCGAGGTCACGGAGCCATCCTGTCAGGGCTGAGCCGAGGGGCTTCGGTGCTTCGTCGAGGGGGTTCAGGGGTTCGTCGGGTGCTCTGCGCTGCCGACCCTGCGTCCCTGGCCAGCTCGATGACGATGGTCAGCCCGCCACCGGGAGTGTCCTCCGCAGCGATGGAGCCGCCCATCGCCTCCATCAGCCCCCGCGCCACGGCCAGTCCCAGGCCGACCCCGGTTCCCCTCGGCGCGTCCCCATAGCGTTGGAACGGCGCGAAGATCGCGTCCTTCGCTCCCTCCGGGACCCCCCTGCCGCGGTCGACGACCCGGATCTGGAGTCGGCTGCCCGTCGCGGCCGCATGGACGACGACCTCCGCGGCAGAGTGCTTGAGCGCGTTCTCCAGCACGTTCGCCAGGACCCGGTCCAGGAGGCCGGCGTCGGCGGCGGCCGGCGGCAGGTCACCGTCGATGCTGATCCGCACCCGGTCCCCGTCGAGCAACGGGGCGGCCGCCACCGACACGGCACCATCGACGTCGACCGCACTCATCCTGGGCACGACCGAGCCGCTCTGCAGCCGCGACATGTCGAGCAGGTTCGCCACCAGGACGGTCAGTCGGTCGGTCGACTCCTCGATGGTCTCCAGCAGGTCGGCCCGATCGGCATCGCTGAAGGTGACGTCCGGCTGGCGCAGGCTCGACGAAGCCGCCTTGATGCTCGCCAACGGTGTCCGCAGGTCGTGCGACACCGCCGCGAGCAGGGCGGTGCGCGCACGGTTGTCCTTGGCCAGTGCGCGCGCCTCCCGGGCCTGCTGCACCAGCTCGTCGCGGTGCAGCAGCGCGGCGGAGCGAGAGGCGAAGGCGGACACCAACCGGCGGTCGGCTCCCGACAAGACCCTGCCCACCAGCACGAGCGTGTGGGCGTCGTCGACCGAAGCCCGGACCGATGCGGTGGGGATGCCTGCGACGTCGAAACCGTCGGTGCCCGACACCAGGGTCCACGGGTCACGGACGCTGTCACGACGCACCACCGCGGCGCCGTCGACGGCGAAGAACTCCACCGCCTGACGAAGTAGGGCGGAGAGCTGGTCGCGTTCTCCCAGAAGGGATTCCGCCGAGGCAGCCAATGCTCCGGCCTCGCGTTGCGCTGCGCTCGCGGCGGCCGCCCGCCTCTCACTGACATGCACGACCGACGAGACGGCCGCAGCGACGAGGACGAAGACGAGCAGGGCGACGAGGTTCTGCGGGTCGGAGATTGTGAGCGTGTTGACCGGCTCGGTGAAGAACCAGTTGATCGCCAGGCTGCCCAGGACGGCGGCGGCGAGCGCCGGCCAGAGGCCGCCCACGAGCGCCGTGAGGACCGTGAGCAGGAGGAAGAGGAGCACCTCGAGCGGCAGGTCGTGCCAGCCGGGAGTGGCCCGGAGTATGCCGGCCAGCGCGGCAGTGCCGACGACGGCCAGCCCCCAGCCCATCGCCGTCCTGCGTGGTCCCAGGGCGGGGCCGAACCGCAGCGGCGCGCGGACCGTGCGGGTGAGCTCATGGGTCACGAGGTGCACGTCGATGTCACCCGAACCCTCGACGACGCGTTGCCCTACACCCGTCGAGAGCACCTCCTGCCATCGTCGGCGTCGCGACGCACCGATGACCACCTGACGGGCCGAGACGCCACGCGCGAACTCGAGCAGGGCGGTGGCGACGTCCTCGCCCTTGACCGTGTGGAAGGTGCCCCCGAGCTCCGCGGTCAGCTGGCGCAGGTCGGCCAGCCCTTCGAGCTTGGCGTCCACGAGCCCGTCCGGTGGCGTCACATAGACGGCGAGCAGCTCACCTCCGGCCCGCGAGGCGATCTGCGCGCCACGACGCAGCAGGGTCCGACCCTCCACCCCACCGGTGAGGGCGACGACGACGCGCTCCCGGGTGGGCCACAGCTCGGTGATCTGGTGGTCCGCCCGGTACCGGTCCAGGCCTTCCTCCACCCGGTCGGCCAGCCACAGCAGGGACAGCTCGCGCAGGGCCGACAGGTTGCCCTCGCGGAAGTAGTTGGCCAGGGCCGCATCGACCTGCTCCGCGGCATACACGTTGCCGTGCGCCAGCCGGCGCCGCAGCGCCTGCGGTGACATGTCGACCAGCTCGATCTGGTCGGCCGACCGGACCACCTCGTCGGGGACGGTCTCCTGCTGGCGCACCCCGGTGATCGCCTCGACGACGTCGTTGAGCGACTCGAGGTGCTGGATGTTGACGGTCGAGATGACGTCGATGCCGGCGACGAGGAGGTCCTCGACGTCCTGCCACCGCTTCAGGTGGTCGCTGCCCGGGGCATTGGTGTGGGCGAGCTCGTCGATGAGCACCACCTCGGGGCGCCGCGCCAGGATCGCGGGGACGTCGAGCTCGGCGATGGTGCTGTCGCGATAGGACACCGATCGCAGCGGCACCCTCTCCATGCCCTCCATGAGCCCCGCCGTGTAGGGGCGCCCGTGGCTCTCGCAGACGCCGATGACGACATCGGTGCCGCGTTCCCGGCGACGGATTGCCTCGGAGAGCATGGCGACCGTCTTGCCGACACCTGGCGCGGCACCGAGGTAGACCCGCAGCACTCCCCTGCTCATGAGCCGATTGTCGCCCCTAGCTCAGGCGGTGCGGCGGACGGGCGGTTCATCGGCCGGCCGCGTCCTGCACCGCGAGGTTGAGCTCGAGCACGTTGACGCGGGGTTCTCCGAGGAAACCGAGCGAACGACCCTGCGTGTTCGCCTGCACGAGCTTCATCACCTCAGCGCGGGAGAGGCCGTTGGCGGCGGCCACCCGATGGGCCTGGGCCCGGGCGTTTGCGGGCGAGATCTGTGGGTCCAGGCCGCTCGAGGACGCGGTGAGCGCATCGGCGGGAGCGGATCCCGAATTCGTTGCTGCGTATGCCGCGGCGCGCTCCTTCACCGTCTTGACCTGGTCGGGGTCGCTCGCGGCCAGGTTCGAACCCCCGCTAACGCCGCCGGCATACTCGCTGGCCGAAGGGCGGCCCTGGAAGAAGCGCGCGTCGGTGAAGCTCTGGCCCAGCAGGGTGGATCCGACCACGGCACCGTCGCGGTGGACGAGCGAACCTCCAGCCTGGTCGGCGAAGGCGACCCGGCCGATGCCCCACACCGCGGCCGGGTAGAGCACCCCGAGCAGGAGGGTGAGGACGAGCATCATCCGCATTGAGGCCACGAGCTGACGAAGGTTCGAGGACATGTGATCAGGCCAATCCGGGGAGGAGGGAGACGACGAGGTCGATGAGCTTGATGCCGATGAAGGGGGCGATGACCCCACCGACTCCGTAGACGAGGAGGTTGCGACGGAGCATCTGCGCTGCTGTTGACGGCCTGTAGCGAACTCCCCTGAGCGCCAACGGAATCAGCGCAAGGATGATGAGCGCGTTGAAGATGACTGCCGACAGCATCGCCGACTCGGACGAGGACAGCCGCATGATGTTGAGCGCGTCCAGCCCGGGGAAGAGTCCGATGAACATTGCCGGGATGATGGCGAAGTACTTCGCGATGTCGTTGGCGATCGAGAAGGTCGTGAGGGCGCCGCGGGTGATGAGCAGCTGCTTGCCGATCTCGACGATCTCGATGAGCTTGGTCGGGTCCGAGTCGAGGTCGACCATGTTGCCCGCCTCCTTCGCGGCCGAGGTGCCCGAGTTCATCGCGACGCCGACGTCGGCCTGGGCCAGAGCGGGGGCGTCGTTGGTCCCGTCACCCGTCATCGCGACGAGCCGGCCGCCCTCCTGCTCCTTCCTGATGAGGCGCATCTTGTCCTCGGGGGTCGCCTCGGCGAGAAAGTCGTCGACGCCTGCTTCCTTGGCGATGGCAGCGGCCGTCAGGGCGTTGTCGCCGGTGATCATCACGGTGCGAATTCCCATGGCACGCATGACATCGAAGCGTTCGCGCATCCCTGGCTTGACCACGTCCTTGAGGTGGACGACGCCGAGCGCCCGGGCCTGCGAGGAACCGCTCTGCTGGGCCACGACGAGGGGCGTGCCACCGGACGAGCTGATCCCGTCGACGAGGACCTCGACCCGGCTGGGCATCGACCCCCCGGACTCCTCTACCCAGGCGCGCACTGCCGAGGTGGCCCCCTTGCGGATGCGCGTTCCGTCGAGGAGGTCGACGCCCGACATCCGGGTCATGGCGCTGAACTCGATGAACTCCGCGCCCTCCCGACCGAGCGCCTCGGCGCTGCGCCCGCCGTTGACGCCGTAGGACGTGTGGGCCAGCTCGATGATCGACTTGCCTTCCGGCGTGGAGTCCGCGAGCGAGGAAAGGTAGGCCGCCTCGGCCAGCTCGCCGTCGGCCGGGTCGCCGCCGAGGAGCTCGGTGGCCTGACGGTTGCCGAAGGTGATCGTCCCGGTCTTGTCGAGCAGCAGCGTGGACACGTCGCCGGCGGCTTCGACGGCCCGGCCCGACATGGCGAGGACGTTGCGCTGCACCAGCCGGTCCATGCCTGCGATCCCGATCGCGGAGAGCAGGGCGCCGATGGTGGTCGGGATGAGGCAGACGAGCAGGGCGATGAGGACGACCACCGGTTGGGTCCGACCCGAGTAGGACGCGAGCGGCTGGATCGCCATGACGGTCACGAGGAACACGATCGTGAGCGTGGTCAGCAGGATGGTCAGGGCGATCTCGTTGGGGGTCTTCTGCCGCTGGGCACCCTCGACGAGGGCGATCATCCGGTCGATGAAGCTCTCTCCCGGCTTGGTCGTGATCTGGACGACGATCCGGTCGGACAGCACCGTCGTGCCACCGGTGACCGCGCTGCGGTCACCACCGGACTCGCGGATGACGGGCGCGGACTCACCGGTGATGGCGGACTCGTCGACGGTGGCGACACCCTCGACGATCTCGCCGTCCCCGGGGATGACTTGTCCGGTCTCGACGACCACCTTGTCCCCGATGGTGAGGTCGCTGCCGGGCACCGACTCCTCGATGCCGTCCGCACGCAGGCGGCGGGCCATCGTCTCCCGCTTGGCAGCACGCAGGCTGGCGGCCTGGGCCTTGCCGCGGCCTTCGGCCACCGCCTCTGCCGCGTTGGCGAAGAGCACGGTAGCCCACAGCCAGACGGCGATCGACCAGCTGAAGACGCTGGGGTCCTTTATCGCCAGCCCTGTGGTCAGGACCGAACCGACCCACACCACGAAGATGACGGGCGACCGGAAGACGTGGCGGGGGTCGAGCTTGGCGAACGCCTGGGGTACGACGTTCAGCAACGAGCGGGTCATGACAGTGCCTCCGCGATGGGACCGAGAGCGAGGGCCGGGAAGAAGGTGAGCCCGGCGACGACGAGGGCGATGCCGGTCACGAGACCGACGAAGAGCGGTGTGTGGGTGGGCATGGTTCCGACCGTGACCGGCCGTTTGCGCTGCTCGACGAGCAGACCGGCGAGGCGCAGCACCAGCAGCATCGGGATGAACCGTCCGAGCAGCATGCAGATGGCGAGCGTCAGGTTGTACCAAGGGGTGTCTGCGGTCAGTCCGGCGAACGCGCTCCCGTTGTTGTTGGCCGCCGACGCATAGGCGTACAGAACCTCGGTGAGTCCGTGAGGGCCGGAGGCCGACATCGTGGATCGCGGTCCGTCGCTGGCCAGCGAGATCCCGGCGAAGACGAGGACCAGTACCGGCATGACCAGGATGTACAGCGCGGCGCAGGTCACCTCGCGCCGACCGATGGTCTTGCCCAGGTACTCCGGCGTCCGACCCACCATGAGGCCCGCGACGAAGACCGCGAGCAGGGCCACGATGACGATGCCGTACAGGCCTGAGCCGACACCACCCGGCGACACCTCGCCGAGGACCATGTTGGCCAGGACCGCGCCGCCACCGAGCGGGCTGTAGCTCTCGTGCATCGAGTTGACGGCGCCGGTGGAGGTGCTCGTCGTCGATGCCGCGAAAAGCGTTGAGCCCCAGACCCCGAAGCGCTGTTCCTTGCCCTCCATGGCGCCGGTTGAGGCCCCGGAGGCGTGCACCTCGGCCCAGGTCGTCAGGGCCACACCGCCGGCCCAGAGGAGACCTGCGAAGCCACCGAGGGCCCAGCCCTGCCTGCGGTCGCCGACCATGATCCCGTAGGTGCGGGTCAGCGCGAACGGGATGACGAGCAGCAGGAAGATCTCGAAGATGTTGGTCAGGGGGTTCGGGTTCTCGAAAGGATGCGCGGAGTTGGCATTGAAGTAGCCACCGCCATTGGTGCCGAGCTCCTTGATGGCCTCTTGCGAGGCGACGAGGCCCCCGCGGATCACCTGCTCGACACCGGAGAAGCCGTGGATGGTCAGGGGCGCGCTGAGGTTCTGGATGACACCACCGGCGAGGAGGAGCACCGCTGCGAGCACCGAACCCGGCAGCAGCACGCGCACCACGCCGCGGACCAGGTCGACCCAGAAGTTGCCGATGGCTGAAGCGCTGTGCCGTGCCAGGGCCCGGATGAGCGCGACCGCTACCGCGAGCCCGACGGCCGCGGACACGAAGTTCTGCACGGTCAGGCCCACCGTCTGGACCAGCGGCGTGGCACCCGCCTCACCGGCATACGACTGCCAGTTGGTGTTGGTGACAAAGGAGACCGCTGTGTTGATGGCGGTGGTGACGCCCATGCCGTCGGAGCCCTGCCTGCCCGGCAGATGGGTCTGGGCGACGATCAGCGCGAAGAGCGCTGCGATGCCCAGCACCGAGAACGCCACGACGCTCGTGGCGTAGGCCCGCCAGCCCTGCTCGGAGTCAGGATCGACACGGACCAGCCGGTAGATCGCCTTCTCGGCGCGCCAGTGCCGGGTGTCGGTGAACACCTTCGCCATCCAGGCCCCGACGGGGTGGTAGCAGAGGGCCAGCAGGAGGACGAGGAGGCCGATGGTCAGCAGGCCACTGAGGGTCTCGGACATCAGAACCGCTCCGGACGGAGCAAGGCGTACACGAGGTAGCCGAGCAGGGCGATGCCGATGACTGCGGCGACAAGGTTTTCGATCACGGTGCCAGTCAACGACTTCCGGTCGGCCAGCTGGCCCTCGTTGACGCCGCCCTGACACCCGTTGACGCGATCTTGACGACCCGGCATACAGATCGCGTCAAGAGCCTTGACCGCGGCTCCGGCGGCGATGCGTCATGAAGGTATGGACATCGAGCAGCTCGTCTCGCAACGCAGGCCCTGGGTCATCACCGTCGCCGCAGCCGTCCCCCTGGCGCTGTGCGCCGCGATCGGCGCGGCGCCCGACAGTGTGCCGGACGCGAGCGCTGCGGTGGCGCTGGTCGTGGTCATCGTGGCCGCGTCGGCGACCGGCATCCGCGCGGCCGGGTTGGCGGCTGCGGTATCCAGCGCAGTCTGGTTTGACTTCTTCCTCACTCAGCCGTACCGGAGCTTTGCGATCGACAGCGCCGAGGACATCGAGGTGGCGCTCCTGCTCCTCGTGGTGGGGATAGCCGTCACCGAGCTGGCCCTGTGGGGGCAACACCAGCGGGCCGACCTGAGCCGGCAGCGGGGTTACCTCGACGGTGTGATGGCCACGGCCGAGTCCGTGGCGCAGGACGCTGGCGCGTCGAGTGTGACCAGCGCGGTGGCCGACCGGATCCGTGAGGTGCTGGACCTCGACCGGTGTGAGTTCGTGGCGAGCGGCACGGTCCCGGGCGGGCCGCTGCTCGAGCGGGACGGGTCGGTCACCCGCGGCGGCAGCTCGCTCGACGTGGACCGTGGCGGGCTGCCGATCGACAGCACCATCGTCCTCCCGGTCCGCAGCGGAACGGCGGCGCGCGGCTACTTCCAGCTCACGGCGGCGTCGCGCGTCGCCCGTCCGACTCGCGACCAGCGACGCGTGGCCGTGCTCCTCGCCGACCAGGTAGCCGCCCTCTCGACCGTGTGATCGCCCGGTCGACCAGACTGGGCGCGTGCCCGCCTCGTGGAGCGACGTGATTGCGCCCGGCCCGTGGTGGTCGCTGGCTGCGGCTGTCGGCGGTGGCCTGGTGCTCCTGTGGGTGACCCTGGTCGCCGCCCTGTGGGTGGTCCGGCCGGACGACCTGCGGTTGCGCGAGGCGTTGCGCCTGCTGCCCGACGTCGTCCGCCTCCTGCGGCGCCTCGCGGTGGACTCCGCGGTGCCGCGTGGCGCGCGGGTTCGCCTGTGGCTGCTGCTCGCCTATCTCGCGAGCCCGATCGACGTCGTGCCGGACTTCCTGCCGGTCATCGGCTACGCCGACGACGCGATCCTGGTGGCAGTGGTGCTGCGGTCGGTGACCCGACGGGCTGGCGCCGAGGCCCTCGAGCGGCACTGGCCCGGCACCCCTCAAGGACTGGAGGCGGTCCGCACGCTGGCTGGGCTGCACGACTGACCCGGGGTGCAGCAACGGTCCCGGGAGTGGGTCATGTGACGTCTTGTGCCTGGACGCCACCGCCCGACACCGTGATAGACCTACCTCTGGCTGATCCGCATTTGCGCAGGTCAGGGGCCTATGGCAGACCCTTTGAGGGCTAGGCTCGAGACGCTCCCCGAGAACCCGGCAGCAGAAGGGACCAGCAGTGACACAGGTACCGGAACCTCACACTGCAGCCATCGAGTCTCGCGACCGCAAGACGCGCTTGCTCCTGGCCGGCACCGCCCTGGCCGCTGTCGCCGTACCCTTCGTGCTGCTGCTCGTGCTGGTGGAGGACAAGTGGGAGCCGCTCGCCGAGGCCGACAGGAATGCTCGCGACAGCCTGCACCAGTTCGCGTTGGACCACTCCACCTTTGTGACGGTGATGCGGGTCATCAGCGACTCGGGCTCCTCCCTCGCCTGGCAGGTCGTGCTGGGGGCCGTGGCCCTCTGGCTCCTGTGGCGGCGCCTGTGGCGACTGGCAGCGTTCGTCGTGGTGACCGGCATCGGCTCGTCCCTGCTCAACACTGCGGTCAAGGCAGTGGTCAATCGCCCCCGCCCGTTGGTCGACCACCCACTGGTGCACCTTCCGGGCGCGAGCTTTCCCAGTGGTCACGCCCAGGCGGCGATGACTGGCTACTCGCTGCTGCTGCTCGTGTTCCTCCCCGTGATCTCGCCACGATGGCGCAAGCCGGTGATCGCCGCAGCGGCCCTCATGGTTCTGGCCATCGCGTTCTCGCGGGTTGCCCTGGCCGCGCACTTCGTGTCCGACGTCGTGGCGGGGATCGTCCTCGGAGCCGCCTGGACCGCAGCGATGGCTGCCGTGTTCAGCGCCTGGCGGCTGCACCGCGGCCGCTCCGCCGGGAACGTCGTCCGCGGGCTGGCCCCCGAACAGGCACAACGGCTGGATCCCACCAACAAGCCGACCCAGCCCAGCGCACCTCACCAGGAGTAGGACGACATGGCTTTCTTGACGCGCTACACCGACGATCCCTCCGCACCCACTGTCGGCGGCGCCCTGCGCGACCTGTTCCTCCGCGCCGTGGCCCCAGCCGTTGCCCTCTGGGCCGCGATCGTCGGGGTCGGGCTGCTCATCAAGGGCCCCCTCGGTGGCCTGCCCTCAGAGGAATCCATCAGCAAGGACGTCCAAGGGCTGCGGAGTCCGAGGTGGGACGACGTCACCTTGGTGTGGTCACACATCGGCAACACCGAGATCGTCATCGGTGTCTGTGTCGTGGCGGTCGCCCTCATCTGGTGGCGCACCCGACAGTGGTGGGTGGCCGCCATACCGGCGATCGCGATCGCCCTCCAGGCCACCGTCTTCGTGATCGCGACGGCAGTCGTGGCCAGGCCCCGCCCGCACGTACCCCACCTCGACCCCGCTCCCCCGACCTCGAGCTACCCGAGCGGTCACGTCGGCGCGTCCACAGCGCTGTACGTCAGCTTCGCACTGCTTGCCCAACGGATCGAGCGAACGGTGCTGCGCCGAGTCGTGACGACGCTGTTCCTCGTCATCCCCGTGCTCGTGGCGTGGGCCCGCCTCTACCGGGGCATGCACCACCTGACCGACATCCTCGTGGGTGCCGCCAACGGCCTGGCCTGCGCGCTGCTCGCGTGGGCCTACCTGCGGCGCAAGCGCTCCTAGCAGCGCTTCCGACCCGCGGCTCGAGCTCGTAGAGGACCGCCAGCAAGGGGGCGTGGGCGGGGCGTCCATCCGCATGGCGGCTGGGGTCACCCTGCGACAGCGCGGCGGTGACGGCGCAGTGCCAGCGCGGCCACGTCGTCGTCGTGCGTCTCGTCCGCCACGGCGGTGACGGTGCTCTGCAGACCCCGGTGCAGGTCCACGTCAGCCAGGGCAACCAGCGCGGCCGAGAGCCGCCCCCGACCGGTGTCGATGTCCTCGGTACGACGCTCGATCAGCCCATCGGTGAAGAGCAGGACGGTGTCGCCCGGATCGAACCGGACCCGGTGCGAGCGACGTGGCCCCTCGCCGATCGCCAACGGGCCACCGTCCGCCCCCGGGAACTGCTCGACCGACGAGTCAGCCCGCAGGAGGACCGGAGCAGGGTGACCGGCATTCGCGACCAGCAGCTCATTGCCTGCCGGATCGACCAGCAGGTAGGCCAGCGTGACGAACTGGTCGTCGCCGAACTGGGCGAGCATCCTGTCGAGCTTGGTGAGGACCACGTCGGGGAGTGGGTCCGACGCGAGGTAGGCGCGCACCGACGCGCGCATCTGCGCCATCGAGGCTGCCGCCTCCACCCCGCGTCCCATCACGTCTCCGACGAAGAGCGCCACCCGACCATCAGGCAGGGCGATCACGTCGTAGAAGTCGCCTCCCACCTCGGTCCGGCCTGAGGGGGTGTAGCTCACCGCGACGTCGCAGCCCTCGACAGCGGGCAGGGCGGACGGCAGGACGGCGTGCTGCAGCCGGACCGCGACCGCCGAGATCTCGCTGTGCAGCTCGGAGTTGTCGATGGAGACAGCGGCTCGGCGGGCGAGGTCCTCGGCGAACTCGAGGTCGCCCTGCGTGTAGCGGCGCTGGGACTCTGCGCTCACCCAGGTGATGACGCCCAGCGTGCGGCCGCGGGCGATCAGCGGGACGGTGACCGCGCTGTACAACGCCAGCTCCCGGGCGATCCGCAGGTGCTCCGCATCCCTGGCCGCGGCGACCAGCATCTCGTCGGTGATCTCCTGGATCAGCTCGCTGCGCCCCGTCCTGATCACCTGCCACGGGCCGCTGCCCGAGTCCGGGTCCGTGGGGTACCGCTCCGCGATCTCGTGTGCGTACGCCACCTTCGCCGGGTCGACGTGAGCCACGGCAAGTCGGCGCAGCCGGTTGTCCTTGACCAGGTCGATCGCGCACCAGTCGGCAAAAGTCGGCACCGCCAGTCGAGCGACCCGCGCCAGCGTGGCCTCGTAGTCGAGGCTGCTGGCGAGCTCCGCCGACGCCTCGGCCAGGAAGGACAGCTTCGCCTGGCGCTCCGCGGCCTCCTGCTCGGCCTGGATCCGCAGCAACCCCTGGGCGCAGGTGTCGGCCAGGATGTCGAGGCAGTCCAGCTCCGCCGGCTCGAACTCCCGCTGCCCCGGGAAGGAGAGTCCGATCGCACCCAACGTCTCGCTGGCTGTCTTCAGCGGCAGCACCAGCAGCGAGCGCTCCCCTCGATCAATGCTGGGGTTTGCGGGGTAGGCATCGAGGATCTCGGCACGTCCGGCCAGGATCAGGCGACACCCCGACCGGATGACATCCGCCGCGGGAGTGGCCGTGGCCAAGGGATACGTCGCGAAGGCCTCGGCGTCCCCGTCGAGGCCGCCGCGAAGCCCCATGAGTCGGACGACGTCCTGCCCCTCCCTGAGGCTGAGCGAGGCGATGGTGGCCCCCACGGCCTCAGCGCTGTGCTCGACGACGATCCTCGTCACGTCCTCGGCACTCGCCGCCCGGATCAGCTCGGCAGTCACGCGGGCGAGCCCCGTCAGTCGGTAGTCCAGCCGCCCTTCATTGCGGGACCCGTGTGTCATGCCGACATGATGGCAGCGGGCGTAGCGGGACGCGGGGCGATCGCCGTTTATGCACCGATTGCACCCCCCAGCTCCTCCAGCCTCAGGCTGGTCCGGGATGGCACGTTTGGACGACTGGATTCTGGGCACAGGGGAAGGGCACGACGAACGCAAGCCGGCCACTCTTCTGGTGGCCACACGGCTTGGACTCACCAACGCACCTAGGAGCACCACCCATGATCGGAACAATCATCGGCGCCATCATCGCCGGCCTCGTGATCGGCGCGCTGGCCAGGCTCGTCCTGCCCGGCAAGCAGAACATCTCTGTCCTGGTCACCATCGTCCTGGGCATCCTCGGGTCGCTCATCGGCTCGTGGATCGTCTACCAGATCGGCTACAACAACGACAACGGCGGGTTCAAGATCATCCCGTTCATCGCCGGCATCGTCGTGGCGGCCGTTCTGATCGTGATCTACGGCAACGTCTCCGGCCGACGGACGTCGACCCGCTGACCTGAGCAGTCCCGCTCCAGTGGGCCCATCCATCCTCGGCCGTGTCGGTTCCCGGGACATCCCGGTCGACGCCCGCGCAGCCGAGGGTGGATGGCTCACGTCGACGGTGGAAGTGTGGTCACATGCAGATGTCCAAGACGGCCGACCTGTGGTGGAAGACCGCGGTGTTCTACTGCGCCGACGTCCAGACCTTCCTCGACGCGGACGGTGACGGGCAGGGCGACCTGACGGGGATGGCCCACCGGGTCGACTACCTGGCCGACCTCGGCGTCACGTGCCTGTGGCTGATGCCGCTCTACCCGACGCGGGACGTCGACGACGGGTACGACATCACGGACTTCCTCAGCGTCGACCCGCGCCTTGGCGACCTCGGTGACTTCGTCGAGCTGGTCCGGATCGCGCGGTCGCGTGGCATCCGGGTCATCCTCGACTTCGTCATGAACCACACCTCGGACCACCACCCGTGGTTCAAGGAGGCTCGCAAGGACACCGCGAACCCCTACCGGGACTACTACGTGTGGCGCTCCACCGCCCCACCGGACACCTCCGCCCTGGTCGTCTTTCCCGACCAGGAGGACAGCATCTGGGAGAAGGACGACCGCACCGACCAGTGGTACCTGCACAACTTCTACAAGACCCAGCCCGACCTGAACACGGCCAACCCCAAGGTCCGCGACGAGATCGTCAAGGTGATGGGGCTGTGGCTGGGCCTCGGCGTCTCGGGCTTTCGCATCGACGCGGTGCCCTTCCTCTTCGCCCAGGACACGCTGCCCAAGAAGGACCAGAAGTTCGAGTGGGATCCCCACCTGGCGCTGCGGCACGTCAAGGCGTTCTGTGGCCGACGCGGTAGTGAGGTGGTCCTCCTCGGAGAGGTGAACGTGGCCCGCGCCGAGCAGGCTGCCTTCTTCGGCGGCGCGGACGGCGACGAGCTCACCATGCAGTTCGACTTCATCGCCATGCAGGCCACCTGGCTCTCCCTCGCCCGTGGCGACGCAGGACCCCTGGTCGAGGCACTGCGCGGCCGGCCGGAGGCCGACGAGGAGAGCCAGTGGGTGAACTTCCTGCGCAACCACGACGAGCTCACCCTCGACAAGCTCACCGACGAGGAGCGGCAGGAGGTCTTTGACGCCTTCGGGCCCGACCCGGACATGCAGCTCTATGGTCGCGGCCTGCGCCGGAGGCTGCCGACGATGCTGGACGGCGACCCCCGTCGCATCCGACTCGCCTACTCGTTGATGTTCTCGCTGCCCGGCAGCCCGGTTCTCTTCTACGGCGAGGAGATCGGCATGGGCGAGAACCTCGACGTGCCAGGCAGGTATGCCGTGCGGACGCCCATGCAGTGGAGCGCGGCTCAGAACGGTGGCTTCTCCAAGGCGGCCAAGCGCCGGCTGCCGAGGCCGCTGACCGAAGGCGCCTATGGGCCGGACCACGTCAACGTGGCCTCCCAGCGCAACGACCCCGACTCGCTGTGGACCTTCATCGCCCAGCTGATCCGGCGCTATCGGCAGTCGCCCGAGCTCGGCTGGGGCCCGTTCCACCCTCTCGAGCAGCCGTTCGACGCCGTCCTGGCGCACGTCGCCAAGGTAGACTCGTGGGCCACCATCGCGGTCCACAACCTCGGTCCGGACGCCTGCCGGGTGCCCCTGTCCCTTGCCTCGGTTGCCGGCGACGACCTGCCACCGATCGCCCACCTCACGGACCTGCTCGACGACTACCGGCTCGAGCCGGTCACGGACGGATCGGCGACGCCGTCCATCGAGGTGGATCTCGAGGGCTACGGGTGCCGCTGGCTGCAGGTCATCCGCGAGGGAGACGAGCGGATCGCGTGACCTCAACCGTGCACCGTTCGACCGGAGAGAGAACCTGACCATGCACCACCCGAGCACTGGCGTCATCACCGTGACCCGCGACATCGAGGCGCCCGCACAAGCCGTCTGGGACGTCCTTGCCGACGGATGGTTCTACGCCACGTGGGTCGTGGGCGCCTCGCGCGTCAGGGACGTCGACCACGAGTGGCCGGCGGAGGGGGCGCGCATCCACCACTCCGTCGGGGTGTGGCCGACCGTCCTCAGCGACACGACCCACGTCGTCCGCTGCACCGAGCCGACCGAGCTCGTTCTCAAGGCGCGAGGTTGGCCAGTGGGTGAGGCCAAGGTGGTCCTCACGGTCACGCCGGGCAGCGACCTGTCGTGCACGGTGGCCATGGCCGAGGACGCCGTGGCGGGGCCGGGCACCCTGCTGCCACGACCACTACGCCAGCTCGCCATCGGCCCCCGCAATGCCGAGGCGCTGCGGCGCCTTGCCTACATCGCCGAGGGCAGGCACCGCGAACGCGTCGCCGGACGCTGATCGACGACGGCGCCCGTCAGTGCTCCCGTCAGGGCTGGACGCCGCGCTCCCAGAACCGCAGCGCGCCGCACTTCTTCACGAACGCCGTCGCCGTCGACCTGGTGACCTTGACGCACCCGGCATCGAGAAGGTCGCCCACCCCTGCCGCCTCGAGCAGCGAGCGTGACGCGGCGTTGTGCCCAATGAACTTGTGATGGGCGAAGGCGTCCGAGACGAAGTCCTTGGCCGTGCTTCGCGCAGCCAGCTCCGGAACGGCTTTGGCGCCCGGTAGGAGCAGCACGGCGTCGTACAGCACCGACGGGGCTCCGTCGATCATCTGGTCGGCCATCAGCACGGACCCGTCACTGAGCGTGACTCCACCCACGACGGGCGCGACGGTCTCGAGGACGGCGCCCATCTCGCTGAGCGCCTCTCGCACAGCCTGGAGCACGGCGGCATCGGAGCCGTCCGTGAGGAGCACGCCCAGCTTGCGACCCGCGAAGCTGCCCGGCCCCTTCTTGAGGATGCTGAGTGCGTCCGAAGGCGGCAGGTCGGTGCGTGTCGGCATGGCTGCGGCGGCCGCCTCGGGCAACGGCATACCCAGTCCGGCTGCGACGCCAGTCGCCAGGTCCTCGTGCACGTTGAGAAGGTGGGCGAGCATGCGCGTCCGCACCTGCGGGATCTCGCACTTGCTGAGCTCGAAGGTGTACGCCTTCACGATGTGGTCCTGCTCAACCGGGGTCTGGCTGATGTAGAACTGCCGGGCTTGGCTGTAGTGGTCGGCAAAGGTGGCCGAACGCGCGCGCACCTTGGCACCGTCCACCGGCTCCTGGTAGCTCTGGAAGCCCGCTGACGGGTCCGCCCGCGGCCCGCGCTCGGCTCCGCCAAAGCCGTTGGGCTCGTAGTTGATCCGACCGGTCGGCACCTCCGTCTGCATCTGCCCGTCGCGCTGGAAGTGTGCCACCGGGCAACGAGGTGCGTTGATCGGCAGCTGGGTGAAGTTGGTGGTGCCGAGCCGGGACAGCTGGGTGTCGAGGTAGGAGAAGTTGCGCCCTTGGAGCAGGGGGTCGTCGGAGAAGTCGATGCCCGGCGGGACGTTGCCCGTGCCGAAGGCAACCTGCTCGGTCTCGGCGAAGTCGTTGTCCACGACCCGGTCCAGGGTCAGCCGTCCGACGACCTGCAGCGGCACCAGCTCTTCCGGGATGAGCTTGGTCGCATCCAGCACGTCGAAGTCGAACTCCTCGGCGAACGACTCGTCGAACACCTGCACCGCGAGGTCCCACTGGGGCAGGTCTCCACTGGTGATGGCGGCCCACAGGTCACGACGATGGAAGTCAGGGTCCGCACCGTTGATCTTGACGGCCTCGTTCCACAGCACCGACTGCAGACCCTGCAGCGGCCGCCAGTGGAACTTGACGAAGCTCGACACCCCGTCGGCGTTGACGAAACGGAACGTGTGGACCCCGAACCCCTCCATGAAGCGGAAGGACCGCGGGATGGCCCGGTCCGACATCTGCCAGAGGGTCATGTGGATCGCCTCGGGCGTGAAGGACACGAAGTCCCAGAAGCTGTCGTGCGCCGACTGTGCCTGGGGGAACGCGCGGTCGGGAGCCTCCTTGACCGCGTGCACCAGGTCGGGGAACTTGATGGCGTCCTGGATGAAGAACACCGGGATGTTGTTGCCGACGATGTCCCAGTTGCCCTCCGTCGTGTACAGCTTCACCGCGAAGCCGCGCACGTCGCGTGCTAGGTCGAAGGACCCCTTGGCGCCCGCAACGGTGGAGAACCGGACGAACGCCTCGGTCTTGGCGCCGGGCTTGGCGAAGATGGCCGCCCTCGTGACCGCGGACAGGTCGGCGGTGGTCTCGAAGGTGCCGTGGGCGCCGTAGCCGCGGGCGTGCACCACCCGCTCGGGGATGCGCTCGTGGTCGAAGTGGAAGATCTTCTCGCGCATGGCGAAGTCTTCGAGCAAGGTCGGGCCACGTTCACCGGCACGCAGGCTGTTCTGGTCGTCCGACAGGGGCGCGCCCTGCGCGGACGTGAGGACCTGGCCACCCTGCACCGGCTGGTGGTGCTCCCCGCCGGAGCCGACGATGGGATCGGGCTGCTTGGCCGGCTGCCCCGTCACGGGAGACGGGCTCTTGCCTTCCCCCTTGGCGGCTCCCGTCGCACGACTCTTGGTGCTCTTCTTCGGCATGGCGACCTCTCTCGATGCGACGGAACAGTGTGTGCCGGACGTGCAGTCGTGGGCACGGCGGTACCCAGACGCAGCCTGCACGATCTCAGACCCCCTACCCGCCTGCTTCGACCGCAAACACGGTTCCTCGCGGTGGGGCTCACGGGGCCATCGGGACCGGTGTTGTGAACCGGGAACTGGAGCGGAACCGGCGATGCCAAGATTTTCCCGGAGGGGACTTGACGTGCGTCCGGCCGTTCGTATCATCTTTGTCGAAGGTCAAGAAGTGGCCTCTCTGAACACGTGGTTGCTGGTCCCGCGGCGGTCTCTTGCGATGGAGGGTCTGATGTCATTTCTCGCGTCCTTGACGGACGAACCTGCGCTGTTCTTCGAGTACGACGCCATCGCAGACCGGTGGACCTGTTCGGCCGGTCTTCGTGAGCTGTACGCCATCCCACCCGGCCAGGATCCGACGACCGAGCTGATGTTGGATCGCGTCGTGGAGGAAGACCGACCGGTGGTCCGGCAGCGGTTCGAGGAGGTCGTTCGTCGGGCCAGCCCCTTCTCACTCGAGTACCGCCTCGTCGCCCCCGACGGACGGACGCGGCGCCTCGTCCTCGTGGGGCAGAGCGAAGACGCAGGCGGTGAGGTCAAGCAGCTCTCGGGATTCATCGTCGACATCACCCAGACGATGCGGGAGGGCGCCGCAGAGGCGGTGCTGGCCTCCACCGAGCATCGCGCGGCGATCGAGCAGGCCAAGGGCGCGCTCATGCTCAGCTTCGGGATCGGGGAGGACGCGGCGTTCGAGATGCTGCGCACCTACTCCAACCAGCACAACACCAAGCTGGTCCGCGTGGCGGAGTACATCATCGCCGGCTTGGCCGACCCAGCCTTCGCGCGCGAAGAGCCGGTCCGCTGCCTCATCGACATCCTGCTCAGCCTGGAGAGCCACGAGGCGGACGCCCTGGACTCGGCCTGACGGCTTCGGGCCCCTGCGCTCCGCCCGGTGTCAGCTTCGGACCTCCTGCGTTCCGACGTGTGGCGGCGTTCCGGACCCTAGGTTGGGCCCATGGCGCACTACCAACGCGAGCTGACTGGTGATGTCGACAGCCTGGTCACCTATCTGGATCAGGCGATCCCTCAGGGAAGCATCACGGCGAAGTACGAGGCCGGCACCGACCACAGCATCGGCGACGCCCGCATGGTCGTGCGCGCCTACGAGCGCTACAGCGCCTTCGGCGGCAACCGGGTGAGCCTGTGCATCAGCATCCTCGCGGTGGGCGACAGGATGTGCCTGTCAGCGGTGAGCGCGGGCGGCAGCCAGGCGATGTTCTTCAAGGTGAACACGCTGGGCGAGGAGTCGTTCCTCGCCCGGGCGAGGCAGGCCATCGAGGCCTACCCCTCCTGACGGTCGCGGAGTCCTGAGTGCCCAGAGCGCGCCAACCAGCAGCAACGCCCCCGACCGGAGTCGAGGGCGCTGCTGGGGTGGAGCCTCCTATCGGAATCGAACCGATGACCTATTCATTACGAGTGAATCGCTCTGGCCGACTGAGCTAAGGAGGCAGGTGCCCGAAGGCACGGACGATGAGTATACGGATGACCCCTCAGATTTCCGAACCGGCCGCGACGCCCCTCGGCGGGCCTCTGCGGAACCCTGACAGCCGGCATGGCGTCCCATCGCCATGAGCACCCAGCCGATGTCCCGTGGAGCGGTCGCCCTGACGACCGCAGCGTTGCTGGGAGGCGCCTTCTGGGTCGGCTCCCACTCCGGACGCGAAGCCTCCGCCGCGCCCCTCGTCTCGTTCCCCAGCACCACCAGCCCCGGCACCCCGGGCAGCCCCGGCAGCAGCCCCGGCATCACCGTGACCGGCACCGCCCAGGTCGCGGGCAAGCCCGACACCCTGCGCCTGGACCTCAGTGTCCAGACCCGCGGCGCCACCGTCGACAAGGCGCTCGACGCCGCCAACTCGCTCACCTCACGCGTCCAGTCCTCGCTCACCAGGAACGGCGTCGCGGCCAAGGACATCCAGACCTCCAACCTGCAGGTCCAACCCGAGTACTCCTACCCCACCAACGCTTCCCCGGTCATCAAGGGCTACACCGTGAGCGAGGGCGTCACCGCCACCCTCCGCAACCTCGGCAAGGCGGGCAACGCCATCTCCGCCGCAGTCAACGCGGGCGGAAATGCGGTGCAGGTCAACGGGGTCAGCCTCGACCTGGAGGACAACGGCAAGCTCCTCACCGCCGCCCGCGACCAGGCCGTGGCGAACGCCAAGACCAAGGCGGAGCAGTACGCCAAGGCCTCCGGCCGCGACCTCGGCGCCGTCGTTAGCATCACCGAGACCGTCGCCGACCCGCCCCCGGTCAACTACGACATGCGGGCCGCCGCCAAGGCAGCGGACTCCTCGCCCGTCCCGATCCAGGCCGGCAGCACGAACGTCGGCGTGACCGTCACCGTGGTCTACGCCTTCCGCTGACCAACAGCTCGGTATGCCGCGTGCTCGCCTCTCTCAGCCGGCCAGGCACAGCAGCCTGGTCGCGACGGCGACCACGCGGCATACCGGTCAGCACTTGGTGTTGTCCGCCGGGACCTTGCCGCTCGTGTAGTAGTCGTTGACCGCGTTGTCGATGCACTTGTTGGACCGCGTGTAGGCGGTGTGGCCGTCACCGTCGAAGGTCAGCAGCCGCGCGTTGGCGAGCTGGTCACGCTCGCGCACCGCCCACTCGTAGGGCGTCGCCGGGTCGCGCGTGGTGCCGATGACCACGATCGGTCCGCTGCCCTCGGCGCTGATCTTGCGCGGGCCCGGCCCCTCCTTCACCGGCCAGCTGCTGCACGTGGCCGCGCCCCACGCCAGCGCCGGGCCGAAGACGGGCGCCTTCACGCTGGCCTTGGCGACGATGTCCTCGTAGAACTTCGCGTCGGGGCGGCCGGGGGTGTCGAGGCAGCTGATCGCGTAGAACGCCTCGAGCAGGTTGTCGGTGTACCTGCCGGAGGGGTCGCGCCGGGCGTACTGGTCGGCGATCTGCATCAGCTGGGTGCCGGTGTCCTTGGTGACGACCTCGCGGATCGCGTCGGTGAGCGCACCCCACGAGCCCTGGTCGTACATCGCCTGCGCGACGCCAAGGGTCGCCCAGCCCTCCGTGAGCTCGGACTCACGCCCGTCGCGCATCGGCACGGGAGTCACGTCGAGCCGCTTGAGCAGGTCGCCGAGCCCCGACATCACCTGAGACTCGGAGTCACCGATCGGGCAGTCGCCGCTGGCGACGCAGTCCTTGGCCCAGGCGTGCGCCGCACGCTCGAAGCCCTCGGCCTGGCCCACGGCACCCTCCTCGGCGCTCAGGTCGGGCGGGAGGACGCCGTCGAGGACGAAGCGTCCGACCAGCTTCGGGAACAGCCCTGCATAGACCGCCCCGAGCTGGGTGCCGTAGGACTTGCCGAGGTAGTTGAGCTTGGCGTCCCCGAGGGCGGACCGGAGGATGTCCATGTCCTTGGCCGTGTCGATGGTGGAGATGTGGCCCAGGAGGGGGCCGGTGCGCTGGAGGCAGCCCTCGCCGAGCACCTTCATCGACCCGAGGTACTTGGCCACCTCGGTGGCGTCATCGGGCGTCGGGTCCTGGGCGAGGAAGCCGTCCATCTCCTCGTCGGAGAGGCAGTCGACCGGGCTCGAGCGCTGCACCCCCCGCGGGTCGAAGCCGACGACGTCGAAGCGTTGGCGCACCGGTTTGCCCACGATGAAGTCGGCCGCCCGGGCGTAGTCGATCCCCGAGGCGCCGGGGCCGCCCGGGTTCACGACCAGCGAGCCCAGTCGCTGCGACTTCTTCGACGCGCGCACCCGCAGCAGCTGGATGGTGATCGCCTCGCCGTCGGGCTTGGCGTAGTCCATCGGGACCGACAGACCGGCGCACTCCCCGCCCGCACAGCTCTTCCAGTCCAACGTCTGGCCGTAGAACTTCGCGAGGCCCTCGGCCCCTGGCGGTGGCGTGCGCTCCGTGCTCGGCAGCGGGGTCGCGGCTTGCTCAGAATCGCCGGTCAGCAGGGAACAGCCGGACAGGCTGACTGCCAGCGCGGCGGCAGCGGCCACCAGTACTCGTCCCTTCACCGTCATGCGCTCGACGGTATCCCGGCCTGCTGGCGACGGCTCACCGCGGCACGCGAAGTGAGATCGCCATCGCCTCCAGCGCCAGCAGCGGCGCGACGTTGAGACCGATCCGTTCCCGAGCCGTGCCGATGGCATCCATCGCCAGGAGCAGCTGCTCGGCACTCATCGACCGGGCCACCCCCTGCACGATGGGCAGGCTGTCCTGGTTGACCAGTCCGAGGGCCGCGCCACTGTGCAGGATGAGCGCGTCACGGTAGACCGACAGCAGGTCGACGAGCGACCGGTCGAGGACGTCGCGCGAGTGCCGCGTGGCCCGGGCCTTCTGGTCCTTCTCCAGCCCCGAGAGCTGGCTGCGGATGTGCGGCGGCTGGGTGCGCGCCGACGGGTCCGCCCCCAGCACCTCCATGAGCCGCTGTCGCTCCGCGGAGTCACGCTCGGAGGCGGCCGCCGTGGACTCCTCGTCGGCGATCGAGGCGAGGTCTGCGGCGGCACCGATCGCGTCACCGACCCCGTGGATCCGGCCAGCCAGGCTGATCACGTCGCGGCGCCGGATCCGGGCACCCTCGTCGCGGGCCAGCCGCCGGGCGAGGCCCACGTGGCTCTGGGCCGCCCGCGCGGCATACATCGCCATCGGCATCTCGACCCCGTCGCGGCGGTTGAGCAGCTCGGCCACCGCCTCGGCGGGGGGCGTGCGAAGCCGGACGTGCCGCGAGCGCGACCGGATGGTGATGACGACGTCCTCCAGCGACGGGGCGCAGAGGATCCACACGGTGCGGGCCACCGGCTCCTCGATGGCCTTGAGCAGCGCGTCGGCGGCACGCTCGGTCAGGCGGTCGGCATCCTCGATGATGATGACCCGCCACGGACCCACCGACGGCCGCAGGGCCGACATCGCAGCCAGCTCGCGAGCCTGCTCGACCTTGATCGAAAGTCCTTCAGTGGCAATGACATCCACGTCTGCGTGGGTGCCGTCCACGGCCGTGCGGCACTCGCGGCACTCGCCGCAGCCGTGCTGCGGGCACTCCAGCGCGGCGGCGAAGGCGCGCGCCGCCACCGATCGCCCTGACCCGGGCGGTCCGGTGAGCAACCAGGCATGGGTCATCGCGGTGGTGTCGGTGACCGCCCGCTGCAGGGTGGCGACAGCCGTGTCCTGGCCGATGACGTCGCGCCACACGGTCACGGCAGGGCCCCCATGGCGCGCAGCCGCTCGAGCACCTGCGCGTGGATCTCGTCAGGTGCGTGCGTGCCGTCCACCACGATGTAGCGCTGCGGGTTGCCCTGGGCCATCGCCAGGTAGTGCGCGCGGATCGCGTCGTGGAAGGTGTCCTCCTCGGCCTCGAGCCGGTCGTGGACGTCGCCGCGTCGGCGGCGGCCCTCCTGCGCCGACACGTCGACGACGACGGTCAGGTCGGGCACCAGGTCGTCGACCGCCCACATGTTGAGGTCGTGGATCTCCTGGGCACCGAGGTCACGGCCCGCTCCTTGGTAGGCGACGGCCGAGTCCGTGTAGCGGTCGGTCAGCACCACCTCGCCACGATCGAGTGCGGGCCGGATCAGCTGGTCGACGTGGTGCGCCTTGTCGGCAGCGAACAGCAGCGCCTCGGCCCGTGGCGCCACGTGCGCACCGTGCAGCACCAGGTCGCGGATCTCCCGGCCGAGGTCGGTGCCACCGGGCTGACGGGTGATCGTCACCGTGCGCCCAGCGGTCTCGAAGGCCTCGCGGAGCAGGGCCACCTGGGTGGACTTGCCCGCGCCGTCGCCGCCCTCGAAGGCGATGAAGAGTCCGTCGGTCACGGGGCGAGCCTAGGCCAGCAGGCGGACAGGCCCCACGCGCGAGGTATGCCGCGTGGCCGGCTCGGCCACGCGGCATACCTGTCGTTGGTCAGCGCAGGACGCTCGTTGGTCAGCGCAGGACGCGGCGGGCCCGGTGGGCGCCCACCCCGAGCACCAGCAGGCCGGCACCGAGCGCCACCAGAGGCGCGTTGTCCGAGCCCGTGTTGGCCAGGGTCGGATCCTGCACGGCCGGGACCGCAGCGGCCGCGGGAGCGGCCAGGATCGTGAACTCGCCCAGGCCGAACGCCGTGGGGGCGGCCGCGACAAGGGTCTCCATGCCGAAGGCCGTACCGGCGTCGACGCCACAGGCGATGACGGCGATGGCCGGACCCGGCTTGACACCCTTGGTCGGGATCTTGGAGGTGTAGCTGACCGCACCGCTGGCGGCCGGCGTCACGGTCTTGGACAGGAACGGGTCATCGTCGTCCTCGCCACCGGCCGCCACCGAGGCGACCGTCGTGCCGGCCGGGCAGAGGCCGCTGATGGTGAACGGCGCGCCGATGCGAACCTTGGACGGGGAGACGGTGACTTCGAAGACCTTGATGTCGGTGGGGAAGACGAAGACCTCCTCGGACGCGCTGCCGATCGGGTCGACCGAGCCGTAGGCGAAGCAGTCGACGCTCGCCGTGGCGACGTCGTCGACGGCGTCGGAGATGTCGAGGCTGGTGCTCCAGGCACCGTCGTTGGCAAGGTCGACGGACTTCTCTGCGACCGTGTCGCCATCCTGCTCGAACGCGACGACGGCGGTGGTGGCGCCGGGCGCGCAGGTGCCGGACACCTGCAGCGGCTGGTCGGCAAAGACCACGCCGTCCTCGTTCTGCACGACGATGGTGGTGGCCGGTACCGCCTGGGCCGCGCCGGCCACGAGGACCGCACCACCCAGGGACAGGGCCACAACGGCCACGGACATGCGGACATGGGCAGAGCGCACTGAGATACCTCGCAAAGTGTGGATGGATCGAACCCCTCGCGCGAGAAGGTATCGGCCAGACCACCCATCCGGGTGCGTCTGCCCGATTTCGGGACCATTGAGACCAGATCGTGTCAGCCGGGGGCAGGGCACGACCGGCTGCGCAGGGGCTGGAGGGCCTGCCTGGTCTCGGGGGTGACAAAGGCGAACGGCACCTCCGTGCCGCTGAGTCGGGCCGGCACCGACACGAGGCGGTTCGCCCGCGTGGCCGCACCGAGCGCGTCGCCGAGGCGAAGGAGCTCGGCGGCACCGAGGCCACGGTCGCGGCGCAGCCGCGGGCCGACCTCCCACGCCCCGCGCTGCACCGACATGGGGTCGTCGAGATGCGCCCGCACCTGGGTCAGCACCTCGACGGCATGACTCGTGCGCGTCGGGTCGGACGTGGCATCGGGCACCCATCGACCGTCCACGAGCACCTCGGGATGGCGGGACCGCACCCAGGCCAAGGCCTGCCGACCGTGGAGACGGTGCAGTCCCGGCTGCTCGAGCGACAGGGCGGCCCAGCGGTCCCGGACGGGAGCCGCGGTCCGCACGGTGACCGGTCCGGTGCTGTCGACGAGCCCGACGAGGGCATCCATGTCTGCGATGAGGACGTGGTCGACCCCCACGCCGACATCGCTGCAGAGGCTGTCGACGATCGCCTGGGGGCCGTCCTGGAGGGAGAGGCCGAGCCGGTGCGGCCGGTCCCGCTGCTGACCGACGTAGAGGTCGCGCGGGAGCGAGTAGACACTGGGCCGCCCGTCCACCGGCACCCTCAGCACCAGCACCAGGTCGGCGCGCTCGCCGGATGGTTGGTTGCCGTCGCGGTACCGCGCCCGGTCGGCCGTCGTGAGCCGCTCGCGGGAGTCGGAGGCGAGGAGGAGGTAGCTCGTCCCCTCCCCCGAACCAGGAGCGGCCACCGCGACCGTCGGCATGCGGTGCACGACCCAGAGCGCGTCGCCCACCGCCGCCACGACGACCGTCAGCGCGGCAACGGCGCCCAGCAGCGCTACCCGGCGCAGCCGGCGGTGGCCTGCTCGGGCGGGGTCACGGGGCACAGCGCCACAGTCTGGACCATCGCCGGTGCGGCTGGTGCTGCTCGGCGGTGCGGCTGGTGCTGCTCGGCAGCATTCCGCGTACGCCCGGCGCTGCTCGGCCGTTCAGGCGTCCGTGTCGAGATGGTCGCGGGCCCACAGGGCGGCGCTCGTCCGGTCGACCACACCGATCTGGCGGAAGACCTTGCCCAGGTGTGCCTTGACGGTGCGTTCGGTGATGCCCAGCGCCCGGCCGATCTGCTTGTTGGCCAGCCCGTCGGCGACCAGCCGCAGCACCTGCTGCTCGCGAGGACTCAGCCCGTCGGCCGGTCGCCCCGCCTGTGCCGGCAGGAGCACTCTGGCCACTCGGGGGTCGAGGGGCACATGGCCGGCGGCTGCTGCCCGCACGGCGCCGAGCAGCTCGGCGGGTTCGCAGTCCTTGAGCTGGTAGCCGACCGCGCCCGCCTCGAGCGCCTCGCTGACGCGGCGGCGGTCGGAGAAGGAGGTGAGGATGACCACCTTGGCGTCGGGCACGGCGGCCAGCAGCTCACGGGTGGCTTCGGCGCCGTCCATCACCGGCATCGACAGGTCCATGAGCACGACGTCCGGCCGGGTCTCGACCGCGACGGTGCGCGCCTCGCGACCATCGCCCGCCTGACCCACCACCGTGACGTCGTCGCTGGCCTCGAGCAGAGCAGCGAGGCCGGTGCGCACCATGGCGTGGTCGTCCACCACGAGCACCCGGATCACGCCGTGCCGCCCGGCTCGACGGCGAGCCGCCAGTGGGTGCCGGAGCCGGGCCGGGAGGCGACCTGGAGGTCGGCACCTGCGTCGCTCGCGAGGTCGGCCAGCACCCGCAGGCCGAAGTGGCCGCCCTCCGGGTCATCGAGCCGTGCGGTGTCGAAACCCGGGCCGTCGTCGAGGACGTCGAGGACGACCCGGTCGTCCTCGCGGGCGAGCCGGATCGTCGCGGTGCACGGGGCGGCGTGGGTGGCACTGTTGCGCAGGCACTCCTGGGCCACGCGGTAGACGAGACGCTCCTCGTCCTGCCCCAGCCCGAGGTCGTCCGCGTCGGCCACGTCGAGGTGCACCGTGAGCCCGCGCGACGCACCCGTCTGCGCGAGGTCCGCGAGCGCGGTGGCGAGCCCGGAGCTGGCCAGGCTCGGGGGGTAGATGTCGACGAGCAGGCTCCGCAGCGTGCGGATGTTGCCGCGCACCGAGGCAGCCAGCCCGCGCAGGTCGTCCGCCATCCGTGGCTGCCCCGACGACTCCGCCTTGGCCGCCGACCCTGCAGCAACGAAGGCCGAGGCCACCAGCTCCTGGACGGGACCGTCGTGGAGGGTTGCCGCTATCCGCCGGCGCTCGGCGTCGGAGGCCTCCACCGTGCGTTCGAGCAGGCGCTCGCGCTGGCGCTGGGCCTCGCCGAGCCGGCGCAACAGGCGCCACAGGATGGGCGCTGTCAGGACGACGAGCATCAGCAGGCTGCTGACCGTGACACCGGCGAAGCCGCGCCACAGCTGACCGCTGCGCTCCCTGACCGAGTCGTACGGGGAGTACGTCTCGAAGAGCAGCTCGCGGCCGCTCGGGGTCCACACCGGGCGGTAGACCTCGAGCGCTCGCCCACCGGTCTCGAACTCGTTCTCCGACGAGTCGAGCTCGGACACCTCCGCCTTGGTCTGGGGCTGGGAGATCGCGAGGCGCTGGTTGTCGCTGAGGGGGAACGTCCGGCCCACCAGCTGGGGCTCGTCGGCGTAGAGGACCTGACCCGTGGGCGACCACAGCTTCACCCTGGTGATCCGAGCCCCGAGGACCCGCTCGCGGACCACGGCATCCATCGCCGCCACCGCGGCGGGGTCGCCGTCGGCCAGCCCATCGGTCAGGGATGGGGTGATCACCGCCTCGGCCAGGACGTCGGCGATCGTCGCGGCATCGGTCACCGCTTCGCGCTCGGCGAGGCGCTGGGCGGCCCACGAACCGAGGAGTCCAACCACCAGCAGCACCACGGCGAGGCCGGCGCCGACCTGAATGAGCACCCGCCGCGGGTTGACCGGCGCCTGCGCTGCCGCCGTCTCCCGTCGACGCGAGACCGTCACCCAAGGAGCAGCCTCAGCCGCCTCGACGCTCAGGGGCTGCGTCGAGGCGACCGGGGTGGTGCTGTGGTCCATTCAGTCGTCGCTTCCGTGGCCGCCGTGGTCGTCGGACCCGCTGTCGTCGGAGCCGGAGTGTCCCGAGCTGCCGGAACCCGAGTCGTCCGAACCCGAGTGGCCCGAACCGCTGCTGGTTGAGCTGTCATCCGAACCCGAACCCGAGCCCGAACCTGAGCTGTCGTCCGAACCCGAGCCTGCGCCGCCGGAGCCGGAGTCGCGGTCGTCGCCGGGCTCGGTGCGCTGGTCGCGTGGGGTGTCGCCGCCGTGGTCGTCGCCGGCCTCGGTCGTGCTGGTTCCGCTCGGGGTGGCGGTCCTCGTCGAGGTCGCCGACCGGTCGTCGCGGTCGTCACCGGGCTCGGTGCGCTGGTCGCGGGGCGTGTCGCCGCCATGGTCGTCCGTGGTGGTCGCCGGGCTGGTGGGCGTGACCACCTGCGCACTGGCAGGCACACGGACGGGCACCGCCTGGGAGAACGAGGCGTTGCCCCACAGCCCGACCGCTGCCGGGACAAGAGCGGCCAATAGGGCGGCCAGGGTGATCGTGGTGCGCTTCATGATGGATCCTTCCGTGTAGGAGTGTGACGGATCCACAGTGCGGTCGGGTCATGGCCGCGCGATATTGGGCGATGGTCGTAGTACCTCACCCGGGCGACCGGCCGCCGTCCCCGGGCGCCGACGCAGCCCACTCGGCCGCCGTCACGGCATACACGTAGTCGTCCATCCGGGGGTGTCCGTCACCGTCGCTGCCGGCGGGCTTCTCCGCGACCCGGCGCAGGCCGGCCTTCTCGAGCACCCGCTGCGACGCGCGGTGCGGCACGAAGACGTCGGCCTTGACCACGGCGACGTCGAGGTACGCGAAGCACAGCCGCACCAAGGCCTCGGCCACCTCGGTCGCGAGTCCGCTCCCCGCCAGGCCCGGATGGATCGTGTAGCCGAGGAAGGCAGCCCAGCCGTCGGGACCATCGGGCTCGAGGCGCACCATCGCGTCCCCCACCACGGCGCCGTCGACCTCGATGACCAGCCCGAGGAGCGGCTCGGGGTGCCCCGGTCGGGCGCGTGCCAGGTCGCTGGCGATCCGTTCGGCGACCTCGTCGAGATCGAGCGGCCCACGGCTCAGGTAGGTCGCGACCTCGTCGAGCCCTCGGTGGGCGTGCACCGCCTCTCGGTCGTCCGGGCGGACTGGCCGCAGCGAGGTCCGGCGGGTGCGCACCGGCCACGGCACGGCACCGAAGTCGACGGCCGAAGGACTCATCGTCAGAGGGTAGCCAGCGGGGCCGCCGGATCGCTCCGACAGCCCCGCTGGCCACCTTCCTTGTGGTCAGCCCCCCTGCCGCTCCTGGCGGTCCGCGTTCGCGTGGATCGCGTCACGGACGTAGTGCGCCATCCCCGGGCGGATCTCGTCGTACGTCGCCGTGAACCGCGGGTCGCTGACGTACATGTCGGCGAGGTTGCGGTGGAACTGCGGCGGGCAGTCGTAGAACCGCTCGTTGATGTTGAGCCGGTGCGCCTCGGCCGCATCCATCGCGGCGTCGCTCGTGGGTGGCTCACCGGCATCCATGGCGTCGGTGAACCCCTTGTGGAGGGCGTCGCTCTCGGCCTTCACCTGCTCCCAGTCGGCCTTCGTGTAGCCCTTGGTGCGCCGTTGCGACTGCTGCCACGCGTCGCTGTCCCCCCACCGTTGCTCCGCCTCGGCCTGGGCGTCCTCGAAGCCTTCTCCGAAGAGCTCCTTCATGTCCTCGGTGGTGGCGTGTTCGTCGTTCATCTCTCTCTCCAGTGCTCGGTCGATGGCCGTGACGAGGTCGCGCATCTCGTCGAGCCGGTGCTGGACCGCTGCGCGTTGACGACGCAGGTGCTGCCCGACGCTCTCGGGGTGGTCCAGCAGGAGTGCGATCTCCTCCAGGGCGAACCCGAGGCGGCGGTAGACCACCACGTGCTGCAGGCGCGTGAGGTCGGCCTCGGTGTAGAGCCGGTAGCCGGCCGGCGATCGCTCGCTCGGCTGCAGCAGCTCGATCTCGTCGTAGTGGTGCAGCGTTCGCACCGTGATCTCGAGCCGCTCGGCCACCTGCCCCACGGTAAGCAGGGTCTGTGTCCTCTCGGTCATGGGACCACTGTGACGCCTCACGGCGCGTGAGGGTCAAGTTCCTTCTCCGGGACCGGCAGCGAGGTGGGCTCGCCACCCCTGAGGAGGTGACCCGTGACGAGGGCCATGGCGAGCATCGTGACTGCGGCGACGATCTCGGTCACCCGCATCCCGGACAGGTATGCCGTACGGCTGGCCTGCAGGATCGCCTCACCTGGCTGCCCGGGCACCTGGGTGGCCGCCACGACAGCGCCCGCGAGGCTGTCGTGCGCGGCCGCGTGCGCGGCTCCGGGGAGCCCGGCCGGGAGCAGGTCGTCGACACGGCTGCGGTAGCCGGCGGCCAGGACGCTGCCGAGGATGGCGATGCCGAGCGCCCCGCCGAACTCGCTGGTGGTCTCGAACAGGCCGCTCACTGCGCCCGCCCGCTCGGGCGGGGCCACCCCCAGGACGTAGTCCGTGACGAGGGTCAGGATCGCGACGGTGCCGCACGCCACGACCCCGGCTCCGACCAGGACGACCGCCAACGGGCTCCCGTTGTGGACCGTGGCGAGGATCATGAATCCCGTTGCGGCGACTGCGAACCCGCTGGCCATGACCCGGGCCCGTCCCAGTTTTGCGGACAAGGTTGCAGCCACGGGGGCAGCCGCACCGACGGCGACCGACGGTGCGAGACCCCACAGGGCCGCCCGAAGTGGGCTCATGCCCAGCACCGACTGGAGGTACTGCGTCATGACGATCGCGTTGCCCATCACGCCGAACATTCCCACGACGTTGACGACGACGGCGCCCCCCACGCGCCGGTCCCGAAACAGGGCCGGGTCAACCATCGGGTGCGCCGTGGCGCGCTGGCGGCGGACGAAGACAGCTCCCAGGACCACACCGCATACCCCCATCGCGGTCGCAAGCACGGACCACCCGTCGGTGGCGGTGGACTTGACCCCGTAGATGAACGGCAGCACCGCGGCCAGCGAGACGACGGCGCTCCACAGGTCGAAGGGGCGTCGCTCGGTCGCGCGGAACTCGGGAAGCAGCACCGGTCCGGCGACGAGGAGCAGCGCCATCACCGGCACGTTGATGAGGAAGACCGAACCCCACCAGAAGTGCTCGAGCAGCACCCCACCCAGCACCGGGCCGAGGCCGACGCCACCGGACATCACGGCGCTCCACACCGCGATCGCCTTGCCCCGGTCGCGCTCGTCGTGGAACAGGTTGCGGATGAGGGCGAGGGTGCTCGGCATGAGGGTGGCGCCGCCCACTCCGAGCAGAGCACGGGCGCCGATGAGCATCGCGGCGCTGGTGCTGTAGGCCGCGACGAGCGAGGCCGCGGAGAAGGTGGCAGCTCCGATCAGCAGCAGCCGGCGCCGACCGATCCGGTCCCCGATCGAGCCCATGGTGAGCAGCAGCCCGGCCAGGACGAAGCCATAGATGTCGAAGATCCACAACATCTGCGTTGCCGACGGGTCGAGGTCCCGGGCGATGAACGGGACCGCGAAGAAGAGCACCGACACGTCCATCGACGCGACGAGCAGGGGCAGGCAGAGGACGGCGAGGGCGGTCCACTCGCGTCGTCCGGCAGTGGGTGGGGTCGGCATCAGCCGTCTCCTATCTGTGTATGTTGCATAGTGTTTAACTGATACACGGAAGGTAGGGCAGAATTGTCTGCGATGCAAGCAGTTTCTCGGGAAGTCCCCTAGACTTCCCTCGTGACCGACCCGCAGACCGAGCCGACCCGCCCGCCGCTGGAGGTGGCGCGCTACCTGCAGCTGATGTGGGGCGTGGAGGCGCCCGGGCGTCGTGGGCCCAAGCCGGGTCGCTCCATCCAGGAGATCGGCGAGGCAGCCGTCGCGCTCGCCGATCGCGAGGGCCTCGGCGCGGTCTCGATGAAGGCTGTGGCGCAGGCCCTGGGCCTGACCACGATGTCCCTCTACCGCTACGTCGACTCCAAGGACGAGCTGTATGCCGTGATGCTCGACATCGCCTACGGCCCGCCGGACATGTCGGTCACCGCACGGGGCGGCTGGCGCGGCCGGCTCGAGCGCTGGGCGCGCGCGATCGCCGCCGTCCGTCTTGCTCACCCCTGGTCGGTGCTCATCCCCCTCACCGAGCCACCTGCGACGCCGAACGCCACGGCTTGGACCGAGTGCGGGCTGCAGGCCTTCGCCGGCACGAAACTGACGTCACAGCAACAGCTCTCGTCGATGCTGCTCGTCGACGGCTACGTCCAGCACCACATCCGGCAGTCCCTCCAGCTGGGCTTCATCAGCGAGACCGGCGAGTCACAGGACGGCGGCGACGACTACCCGCAGAACCTCGCCCAGCTCGTCGACCCGGTCCGCTTCCCCCGGATCGTGGCCGCTGCTCGCGAGGCGATGATGGACGACGACGAGGACTTCTTCGAGACCGAGCTCGACTTCGGGCTGCGCACCATCCTCGACGGCGTGGCCGAGCTCGTCGACCGCACGTCCTGACCTTGGGCGCTGCTGAACGACGTGTTGCTCCCTTGCGGACCTGTTGCTCTGAAGTGGTCACCGGTGCCGTTTGCCGCGCCTCGATGACCATCTCGCGGCAACAAGTCGCAGCATGAGGGACTTGTTGCTCTGTGGTGGTCACCGACGCGGAACCTGGCGCCTCGATGACCACCTCGCGGCAACATGTCGAGCTGTTGGCGACCTGTTGCTCTGCGGTGGTCACCGATGCCGATTCCCGCGCCTCGATGACCATCTCGCGGCAACACGTCGGCGATGGCGATGGGATTGGCCGCGGCGGGTCAGTGCGTCAAACGTCGCGGGCGTGCCGGCGCTTGCGGAGCCACGCGTTGAGGCCGTTGCGAGCGGTGCCCCAGATGCCGTGCCGGAAGGCCAGCACGATGACCACGAAGATCGCACCGGTCACGATGCCGATCCCGTTGAACCCTGACGACGCGAGCTGGTCCTCGAGGGTGACCACCAGCGCGGCGCCGACCACGGCGCCCCAGAGCGTGCCGATGCCGCCGAGGACCGTGATGAGCACGACCTTGCCCGACGTGGTCCAGATCAGCTCCTGCAGCGAGGCGAACCCGTGGCTGATGGAGAACACCCCGCCAGCCAGACCCGCGAGCCCGGCCGACAGCACGAACGCCATGATCTTGTACCGCTCCACGTCGTACCCGAGCGCCCTGGCCCGGGCGGGGTTGTCCCGGATCGCGACGAGCACCCGACCGAACGGGCTGTTCACCGTGCGCCAGGCGATGAAGACACCGAGCAAGATGATCGGCAGCGCCGCGTAGTAGAAGTAGAACGAGTCCGCGTTGATCGTGTCGGTCAGCGGGCCGAGGTTCTTGGGGATCCCCTGGAGGCCGTTCTCGCCGCCGGTCACCGAGCGCCACTGGTTGGCGATGAAGTAGACCATCTGCGCGAACGCCAGGGTCACCATCGCGAAGTAGATGCCGGTGCGCTTGACCGACAGGTAGCCGATCGGCACCGCCAGCAGCATCGCAACGATCGCGCCCCCGAGGATGGCGACGGGGAAGGGCAGGCCCAGGTTGCTGGCGATGAGCCCGGTCGTGTAAGCCGACGTGCCCCAGAAGGCGGCATGCCCGAAGGACAGCAGCCCGGTGTAGCCCAGCAGCAGGTCGACCGAGATCGCAAACAGCGCCCAGGCCGCGATGTCCATCGCCACCGGCGGGTAGACGAACCACGGGAGCGCCAGGGTCACCACCAGCCCGACGGCCAGCATCACCCAGCGGACCACCGGACGCTGTGCCACGGTGACGGGCGCGGCAGGCAGCTCGACGTCCACCTTGTGCTCCAGTTGCGAACTCATGTGGATTGCTCCCTTCCGCGCTTGCTCCGCGCCTCGCTCGTACCTCGCTCGTGTGCTCGCTTCGCTGTCAGGGAGCTCAAGACGCAGCCTCCTCACGGCCGAACAGACCCGAGGGCCGGACAAGTACCACCAGCGCCATGAGCATGAAGATGAAGACCTGGCTGAACCGGCCGGCATACCCCTGGCCGTAGGCCTCCACGAGACCCACCAGGAACCCGGCCACGACGGCGCCCAGGATCGAACCCAGACCGCCGATCACGACGACGGCGAACAGGATGATGATGAAGAAGCTGCCCATGTCGGCGTTGACCGAACCGGTCGGCGCGCGCAGCACCCCGGCGAGTCCGGCAAGAGCGATGCCGAAGCCGAAAACCGGTGTCACCCAACGGCTCACGTTGATGCCGAGGGCTCGCGACCGTTCTGCGTCCTCGGTCGAAGCACGGACGATCATGCCCACCCGGGTCTTGGTAAGGACCAGCCAGACGGCGAGGCAGACGACGATCGAGAAGACCGCCGCGAACACCTGGTAGGTCGACAGCGAGACCGACCCCATCGTGAACCGGCCCTGCAGACCGGCCGGCAGCGGGTAGGGCAGTCCGGAGACGCCGTACTTGCGCTTGACCACGTCAACCAGCAGCAGCGTCAGGCCGAAGGTCAGCAGGAAGTTGTAGAGCGGGTCGAGCCGGAGCAGCCACTGGACCAGCAGCCGTTCCATCAGCACACCGAACAGGAACATCGCGATGGTCATGATCGGCAGCGCCCACCAGAAGCCCAGCCCCGTGGAGTCGAGCAGGACGGCCGCGCCCACGGCGCCGAGCATGAAGCAGGCACCGTGGCTGAAGTTCACGACCCCGAGGACACCGAAGATCACGGCCAGTCCCAGCGCGGCCAGCGCGTAGAAACCGCCCAGGGCCAGGCCCTGGAGCGTGTACTGGATGAAGGCGGTCATGGCGTCTTCCCGTGGTCGGTGCGTAGGGCTTCGGTGCGGCTCAGAGGAGGTATGCCGCCCGCCCAGGCGCGCGGGCGGCATACCTCTCAGCCTTGGTGAACTACGGTCACATCTTGCAGTCGGGCGAGGCCGGGCCGTAGGCGTCGGAGGCGGGGATGGTCTTGACGACCTCTTCGTAGTCCCAGTCCTCCTTGACCTGGTCCTTGCTCTTGACCTTGACCTGGTAGACGTCGTGGATGACGTTGTGGTCGGCCGCACGGACCTCGCCGTTGCGCAGGAACATGTCGTTGATCTTCTTGCCCTCGAGCTGCTTCACGACGGCGTCGGAGTTGTCGGTACCGGACGCCTGGATGGCCTCGAGGTAGTTGAACGCGGCCGAGTAGTTGCCCGCGTGGGCGAACGAAGGGCGGGTGTTGGTCTTGGCCTTGAACTTGTCGGCCCACGCCTTGTTCTGGGCGTCGAAGTTCCAGTACCACGCGTCGGTGAACGTGGTGCCCTTGAACTGGTCGACACCGAGGCTGTGGATGTCGGTGATGAACATCAGGCCGACGGCGAGCTTGGCCTGGTCGGCCATCCCTGCCTGGTTGTACTGCTTGACGAAGTTCACGAGGTCTCCACCGGCGGCCATGATCCCGATGACGTCGGGCTTGGAGGAGCCGGCCTTGGTGATGAAGGTCGAGAAGTTCTCGTTCGGGAACGGCGTGGCGATCTTCTGCTGGACGGTGCCACCGGCGCGCTCGACGGCGGCGCTGAACGACTTGGTCATGTCCTGACCGAACGCGTAGTCGGGGTAGACGATCGACCAGTTCTTGCCGCCACCCTCGACCAGGGCGGCGCCGGCGCCCGAGGCGAGCATGTAGGTGTCGTAGGCCCAGTGGAAGGTGTACTTGTTGCAGGACTTGCCGGTGAGCGCGGTGGTGCCGGCGCCGATGTCGATGAACAGCTTCTTCTTGGCCTTGGCCTGCGTCGCGACGGCGAGCGCGGCCGACGAGGTCGGCACGTCGAGGATGATGTCGGCCTTGTCGCGGTCGTACATCTCCTGGGCCTTGGTGTTGGCCACGTCGGGCTTGTTCTGGTGGTCCGCCGAGACGATCTCGATGTCCTTGGCGACGGCCTTGTCGCCGTACTTGGCCTTGTAGTCGTCGATCGCCATCTGGATCGCGACCTTGGAGTTGGGGCCGGACAGGTCCTTGTAGACGCCGGACTGGTCGTTGAGCAGCCCGATGACGACCTTGTCGTCACTGATCTTGCCGCCGCCTGAGCTGGGGCCGCCGGCCCCGCCACAGGCGGCGAGCACGAGGCTGCCGGTGACAGCGGTGGCCATGAAGGCCATGGTCTGTCTGGTCTTGGTGCGCTGCATGTTCCCCTCCTGGGGTGTTGCGGGTCTGGTCGAGGTGGTGGTGGAGCGGGTGGTGCTACATGCCGAGGTACTCGAGGAGCTCGGAGGTGCGGGACTGGAACGAGTCGTTGTCGAGCGACTCCACGACCCGCCCCTGGGCCAGCAGGTAGTGCCGGTCGGCGACGGTGGAGGCGAACTTGACGTTCTGCTCGACGAGCAGCACGGAGATGCCCTGGTCCTTGATCTGGCGGATGATGTCGCCGATCTGCTGGACGATCACCGGCGCGAGGCCCTCGGACGGCTCGTCGAGCAGGAGCAGCCGCGACCCGGTGCGAAGCACCCGGGCGATGGCCAGCATCTGCTGCTCACCGCCGGAGAGCTTGGTGCCGGGGAAGTCGCGTCGCTCGTGCAGCACCGGGAACTGCTCGTAGACCTGCTCGAGGCTCCAGGCGTCGGCCTTGCTCGTGACCGGGGGCAGCAGGAGGTTCTCCTGGACCGACAAGGTCGCGTAGATGCCCCGGTCGTCAGGCACCCAGCCGATACCGGACTTGGCCCGCCTGTCGGCGGACATCTTGCCGAGGTCTTGGCCCGCCCAGGTCACGGTTCCCCTGACCTGGCGGTGCAGGCCCATCACCGAGCGCAGCAAGGTGGTCTTGCCAGCGCCGTTGCGGCCCACGAGCGTGACGACCTCGCCGGGCGCGACCCGCAGGTCGACGTCGTCCAGCACGCGCGCCTCGCCGTACCAGGCGGACAGCCCGGCAACCTCGAGCACCTCACCAGCCACCGGGGTCACCCTGCCTGTCCGAGGTAGGCGGTGATGACGCGCTCGTCGTTGCGCACCTGGTCGTAGCTGCCCTCCGCGAGCACCTGACCGGACTGCAGCACGGTCACGGTGTCCGCCAGCGACCCCACGACGTGCATGTTGTGGTCGACGAAGACGACGGTGCGTCCCTCGGCGACCTGCTTCACGAGGGCGATGGTCCGGTCGACGTCCTCGAGGCCCATCCCGGCCGTCGGCTCGTCGAGGAGCAGGAGCTGGGGGTCGAGGGCCAGGGCGAGGGCGAGCTCGAGCGCGCGCTTCTGGCCGTAGGCCAGCGAGCCGGCCGCTGCCCCGGAGCGGTCGGCCAGGCCGACCTGGCCGAGCAGGTCCATGGCCCGGTCGCGGAACTGGCGCATCTGGGTGGACGACCGCCAGAACCGGTAGCCGAGCCCGGTGGGCGACGCGAGGGCCAGCTCGACGTGGTCGACGGCGCTCATCTGGTCGAAGAGGCTGGTGATCTGGAACGACCGGGCGATCCCGAGGTGGGCGATCTGCTCGGGCTGGCGACCGGTGATGTCCTCGCCGCGGAACAGGATCTGGCCGGAGGTCGGCGCGAGGAAACCGGTGAGCAGGTTGAACAGCGTGGTCTTGCCGGCGCCGTTGGGCCCGACGAGCGCGTGGACGGTGCCTTCGGCGACGCTGAGGCCGACGTCGGAGACGGCCCGGAAGCCGCGGAACTCCTTGGTGAGCGCTCGGGTCTGGAGCAGGGCTCCTGATGCGTCCGGGCGGGCGTCGCTGGGCAACCGGCACCTCCTCGTGCGGCTCGGTGCGACGGATGGGGCCGTCGCGTTCTGCAGAACCCTAGGACGGCGCAGGGGTGCCTGATATGGCCGGGTTCGCCACACAACCCTGACAGAACATGTCCTCAGCACACATCAGGGGGTTGTCACGGTTTGGCACGTTTTCGCGCGGTTGCCGCAGGTCAGCCGCCCCGCCTCCGCTGCTTCTGTTGGAAGGGGAACTTCCGGATATCCGGAAGTTCCCCTTCCAACAGAACGGGCTTCGAGGGGGTGTGCCGCGTCAGTGCCAGCGGTCGGGGTGGATGTCGCCGGGGATGTCCGCGGCCGGGTCGTAGGGCGTCCGGCTGAACCGGAAGGAGCCGAGGTCGAGGTGGCTCGGCCGCCCGTCGGCGCCCAGGACGACGACGAGCGGTTCGCCCTCGTGGTAGCCGTCCAGCCCCACCCAGCCGGTCTCGGTGGGCCGGAACCGCGAGCCGCGGTTTGCGCCCGGCTCGCCGATGACGAGGTGTCCGTCCGACGCAAGGCGCAGGTCGTATGCCGTGGTCCCCCAGTACCAGTCGCCGACCAGGTCCAGCCCGCTCGCCTGTCCCGCGTCCGCGGACCACGGCGTGACGGGCAGGGGTTCGGCGGAGGCCAGCAGGTCCAGCAGGTCGTTGCCGAGCGCCATCCCCGAGGTGGCGTTCGCGAAGGCCACGCAGCCGTCACCGGTGACCCGGTTGACCCGCAGCCCAGCCAGGAAGCCGGGCATCGAACCGCCGTGACCGGCATACCGGACGCCGTCGAGGTTCCAGACCTGCCAGCCCAGCCCGTGCGCTCCCGTCCACGCCTGAGCGGGGTTGTCGTTGACGGCGATGGGCTGGCACATCTCGTCGAGGGTGTCGGCGCTGAGCAGGTCTGCCGTGTCGCCGGCCAGGAAGGTTGCCCACCGCGAGAGGTCCTCCACCGTGGACCACAGCTGCCCTGCCGGAGCCATCGCCCCGGCGTCGTGCTCGGGTTCGACGTGCAGCAGGTCGGCCAGCGGGTGGACGCCCCAACCAGGTGCGGAGCGTGCGACGGGACGGGTCGAGGTGCGCGACATCCCCAGCGGCTCAAGAAGACTCGTGCGGACAGCCTGATCCCACGGCACGCCACGGAACCGACCCACGAGCTCGCCGAGGACGGCATACCCGATGTTGGAGTAGTGGAACCGCGCACCCGGACGGAACCGCAGCGCCGGTCGGCTGGCCAGCAGGTCCGACCAGCTGCCGCCGGGAGTCCGCTCCCACCAGGGTCCCGACGTCTCGGCCTGCAGGCCCGAGGTGTGCGAGAGCAGCTGCGCGATGGTCACCGCACCGAAGTCGGTGTCCGCCGTCTCGTCGAGGTGGCTGCTGACCGCGTCGTTGAGCTCGAACCGACCCTCGTCGCGCAGCCGCATCACCTCGACACCGACGAAGGTCTTGGTGATCGAGCCGATGCGGTACTGCGTGTCCGTGGTGGCGGCCTCACCGTCGGAGCGACCCGACAGGGTGCCCACGGCGCCGGACCAGACCAGCTCGCCGCCCCGGACCAGGCCGGCCGCGACGGACGGCAGGCGGTGGTCGGACTGCTCGCGGGCGAGCCGGTGGTCCAGCTGGCGGGCGGTGGTCGGCTCGATCGGCATGGGTACCTACGCCTTCTTGGCCACTGACTTCTTGGCAGCGGTCTTCTTGGTCGCCGCCTTCTTGGTGGCGGTTTTCTTGGTCGTCTTCTTGGCAGCCCGCTTGCGGGTGGTGGGACCCTTGGCGCGCTTCTCGGCGAGCAGCTCGGCACCCCGCTCAGGGGTGATCGACTCGGGCTCGTCGCCCTTGCGCAGCGTCGAGTTGGTCTCGCCGTCGGTGACATAGGGACCGAAGCGGCCGTCCTTGACCACCATCGGCTTGCCGGACACCGGGTCGTTGCCGAGCTCCTTGAGCGGGGCGCTCGACGCGCGGCCGCGCTGCTTGGGCTGGGCGTAGATCGCCAGGGCCTCCTCGAGGGTGATGTCGAAGAGCTGCTGCTCGGTGGTCAGCGAGCGGGAATCGGTGTCCTTCTTGAGGTAGGGGCCGTAGCGACCATTCTGCGCCGTGATCTCGACCTCGGTGCCGTCCTCCTCCTTGGAGACGCCGACGACCCGGGGCAGGCTGAGCAGCTTGAGGGCCGTGTCGAGGTCCAGGGTCGCGAGGTCCATGTCCTTGAACAGGCTGGCCGTGCGCGGCTTCACCTTGGCCTTGCCCTTCAGCGCCGCCGTCTCCTCGTCGAGGACCTCAGTGACGTAGGGGCCGTAGCGACCGGCCTTGGCGACGATGTCGCGGCCATTGACGGGGTCCTGGCCGAGCACCTTGCCGTCGTCGGCCGACTGGTCGAGCAGCGCACGCGCCCGGGCCGGGGTCATCTCGTCGGGTGCGATGTCGTCGTTGATGGTGGCGCGCCGCGGGGTGACGGCAGCATCGTCGGTCATCTCGCCGGTGGACAGGTCGACACCGCGCGGGACGGTCTCCTCGACGTACGGGCCGTAGCGCCCGACCCGGACGACGATGCCCTCGCCGATCTCGATGGTGGAGATGGCGCGGGCGTCGATCTCGCCGAGGTCCTCGACCAGGTGCTTGAGGCCCTGGCCGGAGCCGCCGACGAGTCCGCCGCCGGTTCCGCCAACGGCAGGGACACCCAGGCCGTCCCCACCGAAGTAGAACCGGTGCAGCCAGCGGGCCCGCTGCTCGTCCCCCCCGGCGATGCGGTCGAGGTCCTCCTCCATCGAGGCGGTGAAGTCGTAGTCCACCAGCTCGGCGAAGTGCTCCTCGAGCAACCGGGTCACCGCGAAGGCGAGCCAGGTCGGGATGAGGGCGTTGCCGCGCGTGTTGACGTAGCCGCGGTCCTGGATGGTGCCCACCGTCGAGGCGTAGGTCGACGGGCGGCCGATCCCCTTCTCCTCCATGGCCTTGACGAGGGTGGCCTCGGTGTAGCGCGGGGGCGGAGACGTCTCGTGGCCGTCGGCCTCGGCGCGCAGCGTGGTGATCCCGACGCCCTCGCTGAGCCGCGGCAGGCGTCGCTCCTCGTCGGCCTCCTGGGCCTTGCTGATCTGCTCCTCGTCCCGGCCCTCTTCGTAGGCCGCGAGGAAGCCGCGGAAGGTGATGACGGTGCCCGAGGCGCTGAACTCCACGACCCGGCCGTCCTCGAGCGTGCCACCGAGCTTGACCGTCGCGGTCGACCCGCGGGCGTCGGCCATCTGGGAGGCGACGGTGCGCTTCCAGATCAGCTCGTAGAGGGCGAACTCGTCGCCGCGGAGCTCGCCGGCGACCTGGGCGGGAGTGCGGAACCGGTCACCCGCGGGACGGATGGCCTCGTGCGCCTCCTGCGCGTTCTTGACCTTCTTCTCGTAGCGGCGAGGTGCGTCGGGGACGTACTCGGCGCCATACAGGTCCCGTGCCTGTTGGCGTGCCGCGGTGAGGGCGGCCTCCGACAGCGTGGTGCTGTCGGTGCGCATGTAGGTGATGTAGCCGTTCTCGTAGAGCCGCTGGGCGACGCGCATGGCGTTCTTGGACGACAGCCGCAGCTTGCGCGAGGCCTCCTGCTGGAGGGTGCTCGTCGTGAACGGGGCGGACGGCCGCCGGGTGTAGGGCTTCTCCTGGACGCTGGTGACCTTGACCTGGGCCGAGATCACCTGTGCGGCAATGGAGTTCGCGATCTCCTCGTCGAGGTGGACGACACCCTTGGCCTTGAGCGTCCCGTCGTCGGCGAAGTCGCGGCCGGTGGCCACCCGTGCACCGTCGACCGCACTGAGCCGGGCACCGAACTGGTTGGCCGCACCGTCCGGGGTGAAGTCGCCCTCCACGTCCCAGTAGGACGCGCGGACGAAGGCCATCCGGTCGCGCTCTCGCTCGACCACCATGCGGGTCGCGACGGACTGCACCCGACCAGCGGACAGGCCGGCCTTGACCTTGCGCCACAGGACCGGGCTGACCTCGTAACCGTAGAGGCGGTCGAGGATGCGTCGGGTCTCCTGGGCGTCCACCATCGCGACGTCGAGGTCGCGGGTGGTGTTGGCGGCCCGCTGGATGGCTTCCTTGGTGATCTCGTGGAAGACCATCCGCTTGACCGGGACCTTGGGCTGGAGGACCTCGAGGAGGTGCCAGGCGATGGCCTCGCCCTCGCGGTCCTCATCAGTGGCGAGGTAGAGCTCGTCGGCACCCTTGAGCAGCCGCTTGAGCTCGGAGACCTTCTTCTTCTTGTCGGAGTCGACGACGTAGTAGGCCTCGAAGCCGTTGTCGACGTCCACGCCGAAGCGGCCGAACGGGCCCTTCTTCATATCGGCGGGCATCTCGGACGGGGTGGGGATGTCGCGGATGTGACCGACCGACGCCTCCACGTCCCAGTCCTTGCCCAGGTAGCCGCCGATCGTCTTCGCCTTGGCCGGCGACTCGACGATGACGAGCTTGCGCCCTGTGCTCATGGTTCAACCTCTGTTCTGACCCCATGTGCAGCGGATTCGTCGCTGCATGGACACGGCATCGCGGATGACGGTATCCGAGAGGGTCAAATCCGCGACGCAGCGTCTCGGTTCCCGGTTCGGTCGTTTAGTTGAAGGTTCAAGCATAAGGGTCTATGCTTCCTGCATGAGCGAGACCGCGACCACCGACCGCCAGCCCGTGCTGTACCTCAGCCACGGCGCGCCTCCGCTGGCCGACGACCCGGTGTGGACCGACCAGCTCTCGACGTGGTCGAGCGGGTTCGACAAGCCGACCAACATCCTGATGGTGTCGGCGCACTGGGAGGAGGCGCCGCTGTCCCTCTCCGCCACCTCCGGCGACGTCCCCCTCGTCTACGACTTCTACGGCTTCCCGCGCCACTACTACGAGGTCACGTATGCCGCCCCGGGTGCACCCGAGCTCGCCGCGGACGTCGCGAAGCTGATGCATTCCTCCGACACCCCGGTCCACCAGGACCAGACCCGCGGCCTCGACCACGGCGCCTACGTGCCGCTCGTCGAGATGTATCCCGACGCCGACATCCCGGTCCTGCAGATGTCGATGCCGACCCTCGACCCGCGTGCACTGTTCGACCTCGGGCGCAAGCTCGCCCCGCTGCGCGACCAGGGCACCCTCATCGTCGGGTCCGGCTTCACCACCCACAACCTGCGCTGGTTCAACCCGGCCGGCGGCCCCGACGGCACCCCGCCCGCCGCCTCCGCCGAGTTCGACAACTGGGCCGCCGAGGCCCTCGAGCGCCAGGACGTCGACGCCATCCTCGACTTCATGCACAAGGCCCCGGCAGCCCGTGAGGCGCACCCGCGCACCGAGCACTGGGCGCCGCTGTACGTGAGTCTCGGCGCGGCATACGAGTCCGGCAGCCTGGACAACGAGAGCGTCATCGAGGGCTTCTGGTTCGGCCTGAGCAAGCGGTCCTGGCAGTTCGCCTGACCCGGCCCTCACCGAGATCCCAGCTCTCGGGCTTCCTGCCCGCACAGTAGCCCGAGAGCTGGGATCTCGGGGGCCGGACCGGTCAGGGAATGACCACCGACTTGCCCTTGGCGTGGAACTCGCCCTGCACCCGCAGGGCTTCGGGAGCGTCGGCGAGCGCCCACCGCCGGTCCATCACCGGGCTCAGCCGGCCCGTCGCCACCAGGTCGACCAAGTATTCGAGGTCGGCCCGGCTGCGCGAGGCGACCTTGAACGCCGGAGCGCGCTGGCTGCCGAACGCGAAGTAGACCGGCACCCGGAGCAACCGCGGCAGCGGGTGCAGCCACTTCGACTTGGGCGAGGTGACCATCACGTAGCTGCCCCCGGAAGCGAGCAGGCGACGGCTTTCTCGCAGGGTGAGGCTGCCGGCGTTGTCGAAGAACACGTCGAAGGTCTCCCCCAGCGCCCTGAGGTCTTCTCGCGTGTAGTCGACGACCCGGTCAGCGCCGGCTCGGCGGGCTGCCTCGACGTTGCCCGTGCTGCACACGGCCGTCACGTGGGACGCCCCGAGCGCCTTCGCGAGCTGGACCGCGAAGCTGCCGACGCCACCCGACGCGCCGTTCACCAGCACCCGCTGACCGGCTTTCAGCTGGCCCCAGTCGCGCAGGCCTTGCAGGGCCGTCTCGGCGGCGACGCCGATGGTTGCAGCCGTCTCGACCTCCACGCCGTCGGGCACCGGCACCAGCCAGTCGGCCGGTGCCACGACGAACTCGGCGAACGCTCCACCCGACACCTCACCGAAGACCCGGTCACCCGGCTGGAACCGGGTAACGGCCGCCCCTACCGCCTCGACGACGCCGGCGACGTCGGCACCGGGCACCTGACGCTTCGGGCGACGCAGCCCCAGGGTCGGCCGGGCGAACATCGGCAGCCCCGTCACGTAGTGCCAGTCGAGGGCGTTGACCGAGGCCGCGCCGACGCGCACGAGCACGTCGTCGGGGCCGACGTCCGGCACCGCAACGGTCCGCACCGTGACTACCTCCTCCGGCGGCCCGTAGCGCTCGTGAACTGCCGCGCGCATCGTCGTGGGCGCCGGCCCGGCGTGCCGCGGGGCGGGCTCGGCGGCCACCCTCGGCGACGCTGCGGAGGGGCTGGTGTGGGCGAGGTCGGTCATGGTGGCTCCTGTGCTCGAGATGAAACTTACGGTGTAAATATACGGCGTAAGTTAGCCCTACGCCGTAAGTCTGTCAACGGCCGAGAGCTAGCATCGTGACGACCAGCACCCGATCCGGAGGACCCGTGACCGACACCGTCGAGCGCGACACGACTCGCGACGCCCCGCGCCGTCCGCTCAGCCGCGAGCGCGTGATGCGGGCCGCCGTGGACGTGGCGGATGCCGAGGGGATCGCGGCGGTCTCGATGCGAAGGATCGGCCAGGAGCTCGGCGTGGAGGCCATGTCGCTCTACAACCACGTCGCCGGCAAGGAGGCCCTGCTGGACGCCATGGTGGAGCAGGTCGCCACCGAGCTCGTCGCCGCAGTGGCGTCGCTCGACTCCCCAGATCCCGCCACCGACTGGCGCGGGGCCCTGCGGGCACGCGCCCTGGCCGCCCGGGAGGTGTTGCTCCGCCACAGGTGGGCCCCCGGCGTGCTGGAGACGCGCACCACGATGAACCTCGACATCGTGCGCTACTACGACGGCGTGGTGGGCATCCTGCGCGCCGGTGGGTTCAGCCACGACCTGGCGCACCACTCGCTGCACGCCCTCGGCAGCCGCGTGATCGGCTTCTCGCAGGAGCTCTTCGACCCCGGTGACGCCGCCTCGGGCGATGCCTCGGAAGAGATGCTGGCGGCGATGGCCACCCAGATCCCACACCTCGTGGAGATGCTCGCCGAGGTGGCGCACGACGACCCCGGCTCGACCTTGGGGTGGTGCGACGACCAGACCGAGTTCGAGTTCGGGATCGACGTCGTGCTCGACGGGCTGGAGCGCCGTCGGGCTTCTACCGTGGTCCCATGATCACCGCACTGCACACCCTGGTCTACGCCCAGGACCCCGCCGCGGCCCGCGACTTCTTCCGCGACGTCTTGCGCTTCCCCGCCACCGACACCGGCGGCGGCTGGCTCATCTTCCGCACCGGGCCGAGCGAGCTCGGTGTGCACCCCTCGTCGTGGGACCACGGTGGCGAGGGCGGCACGCAGGTCGGCGGCACCGACCAGCGGTTCGACCTGTCCCTGCTGTGCGACGACCTCGCCACGACCATGGCCGAGCTCGAGGAGCGCGGCGCCGAGTTCGAGGGCGGCGTGACCGAGCAGTCGTGGGGCACGACGGTGCAGCTCGTCGTCCCCGGCGCGGGGACCATGACGCTCTACCAGCCGCGCTACGAGCCGCCGGCCCTGGGCCGGTCAGAGCTCGAGGCCATGTGGTGACCCAGGCTCACCGGGTGACACCGGGTCCTTGGGCGAGGGTCGGTTCTCGGGTGACGCTGGCGTGAAGGAACTCCCCGGCTGGGTCCGGTGGCTCCTCGTCGGCCGGTTCGTCAATGCGCTGGGCTCGATGGCCTGGGTCTTCATCCCGCTCTACCTGGTGTCGGACCGCGGCCTGAGCGAGGGCGCCGCCGGCTCGATCGCGGCCGTCTGGGGCCTGGGCATGATCGCCGGAAACCTCGCGGGCGGGACCGTCGGCGACCGCTTCGGACTCCGCCCGACGCTGGCTCTGGCCTCCCTCGCGTCGGCCGTCGGCTGCCTGCTCGTCCCGGTGACGCCGACCCCTGGGTTGCCCGTCGTCCTGGCGCTCATGGGCGCCCTCGGCGGCGTGGGCCGGCCGGTGTCGTTCGCCCTCGTGACGAGCGCACTCCCGCGCGAGCACCGTCGCCAGGCGTCGGCGTGGATGCGAGCCGTCAACAACGCGGGCACCGTGCTCGGCCCACCGCTCGGGGGGCTCTTGGCTGTGCACCACTTCGGTGCGATCTTCGTGATCGACGCCGTGGCGAGCCTGCTGATGCTGGGCGTCGTGATGTTCGTCGTACCGAGCGTTGCGCGCACGCCCGTGCCTGACGGCACCCCGACCCGGCTGCTCGCCGCCCTCCGCCAGGATCCACGGTTCGTCCTGCTCCTGCTGACCGTCGTGGCCGCTGACACCGCCTACCGGTTCGCCTACTCCGCCGTCCCGTGGCAGCTCGAGGCCCTCGGCGCCGCCCCCTGGATCTACGGCACGACGATCTCGCTCAACTGTGGGCTCATCGTGCTGTTCGAACCGTGGCTCGCCCACCGCCTGCGCGAACGGCCGCCCGAACGCCTCATCGCCCTCGGCTTCCTGCTCGTCGGCGTCGGGTGGGTGGTGGTGGCACCCTCACCGGGCATCGCGGTGGTGCTGGTCGCCGTGGCTGTCGTGACCGCGGGCGAGATGCTCTACAAGCCGACGGCCACGGCGCACGCGTCAGACCGGGCGCCCGAGGGGATGCACGGCCGGTACCAGAGCCTCTACGGCGCGGCCTCCATCGGCGGCACCGTCATCGCGCCACCGCTCGCCGGAGCGCTCTTCGAGCTGAGCCCACGGCTGATGTGGGTGGTCGGCGGAGCGCTCGGGGTGGCCGCCGCGGCGGTCCTCGCCTTCACCGGCAGCCAGGCACTGCGCCGCCAACCCGTCCACGAGACCCACTGACGGGTATGCCGGGTGGTGACCACCCGGCATACCCGTCAGTCCTGGTCGTGGCTGGGTGGCTCAGTGGCCGCCGGGGCGACGGCGAGGGGCCGGACGGGTCGGGTCGTCCCCGACCGGCTCGACGTCGGCCGGGACGATGATCGGCTTGAGCCGGGCCCAGAGGAGGAAGACTGCTCCGGCGACCGTGAGGCCGAGACCCGTCCAGAGGTTGGCGTTGACACCGCCCGTCTTGGCCTCTTGGGTGTCCATGAAGAGCCCCGCCATGAGCAGCAGCAGGCCGTAGATGCCGAGGAGGGAACCGATGATGTTGCGGATGTCGAACGCGCCGGCAGTGTGGCCACCCGATGCCTTGGCCGAGGATTCGTTCTTCTTGTCAGACATGTGCAGCCTCCCTTAGAACGCGAAGTTGAGGATGAGGACCATGACGAGCGCAATGCCGGCGAGCGGCATGGTGCGTTGGAACCAGGGCATTGAAGCCTCCTCCGGGTCGACGAGGTCCTCCCTGGGCGTCTCGGAGTAGACCAGGCCCTTGAGCTCGGATGCCGGCTTCGGCTGCGTCACCATGCTGACCACGATGCTGAGGAGGATGTCGACGACGAACGCGGTCGACGCTGCGACGAAGCTCGCTCCCTGCCCCGAGAGCGGGATGACGCCCTGGCTCGCCGAGCCGAAGGCATCCTCGGAGAGGAACGCGACCAGCACCGCCGACAGCGTGCCGCTGGACAGGCCGACCCAGCCGGCCGTCGGGGTCATCCGCTTCCAGAACATGCCGAGGATGAAGGTGGCGAACAGCGGGGCGTTGAAGAACCCGAACAGCGTCTGGAGGTAGTCCATGATGTTCGAGAAGTTGCTGGCCAGCGTGGCGGTGAAGATGGCGATGAGGGTCGCCGCGGCCGTGGCCAGCCGGCCGATCCGCAGGTAGTAGTCGTCGCTGTGGTCCTTGCGGATGTAGCGCTGCCACAGGTCGTAGCTGAACACGGTGTTGAAGGCCGAGATGTTCGCTGCCATGCCGGCCATGAAGGCCGCGAGCAGGCCGGCGATCGCGAGTCCCAGCAGGCCGTTGGGGAGGATGTCCCGCATCAACAGCAGCAGGGCGTCGTTGTACTTCACGCCCTCGCCTGACGCACCTCCGGCTGGGTGGCCGCCGCCCTTGAGGTCGATCATCTCCTTGACCAGCACCGCCGAGACCATGCCGGGGAAGATGACGAGGAACGGCACGAACATCTTGGGGAACGCGCCGATGATCGGTGTCTTGCGGGCTGCCGAGATGGACTTCGAGGCCATCGCGCGCTGCACCTCGACGAAGTTGGTCGTCCAGTAGCCGAAGGACAGCACGAAGCCGAGGCCGAAGACGATGCCCACGACCGACCAGAAGGGCGAGTCGAAGCCGGACAGGGCCTGACCGGGCCACGACTCGAGCTGCTGAGCCGCCGGGGCCACCTTCGCTCCGGCCGGTGCGGCGTCGGCAAAGGCGGTGATCTTGTCCTTGAGACCGCCATAGCCACCCACGCGGTGCAGGCCGATCAGGGTCAGCGGCAGGAGCGAGGCGACGATGACGAAGAACTGCAGGACCTCGTTGTAGATGGCCGCGGAAAGGCCTCCGAGGGTGATGTAGGACAGCACGATCGCCGCCGCCACGATCAGCGCGAGCCAGAGGGGCCAGCCGAGCAGTGCGTGCACGATCGAGCCGAGCAGGTAGAGGTTGACCCCGGCGATGAGCAGCTGGGCGAAGGCAAAGCTGATGGCGTTGACGAGGTGGGCACCGGTGCCGAAGCGCCGGAACATGAACTCCGGCACGGAGCGGACCTTGGAGCCGTAGTAGAACGGCATCATCACGACGCCGAGGAACAGCATCGCCGGGATCGCGCCGACCCAGAAGTAGTGCACCGTCGGCAGACCGATCTCCGCGCCATTGGCGGACATCCCCATGATCTCGACCGCACCGAGGTTGGCCGAGATGAACGCCAGGCCGGTCACCCACGCGGGCAGCGAGCGCCCGGACAGGAAGAAGTCGATCGAGTCCGAGACGGAGCGTCTGGCCATGACGCCGATGCCCAGCACGAAGGCGAAGTAGATCGCGACGAGCGTGTAGTCGAGCCAGTTCGCGTCGATCAACGGGGTTGCGGCCGGTAGGGCGAGCGGGGCAAGGGCAGTCATCGATTGGCTCCTGGGCGACGTTGCGACGGATCTCAGCCCAACCTAGGGCGTATGCCGTGAATCGGCACCCGGGCGGGCCTCACGGGCCAGCGCCTCCGGTTCCAAGCTCGGGCGCGAGTTTGAAGGATCCTGCGGATCCTGGCCCGCAGGATCCTTCAACCCGTGGCCGGCTGCTGAGCCCCCACACAGGTATGCCGCGTGGCCGAGGCGGCCACGCGGCACACCTGGTGCTCGGGGTCGGACTCAGACCTTGGCGCCGGCCAGGTCTGGCGCCGCCGGCGCCTCGCCGGTGTCGACGTCCACGGCGGCGCCGCTGAACTGCGCGGCATAGAGCTCCGCGTAGGCGCCACCCCTCGCGAGCAGGACGTCGTGCGAACCCTGCTCGACGATCTGCCCATCGCGCATCACGAGGATCACGTCCGCGTCGCGGATCGTGGACAGCCGGTGCGCGATGACGAAGCTGGTGCGGTCGTGCCGCAGCGCCGACATCGCCTTCTGGACCAGCAGCTCGGTACGGGTGTCGACCGAGCTGGTCGCCTCGTCGAGGATGAGCAGCGCCGGGTCGGAGAGGAACGCCCGGGCAATGGTGATGAGCTGCTTCTCGCCGGCACTGATGTTGCCACCCTCGGCGTCCAGCACGGTGTCGTAGCCGTCGGGGAAGGAGTGCACGAACCGGTCGACGTAGGTTGCCTTGGCCGCTTCGATGACCTCCTCCTCGCTGGCACCCGGTCGGCCGTACGCGATGTTCTCGCGGATCGTGCCACCGAACAGCCAGGTGTCCTGCAGGACCATGCCGATCTCGCCGCGCAGGTTGTGCCGGGTCAGGTCGGTGATGTCCACCCCGTCGAGGGCGATCCGGCCGGCGTCCAGCTCGTAGAACCGCATGATGAGGTTGACCAGCGTGGTCTTGCCCGCCCCCGTCGGCCCGACGATGGCCACCGTCTGACCGGGCTCGACGGTGAGGTCGAGGTGCTCGATCAGGGGGTTGGCGGGGTCGTAGGAGAACGACACGTCCTGGAACTCCACTCGTCCGTGCGGGTCGTCCAGGGCCGTCGGGTCGGCCGCATCGGGCCGCTGCTCTGGTGCATCGAGGACGTCAAAGACCCTTTCAGCCGAAGCCACCCCGGACTGGAGCAGGTTCGCCATCGAGGCGACCTGGGTCAGCGGCTGGGTGAACTGGCGCGAGTACTGGATGAACGCCTGCACGTCACCGAGGCTCATCGACCCGCTCGCGACGCGGAGCCCGCCGACCACGGCGATGACGACGTAGTTGAGGTTCCCGATGAACATCATCGTCGGCATGATGATGCCGCTGATGAACTGGGCGCCGAAACCGGCGTCGAACAGGTCGTCGTTCTTGGTGCGGAACGACGCGCGGACCTCGTCCTGGCGGCCGAAGACCTTGACCAGGTGGTGGCCCGTGAAGGTCTCCTCGACGATTGCGTTCAGCTCACCGGTGCTCTTCCACTGCTGCACGAAGTGCTTCTGCGAACGCTTGCCGATCGTGGCCGTGACGACCATAGAGATCGGGATCGTGACCAGCGCGATCAGGGCGAGGACCGGCGAGATGTAGAGCATCATCCCGACCATCGCGACCACGGTGAGCAGCGAGGTCAGCATCTGGCTCAGCGTCTGCTGCATGCTCTGCGCGACGTTGTCGATGTCGTTGGTGACGCGGCTGAGCAGCTCGCCACGCGGCTGCGCGTCGAAGTACGGCAGCGGGAGGCGGTTGAGCTTGTCCTCGACGTCGCGACGCAGGTTGAAGATCGTGCGGTTGACCGCTCCGGTGAGGATCCAGCCCATCGCCCAGGACAGCACGCTCGCGATGGCATAGAGGGCGAGGACGAACAGCAGCACCCGGCCCACCGCGCCGAAGTCGATGCCGGCACCGGGCACGAGGTGGTTCATCCTGGCGACCATGTCCGCGAAGTTGTCCTGGCCCCGGGCGCGTAACCCCTGGACCACCTGGTCGCGGGTCGCGGTGGCCGGCAGGGTCTTGCCCACCACTCCCGCGAAGATGAGGTCCGTCGCCTTGCCGAGGATCTTGGGCCCCACGGCGTTGAGGGCGACGCTGCCCACGGCCAGTGCCATCACGGCATACAGGGCAGCCCGCTCGGGCTGGAGCAGGGACAGCAGGCGCTTGGCCGACGGCCCGAAGTTCTGCGACTTCTCCGTGGGCATGCCCATCGACATCGGGCCGCGCCGCTGGGCGGCGTTCGCACCCGGCCCGCGCCGCGCCTCGGCTGCCTTCTCCTCCTCGGTCTTCACTCCTTCACCGCTCATGCCGCGGCCTCCTCTGCAGATCGCTGGGACTCGACGATCTCGACGTACGTCGGACACGTCTCGAGCAGTTCGTCGTGGCGGCCGGCTCCGACCACCTTGCCGTCATCGAGGACGACGATGTGGTCGGCATCGATGATCGTCGAGACCCGTTGGGCCACCACGATCACCGCGGTATGCCGCGTGACCGGCTTGAGTGCCGACCGCAGCCTCGCGTCGGTGGACAGGTCCAGGGCCGAGAAGCTGTCGTCGAAGAGGAACACCTCCGGCTTGGACACCAGGGCCCGCGCGATGGCCAGCCGCTGACGCTGGCCGCCGGAGACGTTGGTGCCACCCTGGGAGATCGGGGCGTTGAGGCCCTCGGGCATCGCCCGGACGAAGTCCTCTGCCTGGGCGATGCGCAACGCCTCCCACAGCTGGTCGTCGGTCGCCCCGGAGTCGCCGTAGCGCAGGTTGGAGGCGACCGTTCCCGTGAACAGGTAGGGCTTCTGCGGCACCAGGCCGATCCGGGACCAGACGTCCTCGAGCATCGCATCCCGGACGTCGACCCCACCGAGCATCACGGACCCACCCGTGACGTCGTAGAGCCGAGGAATCAGCGACATGAGCGTCGACTTGCCCGCACCGGTGCTCCCGATGATGGCAGTGGTACGCCCCGGCTCAGCCGTCAGTGAAACACCTTGCAGGACAGGCACATCCGCACCCGGGTAGCAGAACTCGACATCGCGCAGCTCGACGCGGGTCCCGGTGGACGGGATGGCCACCGGGCGGGCCGGCTGGACGACCGTCGAGTCGGTGTCGAGCACCTCGGCGATGCGTCCGGCCGAGACCGTCGCGCGCGGGATCATCATCGACATGAAGGTCGCCATCATGACCGACATGAGGATCTGCATCAGGTAGCTCATGAAGGCGGTCAGCTCACCGATCTGCATCTGGCCGTTCTCGACGCGGTGCGACCCGAACCACAGGACCGCGACGGTCGAGGCGTTGAAGATCAGCATCACGATGGGGAAGACCAGCGCCATCAACCGGCCGACGGCGAGGGCGGTCCCGGTGTACTGCCTGTTGGCGTCCGCGAACCTGGCCCGCTCGTGGTCCTCACGGACGAATGCACGGACCACCCGGATGCCGGTGATCTGCTCGCGCAGCACGCGGTTGACCCAGTCGACCGACTCCTGCATGAGTCGGAAGTTGGGGATCATCTTGCGGATCACCAAGGCCACCGAGAGCGCCAGCAGCGGGACAGCGACCGCCACGAGCCACGAGAGGCCGACGTCCTCGCGCAACGCCATGATGATGCCGCCGACCATCATGATCGGAGCCGACACCATCATCGCCGCACCCATGAAGACGACCGTCTGGACCTGGGTCACGTCGTTGGTGTTGCGGGAGATCAGCGTGGGCGCGCCGAACCGCGACACCTCCTGGGCGGAGAAGTCACCCACCCGCGCGAAGATCCCGGCTCTGAGGTCCCGCCCGAGACCGGCCGCCGACTTGGCGCCTAGGTAGGTCGCCGCGACGGTCGCCACGATCTGCACCAGCGACACCGCGAGCATCCAGCCACCGGTGCTGACGATGTAGCCGGTGTCGCCCTTGGCGACACCCTCGTCGATGATCTTGCCGTTGAGGCTGGGCAGGTAGAGCGAGGCCATGGTGCCCACGAGCTGCAGTCCCACCAGGACTGCGACCAACCCCTGGTAGGGCCTCAGGTAGTCACGAATGATCCGGATCAGCACTGTCATTTCCCCCTTGAGGTGCGCGAGGTGATCGCGACGGAGCGGCGTTCGGTTGCGGTCGTGGCGGAGCGTCCTTGGGCGGCGGCAGGACGACGTTCCTTGGTGGCCGGACGGCGGTCGGTCGCCGCCGGCCGGGAAAGCGCGCCCTCGAGGACGACGTCGACGAGCTCGGCCGCGGTGGAGTCCTGGCCGTCGAGCATCGGGTGGACACTCGAGAGCGTGAGCATCCGCAGGTAGCCGATGAAGTTGAGGACCGGGATCCGCAGCAGCGCGACGTCGTCGCCGATCAGGGCGGTGAACGCGGCGTCGAGCTCTGCCGTCCCTTCCTGACGGCGACGCATGGCCTTCGGGTCCATCGGGCGGTGCAGCGGCTGGCCGGACGACTGCAGGACGCTCATCAACGCGAAGATGCCCTGCAGGTGCTTCTGCATCACGGTGACCGCTGCAGCGAGGCGGTCACGCAACGGCAGGTCGCGATCCACTGCGGCCAGCTCGGCCTTGACAGCGGCCGTGTCGAACGCCTCGTGGACACAGGCATGGATGATCTCGTCCTTGCTGTCGAACACCCGGAAGATCGTGCCCTCGGCGATGCCCGAGGCCTTGGCGATCTCCCTCGTGCTGATGCCGCGTCCCTTGTCCCGCAGGAGGGGGATGGTGGCGGCGATGATCGAGGCCCGCCGGTCGTCGGGGGCCATCGCGGGGGCGCGGGGTGACATGGTGATCAGTATGAGTGAGTGAGCACTCACTCACAACTGGGTTTTCCACCTGCACAAATGAGCGCCCAGATGACGGATGTCCCGGCCGGCACTCACTCGCGGCTCAGACCAGGAGCCCGTCGGCTACGAGCTCGCGGACCAACGGAAGGGCGGCCACGCGCACCTCGGCTGCCGGCTTGCCGAGCAGCTCCGCAATGGCCGCGAGGGCGGCGCCCGCGGGCAGCGTGCCGTCGCACACGCTGACGAGCGCGGCGCCGACGGTGTCGAGCCGGACCACGCGGCGCAGCCCGCCACCCTGGCGCAGCATGATCACCGCGGGGTCCTCCTCCCCCGGCCGGCCGTGCCGCTCCTCTGTGACGTCGTCGGCGCACCGCCACGCGACGGCCAGCACCTCGTCATCGGTGTGCTCGGCCAGCCAGGTGCGGGCGCGTAACCCGGACAGGACGTGCGCACCCATCGGAACCGCCACCGGCCCGGTCGCCTCGGTCAGCTCGACGAAGGGCTCACGGTCCCCCACGAGTCGCTGCAGGGTAATGACGCCAAAGCCGATCGCGCTGACCCCGCGCGACGCGAAGTCGTCCAGCCACGCGGCATACATCGTGGCGAACTCGGTGGTCGCGCTGTGGTGCCCTCCGTCGCGCGACCAGGTCTCGGCGTACTCCGCGGGGTCCTGCACGTCGCGCTGGATGATCCACGCGTCGAGGCCGGTACCGGCCACCCAGCCGCGCACGCGGTCGCGCCAGTCGGCGTCGCCGACGACCTCCCAGTTGCCGAGGAACTGCGCAACGCCACCCGGTTCGAGGTGCGCTCCGATCGAGCGCACCAGGTCGGCGACGACAGCGTCACCGGCCTGCCCACCGTCGCGGTACTCGAAGAGCGGGACGTCGGGGGTCCGTGGCGTGATGACGAACGGCGGGTTGCTGACGATCAGCCCGAACTGTTGTCCCGCAACGGGATCCAGCATCGAGCCTTCGACGACGTCCCAGTCGCACTCGTTGAGCACGGCGTTGAACCTCGCGAAGTCCAGTGCCCGCGTGGAGATGTCCGTGACGGTGACCTGCCGGGCGTGCGCGCCGAGGTGCAGCGCCTGCACCCCGCACCCCGTGCCGAGGTCGAGCGCGCGCTCCACAGCAGGTCGCGGCGTCCAGGACGCCAGCGTCGTCGAGGCTCCGCCGAGACCCAGCACGTGGTCCTCACGAAGGGGACCGCGGGTCTGCAGCTCGGTGAGGTCGGAGGCGATCCACCACGCGTGGTCCTCGTCGCCGTAGGGGCGCAGGTCGCACGTGGCGACCACGCCAGGCCCCTGCTCGCGCACCAGGCCGAGCGATGCAGCGCCGACGAGCCCCAGGGTGGGCAGGGCCGCGGCCGCCTCCTCGCTGTCGACGGCGTCGCCGAGGCCGAAGAGCCGGACCAGCGTCGCGAGCGGCGTGCCGACGTCGACCGTGACCCGCTGGGCGGGCAGCACCTGCTCGCGGGCCAGCGCCGCTGTCGCCAACGGTCCGAGCAGCTCAGCGACCGCCTCGACCGTGTATGCCGCGGCCCTCAGGTCGGCCCGCAGGCGGGCGACGAGCTCGGGGTCGGCCACCGGGGTGGGGACGCTCATCCGTCGAGCAGCCCGCCGAGGTTGAAGCCCCCGCCGCCGCCCCCGCTCCCCGCCGCTGGTGGCGTCCACTCACTCGGCTGGACGATCACGAAACCCGGCCCGGAGAACGCGTACTGGAACGCCTCCCCCGACCCGCCGCGCAGCATGGAGCGGACGTTCATGCTCGAGACGACCTGGGGCACGAGGTTGGCCGACCAGCCGACGCAGGCCTGCACGTCCACGAAGGTGGGCTGCTGGCTGCAGTCGAGGATGACGGGTTGGCCGACGGTGTGGATCGCGACCGTCCCGGTGCCGTGCAGCGTGGTGTTGAACAACCCGCCACTCAGCATGCCGGCACCTTGCACCCGCTTGATGTCCCACTCGATGGTGGAGTCGAAGGCCAGCAGGTTGCGCGCGTTGACCGACAGCGCGTCGCCGGTGAGGTCGACGAGGAAGACGAACCCGGCCTCGGAGGCGAAGAAGACGTCGCCCTCACCGGACACCCGCATGAGTGAGACGTCCTCGCCGGTCACGACCTTCTTGAACAGCTTGCCGACGCTGCCGGCCTTCTCGTGGTCGAACCGGATCTGGCCCTGGTAGGACACCATCGCGCCCTTGACCGCGAGCACGTCGCCGCCGAGGTGGACGCGCAGCATCTGGGGGTTCTGCAGCGCGAACCGCTGCTGGGCCTGGACCTCGAGGTTGGCCTGGTCGAAGAGCGGACTCTGCATGGCCCCAGCCTAGGTCGCGGGTCGGTCCGTCGACAGTCGATAGGCCAACCACGTGCCGGCCCGGTCAGCCAACCCGTCGTAGAGCCGTTGCGCCGTCTCGTTGTCCGGCGCCGTCTCCCACGCCAGCCACTGCATCCCGCGGTCTGCGGCCAGCTGCCGACACGCGTCGATGAGTCCTGCTCCGACTCCTCGTCCGCGCGCCTGCGCGGTGACGAACAGGTCCTCCATCACTGCGAGCGGCTGGGCGAGGGTCGTGTCCCAGCTCCAGAGCATGGTCGCGTGGCCGAGCGCCCCGCCCGTCGTGTCGCGGGCGATCAGCTGGGTGCCGCCCGCGCCGGTCTCGAGGAACGCCCGGCTCATGGCGCGCAGGTCCTCGTCCGACGGGTCGCTCTCGTAGAACGTGCAGTAGGCCCGCATCAACGGCAGCAGGTCGGCCAGGTCGTCCCGCGTGACGGCCGAGATGTCGAACTCGCTCTCCGTGGGCATGACGCGACCCTACGCGGGGGGGCGCGCGTGGCACTCGGCCAGGCGGCACACCGGCTCCGCCCCGCAGCCCGGAGGCGGCTACCAGGGCGGGGGAAGGTCGCGCCGTCTGATGCGCTCGAGGGCCATGATCGATGTGAGCTCGATCCGGCGCTCCGGGGTCGCCGAGTAGAAGTTCACGGCAGCCGCGACCACCGCCACGTCGGCGCCCGTGGTGAAGGCCGAGATGATGCGTGGGTTGAAGCGAACCGCCTGGGCAGCCCGCTCCCTCAGGGAGGACCTGATCCGCCAGGCCTCCGACGGCGTCAGCACCCGGATGTTGCCGTCCCATGCCACCGCCCTCGGCTCTTGCGTCCAGGCGATGACGTCGCCGCCCATGAGCGTCGGCAGCACCACACCTTCCTGCGTGAGGCGCACGGCCGGCCACCCCCGGGGGCCGCGCCCAGGACGGGCCCCCTGCCAGATCGTCGTCGCCACCACCCCGACCAGGACGACGGCGACCGGCCAGTAGCCCGGCTGGCCGTCCCGGGCTTCGTGGACGGCGACTGCGGCAAGGGCTGCGAGCCCAGGCACCCCCGCCACCAGCGCAGCGAGCCCGAGAGCGGCAGCCAACGGACGGGCGGGGAACTCGATGCTCATCCGGTGCCCGTCGGGGACCATGCGCACCGCAGCGGTGCCCCGGGTGCGCTCCACCAGCGAGAGTCCGACCGGAACGAGGACGAGCACTGCCACCCCGACCCCGAGGACCCACCACGCGACAGAACGGTTCAGCGCCGCCACCGCGACCATGGTCGCCACGTGGACGAGGATCGCCGTGGACCGGAGCAACCTGCGGTGGGCCGCCCGCCAGGACCCGCGCGACGGTGTCGTGACTGTCACGGACCTGAATGTATTCGCCCTGGTGCCCGATTCGGGATGCTTTTACGGCATGCGCGGGCTCGGACCACTCCGAGCCGTTGCAACAGAACGGCCGGCTCACCCTGGTGGGTGAGCCGGCCGCTGCACGTATGCCGTATCGGAGCTAGCGGTTCGCCGGCTCCTCGACCACGTCGGTTGCGTCGTCGACGGCCTGACCGGGTGCGGTCTCGGCCTCTCCGGCGTCCGGAGCCACGGCGTCGAACCGGGCGGCAGCCTGGCCGTCGCCGTCGCCACCGATCGCCAGGTCGCGCGCCTTGGAGACGGCCACCGCGGCGACGATGATGACGACCGCAGCGGCGGCGATGCCGTAGCGGACGACGTTGCTCTTGTCAGCGCCGATCGAGAGCGTGACGATCGCCGGGGCGATCAGCACGGACACCAGGTTCATCACCTTGATGAGCGGGTTGATGGCCGGGCCGGCGGTGTCCTTGAACGGGTCACCGACGGTGTCACCGATGACGGTCGCGGCGTGGGCGTCGCTGCCCTTGCCACCGTGGGTGCCGTCCTCGACGATCTTCTTCGCGTTGTCCCATGACCCACCGGAGTTGGCCAGGAACACCGCCATCAGGCAGCCGGTGCCGATCGCGCCGGCGAGGAAGCCGGCGAGCGGGCCGATACCGAGACCGAAGCCGACCGCCACGGGGGCGAGCGCGGCCAGCAGACCCGGCGTCGCGAGCTCACGCAGCGAGTCCTTGGTGCAGATGTCGACGACCCGTCCGTACTCGGGCTTCTCGGTGTAGTCCATGATCCCGGGGTGCTCGCGGAACTGGCGGCGCACCTCGAAGACGATGGCGCCGGCAGCTCGGGTCACCGCGTTGATGGCGAGGCCGGAGAAGAGGAACACCACGGCCGCGCCGAGCAGCAGCCCGACCAGCGTGCTGGGCGTGACGATCTCGAGGTTGAACGTCGTGTCGATCTGACGCTGGATCGCCGCGATCTGGACCTTGTCCAGGGCGCCGCTCTGCGCCTGCTGGCTCAGGTCCTGCAGGATCGGGTTGTAGACACCCTTCCAGGCGTCCGAGTAGGACCCGAAGAGCGCGGTCGCAGCGAGCACGGCCGTCGCGATCGCGATGCCCTTGGTGATCGCCTTGGTGGTGTTGCCGACCGCGTCGAGGTCGGTGAGGATCTGGGCGCCCTCGCCATCCACGTCACCGGACATCTCGGCGATGCCCTGTGCGTTGTCCGAGACCGGCCCGAAGGTGTCCATCGCCACGATGACGCCCACGGTGGTCAGCAGACCACAGCCGGCCAGCGCGATGAGGAACAGCGACAGGATGACCGAACCGCCACCGAGCAGGAACGCTGCGTAGACGGCCGCGCCGATGATGACGGCGGTGTAGACGGCCGACTCGAGGCCGACGCCGATGCCCGACAGCACGACGGTTGCCGCACCGGTGAGTGAGGTGCGGGCGACGTCCTTGGTCGGGCGCTTGTCGGTGCCGGTGAAGTAGCCGGTCAGCCAGAGGATGACCGCCGCCAGCACGATGCCGATGATCACGGCCAGCAGGGCCGAGCGACGCGGGTCGCCGGTGAGGGCGGCGACCGACTCGTCGGTGGAGCCGAGCCCACTGAAGGTGTCGGGCAGGTAGATGTAGGCGGCAACCCCGGAGAGCACCGCGGCGATGACGGCCGAGATGTAGAACCCACGGTTGATCGCCGACAGGGCGTTCTCGCCGGGCTTGACCCGGGTGATGAAGACGCCCAGGAGGGCCGTGACGGCACCGATGGCGGGAACGATCAGCGGGAACACCAGGCCGTAGGTGCCGAAGGCGGCAGAACCCAGGATGAGGGCGGCCACCAGCATCACGGCATACGACTCGAAGAGGTCGGCGGCCATGCCGGCGCAGTCGCCGACGTTGTCGCCCACGTTGTCGGCGATGGTCGCCGCGTTGCGCGGGTCGTCCTCGGGGATGCCGGCCTCGACCTTGCCGACCAGGTCGGCGCCTACGTCGGCAGCCTTGGTGAAGATGCCGCCACCGACACGCATGAACATGGCGAGCAGGGCGGCACCGAAGCCGAAGCCCTCGAGGACCTTGGGGGCCTCGCCCTGGTAGAGGAGCACGACGACCGAGGCACCGAGCAGGCCGAGGCCCACGGTGGCCATGCCGACGGTGCCACCGGTCCGGAAGGCGATCCGCATGCCGCTGTCACGGTCGCCGTCGCGGGCGGCGGACGCCACCCGGACGTTGGCCTTGACGGCCAGGCTCATGCCGAAGTAGCCGATCGCCGCAGAGAAGAGGGCACCGACGATGAAGAAGCCGGAGCGTCCCCAGCGGACCTCGGCGGTGTCAGCGGGGAGCAGGAGCAGGAGGCCGAAGACGAGGACGACGAAGACGCTCAGCGTCTTGAACTGGCGGGCGAGGTACGCCTGGGCGCCTTCTTCCACGGCAGCGCCGATTTCCTGCATCTTCTCGGTGCCGGGGTCGGCCGCCAGAACTTGCTGGCGGAAGAACACACCCATGACCAGCGCGATGATCGCAATGGCGAGCACGGCGTAGACCAGGGTGAGATTGGTGCCGTCCAGCTGCAGGTCAGCAGCGGTGGCGGCAGGCGCAAGGCGCGACATTCCATCCTCCTCGATGGGGAAACTTTCAGGACCACCCAAGGGCACGCCACGATGGCGCACCGCAGAGGGGACGTTGGTGGCGAGAGTAATGCACGTCACAGCCTGTGGGGCCCCGGGTGAGCATCGTCACAGGTAAATCGTCACCCTGAGACCGCCCTCTGGCAGGTTTCGCCGGGCGTTGGGGGTGCGCTGGGGGTGTTTCGCGGACGTTCCGTCAGGCGTTGGACGCCTCGGCGGCCTCGTCGACCGTCGGGTAGATGTGGAACACCTTGTCCAGGCCGGTGATCTTGAAGACCTTGAGGATCCGCTCCTGGGCGCTGACGATGCGCAGCGTGCCGTTCTGTCCACGGACCAGCTTGAGCCGACCGACGAGCACGCCGAGCCCCGTGGAGTCCATGAAGGTGACCTTCTCGAGGTCGACCACGAGGTCGGTGCGGCCCGCAGCCACCTGTTTGTCGAGCACTTCGCGCAGCAGTGGAGCGGTGTAGACGTCGATCTCGCCCGCCACGTGGACGATGGTCACTGCGCCCTGCTCGCTGCTGGAGACCGACAGGTCCACGGTCACCCCTTCAGTTGCCATTGCCAGTGAGCAGCCGCCCGGACCGTCTGCCCTCGGGATTACGGTAGCGGCAATGTCCACCACCGGCCCCACCGCACCCGGTTCTGCGAGGCCCGAGCGCGTCCCGTTCGACCCCGAGGCCGCGCTGGCAGCCCTGGCTTCCGGGTCGAGAGCCGAGCGGTTGCTGCACGTGCACGAGGTGCCCGCGAGGGCCGCATCGCTCGCCGAGTGGCCCACCTGGGTCGACCCCAGCGTGTATGCCGCGTGCGCCGGAACCGGGGTCGCGTCCCTGTGGTCGCACCAGCGGCAGGCGGCCGACCTGGCCCATGACGGGTCGCACGTCGTCATGGCGACCGGCACCGCGTCGGGCAAGAGCCTCGGCTACCTCCTGCCGGTGCTGTCGGCTGTAGTCGAGGGAGCCTTCGCGCCGTCGGGTCGGGGGGCGACGGCGCTCTACCTGTCCCCCACCAAGGCGCTGGCCGCCGACCAGCTGGCCAGGGTGCAGGCGATGGCCGTGCCGGGAGTTCGCGCGGCGACCTATGACGGCGACACCGCCACCGAGGAACGCCGGTGGATCCGCGACCACGCCCACCTCGTCCTGACCAACCCCGACCTCGTGCACCACTCGCTGCTGCCGCTCCACGAGCGCTGGGCGCCCTTCCTGCGCGCGTTGCGCTACGTCGTGATCGACGAGTGCCACACCTACCGCGGCGTCTTCGGCTCGCACCTCGCCGCGCTGCTGCGTCGACTGCGGCGGGTCTGCGCGCGCTACGGCTCCTACCCCACCTTCGTGTTCGCCTCGGCAACGGTCCGCGACCCCGGCGTCCACGCCTCCCGCCTCCTGGGTATGCCGGTGGCGCCCGTCACCGAGGACGGTTCGCCCAGGGAGGCGATGACCTTCGCGATGTGGGAGCCGGGGCTGCTCGGCGAGGGCGACGGTCGGAGGTCGGCTACGTCCGAGGCGGCTGACCTGCTGGCGAGCCTGGTCACCCAGCGTGTGCAGACGGTGGCCTTCGCCAAGTCGCGCGCCGGGGTCGAGGCGTTGGCGACCAGCGCCCGCCGGACCCTGATGGAGGTGGAACCCGCGCTGGGAGGTGCCGTCGCGGCATACCGAGGGGGTTATCTGCCGGAAGAGCGGCGCGAGCTGGAGCGATCGTTGCGCTCGGGCGCGATCGTGGGGCTGGCGGCGACCAATGCCCTCGAGCTGGGCATCGACATCAGCGGGCTCGACGCCGTGCTGCTCGCCGGGTGGCCGGGCACCCGGGCGTCGTTGTGGCAGCAGGCAGGTCGCGCAGGCCGGGCAGGCACCCGGTCGCTGGCGGTCTACGTCGCGGCCGACGACCCGCTGGACACCTACGTAGTGCACCACCCGGAGGTGGTCTTCGGGCAACCCGTCGAGGCCACCGTCCTCGACCCCGACAACCCCCACGTCCTCGGGCCGCACCTCGCAGCCGCGGCGGCTGAGCTGCCACTGCGCGAGGCGGATCTCGCGATGTTCGGCGGCCAGGCCCGCGGGCTCGTGGACGCCCTGGTGGCACGCGGGATCCTGCGCCGTCGACCCAACGGCTGGTTCTGGGCGCGGACCGACCGGGCCTCCGACCACGTGTCCCTGCGCGGGGCGGGCGAGGTCGTGGGGATCGTCGAGCAACGGACCGGCCGCGTGCTGGGCACCATCGACGAGGCGTCGGCGCACACCCAGGTGCACACCGGGGCCGTGCACGTGCACCAGGGCGACAGCTACGTCGTGACCGAGCTCGACCTCGAGCAGGGGACGGCGACGGTGGTGAGGGGAGACCCCGGGTGGAGCACGTTCGCCCAGTCGGTGAGCGCGTTCGACATCGTCGGCGCCCAACGCAGCGTCGACTGGGGGCCGGTGCGGGTGTCGTTCGGGACCGTCCAGGTGCACACCCAGGTGACCTCGTTCCTGCGTCGGCTGCCCAGCGGTGAGGTGATCGGGACGCACCCCCTCGACCTGCCGCAGCGCACCCTGACCACACGCGCGGTGTGGTGGACGATGCCCGTCGAGTGGCTGGAGGCGGCCGGAGTGGGTGAGGCGGACATCCCCGGCGCAGCCCATGCGGCCGAGCACGCCGGGATCGGGATGTTGCCGCTCGTGGCCACCTGCGACCGGTGGGACATCGGAGGGGTGTCCACCGCGCTCCATCCCGACACCGGGCTGCCGACGATCATGGTCTACGACGGGCACCCGGGCGGAGCTGGCTTTGCCGAGCGGGCGTTCGACTCGTTCGAGCTGTGGCTGGAGTCGACGCTCGAGACGGTGCGGTCGTGCCGCTGTGAGAGTGGCTGCCCGGCCTGCGTGCAGTCACCCAAGTGCGGCAACGGCAACGAGCCACTCGACAAGGCGCGGGCCGTGAGTCTGCTCCAGGCAGTGCTCGCCCAGGCCCCGCAGGACCGGGGAGAAGCCGTGCACCCCGGCGCCCCAGCGCGGGATGCCGAGGCGACGAAAGGGGCAAACCTGCAGGCCAGCGGCTAGTGTCGACTGCGGACGGTGCACCACGCACCCTTGATGTGTCGGAGGTTTCGACCAGTGATCGTGTTCGGACTGATCCTCGTTCTGCTCGCCCTCGCAGCAGGTGTCGTGCTGTTCCTCGCGACCCAGTCGCTGACCGACCCGGTGAACCTCGAGCTGGCTGGCTACCACTGGGGGATGACCCCGCTCGCCCTGCTCATCACCGGCGCTGTGGCGATGCTGCTCTTCTGGTTCGGGCTGGGGATGATCCGGGGCAGCGCCAAGCGCCGGCGTCGGCCGGCACGCGAGGCCAAGGACGCCGAGCGTCAGGCCAAGCTGGAGGAGAGCATCCGCGCCGACGAGCGCGCCCGGGCCGAGGAGACGCACCAGAGCGCCCTGGCCGAGCGTGACCGCGTACGAGACGAGGAGTTCCAGACCCGGCTGGCCGACCGCGACCGCGAGCGTGACGGCGAGCTGGCCTCCCGCGAGGAGGAGTTCGCTTCCCGTCAGCAGGCAGCCGAGCAGCGTGCGCGCGAGAACGAGGAGCGGGTGCGCGCAGACGAGCGACGCAAGGTCGAGCAGGAGCTCGCGACTCGCGGTGCCGGTGCAGGCTCTGCCGGTGCAGGGTCTGCCGGCGCAGCTGGCGTCGGTGCAGCAGGCGTCGGTGCTGCCAGCGCAGCGGGCGCGGGCGACTCCGACCTGGCGTCCGGGCGACACTCGTCCGACGCCGAGACGGACAGCGTGCCGGCCGGCGCGACCAGCGCGGGCAGCAGCGACGAGCCGTTCGGCACCACGGCCACGGCCGCCGACTCGGCCGACGTGACCCGCTCGACCGACGTGACCGACTCGACCGAGGTGGGCTCAGGGCACTCGACCGACTCGGCCTCCTCGACTGATGCGACGGCCCCCACCGGCTCATCGAGCTCGGTTGAGGGCAGCGACGACGCAGCTGAGGGCTCGAATGAGGGCTCAGGCTTCCGCACCGTGGCCGACAAGATCATGGGGCGGGACCCGGTCGACCGGAGCTGACGAACACGACGACGACGGCGACGACCCCCGTGGGGTCGCCGCAGTCGCTATGTTCTGCCGGCACCGTTTTCCGCTGGCATCTCCGACAGCCGGCCGGAGGACGAGCCACGCTGGCATGCCAGAGCCTTCGTGGCTATGAGAGCCGCTTCCTGGTCCACCAGAAGCAGAGGCCTCCGAGCAGCCCGGACATGACCAGGAACAGGCCGGTCTCGGCGAACTGCAGGGGCCAGAACCGGTCCACGGGCTGGTAGACGATCCGCTGGCGGTAACCCTCGGCATTGAGCCGGTCCAGACAGGCGGTGATGTCCGGCGCCTGCTGCGTGGTCGGCGTGCTGGGCGCGGGTTGCCGCGGCCCGGGGAGGCAGTCGCCGAGCCACGCGGGCAGCGCGGTGGCTTGACCGGCGGCGTTGACCGTGCGGTTCGTCAGGATCCAGTCTCCGTGGTTGGCCGTGTTGAGCTCGATGCGGTCGGGACCGCCGGACGGGCTCCCACTGATCGAGTCGAGCGCCTTCTCGCTGAAGGTGAGGGTCACCGTCGCCGGGGCGATCAGGTGCGGGCGGACCCACAGCGGGACGGCCACCTGCACGAAGGCGAAGACGGCGAGGGTGATGGCCATCGCCGGCAGCGAGCGACGCAGGATGATCCCGAGGGTGGCGCCGAGGACGACGGCGAAGACGGCATACCCGACCGGCACGAGACCGCGCATCGCGAAGGACACGGGCGTCAGTCGGCCTGGAAGATTGCCGCGAGACTGGCTGAGGGTCCCGTCCAGTGGGGAGGACCACCAGGTGACCGCCCACGTCAGGAGCCCCACCGCGGCGGCCGCGCCCAGCGTGGTCAGGCCCAGCTTGGTCGCCAGCCAGCGGGTGCGCGTCACACTCTGGTTCCAGACGAGCCGGTGGGTGCCGTGCTCGAGCTCACGAGCCACGAGTGGCGCACCCCAGAACGCACCGATGATCGCCGGCGCGGCGGCGACCAGGATGACCCCGGCAAAGAACAGGGCCTGGTCGCTCTTGGTGAGGTTGTCGAAGAGGTTCGCGCCACTCTTGGCCAGGTCGTGCAGGCGGGGCCCCGTGACCAGGACGACGACGGCCACTGCGGCGACGGCGAGGTAGAGGGTGGCCGCCTGAGTGCGGAACTGTCGCCAGGTCAACCAGGTCATCGCAGCACCTCCAGCGCCGGCTTGCGGGCATCGCCGTTCCTGCGGGTGTCCGCGGACGGCACTTCCATGTAGGCCAGCACAAGGTCCTCCAGCCCGAGCCTGGTGACCGTCCAGGCCGGGTCGAGGATCGGTGCCTCGGTACGCACGACCAGGGTGGACTGCCGGTCGGTGTGGCTGGCCGAGACGAGGTGCTGGTCCGCCGGGAGGGAGTCGGTCTCACGGCGTGGACCCGTCAGCCGGTGGTGGGTGGCGAGCAGGCTCTCGACCTCACCCTCGACGCGCACCTCGGAGTCGACGAGCACGACGAGGTGGTCACACACCCGCTCCAGGTCGGACACCACGTGCGACGAGAGCAGCACGCTGACGTCGTGTTCGGCCACCGCCTCCATCAGCACCTGGAGGAACTCGCGACGGGCCAGTGGGTCGAGGCTGGCGACGGGCTCGTCGAGGATCAGCAGCTCTGGGCGCTTGGCGAGTCCCAGGGTGAGGGCGAGCTGGGCTCGTTGTCCGCCGGACAGCTTGCCGGCGCGCTGCGTCGGGTCGAGGCCGAGCCGCTCGATCCGGGTCTGGGCGATGGACCTGTCCCACCGGGGGTTGAGATGGGCACCCAGCCGCAGGTGGTCCTCGATGCTGAGGTTCGCGTAGGTCGGGGTGTCCTGGGCCACGAAACCGACCTTGGCGAGCTGCTCGGCACCCCCCGCGGGGACACCACCGCAGACCTCGATCGTCCCGGCGGTCGGGGCGAGCAGACCGACGGCCAAGCTCAACAAGGTGGTCTTGCCCGCGCCGTTGGGGCCGACGAGGCCGGTGACGTGCCCGGCGGGGATCTCGAGAGTGCAGTCCTGCAACGCCCACCGGCGGCGGTACCGCTTGCCGAGCCCCCTCGCCTCCAGGACGGCGGTCACGCTACTCCCTCCTGGGCACTGCGAAACGTGCTCATGAAGAGCGCCTCGATGCTCTCGTCGTCGAGGCCGGCACGTCGCGCCTTCGTCAGCCAGCGATCAAGGTCCTTGCGAAGCGGTGCGTGGGCCGCGAACGAGTCGTCGGTCAGCGTCCGGGTCACGAAGGTGCCGATCCCCGGTCGGGCGGCGATGAGCCCATCGCGTTCCAGCTCGCGGTAGGCCTTGAGCACCGTGTTCGGGTTGATCGCGAGCCGGCTCACGACGTCCTTGACGGTGGGCAGCTGGTCGCCCTTCGTGAGCAGACCAAGGCGAAGGGCCTGACGTACCTGTTGCACGACCTGCAGGTAGGGCGAGACGCCGGACCGGCCGTCCAGGGTGAACTCGATCATCATCCCTCCAGTTATCTAGGTAACTAAGACACTAAGAGTCCATGTTCGAGTCGTCAACCCCTCATTCGGGCCCCTCCCCCACGTCCCGTGCGGAGCCGACCGCGAGTCAGGGCGATGGTCCTGCCCGGGCGGTGGCCGTCGTGGTCCCCGACCCTGCTGCGTAAAGCCCGAGTCCGGCCCGTGTCGTGGCGCGCGCTGTGACCGATCCGTCGGGGGCGACAACACAGCCGGCCGGCCGGGCGCCGTTCCTTGCCGTCACGGACATCCCCACCGCGCACGCCTCCGGCGCGGCGACTCCCCGCTGGACGGCTTGGGCGGCGGCGAGCGCGCCGAGATCAGCGGCCGACCGCGCCCGATGGGTGGCGATCACGGCGCTGGCCAGGGCCAGGCCACCCCACAACAGGACGAGGGCCACCCCGATGGCGGCCACCACGACCACGGTCACGCTGCCGCCCTCGTCTGGTCGGCGGGCCCGACGCACGCGTCCACCCGGCCTGAGCAGACCCGCAGGGCCTCGCCCTCGCCTGCCCAGGGGCTGGTTCATGGCCCACCTCCCACGGCACCTGCGCCGTCGACGATGTCGACATCCTCGCGCGCTGCCACTGCGCGACCGGTCGGAGTAGCCCGCGAGCCCAGCCACCGAAGGGCCGCCGCCGGAGCTCCACGGACCATGACCGAGACCTCCCGGTCCGAGCGCGCCACGGCGAACGTCGCACGGGACGGCGCGAGCCGCCGGCCGACCGCGAGGGCGGCTCCTTCCTCGTCACCCCGAGCAAGGGCACGCGCCGTCGCGCGGGCGGCGTCCACACAGCGGACCTGGTCGGTCACGGTCACGATCGCCGACAACGCCAGAACGAGGACGATCACGAGAGCCGGGATGGCGGCGGCGAACTCGGCCGTCGCCATCCCGCGCTCACCCGCTAGCCGGCCGACCCGAGCGCGGTCGCGATCACGGACGCCAGCGCCGACTTCACGGTGCCCGAACGGACCACGGCCAGCAGGACGGCGGCGAACGCGCACGCGGCCAGTGTGCCCACGGCATACTCCGCCGTCGTCATGCCTGCCTCGGCGCGCAGACGGATCGTCGAAAATCGTTGGACCAGTTTGCATTTCACGCTGCACTCCTTGGTTGTGGATCGGGCCACCGGCCCTGTTCCACTCGAGTCCAGCGCGTCCACGCCCCAGCAGCCAGCCGCGAGCTGCCCCCCTGTGGACGTGAGCCCGGGCACGCGCCGCCTGTGGACAGTCCCCGCGATGCGGGCCCGCATCCGTCTGCTCTGACAGCCGGCTGAGCGGGTCCAGGTGTGGGGGCCCGTGGCACCCTGTCACCAGACGCCGACCCGGACGGTCGAGGGCCGCGGGACGCCGGACGCCGGACCCCGGGGCACGATCCACGACATCAGGAGGCTTGATGAGGTCGAACGCCGACGACGACCGGCGCTGGCTGGCGGTGGCGCTGGAGCAGGCGCAGATCGGGTGGGACGAGGGCGGCATCCCGATCGGGGCGGCGCTCGTGCACGACGGTGAGCTGGTCTCGGTCGGACGCAACCGCCGGGTCCAGCAGGGCAGCGTGATCCGGCACGGCGAGACCGACTGTCTCGAGAACGCCGGCCGGCTGACGGCCCGGACCTACCAGGCGAGCGTGCTCTACACGACGCTGTCACCCTGCTTCATGTGCGCCGGAACCGTTCTGCTGTACCGGATTCCGCGCATCGTCGTGGGTGAGAACCGCACCTTCGAGACCTCGGAGGAGCTGCTGCGCTCGCACGGCGTCCAGGTCGATGTTCTCGATGACGTTGAGTGCCACACGCTCATGCAGCGCCTGCTCGGGGACAAGCCCGGACTCTGGAACGAGGACATCGGCGTGGAGCCCTGACCAGCTGGTCACAGTCCGCCTGACAACACGCCGGAAGCAAGGTTCAGCACGACGGGGACCACTGCGGTGCAGGCGAAAGCCGGTAGGAATCCCAGCCCCAGCGGCAGCACGAGCAGCACCCCCGCGCGAGCCGCCGCCCGTTCGCGCTCGCGTTCGCGCTCCTCGCGCAGCCGTCCCGCGGCACGCTCGAGGAGGGCTGCCGGCGCGGCGCCGGTGTGTTCGGACATGTGGGTCGCCATCGCAGCGGTTCGCCACCCCGGCCCGGCGAAGGACCACGCCTCCTGGGCGGGTCTCCCCCAGCCCAGTGCTGCTGCCACGGCGGCGAGGTCCACGCGGACCCGACCGGTGGCCCCGGCCTGCACGTGGTGCAGGGCTTCGGTCAGGGGTAGCCCGGCTCTCAGCGCCACGCTGATCAGGACCAACGCATCGGCCACCTCGTCGCTCGACGCCTGTTCGCGGCGATGGGAACCCCAGCGATTGGGGAGGCCTGCGAGGGCGAATCGGTGCGTCAGGGTCGGGCCACCCGAAGGAGCCCTCGCCCGAGAACCGGTGCTGCCGGTGGCGGCGGCCCGTGCGGCCGGCAACCGGTCGGCCCGTTGACCGGAGGGCCACAGGACGGTAGCCAGCCCGGACAGGAGGCAGACGAGCACGGTGGTCATGCCGCGCGCCCGAGGATCCGCTGACTCCACCACCAGGCGCCGGCCGCCAGGACCAGCCCGAGAAGGAGGCTGGCCGTGGCGACGGGCGAGGAGAAGTAGAGCGAGCGCGGATCGACACCCATTGCCGCGCCCACGACCGGACCACTCGCGGGGAGCAGGCACAGCACAGCCATCGAGGCTCGCGGACCAGCCGCCGCGCTCGCGACGCGATCCCGTCCCCGCGCCCGCGCGCGAAGCACCTCCTCACCGGACGCGAGGGCGTCCGCAAGGGGCGCGCCGGTCAGTTCGCTGAGACCCCACGCCTGGCCGACGAAGTGCAGGTCTGCGCTCCCGTGGGAGTCGGCGTGCCGCAGCCACACCGCGGCGGCGGAGGTGCCTGTGCTCGTGGCCTCGACCAGATCGCGCAGCAGCGGGCCGAGAGCCGGGTCATGAGCGCAGGTCGGCGCGGCAGCCGTCAGGGCCAGGGAGGGCGCCACCCCCGCACGCAGCGGAGCCGCGATGGCGGCGACGAGCTCGGCGAGGGCGCTTTCCAGGGCCACCCGACCAGCCCGCCCACCGCGACCCCGACGACCCCGGCGACCACGGCGACCACGGCGACCCGGAGGAGCCGTCCCGTCGAGAGCTGTTCCGTCACCGTGGCCCGGGCGGTCGCGGGCTGTCACCCGGGCACGAGTCGGCACCCGACTGTCCCCCGCTGGCCAGAGGGCTACCGCGACGACGAGGAGCCCGAGCACCAGCGCCAGCGTCACCCCCCACCTCCTGTCAGACCTGCGAGCTGATCCCAGCCAGGGCCCCGCCGGCCGGATGCAGCGTCAAGAGCAAGGTCGCAGACGACCTCGACCCCGTTCCACCTGATCACCGACAGGGACGCGACGCGTCGCCTGCCGGCATCGCGCTCGACATGGACCACCGTCTGCACGGCGCTGGACAGCTGGGTCTGCACGGCGTCCCTGGGCATCGCCGCGAGGGCGCCGAGCGCGTCGAACCGGCGCGGCACGTCGGCCGGCGCGTTCGCATGGAGGGTGCCGCAACCGCCCTCGTGGCCGGTGTTGAGGGCAGCCAGCATCTCGCGCACCTCCGCCCCTCGCACCTCACCCACGACGAGCCGGTCCGGCCTCATCCGCAGTGCCTGACGGACCAGGTCCACCAGCCCGACGGCGCCGTGGCCCTCGACATTGGGTCCACGCCCCTGCAGGCGAACCACGTGAGGGTGCGCGACGGCCAGCTCACGGACGTCCTCGACGACCACGATCCGCTCACCGACGGGCACCTCGGCCAGCATGGCTGCGAGCAGCGTGGTCTTGCCGCAGCCGGTGCCACCGCTGACGACGAACGACGACCGGCGCCGAACCAGCGCCCGAAGCAGCTCCTCGACGGTGCCGTCGAACATGCCCCGCGCGCGCAGCGCCGGCAGACCCACCCCCGAAGCCCGTGGAACGCGCAGGCTCACGTGGGCGCCGCCATCGACCAGTGGCGGCAGGATGGCGTGCAGCCGGATGCCGCTGGGCAACAGCCCGTCCACCCACGCCTGGCTCTCGTCGAGCCTGCGTCCCGCAAGGGCAGCCAGTCGCACGGCCAGTCGTCGCGCCGCTGCCGGGTCGAGGGCCACCTCGGCCCGGACCAGCTCGCCCGCACCACGATCCAGCCACACCGAGCCGTCACCGTTGACGAGCACGTCGGTGACGTCGGGGTCGGCGATACAGGGCTCCAGCGGCCCCAGCCCCAGCACCTCGGACGCCAGCACGGCACGTGCAGAGGCCACACCGGTCTCGCCGAGTCGCGCGGCATCGGCGGTGGCGATGTCGTGGACGGCGGCCGGGTCCGGACCCCGCCCACGGCGGATCCGTTGCGCGATCAGCGTCTCCTGGGTCATCCGTCCACCGGCCTCACGCGCCGACCTGCCGCATGGAGAGGTCGTCCGAAGTGGGCGTCATCAGCAGCGCATCGGCCAGCCCCGCGAGCGCGCCCGACGAGCGGGCGCCGGGCGGCCGCGCGCGGTCGGCGTCCGTCACGATGCGGGAGTCGTCGCGCAGCGTGCCCGACAACGGCAGGTCGAGGTGGACCGCCACCTCCTCCGGACTGACCGGGTCACCCCGGCTCGTCCGCACGACGAGGCCGGCCGGGCACCCGAGCCCGTGGATCGCGTCGGCCATTCCCGTCGCGTCCGCGAGGTGGCGCGCCGAGGTGCCCGCCACGAGGACCAGCTCCGTGCACTGTTCCGCGAGCCAGCATGAGCGCCCGAGGTCCACGACGGCCACGCCACAGACTCGCGCCAGGGCCGTCAGGGCGGCCCTGACCACGTCCTCGCCCAAGCCGCGGTGGGTGCCGGCCAGAACCCTCGTCGTCCCCTCGGCAGGAAGCGCGCGCAGCAGGGCCGCGCCGTCCAGACCGCCCTGGGCTGCGGCCAGGTCGGGCCAGCGCACCCCGGGGAGGTGCTCAAGGCAGGCGGTCACATCGAGGGCACCTCCGTCGGGCGCCCCGTCGACGGCCACGGTGGCGCCCACGTGCGGGCCGGCGCGCACCGCGAGCGCGACCGCGAGGGTCGACACGCCGAGTCCACCCGACGCCCCGATCACACCCATCACCCTGTGGTCCATGTCTGCCAGCCTGAAGGGAGCCGCCCGACCACCCAAGCACGGTCGATCCGGGCTGTGGACGACCCGCCTCGCCGGTCCGGGGCTGTGGAGGACGGCGCCCACAGCGGCCCGGTCACGTGGGCTCTGGCCGGACCACCCGGCATACCGGGACAGGCGCCGGACGGCGGACCCGAACTGCGGGAGGAAAGGGGACGGCCCCGGTCGGGGGGACAACCGGGGCCGTCGACGCGCCAAGCTCCGGGGGGGAGGAGCCGGTGCGCCGATCCGCTCTACCCACAAGGGGGAGCGGACGCCTTCATGGTGGACCATTTACCGTTCAACCGCAACTTGTTCGAGGCGCGTTTCGAGGCCAACTTGGGGTCGGACCTGCAGCGATGGGCGTTGAGCGCGCGCAAACCGCCACGAACCGAAGGATGGCACCCCGCAGGGCGGGGTGCCATCGACCGTGATCCGCCACGGGTTACCAGGCGTGCTTTGTGTAGTTGTCGCACCGGGACAAGCCCGTCACGATCGGTCCACCAGTGGACTGCCCGCGCGTGGGTGCCCGATGGGGCCACGGTGGTCGTCGGACTCCCGTTCGTCGACTTGCCTCCATGTGTACCCCCGCCCCGGCGCAAAGGAAACCCTTGACTTTGAACGACCGGTGGGTGCGCGCGTGTCCCCCTGCTCGGCCTAGGTGAGACGACCCGCGCGGACCGCGTCACAGATCTGCTCGCCCTGCACCGCGCCGGCCACGATGGCATCGGCGCAGTGCCCGATCCACAGTCCCAGCCCCTCCGGAGAGCCGGTTCCGTAGGCCGCGAGCGCACCGAGGTAGGCCGGCCCACCCTGGGCGGCGTGACCGGCCTCGGTCACCACGACGCCGGTCGGGTCGAGGCCGGTGGCCTGGACGAGGGCGCGCTCGACCGCGCGCGCGACCACGCCGTTGCCCCGCACGAACGGTCGGGTGGTGGCGATCTCGGCGTGCGCCACCGCCGCCACGACCAGGGCGGGGACGGCCGCCCCTGCGGTCATCACCGCGACCAGCAGCTCGAGCCGGTCCCGCAAGGCACTCGCCAGAGGCGCCGCGCCGAGGTCGAGGAACTCGGAGCTGCTCTCTGCCTCGATGCGTGGGCGCCCGAGCTGGTCGGAGGGGACCAGGTCCGAGGCCGCCGCGACGTGCAGACGCGCCAGTGCCTGGAGCGGGGCGCTGGCAACCAGGCTGCGCACGTGCTCGCTCTCGGCGGTCGCGTTGACGGCGCCGCGAGCAACGAGCTCGACAGGGTCGGGCTGCAGGGGCCACTGGGCGGCGCCACGCATGACGTCGCGCACCAGGTCGAGGGGCACCGTCGCCCCTTCGAGCGCCGCACTGGCCTGGGCACCGCGAACCCGCGACTCGGCCGCGGCCTCGGGGATGCGACGGCGCAGTGCCTCGTGCCAGCGCACCCGCTCACACGCCTCCCGGGCTGCGGTGATCCGCTCCGGCACCCCGGGCAGGTCGGCCAGGGCACGAAGGTTTGCGATGACGTCGACCACGGACGGCAGCCTAGGTGCACCCGGCCATCAGGTTGAGACAGGCGTTGGCCGACCGCCCCCGAGCTCGCTCAGCGGTTCAGCGGCGCAGCGGCGCCGCGCTCGCGGGCCAGCCGGGAGCGGGCGGTGCGGCCTAGAGTGCGCGATGTGTCCGGCAGCTTCCACCTCCCCACCGCGATCTTCGTCGCGGGCGCGATGGTGCTGCTGTACGCCCTCGTGCGGCTGGTACGCCATGGCCGGCAGTCATCGCAGGGCTTCGTGTCCGAGGTCGACCAGGCCACCCACGCCACTCTCCACACCGCGTCGATGGCGGCCCGCCACCTCCAGGACGGGCTGACCGCCGACGGCACGGCCAAGGCCGCCAAGCACCTCCGCCAGCTGCTCGGGTCGTCCGCCGTTGCCGTCTGCGACTCCAGCGGGCTGCTGGCCTGGGACGGGGCGCCGGAGCACCACGCCGCCGATGCACCTGGGCACGCGGAGGAGGTGCTGCGCACGGGACGCACGATCGTCCTGCGCGCCGGCCAGGTGCAGTGCGCTGATCCCGACTGCCCCGCGCGGACGGTGGTGATCGCTCCGGTGGTGACCGGTGACCGCGTGGTGGCGGCCATCGCGGCCTACGGACCACACGCGTCCGCCGGCCTCGCCCGCGCGACCGAGGAGGTCGCCGGCTGGATGGCCACCCAGGCCGAGCTGTCCGACCTCGGCCACCAGCGCACCCGCACGATGGAGGCCGAGCTCCGCGCCCTGCGCGCCCAGATCAGCCCCCACTTCATCTACAACTCGCTGGCCGCCATCGCCTCGTTCGTGCGGACCGACCCCGAACGCGCGCGTGAACTGCTGCTCGAGTTCGCCGACTTCACCCGCTATGCGCTGCGACGCGGAGGGGCGTTCACCACGTTGGCCGAGGAGCTGCGCAACGTCGAGCGCTACCTCGTGCTGGAGCAGGCGCGGTTCGGCGACCGGCTGCGGATCTCGCTGCTGATCGCGCCGGAGGTGCTGCCGGTCACGGTGCCCTACCTGGCGATCCAGCCGCTCGTCGAGAACGCGGTCAGGCACGGCCTCGCCACCAAGGAAGGCGGCGGCCACGTGACCATCACCGCGCAGGACGAGGGTGCCGAGGCCGTCATCACCATCGAGGACGACGGGGTGGGCTCGGACCCACAGGCCATCCGGACGGTCCTCGACGGCCGAGCCGACGGCGACAACGTCGGGCTCGGCAACGTCGATGCCCGCCTGCGCCAGGTCTACGGCGACGACTTCGGCCTCGTCGTCGAGACCGCTCCTGGAGCCGGGACGAAGGTGACGTTCCGGGTGCCCAAGTACGCCCCGGGCGTTCACCCCACGCCGTAGGCTCTCCCCCATGGCTGGCGCCCCCTCCGGCGATCCGGAGCTCCGCCGCCCGCTGGAAGCCACCGGAGGCACCGCGGGCGCAGCCTTGCGAGCGCTCGTGGTGGACGACGAGGCGCCGGCCCTCGAGGAGCTCAGCTGGCTGCTTCGCCAGGACCACCGCATCGCAGAGGTCCTGACCGCCTCGAGCGGCGCCGATGCCCTGCGCTCCCTCGACGGGGGCGACATCGACGTCGTCTTCTCCGACATCTCGATGCCCGGGCTCGACGGCATGGAGCTGGCCCGCGTCATCGCGCGGTTCGTGGAGCGGCCGCAGGTCGTCTTCGTCACGGCACACGACCAGCACGCCGTCGACGCGTTCGCGGTGGATGCCACCGACTACGTCATGAAACCGGTCCGAGCCGATCGGCTGGCCGAGGCGGTGCGCCGGGTCGTCGCGGCGGCCGACCCCGGCGCGGCGGCCAACAACGCAGGCGCTGCGGCCGAGCTCGAGGACGAGACGATCCCGGTCGAGCTCGCCGGCGTCACCAGGTTCATCACCAGGAGCCAGATTCGTTACGCGCAGGCGCAGGGCGACTACGCGCGCCTGCACACCGAGGCCGGGTCACACCTGGTGCGCATCCCCCTCAGCACGCTCGAAGAGCGTTGGGCTGCAGCAGGATTCGTACGCATCCACCGCAGCACGCTGGTCTCCCTGGCCCACGTCAGAGAGGTACGCATGGAGCACGGCCGCTGCAGCGTCGTCCTCGACGACGCCGAGCTGCAGGTCAGCAGACGACACACCCGCGAGCTGCGCGACCGCCTGCTCAGGGCCACTCCGCGCGTCAGCCCGTGAGCACCCCCGACGACCCGACGCAGGTCCCGGCGGACGACCCCCTCTCGCCGGTCGAGACCTCCCCGGGTCCCCCGCCCGTTCGCGTCCGCGTCACGAGCACCCGCCGGGACGCACCGACGCGGCGGGACCTGCGACCCCTGACGCGGGACATCGACGAACAGAGCCAGCTGGGCGAGGTCTACATGGCCGGCCTGATGTCCGCCCAGCTGCGGCTGGCCCTGAGGGTGCTGGCCTTCGGCGCCGTCGGACTCGGCGGTCTGCCCCTGCTCTTCCTGCTGGTACCGGCAACCAGGACGATGGCCCTCGGCCGGATCCCGTTGCCCTGGCTGATGCTCGCGGTCGTCGTCTACCCCGTGGCGATCATCGTGGCGCGCTACTACGTGCGTGCGTCGGAGCGGATCGAGGCCGAGTTCTCCCACGTCGTTCGGCGCCGATGATGCGCGCCGTCGAGCGCGCGACGGGGAGGCCCCGCGGGCACGCGGACCGCGCCGCTGAGGACGCCGCGTGAACTCGGCCTACGGTGTCGTCGCGATCGTCCTGATCTGCACGGTGACCCTGGCGATCGGAGCGTTCGGTCTCCGTCTCTCGAGGACGACGAGCGACTTCTACGTCGCCGGCCGCACGGTGACGCCGTACCGCAACGCCAGCGCCATCGGCGGCGAATACCTCTCCGCCGCAAGCTTTCTCGGCATTGCCGGTCTGGTCTACACCAACGGGCTCGACATGCTGTGGTTCCCCGTCGGCTACACCGTGGGCTACGTGGTCCTGCTGGTCCTGGTCGCCGCGCCGCTGCGCCGGTCCGGCGCCTACACGCTGCCGGACTTCGCCGAGGCCCGGCTCGAGAGCACCGTGATCCGCAAGCTGAGCTCGGTCCTCGTCGTGGCCATCGGCTGGCTCTACCTGCTCCCCCAGCTCCAGGGTGCCGGTCTGGCCCTCCGCACGGTCACCGGCGCGCCCACGTGGGTCGGCGGCCTCGTCGTGGCCGTCGTCGTGGTGGCCAACGTCGCGGCCGGCGGCATGCGCTCCATCACGATGGTCCAGGCAGTGCAGTACTGGATCAAGCTGACCGCCATCGCCGTGCCGGCCTTCGTCCTGCTCGGCGCCTGGCTCGGCGACGGCGCACCAAGTCCGGCCATCGCTCGGGACACGGCGTGGGCCGAACCGCTGAACGGCCTTGCAGGACAGGGCCATCCGGTCTATGCCACCTACAGCCTGCTGCTGGCACTCGCACTCGGCACCATGGGGCTGCCGCACGTCCTCGTGCGGTTCTACACGAACCCGGACGGCAAGGCCGCGCGACGGACCACCTTGACCGTCGTGGCCCTGCTCGGCGCGTTCTACCTCTTCCCGCCGCTGTACGGCATCCTCGGCCGTGTCTACATCCCCGAGCTCCCGCTGGGCACCGCTGCCGACACCTTGGTGCTGCAGCTGCCCGGCGCCATGGTCCACAGCCAGCTCGGCGAGGTCCTCTCGGCGGTGCTGGCCGGTGGCGCCTTCGCTGCCTTCCTCTCGACCGCGTCAGGGCTCACCATGTCGGTCGCCGGGGTCATCGACCAGGACCTGCTGCGGCGCCGGCTCGGCCGGATGACCGGCGACGACTTCACCGTCGCGCAGGGGTTCCGGCTCGCCACGGTGCTGTCCGTCATCGTCCCGTATGCGGCGTCGAGACTGATCGAGCCCGTGGGCCTCGCGACGATGGTGAGCCTCGCGTTCGCCGTCGCGGCATCCACCTTCTGCCCCCTCCTCGTCCTGGGCTCGTGGTGGCGTGGCCTCAGCACCGTGGGTGCCGCGGCCGGGCTGGTCGTGGGGGGCTCCCTGGCCGCCGCAGCGGTGGCGATCACCATCTTCGCGGGCCCCATCCCCGGGTGGACCGGCGCCCTCCTCGGGCAGCCGGCCGCGTGGACCATCCCCATCTCCTTCGCCACGGCCGTCGTCGTCTCGCTGGCCACTCCGGGTCGGATCCCCCGCCACACGGCACGGACCATGGTGCGGCTGCACACCCCCGAGGACCTGGCCCTGGACCGGGGCTGAGGCCCGGCCGAGCTGCCCACCCGCGCCGGAGGGCAAACGGCCCACATCGCCGCTCGGCGCTCGGCGCCGACCGTTCGGCGCAGCAGGCGCCACCACCCGGCGAGCGCACTCCCCGCACGGCGCGCGACCACGCGGCATACCTGCTGCTCATGGCCTCGCAGCGGCACAGTGGCGACGATCGCGGGACCGGCCCGCGCCACCACTGGAGGTGTCCTCGTGAGCAACGACGCTCGCACGGAGCACGACCCCTTCGTCGCGCTCCAAGACTCCCCGGAGTTCGCGGACCTCAGGTCCCGGTTCCGCAGGTTCGTGTTCCCCATGACCGGGCTGTTCCTGGCCTGGTACTTCCTCTACGTCCTGCTGTCGGTGTACGCGTCCGACTTCATGAGCACCAAGGTGTTCGGCAACATCAACGTCGGGCTGCTCCTCGGGCTCGGCCAGTTCGTGTCGACGTTCGTCATCACGATCCTTTACGTCCGCTGGGCCGACCGTGAGTTCGACCCGCGGGCCGCAGCCCTCGCCACCACGATCGGGGATGACCACCGATGAGCGCACCCACCATCGCCGCCCTGGTCCCCGCGGCCACGAACGTCGGCAGCCCGGCGCTCAACATCACCATCTTCGGCGTCTTCGTCCTGATCACCCTCGGCATCGTCATCCGGGCGTCGAAGAACAACCGCAGCGCGGCCGACTTCTACGCCGGTGGTCGGGCGTTCACCGGACGGCAGAACGGCATCGCCATCGCGGGCGACTACCTGTCAGCGGCGAGCTTCCTCGGCATCGCGGGGGCCATCGCGCTCAACGGCTACGACGGCTTCCTCTACTCGATCGGCTTCCTCGTCGCGTGGCTCGTGGCGCTGCTCCTGGTGGCCGAGCTGCTGCGCAACGCGGGCAAGTACACGATGGCCGACGTCCTGTCCTTTCGCCTCAGGCAACGGCCGGTCCGGATGGCAGCGGCGATCTCGACCCTCGCAGTCTGCTTCTTCTACCTGCTGGCGCAGATGGCCGGTGCGGGCGGTCTGGTGGCCCTGCTGCTGGGCATCGACAAGAAGAGCGGCCAGTCCCTCGTCATCGCCGTCGTCGGCGTCATCATGATCGCCTACGTGCTCATCGGCGGCATGAAGGGGACCACCTGGGTCCAGATCATCAAGGCCGTGCTGCTCATCATCGGCGCCGCCGTGATGTTCGTCTGGGTGCTCAGCAAGTTCGGGCTCAACCTCTCCCACCTGCTCGGTGAGGCCGTCACCGAGTCCGGCGGCAAGAAGGTCCTCGATCCCGGGCTGCAGTACGGCAAGAGCGGGCTGACCAAGCTCGACTTCATCTCGCTGTCGCTGGCCCTGGTGCTCGGCACCGCCGGACTGCCGCACGTGCTGATGCGGTTCTACACCGTGCCCTCGTCCAAGGAGGCCCGGAAGTCGGTCGAGTGGGCCATCTGGCTGATCGGCATCTTCTACCTGTTCACGCTGGTGCTCGGCTACGGCGCTGCTGCCCTCGTCGGACCCAAGGCCATCGCAGCGGCCCCGGGCAAGGCCAACTCAGCAGCACCACTGCTGGCGTACGAGCTCGGCGGCGAGCTGCTGCTCGGCCTCATCTCGGCAGTGGCGTTCGCGACCATCCTCGCGGTCGTCGCCGGGTTGACCATCACGGCCAGCGCCAGCCTCGCGCACGACATCTACAACTCGGTCATCAAGGAGGGCACCGCCTCGGCAGAGGAGGAGGTCAAGGTCGCCCGCATCACCGCGGTCGTCATCGGCATCCTCGCGATCTTCGGCGGGATCCTCGCCAACGGCCAGAACATCGCGTTCCTCGTCGCCCTCGCCTTCGCCATCGCGGCGTCGGCGAACCTGCCGACGATCCTCTACTCGTTGTTCTGGAAGCGGTTCAACACCCGAGGTGCCCTCTGGTCGATCTACGGTGGCCTCATCACCGCGCTGACGCTGATCGTCTTCAGCCCAGTGGTCTCCGGCAAGGCGCCGGTCGCACCCCTCAAGACCAGCGCGTCGATGATCACGGACCCGACCGTGGACTTCCACTGGTTCCCGCTCGACAACCCCGGCATCGTCTCGATCCCGCTGGCCTTCATCCTGGGCTGGCTGGGCACCGTGACGAGCAAGGAGTACAACGCAGCCAAGTACGCCGAGATGGAGGTGCGCTCCCTCACCGGCCACGGTGCGGAGAAGGCAACCTCGCACTGACCCCCGGTCAACACCACCAGACCACGGTGCCGCGTTTCCTGATGGGGAACGCGGCATCGTGCTGTTCGCGCCGTCTCACCGCCGCCCACGCCTGGGGTATGCCGCCCGCTCCGGGACGTTTCGGGACGACACGGTCAGCTGGGCGGCCGAGGTCAACCCGGCCGGGGGCGACCGCGTCAATGGTGTGTCCGGAAGGAGGACGCCATGAACATCACCCGAACCGCGATCACCCGGTCGCTCCTCGTCGCCGCACTTGCCGGGGCAGTCCCGGTCGCGACGGCCACCACCTCGGCCCAGGCGGCGCCGTACTGCGGCATCACCTGGGGCTCACTGGCCAAGACCAAGGCGCCGCTGCAGGCCGGTCCCGTCACCGGCGTCCGCTCTGGGCGCCACGCGTGCTTCGACCGTCTCGTCATCGACCTCAAGGGCACAGCCCCGGGGTATACCGTCCGCTACGTCTCGCAGGTCACTGCGGACGGCTCGGGCGCCGTGATCCCCACCAGGGGTGGCGCCAAGCTGCAGCTGACCGTCAACGCCCCCGCCTACACCCCGACGGGGTCCGCAACCTTCACCCCCAGGAACCGTTCCGAGGTCGTGAACGTCGCCGGCTACTCGACCTTCCGCCAGGTCGTGTGGGCCGGCACCTTCGAGGGCTACACCTCTGTGGGTGTGGGAGTGCGGGCGCGGTTGCCGTTCCGCGTCTTCACCCTCAACGACGGGGCCACGAGCCGAGTCGTCATCGACGTGGCCCACCGCTGGTAGGGGTCCTTCAGCTCCGCGGCTGAGCACTCCCCGCAGGCGCTGTCCGGCGACGCAGGACGCCGAGCAGCGCCCGCCCTGCGGCAAGCAGGACAGCCAGCGCCAGGGCGACCCAGAACCAGCCTTTCGTGGACTTCAGCAGCTCCTCGGAGTGGGTCCACCACTGCGTGCGCAGGAAGTCCCAGGAGGCGTCGGCCACGAGCCGCAGCTCGGCCCGCTTCGAGCCTGCCTGCATGCTCGGGTGGAGCACGTCCCAGCCGACCCTGAGCGACGCCGCCAACAGCGAGAACACCAGCCAGGTCAAGAGGATCCGTGCCACGCTGAGCAGCGTCGGCGCGACGCGCTGCCAGGTGGCAACCGCGAAGGGCAGTGCGAGGGCAAGAGCCAGCGGGAGGCCGTGCGGCCAGGTGGCCGGCGACAGTCCCGCGACGACGGCCAGCACGGTGGCCGCGCCCAGCGGACCCTTGTTGCCGCGCGCCCCGAGCACGATGCCGAGGAAGGCCGCCGCAACCAGCAGGATCACCAGGGACTCGCGCTCGTCGGGGTAGCTGTCGACCGCGGGGGCCGAGAGCAGCCAGCCGAGGCCGCTGAACACCAGCACGATCGCAAACCGCGGCCAGGGCGAGCGAACGAGGAGCGAGACCGACGCAGCGGCGGCGGTCGCCCCGAGCAGGACGAGGTCACCGTCGAGGGCCTTGAGCGGCAGGTGCAACCAGGGCATCAGACCCCAGAACCCGACGGGCCACCACAGGACCGCGGCGAGCAGCAGGGCGACCTCTGGCCACACGCGGCGCAGGACTGCCCGCCCCCGGTCGAGGGGTCTGGGCGACGGGGTGCCGGAACCGGCATCCCTTTCGGCGTTCGTCGTGGTGCTCACAGCGGCCAAGGCTAGCCGTCTGCCGCTGCGAGCGTCCGTCGACCGATCAGCGCGACCACTCCCCTTGATGCGCAGCCCGGATACGGGTTGGCTTGGGGTGTCACCGCGACCTCGACGTCGGCCTTGCCGGAAGAGTCGCCTGCCAATGTCGCCAGGAGGAACCACCGTGCCCGAGTCGCCCGAGAGCCAGTCCACGAACCACACCGAGGTCCTGGACCTGTCCCCCAGCCCCGAGTTCGCCGCGCAGGCCAACGGCCAGGCGGACCTCTATGACGCTGCGGCCGCGGACTTCGAGGGCTTCTGGGCCGACCAGGCCAGGCAGCGGCTCACCTGGGCCAAGGACTTCGACCAGACCCTCGACTGGAGCGGCGCGCCGTTCGCCGAGTGGTACGTCGGGGGCGAGCTGAACGCGGCGTACAACTGCGTCGACCGGCACGTCGAGGCCGGCAACGGCGACCGCGTCGCCATCCACTTCGAGGGTGAGGGCGGCGACAGCCGCACCATCACGTATGCCGACCTGCAGCGTGACGTCGCCAAGGCCGCCAATGCGCTTGAGTCCCTTGGGGTCTCCAAGGGTGACCGGGTGGCGATCTACCTGCCGATGATCCCGGAGGCGGTTGCGGCGATGCTCGCATGCGCCCGGATCGGCGCCCCTCACTCGGTGGTGTTCGGAGGCTTCTCGGCTGACGCGCTGCGCACCCGCATCGCCGATGCCGAGGCCAAGCTCGTCATCACCGCAGACGGCCAGTTCCGCCGTGGCAAGACCGCCCCGCTCAAGCCTGCCGTCGACGCGGCCGTGGAGGGCGAGACCACCGTCGAGAAGGTGCTCGTCGTGCAGCGCACCAAGGACCCCGTGGACTGGAACGACGACCGCGATGTCTGGTGGCACGACGTCGTCGACTCGGCGAGCGACCAGCACGAGGCGGTCGCCCACGACAGCGAGCACCCGCTCTTCATCCTCTACACGTCGGGGACCACGGGGAAGCCCAAGGGCATCTTCCACACGACGGCCGGCTACCTGACCCAGGCGGCCTACACGAACTCGGTCGTCCACGACGTCCACCCGGAGACCGACGTCTACTGGTGCACCGCCGACATCGGCTGGGTGACCGGCCACTCCTACATCGTCTACGGGCCGCTGGCCAACGGCGCGACCCAGGTGATCTACGAGGGCACGCCCGACACCCCGCACCAGGGCCGCTGGTGGGAGGTCATCGAGAAGTACAAAGTGTCGATCCTCTACACCGCACCCACGGCGATCCGGACGTTCATGAAGTGGGGTGACGACATCCCGGCGAAGTTCGACCTGTCCTCGCTGCGCGTGCTCGGCTCGGTCGGTGAGCCGATCAACCCCGAGGCCTGGCTCTGGTACCGCAAGAACATCGGCGGCGGCCACTGCCCGATCGTCGACACCTGGTGGCAGACCGAGACCGGCGGCATCATGATCAGCCCGCTGCCCGGCGTCACCGACCTCGAGCCCGGCTCCGCCCAGCGGCCCATTCCCGGCATCAGCGCCGAGATCCTTGACGACGAGGGCAACCCGCTGCACGACCCGGAGGCCGTCGGCTACCTCGTCCTCACCAAGCCGTGGCCGGGCATGCTCCGTGGCATCTGGGGCGACGAGGAGCGCTACAAGGAGACCTACTGGTCGCGGTTCGGACCCAAGTACTACTTCGCCGGCGACGGTGCGAAGTTCGATGAAAAGGGCAACATCTGGCTGCTCGGCCGCGTCGACGACGTCATGAACGTGTCGGGTCACCGCCTGTCCACCGCCGAGATCGAGTCGGCCCTGGTGTCGCACCCGTCGGTGGCCGAGGCGGCCGTCGTGGGTGCGACCGACGAGACGACCGGCCAGGCCGTGGTCGCGTTCGTCATCCTGCGCGGCGGCCACGAGGACCACGGTGACGAGACGGTGCAGGAGCTGCGCAACCACGTGGCCAAGGAGATCGGCCCGATCGCCAAGCCGCGTTCGATCATGGTCGTGTCCGAGCTGCCCAAGACCCGCTCCGGCAAGATCATGCGCCGCCTGCTGCGCGACGTCGCCGAGAACCGTGAGGTCGGCGACGTCACAACGCTGGCCGACTCCTCGGTGATGGGCCTGATCAAGGAAGGCATGAGCTCGGGCAAGGAGGACTGACCGCCTCCACTCACCGGCCGCACCTCCGACGCCACCATCCGGTATGCCGCGGACGCACGTCGCGTCCGCGGCATACCTGCATCTGGTGCTGACACGGGCGGCTGCGAAGGCCTTCTGCTGGTTGCGACCAGGCCCTAAAATCGGGCCCATGGGGCCTCAAGCCCGTGCACGGACGCAGGCAGGTGCCACCCCGTGAAGGCCCGGAGGACCAGACGGTCCGCCAGTACCGCTACCTGCTCCGAACTGCGCCGTTGGACGCGCTCGAGGCGGCACACATCGACGCCTTGGCCGCGATCGACCCGGCCCACCGGGAGGTCGTCCTACGAACCGTGCAGGCCGAGCTCGTGGCGGGCGCCCACCTCCGCCCCGACGACATCACTCCTCTGGCACACCTGGCGACGCTCGGTGAGCGCCGGAGCCCGGGCGTCCTGACCCGATCCGTCCCGGCACCGGCACTCACGGCCCTCGCCGATGCCGTGATCAACAGTGAGCCGGCCTTCGGGCTCTTCAGCGGCTACGCCGCCTGGGACGGCCTCGACCCGGAACCGCCGGAGGAGCAGGACGACAGCGAGCACGCCGAGAAGTGGCACGCGGCGCACGCGACCCGCGACGGAACCGCGCCCGGCATGAACGGCGCCTTCGGAGGCGTCTAACCGGTCGAGAGGCAGCTGGGTCGGGCGACGACAAGGCCGGCGGCCCACCCGGGCGCTCGGCCACCGAGGGGCGGTCGCAGGTCGGCACGGCGGGTGTCCTGACCACTGCTGGGGAGCAGCTACGACGTCAGCGAGTTGGAGTTCCAGATCTCCCCGGCACCCTGCTCATCGCGCCCCCACGTCGCGCGAAGGAACGACGGCACGAGCTCGAGCAGTCTGCGTGCGGCCGCTACGTCGTTGCTCACCCTGCGAGGGCTCTCGACGGCCGCGGCGATGTCCGGGATCGTTCCGTGGCGCCAGCACCGGAACTCGTAGCGGAACAGGCGGGAGCGACCCAAGATCGCCAGGCCGACGCTGCCTTCGCCGACGGCTCCCCCTGTCGGGGTCGGCAGCCGCCCACACCGGGGTCATCTCGATTGCCCAGGCGGCTCCGTCCACGTGCACCACCAAGGCGGAGTGGTAGAGGTCCGACCGCGGCCGGCCACTGCGCATCGCGGCGATCGCCTCGCACAGACGACCGTTGGCCCGGACGCACCACCCGCCCTCCCTGGAGCCCAGTGGGAGCCAGTACAGGTCCACACCGCAAGGGTGGCCCGCACGGGCTGGCACCCCTCGCCGCGCGGTCATGGCACAGCGGGTGACGGCAGCTGGTGCTGACGCCGGTGCACGGCCGCCATCCCGCCTGCGGCGAAGCAGCCGAGGTCCCGGACGTTGTAGCGCTGTCGTCGAGCTCGAGCTCGACGTAGCTGAACGACCCTTCGGGCGGGGACGCATCCCAGCGCGCTTCGCCGAGCTGGGGGAGCAGGTATCCCCGAAGTCCCGGTGACCGGAGAGTTGGGGTGGACCACGGGAGTGCGGTGAACGGCCTGCCGTCCGTCGAGGCCCGCAACCGGTCCAGTGAGGTGAAGTCGACCAGGCGGTGGTCGCTGTCGAAGGTGAGCACCGCAGTCACGCTCCGGCCCCCGTTGGTGAACACACCGCGCACGTGGGTGGAGTCCAGCGCCGTCCACCGGATGGGGGCGTCGAGGATGGCACCCGGGGCGAACACCACGAGGTCGTTGAACACCGTCACGGTCTCGCCCTGGTCCATCTCAGGGCCTGCGGCGTCGACGACCGGGACCATGGACATCACCTTGGCGCGCATCGTCGCGCTGGCGCCGATGAACTGGTGCAGGACCGTGACCGGCAGGCCGGACCGGGTGGCATCCATGATGAAGGCCCGCTGGGGTCGCGGCCCGTAGGTGTTGACCTGCCGCCCCGTGAACGGCATCCAGGGCTCCGCCGGGCCGCTGCGGATTCGGCCGTGGAAGGACGCCGCGAAGCTCGTCACCCGTGGCTGCCCGACCGCGCCCGATCGGCGCAGATGGGCCGCGACCGGAGCCGGCAGGTCAGCGAGGTCCGCCTCGCTGACGAGAGCCGGTCGGCGATCGACGGCACTCAGTGCCTGCGACGCCTGCCTCACGCCATTGCGCGTGGAAGCTGGTTGGTGGAACTGATGTGAACGCGTACGCAGCGGCCAGGACCAGGACCACCTGAGCCGAACGTCCCGCCATCCACGGCCGGACCGGAGGCAGTGTCGTGATTTGATGGTGTCCAGCGGCTGGGTTCGGCCCGCCCGCCCGGGGCGAGCCAGAGGGCCGGCCATCCCGCCGAAAGGCATCGACCATGACCGCGCGGCACACTCCCCCCCACCAGTCCCGTGAGCCAGACCATGCAGACGACATCGACGGCAGTGGGGATGACGGCACTGCTTCGGGTGAGCGCAGGGCTCAGGTCCAACGCGTCCTGGACGACGCTGACGCCCGTGACGAGCAGGCAGACGTCCGCGACTCCGTGGCCGCCGACCGGGACGGCGTAGCGGATCGCGAGTCCTTCCTCGACCCCGACTCGGACTACGACGCGAGCCTGCGGGCGAGACGATCTGCGGCGATGGACCGATCCGACTCGAAGGACGACAGAGCCTCCGCGGCCGAGGACCGGTCCGAGCTCACCCCGGACCACGACCCGCCCACAGACCGCGACGGGTCGTCGAACGGCGTCTAGTCAGTTCAGGCAAAGGCAGAACGGGTGGCCGGCCGGGTCGAGGAACACCCGGAAGGACGTCCCCGGCTGGTGCTCGTGCTTGGTCGCGCCCAGCTCGAGCACGGCGGCCTCACCCGCGTCGAGGTCGTCGACGACCACGTCGAGGTGCATCTGCTGCGGCACCTCCTGGCCGGGCCACTGCGGCGCCTGGTAGTCCGCCACCTGCTGGAACGACAGGCACTGCCCGTAGTCGGCCTTCACGTCGGCCCAGCCGTCCGTCCCGTCGGAACCGTCGATGTTGGAGATGTCGACCTTCCAGTCCAGCATCGTCCCGTAGAACGTCGCCAGGGCAACGGGATCGGGACAGTCGAGGACGATGCTGGGAAAGCGTGCGATAGCCATGGCCAGCACGCTACGGCCCGTTGCGGACGATCTACGTCCTGATCAACGCGTGTCCGAGCGCACCCGTGCCTGTGGGGTTTGGGAAGGGACGATGCGGGTAGGCCCATGGTGAACGCCAACACCGACAGAAGGAGAACCAGCCATGTCAGCTGACGAGAAGGTCGCCAAGGACCTCGTGGAGACCCTCAAGGACGGCCGGAACGGCTTCGCGTCCGCGGCCGAGAAGCTGCGTGACAGCGACAGCCCCGACGCCGCCGTGACCTTGGAGCGCCTCTCCGAGCAGCGCGCCGGCTTCGCCCGCGACCTCGTGTCCATGGGTCACGCGTACGGTGACGACGTCGACGAGAGCGGCTCGGTCGCCGCCACCGTGCACCGCGGCTGGCTCTCACTCAAGGACGCGCTGACCGGCGACGACGCCTCCGGCGTCCTCGGTGCCGCTGTCACCGGTGAGGACCACGCGGTGTCGGAGTATGAGAAGGCGCTCGCGGAGGACGACCTCAGCGACGGCTTCCGCGCCGTCGTCCAGCAGCAGCACGCGGCGATCGTGACCGCGCGCGACGAGGTCAAGGCCCTCCAGAGCCTGACCTGAGCGCCGTCCAGCCACGCTCCACGAGCGCCCGTCCCACGAGTGGGACGGGCGCTCGTGCGTGTCGGCCTCAGGAGGCCAGCGACCGCGGGGAGGTGGAGGTGCCGGGCCAGACGGGCATCGGGGTCCACTGGTTGCGAGCCACGAGCACCTCGCGCAGCAGGTCGGGGCGGTCGGTGATGATGCCGTCGACACCGGCATCGAGGAGCCGCACCATCGACGGTTGGTCGTTGACGGTCCAGACCACGACCTTCACCCCGATCCCGTGCGCCCCGGTCACCAACCGTTCGACGAACACCTGGACTCGACCCATCCGGTCTGGCACGTGCAGGAACTCGGCCGTCGCGAACCGGCGAGCAGGCGGCATACCGGCGCGGGCGCAGGTGACCACGGCAGCAAGGGCGCGCCACCCCAGGGCGGTACGCACACCCGGCACCTGCGCACGCACGACGTCGAGACAGCCGTCCCAGGCGCCCGCCACACACACGCGCTCGCGGAAGTCCTTGTGTTGCAACACCTTCGCGAGTGCTCCGATGGCGGAACGCTCCTTCAGGTCGATCGTGAACCTCGCCTCGGGGAACGCCTCGAGCGCCTCGGAAAGGGTGGGGATCGGCTCGCGACCGAGCACGCGCAGCTGGCGCAGCGACGCGAGGGTATGCCGTGCGACCGGCCCGCGTCCGTCGGTCACCCGGTCGAGGGTCGCGTCATGGAAGCAGATCAGCTCACCGTCGGCAGTGAGGCGCACGTCGGTCTCGAGGTAGCGGATGCCGAGGGCGGTGGACAGACCAAAGGCGGCCAGGGTGTTCTCCGGCGCCAAGGAGGCCCCTCCGCGGTGCGCGAGGGCGATGGGTCCGAGCTCGGAGCCGTAGGCCATGCCTTCAGCCTGCCCTCCGTAGGCCGGCCTCGGCGCCAAAAATGGCCCCTGGCACCACTGTTCACCCCATGGAGGTCAACCGTTCGCCCGATGCTGACGTGCCGTCACCCCAGCGCATCGTGACGCCCCGGGAACGGGTGCGCGACCAGTGAGCGCCGCTCAGCCGACGCTGCCCCGCATCTCGTCCGAGATCGCGGTGGCGGCGGCATGCAGCGGACCGGTCGCGCGTTCGACGAAGTCGTCGGTCATCCGCGGCAACGGACCGGACACGGACAGCGCCAACGGCTGGGGGGTGTCGAGTACCGCCACGGCGACGCACCGGACGCCGATCTCCTGCTCCCCCTCGTCGAGGGCATAGCCGCGCTCGCGAGTGCGACCCAGCTCGGCGGCGAACGCGGCCGGGTCGGTGAGCGTGTGCTCGGTGCGGGCGGGCATACCGGTCCTGGCCAGGATCGCGGTGACGACCGACGGGTCCATGTTCGCCATGATCGCCTTGCCCACACCGGTGGAGTGCGGGAGCACCCGACGGCCCACCTCGGTGAACATCCGCATCGAGTTGCGGCTGGCCATCACCTGGCCGACGTAGACCACCTGGTCGCCGTCGAGCATGGCGAGGTTGATGGTCTCGCCGAGCTCGTGGGCGAGCCGCTCCATGTGCGGCCTGGCCCAGCGGCCGACCATGCGGGACGTCGTCTCGCCGAGCCGGATCAGCCGGGGTCCCAGCGAGTACTGCCGGGAGGCCTCCTGCCGCACGTAGCCGAGGTCGACCAGGGTGCGGACGAGGCGGTGGATGGTCGGCAGGGGCAGCTGCGCGTCGGCCGCGAGCTGCGACAGGCTGATCACCCCACCTGCGTCGGCCATCGTCTCGAGGATCGCGAAAGCGCGCTCGAGCGACTGCACTCCGCCGCCGGTCTTCGGGACGCTCGCGGGCTTTTCGGTGGGCTGCTCCGTGCTCATATATCTCTCCCCATGGGTTCCCTAATGAGAAGAAGATTTCGTATCATGGAACAATTCTAGTCCGTGCGTCGCCACCGCGGCTCGCGACACCACCAACTTCTCCCGAGGATGCGCATGTCCCAGCCCACGACGCCCGCCACGGACACCGTGCCCACCGTCGCCGTCGACGCTCCCCACGAGGTCGAGCGCAGCGACGAGATCCTCACCCCCGACGCACTGGCCTTCCTCGGTGAGCTGCAGACCCGGTTCGGCGGACGTCGCGACGAGCTCCTCGCCGCCCGCAAGGCGCGCCGGGCCGAGGTCTCCCGGACGGGTCGCCTTGGCTTCCTGGAGGAGACGCGGTCGGTGCGCGAGGGCGACTGGCGGGTGGCGGCGGCTCCCGCAGACTTCGCCGACCGCCGGGTCGAGATCACCGGGCCGACCGAGCGCAAGATGGCGATCAACGCCCTCAACTCCGGCGCCAAGGTGTGGCTGGCCGACCTCGAGGACGCGAACACCCCGCACTGGGCCAACGTCATCGGCGGCCAGGTCAACCTCCACGACGCGGTCCGGCGCACCATCGAGCTCACCACCGCCAACGGCAAGCACTACGAGCTCAGGGACCCGAACGGCATACCGGTGATCGTGCCGCGCCCGCGGGGCTGGCACTTCAACGAGGAGCACCTCACCCTCGACGGCCGCCCGCTCGTCGGCGCGCTCGTGGACTTCGGGCTCTACTTCTTCCACAACGCGGCCGAGCTGGTTTCCCGCGGCAGTGGCCCCTACTTCTACCTGCCCAAGATGGAGTCGCACCTCGAGGCGCGGCTGTGGAACGACGTCTTCGCGTTCGCCCAGGAGCACCTCGGCATCCCGCACGGGACGGTCCGCGCAACGGTCCTCATCGAGACCATCCCAGCCGCGTTCGAGATGGACGAGATCCTCTACGAGCTGCGCGACCACGCTGCCGGGCTCAACGCCGGTCGCTGGGACTACCTCTTCTCGATCATCAAGTACTTCCGCGACGCGGGTCCGTCGTTCACCCTCCCCGACCGGGGCGACGTGTCGATGAACGCGCCGATGATGAGCGCCTACAGCGACCTGCTCGTGCAGACCTGCCACAAGCGCGGCGCCTTCGCGATCGGCGGGATGGCGGCGTTCATCCCGAGCAAGGACCCCGAGGTCAACGAGCGCGCGTTCGCCAAGGTGACCGAGGACAAGAACCGCGAGGTCAAGGCCGGGTTCGACGGGTCGTGGGTGGCCCACCCGGGCATGGTCGAGCTGTGCAAGGAGATCTTCACCGGCGTCCTCGGCGACTCCCCCAACCAGCTCGAGCGGCAGCGCGACGACGTCTCGGTCACGGCCGACGACCTGCTCGACGCGGGTGCGACACCGGGTGAGCGGACCATGGACGGCCTGCGTGCCAACGTCTCCGTCGGCATCCAGTACCTCCAGGCCTGGCTCGAGGGCAACGGTGCCGTCGGCATCCACAACCTGATGGAGGACGCCGCGACCGCCGAGATCTCGCGCTCGCAGATCTGGCAGTGGCTGCACTCCGGGGCGACGCTGGCTTCCGGCGTGACCGTCACCCGTGAGCTCGTCGACCAGGTGGTGGCGCAGGAGTATGCCGGTCTGCGCGAGTCCGTGGGCTCGGAGGCTTTCGCCGCGGGCTCGTGGGAGGCCGCGCGACGGCTGTTCGTGGAGTGCGCCCTCGACCCCGACTTCCCCGACTTCCTGACGCTGCCGGCCTACGCCGAGGTGCTGCGCGTCGAGCGCGAAGGCGTCGAGCGCGAAGGCTGAGCCTGCAGCAGGGCTGGCCGACGGGTTGGTCAGCGGCTGGGGGGCATCCGCCAGCGGCCGGCGGCGATCTGGTCGCCTCCAACCCAGACCCCGCCGACGTCCGCCGTGGTGCCGAGCGCGAACACCTTGGACAGGGCATCGTCGGCCGACTTGGCGTTGCCGAGGCCGACAGCCAGTGGGTCTCCGGCCTCGGGCAGCAGCCAGATCGCGTCGAATTGCTTGCCGACCGACAGGTCGCCCACCTCCTGGGCCAGACCCAGCGCGTCGGCGCCGGCCACGGTGCACAGCCACAGCAGGTGCGCCGACGTCAGGGGCAGGCCCTCGTCGCCGAGCAGCCGCTGCATGAAGTAGCCCTGCAGACCCTCCTTGAGCATCGAGAACCCAGTGCCCGCACCGACATCCGAGCCCATCGCGATCCGCACCCCGGCCTCGACGTGCCGGCGCATGGGGAACAGCCCGCTCCCGAGGGCCGAGTTGCTGGTCGGGCAGTGGGCCACCGAGGCGTCCCGACCAGCGAGGGTGGCGAGCTCGGCGTCGGTCGGGTGCACGTTGTGCGCCAGCACCGACCGGGGCGTGACCAGACCGTGCCGGTCGTAGGTGTCGACGTAGGACGCCCCGTCGAAGAGCTGCGCGATCTCGGCGATCTCGGCGGAGTTCTCGTTGACGTGCGAGGTGAACCAGGAACCCTCGACCTCGCGGAAGGTCGCGGCACACGACTCGAGGATCGCGTCGCTGGCCGACAGCGAGAAGCGAGGTGTCACGGCATACCGGAGGCGTCCCTTGCCGTGCCAGCGTGAGGCGAGGTCGCGAGACTCCTCGTAGGCCCGCTGGGGCGTGGTGAGGAGCGGCTCGGGCAGGATCCGGTCGGAGGTGACCAGACCGGTGGTGACCCGCAGGCCCCACAGGTCGGCAGCCTCGAACATGATGTCCACGGCCGACGCGAAGTGGGAGCCGAAGACCAATGCCGTCGTCGTGCCGGCATCGACGAGCCCGGTCACGAAATCCCTTGCCACGCCGCGGGCCACGTCGACGTCGGAGAGCCGGATCTCCTCCGGGAGAGCGCACTGGTCGAGCCAGTCGAGCAGCGGCATGCCCAGCCCGCCGATGACGCGCACCTGCGGGAAGTGCACGTGGGTGTCGACGAGCCCGGGGAGCATGAGCCCTTCGCGCAGGTCGAGGACGGGCTCGTCCGGGCGCTCGGCGTGCAGCGTCGAGAAGTCGCCACGGGCGGTGATGATCCCGTGCTCGACGAGGAGGCCGCAGTCCTCCTGGGAGCGCAGGGTCCCACCCTCGAAGGGGCTGACGGGGGTGTCGAACACCGTCGCCCGGAAGAGCGTCATCGACGGACCCGATCGCTGTCGGACACCTGGGCCGCGTCGGACACCTGGGCCGCGTCGGACACCCGGGCTGCGTGGGGCACCCGAGCGGTCTCGGACTCGAAGGTCCGGACGAGGTCGGCGGCGACGCTCACCGCGATGACTGCCGGCTCCTTGCCGGTGACCTCTTGCAGCCCGATGGGCGTCTGGATCCGAGCGAGGTCGGACTCTGAATGTCCCTCTGCCGCAAGGGTCTTGCGGAACCGTGACCACTTCGCCGACGACCCGATCAGGCCGACCGAACCGAGGTGCGCGCACCGCAGCGCCCCATCGCACAGGGCTGCGTCTTCGGCATGGTCGTGGGTCATGATCAGCACGTGGGTGCCCCGTGGCACCTGCCCCAGGACGAGCTCGGGGACGGGAGCGTGGTGGACGTGGACCCCGGCCACCGCATCGTCGAGGACGTCGAGCCGGTCACGGCCCAGCTGGTCGGCCCGGGAGTCGACCAGGTGCAGCTCGACGTCGTGGCGCGCGAGGATGCGGGCCAGCTCGAGCCCGACGTGACCGACCCCGAAGATCGCGACCGACGGCACGACGGCGAGCGGTTCGAGGAGCACCTGCACCTCACCACCGCAGCACTGCTGGCCGTGCTCGACGGGCGCCTTGTCGTTGAGGGACAGCTCGAACTGCTCGGGTATGCCGCGCGACTCGGTGAGCATCGCCCGTGCCCGGTCGACAGCGGTGGCTTCGAGGTTGCCGCCACCGATGCTGCCCCAGGTGGCGTCCGCGGCGACGACCATCTTCGCCCCGGCGCCGCGCGGCGAGTGGCCGCGCACCGACGTCAGCGTGACGAGGACTCCGGCTCGTCGCTCTCGTCTCAGCCGCTCGACCGCCGCCAGCCACTCCACGTCAGGTCCCCACCGACGCGGACTGGGTGGCCCGCTCGGACCTGGGCTGGAGCGGTGCGGCGTCGGCGTGCGGCTGGTCTGGCACGACGCCGGGAGCGCCTTCGACCATGGCGGTCATGTGCGGCGGCTCGGCCCCTCCGCGAGCCTCCTCGACGGCCCAGTAGACCGCCTCGGGGGTGGCGGGTGACGCGAGGTCGACACTGGTGCCAGTTGGTCCGAAGGCCGCTGCCGCCTCGCGCAGCGCCTCGCGCACCGAGAAGGCCAGCATGAGGGGCGGCTCGCCGACGGCCTTCGAGCCGTAGACCGCACCGTCCTCGTGCGCCCGCTCGAGCAAGGCCACGTTGAAGACCTCCGGCATCTCGGAGAAGCTCGGCAGCTTGTAGGTGCTGGCCGCCTGGGTCGCCAACCGGCCCCGCGACGGCCTGTCGGACTCGTCCCAGCGCAGGTCCTCCAATGTCAGCCAACCCGCGCCCTGGACGAACGCGCCCTCGATCTGGCCGATGTCGACCAGCGGTGACAACGAGTCACCGACGTCGTGGACGATGTCCACCCGCCGCAGGCGGTAGGCCCCGGTGAACCCGTCGACCTCGACCTCGGACGCGGCCACGCCGTAGGAGAAGTACTTGAACGGCGACCCGTGCATGATGCTCGAGTCCCAGTGCAGCCCCTCGGTCTTGTAGAACCCGGCAGCCCACAGCTGGATCCGGCTGAAGTAGGCCTTGTTGACCAACGCAGCCCAGTCCAGCCCGGCGTTGGCCGGGTCCTCGCGCAGCGGACGCAGCCGTTCGACGATCTGCTCGCAGGCGTTCTTCACCGCGCCACCGTTGAGGTCGGCGCCGGAGCTCGCCGCGGTCGCCGAGGTGTTGGGCACCTTGTCGGTGCGGGTCGGCGCGAGCCGCACCACCGACAGTGGCACCCCGAGGCTCGTGGCCGCGACCTGGAGCATCTTGGTGTGCAGGCCTTGCCCCATCTCGGTGCCACCGTGCGTGATCAGGACCGAGCCGTCCTTGTAGACGTGCACCAGCGCGCCGGCCTGGTTGAACGAGGTGAAGTTGAACGAGATGCCGAACTTCACGGGCGTCATCGCGAGGGCGCGCTTGGAGTGCTCGTGCGAAGCGTTGTAGGCAGCGATCTCGGCCCTGCGGGCCAGCACTTCACCCGTGGAAAGCACTTGGTCCCAACAGATTCCAGACCGCTCGGGGTGCCGCACCGGCTGACCGTAGGGGGTGTCCTGGCCTTCGACGTAGAAGTTCCGGCGACGCAGGTCGATGGGGTCGATCCCGAGCAGGGGCGCACAGCGGCCGAGGATGTCCTCGATGACCAGCATCCCCTGTGGACCGCCGAACCCACGGAACGCCGTCTGGCTGGTCTTGTGGGTCTTCGCGATCCGGCCGTTCACCCGGATGTTGGGGATCCAGTAGGTGTTGTCGATGTGGCACAGCGCCCGGGCCAGCACCGGTTCGGAGAGATCGAGGCTCCAGCCACCGTCGGAGGTGAGGGTGGCGTCCAGCGCCTGCAGGACTCCGTTGTCGTCAAAGGCAACTCGCCACCCGGCGTGGAAGCCGTGCCGCTTGCCCGACATGGTCATGTCCTGGGTGCGGGTCAGCCGCAGCCGCACCGGACGGCCGGTGAGGGTCGCCCCGAGGGCGGCGATCGCGGCATACCCGTGGGGTTGCATCTCCTTGCCCCCGAAGCCGCCACCCATCCGCAGGCACTGGACGGTGACGGCGTTGCTGGCGAGCCCGAGGACGTGGGCGACGATGTCCTGCGTCTCGGTGGGGTGTTGCGTGCTGCTCTGGATGAAGATCTGGCCGTTCTCGTCGACCAGTGCGATCGAGCAGTGCGTCTCGAGGTAGAAGTGCTCCTGGCCGGCGAACTCGAACTCGCCGCTGAACACGTGCGCTGCGCCCTCGAACCCGGCCTCGATGTCACCGCGCTCCATGTGCGGCTGGCCGCCCTGGAAGCTCTCGGCCTCGATGGCCTCGTGCACGGTGACCAGCGAGGGCAGCGGGTCGTAGTCGACCTCGACGGCGAGCGATCCGAGCCGCGCGGCTTCGAGGGTCTCGCCGAGCACCCAGCAGACCGCGTGCCCGTAGAACATCACCTCGGAGGGGAAGAGGGGTTCGTCGTGCTTGACCCCTGCGTCGTTGACGCCTGGCACGTCGTCAACAGTGAGCACCCGGACCACACCGGGCACGGCCAGCGCCGGCGAGGTGTCGAGTCGCGTGATCCGCGCGTGCGCGTGCGGCGCCTGCACCGGGTGGGCGTGCAGGATCCCGTGGGTGCGGACGGCCAGGTCGTCGGTATAGAGGGCGTCGCCGGTCACGTGCAGGGCGGCCGCCTCGTGCGGAATCTCCTGCCCGACAACGGGATTGGCGGGACGCTGCGACAGGGCACTCATGCTCCCACCTCCTGCGGAGTTGCCGTCTCGGCATGGAGCTTGCGCAGCGCCGTGCCCAGCGTTGCACTCCGGTATGCCGCGCTGGCGCGGTGGTCGTCCATGGGTGTGCCTTCGGCGCGCATCACGTCGGCGGCCTCACGGACCACGTCGGTGGACCACGGTCGACCTTCGAGCGCAGCCTCGGTGGCGAAGGCGCGGATCGGGGTTGCCGCGACTCCGCCCAGCCCGATGCGGGCCTTGACGACCACGCCGTCACGGAGGTCGAGCGCGAAGCCGACGGCCACGCTGGAGATGTCGTCGAACCTGCGCTTGGCGATCTTGTGGAAGGCAGTGACCTCGCTGAGCGGCAACGGGATCCGCACCGCGCGGATCAGCTCGTCGGGGCGCTTCACGGTCTGCCGATAGCCGGTGAAGTAGTCCGCCAGCGGGACCTCGCGCTCGCCGTCGGGCGACGCCAGGACGACGACAGCCTCCAGCGCGAGCAGAGCCGGCGGGGTGTCGCCGATGGGTGAACCGGTGCCGAGGTTCCCCCCGATGGTGGCGCCGTTGCGGATCAGCCGTGAGGCGAACTGCGGGAACATCTGGTGCAGCAACGGGATCCGGCCCCCGAGCCCCCGCTCGACCTCGCTCAGGCTCAGGGCGGCCCCGATCTCGACCGAGTCCTCGCCGATCTCGAGGGTCCGTAGCTCAGGCAGCCGGTCGATGCCGATGGCGAAGGGCGTCCGCGCCCCACGGATGTTCACCTCGACGCCCCAGTCGGTCGACCCGGCCACGAGGACGGCGTCGGGGTGCTCGCCGAGCAGGGCCAGCGCCTCCGCCAGGTCGCCCGGGCGGGCGTAGGTGCCGGTGCTGCCGTCCATCCTGGTCGCTGAGGCAGCCGGGGGTTCGGTGCTCAGCCGCGCGGCGAACGGATCGTCGCTCGCCGGCTCGCCGAGGGCGTAGGCGGCGTCGCGGATCGGTCGGTATCCGGTGCACCGGCACAGGTTTCCGGACAGGGCGTGCAGGTCGAAACCGTTTGGTCCGTGTTCGTGCGCGGCGTCCTGGTGCTCGCGAGCCTCGCGGTCGGAGGCGGCCGGACGGTCGCCGTTGTGCGAGGCGTCGGGGGACGGCGGGCGGTCACCGTCGCCGGCCGCGTCGGCGCCAGGCGAGGTGGCGCACCGGCCGGCCCGGTAGTACTCAGCCGCCATGCTGCAGATGAACCCCGGTGTGCAGTAGCCGCACTGGGACCCGCCGCGCACCGCCATCTCCCGCTGCACGGGGTGGAGGGCGTCGGGGCGGCCGAGGCCTTCGGAGGTCACCACCTCCTGGCCGTCCAGCGCAGCGACCGGCACCAGGCAGGCGTTGATGGCGGTCCACTGGGTTCCCTCAGCGCCATCGGGGCGGGCGACCATGATCGAGCAGGCCCCGCACTCGCCCTCGGCGCAGCCTTCCTTCGCGCCGGTCAGGCCGCGGTCGCGCAGCCAGTCGAGGGTGGTGGTGCTGGGGTCGGTGCCGTCGAGCGCGCAGGGCGTGCCGTTGACCGTGATCTCGTGGCCGGTGGTTGAAGCCATCGCGCAACTCCCGTCGCCCCGTGGTGGGGTTCCATCATCCACCAGGCGCGGACGCCCGGGGCATGGTTGCTGACAGGAGTGGGCCGCCGGTTATCCATGCCGAACGACGGCCCTGTCGTGGTCCTGAGCACGATAACTCTCAACAAACTGTTGAATCAAGGGTTTCGGCGAGGAATGTCGACCACTGGACACCTGCCACCCTCTCCCGCCTGAGACCCTCCCGCCCGCTTCTGTTGGAAGTGGAACTTCCGGATATCCGGAAGTTCCACTTCCAACAGGGGCGGCAGGGGCGGCGGCAGCAGCCCCGGTCAACCGTCGCGATCGTCAGCGGCCGAAGCCTTGCAGCACTCCCGTGTAGGCCTTCGGCGGCGGCGGGGCGAGCTCGCCGTGGGTGGACGGCCGCAGCCCCAGCCGGACCAGGCTCTCGGCCAACAAAGTGCCGGCGGCGACACCGTCGACGACCGGCACGCCGAGCTGTTCGGTGAGCAGCTCGGGCAGGCCTGCCATCCCCGCGCACCCGAGGACGATGGCATCCGAGCCATCGGCGGCGAGGGCGTTCTTCGCGAAGGCGAGGATCACGGCATACGTGCGGTCCTGGTCGGCCTCGAGCTCGAGGACGGGGATGTCGCAGGCGTGAACGCCGACGCACTGGCGTTCCAAGCCATAGGTGCGGGTGAGGTCCCAGGCCCGGCCCACGGTGCGGCTCATCGTGGTGACGACCGAGAAGCTGCGCCCGAGGAGCGAAGCCGTCTTCATCGCGGCCTCGGCGATCCCGATCACCGGCCTGGACGCCGCCTCCCGAGCGGCGTCCAGGCCAGGGTCCCCGAAGCAGGCCAGGACGAACGCGTCCGCCTGCTGGTCCTCGCGGATCACCTGGAGCAAGCCGGGAACGGCGAGGGCCTCGTCGTAGTGGCTCTCGATCGACGCCGGTCCCATCGACGGAGTGCGCGCGGTGATGACCGTGTCGGGTCCGGCGACCCGGCGGGCCTCCGCCTCGATCAGGGCGGTCATCGACGCCGTCGTGTTCGGGTTGATGACGGTCAGGTGCACGGTCACTTGATGCACGTCTTCGCGTCGAGCGGGCTGTCGCTGACTCCCATCCGCGGGGCCAGCAGGGCGTAGGCCGCGAACCCGATGCCGCACCCAATGAACCAGGAGTAGTCGTCGAACCGGTTCACGCCGGGAACGAAGACCGCGGCCAAGGCGCAGGCAGCCGCGATGGCGGTGGCCCAGATGGCGGGCGGGTTGTAGCCGCGCTTGTAGTGGTAGGCACCCGCCTTGTCGAGGGTGAACAGGTCGTCGATGCAGACCCGCTGCTTGTGCACCACGTAGTAGTGCGCGATGAGGACTCCGAACAGCGGCCCGATGAAGGCACCCAGGGTGTCCAGCGTGTAGTGGATCGTCTCGGGACTCTTGTAGAGGTTCCACGGGGTCAGCAGGACCGATCCGACCGCGGCGATCATCCCGCCCATCCGCCAGCTGATCTTCTGCGGGTTGACGTTCGAGAAGTCGAACGCCGGCGAGACGAAGTTCGCCACGATGTTGATGCCGATCGTCGCGGTCGTGAAGGTGAGAGCCGCGAGGACGAGGGCGAAGGTGTTGTCGATGTGGCCGACGGTCTCGACCGGGTCGGTGATGAGCTTGCCGTAGACCGGCAGGGTGGCCGCGGCGGTGAGGACGGTCATCAGCGAGAAGAAGACGAAGTTGACCGGCAGGCCCCAGAAGTTGCCCTTGCGGACGGCCTTGAAGGTCTGGCCGTAGCGAGAGAAGTCACCGAAGTTGAGCATCGGCCCGGAGAAGTACGACACGACCAGAGCCGTCGCAGCAAGCATCGTCGTGAAGACCTTGGTGCCGGAGAGCTCGTGGTCGGACAGGTTGAGGTTGATGCTCCAGTGCGCCTTCGTCAGCAGGTAGACGCACAGCGCAATCATCACGACGTAGACGGCCGGGCCGGCGAAGTCGATGAACTTGCGGATCGTGTTCATGCCGGTCCAGAAGACGGCAGCCTGGGCGACCCAGAGGATGGCGAAGGTGAAGTAGCCCAGCGTCGAGAGGCCGAGGAAGCCGTGCTGGTTCAGGTCGGCGTAGGGCTCGAGTCCCGGCCACATCCGCACGAGCAGGATGTCCAGCGAGGCTGACGCGAGGTAGGTCTGGATCCCGTACCAGGCCACCGCGATCAGGCCGCGGATGATGGCCGGGATGTTGGCCCCGAGCACGCCGAAGACCGAGCGGCAGATGACCGGGTAGGGGACACCGGTGCGCTGGCTCGGCTTGGCCACGAGGTTGCAGAAGAAGAGCACGATCGAGATGCCGACGATCAGGCAGATGAACACCTGCCAGCTGGTCAGGCCGAGGGCGAACAGGCTGCCGGCGGTGATGTAGCCGCCTACGCTGTGCACGTCCGACATCCAGAACGCGAAGATGTTGTACCAGGACCAGGTCTGCTCCTTGAGCGGGGCGAGGTCCTCGTTGGTCAGACGGGGGTCGTACGACTTCTTGATCAGGCCCGCGCCGGCGCCGTGGTCGTGCTCCCCGTGGTGGGTCGTGAAGCCGGCAGCGGCCGCGGCCGCCTCCGTCTCGAAGGGCTTTTCTGTGGTGCTCATCCGGACTCCTTTGTCCACCGCGCCATTGCGGATGTCTTGGGAGAACGCTAGGAGCGGAACCGTTGCGGCATAAGGCTTTGAACCGTATATCCGGGTATATCCAGCACGGCCTTCAGCTCCTCAGCCGACGCTGATCCGGGCGATGCAGGCGGTCAGCCGCTCGTGGTGTGCGTCCGCCGCGGACTTGAGCGCTTCCGCGTCGCGGGCGACGAAGGCGTCGAGCATCAGCTGGTGGTCCTCGCGCATCCCGGCGCGATCCTCCTCGGTGGTGCGCATCATCGTCTGCACCGGCTCGGTGAGGTTCCACGCGATGTCCAACATGTGCAGCAGCCGGGGCATCCGGCACGGCGAGAGCAGCGCCTCGTGGAACTCGCGGCTGGCGCGCTGGAACCCGTCTGCGTCGTCGGCAGCCACGGCCCGCCCGAGGGCGTCGTGGATGGCCCTGGCACGGTCGTGGTCGGCCTGGGTCGACTGGCGCACCGCCGCCTCCAGGGCAGCTGCCTCCAGGGCGCCGCGCACGACGTAGAGCTCGTCGAGCTCGGCCTGGGACAGCGCGGTGACCGTGTAGCCGAGCCGCGGCTGGTGCTCCAGAAGCCCTTCGCCCAGCAGCGTCTTGAGGGCCTCGCGGACAGGGATCAGACTGACGCCGAAGAACGCGGCGACGTCGTCGAGCGGGATCGGGCTACCCGGGGGCACCCGGCCCGAGGCGATGACCCGACGCAGCTCCGACAGCACCTGCGGCCCGGACACGTAGGCGTCCTCGCGGGTGAGCAGGCTGACGATGCCCGACTGCCGCCTGGGCTGGGTCATCCGCGACTCCTTCGACCGGGTGTCACCGGACCATCATGCCCGCCTACGCGAACTGGCGGCTGAGGACTGCGTGCCGGTTGACGTCCTTGTAGAGCAGGTAACGGAACCGACCCGGGCCACCGGCGTAGCAGGCCTGCGGGCAGAACGCCCGGAGCCACATGAAGTCGCCCTCCTGCACCTCGACCCAGTCGTTGTTCAGCAGGTAGACGGCCTTGCCCTCGAGGACGTAGAGCCCGTGCTCCATGACATGGGTCTCCGGGAACGGGATCGCCCCGCCCGGCTCGAAGTTCACGATGTTGACGTGCATGTCGTGGCGCACGTCGGTGGGGTCGGCGAACCGCTGCGTGGTCCACACCCCTTCGGTGCCCGGCATCTCGCCCCCGACCACGTCGGACTCGTTGGTGACAAAGGCTTCCGGCACGTCGATGCCATCGACCACCTGGTAGGCCTTGCGGATCCAGTGGAACGTCGCGAGGGCGTCACCGCGGTTGTGCAGCGTCCACTCCTGGCCCGGCGGGATGAAGGCGTAGCCACCCTCGGCCAGCTCGTGCGTCGCCTCACCGAGGGTGAGGGTGAGGCCGCCGGCCACGACGAAGAGAACGCCCTCGGCGCCGGGGTCGAGCTCGGGCTGGTCGGAGCCACCACCGGGCGACACCTCGACGATGTACTGCGAGAACGTCTCGGCGAACCCGGACAGCGGCCGGGCGATCACCCACAGCCGCGTCTTGTCCCAGAACGGCAGGAGGCTCGTGACGATGTCGGTCATCGTCCCCCGCGGCAGCACGGCATACGCCTCGGTGAACACCGCCCGGTCGGTGGTGAGCTGGGTCTGCGGCGGCAACCCTCCGGCGGGGGCGTAATAGCGGGGCGTCGTCATGACTGTCCTCTCCTCAGGAGCCGCCCGCGCGGGGCTGCTTCGATGTCGACCGGTATGCCGTGCAGCCAGGTCTGGCGCACCGCCCCGGTGAGCGTGCGGCCGGCATACGCCGACACGGGGTTCTTGTGCTGCAGCGACGCGACGTCCACGGTGAACGACTCGTCGGGGGCGAAGACCACAAGGTCGGCCGGGGAGCCGACGGCGATGCGGCCCCGGTCCGTCAGGCCGACCTGGTCGGCCGGGCCCTCCCCCATCCAGCGCACCACGTCCACGAGGGAGTGGCCGCGCTCACGGGCCTCGGTCCAGATGGCGGGGAGGCCCAGCTGGAGGCCGGCGATCCCGCCCCAGGCCTCGCCGAAGTCACCGGAGTCGAACCGCTTGAGGTCCGCCGTGCAGGGTGAGTGGTCCGAGACGATCGTGGCGATGACGCCGGAGTCGAGGCCGGCCCAGAGTCGGTCACGGTTGGCGTGCTCGCGGATCGGCGGGCAGCACTTGAACTGGGTCGCGCCGTCGGGGATGTCCTCGGCGTCGAGGGTGAGGTAGTGCGGGCAGGTCTCGACCGAGATCCGCAGTCCCTCGGCCTGCGCGTCGGCGATGAGCGGGAGGGCATCGGCGTCGGACAGGTGCAGGATGTGTGCCCGGCCGCCGGTCTCGCGGGTCGCCTCGACGACGAGGGCGATGGCCCGCTCTTCCGCCTCCTTGGGACGTGAACCCAGGAACCCGGCATAACCCTGACCGTGCGGCTGGGGCGACGAGTCAATGGTGTCGCCGTCCTCCGCGTGGACGATCACCAGCGCGTCGAAGGTGGCGGTCTCGGCGAGTGCCTCGCGCAGCTCGGCGGCCGACAGGTGGGGGAACTCGTCGACACCGGAGTGCAGCAGGAAGCACTTGAACCCGAACACTCCTGCCTTGTGCAGCGGTCGCAGGTCAGGCAGGTTGCCGGGCACCGCGCCGCCCCAGAAGCCCACGTCGACGTAGGCCTGGTCGCGGGCGACGGCCTGCTTCTCCTCCAGTGCCGCAACGGAGACCGTCGGCGGGATGGAGTTGAGCGGCATGTCGATGATGGTCGTGACCCCGCCCGCTGCAGCAGCCTTGGTGGCGCTCGCGAAGCCCTCCCACTCGGTTCGGCCCGGCTCGTTGACGTGGACGTGGGCGTCGACCAGTCCGGGCAGCAGCACCTCGTCGTCGGCCAGCTCGACCACGCGGACTCGGGTCGTGTCCACCTCGGCGTCGAACGCGTCGACGGCCAGGATGCGTCCCTGGGCCACCGAGACCGTGACGCCGACCTCGGCACCACCGACCACGGCGCGTCTCGCGCGCACGATCAGCTCTGCAGCCACGCCGCCCTCTTCCCGGAACTTCTCTGTCGAACCTGTCATGACGGTAATCCCTGGCTCAGCTCGCCGCTGCCGGTGCAGCGGAACGCGCCGGGTCGACGACCAGGTTGCGGTGGCGGCCCAGCACTCCCCCGTCGAGCTCGACGACGTCGCCGTGACGAAGGTAGGGGCGTGGTTCGGGCTGGCCCATCGCCACGCCCGCAGGGGTGCCGGTGACGATGAGGTCACCGGGCTCGAGGGTCATGAGACCGCTGACGTAGCAGAGCAGCTCGGCGATGGTGAACAGCATGTCGCCGGTCGACCCGTCCTGCCGGGTGGCGCCGTTGACGGCCAGCCGCAGCCGGACGTCGGCGGGGTCGCCGAGCTCGTCGGGGGTGACCAGCCACGGTCCGACAGGGCAGAAGGTGTCGGCCGACTTGCCCTTGGTCCAGGTCCCACCGCGCTCGAGCTGCAGGGCGCGGTCGGAGACGTCGTGGGCGAGGACGTAGCCAGCGACGGCAGCCATCGCCCGGCCCGGGTCGCGCTCGTCGCGCAGCGTCGCGCCGAGGACCACCCCCAGCTCGACCTCGTAGTCGGTCGTGACCGACTGCGGCAGCGTCCTGATGTCGTCAGTGGGCCCGCTGACGGAGGTCGGCGCCTTGAGGAACACGACCGGCTCGGTGGGCAGCGGCACCCGCGCCTCGGCGGCGTGGTCGCGGTAGTTGAGCCCGATGCCGACCACCTTGCCGGGCCGCGTGAACGGGGCCCCGAAGCGGAGTTCCTCGGCTCCCGGAAGGCGTTGCAGGGCAGCGGTCTCGACCGTGGCCAGCCTTCCGAGGAAGGCACCGTCGATGTCTGGCGTCAGCCCGCACAGGTCAAGGAGGGTGCCGTCGGCACTGACGACGACCGGTCGCTCTGACCCAGGGGCGCCGACGCGGGCGATCCTCATCGGGCACCACCGAGGTGCTCGCGCGCGATGCGCGCACCGATGCGCTCGAGGAGTGGGCCAGGTGCGTCCAGGGCCTCCTGCCGGGTCGTCGCCTCGTCGACCAGGGCGTATGCCGCGTCGAGTCCGGCCGCGGTTAGCTCACCCTGCGAGAGGAGCACCTGACCGGCGACGGCGACAGCGGGTACACCCTTGTCGCGAGCGAGGGCCGCGACTGCGGCGGGCGCCTTGCCGTTCAGTGTCTGGGCGTCCAGGGAACCCTCGCCGGTCACGACGAGGTCAGCGGTGGACACGGCGTCGGCGAGCCCGGTCAGCTCGAAGACGAGCTCGGCGCCGGGGCGGGTCGACGCGCCGAGGACGGCGATGAGGGCGAAGCCCACTCCACCGGCGGCACCGGCACCGGGGGTGTTGCGCAGGTCCACTCCGGTGGACAGGGCGACGAGGTCCGCCCAGCGGGTCAGGGCGGTGTCCAGCACCTCGACGTCGCTGGGCCCGGCGCCCTTCTGCGGGCCGTAGACCGCGGCGGCCCCACGGGCCCCCGTCAGCGGGTTGTCGACGTCGCAGGCGACGACGAGCTCGGCGGTGGCCAGGCCTGGGTGCAGGCCAGTGAGGTCGAGACCGTGCACCTGTCGCAGTCCCGATCCTCCCGGGCCGACCTCCTGCCCATCCTGGGTCGTGACCCGGGCACCCAGCGCCTGGAGCAGGCCGACGCCGCCGTCGGTGCACGCGCTGCCGCCGATCCCCACGACGAGGCGTCGGACACCCGCGTCGAGGGCTGCGGCAATGAGCTCACCCGTGCCGCGACTGGTGGCCGTGAGTGGCTGCAACCGGCCGTCGGGCAGCTGGGCGAGTCCGGAGACTTCGGCCAGCTCGACCACGGCTTCGCTGCCACGCCGCCCCCAGCCCGAAGCCCACGGCATACCGGTGGGGCCTGTCGCGGTCAGCGGCACCCGGGCGAACCCGGCTGCCTCGGCAGCGGCGAGGGTGCCGTCGCCCCCGTCGGCGACGGGCACGACGACGGTCTCGATGTCGGGGAGCACCGACCGCATACCGGCCGCGAGATGACCCGCGACCTGCGCGGCGGTGAGCGTGCCCTTGAACTTGTCGGGGGCGAGCAGGACGCGGGTCATCGACGGCACCTAGTCCAGGTTGGCGAACAGCGCGGTCGGGGCATCCTGGCCGTCCTCGGCCAGCTCCTCGAACTCGGTGACGCCGGCGATCGACAGCCCCATGGAGACGTTGGTGACCCGCTCCAGGATGACCTCGACGACGACCGGGACGCGGTACTCCGCTGCCATGGCCTTGGCCTTCTCCAGGGCAGGAAGGATCTCCTCGGGGTCGAAGACGCGGATCGCCTTGCAGCCCAGCCCTTCGGCGACCTTGACGTGGTCGACACCGTAGCCGCCGACCTCGGGGCTGTTGATGTTGTCGAAGGACAGCTGGACGCAGTAGTCCATGTCGAAGCCACGCTGGCTCTGCCGGATCAGGCCGAGGTAGGCGTTGTTCACCAGGACGTGGATGTAGGGGATGTTGAACTGCGCGCCGACGGCGAGCTCCTCGACCATGAACTGGAAGTCGTAGTCGCCGGACAGCGCGACCACGGTCTCGCCGGGTGACGCGGTCGCGACACCCAGGGCAGCCGGGACGGTCCAGCCGAGCGGGCCCGCCTGGCCGGCGTTGATCCAGTGCCGGTCCTTGTAGACGTGCAGCAGCTGGGCCGCCTGGATCTGGGACAGGCCGATCGTCGAGACGTAGCGGACGTCCTTGCCGAACGCCTTGTTCATCTCCTGGTAGACCCGCTGCGGCTTGACCGGCATGACGTCGAAGTTGGTCTTGCGCCACATCGAGGCCTTGCGGTCGCGACAGGACTGCGCCCAGGTGGCACGGTCCTTGAGCGCGGCCTCGGCCTGACGGGCGCGGGCCACCTCGACGAACAGCTCGAGGGCGGCCTTGGCGTCCGAGACGATGCCGAAGTCGGGCGCGAAGACGCGGCCGATCTGGGTGGGCTCGATGTCCACGTGCACGAAGGTGCGGTCCTTGGTGTAGGTCTCGACGTCGCCGGTGTGGCGGTTGGCCCACCGGTTTCCGATGCCCAGGACGAAGTCGGACTCGAGCATCGTGGCGTTGCCGTAGCGGTGGCTGGTCTGGAGGCCGACCATGCCGGCGTTCAGCTCGTGGTCGTCAGGGATCGTGCCCCAGCCCATCAGCGTCGGGACGACCGGGACCCCGGTCAGCTCGGCGAACTCGACGAGCAGGTCCGCGGCGTCGGCGTTGATGATGCCGCCACCCGCGACGATGAGGGGTCGCTCGCTGGCGGCCAGCATGTCGAGGGCCTTCTCGACCTGCGGGCGCGTGGCGGTCGGCTTGTAGACCGAGAGCGGAGCGTAGGTCTCGACGTCGAACTCGATCTCGGTCATCTGGACGTCGATCGGCAGGTCGATGAGGACCGGCCCGGGGCGACCCGAACGCATCAGGTGGAAGGCCTGCTGGAACGTGCCCGGCACCTGGGCCGCCTCGAGGACCGTGACGGCCATCTTGGTGAGCGGCTTGGCGATCGAGGCGATGTCGACGGCCTGGAAGTCCTCCTTGTGCAGCTTGGCCACCGGCGCCTGGCCAGTGATGCACAGGATCGGGATCGAGTCGGCGCTGGCCGAGTAGAGCCCGGTGATCATGTCGGTGCCCGCGGGGCCGCTGGTCCCGACGCAGACGCCGATGTTGCCGGCCTTGGCGCGGGTGTAACCCTCAGCCATGTGCGAGGCGCCCTCGACGTGGCGGGCGAGCGTGTGGTGCAGCCCGCCGTTGGTCTTCATCGCCTTGTAGAACGGGTTGATCGCGGCCCCGGGTAGCCCGAAGACGTTGGTCACCCCCTCCTTCTTCAGGATCTCGACGGCCGCTTGGGCCGCTGTCATGCGTGCCATGGTGGTGCTCCTGGTCTTGAGTCTTGAGTCTTGAGTCTTCGGGATGCCGGGCGGCTGGGTGTGCCGGGCGGCTGGGTGTGCCGGGCGAACTGGGTCTGGGGTCGGCTCAGCCGGAGAGCCGGCCGGAGAGTCGCTCCACGCCGCGGAGCAGACCCGAGTGGTCGAGGCCGCCGTCGCCGTTGGCGCGGGCCGAGGCCATCAGCTGGGCGACGAGGCCGCCGAGCGGTACGACCACGCCCGCCTCGCGAGCCGCACTCGTGACGATGCCCATGTCCTTGTGGTGCAGGTCGATCCGGAACCCGGGCTCGAAGGACTTGGTGGTCATGTTGGTGCGCTTCTGGTCCAGCACCTTCGAGCCGGCCAGTCCGCCACCGAGGACGTCGAGGGCCGGGCCGAGGTCGACGCCGTAGGCCTCGAGGAAGACGACCGCCTCGGCGAGGGCCTGGATGTTGGCCGCCACGATGAGCTGGTTGGCCGCCTTGACGGTCTGGCCCGCTCCGTTGCCGCCCACGTGGACGACCGTCTTGCCGACGGCGTCGAGGATCGGCTTGGCCTCCGCGAAGTCCGCGTCGGCACCCCCGACCATGATCGACAGGGCTGCGTTCTTGGCACCGGCCTCACCGCCGGACACCGGGGCGTCCAGGAGGCGGAATCCCTTGTCCCCGGCTGCCTTCGCGAGCTGGACGGTCACGTCAGGACGGATGCTGGAGAAGTCGATGACCAGCGTCCCCTCCTTGGCGTTGGCGAAGACGCCGTCCTCGCCGAGCAGCACGTCCTGCACGTCAGGGCTGTCGGGGACCATGACCGCGACGACCTCGGCGTCACGGACTGCCTCGGCGATCGACGCGGCGGCCGAGCCGCCCGCGTCGACGAGCGGCTTGGTCTTGTCCGGGTGGAGGTTGTAGCCCACGACGTCGTGGCCGGCGTTCTGCAGGTGGACGGCCATGGGGCTGCCCATGATGCCGAGTCCGATGAAGGCGATGGTGCTCATTGCGTTCTCCTTGAAGGTCGTTCGCGTGTCGTGATGCGTCTGAGGCGCTCAGGCGGAGCGGCGCTCGCGCGGTAGCCAGCCGAAGCTTTCCGGGGTGGTCGCGGTGGTGGGCTTGTACTCCAGACCCACCCACCCGGCATACCCGCCGGCGGCGAGTGCGCCGAGGTGGCGCTGGAGGTCGAGGTCGCCCGAACCGGGCTCGCCACGGCCAGGTGCGTCCGCGATCTGCACGTGCGCGGTGCGGCCGACGGCGGTAGCGATCGCGGCGTCGAGGTCGTCGCCGTTGGCCGCGAGATGGTAGAGATCGAGCAGGAAGCCGACGTTCCTTGCACCGGTGGCACGGACGTCGTCGACCACGGCGAGGGAGTCTCCGGCGGTGCGCAGCGGATAGGGCTTGGGACCGCTCACCGACTCGACGAGGACGGTGGCGCCGATGCGCTCGGCAGCCTTGGCTGCCACCGCAATCGACTCACGGCCGAGCTCGTCCTGCTCCTGGGCGGAGGCACCGTCGACGCGGTTGCCGAAGAGGGCGTTGAAGGAACCCACGCCTAGCCGCTCCCCGATGCCGAGCGTGACGTCGACGTTGTCGCGGAACTGCTGGACCCGGTCGGGGATCGACAGGACGCCGCAGTCCGCGCCCGCGAGGTCGCCGGCGAAGAAGTTGAGCCCCACCAGCTTGACCCCGGCGTCCTCGACGGCCGACACGAAGGCGTCGACCTCACGGTCACCGGGCACCGGCTGGTCCGGCCAGGGCCACCAGAACTCCACGGCGTCGAACCCGGCGGCCTTGGCTGCGGCGGGTCGCTCCAGGAGCGGCAGCTCGGTGAACAGGATCGAGCAGTTCACCTCGTAGCGCAGTCCGTGGTCAGTCACGGTAATCTCCCTTCGACTTCCGTATTGTGGAATCTTTTTTCCGACAAGTAAGAATGTAGGGCTCCGGTCGGCGGGGCGTCAACCCCGCCGTGCGGCCGTCTCACCGGGTGGCTGAGATATATCCGGACGCGCCGTGATGGCGCGACAGCAACCGCTCACCCGCCGAGACCGCTTGTGCCGCAAGCGATCTCTCGTCGGCCGTCACGAGGCGGTCGCGCTCGACAACCGGGCGCCCTCCGACGAGGAGCAGCTCCAGCGGTGGCTGCGACCCGAGGACGAGCGCCGCCACCGGGTCGACGATGCCCGCGTGGCCCAGTCCGTCGAGCCGCCACAGGGCGAGGTCCGCCAGCTTGCCGGGCTCAAGGGAGCCGAGCTGGTCATCCCAGCCGAGCACGCGGGCTCCGCCGATCGTCGCGAGCTCGAGGGCGTCCCTCACGCTGAGGGCCTCGGGGCCTCCCCGGGCGCGAGCGAAGAGCAGCGCGTGGCGCGCCTCCTCGACCAGCGAGGAGGCCTCGTTCGAGGCCGCACCGTCGACCCCGAGGCCGACCGGCACCCCGGCGTCCCGCAGGTCACGCGTGCGCGCGATCCCTGCGCCCAGCCGGGCGTTCGACGACGGACAGTGGGCTACGCCCGTCCCGGTGGCAGCCAGCGCCTTGATCGCCACGTCGTCGAAGTGGATGCCGTGCGCGAACCAGACGTCCTCGCCGAGCCAGCCCAGCGACTCCATGTAGGCCAACGGGGTCTGGCCGAACCGCTGCGCGCAGTAGTGCTCCTCGTCGACCGTCTCGGCCAGGTGGGTGTGCAGGCGCACACCGCGGTCCCTCGCCAGTGCGGCCGACTCGCGCAGGAGGTCTGCGGTGACCGAAAAGGGAGAGCAGGGAGCGACGCCGATCCGCAGCATCGACTCGGGCGACGCATCGTGGTGCTCGTCGACCGCGGCTGCGGTGGCGGCCAGGATCGCGTCGATGTCCTCGACGACATGGTCCGGGGGCAGGCCACCCTGACTCTGGCCGAGGTCCATAGAGCCCCGGGTCACGAGGAAGCGCAACCCGATCCGCCGCGCCGCCTCGATCTCTGCACCGAGCACGTCGCCGCCGTGGGTGGGGAAGACGTAGTGGTGGTCCATCGACGTCGTGCACCCGGTGCGCGCCAGCCAGCCAAGCCCTGCGGCGGCTGCCGCTCCCACGACGTCCTCGTCGATACCGCCCCAGACGGGGTAGAGCTCGGTGAGCCAGCCGAACAGCGTGGCGTCGACCGCGAGCCCGCGAGTCGCCCACTGGTAGAGGTGGTGGTGGGTGTTGACCAGCCCCGGGGTGGCGAGGCAACCGGCGGCATCGACGACGACCGCGTCACTCCCGTCGTCGACGTACCGACCCGGCCCGACGGCGACGATCCGAGCTCCCTCGATGACGACGTGGCCCACCGCGTGCTCGGTCCGCGACGGGTCCATCGTCGCCACCGTGCAGCCGTCCAGGACCATCCGCTGGGCGGCGACCATGGTCACGACCCCCGGTAGGTCGAGTAGCCGAACGGGTTGAGCAGTACCGGCACGTGGTAGTGCTGGTCGGCGTCCGCGATCGTGAACACCACGACCACCTCGGGGTAGAACCCGTCCACCCCACGGCCAGCGAAGTAGGCGCCGGACGCGAACCGCAGCCGGTAGTCGCCGGACTCGAGGCGCTCGGGTCCGATGCTCCCGACCCGTCCGTCGCCGTCGGTGATCCCGTCACCGATCGCTTGCCCTGCAACGGTTTCCAGCACCACCGTGATCCCCGCAGCGGGACTGCCGAGGCTGGTGTCGAGGACGTGCGTGCTGAGGGTTCCCATCAGGAGACCACCTGTCTGAGTCGGAGCAGCGCGATCTCGCGCAACTGGGTCACGGTCTCGGCGCGCTCGGCGTCGTCGTCGTTGTCGAGGCGCCTGGTGAGCTCGGCCAGGATCTCGGGGGCGGAGCGTCCGGCCGCCCGGATGAGGAACACCCGGTCAAACCGCTCCTCGTATGCCGCGTTGCCCTCGGCGAGGGCCCGTGCCGCCTCGGCGTCGGCCGGGTCCACCCCGGCCTGCTCTCTGGCGCTGGCCGACGCGTTGTGGTTCGGGCCGCTGGCCCGCTCCCCGATCCGCGGGTGCCCCGCCAGCGCCGTCGCCAGCTCGTCCTCGGTGAGGTGAGCGGCGGCGGCACTGGCGGTGGCCTCGAGACCCGGCCACCCGGCATACGGGCGACCGTCGCGGACTGCGGCCACCCACCGGGGCACCGGCAGGCACGCAGCCAGCTGCTCGTCGAGGGACGGCTCCGGCAGGGCGTTGAAGTCCTCCAGGGTCATCAGCTCTCCACGAAGCGGGTGCGGGCGGAGTGGATCGGGTTGGCGTCGGCCACGAGGTCATCAAACCGGTAGCCCGCGATCTTGGCGATCTCCACGAGGGCCGAGGCGTGTTCCTGGGCCGGCGAGTTGTTGACCCGCTCCCAGCCGGTGCGCACCACCTGGTCGAAGGAGTCCCGGTCGCGCACGCAGGTGACGAGAGGGAAGCCGAACCGGTCGCGGTACTGCGCGGTGAGCTCGGCGAGCTCGGCATGCGCCTTCTCGTCCAGCCGGGTCAGGCCGAGGACCGACTGGTCGCGGAGCGAGTCCGGGCCCTCCTCCCCTTCGGCCACGCTGTCCGCGCCGAGGTCCGGGTAGGAGTCGATGAGCAGCCGCTGTTCGTCCTCGGTGGCGGAGAACAGCGCCTCCTGGAAGGCCCGACGCAGGTCGATGGTGTCGGTGAACGGCCGCGAGTCGAAGGCCCGCTCGACCACCCAGCGCGGCCCCTTGAACAGTGAGCCGAAGGTGTCGGCGAACTCGTCCCGAGTCATCTCGTTGACCTCGCTCAGCCGGACGAGGGCGCCCGGAGCACCGGCGACGGCCGGGCCGCGGCTGGAGCCGACGTGGTGGAAGACGAAGTTGAGCACGATGGCGGTGATCGAGCCGAGCGTGATGCCCGAGCCGAGGATGATCTGGGCCCAGTGCGGAACGGCCTTGGCCACGTCGGGCTGGGCGGTGACGTACATCGCCAGCCCGACCGACGTCGCGACGATGACGACGTTGCGGTGGTCGTGGAAGTCGACGCGGGACAGGGTCTGGAAGCCCACGACGGCGACGGTGGCGAACATCGCCAGGGCAGCGCCGCCGAGGACGGGGTGCGGGATGCCCGCGACGATGGCGCCGGCCTTGGGGATCAGGCCGATGATCACCATGATCAGGCCCGCGGTGGCGACGACGTAGCGGCTCTTGACCCGCGTCAGCCGCACCAAGCCGACGTTCTCGGCGAAGCAGGTGTAGGGGAAGGAGTTGAAGACGCCACCGATGGTGGTGGCCAGGCCGTCGGCGCGCAGGGCCCGCGCGATGTCCTCCTTGCCGATCCGCTTCTCGACGATCTCACCGGTGGCGAACACGTCACCGGTGGTCTCCACGGCGGTGATGAGCATGACGACGATCATCGAGATGATCGCGGCCACCGAGAACTTGGGCCAGCCGAAGTGGAACGGCGTCGTGACCCCGACCCAGCCCGAGCCACCCACGAGGTCGAAGTGCGCGTCACCGAGCGCCCAGGCGACGAGCGTGCCGACGACGAGGCCGATCAGGACGGCGACGGTGGCCATGAAGCCCTTGAAGATCCGCTGGATCGCGACGATCAGCGCGAGCGTGCCGAGGGCGTAGGCGAGGTTGCGCCCACTGGCCGGGTCGAGCGTCGGGCCGGCACCACCGGCGGCGTCTGCGGCCGCGACGGGCAGCAGGGCCAGGCCGATGATCGTGATCACCGAGCCGGTGACGACCGGCGGGAAGAACCGGATCAGCCGGCTGAAGTACGGCGCCATGAAGAAGGTGAACAGGCCCGCGACGATGACGGCCCCGTAGATCACGAGCAGGCCGTCGGTGCCGCCCCCCGCGGCCATGCCGATGGCGATCATCGGCGAGACGGCGGTGAAGGTCACCCCTTGCAGGAGAGGCAGTTTCACGCCCACCTTCCAGAAGCCGATGCTCTGGATGATCGAGGCGATGCCGCAGGTGAAGAGGTCGGCGTTGATGAGGTGGATGAGCTCTGGCGTGGAGAGCCCGATGGCGCTGGCCAGGAGGATCGGCACGATGACGGCGCCGGCGTAGAACGCCAGGACGTGCTGGAAGCCGTAGATCGCGAGCTTCGGGAGGGGCAGCACCTCGTCGACGGGGTGTCGCGAAGCGCGCTTGGACTGGGGTGTGGCGGTGGCTGTGCTCATGACAGGCCTTTCTGTCCAGAGACATGTCTGTCCGGAGGGAAGACGGAGGAAGTGAGAGGTATGCCGCGGAGTTGCCGGGCGAGTGCCGCCAGCTGGTGGGCGGGGCCGTGGAGCTGGCGGTCCAGGTCAGAGCTGGCCGGGGTCGGGTCAGGCTGAGTCGGGTCAGACCGAGTCAGGTCCGGTCAGGTCAGCAGAAGCCGGGCACGGTCAGCCAGGCATCGCCCGGGTCTGAGCCGTTCTCGCGCTGCACGCTGGCCTCGATGAGTCCGTACGGGCGGTCTGCCGCGACGAAGACCTCGCCGGGGTTGTCGAGCCCGAACGGGGAGAGGTCGACCAGGAAGTGGTGCTTGTTGGGCGCCGAGAACTTGATCTCAGCGACCTCGGGGTGTGCCTCGAGGACCGCTGAACCCATCGCGTAGAGGCTCTCCTGCAGGGCCCGGCTGTAGGTCGTCGCGAAGGTCTCAAGCATCACCTGGCGGATGTCGTCGAACGACTTGTTCCAGTCGGTGCCGTCCGTGGCGGCGCTCGCCTCATACCGCCAGCGCGCCACGAGCGACGTGGCCAGGATCCGGTCGTCGGTCTCCTTGAGAGTGGTGTACTCGTCCTTGAGGTAGCCCTTGAACTCCGAACCGGTGGACTTGAGCACCACGAGGCCCTTCACACCGGACACGACCCAGGCCTGCGGCGACTCCCCGCTGCGGTCCTGCGTGACGACGGTCGTGCGGACCTCGCCACCGCGCTTGACGAAGGCGTGGTCGTGACCGGTGCCGCCTACCTCGATGCGGTCCCACGCGTACTCCTCGACCTCGATCCGGCTGGCGCTCGCCGCCGGCGTGACGTCGAGGAAGCGGGCGCCCAGGGTCAGGGCATAGTCCTCGGGCGACGTGACGCCGTGCTCCTTGGCGAAGGCGAAGGAGGTGTTCTTCTGGGTGTCGGTGGGCAGGATCTTGGCCTGGTCACCGGTCACGTGCGCGTCGCGGAAGTCGCCGCGAAGGGCGGTCGAGACGTTGAGGTCGCGGATCTCGTGGCGGGCGGTGTCGCGGTAGACGCGGACGACGCGGTTCTCCGCCTTGCCGTACTGGTTGGGTCCGAGGACGAAGCTCATGGGTGCTCCTTGCGGGCTCCTGGAGGGGACCTCACCCGGGGAGAGGTCGGGTGGTGTGGGTGCGACGGTGGCGATCGGCCGGTGTGCCGCGGGGCGCAGGATAGGCGCGTCTTCCGCAATGCGGAATACTATTTACGAATGATGGAACGATAGAGCGAGCTCACCTATGGCGTCAACAGTCTGTTGAATAATTCTGACGAGACTGCGACGCCGAGATCCCACCTCTCGGCGTTTGGGGGCCTTTGGAAGGCCCAGAGGTGGGATCTCGGCGAAGGGCGTGTGCCGCCTGCGCCGGGTATGCCGAGTCAGCCGGCAGGCTCGGCCGCCTGGTCGCGGATCCTGTTGAGGTAGTTGTAGACGGTGAAGCGGGTCAGGCCCAGTGCCTCCGCCACCGTCTCGGCGCTGCGCCGCATCTCGAACGCCCCGCGCTCCTCGAGCAGCCGCACGGCATGCTGCTTCTCCGCCCGCGGCAGACCAGCGAGAGCGCCACCGAGCTCGCGCTCCACGTCGGCAATGAGCCGCGACAACCCGTCGGTGAGGTCAGTCGCGGTCGCCACGATGTCCGCCGAGGCAGGAAGGGCGGCCGCACCGACGTCGCCCAGCGTGAGGGTCACCCGGGTCGCTCCGTGGGCCAGGGCCTCCTTGAGCGCGCGGGCCACCGCGTCGACGACCACCTCGGCGTCGCCCACCACGGAGGTACCGAGCGGACCCAGGTCCGGTGACAGCCCGGCATACCGGAGGACGTCGGCGGCGGCGGTGACGTGCGCCGGCAGCTGGTCGTCTTCACCGTGGAACGGCTCGGTCGTGAACTCCACCCGCACCTGCATGTCGTCAACCTACCTGCGCAGGCTGGCGAACGTCCCTCAGCCCGGTGAGCGCTTGGCCAGGCGGTCGATCGCAGGCCGGTCCAGGCCGGTCAGGTGCTGTACCTCCTGCTCGTCCGTGGCACCGCAGTCGAGCGCGCGGACCACGAAGTCAGACAGGGCGCGGGCCGTGGCGGGTTCGTCCATGACGCCCGAATCCACTTGTCCCACATAGTTCTTCAGCCGCTGGCCAGCCGCGCCGAGGCCCTCGCGGTAGAAGGCGTAGGTGGCCAGGAACCGGCTGGGCAGCTGCGCGGCGTGCAGGTCCCAGCCCTGGTAGTAGCCGCGTTCGAGTGAGCGGCGGACCAGCCGACCGTGCAGCCGCCAGGCGGCCCGGATCTGGTCAGGGGTGCCCACGGGCAGGACGTTGGTCGAGCCGTCCGAGAGGTGCACCCCGGTGCCCGCGGCGGCGACCTGCATCACCGCCTTCGCGTGGTCGGCGGCCGGGTGCTCCATCGACTGGTAGGCCGCGGCGATACCGCACGATGCCGAGTAGTCGTAGGTGCCATAGTGCAGGGACGTGCACCGACCGGCGGACGCGTGCACCATCCGGGCGACCAGGGCCGTGCCGTCGGGGCCACAGATGGCTTGGGGCGTCTCGACCTGGATCTCGAACCGGATCGCGCCGGCGTCCAGACCCACACCGGCCTCGACCTGCTCGCACGCGAGCACCATCGCCTCGACCTGCTCGACCGACGTCACCTTGGGGAAGGTCACCACGAACCCGTCCGGCAGTCGACCGTCCCGGGTCACCGCGGCGACGAACCGCGCGAACGTACGTAGCCCGCGCTGCCGGGTCGGCGCCTCGAAGCTCTTGAACCGGATGCCCGAGAAGGCCGTGCCGCGACCGCTGTCGATCGCCCGCAGCAGGGACTCGGCGGCCGCGTCCACCGCGGCATCCTCCTCGTCGTCGCCGCGAGTGCCGTAGCCGTCCTCGAAGTCGATCCGCAGGTCCTCGATCGGCTCGCGCTCCAGCTTGTCGCGCAGCCGGCCGTCGAGGTCCACCGCGAGGTCGGGTCGCAGCCCGAAGGCATCGGCGAGGTCGGTGACGCCGCGACCGTGGTTGGCGAGGACGGCGAGCGCCTCGGCCCGCCATCGGGGGACGAGGTCGGAGTCGTAGCGGTCCGCCGGTACGTAGACGGTGTGCACCGGTTGCCGGATCGCGCGCTCGCCGGGGAACTGCCGCGCCAGCGCCGCATCGGCGTCGCGGAGCCGCTCGTCGAGGCTGGCGCTCAGGGCGTTCAGGTCCACAGTCATCGGGCGGGGGCCTCCGTCGTGGTGGTGTGGGTCTGCTGGGTGGTGGTGGGGGTATGCCGGGTGGTACCGGCCGCCTTGCGCACCGCGGCGGCAACCGCCGGGGCGACATCAGGGTCGAAGACGCTGGGCACGATGTAGCTAGCGTTGAGCTCGTCAGCGTGGACGCAGTCGGCGATGGCGGTCGCTGCGGCGATCATCATCTCGTCGGTGATGTCGCTGGCGCCTGCATCGAGCAGCCCTCGGAAGAAGCCGGGGAAGGCCAGCACGTTGTTGATCTGGTTGGCGTAGTCAGAGCGCCCCGTCGCGACGACCGCCGCGTGCCGGCTCGCGGCCACCGGGTCCACCTCGGGGTCGGGGTTGGCGAGTGCGAAGACCACAGCGCGGTCGGCCATAGAGGCGATGTCGTCGCCGTCGAGCAGGTTCGGCGCCGAGACGCCGACAAAGATGTCCGCACCCTTGAGCACCTCCTTCAGCGTCCCCTGCGCGCCAGAGGGGTTGGTGTTCTTGGCGATCCAGCCGCGGAACTCGTCGCTCGGGGTGACCGACGGGTCGAGGGCGCCGTGCCGGTCGCAGCCGATGATGTCGGTTGCGCCTTCGGCGGCCAGCAACCGGACGATCGCGTGTCCTGCTGCGCCCACTCCCGAGACGACGATGCGCACGTCCTCGAGCCTCTTGTCCACGACCCGCAACGCGTTGGTGAGGGCGGCGAGCACGACGATCGCGGTGCCGTGCTGGTCGTCGTGGAAGACGGGGATGTCGAGCTCGTCGCGCAGCCGCCGCTCGATCTCGAAGCAGCGCGGGGCCGAGATGTCCTCGAGGTTGACGCCGCCGTAGACCGGGGCGAGCGCCTTGACGATCATGATGATCTGCTCGACGTCCTGGGTGTCGAGGCAGACCGGCCAGGCGTCGACGCCGGCGAACTGCTTGAACAGCGCGGCCTTGCCCTCCATCACCGGCAGCGCCGCCGCCGGCCCGATGTTGCCGAGGCCGAGTACTGCCGAGCCGTCGGTGACGACGGCGACGGTGTTGCGCTTGATGGTCAGCCGGCGTGCGTCGTCGGGGTTCTCGGCGATCGCGAGACAGACCCGCGCGACGCCGGGGGTGTAGGCGCGGGACAGGTCGTCGCGGTGCTTGAGCGGGACCTTGGGCACCACCTCGAGCTTGCCGCCGAGGTGCAGGAGGAAGGTGCGGTCGCTGACCTTGCGGACCGTCACGCCGGGAACGGCGGCGATCTCGGCGGTGATCCGATCGGCATGATCGGAGTCCGAGGCGTTGCAGGTGACGTCGACGACGATGTGGTCGCTGCGGGACTCGACCACGTCGAGCGCGGTGAGGGCGCCGCCGGCTGAGGCGACCGCGGCCGCAAGGACGCCGGTCGTGTCGATGGCGGCGGGCGCCTCGGCGCGGACGGTGATGGAGTACCCGGGGCTCGGTGCCGACATGTCCGGCTTCCCTTCGCTACTATTTCGCATCATGGAAGTTTACTTCTGATTTGCGGAAGACTACCGAGCGGCGGGCAACCTGACAAGAGAACGCCCAATCCCTGAAAGACTGCGCCGCATGCCTCGCCTGTCCCTGATCATCGCCAGCACCCGACCCCAGCGGATCGGCCACCAGGTCGCACAGTGGGTGCTGGACGCCGTGCCGGCCGGCTTCACGGTCACCGTCCACGACCTGCGCGAGATCGCGCTGCCGTTCCTCGACGAGCCCGGCCAGCCCGCCGACGGCAACTACGCCCACGAGCACACCCGCCGCTGGTCGGCCGCCATCCAGGCCACCGACGCGCTGGTCCTGGTCATGCCCGAGTACAACCGCGGCTACAACGCCTCGCTCAAGAACGCCATCGACTACCTCTACGCCGAGTGGGAGGGCCTGCCGGTCGGCTGCGTCGGCTATGGCTGGCACGGTGCGAGCTATGCCAAGTCGGCGCTGCGCCAGACCCTCGAGCGGGTCAAGATGACGGTCGTGGACGGACCCGGGCTGGAGTTCGGGAAGACCCTGACCCAGGAGGGCGAGGTCAGCGCGAGCGCGACCGACGACGCCGCCCTCGCCACGATGTTCGCCGAGCTGCTGGCCAAGGCTCGATAGACTTCGTCCCGGTGAGCCGGGAAGTCTGGTCGGCGGCGTCTGTGGACGTCTTGAGACGACGTCGACCCCGAAGGGCCCCATGAGCCTGAACCCGCTACGGCCCCGCCTCTTCGCCCGCACCACCTGGCAGGAGGCGCAGTACGTCGCCGGCGCCCTGCGCACCGAGACGGTCGGTGGCGCCCTGCTGCTCGCGGCGGCCGTGGCGGCGCTGGTGTGGGCGAACTCCCCCTGGTTCGACGCCTACTCCTCGCTTCGGGACTGGCAGGTGGGGCCGCACGCGCTGCACCTCGACCTCACGCTCGGGCAGTGGGCGGCAGACGGACTCCTCGCACTCTTCTTCTTCGTGGCCGGCCTGGAGCTGAAGCGCGAGTTCCTCGTCGGGGAGCTCCGGACGCCCGCCAAGGCGGCCCTCCCGGTCGCCGCGGCACTGTGCGGGGTCGCCCTCCCCGCCCTCGGGTATGCCGTGACCGTCACCCTTCTCGGCGCGGACGGTGATGCGCTGCGGGGCTGGGCGATCCCGACGGCGACCGACATCGCGTTCGCCCTCGCGGTGCTCGCCGTCATCGGGACCCACCTGCCCTCGGCGCTGCGCAGCTTCCTGCTGACCCTGGCTGTCGTCGACGACCTCGTGGCGATCACGATCATCGCGATCTTCTACACCAAAAGCCTCGACCTCGCCCTGCTCGGGCTGGCGCTGCTCCCCCTCGCCGTCTTCGCCTGGCTGGTGCAGCGACGCATCGCCCGGTGGTGGCTCCTCCTGCCACTGGCCGCCCTGACCTGGGGACTGGTCCATGCCTCGGGGATCCACGCCACCGTCGCCGGCGTGCTGCTCGGGCTGGTGGTGCCGGTCAAGCCGCGCGCACGGGTGCCTCGCGTGAGCACCCTCGATGCGGATGTCGATGTGGCGCAACGCTTCGAGCACCGGCTGCGCCCCCTGTCGGCTGGGCTCGCCGTCCCGGTGTTCGCGTTCTTCGCGGCCGGGGTGCGCGTCGTGGGAGGTGGCTTCGGCGACAGCATCACCGACGCAGCCGCCCTCGCGGTGATGCTCGGTCTCGTCCTCGGGAAGCTGGTGGGCGTGTTCGGTGGCACCTGGGTCTTCGCCCGGTTCACCAGGGCCGAGCTGGATGACGACCTCGCCTGGTGGGACGTCGTGGGACTGTCCCTGCTTGCCGGGATCGGGTTCACCGTCTCGCTGCTCGTCGGCGAGCTGGCGTTCGGAGCAGGCAGTCCGCGCGATGAGCACGTCAAGCTCGCGGTGCTGCTCGGCTCCCTCGCCGCGGCCGCCCTGGCGACGGTCGTGCTGCGGACCCGAAACCGCGTCTACCGTCGGCTCGCCGAGCTCGAGACCCGCGACGATGACGGCAACGGGATCCCGGACTGCTTCGAGGTCTCGGATGTGGGGCCAGAGGGACGCCATTAGGGTTGGGGGGCCGGCACACCGGACATTCAGGAAGCAAAGGTGAACGCGCATGGCCACCCAGCACGCGAACGACCAGACGAGCAGCCAGCCGAGCCCCGAGCGAACCATCGGCCAGCTCGTCGCGGACGCCACCCATGACGTCTCGACGATCGTCCGCAGCGAGATCGCGCTGGCCAAGGCCGAGATCGCCGCCGACGCCAAGAAGGCCGGTGCCGGTGCGGGGATGTTCGCCGCCGCAGCCTTCGTCGCCCTCCTCGGCCTGATCTTCCTGTTCCACACGATCGTCGCGGTGCTCGACATCTGGCTGCCCGAGTGGGCCGGCTACCTCATCACGACCGGTCTGCTGTTCCTCGTCGCCGCGATCCTGGCGCTCCTCGGTCGCAACAGCATGAAGGGCATGAAGGGCAAACCAGAGCGCACCATCAAGAACGCCCAGGAGACCCTGAGCGCGCTCAAGTCCGACTCCTGACCCTCACCGGTCCCGGCCGACCCGCCACCCAGCGCTCCCCCAGATACCCGGCGCTCCCCCGACACCCAGCCGAACGGCATACCAAGCCATGAGTCTCGACGCTTCGATGGCCCTCATCGAGGGCCCGTGGGAGCACCGGTTCGTGGCTGCGAACGGTGCTCGCTTCCACGTGGCCGAGCAGGGTGAGGGGCCGGTTGTCCTGCTGCTGCACGGGTTCCCGCAGTTCTGGTGGGCCTGGCGGCACCAGATGCAGGCGCTCGCCGACGCCGGCTACCGCGCCTGTGCGATGGACCTGCGCGGCTACGGCGCCTCCGACAAACCGCCGCGCGGCTACGACACCCGCACCTCGGCCACCGACGTCGCCTCGGTGCTGCGCTCGCTCGGGGCCTCGCGCGCGGTCGTCGTCGGCCACGGCTGGGGCGGCTGGATCGCGTGGAGCATGCCAACCCTCCAGCCCACCGTGACCCGCGCCATCGGGTCCCTGTCGATGCCGCACCCGCTGGTCTTCCGCAAGGCCTCGTTCGCCAACCCCCGGCAGCTGAAGGCCAACGCCTACCTCGGCGGGCTGCAACGGCCGTTCGTGCCGGAGCGGCAGATGACGATGCACGGCGGCTACGTCCAGCGGCTGCTACGCGAGTGGGCGTCGCCGGAGGGGATCTGGCCGTCGCCCGAGGAGGCCCGGATCTACTCGGACGCGATGGCGCTGCCGTTCGTGGCGCACTCCGCGGCGGAGTACTACCGCTGGGTGGTGCGCAGCCAGATCCGCCCCGACGGGTGGCGGTTCGCCGCGCGGATGCGGACCACCATCACGCTCCCAGTGCTCCAGCTGCACGGCGGTCATGACCGGGCGGTGCTGCCCGACACGTCCAGCGACTCGGCGGACTACGTCACCGGTCCGTTCGAGCGACACCTCGTGCCACGCGCCGGTCACTTCCTGCCCGAAGAGGCACCCGACGTCGTGAACACCCACCTGCTCGGCTGGCTCGACACCCTCCCCTGACCACGCTCCTCCGACTTGTTGCTAAGGGATCGTCACCGAGGCGCCCATCAGGCGATCCGTGACCACCAGAAAGCAACAAGTCGCCGCGAGGTGGTGGGCGGAGCTTCCGGCGGGGACAGGCGAGCGGGGTCGGGTCAGCCGGCCACGCAGGCGCCGGTCTTGACCGGCGAGGACGCTGAGGACGCGGCATCGAGGACGGGGCGCGCCTCGTTCATGGTCAGGGCGTACCCGGTGCTGTCGTCGTCGAGGGACTTGGCGAACACGACCCCGACGACCCGGCCGTCGCTCGACAGCAGCGGACCACCGGAGTTGCCCGGTCGGATCTGGGCGTAGAGCGAGTAGACCTCACGGCTGGTCCCCGGCTGGCCGTAGATGTCCGAGCCTCGCGCATCGACGACCTCACGGACCCGGCCGGCGTCGAGCCGGTAGGGCCCGTCGAGCGGGAAGCCGGCCACGACAGCACCGTCGCCGCGAGCCAGGTCAGGTCCCTGCCGCAGTGGATCGGCCGGGAGTCCGGGGACGGAGAGGACGGCCAGGTCGCGCTTGGCGTCGAAGATGACGACGCGGCCGGTGTAGGAGCGACCGGTGCCGTGGATGCGCAACGTGGCGGTCTCCATGCCGGCGACGACGTGGGCGTTGGTGACGACCCGCTCCCGGGCCACGACCCAGCCGCTGCCCTCTTGCCCGCGGTTGCAGGACGCCGCGACACCGGTGATCTTGATGATCGAGGCCGCTGCAGCACGCACGCCGGCGGTCTGGGCGACAGACGGGTCCGGCGGGGCGACCGGCGCGATCCGCTCGGTCTCGAGACCGTCGAACACCCGCGGGAAGCCCTCGCGGTCGAGCACCTCGCGGAACGACGCGAACAGCTTCGACGTGCTGGGGGGCACGACGTCGTCGATGGTGCGCAGCACCCGGGACTCACCGATCGCCTTGGCGATGGGAGCGGGGGCCCCGCCGCGCAGGGCACCGGCGATGAACCAGACGAGCACCGCGGCCGACAGCACGACGACCACCGCGCCGAAGGTGGCGTCGAACCACTGGGCCGGCTTGATCTTGAGCTTGGACCGCAGCGACCCGCCGACCGCAACGGCCACCGCCTGCCCGCTCGAGGCCAGGATGAACACACCGGCGATGAGCACGACCGACCGCAGCAGCGGTGAGGACTGCAGCTCGCTCCACTGTCCGATGGCCATCGGCAGCAACCACATGGCGAGCGCACCCCCGGTGAGGAAGCCGGCGAGGGACAGCACGCTGACCACCAGCCCCTGCCGGAACCCGGTGAAGGCATAGCTGATGAACAGCAGGATCAGCAGGTAGTCCAGGACGGTCAGTCCGAGGAACATCAGGCTCGGCCTTCCGTCGCGGTCTTGGTCAGGGCGTCCTGCGAACCACCCGGTTGGTAGCGGACTGGCAGTGGACGCTCAACGCTACGGTCCCATGGAAGGGTCAAACCACCGAAATCGAGCACTGCCGACAGCAGTCCAGCGGTGAACCCCCACACGAACAAGCCATCGAACTCAAACCCGGGACCCCGGTAGCCACTGGGGTGCGAGACGGTGAACCTGGCCGCCGGGTCGAGCAGGTCGGGCAGCGGTGCGCGCACCGCGCGGTGCACCTCGGTCGGGTCGATGGCGTCCAAGGGGCCGGGCTCGCGCCACCAGCCCAGCACCGGGGTGACGACGAACTTGCGCGGGCTCAGGTAGATCTCGGGCAGCGTCCCCACCACGTCGATGGTGACCGGGTCGATCCCCACTTCTTCCTGGGTCTCCCGCAGGGCCGCATCCGCGTCGGAGGCGTCCGCCTTCTCGCGCTTGCCTCCGGGGAAGGAGATGTCGCCGGGCTGGCTGCGCAGCGTGTGCGCCCGCTCCGTGAGCACGACGTCCTCGCCGCCACCGTCCGAGGACCCGAACAGGATCATCACGCTGGAGCGCCGCCCCCCGCCCCCTGGCGGTGGTGCGAACGTCTCGAAGTAGCCCCGGTCGGCAGCCGCGATCGCGTCGCGGGCACGGTCCAGCCAAGCCGGTCGGGCCACGGTCACGACGCGGTTGCCCCGGTCGACGTGGGTATGCCGCGTGGCTGGGACGGCGCGCCGGCGGTGGCAGGTGGCACCGCGCCCTGACCCGCCGGAGCCGACGCACCAGCGGTCGGCGAGCCGGGAAGGACAGGCGTCGAGGCGGCATACGGGTTGGTCGCACCGGGCGCGAGCTCGAACTTGAGCAGCTTGTCGGCCTTGACCGGGTCGGTCTCGCCGATGCCGTAGGACGGGCAGAGGCGTGCGATCGGGCAGGCGCCGCAGGCGGGCTTCTTGGCGTGGCAGGTGCGCCGACCGTGGAAGATCAGGACGTGCGACAGCATCGTCCACTCCTTGCGCGGGATCAGCGCACCGACGGCGTGCTCGACCTTGACCGGGTCGTCCTCGGTCGTCCAGCCGAACCGGCGGACCAGCCGCCCGAAGTGGGTGTCGACGGTGATGCCGGGGATGCCGAACGCGTTGCCGAGCGCGACGTTGGCCGTCTTGCGGCCCACCCCCGGCAGCGTCACGAGGTCCTTCATCCGCGGCGGGACCTCGCCGTCGAACCGCTCGACGAGCTCGGCACCGAGTTTCATCACCGAGTTGGTCTTGGCGCGGAAGAACCCGGTCGGCTTGAGCAGCGTCTCCATCTCGTCGCGGTCGGCGCCGGCGAGCGCGGCGGCGTCGGGGTAGCGCGCGAAGAGCTGGGGCGTGACCTTGTTGACCATCACGTCGGTGGTCTGGGCCGACAGGACGGTCGCCACCAGGAGCTGCAAGGGGTTCTCGAAGTCGAGCTCGCAGTGGGCGTAGGGGTAGTGCTCGTGGAGCATCCGGTACATCCGCCGGGCGCGCCTCGTGAGGGCAACGGACGACTCGTCACCAGCGGTGCGCGCGGGGGCTCCAGACACCACCACAGACTACGGGGCGACCCGGACATCCGGCGTGGCACACTGTGCCCCGTGGATCACGACGTGGTGAAGAAGGCCCCGCTTTTCGCAGCCCTCGACGAGGACGCGTCAGCGACCCTGATGGCCTCGATGACGCAGACCCGTCTCGAGCGTGGTGACGTGCTGTTCACCGAGGGCGACCAGGGCGACCGGCTCTATGTCATCCGCGAGGGCAAGATCAAGCTCGGCCGCCGCAGCGCCGACGGCCGAGAGAACCTCGTGGCGATCCTGGGTCCCGGCGAGATGTTCGGCGAGCTCAGCCTCTTCGACCCCGGTCCGCGCACGATGACGGCGACCGCGGTGGCCGAGACCCAGCTGCTGGGCATCGGCAACGACGACCTCAACGGCCTGCTGGAAGGTCGCCCCAGTGTCGCGAAGGTGCTGCTCGCGGCCCTCGCCAAGCGGCTGCGCCGCACGAACGAGAACCTCGCCGATCTCGTCTTCACCGACGTCCCCGGCCGCGTCGCCAAGGCGTTGCTCGACCTCTCGGCCCGCTTCGGCCGCCCTGTCGAGGAGGGCATCCTCGTCGCCCACGACCTCACCCAGGAGGAGCTCGCCCAGCTGGTCGGCGCCTCCCGCGAGACGGTCAACAAGGCGCTCGCAGACTTCGCCACCCGCGGCTGGCTGCGCCTCGAGGCCCGCGCCGTGCTGCTGCTCGACGTCGAGCGCCTCAAGCGCCGCGCCCGCTGACGATCCCGCCTTCCCCGACGACTCGCCGGTGATCTCGGGCGCGTTGTCGGCGACTCAGCCGCCCTGCTGGAGGTAGTCCAGCTGGGCTGCCACGCTCATCGCCGCCGCCGGCCAGACCTCGCGGGGCACGTCGGCATACACGCGCTCGACCACGGCCTGGACCACGTCCGGCGCGGTGCCCGCTCCGTCGACCAGCGCCCGCCGCACCTGCTCGAGGCGTTCGGCGCGGTGCGTCCGGTAGAACGCGACCATCGCTGCGGCATCCGGCACGACCGGGCCGTGCCCGGGCAGGATCGCGGTGACCTCGCCGTCGCCGGTCAGGTGGGCGATCCGCTCCAACGACGCCAGGTATGCCGCCAGCTCACCGTCCGGGTGCGCGACCACCGTGGTGCCGCGGCCGAGAACGGTGTCGCCGGTGAGCAGGGCATGGTCGGCGGGCAGGGCGAAGGACAGCGAGTCGGAGGTGTGGCCCGGGGTTGCGACGACGCGCAGCTCGAGCCCACCCGCCGTCACGACGTCACCGTCGGCGAGGTCGGCGTGGCCGCGCCCGACCGCACGCGTCGCGGCGCCGGTCAGCTCGGCGAACCGGTCGGCTCCCTCGGCGTGGTCGGCGTGACCGTGGGTGAGGATCGTCTGCGCGACGTGGGCGCCCCGGGCGGCGACTGCAGCGACGACCGCCTGCAGGTGGCCCTCGTCGAGTGGGCCGGGGTCGATGACGACCGCGGCGGTCGATCCGGGTTCGAGCAGCACCCAGGTGTTGGTGCCATCGAGGGTCATCGGGCTCGGGTTGGGGCACAGGATGCACAGCGCCCGGTCGGTGACCTGCCCGCCGTGCCAGTCCCCGAACGCCGCCGACGGGGCGGGCGGCTGGGCCGGGGTCATCGCATGAGCTCCGCCCGCATCACCAGGCCGGTGCCGGTGTCGACCAGCTCGGGCTGCACGGACACGACGACGGGCCGCTCGGCGATGAAGGCAGCGGCCGAGGTGGCCGCGGCGACGTCCTCGACGGCCACCACGGTCGGGGGGAGCATGAGCGCGCTCCCGTCCCGCCAGGCCTGGAGCAGGTCGGCCGGTCGGACCCAGTCGGCGACATCGGCCTCGGTGGTGTCGTCGTCGGCGCGTTGACCCTGCGGCACGGCCGCGCTGAAGAACCTGGTGTCGTAGCGCCGCACCTCGAACTCGGGGGTGATCCAGTGGGCGCGGTAGCCCAGCAGGTCCGAGCGCAGCAGCAGGTCGTGCTCGCGCAGCACCTCGGACAGCGAGGCCTCGCGGTCGAGCAGCCGTCGGCGTTGTTCGTGCCAGTGCTCACCCGTGACGTCGGCGATCACCTCGTCGGGCGTGGGCCCGGCCAACAGGACCCCGCACTCCTCGAACACCTCACGGACGGCCGCCGCCACGAGCACGCGCGCGGTCACCTCGTCCACGTCGAGCCGGGCCGCCCACTCGGCGGCCGTCGGACCAGCCCACGGCAGACCGGCATCGGCGTCGCGTGGGTCGACCCCGCCGCCGGGGAAGACCATCATCCGCGGTGCGAACTCCATGGTCGCGACCCGGCGCAGCATGAAGACCTCGACACCACCAGCGCCGCGAGCGCCGGGCGCATCGTCAGCGCCGGACACACCCTCAGCGGCGTCGCGGACGAACATCACGGTGGCCGCCCGCTTGGGCGTCACCGGTTCGGCGGGCTCGGGCGCGCCCATCCAGACGGCGGCCCGAGCCCGCAACGACGGCGACTCGGCGATCGGGAACTCGCGGATCACCATGTCGTCGATCGGGTCAACGGCTCACTCGTCGGCGAGGGCGACGACGATCTCGACCTCGACGGGGGCGTCCAGCGGGAGCACGGCGACCCCGACGGCCGACCGGGCGTGGATGCCCGCGTCGCCGAAGGCCTTGCCCATCAGCTCGCTGGCGCCGTTGATGACGCCCGGCTGGCCGGTGAAGGCCGGGTCGGACGCGACGAACCCGACCAGCTTGACCACCTGGGTCACCTTGTCGAGGTCGCCCACGATGCTCTTGACTGCGGCGATGGCGTTGAGGGCGCAGATCTCCGCGAGCTTCTTGGCGTCCTCGGGCGGGACCAGGCCGTGGCCGTCGCCGACCTTGCCGGTCTGCACGAGCGCACCGGACACCATCGGCAGCTGCCCGGACGTGTAGATCCGGCGCCCGTCCTGGACGGCCGGGACGTACGCGGCCACCGGCTTGGCGACCTCGGGCACGGTCAGGCCGAGCTCGGCGAGACGATCTTCAACTGCACTCATCAGGCTTTCTCCCGCTTCAGGTAGGCGACCAGTCCGTTGCCGTCAGGACCGGTGAGGACCTGGACGAGCTCCCAGCCGTCCTCACCCCACTGGTCGAGGATCTGCTTGGTCGCGTGCACGATCAGCGGCACGGTCGCGTACTCCCATTTCTGCATGTCCCGCAGCCTATCCCCGGGATGTCCGGGCGCCGACGGCCAGGAGTGGACGAGGATGGGGGCATGGCCAACGACCGCGACCCCAGCCAGGTGCTCGACGAGGTGGCCGCCCCGCCCAGGCGCACGACGGCCTACGGCGAGGACCCCGCCCAGGTGTACGACGTGCGCCTTCCCGACCGGGTCACGCGTGGTCTCACAGTGGTGGTGGTGCACGGTGGTTTCTGGCGTCCCGAGTACGACCGCACCCATGCCAGCCGCCAGGCCCAGGCCTTCGCCGACGCCGGATACCCCACCGCCGCAGTCGAATACCGCCGTCCCGGCATGCCCGGTGGTGGGTGGCCCGGAACTGCTGACGACGTCGCGGCTGCCATCACGGCGGTGCGACGCGACCCCGACCTGGCAGCCAAGCCCCCGGTCCTGGTCGGTCACTCCGCGGGTGGCCAGCTGGTCGCCTGGGCTGCGGCTCAGCCCTGGGCCCACGGCCTGCGTGGGGTCGTGAGCCTCGCCGGGGTCCTCGACCTCGGCCACGGCGCGGACACCGAAGTGGGGGGCACCGCCATCGCGGACTTCCTCGGCGGCTCCCCCACGGACGTGCCGGACGCCTACGCCGCGGCCGACCCCGCGCGGCTCGCACCCGGCATACCCGTGCTGTTGGTGCACGCCCACGACGACGACGTGGTGCCGTTCGATCAGAGCCAGCGGTATGCCGCGGCGCACCACGGCCCGAACGTGCGCCTCACGCCGGTGAGGAGTGGCGGGCACTACGGGCTGATCGACCCGGAGAACGCGGCCTTCGCCGAGGTCCTCGCCGCGGTCGACCTGCTCGCCTCCTAGGCTGGCGGCATGCCCGAGACCGCCCCCGACCTGTCCGCCGTGCGGCTGCACGTGGTCACCGGCAAGGGCGGCACCGGCAAGACCACGGTCGCTGCAGCACTGGCGCTCGCCCTCACCCGGCAGGGCAAGCGGGTGCTGCTCGCTGAGGTCGAGGGGCGGCAGGGGATCTCGCAGACGTTCGACGTGCCGCCGCTGGGTCACACCGAGACGCGAATCCTGACCGACCGGGGCGGCGGCCAGCTGTGGGCCATCTCGGTCGACGCCAAGGAGTCGCTGCGCGAGTACCTCCAGAAGTTCTACAAGGTGGGCAAGGCGATGTCGGTGCTCGACCGGTTCGGCGCGGTCGACTTCGCCACGACGATCGCGCCCGGGGTCCGCGACGTGCTGCTGATCGGCAAGGTCTACGAGGCGGCGGGCCGGCGCACGGGCAAGGGTCCGGCGGCCCCGGCCTATGACGCCGTCGTGCTCGACGCGCCGCCGACCGGACGCGTCGTCCGGTTCCTCAACGTCAACGCGGAGGTCGCGGACGTCGCCAAGGTGGGCCCGATCCGCTCGCAGGCCGACTCGATCACCCGGATGCTCCGCAGCCACACGACCGCGGTCCACGTCGTCACGCTGCTCGAGGAGATGCCGGTGCAGGAGACCGTCGACGCGCTCGCCGAGCTGCGTCGCACCGACCTTCCCCTGGGCGCCATCGTCGTCAACCAGCTTCGCGACCCGCTGCTGACCGACCAGGCGTTCAAGGCGGTGCGCAGTCGGCAGACCACCAGGCTCACCCGGGCCGTGGCGGCAGACCTCGCCACCGTCGGGGTCCGCGTCAGCAACGGCATGGTCGCCGGGCTGCTCGCCGACGCCGGCCACCACGCCGACCGGATCGCCCTCGAGCGGGAGCAGGACGCGATCCTGGCGGAGCAGGGCCGGCTCACGATCCGGCTGCCGTTGCTGGCCGAGGGCACCGAGGCCGGCGGCATCACCGTGCTGGCGCAGGCCCTGGCCGAGCAGGGGATGGTCTGATGCCGCCCCGCACCAGGCCCGCGTCGAAGGCCACCCTGAACGCCGGAGCCCCGACGAGCGGAGCCTCCGTTGCACCCCTCGACCTGGCTGGTCTGCTGACCGACCCGCGAACCAGGATCGTCGTCTGCTGTGGCGCTGGCGGCGTGGGCAAGACCACGACGGCCGCCGCGCTGGGGCTGTGGGCCGCGGAGCACGGTCGCAAGGCCGTCGTCCTCACCATCGACCCGGCGCGCCGGCTGGCCCAGTCCCTCGGCCTGACCGAGCTCGACAACACACCCCGTCCGGTGGCGGGCGTCGGGACTGTGGCTGGGACTGGGGCTGGGGCTGCTGACGGCTCCGGTGGCTCGCTCGACGCGATGATGCTCGACATGAAGCGCACCTTCGACGAGGTGGTCGAGCAGCACGCCACCCCCGACAAGGCCGCCCAGATCCTCGCCAACCCGTTCTACCAAGCCGTCTCCAGCTCGTTCGCGGGCACCCAGGAGTACATGGCGATGGAGAAGCTGGGCCAGCTGCGCACCGAGGCCGGCCGGGACGGCCGCTGGGACCTGATCATCGTCGACACGCCCCCGTCTCGGTCGGCGCTGGACTTCCTCGACGCCCCCAAGCGGCTCGGCTCGTTCCTCGACGGTCGCTTCATCCGGCTGCTCTCGGCACCGGCCAAGGCGGGTGGCCGGGCCGGCTTCAAGGTGTTCAGTGTCGGGGTCAACGTCGTCACCAACACCCTGTCCAAGGTGCTCGGCGGCCAGCTCCTCCAGGACGTGCAGACGTTCGTGGCGGCCCTCGACACGATGTTCGGCGGGTTCCGGGAGCGCGCCGACCAGACCTACGCCCTGCTCAAGGCCCCCGAGACCGCGTTCGTCGTGGTGGCCGCCCCGGAGCGCGACGCACTGCGCGAGGCGTCCTTCTTCGCCGGTCGCCTCGACGAGGAAGGTATGCCGCTCGCCGGCCTGGTCGTGAACCGGATCCAGCGCGTGGCCGCGCCTTCGTTGACCGCCTCGCGGGCGCTAGCAGCTGCCGAGCAGCTCGCCGACGCCGACGACAGCTCGACGACTGCGGCCACCACCGAAGGACTGCTGCGCCTGCACGCCTCGCTGGCCGAGACGGCCGACCGGCAGGAGCGGTTGACGGCGCGGTTCACGGCCGGGCACCCCGGCATACCCGTCGTCGAGGTGCCGGCCTCGGCCCAGGACATCCACGACCTCGACGGGCTGCGCGAGGTGGCAGCCGCTCTCACCCGCGCGGGCTGACCGGCATACCGGCCGGCTCGCGGCCGGCTCGCCGGCACCCGAGCCCCTCGGACGCAACGAAGTCCCTGGACCCGGGGGGTGGTCCAGGGACTTGGCTGCGAAGGTGCGGGGCTTTTGGTGCGGCGCTGCCCGGGTGGGCGGTGCCGCTCAGGCGCTCTCGGCCTCGGAGGGCGTCTGGTTGCGGGCCGAGGCGAACAGGGCGGCCCAGGAGGCGATGTTGGGCCGACGCTTGAGCAGGGCCCGGCGCTCACGCTCGGTCATCCCACCCCAGACACCGAACTCGGTGCGGTTGTCGAGGGCGTCGGCGAGGCACTCTGCGATGACGGGGCACCGCTGGCAGACGACCTTGGCGGTCTGCTGCGCCGCGCCCTGGACGAACAGTGCATCCGGGTCGGACTTCGAGCAGGAGCCCATGGGCGCCCAGTCGTCCATCCATCCCGTGCCGGCAGACTGCCCGCTCGGTCGCGCTGGTGCGATGGTCATCTCAGTGCCTCCAGATACTGCTGATTCAGACGCTTCGAACTGCGTCTTATGTCCGTATCGACGTTTGAAAACGATAGGAACTGGAGGCACCTCTACGACATGGCCCATTCGTGTAGTTCTGCGATGGCCAAAGGGACTAGTCATTCCGAGCCATGTCGTCTCGCCCGATGGGGTCGTGGCCAAATCATGTCAACGGTGACGAGCAGCCCCAATTCGACCCGCACCTGCTCGGAAACCGGTTACCCAAGGTTCGGCAGTTACCCTGTGGCCATGCAAGAACGTGCCTCCGACCTCGGAAAAGTCGTCAGCCTGCTGGGAGCCTTCGTCGCCATCGCGGTGATCGCGGGCTTCCTGGCGGCCGGTCTGCTGATCCCCGCAGCCTTCGCCACGGGACAGGCCGCCACCGGCGGAGTCAAGATGTTCGACGACCTCCCGGGCGAGTTCACGGCCACCCAGCTGTCGCAGCAGTCCACCATCAAGGACGCGCGCGGCGGGATCCTCGCGACCCCCCAGCAGGAGAACCGGATCGTCGTCAACCTCAAGGACGTCGCGCCGATCATGCAGAAGGCCCAGATCGCGATCGAGGACAGCCGGTTCTACGAGCACGGCGGCGTCGACCCCCGCGGCATCCTGCGCGCGGTGGCGTCCAACGCCCAGGGCGGAGACGTCCAGGGTGCGTCCACGCTGACCCAGCAGTACGTCAAGCTGACGCTGCAGGAGAACGCCCTGCGCAACAACGACGAGGAAGCAGCACAGGCGGCGGTACGCAAGAGCGCGGCCCGCAAGGTGCAGGAGATCAAGTACGCGGTCACGCTCGAGAAGGAGATGACCAAGGACCAGATCCTGCAGGGCTACCTCAACCTGGCCTACTACGGCGACCTGGCCTATGGCGTCGAGGCAGCCTCGCAGCACTACTTCAGCGTCCCTGCGAAGAAGCTCAGCCTCCCGCAGGCTGCCCTGCTCGCCGGCCTGGTGCAGAACCCCGGGAGGACCGACCCGGTGCACTACCCCGATAAGGCCCAGGCCCGCCGCGACATCGTCCTGGACCGGATGCACGCCCTCGGCATCATCAGCGACAAGGATCTCAAGACCTCCAAGGCGATCCCGGTCGGGAAGATGCTCAAGCTGAAGAACCCGCTGAGCAACTGCGACGCCTCGTCCGAGCCGTTCTTCTGCAACTACGTCATGGAGTACCTCCAGGACACCAGCAACCACGCGCTGGACGCCCTCGGGAAGACCGAGCCGGAGCGGATCAAGAACATCACCGGCGGTGGGCTGACCATCCAGACCACCCTCGACCCACGGATCCAGGAGCAGTCGCTCAAGGACCTGACCAAGCGGGTCCCCTTCGCCAACAAGGCGATGCGCAAGGACACCGAGCACGACAAGAGCCCGATCGGACGGTCTCGCATGGTCGGTGCCGCCGCCAGCATCATCGAGCCCGGGACCGGCAAGGTCCTGGCGATGGTCCAGAACTCGCGGTACCCCACCACCAAGAAGCAGCAGAACCAGTACGGCTTCACCCAGGTGAACTGGAACGTCGACACCAAGTACCAGGGAACCACCGGCTTCCAGTTCGGCTCGACGGCCAAGATGTACGCGATCGTGCGGGCCCTCGAGACCGGCACCCCGGTGAACGGGACCGTGCCGTCCAAGTTCGCCAGCACCACCCGTCCCGCGATCTACACGCCCAAGGAGCAGGGCTCCTGCGGTGACATCAGGGACTGGAGCGTGAAGAACGACTTCGCGGTTGGCGGCAAGCCGATCCCGTTCCGCAAGGCCACCGCACAGTCCATCAACACCGCGTTCGCCTCCCTCGCCATGAAGCTGGGGACGACCAAGGTGCGCGACACCATGACCAAGATGCACCTGACCCAGGGTGACGGGTCGAAGATCGGGTGCAACCCGAGCTCGGTGCTGGGTACCGGCGTGGTCACGCCCCTGACGCTCGCGTCGTCCTACGCCACCCTGGCCAACAACGGCAAGTACTGCGCGCCCAACCCGATCCTGTCGATCACCACGGCCGACAAGAAGCCGCTCAAGATCGGTGCGACCCCGTGCAAGCAGGTCATCGACCCCGATGTGGCCAAGGGCGCCACCGAGCTGCTGAAGGGCGTCATCAAGGACGGCACCGGCAAGGCCGCCACCCTGGGCGCACGACCGGCGGCCGGCAAGACGGGCACCACCGACGACCACGTCGAGTCCTGGTTCGTCGGCTACACCGTCCAGCGTGCCACCGCCGTGTGGGTGGGCACGCCGTACTCCCAGCAGGGCATGAACCACATCACCCTCGCCGGCAGGGGCTACTCCGGCGTCTTCGGTGGTGACATCGCTGCACCGATCTGGAAGGACCTCACCGAGACGGCCTCGGAGGGTCTCCCGATCCGCCAGTTCGACGACCCCAGCACCAAGGTCCTGAACGGCGACAAGATCTCGGTGCCCTACGTCAGCGGCCTGTCCGTCGAGGCGGCCACGGCCAGGCTCAAGGACGCTGGCTTCCTCGCGCAGGTGGCCGGCAAGACCAACAGTGGGCTGCCCCAGGGTTTCGTGGTCTACACCGACCCCAGCGGCTCAGCCGTCCGCGGCTCGACGATCGGTCTCTACACCTCGTCCGGGGTCGCGTCCACGCCGACCCCGACCAAGACGCCTAACCCCAAGCCGACCAAGACCAAGGGTCCACCGCCCCCGCCGGGCAAGCACTGACGTCACGTCGAAGGGGCTCCTCACCGGCGCTGAGGAGCCCCTTCGACGTTGGTATGCCGTGCGGTTCCGGGCGCCGCGCGGGCGCGCCGGCCGCGCGGCATACCTGAACTCTCTGGTCTCAGCCCGCGCTCAGGGCCGCCTTGACGACGGCAGCGACGCGGCCCCCGTCGGCGCGACCGGCCACGACGGCCTGGGCGGCCTTCATGACCTGGCCCAGCTGCGGCATGCCAGTGGCTCCGGTCTGTTCGATGGCGGCCGCCACGATCGTGGCGAGCTCGCCGTCGGAGAGCTGGGCGGGCAGGTAGGCCTCGAGGACGAGGAGCTCGGCCTCCTCCTTGGCGGCGAGCTCGGGACGGGCCGCGTCGGTGTAGGCGGCCGCGGCCTCCTTGCGCTTCTTGGCCTCCTTGGCCAGCACCTTGAGGATCTCGTCGTCGCTGAGCTCACGGGCCTCGGTGCCGGAGACCTCTTCGTTGGTGATGGCGGTCAGCGCCAGGCGCAGGGTGCCCGAACGCACCTGGTCGCGCTGCCGGATCGCGTCGGTGAGGTCGCTCTGGACGGTGGCCTTGAGGCTCTGGTCGGTCATGGGGCCAGTCTCGCAGGCAGGGGGTGGTCCGACCTACCGACATTTCCCGGCAGGGACCGGTTTGCAAGGATGGCGGTGATGAACAGGATCCTGGGGACTGCTGCTGGTGTCGTCGCGCTGGGCGTTGGCGGCATCGGGTACGCCAGTGTGGTCGAGCGGAACTGGTTCGCGCTGCGGCGGTTCACCGTCCCGGTGCTGGCTCCCGGGACGGCCCCTTTGCGCATCCTGCAGATCTCGGACCTGCACCTCGTGCCACGGCAACGACGCCGCATCGAGTGGGTGCGGGGACTCGCTGCGTTGTCGCCCGACCTGGTCGTCAACTCCGGCGACAACCTGGCTGCCCTCGACGCGGTGCCGGGAGCCCTGCACGCGATGGAGCCGCTGTTCGCCTTCCCCGGCGTCTTCGTCATGGGGTCGAACGACTACTACGCGCCGGTGCCCAAGAACCCGGCCCGCTACCTGACCCGCCGCCACGCCGAGGCGCCGCCAGGCCTGGTGCACCTGCCTACCGAGGACCTGCGCGCCGGCATGCGCGACGGCGGCTGGGTCGACCTCGACAACGTGCGCACCACGATCACGGTGGGGGGTGCCGCGGTCGAGCTGGTGGGCACCGATGACGCCCACATCCGCAACGACAGGTATGCCGAGGTGGCCGGTTCCGCGTCGGATGCTGTGGCGGTGACCATCGGCGTCACCCACGCGCCCTACCAGCGGGTGCTGGACCCGATGGCGGCCGACGGAGCGCGGCTGCTGATTGCCGGCCACACCCACGGCGGGCAGCTGGCGCTGCCGTTCTACGGCGCGCTGGTGACCAACTGCGACCTGCCGACCGACCGCGCCAAGGGCGTCTCCCGGTGGTGGCCCGGAGCAGGTTCGACGCCCTCGTCAGCGGCTCCCCCGGATGCCGCCTGGCTGCACGTGTCGGCCGGGCTCGGCACGTCGCCGTACGCCCCCGTGCGGTTCGCCTGCCGGCCGGAGGCCACCCTGCTCACCCTGGTGCCGCGCGACGCCTGACCAGGCGCTGGTGACCGTTCCTTGACCGCCCCTCCTACCGTTCGTGGTCACTGAGCCACGAACAGCCGCCAGCCGCACGGATCCACAACTGTTTGTGGCTCGCGGGCCACCGATGGCAGCGCCCGACCGCGCGCTGGCGGCGCGGCATACCGATTGGGAGCGGCCGGGTCGGGTGGGCTATCCTTCACTGTCGCTGCTCCCGTCGAACTGGCGTGGGTGGCGATTGCCACGGGGTGTGGCGCAGCTTGGTAGCGCGCTTCGTTCGGGACGAAGAGGCCGCAGGTTCAAATCCTGTCACCCCGACCAGCAGAACAGCACGGCAAAGGCCCTCCGTCGGATTCGCGACGAGGGCCTTTGTCGTGGCTGAGGGACTGTGCATCCGGTTCGCGTCGACAGGTGAGGCGTGCGCCTCGACAGGTGCGGGCGCCGCTTCGGGAGGGTCGTCCCGGAGTCAGTCGGTCCGCGGCTGCGGCTTGAAGAGGCGCACCTCGTGGGGCCAGCCGCACGCCGCCGAGATCTTGCCCGCCCACATCTTGGCGGCCTCGTCGTCGGCCACCTCCACGACGGCGAACCCACCCAGGAACTCCTTGGTCTCGACGTAGGGACCGTCGGTGATCAGCACCGTCCCACCGGTGGGGTCGGCGCTGTAGACCGGGCCGTCCTCCTCCTCCAGCCCCCCGGCGAAGACGTACACGCCGGCCGCCTTCATCTCGTTCACGACCGCCATGGCGAGGGGTCCGCGCTCGCGGAACCACTCCTCGGTGTGGTCGCCGACCCACTGCTGGTTGAAGTACAAGAGGTACTCGGCCACGACTGCTCCTTCTGCTGGGGCGGACCCGGGTGGCCGCCTTCACCTACCCCACGAACGGTGGCAGACGAATCCGACACGGTCGTCACGGGAAATCGACGCATCCGAGGCGCTGGTGGGCGCAGCCCTATCGCGCCCCCATCTACCTGCGGTTTCACGGTGTTCGGACGCGATCCTTGGCTCGCGTCGAGGAGGTCTCGATGGAGCGAAAACCCAAGGGGCGCATGATAATCCATAAGTCTTGATCGCGCGCGTCGAGATGATTTCAAGATCATCCGTTCAACTGCTGGCGACACGCGCGGGGACGCTGCTCTACTGGTCGAGGGAGTGGGTCACCGCTCCGCGGGGCCAATGGCAGAGGTCACCGAATGGCTGCTGGAGTCGGTAAGGCGACGGGGTTGAGCGCGGTCCTCAAGGACGCGTCCACTCTCAAGGCGATCCGCGGTGCCGAGCGGCTCAAGCCCGGTGACGTGCCCAAGAAGGGCGTGACCCTCAAGGCGGCCGAGGCGACGCGCCTGCTGCGCAGCGTCATCCGCTTCGTCGCCGACGTGCCCGCCGACTCCTCACCGATCGTGGTGTGGGAGCAGGAGGGCAGCGAGCTCTGGGTCGACATCTCGACGGTCTCGCTCACCTGCATCCCGGGTGTGATCCGGGTAGCCGTCAAGGTCGGCTGCGACCAGCTGCCCGAACCGGCCATGATCACCGTCCCCTTCGGGGTCGGAACACCTGAAGCACCAACGGGTCTCGTGATGTCGAGCCTGAGCCGGCTCGACGGGCCCGAGGTCGTCACCGGACGCTGGACCGCGGCGCTGACGGCCTTCACCTGGGAGGCGATCCTGGAGCTCGCGAGCCGGATGTGTGCCGAGCTCGGGCGGGATGCCACCGGCCTGCCGCTCATCCCGGGGTCGATCGCCGCGGGGTCGCAGACCTTCGTCGTGCAGCCGATGGCTCGCAACGACCTGTCCGGGCTGAGGCGCTGAGCGATGACACTGACCCAGGACGGGATGGGCGCCTTCGGGTCGCTCGCCCAGGCCCTGGGCATCACCGACGGGTCAGCGGCCAACAGCGCCTGGTTCGGCGACCCGATGGGCACCTCAGGCAACACCCACGGGCTGACGACGATCCTCGCCGACACCGGTCAGCGGGACGCGCTGATCGCGTTCGTCGACGAGGCCCTCGGCCCGCCGGAGCTGCACCGCGAGGGTGAGCAGAAGTGGATCCCCCTGTTCGCCGAGTCCTCGCCGGCGATCACCGTGTATGCCGTCGTCGAGCCAGTCCAGGGCGCGGTGCGGGTGGGCGTCGCCGTGGAGCACCAGGCCGGCACCGGAGCGCCGACGGTCAAGACGACGATCCACGTCCCGATCTTCCACGTCCCCCGCACCGGCCAGACCGACAGTCGCCCTACTGACGCAACGCTTCCACGCTGGCTGCTCCTCGGCCGACCCGGCGGCCGCATCACCATCGGCGTCGAGGCCGACTTCGCGGCCGCTCCGCCGGTCCCCGGCGAGGCCTACCTCGGCGGCGCGAACATCAAGCTCGCCATCCCGACCACGGCCGACGACACCGTCGGCTTCTCCCTCTCGCTCGTCGACCTCCAGCTCCCCGGCGCGACGACGCCCCAGAGCCGCACCCTCGACCTGGACTCCCTGACCACGCTCGGCGCCGACGTCCTCGAGTTCGTCATCGGCATGGTGCGGCAGCAGATCGACGCCCTCAACCCGGCCGACCCGGTCTTCCGGCACGTCATGGGCCTGGCCGGGATGCTCGGCCTGCGCGGGCCCGCTGTCGGCGTCCCACCCCTGCCGATCGCCGAGCTCCCGACCCGCGGCCTGGCCGCCCTCGTTCAGTGGGTCGAGTCGATCCTGGAGGACGACGACACGCTGGACGCCTGGCTGGCCGAGCTCGCCCGCCTCGTCGGCGGGCTGCCCGATGCCGCGACCAACTCGGTGGGCTTCGCCATCGGCCCGGCAACGCTGCGACTCGGCCTGCGCGTGACGCCCGGCACCGGTGGACACGCGACCCTCGTGCCGTGGCTGGACGTCCGCTGGTCGCCGGCACCGGGGACGGCGGACCTGGCGGCGACCGTCGACCTCCTGCGGGCGGACACCGGCACCGGGGCCGTGACCGCCGTCCCGGGGCTGCGGGCCGAGGCGGTCTTCGGCAACCAGGCCACCGGCGGCACACCGCTGCTGACCGGTGCCACCGCGGTGGCCGGGCTGCGCGTCGGCATCGGCCTGGACGCGGCACGACAACCGGCCTTCACGCTGACCCTCCACGGGGTCGACCTCCCCGGCGGCATCCACCACGACCTGCTCGACCTCTCGTCGCCGCAGGCCGCCGTCGCCGCGGTCGACTCGGTCGTGTCCACGGCCCTCGCCGCCGCGCTCGCGGGCCTCGGCGGAGCCCAAGGTGCCGTCGAGCGGCTCCTGGGCATCGCGGCCCCGGCCAACGTCACCGCCATCACCGCGTCGGCCCTCATCGCCGACCCGATGGCCGCGGTCCGGAACTACTGGCTCGACGTCCTGCAGACCCCGAACGCCATGGCCGACGTCCTCGGCCACCTGGCCGAGCTGCTCACCGGCACGGCGCAGGTCCCGACCCACACTGGCGCCGTGGGCAACCCGTGGCGGCTCGACATCGCCACCGGCGTCGGCCTGCGTGCCTGGCGCGAGACCGACAGCACGCACGGCACCGACACCCTCGTCCTCGCCCTCGGCGCCGATGCGGCACTGCCCGTCCTCACCGACCTCGAGGTCGCCGTGGGCGCCGACGTGGTACTCCTGCGGGCTGAGCTCACGGGCGGTCACCTGTCGCTCGCCAGCGGAGCCAACGCCCAAGTGGTGCTCCGGCCCGTCGGCACCGACCCGAAGACCCTCGACCTCGAGCTCGCCACGATCGCCTTCACCGGCATCGGCGTCGCGGCCACCTGGGCCCCGAGCGCGGGACTGGCCGCCCGCGTCCTCGGCGACGGGCTCAGCGTCACCTACACCGACCCGCGCACCCTCCTGCCGCGCGTGCACGGCATACCCCTGCCCGAGGTGTCGCCCACCGGGGTCGTGACGTTCACGCCCGACTGGGACCAGATCGAGGGCCTGGTCACCGCCTTGCTCGGCGGGGCGCGGTCCGACGTCGTCGGCACCCTCCTGGACCTCGTCGGGTGGCGCGGGACGGGCGCGCACCTGCGTCTCGGCGCCCTCATCGCCGACCCCGGCACGGCCGTCGAGAACTGGCTGCTCGACCTCGCCCTGGACTGCGCCCACATACGCACGGCGCTGGGCCCCGTCGCGCAGCTGCTCAGCGGCGGCGCGCTCACGACGCCGTTCGGGGGTGGCCGGCCGGCCGATCCCTACCGGTGCCCGATCGGCGGCGATGCCCGCGCGCCCGGTCTGGCGGTCTGGACCGTCCCCGGCTGCCCGCCCGTCTCGACCGCCGGTCCCGGTGGACCCGGCTATGCCGAGCTGCTGCGGGGCTACACGGTGCCCGACGGGCGAGCGGTCGCCGCCACGCTGCGCGCGGCCCGCACGAGTGCGCCCGACCTGGCCGACCTCCTGGTGGGCCGGACCAGACTGGGCGAGGGCATCGACTCCCTCGTCACCCGCTGGAAGGACACCGACGGCGTCGTCGGTGCGGTGGCGCCCACCGGCGTGACCACGAACGTCCTCACCGGCCTGTCGTATGCCGAGCTGGTCGCCAACGGGCGAACCGGCAGCTACGTCCTGGACGGGGTCGGGGTCGCCAAGGACACTGTGGTCCACGTCGGCTGCGGCGCGGACTGGCTCACCGGTGTGCCGAGCAACCGCGCGGTCGACGCGACGTCGACCGCACCCACGGCGATGCCCGACGCGACGACCGGACAGTGGTTCGTCCAGCTGCCCACTCCCCCGTCGGTCGCCACCGACCGTCCCGACCACGACACCGTCGCCGCCCTCGCCGGCCGGCTGACCACAGTGCTGGCGGGGCGCACCGCCGACGTGGTGCTCGTGGCCTACGGCGCGGCCGGCGCAGCCGCGGTGCGCGCAGCGGTGGCTCAGCCGCGGGTCACGGCAGTTGTCACGGTCGGGACGCCGTGGTCGGCGGTCGCGCTGACCTCGCTGACGACCGGTCTGGGCGGCGACGCGGTGCGCTTCCTCGACCGGCTCGTGCCGGACCCGTTGCCGGTCTGGACCGACACGCTGCTCGCCCTCGGCTGCGACCCACTGCGCCGCGGGCAGGGCCTGGTGCGGCGCGCCATGACGCTGCGCGACCCGGCCGACCTGCCGAGCGCCGCCGCCGAGGTCCTGCCGTCCACCGCCGAGGTGCACGCGGTGTTCGGCGCAGTGCCTGAAGCCGAGGTGCGTTCAGCCATCGCGTCGGTCGCGGTGGCCGGCATCGCCGCCCGTTCGGCTGCAGCGGCTGCCGACGTCGCCCGTACCACCGGGCCCCCGACCGAGGTCCACGTCGGCGTCGACCTGCCCGTCCTCGACCTAGACCTTGGTGGCCTGCTCGTCGGGGTCGGCGCGCGCGTCGACCTCGCCTCGGCCCGCCGGGCGACCCCGCACCTCCAGCAGCTGCGCGAGGTCACGCTCGACGTCCACCTCGGCGTCACTGACGGCTGGCTCGTGGGCGGACCGGGGGCCGAACAGCAGGACCTCGCCGTCCGCTGGGTCGAGGCGCGAGTGACCATCCCGCTCAGCGGGAGCGGTGACGGGACCACCGAGATCGTGCTCCACGAGGCTCGGGCGTTCACGGCATACCGGGAGTCGTGGGTGGTGCGCGCCGACGGCGACGGGTCCACCGCCACCACCGCGCTGCCCGAGGTCAAGATCCTGCTGTCCGAGATCGGCAGCCGCATCCGCACCACCTCCCCGGCGCTCGCCGGCCTGCTCACCCACCTCGGGATCCTGCGCGACGACGGGGTCGACCCCGACGCCATCGACCACCTGCTCCACGACCCGGTCAGCACGATCCGTCCCCTCGTCGTCACGCGCGCCGCCCAGCTCGCCGACGACCTCCGAGCCCTGACCGGCGTGACGGTCCGCCCCAGCGACCTGGCGCCGACCGCGGTCCGGATCGGGGCGAGCGGCCTGCACGTCGACGTGGACCTCGCCACCGGCACCATCACCGGAGACGTGACGCTGGCCGTCGAGGGCATGCCGCCGCTGGAGGTGACGCTGGCCGCCAGTGCCGCGGGCGTGACGGCGACGGCAGCCCTCGGCGCCTTCGTCGACGGGGCGGGCGGCCTGCGCCTGGTCGGGTCCGCCGGGACCTCGGGTGCCCACCTGGCCCTGGAGTCGCGGGCTCCTGGCGCGACCTCGTCGACGACCACCGCGCTCTACCCGACCGTCGACACCGAGGCGCTGATCCGGCAGGCGACGGTGGCCGTCCCGGCCATCCTCGCCCAGCAGCTCGCGCGCTGGTGCCGCACGGAGGCGAGCGATGTCGGTCTCGCCACGATCGACGCGGGGCTGTCGGCCATCGGGCTCCTCGGTCCGGCCACGCCCTCGGGCGCCCGCGACGTCGTGCTGCCGTTCGGACTGTTCACCGACCCCGGCGCCTGGTTGCGGACCCGGTCGGACCCCCTTGCCGCGGCCGTCGCCGTGCTCGACGCGCTGGCTCCCGTCGTCGTCCCGGGTCGCCCCCTCGGCGTGACCGGCTGGCCGCTCGGCAACGGCCTGACCATCTCGTATGCCGTGACGGCAGGCCGGCTCGACCTGTCGGCCGAGCTCGCGCTGACCCCCGACGTCGGTGGCAAGGCGGTCACGGTCGCGGTGACCGGAGGCCTGTCGATCACCGCAGCCGGCGTGGTCGCCCCCCTGCTCGACGCCGAGGTCCTCATCGACGGCCCGGGCCTGCGGCTGCAGGTCGCCCCCACCGTCACCCTCGACCTCGTGCGCTCTTCGCCGGGCACGCCGATCCGGCTCTACCCCGCTGGCGCGGGTCTGGCCGACATCATCGGGGCGGCCGCCGAGTCCGCCGTCCGGGTCGCCCTCAACGAGGTCGTCGGCCACCGCAACGACGCCACGGCCACCCCCCTTCGCGCCGTCGCGAGGGCGGTGCACGAGCTGGGCTCCGGACTGGACCTCCTCGTGGCCGACCAGTTCACCGACGGACGGATCGCCGCCTTCATCAGTCCCAGCCCAGCGGCATACCTCGAAGGCCACCTGGCCGGCGTCGTCACCGCAGGGTTGTCCGCCCTGGCCGAGGCACTCGACCCGACCCACGCCATCGTCCAGGTCGGCCCGGTCGTCAGTGGGGTCCGGCGGATCACCTTCGGCACGGTCACCCAGATCCACGTCGACCTCGACGCCACGACGCCGTCGCTGACGATCGGCGGCGACGTCACGCTCCGCGACCGCGACGCCCACCTGATCGGTCACATCGCACTCGAGGGCCTCACCGTCTCGGCGCAGGGGGTGCGGGTCGCCGTGCGCGCGGGGCCGTTCGCCATCCCCGCGGGGCCAGTGCTGCTCCGGCCGATCACGGTGATCCGAGCCGGCTTCACCGGGAACGGCTTCATCCCCCTCGTCGGCGTCGGGGTCGGACTCGACGCCGCCGGAGCGCAGTCGGTCGAGGTGCGCTTCGGTCCGACGGGTGTCGCGGTGGCCGCGGTGACCCGCGTCGCCGGCGTCGAGACGGGCACCGACCTGACACCAGAGGGCGTGGCGCCGCGGATCCTGGGCATCGCGCTCGACCTGGCCGCCAGCGTCCTCACCGAGCATCTGGGCACCGTCGTCACCGACCGCGCGACCGGCATGCTCCAGGGCGTCGTCTTCACCGGGGGTGGTCGGCAGATCGACACCACCCTGTTCGGCGACTTCGAGCACCCGGAGCGGTTGCTGCACCGCCTCGAGGTGCTGCTGTGGAACTGCGCCACCGACCCCGGTCACGGCGTCAACCCGGTGCGTCCGCTCGGCGTGACCATCGCCGGGGCCGTCAAGATCTCGCTCGCGAGCGAGGACCTCGGGGGCGGGCAGAAGCAGATCGGGCTCAACGTGACCCCGGTGGGCGACTTCGCCTTCCCGACGTCCGGGGTGAACGTGGTCCTGCGGGCCGACGCGTCGTGGATCGACGACGACGTCCTGCCCGGCCTGTCGATCTTCGTCCTCAAGGGCACGGGGGTCGACGACCTCGTGATCTCCCCAGCCTTCACGGTCGCCGGCTTGGGCGTCCGGATCACCAAGCCGGCCGGCCCGCTGCTCGAGCTGGGGTCGATCGCCCTGGACGGCATCGGCCTGTCCATCTATGCGGCCGTCAATCCCGACGGCGTCGGCGGCGGCGCCCAGATCGAGCTGGTCGGGCTCGCGGTCGCCCCCGGTGGTGGCGGCGACAACGGCGTCGCGAACAACATCATGAACGACGTCGGGTCAGCGAGCCAGAACAACCGGCCCAACTTCAGCCCCGCCCTGTCGGTCCAGCGACAACCCGGACCCGGGCAGCAGATCAAGGTCGGGCTGCGTGCCGGCGAGCCGCCGGGCCCGTGGTGGCTGGTCATCCAGCGCCAGCTCGGGCCGCTGTATGTCGACCGGATCGGGCTGGGCGTCGTCGAGTCGGGCGGTCGGGTCACCGAGATCTCGCTGCTGTTCTCCGGCCAACTGTCCGTCTTCGGCCTCACCGCGGCCGTGGACCGGCTGTCGATCACCTGGCACGGTGGCGACGTCCTGTCGATCTCCAGCTGGTCGGTCGACCTGATGGGCCTGGCCGTCTCGGCTGACTTCTCGGGCCTGTCCCTCACCGGTGGACTGCTCAAGACCGTCGACGGCGACACCACGTCCTACGTCGGCATGCTGATGGGTCGGTTCGCGGCCTACGGGCTGTCGGTCTTCGGCGGCTACTCCGACGACGGGCACGGCCACGCGAGCTTCTTCATCTTCGGCGCGATCAACGGGCCGATCGGCGGCCCGCCGGCCTTCTTCCTCACCGGCCTCGGCGGCGGCCTGGGCATCAACCGCGGGCTGGTCATCCCGCAGGACATCTCCCGGTTCGGCGAGTTCCCCTTCATCCAGGCACTCGACCCGAGTGCCAAGCCGCCCGCCAACCCGATGGACGAGCTGCACCGGCTCTCGATCTACTTCCCGCACCAGATGGGCAACTTCTGGTTCGCGGCCGGCATCTCGTTCACCTGCTTCAGCCTCATCGACGGCGTCGCGGTCGTCGCTGTGTCCTTCGGCAACGGGCTGAACATCGACCTGCTCGGACTGGCCCGGATGGCACTCCCCCGTCCGCAGGCCGCGATCGTCTCCATCGAGCTGGCGCTGCTCGTGCACTTCTCGACGAGCGAGGGCGTCTTCCTCATGAAGGCCCAGCTCACCGACAACTCGTGGCTGCTCTACGAGGACGTCCGGCTCACCGGCGGGTTCGCGTTCGCCCTGTGGTGGAAGGGTCCGCTCGCCGGACAGTTCGTCGTGACGATGGGCGGCTACCACCCCAGCTTCCACCGCGACGGCTACCCGGTGGTGCCGCGGCTGGGGATCGTCTGGCAGATCAGCAGCGTGCTCGTCATCAAGGGCGAGTCCTACTTCGCGCTCACGTCCGAGGCGCTGATGGCCGGGACCAAGGTCGTCGTGTCCCTGGACCTCGGCTGGGTCTGGGCGCGGGTCGAGTTCGGGGCCGACGGCATCGTCTACTTCGACCCGTTCTGGTTCGAGGTCAGCGCCTACGCCCGGATCTCGGCCGGCATCCACATCGACCTCGGCTGGTTCGGGACGATCAGCTTCAGCATCACCCTCGGCGCGAGCATCAAGGTGTGGGGTCCGGAGTTCGCCGGCCGGGCCGAGTTCGAGATCGGGCCGTGCACCGTCCCCGTCGAGTTCGGCGGCTCCAAGGCGCTGCCGCCGCCCATGCCGTGGACCGCCTTCGTCGCCAAGTACCTCGAGGCGTCCGGCAACGCCGCGCGCACCCTGTCGGCCATCACCGGCAAGGGCACCCTGCCGACGGCTGCAGGGGGCCAGGCCGGCGCGCCGTCCTCCGACGGGACACCTGCCCTGCCGTTCCGAGTGTTCGCCGAGTTCGAGATCACCATCACGACGAGCGCCCCGGCGACGACCTTCGCCTTCGGTGCCACCACGCACGAGGTGCCCATCCTCCGGGCCGGCCAGTCCACGCGCCTCGGACTGTCGCCGATGCAGGCCCACGACCTCACGTCGACGGTCGCCGTCCAGCTCTTCGCCCTCGACCCGGTGACCGGGGTGGCCACGCCCGATGCGCGCCTGGCCAAGCTGGTCACCGGCTTCAACTCCAGCCCCACCAGCCCGCGGTGGGGGACCGACGCCTACCCGGTCGGGGTGTGGGGCCCGCCGGGTGCCGACGTGCCGAACAAGCCGCTCCCCCAGGGTGACGTCGTCCAGGCCGGCAAGCTCGTCGTCCTCGTCGCGGGCATCGAGGGCGCCGCCGTCGGACCCCAGATCGACTACCGCCAGGTCAAGGCGCGCCCCGAGGACCGCCGCCCGCTGCCGCTCACCGCCAAGGGCACCGACCGCAAGCAGTTCCTCAACGTCGCCAAGGCGATCGACGACGAGCCCGTCAAGGCGATCGCGTCGGCGGGCGACGCGCTGGCGCTGGCTGCCGCCCGCCTGTTCACCGAACGGGGCGGTCTGCCGCGTGGCGGGCACAGCGCGGTGGCCCGCGCGGCATACCGGCTGGACCGCAGCGCACCGCCCATGTTCGGCACGCTCACCGACGGACTGGCCCCGGCGAACGCCGACAAGGGAGTCAAGACCGAGCTCACCCCACCGACCGCACCCGGGAAGCGCGACCCACGGAGCCCGTTCGTCGCGGGGCACCTCACCGCTGGCGTCGGGGCCGTCATCCGCGCCACCGGGACGACCGTCGCGGATGGCCGGCTCAAGCGTCGCCCGGCTCCGTCGGTCGAGTCGGTCCACGGGCGGATGGCCCTGCAGCTGCCCGTGTCGCTGACCCTCGGGGCACCCCCCTCGGTCGCGGCCCGTGGCACCGTGCTCGCGTCCGGGTCGGTGCCCCGCACCGACTCCGTCGGCTCGATGCGTTCGTATGCCGCCGGCCCCCTCGGCACCCCCGGCCTCCAGTCCCTCGTCGGTGGGCTCGACCTGCGCGGTGGCCTCGGTCCCAACGCCCCGCGCACCTCGGCCCGCGGCCGCCGGTCGGCGGCAGCCCGCGCGGACGCCGCGGCGACCATCCTGCGCAGCGGCGACGTCGTCGCGCTCCAGTGCCCCGACGCCGCCTTCGACGTCGACGACGCCCGCCGCCCGCGCCTCACGGTCGCCGGCAAGGCCCGGGTCACCTTCCTGCACGGACGCAACGTGCTGTTCGACGACGACGTCATCGACAGCACCGTCGCGGTCCCCGCCGGCGCCACCCACATCGGCGTCCACTCGGACGGCGACGCCGACGCAGCGGACGGACTGTCGGGCTGGCACGAGGGCACTCGGGTGGCGCGGCTGGGCAGCCAGACCGCCCTTGCGGCCGGGTGTGTCGTGTCGTCCGCCATGACCGGCGGCACCGGCGTTCTCCAGTGGGACAGCGCAGGATCCGTGGCGCACGAGGCACCCGAGGTGACGACGCGGTTCAGCCGTCCTGTGCACACCGTCGCCGTCGCCCTGACCGGCACGATCCCCTCGACCCTCGACCCGACCGAGCTGCGCCTCGTGGGTGGTCACGTGGCGACCGACCGCGCCGGTGTGGAGCGGCCGCCCCAGGCGGTCTCGCTCGGCTCGACCAGCGTCCTGGTGTATGCCGTCGTGCCCGACAAGGACGCCACGGCGATGTCCGTGGTTGTCACGGCGGGTTCGGCGTGGGTGGTCTCCGGCGTCGTCGGTTCGGACCTGGCCCCGGAGGAGCTCGCGACCGTCCTGGCCGCGCGTGGGTTCGCGGCCGCGACGGCCAAGGTGCTCGCGGTCGCCGGGCCGGGGTGCCAGGTCAGCTGGACCGGGCCGGCCCAGGCGCCGACCGGTGGACCGCGGCGGTCACGGAAGGGCGCCACGGGTCGCCCGAAGAGGAAGGCCACGCCATGACGATGCAACCGGGCCACTTCCAGCTCTACACGAAGTTCTCGCCGGCCCTCACCGCGGGCAGCTACAAGTTCACGACGAACCAGAACCTCGCGGCCGTCGGCAAGGACGGGGCGCTGGGCGCCAGCGACCTGCCGGTCGCCCGGCTCGACACCCACGTCACCGTCACCTCACCGCGCTACCTCCTCCCTCCGGACCAGGCCCTGTCGACCTACCCCCCGGCCGGCACCGAGGGCGCCTACGGCTCCCGGCTGCCGCAGGTCGTCATCAAGCGCCGCACGCTGCCCTGGGAGCGCGCGGTCGCGGGAGCGCCGGCCGACACCCCGTGGCTGGCCCTCGTGGTCTTCGCCGAGGGCGAGGCCGACGTCCTCACGAACGTGGACGTCGCCCAGTGCGTCACGTCCGGGGTCACGCTGCCCGGGGCGCCGGACGTCGCCAAGGGCTCGTGCCTGTCGATCCGCAAGTCGATGGTGGACACGATCATGCCGACCCAGAAGGACGTGCCGCTGCTCGTCCACGGCCGCCAGGTCGACCTCGACGACACCGAGCTGATGATGGGCGACGACGACGGCTTCCTGGCGGTCGTCATCGCCAACCGGCTGCCGTTGGCCGTGAAGGACTCGGACGGCAAGGAGGTGCCGGTCAAGTACAACGCCTGCCTGGTCAACCTCGAGGGCCAGTTCGACCAGCTGCTGCCGCAGGCGCCACCACACCGTCGCTTCACCGACCACCTCGTCCTCGAGACCGGCTACTACCAGTACACCCAGGCCGCATACGACCAGAAGGTCATGGGGATGTCGACGTCGGCGACCAAGGTCGGGCTGTTCGCCCACGACGAGTCCATCGACGGCCCGGCAGCGGAACCTGCGGATGGACCAGCCGCGGACCCGGCCGAGGGACCTGCCGGACCGGGGACAGGCCCGGCACCGCGAGCGGCCCAGGTCGCCACCCACTATGCCGCGACGGTGACCCCCGAGACGACGACCAAGGCCTACACCGGGTCCACCTCCTGGGTGGCCGGCAAGGCGTCCTCGGCGATCTCGAAGGACGTGGCCATCTCCGCCGTGGGGGACAGCATCATCCTGGCGCTCGACCCGGTGCTGCGCTTCCCCGTGCTGCTGCGCTGGAGCTTCACCTCGGTCGGCGACGCGACCTTCGAACAGCTCATGAAGAACGTCGACTCCGGGCTGCTCGGCACCCGCGGAGTCACCCCCGTCGAGCCGGTCGGTCGGGCCGCCCTCGAGGTGACCGAGACCGGGCACGTCGGCCTCGACCAGCGCACCCGCCGGGGCGACCTGGTCCGGGCCTGGTACCGCGGACCGCTGCTGCCGCACCCGGCGGACCTCGCCGGACCGCGACTGCCGCTCGCGCACACCGGTGACCAGTTGCGCGCTGTCATCCCCGACGGCCGCGAGGACCTGTCGCTCGCCGCCGCGTTCGAGATCGGCCGGCTGCTCGCGCTGAGCCAGCCGTCGATGGTCGCCGCGCTGCTGGAGTGGCGGCAGCGGGACTACCAGGTGGCCCGCGGGCACGCGATCTGGGACGGGATCATCGCCGACCTGGGCATCAAGGGCGTCGCCATGAACGCCGCGCCGAGCCTGGGGGTCATGCTGACCCGCGCCTTCGCCGGGGCCGCCGCGTCCGCCCCGGGCGCCGTCATCGGGCCACCGCGCGAGCTTGTCACCCCGGGCGCACCGATGGAGCTCAAGGGTGAGGGGCTGGCCACGGTGCTCCAGCACTTCGGCCTCGACGTCGCGGCCGACGTGGACCTCCCGGTTCTGCTCCGCACCTTGCGGGAGACCGAGGTGCCTCGTGTGCCGCTCGTCGACCTCACCCGTCCGGCCGCCAACGCGGCGCTCACCTCGGCCCTGCGCGAGTCCCACGAGCGCATCGTCTCCCAGTTCGTGGCCGGCGCCCTGTCCAGCCAGATCATGACCCGACCCGGCCTGCCGGTCGGGCTCCCAGGTACGCCGGGTCTGCCCGGCGGCATCATCGGCGGCGTGCCGGTCCTGCCGCACGACGCCCCGCAGGACGAGGGTGCGGACCCGCTCGACCGGGCCCTGCACGACCGGACGGAGGAGTCGTGAAGCTCGACGTGCCCACGATGGTCCTGGACCTGCCGCTGAAGCTGAGCGAGGCGATCGCCATCCCCACGACGGTCGAGGACGACGACACCGACTCGGCCATCCCCGCCGCCCTGCGCGCCTGGCTGGTCCGGCTCCGGCTGCTCGAGGGTGTGCCGTTCGCCAACCTCGTCGCCGACAGCGAGCTGCTGCCGCCGGAGTCGATCCGATGGTTCTACCTCGACCGCCGCTGGACCGACGCGCTGGTCATGGGCGCGCTCTCGGTCGGCACGGTCAACAGCGACGACCGGACCCAGCTCACCGCCGCCTACGACGCGATCCGCACCGAGCTCGACCAGGAGGAGCGCAACGCCCGGCGCCACCCGGGTCAGCCGCGGTTCGGGGGGACCGTCGACGCGGTCAGCGGTTTCATCCTGCGCTCCCAGGCCGTCTCTGGCTGGCCGGGCCTGCACGTGCGGGCGATGACCATCGACCCCGTCGACGAGGCCGACAACCGGTTCGTCCCCGAGGACGACCCCAACCGGATGCGGCTGCTGCGGCTGGAGCGGCTGGCTCCGGCGGTGCTGTTCTGCCTCTTCGACGGCATCCCCTCGGTCGTCCACGTCGAGGAGCCGCGGCAGGGCGTCCAGTTCGGCTTCGACCCCGGCCAGGTCGACGGGTCGTTCAGCTACATCCCGCGCGATGTCAACACCTTCGCTGACCTCGAGAAGCCCGGCGGTGCCCCGGTGCGCCTCGACGTGCCGTTCCGGGCCACCGACGGGGCCACGGGGGTCATCGACATCCAGCAGGTGCAGAAGGACCTGGTCGCCCTCCCCGCGACCCACGTCGGGGCCAGCCTCGACGCCGCGGAGTACGCCCTGCAGCTGCTCCGGTTCCCCTACCGGCAGGTCTTCGGCGACCCCCGCGGCGTGAGCATCGGCACGGTCTTCAAGGCCTCCGTCGCCTACGCCAAGCAGGTCAACGACACGTTCAAGCTCGGAGGAGTGTGATGGCCGACTTCGACCTGACCCCCGAGCGGCTCACCAAGAGCGTCTACACCGACCGCTTCGCCGCGCTCGCCCGCGCCGACGTGGACCTCGCCACGTGGAAGACGTGGGACAAGTTCCTCGTCCGCGAGAAGCGGATCCTCGTGCCGGTCGACGTCCAGGCCTACGTCGTGCCCGTCGGCGGCCAGGAGCCGTGCGTCGACGTCGCCGGTGTCGACGGCGACCCAGCCCCCTTCGACGCCGGTGCGGTGCGACCGGCAGGGGTGCACCTCCACTGGGCGCTCCCCGACGCGTTGCTGCGCGGCGAGAACGACCCGGTCACCAAGAAGGTCAAGCTGCCGCGGCTTCCCGACCGGTGGGTCGTGGTCCGCACCCTGCTCCCCGAGGGTGGGCGCACGGCATACGCCTCGGGGTGGGTGCTGGACGCGGTCACCGGCGGCATCACGCCGCTGTCCACGTATGCCGGGACCGTCCCGCCCGGCACGCCACCCCTCGACGGCGGCGTGCCGCTCGAGGTGCTCGACGGTGCTGCTCGGGGCAGCCTGATGTGGACGGCGACCTACATGGGGGCGCTCAACCGGTTCGCCCTGCACGACCCGCTCGTCGACCTGCCGGGCGTCGAGGTGGCGCCGCACGGCTTCCACCGTGGCAAGGCCAGCTACACCGTCGCCGGCTGGTGGACCGACTCGGCCACCGACCCGCTCGCCGGGAGCCGCGGGGAGACCAGCGTGCGAGCACGCCTCGCCGAGCTGCGGTGGTGGGTCAGCCCCGACGGCGAGGACGCCGTGGAGTACGCCGAGGACCCGCGGACCGCCAAGCTGGAGCAGTATGCCGGGCTGAAGTCGCCACGGACTTATGCGCCGACGACCGTCCAGACCCCGTACGCGAAGTCGACGACGACCTACAGCGCGGTCGCCCCGGAGGCTCCGATGGCCCTCGCCGACGTGGCCGGGATGACCGTCGGGATCGGGGCCACGAGGTACCACACGATGCTGCACGGCTCGGTGATCGGCGTGCCCGTCGACGGCACGGCCGGCGGTGCCGACGACCGGCCGGATCCCTCGACCTTGGCGGCGAGCCTGGGCACGGACATCGACGACATCGTGTCCGCGTTCGCGGCCCCCGCGCTGGGGATCGACCCGGCCAAGCGGCTCACTGCGGAGCGGCTGTGCGCGGCGTTCACCGGCGACCTGCTCGGGCGGATCGGCACCCCTGACGGGCTCTCCGACCTCGCCGACCAGGAGCACGCCAACGGCTTTTGGGCGCTTCCCGGGCGTCCCGTCGCGGGAGCCAAGGCGGACCGCCTGCGGACCGAGGACTCGACGCCGTTCGGCCCGCTGGCAGTCGGCCGCAAGGGTCGGGCCGCCCAGCCCACCAAGGGATCCGGGCTGCCCAAGGGCACCAAGGTCGGCTGGCGGGGCGTGGCCCCGATGACCAGCGGCAAGAAGGTGACGGCGCACGACGAGACCCTGGTGGAACGCGACGACCCCGGACCGGGGACGCGCAAGGGCGGGACGAGCACGGCACCTCCGGCCAGTCGCGACGTCGTGCGGGCCGCACCGCGCGTGTTCCGCCCCGCGCCGGTCATGGTGGGTCTGCGTGGCGTCCACCCCTCGGCCCGGCACCACGGGGACGGGATGTTCGACGACCAGGGGCTGCTGCGCTGCCGCTTCCCCGGCGAGGTGTCGCCGTCGATCGACGGCACCGTCGACGGGCGCTCGGTGCTGCCCACCCTGGGTAGCGGGGCGGTGCCCAGCGAGGTCACCCGGGTGGTCCGCGAGGCGATCATCTTCGACGGCTACTCAGTCGGCTGGCTCGCGGCCTCCTCCGGCCGCAAGGGTGCCGACGTGCAGGCCCTCGAAGCGAGGCTGACCGCCGAGATGCTGCGGCTCTACGGCACGACGGCACGCTATGACGGGTCCGGCACCGGTCTGGTCGCCGAGGCCGCCAAGGCCCGGATGCCGAGGGCGGCGGCCCAGGACTCCTGGTCGGGCTACTCACAGCTCGAGGAGGTCGAGACCCTTCAGGTCGCGGCCGAGCTGTCCCGGTTCTCCCTCGTGGCCTGGAGCCCGCCCAGCCCGATCGCGATCACGACCTGGCGGCAGCCCTGGGTGCCCATCTGGCTGGAGTGGCGGGTCGAGCTCACCGGCACCGAGGACCTGGCCGGCTGGTCGCTGGCGGACGGCGACCTGCGCCGCAGTGACCCCGTCGTGGGTTCGACGCGGACGCTGACCGGGCGCAGCCCGCTGACGACGGGAGTGGGCCAGTCGCTGACGACGGCGATGGCCAAGTGGCTGGAGCAGGAGCAGGCGCGTGACCTGGCCTCGCCGAGCCAGTCCGTGATCCCCGACCCCGACGAGGACGTCCTGGCCGCGGTGGCCAACCTGGTCCGGCCGCTGGACCTGTGCTCGGCCTCCTTCGACGGGATCCGGGAGCAGCTGCTCGGGATTGCCTACGAGGGTTTCGTCCAACGGGTCCGGGGCACCGACGGGGTCAACCGGCCGCGCGCGACCGGTCTGCCCGTGCCGCTCTTCGGTGGTTCGCTGACGGTGCTGGACCTGCGGCTGGTCGACGGGTTCGGGCGGGTGGTCGTCATCCCCCTGACCGGGCTGGCCCGGACGAGCACCCAGGAGCTGCCGGACGAACCTGCGGGTGTCCTGCTTCCCCCTCGCATCCAGAACAGCGCCCGCTGGTTGCTGCGGCTGGTCGACCCGGCCTACGGGCTCGACCAGGACCCGGCCGACGCCCCCGAGGCCTACGTCGACCAGCTGCGGGCCGCGCTGGCCGTCACGCCGGTGTCCGGCTTCCTGCTGCCCGACCACATCGACGAGGCGCTGGAGGTGTTCGACCGCGACGGCCACCCACTGGGGCAGCTCGAGCACGACTCGTTCAGCGTCGACGACGGCCCCGGCTCGGTGCGCTGGGACCCCGCGCCGGGACGGCCGGTCCCCCCGGATGCGGGCCCGCTGACCGACGTCCCACCGCATGCGCAGCATGCGGCGCTGTTCGCCGCCGGGCTCGTCCAGGCCGACATCGAGGCCCGGCAGGCGACCTCGCCACCGTCCTGCAGCTCGTTGTCCGCCCTGCTGCGCGCGATCGACTCGACCTTGTGGACGGTCGACACGTTCGCCGCCATCGGGACCCCGACGATCGCGGGGCTGGTCGGGCGCCCGGTCGCGATCGTCAGGGCCACGTTGCGTCTGGACGCGCCCGATGACGTTGACGAGGTGCAGATCGACGAGGCTGGCGGCCCGGCGGCGCGCGCGGCGGCATACGAAGCCCTCGCGGCTCACGAGTTCCCTTTCCGGATAGGCGAACTGGGTCGCAGTGACGACAGCGTCCTCGGGTTCTTCGTCGACGACGACTACACCCGCTTCCACGTCGTCGACAAGGTGGTGGCCGACTCGGCGATGGCCTCAGGGCCCCGGACCGGCTTCCTCGGCCGGCTCGGCGACACCCCCGGCCAGGACCCGATCGAGCATGGCTACCTCATCCTGGAGGACACCCTCACCATCCGCATCGGGCAGACCCGGCGCCTGACGATCCTGATGCTGCCGGCCGGCAAGGTGCACGTCACGTCGGGCATCCTGCCGCGCAAGGCACTTGAGCTGGCCGACACCTGGGTCGGTCCCGGCCTGGCCGCGATGGTGCCGTCGATGCGCGTGGGGCCGTTGCTCGTCGACCCGGCCGAGATCCGGCTGCCCAACGTCGCCTCGCTCGGCGGCAAGCAGCAGTTCACCCGGCGCACCGGCCCGATCAGCTGGCGCGACGACCCGATCCTGGCCTCGACCACCAACGCCTACCTGCCCAAGATGCCGCACGAGGTCCAGGAGGGCTGGATCCGCGTGGCGCCCGACGAGGAGGGCAGCCCATGACGGCCAAGCGGCGGGCACCCCTGGGGTCCAAGGCGCAGCGGGAGGCGCTGGCCGCGTCAACGCGCCGGGAGGCAGCCCGCGCGGCCAAGCGTGGCCAGGCCGCCGACCGGGCGGCGCGCGACGCCCAGCTCCTCGAGGGCGTCGACCGGGTCGCACTCGAGGAGGCCATGCGTTCGGTCCTCGCCGCACGCGAGGAGGCGCCCGCCGACGCGCCGCACGCCGACGCGGCAGATGCTGCACGGGCCTTCCCGTCTGCCGTCGATCCGGCCGGGCGCTGGGTGCCCATCGGACCCTCGGTCGTGCGGCGCGGCCAGGCGGTCGACCGCCCGCGGGTGGCCGGCCGCATCCGTGACATCGCGGTGGACGCGACGGGCCGGCGGGCTTATGCCGCGACTGCCCAGGGCGGCGTCTGGTACACCGACGACGGCGCAGCGACCTGGTCACCGGTCGGGGGGTGGTCCGAGCGGCGCCGGATCCGTGGGGGCGCGGTCAACGCCCAGGCCTGTGGGGCCCTGCTCGTCTCCTTCGACGCGATGCCCCTGCTCGACGTGGTTCTCGTCGGGACCGGTGAGCCGACCTTCGTCCCGGCCGGATTCGTCGCCGCCACGGGCGAGACGACGATCGACGGGGTCGGTGTGCTGTCCGCGATCGGACCCACGTTCCCGGCGGGCCAGGCCGAGCCCTGGGAGGTCGACACCGGGATCGCCCAGCTGGAGGGACTGGGGATCTTCAAGCTCCTGCGCAGCCCCGCCAGCTCGCCGGGCACGGCCACGGCCGGCGCCACCCAGGACGTGGTCGTCGCCTGCACCACCAACGGCGCCTTCCTCGGCCGTCGACAGTCGCTCCCGGCCGGTGGCGGCAACCCGGTGCGCGACGGCTACGTCTGGCAACAGCTCGCCGCAGTGACCGCGGCCTTCCCCGGAGCGGCGATCTCCGACGGGCTCTGGCTGCCCGGTGGGCGCCTCATCCTCGCGGTGGCGGGGCAGGGCCTGGCCTTCAGCGACAACCTCGGCGCGGCGGTGACCCCGATCGCGCTGACCAACCCGGTCGCCGTCACCGGGCACGTCAGCCTCGCGGCGGCCGGCAACACGGTCTACGCCATCGGCGAGACGGGCGGCAACCCCGCCTTGTGGCGCGTCGCCGACGCGACCGTGGCCGCCCCCACGGCCGACGACGTCGGCACACCCGGCGCAGCCACCGGGGTGCCGGCGACGCTGTGGAACGTCGCCGGCGGCAACCAGCGCGACTACGACCAGTGCATCGCCGTGGACACCGTCGGCGCAGTGCACCGCGTCTACCTGGGCGGGAGCTCGTTCTCCTACGGCCAGGCCGACGGCGACTGGGGCGCGAGCCTGTACTGCTTCGACGTCGCTGCGTCGGGCGTGGCCAACCCGCCCTTCGTCCTCCAGGCCACCGTGGGAATCTCCTCTGCGGCCGCCCTGCCCGGCGGTGACGGCGCGACCGCGGCCGGGGCCATCGGCAACAACGTCCACGGCGACGTGCACCGGCTCGTTCTCACCGGCAACGCCCCGCCGCGCCGTCAGGTCTGGGCAGCCACCGACGGTGGCATCTTCGTCTCGGACCGCTCCGGTCGGGTCGGCACGTTCGCCGCCTGCAACACCGGGCTCGCCTCGCTCCAACCGGTCTTCGTCCGCAGCCACCCGGTCAACGGACACCTCGTCGCCACCGGCTGCCAGGACAACGGCAGCCAGGTCCGCATCGGCGACTCGGTCTGGGACGAACCGTTCACCGGCGATGGCGGCGGGGTCGCGTGGCACCCCACTGCGTCGCACCTCCTTGTCCGCCAGTTCAACCTCTCCGGGTGGTACTGCACGTCGACCACGGCCTTCGTCGACCCGATGACCCGCAACCCCGGCGAGCCGAGCCGGCTGGTCGGTCCCGGTGGCGAGGGGACCGCGCAGTTCAGCTCCTTCTACTCGGGCGCGAGCACGGTGCGCGTCCCGCCCGTCGGACCCAACCCGGCCACCGGTCGGCTCGCCCTCGGCACCTACCGCGTCTGGCTCACCGACGACCTCGGCATCGGAGTCGGCCCCAACACCTGGCGGGCCATTCCCTACCCGAACGGTGTCGCGGCCGACGGCCGCCCGGGAGTCAATGGTGCGGCCAACCCCGCCCAGATGGCGATCGGCTTCACGGCACCGTTCCTGGGGCCGATCGTCACGCTCACCTGGGCGTCGCCGACCCAGCTGCTCGTCATCTACCGGGGTGGCATCGTCCGCTACACCGAGAACCCGCCGGGGACCTGGGCGTCGACGACCTGGTCACTGACCAACCTCGCCGTGGCGATCCCGCGCACGACGACGTTGACCGACGTCGCGGCGGTGCCGGGCACCCAGAACTTCTACGTCGCGACGACCGGCGTGGTCGGCGGGCCCGACGAGACCCTCTGGTTCTTCAACAATGCCGACGGGCGCTTCAAGCGCACCACCCTGCGCCGCCAGCTGGACGCCGGTGGGGCGGTGAACAGCGGTCCCCGCGATCCCGTCTTCTCGGTGATCGTCGACCCCGGCGACGCCACCGGCAACACGGTGTATGCCGGCACCGTCACCGGTGTCTGGCAGGGCACCCGCACCAACAACACCACCGGTGCCCACACCTGGGTCCCCTACGTCAACGGACTGCCCCAGGCGACCGTCCAAGACCTCGACATCTGGCGCGACCCAGGTGGCGCGCTGACGGCACCCCGTCTGCTCCGCGCCGCCGTCCAGTCGCGAGGGGTGTGGGAGGTCGATCTGGCGCGAGATGCGTTGCCGCAGACGTGGATCCGTTCGAACCGGTTCGACGACCGGCGCAACCCGCTGACCATCCACACAGACCCACTTGCTGCGCCCCCCGCCCTCCCTGCGTCGCTCTCCGCGAGCCCGGACATCACCGTCAGGCCGAAGTGGCCGGTCGCGGCCACCCCTGCCTTCCTGCCGGTCCCCGCGATCACCGCAATCAACGCGCCGGCATACGACGTGTGGACCTTCCAGACGGCGTTCCGGTGGCTGCATCCCAGCGTCGTCGCCAACGGCCAGTTCTCCGATGCGCTCGGGCGGCTCGTGGCGTTGCACCGGACCCAGATGGTGCCGCCCAAGTCCGCCATCCCGGAGATCGACGCAGCCGTGTGGGCCGATGTGGTCGGCGGCGTGCGCGTCAAGGTCGACGGCACGGTCACCACCGACACCGCGGACTCGCGGGCGGTCTACCGCGCCCCGTGGCAGACGCCGCGCGCCGCGGCCGTGACGGCGACCGAGGCGGACCTGCTCGACCTGGTGCCCCGCAACGTCGTCAACGACCTGTGGACCGTCTTCCACGAGCCGTCGACCGTCGACGTCCTCGTGCACCACCGCGATGCGATCGGGCTGCGGGCCAACCAGGGTTTCGTCGTGCTGCTGTGGCGAGTGGGGGCGAACCCGTCGGACCTGATGGCTCTCTCGGTGACCACGCTCCTGCCGTTCCTCACGGCGGCTGCCGCGGGGACGGCGCAGGCGGTGCCGGCCGGGTGGAACCTCGCGACGGGCGGGGGCGGGGTCACCTGGCGCACGGTGCCGACGGCGGTCGACGCTCGGATGCCGCGAGCCGTGTCCATCGACGTCGACCTCACCACCGCGCCGAACAAGCAGCAGGTGCTGTTCCTCGCGTTCGTCGGGTCGATCGGCGCGGGCGAGGTGTTCGTGCCACCCACCATGGCGCCGGGCGCGGTCGTCCCCCCGACCACCGTCGCGGAGCTCGTGCGCTTCTGCCCGTATGCCGCCGCGCGCATCGTCCACCTCGAGGAACGCCCCACCTGACGTCCCCGACCCGTCGTTCGCCACCCCCGTCGGGTGGAAACGGTCAGGCGCCGAACGGGGCAGGTCACGAGCGGAAGACGACCACGCGAGGCTCGATGTTGCGGCGGTCCTGACCCCCCTGCAGGGTGTAGCCGCTGGCGACCCACGAGGTCGTCCGACTGGGGTGCGCCCGGCAGACGACGTAGTCTCCCCACTTGCCCGCCTGCGGCGCGTGGGTCGACGTCGAGGTCGTCTTCGTGGTCCAGGTGTTGGCCTGCTGGTCGAGGATGCCGACCGCATGCGCCGGCTGGGTGGGGCCGCCGAAGAAGGCGGCGAGACCGATGCTCCCTCGCTTGTTCGGCGCTGCCGCCGGGTAGGCCCAGGCGCCGTTCTGGCTCCAGAGGTCCGGCTCGGCCACGACCGTCAGCGACTGCTCGTCGAGGGTCACTGCGCGGATGTAGGGCTGCGGCCGCCCGGGCCCCCGGCCGGCACTCCACAGGAAGCCGAGCCGGCCACCCGCCCGCCAGGCGCCGGTGATCCGATCGTCACAGCGGCTGAGCCACGGGTTGCCGTCCGGTCCGATCGAGCGGTAGTCGCTGTCGTTCCACGCCGTGACCGGGATGGTCCAGGCGGTGACGCCGGCCGCATCGTCCGGCCACTGGAACAGCCGCACGGACCGGTGCGCCTGGTCGTTGCCGGCGAACCACATCGAGGAACCGGCTCCGGAGACGAGGCGTAACGAGCCGACGGCCGTCGTCGACCAGTGCCGCCTGGTCAGGGGTGCGGTCCGGGTCAGGTCAGCGCGTGCATACCGGATGACCCCGGCCCGCACCCACCGGTCGGAGCCGTCGTAGTGGTTGAAGGTCAGCCACAGGTTCTTCGTGCTGACCGCGAGGTCCGGGAAGTCGAACCACACGTCGGTCCACGCCGGGTCGAGGTCGGCTGGCGCGACGTCCCACCAACGCCACGTCCCTGCGGCGGCCGTCCGACTCACGGCGAGGCGAAAGATATTGCTGCGCCCCGATTTCGAGTACTGCAGCAGCCACACCCAGAGCCGCTGGGTCGGCAGGTAAGTCACGAGCTGGTCGCAGCAGAAGATGCCGCGGTCGGTGGGGAACTCGGTGAACGGGTCGAGCAGCGTCCAGGTCGCACCGCGGTCCGCCGAGCGCGTGGCGTACCAGTTGCCCGTCACGAACAGGGTCGAGGAGGACACCCCGACGGACGGCTCTCCGACCGTGCCGGTCTGGGTGCCGGTGGCCGCATCGTCGAGCGCGAGGTTCGCGGTGATCGTCAGCACTGGTCGACCCAGCTCACTCGGGGTCGGACGGCGGTGGGGCCGAGGGCGCCGGCTCGACCGGTGCAGCCGGCGGCGTCTCGGGCGGTTTGGGTCCCGGCTTCTTGCGGTCAGCCGACTGCTGCCGGTCCCGCTGGTCGAGCTGCCGGTCACTCATCGGTGTGCCGAGGTCCGGCTCGGCTGCGGCGGGAAGGCGTTCCGCCGACTCGGCCCCGGCCAGTGCGTCTTCGCGCGCCCGGTCGCGCCGCGAGCGCGGTCGGACGTGGGTGCCCGCCAAGGGATCCACGCCCTCGTGCGTGGTCTCGGTGGAGTCAGCCCGCCGCCTGGTGGTCATCGGCCCGGGTCGCCACCTGAGCCGTCGCGGGCCAGCGCAGGCTGCATCGGACGGCGCCACTCCACCCGGGCAAGCAACGCCAGCACGGCGGCAGCCAGGAGGAACGCGAGGGCGACGGCGCGCTCCGTCCCGCCGCTGCCGGCGTCCCCGCCCTCACCGCCGAGACGCTCGATCCAGTCCGGCACCAGAGCCGTCACGACGGCCAGGACCAGACCGATCCCCGCCAGGACCAGCTCCGCCCAGAACCGTCGCCGCACCACGCGTCCGCGCATTGCCCGCTCCTCCCGATCGGCCGGCCGGGCCGTGTCCGCCGCTCCCGGTGAGGCCCTGCGGCCCCCTCCAAGGATGGACCCGCACCGCCACCGCGACAAGGTGCTCAACAGGGTCTTAATCCCGGGGAGGTCCGGCCCTGGCGCTCCCCCTGATGAGTTCGCGTCATCGGGCAGCCTGGCGGCGGATGACCACCCGACGTCAGCGGCGCAGCAGGATCGCCACCACGCAGAAGAGGACCATTGAGCCCAGGGCGAGGAGGTGGTCGCGCAGGTCGTGGGTGGGGTGCTCGTCGAGGTCGAGGGAACACATCATCCGCAGCCGCGGCGGACCAGCCGGTGTCGGAGCAGCCATCGCGACCTCCCAAGGAGCCTGCGGCATCGTGCCGTACCCATCAGGCTACGGCCGTCCGCGCACTCTGGGTAGACCAACCGCGAACGTCCCGAGGGCCGCCGTAGCTCCGACATATTCGGTTGGCGCACCCCCGCCGATCACCTAGCGTCGTGGGGTGACCTGTCACCTCCACGCAGTCAGCCTCGACGCGAACGACCCTCTGCGCCTAGGGACCTTCTGGGCCGGTGTCCTGCGCCGTGAGCTCGACGACAGCGCCGACGGTGTTGCGCTCCTGCCGAGCGACCGGCCGGGGTACCGGATCGAGTTCCCCCTCACCCGGGAGCCAAAGGTCGGCCCCAACCAGATCCACTTCGACGTGACCAGCACCTCCCTCGAGGACCAGCGGCGGACGGTCGCCCGGGCACTCGAGCTCGGCGGCCGGCACCTCGACATCGGCCAGGACCCGAACGACGGCCACGTCGTGCTGGCAGACCCCGAAGGCAACGAGTTCTGCGTCATCGAGGCGGAGAACAACTTCCTCGCCGACACCGGGCGCATCGGCGCGATCAACTGCGACGGCTCGCAGGAGGTCGGCTACTTCTGGGCCGAGGCGCTGGGCTGGCGGCTGGTCTGGGACCAGGACGAGGAGACCGCGATCCAGTCGCCGCTCGGCGGATCGAAGATGTCGTGGGGCGGTCCGCCCGTGCGGACGAAGACGGGGAAGAACCGGCTGCACCTAGACATCGCGCCCTCCGCCGGTGGTGACCAGCAGGCGGAGGTCGATCGGCTCGTCACCCTCGGGGCGACCAGCATCGACATCGGCCAGGGCGAGGTCAGCTGGGTGGTCATGGCCGACCCCGACGGCAACGAGTTCTGCGTCCTGTCGCCCCGCTAGCCGCCAGAGCTCGGCGGGCGCAAACCTCCGCGGGGGCTGGTCGGGGCAGCGCACACTGGGTACATGTGGAGCCATGCCTGAGGAACCCCTCAACCAGGATCGTCACGAGACCCCCACCGAGCGGCTCGACCGCAACTGGGACGAGCTGCTCCAGGAGCTGCGCGTCGTGCAGACGGGCGTGCAGATCCTGGCGGGCTTCCTGCTGACCCTGCCGTTCCAGCAGCGGTTCACCGAGGTCGACGAGGTCGACCGGCAGGTCTACCTCGTCGCGTTCTGCCTCACCGTGGCGGCCACCGCCTTCCTCGTCGCCCCCGTAGGGTCGCACCGCCTGTTGTTCCGCAGGCACGAGAAGGCCACCCTCGTGGCCATCGCCCACGCCTGTGCGCGCATCGGTCTGGTCGCTCTCGGCCTGGCCGTCAGCAGCGTGGCCTTCGTCATCTTCGACGTCGTCACCGGCACCCTCGGGGCCGTGGTGGCCACCAGTGGCAGCCTTCTCCTCTTCCTCGTGAACTGGCTGCTCCTGCCACTGGGCGTCATCCGCCGCGAGCGGGCTCCCGATCGCGCAGATGCCTCCGACCACGGCCAGGCCTCCGATCGCGACCCGGCGTAGATGGGCGAGGATGGAGGTATGCCGGACATCGCACCTTCGCCGGGCGGCGTGCGCGTTCAGCGCGTCGTCACCGCAGGCACCTTCGACCGACCCGAGGGCGCGCTGACCCTCGAGAACAACACCTGGGTGATCGGCGACGACGCGGACTGCCTGGTCATCGACGCCGGACACGACGGCAGGGCCATCGTGAAGTCGATCCCCCGCGCGCAGCGCGTGCAGGGCGTCCTCATCACGCACGGGCACTTCGACCACCTCGACGCGGTCGGCGAGGTCTGCGACGGCACTCGCGCCCCGGCATACCTGCACCCGGCGGACCGGTTCCTGTGGGACGAGCTCTATCCCGTCACCCCCGACGGCGAGCTGGCCGACGGCCAGACCCTGTTGGTCGGCGACGTCGAGCTGCACGTCATCCACACACCGGGCCACACCCCGGGATCGACCTGTTTCCACGCGCCGTCACTGGGCGTCGTGTTCACCGGCGACACCTTGTTCCCGGGCGGCCCGGGTGCGACTCGCCACGACTACAGCGACTTCGACACCATCATCGAGTCGGTGCGCAGCCGGCTGTTCACCCTGCCCGAGGACACCGTGGTCCTGCCCGGGCACGGAGAGGCGACCGTCATCGGCGCGGAGCGGCCGCACCTGCAGGAGTGGATCGACCGGCGGTGGTGACGGCCGTCGGCTGCAGGAGCGTCAGGTGACGAGCAGCACGCCGGCGAGGACCAGCAGGACCGCGGCCGCGTAGACGAGCAGGAGGGCCGCGGCGATCGCGGCGGCGCTGTGGCTGAGCCACCACGTCGGCTCGTGGTGGGGGACATGCAGGTGGGCGAGTGCTGTGCGCATGGCGCACCCCCTTGGGTTGGGAACCGGCCTCTTTCGAGAGTAGGACGCTCACCCGTCCTGTCCAGTCCGCCACGCCGGACGTCCGCCCTGAGCCTCAGCCCCGGTAGTTCTCCACCGTGCCGGCGTCGCGCACCTGGGCGTCGGCGGGGTTCTCCCCGAACTCCCGCTTGGCCCGCCGCTGCCGGAGCAGGTCCCAGCACTGGTCCAGCTCGACCTCGATGGTCCGCAGCCGCTGGTTCTCCTCCTCGACGCTGATCTCGCCCGCGCCGAGCCGGCCGCGCAGCCCGTGCTCCTCGTCGATGAGTCCCTTGATGTGCTGCTGGATGTCGATGTCGTCGGCCACCCGCTCACTATGGCACCGCCCCCTGTCGCTGGCGAGGGTGCGCTGGTTTCATGGACGCGTGGCACCCCGAGGTGTGCCGAGCCGGGACCCGCTGGCCTGCGTCGTGGTCAGAGGTGGGGACGTCGCCGCCCTGGGCCCGGCGATCGCCAGGCTCGGCGCCTCCTGGGACAGCCAGGCCGTCGTCCTCGCCCGGCTCTCGCAGCCGACTCCCGTGAGCGCGCCAGTGGTCCATGCGCTGGTCGACCTGTTGCACGACGCGGGCTGTGCGCCGGTGTCCGTGGGCTCCACCCTGCACTCCTACGACCGCGACCGCGGACACCTCTCGGTGACCGACCTCGCCCGGCGGGCCGGACTGCTGGGTCGCACTCCCCGAGGCCGCTCCTACGACGTCGTCGACCTCGGCGTCGAGCTATTGGACGCACCAGTCCCCGAGGCGAGCGTCCTGTCAGGACAACAGGTCTCGCGACTCTGGGCCGCGGCGGGAGTGCGCGTGGTCGTCGGCCGCGCCGTCACCGACCTCGTCCACGGGTATGCCGCGTGCCTTGCCACGTTGCTCGGCGCGGCACCCGAGGTGGCCGGTGCGAACCCTGCCGACGTCGCGGCCGACCTCCTCGCCCACCTCCCGCCTGCGCTCGCCGTGGTGGATGCCCTGTCGGCGAGCGTCGGCCCGGACGGTGGCCGGCTCCCCCAGCCCATCGACAGCCGCGCGCTCGTCGTCGCCACGGACGCGCTGGCGGCGGACAGCGCCTGCGCCGCCCTGCTGGGTGTCGACCGGTCCGCGTCCCTCCTCGTGGAGCGGTCGCTCCGCGCTCTCGGCGCACCGAGCGGCCGGACCGAGGGGCGGCTCTCGACGCTGGAGGGTGCGCACTCGGCTCATCCCCTCGCCCGCTCCGCAGCGCGGTCGCTCGCGGCCGAGCCACGGCTGGCGCGCGTGCTCAGCGCGGCCACCGGCGGTCCGGACGACGGGGCGCAGCCAGCCGACCCGGTGCTCTCGACGGTCCGGGCGCTCCTGACCCCGCTCGTCGTGGCGGCCGACGACCCTGCCGGCCACCTCCCGCTGACCACCGTCCTGGGTGGCGTCGCGAGCCTGCGGCAAGGGACGGTCGCGTGGGCGACCGGTGCGGACAAGGCGACCGTCGACCGACGGGAGGTGCCGCTGGGGTTCGACCCCGCGGCCTACCCCGATGCTGAATTCGACGGACTGCCGGAGTTCTTTGCCCCGTTCGACGAGCTGCTCGCCGGGTTGCCAGTCGGGCTGCCCGACGGGCTGCCCGACGGGTTGTCCGACACAGGCGACGGGATGCGGTGGCGGCTGGTCGACGGGGCGACGGTGTTCGAGGTGAGCCGCCACATCCGGGCCGACTTCGACGCGTTCGTCGCCAGGGTGGACGTGGGAGCCGGGATCAGCCTGATGGCCGACTACCTCGGGGGCCGGCGGGTCATCCTGGCTGACCAGTCCGGGGGCTCCACCACGACGGACGGCCCGGGCGAGTCGGGCAAGGACGCCGTCACCCGCACCCGGCAGGCCGAACGCAACCTCTACCTCCCCCAGCCCAACTACCTGGCCGCGTGGGGTGGCGAGCCGATCGACGTCTGCAAGATCGAGCTCGTCGAGCGAGGCGCCGACTGGCACCGGCTCACCTGGCGAACTGTCAGCAGCCCCAACGGTTCTGCGGAATTCGATGACGGCAGCCTCACCTTCACCCGCACCGACTCTTGGACGCGTGCCGTCGTGCGCGGCCGACAGCTCTTCGCGCTGCCGACGGCCTGGGCGGGCATCGACCTCGCGGCCCTCCCGGAGCTGCGCAACCCGCTCCTCGAGGAGGCCTACCGCCGGTTCTTCACCACCACCTTCGACAACCTCGAGGCCTGCTTCGAGGGGCGCGAGTTCCGCATCGGCCGGCCACCGATGGATCCCACCGAACCGCTGCTCACCCAGTCGCTGGACCTCCTGCTCGGCGCGGTCACCCAGGGACTCGGCGACCCTCCGGAGTCCGCGGCGAGAAGGTCCGGCGACAGCGCCGTCGACAGCGCCGTCGACGCCCATGGGTTCCGTCACGTCAGGGGCGCCAGGTGAAGATCGCCGTCACCGGGGCCACCGGCATGGTCGGTGGCCAGGTCGTCAGCGCCGCCCTGGCGGCCGGTCACGAGGTCGTCGCCATCGCCCGCCCAGATCCCGAGCGCCGCGGCAACACCCTGCGTGTCGGCGGACACGACGTCCCCCGGGCTGCGGCGGCCCTCACCGACACCGCCTCCCTCACCCGGGCCCTGCGCGGGTGCGACGGCCTCATCCACTGCGCAGCGGTCTATGCCTTCGGGGCGGCCCGAGCCGCAGAGGTCGACCAGGTCAACACGGACGGCACCCGTGCCGTCATCGAGGCGGCGGCTGCCGCAGAGGTGTCCCGGGTGGTCGTGACGACATCGTCGGTCACCTGCGGTTCGAGCCTGCTCCCTCGCGCGCGATCCGAGGACGACCACCTCGGTGTCGAACCCGCCCCCGCCTACTACGCGAGCAAGGTCGCCCAGGAGGAGGTGGCCCTGGAGACCGGTCAACGACACGGCATACCGGTGGTGTTGGCCCTGCCGACCGTGGTCCTCGGGGGTCCGTTCATCCGCCTCGCGCCGAGCAACGCCATCGTGCTGCGCTACCTGCTCGACCCCACCCGCAGCACCTTCGCCGGGGGCTGCAACGTCGTTGACGCTCGTGACGTGGGGGCCGGGCACATCGCCCTCCTCGAGCACGGCAGTCCCGGCGAGCGCTACCTGCTCGGCGGCGAGGACCTCAGCTGGCGGATGCTGCACAGCCTGGTCGCCGACCTCGCGGGTCTCCCGGGACCGTTCGCCGAGATGCCCGCCGCAAGCGCCTGGGCCCTCTCCGCCGCCGCCGAGTGGTGGGCCGGGCTGAGCGACTCCACCCCCCTGACCACGCGCGAGGAAGCCTCGACCGTCGGGCGGTTCTACTGGTACACCTCCGCCAGGGCACACGACCTCGGGTATGCCGCGCGGCCGGCTCGGGCCGCCGTCGCCGCCTCGCTGGCCTGGCTCGCGGTCAGCCCGGACCTGCCGAGGTGGGCGCGCGAGGGCCTGCGGCTGCACCCCGAGGTGCGTGCCGCGCGCGACCTCGTGGGGGCACCCCTGGCTGCGGCGGACGACCTCAGTCCGCGACCTCGACGGTCACCTCCAGCGTGGCCTCGTCGCCGCCGCTGACCGCCACGCTCCCGACGTACTGCTGGCCCGGCTGGACCACGGCCTCGTCGAGGTCCGCCTCGATCCGCACCTGGTACTCGCCACCGGCGGGGATGGTGACCCGGTCGGGGTCGACGGTCAGCGTCACCGCGACCACCGTGCCGGTCGCGTCACGCAGCTCGCTCGGCTCCAGCTCGACCCTCCGTGCCCGTGGATGGCGGTTCACGACCGTGACCGAGGCCTGTGCCGTCTGCCCGACAGCAGCCCGCAGCAGGACCCGCGAGCGACGTATCCCGTCGTCCTCCTCGGCGGCGGGAGCAGGCGGTGCCGTCCCGTTGCGACTCTGGGCCGTAGCCTGGCGGGTTCTCGTGCCCGCGCCGGCAGTGGTCGCATCGCTGATGATGCGGGCCGCGCTGCGCGTGCCGAGCGCCATCAGCTCGCTCGCGTAGTCGAGGCCGAGCGCCCCAGCCTCACGCCAGTACCGCGCTCCCTCGCGGCTGACGGCGTCGAGGTAGGCACGACTCGACGAGGACCGGTCCACGTCTCCTGAGAGCGTGGCCCTCCCCAGCTCGAGGGACTGCTTGGCGAGGCTCGCCTGGGACTGCAGGGCCTGCCTCGCGAGCTCGGTGATCCGCGCGAGCGTCTCGTCCGCGGCAGTGGTCTTGTTCGTGTCGGTCATCGCAGCACTCCTAGCAGCAGCATCCGCAGTCACACCCGACGTCGACGGGGTCGCACTCGGCGGGCAGCACCACGACAGCCACCCTCTGCGGACGGGCACAACCCTCGAACCGCACGTCCGCGTAGGCGCTGACGCAGGACCCCACGTCCGTCGTGCGTCGTCGTGTGTCGACCACGACGTCGACCGGCTTGCGCCCCGTGGTGCGGGTTGGCTTGGCGGTCTTGCCGGCCTCGTCGACCGGCTCCGCCGGCACGGCCGGGTCGTTGGGGTCCTTGTCCCGCGTGCTCGACGAACCGTCGTCGTTGGCACCCCGGGTCGAGATGAGCAGCCGGACGACGCGGTCCTCGCACGGCTTGAGGACGACCTTGTCCTCCTCCAGGATGGCGCGGATCTCGAGGTCGTCGTCGCCCGAGCAGATGTGCCACGGCCCGACCTCGAGGGACACCTCGCGCTCCCGGCGCCAGGTGTTGTGCAGCCGGAACGGGACCACCCGCACCTCACCTGCCCTGGCCCGCACGACCACGTCCGCCTCGGGCACGCAACAGTCGCACGCATCGCGACAGCAGCTGTCGTGGCACCCGTCGGCCTGGCTGTGGGCGCGCCCCTCGCCACAGCCACAGCCGTGGTGCCCCCGCTCGTCTTTCTCGCCGTGGTGGCGGTGTTGTCCACCGTGCTCACGACACCCGCTGCCGGAATCCCCACAGCCACAGCCCTTTTCGCCGTGGTGGTGACCACCCTTGTGATGGTGACCCGGAGCGGCGGCGGGTGCGCCCGGCATACTCAGTCCGACGGCGGCGGCAGCCGGTGACCAGGCTTGCGACCACTGGTCCCAAGCCGTGGTCGACTGGTCCACCCACTGCTGTACGGCCTCGGCGAACCCGTCGCGGAGGGTGGTGAGGTACTCGGGCGCGGTGCTGCTCATGCTGATCACTCCGATGGGTCGCGGGGCAGGATGATGACGTCGAGATCGGCTGTGCCGACAGGGATCCGTGCGGTATGCCGGCGGGCCGGGTCGAGCTCCGCGGGCACCGTGAGGTGGCTCTGGAGGACGGTTGTGCTGCCGGGTGCCAGCGTGGTGGTGGCCGTCAGCGTCAGGGTGACATCGGGGCCCGGACCGGGGCCCCCGTCATCGGTGCCGGCGCGCACGACGGCCGATCCGTCATCGATGTGGGCGCGCACGACCGCCCCACCGTCATTGGTGCGGGCGCGCACCACGGCTGCCAGCGGGATGGTGAGGTTGCCGTCGTTGGTGACGGTGAGGGTGACTGCCTGCCGGCCGACCTCGGCCAGGATGCGCCGCGGTGAGACATGCATGGACAGGTCGGGCTCGACCCGCAGCAGCGCCTCGCGGCGGACGCCGCCGACCTCCACCTCGGCGGCGTACTCCCCCGGCGGGGTGTCCTGCTCAAGCCGGAAGGCGACAGGCACGTCGGCCGTTGCACCTGGCGCGATGACGGCCGCTCCGGACCCAGTCAGGGCCTGCTGACCGCTGCGGTGGAGGATGAGGCCGCGCACGGAGACCCGCTGGTCCACGGCGTTCTCCACCGAGACCGTGGCACGCAGCAGGCTGGGTGGACCGGTCAGCACAATCACGTCCGCCCCATCGGAACCCTGGGGCGGCGTCTGCGCCGCGGGCTTCCTGGCGGCCGATGCCTTCGTGGCGCCGGCCTTCTTGGCCGCGGTGGCCGGCTTCGTCGCCGTGCCAGCCTTCTTGGTCGCTGTGACAGGCTTCGTCGCCGCGCCGGCCTTCTTGGCCGCGATCGTCTTGGCCGTGGTCGTCTTGGCCGCGCTGGACTTGGTGGGTTTGCGACGGGCCGTCGTCATGGCGCGCTCACAGGTCGATCACGACGGGCCCGTGGTGCTCGGGCCGGATGTGGGTGGTCGTGCTGCCCCGAACCGTGATCGCGAAGAGCTCGAGACCCAGCAGCGACCACCCCCAGGTCTGTTCGTACGGCGTGCACACCTCGGTGGCCGGTGGCGGGCCGAGCTCGAGCCGGACGCAGGTGTCCACGGCCACCGGCTTGAGGTCGAAGGTCGAGTTCGTGTCGACGCTCGAGTCCGACGTGACAGTGGAGGTCGAGTCGATGCTGGACGTGGCGTTGACGGTGGACGTCGTCGTGACCGGCTCGAGGGTGATCGTGGCATCGCTGTGCACCGTGTTCACGCCGTTGTTGGTGTTCGTCGTGCCTCCTGCGAGGGTCAGCTTCATGTCGTCGAGCCCGGTGAGGGTCGACGTCACGTCCGCGGAGACGTCGGAGCTGAAGGTGTTGCCACCGAACACGGTGGTGTCGATCGTGTAGTCGGCCATCAGAGCTCTCCTGCGGGGCGTGGTGCATCGGGACTGACGAGGTAGGAGTGGTGGAACCCGAGGCGGGGGTCGCCCCAGGCCCCCAGCCGGGAGTCGAACTCCTGGAGCTCTGGCATGACGATCCGGTCGCGGACCTCGAGAGACGGGTAGTCGTAGACCGTGATGTGGTTCTGGCCGCGGTTCGCGGTGAAGAGCAGGGTCTGGTCGCCCGAGAGCTGGCAGGCGTAGATGCCGTCGACGAGGGCGCCGCGACTGACGCGCAGCGACTCGGCATACAGCTGGGAGTTGCTGAAGAAGTTGCCGCGCATCACGGACTCGGCCAGCGTGTTCGCCGACTGACGGGTGAGGGCCAGGCTCTCCAGCGCGCCGGGGTGCTCATCGATCAGCCGGTGCTGGCTGAGCGTGAGCAGGTCGACGAAGACCACGGTGTGACTGCCCCCGGTGCAGAAGATGAGCTCGGAGTCGGAGATGGTCACGTCCGAGTTGATGTGCGCCGGGAGGTCGCGGTCGGCGGCCCAGTGCCGCACGATGCGACCGTCCTCGGCATCGATCTCGAAGGCGTACTGCCGCAGCCAGGCCATGCCCCAGTGCTCCCAGTCGGAGCGGTCAGCGGCGTTGACCCGGAACGAGATCGCGTAGAAGACGTCGAGGACCGGGTGACAGACCACGTGCCAGCAGGTCGTCGGCAACACGATGCGGCGCACCTCTCCGGTGACCGTGTCGAGGATGCCGACCTCCTTGGCCTCACCTCTGGTCGGATGGTCCATGCCGCCGTAGACGATGTAGCGGCCCGACGCGGTGCGCTTCATCGCGTGGGGGATCTTGAGGCCGTGCGGGGCGACCTTCTCGGCCTTGGTCAGCCGGTTCACGTCAAACTTCCACAGGTGCTCGCCGATCGAGGTGACGAACTGCGTGTCATCGAGCCAGACCAGGTGGGTGCTGCCCTTGATCGTCGTGTCAGGCACCTCGAAGCGCAGCGTCGAGACCCGGTCGGCCTCCTCCAAAGTGGCGAGGTCGTAGAAGAGCAGGTGCTGGCCGGTGTTGCCCAGGAAGCCGATCCGACGGCTCGGGTCGACGCTCGGTGCGTGACCGCCGGAGGCGCCGGAGAAGTAGCTGACCTTGTAGGCGTGGTCGCCGGTCACCGGGTCGTAGTGGAACAGGCACACGCCGGCCCGTCCCTCGAGACCGTTGAGTCCGTTGCCGTCGAGGGCGACGTGGAACGCGTATGAGTAGGTCCGCACTGGCAGCCCCGGCCTGGTCGTGTGCCCCAGCGGACCTGGCGGACCGCTGCTTTCACGGTACTCGGGGTCGAACGGCCTCGAAAGGCCCCAACGACCACCCAGTGGGACCAACCGCGTTCACCCGCAACAGAATGCCCCGAATGGCCGGAATGCCCGACCACGGCCGGGCGGACCGGTCAGGTGTCGGGCCAGATCATCGACCAGCGCGAGGCCAGCGCCTTGCGGGTCCGGGCCGAGAGGTTGAGCCCGACGATCTCCGGCAGCGTCCACCAGAGAGCGGATGAGGCCCCGCCCGGGCGCAGCAGCGAGGGTTCGGCGCCGCACTCGAAGACCATGTGCACCACGTGCAGGCCGCGCCCCACGACGCTCTCGAGGTCGATGACCTCCACCCTGGTCGCCGTCAGCGCACCCGCTTCGGAGACCAGCCGCCGGGCCCGGACGACCGGGTCCTCGCCGACCGCCACCAGGGCGCTCGGCAGCCCCCACAGGGGCTCGTGCGGGGGCTGGGCTCGGTCGAGCAGCACCCGACGCTCCGGGTCGATCCCGAGCACGTGCACGGCGATACGCGTCGTCAACGGCACAACTGTGGCCAGTCGAGACATGCCAGCTCCCACTCGGACAAACGGTCGGTAACGCCCCACGATCGTCGGTCGGTGCCGCCCCCGGCTCCCGGTCGACCGCCCCAGCGTAGACGAGCTGTCTGAGCGTGACCACGAGGGGCACCAGGCGCACCAGCCGCCGCAGTCACGCCTTGAGGTCGGGGAACTGGTCGTCGCGGAACTCCTCCGACAGCGAGGTCCCGCCCTCGAAGGCGTGCTGCTCGCGATCGCGCAGCTCGACCCGGCGGATCTTGCCCGAGATGGTTTTCGGCAGCTCGAAGAACTCGACCCGTCGCACCCGCAGGTAGGGAGCCAGGTTCTCGCGGGCGTGGGCGAGGATCGCCTGGGCGGTCTCCGCGTCCGGGGACCAGCCGGGAGCCAGCGCGATGTAGGCCTTGGGCACGGCCAGCCGGGTCGCATCCGGCGCCGGCACCACGGCCGCCTCGGCCACCGCAGGGTGCTCGATGAGCACGCTCTCGAGCTCGAACGGCGACACCTTGTAGTCGCTCGCCTTGAAGACGTCGTCGGTGCGCCCGATGTAGGTGATGTAGCCGTCCGAGTCCCGCTGGGCCACGTCGCCGGTGTGGTAGTAGCCACCAGCCATCGCCTCGGCCTGGCGTTCGTCGTCACCGAGGTAGCCGGTCATCAGGTTGACCGGGTGCTGGGACAGGTCGAGGACGATCTCGCCCTCCTCGGCGAGCTCGCCGCTGAGGGGGTCGACGAGCGCTACCGGCACGCCGGGCATGGGGCGTCCCATCGACCCGGGCTTGAGCGGCTCTCCGGCGATGTTGCCGATCTGGAGGGTGGTCTCGGTCTGGCCGTAGCCGTCGCGGATGGTCAGGTCCCACGCGCGCTGGACCTGGGTGATCACCTCGGGGTTGAGTGGTTCGCCGGCGGCGAGGAGCTCGCGCAGCTCGCCCCTCCCTCCGCTGAGGTCGGCCTGGATCAGCATCCGCCAGACCGTGGGAGGAGCGCAGAAGGTGGTCACGCCGGCCCGCCTGATCTGGTCCAGCAGAGATGCCGCGTCGAACCGCGTGTAGTTGTAGACGAAGATCGTGGACTCGGCGATCCAGGGCGCGAAGAAGCACGACCACGCGTGCTTGGCCCACCCCGGCGAGCTGATCGCGAGGTGCACGTCTCCGGGCCGGGCGCCGATCCAGTACATCGTGGACAGGTGCCCGACAGGGTACGAAACCTGGGTGTGCTCGACGAGCTTCGGCTTGCTCGTGGTGCCGGAGGTGAAGTAGAGCAGGAGCGGATCCGTTGCGGCTGTAGTGGTCTCGAACGGGTGACCATCGACCGCGTACGCGTCCGTATAGGTGTGCCAGCCGTCCGCCTCGCCCACGCACACGCGCAGGTAGTCGCCCGCCACCTCGTCGAACTTGGCCGCGTCGGCGGCGTTGGCCACCACCACCTTCGCGCCGCCCCGGTCGACGCGGTCGCGCAGGTCGGCTGGTCCGAGGGCGGCCGTGGTGGGCATGACGACCGCGCCGAGCTTGAAGACCGCCAGCATCGTCTCCCACAGCTCGACCTGGTTGCCGAGCATGAGCAGCACGTGATCCCCCCTGCCCACGCCGAGCCCGGAGAGCCAGGTCGCCACCTGGTCGGAGCGCAGGGCCAGCTCGTCGAAGCTCAGCTTGAGCTCGGACCCGTCCTCCTCGACGATCCAGAGCGCGGTCGCGGCGTTGTCACGCGCGATCGCGTCGAACCAGTCGACCGCCCAGTTGAACCGCTCCCCCACGTCCGGCCAACGGAACTCACTGACCGCGCGGTCGTGCTGCCCGGTGAGCGCGACGAGAGTGTCCCGCGCCTCCCGGTATGCCGCCGTGCTGGGTCTGGTCTCGGCCGGGGAGGTGGGTGCCATGCCCTCGACTTTGCTACGCCTGCCCCAGGTCGGCAAGCAATGTGGTGAACCAGTCGACCGACGGGTCGAAAGCCTTGCCACCCTTGATCCGGTCGAACTCGACGGCCCGCAGCGCGTCGTCGCGCTCCTCGTCGTGCCCCACCACACCGGACTCACCCCGCAGCGCCGCGTCCACGGCATACGTCGTGCAGTCCCTGATGAGGGCGAGGTCGGCGTCGTTGGCCGCCGCGGACCTCGCGAAGTAGCCGCTCTTCTGGACCAGCACCTTGTCGGCACCCAGCTGGTCGGCGAACTGCTTGGCGAACCATGCGCCCGGGTTGACCTTGTCGAGCTGGACGTGCCCGAACGGGTCGCGCGGCACGTCCTGCCCGGCGTCCTCCATCGCGGCGACGATCTCGGCGACGCCCGCACCCTCGGAGACGAAGAGGTTGACGCCGTCGAGCTCGTCCATCACGGTGCGCAGCCGCTTCGCCTCACTGGCGATGTCGAGCGGGCGTTCCGGGACGAACACCCCGTGGACGTCCCAGCGCTCGGGAGAGTTCTCGAGCCAACCACTGAACTCCGCGCCCTGCACCCACAGGTGGTGTGCGAGAGCCGTGGCGGCCGTGAGCCATCCGCAGTTGCGACCCATCACCTCGTGCACGATGAGCATGCGTGGGTTGGCGGAGTGCTCGGCGATGACGTTGCGGGCAAAGGTCGCGCCCTGCTCGGCCGCCGTCCAGGCGCCGAGGGACTGACGGATCGGGATGACGTCGTTGTCGATCGTCTTGGGGAGGCCGACGACGGTCAGCTCATAGCCGTTGGAGTGCAGGTATGCCGCGAGGTCGGCTGCGGTGCCGTTGGTGTCGTCGCCGCCGATGGTGTGCAGGACGTCGACGCCGTCGCGTGTGAGCTGTTCGGCCGCGACGTGCAACGGGTCCTGGCCCTCCTGGACCAGACCGCGCTTGACGCAGTCCTTGACGTTGGTGAGCTTGACCCGGCTGTTGCCGATCGGGCTACCGCCGAAGCCGTGCAGCAGGTGCGCGCTGGCGCGCACCTCGTCGGTGACCTCCACCGAGTCGCCGGTGAGCAGGCCGGCATACCCGTTGCGGTAGGCCATGATCCGCACGTCGGGCGCCACCTCGGAGTAGCGCTCGATGAGCCCACCCACGGCTGAAGAGAGGCAGGGGGCGAGGCCACCAGCGGTGAGCATGGCGACGGTCTTTACAGTCATGCGCCTACTCTGCCGTGTCGGGGTGGGCACGGCCATAGCGGTCTCAGCGGACCGACACCCAGAGCTCGAACCGTCAGCTGATCGACATGACCGCGCCGGATCGCTCCCACCGCATCACGGCGAGCAGCGCCGACGTCGGGAGGGAGACGCACCCGGCGGTGCCGCGGCCCGTGTCGACGTGGAAGAAGATCGCCGAGCCCTTGCCCGCGACCCGCGACTCGTTGTAGCCGATCACCTGGGCGTAGTTGTACGCCGGCGTGTTCAGCAGGTTCTCCGCCGAGGTCCACCGACCGCCGACCGGCTTGCGCTGGTGGGTGTTGTAGAGGCTCGACTGGCTGTCGTCGACCCACACGTCGTTGCTGTCGACGCGGAACCAGCCTTGCGGCAGACCGGGATTTGCCCGCGCACCGAAGCCTCCCCGCAGCGGGAAGGTACCAGCCGGGGTCTTGAGGTCGCCCTCGCGCTTGGACCAGCTGACCCCGTTGAGGCCGACGTGCCCGTAGTAGGGGCCGAGGTCCACGACGTAGCCCGCGGAGGTCCTGCGGCAGGCGCGCACCGTCGCGCTCGAGCCCGACGACCGGACGAGCACGACCTGGGCGGCGCGGATGCCGGAGGGCACGGCGCAGGTCGGTGCGGTCTTCGGTTTCGGGCTCGGCTTGGGGCTGGGTTTCGGACTGGGGCGGGGCGTGGCCGCACGCGTCGTCGCGGCCGGCTTGGGCGTGGCTGTCGTGGCCGTCGTCGTGGTCGTGGTGCTCGACGTCGTGGTCGTCGAAGCCGTGGTGGTCGACGATGTCGTGGCCTGGCTGGAGGTCGGGGACACGGTCTCGGCTCCTCCCGAGCAGGCCGCGAGCAGGGCGACGGCGGCCAGCCCCACAGCGGTGGACCACGCGGCATACCCGCGGCGCGGCGGACGACCGGAGCGGCCCACCGGCCGGCCGGACGAACACAGCCGAGTCATCGGTCGAAGTGCTGGTAGTCGGGGTGCGACCAGAGGCCGCCCCAGCGCAGGCCCTGGCTGGTGAACGCGCGCACCGCCGCGCTCCCGCTGGACGAGAACACACCCGGCGCCGGGCGGCGTCGGCTCAGGAAGTAGCGGTCGGGATAGACCGTCCCGTCGTCGGCGACGTAGGGGTTCTCGAAGTCGTTGACGTCGATCGCGGTGCCGTAGGCGTGCTTGCTGTAGACCTTGCTGGCCTCCTCGCCCCCGACGTAGCGGCAGTTGAACGCCGAGGTGTTGTCGGCCTCCATCGCTGCGTAGTCGTTGGCACCGGGGCCCTTGGGGTTCTTGCCCCACGACGAGTCCATCGGCTTCATCTGCCGGATCCGGAACTGCAGGGCGTAGAGCCGGGTGAAGGCCGCGGCGGCCTCGTCGGCGATCGACGCATTGACCACGATCGAACCCCGCGAGCGCTTGCCGTCGAAGCCCCAGAAGTTGACCCGGACGTACCTCAGCTGCGAGCGCCCCACCGGGCAGCCGGCGGTCCACGAGTAGCCCACCATGCGCGTCCACACGCTGTCAGGGACCTGCGCGATCGAGGCGTTGGCTCCCGAGCCGATGGCTGCCTCGTTCTTCGGGAAACGCACCGTCGGCTCCGCGCCGGCCCGCGGGACGGGGGCCAGGCTGGTCGCCGGCCCGGGTTTCGGCGCAGCAGTGGTAGGCCGCGTGGCTGGTGCCGGAGCCTTCGTCGCCTTCGTGGGTGTCGCGGGAGGTTTCGTCGTGGTCGGCGCAGCGCTGGTCATCGGTGCCGACGAGGTCGTCGCGGTGGTCGACGACGCGGGCCTGGACGAGGTGGCGGCCGAGGAGTCGGGTTCGCCGCCGCCACACGCCGAGGCGAGCAGGGCGCAGAGGAGGGGTACGGCATACAGGGGGCTAGGCGTCATTGGGCACCTACTGTGCCTTTTCCCGCCGTCCGATGCCAGCCCGAGGCGCCCTCGCCCAGGTGGTGGTCACGTGCAGGGGCGTGCCACCGTGGGGACGGCCTGCGGGGATCGGACGGGCAGCGGGGGGACGTCGGCCGTGGGCGTCAGGTCCGTGAACGCGTTGCCGATGACGAGGTCGAGGGTCGCCCCGAGGCGGGTGTCCTTGACCAGCTGGGCGCCCGGGACGTGCCCCTGGAGCAGGGCGGCAGCCAGGTCACCGTCCTCGCCGTAGCGGATCACGGCGGTGCCCCGCTGCATGGTGCGCAGCGGGTCGTTGGACACCTCTTTGACCTTGAAGCCGCGGGCAGCCACGGCATCGGCGACGGTCTTGGCCAACCCGGTCTTGTAGGTCGTGTTGTAGACGTTGACCTTGACCTCGGACGGGATCGGCTTGAGCCGGGCGGGGATCGGGACCATGCCCTGGTAGCCCAGCCCCACGACCACGTCGACCGAGGTGCCAGAGCGCGTGTCGCCGAACAGCTTGGCGCCGGGGATCTGGGAGGCGACGAGGAGTGCCTCGTCCAGGCCCTTGGAGCCGTGGTGCACGACCGCGGTCTGCGTGACGTACCAGGACCTGGGGGCGTTGCTGATGCCGCCGACGGCGAACGTGCGCTTGACCAGCCCCGATGCGACGTCGGCCGCCACCCCCTTGCGACCGGTGGCGTTCATGACGTTGACCGTGAAGGACGCGCGCGCCGGCGCCGGGACGACGACGGGCGTGCAGCTCGGCTTCGGCGGGGGCGGGCTCATCCAGCCTGCGGAGTACGCGGCGGTGATGCTGGCGGTGCCGAGGAGCACCCCGGGGACGGTGACGAAGAGCATGACCTGGCGCAACCGGTGCTTGCGCCACAGCTGAGTCGGTGTGAGGTTCTCATCCTTCATCGCGTGCCCCCTGGCTCCCACGTGCTCGAGTCACAATCGTCACACCAGTAACACCCGTCACATGTCAAGCGACACGCGCACGCCGTCATTCGTCACCGAGCCGTGACAACGCGGCCCCCTCGGGCAGGATGGCTCGCGATGTCCTCCCCCACCCACGCGTCACCCCGTCCCGCGCCCGGCGCACCTCTCGCCGGGTTCGTCGGTATCTCGCGTCGGAGGGTCCCCCGCGTCGCCGTCGTTGCCGTCGTCACGGCGCTCGGCCTGGCACTGGGAGGCCTCACCGGCTGCGGTGGGCCGGACGGGCTCAAGGGCACCCTCCGGACCGCCGACACGAAGACCAAGCACGGCGGCCCGATGTCCGGTGGCTGGATCGCGGTGCTGACCACCGACCAGCTGGCCGACTTCCTGAGGGAGTCAGGCATCAGCCAGCCCAGCGCTCAAGATTCCGCCTTCGTCGAGGGACGGGTCCGGCACGAGGCGATCGGCGAAGCCGGCGGCACCCTCCTGCCCGTCGACGACAAGGGGAAGTTCACGACCACGGTCACCGGTCCCCGCCAGCTGTGTGTGCTGCGCGAGCTGCCCCAGGTCGACGTCCTGCGTGGCTGCGCGTCCGTCGACCTGCCTGCCGACGGCGACCTCGCCATCACCATCGGCGACGACGGCGTGGTGGCGAAGCTCCGCTGACCCGCCACCTCGGGGCCGGCCACGCCAGTCCGCGGTATGCCGCGTGGTGACCACGCGGCATACCCGCACCGCCGGAGGCGGCTGGGTCAGCCGACGGCTGGGTCGGACGACGGCTGGGTCAGACGACGGCGAGGTCGCGCGCCACGAGCTCGGCGACCTGCACCATGTTGAGGGCAGCCCCCTTGCGGAGGTTGTCGCCGCAGATGAAGAAGTCGAGCGTGTTGGGGAAGTCGAGTGCCTGGCGCAGCCGGCCGGCAAAGCGCGGATCCGAGCCGACGATGTCGGAGGGGGTCGGGAACTCGAGGCTCTCGGGGTCGTCCAGCACCACCACGGCCGGCGCCTCGACCAGGGCCTGCCTGGCTTCGCCGACGTCGATCTTGCGGGCGAAGGTGGCGTGCACGGCGACCGAGTGCGTCGTGACGACGGGCACCCGGACGCAGGTCGCCGAGACGCGCAGGTCGGGCAGGCCCAGCACCTTGCGGGTCTCGTTGCGGATCTTCAGCTCCTCGGACGTCCAGCCGTCCTCGGCCGCCACCCCGATCCACGGGATCACGTTGAGGGCGAGCGGGGCCGGGAAGGGCGACTCGGCGCCGAGCTCGTGCTCGATCAGGCGCCGCACGTCACCGGGCTGGTGGCCGAGCTCGCGGTGGCCGGAGACCACCTCGAGCTCGTCGTAGAGCCGGGCCATCCCGACCCGGCCCGCGCCGGACGCGGCCTGGTAGGAGGCCACCACCAGCTCGGTGAGCTCCCAGCCGGCGTGCAGGACACCGAGCGCGTCGATCATGGTCAGCGTCGTGGCACCGGGGTTGGCGATGATGCCCTTGGGGCGGTTGCGGATCTGCAGGGGGTTGACCTCCGGGACGACCAGCGGGACCTCCGGGTCGCCGCGGAGGGCCGAGCTGTTGTCGATGACGACCGCCCCGCGAGCCGCGGCGATGGGCGCCCACAGGGCGGCCACCGGCGCCGGCACGTCGACCAGCGCGATGTCGACGCCGTCGAAGAACTCCGGCGACAGCTCCTGGACGACGACCTCCCGGCCGCACACGACCAGCACGGTGCCGGCGTCGTCGGCAGAGGCGGCCGCCCGGATCTCACCCCAGATGTCGGCCCGCATCGCCAGCACCTGCTGGGTCACCGCCCCCACGGCACCCGTGGCACCGACCAGCGCGAGGGTCGGGCGCGGGGCCTTCGAGGCCAGTGAGGTCACCGGCCGGAGCCTCCGTAGACCACGGCTTCGCCCTCCGTGGAGTCCAGCCCGAAGGCGGTGTGCACGGCGCGCACGGCGTCGTCCAGGACGTCGGCCCGCGTGACGACCGAGATGCGGATCTCGGAGGTCGAGATCATCTCGATGTTGACGCCGGTGTTGGCGAGGGCCCTGAAGAAGGTCGCGGAGACGCCCGGGTGCGAACGCATCCCGGCGCCGACCAGGGAGAGCTTGCCGATCTGGTCGTCGTACTGGATCGAGGCGAACCCGACGGACGCCTGCACCTTCCTCAGCGCCTGCACGCCGGTCTGGCCGTCCGTCTTGGGGCAGGTGAACGAGATGTCCGTCAGGCCGGTCTCGGTCGCCGACACGTTCTGCACGATCATGTCGATGTTGATCTCGGCGTCGGCGCAGGTCTGGAAGATCTCGGCCGCCTTGCCCGGGTGGTCCGGGACGCCGACGACGGTGATCTTGGCTTCGCTGCGGTCGTGGGCGACACCGGCGATGATGGGGGCTTCCACGGTGTCTCCTTCAGCTGGTTTGTCCGTGACGATGGTGCCCTCCTTCGCTGAGAAGGAGCTGCGGACGTGGATCGGGATGTTGAACCGGCGGGCGTACTCGACGCTGCGCAGGTGCAGGACCTTGGAGCCGGAGGCCGCCAGCTCGAGCATCTCCTCGTTGGAGATGCGGTGGATCTTCTTGGCAGCCGGGACGATTCGCGGGTCGGCGGTGAAGACGCCGTCGACGTCGGTGTAGATCTCGCAGACCTCGGCATTGAGGGCGGCGGCCAGGGCGACCGCAGTGGTGTCGGTGCCACCGCGCCCCAGCGTGGTGATCTCCTTGGTGTCCTGGCTGACGCCCTGGAACCCGGCGACGATGACGATGTGGCCCTTCTCGAGGGCGTCGGTGACGCGACCGGGGGTCACGTCGATGATCCGCGCCCGGCCGTGCGAGGAGTCGGTGATGACGCCGGCCTGACTGCCCGTGAACGAGCGCACGGTGTAGCCCAGGTCGGCGATCGCCATGGCCACCAGCGCCATCGAGATGCGCTCACCCGCGGTCAGGAGCATGTCGAGCTCGCGAGGCGGCGGCTGCGGGGTGACCTGGTTGGCCAGGTCGAGCAGCTCGTCGGTGCTGTCACCCATCGCGGACACGGCCACGCACACGTCGTTGCCGGCCTTCTTGGCCTCGGTGATCCGGCGGGCGACACGCTTGATGCTGGCTGCATCGGCCAGCGATGAGCCGCCATATTTCTGGACGACGATCGGCACGGTGGAACTCCTGTGGACCCGAGACGGCGGTGCAGCGGTGCGGAGTCGTCAGCATAACTGGCGTCCTCATCGTGGGATGCGGGTGCCGTATGCCGGACGGCCGGGCAAGGAGCGGCAGGCCAGCGGGGTGCGTCCAAGGTCCGACGACGTCTACTTCGAGGGGGATAGCCTCAGCCATGAGCATCGAGGTACAGGGGGTGCGGCGAGCGTTCGGGGACGTGCTCGCCGTCGACAGCATCAGCCTCACGGCGGAGCCCGGCGAGGTCACCGCACTGATCGGTCCCAACGGTTCGGGCAAGACGACGCTGCTGCTGATGCTGGCGACGTTGCTGGTGCCGGACCAGGGCCAGATCCGCATCGACGGGCTCGATCCCGTCAGCCAGCCGACCGAGGTCCGGGCCAGGATCGGGTGGATGCCCGACGGCTTCGGCACCTGGGACGCGCTCACGGTGCGCGAGGTCCTGCACACCATCGCCGCGGCATACCGGATCCCACCGGACCGGGCGCGGGCCCGCACCGACGAGCTGCTGGCGACGGTCCACCTCGAGGACCTCGGCGACCGCCGCGCACGCGTCCTGTCTCGCGGGCAGAAGCAGCGCCTGGGCCTGGCCCGCGCGCTCATCAACGACCCGAGCGTGCTCCTGCTCGACGAACCGGCATCGGGCCTGGACCCGCGCAGCCGCATCGAGCTGCGTGACGTGCTGAGATCCCTTGCGGCACAGGGCAAGACGGTGCTGGTCTCCAGCCACATCCTCACCGAGCTGCAGGAGGTCGCCGACCGGGCGATCATCGTGGCGCGTGGGCGGAGCCTGGAGACCCAGAGCCTGGACTCCGACTTCGTCGCGACGGGGGTGGCGTCGTGGCGGATCGACTCGCTCGACCCACAACCGCTGGCCAGCTGGCTCGAGGAGCACCACGTGCCCGCAAACCGGGTCGGAGGCGGGCTCACCGAGGTCGAGGTGGCCGGCGAGGAGAACGCCGCTCGACTGCTGGCGGACCTGGTCCGCGTCGGCATCCGGGTCATCGCCTTCACCCCCAGCCAGGGTGCCCTCGAATCCGCCTACCTCGCAGCGACGGAGGACCGGCGATGAGCTGGCACGGCGTCAGGACCATCGCGGCGCTCGAGCTGCGCCAACGGATCCGCACCTCGCGCTGGCCGATCGTGCTGGTGGTGTGGGTGGTGCTCATCGGCCTGGTCACCTTCCTGGCCTACTGGGCGACCAACGACCCCGACCTTCGGTCCGGCGAGGCGATGTACGACATCGTCATCTTCTTCGTGCTCGGCCTGTCGATGCTCATCGTCCCCTCCCTCACGGCGACCTCGGTCAACGGCGACCGTGAGCATGGCGTCCTGGCCACCCTGCAGACCACCCTCCTGTCGCCCTGGGACATCGCCCTCGGCAAGCTGCTCGCCGCGTGGACGATCTCGGTGGCCTTCCTCGCGAGCTCCCTGCCGTTCCTGGCCTGGGCGTGGGTCGAAGGAGGGATCTCTGCGGGACACATCGTCCTGTCGTTGCTGGTGCTCGTCCTGGTGCTGGCGGTGGTGTGCGCGATCGGGCTGATGTTCTCCACACTCACCGCGCGACCGGTCGCCTCCGCAGTGCTGACCTACCTCACGATGGGTGCGCTCGTCTTCGGCACCACCATCGGGTTCGGGCTGAGCGCCTTCCTCGTCACCCAGGAGGAGACCCAACAGGTCTACGGCATCCCGGAGTCCTGGTACGAGCAGCACCAACCGCCCGATGTCGACCCGGCCGACCCAAACCTCACCCCTGAGCAGCTCGAGGAAATCAAGAAGGCGCAAACCGGTCCGACCAGGGCCGACTGCACCACCTTCACGCGCCGCGCCTCGGTCGCCCACACCGAACGGATCTGGTGGATGCTGCCACTCAACCCGTTCGTCGTGGTGGCCGACGCCGCGCCGTCCCAGCCGCGCAAGGTCAACGGCTACTACGCGAGTGGCTTCACGCCCATGCGGTGGATCAGCGGTGGCTCACGGATGGCCCGCAACGGTCCGGACGACGGCGTCAAGCAGGAGTGCGACAACTATGTGGGCGATGGGGGCTCGGGCAACGAGTCGGACTACGTCGACCCGTTCGACGCGGCCCAGCGGACCGCACCCGTGTGGCCGGTCGGCCTCGGCTTCCTGCTGCTCGCCGGTGTCGGCGCGGCAGTGGTGGCGGGCCAGCGGTTGCGCACGCCGATCCGTCGCCTGCCCAACGGCACCCGCATCGCCTGAGGGCGCACGCCAGTTCGGAGGCCGCCTGGACGGCGTGTCCGGCTGGCCTGCCGGGTCCCCCGACCGCAGCAATACGTGGCGTCACTGGCACGAATGGTCGCTGCGAGCCGAGAACCGCGGCAATACGTGACCCAAGCGCCAGAAATGAACCTCGCCGGGTCAGGGGTGGAGCGCGTCGAACTCGGCCTCGGAGACGCGCTCCTCGTCGGCGTCGAGCCGGATGTGGCCGAGTAGTGACTGGAGGACCCGCAGCGCGGACGCCGCCCGCTCGCCCCAGTCGGACAGGTAGCTGAACTGCCACCACCACAACGCCTCGGACACCCGACCGGCGTCGTAGTGCCGCAGCCCGTGCGACAGCGCGCCGGCGACCACCGTCACGTCGTTGGACAGGGACCCGGTCGCGAGCTCGGTCGAGGTGACCGGGTCGACCAGGTCGGCGTACTCGTCGAGCCCCTCGAAGAGGTTGGCGACGCCCGTGCGCAGGGGGTCGAGCTCGGCCTCGACGGTGTCGGCCTCGAACCGCTCCACCGGCACGATGTCCTCGATGGCGCCGAGCCGGGCGCCCATGACGAGTACCTGCGACAACGCCAGGAGCGTCATCGGGATGGCCGCGTCCGGGGCCGTCCCCGAAGCCACCTCGGTGACCGTCGAGAGATAAGCCCGGGCATCGGCGGCCGACTCGTCGGCCAGCACCTGCAGGTCGTCAGACATCGAGAAGCCTCCTGCCTTCGAACGCGCGGCCGAGGGTGACCTCGTCGGCGTACTCCAGGTCGCCACCCACCGGCAGGCCCGACGCGAGCCGGGTCACCCGCAGGCCCATGGGCCGCAGGAAGCGGGCCAGGTAGCTGGCCGTCGCCTCGCCCTCGAGGTTGGGGTCGGTGGCGATGATGATCTCGGTGACCTCGGCCGATGCCAGCCGGGTCATCAACTCCTTGATGCGCAGGTCGTCGGGCCCGACCCCGTCGATCGGGCTGATCGCGCCACCCAGCACGTGGTAGCGGCCACGGAACTCACGGGTGCGCTCGATGGCGACCACGTCCTTCGGCTCCTCGACGACGCAGATGGCGGTGTTGTCACGCCGCGGGTCGGCGCAGATCCGGCACTGCTCGGACTCGGCGACGTTGCCGCAGGTCTCGCAGAACCGCACCTTGGCCTTGACCTCGGTCAGCACCTCGACGAGTCGCTTGACGTCGATCGAGTCGGCCTGCAGCAGGTGGAAGGCGATCCGCTGGGCACTCTTGGGACCGACCCCGGGCAGTCGCCCGAGCTCGTCGATCAGGTCCTGGACCACACCTTCGTACACGGTCGTGAGCCTATGCCCTCGCGGTGTCACCGGCTGCGCGGACTCGCTCGCGCAGTCCGGCGGCCAGACCCATCACCGTCAGCTGGTCGAACAAACCACCCAGTCGCTCAGCGACCAGCTGGTGCTGCACCGGCGCCAACCGCAGTCGCAGGTGCATCCGGGTGGCTGTCACTCCCGCTGGACTCAGCTGAAGGATCCAGGTGAGGCGGGTCCGACCGCGGGTCGAGGCGTAGAGCAGATGCCTGCCCGGCTCCAGCCCGATGACCGTGAAGGTGGCGTCCCGTCCACCCCAGTCAGGGACGACGTCACCGGTGGCCAGGCCTTGATGCCTCGCGTCGATCTCGCGCAGGCCGCGTCGGCTGAGTGGGACCAGCCGCTCGACGAGCGCAGGGAAGTACCACCCCGCCCGGCCCTTCCCGAGCTGGACGATCCAGGGCCAGACCACCTCAGGCGCGACCGCAAGCGTGAACGCCCGGTCCATCACGACGTCCGCAGGCGACACGACCTCGTCACCCGGCAGCTGCGCCGCGCGTTCGGTGGGCGTTGGCTGGGTCAGGATCTCGCCGAGCACCATGGCCAGGTCAGGACCCTTCGTCGATGACCTTGCCGCCCAGCAGGCGCTCGATCACCGGGCGTCCGACCTCACCGAGCTCGGCGATGTCCTCGTCGTCGGCGCTCGCCACGCTGTCGTCGGCGATGTAGGTGTCCGGGGTCCGGGCCGGCTCCTCGGCCGCGACCGCGGCTCGCGCCGCCGCGAGGCGCGACATCTGGGCAGCCTGCGCAGCGGCGGGTGCGGCGCCCGCGCCTTGCTCGGTCGCGCCGGCCGACGCGCTCGGTGGGGTGCCTTCCGACGCGCCCGTGGGCACGGTCGTGGCGTCGTCACTGGCCCAGCTGGGACCGCCGCTGGGGCCGGACGATGCAGTGGCCCAGCCGCCGCCGGTCTCCGGGGGTGGGCTGGACGCCGCGATGCCGCCGTATGCCGCGCTGCCGCCGCCGGCGTTTGCGCCCTTTGCTGAGCCCGAGCTCCCGTCGCCCGCGGCTCGGCGCTGGCCGGGCGGCGGGGAGTCGCCCTTGACCGCCGGGTCGTCGGACGGGAACCGGTTGCCGGGCGCGACCGTGGGGTGGGCTTCGCCGCTCGGGGCGGCCAGGGCGGCGCCGGGCGTGGGGATCCCCTCGACCCTGGCATCGACTCCGAGCACGTCGATGAGGGCCTGACGGACCAGGTCGGCGTGCGGGCCGTGCCGGAAGGTGTTGGCGATGCCGACCGTCGAGATGCCGAGCACGACCTTGGAGCCGTCATAGTCGTGCACCGTCGCGTGCTCGGACAACAGCGTCCACGTGGTGCGCTTGTGCTTGAAGATCCACCCGAGGATGTCCGGCCAGGCCCTGCGGATGGCGGCGACGTCGATACCACCAGTCGCCACCTGCGGGGCCGGGGCCTGCGGCACCTCAACGGGTTCTGCGACCGGCTCGGCAATCGGCTCGGCAGTGGGCCCGACCGCGGGCTCCGCAGCCGGCTCGGTCACCGTGTCCGCAGCTGGGGTCGACGCCGTGTCCGGCACCGTTGGCTCGGCCTGCGGCGCGGTTGCCGAAACCGGCTCCGACGCGCGAACCTCTGCCCGCGCCCGCGAGGGCTCGGTCGACGGGGGCTCCGCAGTCGCGGCGGACGCGGCCGGTGCAGGTGCCAGAGCGGGTGCCGGAGCGGGTGCGTGTGCCTGTGGCGGCGCGGCGACCGCCGCAGGTGGTGACGACGCGGTCGCCCCGGCAGGTCGCGCCGCCGAAGGCACTCCTTCGACGTCGAGGCGACGTTCGAGGCGGTCCAGGCGGGCGGCATACCCGGACTCGCCGGAGGCCGCTGGGAGCAGCACGCGCGCGCAGATCAGCTCGAGCTGGAGCCGCGGCGCGGTGGCGCCGGTCATCTCGGTGAGCCCGGCGTTGACGATGTCGGCTGCGCGGGACAGCGCGCCACCGCCGAAGGCGGCCGACTGCTGGCGCATGCGTTCGAGCTGGTCCTCGGGGACACCGCGCAGCACGGAGGACGCGCCGTCCGGCACCGCGGCGACGACGATGAGGTCGCGCAGCCGCTCGAGCAGGTCCTCGACGAACCGGCGCGGGTCAAGCCCGGTCTCGATGACGCGGTCGACCTGGTGGAACACGCCAGCAGCATCTGCCGCGGCGAACGCGTCGATGATGGCGTCGAGCAGCTCGGCGTCGGTGAACCCGAGCAGGGCGGCCGCCCCTTCGTAGGTCAGGCCCTCGTCGCTGGAGCCGGCGATCAGCTGGTCGAGCACCGACAGGGAGTCACGCACCGACCCGCCACCGGCACGCGTGACGAAGGACAGCACGCCGGGCGCGACGCCGACCTTTTCCTTCTCGCACAACATGGCCATGTAGTCGGACAGCTGGCCGGGCGGCACCAGCCGGAAGGGGTAGTGGTGGGTCCGGCTGCGGATCGTGCCGATGACCTTCTCGGGCTCGGTCGTCGCGAAGATGAACTTCACGTGCTCCGGCGGCTCCTCGACGATCTTGAGCAGGGCGTTGAAGCCCTGCGGCGTGACCATGTGGGCCTCGTCGATGATGTAGATCTTGTAGCGGCTCTGCGCCGGCCCGTAGGACGCGCGTTCGCGCAGGTCACGGGCGTCGTCGACACCACCGTGGCTGGCCGCGTCGATCTCGATGACGTCGACCGAGCCGGCACCGCCGCGGGCCAGCGCCACGCACGAGTCGCAGGTGCCGCAGGGCGTCGGCGTCGGGCCCTGCTCGCAGTTGAGGCAGCGGGCCAGGATGCGGGCGCTGGTCGTCTTGCCGCAGCCGCGCGGACCCGAGAACAGGTAGGCGTGGTTGACCCGGCCGGTGCGCAGCGCCTGCATCAGCGGCTCGGTGACGTGCTCCTGGCCGATGACGTCGGCAAAGGTCTCCGGCCGGTAGCGGCGGTACAGGGCGGTGCTCACCTCGGGAACCCTAGTCGCCCCCGACGACATCAGGTATGCCGAGTGCCCACCCCTGGGGACGGGTGCGGCGCCACCCGGATCCCCGGGAAATCGTCACCGACGGGCGGTACGTCCAGACGCTGGTGGCACACTGACGGCGACGAAGGAGGCAGATGTTCGCACGGCGCAGACAGGCCACCACGGAACCGGGTCCGGGTGCTGGACAGGCCACCCCCCTGGTCACGCTCACCGCCACCGGGGTCGGCAAGGAGATCGACGGCAACGTCCTGCTGCGACCGGTCGACGTCGCCGTCACCTCGGGCCAGTGCGTCGTGCTACGCGGTGAGAACGGCAGCGGCAAGACCACCCTGCTGCGGATCCTCGCCGGCACCCTCGAGCCGTCGTCGGGCAGCGCCAGCCTCGACGGGCAGGCGCTGGACGAACGCAACCAGACCACGCGCTCCCGGGTGGCTGCCCTGATCGGCTCGCCCACGGCATACCGCGACCTCACCCTCATCGACCACCTCGTCCTCATCGACTCCACCTGGGGCGGGGACATCGGCACCGCGGACGATCGGGCCGACGCGATGCTGGCCGAGCTCGAGGTCGACCACCTCTCCGAACGCTTCCCCCACGAGCTGTCGTCGGGGCAGCAGCACCTCTTCCACCTGGCGATGGTGCTGTTCCGCCCGGCGCGGGTGCTGCTCCTCGACGAGCCCGAACAGCGCCTCGACACCCACAAGCGCGGCCTGCTCACCGACATCCTGCTGGCCCGCAAGGCTGCCGGCGCAGCCCTCGTCGTCGCCTGCCACGACCCCACCATGACGGCCGCCATCGGCGACCTGGTGGTCGACGTCGCCGCCGTATGAGCGACGCACCCGACGCATCCGGCGCGGCCGTAGTCCCGACGACCGACCGCGAGCGCCTCGTCGAGGCACGCCGCATCATCCGGGGCGGCCTGCCCGAGGAGGGCAACGGCAACGCCGTGTATGCCGCCTACGTCGCCGTCATCGCCTCGCTCGTCTACGGCGTCCCGGCGTCCCGCGCCTTCTTCGAGTTCGTCGACCCGGCCTGGCTGTCACGCCACCTGACCGGGGTCCAGGGAGTCCTCGTCGTCGGAGCGATCATCATGGGCCTCCTCCTGCTCGGGCACCGGCTGGGCTCGGTCCGGGGACCTGTGGTGCCCGAGCTGCCCTACCTCGACCACGTCGCGGTCAGCGCGCTCGACCGCGCCGTCGTGCTCCGACGCCCGTGGCGGCTCAGCCTCATCGGCTGTCTCGTGGGCGGACTGCTCACCGGTGCGGTGGTCGGCACCGGCATGGTCGTCGCCGACGTGGCTTCGCCGTTGGCCCTGTTGCCGACCAGCATGGGCGGTCTGCTGGTCGGCCTCCTCTTTGCCGGTGCCTGGCTGTGGGGCCAGGTGCGGTCCTGGCCCACCGGCGAGAGGGGTCCGGGAACGGTGCTGCGTGAGGCGCGTTCGCTCCGCGCCCTGCACCACGTCGGGATGCGCACCCAGGCGGCGCGGGCGGTGACCATCGGCGGTGCGGTGCTCGCGGGCGACCTCCGGGCCGCCCGGCTCGACGTGGCATCCCCCACGACCCGGCTCCGTCGGCGCCGGTTGCGAGCCCGTGGTCCGCTGGTCGTGATCGCCGAACGCGACCTGCTGGGACTGCGGCGCTCCCCCGGGGCGCTGATCGTCGGCGCCGTTCTGTCGGGGGCGGGGTGCTGGGCGCTGGCACACGCGACCACTCCCGGGGTCCCGAGCATCGTCGCCTTCGTCGGGGTCATCGCCTGCTACCTCGGCTTCGGCGCGTGGGCAGAGGGGATGCGGCTCCAGGGCGACAACGCCGGGACACCGCCGCTGATCGGACTGGCCTACGGGCAGGAGGCGGTGGCCCACCTGGTCGCGCCGTCCCTCGTCTACACCGTCGTGGCGCTGGTGGCCGGCGGGGTGGTCACGCTGACCTCGGACGCCGGGGTCGCGGCGCTGGTCTGGCCGCTGGCCATGGTGGCGCTGGTCGGTGGCGCGCACCTCATGGCCGCCTTCCGCGGCCTGCCTCCGGTCTCGCTGTTCTCGCCCGGGTCAGCAGTGATGTCGGTAGCGTTCTGGTACTCGCGACCGCTGCTGCTCACGATCATCGGGGGCGTCGCGGCCACCGCCCTGCTCACTCGGTCCGGCGCGTCGAACGCCGTCCTGGTGCTCACCCTCGCGTCCTACGCGGCCGTCATGTTCGGCCGGCGGCGTGTCCGGCTGCTCGACGAGGGGCACCGGACCTGACCGCGAGGCGGGTTGTCCGCCGCCGGGCGCAAAGGGGCCAAAGAGGGACACCCCGCGTACCTGGAAGAGCTCTCCTACCCTTGCTGCATTCCTGCCCTGGGGGAGTTCGGAGAGGTACCACCACACGGGGTGCCTGGTCCCAGTGTAGACAGGCCACGAGCACGTCTGCGAATCCGGTCCAACCCCTCCGGCGGACCCACGCAGCGGGTTGGACAGCGCCCCGTGGGTGGCGACCCCGTCGCGGGCGGCGCGACCCGGCCTTGGACAATGGGCCCATGTCGCCGCTCACCCTGTTCCGCCGCCTCGCCTTCGCAGAAGCCGTCACCTGGGCCCTGTTGCTCATCGGCATGTTCCTCAAGTACGTCACCCAGACGACCGAGCTCGGCGTCCGCATCTTCGGTATGACGCATGGCGTGGTCTTCATCGCCTACTGCCTCACAGCGGTGTTCGTCAGTGTCAACCAGCAGTGGTCTTTCCGGACCGTTGCCGTCGCCCTGGTGTCGGCAGTGCCGCCCTTCATGACGGTGTGGTTCGACCGCAGGGCAGAGCGCCGAGGGCAGCTGGCCGGCCACTGGCGCCTGGCCCCGGGACGCGAGTCGGCGAGCAGCCCGGCCGAGCGGATCCAGGCCTGGATGCTGGCGCGACCGCTGGCAGCACTCGGTGCCGCTGCGGTCGCAGTCGCGGCGCTGACGATGATCGCTCTCCTCGTCGGCCCCCCGGTCGGCGCCCAGAGCTGACTGCACTGGCGCCCCCGGTGGCAGCTTGGAGAGCCGCGGTGGGGGGTTTCAGGAGCCTGAAGGGGAAGCGATTTCAGAGGTGGGCTGCCGCTCAGGTAGCCTCCTCGGCGGAGGATTCGCATAGTGGCCTAGTGCGCACGCTTGGAAAGCGTGTTGAGTGAAAGCTCTCAGGGGTTCGAATCCCCTATCCTCCGCCAGGTACGACACACGAAATGGCCCCCGAGCTTGCGCGGGGGCTCTTCTCGTTCCACCTTCCGGACTTCTGGCCAGCCATGGCCGGTCTGACCGCTGGTTCCGGCGCCACATCCGACATCGTTGGCCCGAAGTCGGACATGGCGTGCTCGACTCCCTGCCGTGAGGCTGGCCTTGTCCACACTTACGGGACAGGATGTCTGCACGTCGCTCGGAGGGAGCACCACCCAGATGGCTCGACAGATCTCGTGGCGCGGAGTGCTGAGCCCCGACGGACCCGGCGACGGGCAGCCCGAGGCACAGCGGCTGTGGCGGCCGAGCAGCCCCGTGGTCGCACCGCGGTCGATCGTCGACAGCGTCCGGCTCATGCAGTTCGGCGCCGTCCTCGAGGTCGCCGAGCTGCTCCGCGGCTTCCTCACGATGGGCCAGCTCCGGGCCGCCATTCGGCACGAAGCCACTTCCGGTTCCCTCGTCGCCACGGACGCCGACGTCGAGCGGGTGCTGCGGTTCGCCCTCACCGTGACCACGGTGACGGCCGCGATCAGCTGCGTCGTGTGGCTGGCCCTGGCCCGTGCCACCGCTCGTGGGTCGAAGTGGGCGCGCATCATCGCCAGCGTGCTGTTCGCGGTGTCGGTGGGGACCTTCTTCGGTGGACTCCTTCCCACCGCCGGCCTGTTCGCGCGCACCTTTGCCCTCGCCCTGCTCCTGGTGGGGGCCTGGACCCTGGTCCGCCTGTGGCACCGGGACTCGAGCGCCTACATCAAGTACCAGAACACCCCTCAGGAGTAGCGACCCGGGCGTGAGAGCGCCGGCTGCGGGGCCGGGCCACCTCTCAGGCGTGGTTCGGGGACGTGCCGTTCTGGACTGCGTGCCTCTGGGACGGGTCGGCCGGTGCTGCCGTGAGCGCGGCGAGCGCCTGCGTGACCGAGCCGTGGTGCTCGGCGATCGCGCTGCGGGCAGAGGCCGCATCGACGCTAGCGAGCAGGGCAAGCAACGCCGGCTTGAGCTCGCCACCGGCCTGCTCGAGGGCCGCGCGCACCTCGGCGTCGCCGGCACCGCTCGCCTCCTGGAGGATGCGCACGACGCGGCCGCGGAGCTTGGCGTTCGTGGCAACGACGTCGACCATGAGGTTGGACCAGGTCCGGCCGAGCCGGATCATCACGGCGGTGGAGAAGGAGTTGAGGATCAGCTTCTGGGCCGTTCCGGCCTTGAGCCGGGTGGAACCCGTGAGCACCTCGGGGCCGGTCCGCGGAGCCAGCACGTGGTCCGCGTATGCCGCGAGCTCGGCCTGCGGGTTCGAGGTCACCAGGGCGGTGACCGCGCCTGCTTCACGGGCCCGCTGGAGCGCCCCGCCGACGTAGGGAGTGCGACCGGAGGCGGTGAGCCCGATGGCGATGTCTCCGGGTCGGAGCGAGGCTGCTTCGGCGCGGCCACCGTCCTCGTCGTCCTCGACGTTCTCGACTGCCTTGAGGAGGGCGCCGAGGCCACCGGCGTGGTGGGCGACGAACAGCCCATCGGGTGCGTTGAAGGTGGGCAGCAGCTCGGCGGCGTCGAGGACGGCCAGCCGGCCGGAAGTGCCGGCACCGAAGTAGTGCACGGTGCCGCCGGCCCGGATGGCGTCCACCGCGCGGTCGACGAGGCGGGCCAGCTCGGGCAGCACCTCAGCCACGGCCGGCGCCACCAGCGCGTCGTCGTCGTTGAGCAGTCGGAGGATGCCGAGGGTCGCCTCGGTGTCGATCGAGGTCGTCCCCGGGTGGCGCTCCTCGGTCGGGGCGCTCACGCTCACGTCGCTACTCACACTGGCGAGGTTAGTTTCTTACAGTTTTGCCGTCAATGATGTGAATGAGTAACCAAAGGTCGGATCAGTGCCGCAGGTGGTGGCTGGCAACGGCTGCCCGGGTCTCCTGGACGGCCTTGCGGGCCCGGCTCAGGTGTCGCTGCGCGACCGCGATGTAGAGGCAGTCGACGACCGTGAGGGCGGCGATGCGGCTGGCCGTCGCGCCTGACCGCAGGCTGGTCTCGCGCGCCGCAGTCGTCAGCAGGTAGTCGGCCCGCGCAGCCAGCAGCGAGAGCGGGAAGTTGGTGATGGCGACCGTCGTGGCACCCCGGCCACGGGCCACCTCCAGCGACTCGATCGTCTCGGAGGTGGTGCCCGAGTGGGAGATGCCGATCGCGACGTCGCCCTTGCCCAGCAGGGTGGCGCTGGTGAGCGCGAGGTGCGGGTCGTTCCACGCGAAGGCGACGACGCCGATGCGGTGCAGTTTCTGCTGGAGGTCCGTCCCGACGACCGCGCTCGCCGCGATCCCGTAGATGTCCACGCGGCTGGCGGCCGCGATGGCCGCGGAGGTCGCCGCCAGGGCGTCCCGGTCCAGTTGCTGGGCGGTGTCCTCGACCGCGCTGGCGTCCGCGAACGCCACCTTGGTGATGATGTCGTCGATGGTGTCCTTGGCGCTGATGTCGGTGTCCTGCGCGCCGGTCGAGCGCGGCTGGGCACTCTCCTCGGCCAGCGCCAGACGCAGCTGGGGGTAGCCGGGCAGGCCCAGCCGGCGACAGAACCGCAGCACAGTCGTCTCCGAAGTCGTTGCGGCCGTGGCGAGTTCGCTGATCGTCAGTGCCGCCGCGGCACGCGGGTTGGCGAGGACCTTCTCGGCGACCCGGTCCTCGGCGGGCGACAGGGACGGGCGGATCCCCCGCAGCCGCACCAGCAGCGGGACGGTCTGCGTCGGTGTGCCGGACTCTTCGCGCGATGGCATGGGGCTACCGTACGGCCTCGGGTCAGAGAGCCACCGGCACACCGAGCGGGTCGGCGGTCACGACGAGGTTGTGGTCGTAGTGCCGGGTCCGCCGGTCGAACGTCCCCGTGCAGGTGATGAGCACCAGCCGACCGGCCACCTGGCGGTCGAAGACGCCGGTCCGCGCCGATAGCACGTCCTTGTCGACCTCCCGGTTGGAGCGAACCACGTAGACCTGGCGCAGACCGTCCCCGGACAGCTCGATGTGGTCCCCGGGCCGCGCGTCGAGGAGGGCGACGAAGAACCCCAGGCCGTGACGACGGGAGTCGATGTGTCCGGCCAGCACGACACTGCCGAACACCTCGCCGGCGAGCGCCCCACTCATCCACCAGCCCACGGTGCTGGGGTTCGCGGGGATCGGCAGAGTGCCGTCAGGGCCGGTGTCGACAGCCTCGACGGGAGCAGCAGCGTCTTTCGCAGCCAGCAGTCGAATTCGCTTGGGCGCGAATGTCTTTCGCTGGCTGGCCGCTGCCGTTCCATCAGGGGCCGGCGGGGTTGCTTCGGTGACACCTGCGCTGCCCGAGGTGGCTGCTGAGGACTGCCCGGTGGCGACTGCCGCGGAGGCCTTCCCCCCAGGACCCGGCAGGCCGTCCCCGTCAGCGGCGGAGGCGCAGCCCCCCAGCCCGAGCAGCAAGCCCAGGCCGGCCGCCGTGAGGCCGAGACCCACGCGTCGCGGCATCCTCAGGACCGACGGGCGCGGCTGCGGACCGCTCCTCCCAGCCCCACTGCCGCGACCAGCGATGCCAGCAGCGGGACCATCGGCCAACCGCCACCCGGAGCACCGGCTCGGTGCGCGTCGATCAGGGCCTGCGCCTGACCCCCGTCGCCGGCATCGACCCGGGACGGCACCTCACCGCTGCCGCGTGTCGCCACGGGAAGCACCTGGACGACGGCGTCCATCGAACCCGTCGCCGCGACCCCGATGGCGAAGACCCTCGTCAGCGACGCCTTCCCCACTACCAGGTCGACGGGTCCGAACACCACCGGCCCGGTCGTCGCTGTCGGCACGATGTCGACGGGATAGGTGCCCGCCGGGACCGTGAGGGTCAGCTGCTCGCCGTTGGCCACGTTGGCGAACAGCACCTTGCCCTTGACCCTGATGTCTGCCGGTCCGACGGCTGCGGTGTGGGCAACGGTCAGGCGGCTGCTTCCAGCCGTGACCGCCGAGAGGTCGTTCGTGTATGCCGTGAACTCTGGCGGCTTGGTGACGTCTGCCTGGCGGTGCAGGATGGCATCGACGCTGGCGCCCGCGGCCACCCGGAGAGTTGCCGTGACGGAGGCTCCGCCGGACGCTGGCTTGGCCGCGAGCGTGTGCTGCCCGGGGGACAGCTTCAGGGGCCCGACGACCTGCTTCGCCGCAGCGCTTGCCGCGACCGTGCGACCGTCGACGGTCAATGCCATCGTCGTGGCATCGACCCCCTGGATGAGGTAGACCGTCGCCGACCCTGTTGCTGCGGGGGCGCGTTGCGGCACCCCAGCCTGCGCGGGTGTCGTGGCGAGAACCAACGTCGCACCGCCGAGGAGCGCGAACGTGGCGACCTGGACAAACCGTCGGCGCATGTGTGCCTCCCCAACACGCGTAGTGGTCCCCTGGATCGCTCGATGATGACGCCGCACCGGCGCAGGGGCGTCGTACAAAAGGCGTATTTCCGCCCCTTGGGGTGGTCCTGCCCTCAATTGTCCGCACATACTCGAGACAGCACGAGGGGACAGGTATGAGCGCTGGACGCAAGCGGAAGAAGGCAGCAGGTCAGCAGTCGGTCGCCCAGTGGCGCGCCACTGCGACCGTGGCGCCGTCGCGCGCCGATTCACCACGGATCTCCCGCCCGAACGGTTCTGCCACCGCGACCGCGACCACCCCACTGTCCAGGCCGGACGAAGTCGACGAGCGCGTCGCGCCAGCCCCCGAGGCCACTGCGCCAGCCCCCGAGACCACTGCGCCGCCAGCCGAGGTCGAAGCGCCACCACCCGCTGAGCAAGAGCTCAACCAGCCCGCCGCAACTCCTGACCCACCGGACGACCCCGCCGAACCACAGCCGAACGCCGTGGCGGACCAGTACGACTGGGAACACCACTTCTGGGACGACCACGAGGCAGGCGACGAGGCCCAGGACCTCGGGGAGGACGATGCGGCGAGCCGACGGGTCAGACGACGCAGGGCCATCGCGGTGGCCGTGGGCGCCCCGCTGCTGTTCGTCGGGGCGTTCGCCGCCAGTGGGTGGATCCTCGACGTCACGCAGGACAAGCCGTCAGCGGCCGGCCAGACCGTGGCACCCCTGCCAACCATCACGTCCGCGACCACTCCCGTCACACCGCCACGATCCGGCAGCAGCGCCTACGCCCCCGGGATGCCGGTGGGTCCTGGCCAGACCGAACCAGGGGTCCTGGTCCGGGCAACCCCGGCGGCCGACGGGTCGCTCGAGGTGCTCGAGCGCGTCCGCTTCGCCGATCCGGTCACGGAGCTCTCGCTCGCGCCCCCGCTGACCAAGGGGGTGGCCGCCAAGAGCCGCCCCAGCCATGTCGAGATCACCGACCTCCAGGTCCAGGCGGACGACGCCATCGTGGACATCGGTGTGCGCAGCCTCACCAAGGCCCGGACGGTCGATCTTCCCGCCCAGACCGACACGGTGGTGATGCGCTACCGGCTGACCGGGGCCACGGTCCGGAGCGTCCCGTCCACCCCTGGCCGGGCGCTGGCAGTGCTGCCGCCGATCACGACCGCCGCGACGCTGGGGTCGATCCCCTTCGTCATCGAGGTCTCGGGCGCCCAGGTGACCAACGTGCTGTGCCCCGGGCTCCCCACCGCCGCCCAGCTGTGCGGACGCACCTGGGCTCGAGGGTGGTACCTGACCCCCCAGCTGCCGGGGCGCACAGCAGTGCTGGCTCAGCTCACCCTTCCCGATCCTGGCAGCAGCTGACCCGGACCATGGCCGGCACCAGAACCGCCGCGGTCGGGCGTCCCGGCCGCGTGGCCATGGCCCTCACCGCGTCGTGAGCGTCCACCCGTCCGCGACCAGCGCCTCGGGCGCCTTCTCCCCGTCAAGCAGCGCACCTCCCCGTGCCGCCACGAGGATGTCGTCGACGTACACGCCGCGGCCCAGGTAGCTGCCGTCGGTGGTGTAGCGCCACCTCAGCTGCTGGCTGCCCGGTGCCAGGTCGGCTCGGGCCTGCACCCAACGGCGGTCACCGCTGCCGGAGACGACGCCGTCGCTCGTGCCGGTCTCGCCGCGGTCGCGGGTCTCGAACGGTTGCGGCGCCCAGGTGGCCCCACCGTCGCTCGAGCGCTCGAGCGTCAGCAGGTCGGTCTCCTCCGTGTCGAGGAACAGGTCGAAGCCGAGGTTGGCTCCTGTGGCCGGCACCGCGAGCGTGGGTGTGCCCAGGGTGTGGGTCGTGGCGTCCTGCGCGCCCGAGAACCACACGGTGTCACCGTGCTTGGGACGAACGGCCATCGCCTGCCCCAACCCGCCGGCCCACTCGCGTCGGGCCAGGTTGTTGCTGCCCCAGCTGCGCGATGGGTGGACCCGGTTGGTCAGCAGGATCGCGAACGAGCGCGAGCTGAAGTCGACGACGATCGAGGTCCCGGTGTAGCCGGTGTGACCGGCGGTCCGTGGACCGGAGAGCGAGTCCATGTACCAGCGCTGGTTGAGCTCGAAACCCAGCCCGTGGTCGTCCCCGGGGAAGTCCCCGTTGAAGTTGGTGATGAGCGAGTTGACGCTGTCACGACTCAGGATCCGGTGTCCGCGGTAGGTGCCGCCGTTGAGCAACGCCTGGCTGAGGACCGCCATGTCGTCCACCGTCGAGAAGACCCCCGCGTGGCCGGCCACCCCGCCGAGCGACCACGAGTTCTCGTCGTGGACCTCGCCCCAGACCATCCCGCGCGCCGGCGCGGTCTGGTACTCGGTGGCAGCGGTCCGGGTGCGGTCGGTGGGGTTGTAGCCAGTGTCGGCCATGCCCAGCGGCCCGGTGATCCGGTTCGCCACCACCCGGTCGAGCGACTCGCCGCGCAGCCGCTCGACCATCACGCCGAGGGTGATCAGGTTGAGGTCGCTGTAGAGGTAGGTGCTGCCGGCCGGGTTGGTGAGGGGTTGGTCCATGACGGCCTTGATCCGCGACGCCTTGTCCGGGTACTTGCTCCACAGCGGGAGCCAGGCCACGAACCCGGACGTGTGGGTCAACAGCTGCCGCACCGTCACCGACTCCTTGCCGTTCGCCGCGAACTCCGGGAGGTATGTCGCGACCGGGCTCTCGAGGTCGACCTTCCCTTCCTCCATCAGCTGGACGACGGCCAGCGAGGTGAACAGCTTGGAGACCGAGGCCAGGTCGAAGAGCGTGTCGTCGCGCATCGGGACCCACTGGTCCCGCGGCAGCTCAGTCGTCGCGTTCGCGTAGCGCAGCGCCCACCCGCTGGCGTCCCGCTCGACGATCTTCCCGTCGTGGCCCATGATGCCGACGGCACCGGCATACATCGGGTGTCCGCCCACCGGAGCGGACTCGTGCGCCCGGATCTGGTCGACCGCTGTGGCGATCGGCCCGGGGTCCAGCCCCACGCTGGCAGGCGAGGCGTCGCTCAGGACCGTGTTCGGCGGGGCGAAGCCCCGGAACGGCTTGCTGAAGTCCTCGGCTCCCGCCTGTGGGGCCGTCACCAGCACTCCGCTGACGAGCGCGGCGCACACCGCGACGATGGCAGCTCCTTTGGTACGCATGGCAATACGCATGACGGTCCTCGCACCCAGGTCAGGCGGCGGGGCCGCGGTAGATGAGGTACTGCTGACGACGACGGTCGAACTCGGCGAGCTCGGCCGACCAGGCGCCGACGACGTCGTCGGCGGACGCACCCGCCGTGATCTGGTCGCGCAGGCGCGTCGAGCCGCTCAGCTTGTCGATCCAGTAGGGCCGCGGGTCGTTGTCCACCCGCCAGGCGAAGTCGGCGTAGGTGGACTTCGCCGCCACGAGCATCTCGACGCCGACCCGCATGGGGTCGAAGGTCGTCGGGTCGGTGATGTGCACCTGGACCCCACCGCACACCTTGTTGAGGTGCTTGCTGAAGGTCGGGGTGAAGTACGCCTCGCGGAACCCGACGCCCGGAATCTCCCGCGCAGCAAGCTTTTCCGCCCACCTGTAGTCGACATAGGGAGCGCCGACCAGCTCGAACGGGCGCGTGGTGCCGCGTCCCTCAGACAGGTTGGTCCCCTCGAACATGCCCGTTCCCGGGTAGACGAGGGCGGTGTCGGGGGTCGGCATGTTGGGACTGGGGGTCACCCAGGGAAGGCCGGTCGCGTCATACGGCATGTCGCGCCGCCAGCCCTCGACCTCCACGACGGACAGCTCGCTCACCCGACCGCCGGCATCAGCCGGCAGGAACTCGGCGTCGAAGAAGCGGGCCAGCTCGCCCACCGTCATCCCGTGCGCCTGGACGATCTCCTTGGCGCCGACGCCGGAGGTGTAGGCCGTGGTCATCATCGGTCCCCGAGCGGTTCCACCGGTCGGGTTCGGTCGGTCGAGCACGACGAACCGCGAGCCGGTCGCGACCGCCGCACGCATCGCCATGTACATCGTCCAGATGTAGGTGTAGAACCGGGCCCCGGCGTCCTGGATGTCGAAGACGACGGTCTCGACCCCGGCGGTCCGGAACAGCTGCTCCATCTTGGCCGCGTTGGCGCCGTAGGCGTCGTAGACCGTCAGCCCGGTGCGCGGGTCGGTGTGGGTGCCTTCCGAGCCACCCGCCTGGGCGGTGCCACGGAAGCCGTGCTCCGGTCCGAAGACCCCAACGATGTCAACGGTGCCCGCCTCGTGCATCTCGTCGACGATGGTGCGCAGGTTGGTCAGGATGCCGGTCGGGTTGGTGATGATCCCGACCTTCTGACCGGTCAGGGACTTCCAGCCGTTGGCCGCCTCGCTCTCGGCACCCGTCGTGACGGGACGCGACGGATAGCTCGCGTATGCCGCCGGCGCACCTCCCGGCGCAGCCGCCGGACCCGCCGCCGGACCCGCCGCGGGAGCCGCTGCTCGGGCGGCGGTCACGCCGAGGGGTAGGGCGAGCGCACCTGCACCGGCTGCGGTGATGAGCTGACGGCGGTTGAGGTGGGTCATGGGGCGTGCTCCGATCCCTGGTCGAGGAGAGGTGTGGCTCAGAACGTCAGGCCGTGGCCGAACGGGTAGAGCACCGTGGCCGGGTCACCCGCGACGGGGATGTCGACGGGCAGCTTGCCGGTGGGGCTCACGGCTCCACTGATCACGCGGGCCACCGACTCGATCGCGACCGGGCTGTACGAGTACGTCGCCAGGTAGGTCGGTGCGTCGGTGAAGTAGGCGATGTCATAGGGGTCACGCGTGGCCACCACGATCACCGGCTTCCCGGTGGCGAGCAGCTGCTTCACGAGCTTCTGCTGGCCGGCCCGGGGGTCGGTCACTGCGGTGTCCCACGCCTTCATCGTCGTCACGACCACGGCGTCCTGCGTCGTAGCCGCCGAGACGGCGGCAGCTATCTGGGCATCGGTCGGGGAGGTTCCGGTCTGCTTCACCGACGTGACGGCGCCCTTGGCGGCCAGCCCGTCAGCGAGGGTCTGGGTGGTGGCCACGCCGTAGCCGGTGACGAGGACCTTCTTGCCCTGGGTGGTCAGGGGAAGAGTGCCCGCGTCGTTCTTGACGAGGGTGGTGGTTCGGTCGGTGACCGCCGCCGCCTCGGCAAGGTTCTCTGGGGTTCCGACCGTGCTGTCGAGCGCTGCAGCGTCGACGTAGGGCTGGGCCACGACGCCACGCTTGTACTTCAGCTCCAGGACCCGGCGCACCTTCGCGTCGAGCGTCGCCTGGCTGATCCGGCCGCTGCGCACGGCACCCAGCACCGCGGCATACGCGTCGTCCATGGAGGGGGTCATGAGCAGCTGGTCGACGCCCGCGTCGAGGGCGCGAACGGCAACCTCGGCGTCGCCGTACAAATCGCGAACCCCCTGCATGGCAAGGGAGTCCGTGACGATGATCCCTTTGTAGCCGAGCTCGTTGCGCAGCAGACCGGTCATGATCGGCTTGCTCAACGTGGCCGGGTCACCGGAGTCGTCCAGTGCCGGGAAGTTGAGGTGCGCGGTCATGATCATGTCGATGCCCTGCGCGATGGCGGCCTTGAACGGCGGCGCGTCGATCTGCTCCCACTGCTGACGGGTGTGGGTGATGATCGGGAACGCGACGTGGCTGTCGGTCGCCGTGTCACCGTGCCCCGGGAAGTGCTTCGCCGTGCTCGTGACTCCCGCGTCCGCCTGGTAGCCGGCGACCTGCGCCGCGACCATGTCGGCAGCGAGCTGGGGCTTGGACGAGAACGAGCGCGTGCCGATGACCGGGTTGAGCGGGTTGACGTTGACGTCGGCGTCCGGCGCGAAGTCGGTATTGACCCCCATCGCCTTGAGCTCGGCGCCGGTGATCCTGGCCGCGGTGCGGGCGTCGTCGGTCGAGCGCCCGGCACCCAGGGCCATCGACCCCGGGAACTGGGTTGCGGGCGGACCGATGCGGGTCACCACGCCCTGTTCCTGGTCGGTGGCGATCTGGAGGGGGATCCGGACCTTGGAGGGCTGCGACAGGGCGGCCTTCTGCAGGCCGTTCGAGAGGCCGGCGATCTGCGGCGGGTTCTGCACGCTGTCGGTCCAGGCGAAGTAGATGACCCCGCCGAGGTGGTACTTCTGCACGACCTCGGCCGGGCTGGCCACCCCGTAGAGCGGGATGTTGCGCGCGTCAGGAGTCGTCGCGTCCTTGCCGTAGACGTTCTGGATGAACAGCTGGCCGACCTTCTCCTCCAACGTCATCCTGGCCAACGTCGAGGTGACCCAGCCGGTCTGCCCGGCGGGGGTGGCGCCCGGTGCGAGGGACGGTGGGGCGGCCGACGCGAGGCCGGTGCCGGTGCCCGCGAGGAGCATTCCGGCGGCGACACCACCGGCGAGGAAGGTGCGATGGGACAGAGCAGACCTGGACATTCGTTGCCTCCAAGAGCGTATGTGAACGATTCACCATCGAAGCGCCCACAACGGAACTTACCTACGTCTCACGGCCGGCCACAAGGGGTGGCGCTGTCCTGGTTGGTCATGATTTGGCAAGGGAGCGCCGACGCGCCGTGCATCCCCACACCGATCCCTCGGCATCGAAGCGGCTCGCCCGGGACGCTCATGCAAATGGCGTAAATCCGCGCGGTAGGGGTGTCAGGGCACGAACGGCCTGCTCATACTCGAAGCCCGACGGCGGGAGACGAAGAGCATGAGTCAGGCACAGGGGCCGGGCCCGGGGGGTGACCGACCGTTGCCCAGGGACGTCCTGCTGCGCTGGGCATCGAGGGTGCCGGTGCCGGCACGACGCCCGTCCACCGGGCAGCGTGCCCCGGGGCCGGGTGCCGGCATCGCCCTGATCCTGGTGGTGGCACTCGCGTTGGCCTACGTCGTGACCGTGCGCCAGGCGGACGACAACGCACCTGGTCCGCGTGTCGCCCTCCCCCCGCGCACCCCGACCTCAGTCACCACCACGACAGCTGACCCGGATCCAGGGCGCACCGGACCGGGAGTCCACGTACAGGTGTCTCCTCGCGACAACGGCTCGCTGGACGTTCTCGAGCAGGTCCGCTTCCCGGGAGCATCCACCGGACTCCAGATCGCCCTGCCCGAGGTGAAGGGTGCGGTGGCGGGCGCCTTGCCGGGAATCCCTCGCATCACCGATCTGGAGGTGTTTGCTGACGGCAACCGGCTCCCCGAGCAGGCAGGCTCGCTCAGCACCGGCGGGAGGGTGCTGCTTCCCGGCGCACCCCTGGTCGTGGAGCTGCGCTACCGGCTGACGGGGGCCGCCACCGTGAGCGCCCCGTCCACGCCCGGGCGGGCCCTGGTCCTGCTGCCGCCCATCGCGGCCGACGACAGCCTCAGCACGTTGCCGGTGGTCGTCGAGGTCGATGGCCCGGGCGTCCGCAACCTTGTGTGTCCGGGTCTCGCGCCCTACGACCAGCTCTGTGGGCGGCAGGGCCCCTCCGGGTGGCGGACGGTCAGCCTGCTGCCGCGAGTCACCGCGGTGCTCGCCCAGGTGGACCTGGCCAGCTACTGATCCGACCGTCGGCGGCCTGCGGGGTCTGGCGGGTCGCGCCGTGGTGGCCCACGATGGCGACATGGGCAACGGTGCGTACGACGCCGCATACGGGCAGAGCCTCACGGACCCGGAAGGCTTCTGGGGCGAGGCCGCGAAGGCGATCGACTGGGTCACTCCCCCACAGCGGGTGCTCGACGCGGATCGGCCGCCGTTCTACCGCTGGTTCACGGGCGGGACGCTCAACACCTGCTACAACGCGCTCGACCGCCACGTCGCGGCGGGGCGCGGCGACCAGGCCGCGCTGCACTACGACAGCCCCGTGACCGACACCAAGCAGACCATCACGTATGCCGCGTTGCTCGACCGCGTCGCGACGTTCGCCGGCGCGTTGGCCTCGCTCGGCGTCACCAAGGGCGACCGCGTCGTCATCTACATGCCGATGGTGCCCGAGGCGGTCATCGCGATGTTGGCGTGCGCGCGGCTGGGTGCGGTGCACTCGGTGGTCTTCGGTGGGTTCGCCCCGGCCGAGCTCGCAGCCCGCATCGAGGACGCCAAGCCGACGGTCATCGTCGCGGCGAGCTGTGGGGTGGAGCCGACCCGGGTGGTCGAGTACAAGCCCCTGCTGGATGCCGCCCTCGACCGCAGCAGCCACAAGCCCGAGTCCGTCATCGTCCTGCAGCGCCCCCAGGCCCGGGCGGCGGTCGGTGAGCGCGACACGGACTGGGAGGAGATGGACTGGGACGAGCTCGTGTCGGACGCCGAGCCCGCCGACTGCGTGGCGGTCGCCGCGACCGACCCGCTCTACGTCCTGTACACGTCCGGCACGACGGGACGGCCCAAGGGCATCGTCCGCGACAACGGTGGCCACGCCGTGGCGCTGCGGTGGTCGATGGGCAACATCTACGGGATCGAACCCGGCGACACCTGGTTCACGGCCAGCGACGTCGGCTGGGTCGTCGGCCACTCCTACATCGTCTACGCCCCCCTGTTGGCTGGCGCGACTTCCGTTCTGTACGAAGGGAAACCGGTCGGAACCCCTGACGCGAGCGCCTTCTGGCGGGTGATCGCGGCCTACGGCGTGAAGGCCATGTTCACCGCCCCCACGGCATACCGGGCGATCAAGCGGGACGACCCCGACGGCGCGCTGATGAGGGCCCACGACCTGTCCTCGCTCGAGACGGTGTTCCTCGCAGGCGAGCGGCTCGACCCGGACACCTACGCGTGGGCGACCGAGCGGCTCGGGGTGCCCGTGGTCGACAACTGGTGGCAGACCGAGACCGGGTGGCCGATCGCCGCCAACCTGCGCGGCCTGCAGCCGATGCCGATCAAGCCGGGCTCGCCCACCGTGCCGACGCCTGGGTTCGACGTGCGGATCCTCGGGGAACGCGGGGAGGAGCTGCCCGCCGGCGAGGAGGGTGCGATCTGCATCAAGCTGCCGCTGCCGCCCGGCACCCTGCCCACCCTGTGGGGCGACGACGACCGCTACGTCTCGGGCTACCTGTCGGCGTTCGACGGCTACTACCTCACCGGTGACGGCGGGCTGGTCGACGAGGACGGCTACCTCTACGTCATGGGACGGACCGACGACGTCCTCAATGTCGCCGGGCACCGCCTGTCGACCGGGTCGATCGAGGCCGCGCTGGCCGGCCACCCTGCGGTCGCGGAGTGCGCGGTGATCGGGGTCAATGACGAGCTCAAGGGGCAGGTCCCTCGCGCGCTGGTCGTCGTCAAGGCCGGGATCGACGGTGCGGCCGACGGCGAGCGGATCCGTGCCGAGCTCAAGCAGCGCGTCCGCGACGAGGTGGGCGCCATCGCGTCCCTCCAGCGGGTCGACATCGTCACGGCGCTGCCCAAGACGCGGTCGGGCAAGATCCTGCGCAAGACGATGCGCGAGATCGCCGACGGCAAGACACCCAACGTGCCGGGCACGATCGAGGACGCCTCGGTCCTTGAGACTCTTGCGCCGGTCCTGAAGGCGCCCGCCTAACCTGTCCGCGTGCAGGGAGTCTTCACCGGGTTCGCCACGATCGCCGTCGTCATCGGCGTCGGCGCCCTGCTCGCACACCTGCGCATCGTGGATCTCGATGCGCAGCAGATCCTTTCGCGCATCGCCTTCTTCGTCGCCAGCCCGGCACTCATGGTCATCACCCTCTCCCGGGCCGACGTGCACCAGGTGCTCTCCGCCAACCTCGTGGCGTCCATCGCAGGAGTCGTCGTGGCCGCCGGGATCTACGTGGCGCTGGCCCGCTGGCTCTGGCACCGCAGCCTCGGTGAGACGACCATCGGAGCCCTCTCCGCGGCATACGTCAACGCTGGCAACCTCGGCATCCCGGTGGCCAGCTACGTCCTCGGCGACGCCGCGTTCGTCGCCCCGACGCTCCTGCTGCAGATGCTCGTTCTGCAGCCGTTGGGACTGGCCTTCCTCGACGCCGACGCCCACGGGCGCACGTCGTCGCTGTGGCAGGTCGTGTCAGGACCGTTCAAGAACCCCCTGACGGTCGGCTCGCTCATCGGGTTGCTGCTGTCGATCACCGGCTGGACGCTGCCCAGCTACGCCGCCGACCCGCTCCGCCTGCTCGGCAACATGGCGGTGCCCTGCATGCTCATCGCCTACGGGATCGCGCTGCGGCTTGGCCCGGGGCTGGGCAAGGCCGGGTCGCGGGCCGAACTCGCCTCGACCTCGGTCCTGAAGATGCTCGTCCAGCCCCTGGTGGCCTACCTCGTGGCCAGCCTCGTGCTCGGCGTCGAGGGGCACGCGCTGCTGGCGATCGTGGTGACGTCCGCCCTGCCCACGGCGCAGAACATCTTCGTGCACGCGACCCGCTACCACCGAGCCACCGTGCTGGCCCGCGACACCATCCTCATCACGACCGTGGGCGCCGTGCCGGTCATCCTGCTGGTCGCCGCACTCCTCGGCTGACCACAGCCTGCTGGTGGGGCGGTGAGGTATGCCGCGTGGTCACCAGGCGGCATAGCTCGGCTCAGCGGCGGGAGGTGCCGAAGATCGAGCGGGTGATCTCGCGGCCGAGCACGGTGCCGGCCGAGCGCAGCGCCGACTTGAACGCGCTGGACTTGACCACCTGCTCCACGATGCTCGGCTCTGCCTTGGGTGCGCGCGGCGCCTTGGCCGGGGACGGAGCCGGGGCGGGCGCGGCTGGCGCGGGGGCGGCCTGAGCAGCACTCGCCTCGGCGGCTTCCTTGGCCTGGAGCAGCTCGAAGGCCGAGTCGCGGTTGGTGGCGGTCGCGTACTTCGCACCCAACGTCGAGGCGGCGATGATCCCCTTGACGGTGGCCTCGTCGGACGGCGCCATCAGCGACTGGGGTGCGATCATTCGCGTCCAGGCGACTGGGGTCGGTGCGCCCCTCTCGGAGAGCACGGTCACGACGGCCTCTCCGGTGCCCAGTGAGGTGAGCAGCTCCTCGAGGTCGTACTCGCTGTGCGGGTAGGTCGACACCGCCGCCTTGAGCGCCTTGGCGTCGTCCGGCGTGTAGGCGCGCAGCGCGTGCTGGACCCGGTTGCCGAGCTGGGCGAGGACGTCACCCGGCACGTCCTTGGGGCTCTGGGTCACGAAGAAGACGCCGACGCCCTTGGACCGGATCAGCCGCACGGTCTGCTGGATGGCGTCGAGGAAGGCCTTGGACGCACCGTTGAACAGCAGGTGGGCCTCGTCGAAGAAGAAGACCAGGTTGGGCTTCTCCGGGTCACCCACCTCGGGCAGGTCGTGGTAGAGGTCGGCCAGCATCCACATGAGGAACGTCGAGAACAGCGCCGGGCGGTCCTGCACGGCAGGCAGCTCGAGACAGGTCACCAGGCCCTTGCCGTCGCCGGCGGTCCGCAGCAGGTCCTTGGTGTCGAACTCGGGCGTGCCGAAGAACGCCTCGGCCCCTTGGTCGGCGAAGGTGATCAGCTCGCGCAGGATGACGCCTGCGGTCGCCGACGAGAGGCCGCCGAGCTCCTTGAGGTCGGCCTTGCCCTCGTCGGAGGTGAGGAACGAGACGACGGCCCGCAGGTCCTTGAGCTCGTCGAGCCACAGCTGCTTGGAGTCGGCGTAGTGGAAGACCAGGCCGAGGCTGGACTCCTGCGTCTCGTTGAGCCCGAGGACCTTGGCGAGCAGCGTCGGCCCGAACGAAGACACCGCGGCGCGGATCGGGATGCCGTTGCCGAGGCCACCGAGCGAGAGGAACTCGGTCGGGTATGCCGTGCCGACCCACTGCTGCCCGACTTCCGTCGAGCGGGCGGTGATCTTGTCGTTGGCCTGCCCCGGGGTGGCCATGCCGGACAGGTCGCCCTTGATGTCCGCGAGGAAGACGGGTACGCCCTGGCCGGAGAGCTGCTCGGCCATCAGCTGCAGCGTCTTGGTCTTACCGGTGCCGGTGGCGCCGGCCACGAGGCCGTGGCGGTTCAGGGTGGCGAGGGGGACCCGGACCGGCGCATCGGGATGGGCCTTGCCCTCGATGACGGTGGCGCCGAAGAGCAGGGCGCCTCCCTCGAAGGAGTACCCGGCGCGGATCTCGTCGAGCTGGGCGTTGCTCCCGGCTGTCGGCTCCGAGGGGCGGTGCGATGGCGTCGTCTCGGTCACCTTCGGCACTCTAGTGCGGACCCCACGCCGTCGGGCAGGTGAATCTACGCACCAGCTGCCCCGGATGATCACGCCTTGGCAACACCACGCCATACCTGCCATCGCAACCCACTCGGGCGCATCCGACAGCACCTATGGTGGCTGGGTGATCTTCAAGAAGGTGGGCGAGGGCCGGCCATATCCCGAGCACGGCAAGCAGACGCCCCGCGACTGGGCCGACGTGCCACCGCGCCTGGTACGGCTCGAACAGCTCGTCACGACGAAGCGCACTCTCGACCTCGGGCACCTGCTGGCCGAGGACTCCACCTTCTACGGCGACCTGTTCGCGCACGTGGTCGAGTGGGAGGGGACGCTCTACCTCGAGGACGGTCTGCACCGCGCACTTCGTGCCGCTCTTCAACAGCGTCCTACCCTGCACGCCCGCGTCCTCGTGCTTGACTGACCCCAAGCAGTCTGGGGAGGCGACGGTGCGGGCGGAGGTGGGTGCATGAGCTACGTCGTGGAGGCCGGTGCGTCGCGGTCACGCCGCGCCCGTCGACGTCGTGCCCTGATCACCCTCGGTGTCGTCGCGCTGATGCTGTTCTTCGCGTTCTGGTACGCCTACTCGTACTACCAGGACAGCAACTCGCCCCGAGCGACCGCGAGCCCGACCTGTACCTCGACGGCCACGAGCACCGCGAAGACCCCCTCGCAGATCACCGTGAACGTCTACAACGCGACCGACCGTTCGGGGCTGGCCGCCAAGACCGCGTCCGACGTGCGCAAGCGCGGGTTCAAGGTCTCGGCGGTGAGCAACGACCCCCTCCAGAAGGACGTCACCGTCGCCGCCGAAGTCCGCTACGGCACGACGGGAACCTCCTCGGCCAAGCTGGTGATGGCCCTGGTCAAGGGGTCCAAGGCGATCAAGGACAGTCGCGCCGACTCGTCGGTCGACCTCGTGCTGGGCGCCAAGTTCAAGGCGCTGACGGCGGCACCCAAGGCGACGACCGCCACCACACCGACCAACCGGGCCTGCTGACCGCTCAGCACGGTCGGGCGGCCCGGCCCGGCTCGTCGACCGCCCGGCTGGTCCGAGCGCCCACTTGCCTCACCGGCGTGGACGCCCCGGTGACAACGAGCTCCGGGTCGCCGACACTGACGCGATGGAACCGATGTCGGCGGTGCGCTCCCAGGTGGCGGACTCCTGGGTCCGCTCGGCCGCGGCCGGCGTCGAGGCCGACCGGGTGGATGCGCCCATCACGCTGCCCGCCGACGCCCTGCGCGACCACCGGGAGGCGCACCCGCTCGCGCAGGTCTTCCCGCTGCTCGACGACGTGCTCGGACGGGCCGCCCGTGACTGCGACGCGATCATGGCGGTCTCCGACGCCGCAGGACAGCTGTTGTGGGTGTGCGGGACGCCGAGCGTGCTGCGCCGGGCCGAGAGCATCGGCTTCGTCGAGGGCAGCAACTGGGACGAGCGGCTCGCCGGGACCAACGCTCCCGGGATGGCGCTGGCCCTCGACCAGGCGGTGAACATCATCGGCGCGGAGCACTTCCGCCGGTCGGTGCAGCGCTGGAGCTGCGCGGCCACCCCCATCCACGACCCCACCAACGGCACCCTGCTCGGGGTCCTCGACATCACCGGTGGCGAGCAGATCGTCGTCCCGCAGACCATGGCCATGGTGCGGGCGGCCGCCCGGATGGCCGAGTCCGAGCTGGCCCGCGCACTGCTCACGCGCGGCCGCGAGGCCCCGCGCTCGAGCCACACCGGGATCGGGTTGTCGCTGCAGGGTCTGGGTCGCAACGACGCCCTGCTCTCGGTCGATGACGGCCGCGGCGCCAGCAGGACGCTGCGGCTGAGCCCGCGGCACAGCGAGATCGTGCTGCTCCTGGCGTCCGCACCGCGAGGGCTGTCCGGCGACGAGCTCGCCGTGCTGCTCTACGAGGAGGACGTGACCACGTCCACGCTGCGAGCCGAGCTGAACCGGCTCCGTGCCCTGCTGGGCGAGGACCTGTTGGCCTCGCGCCCCTACCGGCTCGCGGCCGAGGTGACTGCCGACTGGCTCGCCGTGGAGGCGCACCTCGCCGCCGGCTCGGTCGATGTCGCGCTGCGGGCCTACCGAGGTCCCCTTCTCCCCCACTCGACCGCGCCGGGCATCGCGCGGCTGCGCAGCCATGTCGAGAGTCAGCTGCGGCGCGCGGTCCTGGCCAGCCGCGAGCCCGACCTGATGTCCACCTGGACCCGGTCGGCATGGGGCGCGGACGACTACGAGATGTGGACGGCCCAGATGGCCTGCCTCACCACTGCCTCTCCGCTGCGGCCCCTCGTCGCCGGCCAGATCGCCCGGCTCGACCGCGAACACGGCCTCTGACCCACGAAGTCCCGGCTCACCCCGTGCCGGAGGCGGCGCAACGACGTGCAGTATGCCGCGTTGGCACCGCCTTCCACGCTCGCCGCACCCCCGGCGGTGCGCCACTGCACGTCGCAACTCCGCCGTGCGGCATACCTGGCAGTGTGCGCTCGCGGCGTGCAACGTGCTCGCAACGTTGCGCTGCCTAACGTCACCCCAACCCCGCAGCGGGGCACCACCAAAGACGTTGGGAGAACAGCGATGACGGTCTACGCACCCCCCGGATCCGAAGGCTCGAAGGTTACGGTCGAGCCGCGCTACGGGCACTTCATCGGCGGCAACTGGGTCGAGCCGAAGAAGGGCGAGTACTTCGAGAACATCTCCCCGGTCACCGGCCGGGCCTTCACCGAGGTCGGCCGTGGCACGGTCGAGGACATCGAGGCGGCCCTGGACGCTGCGCACGCCGCCGCCCCGGCGTGGGGCAAGACGTCCCTGGGCGAGCGCTCGCTCATCCTCAACCGGATCGCCGACCGCATCGAGGAGAACCTCGAGGCGCTGGCCATCGCCGAGACCTGGGACAACGGCAAGCCGGTCCGCGAGACCCTGGCCGCGGACCTCCCGCTGACCGTCGACCACTTCCGCTACTTCGCCGGTGTGCTGCGCGGCCAAGAGGGTTCGAGCAGCGAGATCGACTCCGACACCGTCGCCTACCACTTCCACGAGCCGCTTGGCGTGGTCGCGCAGATCATCCCGTGGAACTTCCCGATCCTGATGGCCACCTGGAAGCTCGCGCCCGCCCTGGCCGCCGGCAACGCGGTGGTCCTCAAGCCCGCCGAGCAGACGCCCTGGTCCATCCTCAAGCTCCTCGAGCTCATCGGCGACCTCATCCCGGCCGGCGTCCTCAACGTGGTGAATGGTTTCGGCGTCGAGGCCGGCAAGCCGCTCGCGTCCTCGCCGCGGGTCGCGAAGGTGGCTTTCACCGGCGAGACGACGACCGGCCGCCTGATCATGCAGTACGCCTCGCAGAACATCATCCCGGTCACGCTGGAACTGGGCGGCAAGAGCCCCAACGTCTTCTTCGACGACGTCGCAGCGGAGTCGGATGCGTTCTACGACAAGGCCCTCGAGGGTTTCTCGATGTTCGCGCTCAACCAGGGCGAGGTCTGCACCTGCCCGTCACGAGCCCTCGTGCAGCAGTCGATCTACAGCGACTTCGTCGGCGACGCCATCGAGCGCGTGGAGAAGATCATCCAGGGCGACCCGCTCGACACGACCACGATGGTCGGCGCCCAGGCCAGCAACGACCAGCTCGAGAAGATCCTGTCCTACTTCGACATCGGCCGGCAGGAGGGCGCCAAGGTGCTCACCGGCGGCGAGCGCAACGTCCTCGACGGCGACCTCGCCGAGGGCTACTACGTCACCCCGACCGTCTTCGAGGGCGACAACTCGATGCGGGTCTTCCAGGAGGAGATCTTCGGCCCGGTCGTCTCGCTGACCAGCTTCAGCGACGAGGCGCAGGCGCTCGAGATCGCCAACGACACGCTCTACGGCCTCGGCGCCGGCGTGTGGACCCGCGACGGGTCCCGGGCCTACCGGATGGGCCGCGGCATCAAGGCCGGCCGGGTCTGGACGAACTGCTACCACCAGTACCCCGCCCACGCGGCGTTCGGTGGCTACAAGCAGTCCGGCATCGGTCGCGAGAACCACAAGATGATGCTCGACCACTACCAACAGACGAAGAACCTCCTCGTCTCCTACTCACCCGACGCCCTCGGCTTCTTCTAGACCGATGACCTCACCGGAGGCTGCCACCGACCCGACGTCCGCGTCGGTGTCGGACCCGCAGCACAACCGGGTCGACCTCTCGCGTGAGGCGGCGGACCTGCTCCGCCGCCTCACTGCGAAGCACGGCCCGCTGATGTTCCACCAGTCCGGAGGGTGCTGCGACGGCAGCTCCCCGATGTGTTATCCCGCAGGCGAGTTCATCACCGGTGACGCCGACGTGCTGCTCGCCGAGCTTGCCGTGGGCGGGGTCCTGGATCCCATCGAGTTCTGGATGTCCGTCTCGCAGTATGCCTACTGGAAGCACACCCACCTCACGGTCGACGTGGTCAAGGGGCGGGGCAGCGGCTTCTCCGTCGAGGCGCCCGAAGGTGTGCGCTTCCTCATCCGTTCGCGCCTGATGTCCGAGGACGAGCTCCGCGCGTTCGACCTCCTCTGAGGCCGTGCGCGGACAACGCCACCCAAGGACGGAGGTATGCCGCGTGCGAGCTCGGGCTGCGCGGCATACCTCTTCGTCGTCTCTCGTCGTCGGCCGCGACCGGTCGCCCGCGGCGACGTAGGCTCGAGTCATGATCACGGTGGAGCTGTCACGCAGCCTCAGCCAGGGCGGGGTGCTCTGGGAGCCCACCCCGGGCGACCGGTTCACGATCGACCAGCCCAACGTCGTCGGCGAGGTGTTCTGGATCAGCCACCTCACGATCGACGTGCACACCTTCAAGGGCCAGCCCTTGCTGGCGTTCAACGGGACCACCGAGTGGGCACTCGACTCGGTCACCCTGGACAGCGCGCTGTGGATGCCGCGCGAGGACCAGCTGAGGGTGCTGCTGGGCGAGCGGTTCGTCGGTCTGCACCGGGACGGCGACGACTGGCTCGTCCAGGTCGAGGACGAAGGGGGCCGGGGCACCTTCCGTGACCCCGACCCCGAGTGCGCCTATGCGCTGGCGCTGTTGAGCGTCGTCTGACGACCCCCCTGGTGCGAGGCCTTGAACCCCTAGTGCGAGGTCGCCATCGTGCCCCTGTGGTGCGACCGGGTGACCTGCAGGTCCGCGGCACCGACCACGAGGACGACCGCGCCGGCGATCCACGAGGTCCAGGCCACCGGTCGGGTGCCGCTGAAGCCCATCACCCAGGGAGCGGCGATCATGAGTGCGCCCATGAGGGCGGTGAGTCCTTCGACGGACATCATGTCCGGCCTCACCAGCTCGATCAGGGCGAGGGCTGCGGTGATGACGCCGAGCACGACCATGGTTGTGGTCGCCCGACCCGTCGTGGTGGTCCACAACGGCGAGAGGGCCGCGTAGGCGCCAGCGATCAGAGCAACGAGATCCTGTGGATGGGTCCATCGCTTCATGGTGGTAGCAACCACCTTTCCTTGAAGGCGGTCCGTCGATCCAAGGCGGGCCGAACACTTTGATTGTCATACCTCCCAAGGGGTTTGGCAACAATCCGTGGGAGCGGCGAGGTCAGCTGCGCACGCCGTAGAGGTGCTCCAGCGCGAGCTGGTCCAGGTGCTCGAACGCCATGCCGCGAACGCCTGCCTCCTCCGGGTCGAAGGCCTCGGCGCGCAGGTCCGCCAGCGACTCGCCGACCGAGAGGGTGGGGACCGCCAGCTGGTCGAGCCGCGCGGCGACTAGGGCCTCCTGCACCTCCGGGTCGGCCCTGAAGGCACGCGACTTCTCCTTGAGGATCAGGTAGTTGCGCATGCAGCCGGACGCCGATGCCCAGACGCCGTCCATGTCCTCGGTGCGTGGCGGCTTGAAGTCAAAGTGACGGGGGCCGTGGTAGCCACCGTGCTCGACGGTGTCGACCGTCCAGAACGCCCCACGGGCGTTGCCCGCACCGAACCGCAGGTCCTGGTCGAACCGCGGGCCGTGCTGACCGTTGAGGTCGAGGTGGAAGAGCTTGCCGTGCCACAGCGCCTGCGCGATGCCGTGCGCGTAGTTGAGCCCGGCCATCTCCTCGTGGCCGACCTCGGGGTTGAGCCCGACCAGCTCCGGGTGCTCGAGCTCGTTGATGAAGGCCAGCGCGTGCCCGATGGTCGGGAGGAGGATGTCGCCGCGCGGCTCGTTCGGCTTGGGCTCGAGGGCGAACTGCAGGTCGTAGCCCTGGGCGAGGACGTAGTCGCCGAGGAGGTCGAAGGCCTCCTTGTAGCGGTCCAGCGCCGCCCGGACGTCCTTGGCCGCACCGGACTCGGCTCCCTCGCGGCCACCCCACGCCACGAAGGTCGTGGCGCCGAGCTCGACCGCGAGGTCGATGTTGTCGGCCACCTTGCGGATCGCGAACCGACGCACGTCGCGGTCGTTGTTGGTGAACCCGCCGTCACGGAAGACCGGGTGGGAGAACAGGTTCGTCGTGACCATCGGCACGACCAGTCCGGTGTCGGCGAGGGCCTTGCGGAACGGCGCCATCCGCTCGAGCCGCTGCGCCGCGGTGCTGCCGAACGGGATGACGTCGTCGTCGTGGAAGGTGATGCCCCAGGCACCGAGGTCGGACAGCCGGTGCACCGCCTCGGCCGGGTCCAGCGGCGGGCGCACGGCGCCACCGAAGACGTCGACGCCCTGCCAGCCGACGGTCCACAGCCCGAACGAGAACTTGTCGTCGCGGGTCGGCGTGAAGTCGCTCATGAGTCGCTCCCTAGTTCGGTGGCATCCGTGTCCTTGCTCGAGCTGAAGGCGGCGTCGAACGCAGCCTCAGGGGGTTCGAAGGCCAGCCGCCGCACAAACCCCACCGCCTCCGCTGCACCGACCAGCCGGTCCATCCCGGCGTCCTCCCACTCCACCGAGATCGGACCGGAGTAGCCGATCGCACCGAGGGTGCGGAAGCAGTCCTCCCACGGTACGTCGCCGTGGCCGGTGGAAACGAAGTCCCACCCGCGGCGCGGGTCGGCCCACGGCAGGTGCGAGGACAGCCGACCGTTGCGGCCGTTGCCGACTCGCATCCGGACGTCCTTGCAGTCCACGTGGTAGATCCGGTCCTGGAAGTCCCAGATGAAGGCCGCCGGGTCGAGGTCCTGCCAGACCATGTGCGACGGGTCCCAGTTCAGCCCGAACGCCGGCCGGTGGTCGATGGCCTCCAGCGTGCGGACGGTGGTCCAGTAGTCGTAGGCGATCTCGCTCGGGTGCACCTCGTGGGCGAAGCGGACGCCCACCTCGTCGTAGACGTCGAGGATCGGGTTCCAGCGGTCGGCGAAGTCCTGGTACCCCGCCTCGACCGTGGCTGCCGAGACCGGCGGGAACATCGCGACGTACTTCCAGACCGCCGAGCCGGTGAAGCCGATGACGACGTCCACCCCGAGCTTGGCTGCGGCCCGGGCCGTGTCGGCCATCCGCTGGGCAGCACGCTGTCGGATGCCCTCGGGGTCACCGTCGCCCCAGATGGCCGCCGGCAGGATGTCCTGGTGCCGCTGGTCGATCGGGTCGTCGCAGACCGCCTGCCCGACGAGGTGGTTGGAGATCGCCCACACCCCGAGCCCGTGCCGCTCGAGGATCTCGCGGCGGCCCGCCACGTAGTCGTCCTCCGCCAGGGCGCGGTCCACCTCGAAGTGGTCGCCCCAGCACGCGATCTCGAGCCCGTCGTACCCCCAGGAGGCGGCCAGCCGGCATACCTCCTCGAACGGGAGGTCGGCCCACTGTCCGGTGAAGAGGGTGATCGGTCGAGCCACGGTGTCCTCCAAAGGGTGCTCCTGGTCCGGTCCACGTCCGTAGAATCCGGGTCACGTCCTGCTTGCAGAGAGTCGGGGCGGAAGCCGGTCCCCGGCGTGCGGTGCCGCTGCAACGGTCTACCGCATGCCGGGGACCGGTCCCGCGTGTCGCCCACGAGAGTCGGGCGGCACGCGGGTCGGTCAGCCGCGCAGCGCGGCCATGTTCTGGTAGCTGATGCGCGAGTACTCGAGCGACTGACCTGGGTTGGCAGCCCCGCCCGGTGCAGTGTCCTGCTCGTACATCGGGTTGTGGTAGCCCTTGGCCCCGGTCTGGGTCAGGAACGTCTTGTAGTCGATGTCGCCGGTCCCGAACGGCACCATCTCGTAGCCGTTCGCGAGGTCGGGTCGCGAGTCGCCGTCCTTGGCGTGGAACAAGGGGAAGCGGATCGGCTGCTTCTGGACGACCGAGAGCGGGTTGAAGATCGAGGTGACCGTGCTCCCGTCCGCAGCCGTGTATGCCGTGTGCTTGTACTTCGCGACGTGCGCCCAGTAGATGTCCATCTCGAGGTAGACGTACGCCGGGTCGGTGTTGGCGAGGAAGTGCTCCAGGCGGCGGGTTCCGGAGGAGCGGGTCGGGCGACCCTGGGCGTCCAGCGGGCCGCTGTCAAGCAGGAAGCTGTAGGCGACGTCGTGGTTGTGCGTGTAGAGCTTCAGCCCGTGCGAGGCGGCTCGCTGCCCGAAGACGTCCCAGCGCTCGGCGGCCGCGACCCAGTCGGCGAGGTAGGCGCTGCCGGTCGGGTCGTTGCCCGTGCCGATGTGTCCCATGCCGAGGATGTTGGCCACCTCGCAGGCCGCGTCGAACTGGGCCAGCGTGGCGTCGGTGACGGTCGACGGGATGCTGCCGTGGTTGCCCTCGGCCTCGATCCCGTTGTCGTCCAGCCAGGTTCGCAGCAGCTGGGCGCCGGCGACGGTGTTGACGTTGCCGCCCGGCGCGTTGGCGTGCTGGCCGAACCCGGCGAACTCCACCTGCTTGTAGCCGATCCGGCCGAGCTCCTCGAGGACCGCCTTGAAGCCGGACGCGTAGGGCGTGGTAGCCGGGTCGCGCGAGATCGCGTCACGAACCGTGTAGAGGATGATTCCCCGCTTGCCGGGCGGGACGACGACGCCGTTGGCGCCGGGGGCCGCGCTCGCAGAGGTGGCAAGGGGAATCCCGGCCACGGTCGCTGCCGCGGCCATGCCGGTGGTGGCGGCCAGGAACTGGCGGCGGTTGAGGCCGAGCCCCTTGACCAGCTCGAGGGGGTTGGGTTGGTGCTGGGTGTTCATGCTGCTCCTTCGTCACTGCAATGACAGGGGGTGTAGCGGAACGGACCGTGGACCTCCTTCCGGGACGTGGGCGGGCGGATCGGTCGGTGCGATGGTCACGACGGCGCAGCGACCAGCTCGATGGGAGTCCAGGCCGCGCCACTCGCTGCACTGGTCTCGACAGCTGCCAGGGCGCGCTGGATGGCGAGACCGTCGGCGAACGACGGCTCCGGGTCGCGCCCCTCGGCGATGGCCTCGAGGAGGTCGACGGCCTGGTGGGTGAACGCGTGCTCGTAGCCCAGGCCGTGACCGGCCGGCCACCAGCCCCCGACATAGGGGTGCTCGGGTTCGGTGACGAGGATCCGGGTGAACCCGGCCTCGGTCGCCGGCGCGGAGGCGTCGAAGAAGCTGAGGACGTTCATGTCCTCGAAGTCGAAGGCGATGCTGCCACCAGACCCGTTGATCTCCAGGCGAATCGCGTTCTTGCGCCCCGTCGCGAACCGGGTCGCCTCGAAGGTGGCCAGCGCACCACCGGTGAACCGACCGACGAAGACAGCCGCGTCGTCCACGGTGACCTGCCCACGTCCTTCGCTCACCTCGGCCCGCAGGCCGTGGACCGCGCCGGAGAGCGGGCGTTCCTTGACGAACGTCTCGGTGATCGCGCTGACGCCGGCCAGCTGCTCGCCCGTGATGAACTGGGTGAGGTCGATGACGTGGGCCCCGATGTCGCCGAGGGCGCCGGAACCGGCCCGGTCCTTCCGCAGCCGCCACGTGAGCGGGGACTCCGGGTCGGTGAGCCAGTCCTGCAGGTACTGTGCCCGCACGTGCCGGATCTCGCCGATCCGCCCGTCCCGCACCAGGTTCCGCGCGTGGGTGATGGCAGGGACCCTGCGGTAGGTGAACCCGACCATCGACCGGATGCCGTCGGCCCGTGCCCGGTTCGCAGCGTCGGCCATGGCGATGGCCTCCTCGACCGTGTTGGCCAGCGGCTTCTCGCACAGGACGTGCTTGCCGGCCGCGAGCGCAGCCAGGGCGATCTCGGCGTGGGTGTCGCCGGGCGTGCAGATGTCGACCAGGTCGACGTCGTCCCGGGCGATGAGCTCACGCCAGTCGGTCTCGACGTGCCGCCAGCCGAACCTCCTCGCGACGTCGCTCGCTGCGGCGCCGTCGCGGCCGCTGATCACCACGAGCTCGGGCATGAGCGCCGGGTCGAAGAAGCTGCGGGCGTTGCGCCACCCGTGGGAGTGGGCCTGGCCCATGAAGGAGTAACCGATCATGCCGATCCCGATGGTCGGCCGGTCGTGTGATGACATCGAGGCACCCTTCCGCCGTGTGTCGTCGGTCCGTCGTGGAGCCGGTGCCCGCGGGTGCGGGGTCGCCTCCCCGCGGGCACCGGAACTGATGACGACCGTCAGGACTTGAAGCCGAGCGGCAGGTACTTGTCGACGTTCGCCTTGGTCACCACGGGGGCGTTGAGGACGATGCGACGCGGGACCTCGACCTGGACCAGGTCGGAGAGGCCCTTCTGCTGGACGAGCAGGCGGGCCAGCCGCACACCGTCAGCGGCCTGTGTCGGCGGGTAGATGACCGTGGCCTCCATCTTGCCGTCCTTGATCCACTGCATGGCGTTCGACGAGCCGGCGCCACCGATGAAGGCGAACTCGTGGCGGTTGGCGTTGTCGAAGGCCTGCATGACGCCGATGCCCTGGTCGTCGTCGTGGTTCCAGATGATGTCGATCTTCTTCGCGGCCTGGAGGAGGTTCGACGCCTCCTTCTCGCCGGACTCGACGGTGAAGGCGGCGGCAACGCGGTTGTCGACCGTCTGGCCACAGGCCTTCAGGGCGTCGGCAAAGCCCTTGCTGCGGTCCTGGGTCAGCGGGAGCGCGTCGATGCCGGCGATCTCGGCGATGACGGGGTTGCTGAGGTTCTTGTCCTTGACCAGCTTGCAGGCGTAGGTGCCGGCGCTGACGCCCATGCCGTAGTTGTCGCCGAGGATGGTGGTGCGGGCGGCGAATGGGCTGGAGAACTCGCGGTCGACGTTGACGACCTGGATCCCGGCGTTCATGGCCTTGGTCGCGACCTCGGTGAGCGCGGCACCGTCGGTCGGCAGCAGCACGATGGCGTCGACCTTGTCGTTGATGAAGGTCTCGATCTGGCTGATCTGCAGGCTGGCGTCGTTGGTGCCCTCAGCGGTCCGGAACTCGACGTCCGAGTACTTCCCCGCCTCGGCCTTGGCGGCACTGTTGATGGCGCCGAGCCAGCCGTGGTCGGCCGCGGGACCCGAGAACCCGATGACGACCTTCTTGCCGGGGGCGTCGTTGTCACTGGCCGCGCGAGGAGCGCTGCTCTGCGAGCCGGTGCCGTCGTCGGCGCTGTTGCCGGTGCACCCGGCAGCGACGACCACCAGGACGCCGAGGCCTGCAGCGACACGGATTCCGCGGGATCGGGTGGAGCGAAGGACTGTCATGATCTCTCCTTTGAGGTGCTCAGCGAGATGGCTGGGCTGGGTGACGAGCGGGTATGCCGTGCGGCTGAGCTGGATGGTGCTGCGAGAGCTGGCGAGGCGGGACCTCGAGAGCGGGTCGGTGCCTCAGGTCTTGTGGGAGCGCCCGGCCACCCGCTGCTGGAGCAGCACGGCGGCGATGATGATGGCGCCCTTGGCAACGGCCTGGGTCGAGGTGTCGAGGTCGTTGAGTGTGAAGACGTTGGTCAGGGTCGTGAAGATGAGGACGCCGAACACGGTGCCGACGATCGTTCCGCGGCCCCCGCTCAGCAGGGTTCCGCCGATGACGACAGCGGCGATGGAGTCGAGCTCGTAGAGCTGCCCGTGCGTCGACGAGCCGGTCGTGGTGCGCGCCATGATCATGACGGCCGCGATGCCGCAGGCGACGCCGAGCAGGATGTAGAGGTAGGCGGTCTGGCGCTGGACCTTGATGCCGGCGAGGCGGGCCGCCTCCGGGTTCCCACCGACGGCGAGCGTGCGACGGCCGAACGTCGTGCGGTTGAGCAGGAGCCAGCCGACCACGGCCGCGAGTGCGAACATGATCACGAGCACGGGAACGCCCATGACGTTGCCGTTGAAGAAGTCGATGAAGTCGCGGTCGGTGATGATCTGGGTGCGTCGCTTGGCGATGATCTCGGCGAGCCCGCGGGCGGCCGCCAGCATCGCCAGCGTGACGATGAAGGGCGCGATCCGCCCATAGGCGATGAGCACCCCGTTGACCAGGCCGCACGCGGCGCCGACGAGGACCGCGGTGAAGACCATGACGATCCAGTGGACGTCCGCGGCCATCGCCTGGGTGGCGACGGTCGTCGCCCAGACCGACCCGAGGGCGACGATGGCGCCGACGGACAGGTCGATGCCACCGCCGCTGATGACGAAGGTCATGCCGACGCTGATCACCCCGATCACCGAGGCGAGGCGCAGGATCGTCATCGCGTTGTCGAACGTGCCGAAGCGGTCGCCGGCCGTGGCGAGGCCCACCACGCAGAGGAGGACCAGGGCGATCACCAGACCCAGGTTGCGGCCGAACGAGCTGGCGAGCAGCGCGGTGAAGCGGCTCTGGTGCGTGGCCTCCGGTGCCACCGTCTGCTGGCGGTCCGGATCGGGCACCGGAGACCCGCTGCGTCCCGGGGCACCGTTCTGCGCGGTCGCGTCGACGCTCATGCGGCGTCTCCTCTCATGATGATGTCGAGCACACCGTGCTCGTCGATCTCGGGGCTCGGGCCCTCGTGCAGCAGACTTCCTTCACCGATGACCAGGACGCGGTCGGAGAGGCCGAGGACCTCCTCGATCTCGCTCGACACGACGACGACGGCGACACCGCTGTCGGCGAGCCGGCGCACGAGCGCGTAGATCTCGGAGCGTGCGCCGACGTCGACGCCACGGGTGGGCTCGTCGAGCAGCAGGACCTTGCAGTCCCGGAGCAGCCAGCGGGCCAGCACGACCTTCTGCTGGTTGCCGCCGGAGAGCGTCCGCATCTCGGCGTCGACCTTGCCGGGCCGCACGTCGAGGGCCTTGACCTGTTCTTCGGCGGCGCGCCGCTCGCCGTCCGAGCCCAGGAACCCAGCCCTCCCGAAGCGGGCCAGGCTGGCGAGGGAGATGTTCCTCGCCACCGAGTCACCGAGCAGCAGGGCTTGGCTCTTGCGCTCCTCCGGGCAGAGCCCGACGCCGGCGCGGACGGCCGCGTCGACCGATCCCGGGCGCAGGGTGCGCCCGGCGACCGAGACGGTGCCGCGGTCGGCCTTGCGGGCGCCGAAGACGGTCTCGACGATCTCGGAGCGACCGGCGCCCACGAGCCCGGCCAGACCGAGGACCTCGCCAGGTCGGACGTCGAAGCTGATGTCGGAGAACTCACCCGCGCGAGCAAGGCCCACCACGGACAGCAGCGGATCGCCGTCCGGGACGCCGGGACGCGGGGGGAAGACGTATTCGATCGCCCGGCCGGTCATCAGCCGGATGATCTCCGCGGTCGGGGTCTCGCGGGCCTCGAGCCCGGTGGCGACCGTGGCGCCGTCCTTGAGGACCGTCACGCGGTCGCCGATGGTGCGGATCTCCTCGAGCCGGTGCGAGATGTAGATGACGGCGACGCCGTCTGCGGTGAGGTCGCGGATGACCTTGAACAGCCGCTGCACCTCGCCGCTGTCGAGCACCGCTGAGGGCTCGTCCATTACGATCAGACGGGCGTCGCGGGACAGCGCCCGGGCCATGCTGACGATCTGCTGACCAGCTGCCGAGAGACTGCCGACCTCGGCGGACGGGGAGATCTCGGGGTGCCCGAGCCGGGCGAGCAGCGCTGCGGTGGCGCGGGAGGCCTCGGCCCGGCGAGAGAAGCCGAACCGCGTCTTCTCGTGCCCGAGGTAGATGTTCTCGGCGACCGTGAGGCCCTCGACGAGGTCGAGCTCCTGGTAGATGGTCGCGATGCCGAGGTCCATCGCCGCCTGCGGGTGCGACAGCTGGATGTCGTTGCCGTTCCACGAGATCCGGCCCTCGTCGGGCGAGTGCACACCGGCCAGGACCTTGATGAGCGTGGACTTCCCTGCGCCGTTCTGACCGAGCAGGCAGTGGACCTCGCCCGGGCGCACCTCGAGGTCGACGCCACGTAGGGCGACCACGCCGGGGAAGCGTTTCACGATGTCGGCCATCACCAGCAAGGGCGAGGCGCCGGTGCCTCGGGTCATGCTCCGGAAGGTAGCCCTACTTTTGCGCACCCGTCAAGCAAAAGTTTGATGTCGCCCACGATCATCTGTCTGATGTGCCGAGAGAAGTCCGCTGTGCTTCACTACCACCGTGAACAGCGCAGGCCTCCTTGCCACCGTCGCCGGGACCTCCGGCGCCGGCGACCTGCTGCAGCTCATGCGGGACGGGACCCCACGCACGAGGGCCGAGCTCATCCAGCTCACCGGGCTGGCGCGCTCGACGGTCGGCACCCGGGTCGACGCTCTCCTCGCTGCTGGGCTGCTGGCGCCCTCAGGTGAAGCCGCGTCGACCGGCGGCCGCCCCCCGGCCAGGTTCGCCTTCAACCCCCGGGCCCGCGTCGTGCTCGGCGCCGACATCGGGGCGACCCACTCCCTCGTCGCCCTCACCGACCTCAACGGCACCGTCATCGCGGAGCGCGCCGAGCAGCTCGACATCACCCTGGGGCCCCGTCTCGTCCTGGACTCGCTGGTCCGCACCGGCAAGGCGCTGCTGAAGTCCGCCGGACGCACGCGACAGGACCTGGCCGGCGTCGGCATCGGCCTCCCCGGCCCAGTCGAGCACTCGACCGGCAAGCCTGCCGCACCGCCGATCATGCCCGGCTGGGACGGCTACGACGTCCCGGCCCACGTGTCAGCCGGGCTGGGTGCGCCTGTCCTCGTGGACAACGACGTCAACATCATGGCGCTCGGTGAGCACGCCGCCGTCTACCCGCACGTGGAGCACCTCGTCTTCGTCAAGGTGGCCACGGGTATCGGCGCCGGCATCATCAGCAGCGGACGCCTCCATCGCGGTGCCAAGGGCGCGGCCGGCGACCTCGGCCACGTGGCGGCGCCACACGGCGGCGACGCCCTGTGCACCTGCGGCAACCTCGGGTGTCTCGAGGCCATCGCCAGTGGGCCGGCGATCGTGAAAGCCTTGCGAACACAGGGAATCGAGGCGTCGGACAGTCGCGGACTGGTCGACCTCGTCCGCGCCGGCGACGTCACAGCTGCGCACGCGGTGCGCCAGGCCGGCCGCGACATCGGCGAGGTCCTGGCGACCTGTGTCAGCATGCTCAACCCCGAGGTCATCGTTGTGGGCGGCATCCTCGCGCAGTCGGCCGAGAGCCTGCTCGCGGGAGTGCGCGAGGTCGTCTACGGACGCTCCCTGCCCCTGGCCACCGGCGAGCTGCAGATCGTCGCCGCACGCACCGGCGACCACGCCGGCGTGCTCGGCGCGGCCACCATGGTGATCCAGCACGTGCTGTCGGCTGAGCAGATCGAGGTCCAGCTCGCCAGCATGGCCGGCTGACGCCCAGCTCGCGTCTCCCTACGCGCTCACGTCCCGGCGACGACCGACGACAACGACGGTGAGGGCCGCCACGACGGCATACGCGGCAACGGTCGCCAGGCCACGCTCGCCGCTCACGGTCGACTGCACACCGGGAGGCAGCGGTCCGATCTGCACGGGCAGCACCGAGCTGATCAGCGAGCCCGAGCTCACGCCGGGCAGCAGGTCCCGCAGTGGCTGCAGCGCCGTGAGGGAGGTGCGGGCCACGGCCGAGATGAGGTTCTCGATGCCCAGGATCCACACGACTCCCAGGCCGATCGGCAGAGCGACCGAACGCAGCACGACGCCGAAGACCGCGCCGAGCGAGGCCCACATCGCCATCACCAGCCACCCCGACCCGAGCCCGGCAGCCAGGTCCCCGATCGAGGGCCACCCGACGGCCTGGTCCTCGACTAGTGCGATGCCCAGAGCGCTTGCAGCACAGGTCAGGAAGAGCGCCAGCACGCCGACACCGACCGCTGTGACGAGGGCCAGCAGCTGGCCGCCGAACACCGAGGCGCGCCGCGGTCCCTGGGTGAGCAGGGTCTTGAGGGTGCCGCCGGTGAACTCGTTGCCGGCGACCAGGGCGCCGAGCACCAGGGCCAGTGCGCCCGCGAAGACCGGGAACGCTGCCGTCGTGTTCGTGATCACCTGGGCGGGCAGCGTCCCGGCGAGCAGCTGGGCCGGGGACTCGCCGTCGGTCATGGCTCCCCCGGAGCCGTTCTTGTAGGACAGGTAGGGGATGACGAAACCGAAGACCTGGTCGAGCGTGATGGCCGCGGCGAGCAGCACCCAGGCTGCCGGCCGACGGACCAGCTTGGCCAGCTCGGCCCGGGTGACGTTGACGAGGTCAGACATGGCTGAGCTCCTTGTCCTCATGAGTGGTCAGGTCGAAGAAGACGTCCTCGAGCTCGCGCTCGGTGCGGCGCACGCCGGTCACGGCAACGCCGGCGTGGACGAGGGCGCGGGTGATCTCCGCGGTATGCCGGGTGCCCACCTTGACGAGCAGGCACCCGGCCTCGGTGCGCACGTCGTCGACGAAGGAGAGCGCGCGGAGGGTAGCGACGGCCACGTCCGACGGAGTGGCGACGAGCTCGAGCTCGGTGTCCCCGCGCAGCTGTTCGACGGTGCCCTCCCGCACGATGCGGCCGCGGTCGATGACGGCAACCCGCTCGCAGATCTGCTGCACCTCGCCCATCAGGTGGCTCGACAGGATGACGGTCCGTCCCTGGCGGCCGAGATCGACGATGAGCTCGCGCATGTCCCGCATGCCTTGCGGGTCAAGGCCGTTCGTGGGCTCGTCAAGGATGACCAGCTCCGGGTCCTTGAGGAGGGCCGCGGCCACGCCGAGGCGCTGCTTCATGCCCAGCGAGTAGGTCCCGAACTTGTCACCCGCACGGTCTGCGAGACCGACGGCCTCGAGAGCCGGGCCGACGTTGGACGCCGGGACACCGGCATACCTCGCCATGGTCCGGAGGTTGGTGCGGCCGGTGAGGTAGGGGTAGAAGCCGGGGCCCTCGATGAGGGAACCGATGCGCCGCAACGCGTCCGGGTCGCCCGGGCGCACACCCAGGACTGCAGCGTCGCCGCTCGTGGGGCGGATGAGGCCGAGCAGCATCCGCAGGGTCGTGGTCTTCCCGGCGCCGTTCGGGCCGAGGAACCCGAAGACCTCCCCGCGGTGGACGGTCAGGTTGACCCCGTCCACCGCGGCGAGCTGGCCGTACTTCTTGGTCAGGTCACGGAGCTCGACGACAGGGTCGGAGCCGGTCATGACGAGCCCATCCGCTTGAGGGTGGCGAGCCGGCGCTCGTACTCCTGCTCGTCGATCTCGCCGGCGGCGTAGCGCTCGGCGAGCTTGGCCGCACCGGCGCGGGTGCCGGCGTAGCCCTGCACCTGACGCCAGCGACGCATCCCGAAGAAGCGGAAGCTGGCAAAGAGGCCGACGATGAACAGCAGCCACAGGAAGGGGAAGATCGGCCACCACGGCCCGGGGCCGTTCCAGTGGTCGTGGTGGGTAGCCAAGCCGGCTGCGGTTGCCGCGGTGGCGATGACGGTGGTCATGGTGACTCCTTGGTCGGATTGAGCTGACACCTCAATCCTTCGGTGGGAGAGCACATTTCGAATCCCACCGGGGGCGACACCTGACCTGCTCCCCCGGGCGTAGGCGGAGGGGTGGTGCTACTCCGACCAGCCCGGCCGCACCAGGCCCGACTCGTAGGCGAGCACGACGAGCTGGGCGCGGTCGCGGACGTGGAGCTTGACCATCGACCTGCTGACGTGGGTCTTGGCGGTCGCGGGACTGAGGAACAGCCGCCCCGCGATCTCGTCATTGTTGAGGCCCTCGCCGACGAGGGCGACGACCTCACGCTCGCGCTCGGTCAGCTCGCCGAGCCGGTTGGCGGCCGGCGACGCGTTGGGCCGGCTGCGGGTGGCGAACTCGCCGATCAACCGCCGCGTGACACCCGGGCTGAGCAGGGCGTCACCCGCAGCGACCGCGCGGACTCCGCGCAGCAGCTCGGCGGGTTCGGTGTCCTTGACGAGGAAGCCGCTGGCGCCGATCCGAACCGCCTCGAACACGTACTCGTCGAGGTCGAACGTCGTCAGCATGACCACCCGCGTACCTGACAGCCGCTCGTCGGCCGCGATCTGCCTGGTGGCTTCGAGCCCGTCGGTCCCGGGCATCCGGATGTCCATCAGCACGACGTCGGGCGCGGTCTCGCGCACCAGCGCGACCGCCTCGGCGCCGTTGGACGCCTCACCCACCACGTCGATGTCGTCCTCCGCGTCCAGCAGGGCGCGGATCCCGGCCCGGAGCAGGGCCTGGTCGTCGGCGAGGACGACGCGGATCATCGCGGGCTCCCCGTGGGGAGGTCGGCCTCGACCCGGATCCCGCCGCCGGGTGCGGCCAGCACCCTCAGCTCCCCGCCGAGGGCGCGGGCGCGCTCCTGCATGCCACTGATTCCATTGCCCTGCACCAGCTTTGCCAACCCCGCGCCTCCGTTGCCGCTGTCCTCGATGGTGACCGACAGCCTGTCGTCACCGTAGTCGAGGGTCACCGCAGCCCGTGTTGCGTGCGCGTGACGGACGATGTTGGTGATCGCCTCCTGCACGATCCGGTAGGCCGCGAGCTCGGCTGCCGCGGGAAGCGGCCGCGGCTGCCCAGTCACCGTCTTGGTGACCTGGAGGCCCGCATGGCCGCTGCGCTCGACGATGTCGTCGAGGCCGGCCAGGTTGGCCACGGGCGAGCGGGGCGCCGGCGCTCCGTCGAGGCGGAGCACCTCGATGAGCGACCGCAGCTCGGTGAGCGCTTCCTTGCTGGCATCGCGGATGGCGAGCAGCGCCGGTTCGACCTGCTCTGGCTTGCGGTCGGCCAGGTGCAGGGCGACCCCGGCCTGCACGTTGATCAGCGACATGTGGTGCGCCACGACGTCGTGCAGCTCCTGCGCGATACGCAGCCGCTCCTCGCCTGCCTGCCGCAACCGGGTCTCGCGCGCCGCCTGGCGGAACGTGGCCGCTCGTTCACGCCAGCTCCGGAGGACCTCGGCGGCCGCGAGCACCACGAGGGTCCAGGCCAGCAAGCCACCCTGCGCCTGCCACGACCACCGCGCCGTGTCGAACGCGAGCCGGCCGAGCGCGTCACCTGCAAGCACTGCGGCAGCACCCAGCCAGGCGACCAGGCGGTGACCGCGGACCACGGTGGCCACCAGCCCGATGGCGAGCCCGAGGAAGACCGGTCCGTAGGGGTAGCCACGAGCGAGGTAGGCCGTCGTGGCCGCTGCGATGGCGGCCATGGTCTGCACAGGGAAGCGGCGCAGCACCGTGATCGCCAGCGGGGCGACGAGCAGCAGGACCACGGCGAGGCCGTCGAGCGAGCGTCGGTCCGGTTGTCCGTGCGCGGCGCCGACGCTGCCGCCGAGCTGGATGAGCGCGACCACGAAGGCCAGGACGTAGCGCGCGATCGGAGGCGCATCCTGGTGGGCCCACTGGTCCCGACCACGCATCCACGGGGGACCCCAGGTCAGGTCGTCGGGCTCACGCATGCCTGCCAGCGTAGGGAACGGGACGCACTGGCGGCGTCCCCCCGCAGGAGGCGACGCGGCATACTCCCGCGGGCGTATGCCGCGAGGTGAACTCGAGTGGCGTGCGACTGCGCCTAGGTCGGCGACGACGCGGCGAGTGCGAACCGCAGGGTCCGCACCTCGAACGGTCCGAGCGTCATTGCGACTGCAGCGGGGTCGGGTGACCTTGGCCCGTCGTCGAGTGGTTCCTCGAGGAGGGTGACCTCGCCGACCGACGCCACAGGGAGGTCGACATGGACGGTGGCCGATGCCCTCCCGCCGAGCGCCTCGTGGACGCGGACCACCAGGTCGCCGGAGCGGTCGGCGGCCAGCTTGACGCAGGACAGGTGCACGCCGGTACCGTCCACCCGAACCAGCGCGTCGAACCCGTGATCTCCGATGACCACCCGAGCTGGGGTGTTGAGCACCACGCCCTCCTGGGCGGCACCGTCGACGTCCGTCCCGACGACCAGCCCGTAGCGGTGGGTGTGCACGCCGTGGTCGGTGTCGGGATCGGGGAACCGCGGCGCCCGGAGCAGGGACAGGCGGATCGTCGTGGTCACCCCGTCCTCGGTCCAGTTGCGCGCCACGTCGTAGCCGTAGGTCGAGTCGTTGACGATCCCCACCCCGAAACCGGGCTCCTCGACGTGCACGAACCGGTGCATCGACGTCTCGAAACGGGCCGCCTCCCAGCTCGTGTTCACGTGGGTGACGCGCCGCTGGTGACCGAACTGCGTCTCGGCACTCGTGTGCTCGGCCCGGACGTCGAGCGGGAAGGCCACCTTGAGGAACCTCTCGACCTCGTGCCAGTCAGTGGCCTGTGCGATGTGCAGCGTCCGGGATCCTGGTGACAGCGAAAAGACCTGTCGCACAGTGGAATCCACCGAGACTGGCCGCTCCACCACGACCTGCGCCACACCGTTCTCGTCGACGAACGCGTCAAGGCTGGTCACCTCACGCAGGTCGCGGACCGTGTTGCGGTAGAACCGGTCGACGTCCCAGGCATCCCACTCGTTCGGCAGGTCAGGATGCAGCTGCAGCAGCCCGGCTACAGCCCCGGCCGGGATGGCGTCACGGCCCGTGGCGAGGTCGACCGCAGACGTGACGAGTCCTTCGGCCGACAGCACGACACGCAGCACCCCGTTGTCGACCACCACGTCGTCGCCCTCCCGCGCGACCGTCACCGGCGTGACCCCATCGGCGGTGTCATCAACGGCCGCGGGGGTCCGCACCCCCGCACCGGCCGGCACCCCACCGCTCGCGCAGCCCGCCCCGTTGACCGCGAGGCGCGCGCTACCGTCGCCTGACAGTGCGGCCAACGACCGCGCCACGAGGGCTTCTGCTTCGCGTTCCACGCGGGTGTACTGCTCCACCGCCTCGCGGTGGACCCAGGCGATTGAGGTGCCCGGCAGGATGTCGTGGAACTGCTGGAGCAGCACCTGCTTCCAGAGCGCGTCTAATTCCTCATGCGGGTATGCCGCGCCCGTGCGCACCGCGGCCGTGGCAGCCCACAGCTCCGCCTCGACGAGGAGGTGCTCGCAGCGACGGTTGCCTGCCTTGGTGCGGTGCTGCGACGTGAGCGTGGCCCGGTGCAGCTCGAGGTAGAGCTCGCCGACCCAGACCGGTGTGCCGGGACGCGGTTGCCCGTCGGGTCCCATCAGCTCGTCCCGGGTCCGGGCGTAGAACGCGTCCGGGTGCTCCCAGCGCACCCTGGGGCTGCCCTCGAGGTCAGCGAGCCGTTGGGCTCGCCCCGTCATCTCGCGGGTCGTGCCGCCGCCGCCATCACCCCAGCCGACGGGAGCGATCGAGCCGGAGGCGATGCGGTGGTCACGGAACTGGCGTTCGGCGAGGGCGAGCTCGGCGCCGGACAGCTCGGAGTTGTAGGTGTCCATCGGTGGGAAGTGGGTCAGCACCCGCGACCCGTCGATGCCCTCCCAGAGGAAGGTGTGGTGCGGGAAGGTGTTGACCTGGTTCCACGAGATCTTCTGGGTGAAGAACCAGTCGAACCCCGCGCGACTCACCAGCTGCGGCAGCGCCGGTGAGTACCCGAAGCTGTCGGGGAGCCACACCCCGTGACAGCTCACGCCGAGCTCTTCGGCGAAGAACCGCTGTCCGTAGAGGAACTGGCGCACCATCGACTCGCCCGACGGCATCACGGTGTCGCTCTCGACCCACATGCCGCCAAGCGGCAGGAAACGCCCGGCCCGCACTGCCTCGACGACCCTCGTCCAGACCTCCGGCCGGTGTTCCTTGACCCAGGCGTACTGCTGGGCACTCGACATGCCGAAGACGAAGTCCTGGCTCTCGTCGATGAGCTCGGTCATCGACGCCGCGGTCCGCGCGACCTTGCGAACGGTCTCGCGCACCGGCCACAACCAGGCCGAGTCGATGTGGGCGTGCCCCACGGCCGAGATCACGTGGGACGCCGTGGCCGGCCGTTCCAGGACGTCCGCCAGGGCCGCGCGGGCGGCGGTGGCCGTGCCCGACACGTCGGCCAGGTCGAGCCGGTCGAGTGCGTCGTCGATTGCCTGGAGGATCCGCATCCGCCGCTGCCCTGCCGGCAGCTCTGCCTGCAACCCGAGCAACACGTCGAGGTCGAGGGCGAGAGCGTGGACCTCCTCGTCGAAGACTGCAAGGTCGATCCGGCGGGTGGCATACAGCAGGTCGGGCGACGCGGTGAGCAGGTCGCCCTGGGTGGTCGGTTTGAAGCGAATCGGCCCGAACACCACCGGGTTCGAGGCCGCCTCGACGTAGAGCTCGACCGGTTCGCCGCCAGTCGCGCGAGGTGTCACGAGCGCCCAGTGGTTGCGCGGGTTCGCGGCCTTCACCGGCGTTCCGTCAGCCCGGTAGACGAAGCCTTCGCACTGGAACCCCGGCTCGGCCACGTCGAACCCGAGGTCGACGACAGCCTCCACCCGGCGACCGACCCACTCGGCGGGCACCTCGCCCGTCAACCGGAACCACGTCGTACCCCAGGCGGCGCCCCAGGGTGCCCCCACGGCATACGGCTCGTAGTCGAGGGCAAGGCCCTCGGACGGTGGCACGGGCTCACCCGGGAGGGTGCGTGCCTCGACCGTGAGCGGCACCGACACCGCGTGGACGGCGGGCCAGATCCGTTCGGTCAGGACTCGGGTGACGCGCCCGACCGTGAGGGTGATGTCGTCGTGCATGGGTCCACCATTGCGTGCCGGTGGACTCCGTGCGACCCAGGGTCACGCTGCAACCGCTTCAGTCCTGATGGAAGCGAAACTTCCGGAAACCCGGAAGCTTCCGCTCCGACCCGGAGCCGAACCGTATGCCGTAGACCTCAGTTCTGGTGGACCACCAGGCCAGGGTCAGCGCCCGCGGCGACCCGACGAGAAGGCGGCGATGCCGCCGCCCGAGCGGGACGAGCCCTGCGATGAGGAGCCCTGCCGACCGGACGACCCGCGCTGCGAGGAGCCGGAGCCGCTGGACGGACGGCCGCCCTGCGACCCGGAACCCGACCGCGGGGTCTCGCTGCGGTAGGACTCGGTGCTGGAGGACTGCGAGCCGCCGCGACGCCCGCGGCTGCCGCCCCCGGCCGGACGACCCGAGCCGCCCTGCTGACGGGGTGCGCCTGAGCCGCCCCGACCGCGCTGCGAGCGACCACCGTTGCCGTTGTTGGCCTGCACGACCACGGGGGCAGGGGTGACCAGGGCGGCGGTGGGGCCGGTCAGGTCACCGATCGCGGGGTGGCCGGGGGTGACGTCCACGGCGGTCGGCTTGATGCCGGCCTGACGCATCAGGGTGCGGGTGTCGCCGCGCTCCTCGGGGGTGGACACGGTCACGACGACACCCTCGGCGCCGGCGCGGGCGGTGCGGCCCGAGCGGTGGAGGTAGGCCTTGTGCTCGGCCGGCGGGTCCACATGCACGACGAGGGTGACGTCGTCGACGTGGATGCCACGGGCCGCGATGTCGGTGGCCACGAGCACGCGGCTCGAGCCCTCGCTGAATGCGGCGAGGTTGCGCTGCCGGGCAGCCTGCGACAGGTTGCCGTGCAGGTCGACCGCGGGGATGCCCGACGCGGTGAGCTGCTTGGCCAGCTTCTTGGCAGCGTGCTTGGTACGGGTGAAGGCGAGCGTACGGCCTTGTCCTGCAACGAGTTCGCGCACGACGGCCGGCTTGTTGTCGCGCGACACGTTGAACAGGTGGTGCGTCATCGCCGGCACGGGCGAGGCCGCACTGTCGACGCTGTGGGTGACCGGGTTGTGCAGGTAGCGCTTGACCAGTTGGTCGATCGCGTTGTCGAGGGTGGCCGAGAAGAGCAGCCGCTGGCCGTCACGCGGGGTGGCGTCGAGCAGGCGCTTCACAGCCGGCAGGAAGCCCAGGTCGGCCATGTGGTCGGCCTCGTCGAGGACGGTCACCTCGATCTCGCCCATGCGGACGTGACCCTGACCGATGAGGTCCTCGAGCCGGCCGGGCGTCGCGATGACGATGTCGATACCGCGGCGCAGGGCAGCCACCTGCGGGTTCTGGCCCACGCCACCGAAGATGGTCATGGTGCGCAGCTCGAGGGCGGCGGCAAGGGGCGTGACGGTCTCGGCGACCTGGATGGCCAGCTCGCGGGTCGGGACCAGGACGAGGGCGCGCGGCGTGTGCGGTGCACGACGTCGGCCGGACTTGGCGAGGGCCGAGACCATGGGCAGCGCGAACGCCACCGTCTTGCCGCTGCCGGTGCGGCCACGCCCGAGGACGTCACGGCCGGCAAGGGAGTCCGGCAGGGTCGCTGCCTGGATCGGGAAGGGGGCGTCGATACCGCGCTCACGCAGGGCTGCGACGACGCGGGGCGCGATGCCGAGGTCGGCAAAGGGCACAGGGGTGTGGTGCGTAGACAAAGGAAACTCTCATCAGAAGTAGGGAGTGGCCGAAGATGCTGAACCACTCACGAACCTGTGAGCTGACGGCGCCAACCAGTAGTTGGGGCGCGGAGCAGACGACCTTTGGTGCACGACGGTGCGCACGTAGTGGTTGCAACCCTATCGGGCCGGGCATTCATTCCCGAATCGCCCGAACGGGGGACAACCGCGTCGGCCGTCCCTCGTTGTGCTTCGTCAGGCCGATTCAGGCCTCGGCGGGAGCCTCGCGGCGGGCCAGCCGGAGCCAGGTCTCCACGACGGTGTCGGGGTTCAGCGACATCGACTCGATGCCCTGGTCCATCAACCAGTCGGCGAGCTCGGGGTGGTCCGAGGGGCCCTGGCCACAGATCCCGACGTACTTGCCCTTGGCCCGACAGGCCTCGATCGCCATGGTGAGCATCTTCTTCACCGCAGGGTCGCGCTCGTCGAAGCCGGCGGCGACCAGGGCCGAGTCCCGGTCCAGGCCGAGGGTCAGCTGGGTGAGGTCGTTGGACCCGATGGAGAAACCGTCGAAGTGCTCGAGGAAGGCGTCGGCGTTGACCGCGTTCGACGGCACCTCGCACATCATCACGACCTGCAGGTCGTTCTCGCCGCGGCGCAGCCCGTTCTCACCCAGGAGGGCGATGACGCCTTCGGCCTCGGCAAGGGTGCGGACGAACGGGATCATCACCTTGACGTTGGTCAGGCCCATCTCGTCGCGCACCAACCGCAACGCCTCGCACTCCATGGCGAAGCAGTCGGCGAACTCGGGGGACAGGTAGCGCGCCGCCCCCCGGTACCCGATCATCGGGTTCTCCTCGTGCGGCTCGTAGCGCGCCCCACCCAGCATCCCGGCATACTCGTTGGACTTGAAGTCGCTCATCCGCACGATCACCGGCTCCGGCGCGAACGCGGCCGCGAGCATGGAGACGCCCTCAGCGACGCGCTTGACGAAGTAGTCACGCGGACCGTCGTAGGCGGCGATGAGCCCCTCGATCTCAGCCTTGACGTCCGGCTCCTGGTCCTCGAGCTCGAGCAGCGCCTTGGGGTGGATGCCGATCTGGCGGTTGATGATGAACTCCAGCCGCGCCAGCCCGATTCCCTTGTGCGGCAAGCGGGAGAACTCGAACGCCTGGTCCGGCGTGCCGACGTTCATCATGATCTTGACGGCCACGTCGGGCATGTCGTCCAGCGCCGTCTCGGTGACCGAGAACGCGCGCAGGCCGTCGTAGACCAGACCCGTGTCACCCTCGGCGGCGGACACCGTCACCTCCTGGCCGTCGGTCAGGGTCGTGGTGGCCGAGCCGGTGCCGACGACCGCAGGGATGCCGAGCTCGCGGGCGATGATCGCGGCGTGGCAGGTACGGCCGCCGCGGTTGGTGACGATCGCACTGGCCCGCTTCATGACGGGCTCCCAGTCGGGGTCGGTCATGTCGGCGACGAGGATCTCGCCGGGCTTGAACTCGTGCATCGACTCGGCCGAGGTGAGGATCCGCACCGCACCCGCGCCGATCTTCTGGCCGATCGCGCGACCCTCGACGATGACCGGTCCGCGCTCGTCCATCCGGAACCGCTGCAGCGTCGAACCCGACTGCCGCGACTTCACGGTCTCGGGACGCGCCTGCAGGATGTAGAGCCGGCCGTCGACGCCGTCCTTGCCCCACTCGATGTCCATCGGCCGGCCGTAGTGCTCCTCGATCTTGAGGGCGTGCACGGCCAGCTCGGTGACCTCGTCGTCGGTCAGGCTGAGCAGCACCCGGTCGGCCTCGTCGACCGGCACGAAGTCGATCGAGCGACCCACCTCGGAGTCCTGCGTGTAGACCATCTTGGTGGCCTTGCTGCCGACGCCGCGCTTGAGGATCGCGGGCCGCCCCGCTCGCAGCGCGGGCTTGTAGACGTAGAACTCGTCCGGGTTGACCGCACCCTGCACGACGGCCTCGCCGAGCCCGTAGCTGCTGGTGATGAACACCGCGTCGGGGAAGCCGGACTCGGTGTCGATGGTGAACATCACACCGGAGGACCCGATGTCGGACCGCACCATCCGCTGCACACCGGCCGACAACGCGACCACGTCGTGGTCGTAGCTGCTGTGCACCCGGTAGGCGATCGCGCGGTCGTTGTAGAGCGAGGCGAAGACCTTCTTGATGGCGAGCAGGATGTTGTCGATCCCGGTGACGTTGAGGAAGGTCTCCTGCTGCCCGGCGAACGACGCGTCCGGCATGTCCTCCGCGGTGGCGCTGGAACGCACCGCCCAGCTCACCTCTCCGGGGGTGTCAGCCACCAGCTGGTCGTATGCCGCGCGGATGTCCGTGTCGAGGTCGGCGGGGAAGGGCTGACCCTCGACCAGGTCGCGGATCTGGGCCCCGGCCTCGGCGAGCGACCGGGTGTCCTCGACGTCGAGGTCGGCGAGGGTCGCACTGATGCGGTCGGCCAGGCCCTCGTGCGCCAGGAAGCGGCGGTAGGCGTCCGCGGTCGTCGCGAACCCGTCGGGGACGCGCACGCCCGCCTTGGACAGGTGCTGGACCATCTCGCCGAGCGAGGCGTTCTTGCCGCCCACCGAGTCGACGTCGCCCAACCCGAGTTCCTTGAACCAGGAGATGTTGCCGGTCACGGCGATCCTTTCGACAGGCGGCGGGTGCCGCGAGTGTGTTGCTGGGTGATTGTGCCGCTAGGCCAGGTTGCCGAGGCGACTGGTCTGCATGATGACGGCCGCCATCTCCTCCACCGACATGGAGGCCGAGTTGATGGAGGGGATCCGGTTGGCCCGGTAGAGGGCCTCGGCCCTGCGCAGCTCGAAGCTGCACTGGGCGAGACTGGCATATTTCGACGCGGGCCGACGCTCCGTCCTGACCTGGCTGAGCCGGGCCGGCGTGGAGAGCAGGCCGTAGCACTTGGCGACCAGCCCACGGATGGGGCGGGGTATGCCGCCCGCGTCGAAGTCCTCATCGACGAGCGGGTAGTTCGCCACCTTGAGGCCGTGCTGGAGGGCGAGGTACATCGAGGTCGGCGTCTTGCCGCATCGTGACGGCGCCACGAGGATCAGGTCCGCCTGCTCGAGGTTGCGCAGGCTCGCACCGTCGTCGTGCTCCATGGCGAACTCGATCGCCTTCATCCGGGCGTCGTAGCGACCCTTGTCGCCGACGCCGTGCAGTGCGCCGACACCGTGGGTGGCGTTGACGTGCAGCACCCGCTCGACGGTGTCGAGGTGGGAGCCGAACAAGTCGATGAAGGCGCAGTCCGTCTTCTGCAGCTCCTCCCGGATGTCCTCGGCGGAGACCGTGGAGAACACCAGAGGCATCACCGAGTCGGTGACCGCGGCATCGAGCTCCTCAACCACCTGCTGTGCCTGCTCGACGGTGGTGATGAACGGGATCTTGCGCCGGGTGAAGGACACCGAGGGGAACTGCTGCAACATCATGTTGCCGAGCGTCTCTGCTGAGATGCCCGTCCCTCCCGCCAGGAAGAAGACGGGGGTGGGAGGAGCCGCGAGTTCATCCACCGCGCCAATGTCCCACACCCCGGGCGTCGCCCGCTTTCGGGTCGCGGCAGACCGTTGACATCTCTCGTCCGTGAGATCTACCATCACGAAAAGAAGTAAACCTTCCTAACTAATGTGAGGTCGACGTGTCGCTCGAAGGTTCGGCCCTGGGTCGCGTGGGCTCGCGCAGCCCACGCCCGGCCACTCCGAGCCTCCTGCGGGCGCTCAACGACCGAGCCGCCCTCGACCTCCTGCTGGCGCACGGCAGCTTGTCCCGCAGCCAGATCGGGCGGCTCACCGGACTCTCGAAGCCGACCGCGTCGCAGCTGCTGGACCGTCTGGAACGGGCCGGGCTGGTCGAGTCGATCGGCCCCTCGGAGGGAGGACTGGGTCGCAAGTCCGTCCTCTACCAAGTGAACCCGACGGCCGGCTACGCAGCCGCCCTGGATGTGACGCCGTCCCGGATCGAGGCGGCGATCGCCGACCTCACCGGGGCCATCATCGGTCGGCACGTGCTGGCCACACCCCGCGGCACGCACCACCCACAGGCCAACGTGCTGGCCTGCCTGGAGGGAGCCCTCGGTCAGACCGGCCTCACCGTGCGTGATCTCGACGCAGTCGTGATCGGCGCACCAGGTTCCATCGACCCAGCCACCGAGCAGCTGCGCTATGCCAAGCACCTCACCGGATGGCACCAGCCGGGCATCCTGACCAGCCTGGCCGAGGCGATCGGCACGGACATCCGCGTCGAGAACGACGTCAACCTTGCCGCCACGGCCGAGCACCGGGCGGGCGCCGCAGCCGGCTGCGAGGACTTCTTCCTCTTCTGGGCCGACGAGGGACTCGGTGGGGCGCTCATGCTGGGCGGCCAGCTCTACCGCGGTGCGACCGGTGGCGCCGGCGAGATCGGCTTCATGCAGGGCAGCGGCGAGGACCTCGTCCGTCGCGTTCGCCGTGAGAACAGCGGCGGCTTCCAGCGGTACGCCGGACCCGCCCAGATCGTCCCGCTGGCCCGTCGCTTCGGGCTTGCGGGCAAGACGGCTGCCGCCGTGGTGGCAGCCGCCGTCAAGGCGGACGTCGAGGGCGGACCCACCCGGGGCGGCGAGTTCCTCGACGAGCTGGCCACCCGCTTCGCAGGTGGGCTGGCCTCCATCATCGCCGTGATCGACCCCGCCATGGTCGTCCTCTCCGGCGGAACCGCGGCGGCCGGCGGCGAGGCGCTTCGTGGTCGCATCCAGGCGCAGCTCCGCGACCTGGCCATGGCGCATCCCGACGTCGTCCTCAGCACCGTCCCTGACAACCCCGTCCTCGCGGGTGGCCTCGGGTCCGCCCTCGAGCTGGCCCGAGAGGCCATCTTCACCACTGGTTGAACCGCAGTTCCCGGGGACCGCGCGTTTCCGGCCGCACGTACAGGAGGCACCCACGGTGCACGCTTCACGGCATACCCTCATCGCCCTGGCCATCGCGTCCGTCGCCGTCGTCACCTCCGGGTGCACGGGCTCCAGCCCGTCCACGGACCCCGTCGCCACGACGGTCGCGCCCACCGAGAAGGTGACCATCACGTTCTGGCACGGCTGGAGCCAGCCGAGCGAGGTGAAGGCGATCGCGGACAACATCGCGGCCTTCCAGAAGCTGCACCCCAACATCACCGTCAAGACCGTCCCCAACGTCGCGGACGACAAGATCCTGCAGGGGATCCGCGGCGGCAACGGGCCGGACGTGGTCTCGTCGTTCACCACCGACAACGTCGGCATGTTCTGCAACGGGGCGCTGATGGACCTCAACCCGTGGCTCGCGAAGTCGGGCGTCGACAAGAACTCGGTGTTCCTGAAGCCGATGGTCGAGTACACGCAGTACCAGGGGAAGCAGTGCACCCTGCCGCTCCTCGGCGACGCCTACGGGATGTATTACAACAAGGCCATGTTCGCTGCCGCGGGGATCTCCGCTCCGCCCAGGACATGGTCGGAGTTCAAGGCCGACGCGGTCAAGCTGACCAAGCAGAGCGGTGCGAGCTACTCGCAGCTCGGGTTCATGCCGACCTTCCACGGCTACGAGAACGCCATCGCGCACTGGGTCTCCCAGTCGGGGCCCACCTATTTCAGCGCTGACGGCAAGGCCAACATCGACAAGGACCCCGCCTTCGCGGACTTCCTCACGATGCAGAAGGATCTCGTCGACTCGCTCGGGGGCTTTGCCCGGCTGGAGAAGTACCGCAACGGGTTCGGCGAGGAGTTCTCCCCGCAGAACGCCTTCGAGGCCGGCAAGGTGGCCATGCAGATCGACGGCGAGTGGCGCACCGTGTCCATCCGCGATGACGGCGTGAAGCTCGACTGGGCGACCGCCCCCCTGCCCGTACCCGACGACCAGGCCGCCAGCTACGGCCGGGGCTACGTCTCGGGCACCGTGGTGGGCATCCCGGCCAACAGCAAGCACGCTGCCGCCGCGTGGGAGTTCGTGAAGTACCTGACCACGGACACCACGGCGCTGGTCACCTTCGCGAACGCGATCCACAACGTGCCGTCCACCCACGCCGCGATGTCCTCGCCGGACCTGGACAAGGACGCGCAGTTCGCGACGTTCCTGCAGATCGCGCAGAACGAGCAGAGCAACACCACCCCCGCCAGCCCCAACGGCGGCCAGTACCAGACGATCCTGCAGGACTTCACCTACAAGTGGGAGTCGGGCCAGGCCAAGGACCTGACGAGCGGCCTGGCGGACGTCGACCAGCAGATCGACAAGGCCAACGCCCAGGCCAAGGGCTGACCGGTGAGCGCGACGACCTTCGGCCGGGGGGCGACCCCTGCGACCGCCCGGGCCGCCGCGTGGACCCCGCGCCAGCCCGGTCGTCGTCGCCGGCAGAACCTCGCCGCGCTCGGCCTGATCTGGCCGTGGCTCATCGGTTTCGGCATCTTCTTCGTCTACCCGCTCGTGTCCACCGTGTGGTTCTCGTTCACCCACTACGACCAGATCAACCCGCCCACCTGGGTCGGGCTGCGCAACTGGCGCTACGTCTTCGGGCTGCACGCCTTCTGGCAGTCGCTGGGCAACACGGCCTGGTTGGTCGTGGTGATGGTCAGCCTGCGGGTGGTCAGCGGCCTGGGGCTGGGGCTGCTGGTGGTCCGAGTGAAGCGAGGTGCCGGGCTGCTGCGGACGGTTTTCTACCTGCCCTACCTGGCCCCGCCGGTGGCGGCCACGATCGCCTTCGCCTTCCTGCTCAACCCGGGGACCGGGCCGGTGAACACCCTGCTGTCCAAGGTCGGCATCCAGGGCCCCGACTGGTTCAACGACCCGGCCTGGGCCAAGCCGGCCCTCACCCTGCTCGCCGTCTGGGGGGTCGGCGACCTGATGGTGATCTTCGTGGCCTCCCTGCTCGACGTCCCCGCCGAGCAGTACGAGGCTGCGGAGCTGGACGGCGCAGGACCCCTGCAGCGCTTCCGCTACATCACCATCCCGCACCTGCGCCCGGTGCTGACCTTCGCGGCCATCACCGGCGTGATCGCGACCCTGCAGTACTACACGCAGGCCGTCGTGGTGGCCCAGGTCGCCAGCGGGCGGGCCGACCAACCCGGGGCGCCGTTCGACGCCGGCTATCCGAACGGCTCCACCCTCACGTTGCCCCAGCTGGTCTACTCGATGGGCTTCCAGCACTTCGAGACCGGATCGGCGTGCGTCATCTCGGTGGTGCTGTTCGTCATCGCGATGGCCTTCACGTCGGTCCTGCTGCGCCGAGGCGCCGGGTTCATCGCGGCGGAGGACTGAGATGGCCGACCTGACCGAGTCGCTGGCGCTGACTGCGCGTCCCAGGACCACCGGAGCCGTCAAGTCGGACCAGTGGCGCCGTCGGATCGGTGTCCTGGAGTGGGTCGGTCTGCACGCGGTCGGGCTCGGGCTGGCCATCGTGTTCGTCCTGCCCTTCGTGTTCCTGCTGCTCACCTCGGTCATGAGCAGCGACCAAGCGCTGACGACCGACCTGTGGCCGCGGACCTGGCACTGGGAGAACTACGCGCAGGTCTTCCGCACCGAGGGCTTCGTCACCTGGTGGAAGAACTCCCTGATGTATGCCGGGTTGGGCACCGCCCTGACCATCGTGTCGAGCACCCCGGTCGCCTACGCCCTGGCCAAGATGCGATTCACCGGCCGCAACGCAGCCCTCATGCTCGTCATCTCGATGATGATGCTGCCGCCGCAGGTGGTCATCGTGCCGATGTACCTCCTGTGGGCCAAGCAGTTCCACCTCACGGGCACCCTGTGGCCGATCATCATCCCGCTGGCGTTCGGCGACGCCTACTCGATCTTCCTGCTGCGCCAGTTCCTGCTCACCATCCCTCGCGAGTACATCGACGCCGCCAAGGTCGACGGGTGCGGTGAGTGGCGCACCCTGCTGTCCGTCGTCGTGCCGATGATCAAGCCGGCCCTCGTCGCGGTGGCGCTGTTCCAGTTCTTCTACTGCTGGAACGACTACTTCGGGCCGCAGATCTACGCCAGCGAGAACCCCGCGGCCTGGACGCTGTCCTACGGCCTGCAGTCCTTCAAGGGAGCCCACCACGTCAACTGGAACCTCACGATGGCAGCCACCCTGCTCGTCATGGCGCCGGTCATCGTGATCTTCCTGCTCGCCCAGCGCGCGTTCATCCGCGGCGTGACCCTGACAGGAGTCAAGGGATGAAGATTGCCGTCATCGGCGGCGGGTCGACCTACACCCCCGAGCTGGCTGACGGGCTGGCCCGTCTGCGGGACGTGCTCCCGCTCGACGAGCTGGTCCTCATGGACCCGTCGCAGGAGCGACTGGACCTCGTCGGGGGCATGTCGGCCCGCATCCTGGCAGCGCAGGGACACCCCTGCAGGGTGGTCACCACCCGGCATACCCGGGAGGCGGTGGACGGAGCCGATGCGGTCCTCATCCAGCTGCGTGTCGGCGGCCAGGACGCGCGGCGGCAGGACGAGACGTGGCCGCTGGAGTGCGGCTGTGTCGGACAGGAGACCACGGGCGCGGGCGGCCTGGCCAAGGCGCTTCGGACTGTCCCGGTGGTGCTGGACATCGCCGCCAAGGTGCGCGAGGCAAACCCGGACGCGTGGATCGTGGACTTCACCAACCCGGTCGGCATCGTGACGCGTGCCCTGCTCTCGGAGGGGCATCGCGCCGTCGGCCTGTGCAACGTCGCGATCGGCCTGCAGCGTCACCTCGCCGAGCTGCTGGGTGCCGACCCCGAGCGGGTGAGCCTCGACCACTTCGGACTCAACCACCTGACCTGGGTGCGGGGCGTCCACCTCGACGGCCAGTCGCAGGACGAGCTGCCGCGTCTGCTGAAGGCCAACGGCGAGGCGTTGGCAGGTCACCTCGACCTGCCAGTCGCCGCCCTGGAGCTCACGGGGATGCTGCCGTCCTACTACCTGCGCTACTACTACGAGCACGACGAGGTGGTCCGCGAGCTGCAGGGAGCGCCCACCCGGGCCGAGGTGGTCGCCGACGTCGAGCGAGAGCTCCTCCACATCTATGCAGACCCGACCGTGACCACCAAGCCCGAACTGCTCTCGCAACGGGGCGGTGCGTACTACTCCGAGGCCGCAGTAGCCCTCGTGGCCTCCCTGCTCACCGCGGCAACGAGCGAGCCCCAGGTCGTGAACGTCCGCAACCAGGGCACGTTGCCCTTCCTGCCGGACGATGCCGTCATCGAGGTGCCGGCGGACGTCGACCGGGGCGGCGCGAGACCCCGTGCGCTCGAGCCCGTGCCACCCATCGCTGCCGGCCTGATCTCGCACGTGTTCGCCTACGAGCAGCTGGCTCTGGAGGCGGCGCTGCACGGCGGGCGCGACCGGGTCGAGCGGGCGCTGCTCGCCCACCCGTTGGTCGGTCAGCTGGACCAGGCCCGCCGACTGGCTGACCGGTTGCTGCTGGCAAACCGGGACCACCTGTCGTGGGTGCGAGGATGAGCGAGACCACCGCCTGGTCGCGGGATCCGGGGCTCGCCACCGATGCCTCCGGCTCGGACTCCACGGCAGTCGAAACCCGCGAACTGCCAACGGTTCTCGCCTTCGACGGCGGGAACTCCAAGACGGACATCCTGTTGGTCCGGGCCGACGGGCAGATCCTCGGTTCGGCGAGGTCTGCGCCGTTCCGGCCGTACCTCGCCGGAGATGCCGGAGCCCTGGCCGCCCTGGAACCGCAGGTGCACGAGCTGCTCGAGCGTGCCGGTCTGTCCCGTGCCACCCACGCCGCGGCCAGCTTGGCCAATGCCGACCGCCCCGAGGAGGAACGGGCTTTCGAAGCCGCCATCGTCGAGCGAGGGTGGGCCGTTTCTGCGACCGTGGTCAACGACACCCTCGCGGTCCTGCGCGCCGGCACAGCCGACGGGATCGGTGTCGCCGTCGTGTGCGGAGCCGGGATCAACGCCATCGGTGTGGACGACTCCGACGGGGTGGTCCGGTTCCCCGCGCTGGGGCCCTTGACCGGCGACTGGGGCGGCGGCCAGGGGTTGGCCCAACAGGTGATGTGGTGGTCCGTGCGGTCTGAGGACGGTCGCGGACCGGCCAGCGCTCTCGCCGCCGCAGCGGCTGCCAACCTGGGGTTCGGGACGGCAACCGAGTGTGCCCTTGCCTTCCACTCCGGCGCGCTCCGCGACGAGCAGATGCACGAGCTGGTGCCCATGCTGTTCGACGTCGCAGAGGCGGGGGACGAGGTGGCGATGGACATCATCAGCCGACAGGCCGACGAGATCGTGACCATGGTCAGGGTGTGCGTCGAGCGACTCACCTTTGCTCGCGACACGATCCCGGTCGTCCTCGGCGGAGGAGTGCTCGCCGCTGACCAACCGCTGCTGATCGAGGCAGTCCGCGTAGGGCTCCTGGAGGTCTCTCCCCGATGCGCGCCCCACGTCCTGCACGCCCCACCCGTCCTGGGTGCCGCCGTGCAAGGCCTGGACCACCTTGCCCGCTCGCGTGGTCTCGCGGCGGCGGGCCACGCCGAGCCACCCGCCGGTGAGGCCATTCTCCGGAGCGCCTTCCCGGCAACGACCTCGCCCACCACCCACCCGGACTGACCCGTGAGCCAGCTGCGGCGTCAGGCAGCCGCGCGGATGCCGCCGAGCACGATGGCGACGACTCGCTTCTGTTGCTCCGACTCGAGCTCGCCCATCATCGTGCACCCGCCGACGAGGCGCAACAGGTCGGACGGCTCGACCTCGGCCCTGGCCACGCCCGCTTCCTGGGCGTTGCGCAGCACCAGCCCAGCCGCGCCGATGACGGTCTCGCGGGAGTGGGTCAACAGCTCGGAGTCGCGCCCGGCGGCATCGACGAGCTCCTGGAAGAGCGCCCGCTTCGTCGCGGCGTAGTCCAGCAGCACCCAGACCCAGGCCTCGAGGGCTTCCCAGGGCTGCTCCTGCTCGACGAGCCGAGTGGTGCTCACGGCGAGGGCGTCGACGTCCTCGCGGTAGACGGCTTCCAGCAACGACAGACGGGTCGGGAAGCGGCGGTACAAAGTGCCGATCCCCACGCCGGCGCGACGTGCGATCTCTTCCAGGGAGGACTCGGTGCCTGACTCACGCAGCACCTCGCGGGCTGCGAGCACGAGACGCTCGTAGTTGCGCTGTGCGTCGGCACGCATCGGCCGCTCGTCAGTGAGCGAGCCGGTCGCACTCGTCGGGACCACCCGGCATACCTCCTTGGTTGAACGCTGGCACGGCACGTGCACAGGTCATTGGCACACACTACTTGCAAAACGGAGGCTGCCTCCGTATTGTTCATCCGGAGGGACCTTCCACTTATCCACCTACTGTACCCGAAGGAGCAAGACCTCGTGTCTGCCCAGATCTCAACCGCTCCCGCGGCGCCTGCTGCTCCCGCCTCCGTGCGGGGCCCGCGTCGACAGGTCTCACCCGGCGTCGTCCTCGGTGTCATCCTCATCGCCCAGCTGATGGTCGTCCTGGACGCCACCATCGTGAACGTCGCCCTCCCCAAGATCCAGACGGCTCTGGACTTCACCCCCACCGGACTGTCGTGGGTGCTCAGCGCCTACACGCTCGCGTTCGGTGGGCTGCTCCTCTTCGGCGCGCGCGCTGGTGACCTGTTCGGCCGCCGCCGCGTCTTCGTCGCCGGAATGGCGCTGTTCGCCACGTCGTCGTTCGTCGGCGGTTTCGCGACCACCGCCACCTGGCTCGTCGCCTCGCGCGCCGCCCAGGGCGTCGGCGCAGCCCTCGCAGCGCCGGCCGTGCTGGCCCTGCTCATGTCCACCTTCACCGACCCCCGCGAACGCACCCGTGCGCTCGGCCTCTTCACCGGTGTCTCCATCGGCGGCGCCGCCATCGGCCTCATCGCGGGCGGACTGCTCACCGAGTGGTTCTCGTGGCGCTGGGTGATGTTCGTCAACGTGCCGATCGGCCTCGCCGTGGTCGCAGCCGCCCTGGTCGTCGTGCCGGAAACGGCTCGCGCGAGCGGCAAGATAGACGTGGCCGGCGCGCTCACCTCGACCCTCGGCATGACCGCGCTCGTCTACGGTTTCGTCCACGCGGCCGAGGCCGGATGGGGCAACGCCGAGACGATCGCGTCGTTCGTCGCCGCGGTCGGACTGCTCGCCGCCTTCGTCGTCATCGAGCGGCGTGCGCCGCACCCGATCACGCCGCTGGAGCTGTTCGCCAACCCCACCCGCGTGGGTTCGTATGCCGGTCGGTTGCTTCTCGTGGCCGGCATCATGGGGACCTTCTTCTTCACGACCCTGTTCCTGCAGGACATCCTCGGCTACACGCCCCTGCAGACCGGGCTCGGGTTCCTGCCCCTCACGGCCGCGCTCTTCCTTGCCTCCCAGCTCAGTGCGCGGCGGTTCGTCGAGCAGTTCGGGCCCCGGCGCGTGATGGTCGCGGGAACGCTGCTGTCCACCATCGCCCTCGCCCTGCTCAGCCGGGTGTCGGAGACGAGCAGCTACTGGTCGATCCTCCTGCCGCTGGTCCTGCTGGGGCTCGGCAACGGCACGGCCTTCGTCCCGCTCACGGGTGCGTCTCTGCACGAGGTCGAGCCGCAGCACGCAGGCGCCGCCTCCGGTCTGGTCAACGTGACCCAGCAGGTCGGCGGGTCCCTGGGCCTGGCCCTGCTGGTCACCGTCTTCGGCACCGCGTCTCGCCACGCAGCCGCAGAACCCACGCTCGGCCGGACCGCCGTCGAGCAGGCGCACCACGTGTTCGTCGTCGGCGCGCACTCGGCCCTGACCGTGGCTGCGGGTTTCGTCCTCCTGACGGTGCTGGTTGTCTCGCAGCTGCACCGGTCGCCACGAGCGAGCGCTGCCACCCTGGCCGCGACCGCCGAGTAGCGAGGGGCCACCACTGCGGGGGCGCTCGATAACGATGAAGGACCCGACACAAAGCGTGTCGGGTCCTTCTCGATGTGGCGGTGGCGGTGGGATTTGAACCCACGGTGGGCTTTCACCCACACACGCTTTCGAGGCGTGCTCCTTAGGCCGCTCGGACACGCCACCGCGGAGCAGGTTACTAGAGCGGTCGACGGCGACGAAATCGCCTCGGGACCGCCTGCCGAGCCGCCGCGCGAAGGCGCCGACACGGCATACCTCGGCGTCGGGGGAATGCACGGGCAGCCCGAGCACTTGTCATCGGAGATGACTTCCACCACCACGAACACCGCCGGAGTCGGGCTCCGTTCGGACCGCGGCCCCATCCTGCTGGCGCTGATGGTCTCGACCGGCCTGATCGCCATGGACGCGACCATCCTGGCCACGGCGGTCCCGTCGGTCGTGCGCGACCTCGGCGGCTTCTCGCAGTTCCCGTGGTTGTTCTCGGTCTACCTGCTCGCCCAAGCAGTGTCGGTGCCCATCTACGCCAAGCTCGCCGACATCGTGGGCCGCAAGCCGCTCATGCTCTTCGGGATCGGGCTGTTCCTCGCCGGGTCGGTGCTGTGCGGTTTCGCGTGGAGCATGACCTCGCTCATCGTCTTCCGCGCCCTCCAGGGCCTCGGCGCCGGCGCGGTGCAACCGATAGCCATCACGATCGCGGGCGACATCTACACCGTGGCGGAGCGGGCCAAGGCCCAGGGCTACATCGCCAGCGTCTGGGCGGTCTCGTCGGTCGTCGGTCCGACGCTGGGCGGGATCTTCTCCCAGCTCGGCATCTGGCGCTGGATCTTCTTCGTCAACGTGCCGCTCTGCCTGCTCGCCGGCACCCTCATCGCCCGCAACTTCCACGAGAGCGTGGAACGCCAGAAGCACCGCATCGACTACGCCGGTGCCGCACTCCTCACGGCGGCCATGTCGCTGCTCATCCTCGGCATCCTCGAGGGTGGCCAGGCCTGGTCGTGGTCGTCGCCCACCAGCCTCGGGGTCCTCGGCGGCGGCTCGCTGCTGCTCGCCGCCTTCCTCCTCGTCGAACGCCGCGCCGCCGAGCCCGTGCTCCCCCTCTGGGTGCTGAGTCGCCGGCTGCTCGCCACGACCACGATGCTGGCCCTGGGGGTCGGGGTCATCCTCATCGGCCTCACCTCGTTCGTCCCCACCTACCTCGAGAACTCCCTCGGCATCGACCCCCTCATCGGCGGGCTCGCCCTCGCGGCGCTGACCATCGGCTGGCCGATCTCCGCGACGCTGTCGGGCCGGCTGCTCTACCTCCGGTTCGGCTTCCGGCCGGCGATCCTCGTGGGTATGGCGCTCGTCGTCATTGGCACCGGCACGCTCGCGTGGACGTCGCAGCACCCTTCGGTCGTGGTCGTCGCGCTGTCGTGCTTCGTCACTGGCCTCGGCCTGGGACTGGTGGCCAGCCCGTCGCTCATCGCGGCCCAGGCCAGCGTGGAATGGCACGAGCGAGGTGTCGCGACCGGCACCAACATGTTCGCCCGCTCGATCGGCAGCGCGGTCGGTGCCGCCGTGCTGGGCGCCGTCGCCAACGGCGTCATCGCCCGCTCCGGACGCCCCGAGACCGACCCGGCCACAGCGGCCGATGCCGGCACCGCGGTCTTCATCGGCGTCCTCGTGGCGGCCGTCGTGACGATCGTCGCCGCAGTCCTGATGCCCAAGGCCACCGCCGACACCTCGCCCGACCCCGCGCGCTAGCCCTCGTTTGCTGACAACTCGCCGGGGATCACCGGCGAGTTGTCAGCAAACGGACGGGCGAACAGCTAGCCGGCGTAGGAGACCCGGGTCCAGCTGAGGCTGGTCCCGGCGCCGGGACGGTTCACGGTCACCTTGAGCCAGTCCTTGTTGTTGTCCGACCCGTCCACGGTGATCCGCTCGAGACCGGCCGCCGACCCGGTGACCCCGTAGCGGGACAACCACACCGAGCCCGGCGCGAGCGGCCGGTCCGAGTTGTAGATGTGCGAGTCGCCGTTGACGAGGTAGACGTCGCCGTCGAACGCGTTCGTCTCGTCGACCAGGGCCTGCACCAGGGGCTGGAACGCGGAGATGTCCGTGGGGGCCGGGGTGTAGGTGGGGTCGAACATGTCGGCCTGCTGGAGCACGACCACGGCTCGGTCCTGGCGCTGCTTGGCATCGGCGAACGTCTTGCGCAGCAAGGCGATCGACGAGGTCATCCGCGCGCGCTCCTCGGCCACCTGCGCCGAGGTGGCGGTGGAGTTGCCGATGCCCGTCCACGGCTGCAGGTCGTTGTTCGACCCGACGACGTGCAGCATGGCGAAGTCCACGCCCGCACGGCGCAGCATCACGTTCTCGGGGTATGCCGCGTCGGGCACCGAGACCTTCGCGGGTGCGCCCAGCGTCGTGCCCGGTTGGTCGAAGAACACCGAACGGTCGAAGGCGAGGCGCTCGAGGGGCTGGTAGCCGCCGTTGTTGACCCGGTGGCAGTCGGTCCACTCGTTGTCGCCCGGCGTGTAGACGAGCGGGTCGGCGAACCGGTCGAACTGGGCCCGGATCATCCGGTAGTAGGCGTCGTCGCACCTGGTGGAGCCGTTCTTGATGTCCCCCACGTGGAAGGTCAGCGCGACGTCGGGGTCGGCGTTGATCTGGTCGATCCACCCGGGGAACTTGGCCACCTGGTCCGCGCCGTAGGGCACGTCGCCGATCACGGCGAAGGTGTAGTGCCCGGGCTTCTGCTGGCCGTCGACGGCCTGCGCCGCCGGAGCGACCATGGCGAACGAGACTAGGGCGGTGGCGCAGACGGCCGCGATGGTGAGTGGGCGACGCATGGGGGCTCCTGTCAGAGGGGACAGGAGAGTTCTCTCGCCACAAGGTGAACAGCAACCCGCGGATCAGGCGACCAGCAGGTGAACTCGTGCGTCAGTCCGCGGGCTGGGCGCGGTGGCGGCGCACGGCCCACACCACGATCGCCACGACCACGATCAGACCAACGATCCCGGCAGCCCCGCGGCCGAGCCACTTCTCGACCCGGTGGTAGGACTCGCCAGCGAGGTAGCCCGCGGTGACCGCCGTTGCGCCCCAGGCAATTCCGCCGACCGCGTTCCACGGCAGGAAGACCCGGTACTTCATCCCGGACAGGCCGGCGAGCGCGGGCATGACGGCTCGGAAGAACGCCGTCCACCGGCCCAGGAACACCGCCGAGCCACCTCGACGCCGCAGGAAGTCCTGCGCGGACTCCAAGCGCTCCCGTCGCCGTTCGAGGATCTTCAGCCCCATCACGCGGGGCCCGAACAGCCGTCCGATCTCGTAGCCCACCGAGTCCCCGATGATGGCCGAGAGGATGACCACCACGAGGACCCAGGCCAGCGACGTGTGCCCAAGGCTCGCCGTCACCCCGCCGATGACGGCCAGGGTCTCGCCCGGCAGCACGAACCCCACGAACAGCGCGTCCTCGGCGAACACCACCAGCGCGACGATCAGGTAGACCAGCCACGGTGGCGCCCCGAGCACCTGGTTGACCAGGTCGTTGATGATCCCGCTCACGCCCCTGCCACCCGTCCGTCGCCCTGCGCGGTCTCAGCAGCGGTCCCAAGGGCCGTCCCGAGAGCCGTGGACCCACCCGCAGCCCGTTGCTCATCGAAGAATGTCAGCAGCACCTGAGAGCACTCTGAAGCCCGCACCCCGCCGATCACCTCGACGCGATGGGTCGCGCGGCGGTCGCGGACCAGGTCCCAGACCGAGCCCGTCGCGCCGAGCTTGGGGTCCCACGCGCCGAGCACCAAGCGCGAGATCCGCGACAGCATCAGCGCTCCCGCGCACATCGGGCACGGTTCGAGGGTCACGACCAGCGTGCAGTCCTCGAGCCGCCACTGACCCAACGACCGAGCCGCAGCGCGCAGCGCGACCACCTCGGCGTGTGCAGTCGGGTCTCCCTCGACCTCGCGCAGGTTGCGGCCTTCACCGATCACCTCGCCCGCCGGCGAGATGACGACCGCCCCCACGGGCACGTCGCCGTCCCGGGCAGCCTGGGCGGCGAGGTCGAGCGCCAGGCCCATCCACGCGGCATACCGCTCGTCGACTGCTGGTCCGCCGCTGGGAGTCACGCGCTAAGTTTCGCCTATGCGCGTCCACGTTGCCGACCACCCGCTCATCACCCACAAGCTGACCTACCTGCGCGACAAGCGCACGGACAGCCCGACCTTCCGTCGGCTGGCCGAGGAGCTGGTGACGCTGCTGGCCTACGAGGCGACCCGGGACGTGCGGGTGGAGCCGTTCGACATCGAGACGCCGGTGGCCCCGACGACGGGCATCAAGCTGTCCAACCCCAAGCCGCTGATCGTCCCCATCCTGCGGGCCGGTCTCGGGATGCTCGAGGGGATGGTGCGCCTGCTGCCGAGCGCCGAGGTGGGCTTCCTGGGCATGCAGCGCAACGAGGAGACGCTCGAGGCGATCACCTACGCCAACCGTCTCCCGGACGACCTCAAGGGTCGCCAGTGCTATGTCATCGACCCGATGCTCGCCACCGGTGGCACCCTCGTCGACGCCATCCGCTACCTCGCCGACCGCGGCGCCGACGACATCACGGCGGTCACCCTGCTGGCCGCGCCGGAGGGCGTCAAGCACGTGGAGGAGGCCCTCGCCGACCTCACCATCCCGATCACGATCGTCACCGGCGCGATGGACGAGCGGCTCAACGAGAAGGGCTACATCGTGCCCGGCCTCGGCGACGCGGGCGACCGCCTCTACGGCGTCGTCTGACCCAGCCGCCTGCCTGAGTGGGCACGCTCCGCACCCCAGAGCCGGTGCCCAGTGCCCACCGCGAGGTATGCCGCGTGGCCGGCGGATCGGCGGCGCGCCTGACCCGGTGGCCGCACCGTTTCGGGCACCATGGTGGGCGAGGTGTGCCCGTCCGACGTGCACACCGACGACCGAACCCCCACGACGACCGATCAAGGAGACGACATGCAACGCGTGAAGAAGATCCTGCTGTGGGTCCTCGTCGCGTTCGCCGCCTACGCGATCTTCACCTCCCCCGACCAGGCTGCCGACATCGTCAAGACGTCGGGCTCGATGCTGGGTGACGGCGCGAAGAACATCGGCAACTTCTTCGACGCACTGCTCGGCCGGTAGCGGACCCGGGGCCTGATGGCTGCCTCAGCCCGGCGCCACGAGGAGCTCGACCGCTACCTGCTGGACGGCGAGCGGCTCGTCACGGCTGTCCACCAGCACTGGGGCAAGGTCGCCGAACCGGTGGGTTCGGCGGTTGCGGGCTGCATCTTCGCCTTCTGGGTGGACGCCAAGATCGACCCTGCCTTCGGCCTGGTGAGCACGATCGTGTGGTGGGCCTGGTTCGCCGTCGTCGCGCGGATGGCCTGGAAGCTGGCTGAGTGGCGGCACGACTGGTTCGTCGCCACCGACAAGCGGCTGCTGCTGTTCTACGGCTTCATCACCCGCAAGGTGTCGATGATGCCGCTCATGAAGGTCACCGACATGTCCTACGAGCGGTCGGTGCCCGGACGCATCCTGGGCTACGGCCGGTTCGTCATGGAGTCGGCCGGCCAGGACCAGGCGCTGCGTGAGGTCAACTGGGTCCCCGAACCGGACGGCCACTACCGCGCCATCTGCGCCGAGATCTTCGGCGTCGCCGACCACGGGCGGGTGCTCCCCGACGACGACGGCCATGACGACCGGTGGGACGGCGGGTGGGACGACCACCAGCCGCCACCGCCCGGCATACCCGATCCGTATGCCGGCTGGGACGACCCGCCGCACTCGCCGCAGGCGCCCTCGGCCACCCCCAGCGCGGGCTCGGGCGCGCCGCCGGGCTCGCTCTACCGCAGTCCTGACCTCCGGGCGCGGGACCGCGCTGCTGACACCGGCCCCATTCCCATCAGGCCGCGCCGCGACCGGGGCGACGACTAGGCACGGACGGCAGACGCCCCTGAGAAGGGCGACTGTGGAGGGCCGGATTCCGAAAGGCGCGCTGGTCAGGACGCCGCTAGCGTGTCTCGGACCCAGCCGCGCGAGCGGCACACCTGTCCCCCGGAGGCGTTGCGCATGTCGGTCATGAGGACCAAGTCGATCGAGCAGTCGATCCGCGAGACCGACGAGCCGGACACCGCGCTCAAGAAGAGCCTGTCCTGGCTGGACCTCACGGTCTTCGGCATCGGCGTCATCATCGGCGCCGGTATCTTCACGTTCACGGGCAAGGCGGCCCAGGCCTACGCCGGGCCGTCCATCGTCATCTCGTTCGGGATCGCTGCCGTCGTGTGTGGTCTGGCCGCCCTCTGCTACGCCGAGTTCGCCTCGACGGTGCCGGTCTCCGGATCGGCCTACACGTTCTCGTACGCCTCACTGGGCGAGCTGGTCGCGTGGATCATCGGCTGGGACCTGCTGCTCGAGCTCGCGCTCGGCGCCGGGGTGGTGTCGCAGGGCTGGTCGTCTTACGCCAACCTGCTGCTGACCGACATGGGGATCAACCTCCCCGATGCCCTGGCACCGCGCACCGACGACAACCCTGCCGGCCAGTTCAACCTGCTGGCCTTCATCCTGATCATCGCGCTGACGGCGCTGGTGGCTTGGGGGATCAAGGAGTCGATGCGGGTCAACCTGGTCCTGGTCGGCATCAAGCTGTTCGTCGTGCTGTTCGTGATCATCGCCGGGATCGCGTACATCAAGAGCGCCAACTACAGCCCCTTCATCCCGCCCGCCCAGGCCGGGGATGCGAGCGAAGGTGTCAAGCAACCGCTCATCCAGGCGCTGCTCGGTTTCACGCCGACGACCTACGGCATCGGCGGCATCGTCGCGGGCGCCTCGATCGTCTTCTTCGCCTACATCGGGTTCGACGTGGTGGCCACCACCGCGGAAGAGGCCAAGAACCCACAGCGCGACCTCCCGATCGGCATCATCGCCTCACTCATCATCTGCACGATCCTCTACGTCGCAGTCGCCTTCGTCATCACCGGCATGGTCAAGTACGACAAGATCGATCCCGACGCGGCGCTGGCCACTGCCTTCAAGGACGTCGGCAAGGCGGGCTACGCGACGATCATCGCCTGTGGTGCCGTGGCAGGCCTGACAACCGTGGTCATGACGTTGATCATCGGTGCCACCCGGGTCCTGTTCGCGATGTGCCGCGACTGGCTGCTGCCCCCTTCGTTCGGCAGGACGAACCCGAAGACCGGCACCCCGGTGCGGATCACGATCGGCGTCGGGCTCGTCGTGGCCTTCATCGGCTCCTACCTCGGCAACCACATCGACCTCGAGGAGATGGTCAACATCGGCACCCTGGCGGCGTTCAGCCTGGTGTCCGTGGCCGTGCCGATCCTGCGCCACAAGCGGCCCGACCTGAAGCGCGCGTTCACCGTCCCGTGGTCGCCGTTCCTGCCCCTCGTCGCGGCAGCCGCCTCGGTCTACCTCATGCTCAACCTGTCCATCGAGACCTGGATCCGCTTCCTCATCTGGATGGCGCTGGGATTCGTCATCTACTTCGCCTACAGCGTGCGCAACAGCCGGCTGTCGGGCAATCCCAAGGAGGGCGAGGTGCCCAGCCTCACCAGCACCTGACCAGCGACCCGGCGCCGATGGTTGCCACCGGCGCGCGGTCAGCCCCAGTTGGCGGCCTTCGTCAGGCAGAACAGGTGGCCGTCGGGGTCGCGCAGCACGACCCAGTCGGTCGACGGCTGCGGCTCCGGCTTGGTCGCGCCGAGGTCGGTCATGGCCGCCTCCGCCTGCGCCATGTCGTCCACCGCGAGGTCGAAGTGGAACTGCTTGGTGCCGGACGTGTTCGGCCAGCCCGGGGCCTTCCAGCCCTCGACCCGCCCGAATCCGAGGCGCTGGCTGCCACTGGTGACCATGCCGTAGTCGCCGTCGGCGTGGGCGATGTCCCAGCCGAGTGCCGCTGCCCAGAACTTTGCCTCGCGCTCTGGGTCGGCGCAGTCGATCGTCGTCATGGCCAGGGCCGCGGGGGCAGTGCTCGAGGTGCTGGGGGTCATGGGTCCTCCTGCTGTCGTCGGTGGTCTTCCTGCCCCCGACCTTCCTAGACTCGGGCCGTGGCGACTAGCACAAACACGACAGGGTGGATCCCGTCGTCGAAGGGCGTGCTGCGGCCGGAGGAGATGGCCCGCCACGTCAGCTTCGACGAGACCGACCCCACGCCAGGCGCCGCTCCGTGGGTCGAGCGCGTGTGGTCCGTGACCTGGGACATGCCCGAGGGCGTCGAGCACGTCAACTCGATCGTGCCGCACCCCTCGGTGAGCCTCACCGTCGAGCGCGGCGAGGTCGACCGCGACGGGGCGCACGGGCCCGGCGTGTGGGTCACCGGGGTCAGCACCCGACGCTTCGACGCCGTATGCCGCGGGCGCGGCGGGGTGGTAGGCGTCAAGTTCCACGCGGGCGGGTTCAGTGCCCTCACCGGCATCGCGGCGGCCGACCTCACCGGCCGCAGCCGGCCCGCGGACGGGCTGGTCCCGGGTTGGGCAACCCTGGCCGACCTGCCGCTGGACGCGCGGGTTGCTGGTCCGTCCTTGTGCGCCCTGGTCGAGGACCTGGCCCGGAACCGTGAGCCGGACCCGGGCTACGCGCTGGTGGCTGTGGTGGTGCAGCACCTGCAGGACCCGACGGTCACCCGAGTGGACGACCTGGCCGAGCGGTGCGGGCTGTCGGTCCGCGGCCTTCAGCGCCTGCTCCGCCAGTACGTCGGGGTCGGACCGAAGTGGATGGTCGCGCGTCGCCGGCTGCACGACGCCGTGGCGACGCTCGACGAGAACTACGACGGGTCGCTGGCCGACCTGGCCGCCACCGCCGGCTGGTACGACCAGAACCAGTTCGCCCGCGACTTCACTGCCCTCGTCGGCACCACCCCCGGCGCCTACCGCGACCGCGGGTCGGCGGTCTGAAGCCGGTCGGGACGGAGCCGGCCGCGAGCGGCGCGCACGCGGCATACTCGCGCCATGAAGCTCTCGGTGGTCCTCGACGGACGCGACCTGTCCGTGCTCGTGCCGTTCTGGACGACGGCACTCGGCTACGACGCGGTGTTCTCCCTGCCGGAGTTTGAGGTGCTGCGGCCCCGCGAAGGTGAACCGTCGGGACCGGTGTTCATCCTCCAGCGGGTGCCGGAGGACAAGGCCGGCAAGAACCGGATGCACGTAGACGTCCACCCACCGCTCGAGCTCGGCGTCCCAGGCCTGGTCGAGCGTCTCGAGGCGCTGGGCGGTCGACGGGTCGGGGAGCCGGTGACCGACCTGCTCGAGGCGATCGACAGCTGGTGGCAGGTGATGGCCGACCCGGAGGGCAACGAGTTCTGCGTGGTCGCCGACCAGGGCCACCCACCGCCGGCCGCGACGACGTCCTGAACTGGGCGCGGACCCCCGACGGCCCGACTTTGAAGGATCTGCCGCGTCAGGATCCGGAGGATCCTTCAGAGTCGCCGAGCAGGCAGGGCGTCAGAGGGCCTTGATGATGTCCTCGACGCGCTCCTTGGCGTCACCGAACAGCATCTGGCTGTTGTCCTTGAAGAAGAGCGGGTTCTGCACGCCGGCGTAGCCCGTGGCCATCGACCGCTTGAAGACGACGACGTTGCGTGCCTTCCAGACCTCGAGCACCGGCATGCCGGCGATCGGGCTGGTGGGGTCCTCGGCGGCGGACGGGTTCACCGTGTCGTTGGCACCGATGACGAGGACGACGTCGGTGTCGGCCAGGTCGCCGTTGATCTCGTCCATCTCGAGCACGATGTCGTAGGGGACCTTGGCCTCGGCGAGCAGCACGTTCATGTGTCCGGGCAGGCGCCCGGCGACGGGGTGGATCCCGAACCGGACGTTGACGCCCTTCTTCCGCAGCTGGCTGGTCAGCTCGGCCACGGGGTACTGCGCCTGCGCCACGGCCATGCCGTAGCCGGGCGTGATGACGACGGTCGAGGCGTCGCGCAACAGCTCGGCGACGTCGGCCGCGATGGTCTCGCGGTGCTCGCCATAGTCCTTGTCGTCGCCGACCGACACCTCCTGGCCGAATCCGCCTGCAATCACTGAGAAGAAGGACCGGTTCATGGCCTTGCACATGATGTAGGACAGGATCGCACCGGAGGACCCGACGAGCGCGCCGGTGACGATGAGAAGGTCGTTGCCGAGCATGAAGCCAGCCGCCGCAGCGGCCCATCCGCTGTAGCTGTTGAGCATCGACACGACGACGGGCATGTCGCCACCGCCGATGGAGGCGACGAGGTGCCAGCCGAACGCCAGCGCGACCACGGTCATGAGCAGCAACGGGATCACCGAGTGGGACTGGACGAACCAGAAGAGCAGGGCTGCCGACACGACCAGGGCCGCGAGGTTGAGCCAGTGCCGCGCGGGCAGCATCAGTGGCGAGGACTTGATCCGGGCACTCAGCTTCAGGAACGCCACGATCGACCCGGTGAACGTCACCGCACCGATGAAGACCCCGAGGAACACCTCGACGAGGTGCAGCTTGTCGTCGGTGCCTGCGTCCCGGGACTCGAGGAAGGAGCTGTAGCCCACGAGCACCGCAGCCAGGCCGACGAAGCTGTGCAGCATCGCGACGAGCTCGGGCATCTGGGTCATCTCGACGACCCGGGCTCGCCACAGCCCGATCGCGGCACCGACCGCCATGGCCGCCGCGATGAGCGCGAACGTGAGGACGGGGTGCTCGGCCCGGTCGACCGACAGCCAGATGGTGGCGACGAGCGCGAGGGCCATGCCGGCGACGCCGAAAGCGTTGCCCTCCTTGGCCTTCTCGTGCTTCGAGAGTCCCGCGAGCGAGAGCACGAAGAGCACGGCCGCGACGATGTATGCCGCCTGGACGAGGTTGGTGGTGACGTTGCCGCTCATACCGGTTCAGTCCTTCCTGAACATCTGGAGCATCCGGCCGGTCACGGCGAAGCCTCCGAAGATGTTGATGCTGGCCACCAGGGTGGCGGCGAAGGCGAGCACCTGGATCAGTGCGTTGGAGCTGCCGAGCTGGAGCACACCGCCGACGAGGATGATGCCGCTGATCGCGTTGGTCTCGGCCATCAGCGGGGTGTGCAGGGCGTGGGCGACGTTGGAGATCACGTAGAACCCGACGATGACCGCGAGCGCGAACACCGTGAAGTGGCCCAGGAAGACCGACGGCGAGTTGGCAGCGACGAGGCCGAACAGCACGGCGCCGAGCGCCATCGCCACGTACTTGCGGCGCGGGTCGCGCGGCTTGGGTTCGGGCTTCGGGACGGCGACCACCGGGGCGGCCGCGGCCGGGGCGGCGCTCACCTGCACGGCAGGTGGGGGCCACAGGGTCTGGCCGTCACGGCATACGGTCATGCCGCGCTGGACCACGTCGTCGAGGTCGAGCACGACGCGCCCGTCCTTGCCGGGCGTGAGCAGCTTGAGTAGGTTGACGAGGTTGGTGCCGAACAGCTGGCTGGCCTGGGTGGGCAGCCGGCCGGGCAGGTCGGTGTAGCCGATCAGCTTGACGCCGTTGGCGCTGGTGACGATCTGGTCGGCCACGGTGCCGGCGACGTTGCCGCCGTTGGAGGCGGCCATGTCGACCACGACCGAGCCGGGCTTCATCGTCGCGACCATCTCCTCGGTGATGAGGCGCGGGGCCGGCCTGCCGGGGATGAGCGCGGTGGTGATGACGATGTCGACGTCCTTGGCCTGCTCGGCGTAGAGCTCGGCGGCCTTGCGGTTGAAGTCCTCGCCCATCTCCTTGGCGTAGCCGGTGGCCGACGGCCCTTCGTCGTCGACGGCGATCCGCAGGAACTCGGCACCCATCGACTCGACCTGCTCGCCGACCTCGGACCTCGCGTCGAAGGCGCGGACGATCGCGCCCAGGCTGCTCGCCGTGCCGATCGCGGCGAGCCCGGCGACGCCGGCACCCACGACCAGGACCTTCGCGGGTGGCACCTTGCCGGCCGCCGTGACCTGGCCGGTGAACAGCGAGCCGAACTCGTGGGCCGCCTCGATGACCGCTCGGTAGCCGCCGATGTTGGCCATCGAGGACAGCACGTCGAGCGACTGGGCACGAGAGATGCGCGGCACCGCGTCCATCGCGAGCGCCGTCACCCCCGCGGCCGTCAGCTTGTCCACGAGATCCGGGTTGAGGGCAGGAGAGATGAGCGAGGCGAACAGCGATCCGGCGCGGAGGAGTCCGATCTCCTCGTCGGTGGGCCCGTTGATCTTGAGCACGACATCACTCGTCCAGGCATCGGTGCCCTGGACGACCGAAGCCCCGGCCGCGGCATACGCGTCATCGGAGAAGGAGGAGCGGGCGCCGGCGCCCGCCTCGACGGCCAGGTCGTACCCGAGGCCGACCAGCTGGCCCACGGTCTTGGGCGTGGCGGCGACCCGGGTCTCACCCGGCTTGGACTCTGCTGGAACACCGATCCGCACTACTGCTCCCGTCGCTGGAAGGCCCTCGGACGTCCCGTGACGTCTGGTGACGTCGCCAAACCTATTCGGTGCGCCGCGGCAATGGCGCGGCAACGTGACGACAGTCGCGCCCGCCGTCCAACGGGTGGACGACGGGCGCGACGTTGCTGCCTGGTGGGCCTGCTCAGACGAGGCCGATCACGATCAGGGTCATCAGGGCGATGAGGGTGATGGCGCCGAGGAACAGGCTGCCGCCGATGTCGGACTGGGTCTGGTCGTACGGGCGGTCGTTGTGCAGGTAGTCGTGCGGGTACTGGGTCGGACGCTCGGCGCGGTGCGCACCACTGCTCCGGGTCCTGCTGCGAGTCATTGATCGGGTCATGTTCACTCGCCTCCGTTCAATACGCTACGTACCGTATCGTATCTATGCGGGACCACGCAACGCGGAGGTGGGAGCTTTGCAGGATCTGACGCACTCTGGTCCGTCAGATCCTGCAAAGACGCGCGTCAGGCGGTGCCGCCACCCACATCGCCGTGCGGGACCGGCTGGCCGAGCCGGCCGGCCTGGTAGTCCTCGAACGCCTTGCGAACCTCGGCCTCGGTGTTCATCACGAACGGGCCGGCCCAGGCGACGGGCTCACGGATCGGGAGGCCGCCGAGGACCACGACGTCCAGCCCCGCGGCATACCGCTCCTGCTGGGTGCGGGCCGAGGACAGCTGGATGGCGTCACCCGGTCCGAACACGGCGAGCTGTCCGGGACCGACCGGGGTCTGGTCCGGGCCCACGAAGCCGTCGCCGCTCATGACGTAGACGAGGGCGTTGAAGTCGCGCCGCCACGGCAGGGACAGCTCGCCGCCCGGCGCCACGGTCGCGTGCACCATCGCCATCGGGGTGTGCGTCGAGCCGGGGCCGGCGACGCCGCCCACCTCTCCGGCGATGACACGCAGCAGCGAACCACCGTCGGCGGAGGTCAGCAGGCCGACCTCGCTGGAGCGCAGGTCCTGGTATGCCGGTGCCTTCAGTTTGTCGACCTTCGGCAGGTTGACCCAGAGCTGGAAGCCGTGAAACAGGCCGCCGCTGACGACCAGGCGCTCCGGCGGGGCCTCGATGTGCAGGATCCCGGACCCGGCGGTCATCCACTGGGTGTCGCCGTCCGTGATCGTGCCGCCGCCCCCGAACGAGTCCTGGTGGTCGAAGATGCCGTCGATGATGTAGGTGACCGTCTCGAAGCCGCGGTGCGGGTGCCACGGGGTGCCCTTGGGCTCGCCCGGCGCGTACTCGACGGCGCCCATCTCGTCCATGTGGATGAACGGGTCGAGGTCGCGCAGGTCGACGCCCGCGAAGGCGCGCTTGACCGGGAACCCCTCCCCCTCGAACCCGCTCGGTGCGCTGGTCACGGAGCGGACGCGGCGCTGTTCGGCCGTCGCGGCAGGCGGCAGGACGCGCGGGAGGACGGTGAGGTCGGCGACGGAGACAGCAGGCATGAGTTACTCCACATCTAGTTCGATATTCAACTATCTCCTAGAACCCGCCAGCCCGTCAACCCATTCCCGACGACGAAGCCCGGCCGCAGAACGTGCCTGCAGGCCGGGCCTCGTGTCGCTCCCGCGTCGCTCAGGTGGCGCTCAGAGCTGGCGCTGCCGATCCTCAGGCTCCACGCCGTCTGCGTCTGAACGCACGGGCTGCACGCCGTCTGCGTCGCGCCGTTCGGCGGTGACGTCGGCCTCGGCAGGTCGCTGCCCGCCGGCCCCGTCCGAACCGTCGGCACCGTTCAGGTCGGCATGGTCATGGCCGGCCAGCTGATCTGCGTCGTGGCGAGCGCCGGAGGTGACGGAGTCGTCGCGCTCTGACCACTCGGAGCGCCCGGTGGAGTCCCCAGCGTCCGTGGCGTCCGTGGCGTCCCGGGCGTCCCGGGCGTCGACGGCGGCGACGCCTGCGGTGCCGCCGGTGCCGCCGGTGCCGAGCCGGTCGCCGTCCGTGGCGTCACCGTCCGTGGCGTCACCATCACGGTCAACGTCATCGCGGTCGGACACGTCGACGTCCGGGTCGCGCTCGTCCGCCTGGCGGAGGTGTTCATCCCGCTCGTCACCGGCGGCCGTGGCGTGCTCGGCGCGTCGCTCGGCCTCAGCCTCGAGCTGCACGGCGCGCGCGCGTTGCTCCTCGGCCTCTGCCCTTGCCTTCTCGGCCTGCGCCTGAGCCTCTGCAGCCGAGGCTTCGCGCTCGCGATGGTCGCGGTCGTGCTGCTCGGCCTCAGCCCGCAGCTCGGCGGCCTCCGCACGGCGCGTCTCGAGCTGTCGGCGCCTGCTCATCATGACGAGCAGGCCGATGACGGCCAGCACCACGACGATGAGGATGATCCAGACGATGGGTTTCATAGGCCCTCCTGGTTTGGGCCGGAACGAGATCCCGGCCCAAGCAACCTAGGGCAGGCAGGCGCCCACGTCTACCGTCGACGCGGACGTTTACGCAGGTCAGACCCGGTACGCGACTCCGCGATTAGGTGCTGAGCCCGAGATCGGCGACGGTCTTCTCGCGCATCTCGACCTTGCGGACCTTGCCGGTCACGGTCATGGGGAACTCGTCGACGATGGTGACGTAGCGCGGGATCTTGTAGTGCGCGAGCTTGCCCGTCGCGAAGGCCCGGACCGCGGCGGCGTCCAGCGGCTGCGCGCCCTCACGCATCCGGATCCAGGCGCACAGCTCCTCGCCGTACTTGGGGTCGGGCACCCCGATCACCTGGGCGTCGAGGATGTCCGGGTGGGTGTAGAGGAACTCCTCGATCTCGCGCGGGTAGACGTTCTCCCCACCCCTGATCACCATGTCCTTGATCCGACCCGTGATCTGCACGTAGCCCGTCTCGTCCATCACGGCGATGTCGCCGGTGTGCATCCACCCGTCGACCAGCACCTCGTTGGTCTTGTCGGGCTGCTCCCAGTAGCCGAGCATCACCGAGTAGCCCTTGGTGCAGAACTCACCGGCCTCGCCACGCGGCAGGGTCTCCCCCGAGACGGGGTCGACCACCTTGATCTCGAGGTGGGGACCGACCCGGCCCACGGTGCCGACCTTCTGCTCGAAGGTGTCGTCGGTGCGGTTCTGGGTGGACACCGGCGAGGTCTCGGTCATCCCGTAGGCGATCGTCACCTCAGTGATCCCGCTGTCGATGAGCTTGGTCATCATCGTTGCGGGACAAGGTGATCCAGCCATGATGCCGGTCCGAACCGAGGACAGGTCGTATGCCGCGAAGTCCGGGAGCGACCACTCCGCGATGAACATCGTGGGCACCCCGTAGAGCGACGTGCACTTCTCGTCGGCCGTCGCCTTGAGCGTCGCCGCCGGGTCGAACCCGGGCGCCGGGATCACCATCGCGGCACCGTGGGTGGTGCACGCGAGGTTGCCCATCACCATCCCGAAGCAGTGGTAGAACGGCACCGGGATGCAGACCCGGTCGGCCTCGGTGTAGCGGCACAGCTCGCCGACGAAGAAGCCGTTGTTGAGGATGTTGCGGTGGCTCAGGGTCGCGCCCTTGGGGAAACCGGTGGTGCCCGACGTGTACTGGATGTTGATCGCGTCGTGCGGGTCGAGGATCGCCTGCACCTGCGCGACCTGCTCCGACGTGACCTCGTCCGCGCGAGCCAGCAGCGCCTCCCACGAGTCCTGCCCGAACACGAACGAGTCCCGGACGTCGGGGCAGCTCGCCCGCACCTCCGCCAGCATCGCCACGTAGTCGCTGGACTTGAACGACTCAGCCAGGAAGACCGCAGAGATGCCGGCCTGGTTCAGCACGAACTCCAGCTCGTGCGTCCGGTAGCTCGGGTTGATGTTGACCAGGATCGCGCCGAGCTTGGCCGTCGCGTACTGGACCACCGTCCACTGGGCGCAGTTCGGCGCCCAGATCCCGACCCGCTCCCCCTTGACCAGTCCGGTGGCGAGCAACGCTCGGGCGAGCCGGTCCACCTCGGCCGCGAACTCGGCATACGTCCAGCGGATCCCCTGCGCCACGTCGACCAGGGCGTCGCGGTCCCCGAACCGGGCCACGGTGGCGTCGAGGTTGTCGGGGATGGTCTGCTCGAGGAGCGGGACGTCGGTCTCACCCGCGGTGTGCGACAGCGTTGTCATGGTTGCCATCCCACCCCTCAACGCGGCCGGCGACAACCCCTCGCGGGAACGGGTTCGGCCACCGCAAACCCGTTGTCGGCGAACGGTCGCCTGCAGGTAGCGTCCCTACCGACATGACTGCAACCCTCAAGGCCACCCACCTCGCCGCCGGCCACGGCGCCCGAGCCCTCTTCGCGGGGCTCGACCTCGTCATCGGATCCGGCGACGTCATCGGCCTCGTCGGCGCCAACGGCGCGGGCAAGTCGACGCTGCTGCGGCTGCTCGCGGGCGAGGTCGAGCCCGAGGAGGGCTCAGTGACCCTGACGCCGGCGAGCGCCACGGTCGGGCACCTCCCCCAGGAACCCGAGCGCCGCGAGGGTGAGACGGTGGCCGCGTTCCTCGCGCGCCGCACCGGCGTGAGCGACGCCGAGCAGGTGATGAACGACGCCGCCGAAGCTCTCGCCGACCCAGCCCCCGGAGCCGACGACCGGTATGCCGCGTCGCTCGAGACGTGGCTGGCGCTGGGTGGGGCGGACCTCGAGCAGCGCGCCGCCACGACGGTCGCCTCGCTGGGCCTGGGCGTCGACCTCGACATGCCGATGACCGCGCTGTCCGGTGGGCAGGCGGCGCGCGCGGGGCTGGCGGCCTTGCTGCTGTCGCGTTACGACGTCCTCCTGCTCGACGAACCCACGAACGACCTCGACCTCGACGGCCTCGAGCGCCTGGAGCAGTTCGTCGCGGGCCTGCGCAGCCCGGCGGTGATCATCAGCCACGACCGCGAGTTCCTGGCGCGCACCGTCACCCGGGTCGTCGAGCTCGACCTCGCCCAGCAGCAGGTCTCGGTCTACGAGGGCGGCTACGACAGCTACCTCGCCGAGCGCGAGGTCGCCCGCCGGCACGCGCGCGAGGACTACGAGGAGTTCGCCGACACCAAGGAACGCCTTGAGCAGCGGGCCGTCACCCAGCGCAACTGGGCGACCGTCGGCGTCAAGAACGCCAGACGCAAGAAGACCGACAACGACAAGTTCGTCACCGCCTTCCGCGTGGACTCGTCGGAGAAGCAGGCCGCCAAGGCCCGCCAGACCGAGCGGATGATCGAACGCCTCGAGGTCGTCGAGGAGCCGCGCAAGGAGTGGGACCTGCGGATGACGATCGCCGCAGCTCCTCGTTCCGGTTCTGTGGTGGCTTCGGCGGCGGCCGCGGTGGTGCGGCGGGGTGACTTCACCCTGGGCCCGGTGGACGTGCAGGTGGACTGGGCCGACCGGATCGTCGTCACCGGCGCGAACGGGTCGGGCAAGACCACGCTGCTCGGCGTCCTGCTCGGCAGCATCCCCGTCGACGAAGGGAGCGCCGGTCTCGGGTCGTCGGTCCGGGTCGGCGAGGTGGACCAGGCTCGTGGCCTCTTCACCGGACCGAAGCCGTTGGCTCGCGCCTTCGCGGACGCCCTACCGGACTGGCCGGACGCCGACGTCCGCACCCTGCTCGCGAAGTTCGGCCTGGGCTCCGAGCAAGTGCACCGGCCGGCAGACTCGCTGTCCCCGGGCGAACGCACCCGGGCAGCCCTGGCGCTGCTGCAGGCCCGCGAGGTCAACCTGCTCGTCCTCGACGAGCCCACCAACCACCTCGACCTCCCGGCCATCGAGCAGCTCGAGGAAGCGCTGGACTCCTTCGGTGGAACCGTCCTGCTCGTGACCCACGACCGTCGGATGTTGGCTGATGTCAACGCAACCCGCCGCTGGCACGTCGACAACGGTCGGGTGGCCGAGCTCTAGCCGCGAGCCGCCGGCATACCCCTGTGGGCAGAGCTCAGGTCAGCTCAGGAACAGATCGGGCGCGAGGCCTTCGTCCTTGCCCGTCATCGAGTAGGCCGCGAAGTCCGCTACGCCCCTCGCGCGCAACAGCTCCTCGTCGATCAGGGTCTGGCCGTTGAGGCCCTGGCCCTCGGTGGTGAGGACCTCCCAGGCGGCGTCCGCCACGATGTCCGGCTTGCGGCTCACCTTGATCATCTGGTCGCCTCCGGGCAGGTTGCCGATCGCGTCCGTCGCGACCAGCGTCGCCGGCCACAGGCAGGTGGACGAGACACCCTTCTGGCCGAGCTCGTGGGCAAAGCCCAGCGCCGCCAGCGTCATCCCATACTTCGCCATCGTGTATGCCGGGTGGCCGGCGAACCAGCGCGGGTCCAGGTTGATGGGCGGGGACAGGGTCAGGACCTTGGGGTCCGGCGAAGCGAGCAGGTGCGGGAGCGCCGCCTTCGTGAGCATGAACGTGCCGCGGACGTTGACGTCCTGCATGAGGTCGTAGCGCTTGGGGTCGAGCGTGGCGGTCGGGCTGAGGTTGAGCACGCTCGCGTTGTTGACGACGATGTCGATCCCGCCGAAGGCGGCTGCCGTCTGCTCGACCGCGGACGCGAGGGTCTCGTCGTCGCGGACGTCGCCGACCACCGCCAGCGCTTTGCCACCGGCGGCCTCGATCGCCTCGGCCGCCGTGTGGATGGTGCCGACCAGGCGAGGGTCGGCCTGGTCGGTCTTGGCGATGAGGGTGACGTTCGCACCGTCGCGAGCAGCGCGAACGGCGATCGCCAGGCCGATGCCACGGCTGCCGCCGGACATGATGATGGTCTTGCCGGAGAGCGTCGTCATGGCCGCGAGCCTAGTTACCGATGGGTAGACCGGGAACCGGGAAGGGCCGTGGCCCTCGTCACGCCGCCCTAGCTGGTGATGTCCTTGCCCGCGAACCGCGCCCAGGCCGCCAGCCAGAACACCACGGCATACCCGGCGGCGGTGAGCAGGCCGCGACCGATCTCGCCACCGGCCATCGGGTCGCGCAGCAGGTCACCGAAGGCCAGCCAGTGGTCGACGAGGAGCCAGGGATGAAGCCACCCGAGCTGGGGCACCGAGTCGAGGATCCACGACAAGATCGTGAACACCATCAACGCGATCGCAGCCGCGATCGGCACCTCGGTCAGGGTCGAGATGAACAACCCCACGGCAGCGAGTCCGGCGAGTCCGGCGGCGAGGTAGAGGATGACCAGGACCAGGCGCCATACGGCCGCCCCGAAGCCGATCTGGCTGCCCGACAGGGTGGTCAGCGGGCCGGTGCCGAACAGGGCGATCCCGATTGCGGCACCGGGGAGCGCCACGGCAGCAATGCCCCACACGGCCCCGATGCACAGCGACGCGAACTTCACCAGGAGGAGGCGGGTGCGGTTGACCGGGACCGTGAGGAGGTAGCGCAGGGTGCCCAGGTTGGCCTCGCCGGCGATTGCGTCCCCGGACAGCATCGACATCGCCAAGGGCAGGAACATCGCCATCTCGACACTCAGCGCGGCCAGCGGGACGAACAGGCCGTTCGAGGTGATCGACGAGAGGAAGTCGGGGCCTTCCCCGGCACGCGGCGTCGACATCTTGACGGCGATCGCCATCACGATGGGGACGGCGGCGAGGACGAGCAGACCCGCTTGGTTACGGCGACGGCCGGCGATGATGCGCAGCTCGGAGCGGAGCAGCCGGGTCGACAGTCGTCGCCTCCTCGGGTGCAGCGCCGCGATACCGGGTGCGTGCGAGGTGCCAGCCAGCTCCGCCTCAGCCACTGACATCGAAGCCCTCACCGGTGAGCGACACGAACAAGTCCTCGAGACTCGGCGAGCTGGCCGTGAACGACCGCACACCGACACCGGCGCGCACCAGTGCGGCGACGATGGCCTCCGGTTCGAGCTCCCCCGGTATGCCGCGGACCTCACCCACGTCGGCAATGACCGACTGGACGCCGAGGGCGGTCAGCACCGCCGCTGCCTCCTCGGGCTGGGCGGTCACCAGGTGCAGGGAGACCGTGCCTCCGCCGCGTACCTCCGAAGCCGTGCCCTGCGCGACCAGGCGCCCATCGCGCATCACACCGAGGTGGCTGCAGATCTGCTCGACCTCCGCGAGCAGATGGCTGGAGACGAACACCGTGGTGCCGTCGGAGGCGAGGGACCCGATGAGCGAACGCACCTCGCGAGTGCCTTGTGGGTCGAGCCCGTTGGTGGGCTCGTCGAGCACCAGCAGGTCGCGGGGGGCGAGCAGTGCGGCGGCGATCGCCAGTCGCTGTCGCATGCCGAGTGAGTAGGCGCGATAGCGCTTGCCCGCCGCGGCCGTCAGGCCCACCCGCTCGAGGGCGGTGCCGATGCGAACGCGGGTCGTGCGCGGATCCGCCAGGACGTCGGCCGCGTCGAGTCGTTCGAGGTTGGCTCGCCCTGACAGGTAGGGGTGGAAGGCGGGGCCCTCGACGAGCGAACCGACGCGGTGCAGGGCGATGGTGGCCTGCTGCGGAATGGCCATGCCGAGCAGGCTGCGGCTGCCAGCGGTGGGCTCGATGAGCCCGAGCAGCATCCGGATGGTCGTCGTCTTGCCGGACCCGTTGGGGCCGAGGAAGCCATAGACAGCGCCATGGGGGACGCGCAGGTCGACGTCGTTGACGGCGACCTGGGAGCCGAACCGCTTGGTCAGCCCGTGGGTCGCGATCGCCAGGCTCGCATCGGGCACCGCAGCCCGTGCCGGGGAGGGTGCAGCCGGACTGGGGACATCGGAGGCTCGCCCGACCGGCGCAGCCTGCTCACCCTCAGCTGTGAGCTGGGTCATTTCGACGCCAGCGCGGCATACACCCGCTCCGGGCCGACGGCGCCGATCGCGACACGTCCGTCATCGGTGATCACCACCGTGAAGAGGGTGCCTTCGAGCACGCGGCCGGTGCCCCACGAGCCGGTGGCCTTGGGCAGGAGGCCGAGCACGCGCTGCAGCTGGCCCGTGACCTCACTGGCGGTCCCACCCGGGGCTCCCGACTTGGTGGCGCCGGCGGTGTCCTTGGGCAGGTTGGCCACCGCGACAGCGGTCCAGCCCGCGCCGACGACCTTCGGCTCGGTGTCTGCGGGCGCGGACCCCGGCTTCGCCTCGGATGCGGTTCCCGGCGCGCGGGAAGCGGTCCCGTTCGTGCCGCCGACGTCGCTGCCCAGGGTCGACTGGGTGACCTTGGTGCCCGGCGGGGCGTTGAAGGCAAACTGCCGAGCGGCAGGCTTGGCGAAGTCGACGTGGGTGAACCCGACCTCGAAGGCAGGGTTGGCCGTCTTCGTGGAGAACACCTGCACCCGCAGGGGTACGTGGTGGACGGTGTCGAGCGAGATCCGCACCGACGCGACCAGGCTGGCGGTGTCCTTGGGCTTGAGGACGAGGTCATAGGACTGCTGACCCGCGACGACGGACGCGCCCGACGTCTCGACGCTCGTCGTGGGCTCGATGGCAGACAGCGCCAGCTGTGCCGCCTCCTGCGGCGTCTTGGGCAGCTGGCCCGGGGTGGTGGACGCCGCGCCAGGCTTGGCACCCTCGGCGGGCAGCATGGTGTGAGTCGCTGTCTTGTCCTTGCTGGACCACACCCACAGGTCGCGCCCGTTGCGGATCACGTCCGACTCACCGAGGCTTCCGACCAGCGCCAGCCGCTGTTGCTGCGGACCCGCGAGCCAGACCCGCCACGTGTGTGTTCCCGATACCAAGGAGGTCAAGGAGGACGACCCACCCTGCGTCGAGCCGCCGAGGTTGATGTCGGGCAGGCCGAGGTTGGAGGTCTGCACCACGGTCCCCGAGAGGCCCTTCAGATTGGCCTGCTGCACGTCCACGAGTAGCTGCGCGGCGGACCGGGACGGCAGGCTCGGGTCGGCGCTGGCGACGTGGTTGGCGGTGAGCGCGACGGCACCGATGACGGCGACTGCGGCGGCGGGCGCGGCCCAACGGGTGCGCGGGTGGTCGGTGAACAGGCTCATGGCCTCATCCTGCAGTGCCGGACCTGTGACTTTTCTGAGGGTTGCGGGACCTCGCAGCCCTCGCGTCGGGGTGGTCGGCAGACGGCACCGTGGCTCACGTGCCACAGTGACTGGGTGCGGGTGCTGGTGGTCGAGGACGAGCCTCGGATGGCTGCTGCCCTCGCGAAGGGCCTTGCGGCAGAAGGGTTCGTGGTCGACACGGCGGTCGACGGACCCAGCGGTCTCGAGGCTGCCCGGTTCGGCGGGTACGACGCTGTGCTCCTCGACATCATGCTGCCGAGGATGTCTGGCTATACCGTGGTCCAGACGCTGCGCGCCGAGCAGAACTGGGTGCCGGTCATGCTCCTGTCGGCCAAGGACGGTGAGTACGACCAGGCCGACGGGCTCGACTACGGCGCCGACGACTACCTCACCAAGCCGTTCTCGTTCGTCGTCCTCCTCGCGCGGCTGCGGGCCATGGTGCGTCGCGACCCCGTGCCGCGCGCCACCACGCTCGCGGCCGCGGAGATCCTGCTCGACCCCGCCTCGCGCAGGGTCGAGCTGGCAGGCGAGGTGGTGGCCCTGTCGAGGCGTGAGTACCTCGTCCTCGAGCACCTGCTGCGCGCGCACCCGACGGTCGCCACGAAGGAGTCGCTGCTCGACAACGTCTGGGGGTCCGCGGAGACCGTCGACCCCAACGTGGTCGAGGTCTACATCGGCTACCTGCGCCGCAAGCTGGGCCGCGACCGCATCGAGACCGTCCGTGGCGTCGGGTACCGGTTGCGCGCATGACCGGGTGGTTCAGTCGGCGCAGCCTGCGTTCACGGCTGATGCTCGTGGGCCTGGCCGGGGTCGCGGGAGCACTGCTCGTGGGCGGGATCGTGCTGTATGCCGCGATGGGTGCGGCGCTGGACCGCGCCACGACGGCGGAGGCCAGGGCCGCAGCCCACGACGTCGCGATCCTCGCGGACGAGGGACGCCTCCCCGAGCCGGTGCCCGCGAGCGGTGCCCAGCTGGTTCAGGTGCTCGACGCCCAGAACCGGGTCACCGGGGCGTCGGTGACTGCCGACCGGCTGACCCCCCTCGTGGACCCGACCGAGCGTCGACGGGTTGCGGGCGGCTCGGGCCTTCGGGTGCCGGGCTCTCGCGCCGGACTGTCGGGGGAGCTGCAGGTGGCCGCGGCCGAGGCGGGCCCAGCGACGGCACGCGTCCTCGTCGTCGCGGCGGTGCCGACGGCCGACCTCGACAACAGCCGTCGGGTGCTACGCACCCTCATGCTCGTGCTGCTCCCGCTCTTTCTCACCCTGCTGGGCATCGTGGCCTGGCGGGTCATCGGATCGACCCTTCGCCCCGTGGAGTCCTTGCGCCAGGGCGCACAGAGGATCGGTGCGGCCGCCGACCCGACTGAGCGGCTCCCAGTGCCCCCTACCCGGGACGAGGTGAGCGCGCTGGCCACGACCCTCAACGAGATGCTCGCCCGCCTCGCCTCGGCCAGCGCCCAGCAGCGCAGCTTCGTCGCCGACGCGGCGCACGAGCTGCGCAGTCCCCTCGCCAGCATGCGCACGCAGCTCGAGGTTGCCGCCCGCGTCGGGGACGGAGGCACTCTCCCCGATGAGCTCCTGCCGGAGGTGGGCCGGTTGTCCGCCCTCGTCGAGGACTTGCTCGTGCTGGCCCGCTCCGGCGCCGACGGACACCGTGCCGAGGCGAGGGATGTCTCCGTCGCCCAGCTGGTGGCCGACAGCGAACGGCGCCACGCGTCAGCCCGGGTGCCGGTCCGGGTGCTGCCGTCCAGCGGTCCACGGGAGGCGACGGTGGTCGCCCGTCCTGACGACCTCACCCGGGCCGTCGGCAACCTGGTCGACAACGCCGTGCGCCATGCGGCCACCCGGGTGACCCTCTCCTGGGAACGTCATGGCAACGCCCTCTGGCTCGCCGTGACCGACGACGGCCACGGCATCGCCGAAACCGACCGCGAGCGCGTCTTCGACCGGTTCGCCCGACTCGACGAGGCTCGCGACCGGGACAGCGGCGGGAGCGGCCTGGGCCTCGCCATCACGCGAGAGCTGTTGCGCCGCAATGGCGCTCGCGTCTGGCTCGAAGATGCAGCGCCCGGAGTACGCGCTGTCGTCGCCTTCGACCAAGGCGGTCATGGCGGCTCAGCGTTCGACTGACCCAGCGTCCCGGACGCCAGCGGCCTCCTCGGTCATCGAGACGGTCTCCTGCTTCATCGTGACGGTGGTGCGCAGCGGAACCTCCTTGAGGAAGAGCACTGCGAGCAGGGCCACCGCGGCGAAGGCTGCGCTGATCAGGAAGATGTGACCGGTCGCGTCGCCATAGGCCGCCCGCACGATCGTGGCCATCGACCCGGGCATGTCCTTGAGATCCAAGGTGCCGTTGCTGCCGCCCGACTGCGCGGCTGCGGCCGCCTTCGGCCCCAGCTGGGCCAGCCCGGTGGCGACACTGTCGCGCACGTTGTTGGCCAGCACGGCGCCGAGCACCGAGACGCCGATGGCACCACCGAGCGTGCGGAAGAACGCGATGGTCGCGGACGCCGCCCCGATGTTGCGGACGTCCACGGAGTTCTGCACGGCGAGGACGAGGTTCTGCATCATCGCGCCCATTCCGAAGCCCATCAGCGCCATCGCGATGCCGATCTGCCACATCGGGGTGAGGTGGTCGATCTGCCCGAGCCAGGCGGTGCCGGCGACCAGGAAGACGGCCCCACCGATGATGATGCCCTTCCACCGGCCGGTGCGGCTGACGACCTGGCCGCCCACGGTCGAGGAGAGCAGCAGACCACCCATCAGCGGGATCGTGAGCAGCCCGGCGTGGGTCGGGCTGTAGTCCCGCGAGATCTGGAAGTACTGGGTGAGGGAGGTCGTCCCGCCGAACAGCGCGACACCGACGGCCGCGCTGGCGATGACGACCAGGCCGGTCGTGGCGTTCTTGAGCAGCCGGATCGGGATGATCGGCTCAGCTGCCCGCAGCTCGACGACGAGCGTGAGGGCCAGCGCGACGAGCGTGCCGGCGAGGTACCAGATGGTCTGAGCCGACCACCACGGGAAGTCGTTGCCGGCGAAGGTGACCCACAGCAACGGCAGCGAGGCGGTGACCGCGATCAGAGCAGCGCCGAGGTAGTCGATCTTGGGCGTGCGCTTCGGAGTGGTGATGTGCAGCGTCGCCTGGAGGATGAACAGGGCGATGACGGCCAGCGGGATGCAGACGTAGAACGTCCAGCGCCAGCCCAGGGCGCTGTCCACGATGACGCCCCCGAGCAGCGGACCGCTCACGGTCGCGACGGCCATGACGGCGCCCATGTAGCCGGCATACCGACCACGCTGTCGCGGGGCGATCATCGCGCCCATGATCGACTGGGTGAGCGCGGTGAGGCCGCCCATGCCGAGGCCCTGCACGACGCGGCACGCGATGAGGAAGCCCACCGACCGTGACATCCCCGCAGCGATCGACCCCGCGACGAAGACGACCAGGGACATCTGGACGAGCAGCTTCTTGCTGAACAGGTCGGACAGCTTGCCCCAGATCGGGGTGCTGACCGTGGTGGCGAGCAGGGCAGCGGTGATCACCCAGGTGTACTGGCGCTGGGTGCCGTGCAGGTCACCGATGATCGTCGGCAGTGCGGTCGAGACGATCGTGCTGCTGAGCATCGCGGTGAACAGCCCGGCGAGCAGCCCGGTCATCGCCTCGAGGATCTGTCGGTGCGACATCTCCTCGCTCTCGACGGCCAGTGCGGGAGCGTCCGGGGCGGCGGGCGCGGTTGTCGTCGTGGCGGTGCGTGCGGCCGTGCCGGTGGAAACAGAATTGTTTGACATCAAAGGCTTTCGTGGGTTGCGGCGGAGTTCGGGAGGACGTCGGAGGAGGGTGCGGGGGCTTCGACGAGGCTGGGCGCGAGCGAGGTGTGCCGCGGCGGCGCGGCCCGCTCGCCGGCTCGGCGCAGCGCCTGCTCGAGGGTGTGCAGCAGGCCGGGCAGTCGGGCGACGTCGTCGTCGGACAGGTCGGCCAGGGCGTCGTCGAGGAGCTCGGCGTACTGGTCGGAGATGGTGGCCAGCTGGCTTCGTCCCTCGACGGTGAGCGCGATGTGGCAGGCGCGGGCGTCCGCCTCGTCGCGATGGCGGACGACGAGTCCGTCCTCCTCGAGGCGGGTGAGCGCCCGACTGACGACCGACGGCGCGACACCGGTCGCACCGGCCAGGTCGCCGGGGCGGTCCTCCCCCGGCTGGGTCGCAAGGACCTTGAGGATGGCGAGTGGCGTCCCTGATGCTCCCAGCTGCACCTGGCGCTGACGGGCGATCGAGCGGCTGGCGCGGATCAGGCTGGACAGGGCCGAGACGACCTCACCGGTCGCGTGGTGCGCGTGGACCCGGCGCTCTGGCGAAGGGCCCACCGACCGAGCGGCCTCGGCGCGGCTGAGCCCTGCGGTGCTCGGCGTGGACATGACAGACATGGCGATCCTTTGGTTGCAGAACACAACCATAACTCACGTTAGTTGTGTCAAGCAACTTCCAGCGGAGCGCCTGTCGGCCGAGCGGCTATGGAGCAGTGTCGTTCAGCTGCCGGAGCAGTCGGGCGAGGTCGGACACGTCCTGCGCATCCCAGTCGGCCAGCCGGGCGCGCAGCCGCTCGCGCCGCCCGGACACCGAACGCTCCAGCGCCTCGGCACCCGACGCAGTGAGCCGCACCTGCCGGGCCCGGGCGTCGAGCGGGTCGGGGATGCGCTCGATCAGGCCGAGGTCCTCCAGCGTCGTGAGGTTCCGGCTGGTCGTGGACTTGTGAAGCCCGAGCACGTCGGAGATGTCGCCTCCGCGGGCGCCACCACCGGCCGCAGCCAGGTCTCGCACGGCGACCAGCACGGCATACCCCGCGGAGTCGAGGTCCGGGTGCACATCCGCGGCGGTGCGCTGCTGGGCGCTGCGGGCCCGGCGCAGCAGCCTGCTGAGCTCGATCTCGAGTGCGCCGAGGTCGGACGTGGGAGCCATGCAGGGAGCCTAGAGCCTGCGCCTGAGGTCGTTGCGGGATCGCGCCCGTTCGGATCGCGATGGCCACGAGCGCCGCCGCGGCGCTCGCGGACGGTTCACTGCGTCCGCGGGCGGGAGAGGCGGTCGAGGAACGTCACGAGGAGGGCTTCACGCAGCCGCGGCGGGGCCACATTGAGGAGGGCGTTGACCGGCGCCATCCGCTCGGGCAGGGCCAGCGCCCCGTCGGCGCCCGCCAGGCCGGCGACCTGCAGAAGCCCGTCGAAGGCAGCGTCGTCCAACGTCGCCGGGTCGATGGCACTCGCCGCCGCGGCCAGTTCGGGCGCGACCTGGACCGGGCCGGCGGCCACCGCGGCGGAGACCGACTCCCCAAGCGCCGCCAGGAACTCCGGCACCAGGGGTGCCGTGGCTGCGCTCAGGGTGAGGTGCATCGTGGGCGGCTCCCCGGCGAAGGCCATCTGCGGCTGCACGAACCAGCCGCGCAGCAGCATCTCGTCGCAGATCGTGAACACGTCGCAGCTGTCGTCGGCACGGAGCGCGACGAGCGTGGAGTCGGGCCGTGCGACGACCGCCAGCTCGGGGAGCACAGCCAGACCATCCACGAGCTCCCGTATGCCGTCACCCACCTGCTCCGCCAACGCCGCATAGCCGTCGTCCCCGAGGTGCGTGACGACAGCCCAGGCGGCGGCGAGCGGTCCGCCGGACTTGGTCGACTGCGTGGTCGTGTTGAGCATCGTGTAGCCGGGCCAGTCCGCGGCGGCGAAGAGCTGCGGTCGGCGCAGCCACGCCGAACGGTGCAGGAGCAGCGAGACGCCCTTCGGCGTGTAGGCGTACTTGTGCAGGTCGACCGAGATGCTCGTGACGCCCTCGACCGCGAAGGTCCAGTCCGGCTGGTCGGCACCCTGCCGCCGCAGGTAGGGCAGCACCCAGCCGCCGATGCACGCGTCCACGTGGCACCGCGCCCCAGCAGCGAGGGCGGCGGCAGCAATCGGCGTAACCGGGTCGATCACCCCGTGGGCGTAGGAAGGCGCGCTCGCGACCACGAGCACGGTCCGGTCGTCGATCGCGGCGGCCATCGCCTCGGCGTCGGCACGGAAGGTTCCGGGGTCGACGGGGACGAAGACCGGCTCGACACCGAAGTAGTGCGCGGCCTTGTGGAAGGCGGCGTGGACCGTGGTCGGCAGCACCATCCGCGGTTGGTCAACCTCGGGGCGAGCGTCGCGGGCGGTCTGCACAGCCAGCAGGATCGACTCGGTGCCGCCACTGGTGGCCGTGCCGACGAACCCTTCCGGGGCGTCGAGCAGCCGGCCGGCGAACCCCACGAGCTCCTGCTCCATCTGCAGCAGGCTCGGGAAGGCAGTCGGGTCGAGCCCGTTGGCGGACGCGAACATCGCCAGCGCCCGACGCCCCAGCTCGTCCGCGTCGGCGAGACCGGAGTCGTAGACGTACGCCAGCGTCCGGCCCCCATGGGTGGGCAGGTCACCGGATCGCATCGCCTCCAGGCGCGCGACGACCTCGTCGACCGGCAGCCCCATCAGCCCTCCTCGTTCCTCGTCGGCAGCTCCACGATGGCAGCCCGCACAGCCGACTCGTCGAGCCGGTACCTCGCCAGCAACAACAGGCTCAGACCCACGAGCACGGCGGGCACCAGCGAGAAACCCAACCCGATCGCAGTCACCGCTGAATCCGGTTGCGCCGCACTGGAGTCCGTCGACGACACGTAGCCGCCCAGGGCGAGCACCAGGGCATACAGACCTGGCCCGAGCGCCAGCCCCAGGGTCTCGCCAGCCGTCCAGACCCCGGTGAACACCCCGATCCGGTTCTGGCCGGAGCGCACCGCGTCGACGGCCGCGACGTCCGGCAGCATGGCCAACGGGAACATCTGCGCGCCGGCGTAACCGACGCCGACCACCGCCAGGGCGAGGTAGACCGCGACGACGGGAAGCGACCGCGCGGGGACCAGCGCGATGGCTCCAGCTGCGAGCAGGACGGAGGACGCGGCATACCCCCAGCGTTTGCCTCGGGCGGCGCCCACCCGCTGCCACAGCGGGGTGACGAGGAGGGCCGGGCCGACGAAGCAGACGAAGAGCAGGGTGGACGCAGATGCCTTGCCCAGCACGTGCCGCGCCACGTAGTCGACCCCCGCGAGCATCGCACCGGTCGCGAGCGCCTGGAGGACGAAGGTGCCGAGCAGGAGGCGGAAGTCCCTGGCGCCGGCCACGATCCGCAGCTGGGCAGCCAGACCACCGGCGGACGGACGCACCGCCGTCACAGGTGCAGGAGCAGTCCCTCGCCATGCCCCGAGCACCCCGACGAGGATGAGACACGCGACCACCAGACCCATGACGCGATAGCCCTGGGCCGCCCCGACAGCGTCACGGATGGCGGGTGCGCTGGCGCCGCTCACGAGGATGGCCAGCGCCAGGATCGCGACCCGCCAGGTCATCAGCCGGGTGCGCTCGCGGTAGTCGCTGGTCATCTCCGCCGGCATGGCGACGTAGGGGACCTGGAAGAAGGCGTAGGCCGTGGCACACGCGAGGAAGGCGACCACCACCCACGCCGAGGCCACGCCGCGCGGGGCGGACGGCCCTGCGAAGAGCAGCGCGAAACCCACCGCGAGCCCCACCCCGCCCCGCAGCAGGAAGGGGCGCCGAGGGCCGGTCGGCGACACGGTGTGGTCGCTGATCCGCCCGGCGATCGGGTTGAGGACGACATCCCAGGCCTTGGGCAGGAACACGATGACACCGGCCAGCCCGGCGGCTATCCCGAGACGGTCGGTGAGGTAGGGCAGCAGCAACAGGCCGGGCACCGTCCCGAAGGCTCCCGTCGCGACCGACCCCAGCGCGTAGCCGCGAACCGTGCGGGACGACAGCGGTGGCGTCGCGGGAGCACGTGGCGGCGACGACGGCGGCTGCGTGCTCACGGGCCGACTCTAGGGGCGGGCCCGCACCGGGAGTTGACGATCCCGCGAGGACGGTCCTATATTCCGCGTGGAATATTTCACCCGGAACGATCTGGAAAGCACGGATGCCGCTCTCCCCCCTGGCCATCTCGGCGCTGGCGCTGCTCAACGAGCGCGCCATGCACCCCTACGAGATGTACCAGCTCCTGCTGGAACGCCACGAGGATCGCATCGTCCGGGTCACCCCCGGCTCGCTCTACCGGACCGTCGACCGGCTCACCCAGGACGGCCTGGCCGAGGCAACCGGCACGGCTCGCGAGGGCAACCGTCCGGAGCGCACGACCTACGCCATCACCGACCTCGGTCGCTCGTCCCTGGTCGAGCGGATCCGCGAGATCCTGCGCGAGCCCGTCAACGAGTTCCCCAGCTTCGCCCTGGCCCTGGCCGAGGCCCACAACGCGCCGGCCAGCGCCGTCTGCGCCGACCTGCGCGACCACCTCAAGGTCATCGAGGGCGAGCTCGCCGACATCGACTGCCTGGTCGACAAGGCCAGGGCGCGCGAGGTCGCCGAGGCCTACTGGATCACCGCCGACTACATCCGCCACATGACCGTGGCCCAGCAGGACTGGATCAACGGTTTCATCACCCGACTCGAGAAAGGCGACCTCCCATGGCCGCACCCACAGCCCTGAAGACTGACCTCCCCACGGACTACCGGCCCTGGCCGGCCCTCTGGGCCATGGTGATCGGGTTCTTCATGATCCTCGTCGACTCGACGATCGTGTCGGTCGCGACTCCCGCGATCATGAAGGGCCTGGACTCCGACGTGAACGCCGTCATCTGGGTCACCTCCGCCTACCTGCTCGCGTATGCCGTGCCGCTGCTGATCACCGGCCGCCTCGGCGACCGCATCGGGCCTAAGTACGTCTACCTGAGTGGGCTGGCCCTGTTCACGCTGGCCTCGCTCTGGTGCGGCCTCACCGGCTCGATCGAGATGCTCATCATCGCCCGCATCGTCCAGGGCGTCGGCGCCTCCCTGATGACGCCGCAGACCATGGCCGTCATCACGCGCACCTTCCCGGCGGCCTCGCGCGGCCAGGCGATGTCCCTGTGGGGAGCCACCGCTGGCGTGGCGATCCTTGTCGGGCCGCTTGTCGGCGGCCTGCTCGTCGACGGCCCCGGCTGGGAGTGGATCTTCTTCATCAACATCCCCGTCGGCATCATCGCCTTCGTGTTCGCCGCGCGCCTCGTGCCCAAGCTCCCGACGCACAGCCACTCCTTCGACTGGATCGGCGTGGGCCTTTCGGCCGTTGGCATGTTCCTGATCGTGTTCGGGATCCAGGAGGGCGAGACCTACAACTGGGGCACCATCAACGGGATTCTCTCGGTGCCGCTGCTTATCGTCGCGGGCATCGTCGTCTTCGGGCTGTTCATCTTCTGGCAGAGCCGGATCAAGACGGAGCCGCTCGTGCCGCTCGGCCTGTTCCGGGACCGCAACTTCTCGCTGTCCAACCTCGCCATCGCCGCGGTCGGCTTCGCCATCACGGCAATGGCCTTCCCGTTCATGCTCTACGCGCAGGTCGTCCGCGGCCTGACCCCGACCAAGTCGGCTCTGCTGCTCGTGCCGATGGCGGTCCTCGCAGGCGCGCTCTCCCCCGTCGTGGGCCGCCTCATCGACCGCATGCACCCGCGGACCATCACGGCGTTCGGTCTGGCCCTCTGCTCGGCCTCGTTGTTCCTGCTGAGCATGGTGACGACGACGGACAGCCCGATCTGGCTGCTCCTGGTCCCGATGGGGCTGATGGGCGTCGCGAACGCCTTCATGTGGGCACCCCTGGCCGCCACCGCCACGCGCAACCTCCCGATGGCGTCGGCCGGCGCGGGTTCCGGGATCTACAACACGACCCGGCAGATCGGGGCGGTGCTCGGCAGCGCAGCCATTGCTGCCCTCATCGAGGCACGCCTGACGGCCAACCTGCCCGGCGTCCCGCAGGACATGTCGCAGCGAACCGCGGGCGTGAAGCTCCCGCCACAGATCGCCGACGGGTTCGCCTCCGCGATGTCGCAGACCCTGCTGCTTCCGGCGGCCGTCCTGCTCCTCGGCGTCGTCGCGGCCCTGGCCTTCACCAAGCCGACCCACTGACCCTCGTGGCGCCGGGACAGCGGTTGCGCTTCTGCGGCGCCATCGCGGGAGCGGGTTCGAGCAGTGGCGTGCGCTTCGTCGTGGGGCGATGGGTCGAGTCACCGTTCGGCCCGTTCGCCGACGTGATGGTCGAGGACGCCTCAGGTCACCGCACCCTGCTCGCGCCGAGCGACGACGTCGCCGAGTTCGTCACCCAGACCTACGAGTTCGACGAGGTCTGCACGACGCCGGTCTCGGTCGGCGTCGCCCGCGACGGCTGGGACGTGCACGCGGAAGGCCACCTCGCGGCATACCTGCGCCTCGGGTCCCGTATGCCGCTGGGCTGGCTGTTGCGCGCCGTCCCCCGTCCCGTCGCCACCAGCACGAGGTGGGCCGGCCTGGTCGACCCGGTCGCGCGGGTCGCGCTGCGCGGGGTGCGGACCCGGGGAGTCGCGCTGGAGGGACGCCGCGAGTGGTACGGCGCGACCGACCTGCACTCCCTGACCAGCCTGGCCGGTTCGTGGCGGGGCGTCACGCTGGGGACGCTGGCCGACGTCGACCCGCCGTGCCGGTTCGGTTTCAGCTCGACGCCGAGCACGCCGAGCGTCACGAGTGTGGTGACCACGGTCGCCATCGACGCCCATTGACGTCATCGAGGAGGGGCCGAACCCGACGCCTGCCTAGAGCGCGACCGTGGCCCCCATCGCGACGGTCCGGTCCTCGGGGAGGCGGAAGTACTCGGTGGGCGACGCGGCGTTGTGGGCCAGGCCGAGGAAGATCCGCTTGCGCCAGGTCGTCATGCCGGGGGCGCTCCCGCGCTGCAGGCTGATCCTCGACAGGAAGTAGTAGGCCTCGCCGGGGTCGACGTCGATGAGGCCCTGGGCTCGGGCGAGGGCCAGGGCGGCCGGCACGTCCTGGTCCTCCTGGAAGCCGAAGTTCAACGTGAGGTGGGTGATCGCGTCGTATGGATCGCCGAGGTGGTCCAGCTCGACGCGATCCTCGTCCGCGATGTGCGGCACGTTGGCCGAGACGGTCGAGACGATCAGCACCGTCTCGTGGATCACGTGGTTGAACATGGCGTTCTCGCGCAGGGCCAGTGGCGTCGTCGTCTTGTCCGGGTGCAGGAAGACCGCGGTCCCGGGCACCTGGGTCACCGGATCGGTGTGCAACCAGTCGATGAACGGCGCCAACGGGCCTTCCATGGCGGTCCGTCGCTCGGTGACCATGGTGCGGCCCCGCTGCCAGGTGAGCATGACCGTGGCCACGACCAGGGCAATGAGCAGGGGGAGCCAACCGCCATGGGCCACCTTGGTGAGGTTGGCCGCGAAGTACGTGAGCTCGAGGACGGCGAGGGGGACCCCGATGAGGGCCAGCTGCCACCGCTTCCAGCCCCAGGCCGACTCGGCGAGGATGAGGAACAGCGTGGTGGTGATGAGGAACGTCCCCGTCACGGCGAGGCCGTAGGCCGTGGCCAACCGCTCGGACGAGCGGAACGTCACGAGCAGCACGATCACGCCGGCGAACAGGGACCAGTTGACGGCCGGCACGTAGATCTGGCCCCGCTCGTGGACCGAGGTGTGCCGCACCGTGAGACGGGGCAGGTAGCCCAGCCGCTCGGCCTGGCGCGACACCGAGTAGGCGCCCGAGATCACGGCCTGCGAGGCAATGACCGTCGCCAGGGTCGCAAGCACCACCAGCGGGATCCGCGCCCAGTCCGGGGCGAGCAGGAAGAACGGGCTGCGGGCCGCCGCCGGGTCGTCGAGCAGCAGCGCGCCCTGGCCGAGGTAGTTGAGGGTCAGGCAGGGGAACACGACGATGAACCAGGCGCGGCGGATGGGTGACCTGCCGAAGTGCCCCATGTCCGCGTAGAGCGCCTCGGCACCGGTGATCGACAGGACGACGGCACCCATCGCGACGAAGGCGATGTAGGGGTGCTCGACGAAGAACAGCACGGCGTAGGAGGGCGAGAGCCCCTTGAGGATGGCCGGGTCGCGGACCACCTGACCCAGCCCGAGCACGCCGAGGACCGCGAACCAGAGCACCATGACCGGCCCGAAGAACCGCCCGACCAGGTGCGTCCCGTACCGCTGGACGACGAACAGGACGGTGATGATCACGGCACCGAGCGGCACGACGAGGTGGTCGAGTCCAGGTGCCGGGACCGAGAGGCCCTCGATGGCGGACATCACGGAGATGGCCGGGGTGATGACGCTGTCACCGTAGAAGAGCGATGCCCCGAGAACCCCGAGGACCATGACGAGGGCATAGCGCTTCCCGTTGGTGCGCACCGCGTTGCGCGACAGCGCCGCGAGGGCCATGACGCCGCCCTCACCGTCGTTGTCGGCTCGCAGGATGAACATGACGTACTTGACCGAGACGACCACCGCGATCGACCAGAAGACCAGCGAGATGACGCCGTAGACGTCCCCCGGGGTGGTCTTGACCATGTTGTGGTCGATGGAGAAGACGGTCTGGATCGCGTAGAGCGGGCTGGTCCCGATGTCACCGAAGACGACTCCGAGGGCGCCGACAGCGAGGGGGAGCCAGCCCTTACGGCCCGCAGAGTGGGTGCTGGTCACGAGAGCCGATCCTCCCACGTCCCGGGGCGTGGGACGCGCGCGTGGCGGCGGGCACGCGGCACACCTCGCCTGAGAGACTGCACCCGTGCGCCGAATCACTCAGTCCCGCAAGCTGCACCAGGTCCGCTACGACGTGCGCGGGCCCATCCTCGAGGAGGCACAGCGCCTCGAGGCCGAGGGACACAAGATCCTCAAGCTCAACATCGGCAACCCGGCGCCGTTCGGCTTCGAGGCACCCCAGGCGATCCTGCAGGACATGGTCCACCACCTGCCCAACTCGCAGGGCTACAGCGACTCGCGCGGCATCTACTCCGCCCGGACCGCCGTCGCGCACTACTACCAGTCGCGCGGGCTGACCGACACGCACGTCGACGACGTCTACATCGGCAACGGTGTCTCCGAGCTGATCTCGATGGTGCTCACGGCGTTCGTCGACGACGGCAACGAGATCCTCATCCCGGCCCCGGACTACCCGCTGTGGACCGGTGCCGTGACCCTGGCCGGCGGGACACCCGTCCACTACCGCTGCGACGAGTCCAACGGCTGGAACCCGGACCTCGCCGACATCGAGTCCAAGATCACCGAGAACACCCACGCCCTGGTCGTCATCAACCCCAACAACCCGACCGGTGCCGTCTACAGCGACGCGATCGTGCGCGGCATGGCCGACATCGCCCGGCGGCACAACCTGGTCCTGATGTCCGACGAGATCTACGAGAAGATCCTGTTCGCCGACGACGTCATCCAGCCGGTGCACCACCACACCGCGACCTTCGCCGGCGACGACGTGCTCTGCCTGACCTTCAGTGGGCTGTCCAAGGCCTACCGGGTCTGCGGCTACCGCGCCGGCTGGGTCATGGTGTCCGGACCGAAGGACCTCGCGGCGGACTTCCTCGAGGGGCTGACCCTGCTGGCCAACATGCGGATGTGTGCCAACGTCCCGGGCCAGCACGCGATCCAGACCGCGCTCGGCGGCTACCAGTCGATCGAGGAGTACATCCACCCCGGTGGCCGGTTCTACGAGCAGAGCAAGACCGCGTGGCGGCTGCTCAACGAGATCCCGGGCGTCAGCTGTGTCGAGCCGCACGGTGCCCTCTACTGCTTCCCACGCCTGGACCCGGAGGTCTACCCGATCGGGGACGACCAGGAGTTCGTCATCGAGCTGCTGCGGGCCAAGAAGATCCTCGTCACCCACGGCACCGGCTTCAACTGGTTCGAGCCAGACCACTTCCGGCTCGTGACGCTGCCCGACATCGAGGTCCTCACCGAGGCGATCGGGCGGATCGCGGACTTCCTGGAGACCAAGCGCGCCTGATGCGCGTCGTCCGGGCGGGTGACGCTGGGCTGCTCGGGGCTGTCGCCGCGGGCGGCGTGCTGGGTTCCCTCGGCCGGTATGCCGTGGGGCTGGCCCTGCCGCACCCGGCTGGGTCGTTCGTGTGGTCGACCTTCGTCGTCAACGTGACGGGGTCGTTCGCGATGGGGGTGCTGGTGGTCTGGGTGCTGTCGATGGCGGCGCCCCACCCCTGGCTGCGACCGTTCCTCGGAGTGGGCGTGCTGGGCGGCTGGACCACCTTCTCGTCGTACGCCCTGGACCTCCACACGATGGTGCAGGCGGGGCACGGACTGGTCGCCGCGGCATACCTCCTGGGGTCGTTGGTCGTGGGGCTGGTGGCGGTGGGGCTGGGCATCAGCCTCGGCGAGCGCGCCTTCGGGAGGCGACCGTGGGTGGCTCGTCGATGAGCGTCTCGTCGGTGCTGCTCGTCGCGGTGGGGGCGGCGCTGGGAGCTCCCCTGCGCTTCGTCATCGACCGGTGGGCGCGCGAGCACACCCGGGCCGGGACGATCCTCGGGACGCTCGTCGTCAACGTCGTGGGGTCGTTCGTGCTGGGTCTCGTCGCAGGGGTCCCACATCCGGCCAGCTGGCTGATGCCGTTGGTGGGCATAGGTTTCTGCGGCGCGCTGACGACGTTCTCCACGCTGGCCTTCGAGGCGTGGGTGTTCCTGGAGGAGCGGGCGTGGAAACCCTTTGCTGCCAACCTGATCCTGACCCTCGGCCTGGGCCTTCCGGCCGTCTGGCTCGGCTACCTGCTCACGGCGCATGCCTAGCCACCTAGCCACCTAGCCAGTCGAGTGGCCACGACACGCTGGGGACGTCGGGCGCACGTCAGCGTGTCGTGGCCACTCGACTGAGGATCAGCGGATCTCCAAGCCCGCAGGGTCGAGGTCGAGCGCTCGGGCGAACCTGCGCAGGCACGCGATCCGGCGCCCCGGTTGGTAGACGTCCGCGGCATAGATCTCGAGAACGGTCCAGTCCTCGTCGTCGGCCACTGCCCTGCGGTCCGCGTCGTAGCTGCGCTGTCGGATCGATGCATGGTCGCGGCCCTGGTACTCCCCGACCACGCGCTGGGCCTCCCACACGAGGTCTCCTTCCAGCAGCCACTGTCCATCGCGTCCGTGCACATCCCGGTTCACCATCGGCTCCGGGAAACCAGCACGAACGAACATCAAGCGCGCCCTGGTCTCCATCGGCGAACGCACGGGCGCCCGGACGAGCTCGAGCGCCGACCCCAGCACCACACCACCGCGGGGCCGCACCCGGCGCGACAGTGCCTGCCGCAACAGAACCGGCCCGATTGACCAGTCGGGCAGGTCTGACCCCGGATCGGGCGGCCCAGCGAGCCGGGTGGCGACCTCATCCCCCACTACGACGAGGTCATCTCTGAAGAGGCCTCGATCGAGCACCTCACCAAGGTCGACCCACGTATCCACGAGACCAGTGAGCGGAAGCCCGAGTCGGATGGCCGTCCCCCGAGCCTCGAGTCCTCGGTGGCCGTTGCAGCCCGTCCTGCGGATCCGGTTGCGGTGCGTGACGCGGAGGACGTCCAGCTCGGTCTGAGCGGCGACCACGTCAGGCAGGGCCAGGCCCCACAGCTGAGCGGCGGTGACGTGGCTGAACGCGATGTCGTCAGGCAGGGCCGCGCGAAACGCGGTCGCTCGGGCGAAGACGTCCTCGACGGGAGCCGCGGACCGGACCGACCTCGTGGGAATGTGCAACGCCGCGTCGCGCAGCCGCCACTGCGGCACCCCCGCTCCACGCGCCACGTCGAGGGTGAACGGGCCGGTGAGGAGATCGGCTGGCAGCCAGCGCAGGGACATCGGTCCACTGTGGTGCGCGGGCCGATGCGACATTCGGGACTGTCCACAGGCAGCCAGACGAACGGCCGCGACACGCTGGGCGCGATGGCTTCGCGTCAGCGTGTCGTGGCCACTCGACCGGGCGCCCGGTAGTCAGTGGGTGGGCGCACCCTCCGGCGGGGCGCTCATCGTGGCCGGCAGCTGGCGGGCCACCACGGCGGCCACGACCATCAGGCCCACGAGCACGGCGAGCGCGGCCTCCATCCCGGGCCGGAACATCTCCGCCGGCACCCGCGAGGCGTGCGCGTCGACCACGGAGAAGAACAGCGAACCCACGACCGCGACACCGGCAGCCCCGGCCAGCTGGCCGGTCGTGCTGAACAGACCCGAGGCCGAGCCTGCCTTCTCGACCGGCACGTCGGCCAGGGTGAACACCCCGATCGGCGACACCATCAGACCGAAGCCGGCGCCGGCCACGATGAACCCCGGCAGGAAGGACCAGAGTGAGGTCGAGGCATCGGCCGAGTGGACGCTGATCCCGATGAGCACCGCGCCGACGGCCCAGGTCACCGCTCCGATCTGGAGCACCGTGCGGCCGATCTTCGGCGCCAGCACCGCGACACCGAGCCCTGCGAAGACGGTCGTCGTCAGCGCGAAGGGCACACCGGCCAGTCCCGCCCGCAGCACCGACCAGCCGAGGCCCGCCTGCAGGTAGATCGTCTGGCACAGGAAGTAGGAGCCCATCGCCATGAACAGCAATGAGTTCATCGCCGAGCCTGCCGCGAACGCCCGACCCCGGTAGAGCGTCAGCGCCACCAGCGGCTCACGCCCAGCCCGCTCGGAGCGGACCTGCGACCGGGCGAAGAAGCCGAGCACCACGAAACCGGCAGCCATCGCGGCATACACCCAGACCGGCCAGCCAAGCTCGCGTCCCATCGTCAGCGGGTAGAGGATCGCGAGCAGACCCACCGCGAGCACGCTGACCGAGCCGAGGTCGATCCGCGGGCGCTGTGCCGCAATGGATTCCGGCACCCACCGCAGGGCGGCCAGGATCGCCAGCACACCGAACGGGACGTTGACGAGGAAGATCGAGCGCCACCCGAGGCCACCGAGGTCGGCCTCGGTCAGCAGGGCGCCGATGACCGGGCCGAGCACCGCCGACAGCCCGGCGAGACCGGTGAACAGTCCCATCGCCTTGGCCCGCTCGTGCGGTGCGTACATCACCTGCAGGCTGGACAGCACCTGCGGGATCATCGCCGCGGCGGCGAAACCCTGGAGCGCGCGGAAGCCCACGAGTGTCTCGGCGTTCGGCGCGAACCCGCAGGCCGCCGACATCAGCGTGAACCCTACGAGCCCGAAGACGAAGACCCGCTTGCGGCCGAACAGGTCACCGAGCCGCGAGCCGGTGACCAGGCCGACGGCGAACGCCAGCGGGTAGGCCGCAACCATCCACTGGAGCTGCGCGGCACTGGCGCGCAGGCCGGTTTCGATGGTCGGCAGCGCGACGTTGACGATGGTCGTGTCGAGCAGCTCCATCGTCGACGCGAGGAACAGGCTCATCAGGGCGATGGTCCGCGCCCGACCGACGGGCAGCGCACTGCGCGCGATGACCACTTCCTCCTGCGGTGCGGGCTGGGTCTCGACCGGCGGGTATGCCGTGGGCTCCCCTTCGTGGGTGGCCTCGAGGGTGGTGGTCATGTCCTTCTCCTGACGCTGGTTCGGGATCTCCTGTCACCAACCACGCTAGGAGGGCTTCCGGTCACTTTCTGTCCGCTTTATGGTGCACTCTGGACCCATGGCCAACACCAGCTCACGGACCCTGCGCCTGCTCTCCCTGCTCCAGACCCACCGGTTCTGGGGTGGCCCGGAGCTGGCCGACCGCCTCGAGGTCTCCGAACGCACGCTGCGCCGCGACGTCGAGCGACTGCGCGAGCTCGGCTATCCCGTCGACTCGGTGCGTGGTGTCGAGGGCGGCTACCAGCTGGGCGCCGGCGCCACGATGCCGCCGCTGACGGTGGACGAGGACGAGGCGATCGCCATGGTGGTGGCGCTCAACGGCGCCGCCCAGCTGACGTCCGGCGCGTTGTCGGAGGCGTCGGTCAGCGCCCTGTCCAAGGTCGTCCAGGTGCTGCCACCCAAGCTGCGCCGCCGGGCCGAGGCGTTGCGCGCAGTCACCGACGACTCGCCGTTCTCCGAGGCTCCGGCGGTCCACGCCGAAGTCCTCGCCGCAGTGGCCCAGGCGACGCGTGACTGCGAGCGCATCCGGTTCACCTACCGCGCCCGCGGCGGGCAGGTCGCCGGTGAGGACGTCCGGCGTCACGTCGAGCCGCACCGCCTGGTCACGGTCGGACGGCGCTGGTACCTGCTGGGCTACGACCTGGACCGGCAGGACTGGCGCTCGTTCCGGCTGGACCGCCTCACCGAGCCGTTCGGGACCCGGTCACGCTTCCGGGCGCGCGAGGTCCCGGGAGGTGACGCGGCGGCATACGTGCGGAAAGGCCTGTCCCGCAACGAGACCCGTGCGGTCGTTCGCGCCCTGGTGCAGGCGCCCGCGGCCGACGTCGAGCCTCGCACCGGCCGCTGGGCGACGGTGACATCTGTGGACGACCACACCTGCCGGGTCGAGATGGATGCCGTGAACCCGCAGTGGGCTGCCTTCGGGCTCGGCGTCCTGGAGGCCCCGTTCACCCTCGAGGTGGCGACTCCCGAGCTCCGGGCTGCGCTCGCCCAGTGGGCGTCACGCTTCACCGCGGCGCTCGAACCCGCCGAATGACCGGGCGCGCCTGACGATCAGCGGGTGACAGACCCTGGTGGAAGACTCCGCGCCATGACGCCCACCTGGCAGCTCGCCGTCGACTGTTCCGACTCCGCCCGGCTCGTGGCCTTCTGGTGCGAGGCCCTGGGCTACGTCCCCGAGCCGGCCCCGGAGGGCTGGGACTCGTGGCTCGCCTACTGGCGTGCCGCCGGCATACCCGAGGATGAGCTCGAAGGCGCCGACGAAGGCAGCGGCGCCATCATCGACCCCGACGGCGTGCGACCGCGCATCTGGTTCCAGGAAGTGCCCGAAGCCAAGAGCGGGAAGAACCGCCTCCACCTGGACATCCGGCACACGCCGGGTCGCGAGGCGATGCCGTATGCCGAGCGCAAGGCGAGCGTGGACGCGGAGGTGGAGCGGTTGGTCGCCCTCGGTGCGACGGTGGCCTACGTCAACGCGCCGGAGGGTGCCGACCACTACGCCATGACGTTGCGGGACCCCGAGGGCAACGAGTTCTGCGTGGTGTGACGGCCGGCCCGCAGCCGCCTGAGAGGCTGGCCCCGTGCTGACCACGAACGACATCGCCAAGTGCGAGAGCTGGTTCGACGACCACGGGCTGCCCTACTTCGTCGAGTCCGGCCACGAGACGATCCAGCGTGCCCTGGCCCCGCGCGTGATCGGGCTGTGGGCGCTCATCGCCCTCATCCCGGCCGTCGTCGTCACCGTCGTCACGCTCAACCTCGGCGCCGCCGCCGGTGCGGCCGTGGCCATGGGTCTCGTCGTCGCGGCCGCCATCGCGCTGGGGCGCGCGATCCGGGTCTTCCGGGTCGGTCGGATCGGCCGCTGGGCCCTGGCCCACGCCTGGGAGAACCGGTCGCTGATCGGACCTCTCGCAACCCGGGCGCTGCCGTTCCTGTTGCTGTTCATCACCTTCCTGTTCATCAACACCGAGGTGTGGCAGGTCTCTGCGGCCTTGCCCCCGCCCCTGCTGTGGGCCTGCGTCGGCATCTTCGCGCTGCTGGCCGTCGCCTTCCTCGCGCCCTCGTTCGCCAGCGAGATCGAGTGCGTCGGCGTCGAGGTGGAAGGTGAGCAGCTCGTGGCCACCTGCAAGGGCACTCCTGTCGCGTCCGCAGCCCGCGAGATCCTCGCCGAGCCCCACCTCGCGACCGAGGTGGCCGGCATCCGGCTGCCGAAGCTCCAGCGACGCAACCTCATGCTGATGCTCTTCATCGCGCAGGCGATCCAGATGCTGTCGCTGGTCGTGATCGTCTTCGGCTTCTTCGTGGTGTTCGGGTCGATCGCCATCCGACCCAGCGTCATCACCACCTGGGTGGGGGCTCCGCCGCACTACACGGGCCCCCTGCACCTGATCTCGGACGAGCTGTTCTCCGTGGCGGTCTTCCTGTCGGCGTTCGCCGGTCTCTACTTCACCGTCCAGGCCGTGATCGACCAGAACTACCGGCGCGAGTTCTTCAGCCGGATCCAGGACGACCTGCAACGCGCGATCGGTGTTCGCAAGGTCTACGTGGCACTGCGCGCCCACCTCGCCACGACGCGAGCCGACTAACTCGGCAGCCACCACGACGTAGGCTCAGCGCGTGAACCGTCGCGTCTCGCTCGTCATCGGTGTCGTGCTCGTCCTCGTCGGAATCGTCTGGACCCTGCAGGGCCTCGACATCCTGGGTGGGAGCGGCATGAGTGGGGTCCGCGTCTGGGCGGTCATCGGACCGTTCGTGGCCCTGGTCGGGGTCGTCGTCGCACTCGGGGCGCGCCGCAAGACCTGACGCGTTGGGTATGCCGGTCGGCAGCGACCGAGCGCGGCCGCCTTGGCGGAGGTCACAGCGGTCAGCGCAGGACGAGCACGGCCACGTCGACCAGGGCGATTCCGATGGCCGCGGCGAACGGTCCCCGGCCGCGACCCGTCACCGCCACGGCGGCGAGAACCGCGCAGCCGGCCAGGCCAATCCATGCCGCAACCGGCACGACGCCGCCCGGACCCAGTGTCGCGACGACGGAACCGGCGAGCAGCACGACCGGGGCCACCACGCGCACCCGGGCCGCGCCGAGCCGCTGGGGTAGGCCTCGCACCCCCGTCATGGCGTCATCGGCCAGATCCGGCAAAGCGTTGAGCAGGTGGGCCCCCACGCCGAGCACCGCCCCCGTCGCGACCATCCAGGCCGGCGGCAGCGACCGACCTGGCGACGCGAGCGACACCACGGCCGGTAGGGCACCGAACGCCACGGCATACGGCAGGGCGGACCAGACGGTGCGCTTGAGGCCGAGGTTGTACGCCCAGCCGGCCGCCACACCCAGGCCGAGGTGGATGACAGCAGATCGCCACCCGCAAGCGAAGGACAGGACGAGGCAGGCCACACCGGCAACGCCGATCGCCCCGCGTACCAACGCTTCGGAGAGTTCGCCGCGCGCGAGTGGCTTGTCGGTGCGCGCCACGGCCCGGTCCCGGGCGGCGTCGATGAGGTCGTTGGACCAGCCGATCGTGAGCTGCCCTGCGAACACTGCGGCCGTGACGACCAGGCCGGACCGGAGTCCGTGCCCCAGGGCGGCCGCGAGCAACGCCGTCAGAACGGTGACGGCACCGGTCGGACCCGGGTGACAGGACCGGACGAGTGCAGCGACCCGCGCTCGAGGCGGCGCAGACGCGGGCTCGGTGGGCACCGCCCCACCCTAGGTCCGCCACCCATCGGGTGAAGGCCGCCAGCGCCATGTGCATACGCTCTCCTCGTGAGCCGCATCGTGTCAGTCGCCGGGGCCCTGCCGGAGCACCGCTACGCCCAACACGAGGTCACGGCTGCTTTCGCGACCGTGCTGGGGGCGCACGGTGTGGATCGGCTCCTGCTCGAGCGGGTCCACGCCAACGCCGGCGTGAGCCACCGTCACCTCGCGCTGCCGCTGGACCGGTATGCCGCCTTGCGCGACTTCGGGGAGGCCAACGACGCCTTCATCACGGCGGCGGTCGACCTCGGATCCCAGGCGGTGGTCGATGCACTCAAGGAAGCCGACCTCACCCCCAGCAACGTCGACCTGCTGGTCTCGACGACGGTCACGGGGTTGGCGGTCCCCTCGTTGGATGCCCGGGTCGCAGCGCGAGTCGGACTCCGTGAGGACGTCAAGCGCCTGCCGATTGTTGGGCTGGGGTGTGTCGCGGGAGCGGCCGGCGTGGCTCGCATCCATGACCACCTGCGGGGCAATCCCGGCGACGTCGCCGTCCTCATGTCGGCGGAGCTGTGCAGCCTGACCGTCCAGCGTGACGACACCTCCACCGCCAACCTCGTCGCCAGTGGGCTGTTCGGCGACGGCGCCGCCGCAGTGGTCATGCTCGGCGAGGACCGGGCGACCGAGGTTGGCGACGACGCCGGCCACGACATCCGGGTGTTGGCCACCAAGAGCCGGATGTATCCCGACAGCGAGCGCGCCATGGGGTGGGACGTCGGGGCGTCCGGGTTGCGGATCGTCCTCGGCGTGGAGGTACCAGAGCTGGTGCGGGCCAACCTCGGTGGAGACATCGACGCCTTCCTCGCCGCGCACGGGCTCACCCGGGCCGACATCGGCTTCTGGGTTGCGCATCCCGGGGGGCCGAAGGTCCTCGAGGCGATGGGCGACGCGCTCGAGGTGTCCCGCGACGCGCTCGGGTTGACGTGGGACTCGCTCGACCGGATCGGCAACCTGTCGTCCGCGTCCGTCCTCCACGTCCTCGCAGACACCCTGCGCGAACGCCCGCCCCGACCCGGCTCCCACGGCGTCCTGCTGGCCATGGGTCCGGGATTCTGCCTCGAGATGGTGTTGCTCCGGGCCGGGGGCTGAGCACGGTCATGACCACCTCACAGGTGTTGTTCACAGCCTTCGTCGCCGCAGTGGGTCTCGAGAGACTCGCCGAGATGGTGGTGTCCAGGCGTCACGCTGCGTGGGCCTTTGCCCGGGGTGCGGTGGAGTCGGGCCGCGGCCACTTCCCCGTCATGGTGCTCCTGCACACCGCCCTGCTCGCGGGCGGCGTGATCGAGGTCATCGCCGCCGACCGGCCGTTTCTTCCACTGCTGGGCTACCCGATGGTCGCCCTCGTCGTGCTCGCACAGGGGCTGCGTTGGTGGTGCATCGCGACGCTGGGTCCGCAGTGGAACACCCGCGTGATCGTGGTGCCGGGCGCGCCGCTCGTGGGCAACGGCCCTTACCGTCTGCTGCGCCACCCCAACTACGTGGCCGTCGTGATCGAGGGCGCGGCGCTGCCTCTCGTCCACACGGCATACGTCACAGCGGTCGCCTTCACCGTTCTCAACCTCCTGTTGCTGTGGGTGCGGATCCGCGTTGAAGAGGGCGCCCTCGGACTCTCTGGTAGCTCCTCGTGAGCGTCGACCTGCTCGTCGTCGGCGGCGGCCCCGTGGGGCTGGCCACCGCCCTGTATGCAGCGCGGCAGGGGCTCACGGTGCACGTCCTCGAGCCGCGCCCCGGGCCAGTGGACAAGGCCTGCGGCGAGGGGCTGATGCCTGGCGGGCTGGCTGCCCTGGCTGACCTCGGCGTGCACCCGGTCGGCCACGCCTTCCACGGCATCCGGTACCTGTCATCCACGCGAAGCGCGGTCGCGGATTTCGCCGACGGGCCGGGCCGCGGGGTCCGCCGCACCGAGCTCCACAGCAGGCTCTCAAGGGCCGTCACGGAGGCCGGAGTAGTGGTCCTTCCCCTGGTCGTGACCGGGCTTCGCCAGGGCGACGACGGTGTCGAGCTGGCCACCCGGCTGCCCGGTGGTGCGGGCCAGCGGCCAGAGCGAGCTCGATATGTCGTCGCCGCAGACGGGTTGCACTCCTGGACCCGGCGAGAGCTGGGGCTGGACCGCCCGACGGGTGGCGCTGGGAGGTACGGGCTCCGCCAGCACTTCCGGCTGCCTCCGTGGTCACGGCACGTCGACGTCCTCTGGGGTGAGGATGCCGAGGCCTACGTCACGCCCGTCAGCAGCGATGTCGTGGGGGTGGCGGTCCTCAGCCGACAGCGCCGACCATTCACCGAGCACCTCGAGCAGTTCGGTGCCCTGGTGGAACGCCTGACCGACGCCCAGCCGATCTCGCCCGTGCAGGGTGCAGGCCCATTGCGGCAGCGCAGCCACCGTCGGACCGCCGGCCGTGTGCTGCTGGTGGGCGACGCCAGTGGCTACGTGGACGCGTTGACGGGTGAGGGCATCTCCCTCGGGTTGGCGCAGGCCCGCGCTGCAGTGGCCGCAGTGGTGGCCAACCGACCCCGCGACTACGAGCGGAGCTGGCTGGCAGCGACCTGGCGGTGCTCACTGCTCACCCAGGGACTGCTGCACGCCACCCGGCCGCGGGTGGTTCGCCGTGGGTTGGTGCCGCTCGCGGCCGCGGCGCCCTGGGTGTTCTCGGCCGCCGTCAACGAGCTGGGGCGGTCGGCATGACCGAGCTCGTCGTCCTCCTCGACGCGGACGGCCAGGCGGCCGGGACCGCCCCGAAGGCAGACGTACACCACTCGGCGACACCCCTCCACCTGGCCTTCTCGGCATACCTCTTCGACCCGGACGGGGCCCTGCTCGTCACGCAGCGGTCGGTCACGAAGGCGACCTTCCCCGGGGTGTGGACCAACTCCGTGTGCGGCCACCCCGCCCCGGGTGAGGCCCTGGACGAGGCCGTCCGACGCCGTGCCCGTCAGGAGCTCGGTGTCGTCGTGGCGAGGCCGCGCCTGGTTCTGCCGGAGTTCAGGTATGTCGCGGAGATGGCTGGGACGGTCGAGAACGAGTGGTGCCCGGTGTTCACGGCGGTGGTGGACCGGTCCGACCTGGACCTGGACCCGGACGAGGTCGGTGCGGCCGAGTGGGTGCCGTGGACGAGCTTCGCCGCCGAGGTCATGGGGGGTCGCCGCCCCGTCTCGAAGTGGTCTCGCGAGCAGGTCGAGGAGCTCGGCCTGCTCGGCCCCGACCCCGAGAGCTGGCCCACTGCCGACCCGGGCCGGCTTCCGCCAGCAGCACACTGATACCGACAAGACCATGGTGGGCGGCCGCTCGCTGTTGCCCCGGCGGCGGCCGCCCCTGGCCGACGACTAGCAGTGGCGGGAGTGGAGGACACCGCTCCTGCGTGCCCCAGATCGGCCTGGCATCGACGGTACGCCCCCTCAGACTGGCGGAAAGGGCTGACAGGAGCTTCGTCATCACCCCCTCGTCGCGCGCGCTCGGGTGTCCTTGGTGGTGCGGGCTACTCCTCCCGCAGGCCTCCGAACGGACGCCACGAACCCCGCCGCAACAACCGAACCAGGTCCTCGCGTTCCTCTGCGGACAGAGTTCTCGCAGGGTTCGCGGGTGGACTCAACTCACTCATGGCTACAGGCTACAAAGCCCGGCCACCGCCACCCCGCACCTTCACGCTGCCGGCCGGAGGTCGCGCCGAAGGGACGAGGCGGACTCCACGACGAACGGCCCCCCTTCCGTGGGTGTGCAACGGCACCCCACACAGTTACCATCGAGCCGGCCTGCCCGGACCCCGCACGCCAGCTCGATGGCGAACGTCCGGGTCCAACAGCGTGGCTCAGGGGACCAAGCCAAACGGCGATGTCTGGGCGCCATCAGGGGAGCCCCACGTCGACCGAGGCAGTGCCCCCTCCCGCCGGAGGGGGCACTGCCGTCGCTGAGCCGGGCGGTCGCTGAGAGCCGCGCCCCAGGAGGCAACCCGCCGCCGTCTGGCAGCACAACAGCCCCGAGCCGTGTGGACGGCGCGGGGCTGCTGGTTTCTGTCTCAACACAGAGTGCGCCCGAAGGGATTCGAACCCCTAACCTTCTGATCCGTAGCAATTCGCGAACGGCGACTGGTCACGACTCTGCCCGACCTAATCGATGCCCTCAAGGCGCATCGTCGCAGGTCAGGACCTTGCAGACGGCTAGAGTCGCCGCCAAGCGAGTGTTGTCGGATCGTTACCGACTTGCTGCGCGGCAGGACTTTTTGAGCCCATTGTTGAGCCCGCCCGGGCGTGGCGCACCGCGGCGGCAGGGCCAACCCGCCACCGGGAGAAGCGGTCCGCCGTCCCCCTTGTCGCGGGTGATGGCGCTTACCCCGGTGGCCGCCTCGGGAACGGGCGGATGGTCCCACCGGCGCGGACGGTTTACGGATTAGGCGCGGAACGTTGACGGGCTCTTCGAAGCATTGCGGTCTTTCGGCGTACATGGGCCTGACCTGCACAAACAGTGCCGATCGGCCTCGAGTCCACTGTGGACGATCCCGGTTGATTCCGGTGCTGGTGAGGGCAGATTGAGGGCAGAGCGTCCTCCCGCCCCGACCTCTCCAAGGGAGCACAGCCCGGCCGATTCACTTGAGACGGCGGCCGCGCCGGAGGTGCTGCATACCGCCCACTATGGGCGGCCCCGGCCGCCCAGATAGGGCGTGTTGAGGCCTGTCCCGCCTACCGGGTGGAGCTACCGTCTGTCGGCGCACGTGGAAGCAGTCGCGACGTCAATATCGGCAGCTAGGCGAAGGTTCGAAGGCTCTGGACACGCCGCGGGATCACCCAGTACCTCAAATTCCGACGCTTCAGGTTCGACCGACAACCGCCCGACCGTACCCGTCGACCATGACACAGAACGAGTCGGTCGGGCAGGACACCGAATACGAAGAGGTGCCGGTGTCGATGCTAATCGGGTCGGCCCAGGTGGTCCCGTCGAACGTGACCGCATACCCGAGACCGTCGACCGCGGCACAGAATGAGGCGGTCGGGCATGAGATCGAGGCCAGGCCATACCCGGGACCGTCCACAGGCGCAGGTGCGGTCCAAGTCGTCCCGTTGAAGCTGACCGCAGTTCCAGAGTTGTTGACCGCTGCGCAGAACGAAACCGTCGGACAAGACACCGAAGCCGGCCACGACCCGCTGGGGTCAATTGTCACAGGCGCCGTCCAAGTGCTGCCGTTGAAAGTTGCCGCTCTCCCGTCACTGTCGAGAGCGACACAGAAGGAGGAAGTCGGGCAAGAGACTGATTCGACCGACGACGCGGCACCGACGACGTTAGTGGGCGCCGCCCACGTCGATCCGTTGAACCTGACCACGTGCCCTGAGTCATCGCCCGCGACACAAAACGAAGCGGTCGGGCAGGACACCGAGATAAGGCTTCCGGAGTCGACGGTATTAGGTGCGGACCAAGAGGTCCCGTTGAACGTGACCACCTTTCCGCCGCCGTCCACGGCGGCGCAGAACGTACTCGTCGGGCAGGACACCGAGCCGAGGAAACCGCCGGGGTCGACCGCGGTGGGCGTGGACCAAGCGGTCCCGTTGAATGTGACCACATTTCCACCGCCGTCCACGGCGGCGCAGAACATACTCGTCGGGCAGGACACCGAAAGGGAGTCGCCGACGTCGGGATCGACTGCTTGCGGCGTCGACCACCCACTGCCACTGAACCTCAGCTCGTGGCCGGAATCGTCAATAGCGGCGCAGAACGTGCTGGTGGGGCAGGACACCGAGGTAAGCCGACCGCCACTGGCGTCGACGCTCACGGGTGCCCCCCACGTGGTGCCGTTGAATCTCAGGGCATTCCCGGCGACATCGACGGCAGTGCAGGATGTGCTGGTGGGGCAGGACACCGCGACGAGCCCGCCACCGGCATCGATCTGCGTAGGTGCGCTCCAGGTGGTGCCGTTGAACCTGAGGGCATTCCCGGCGTCATCGACCGCCACACAGAACGTGCTGCTGGGGCAGGACACCGAGACGTTCAGATAGGCGTCATCGATGCTCGCGGGTGCGCTCCACGTGGTGCCGTTGAACCTGAAAGCATTCCCAACCCAGTCGACGGCAACGCAGAACGTGCTGCCTGAGCAGGACACTGAGGCAAAACCGTCACCGCCGTCGACGCTTGCCGGTGCGCTCCACGTGGTGCCGTTGAACCTGAGGGCATTCCCGGCGTCATCGACCGCCACACAGAACGTGCTGGTCGGGCAAGACACCGAGACGAGCCCGCCACTGGCATCGATCTGGGTAGGTGCGCTCCAGGTGGTGCCGTTGAACCTGAGAGCATTCCCGGCGTCATCGACCGCCACACAGAACGTGCTGGTCGGGCAAGACACCGAGACGAGCCCGCCACTGGCATCGATCTGGGCAGGTGCGCTCCAGGTGGTGCCGTTGAACCTGAGAGCATTCCCGGTCCCGTCGACCGCCACACAGAATGTGGTGCTGGCGCAGGACACCGAGTTGGGCTGGCCATGCCTGGGCGCGATCGGAGTCGGCGGACTCCACGTCATTCGTGTTGCGCCGACGTAGTAGCCGGCGATGTCGGCGATGACCTGAACGGTGCCGGAGGCGCCGTTGGTCAAGGCAATCCGCCCGTTGGCGCCGACTTTAGCGATGACCAGGTTGGGGATGGTCTGACCAGCCGCGAAGTTCAGGTTCGACGCGGTGGGCATGGTCGACCCGTCGGGGTAGACGGTGAGGAACCCGGCACTCTTGGCGGCGGTGACGGTCACGTTGACCACAACCGCGGACACCCCTGACGCGGGGACACCGCCCCTGCCGGCGACCTGCAAATGCACGGTGCCGTGCGCGGCCACGGGGCCG
>NZ_RCZM01000006.1 GCF_006438965.1 Pedococcus bigeumensis
CATCCCGGCCACCCCTTCGTCGCGGTACCTGGCCGCCCATTTCGCTGCCGTCTTCCAGGACACGTCATAGCGTTCGGCCGCTCGTGCCGGTGGCCAACCATGGTCAACGATCAAGCGGGCCAGCCGCAACCGGGCACGTGGAGTCAGAGCAGCGTTCGAGTGGGTAGCGTGGGACATGAAGACCTCCTGGGTGAAGCGGTTTCTTAGACAGCTCCACTTCACACCGGGAGGTCTTCACCCATCCACCACCTCAGACCGTGTCGTCACACAATCTCGACCAACGTGCCTGGACATCACACCTAGTCGCTGCGGACGGCGATCAGGGACTTGGTGAGTCCAGCCAGGCGTTCCCTGATGATCCTCGAGTCGGGGAAGAGGTCACGCATCTCGGTCATCCCGATCAGCTCGGTCCACAGGATCTCGTGACGAGCGTTGGCCAGGCTCTCGGCTCGGGAGTGGGCCAGCGGCCAGACGGCCGCGATCCGCGTCCGGGCCGCCACCGGCAGGAACTGCATCCCGGGGAAGAGCCAGTGCGGCTCGATGGGAAAGTAGCGGTAGGGGGTCTGCACCCAGTGCCTGGAGGAGAGGTCGTTGACCGACTGCGCGAACCGCACTCGGTTGGCGTGCCCGCCCACGTGCTCGAGGACGGCGTTGGAGAAGACCACGTCGCAGCTCGGGGCCAGTCCGGCCTCGACCAGCGTCGCCACCGCCGAACACGCATCGCCGGTCACGGGGGTGATCCAGTCCTGCGCCTCGCCAGGATCCTCGATGTTGATGACCGTGACGTGACGCGGCCGCACGTGGGCGGTGAGCCACGCGTCCACCGTGCCGCCGAGGTCGATGACGCTCATGTCCTGGAGGTCAGGAAAGATCGAGCTGGTCAGCTCCAGCCGTCGCGCCCGCGCCCGGCCACCGACCGAGCCGGGTGACTCGACCATGAGGCGGCGCACGCGACCGGTGATTGACCCGTTCGTCATCGTGCTTCCCCCTTGATCCGCGTCCTGCCGACCGCAGCCCCGCGCCGCACCCGACGGACCTCGGCCAACACTACTGCCGACCAGGTCAGCGACATCCCCAATCCGACGGTTGCCACGAGGGCCCGTTTCCTGCTTCCGACCTCGTGGAAGACCTGGACCTCCGTGGGGCTGGACCGGGTCCGCACCTGGACCTCCGCGGGCACACCCATCGCGGTCTGCCGCTCGGCGACGACACGGTTGATCCGCGCGATCAGCTCGGTCATCTGCGTACGCACGGCTGCCTCGGTGGGACCAGCCGCCTGGACGTCCAGGAGGGCCTTGTTGAAGTTGTTGGCGTACTGGTTGCCGTCGTTCGGAAGCCGCACGAGGGTGCCCGACCGGATGCCGAAGTCGACGATGCGGACACGGTCGCTCACGGTGTCGATGTCCGACGAACCTCCGGCGATCTCGCGCTGGATCAGCCCGGCGAACCGGATCGTCCCCTGCGGCGTCGAGGCCAGACCGTTGGGGACGTCGCTGACCGGGCGCACCATGAAGACGTCCGTCCGCGACCAGTACACCCCCGGAGCAGAGACGATGGAGTATGCCGCGAATGCGGTCGCCACTAGCCCCAGCACCAGAACTGCCCAGGCCCGTCGGGCCGCCTCGAGCAAGCCGACCAGCGTCACCGCGCCCCTTCCCGCAATCCGGCTGCCATTGTCGCACCGGAGGCCCTGCTCACGAGGGCCGGTTCGACGAATCTGTCGTGACTGCCATCAAAGCGGAAGCGGCCCGCGTAGGCTTTGACACGAGAGCTATCAACCGCACGAGGGCCTCGGCCCTCGGGGGGCCGGGCAGCCGTGAGGTGTGAGGGGAGCTGGGATGTTTTTCGCGGAGTTGCCGTTGGTCCTCCTGCGCCGCTGGTACCTCGTGGTCCTCGGCGTCCTGCTCAGCGGTGTCCTGGCCGGAGTGACCTTCCAGTCGGTGGCCCCGACCTACCAGGCCCGTGCCGAGATCCTGCTCCTGCCGCCGTCGACCTCGGTGCCGAAGGGGGGCAACCCCTACCTCGTGCTCGGCGGTCTGGAAGCCATCGGCGGCGTGCTCTCGACCGCGCTGGGCGACCAGGCGACTACTGCGGAGCTGAAGGCCCAGGGTGCTGCGGGCGACTTCAGAGTTGGCCTCGACCAGACGAGCCCGGCTCCGCTCCTGGAGGTCGTCACGGAGTCCACGACCGCGGCCGACAGCCTCTCGACCCTCCAGCTCGTCGTGGACCGCATCCCACCGACGATGGAAGCGATCCAACGGGCCGCGGACGTGAGCCCCGGCTCCTTCATCACCACGACACCGATCACGACGACCCAGAAGCCCGAGGTCCTGCGCAAGTCCCAGCTGCGTGTCGTGGTCGTCGTCACGGTCATCGGGTTGGCCCTCACCCTCCTGCTCACGGCAGCCATCGACGGCCTCCTGGTCCGCCGTCGGGTCCGGCGACGCGGCCCCGGCACGGGGGCCGAGAGGGAGACTCCCACCAGCTCACCGACGGAGACCGATGGCCCGGTGCCGTCGTCCGCTGCCGGGTCCACGTCCGGGGCGCTGCCTCGGCACTCCTCTGACACCCGCGCCGGGGATCGGCCCCACAGCGACCGGTCCGACAGCGACCGGTCCGACAGCGGTCGGTCAGCGAGCGAGGGGTCTGCCCACGAGGGGTCTGCCCGGGATGGATCTGCCCGGGATGGATCTACCGGCAACGGTCGCCGGGAGAACGCCAGCGACGAGGACGTCGAAGTCCTGCCCGCCCGGCGCTGAGCGGTCGGACACCTGATGCCTGCGCTGCCTGCGGCGCCACCCGCTGACCGCGGTGGACGGGTCGTGCCCGCCCGGCTCGCGGCACCGCGCGCGGACGGGACGACGTTCATCACGATCTACCTCGTCCTGTTGTTCGCCATCCCGTCCCGGCTCGTCGTGGGTCCGTTGGGAACCATCGGCGCACCCGCCACCGTGGTCGGGCTGACCGGTACAGGGTGGTGGCTGTGGCACCAGGCCGCCCAGCCCTTCGGACACCCCCTCAGCTTCCAGCCGGTCCGACGGATGTCCGTGGTGTTCTTCGGCGCCGTCATGCTCAGCTACATCGCCGCGGTCTCCAGGCCGATCAGCGCTACCGAGAGCAGCTCGGCCCAGTCCGGGGTGCTCCTGCTCCTGTCGTGGCTCGGCATCCTGCTGGTCACCCACGACGGGCTCCCGAACCGCGAGCGCCTCGACACCCTCCTCCGTCGCCTCGCGCTCGCCGTGGGCCTGATGGCGGCCCTCGGAGTGCTCCAGTTCGCGACCGGGCGTCCGTTCACCAACTACATCCAGATCCCAGGACTCGAGGCGACCTCGAGCCTGGTCAGCGTCAACGAGCGTGGTGGCTTCGCTCGCCCGGCCGGCACCGCGATCCACCCCATCGAGTTCGGCGCCGTCATCAACCTGATGCTGCCGCTGTGCCTTCATGTGGCCCTCCACCCGGGGCCGCTCGGCCGGTTCCGCCGGTGGTTCCCGGTGGCGGCCATCGCCTTGTCGATCCCCCTGTCCATCTCGCGCTCCGCGCTGGTCAGCGCCGCGATCGTGCTGGCCTTCCTCGTCCCGACGTGGGAGCGGCGCCTGCGCCGAATCGCCCTGGTGGCGATGTCGCTGCTGGGAGGGGTGGTGTTCGTCGCCGTTCCCGGCATGCTCGGCACGATCCTCGGCCTGTTCTCGGGCATCTCGGGCGACAGCAGCACCCAGTCACGGACAGGGAGCTACGGCCTGGCCTGGGAGTTCATCCAGCGGTCCCCGCTGATCGGCCGCGGCTTCCTCACCTTCCTGCCGGAGTACCGGATCCTGGACAACCAGTACCTCGGCCTGTTGATCGACTGCGGCGTGGTCGGCCTCGTGACGCTCCTGGCGCTGTTCGGGACCGGCATCGTCGTGAGCCTGATCTGCCGCCGGCGCAGCACTGACCCCGCGACGCGGTCACTGGGTCAGTCGCTGGCAGCGGCCACCGCGTCTGCGACGGCGAGCTTCGCGCTGTTCGACGCGTTCTCGTTCCCCATGTTCGCCGGCGCGACGTTTCTCATCCTGGGAATCACGGGGTGCTTGTTCAACCTCGAACGCATCCAGAAGGCGCTTCCCCCCAAGGGTGCGGCACGCGAGCGGCCAGGCGTTGCAGTCGCCTCGATGCCGAGCGTGGCAGCGGCCTCAATAGGGCATCCGGGCGAAACCGGGTGACTGGCCCCATGTCGGATCACATGCTACCGTCCTCGGGCTTAGGCGAGTGGACTGCAGGGATCACTTGCTCGCCGTGCCTGTCACGGCATGTCCTGTTCCCTGACGTTGGAAGCTCATGACTCCCCCCTCCCCCCGTGTCCTTGTCCTTCCCAAGCACCTCAAGCTCAAGTTCTGGCCCTTCGGCCTTGCGCTCATCGCCCTCCTCCTCGGCCCCTCCAGCTGGGCCAACCTCGGCACCAACACCTCTGGCAGCTTGTCCAGCGACCGCGTGCCGATCACGACCCTGAAGCCCGTTTCCGCTAGCAACGGTCTCGGCCCGGTCGAGATCAACTCGAGCAACGGCAACAAGGCGGCCAAGGACGGCCGGTCGCTGCGCATCGGTGGCCGCACCTTCAGCACCGGCCTCGGTGTGTACGCCCAGTCGTCCGTCACCTACAAGCTGAACGGTGACTTCACCCAGTTCACCTCCAAGGTCGGCGTCGACGACGAGGCGGGCGACCGCGGCACCGTGCGCTTCGTGGTGATCGCCGACGGCAAGAACGTCTACTCCTCCAAGGTCCTCACCGGTCGCGACGTGGCCAGCAGCGTGAAGGTCCCGGTCGCCGGGGTGCGCACGTTGACCCTGCGTGTCGACTCGACCCGTGACGGCAACCGAGGTGACAGCGCCGCCTGGGCGGACGCCATGCTGTCCAAGCGGCACAACACGCACCCGGCTCCCGGCACGTCGAGCAGCACCACCAGCACGACAGGCACGGGCACTACGAGCAGCACGACGACCTCGTCGTCGACGACGTCGAGCACCTCGACCACGTCGAGCACCTCCAGCTCGACGTCCACGAAGCCTCCGGCATCGACGACCTCGTCGACCACGTCGTCGCAGCCTTCGACGACCAGCTCCACGGCCACGGCGACGTCGACCGCAGGTGGCGGGTCAACCAAGGGCTGTGCCTCGGCACCGAGCTCCTGTGGCTACCCGGACGCGTCGAACACCGGTGTCCAGGCAGGCGTCGCCCTCAAGGCCTCCTCCTGCCCGTCGGGCAGCACGGCCGGCCAGGTCATCGAGAACCTGTCGCTCAGCAACTGCTCGATCAACGTCACCGCTCCCGGCGTGGTCATCAGGAACGTGAAGCTGACGACGACCAGCCCTGAGGGTTGGGCCATCATCGTGCGCGACGGTGGATCCGCCACGATCCAGAACGTCGAGATCGCCGGCAAGGACACCGGTTCCGGGTCCGTGCAGTACGCCGTCCTCTCGGAGACCGACGCGCGGGTGACCATCGACAAGGCGGACCTGCACCACTGCGCCAACTGTGTCCAGGGTGAGCACATCACCGTGACCAACAGCTACGTGCACGACATGGCCAACCCTCCGGGCGCCCACGTCGACGGGATCCTCTGCACCAGCGTGTGCGATGTCGTGCTGCGTCACAACACGGTCCTCAACCGCTACACGCAGACCTCGGCCATCGCGCTGTTCGCCGACTTCGGCACCCCGCGCAACTCCGTCGTGGACAACAACCTGCTGGCCGGTGGTGGGTACACCACCTACGGCGGCGGCGACAGCGCCACCGGGATCAAGTTCACGAATAACCGTTTCTCGAGGCTGTACTACGGCAACGGTGGCGAGTACGGCGTGAACACCAGCTTCCGCAGCTCCAACTCGGGCAACGAGTGGACCGGGAACATCTGGGACGACACCCTGGCCGTCGCCAGGTAGTCCGGCCCAGGGCCGGCTGGTCCAGCACAAAGGTGGCGACTCCCTTCGGGGGTCGCCACCTTTGCTCTGCCCACGTCGGCGTTTCAGTGCGAACCCGGAACCTCAGCCGTGGAACGCAGGCACGTCCGGGCCCACTGCTCGAGCGACAGCAGCGTCCACAGTCGGGCCTCCTCGTTGCGGCGGCCACTGGTGTGGGAGTCGAGCAGTGCTCGAACCGCACTGGGCTCGATCCAGCTCGAGGTGATGCTGTCCGAGGAGAGCAGCAGGTCCCGACTGAGGTCACGCATCCCGGTCCGGAACCACGCATCCAGTGGCACCTTGAAGCCGACCTTGCGGCGCTGGGTGATCGACTGCGGCAGGTAGCGGTCAGCGACCTCCTTGACGACCCACTTGGTCTGCCCGTCGCGCACCTTGACGTCGGACGGCAGCCGCATGGCGGTCTCGACCAGACGGTGGTCCAGGAAGGGCGGACGGACCTCGAGCGAGGCCGCCATCGACATCCGGTCGCCACGCTCGAGCAGGTTGTCCGGCAACCACCCGGCCAGGTCCATCCGGCACAACAGGTCGATGCCGTCGCGGTGGGGCGGTGCCGGGGGTTCTGGAGCCATCGGCCGGCCCAGCATCGCGGCGACCTCGGTGGTGGTGAACGGGGCGAACCAGCCCACGGCACGCTCCGCCGTCGAGCCCTCCATGAGCGCCCGCGCTGCGATGCGTGCCCTGGTGGCCGAGGTCGGGGCGGCCCGCTCGGCGAGGTGCAGCAGGGGGCGCCGGACGGCCGCAGGGACCAGGCCCGCCCTGATGGTCAGGTCGGCGAACCGGTACTTGGGGTACCCGGCGAACAGCTCGTCGCTCCCTTCGCCGGACAGCGCGACCTTGACGTGCTGCCGGGCGTCCTGGGCGAGCAGGAAGACCGCGATGTCGGCCGGTTCGCTGACGGGTGCGTCACGGTGCACGGTGAGCCGGGGCCACAGGTCCTGGAACCCGGAGGCGTCGAGCGCGACCTCGTGGTGGTTGGTGCCGAACAGGTCGCTGACCCGGCGGGCGTGCTCGACCTCGTCGAACCGCGGGTCGCCGAAGGAGGCGCAGAACGTGTGCATCGGAGTGTCGGTCAGCCGGCTGGCCATCGCGACGATGAGGCTGCTGTCCACCCCGCCGCTGAGGTAGGAGCCCACCGGCACGTCCGCGACCATCGCGTCGCGCACCGCGTCCTGGAGTCGCTGGTCGACCAGGTCGACCGCCTCTTGGGGGTCGATCCGCATCACCTGCGCGGGCGGGGGCGGCGTCCAGTAGGCGCGGAGGTCGGCCTTGCCGGAGGCACTCACCGACAGCACGTGTCCCGGCGGCAGCTTGCGCACACCGGCATAGAGGGTGTCGGGCGCGGGGACCGCGCGCCGGCGCAGGTAGTGGGCCAGCGACGTCTCGTCGAGCCGAGGCTCGCCGATCGCGGGAAGGAGCGCCTTCACCTCGGAGCCGAAGGTCAGCGAGGCGTGGTCCAGGCTGTAGACCAGCGGCAGGATCCCCATGCGGTCCCGCGCCAGCGTCACCCCCCCGGTCTCACGGTCGTAGACGGCGAAGGCGAACTGACCACGAAGGTGCTGCAGGGCCTGCACCCCGTAGGCGGTGAAAAGGGCCAGCACCACCTCGGTGTCGCCGTTGGTGCGGAACGGGTAGTCGAGGCGCGACCGCAGCTCGCGGTAGTTGAAGATCTCGCCGTTGAAGGTGATGTGGAACCGTCCGTCGGCGCTCTCCATGGGCTGGGGCGAACCGTGCGGGTCGATGATCGACAGGCGGGTGTGACCCAGTCCCACCGACGACTCGAGCCACTGGCCCCGGTCGTCGGGCCCGCGGTGCTCGAGGCGGTCGGCCATCGCCGCGACGAGCGCGGGGTCCACCGGCTGCCCGTCGAAGCGCAGTACTCCCGCGATGCCGCACATCAGCGCGCCGCCGAGTCGATGAGCCGCAGCAGGTCCTGCGACCGCGCCAGCCACGTGTCACCGGCGACCGCGGCCCGGCGGCTCTTCTGAGTCCCCTCGCCACCGGTCTGGGCGGCCTCGTGGACCAGCGCCACGAACTCGTCCGCCGACTTGGCGACCCCCATCACGGTGTCGAACGGCTCGACCTCCGGGTAGTACGTGGTCACGATCGGACGACCGAGGGCGAGGTACTCCTTGGCCTTGATCGGGTTGCAGTACCTGATCCAGTCGTTGTCCAGCCACGGCATGATCGCGACATCGAAAGCTGCTCCGTACGAAGGGATCTGGCTGTAGTCGCGCGGTCCGAGCCAGAGGACCCGCGGGTGGCTGGCCAGCTCACTGATGTCGCAGGTCGCGTCCCCGATCAGCAGCAGGGTTCCCTGCGTCATGCTCTCGGCGGTCCTGCGCAGCAGGTCGAGGTCCACGACGTAGTCGTCGATCCCACCGAAGAAGCCCACGATGGGCCGCGCGATCCCGGCCACGTCGTCCGGTGGCGGTGCATCGTCGGGCACCGTGAAGTGCTCGACGTCGAGGCCGTGCCCGAGGAAGTACGGCGTGCCGCTCACCGCACTGCGCTCCTCCTCGAGGAGGGTGTGGCTGACGTAGACCACGGTGTCGGCCGCGGCCAGCAGCCGCTTCTCGAGCGCGGCGATGACCGGCTGGTTCGCCTCGGTGAAGGCGGAGAACTTGTCCGACCGGTTGACCGTCAGGGAGGCGTGCGGCAGGCGGTCGACGACGTCGGCGGCCGTGGGGATGGTCACCACCACGTCGGGCCGCCGGACGCCGAGCCACCAGAGCACGACGCGGACCTGCGCGCTCACGACCACCGCGTTCGCTCGGCGCCCGGCCGCGCTGCCGTACAACGGGAGGATGACTGGGCTCATCACGACGAGGTTCGGGAGCCCGGCCTCGGGACGCCGGACGGCCCGGGCGATGCTTCGAGCCTTGCGGAGCACCCTGCGCAGCGGCTGGGTGGTGCCGCCAGGGGTGGGCATCCTCATCCCGATGCTGTTGACCAGGACGACGGTGCGGTCCAGAGCCAGCCCCTTGGTGAGCTGGAAGTCCGAGTGGGCGCGGTTGTGGTACCAGTAGTCCTGGGCCGAAAAGAACACGATCCCCCGCGAGGACCCGCCGCGACGTCTCATGCCGACTCCTTCCAAGCTGACTGGACCAGGGTGGCCGTGGTCCCGGAACGTGGGGTGACCACGGGCGGTGCCGCCGTGGGCAGGTAGCGGGCCATGACCTGAGCAGCGCTCGCACGATGGACGACGGCCCACAGCCCCGCTCGCGCCGCAGGGCGTCCGAGCAGGCTCCGGACCCCGTCCCCGACGACGAGGCCGGCCGCGACGGCCGCGCCCGACCAGGGGTTCGCGGCGGCCATCCGCCGCACCCGGTTCCGGCGGATCAGGGCCTCCCGCCACGGCGCCTCGTCGGTCTGCCCGACGCTGCGGACCGCCGTGGCCTCGGGAACGAACCAGGTGACCCAGCCCGCCTCCTTGGCCCGCAGGCAGTAGTCCACCTCCTCCTCGTAGAGGAAGAGGTCCTCGGCCCACGACCCGACCCTGCGGCTGCACTGCTCGCTGACCACGAGGAAACCGCCGGTCGCCCACGCGGCCGGCCCCGCGACGGCATACGACTGGTCGTCGGTGACCACCTCCGCGGGCAGGCCGAGCCGGTCCGCGACCGGCCCGCCGACCAGGGCCTCGCACCACGTCGAGGCGACGGTGGGCACCCTGCGCAGGGAGTCCTGTCGGTGGCCCTCCTGGTCGCGGAGGGTGGGGCACGCGATGCCGACACCGGGGAGGTCGAGCGCGGCCATGAGCTGGTCGACCGCGCCGGGCTCGGGGCGGGTGTCCGGGTTGACGAGCAGGTATGCCGCGGCGCCACCGGTGGCGCGCACGTGCTCGATCCCGGCGTTGATGCCAGCGGCGTAGCCCCGGTTGGCGTCGAGCGCCAGGACATCGGCCCGCGCCGCGACCGCGCAGGCGGTGGCCACGGTGTCGTCGAGGGAGCCGCTGTCGACGATGACCAGCCGCAGGGAGCGCTCCGTCGCCGCAGCCGCCATCGAGGCCACGAACTGCGGGAGCAGGGCTGCCGAGCCGTGCGTGACCACCAAGACGGCGACATCCACAGCGCCAGTGTCGACGGAGTCCATCACCACCTCCCCCGGCTGAGTGTCCGAGCCCCGGTCCAACGGTAGGCGACCTGGTCGGTCTGCGGGACGGGTTCGAGGGAAGTCGCGGCCAGTCGTGACGGCATCTCGGAAGGGTCCATTTTGCTCTTCCCTGATGGTCGAATGGACTATCTTCGGCGGGAGGGCCGAGGAGCTGACCAGCGCTACCGCAGCCGACCATTGGGGGCTGACATGACCGTTGCCGACCCCGCCGAGGGGTTTGGTCGCCAGATCCGCTCGGGACTCGGCTGGAGCTTCGCCAGCAACGTACTGAGCCGGATGGGCACGCTCGTGGCCGGCGTGGTCCTGGCTCGGCTGCTGGTCCCCACCGACTACGGCGAGTTCACCGTGGCGCTGGTCGCGATGGTGGTCCTGGCGAACATCAACGACCTGGGCATCGAGCAGACCATCGTGCGCTGGCCTGGTTCGGTCGAACGCATCGGACCGACCGCGGTGACCGTGATCTTCCTGTTCAGCCTCATGCTGGCCGCTGCCGGGGTGGCTGGAGCCGGGGCGTTCGCTGCCGCGATGGATGCCCCCGAGGCCACCCGCATCGTGCAGCTGCTGGCCCTGAGCATCGCCGTCAACGGCGCCTTCGCCGTGCCCTCCGCGATGCTCACGCGGTCGTTCCGGCAGGACCTGCGCACGGCGGCTGACCTGACCGGGTTCGTCGTGGGCACCACCATCACCATCGTCCTGGCGATCATGGGATACGGCGCCTGGTCGTTTGCCTGGGGACGCCTGGTCGGCAACACCGTGGTTGGCATCCTGCACCTCGTGCTGACCCCGCGTCGGTTCCGACCGGGCTGGGACACCTCGATCGTGCGTGAGCTGCTCGCGTCGAGCCTGCCCCTGGGCGGCGCGACGGTTGTCGCCGTGCTGCTGCTCAACGTCGACTACATCGTCGTGGGCCGGATGCTCGGCACCCAGGACCTCGGCTACTACACCTTGGCGTTCAACCTCGCCAGCTGGCCGGTGACCTTCTTCGCCGTCGCGGTCGCCCGCGTGTCCGTCCCTGCGTTTGCCCGCCTTCAGCACGACCTCCCGCGCCTGCAGCGGGCCTACGACCACACGAGTGTGCTGCTGCTGCTCGTCACCGTGCCGGTGTGCCTGCTCCTGGGGAGCCTGGCAGATCCGTTGGTGCGCTTCGTCTACGGGGACAAGTGGGCCCCGGCCGCGACGGTCCTGCAGTTCCTCGCGGCCCTCGGGCTGCTGCGCGTGCTCTACCAGTTCTGGGCCGACGTGCTCGTCGCGGTCGGCAGCAGTCGGCGGGTCCTGGTGACCCAGCTGGCCTGGCTGTGTGCCCTGGTCCCCGGGCTGACGTTCGCGACCCGGGACGGCCTGCCGGGGGTCGGGATCGCGCACGTGCTGGTTGCCGTGCTCGTGGTGGGCCCGGTCTACGTCTTCGCGCTGCGCGGAATCGTCCGCCCCGGTGCGACCGCGCCCCAAGGACTGCGCCTGCTCGTGGGCGCGGTCGTCTCCGGCGTGGCCGGCTGGCTCATCGCCCAGCTGCCGTGGAGCTCGTTCGCGGTCCTCGCGCTCGGCACGCCCGTGGTCCTCGGCATCTACGCCGTCATGGCTTATCCGTTGGCCAAGGGTGAGGGCTATGACATCCGGCGCCTGACGGGACTCGCGCGTCAGGGTGCCGGGCGGTTGCGACGACACCCGTCACCCGGCGCTGACGACACCAGCGGCGCCGGTCGCGCCGCCAGTGGCGAGTGACGACCTGACGGCAGCGGCCACGCGGTCCTGCGAGGCGGCGTCCAGCCCTGGGTGCATCGGAAGGGACACCATCTCCGTGGCGGCCCGCTCCGCGATCGGGAACTGGCCGGGGGTGCCCAGTGCCGCAAACGGCTGGTGCAGGTGGACCGGCGCCGGGTAGTGGATGCCGGTGCCGATCCCCGCCTGGGTCAGGCCGTCGATGAGGACCTGACGCCGGGCGACCTCGACACGCACGACATAGAGGTGCCACACGTGCAGGTTGCCCTCAGCGACCACAGGCAGGACGAGCTCGGTGTCGGCGAGCAGGCCGGCATACCGGTCGGCGGCGGCGCGTCGCAGCTCGTTCCACCCCTCCAGGCGCCGCAGCTTGGCGCGCAGCACGACGGCCTGCAGGGTGTCGAGGCGTGAGTTGAACCCCAGCGTGGTGTGGACGTACTTGGACGGGCTCCCGTGGTTGGCCAAGAGCCTGATCTGTTCGGCGACGGCATCGTCATCGGCCACGGCGGCCCCCGCGTCGCCGTAGGCGCCGAGGTTCTTGCCCGGGTAGAAGCTGGTGGCCGCTGCCGTCGAACCAGTCCCGATGCCCTGCCCGTGGCGAGTCGCGAGCTGTGCCTGGGCCGCATCCTCGAGGACCCCCAGGCCGTGCCGACGGGCCACGGCCTGGATCTCCTCCATCGGGGCCAGCTGGCCGTACAGGTGCACGGGCACGAGTGCCGCGGTCCGAGGGGTGATGGCCGCCTCCAAGGCCGCGGTGTCCACCAGCATGGTCTTCTCGTCGATCTCGGCGAGGACCGGCCGTGCTCCCGCTCGGGCGATGGCCTCCGCGGTGGCGATGAACGTGTTGGCGGGGATGACCACCTCGTCGCCGGGTCCGATCCCCATCGCCCGCAGTGCGAGCTCGATCGCGTCGGTGCCGTTGGCCAGGCCCACGCAGTGCGCGCGACCGCTCGCGGCCGCGAACTCGCGCTCGAACGCGGCCACGTCCGGGCCTCCGACGAAGGCGCAGGTGTCGAGGACTCTGGCGAATCCGGCAGCCACCTCGTCGGCGACCTCCGCATGCATCGCAGAGAGGTCGAGGAAGGAAACGGGTGTGGTGTTCATGCGGTCCTCTTGAGCGTTCGGTTGATTCGGGTCTTGATGGTCTGCTGGGCTCGTCGCCCGCCGACGATCGCCGCTGACCGGCCGGCCTCGGTGACGGCACGCACGGCGGGGACCGGGGCCGCGGCCACCTCGCGGTACCACTCCCCCAGCTGCTCTGCGGCGACGCCGAGGTCATAGTGCTCGGCGACGATGCGTTCGCCCAGGGTGCCGAGGGATTGACGAAGGGGTGCGTCCAGCAGCAGCCGCTCGACCTGCCCGGGGAGGTCGTCGTAGGCACCGCTCCCCAGGCCGTACCAGCCCTGGTGGAGGAAGGTCTGCACCGAGTCCTCGTCGAGGACTCGGGAGAACCCCTGCTCCCCCACGACGACCAGCGGCTTGCCGAAAGCCATGCTGCGCAACGCACTCCCGCCCATGCCGAGCATGAGATCGGCCGCGGCGTAGGCAGGGCGCGGGTCCATCAGGGCTCCGGCGAGCTGCACGACGGCGCGTCCGTGCCGCCGGCAGACCTGCTCCGCCCGCTCGGCCACGGCGTCGCGCGCCGACCCGGTCCCGGCGATGACCAGCCGCACCGGGTAGCGCTCGGCCAGCTCGTCGACGGCGGCGATGCCCCGCTGCAGACTCTCCATCTTGAGCCACGACTCGAGCCGGCAGACCATCGTGATGAGGAGCTCGTCGTCCGAGATGCCGTGGCTCACGCGGAACCCCTGGCCGTCGACGAGGCCGGGGCGGTTCGCGGCCCGGTCCACCGGCGGCTCGAGCAGGTGCACCGGGCCGAGACGGGAGGTGCGGGCCCGCTCGGCGAGCTCCACGGTGCCGAACGTGGTGGGCAGGTGGCGCGGGATGAACCGCGGCACGACCATCCCCATCACGGTGCACAGCATCGGGAGGTGCTGACGGAGGTGGAGCCCCGGGTAGGCGTCGAAGCACTGCGGCCAGTCCCACACGTGGACCAGGTCGGGACGCACCTCGCGGGCCAGCTGGTCGAGCGCCCGGGCCCGGGCCGCCGACGGGTGGCGTTCCGCGGGCGGGAGCAACCGGAGGTCGAGGCCCCGGTCCCTGGCCCACGCCTCGGCCGGACCGGGTGACGCGGCGAAGACGATGTCGGCCAGGCCGCGCCGGCCCATCTCGTGGGCGAGCTCGATGGCGTTGGTCTGGGTGCCCCCCAGGTCCAAGGTGTGCGCGACGACGAGTACCCGCATCACGCCGTGAGCTCCGCACGGGTGGTTCGGCCGGTGGCCTCCAGCAGCGCGGCCGCACGGCTCTCCCACGTGTGCCCGGCGGCGAACGCACGACGTCGCGCGATCTCGTCGTCGGCCAGGATCGTGGTCAGCGACAGCGAGGTGCGCTCGGCGAAGTCCTCGGCGCCGTCCGCGAGGTCGATGAGTCCGGTGTCCAGCCAGCGCGCGGCCGGCAGTCCGGTGGAGACGACGCGACGCCCGGCGGCGAGGTACTCCAGCAGCTTCAACGGGAAGCTGGCGCGGTTGAACGACGTGTCACCGTAGGGCAGCAGGCAGGTGGTGACGTCGCCGAGCACGTCAGGCAGCTCGCGGTAGGGGACGACGTCGAGCCAGGCGACGTTGTGCCGTTCGAGGAGCGCGTCGAAGCGACCGCCCGAGAGCGTCTCCTGCCGGGGCCCGATCACCTTGAGCCGGATGCCCCGGTCGGCGACCGCTTCGAGCAGCCCGAGGTCGACCCGGTCGGAGAGGTGCCCGAGGTATGCCGCGACCGGCGCCGACTGTGGGCCGGGCGCCGGGGTGCGGGCGAACAGGCCCGGCTCGCAGCCGTTCGGGATGAGCACCGCGCTCACTCCACGCGCTGCGAGGGTCTCCACGAGCGTCGGGCTGACGGCGACGACCACGTCCGCCGCGGTGGTGAGCCGGTCCACCCAGCGTCGGATCCGACGGGCTCCCATCCCCACGAGCTCGGCAGCCGCGAGGTAGTCATCCTTGGCGTAGTAGACCGAGCAGCGCTCGCCGAGGAACCCCAGCAACGGGTCGAACGACGTGACCACGACGGTGTCGACGCGGTTGGACCCCAGCTGCCGGACCGCGGCCTTGAGCTGGCGACGGGTCGCCGCCACGCCTGCGGCCTTGCTGCCGGGCCGCTCCATCAGTGGTGGCACGCGCGGGCTCAGGACCGCGATGTTGTCGGCCACGTGGCGCAGCCCGGTCGCTGAGGCGCGCGCCGCCTCTCGGCTGCGGAACCGGGTGAGCACCGAGGTGGGCGGGTCGACATAGAGCACCGGGCCGAACCGGCTCAGCTCCTGGGTGATGTGCTGCTCCAGGAGGGGCGTCCCGTCCCACCAGGACGAGCCGCACACCACCACCAAGTCGTCCCAGCGCCCCGCCGCCATAGTCATCTCCGCTCCGGGCGGGCTAGGCCCGGACAGCCCGGATGACGCGGTCCTGCTCGGTCTGCGTCATCTGGTGGAAGAGCGGGAGGATGAGGGTGTCGTCGGTCAGCCGCTCGGTCACAGGCAGCGGGCCGTGGTCGACACCGGCGTAGGCAGGCTGGCGGTGGGCAGCCATGATGCCCCGTCGGGCCGAAATGTCCTGTGCGGCAAGGTGTTCGAGCAGCTCGTCGCGGCTGAGGGGGTAGTCAGCGCCCACCTCGACCCAGAACGACTGGAAGTTGCTGGTCCCGTGCGCCGGGTCGGCGACGCAGCGCAGGCCGCGGACGTCACCGAGCTCCTCCTGGTAGTGGGCCGCCAGCTCGCGACGTCTCTCGACGACCTCGTCCAGGCGACCCAGCTGCACGATGCCCACCGCCGCCTGGAGGTCGGTCATCCGGTAGTTGAAGCCGATCTCGAGGTACTCCTCCGCCGGCGCCAAGGTGCTTCCGTGCCGATCGGCTGCACTGACGCTCATCGCGTGCTCACGCAGTCTGCGCGCCCGGAGCGCCCAGTCGGCCCGCGAGGTGGTGATCATGCCGCCCTCGCCCGTGGTGACGATCTTGCGGGGGTGGAAGGACCACGCGGCGATCTCCGCCCCGGCACCCACGGGCCGACCGGCATACGTCGAACCCGCTCCGCAGGCGGCGTCCTCGATGACAACCACCCCGAGCGGGTCGCACAGCTCACGGATCGCCCGCAGGTCGACCGGGACGCCCCCCTGGTCGACCACGATGACGGCGGTCGTCTGCGGGGTAAGGGCACTCTTGACGCTGTCGGCCGTGAGGTTGCCCGTCTCGGGGTCGACATCGGCGAAGACAGGACGGGCCCCGACATAGGTGGGCGCGTTGGACGTCGCGATGAACGAGAACGACGGCACCACGACGTCGTCGCCGGCACCGACCCCTGCCACGACCAGCGCCAGGTGCAGGCCGGTGGTGCAGTTGGACACCGCGATCGCGTGCTCCGCCTGCATCCGCGCCGCGAACGCCTCCTCGAAGGCGGCCACCCGCGGGCCCTGCGCCACCCAGCCGGACTCCAGGACCTCGGTGACGGCGGCAACCTCCTCGGTGCCGAGCCACGGGATCATCACGTTGATCCGGCTCATGACGCCTGCTTGACGCGCCCCGCGGCCACGGTCTCGCGCTGCGGACGCCACCACTCGACGAGGTCGCGGAGCCCGTCCTCGAGGCCGATCTCGGCCCGGAAACCCAGGTCCCGCTCGGCTGCCGAGGTGTCGGCCAGTCGCCGGGTCACCCCGTTGACCGCGCGGTCCGGACCGTGCTCGACCGACAGGTCGGAGTCCATGGCGCGCAGCAGGGCCTCGGCCAGCCCGAGCAGGCTGGTCTCGGTGCCGCTGGCGATGTTGTAGATGCCTTGACGGACGTCGCTCGTCGCCGCCAGGATGTTGGCGCGCGCGATGTCCTGGGTCACGACGAAGTCCATCGTCTGCAGGCCGTCGCCGAAGATCAGCGGCGGTTGCCCGTCGGCGATCCGCTCCATCCAGCGGACCAGCACCTCGGTGTAGAGACCGTGGACATCCATCCGCGGGCCGTAGACGTTGAAGTAGCGCAGCCCGACGTAGTCGAGACCGGTCATGGCGCGGAAGCTGCGCACCATCCCCTCGTTGAACGACTTGGCCGCGCCGTAGAACGTGTCGTTGTTGTGGTGGTGGTGCCGCTCGTCGGTCGGGAACGCCTCGGCCAGTCCGTACACGGAGGCCGAGGACGCGAAGACCAGCTTGTCGACCTTGTGCTGCGCCGCCGCCTCGATGGTGGTGAACGTGCCGTCGACGAGCACCTCGAGCGCCAGCCGCGGCTCCTCGGCACACTGCGTGATCCGGATGGCCGCCTGGTGGAAGACGAGGTCCTTGCCGCGGGTGAGGTCGTGGACCAGGTCGCGGTCGCGCAGGTCGCCCTCGACCAGGGTCACCCGTCCGGACGGCATCGCCTCGGCGAGGTTCTCGTGGCGCCCGCGGACGAGGTTGTCGAGCACGTCGACGTGCCCCACGCCCGCATCGAGGAGCTGGTCGACGATGGTGGAGCCGATCGTCCCCGCTCCGCCGGTCACCAGGACGTTCGCACCCTGCAGGTTGCTCATCGGTTGACCCCCATGCCGGCCCCGACGGGTTGGCCGAGGGTATGCCGCGGGACTGGCTCACCCGGCATACCGACCGGCGCCATGGCACCTGCCCGACGCTGGCTCTCCGAGGCCGCCTCGAGCACGGCGAGCACCCGCAGGCCGGCGCGGCCGTCGGTGAGCGGGGCGCGGCCCTCGCGGATGGAGGCGGCGAACTCGGCGACCATCTGGCCCAGTGCCTCGCGCTCGGGAAGGGCGGGCGCGTGCATGTCACCGAGCCGGTAGTTCACGTTGACCGCCCGCTTCTCGGCGGCGTCGGCACTGGCCGACGTGAGGTCGAGGTCGACGCCCCGGTCGTAGACCGCCAGCCGCTGCTGGGGATTGAGGTCGTCCCACACCACGGTCTTGCGGCTGCCGCCGATGACCGTCTGGCGGATCTTGGTGGGGCTGAGCCAGTTGACGTGGATGTTGGCGATCGCGCCGTTGCCGATCGGCATCGTGAGGTAGCCGAGGCAGGACTGGCCGGCACCGATGGGGTCAGACCCGTGGGCCGACACCTCGAGCGGTGAAAGGCCTTGCGGCAGAATGAAGTCGAGGATCGACAGGTCGTGGGGCGCGAGGTCCCAGAAGACGTCGACGTCGGGCTGGACGAGGCCGAGGTTGATCCGGACCGAGTCCACGAACAGGATGTCGCCGAGCTCGCCGCTGTGGATGAGGCTCCGCAGGTGCTGGACGGCCGGGGTGTAGCAGTAGGTGTGGTCGCACATCAGGACGAGGCCGAGCTCGTCGGCCCGCTGGACCATGCGCTCGGCTTCGCGCCGGCTCGAGGCCAGCGGCTTCTCGACGAGGACGTGCTTGCCGGCCTCGAGGGCCTGCAGAGCGATCGCGCAGTGCGTCTGGGCCGGCGTGGCGATGGCGACCGCGTCGATGTCGTCACGGGCCAGAAGCGACTCGAGGGAGGTCTCGACCTCGACCGTGCTGCGATCCCCGATGACCTTGGCAGCGCGTGCCGGGTCCAGGTCGCACACTGCCACGAGATCCCAGTCCGGGCTGCTGCGGAAGTTCCTCACCAGGTTCGGTCCCCAGTAGCCAGCTCCAACGACGGCGACGCGCAGCGTCATTCCAAACCCCTCTCTCCCAGGCCGCCCCCGGCCCTGTGACTCACCACTGTGCCGGGAGCAGCCGGACGGCGCCTCGTCCTAATGCGGTAGTTCGGACTACAGCACGTGGAAGGCCAGCTGGACGCTGTTGACCGTCGGCGTCGTGAACCTGGTGCCCGTGCTGGTGAACTGCAGGTTGTACTGCAGGTAGCGCGAGCTGCGCGTGATGCTGTTCGTGGTGGCACTGACCGTCGACCACCCCGTCCACGACCCGCTCCCAGTGTTGGCGTTGGGGCCGGACCGCACCTGGATCGTCATCGTCGTGCCGCTCGGCAGCACCACGTCACGGGTGAGCGTGTCCCAGCCGACCGTCGCTCCGGCGTCTATCACGGCCGACGTGAAGGTGGTCGCCGCGGCATACGGTGCCACGCGCGTCCAGTCCACGAGGAGGACCGGCGCCGCCGTCGTCGGGTCGGAGGCCATCACCCGCAGGGACAGGCCGGTCGAGAAGGCCGACGTGGCCACCTGGGTGCCGTCGATGAAGAAGACCGCATTTCCGCTGGCCCAGTCGACGCGATACTCGTGCTCGGCGCCCGTCCACGTTCCGGCGATGGCGATGGTCCGGTTGTTGAGGAACCCGTCGTTCACCCGGGCGGACAGGGCTCCGGTGGCGCTGGTCTGGAACGATGCCGTCACGGTCGTGCTCCCCGTGGCGATCGAACCCCAGCCGATGGTGTGGTTCGCGCCCAGGGTGGCCGCCGCGGCAAAGCTGCGTCCGGTGGCGTAGGTGGTGGAGGTGTAGAGCCGGCTGCCCGACAACGAGGCCTGTCCGCTTGCGTAGGTGGTCGCGCCTCCGGTGACCAGGGCGGCGCTCGTGAAGCCCGTCGGGGTCGTCGTGCCGGTGAACTCGGAGCCGACCGTCAGGGTGCCGAGCACCTCGCCGCCGTTGGTGTCACTGATGTAGCCACCCGTGCCGGTGCTGAACTGCGCCACGGTCGTCTGCGCGATCGGGGCCACCGTCGGAACGTAGGAGGCAGGCGCGGAGGTGGTGGCCGGGGAGGTCGCGCTGTTGCCTGCCGCGTCGGCGGACGTGACGCGGTAGTAGTAGCGAGTGTTGGCCGTGAGCCCGGTGAGGGCGACCGAGTGGCTGGTCCCAGCCGTGCCCGTCCGGGTCGTGCCGAGCGCTGTCGTCGTGCCGTAGCTCACGCTGGTCGTCGCCGACTCGTCCGTCGTCCAGCTGACGGTCGCGGTCGTGCCGGAGCCCGTCGAGGCCACTGCCGAGATGGTCGGTGCGGTCGTGTCTGCGATGACGAAGGTGCGCGGTGCGCTGGTCGTGACCGGGTCGGTCGTCGAGTTGCCGGCAGGGTCGGCAGAGGTCACGCGGTAGTAGTACGTGCCGGCAGCCAAGCTGCTGAGGGCCACCGAGTGAGCCGTGCCCGTCGCGCCCGTCGCCGAGGTGCCGAGGGCCGTGGTCGTGCCGTAGTCCACCTTCGTCGTCGCCGACTCGTTGGTCGTCCAGCTGATCGTGGCGGCGCCGGCGGAGACCGCTGCAGCGACCGCCGAGACCGCCGGAGCCGTGACGTCCGGTGTGGCGAACGATGCCGGCGCACCACTGACATCCGGACTGGTGGCCGAGTTGCTGGCAGCGTCCACAGACGTCACCCGGTAGTAGTACGTCGTCGCGCTCGTCAGCCCGGAGAGTGCCACCGAGTGGCTGGTGCCGGTGGCACCTGTCGCCGTGGAGCCGAGCGCTGTCGTCGTGCCGTACTGCACCACCGAGGTGGCCGACTCGTCCGACGTCCAGGTGACGGTGGCGGTGCTGCCGTTGGCGCCGGCGTTGTGCTGGACGGCGCTGATGACCGGTGCGGTCGTGTCTGCAGGCGGCGGAGTTCCACCCGTGGCGAACACGACATCGACCCAGTAGTTGGCCGAGCTGGTGTTCGTCGGGAAGCCGGAGCCGTAGAGGTAGAGACCGGCGCTCGCCGGCGTGTGCAGCGGCGGTTGGTCGAGGGCCGAGGCGAGCCCACCCACGGTGGCCGAGTAGTAGCCGCCGGAGGTGTACGAGGCGACGTAGGTGCTGCCCGGCGTCACGCTGACCGGGGTGGCGAAGGAGACGGTCTGCCACCCGGTCGACGACTCACCCGTGAAGGTGGCCGTGGCCAGCCGGTTGCCCGCGGCATCCCAGAGGGATCCGGTGTGGCTGCCGGTGTTCTGCGGTCCCTTGTAGAAGCGCACTCCGGTGACCGTGCCTGCGGCGTCCGCGCTGAACTTCACGCCGAGCTCGAGGTTGGCGGGGTCGTTGACCGTGATCATCCCGGGGACGGCGGAATCGTTCCAGAGGCTGCACGGGCAGACACCCGGCGTGGCGTCGGGCTTGGCTGTAGTGAACGACCAGGTGAGCGGCGCCATCGCGTTGCCCGAGGGGTCGGCCGCCGAACCGGTGGCGGTGTAGGTGGCTCCGCGGGCCAGCGCGGCTCCGGGGGTGAAGGTCGCAGTCCGTGTGCCGCTGTCGTATGCGGTCGACCCGGTCACCGTCTGTCCGCCAGACGTCTTGAGCGACAGCTGCAGGGTGGCGACGTCGATCGCCTCGGAGAAGGTGACCGAGGGGGTGACCGCCTCGCTGACGCTCGACGCGCCGTCGATCGGGCTGGCCACGCCCGTCGGAGCGGTCGTGTCAGGGGCCGCACCCGGCGCGAAGATCGGGTCCACCCAGTAGTTGGAGCTCGCGTAGCTGCTGTCCGGGAAGGACTCGCTCGCACCGTAGGCGTAGACGCCGTTGGCACCCGCCGGGGCGGTGAGGACGACGTTGTCCCAGGGGTTGGCGAAGAACTGCTGCGTGGCGGCGTAGTGCCCCGACGGTGCACGGTAGGAGACGACGTAGGTCTGGCCCACGGTCAGCTGGACCGGTTGCGCGAACTGCGCTGTCTGCCATCCGCTCGCGGTCTCACCGCTGAACGTGACGGTGGCCAGCTTGGCGCCCGCCGACGACCAGAGCGATCCGACATGGGTGCCCGTGTTGGCGGCGCTCTTGTAGAAGCGCAGACCGGTCACGTAGCCGGGCACCGTCGTCGTGAACTTGACCCCGACCGTCACCGCTCCGGCGTCGTTGGCGTCGGCCACGGGTGGCGTGGCTGTGCTCTCGAACAAGGTGCAGGGGCAGCTCGACGCACCCGCCACCGTGAAGGTCCACGAGAACGGTGCCATCGTCAGGCCGGACAGCGCCGCCGCCCCGCTGGCGGTCGCCTGGTAGGACTGATCGGGGCTGAGTGCGCTCGTGGGCACGAAGGTGATCGTCTTGGTCGTCGCGTTGTAGCTCGTCGACCCCGCGACCGTGGCTCCTCCGGAGGTCTTCAGGGCAAGCGCGGCGCTGCCGCTGCGGACCTGGCCTGCGAAGCTGGCCTTCACCGCGGCGTTGGGCGAGACGTTCGTCGCGCCCGCTCCCGGCGTCACGGACGAGACCGTCGGAGCGGCGTCGGTCGGGTTGTAGAGCACGTCCACCCAGTAGTTGGTGTCTGCCTGGTTGGTCGGCGCACCGGCCCCGAAGGTGTACAGGCCACCGTGCGCCACAGTGTGCAGCGGCGGTGAGTCGACCGCTGCGGCGAGACCGTTGGCGGTGTAGCTATAGCTGCCGGCGGGAGCGCGGTACGAGACGACATAGGTCGTGTCGGCCTGGATGCTCACGGGGGACGAGAAGTAGGCGTTCTGCCAGCCGGTGCTGGTCTCACCCACGAAGGTCACGCTGGCGAGCAGCTGACCGCTCGACGTCCAGAGGGACCCGGTGTGGGTACCCAGGTTGGCAGGACCCTTGTAGAACCGCACCCCGACGATCTCGCCGTCGGCCTCGGCGGTGAACTTGGCGCCGAGCTCGACGGAGCGAGAATCGGAGTCCGTGATGACGGTCGGCGTTGCCGAGTCCGGCCAGATGCTGCACGGGCAGTCACCGGGAAGCGGATCGGTCGCCGAGGTCGTGAAGGTCCACGTTGCAGGTGCGTCCATCGGCACGCCGTACACCGTGGATGCCTGGACCGTCGCCGTGAAGGCGGTGGAGTAGGCGAGGTTCGCGGTCGGGGTGAACGTCGCCGTCCGCGTGGTCGCGTCGTAGGCCGTCGTGCCAGAGACGGGGCCGCTGGCAGAGGACACCGAGAACTGCAGCGAGGCAGGGTCGATCGCCCTGGAGAACACCGCTCGTGGCTTCACCGCTGGAGCCACGCTCGAGCTGCCAGGCAGCGGGGTCCGCGACGTGACGATGGGCGGAGTCGTGTCGTCGACGGTGAACACGACGTCGACGTAGTAGTTGGTGTCGCCGTACGAGGACGTCGGGAAGCCCGGGTCGAGGCCGTAGACGCCGTTGGTCTGCCCGCTCGGCTTGCCCAAGGCACTCAGCGGTGCAGCCACGTAGTCCTTGGTGGTGAAGAAGTTGCTGTCCGCGGCGTAGTGCCCGTTGGGAGCGCGGTAGCTGGCCACGTAGGTCGTCCCGGCGGCCACCGAGATGCTCTCGCCGAACTGGAGCGTCTGCCAGCCGTTGGCGGTCTCACCGGTGAAGGTCCCGGTGGCGAGCAGCGCACCCGAGGCGGTCCACAGTGAGCCGGTGTGCGTCCCGGTGTTGCCGGTGCCCTTGTAGAACCGGACCCCGGAGACGTAGCCGTCCTCGGTGGGGGTGAAGCGGACACCGAGCTCCACGCTGGCGCTGTCGTTGGCGGATGGCGTGGCCGGCACGGTCTCACCGAACAGCGAGCACGGGCAGGACACGGTCAACGACCGCGTCGCAGGGGTGCCGATGTTGGCGCTGTCGTCGATGGCGCGCGCCTTGACGGTCGCCGCTCCACGTCCGTGCACCACATAGCTGTAGGTCCACGAGGTGGTGCCGGTCGCGGGGTGCCAGGTGGTCCCGTTGTCGGTCGACACCTCGACGCCGGCCACCTTGCCGCCCACGTCTGACGCGGTGCCGGCGACGTTGACGACCGAGCCGTTCCCGACGGCTGCACCGTCTGCCGGTGCGCTGATGGTGACGGTCGGAGCACTCGTGTCCGTCGTCTTGGTCGAGGCGGTGAGCCCGGGCATGATCGTGCTGGCCAGCGCCCCCATGTCGGCGAGGACGTTCACCGTCGCCTGCTGCATCCGGACATCGGCTGCGGCGCCTTGGCCATCGTGGTTCTGCGACAGGCCCCAGGCCCACTGCACGGTGCCGGCACCGAACACGAGGGCGCCGCTGGCCGCACGGTAGAGGGTGAGGTGGTGGGTCGTCGTACCGGGCAGCACGACGTTGCCGTAGTCCTGCAGGTACTGGGGCGTGGCTCCGGTGGTCGTGGACAGCCGGACCAGACCCGGCGGGCGTGACCCGTTGTCGAGGTCCTCGTCCGACTCGTACCCGATGGTGTGTGCGGCGAGTGCGGTCGTCTGGCCCGCGGACATGGAGCCGAGAGTCGTGTTGCGCCAGAGCCGAAGCTTGCCCTCACGCTCCGACACGGTGATCGCCAGGTCGGTGAAGTTGGACATGTAGAGCGTGCCGGTCAGGGCGTTCTCCGGGAGACCACCGCCTTGCGACGGTGGCGCGAACCGCGGGTCCCGCCAGGTCGCGGTGGACTCGGGAGTGGGGTCGATCTTGGCGTTGGCCCAGGTCTCCTTGTAGCAGACCAGGGTGCGGCCGTCCGTGGACGTGCCGTCGATGCTGGGCTCCCACCGGGTGCGCCAGTAGACCTCGTTGCCGCTGAAGAAGGCGAGGTTGACTCCGGCATCGCGGGCCGCCTCCACGTTGGCGCGCTGGGCCCCGGACCAGTACTCGTCGTGGCCGGTCGAGACGAAGACCTTGTGGTTCTGCAGGAGCGGCCCGCGACGGTCCACGTCGAGGCTGCTCGTGTAGCTCACGTCGTAGCCGTTGCGCTCCATGAACTGCAACATCGGGAACTCGTTGGCGAACAGGTAGTCCCGTCCCTCGTTGTCACCCCGGGTGACGAACGGGCGGTTGTAGCTGATCTTGTAGGCGCGGCCGTCGGGAACCCCGGTGTAGAAGTCGGACCCGCCGTAGGTGTTGTAGGCCTGCCACGTGCTGTCGGAGGTCTGGAACAGGATGTCGGAGTGGCTCGAGTCGTTGCGCACGACGAACGGGATCTGGCTCTCGTCCTGGTTGGACGCGTTGTTGAGGTGCGCGATGTAGACACCGCTCACGGCATCGGCCGGCACCGTCCACGAGGCGGAGACCGCCCAGTTGCCGCAGTCGACCAACCCGGTGGCTGCGTCGCTGAGGCAGTTCGGCTGGGTGCGGGCGGTCGGCGTGGCACTGCCGATCTTGCGGGCACCGTCCCCGCCGTACCAACCGAGCCGGTAGATGTCGATGGTGTAGCTGCTGCCGGTGGTCTTGATCTTGAACTGCTGCTGCTCACCGGCGGAGAGGCTCATCTTGGTGGCGAAGCCCTGCAGGCCGGGGTCGCCGGAGCCGGCCACCTCCCACTCGGACTCCGGGGAGCCCGGCTTGCTGTTCTCGCAGACGATGGGGTTGCCACCCGGGTCGCATGGACCCGCCAGTGCTGGGGATGCCACGCCAACCGCCAGTGTGGAGGCCACCACGGCGGCGGCCCCCACGATCGCGATCCATCGTCGGTTCATCAGTACGCTCCAGCTCCACGGAAGACTGCACGGGCCGTTCGGAAGAGAATCTGCAGGTCGAGTGCGAGGCACCAGTTGTCCACGTACCAGAGGTCGAGCCGCAAGGACTCGTCCCAGGTCAGGTCGCTGCGCCCACTGACCTGCCAGAGGCCGGTCAGGCCGGGCTTGACCCGGAGCCGACGCACGGCGTCGGGCTCGTAACCCTCGACCTCACGCATCAGCGGGGGCCGCGGACCGACCAGCGACATCTCGCCGCGCAGGACGTTGGCCAGCTGCGGCAGCTCGTCGAGGGAGAACCGACGCAGCATTCGGCCAACCCTGGTCACCCGCGGGTCGGACTTCATCTTGAACAGGACGTCGTTGCCCGCATCGCGCTCTAGCTGGGCCAGCTTGGCCTCGGCGTCGACGCACATGGTCCGGAACTTGAGCATCTGGAACTCTTCGCCGCGGGCGCCCACGCGGGTCTGGCGGAACAGTGCCGGCCCGGGCGAGTCCAGTCGGATGGCAACGGCGATGGCCAGGATCCCCGGCAGGGCCACGACCAGGAGCAGCACGGTCAGCGCCTTGTCGACGACCGACTTCACGACCCGACGCGCCCCGGACATGACCGGGCGCTCGATGTGCAGCAACGGCATACCTGCGGTGGGCCGGATGGACAGGCGAGGTCCGGCAACACCGAGCAGCCCCGGCGACACGACCAGCTCGACGTCCCGCTCCTCGAGCGACCAGGCCAGCCGACGCAGCTCCGGGCCGTGCAGGTCCGGGTCGCTGGACACGGCGACGACGTCGGCGTCGAACAGGTCGACGGCCGACATGGCCTCCTCCGGGTAGCCGAAGACCGGCACTCCCTCCACCTCGGAGGGGAGGTCACCGCTGAGGTCGAGGCCGGAGACGCACGCGGCAACGACGCGCAGGCCCTGCTGGGGCGCCCGCTTGATCTCACGGATCATGGGCAGCACCGACTTGGCATTGCCGATGATGACCGTGGCCTGGGTCTCGGTGCCGGCCGAACGTCGACGGTAGAGATCCCTGCGCACCACCTGCCGGGAGTACATGCCGAGCACGAACAGCATCGTCACCGCGACGAGGCTCGTGAGCCGGGGCACCTCGACGTGGGCGGCGTAGGAGAGGAACGCGGCCGCTCCCACGAGGTAGAGCGCGGACCGCATCACGGCGCGGTACTCCTCCGGACCCGAGCCTGCGAAGCGACGCTCGTAGCCGTGCGAGAGCGAGAGGATCCCGAGCCAGAGGACGGGCAGCGCCGTCACGACGGCGATCCGGGCCAGCACAGTGGCGTCGGGCATGGCGACCAGGGCGGTGGTCAGGCCCGTGAAGAGAGCGACGAAGAGATCCCCGCCGATGGCACGCCGGCGATAGGCGACGTTCCACGGGAGACGCTTGGTCCGCATCGGCGGCGCCGACGCCGTCCGCTTCGGTCGTCCCGTCTCGTGGGCCACCGAGGCGGCGACGGCGTGACGCAGACGTCGGGACAGGGTTGCCCCGTTCACCGCGTCGACGTACTCCGTCATGCCCACCTCGTGCCGTCCCGCTCCCGCAATCTCCGCCATGACTTCTCCCCCGCAGCCCAAACCCTGGTGGCACCGTAGACCCGCAGCCCGGACCTTCGACAGACCCCAGAGGAGTCATCTGTACCCGTGAAATAGGTTAGGGCTCAACGGATTTCGTGACCTACGCCCGGCAGGCGAGAGCGATCTAGACGGGCCAGCTACGACACCGTGCGTAGCCGTCTCATACGGTTGGGGGAGGCATCTGGGTGGCGTTCTGCCCGGCACCGTGCAGATGGTGCCGAAAGCGTCCATTCGCCATCGTCCACGTTCTGGACGCGAAGGTTCGGCACGGTGGAGATGGGGCCGAAAAATGGTCAGTAACTAGTCACTGACTATCTTTGGGAGTTCACCAGCGGTCGCGCGGGGACGCCCGCCCAGACCTCCCCGCCCGGTAGGTCTCGCAGGAGGACCGCGCCCATGCCCAGCGTGCCCCGGGCACCGACCGTCACCTTCTCGCGGACGCTCGAGGCCATGCCGAGGTATGCCGCGCGGCCGACCCGCACTCCGCCTCCGAGCGTCACCCCCGCGCACAGCGTTGCGAAGTCCTCGATGACGTCGTCGTGGGTCATCGTCACGTGCGGCATCACGACCACATGACGCCCGACCGAGACCGCCGCCGTCAGGACGGCTCCGGCCAGCACGACCGAGCCGGCACCGACGGTGCACGAGTCGGGCACGGATACCGAGGGATGCACAACCGTGGCGTACTGCTCGTCCGCAACACCCAGCTCGCGCAGCCGCTCCGTCAGCAGCTCGCGCACCACGCCCCTACCGGCGCAGACGATGACATCGCAATCAGCCTGTGCTGCAACGGAATCCAAGCCACCCAGGACCTTGAGCCAGCCGCCCGCCAGCGAGCCCCACAGCGTGGCATCGTCGTCGACGCACCCTTCGATGCGAATGCCGCACGCGCGCGCCGCCTCGGCGGTCTCGAGGGCGAGGCCGCTTGCCGCCACGAGGATCAGTCCGTTGCCCACCCCGTCACCGTAGAGGGACTGCTCGACATCGCGCAGCCACACGCACCAGGCCGCCCTCGGTGCAGGCACAGTCCGCACGGACCCGGGTCTCAGGCCGGGCTGTGGAACTTCTGCTGCGCGAGGACCAGCCCCTGCGTCACGACCATCTCGACGGCATCCGCGGCGTCACCGATCAGGAACGGCAGCTCCTTGCGCTCGGTCGTGCCGAAGTCACGGAGCACGAAGTCCGCCGCGTCCATCCGACCCGGCGGCCGGCCGATCCCGACACGCACCCGCAGGTAGTCCTTGGTGCCGAGTGCCGAGCTGATCGAGCGCAGCCCGTTGTGGCCACCCTCTCCCCCGCCCTTCTTCAGCCGGACGTCCCCGGCCGGGATGTCGAGCTCGTCGTGGACCACGAGCAGCCGGTCGGCCTCGACCGAGAAGAAGCTCATCAGTGCCTTGACCGGGCCACCCGACTCGTTCATGTACGACGACGGGACGGCGACGACGGCGGCCGGTCCGGGCGCCCCGCCGGGCGCCATCCCGATGCGCACCGTGGCAGCCACGGCGCGTGCCTTGTGCGTGGTCAGCTTGGTGCTGCCGCGCGAAGCGAGCTCGTCGACCACCATCGCGCCCACGTTGTGCCGGTTCCCGGCGTACTTCGGACCGGGGTTGCCCAGGCCCACCACGAGCCAGGTGCCGTCGTCATTCACGGAGCGAGTATGCCGGAAGGCCAGGTCCCCCATGACACTACGCAGGGGACCTGGCCTTCCGGCATACAACGGTGAGTGGGACTCAGGCGTCCTCGGACTCGGCCTTCTCGCCCTCGGGGGCGTCGCCCTCGGCGGCAGCGTCGTCGCCCTCGGTGGCCTCGGCGTCGCCGGCCTCCTCGTGCTCGATGCCGGCCTCGGCCTCGGCCTCTGCCATCTCGGCGTCCAGCGCCTCCTGCGAGATCTGCTGGGTGACGTTGATGACGAGGGTGTTCTCGTCGACGACGAGGGTCGCGCCGGCGGGGAGAGTGAGCTCGGACGCCTTGATCTGCGTGCCGGCCTCGAGGCCCTCGACGGAGACGACGATGTTCTCCGGGATGTGGGTGGCCTCGACCTCGAGCTGGATGGTCTGGGCGTCCACGGTGACGATGGTCTCGGGAGCGGCTTCGCCCTCGGTGTGGACCGGGACGTCGACGGTGACCTTCTCGCCCTTGCGGACGATGACCAGGTCGATGTGCTCGATGACCGGCTTGATCGGGTCGCGCTGGACGTCCTTGGCCAGGGCCAGCTGCTCGTCGCCGTCGATGACGATGGTGAGCAGGGCGTTGGTGACCTTGAGAGCCATCATCGTGGCGTGGCCGGGCAGCGTGATGTGCACCGGCTCGGCGCCGTGGCCGTACATGACGGCGGGGATCTTGTGGTCGCGGCGAATCTTGCGGGCAGCGCCCTTGCCGAACTGCGTGCGCGTCTCGGCGACGAGCTTGTTGTCAGACACGGAAATCTCCTGTGCGGTGGGGGACTCGAGGATGCGGTGGGCCTCGACGCGGGGCGCAGCACGGAGACCACACCGCGTCGAATTACGGACGTGCGGGCCGAAGCCATGCAGTGTCCCTCGCCGAGGCAACCCGCAGAGTCTAGGTGACGCCCGCAGGGAGAGGGAAATCGGCGACGGTCAGCGTCCGCCGTGGCGCCGCTGCCACAGCTCCCTGGCCCAGGGAAGGCGTCGCCCGGCTTCGCGGCGCGCCCGGGTGCCGGTGTCCGCGGCCACCAGACGGGCCCGCATGACCGGGGGGGCGAACGAGTAGTCCATGTGGCGGTTGAACTGCTGGGTCGTGTACCCCTCCTCCGGCGGCAGCTCGGCCAGCGCAAAGAGGGCTGCCCGGTCGTCGGGGATGGACTCCAGCCGCCACCAGTCCTCCGCCGCCATGAAGTGGTAGAGCGGGGTGATGGCGTGGATCGCGATGTCGTCGACCAGCACCTTGCCGTGCAGCTTGAGGGCCGAGGTGATGTAGTGCCAGTCGATGATGGCGTAGGGGAAGGAGTGCGCTCCGTCGATGAAGGCGAAGTCCAGCACCCGACCGTCATAGAGACTCGGGAGCACCTCGTCCGACGACTCGGCGATGAACGTGACGCCGGAGTGGTCGACACCGATCTTCTCGCAGTACTCACGCACCAGCTGGTGCTCCCGCGGATCGGGGCTGATGGCGGTGTGCCGGCCGCCCGCCGCCGCGAAGACCACCGTCGAGGCTCCGCAGCCCGTCTCCGCCGACTGGGTGTCGCTGGTCGCGTGGGCCGAGAGGACGCCGAGGATGCCGGGTAGAGCGCTCCAGCAGTTCACCCCGCCGCTGTGGAATCGCGGGTCGTCACGGATGATCTGCTGGACAACGTGCGACATGGCGCTACCCCCTTGTGGGCCCGCCCGCCTGGCGGGTGTGCGCCTCATGAAAGCACGAATCACCCACGGACCGAAGCCTTTCTCAAAGGTCGCCCGCGCGGACGGAGACGACGAACGGCGCTCCCTCCACCTCCGGGACCACTGCGAGGTTCACGAGGGCGCTGGCGCGACCCCTGCGGAGCTCGCCGACGCGAACCGCGACGACCCCGCCGACGATCAACACACCGCCGGCCAGCTGCATCAGGCCCGGCAGCTCGTCGAGCAGCACCCAGGCGAACAGCACGGCGAACAGCACCTCGGTGAGACCCACGAAGGACGCGACGGTCGACCCCAGGACGCGGGCGGCCGTGACCCCGAGGAGGTATGCCGCCGCGGCGGCGATGAGCGCGAGCTCACCCACGGCGACCCACCAGGGCGCCTGCCGGCCCATCAGCTCGACCGGGGTCGAGGCGAAGACGAGGGGGACGACGCCGACGGCGCCCAGGACCCCGAGGGCCACCGCGCCGGCGCCCATGCCGAGACCGGCGAGCGCGACGGGAGGAAGGCTGCTCTCCTCGGCGGCGAGGACGAAGAAGGTGGCCAGTCCGGTCGCGGCGACCAGACCCCAGGCCACGCCCACGAGGTCGGGGCGGGTCTGTCCGGAGAGGTCGAGGACCAGCACGAGACCGAGGATCGCCAGGATGACACCGAGACCGGTGAGCGCACTCGGCGCGCGCCGGGTGCGCAGCCAGACCCAGAGGACGACCAGCACGACGCCGAGGTACTCCAGCAGGAGTGCGACGCCGACGTCGAGCCGCTGCACCGCATAGAAGTAGGCGACCTGACAGCCGGCCACGGCGACCGCGCCGTAGGCGAGGATCGCGGGGAGGTTGTCGCGGACGAGGGACCAGCGTCCCCGCAGCGCCAAGATGGTCGGGATCGCGAGGACGAGCGTCGCTCCGGTCACGCGCAGCAGCACGATGGCTCCCGAGCTCCAGCCCTCGACGAGCAGGGACTTGGCGAACGGCCCGCTGCTGCCGAACGTCGCGGCGGACGCCAGGGCCAGCCAGAGCCCGAACCCTGTCGAACGTGAAGCCATGACTGTCCACCTCGCCCTCGTCGCACGTTGTCCGCAGCGCCGCCACCCCGCCGGTCAATCCCGGCATGTAACCAGCAAACTGCTTTATACTCGTGACGGTAGCAATCGCCGCGGTCAGGAGTCAAGATGCTTTTTGCCCATGACACGGAGGTGGCGCTGCGTGCCGCCGCCGCCCTGGTCAACACGGCCGCGACCCTGCCCGGCGACACCGAGGACCTCGCGACGGTCGCCGACCTCGACGCGTTCGTGCAGGACTGGGAGTGGACCGGTTCGCACAGCCACGACGACGCCGAGCTCGCCAGCGTCCACGCCCTGCGCCCGCGACTGCGCCGGCTCTGGACCGCCGAGACCGACGAGGCCGTTGCGCTGGTGAACGACTTGCTGGACGAGGCCAAGGCGCTCCCCCAGCTGGTCCGGCACGGCGAGTGGTCCTGGCACCTGCACGCGACACCGCCGGAGGCCCCCCTCGCCACTCGCATGGCCGTGGAGGCGGCGATGGCCATGGTCGACGTGATCCGGGCGGACGAGCTCGCCCGGCTGCGGGTCTGCGCGGCTGACGACTGCGAGGACGTGGTCGTCGACCTGTCCAAGAACCGCTCGAAGCGATTCTGCGACGGTGGGTGCGGCAACCGGGCCAACGTCGCGGCATACCGAGCCCGCAAGACCGGCTCGGCCGGCTGATTCGCTCAGGCGTGGCCGTCGAACAGGCTCGTCACCGAGCCGTCCTCGAAGACCTCCTGGATCGCACGGCTGATCAGGGGGGCGATGGACAGCACGGTCAGCTTGTTGAACCGCTGTGACTGCGCGATCGGAAGCGTGTCGGTGACGATCACCTCGACGGCCGTGCACTCCTTGAGCCGCTCCACCGCCGGGTCGGACAGGATCGCGTGGGTCGCCGCGATGACGACACCCGCCGCCCCGTCAGCCATCAGCGCATCAGCGGCCTTGGTGATCGTGCCGCCGGTGTCGATCATGTCGTCGACGAGCACGCAGACCCGACCCTTGACCTCACCGACCACCCGGTTGGCCACGGTCTCGTTGGGGCGGTTGATGTCTCGCGTCTTGTGGATGAACGCCAGCGGTGCTCCGTTGAGGCGCTGCGACCACTGCTCGGCGACCTTGATCCGGCCCGCATCAGGCGAGACCACGGCCAGCTTCTCGCTGCCGTACTTCTCGGCGACGTGGTCAGCCAGGATCGGCAGCGCCATCAGGTGGTCCACCGGTCCGTCGAAGAAACCCTGGATCTGGGCGGTGTGCAGGTCGACCGCCATCAGCCGGTTCGCACCCGCGGTCTTGAAAAGGTCGGCCATCAGCCGCGCCGAGATCGGCTCGCGACCGCGGTGCTTCTTGTCCTGGCGCGCGTACCCGTAGAAGGGGAGCACGACCGTGATCCGCTTGGCGCTGGCGCGCTTGAGGGCGTCGATCATGATGAGCTGTTCCATGATCGCCTCGTTGATCGGCGTCGCGTGGCTCTGGATGACGAACGCGTCCGAGCCGCGCACCGACTCCTCGTACCGCACGTAGATCTCGCCGTTGGCGAAGTCGTAGGCGCTGGTCGGCACGAGCCCGGTGCCGAGCATCCGTGCCACCGACTCGGCCAGGTCGGGGTGGGTCCGTCCGGAGAAGACCAGGAGGTTCTTCTCGGTGGTCTTGAGGATGCCAGTCACGCGTTGGCCTGCCCTTCGGTGGAGTCGTCGGTATGCCGCGTGGTTGCTTCGTGGTCCGCACTGGTGACGCCGGCGCCGGTCACCTTCGTGGCCGCTTCTCCCGCCGCGTTCGCGGCTGCTTCCTCCGCCGCCTTCGCAGTCTTGGTGCCGGCGCGGGCCCGCGCGACCCAGCCGTCGATGTTGCGCTGCCTGCCACGGGCCACGGCGATCTGGCCGGGCTCGACGTCGCCCGTGAGCGCGGAGCCGGCGCCGACGTAGGCACCGTCGGCGACGTTCACCGGTGCGATGAGAACGGTGTCGGAGCCGATGAAGCTGTGTCGACCGATGGTGGTCTGGTGCTTCGCGACCCCGTCGTAGTTGGCGAAGATGGTGCCCGCCCCGATGTTGGCGCCCTCCCCGATGACGGCGTCACCGGCATACGTGAGGTGGGGGACCTTGGCACCGTCGCCGATCTTGGCGTTCTTGGTCTCCACGAAACCGCCGATCTTGCCCTTCGCGCCGAGCTCGGTGCCGGGGCGCAGGTAGGAGAACGGACCGACGGTGGCCCCCGCTCCGATGACGGCCAAGAGGGCCTCGGTGCGCTTCACCTCGGCGCCGGCGCCGACCTCGGTGTCGGTGAGCGTGGTGTCGGGGCCGATGGTGGCGCGTTCGCCGATGGCGGTGGCACCGAGCAGCTGGGTGCCCGGCAGGATCGTCGTGTCGCGGCCGATGCTGACGTCGCTGTCGATCCACGTCGTGTCGGGGTCGACGATGGTCACTCCCTCGCGCATCCAGCGCTCGGTCGTGCGGCGGTTGAGCTCCTTGCCGAGCCGGGCGAGCTGGACGCGGTCGTTGACGCCCTCGGTCTGCCAAAGGTCCTCGATGAGGTGCGCACTGACCCGTCCGCCGGCCTTGCGCGCGATGGCAAGGACGTCGGTGAGGTACTTCTCGCCCTGGACGTTGTCCGTGCCGACCTTGCCGAGCGCGTCGATGAGGACCGCCGCGTCGAAGGCGTAGATCCCGGAGTTGATCTCGGTGATCGCGCGCTGGTCGTCGGTGGCGTCCTTCTGCTCGACGATGCCCTCGACACCGCCGTCGCCGCCGCGCAGGATGCGGCCGTAGCCGGTGGGGTCCGCGAGGTGGGCGGTGATCACCGTGACCGCGCTCTGGGTCGCGACGTGTTCGTCGACCAGCGACTGCAGGGTGTCGCCGGCGAGCAGCGGCACGTCGCCGTAGGTCACCAGGATGGTGCCGTCGAGCCCTTGCGGCAGGGCATCCAGTGCACACTCCGTCGCGCGGCCGGTGCCCTTGACCTCGTCCTGGTCGGCGATCACAGCCTGCGGGTCGACCTCGGTCACGTGGGCGGCCACCAGGTCATGCTTGTGCCGGACCACGACGGCCAGGTGCTCAGGGGTGACTGCTCGAGCAGCGGCGATCGCGTGCCCCACGAGGGTCCGCCCCCCGATCCGGTGCAGGACCTTGGGGGTCGAGGACTTCATCCGGGTGCCTTCACCTGCGGCGAGGACGATGACAGCGGCAAGGTGGTGCGAGCCGGTGGGGGTGTTCACGCGCGAGGCTCCAGCGATCTGGTCGGGTGCGACGGGACGGCGTCATGCTACCCGCCGGTCGCACACCGTTCGTCGTGCGGCCACCTGCGGCGAATGCCGCCTCCGGCGAATCTGCACAGAACCTCCACAGGTCCTCCCCCTGTTCTGACCAGCCCTGCCCCTAGCGTCTCGACGCATGATCAGCGTGCAAGGGATGACCAAGCGGTACGGCGACGCACGCGCGGTGGGCGACCTGACCTTCGACGTGGCGGCCGGGAAGGTCACCGGCTTCCTCGGCCCCAACGGCGCGGGCAAGTCGACGACGATGCGCATGGTGGTCGGTCTCGACCGGCCGACGGCAGTCACTGCCACCCTCAACGGTCGGCGCTACCGGGACCTCGCAGCTCCGCTGCACGAGGTGGGGGCCCTGCTCGACGCCGGCGCGATGCATCCGGGCCGCACGGGCCGGTCCCAGCTGCGCATCGGCGCCCGGACCAACGGCATCCCCCTGTCGCGCGTGGACAACGTCATCGACCAGGTGGGCCTGGGCGCGGCGGCCGGCCGACGGATCAAGGGCTACTCGCTGGGCATGCGTCAGCGCCTCGGCTTCGCCGCCGCGCTGCTGGGCGACCCCCAGGTGCTGCTCTTCGACGAGCCCGTCAACGGTCTCGACCTCGATGGCGTCCGCTGGATCCGCGCCCTGATGCGTGGCTTCGCCGACGAGGGCCGCACGGTGTTCGTCTCCAGCCACCTGATGAGCGAGATGCAGCTGATCGCCGACCGCGTCGTGATCATAGGCGGAGGTCAGCTGATCGCCGATGCCGACATCGAGCAGGTGCTGCGCGGCCTCGACGGCCAGCGGGTGCGGGTCCGCACCCCCGCCCCTGACGAGCTCTACCGCGCGCTGGCCGAACACGTGGCCGTGGAGCGCACTGCCGTCCAGGACGAGCTGGAGGTCACCGGTATGCCGGCTGCCGAGGTCGGCAACCTGGCCCACGCCACCGGCATACCCCTGCACCACCTCGCGGAGGTCGAGCAGTCGCTCGAGCACGCCTACCTGTCCCTCACCGAGGACGCCGTCGACTACCACGGCGTCACGCCTGAGCCGGTCGCGAACGGAGCAACCCGATGAGTACAGCCACCGTCGTCGCCCGCACAAGCCGGGCCGAGTGAAGCCGGATCTGGAGCGTTCGCTCCAGCTGGATCCTGGCGTTGCTCACGACCGCCGCAGTGTTGGGGCTGGGCGCGCTCATCGGGAACGACACGGCCAACAACGCCTCGGGGCGCCCGCGGACGCGAGCGCCTGGGACGGAGGGCAGCCCACGGCGATGTTCGCCCTCTTCGGGATCCTCGCACTGTCGGTGGTCACGAGCACCGCCGACCACGGCACCGGCGCCATCGTCCCGACGCTGCAGTGGACACCCGACGAGGCGTCCTGCTGACGGCCAGAGCGGGGTCCTCATGGCTACGGCAACGCTGCTCGGCGTCATCCTGGTGGCTGCCGCGAGTGTCGTGTTCTGGGCGTTCGTGCCCCAGGTCGGGTTCCCTGCGGGGGCAGGCCCGAGGTTCCTCGGTGGAGTGGCCCTCGTCTATGCCACCGGCGCCCTGCTCGCGGTTGGCCTGGGGCTGGTCCTGCGCAGCACCGCCGGGGCCTTGGTCAGCGTCATCGCGCTGGTGCTCGTGCTGCCCATCCTGTTGGGGAACCTCCCCTACGACTGGGCCGTCACCCTCTCCTCACTCATGCCCGGGTCGGGTGCCATCTTCCTGATCGTCGGCGAGGGCCCGAGCGACGACATGACGATCGCCTCCGCACGACTGACCATGGCGGCCTGGGCCGTCGCGGCGCTCGTGGCCTGCGGTCTGCGTCTGATGCGCAGCGACGCCTACAGATAGGCGCAGGGCCTGCTGCCCAGCGGCTGGTCCTGGCTGTATGCCGGACCAGCCGCCGCTCAGGAGGTGACGGTGGTGGCCGGCCCGCTGTACGACCGCGCCGCGGCGGTGTGCTCGCCCGGCATGAGGATCCACAGGATGGGGTAGATGAGGATCTGGCTGCCCGGGACGACCATGAACAGCAGCACGAACAGAATTCGTGCGGGCCACGGCGCGATGCCGAAGCGCCGGCCGAGGCCTGCGAACACGCCGCCGAGGACACGGTCCTCGCGCGGCCGGACCAGACCCTGCTGGGCGAAGCTGTCGTGGATGTTGTCCATGGTTCCTGCACTTCCTTCGAGTAGTGGCGCCGGGGTGGACCCCCGACACCACTACTCTGCGGCGCCGCGGACGCGCTGCCCATCGGGTGCGGCCCTGACCCGACCCCGGTTGTCCGGCGCCGCTCTCGGGGTCCGACCCGCAGTCGAGGGCTTGCTCCTGCACCGACCCGTCCTGAACATGGCTCACCGGATCAGCGCCCGGCTCGAGCCTGCGCTCAGAGGGTCGTGGTCTCCACCGTGAGCGTCAGCAACCGACGCTGACCGTTCCAGAGCGCGTACAGGCCACCTTCACCCGTGCCGGTCTGGGTGACCGAGGTGACGGCACCGAGTCCGCTGTTGCCGGGGCAGCCGTCGCCGACTGCCGGCACGGCCTCGCCGCCCGAAGTGACGCCGCCGAAGCCGGTCAGGTACCAACCGGTCATGGGGCCCTGCTTGCCGCTGCTGTTCTTGCGGGTGTCGCTGCCACGGTCGCCAGGAGACCGGTCGTCTTGGTGTTGGTGATGACGTGGTGGTTTCCGCCGGGGGTGTCGAACTCACAGACGACCTCGTACGTGGAGGTGCTGTCGTACGCGAAGGTGACGCCGCTGACGTTGTCCTGCATCGACTTGTTGTTCCAGCCGGAGGCGGACTGCACCTCACCCTTCCCCACCCAGCCGACGCCGGACGCGCCCAGCGTGTAGGCGGACGCCGAGCCCGCCAGTGCCAGCAGCAGGCCGGCTCCCAATGCGGCTGCTGCCGCGAGTTTCCCGAACACGATGTGCGTTCCCTCGTTCGGCGCGGACCCTGCGCCGCCCCTGTGATCGTGAGAATGGGCACCCGGTCATGGGTTGGTCAACAAACCGTCAAGCCCACGCCAAGGTTGCCCGAGCAGTGGAGACATTCGGGATCAATGGGGCACCCGTGCGCTCGAAGCTCAGTGCTCGGGGCGAACGCGGGACGGTCCGGCCGGCACCCAGATTCAGGGAAAGTTCCTGCCTTGGCTCCCCGGGTAGCAGGCGCGGCTTCGCGCCACAGCGTGCCTCGTAGCGACCTCGCGCATACGTCAATTGCGGGTCCACGCATCCACGAACAGATGAGGGCAACCCTACGCAGATCGTGAGATCCCCTCGGGAAGACCTGCCTCTAGCGTGGATCTGCTCGGCGTCGCCGTGCCTGTCCTTTGAAGGGAAGCGGGCTTAAACATGATGCGAAGAGTTCTAACTTTGGCAGCCGTGGTACCACTGGCGCTGATGGCGAGTGCACCGTTGTCGTCAGCCGCCCCGACTGGGGGGCAGATCTCGGGGGCGATCTTCACCACCGACGTGAGCGGGGTCCCGGTCAACCTCAACCACTACGCGAACAAGCAGGACGTCTACCTCAACGGCGGGCCCGGAATCAACGCGCCAGACAGCGCCGCCGGTCTCCCGGCCGACACCTACACCTTCCAGGTCACCAACCCCAATGGCCGGGTCCTGCTGTCCACCGACCCACTGGCCTGCCGCCAGTTCACGGTCGATGCCTCAGGAGTCATCCAGAGCGTGGCCCCGAGCGGCGGGTGCGCTCACCTGACGGGGATCGATGGTGAGGACAACGGCATCACAGTGCAGCTGTATCCGTACCTCGACACCCCGAACCCCGGCGGCGTGTACAAGGTCTGGGTCACGCCAACCTCGCGACTGGACTGCAGCGCCTGGGCCAAGACCGGCTGCTTCGTTCCGAGGTACAGCAAGACCGACAACTTCAAGGTCAAGGAGAACGCCGTCGTCGAGATCGACACTCGGTTCTGGAAGAACGGCCAGGCCCTGCTCGGCCTGGCAGCGGGGTGGACTGACACCGTCGGCGCCTCAAACGTGAAGTACTCCGAGTACAACCCCGCGGTCCTCGCCTACAACGAGGCGCACGTGGAGGCTGCCGAGGAGGGCACCCACAGCATCAGCGTCTCTAACCAGGCCGGCTGCACCATCGCCTCCGTGACAGGGCCGATGGGCGAGTCGTACAAGAACGGCAGCGGCAAGTACAACGTCTCGGTGACAGTGGCGCCGTGGACCGCAGGCGACAACACCACCTACCGGGTCGAGGTGTTCTGCAAGTAGGCAGACAGCCCTGTCCTGACGTCGCCGAGAGGGTGGCGAGTCGACTTCTCACCTCGAGAAGAACGTCGATTCGCCACCCTCTCAGCTGCGTACGCCCTGGAGGTCAAGCGGTGCACGTGGTGACGGGTCGCTGACCTGTGCGTTTGGCTCCCCGGGTAGGAATCGAACCTACGTCGCTTGTCCTGATTCAAAGTCAGGCGGGCCCTACCAGCAGACCAACCGGGGAACGCCCCCTGCGGGGACCCGCCAAGGGTAGCCAAGCACGCGGCATACCTGGGCATCGCCGTGTGAGCGCCGCAGCTGGCGACGACCCGCCGGTGCGAATGGGCCGAACCACGCGATGACAACCTACGGTTCCGTAGGTTACGGTTTCGAAAGCTGATGAATGCCTCCGTGGCGACGAACCGAAGGAAGGTTCCCCCTGCGATGACGACTGCGACACCCTCTGCCGAGACCGCGCCGGGACCCGAGCCCACCGCCCCGGACGCGACGCCGTCAGTCGCACGCGAGACGAAGCGGGGAGGCGAGCAGGCCGCGCTGGCGCTGTTCATCGGCATCCCGTTCCTCGCGCTGCTCGCGGCCGTCCCCGTGGCCTGGGGCTGGGGACTCGGCTGGCACGACATCGTCATCGCGCTGGTCATGTACGCGATCGCGGGTCATGGCATCACGGTGGGGTTCCACCGCCACTTCACGCACGGCTCGTTCAAGGCCAGCCGCGGTCTCAAGGTCGCGCTCGCCGTCGCTGGCTCGATGGCGATCCAGGGTCCCGTCGTCCGCTGGGTCGCCGACCACCGCCGCCACCACGCCTTCTCCGACCGCGACGGCGACCCGCACAGCCCCTGGCGCTACGGCGAGACGATTCCCGCACTCGCCAAGGGCCTGTGGTGGGCGCACACCGGCTGGCTCTTCGACGTCGAGCAGACCCCCCGGAGCAAGTACGCACCCGACCTGATGGCCGACACGGACCTGCAGAAGGTGGACCGCGCCTTCCCCCTGATCGTCGCCGGCTCGATGCTGTTTCCCGCCCTCGTCGGCGGTCTCTGGTCGATGAGCTGGCAGGGTGCCCTCACCGCGTTCTTCTGGGCCTCGCTGGTCCGCGTCTCGCTGCTGCACCACGTCACCTGGTCGATCAACTCGATCTGTCACACCATCGGCGAGCGGCCGTTCAAGAGCCGCGACCGGTCCGGCAACGTCTGGTGGCTGGCCGTCCTGTCGATGGGCGAGTCCTGGCACAACCTGCACCACGCCGACCCGACCTGCGCGCGCCACGGCATCGAGAAGGGCCAGCTCGACTCGACCGCACGCGTCATCTGGGCGTTCGAGAAGCTCGGCTGGGCCACCGACGTCAGGTGGCCGGTGGCCAAGCGCATCGCAGCCCGGCGGGTCACGACGGCCTGAGGCCTCGGGACGGTTTGGCGGGGGTCAGGGCGCCGTCGTCAACAGCGACCTGAACCGCGCCACCTCAGGCTGCTGCCAGTCGGTGTGGTCGTTGCGCCAGCCTTGGAGATCACGAAATCCCTTGGCCTCGTTGACCATCGCGTGCCCGATGACGTCACCGTCCTTGATCGCGTACCGACGTTGCAGGTCCTCGACGAGGGCCACGCCGGCAGCGGCCTGCGCCTTGCGCCGCAGGACCTGTTGCACTGCCCACCGGGAGTCGTGACCATTCGACGACTGGACGAACTCGATGCCGATGGCGAGCTGGTTGAGCCCGATCGCGTGCCGGCACATCACCGTCGGTGGCACCAGCTCGTAGATGGTCCCGTCCTGGTCGACGACGTAGTGCGCGCAGGTTCCCGGGCGCTCACCTCGGTTCGGCACGTCGGCCTCGAAGAGCGAGCGCGCCGACCCATAGGTGTCGCTCTCGGTGTAGTGCAGGACGATCATGGTCGGGTCCAGCTGCCAGGTGCGCGTCCCATAATGGCGTTCCGCGTATGCCGCCGTCTCGGCCTTGCGCGTCGCCCCGAACGTCAGGTGGTCGGCGACGATGCGCGGCGCCCGGAGTGGTCCCGCGTCCGTGCTGGCCGTCGCCGAAGCGGGGGCCGTTGTCTGGTGGCCTCCGCCGGTGGGGCCGGTGGACGTGGGACCATCCGCGGTGGTCGTGGGCGCTCCAAGGTGCATGCCGGACAACGGCTCGGCGCGCCCCACGAGGCCCTGCTCGAGGGCGAGACCCAGCCCGAGGAACGCAGCCACGACGCCAGCCGCCATCGCCAACCGCCTCGCTCCCCCGCCATACCCTCCGTTGCCCTTCACAACCACCACGCTACGCACGGGGCATGATGGAGCGCGTGACCGACGCCCACGACAAGCCCACCACCTCGAGCTCCCGCTCCCGCATGACCGGCAAGCAGCGGCGTGAGCAGCTCATCCAGGTTGGTCGGAAGCTGTTCGCGGACAAGGGATTCGAGGGGACGACGGTCGAGGAGATCGCCGCGAAGGCCAGCGTGTCGAAGCCGGTCGTCTATGAGCACTTCGGCGGCAAGGAAGGTCTCTACGCCGTCGTGGTGGACCGCGAGATCGCTGCCCTCCTCGGCGGCATCACCGGCGCACTGAGCGCCGACCTCAACAGCCGCGAGACGCTCGAACGCGCCGCCGGTGCGCTGCTGGACTACATCGAGAGCAACACCGATGGGTTCCGAATCCTGGTGCGGGACAGCCCTGCGGGACAGTCGACGGGGTCCTTCGCCAGCCTGATCTCGGACGTCGCAAGCCAGGTCGAGCACATCCTCGCCGCCGAGTTCAAGCGCCGGAAGCTCGACCCCAAGACGGCCCCCCTGTATGCGCAGATGCTCGTCGGCATGGTCGCCCTCACCGGGCAGTGGTGGCTGGACTCGCGCAAGATGAAGAAGGCCGACGTCGCCGCGCACCTGGTCAACCTCGCGTGGAACGGCCTCGCCGGGCTGGAGAAGAAGCCGGCCCTGCTCACCGCCGACTGAGCTGCTGGGACTGACCAGGCGCCGCACGGCGGACTACCCTGAAAGGCGTGCGCTCCTTCTTGGTGACAGACGCCGTCCGCGACTACTCCGCAGCCCACAGCTCGTGGCAGCCCGACCACGTGGTGCGCCGGCTGCAGAAGCGCACCAGGGACCTCGGCGGCCCGGCCACCATGCAGATCGGCGACGACCAGGGCCAGCTGCTCACCATGCTCACCCGCCTCGTCGGGGCGTGGTCCGCGGTGGAGGTGGGGACGTTCACGGGCTACTCCAGCCTCTGCATCGCCCGCGGGTTGGCCGAGGGCGGCAGGCTGATCTGCTGCGACGTCAGCGAGGAGTGGACCGCCATCGGGTCGCAGGCCTGGGAGGAAGCCGGGGTCGCGGACCGCATCGACCTGCGGATCGCACCGGCGCTCGACACCCTGCAGGCCCTGCCGCCCGAGCCCACCATCGACCTGGTCTTCATCGACGCAGACAAGGGCGGCTATGCCGACTACTGGGCCGAGCTCGTGCCGCGGGTCCGGCCCGGCGGTCTGCTGTTGGCGGACAACGTCCTGTGGAGCGGTGAGATCGCCGACGAGGAGAAGGCGGGTGACACCGTGGACGCGCTCCGGGCGTTCAACGACCTGGTCGTTGCAGACAGCCGGGTCGAGACCGTGGTGCTGACCGCGTTCGACGGCCTGACCATCGCCCGTCGGCTCTGAGGGTCAGCCCTCCTGGAGCTCAACCCGGTTGCCCACCGGGTCGGTCGTGTGGAACCGGCGGACGCCGGGGATGGTGTCGTCCCACGTCAGCTCTGCTCCGGCGGTCTCGAGGGTGACCGCGAAGGCGTCGAGGTCGGTCACCGCGATGGCCGGGTGCGCCTTGCGCGCGGGGACGAACCGTTCCTCGACACCACAGTGCAGCTCTTGGGGACCCACCCGGAACCACACCCCACCCCGCGCAGCGAGCACTGGCGGCTTGGGGATCTCGGGCAGCCCGAGGACGCCGCCATAGAACTCCCGCAGCAGGTCCTCGCTGCCAGCCGGGCAGGCGATCTGGACGTGGTGCAGGCCGGCGACGCTCACGCGGCGCCGCCGCTCGGACGGTGCGCGACCGCGAAGATGCGCCGGAAGGGAAAGATCACGCCGATCGGCGCTCGTGGGTATGCCGCGCGGAGCCTCGCGTCGTAGTCCGCCAGGAACGCGTCGCGCCGAGCCGCGTCGGTCAACGTGTCGAGGACAGGACGGAGCCCGGTGCCACGAACCCAGTCGAGGACCGGGTTGGCCTGCTGTGCCTGTGGATCGAGGATGTGCTGGTAGGTCGTCTCCCACCCGTCGACCTCGAGCCCGACACTCCCGAGCAGCTCGACGTAGACGGCCGGCTGCTCGACCGCCAGGCGTCGAAGAGCGGGCTGCAGCAGCTCGGCGTCCGGGTGGTCCTCGGCGACCTCGCGCATGAGGGCGTGAGAGGGCGCGTCGATGTTTCCCGGCACCTGCATGGCCAGCCATCCACCAGGAGCGAGGGCGGCCGCCCAACGAGTCAGGAGGGTCAGGTGGTCGGGGACCCACTGGAGCGTGGCGTTCGTGATGATGACATCGGGGTGCGCACCCAGTGAAGCCGGATCCCACTGCGCCACATCAGATTCCACCCACTCGACCCGCCCATCACGGTCCAGTGAGCGCGCCGCGTCGAGCATCTGTGGAGAATGGTCGACCCCCACGATCCGGGCCGCCGGCCACCGCTCCGCGAGCGACAACGTGAGCGGGCCGTTGCCGCAGCCCAGGTCGACGACGAGGGCCGGATCGGCCGCTCCCACGCGCGCCAAGAGATCGCCGAACGGGCGGGACCGGTGGTCGGAGAACTTCGCGTACTGCTGCGGATCCCACGTGGTGCTCATGGCTTGTCGTCCTCTCGTGACCATTTATCTTGATATCAAAATACTTGATGGAAGGTAGAGTTGTCACCATGAGTGCACGAGGTGTGGAAGCAGCCGCGCCACGGGGCGGCGCCCCGACTCCTCCGCCCGACGACGTCGATCACATCGTCGAAGCCTGGCGGCGCGAACGCCCCGACCTCGACGTCGCCCCGCTGCACGTCCTGTCGCGCGTCTCGCGGCTGGCACGCCGGCTCGACCTCGACCGCGTCCAGGCCTTCGCCCGTCATCAGCTCGAGGGCTGGGAGTTCGACGTGCTGTCCGCGCTGCGCCGGGCGGGCGACCCCTATCAGCTGTCCCCCGGCCAGCTGATCCGCCAGACCCTGGTGACCAGCGGCACGATGACCAACCGGGTCGACCGGCTGGAACGCCGGGGACTGGTCGGTCGCAGCCCCGACCCTACCGACCGTCGCGGAGTCATCGTGCGACTCACTCCGACCGGCCAGCGCACCGTGGACGACGCGATGGCCGACCTGCTCGACCGCGAGCGCGACCTGCTCGCGGAGCTGTCGGCGGGCGACCGCGATGAGCTCGCCGCCATGTTGCGGCGGCTGCTGTCACCGTTCGAGACCTGACCCGACCCGGCACCGACGAGTCGACACTCAGCCGACGTAGTCGCCCTTGACCCAGTCGCGGACCGCGTCCGCCAGCGGAGTCCAGTCCGGCTCGGCGTCGGTGCCGTCGTTCAGCATCGTCCAGCCGTGGCCGCCCTCGGTGGAGATGAACCGCTTGTCCCTCGCCGGGGAGGCCCGCACCGCAGCTCGCAACGCCGTCGGGTCCATGTCGGCGTCGTTCGGGGCCACCGCCAGCAGGAGGGGAATCGTCGTGGCCGCAGCAGCCTCACCCGCGGTGGGCGTGCCGGTCCAGACAGCCGGTCCAGAGAGGTCCACCAGCGCATCAGCGCCGGCCTGCTGGGCGAACCCCAACGCCAAGGCCCCACCCATCGACGCACCGACCACCGTCACCCGCGTGGCACCGTGAGCCCGCGCCCAGTCGACGGGCAGCCGCACCTGCGCCTGCAGGTCGCTCGCAAAGGCGCCCTGACAGCGAGCCCTGCCCCATCCACAGAGGTCCACGAGCACCGCCCGCACGCCGTGCTCGGCCAGCCACGCGGCATACGTGGCGAAGCCGCAGAAGCCCTGCGCCGACGTCTGGTGGAGCAGGACCGCCACCACCGGACCGTCCCCGAGCACCGCCCCTGTCATCACGCCACCGCTGGGCGCCGGGAACTCGGTGAGCCCGCCGTCCACCGGGATCTTGCAGCGGTCCGCGATCGACGTGGGTGTGGCGATCGGCAGTGGGACAGGTGTGCGGGTCGGGGTCGAGGCAACCTCAGCCGAGCCCCCACAGCCGCCCAGCGCCACGACCGCCACCATCCCCGCGAACCATCGTCTCATATGTCAACATTGACATATGAGCGCGTCGCGGTCCACCCCTTCCAACCTGGGCTGTGCACTGCTCGGCCTGCTGGCCCGGTCGCCCTCGACTGGCTACGACCTCGCCAAGCGGATGGAGCGTCCGGTCGGCTACTTCTGGACGGCCAACCACAGCCAGATCTATCCCGAGCTGTCCCGCCTCGAGGAAGCCGGGCTGGTCGACCACACCGTCATCGAGGGCGCCGGACCGCGCCCCACCAAGAGGTATGCCGTGACCTCGGCTGGGCTCGAGGCGTTGCGTGACTGGGTGGCCAGCGAGATGGAGACACAGCCCGTGCGCGACCTCGAGACCCTGCGACTCTGGTCGATCTGGACAGTGGATGCGAGCGAGGCGGAAAGTCTTGTGGCACAGTCACGTTCGCGACATGCCGCCGCCCTGACCGCCTACGAGGCGGAGCTCGCCGGGATCGCGGACGACCCTTCGGCGCGCGACCGGACCCAACCGCTCTTTGCCAGCCGCCTCACCCTGGAGGGCGGCATCCGCACCCGCCGCGCAGCGTTGGAGTGGTGCGACTGGATGGCGTCAGAACTGGCCTGACCAACTCGGCCCAGCCGACGGGTGGGCGGCTCAGCCGACGATCTCGGCTGCGGCCAGCCACTCGAGCTCGAGCGTCTCGCGCTCGTCGACGATGGCACGCAGCTGTCCGTTGAGGGTCAGTACCTTGGCGTGGTCGGTGGGCGACTGTGCCATCTCGGCGTGGATCCGTTCCTCGCGCGCGGTGAGACGGGTCAGCTGCTTCTCGACCCGCGCCATGTCCTTGCGCGCCTCACGGAACTCGGCCGGCGAGTGCGCCGGGGGCGCCGGGGGCGCGGGAGCGGCCGGTGCGGCTGACCCGGGCGCCTGACTTCCCGAAGCGGCAGCCGGAGCCAACGTCGGTGTGGGGGCCGCGCGCCGGAGCTCGAGGTACTGCTCGACCCCACCGGGGAGCTCGCGGAGCTTGCCGTCACCGAGCAGCGCGATCTGCTTGTCACACGCGCGCTCGAGCAGGTAACGGTCGTGTGAGACGACGAGCAGGGTGCCTGGCCAACCGTCGAGGATGTCCTCCAGCGACGTCAGCGTCTCGATGTCGAGGTCGTTGGTGGGTTCGTCGAGCAACAGCACGTTGGGCTCGTCCATCAGCAGCCTGGTCAGCTGCAGCCGACGGCGCTCACCACCGGACAGGTCCGACACCCGCGTCTGCTGGCGACCGCCGGTGAACCCGAGCCGCTGGGCCAGCTGGGACGCGCTGATCTCCTTGCGCCCCAGTCGGATGTACTTGCGGACGTCCTCGATCGCCTCGATGACGCGCCAGTCGGCATACCGCTCCAGCTCGCGCACCTCCTGGGTGAGGTAGGCCAGGCGGACGGTGATGCCCTCCTTGCGCTTGCCCGATGACAACGGCACGAGGCCGGCGATGGCGCGCAGCAGGGTCGACTTGCCGGCGCCGTTGACACCGACGATGCCGACCCGTTCGCCCGGAGCGAGGTGCCAGGTGATCCCGTCCAGGAGCAGCCGGTCGCCCAGGGTCACCGACGCGTCCACGAGGTCGACGACGTCCTTGCCCAGCCGGGTCGTCGCGAACCGCATCAGCTCGACGTCGTCGCGCGCGGGCGGTTCGTCGGCGATGAGGGAGTTCCCCGCATCGATGCGGAACTTCGGTTTGGTGGTCCGGGCCGGTGGGCCGCGGCGCAGCCAGGCGAGCTCCTTGCGGAGCAGGTTGTCGCGCCGCTCGGCCGTCACCTGGGCCATCCGCTCGCGTTCGGCCTTCGCGAGGACGTAGGCCGCGTAGCCCCCCTCGAACGCGTTGACCTTGCCGTCCACGACCTCCCAGGTGGTGGTGGCGATGGCGTCGAGGAACCACCGGTCGTGCGTGATGGCCACGACCGCGTTGTCGGGGCTGGCACGGTGTCGCACGAGGTGCTCGGCGAGCCAGGCGACGCCCTCGACGTCGAGGTGGTTGGTCGGTTCGTCGAGGAACAGCACGGTCGGGTCCTGGACCAGCAGGGCCGCGAGCGCGAGTCGTCGACGTTCCCCACCGGACAGCGGCCCCACGAGGGCGTCGAACCCACCGACGGACTCGGCGCCGATCCCGCCCAGCAACCCGGTCAGGACGTCGCGGATGCGCGAGTCACCGGCCCAGACGTGCTCGGCCAGGTCCCCGAGGACCGCCTCGCGCACCGTGGCGCCGGGATCGAGGGCATCCTCCTGGGCGAGCACCCCGACGCTCGACACGCCTGCGCGGGTCACCCGCCCGGAGTCGACCTCGAGGTGGCCGGCGAGGACGCGGATCAGGGTGGTCTTGCCCCCGCCGTTGCGTCCGACGACGCCGATCCGGTCGCCGCCGAGCACGCCGAGCGAGACCTCGTCGAGCACGTGGGCGGTGCCGAGGGCCAGGGTGGCGCGCTCGACGCTGATGAGATTGGCCATCAGGTGATCAGCCGGGCCGCGGGGCACTGATGACGTGGGCGCCGTGCGCCGGACCGGTCGCGCGCCGTACGTCCTGGACGGTGCCCGAGGCGGTCAGTGACACGGCGAGGTCGAGAGCCGCTTCGTTGGAGTCGGCGACGAAGGCGATGGTCGGTCCCGAACCGGAGACGACCCCACCCAGGGCACCGAACTCGAGCCCCGCGTCGAGCACGTCGCCGAGGGCAGGCATCAACGAGATCGCTGCGGCCTGGAGGTCGTTCGACAGGGCGGCGCCCAACGCACGCGCGTCCCCGGAGCGCAGCGCGGTCATCATCGCGGCGCTGGGTGAGGGGTCAGGGATCTCGCGGTCGCCCCGCAGACGGTCGCACTCGGCATACACGGCGGGGGTCGAGAGGCCACCCTCACTGAGGGCGAACACCCAGTGGTAGCTGCCCCGTGCCAGCACCGGTGCCAGCACCTCGCCACGACCCGAGCCCATCGCGGTGCCGCCACCGAGCAGGAACGGCACGTCGCTGCCCAGGCCTCCGGCGATCTCCTCGAGCTCGGCCCGGCTCAGCCGGGTCCCCCACAGCTGGTCGCAGGCGACCAGGGTCGCCGCGGCGTCCGCGGAGCCGCCGGCCATGCCACCGGCGACCGGGATGTCCTTGCGGATGGTGATGTGGACGGGTTCGTCGATGCCGCTGATCTCGGCCAGCCGCTGGGCCGCGCGGGCCGCGAGGTTGGTGCCGTCGACCGGCACCCCGAACGACTGCGGTCCGGACACGGCGATGCCCCACTGGGGCGCGCTCGAGACCGTCACCTCGTCGAACAGGTTGACCGCGTGGAAGATCGTCGACAGCGGGTGGTAGCCGTCCTCACGACGCCCACCGACGAGCAGCTCGAGGTTGACCTTCGCGGGGACGCGCACCGTCACCGACGACGGCGGCAGGGCTGCGGAGGTCATGGCCGCCACCCTAACGGGGTCAAGGTCTCCGGCGCGGACCCGCACATCTGCACAGAACCTTCACACCATCTCCCCCACCCCTGCGCGGCCACTCTCCTACTCTCGAGAATGTGAGCCATCAGCCCCGCGTCCTCGTGGTCGAGGACGAACCGACCATCGCCGACGCCATCGCCGCGCGTCTGACCGCGGAAGGATTCGACGTCCAGCAGGTGCACGACGGCCTCGTCGCCCTCGACCGCGCGGCGGCCTGGGACCCCGAGCTCGTGGTGCTCGACGTGATGCTCCCGGGCCTCGACGGCCACGAGGTATGCCGACGGCTACAGGCCGCTCGACCGGTGCCCGTGCTGATGCTCACCGCCCGTGACGACGAGACCGACCTGTTGGTGGGCCTCGGGATCGGCGCCGACGACTACATGACCAAGCCGTTCTCGATGCGTGAGCTCGTCGCGCGGATCCGGGCGCTGTTGCGCCGAGTGGAGCGTGCGGCCGCAGCATCAGAGGCGCCGGCCCCCACGGTGCACGTCAACGGGTTGCGCATCGACGGCGCCCAGCGACGGGTGTGGTCACGCGAGGACGAGGTGCACCTCACGCCCACGGAGTTCGACCTGCTCGCCTGCCTCGCTGCCCGGCCGGGCACGGTGCTGAGCCGTGAAGCCCTGCTGGCCGAGGTGTGGGGCTGGGCGGATGCCTCGGGCACCCGCACGGTCGACAGCCACGTGAAGTCGCTGCGCCGCAAGCTCGGCGCGGGGCTGCTGCGCACCGTCCACGGCGTCGGCTACGCCCTGGAGGTGGGCGCGTGAAGTACGACGTGCGCCCCCTCGACGCGGTCCGCTCCATCAAGGTGAAGCTCGGCCTGCTCGTCGCGGTGACCATCACCGTCGCGTCGGTGCTCGCCGTCGTGGGCACGCGCGCCGGACTGTCGCCGTGGGCCACGGTGCCAGTGGCCGTCCTGGCCGCCCTCGGGATCACGCAGCTGCTCGCCCGTGGCATGACGTCGCCGCTGCGCGAGATGACCCACGCCGCGCAGCAGATGGCGCAGGGTGACTACTCCCGGCGGGTCCGCGCCACGTCCGGTGACGAGGTGGGCGAGCTGGCCGCCGCCTTCAACCGGATGTCGGCCACCCTCGAGATGGTCGACCGGCACCGGCGCGACCTCGTGGCCAACGTCTCGCACGAGCTGCGCACCCCGATCTCGGCGCTCCAAGCCGTGCTGGAGAACCTCGTCGACGGGGTCTCGCAGCCCGGCCCCGAGGAGCTGCGCCGGGCCCTCGCCCAGACCGAACGCCTCGGCCGCCTCGTGAGCGACCTGCTCGACCTGTCGCGGGTCGAAGAGGGGGTCACGCCGCTGCGCTTCAAGGAGGTGCGGCTCGCGGACCTGCTCGAGGAGGCGGTCACCCAGGCGCGGATCGAGGGGCTGCGCTACGCCGTCCTGGTCCGACCGGAAGCCCTCACTGTGCCCGCGGACCCCGACCGCCTGCACCAGCTGCTCGCCAACCTCCTCGACAACGCCTCGCGCCACAGTCCGCGCGGCGGCCTGGTCCGCGTCACCGCCGACTCGACCGGCGGCGACGTCCTGGTCGCCGTCGCGGACGAGGGACCCGGGATCGCAGTCTCCGACCGCCGCGCGGTGTTCGAGCGGTTCACCACGAGCGCCGCGCACAACAGCGGAACCGGCCTGGGCCTGGCCATCTCGCGGTGGGTCGCCCAGCTGCACGGCGGGACCATCGCCGTCGCCGACAGCGACCACGGCTGCCGCATCGAGGTCACCCTGCCAGCGGACGCAACCCGTCCGATCACGACGAAGGAGCCCATCATGAGCACCCTCACCCCACCGGCCCCTGCGCCGAGCCCTCCTGCCGCACCTCCGCGTGACGGGCTCGCCCCCTACTGGCCGGACGCCCCACGGCGCAGGCCAGGCATCGTGGCGGCCGCCGTGGCCGCAGGAACCCTGGCTGCCATCGTGCTGCCGAACCGCAACGTCGGGATCGGCACCACCCTGGTCTTCGGTGCGGTCGCCGCCATCGTGCTCGGCGCCCGCGCCTGGGGGTCGAAGGGCGGTTCGCGGCCGTGGGGCCGGCTGGACAGCCTCGACGCGGCCCTCGTGGCCCCGCTCGTCGCGACGCTCTTCGTCCGGGATGCCGACTGGATCACGATCCTGTGCCTGCTGGCGGGGCTGGCGCTGGTGGCCGTGAACTCGACCCGTGCCGCGTCCGTCCTCGCCCTGCTCGGCACCGCCGCCGCCGTTCCCCTCGCCCTCCTGCGGGGCCTGCCGTGGCTGGGGCGCACGCTCAAGCCACGCACGAGCGTCCAGGCGTGGATCCCGGCAGTCCGCGCGACGATCTTCTCGGTGGTGCTGCTCCTCGTCTTCGGTGCTCTGTTCGCGTCCGCCGACGCGTTGTTCGCCTCCTGGGTCGATGCCATCACCCCGAACATCACCTGGAACGACCTCCCAGCCCGCGTCGTCCTGGCCGTGTTCATCGCGGCAGGCACGCTCGCCGCGGCATACGTCAGCCTGGCTCCGCCCGCCGTCGACCGGCTGCAGCTGCCCCTGCGACCAAGCCGCCGGCTGTTCGAGTGGCTCGCGCCCGTGACGGCGGTCAACGCCACCTTCCTGCTGTTCCTGGTCGCGCAGGCGACCGCCATGTTCGGCGGGCACGACTACCTCCGGCGGACCACCGGGCTGACCTACGCCGACTACGTGCACCAAGGCTTCGGCCAGCTGACGGTCGCGACGATCCTCACCGTGACGATCGTTGCCTGGGCGGCCCGCAAGGCGACGCCGGGACGCGCGCGGGACCTGGCCCTCGGCGCCCTGTGCCTCATGACGATCGTGGTGGTTGTGTCGGCGCTCTACCGGATGCACCTGTACGAAGAGGCCTACGGCTTCACCCGGCTGCGACTGCTGGTCTCCGTCTTCGAGGGCTGGCTCGGCGTCGTCGTCCTGCTCGTCATGGCGGCGGGGGCCGTGAAGGCTCGCGGGTGGCTGGTGCCGCTGGCGGTCCGGCTCGGCGCGGTCGGGCTGCTCGGGCTCGCAGTGCTCAACCCCGACCTCTACATCGCCGAGCACAACCTGTCCCGCACCGACGCGACCACCCCGATCGACTACTCCTACCTGGCGGAGCTATCGACCGATGCGGCACCCGCATTGATCGACCTGCGGACGGCTGCGGTCACCTGTCGCTCCGGCACAGACGTGAAGGGGGACGACTGGCTGGCCTGGAACATCTCGCGGTCGAGGGCCCGCTCGCTGGTGGCCAGCCACCGCAGCCCCGGGCTGGCCGGCTGCCTCGTGCGCTGATCTGTGCACAGAGGTTGGGGGTGCTGCGCAGAGACCCGGTCTCCGCGCAGTGCCCCCGATGTCTGTGCACAGACGTGTGGTCGGCGGGATCGGGCCGGCGGGATCGGGCCGGCGGGATCGGCCCTAGGCCAGCGTGGCGCGGGCTGCGGCGATGGCCGCGAACTCGTCGATGCCGAGCTGCTCGCCCCGGGTCCGGTGGTCGATCCCGGCCGCGCGCAGGCACTCCTCGGCACGCGGTGCTGAACCAGCCCACCCGGCCAGGGCTGCCCGCAGCGTCTTGCGCCGCTGGGCGAAGGCCGCGTCGATGCAGCTGAACGTGTCCCGCCGGCTCGCCGCGGTGATGGGTGCGGACCGCCGTTCGAGCAGCACCAGACCGGACTCGACGTTCGGCACCGGCCAGAAGACGCTGCGGGGCACCGTCCCCGCGAGCCGCACCGCGGCATACCAGTTGGCTTTGACGCTGGGGACGCCGTAGGCCTTGGACCCGGGGCTGGCCGCGAGCCGCTCCGCCACCTCGAGCTGCACCATGACGAGCACCCGCTGGAGGGTCGGGAAGGCCTCGAGGAAGTTGAGGACCACGGGCACCGACACGTTGTAGGGCAGGTTCGCGACGAGTGCCGTGGGTTGCGGGTCGGGCAGCTCGCGCACCTGCATCGCGTCCGCCTGCACGAGCGTCAACCGGTCCGCGTATGCCGGTGCGAGCCGGCTCACGGTGCCCGGCAGCGCCTGGGCGAGGTTCGGGTCCACCTCGACCGCGGTCACGTGCCCGACCTCCGGGAGCAGCGCGAGGGTCAGCGAGCCGAGGCCAGGGCCGACCTCGACCACGGAGTCGTCCGCAGTCACGCCGGCGAGACGCACGATCCGCTTGACCGTGTTGGCGTCGATGACGAAGTTCTGGCCCCACTGCTTGGTCGGCCGCAGACCCAGCTCGGCCGCGATCTCCCGGATCTGGGCGGCTCCGAGGAACCCGCTCTGCTCGACCATGGCGCCGACTCTAGGGGCGGACAAACGAATCGAGGTATTCGACTACCGGGTGCGGTAGCCGAATACCTCGATTCAGCGAAACGTCAGCAGGTGACGTCAGGCAGCGTGCGCGCAACCCCAGGGACCGAGACCGGCCTTGGCGTAGTAGCGGTTCGCGACGGTGATCTGCTCCGCACGCGAGGCCAGGTCGGCACGGGGGGCGAAGTCGCCGCCACCATTGGCCAGCCACGAGGAGGTCGCGAACTGCAGACCGCCGTAGTAGCCGTTGCCGGTGTTGATCGACCAGTTGCCGCCCGACTCGCACTGGGCGATCCGGTCCCACATGGCCGCGTTCGACAGGTTGATGCCGGCGCCGGAGGTGTTCCCGGCACTAGGGGTGGTCGCTGCCGGACGCGCCTTGGTGCCCACGGCGACGAGTGCGGCGACAGGTGCCTGGGTGAGCTTGGTGGCGACGGCCTTCTTGCTCTCGACCTTGCCGTCCACCTTGACGACGTCGTAGGTGACGATCTTGGCGCCGTCGGAGCCGGCCTTCAGGGTCTTGGTCTGGCCCTTGTAGAGGCTGGAGTCGCTCTTGCGGGTGACCCGGGCCGCAACCGCCTTGGTCTCCTTTACCTGCGAGGACGTGACGCGCAGGACGGCGATCTTCAGGCCAGCGGTGACGGCCGTGGTGGGGGCCGGCTGCACGCGGTCGTCGGCGTCCTTGGTGACGTTCAGCTCGGTGAGCACGTCGGCAACGGTGGCGCCGGTGGTGCTGGCGGTGCGGTTCTTGCCATCGACCCGGACGACGACGTCCTTGGGCGTGGTGACGGACAGGGCGAGGCCCTGCCGGCCGAGCGTCATGGAGCGGGAGGCCGACAGCTTGGCGGAGTCGGCACGGATGCCCAGCTCCTGCAGCGCGGCAGCCACCGTGGTGGCGGTGGTCCAGTAGTCCCGCGTGCGACCGTCGATGGTGACGGTCAGCTTGCGGCCGTAGCGGACGACGATCTTCTGGCCATCGGCGACCTGGGTGCCAGGTGCCGGGACGACCACGTCGTGCTCACGAATCGCGATGTCCTGCTTCTTGAGGATGTCGCCGACCGTGCTGCCGAAGGCGTGCACTGTCGAGGCCTTGCCGTCCACCGAGAGGGTGACGGACTTGTCAAGGTGCGAGACGCCGACAGCGCCAGCGATGAGGCTGGTCACGACCGCGGCTTGGGCGATGCGACGAACAGGACGGGTGATCACGGTGCTCCAGAGGTCGTTCTCCCCGGGCAGCGGATGGGCGGCGCGTCCTCGCTCCGGTGCTCCGGGGGCGAGTCTTCGATGCTCGGCGGCAAAGAAAACAGGGGCTCTCGTGGTCCGCCGTCGTGGCGGGTCGCGCAACCCCTGCTCGCGTCGTCCAGGGTCCGACCCCGGCCAACAGTCATCCACCATGACCGCGTTTCCGGCAAAGGTCAAATTTTGATAACGGAACCTTCAGCGTTTGGCCAAGTCACACCCATGGCATTCCGTCGGCGCGTCACCAGGGTCCGTAGACCGCCTCGGAGGTGTCGCTGACCGCCTGGCAGAGCGTGGGCACGGCGACCCCGAGGACCCCCGCCATGGCCCTGATCGTGAGCGGCACGAGGTAGGAGGCGTTGGTCGCCCCGCGCCAGGGCGCCGGCGTCAGGTACGGAGCGTCGGTCTCGACGAGCACCCGGTCGAGCGGGGTCACCGAGAGCGCATCGCGCAGGCCCTTGGCGTTCTTGAAGGTGACCGTCCCGGCGAAGGACAGGTAGTAGCCGCGCTCCACGCAGGTGCGGGCCATCGCCATGTCACCGGAGAAGCAGTGCATCACCGTGTGCGCTGGCGCCCCCTCCTCCTCGAGGATGCGCAGCACGTCGTCGTGGGCGTCACGGTCGTGGATCTGCAGCGCCTTGCCCGTGCGTTTGGCGAGGTCGATGTGCCACCGGAACGAGTCCTGTTGCACCCCAACGCCTTCAGGCCCCGTGCGGTAGTAGTCGAGTCCCGTCTCGCCGATCACACGGACGCGCGGGTGCGCTGCGAGCTCCTCGATCTCCCGGTATGCCGCGTCGAGACTCCCGGCCTCGGCCAGCCTGGGCACCTCGTTGGGGTGCAGGGCCACGCCGCCGAGCATCGCTGGATGTCGGTCGACCATCTCGACCGTGAACCGGGCCCCGGGCAGGTCGCAGCCGATCTGGACCAGGCGGTCGACCCCGACGGCCGCGGCGGCGGCGATCACCGCGCCGACGTCGGGAGCATCCTCGCCCTCGCGCGCGATGTCGAGGTGCGTGTGGTTGTCGACGACCGAGATCGGCAGCGGGTCGGGGGCGTCGGGCACGCGGCTGTGGCCGCTGCGCTGACCCGGTTCAGGCGTCGCCATCGCCGGTGGGTGCAGCGTCGTTCCGGAGCCGGGCGAGCTCCTCCTCGACGACCGATTCGTCCAGCTTCGTGAAGATGGGTGTGGGCTTGACCACAGTGGCTCCGATACGCACCGGGACCGACTCCCAGCGGGGTGTCTGGGAGTAGTCGCCCGTGACGATCGGGTAGCGCCGGTCGGCGTCCTCCGCGTCGAGTCCGGTGACGTCCTCGAGCACCGGCATCGGCATGAAGCTGCCCTCGCCACCGAACGCCGCGTGCACGGCGTTGGACGACGACGGCAGGAACGGCGCCAGGATCCGGTTGAGGTCCGCCACGCACTGGGTGAGGGTGTGCAGCACCGTGGCCAGGCGCTCGCGCTGGTCGTCGCCCTTGAGCTTGAACGGCTCGGTGTCGGTGACGTACTTGTTCACCTCGCCGACCGTGCGCATCGCCTCGGCGACGGCGGCCTTGATCCGTTGCTTGGCCAGGAGGCCACCGACGACATCGAACGCCGCCAGCACCTTGGCCCGCACCGCCTCGTCGACCGGCTCCAGGGCGCCCGGCTCCGGGATCTCGCCGAAGCTCTTGCCGACCATGGCGGCCGTGCGGTTGACGAGGTTGCCCCAGCCGGCGACGAGCTCGGAGTTGTTGCGCTGGACGAACTCGGCCCAGGTGAAGTTGGCGTCCTGGTTCTCCGGCCCCGCCGCACAGATGTAGTAGCGGATGGCGTCCGGGCCGTAGCGGTCCAGCACGTCCCGGATGTAGATGACGTAACCGCGCGACGTCGAGAACTGCTTGCCCTCCATGGTGAGGTACTCGCTCGACACGACCTCGGTCGGCAGGTTGAGCACCCCGAACTCACCGGGCTCGCCCCCACGACTCCCGTGACCGGCATACCCGAGCAGCTCGGCCGGCCAGATCTGGGAGTGGAAGGTGATGTTGTCCTTGCCCATGAAGTAGTAGGACAGGGCCTCCGGGTCGTTCCACCACTCGCGCCAGCGCTCGGGATCGCCCTGGCGGCGCGCCCACTCGATGGACCCCGAGAGGTAGCCGACGACGGCGTCGAACCAGACGTAGAGCCGCTTGGTCGGCTGGTCGCGCCACCCGTCGAGCGGCACCGGGATGCCCCAGTCGATGTCGCGGGTCATCGCGCGCGGGCGGATGTCGTCGAGGATGTTGAGGCTGAACTTGATGACGTTGGGGCGCCAGGTCCCACTCGCCTCACGACCCTCGAGCCACTCGCGCAGCGCGTCCGCGAGCGCTGGCAGGTCGAGGAAGAAGTGCTGGGTCTCGATGAACTGCGGGGTCTCGCCGTTGATCTTGGACTTCGGGTTGATCAGGTCCGTGGGCTCGAGCTGGTTGCCGCAGTTGTCGCACTGGTCGCCGCGCGCCTCGGGGTACGAGCAGATCGGGCAGGTGCCCTCGATGTAGCGGTCAGGCAGGGTCCGCCCGGTGCTCGGGCTGATCGCGCCGCTGGTGGTCTGCTCGACCATGTAGCCGTTCTTCCAGACCTGGGTGAACAGCTCCTGCGCGACGGAGTAGTGGTTGGCCGTCGTGGTGCGGGTGTAGAGGTCGTAGGAGCAGCCGAGGTCGGCCAGCTCGGCCGCGATGATGGCGTGGTTGCGGTCGACCAGCTCGCGCGCGGTCACGCCCAGCTGGTCGGCCAGGACGAGGATCGGGGTGCCGTGCTCGTCCGACCCGCTGACCATGAGCACGTCGTGGCCCGCCATCCGCATGTAGCGGCTGAACACGTCGGAGGGCACGGCGAATCCGGCCACGTGGCCGAGGTGCCGCGGGCCGTTGGCGTACGGCCAGGCGACAGCAGAGAGGACTTTGGACACACCTGAATCCTAGGGGTGGGTGCCAAGCGCGTTTCGGGCGCGCAGGTATGCCGCGTGCTCACCACCGCGCGACATCTGCGACTTGTTGCCCGCAGGTCGTCACCAGACCGCCAAAAGCCGGTCGCGTGACCACCGCACGGCAACAAGTCCCACACCTCCCCGACATGTTGCCCGCAGATCGTCACCAGACCGCGAATTCGCGACCTCGTGACCACCAGGCGGCAACAAGTCGGCGTCGGCGACGGACGCGGCGGGCGAAAAGCGGGTGCGGGTGGGCGGCATACCTGTCACGCTCGTCTGCGGCCCCGCACTCGGTGAGGCTGCGCGAAAACCGTTACGTATCAAGGAGGTGCGTCATGCATCAGATTACTCCGCGGCTCATGAACTGGGCCTCGATCCTCGAAGAGAAGACCCAGGAGCAGGCGCTGCGCACCTCGCAGATGCCGTTCGTCTTTCCCCACGTCGCCCTCATGCCGGACGCCCACCTCGGGCTCGGCGCCACGGTCGGCTCGGTCATCCCGACGGAGCGGGCAGTCATGCCGGCTGCCGTCGGTGTGGACATCGGCTGCGGGATGATCGCGGTCCTCACGCAGTTCACCGCAGCGGACCTCGGCGATCGGTCGCTGACTCCCCTGCGGGAGTCGATCGAGCGGGCGATCCCGCTGTCGGCGGGTGCGGCCAACCACAAGATCGTCGCCACGGCACAGCCGCGGATCGACGAGCTCGAGGCGATGGCCACAGCCGCGGAGTTCAGCCCCGACCAGCGGGCCGGGCGGTGGCGGCACCAGCTCGGGACGCTCGGCTCCGGGAACCACTTCGTCGAAGTGAGCCTGGACGAGCAGGACCGGGTCTGGGCGTTCCTGCACTCGGGGTCGCGGGGTGTCGGCAACAAGATCGCACAGCACCACATCGCCATCGCGCGGACGCTGATGGAGCGGTACTGGATCGAGCTGCCCGACCGGGACCTCGCCTACCTCGTCGAGGGCACGGACGAGTTCTGGGCCTACATCCGGGAGCTCCGGTGGGCTCAGCACTACGCCCTGCTCAACCGGGAGGAGATGATGGACCGGGTGATCCGGCAGCTCGGGGAGTTCCTCGGGACGTCGGTCGTCGAGTCGACTCGGGTCAACTGCCACCACAACTTCACCCAGCAGGAGAAGCACTGGGGCAAGCAGGTGTGGGTCAGCCGGAAGGGCGCCATCGAAGCCCGGGAGGGCCAGCTCGGCCTGATCCCGGGGTCGATGGGGACCCGGTCCTACGTCGTCGAGGGCAAGGGCAACGCGATGTCGCTCAGCTCCGCTCCGCACGGTGCCGGCCGGCAGTTCAGCCGGAGCGCAGCGCGGAAGCGGTTCACCCACGACGAGCTGCGGGAGGCGATGAAGGGCATCGAGTTCCGGGACACCGAGGCGTTCCTGGACGAGATCCCCGGTGCCTACAAGGACATCGACCAGGTGATGGCGGACGCCGCCGACCTGGTGTCTGTCCGGCACACGCTGCGGCAGGTCGTCAACGTGAAGGGCGACTGACCGCAACGAACAAGGAGCGCCCCGGTATGCCGCGTGCGGCGTACCGGGGCGCTCCTCTCGTCCGCCCCTGTTGGCATCCGGAGTCGTCCTATCGGCGTAGGGGCTTTGCCCGATGCGGACCGTGCTCGCCCTTCAGGACCCTGTGGGAAGCACACCCCACCGGAGGAGGAACCATGATCCGCAGGACCATCGCCCAGGCCGCTGTCGCAGCAGCCGTCCTCGCGGTCGTCGTCGCCACACCCGCTGACGCCGCGCTCTACAGCCATGACCATTTCAACTTCACGTTTGCCGAGACCTTCGACGAGTGCGGCATCACCATCGACCACACGGCCGTGGGCCACGGGGGCTTCTCGATCCGCACGATCAAGGGGACCAACGAGGCCTACCTGGGCTGGCAGCAGGTGTCCGCCGTGGACACGTTCGCCAACCCGGTCACCGGGCGTTGGTTCACGATCAGCAACAACAGCCTCTTCCGGGAGACCAAGGGCACCCTCGTCGGGGGCAACGTCTGGACCTTTGACTCGAAGCTGTCGGGCGCCTCGTTCACCGTGCGCGACGCCGCGGGCCGAGTCGTGACCCGCGACTCCGGCACCCTGCGGATGGCCACGACATACGACCTGCTCGGCGACGGGCAGCCCGGCGGTGAGCAGATCGGCGACCCGGTGGTCACGGCGATGAACGGCCGGTTCACCGACGTCGACTTCTGCGCCGACCTCGTGGGCCCCCTCCTGGGCTGAGTGACACCGGCGCAGGGGGACGTGGCCCAGGTATCGCACAGGTATGCCGCGTGCGGAGTCCGCACGCGGCATACCTGTGCGCGCATGTGGGGAGAGCCCGGGCGGCGACGGAACCGCACATTTCGTCCCGGCGTCGAGTAGACATGTCTGCACAGGTGCACCGCACCCGCACAGGAGGTGGCCGATGTTCGCCGCGCTGACCGGCATGGGGTTGTCCGCAGCGGCGGGCCTCAACGCCTACATCCCGTTCCTCGTCGTGGCGCTCATCGCCCGGTTCACCGACTTCATCACGCTGCCGCAGTCGTACTCGTGGATCGAGTCGTGGTGGGCCATCGGCATCGGCGCGGTGCTGCTGCTCACCGAGGTCGTCCTCGACAAGATCCCCGCGATCGACACCGTCAACGACGCGGTCCAGACGTTCATCCGGCCGAGCATGGGTGGTCTGGTCTTCGCCGCGACGTCCGCAGCCGAAGGCCTCGACCACTCGTCCTGGATGACCAACAACCCATGGGTCGGGGTCATCATCGGGGTGATCACCTCCGGCCTCGTGCACGGAGGGAAGACCGTGGCGAGACCGGCGATCAACGCCGGCACGCTGGGGTTCGGGGCTCCGGTGGCGTCGACCATCGAGGACGGTGCGTCGGTCGGGCTGAGCCTGGTGGCCGTGTTCATCCCGGTGCTGGTGATCCTGTTCCTCGTGCTGCTGGCCTGGTTGCTCGTCTGGCTGTGGCTCAAGGTGCGGCGATGGCGCAAGCGACGAGATCGCCGCGCCGCGCTCGCCTGACGCCCGGCGGTCGCGCGAGTCGCGGTGGCCGAACCAGCCGCGCTCGCATGGTTCGTCCAGCCTCGACCAGCAGAATGGGCGCATGACGATCGCCGCCGCACCCGTCTCGCGTCGATCGCTGGTCACCGAGACGGTCCTGGTCCTCGGTGTCAGCCTCGGCTCGTCGGGCATCTACGCGCTGCTGTCCCTGGTCAACAAGCTCACCCGCAACGTCCCGCTCAACCAGCAGACGACGGCGATGAACTCCTCGGTCACGCCCGACCGGCCGTGGCTCGACCTCGCCTACCAGCTGGTCGGCATCGTCCTGGCCCTGGTGCCGGTCGCCCTGGCCCTGCACCTGCTGACCCGCGACCGCGCGGACGCTCGCCATGCGATCGGTGCGGACCTGCGTCAACCGGGTCGCGACCTCGTGAGAGGCCTCCTGCTCGCGGCGGCCGTGGGCCTGCCGGGGCTCGGCCTGTACGCCGCCGCACGCGGCCTCGGCCTCAACACCACCATCGCCGCGGCGAACCTCTCGGACCAGTGGTGGACCATCCCGGTGCTCGTCCTCGCCGCCGCGCAGAACGCGGTGCTCGAGGAGGTCGTGATGGTCGGCTACCTCTACACGCGATGGCTTCGCGCGGGCTGGTCACTGCCGGTCGTCATGGTCACCTCGGCGCTGATCCGCGGTTCGTACCACCTCTACCAGGGCTTCGGCGGGTTCATCGGCAACGTCGTCATGGGCCTGCTGTTCGGCTGGGTCTACACCCGCACCCGCCGTGTCGGCCCGCTCGTCGTGGCTCACACGCTCCTCGACGTGGTCGCCTTCGTCGGCTACGCCCTGCTCAAGAACCACCTCGCCTGGCTCAGCTAGGTGGCGTCACCTTCCGCGCGGCGACGGCCGCGTCGTACAGAGCTTTCTTCGACAGACCCGTCGCCGCCGCAACGTCGGCGCAGACGTCCTTGAGCCGCTCACCTGCGGAAACGCGCTCCTGTATGCCGGGCAGCGCCTCCTCGACGGTGGTCACCGCCGGCGACGCTCCCGCCACCACGACGGTGATCTCGCCGCGCACGCCTTCGGCCGCCCAGACGGCCAGCTCGGCGAGGCCGCCGCGCTTGACCTCCTCGTAGGTCTTGGTGAGCTCACGGCAGACCGCCGCCCGGCGGTCGGCACCGAACGCCTCCGCCATCGCGACCAACGTCGCGTCGATCCGGTGCGGGGCCTCGAAGAAGACCATCGTCCGGCGCTCGTCGGCGAGCGCGGCCAGACCGCGCGCCTTCTCCCCCGCCTTGCGCGGCAGGAAGCCCTCGAAGCAGAACCGGTCCACCGGCAGGCCCGAGACGGCGAGCGCCATCAGCACCGCGCTGGGGCCGGGCACACAGGTGACCCGGATCCCGGCGGCGACCGCGGCGTCGACGAGCCGGTACCCGGGGTCTGACACCGACGGCATTCCGGCATCGGTCACGACGACCACCCGCGAACCGGCGAGGAGCCGCGCGACGAGGTCCGGTGTGCGGGAGGCCTCGTTGTGCTCGTGGTAGCTCAGCACCGAACCGGCCGGGGAGATGCCGAGGTCGGCGCACAGGCGTCGCAGCCGGCGGGTGTCCTCGGCTGCGACGACGTCGGCGGTGGAGATCTCCTCGGCGAGGCGGGGCGCGGCGTCCCGGGGGTCACCGATCGGGGTGGCCGCGAGAACGAGGACCCCGGGGACGGTCGGCGCGTCGGAAGTCACCTCGCCATCCTGTCAGGGGCGGCGAAGTTCCTGTGCATACGATGGCGCGCATGACCCGGATCGAGCTGCTGCGATCACGGCTGCTCGGATTCAGGCCGACGGACAACCTGTGGGGGTGGCTCGGGCCGCTGTTCTTCGCGGTCGTGGGCGGGGTCCTCCGCTTCTGGTCGCTCGGTCGCCCGCACCAGCTGGTCTTCGACGAGACCTACTACGTCAAGCAGGGCGTATCGATGCTGGACTACGGCGTCGAGCTGCGGGTGCCGGACTCGATCAAGAAGCCGGACGAGCTGTTCACCCGCGGCACCCCGGATGTCTTTGGGACAGTGGGCGATCTGGTCGTCCATCCACCGGTGGGCAAGTGGGTCATCGCGATCGGCGAGCACCTGTTCGGGCAGACGTCGTCGTTCGGCTGGCGGTTCTCGGTCTGCGTGCTGGGGACGCTGTCGATCCTGATGATCGGCCGTGCGGCCCGACGGATGTTCGGCTCCTCGCTGCTCGGCACGATCGCCGCGTTCCTGGTTGCCTTCGAGGGTCACCACTTCGTCCAGTCCCGCACCGGACTGCTCGACCTCATCGTCATGTTCTGGGCGCTGGCCGCCTTCTGCGCGCTGCTCATCGACCGCGACCGGTCGCGGGCGCTGCTTGCCGAGCGCACCGCCGGGTTGTCCAAGCACGCGCTCGCCTCCGGCCTCGGCCCGTGGCTCGGCGCACGTCCCTGGCGCTGGGTGGCCGGCATCTGCCTCGGCCTCTGCGCAGGCACCAAGTGGTCGGGGCTGTTCTTCCTCATGGCGTTCGGGCTGATGACGGTGTTCTGGGACATGGGCGCCCGCCGCGCGGTCGGGGTGCGGCACTGGTTCACCGGCATGGTCGTCCGCGACGGGCTGTGGGCGGCCCTGGTCATCTGCTCGACCGCCGTCCTGACCTACCTCGCATCGTGGGTGGGGTGGTTCAAGTCAGACCTCGGCTACGACCGGCAGTGGGGCGAGATCCACCCCTCTCGCGACACCCCCTGGGTGCCCGATGCGCTGCGATCCCTCTGGCACTACCACCAGGAGGTCTACCAGTTCCACGTCAACCTCCACGACAACCACCCGTACAAGACCAACCCGTGGTCGTGGGTCATCCAGGGCCGGCCGACCTCGTTCTTCTACGAGGGTCCCAAGCGGGGTGAGGACGGCTGCGTCGTCGCCCAGTGCTCCAAGGCGATCACCTCGATCGGCACCGTCTCGATCTGGTGGCTGGGCGCCGCGGCGATCTTCGTGCTGGCCTTCTACTGGCTGTTCAAGCGCGACTGGCGGGCCGGCGGCATTCTCGCGGGACTGGCCGGCGGCTACCTGCCGTGGTTCGGGCTGGAGGAGCGCACCATCTACTCCTTCTACACGGTGGCCTTCGAGCCGTGGATCATCTTGGCCGTCGTGTTCGTGCTGGGGCTGGCACTGGGCAAGCGCACCGACTCATGGAAGCGTCGCGAGATCGGTCTGTACGTCGTGGGGGCCTACTGCGTGCTGACGCTGGCCATCTTCGCGTTCTTCTGGCCGATCTACACCGCGCAGGTGATCCCGCAGAGCCAGTGGTCGCTGCGGATGTGGTTCCCCAGCTGGGTGTGAGCACCCGGCGCGTTCAGGCCCCGGCGAGCAGTCGGAGCAGCCGCGCGGTCTCGGTCTGGACCGCCCCGCGGCCGGCGCCGAGGTACTTCCGGGTGTCGACGACGGACGGGTGCTCCGCGAGGTAGTCGCGCACGGCAGTGGTGAACGCCGAGTTGAGGTGGGTGGCGATGTTGACCTTGGTCATGCCGCTCCGGACGGCCGCGACCAGGGCGTCGTCGGCCACACCCGACGAACCGTGCAGCACCAACGGCACGGGCACGAGGTCATGGATCCGTGCGATCAGCTCGAGGTCGAGGGTCGCCGTCCGGCTGGTCATGGCGTGCGACGACCCCACCGCGACAGCCAAGGCATCCACCCCGGTGTCTGCGGCAAACGCAGCTGCGTCAGCGGGATCGGTGCGGACGCCCGGGGCGTGCACGCCGTCCTTGCCGCCGATCTCCCCGAGCTCAGCCTCGACGGAGACCCCTGCGTCGTGACAGCGCTGGACGACGCCGCGGGTGGTCGAGCGGTTGGTTGCGTCCTCCAGCTTCGACCCGTCGAACATGACGGAGGTGAAGCCAAGGGAAACCGCTTCGTCGACCAGTGTCTCGCTCTCCGCGTGGTCCAGGTGGAGGACGCACTGCGCGGCCGACGCCTGGGCAATCGCCTTGGTGGCCAATGCAATCGGCGCGAGCGCCCCGTGATAGCGCGCTGCGTTCTCGCTGATCTGCAACACCACCGGCAGGCCGGTCTCCTCGGCCGCAGCCACCAGGGCTTCGGCATGCTCGATCTGGATCACGTTGAACGCCCCGACTCCGCGGGAACCCCGCGAGGCGTCGGACAGCACGTCGGCGAGGTTCACCAGGGTCATCGAACGTCCTCCACGAGAGTCTGCGCCGCCAGTCGGGCCACGTCAGTCGGATCCACCACGCCGGCCACCGGCTGGAGCACCGCCGCAGCTGACCACGCCACCGCGTCGCGGACGACCAGGTCGCGGGGACGGCGCCCGACCAGCCCGGCCGCCAAGGCGGCGACCACGGCGTCGCCAGCGCCGGTGGGGTTGCCGCGGAGCGAAGCGTCCAGGCGGGCGCGCACGGCGGTGCCGTCCGCGGCATACCAGGTCAGGCCGTCGGGGCCGGCCGAGACGACGACGTCGCGGCCGCCCAGGGCGCGCAGCGCCGCGACCCCTGCTGCCGCGTCCTCGACACCGGTGGTCTCGGCGAGCTCCGCGCGGTTGGGCTTGACGATGTCGGGCTGGGCTGCGAGGCCCAGCCGCAGTGGCTCTCCGTCGGCATCCAGGACCACTGCCGCCCCCGCGTCGCGGCAGCGGCGCACGAGGGAGGCGTAGCCGTCAGCGGGAGCGCCGGGCGGCAGGCTCCCGGAGAGCACCACCACACTGGCGCCCGTCTCGGCCACCAGGCCGCTCACGTGGTCGAGCAGCGACTGCCAGGCCTCGGGCGACTGCACGGGTCCGGGCTCGTTGAACACCGTCGCGTCACCCTCGGACGTGGACACCACCGTCAGCGTCCGTCGGGCCTCCCCGTCGGAGGCGGCGAACGAGTGGGCCAGACCGCGGGCGTCGAGGTCCGCGCAGACCTGTGCGCCCGTGGCGCCCCCCGCGCAACCGGTCACGACCACCTCGTGGCCCAGCTGGGCCAGCACCGACGCGACGTTGATCCCCTTGCCGCCCGCGCGCTCGGTGACGGACCGCACCCGGTGAATGGTATGCCGCGTGAGCGCGTCGACCTCGTAGGTCAAATCGAGCGCGGCGTTCGGGGTGACGGTGATGATCACAGCGAGTCCCAGATGAGGCAGGCGGCGCCGAGCGACCCGGCCCGGTCGCCGAGTCCGGCGCGCTGGATGGTGGGCGGTCGTTGGAAGGTGAGGCGCCCGGCGACGTCGTCGCGCAGCGGCCTGAGCAGCACCTCGCCGCTCTGCGAGAGGCCGCCGCCGACGAGGACGAGGTCGACGCCGGTCAGGGTGACCGTCATGACGATGGCCTGACCGAGGGCACGTACCGCACCGGCCCAGACCGAGGAGGCCAGGGACTCCCCAGCCTCGGCGCGGGCGGCGATGTCCTCAGCGGACAGCCGCTCGTGGGACTGCGAGCGATAGATCCGTTCGATCGCGCCAGCCGAGGCCAGCACCTCGAGACAACCTCGCTGCCCGCAGGGACAGGGGGGGCCGGACGGGTCGATGACCACGTGGCCGAGCTCGCCCGCCCAGCCGTCTCCGGACACCACGGACCCGTCGAGCAGGAGCGCCCCGGCGATGCCGGTGCCGAGCGGCATGAACAGGACCTGCCGGTGCCCACCGGCTGCACCGAGCCGGGACTCGGCAAGCAGCCCAGCCCGCACGTCGTGGCCGACCACGGCCGGGAGACCGAGGAAGGACTCGACCTGCGCGCGGATGTCGAGGTCGCGCCACCCGAGGTTGGATGAGTAGATACCGATGCCGTCCTCCTCGTCGACGAGGCCCGGCACGACCACACCGCAGCCCACCAGCTGAGCTGCCTGCCCGGGCGGCACGGATTCCAGCAGTGCCTTCACGGTGGCCGCGACAGCTCCCCCGATGTCGGCCCCTATGTCGGCGGGAGTCGGTGTGGTCGTCTGGGCCAGAACGGTGTAGGACCGGTCCACCAGAGCGGCCTTGATCCGAGTGCCACCGACGTCGACCGCGGCGACCACCTCGGTGGTCGCACCACTGGGTGATGGCGGGAGCATCGCGGCGGGACGTGTCATCGTCAGGCCCGCGCGGTCCGGCCGTCGAGGATGACCGAGAGCTGAGCCGGCTCGCGCCGCTCGAGGCCGCTCGGGGTGCTCGGCGACATGGGTACCTCATCGGTCGGTGATTGTTCGGTCTCTGAATTATCCCGTCAGGGTAGATGGCCCTGTCAAGATGAGACCACGCTCGGATCCTGGAACACCCTGTCGATCGAGTAGTGCGCGCCGCCCCGCGCAGCGGAGGTGAGGCCCAGCGAGGAGCCCACCACGCGGCATACCTCGGTGTCGGGGTTGAGCCGGCGCTCGACCACGAGGTCGGCAACGGGTGCGATCAGCCACTCCTCGAACCACGCGAAGTAGCCGCCGAGGACGACCAGGAGGGGATCGAGGATGTCGACGAGGATGGACACCCCCGCACCCAGGCCCTCGGCGACCGTGGCCAGCGCCGACAGGGTGCGCTCGTCACCGTCCTCCGCTCGACGGTGCAGCTCGCGCAGCCGGTCCTCGAGCGGCCGGCCGGGGTTGCGCACCGGGTCGGCCTCGTCGGCGGCGAGGCGCAGGAAGGCGGCCAGGCCGACCATCGTCTCCCAGCAGCCACGACGTCCGCAGGCGCACTGGCGACCGGCTGGGTCGAGCGGCAGGTGCCCGATCTCCCCCGCTGACCCTTTGGCCCCGCGCATGATCTGACCCCCGGAGATGATGCCGCCACCGACGCCGACATCGCCGGAGATGTAGAGCAGGTCCTCGACGTCGCGGCCGGCCAGCTGGGCCAGCTCGGCGACCGCGCCGAGCTTTGCGTCGTGCTGAGCGGAGATAGGCGGAACCTCTTGCCCCAGTGACTGTTTGAGGTCGTCGACGAGGGCGACGTCACGCCAGCCGAGGTTGGAGGCGAGTCGCACGATCCCGGTGTCACTGTCGGCGAACCCGGGTGCCGCGACGGTGATGGCCACGCAGCGCACGCCCGCGGAGCGCAACGAGGCGAGCGTCTCGCCCAGGAGGTCGGCAACGCGCGCGATGACGTCCGCAGCCGGAAGGTTGGCGGCATCGATCGGGCGGGTCGACTCACGGATGACGGTGCCCGACAGGTCGACCGCGATCAGGCTGAGGTAGTCGACGCTGATCTCGACCCCGAGCCCGCAGACACCCCGCCCGTCGAGGGTGACGGTCAGCCCGGGACGACCGACGGCGCCGGCGCGGTCGGGCTGCCCCTCCACCACCAGGCCGCGCTCGACCAGCTCGGCGATGAGGGTCGACATGGTGGCCTTGGACAGGCCCGTCTCGGCAGCCAGCCTTGCGCGGGACCTGCCGCCCTGGTCCCGCAGGTGGCGCAGGATCAGGCCGGTGTTGGCGCGCCGCATCGACGCCGCGTCGGTGCGACCGCCGGTGCGCTGGGCCTCAGCCGTCGATCGTGTCGCCATCCGCCCTCCTGGCCCGCTGCGGGCTGGGTCCCGCGCAGCCAGCATACCGAGTTAGTTCGCAGTTTGGCCTAATTCGAACTGCGACCATCATGAGACGGGCCGCGCACGGTGCGCGAACGGGCGGTAGCGAAGCTCGCGACCGCCCGTCGTCGGGTGTGGACTTTCGCTCAGCGCACCGACTTCCGCTCGTAGATGGCCATCGACCAGGCGTACCCGGCGACGGCGATCACGACACACCAGCCGATCGCGAGGGCCGGGTTCCAGTCGAGCGGCGTGCCGAGCAGCAGCCCGCGGATGGTCTCGATGAACGGTGTGAACGGCTGGTAGTCGGCGAACCACTGCATCCAGCCCGGCATCGAGTCGGTCGGGACGAAGCCGCTGCCGAGGAAGGGGAGCAGCAGAAGTGGGGTGGGGAGGTTGCTCGCGTTCTCGACGGACTTCGCCTGCATGCCCATCGCGACCGCGAGCCAGCTGATCGCGAAGGCGATGAGCACGATCATGCCGAGGGCTGCGAGCCAGTCGGTCGGTCCGGCCGACGGGCGGAACCCGACCAGCAGGCCCACCCCCAGCACGACGACGACACCGATGAGCGCCTGGATCGTGTTGCCGAGCACGTGCCCGGCGAGCACGGCAGCCCGCGAGATGGCCATGGTGCGGAAGCGCGCGGTGATGCCTTCGGTCATGTCCATCGCGACGGTCGTCGCAGCGCCGCCGGCGGTGCCGGCGATCGTCATGGCCAGGATGCCTGGCATGACGTACGCGACATAGGCCGCCCGGCCTCCGGCGAGGTCAACGCCGGGCAGGCCGGCCCCGAGCGTGCCGCCGAAGACGTACACGAACAGCAGCAGGAACACCACGGGCGCGCCGATCACGAAGACGGTCAGGCCCGGGTAGCGCACGATGTGCAGCAGGTTGCGGCGCAGCATCGTGACCGCGTCGGCGACGACGTGCGACTGTCGGCGGGTGTCCGACGTCGTCGGGCGCGTGGTGGTGATGGTGGTCATGACGCTGTCTCCTTCGTGTCGACCCGGCCGGTGAGCGCGAAGAACACGTCATCAAGGTCCGGGGTGTGGATGCTGAGGTCGTCGACCTCGAGGTTGGCCGCGTCCAGCCGACCCAGGACGGTGCGCAGCGCGCCGACCCCACCGTCGGTCGGCACGGTGAGCGCCAGCCCGGACTCGTCGCGAGCGGTCTCGTCGAGCAGGCGGGAGGCGGCGTCCAGCGCCGCCGCATCCGCGAAGCGGAGCCGGATGTGCCCACCGGGCACCAGGCGCTTGAGCTCGTCAGGTGTGCCGTCGGCGACGATGCGGCCACCGTCGAGCACGGCGATGCGGTCCGCGAGCTCGTCCGCCTCGTCGAGGTACTGGGTGGTGAGCAGCACGGTGGTGCCCTCGGCGACCAGGCCGCGCACGATGTCCCACATGGTGTGGCGGCTGCGCGGGTCCAGGCCGGTCGTGGGCTCGTCGAGGAAGATCACGCTCGGTGTCGCGACGAGGGTCATCGCGAGGTCGAGGCGGCGACGCATCCCCCCGGAGTAGGTGGCGAGCGGCTTCCGAGCGGCCTCGACGAGGTCGAACTCCTCCAGCAGCTCGGCCACCCGCGCCTTCGCGCGGTCCGCTCCGAGGTGCCGCAGGCGCGCCATGAGCAAGAGGTTCTCCTCGCCCGTGAGCAGGCCGTCGACCGCGGAGAACTGGCCGGTGAGGCCGATCCCCGCGCGGACACCGCCGGGATCGCGGGCGACATCGCAGCCGTTCACGTATGCCGTGCCGCCGTCAGGCTGCACGAGGGTGCTCAGGATGTGCACGGTGGTGGTCTTGCCGGCACCGTTCGGTCCGAGCAGGGCGGTCACCGTGCCCGCGGCGACGGTCAGGTCGACGCCGTCGAGCACGACCTTGTCGCCGTACGACTTCCGAAGCCCGTGGACTTCGATCGCTGAAGTGGTCATGGGATCTCGTTCCTTTCCGTTGGTCACGCTGTTGGGTCTGCTGTTGAGCAGGCCGTTGGGTCGCTCGGGAGTCACCGGGCGCGCTGGATGGTGATGTCGCCGTACTGGGTGCGGGCGCGCACCGCGACGGTCTGCTCGGACGGATCGGGAGCGCTGTCGCCGTCCAGCTGGTTGCGTACGCGGCCGTCCTTCGAGGAGAGGTCGAGCCACGCCGGGACACCCGGGCGCACACCGATCGTGATCTGTCCGTAGCCGGTCTCGACCTGGATCGAGCCGCTGGAGATCTCGTGCAACTGGATGCTGCCGTACGCGGTTTTCGCACTGACCGACTCGAGCGCCTTCGTGATGTCGAGGTCGCCGTAGGAGAGCTTCGCCTCGAGCTCGCCGCCGCACTCGCCGATGGTGATGGTCCCGTGCGAGGCCTTGAGGACGGCGTCGCCGGTGACCGCGCCCAGCCGGATCTGGCCGTGGTCGGCCGTGATCTCGACCCCGCCCTCGGCGTTCGCGACCGTCACGTTGCCGCTCATCGCGCGCACCCAGAGGTCCCCGGTCCTGTCGAGATCGACCATCGAGCTCTTGAGACGGGTGGCCCCGAGGCGGCCGGTGGTGCGGACAGCCCCGGCGGAGGTCTCGGCGGTGAGCCGAGACCCGGCCGGCAGCTCGACCTTGACGTCGACCGACTCGAACGGGCCGACGAAGCTGAAGCGGGGTCGCGGGCCGGTGATGGTGAGCCGCTGGCCGTCGAAGTCGACCTTGGTCTCCTCCGCACCTCGAACGTCAGCGGCCTTTGCCGGGTTCGTGGGCGACACCGTCACGACGGTGTCGTCCCGGTCACCGGCGATGACCTCAATCGCTCCGACCGGCAGCTTGATCGCGAGGTCGATGGGGGTGGGGGTGGGGTAACTGGGCATGCTGGCGCCTGCCTTTCCATGGGCGTGTTTGACCGAACCCGCGGGTCCGCGTGGCTGGTGGAGGTGGTGGTTGAGCGGTCTAGCGCGCCCAGCCTGCGAAGTTGTCGCCGGTGCGCAGCGTGCGCTGGGCGGAGCGTCGTTGCCTGGGCTGGAGAGCGGAGGCAACCGCGCGGACCAGCCAGGTGTTCACGGACAGGCCGTCCGCCGCTGCCGCCTCGTCCACCCGTGCCTTGAGGGCGTCCGGCAGACGAAGTGTGGTGCGCGAGGTGCTCGCGTCGTCGAGGTCCACTGTGGCGGCGGGCCGCTCGTCGGCGTCCGGCTCCGCATTCGATTGGCTGACGACGAACTCGACCTCGCGGCCGCGCAGCCGCAGGTCGACGGAGCCCGGCGCGAGGTCCCGGGTGATCTCGCCGACTGCCGCGGACAGCGCGTCCAGCAGCACGAGCCGAGTCGCTGCATCCAGTCCGGCGGTGAGTCGCTCGGCAACGACACGGGTGTCGTCAGCGCCGTTCTCCGCGGCATCCAGTAGCTGGCGCTGCAGCTCGCTGACGTACTGTCCAAGTTCCATGGCACCATCGTGACACCACAGTGGTGTCATGTCAAGCAATTATGGTGTCATCGTCGGAGGATGCTGGGCGCGGACTGCACGGGAGCCGTGCCCGAATCTTGCATTTGATCCCGAATGCTGCTATATCTCAACGCAGTGTCTAGTTCATTTGTACTAGACACTGAATGGATTCATTAGCGCTTGCTAGTGGAATCGGGCATTAACCGTCGACATCGTCGACTTGACCGCCCGGCATGTTGAAGCACCGCGCAGGGTGCGCAATCGGCCAAGACCCAGCTGTTGCATGGATTTGTTTGCATTCACCGTCCATTGCACGACCGCTGGTCCAGATTGGGCCGCGCCACCCTGACTGCTGGAGTTCCCATGCTGATCCGCTATGTCCCTGCCCATGCCTCCGCTGCCGGGCGGCCAAACCTGAAATCCAAGAAGGTGGCCATCGCCGCTGGAGTGGTGGCCCTGATTGCGCTCACCGGTGGGGGTGTGGCGTATGCCGCAGCCTCCAGCTCGACCGCGACGTGTACCGCCAACCCCACGATCACCGCGGGCGCCACCGATCAGTCGTTCGACGTGCACTGTTCCGTGCCGAACGTCTCTGTGACGTCAACGGTCACGGCGACGTCAACGTCGACTGTCACCGCGCCGCCGAGAACGGTCACCGTCACGATGTCCCCCACTTCGACGACGTCAACGACGTCGACACCCGCTCCGTCAACCTCGAGCACAACGACCGCAGTGCCGGCTGGTCTCAACTGCGGCCCCAACCCCAGCAAGTGCGGGTACCCCGACGCCACCAACACCGGCCTGTCCGGACCTGTGAGTCCTGGCCCCTGCCCGACCAACGGGAACGTGGACAACGCCGTCATCCAGAACCTCGACCTGGTGGACTGCTCGTTCACCATCACCGGCAAGAACGTGACCGTCAAGAACGTCCGGATGCGTATCACTGCCACCGACCGCTGGGCGCTGGGGATCCAGGGTGCCGGCTACGCGAAGATCAGCAACGTCGACATCGCCGGCAAGGATGCGGGCTCCGGCTCGGTCCAGTACGCCATCTTCGAGATGGGCAGCGGCCCCACCACCATCGACAAGGTGAACCTGTCCAACTGCATGGACTGCATCGTCGGTGAGGGCACCGTCATCACGAACTCCTACATCCACGACATGGCCCACATCTCCGGCGCGCACGACGACGGACTGATGTGCAACTCCGAGTGCGGAATCACGTACCGGCACAACACGGTCTACAACAAGTGGACCAGCACCGCGGCCATCGCCCTGTTCGCGGACTTCGGCACCCCGCGCAACTCCGTGGTCGATGACAACCTGATCGCCGGTGGCGGCTACATGGTCTACCTCGGCGGCAACAACGCCACGGGCATCAAGTTCACCAACAACCGCTTCTCACGGCACCTCTACCCTGCAGGAACAAACGGCGGGCCCGGTGGTGGGTACTGGGGGACCTCCACCGAATGGTCGCCAGCCAACTCCGGCAATGCCTGGACGGGCAACGTGTGGGACGACACCGGGGCCGTCGCGAAGTAGGAGGACGGCCCGCGCCGTTGGGTGGCGGCACCAACCAGGGCTGCCACCCAGCGAGCGCCTCCCCAACCTCACCGCAAGGCGCCACAGGTGAGTAGCGGAACGGATGACGGGCCAGCCCCCTGTCCGGAGAATCCACGGTGTGGGCCAGTCGACGGATGTGCGTGTGCTTCATGGTGCGCGCTTGGTCGCGCCCTTGACCGTCGGTGGTCGGGCCCTCCGGGTGGGCCTGCTGGTGCTGGTCTGGTCGGTCTGGGTAGTGGTTGCCACGGCGTACCTGGAGCTGTCCGGTGTTGCAGGCGAAACCGGAGCGTGGCGGTGGTCCGCGGTGGCGTTCGTTCCTCTCGCGGTCCCGACCTGGTTCTTGTGCCGGCGGATGGTGCGACGCCGAGTTATCTTCCTGGGAGCCACAGCCTTGATTGCCCTCTTGGTCTGGGGCATACCGGCTCAGGCGACGCCGAGCTTCGGCAGGGTGACAACGGTTGCGGACCAGTGGGGCACCCTCTCCGACGGTCAGCTGCTGGGCCATGCCTGGGAGGGAAATGAGTGGTGCTTCAGCGATGGGTGTCCGGCGGTGGTGCGCTACTACGCCGTTCCCGATGCCGCCGTGACCGTCCATGCGGTCTCTCTACGGCTGGAGACGGACGGCTGGAGGCGACATGCCCTGGCCCACGGGCCGGCGTACTGCAAGGGGGACTTCCAGATAGGGGTCCGGCGCCTGGACGCCGCTGACCTGACGTTCGTTGCCGACGTGCGACGGCCACCAGTCGGGCAGGAGGTTGTCGGGCTCCGCGTCGGCGCGAACTGCCTCTAGGTGCGCGCAACGCGGGCACGCGAGCGGCGGCTGGCGTCCGCCTGACAAACGAAGAACCCCGCCCGACCGAGCACGTGTGTGCAGGTCAGACGGGGTTCCGATGGGTGGAGCTGAGGGGATTCGAACCCCTGGCCTTCTCATTGCGAACGAGACGCGCTACCAACTGCGCCACAGCCCCTGATGCGGACGAAACAATAACACCAGCAGTGCGCGCGACGAAAAACGGTGTGTGCTGCGGTGGCGAGGTGCCTGTCCGCTCTCGCCTCAGGTCAGGCTGGCTCGCATCACGGTGTGTCCGGTGTCGACCTGGCGGATCTCCACCGAGGCGATCTGCGCGATCGGCAAGGCCGAGACGCCGACCGGGTGCATGATCCGGTCCGGACGGGCCGTCCAGTCGCGGAGCTCGGTCGCCCGACCGGCGCGGTCGACGACCCAGATCGCGTAGTCCACCCGGTAGTCGCCGCCACCGGAACCGCCCGACCCGCCGGTCGCCCCTGAGCCGGTCGCCCCTGAGCCGGTCGCCCCGGAGCCGGTCGCGGTCGCTGAGCTAGCCGTCGACCGCGCGTACTGGCACTCCACCCGCAGCTCGGTCCCGTTGGCGATCGGCACGACATCCACGACCGCCGTCATCAGCGAGGGCTCGACTGCAGTGAAGGCCAACCGCCCCGGCCCAGCCACGACGCCTCCCCCGGGCCCGGTCGAGGTCGAGCTGGACCCGGGCGAGGGCGCATCGTCACGCCCGGCGGTCGACACGGCATACCCACCGACGCCGCCGATGAGGAGGGCGGCGGCTGCGGCGGCCACGGGCGCCAGCCACCGGCTGCGGCCCAGACGGGTCGGACGGGTAGCAAGCTCGGGCATCATCGAGGCGGGTGGCTCCAGCTTCATCAGGTCGCCGTCAGCCTCGGCGCCGAGGGCGCCACCGTGGTCCATCGCCAGGACCTCACCGGGCGGCAGCTGGGCGAGCAACCCCGGCATACCGGCCAGCTCGGCCACGGCAGCGCGACAGGCGGCGCACCCTGCGAGGTGCTCCTCGTACTCGCGCCGCTCGGCGACCGAGAGGGCGCCCAGCACGTAGGCCGCGTCCCAGTCGGCGTACTCGTCGTGGGTGCTCATCGGCCGGTCACCCCCTTCTCCTGCAGGACCAGTCGCAGGCTGCGAAGCCCGTAGTGGAGCCGCGACTTCACGGTCCCCTCCGGCACCCTCAGCTCGGCCGCGATCTCGGCCACGGTTCTCCCCTCGTAGTAGGCGGCAGCGATGACCTGCCGGTGCTCGCGCGACACCGCGGCGAGCGCATCAGTGAGCAGCCACCGGTCCAGCACCTCGCCGGACCGGTCCCCCACGCCGGCCTCGACGAAGTCGATCCCTGCGACCTCGTGCCGGGATGCCGCGCTGCGCCAGCGGTCGACCACCAGGTTGCGCACGACGGTGAACAACCAGGCGCGGGCCTGCGGTTCGGACCGCGTCCCCAACGCCGGGTCGCGCCAGGCCCGCAGCAGCGACTCCTGCACGACGTCCTCGGCGACCTGGGGGTCACGGGTCAGTCGCAACGCGAACCGCCACAGCTCCGCGGCATGACGGTCATGCAGACCCTGCAGGGCCGCTTCGCGCTGGCTCGTCGCCACTCCCCACTCCTCCCAGCTCCACTCGCCACATCCGATCCTCCCCGCACGGGGAACTCGCCGTAAAGGACGAGACAGCACGGCGCTGCGTTCAGTGAGTGAACCTCAGCGAGCTCGGCTACGTTCCTCGGTCATGGAGATCAACGGACTTCCCGCCCACGTCCTGCTCGTGCATCTCGTCGTCGTGTTGCTGCCGCTGACCTCCGTCGCTGCGGTGGTGGCGAGCGCGTGGCCGGCCGCGCAGCGCAAGCTGACCTTCCTGGTCCCCCTCGGCGCCGTCATCGGCGCTGCGGCCGTCCCCATCACCACGCGGGCCGGGAACGACCTCGCCCACAAGCTCGGCAACCCGCCGTTCATCCAGCGACACCAGAACTTCGGCACCCAAGTGCTGCCCTGGGCAGTCGCCCTCGCCGTGACGACCCTCGCGCAGTGGTTCTACCTCCGCCGCGGCTCCGCCACCCTGCCGCGACTGGTGCTGGCACTGCTCGTCGCAGCGAGCGCGATCGGCACCGCGACCATCGTGGTGCTCACCGGCGACTCGGGCGCCCAGGCCGTGTGGGGTTCCAAGTAGGCAGCGACCACGCCGCGACGGAGCGGGTGGTCAGGCGCCGGCGACCCGACGCTCGGGCATGTCCTCGTACGCCGCGTACTCCGTGTCGGCGTCACCCACCAGGTCGGCGGACGTGGGCGCAGGACGGGTCACGCGGGACTTCATCGTGTAGGTCGGCCGCGGCACCGGCACCGGGTCCCAGGTGAGTGGGATGTCGTCCTCGTCAACGAGGGGACGCATCGGGGCGCCGACGGCCTCGGCCGCGAGGGCAGCGGGGGCGGCTACACCGGCCGGCACCGCCTGGACGTCGAACAGCTCGGGCTTGACCGGGTGGGCGGCGACCTCGGGCTCACCCTCGGCAACCGCCATGGACTCGACATCGGCGACAGCGGCAGCCTCGGCTGCGTCAACGACCGCGGCGCCAGCAGCGGGCTGCTCGCGCGTCATCCGCTGCTGAGCCATCCGCTGTTGAGCGGGCCGGGCAGGACGGACGGCGGCGCGGGAACGGCGCTCGGCCTGGGCGGCTGAGCGGGCCCAGGCGACTGCGCCGACGACCGACACCAGCGGCACCAGCAGGAACGGCAGCGACAGCATCGACAACGCGACGAGCGGCACGGCCACGACGACGGTGGACAGCGCGCCGAGCATGATCATGGCCCGGTTGCGCCGGGCGACGACGGGACTCAACCGGGGAACCGACGCCTCGGCCTCGACCGGTGGCGGCAGCTCGGCCTGCGAGGTCTCGGCACGCTTCACGAGCAACTGGGGACGCGCGGCACGCGCTGGAGTCACGGCATACGAACGCGGTTGCGGCGTCGAGAGGTTGGAGACGGGCAGCGGGCTGCGGCGCTCGAGGACGCGCATCGACTCGGAGAACTGGTCGACCGAGCGCGCGGTGGCGAGGTGTTCGCGGCGACGGACCCAGTACTGCACGAAATAGGCAGCCCAGACCGCAATGATGACGAGGAAGACAAGACTGCTGGGCTGCACGGATACGACGTTAGGTCTCTTGCGTGGGTGCGCCGGGGACGTGGGGCGGTGTGTCGCCAATGTGACTGGTGTGGTTGGTGTGCAATCGCTCCAGCAGGGCGTGACCGCCCAGATCCTCGGTCGTGAGGGCGAACGTCCGGTGGTCGCGCCAGGCCCCGTCGATGTGCAGGTATGCCGCCCGCATGCCTTCGTCGCGAAAGCCCAGCTTGCGGACAACGGCCAGGCTGTTGGTGTTCTCGGGGCGGATGTTGACCTCGATCCGGTGCAGCCCCATCGTGCCCAGCGCGTGGTCGCCCGCCATGGCCAGCGCGGTCGGTGCGATCCCCCGACCCGCTACGGACTCATCCACCCAGTACCCGGCCGAGAGCGACAGGAGCGACCCGTAGGAGATGCCGAAGAGCACCATCTGCCCGACGATCCGGTCCTCGACCCGGATCGTGAGGGGCAACATCCGGCCCGCCCTCGCCTCCGTCCGGTAGTGCCGCACCAGCCCCGGGAACGAGACGTAGGTCGGTTCCCTGTCCGGCGAGGTGGCGTCCCACGGCCCCAGCCAGTTCCGGTTGCGGCTGCGGACCTCGGTCCACTCGGTCCGGTCCCGACGGCGCAGCGGGTCGAGCAGCAGCTGCTCCCCGCCCGGGGTCTCGCCCCGGAGCTCGACGGGCCAGACGACCATCAGTGGTCGCCGCCGCGGATCTGCGAGAGCGCGTGCGGCAGGACCGCCTCCAGCACCCCCAGCCCGTCGCGGACCCCACCGGTCGACCCCGGCAGGTTGACCACCAGCGTGCTGCCCGCGACTCCGACCAGCCCCCGCGAGAGGGCCGCGGTCGGCACGCCTCCCGCGAGACCGGCACCGCGAATGGCTTCGGCGAGACCTGGCACCTCGCGGTCGAGGACCGCGCGGGTCGCCTCCGGTGTGCGGTCGGTGGGTGACAGCCCGGTGCCGCCGGTGGTGATTACCACGTCGGGCGCGGCCGCCAGCGCCGCCTCCAGCGCCTCGGACACCTCGGGTCCGTCAGGCACCACGAGCGGGTCGCCGACCTCGAAACCCCACTGCCGCAGCGCTTCCACGATGAGCGGGCCGCCGCGGTCGGGATAGACGCCACCGGCCGCCCGGGTCGAGCAGGTGATCACCACTGCATTGCGTTGTTCGCCGCCGCCCTGGCCCATGCCCTCGGTGCCGCGCACCGCCTCCCTCACGACTGCTCCACCCAGTCACCGGATCGCCCACCGGACTTGGCGGTGACCCGGACGTCGGTGATCCGCGCGTGCTTGTCCACCGCCTTGACCATGTCGATGAGCGCCAGGGCCGCCACGGCGACCGCGGTCAGGGCTTCCATCTCGATGCCGGTGCGGTCGGCCGTGCGTACGGTCGCCCCGATGTCGACACCGTCGTCGGCCACGGTGAGGTCGACCTCGACGCCGTGGACGGCGATCGGGTGGGCCAGCGGGATCAGCTCCGGAGTGCGCTTCACCGCCTGGATTCCGGCGATCCGCGCGACCGCGAGGGCGTCGCCCTTGGGGACGTTGCCGTCGCGCAGCGCGGCCACCGCAGCGGACGACAGCAGGACGCGACCAGCAGCGGAGGCCTCGCGTGCGGTCACCGCCTTGGCGGAGACGTCGACCATGTGCGCAGACCCGTCGGGTCGGACATGGGTGAGTCCGGACGAGGACGGGCGCCCGGCGGGGTCGACGCTCACATCCCCTCCCGACCGAGCAGCGGCAGGCACATGAGCTCGTCACCGGCCGCGACCGCGGCGACGTCCTCGGGGATGACGGCCAGGGCGTCGGCGGCCGCGAGCGCGCCCAGCATGTGCGAGCCCTGCCCGCCGGCCAACCTGGCCCGGTCGTCGTCGAGGATCACCCTCACGAACTCCATCTTGCCCGCGACCGAGCCGAACGGCTCGGCCGCCACGGCGGGCACGTAGCCCGGCGGGTAGGAGGGTTCGGGTCGACCGGCCATCGCTCGCAGCGCCGGAGCGACGAACACGTGGAAGGACACGAGGGCACTCACCGGGTTGCCGGGCAGGGTGAACACCGGCACCTGCTCCTCGCCGAGCACGCCGAAGCCCTGCGGCATGCCCGGGCGCATCGCAACCTTGTCGAACTGCATGGTGCCCACGCGGGAGAGGACCTCCTTGACGGTGTCGAAGGCCCCCATCGAGACCCCGCCCGTCGTGATGATGACGTCGGCGCGGACCAGCTGGCCCTCCAGCGTCTCCATCAGGGTCCGGGCGTCGTCCGGGACACCGCCCACGCGGAACGGAGTGGCACCCACCGCGGTCACCGCGGCCGTGAGCATGACCGAGTTCGAGTCGACGATCTGGCCGAACCCGGGGGTGCGGCCGACCTCGACGAGCTCGTCACCCGTCGAGATGACGACGACGCGCGGGCGCGGGACGACCCGCACCCTGGCGATGCCGGCCGCCGCCAGCAGCGCGATCTGTCCGGGACCGAGCAGGGTGCCGCGGCGCAGGACGACGTTGCCGGCCTCGACGTCCTCGCCGACCTCGCGGACGTGTGACCCCACGGCGCGGCTCTCCCGGATCTGCACTCGGACGACGCCACCGTCGGTCGCCTCCACGGGCACGACCGCGTCGGCGCCGTGCGGCATCGGGGCGCCGGTCATGATCCGCATGGTCTGGCCCGTGGCGAGCGACCACGCCTTGGTGTTGCCGGCGGCGATGTCGTTGACGACGGGCAGCAGCACGGGGTTGTCGGCGCTCGCGCTGGCCACGTCGCCGGCGTGCACGGCATACCCATCCATGGCGGAGTTGGTGAAGCCGGGCAGCGAGCCGCGCGCCTGGACGTCAGCGGCCAAGATGCAGCCCTGCGCGTCGAGGACCCCCAGCTCGAAGGGCGGGATCACCTTGACGGTGCTCAGGATTCGGTCCAGGTGCTGCTCGACGCTGATCACGAGGGGGCCGCCGTCTCCAGTGCCGTCTCTGACGCCGTCAGGGTGCTGCCGTCGGAGATGGTGAGTGGCTCATCCGCTTCGACCTCCACGTCACCGACACATCGAACGTCGGCGCCGAAGGTCACATCGCCCCGGACGCGCAGTGAGGTGCAGTCGAACAGGGACGGCGCCCCCGCGGGGAACCTGGCGTCGAAGTCGTCGATCAGCGTGTAGTGCCCGTCGAGGTCGATGCGGGGGTCGCGTCGGTCGGACTGGGCCACCACCTCGAACTCGTCGCCGAAGCCGTAGAGGTCGGAGCGCAGCAGCAACAGCTCGTTGGTCGTCTTCACCGGGCGGAACCGGCGACGCGGCACGTGCACCGCGCGCGAGCCGTCGAACACCTCGATCGCAGTACCCATGGCCGACTCGATCTGGATCACCTCGGTCGAGTCCTTGCGGCTCGGGTCGACGGTCTTCTTGTTGACGATGATGGGCAGGCCGAGGACGCCGCCGCGCACTGCCATCTGCTCGGCCAGGGCGTCGAGGTCCACCCACAGGTTGTTGGCGTGGAACAGCGCGTGCCGTTCGGTGTCCTCGAAGTAGTGCTGCTCGTCCGGCGCCACCATCGCGCTCTCCCGCAGCACGAACCGGCCATCACTGCGGCGCACGGCGAGGTGGCCGCCCTTGCGGTCGTTGACGGTCCGCTCGCACACCTCGGAGACGTAGGAGATGGACTCGCGGGCCATCCACGCGGGGATCGCCGGGTCGCAGGTGGCCCCGAGATTGTCGGAGTTGGACAAGAAGGCATAGCGAAAACCCTTGGCCCGCAAGGCATCGAGCACGCCGCTGGCCACCAGTGCCACGTAGACGTCACCGTGGCCAGGTGGGCACCACTCGAGGTCGGGGTCGTCGGGCCACGACACCGGGGTGAGGTCGTCGGCGCGCAGCTTGGGTTCGGCGTTCTGCAGGAAGTCCAGCGGAAGACCGTCGATGGCAAGGTCGTCGTATCCGGCCAACGCAGCCAGCGACTGGTCCCTGGTGCGGAACGAGTTCATCAGGACCAGCGGAACCTGCGCGCCGTAACGCTTGCGCAGGGCCAGCACCTGGCGCGCCACCACGTCGAGGAAGGTCAGCCCGTCGCGGACCTCCAGCACCGATTTCGGACCGGACAGGCCCATGCTCGTGCCCAGCCCCCCGTTGAGCTTGACCACGGCTGTGCGGGCCAGCGCCTCGACCATCTCGTCCTCGTCGACGGTGATGCTCTCCAGCGTCGGGACGTCGCGCAGCGGCTCGATGTCGGCCTCCGGGATCAGCCCAGTGACCCCCTCCTCCAGCTGCCGGTAAGCGTCCTCGAACACCTTGATCGCCAAGGCGTCGACGCCTCGTTCCGACATGCGTGCGACGGCCTGCGCCAGCCCTTCCTTGCTCATGACCGGCAGCCTAGTGGGACGATCTGGGCATGCCATCGTCACGCAAGAGCGCGGTGCGAGCGCGCCTGCGTGCGCTGCGGCGCGAACGCGTGCCCGCCCGCGACCGGGCGCGCGACGCGGAGGAGCTGGCCCTGTCCGCGCTCGAGGTCGTGTATGCCGCCGGGCTGGGTCGCGGCGACTGGGTCGCCGCCTACGAGGCAACACCTCTGGAACCCCCCATGGAGGCGATGGTCGACGCCTTGTCCGCCCGCGGCATCCGGGTGATGGTGCCGGTGACGCTCGAGAACTGGGACCTGGACTGGCGCGAGGTGGGGTCCGCCGCGGGCGCCGCCGCTACCGATATGTCGGGCACCGGGACGCTGGGGACCGAGACGCTGGGGACCGAGGCGATCCGGCAGGCGAAGGTGGTCTTCCTGCCGGCGCACGGCGTGGACCCGTCGGGCACCCGGATCGGGCAGGGCAAGGGGTGCTACGACCTGGTGATCCCCCGCACGAGCGCGCGGCTGGTGGCGGTGGTGCACCCCTGGGAGGTGCTCGACGAGGAGCTGCCGAGCGAGCCCCACGACCGTCGCGTGAATGCAGTCATGGCCGCCGAGCTGGGCGTCGTCGAGGTCGGAAGGGCCGACGACGGCAGCGCGCGCTCCTGACCTGGTGGAGAGCCCCCGCCCCGGAGACCAGCGGCATACGTCTCCTGACAGACGTCAAGCGCCTTGACGTCTGTCAGGGCGAAGAGGCGCGTTTCGCTGCACTGCTCTCGGGTCCCAGCGTCACAGCACCTCCCGATGACGGCCCGACACCTGCGGACCTGCCGCTGCAGCTGCGACTGGCCAATGCGCGAGTGGAGAAGCAGATGAGGCAGGCGACCCAAGACCTTGGCTTCCCCGGCCTCACCCCAGCCGCGATCCACGCGATGCGCGCATGCAGCGCTGACGGAGATCATCGAGGGTTGGTTGGTTCACCTGCGCGAGGGCAGGCTTGAGCAGCTGTGCTCAGACCTGGAGGTGCTCACCGAGCCGCCGGGGCACGGTGGCGCGACCTCGGCGCTGACCTCAGTTCGACGAACCGCCGGGCACCAGGGTCAGCTCGTCACCGCCCGCATCGCGGACCGCCTTCTGGCTGAACGGCCAGTCGTACAGCTCGTTCTTGGCCCACGCCTCGGACTGGTCGTTGTAGTGGTCGGCGAACGCGTGACCGCTGTTCCCGGTCTGGTTGACCCAGCGCGACCGGTCGAGGTTCGAGAGGTCCACCACCATCCGCATCGATGGCGCCCAGTCGACGCCGTAGCCCTGGCCGTTGCTGCAGTCCTCGGGAGGATCGGTCGTGGTGCACGCGGCATTCCAGCCGTTGGCGTCCACGATGGCCGAGCCGCCGGGCATGTTCATGGGGCCGCGGTTGAAGAGCTGGGCCACGATCCCGGGAACGTCATCGCCTCCGAGGACCTGGTGCTTGAACGTGAGCTGGTGGAGCTGGCCCCACTGCCACTCGCCCGGCTCCTTGCCGAGCTCCATCGTCAGGTCGAGCCGCGCCTGGACCAACGCCTTGCGCAGGATCTCGGACTGGCCCTCGGTGACGCCCGGGGTGCGCTTGTCGTCCCACCAGGCCGAGCGCGGCTTGGTGAGCAGCACCGAGACGGCCTGCATCCACTGGTCGCCACCGTCCGCGCGCAGGTCCTGGGGCAGCTCGTCGTCGAAGGTCAGGTCGAGCAGGCTGGACCACACGGCGTTGTAGTAGGCCGCGGCGGCGCCGGAATCGCTCTTGCCGACCGGGTTGGTGTAGTCCCAGCCGCGCAGCAGCTCCTGCGCCTGCTTGGTGAAGTCATCGTTCCCGAGGTCCACCTTCAGCAGGGCCTTGACCAGGGTTGGCGCGAACTGGCTGCGGGTGTCGCCCTGGATTGCCGACATCGCGGCCGGGGTGACCTTGGTGTTCTTCTCCAACAGGGACCGGATCCGCTGGCTACGGAAGCCGTAGTCCCACTCGGTCGTGAGGAACGGCGTGCCACTCTCGGTGACCGCCTGGTTGGCCGCGACGATGAAGCCCTCGGGTGGGTTGTAGGTGTGTGGCATCGCCGCGAAGGGCACGTAACCCTGCCAGTCCCACGACGAGACCCAGCCCGGACGGATCCAGTAGCCGGGGGCGGCCTCCATGTAGCGACTGCGGACCGGGATCCGACCCGGTGCCTGGTAGCCGATGTTGCCGGCGGTGTCCGCGTAGAGCAGGTTCTGCGCCGGGACCGCGAACTGCTCTGCGGCAGTGCGGAACTCGTCGAAGTTCTTCGCCGTGTTGAGGCCGAAGATCGCGTCAGCCGTCTGGCTCACCTCGATGCCGGTCCACTGCAGCGAGACCTCGTAGTCTCCTGGGCTGACCCGGCCGTTGACCGGTGGGCTCTCCCCGGCGTGCCCGACGTTCTCGATGGCGTCCGACAGGATCGGGCCGTGCACGGTGCTGCGGACCGTGATGGTCTGCTCGCCGCCACCACCGATCTTGATCGTCTCGGTGCGCATGGTGAGCGGGACCTGCTTGCCGTCGCGCAGGTAGGTGTTGCCCCGCACCTGCTCGAGGAAGAAGTCGCTGACGTCCGGCCCGAGGTTGGTGAAACCCCAGGCGATCGACTGGTTGTGGCCGATGACCACACCGGGCAGGCCCGAGAACGAGTACCCCGCCACGTCGAAGGGGCAGCTGCTTCCGACCGACCGGCAGTGCAGGCCGACCTGGTACCAGATCCCCGGGATCGAGACACCGAGGTGGGGGTCGTTGGCCAGCAACGGTTTTCCGGTGCTGGTGCGACTGCCGCCGACGACCCACGAGTTGGACCCGATGCCGTCACCTCGACCCATCGTCACGGGGACGGCGTTGAGCGCACGCTGCACCACGGCATACGCGCGCTGTGCGTCCTTGCTCGTCTCCTTGGCGAGGTCGCCGCCCTGGCCGGCCTTGGCGAGGTCGCCGCGCGGGCCGGTCTTGGCCAGGTCGCCGCCCGGGACGGCCGAGTTCGGCGACGCCGAGGACGACGTCGAGGACGAGGACGACGGCGACCAGTCCTGGGGGGACAGGATCGGCTTGTTCTGGTCGTAGGGGTAGTCCGGGTAGAGCTCGTTGATCTGGGCCGTGGACATCGAGCCGGCGAGGCGGGCGCGCATCAGCTCCGCGCTGTAGTCGCCACGCAGGTCCCAGGCCATCGCCTTGAGCCAGGCGAGGGAGTCGGCCGGGGTCCAGTCCTCGACCCGGTAGTCGGGCACCTTCTGACCCAGGACGACGTACTCGAGGGACATCTTCGACGGGCTGCCCTGCGCGTGGATGTAGGCGTTCACCCCGTCGGCGTAGGCCTGCAGGTAGCGCCGCGTCTCGGGCTTGAGGGTGGGCAGCTCGGCTTCGGCGACCCGGCGCCAGCCGAGGGTGCGGATCACCCGATCGGTCTCGAGGCCGCCCTTGCCGACGAGCTCGGACAGCCGCCCCGAGGTGATGTGGCGGCGCAGGTCCATCTCGAAGAACCGGTCCTGCGCGTGGACGAATCCCTCCGCCTTGAACAGGTCGTCAGCGCTGTCGGCATAGATCTGCGGGATGCCCCTGTCGTCGCGGATGACGCTGACCTTGCCCGACAGGCCAGGCACCTGGATCTCGCCCTCGGTCGTCGGGAACGGACGGCGCACCCAGGTGACGGCGAGAACCGCGACAATTCCGAGAACGACGACGAGCAGGGCTGCCACGGCCACAGCGATGCGGCGGGCAAGTATGACGCGGGACACCCTGCGAGACTATCCGCACCACACCGAGGGAAAGGACGTGACGGGCCGTGCGCGCTGCGAACCTCCCGGGTGTGCTTCCCTGGTCCGGGACGTCCGGCTCGTTCACGCTCCACGACCTGACTCCGGCGCTGCTGATCGGCTCGATCGTCCTGCTCGTCTCGGTCGCCGCGGTCCGGCTCTCACTGAAGTCCGGGCTCCCCTCGCTGCTGATCTACCTCGGCATCGGGCTGGCGATCGGCGAGGCCGGCCCCTTCATCCAGATCAGGTTCGACTCCAACGAGCTCACCCAGGTGCTGGGCTATGCCGCCCTCATCCTCATCCTCAGCGAGGGCGGACTCAGCACCAAGTGGGAGGGAGTCCGCCACTCGGTCGCCCCTGCGGCCGTGCTGTCGACCGTCGGCGTCATCACGTCGGTTGCCGTCGTGGCCGTCGCCGCGCGCTTCATCCTGCACTTCGACTGGAACACCGCCCTGCTCGTCGGCGCGATCCTGTCCTCGACCGATGCCGCGGCAGTGTTCTCCGTGCTGCGGCGGGTGCCGCTCCCCCGCCGGATCACCGGCATGCTCGAGGCCGAGTCCGGCTTCAACGACGCCCCCGTCGTCATCCTCGTGACAGCGCTCGCCGTCCGCAGCGCCAACCCCGCCGAAGCCGAGGGCTGGCTGACGCTGGCTCTCAAGGCCGTCGTCGAGCTGGGCGTCGGTGCCGCCATCGGGCTCGCCGTCGGCTGGGCGGGTGGGCAGTTCATGCGCCGGGCCGCGTCCGGTTCCTCGGGACTGTTCAGCATCGGGGTGGTCGCCCTCACCGTCCTCGCGTATGCCGCGGCGGCCAGTGTGCACGCCAGCGGGTTCATCGCCTGCTACCTCGCGGCCCTGGTGCTGGGCAACCTGCGCCTCCCCCACGGACCGGCCGTCCTCGGGCTCTCCACCGCACTCGGCTGGCTCGCGCAGATCGGGCTGTTCGTGCTCCTCGGGCTGCTCGCATCGCCGGAGAAGATGGGCGACCAGCTCGTCCGGGCGATCGTGATCGGTCTGGTGCTGCTGCTCTTCGCGCGACCGTTGTCAGTGTTCCTGTCCGTGTCGCCGTTCCGTCTGGGGTGGCGCGACCAGGTGTTCCTCTCCTGGGCCGGCTTGCGCGGAGCCGTGCCCGTCGTGCTCGCGACCGTCCCCCTCACCCTGGGCGCCAAGAACGTCGACTGGATCTTCGAGCTGGTCTTCGTGCTCGTCGTCATCTTCACCATCGTCCAGGCGCCGACGCTGCCGTGGGTCGCCCAGCGGCTCGGCATCGTGGAGGACTACCGCAGCCTCGACCTGTCCGTCGAGGCGACACCCTTGGAGGAGCTGCGAGCCGAGCTCATCCAGGTGACCGTCGGCCCGGCCTCCAGGCTGCACGGCGTCGAGATCTTCGAGCTGCGCCTGCCCGAGGGTGCCAACGTGACCCTCGTCGTGCGCGGCGGCAAGGGCTTCGTCCCGGAGAACAACGCGGTGATCCGCCGCGGCGACCAGCTGCTCATCGTGGCGACCGCCGAGGTCAGGAGCCGGGCCGAGAAGCGGGTCCGCTCGGTCAGCCAGCACGGCCGTCTGGCGGGCTGGCGTGACGGGAGCGGGAAGAAGTAGGTCCCGCGCGGCCTTATAGTTGGCAGTCGAACCATCACAGTGCCAGCGCCGCACCTCGCGGCCGTCGGCCAGAACGCCCTTTGGAGGAACCCGTGCCGACGTATTCCTACGCCTGCACCGAGTGCGACCACCGCTTCGACGCGGTGCAGTCGTTCAGCGACGACTCCTTGACCGTCTGCCCCGAGTGCCAGGGTCGGCTGCGCAAGGTCTTCAACGCCGTGGGTGTCGTCTTCAAGGGTGGCGGCTTCTACCGCACCGACTCGCGCAGCAGCTCCTCCGCATCGGTGCCGGCGCCCAGCAGCTCCAGCGACTCGGGTTCGTCGGGCGGATCCTCGAGCGGCTCGTCCAGCGACTCCTCCGGCGGCTCCTCGTCCAGCGGGTCCAGCTCGTCGAGCTCGTCGGGTTCGTCGAGCTCCTCGCGTGAGTCGGGCGGTTCCAAGAGCTCGTCGTCAGCCTCGCGCTCCTCGAAGTCGGCGGACGGCTCGGCCGCCTGACCCGGCTGACCGCTGGGCGGCAACCACGCGGCATACCTCGACATCGCCCGCTCCTGTCCACAGGAGCGGGCGTCGTCGCGTCGTGGTCCACAGGCTGCCGCTCTGGGAGGTGCGGGCCAGGGGGCGCTGCGTAGTCTGCTGACATGACCTCGACGACTCCCCGCGCCGACCTCGGACTGATCGGCGGCTCCGGCTTCTACGAGTTCTTCGACGCCGCGGAGCGGGTGAGCGTGAGCACCCCGTTCGGCGACCCGAGTGACGACCTCCTCATCGGCGACGTGGACGGGCGCCGGGTGGCCTTCATCGCCAGGCACGGACAAGGACACCGGTTCCCGCCGCACCAGGTGAACTACCGCGCCAACCTGTGGGCGCTGCGCTCGGTCGGGGTGCGCCAGGTGCTTGCGCCGTGCGCAGTGGGTTCGCTCAAGCCCGAGCTGGGTCCGGGCACGATCGTGGTCCCCGACCAGGTCGTCGACCGCACCTGGGGCCGTGAGCACACGGTGTATGCCGAGGAGGGACCTGTCGTGCACGTCGGCTTCGCCGACACCTACTGTCCGCGCGGGCGAGCAGTGGCAGTCGAATCCGTCTCTGCCGCAGGCAAGTCCGTGGCTGATGCCGGCACGCTGGTCGTCATCAACGGGCCGAGGTTCTCGTCCAAGGCCGAGTCGGCCTGGCACCAGCAGGCCGGCTGGACCATCGTCGGGATGACCGGCATGCCCGAGGCGTCGATCGCCCGTGAGCTCGCGATGTGTTTCACGACGATCGCCCTGGTAACCGACCACGACGCGGGGGTCGACGGTGGCGATGCCGTCACCCACGAAGAGGTGCTGGCCGTCTTTGCCAGGAACGTCGACGGGCTCAAGCAGGTGCTGCGTTCGGCGTTGGTCGCGATGCCCGCCGAGGAGTCCGACGCGGCGGCGACCTGCGGGTGCCGGCGCGCCCTCGACGGGATCACCCTGCCGTTCGAGCTGCCGAGCTAGGTGGCGCGGCCGGTGCCAGGGACGAGGGTCGCTGCAGGTGCGCTGGGCTGGCTGCACGGGCCGGGGCGGCGCCGCCGGTGGCGGCGACAGGTGGTCCGGCGCGGGCTCGCGATGACGTGCGCCGTGGGGGCCGCGTTCGGGGTGCTAGCGGTCGCTCGCACTGGCGACTCACGCCCGCTGGTCCGGGTGGTGGTGGCGGTCCGCCCGATGGCCATCGGCCAGATTGCCTCGCCGGGCTCGCTGCGCGAGGTGTGGTGGCCTGCCGAGCTGGCCCCGGAGAGCAGGATCCACCGTCTCGACGAAGTGCTCGGGCGTCCGATGACCGTGCCACTGAGTCCCGGGGAGCCCCTCACGAGGACGCGGGTCACCCGGGGTTCGATGCTGGCCGGGCAGCCGGTCGACTCGGTCGCGGTGCACGTCTCGGTGCCCGATCACGGTGCGGTGTCGATGGTTTCGGCCGGCGACCGGGTCGACCTGTGGGGCCCGGATGGGGCCGTGGCGCGCGCGGTGGTGGTGCTCAGTGTGGACCAATCTTCACGCACTGACTTCGGGGCCGTCATCCAGGGCCAGGGATCGTCGAGCGGATACGCCGTCGACAGCGGCGGTGTGGTCGTTTCCGCAGGTCAGGAGGTGGCAGCGCGCATTCTCGCGGTTCCGGAGGACGCCTTGGGTCGGCCGCAGATCGAGCTGGTCCTGACCCACGGCTGGCCAGAAGCCGGGTGAGGCCGCGGCTCGCCATGCCGCGCGCTGCGCGTCCCTGTCGCTAGCGTGTTCGGGGTAGGACCAACTCTGGTACGCCAACACACCATTTACTCCAACACCACTGGAAGGTCGCGACACCCATGAAGGGTTTCAAGGACTTCGTCATGCGGGGCAACCTCGTGGAGCTAGCCGTCGCGTTCATCATCGGCGCGGCCTTCGCTGCAGTCGTCACCGCCTTCACCAAGATCATCATCGAGCTCGTCACCAAGGCTGGCGGCGCCAAGAACTTCGATGACTTCAAGCCCGGCGGCCTCGTGTCCGTCGGCCCGTTCCTCACGGCGCTCTTCGCGTTCCTGCTGATGGCCTTCGTCGTCTACTTCTTCGTCGTGAAGCCGTACGAGATGGCCAAGGCGCGCTTCGCCCAGGCCGAGGAAGTCGATGCGGCCCCTGACGAGAACGTCATCCTGCTGCGCGAGATCCGCGACGCCCTGACTCGTCGCGCCTGAGCTTCGTCGCTCGCACCACGCGCGAAGGCGCCGGTCCCCACCACGGGGCCGGCGCCTTCGTCACGTGACAGGCCTGTCGGCACTGCGCGGGCTGGTCAGTCGTGACCCCAGTGCGGGGGACGCTGTTCGCGCAGGTAGCGGTCGTAGGCCGACTCGTCGTGCGTCTCACCCCACCCGGCGTCCGTGTCGTCCTTGGTCTGCTCGGGCTTGGTGGGCTCGGGCTTGGGCGGCTCGGGCTCGGTGGGCTCGGGCTTGGCCGGCTCGGGCTCGGTGGGCTCGGACTTGGTGGGTTCAGCCATGGTCGCCTCGCTCTGCGCGGGTTCGGGTTCCTGGGTCGACGACTCCAGCGGCTCGGACGGCTCTGGCGTCGCAGCCTGCTCGGGTGCGGTGGGCTCCGGCTCCTCCTCGAGCAGGGTCGGCTGGGGCACCCGCTTGGCCTTGCGGCTGCGGACCCGACGCTCTCGGGCGCCTTCGTCGGCGGATGGACGGAACTCGTCCGCGAGCGTCTGCCCCGCGGCGTCGTCGGACTGGACCGGTTCGGGCTCGTCGCCCATCGGCAACATCTGCTGGGCCTCGGACCCGGCTGCGCCAGCCGTTGTCGTAGCCGGCGCTGCTGCCGGAGCTGTCACGACGGGCACCGGCACCGGTGTCTCCGGCACCCGGTTGGCGACCGCCTGCTGCACGGCGGCGTTCACCCGCGCGACATCACGGGCAGGGTCGCGGAACAGGTCGGTCGTCCAGACGCGGACGTGCATCCACCCGAGCCGGCCGAGCTGCTCGCCGCGCAGCCGGTCCCGGTCGCGGCTGCTGCGCATGGCGGCGTAGGCCGGACCGTCGGTCTCGACGGCGACCAGGACGTGACCGCGGTGGTCGGGGTCCTCGACGGCGAGGTCGATGGGCTGTCCGGCCGAGCCGTAGGCCTCGTGCACCACCAGTCCGGTGTCCCGCAACCGTCGGGCGAACTCGGCTCGCAGCGGGTCGGTGCTGGTGTCGACAGGGTGGGAAGTCGCTTTGTCACGCCCGGGAGAGGTCGAGGTGTCACCCTCTCGCGGGCTCTCGTCGGGGACGGGCGCCGGGAAGCTGCCGTCCGCGGCATACGCGAGGAAGTCCCGGAGCATGACCGAGCCGCGGGACTTGAGCCGAGCGGGGTCGAGGTCGCTCGCCACCAACGACGAGACCACGGTCATCCGGCGGCGTGAACGGGTGATGGCGACGTTGAGGCGACGCTCGCCGCCCTCGAGGTTGAGCGGGCCGAACCGGTGCAGCACCCGACCGTGCGGGGTCTTGCCGTAGCCGACCGACAGGATGATGGCGTCGCGTTCGTCGCCCTGGACGCGTTCGAGGTTCTTGACGAAAAAGCGCTCGGGCCGGTCCTCGTCGAAGAAGTCGCCGACCCCGGCAGCAGCGTCAGACGCGAGGGCACGCCGCAGCGCGTCGTCGAGCCGGGTGGCATGCCGGATGCCGAGCGCGATCACGCCCAGTGAATCGTGCGGACGGGTCCGGGCATGCTCCAGGACGAGCTCGACGACGCGGGAAACCTCTGCCTCCGTCGACTCGATGCCCTCCTCGCCGGACTGGACGATGCCGGAGCCCTCGACCGACACGAGTGACACGACCGCGTCGGTGCCCGTGCCGGGGAAGGTGACCAGCGAGCCGTCGTACATCTCGCGGTTGGCGAACGCGACGAGGCGTTCGTCGAGCGAGCGATAGTGCCACGAGAGCCGGCGCGTCGGCAGGGCTGCGGTCAGCACGTCGAGGACCGACTCGAAACCCTCGGTCAGCGTGTCGGTCTCCGGCGCACCCTCCTCGTCCACCGCTGCGGTGAAGAAGCTGGTCGGCGGCAGCTGGCGCTCGTCGCCCGCCACCACGACCTGGTGCGCCCGCGAGATCGCGGACACGGCCTGGGCGGGAGGGATCTGCGAAGCCTCGTCGAAGATCACGACGTCGAACCAACGCCCGGGAGGCAGCACAGACGCGACCACCAGCGGTGACATCGCCCAGGCCGGCTTGGCGGCGGTCAGCGTCTCGGCCGCCTTGGGCAGCAGGTCGCGCAACGGACGGTGCCGGCGGGACTTGCCGGCCTCCGCGCGCACCAGCGCCTCCTGGTCGGGGTGGTCCGCCAGCACCTCGCGCAACCGACGCCCGGCCCCGGCCCGCACCCGGTCCGCGCTGGCGCGCAGGTGGGCGTGGTCGGCGGCGACGTACTCGCGAGCCACCCGTTGCATCTGGGCTCCGTCGTGCGCGCCGTAGCGCGGGTCCCGGACGATCAGGTCCTCGGACAGCGAGGTCCACCAGACGAACTCGAGCTCGGCGGCGACGTCGTCGGGGCCGACGCCACGACGGGCGAGGTCGTCGACGAACGCCCCCATGCCGGCCTCGCGCAGCGCGTCGAGGGCGCCCAGCACCTGCGGCACGACGGTGAGGCGGTCGGGGCGCGCGTCGAGCTCGGCCAACCGCTCCTGCAGCTCGACCAGGGTGGCACCGAAGAGGTCGCCGCCGCGGTGGGTGGCCGTGAGCCGTTCCGCCAGCCAGGCCAGGTCCGAGGAGACCGAGGCGTATGCCGTGCGCGCCCGGTCGAGGTCGACCGGGATCTCGGGCCGGCCACCGGCGCCGGCCATCTGCTGCCAGGCGGTGCGCTGGACCTGGGCGTCGAGAAGTGCCGCGTGCAGGTCGGGTGGCGGCGGGCCGGGGCGCAGCAACGAGCGCGCCTGACGACGCAGTCGCCAACGCGAGTACCAGCCCAGCGCATCACCATTGGTGTCGCGCGCGCCCTTGGGTCCGGTGGCGGCGACGAGGTCGCCGAGGGGGATGTCGAAGATCTCGGGGCGGAACACCTCGAGGGTGTCGCGGACCCGGCCGACCGAGTCGAGCACGTTGCCCCAGTCCCCGACGCGGTCGGCCTGCGGCAGGCTGACGTCGGAGAAGACGTCGTGCATGGTCTGCTCGAGGTCCTGCAGTCCGCCCTGGCTGAGCCGGCTGGTGACGTCGCGGGCGCGCACCGCCTCCTCGGAGGTCGCGATCCGCGAGCCGAACCACGGGTCGGTCCCCTCCTGCGTCGACCAGGCGCCCAACGACGCGGCCTCGGTCAGCTGGCGACCTAGCTCCTGGACCCGCTGGCGGTCGAGCCCGGCGAGCTGTTCGCCACGCACCCTGACCCTGGAGGTCGGCGGGTGGGAAAGGCTGCCCAGCTTCGAGATGGCGGCTTGCGCCTGGTGGGCGGAGACGCCCCAGGGCTGCCGAACCTCGTGCAGGGCTGCGGAGTGCTGAACGAGGGTGGCGCGCCGGTCGACGAGGGCCTGCTCGATCTCCGTCGTGTCGGGGTCCTGCGACTGGGTGCCGCGGTCGAGGGCTGCGCCGAACTCCTGCGCGATCCGCCGCTTGTTGCTCGCCCCGTCGTAGGCGTCGAGGACGAGGTCGCCCAGCCCAACTCCGTCCAGGCGGGACAGCACGGCGTCGATGGCTGCCCGCTTCTCGGCGACGAACAGCACCCGCTTGCCCTCGCCGGCGAGGCTGGCAATGAGGTTGGCGATGGTCTGCGACTTGCCGGTGCCGGGCGGGCCCTTGATGACGAGGTGCGCGCCGGAGCGGACCGCGTCGATCGCCGCCTGCTGGGTCGAGTCCGCGTCGAGGATGAGCAGCTCGTGGGCCGGGTCGGAGTCGGCGGCCGAGTCCGGCACCGACGTCCGCACCGCGCGGAGGGCTCCCGCATCGCCGGCCAGGGCGGCCACGACGTCGTGGTCGGCCAGCGAATCCCCTTGGGCCGCAAGGTCAGCCACCATCGGCAGCTTGGCGTAGGAGAACGTGCCCACGACCAGCCGCGGCGACACCGAGAACTCCGGCACCGACCCGCAGAGCCTGGCCAGCTCGGCATAAACGGGGTGCGGGTCGAAGCCGCCGCTCGCGTTGGACAGCTCCTCCAGCGCGCCCGTGTCGATCTCGAGGCCTTGCTCGGAGCGCAGGTAGTGCTCGAGGACCGGGTTGAACTCGACGTCGTTGCCCAGGTCGAGGTCGAAGTCCTCACGCGCCGCGCCGGTCGGCTTGAGCACGCAGGACCGCAGCAGCACCGGAGCGGCCGGGGCACGCGACGCACCCCGGACGGCCCAGCTCGCCATGCCGATCGCGATGAACCCGGCCGCGATGCCGCGCTCCTCGGACAGCTCGAGAGTCTTGGCGCGGATCGTGCGAGCACGACGGCGGGCCTCGTCGAGGGCTGCGGGTTCGCGGACGAGGTCGGAGAGCCGAGTCGGACGACCGGCCATCAGCATGGCCAGCCCGCCCGGGTGGGCGGTGGTGAGGTCGAGGGTGCCGCTGGGCAGGTCGCGGTACCACAGCAGGGTGTTGCGACCGCCGAGGTCGACGAGGTGCCGCTGCCAGACCTTGACCGCCTCCGCGACCCGGATGCCGCGGGGGTCAGCGTCCGGCTGGGGTGCGTCCTCCTGCTGGGTATGCCGGTCGGGCGGGAGCGCGTCGCCGCTGGGCTGCGGCGCTGCTGGGGTCTCGTCGGTCGGCGGGGTCACTCAAGCAGGCTAACCAACCTGGTCGCCCTCCCGGTCAGGCAACACGGCCTCCGGGATGACGGGGTCCGGTGAGACCGAGGTGCTACCACCCGAGACCGAGCGATCCACCCTGATGAGGAGGGACGCGATGGCCACGATCGCGGCGAGGCCCGCAGCCCCGGCGCCCAGCACGGCATACCCGAGCTGGCCGACGACCACGCCCGCGAGCGCGCCACCGCCACCGGCGGCCAGCCCCATGACGAGATCGGAAGCGCCCTGGGCGCCGGCCCGCTCGGCCAGGGGCACCGAGGTGACCACGAGGGTGGAGCCGGCGACGAGCGTGAACGACCAGCCGAGGCCGAGCAGGAAGAGCCCGACGGCGAGGCCCGGAGACCAGCCGATGGGCGCCTGGGCGGCGAGCAGACCGGCGACGACGAGGATGACCGCGCCCATCAGGCCGCACGACCGACCACCCCACCGGTCGACCGCCAGGCCGGTCAGCGGCGAGAAGGCGAACATGCCGAGCACGTGCAGGCTGATCACCAGGCCGATGATCCGCAGGCTGGCCCCGCCGTGGTGCATGTGCAGGGGCGTCATCACCATCACGCTGACCATGACCGTGTGGCCGAGGGCCATCGTCACCAGGCCGAGCAGCGCGCCGGGATGGGCGAGCAAGGTGCGCCAGCCCCGGACGATGGAGCCGTGCTGCCGCTCGAGGGGTTCGGTGGCGATGGCCGCGGCACGCTCGCGTGCGAGCAGAAGCGGATCGGGTCGGAGCCGGACGAACAGCAGGATCGCCCCGAGCACGAGGCCACCGAGGGAGAAGACGTAGGGGCCAGTGAGGGCCGGGATCCCGAGGAACCTCGCGACCGGCTCACCCGGGCCTGCGAGGTTCGGCCCGAAGACCGCACCGATTGTTGTCGCCCACACCACGGTGGACAGGTCGCGCCCGCGGTGGGCCTCGTCGGCGAGGTCGGCCGCGGCATACCGGGCCTGGCTGTTGGCGGCGTTGGACCCGCCGAACAAGGCGGCTCCGACGAGGAGCAGGGGAAAGTTGCGGATCGCGCCCGCGATGATCATCGTGAGGGCGCCGGCGATGCCGATGAGGTAGCCGACCAGCAAGCCGAGTCGCCGGCCGCGCGCGGCCATGACGTGGGCCATCGGGATAGCGATGAGCGCGCCACCCAGCACCTGGAAGGTGCCCCCGAGCCCGGCGAGGTCGGCCGACCCGCCGACGTCCTCGGCGAGCAGCGCGCCGACGCCCGCACCGGCGGACACTCCCACGCCGACGAGGACCTGGGTGCCGATGAGGGTGCTGATGGTGCGTCGCTGGACGGACCGGTCGGGAGCGTCAGGCGCGGCGCTGGGCATCGGGTCAGTATGCCGCCCGCTTCCGACACGGCGCGCTCTGCGACGCGCGCCGTGCCAGCGGTGGTGCCCACCCGTTGAGTCGCCCGGCCCCCTGACCGGGCGGCCCCTCAGGTGGCGTTGCTGACCGTCAGCGTCAAGAGGCCCGTGGCGGTGAAGGCGATGCTGACCGACTCGCCGTTGGCGATCGAGGTGGTCAGCGGGGTCGACGTGACTCCGGTGCCGGCCGCGATGGTCGTGGTGACCGGCGTGGCCGCGGCTCGGGTCGCGGTGACGGTGAGGGCGGTCGGCGTCGTGGCCGGGTTGCCCCAGGTGTCCAGCAGGCTGGCCGTGGCCACCCAGTCGTGCCTGCCGTTCTGGCCCGGGTCGCTGGCGGTGCAGGACCGGGCCGTCGCCGGGTCGGTGAGGGCCGGGCAGGTCAGCGTGACGGCGATCAGCTTGCTGGTGATGGCGCTGAGGACGAAGTTCTTGGCGGCTCCGGCCGTGACGGTGGTCGAGGCGGAGCCGGTGACGACGCCGGTGGTCGGCGTCAGGGTGGCGCTGCCGGCGACGTAGAGCGTGACCGACACCGAGGCGGTACCGCTGGTGAAGGTGGCGGTCGCCGGGAGGACGGCAGCCTTGCCGGAGGGGCTCGCCGCGACCGCTGCCCAGGTCAGCGCCTTGCTGCCGGTGTAGGCGGTGTCGACGCTGCCGTCGCACTTCTTCGCCGTGAGGCTGACCGTGGCGGCCGTGCCCGCGGTGATGGCGGGCGCGCCCACGGTGTAGGTGTCGGGGGTCGTACAGGTGGTGGTGCCTGATGCGGCGGCGGACGCTGCGGTCCACGCGCTCAGCGTCGCCACCACGGTGTAGCTGTAGGTGGTGCTCGCGGCGAGTCCGCTGTCGGTGCAGGACCAGGGCGTGGCACTGGGGGTGCAGACCGTGGTCGCGCCGCGCTTGACCGCATACGTGGTCGACGGAAGCTGGCCCGTGGGCATCGTGCCGCTGACGACGAGGGAGGTGGCAGTGGGCGTTCCGACGGTCGGCACGGCCGGGGTCACGAGGGACCGCGCGGTCGCGGTCGTGCTGCCCGTGCCCATGACCGACCACACGGCATACGCGGGGACGGCGCCGACAACGAGGCACACGGCAGCGGCGAGGAGCACACGCACGGACCTGCGGCTGGGGTTCACGGCAGCCGCCCGGTGGCCTGCAGGGGGATGGTGAAGGTGGCGCCCTGGCAGTTGGACGAGGACGCGGTGGTCATGCTGACACCGTTGACGACGTTCAGGGACGCGTTGCCGCCGGCCGGCACCACGAGGGTCGTGGAGGCAGGCAGCGAGACCGTGACGCCAGGGGTGGTGCAGCCGGCACTGGCCGTGACCGCCCCGGCGAGCGCGAGGGACTGGACGGTGACCGAGGCAGAGTTCGGGTTGCTGACGGTGACGAGGACATCGGCCGAGGCACCCGGGTAGAGCGTGCCGCCGACCGTGGCGGAGACGCCGAGCGCTTGGGGAGTGCCGCTCGAGGCGGCACCGGTGCCCGCGCCGAGAACCGACCACGCGGCATACGCGATGCCACCGACGAGGAGGAGCGCGGCGGTCCCGATGCCCACCGAGGTGAGCCGTCGCCCCCAGGTCGTCGAGCCGGTCACGAGTTGCCGTTGCCCTGGCCCTGGGTGGCCAGGCCACCGAACGCGAGCGGGAACGAGACGTTCTTGCAGCTGTCCTGCGACGTGGCGGTGTTGAGCATCATGATCGTGAGGGGGATCGTGATGCTCGACCTGCGTGGCACGAGGTAGGTGCGCGAGCCGGGCTTGCTCGACTGGTAGCTGCTGACCACGAGGTTGGTGTGGCCTGAGCAGTAGGGGTTTGCGTCCTGGGGCGTCGCGGTGAGCTCCAGGATCTGGTACGCCACCTCGTCGGGGTTGGTGACCGTCACCTGCAGCGTCTGCATCTGCCCGGGGTGCAGCTGGCTGACGCTACCGACCGCCACGAACGGTGCGTGGCCGGGCGGGCTCTGGGCAGACGCGCCGCCGTTGCTCTCCACCACGCGCAGGGCGCCGGGCTGCGGTGCGGGATCGGCCCGGGTGAGCCAGACTCCGACGCCGCCGAGGACTCCGAGGAGCACCACGACGCCGGTGGCGACCGCGAGCGTGCGGAGCTGCTGCGGTGTGGTGGCCATGTGCGGGTTCTCCCGGGTGTGGTGAGCGGCGGTCCGCGTCCTGGCCCTCAAGGCCGGCTGGCGGGTGGCGCTGGTGGTCCTGCGTGGGTCGTGCTGGGGTCCTGCTTCGACGACCTGCCGCCCGGTGGCATCGGGGGGTGACACCACCGGGCGGGGATCAGGCCTGCGTCGTCACGATCAGTTGCTGGAGAAGACCAGCGGGACGGTGACGCCCTTGCAGTTGTCCTGGTTGGTGGCCAGGTTGTTCATCTTGATGGTCGCGGTGCCCCAGGCGCCGACGCCGGTGCCGGAGGCGATCTCGGCGTTGTTGACGGCCGGCTGGGTGACCGTGAAGTCAGCGGCGGTGCACGGGAGGGTCGTGCCGACGGACCAGGTGGGGTCGACGGCGACGGTGACCTGCTTGACGTAGACGGAGCCGCTGTTGGGGTTGTCGAAGTTGCCGGACACGTTCTGCGTCGGGCCGCCCGGGTAGAGACCGGCGACGGGGGTGCTGGTCGCGTGGATGGTGACCGCGACGACGTTGCCGGTCGCAGCCGAGCCGGTGCCGGAGCCCGTGGTGCTCCAGTAGGCAAAGGCGACTCCGCCGACGATGAAGGTGAGGGCTGCACCGGTGGCGACGGCTGCTGCGCGCTTACGAGTGAACTTCATTGGGGGGTCCTCTGTTAGTGACTTGGTGGCCGGCCTGATCGGTGGCCCCCGCTGAGTTGATCTCGTCTCAGTTGATTTGTATATGACTTTGGGCAACATCCCCCGTTAAAGGGTCATTGGTTCCACTAGATATCCCCCGGTTGGTTCTAGGTTTGGTAAAGACCACCCCACGGCAGACATTTCTGATGTATAAGCGCGCACGGCGGTTGAGGGACCACAAAGAAGACTGCCCCCTCGCCTGTGGGCGAGGGGGCAGTCGGTCTGCCAGGCGGTCGTGACGCCGGGCAGTCTGTGGGGCCGGGCACGCGATGGTGCCGGGCAGGTGGGGCGGTTAGCTGAGGTCCTTCAACGGCATGTACGCCGTGTTGATGCAGCCGGCAGCCTTCCCGACCTTGGCCAGGCCGGCCCGGTCGCCGGTGTAGAAGAGCGTGGGCGAGGCCGTCCGGATGGAGGGATACATCTGCTGACGGGTGTCACTGACGTGCTGGAGCCCGACGGCGTGGCCGAGCTCGTGAGCCAGCAGGTTCGTGCGACGCAGCCCGGTGCCGGTGCCGCCCCTGGCCTGGTTGAGCATCTGCGGGGTGTCGATCACGACGAACCCGCGTTGCGCCGCGACCGTGTAGCTGGTCCTGCCGTTCACCGTGCGCGAGACCCAGCCGTAGTAGAGACCGCCCTGGCCCAGGGTCGACCCCGCGAGCGAGTAGTTCGTCTTAGAGGGCGACGTGAAGGCGATGACCAGCTCCGCGGACTGCCTGGCCATCGAGCCGACCTTGGGCACCTCGCTGGTCGTCCCCTTGTAGGTGAAGACGAACTTGGTGTTCAGGGCGACCTTGGCGACGGCCGCCTTGGTGTCCGACAGGACGGCGGAGCGCTGCGCGCTCGGCACCGCCGCCAGGTTCACCTTGTAGGTGATCGTCTTCTGGCAGCCGTTCCAGCGGACCACCTGCTTCGTGCCGTTCGGCAGCGAGGCGTACGTCAGCTTGTACGTCGCGATCGCGCCGTCCGCAGTCTGCGGCGCCGCGGCAATCACCCCTGCGGTCAGCGCGACAGGGGCGAGGGCAACGCCGAGGACGGCGATGGGCTTGCGCATATAGATCCTCCGTAGGAGCGCCGCGGGGGCGACGCTCTGCACCATGCAACGTAGAAAAGCACGTCATGCGGTGGAGGCCGAACAGGCTCGGTATCGTCCATTTGGATGAGGTTGACCTGTCCGGTCGGGGGGTGGACCGGGCAGCGCTGAACTGCGGCTCGGCGCCGCACGGCGAAGTGCAAGCGTCGGACTGGCCTCGTGGATCGGCTCCCGGGCACCTGGTGCCCGGGAGCCGATCCATCGGTCTTGGCTCAGCCGACTGCGGTCACCACGAAGCTCACGAAGTGGTTGTCGCTGCCGTCGGCACTGCGCACGTCGAGCCGGACGCTTCCGTCACCGGTGATCGGCCCGCAGAGGTTCTGGTCGATGATCATCGGACCACCCGGCACCAGCGCCTGGACCATCGGGATCGGGCACCCGTTGCCGACGCCGGTCCCCGTGGGGAACGTCCCGGCCGGGATATGGATCGACCAGGAGCCCGCACCGTTGTGGGTCACCGTGAAGGCAGCGGTGCCCGACCAGACGGCCAGGCTGGTCCCCTGGAACTCCCCGGCAAAGGTCTTGGGAGCGTCGTTGCCGGCGGGTCCCTGAGGCCCGGTCGGCCCGGCCGGGCCGGTTGCACCCGTCGCGCCGGTGGCGCCCGTCGCCCCGGTCGCTCCGGTCGCACCCGTGGGGCCTTGCGGACCTGCGGGACCCTGCGGGCCGACAGGTCCGGTCTGGTTCCACGCGAGCGTCTTCTCGGGGTTGCGGCACGCGGTGCCCGCTGCGACGACCCGAAGGTTGCCGTTGGTCTTGTTGTAGCAACCGTGGATGACGCCGTCCGAACCTGGGATCAGGCCGGCGGCGTAGGCCGTGCCTCCCGAAACTCCAAGGCCGACAACAGCGGCGACAGCGATGACGGCAGTCCGTTTGGTGATACGCATAGTGGTCCCTCTCCGTGGCACAACATGGGCATGGCAGGAGTGAGTGAGGGCCCCACGACTGCCCCGCTCAGAAGTGGATCGAGGTCGGCGTCCCGTCCGATCCGGCAACGATCCTCAGCATGATCCGACGCCTGCGGATGCGTGGACTATTTGTCGTTTCTTGACGTTGGACCCCGGACGGTGCACCGAATAGCGTGGATCGTGCCGTTTGTCAGCGGCTGTTCGCCGGTGGGAGGGCACCCGAAAACCATCGGCGGGGCACCTGGAACAGCGCCGAGGGGGCGCCGTCGAGTGCTCCCGCAGCAGGTCCTCTCCGAATTTAGTGCTTGACGCATCTAAATCGGGAGAAGATGGTCGAAGGGAGCAAATGCCGCATAACACCCCGGGCGGCACCCTTGACCTCTCCCCCGAAGGAGCACGATCAATGGCGATCACCCGACGCGCCCTGCTGGCTTCCAGCGGACTCATCTCACTGGCCACGGCCCTCGAGCTGGCCGACCCGGCATACGCCGCAGCACAGTCCATGACGCAGGGCGCCACGCCGCCCTCGGCCGCACCGCTGGCGCGGGTGAGTCGCAACAGCACCTGGACCCGCAGCGGTCCGGGGCCGCTGTACTGGAACATCTACGGCTGGTCCTTCCCCCACAACGCCCCGATCCCCGAGGACGAGTGGAAGGCCAACATCGACTGGCTGGCGAGCGACTTCGCGCCGAGCGGGTACGAGATGGCCTGCACCGACGGCTGGATCGAGGGCTCCTCGCGCACGACCGAGCACGGCTACATCACCAGCTACAACGACTCGTGGACCCACGACTGGGCCTACTGGGCCGCCTACCTCGCCCAGCGCAAGATGACCCTGGGCGTCTACTACAACCCGCTCTGGGTGCACAAAGCTGCCGTCGAGGACCCGACCAAGACGGTCGTGGGCCGGCCGGACATCAAGATCGCCGACATCGTCGCCGAGGGCGACTTCTTCGCCCGGGATATCGGCGGCAACACCTTGTACTGGGTGGACGTCACGAAGCCAGGGGCCAAGGAGTACGTCCAAGGGTACGTCGAGTACTTCAAGCGGTTGGCGGTGCCGTTCCTGCGGATCGACTTCCTGTCCTGGTACGAGGACGGCATGGACGCCAACATCGGGCGGGTCAACGCAGCGCACGGTCGGGAGAACTACGTCACCGCCCTGCACTGGATGAACGAGGCGGCGGGCGACGCGATGGAGGTGTCGCTGGTGATGCCGCACCTGTTCGACAACGCCGCGGCAGAGCTCGCGAACGGCGACATGGTGCGGATCAACGCCGACGCCGACAAGGGCGGTTGGGAGCGGCTCAGCGGCGGACGCCAAAACTGGCAGAACGCCTGGCCCAACTGGTTCAACCCGTTCTGCGGCTTCACCGGCTGGTCGCACCGCAACGGACGCGGGCAGCTCATCCTCGACGGTGACTTCCTGCGGGCGCACACCTTTGCCAGCGACGCAGAGCGCAAGACCGCCGTGACGCTGATGACGATCGCGGGCTCACCGATCGCGATCGCCGACCTCTACTCCGACATCGGCCCGCACGGCTGGGTCTTCACGCAGCCCGAGGTGCTCGACCTGCACCGCAAGGGACTGGTCGGAAAACCCCTGTACCACAACGGAACTCCCTACTCGGTTGATCCTTCGTCGCGCGACACTGAGCGGTGGGCGGGCCAGCTGCCCGACGGGTCCTGGGTCGTCGCCCTCTTCAACCGTGGCGACACCGCGACCGTCGACAAGTCGCTCAGCTTCGCGCGCGACCTGGGCATCGCCGGGTCGGCGAAGGTCAGGGATGTCTGGGCTCGGCGCGACTTCGGTCTGCGCACGGAGGCCAAGGCGAGCCTGGCACCGCACGCGTGCGCGCTGTTCCACGTCGTCCCGCAGCGCCAGGTCACCCGGTTCCACGCCGCGTGGGCCACCTGGGCCGGTGGCGCGAACTTCAACAACAACCACCCGGGATACGACGGGTCGGGCTTCGTCGACAAGCTCGAGGCCGGCGGCGAGCCCGGGGACGCGTTGGTCACCTTCGCGGTGCAGGCGCCCAAGGCTGGCACGTATGCCGTGCGGTGGCGTTACGCGAACGGGCTGGCCGCGTCGAGCACCATGACCGTCTCGAGCGAGCGGGCCGACGGCACCGTCGTCGACGGACCGCAGCGCGTCACCTTCCCCTCGACGACATCCTGGGACAGCTGGGGCAACTTGAACGGGTCGCTGCGGCTGCAGGCCGGCCTCAACCTGGTCACCATCGGGCGAGGCGCGAGCAACGTCGGCGCGATCAACCTCAACTGGGTTGAGCTGCAGCTCGGATGAGTCCTTCGTCAGCACCCTGCGGCCGGAGCGGTTCGCGCCCGGCCGCCGGGCTGTCCCGGGGTCCGGCTGCGGGTGTGACCCGTGGGCCGGCGCGGTGGCCGGCGGGCGGTCAGACGCAGGGTCACACCGGGGGTCTCGCCAGGGGTCTCGCCAGCGGTCTCGCCGGGGGTCTCGCCGACCCCGGAAGGGCCGAGCTGTTCTCGCTGGCCCTGCGGTACGGACCGGTCACCCGCGGCCAGCTCGCGGAGTGGACCGGCCTGGACGCCTCGACCGTGACCAGGTCGCTGCGTCCGCTGATCGACGACGACTACCTGCGCGAGACCGGCCGCCCGTCGGCTTCCGACCAACCTGTGACGCGGCCCGCTGTAGCGGGTCGTGGGCGACCGGTGCAGGTCCTGTCCGTCAACCCGGGGCGACATGTCGCCCTGGGCGTCAAGGTGGGGCCGACGGCGGTCAGCGCTGTCCTCACCGACCTGGCCGCGACGGTGATCGGTCGACACACCGTCCCCCTCGCATCTACCGAGCCGTCCGTCGCGCTGGCCGCCGTGTGTGGTGCGGTCGACGAGCTCCTCCTGGCGGCCGGGTGCGACCGAGCCGACGTGCTGGGGGTGGGCGTCGGCCTGAGCGGCGACATCGACCCCGGGTCGGGAGCCTGCCGGCTGTCCGCGATCCTCGGCTGGCGCGACGTGCCTGTTCGCGAACCCTTGGCTGCCACGCTCGACCTCCCCGTCGTCGTGGAGAACGACGCCAACACCCTTGCCCTTGCTGAGCACTGGTTCGGCCGCGGCCGCGGCGTCCGGACGTTGGCCGTGGTCACGCTGGGGATCGGGATCGGGTGCGGCCTGGTCCTCGGCGACCGGCTGCACACCGGCGTCCGGGGCATTGCAGGCGAGTTCGGGCACCTCCCCCTCGACCCGAATGGTCGGGTCTGCACCTGCGGCGCCCGTGGCTGCCTCGAGGCGCTCGCCGGCGACGACGCGATCTGCGCGGTGAGTGGCTGTGAGTCGGTGGCAGAGGCGATGCGCGTCGCTGCGGGGCAGGGAGCCGCAGCGGAGCGCGCACGGTCAGCCTTCCGCGGCGCGGGCGACGCCTTAGGGCGTGGGTTCGCCGGGCTCTGCAACCTGGTCGACCCTGAGCTGGTCATCATCGCCGGGGAGAGCTCGGCGGCCTTCGGTCTCATGGAACCCGCCGCGCGCGAATCCCTTGCTGTCCATGGGTTCTCAGGCATCGCGTCCGAGGTGCGCATCGAGGTGGACGCCGGCCAGGAGGACCTCTGGACCCGCGGCGCAGCCAGCGTCGCCATCCGCGCAGGCGTGGGCCACCTCTAGCCCGTGTGGGCGAATGCGGAGGCGAGCCGGACGGTCAGATACCCTGCCTGACGCAGGATTGGACCATCCACGGACGCGCCCTGGCGTCCCGGTGTCGGCCGGTCAGGCCCCCGCCCTCGTAGCTCAGGGGATAGAGCACCGCTCTCCTAAAGCGGGTGTCGGCAGTTCGAATCTGCCCGAGGGCACCACCAGGTTTTCGCAGGTCAGAGGCCATCTCTGCGATCCGCGGCCGCCGATCTTTTCTCGCTGGCAGGCTCGATCCGTACCTGATCCGTACCCGACACATGCAGAATGCCGTCGTGAACCTGACTTTGGACGGCCCACCGACGGTCTCGGAGGAAGAGTGCTCCGACTGCGGGGCCCACTTCACCCTGACCAAGAACTTCGTCCTGGACGGTGACGGGCCATACGCGATCGCGTTCGCCGCGCTGCACCAGCATGGTGGCGAGTTCGAGGCGTGGATTGACGTCATCCTTGGGACGTTCGAAGGCGCCGCAGACGATGACCGCACCACCTTTGGCGCCCGGGTCGGGCCCGTCGACAGCAGCCGCGAGCCCGCCGCAACAGCGGTCCAGGCAGCGATTCCGTACGAGGACGGGCAGACCTGGGGTACGAAGCTGGGACGCCAGGAAGCCTTGGCGCACCCGCGAATTACTGACTTCTGGATAGTCGTCGACTTCATCCTCGAAACCGACCCTCATGTCAACCACCACGTCTACGGTCACCTCGACCACTAGGCCTCGTCACTCGACGGCTCTGCGCGCACCCCTTGACTCTGGGCCGTCCCAGCCATCGCCCGATTCACACGTTCCAGAGCGGCACTGTCAGCGTTGGTCCCCATCAGGTGGCCGTATGTATCGAGGGTCAGCTTGGCCGTCGAGTGACCGAGCCACGACGACACAGTCTTGATGTCGATGCCCGCCGCGATCCACAGGCTGGCAGCCATGCGCCGGAGGTCGTGCGGGCGTTTGCCTAGACCAGTCGTCGACCCGTGCTCCGAACGCCGCCAGTTGTGGGCGTGTAGGTATCCGACCTCCGCAGTCGGGAAGAGGAGATCGTCCGGATCCCGTCACCCTTGACCCGACTACTCCTGCAGACTCCCCTGCTCCGCTATCTGGTCGGTGGCTCCATCTGGCCGATCCAGTAGCGATTGACGCGCAAACGGACCGAGCGGGGTACACACTTGTCGGATGGAAGCGTCAGCTCGCCCGGATCCCGAAGGAGCACCGCGTCGACGCTCGAACCGGGGCGGCGACTCTCCCCTCGTGGCCGTATTTATGGTCCTCAACCTTATCTTTTGGACTTGGACGCAGGCCGAAGCCATGAGCCGGGAGGGTTTTAGCTGGCTCCGTGTCGCGTGCGTGGTTCTGGCGGCCTTCGGGGCCGGCATCTGGGTTACACGATTTCGCCTCGTCCGTCGCTTCCTCGACGGTGCCCCTAGGGCGGGCCATGTCAGCGCGAACGAGGCACCCCAGAGGTACCCGTAGCTTCCGAACTGGTCAGAATCACCCCGCACACGGCCGCGCGGGAACATTTGCAGCGCAATGGAATCCGCGATCCACCCTCCCCGGGCTCGCTGCTAAGCGGGTGTCGGCAGTTCGAATCTGCCCGAGGGCACCGACCGCAGAACCGAAGCTGCCAGGACTGCCGCCAACCTGGCTGAACGAGGGAACCAATTGGCTCCTTCAGACACTCGTTTGAGCCAAACTCAGCCGTGCAGTTTCCGTACTGGGCTGAGCGCAGATCCCGAATCGTGAGCTCGGCTACATCACGGGCCAAAGCCTGGCGCCAGCGAAGAGTATTCGCGGCGATATGACGCATCACAGGGTTGCGAGTGAGACCGGGGCCGATGCGCGAAGATATGGTCGCAACCATGCGCGTGGTCGTCATCGGAGGCACGGGACACATCGGCACGTATCTGGTGCCGAGCCTGGTCAGGTCCGGACACGAGGTGGTCGTCATCAGTCGTGGCGTGCGCCGGGCCTATCGTGAGGACCCGCTCTGGGGAGCGGTGCAGATGGTGGTGTGCGACCGCGAGGAGGCGGAGACGGGCCGCTTATTCGGTGCAACTGTCGCGCAGCTCAACCCCGACGCGGTGGTGGACCTGACGTGCTTCACGCCAGCGCAGGCCCGTCAGCTGGTCGAGGCGCTTGACGGACAGCACCTCATCCACACTGGAACCGTCTGGTCTTATGGGGCCAGCGCGCTGGTCCCCACCACCGAGGACTCACCCAAGGACCCGTACGGTGAGTACGGCATCAACAAGCTGGCGATCGAGCGCTACCTGGAGAGCCAGGACCGCGTCCGCGCGACCGTGGTCCACCCGGGCCACATCAGCGGCCCCGGGTGGATGCCGATCGGTCCAGCCGGCAACCTGGACCCGGCTGTCATCGACGGGCTTCGGGCCGACGGTTCTTGCCTGCTACCTGACCGGGGTGGCGAGACCATCCACCACGTGCATGCCGAGGACGTCGCAGGGCTGCACCAAGCGTGCCTGGAACAGCCCGACAAAGCCGCGTCGCACAGCTTCAACAGCGTCTGCACGCAGGCGCTGACCCTGCGGGGGTATGCCGTGCTCGTCGCCCGCCATTTCGGTCATGAGCCCAACCTGGAGTTCGTTCCGTGGAGTGAGTTCGCCGCCCGTGTCGATCCGGAGCAGGCAGCAAGCACCATCGAGCACATTGGGCGGGCCCCCTTGTTCTCGATGGAGAAAGCGCGAGCAGTCCTCGGCTTCGTCCCCAGGCACAGCGTCACGGACACGGTGCTGGGGTCGATCGATGCCTGGGTGGCCGCCAACCGGGACTGAGCCGGCCATGCCTGACACCGCCCTCGCGAACGAAGAGAGCTCTGATGCGCTTGCGACCTCAGCCCAGGCAGCGCGCCGACAGGCGGCGGAAAGACTCACCTCCCCGACGAGTCGCTTGTGCAGTCCGGCTCGGAGGTTCCGGAGGGGTCCGTGCGCGGGACGCTCGGGCCTGCGTGACGCGTCCCGCGACGGACCATTGAGACGGACCATTGAGTACTGCTCGCTGTTCAGGCGGGCTGCTCCAAGCGGACCGGCATCAGGATCGAGAGCGCGCCCTCCCGGTCCGGGTTACGGATGGCCAAGGGGGCGATCGGGTCGTCCAAGGCGAGAGTCAGCTGGGCGCCGCCCTCGAGTGCCTGCAGCAGGAACTCACGGTTCACCCCGACCACTTGTGCATCCGGGTCGTCGGACGCGCCAACCTCCACTGTGCTTCTGGTGACGCTGAGCCGGCTGACCTCGTACGTCACACCGTCGTTGGCCCGGCTTTGGGTCTCGGTCGCCTCGGCAGTCAGTGCTGCCCGCAATGCCGCGGCGTCGAACGGTACTTCCGTGCGGCCCAACTCGAGCCAACTGCGATAGGGCGGGAAGTCCACATCGGGCACCTGCGCCCGGACTGTGCCGCCGTCACCGGACAGCGTGATGGTGCCTTGCGACACCGTGACCTCAACAGAGCCGGAGTAGTCGCGGCCGAGGAGCTCGTCAACGGCCGCCGTCGGCAGCAGCAGCCGAAGGTCCCTCTGCTCCGACGTGGCCACGGTGCTGGTGGTGAGGCGGTATCGATCCGTCGCGACGACGCGAACTTGACCGGGTTCGCTGTCGAGGAATACGCCGTTCAGGCGCGGCTGCCCCGGATCTTCACAGACGGCATGACGGACCTCTCGCAGCGCGCGGATGAGCTCGTCGGCGGGCAAGGTGAACTTGTGCATGGTGGTCTCCGTGTTCTCGAGCATGTGATGGACGATGGAGATCTCCCTGCGGGCATCGGCCAAACCGGCTTCCAGTCGGCCCAGATGCGCGGTCAAGATCGACCCGGCCCTGGCCGGATCGGCCAGGATCGTTCTGATGTCGTCCAGAGGTAGTCCCACCCGGCGCAGGTGCGCCACGAGCCGTGCCTGAACCACCTGGCTCGGCTGGTAGAACCGGTACCCGGACGACGGGTCGACCACCGAAGGCGGCAGCACACCGGCACCGTCGTAGAAGCGCAGCGCGCTGACGGGCAACCCGCTGATCGACGCCAGTCGGCCAATGCTCAACAGTTCGTTCTCCACGAGTGCAACCTCCCGTCTCAACCTGCTCGAGGGTCAAGTCCGGCCATAGTGCCCGAACGCTGCTCCGGGTGTCGCCTGATCGCCGCGCTTAGGCGAGCGTGCCGCCCGTGCCAGCCGTTCGGCGTATTGAGCCCTTGACCCCACCTCGAGTTACCCTGAGGTGGGAGCCCAGCGAGGCCGGTCAAAGTTCGCAGCACAGCCGACAGGCGGCGGTGTGACTGTGCTCTTGGGCGCGGGCCGGGGCAGGTTTGATGGTGCCGGGTACCCGCGGAGTTGGAGCCAGGTTGAGTCCGCCTGTCCCAGCCGACCGCTGGGCTCTGCAAGGCGATTTCTGGGGAAAGCTGAGAACGGGTGTGATCGGCCATCGTGATGCGGCGGATTACGTCGTGGAAGTGCTTGCCCGGAGCAAGCGGCCGTAGCCGGTTATGTCCCACCCCATGCCCGTAACAGCCAAGATTGCCCACAACAGCGCCTGGTTGGCCTCGAGCACGAGTCGACCTGTGCGCAGTTCCAGCTCTTCGATCGCGTCCGCGGCACGGAATCCGTTCCCGGCAAGAAGGAGCGCCTCGGCCCGGTACTCGGCGTGGTGCTCGACCCAGTTGATGACGTCCTGCGGGGCCACGCGGGCCGGGTCGTCGGGCAGGCCCAGTGCCTTGGTCACCACGGCCTCGAAACCGTGTCTGCGGAAGTATGCCGCGCCGAGCTCGTCAAACTCCTCGTCAAACCAAGGCGGGTGCACCAGCTGAACGTGCTCGACCCCGTGCGTCCGCAGGGCTGCCGCGACAGCCGCGCAGCTGGCGACAGCAGGGACGCCGAAGCGCTGCGAGAGGCGTTCGATGAGGTGGACTTCCTCGCGGTGGCCGATGACGTAGCCGGAGGTCGTCGACGCGTGGGCGACAGCCGCGAGCCTCCTGCCGCTGAACGCCGTTGCTGCCCGGTCGAGCGCGGCGGACTCAGTCGAGGCGCGAAGCTGCGCATGGGCGGCTGGAGTGGTCCCCGTCGGCACCCGTGATCCCTCCGGTGCCGGCCCGGTTCGAAACAGGACGGTGCTGACGCGACCTCGCGTTATCGCGGGCAGCTCGGCCTCGGGTCCGCTGGCCGCGTGAGGCGTGACCACGCCCACCGTAAACCCGCCCGCGGTCACGACGGCCTGAGTTGTTCGAGCAGGCCCATGTCGTCGCGGCAAGCCCAGTGCTCGACGAGCATCCCGTCGGCGACCCGCCAGATGTGGATGAAGGTCCAGGCGGCCGGACGACCCGTGACCGGTGAGTCGGCGAGCAGCGGCATCGTGGATGCCCGATGGGTTCCGTGCAACGTCACGTGCTGGACGACGAGGTCTCCCTCACCGATCAGGTGGTGCTGCTCGAGCTCGACCGGCCCGAGGTCGTCGTCGATGGTGCGCAGGATCGCCCTGAGACCCTCGCGGCCCTGGGGGCCGGCGGCGTGGTTGACCATGTCGGCGGTCACGAGGTCGTCCAGGAACGTCTCGTCGCCCGCCCTTTGTCGTCGGAGCATCTCTTCGACTACCTCCCGGGCGCTGCGCGGGCGGGCCCCGTTCACCGGCTCTGTCCTGGATCGGCCAGGTCGGACCGCGTCATGCCATCGGGATGCCCTTCGGGCCACTGGACGAGCTCGATGCGGTAGCCGTCCGGGTCGACGACCCACGCCGTCCAGAAGGCTCCGGATCCGTCGGGCGATCCGGGCTCCTCAGCCTGGATCCCTCGTCCAGTCAGGTCCGCGACCGTCGCGTGCACGTCCTGGACCTGGATGACGACGTGGCTGAAGCCAGCGGGTTCCACCGGGCCGCGGGACGGGTCGTGCACGAGCTCCAGGGCCACGAACTCGTCACCGGGCAGCGCCAGCATCATCAGGCTGCCCAGCTCGGTCTCGGGGACGGTGCCAAGCAGCTCGTACCCCAACGCCGTGTAGAAGGCCAGAGAACGGTCGGGTTCCTCGACGCGCAGACCTAAGTGCAGGGTCCTCATCCTCGTCCTTCGCTCGGCTGCTCCGTCAAGGGAAACACAAATGGATTGTGATCCTCTCACTGACGATGGGAATCTCCACGGGGTCACCTTCAAAGTCGAAAAGGCGACCCGCCCGTCTCGCGGCTGCTTGACGATTGCCGGTAGGACCGGCGTCCGGCCGGAGCGGGCGGCACGTGGCAAACGCTGAGCGGTGGTTGACCGTGGCTATGCGAGCAGCTTCCAGTGCCCCTCGGTGACGACCTCGACCGTGCCGTTGTCTACCTTGATGGCCGTCTGGTCGTCGATGGCGTACGCCGGACCCGCGATTTCGGCGGCCCACGGCTCCGCCTCGGCCATTGTGTTGCCCGGGAAGACGTCCAGGTGGGGAAAGATCGAGAACTCGACGACCCCTAGGGTCCTGTCGTCCGGCGCGGACGGCCACTCGACGAAGTAGGCACCGATCCGGGGAGTCATCGCCATGCTCCCGGCGCTCACTCCCACCCAGACCGTCTCGGGAAGTGACGGTAGGAGCTGCGCCAGTCCGGACTGCCGCATCCAGTGGCACAGGTACGTCGTATCGCCGCCGTCCACCAGCAGGACGTCCGCCTCCCGGACCCAGGGGACCCGGCGCTCCTCGCCGATGCTGGGGAGTGCGGTGAGCTCGAGGACGCCCAGCGACTTCCACCCCAGAGAGGTCATGCCACTGACGAAGCCACGCACCGAGGCCGGCCCACACATCGGGTGGCCCCATTGCGCCGTGGGGATGCAGAGGGCCGTGGAGTCGGCGATCGGCTTGCCTAGCAAGTCGACCAGCGCATCGCGGATGCTCGTGTTCGTGACGCCCCCGGACGTGAGAAGAAGCTTCAAGATGTCTCCCGTTAAGAGTGCGATGAATGCGTGTGACGTACAGACCGGAGACCACCGCCAGACTCATCGCTTCTGGACGGGGCGAAACTACTGCCAACAGGCCACTCGCTTCAGCGGTCAGCAACTACGCCCGCAGCAGCGAACGCACGCGCCGTACGAACCGCCCGACTTGATTCGGTCGTCTCAGGGCGCTGACTGGCGGCGGAATGACTCGGTCGGCTCACCACATTTGGCCTCTCCCTCAAGCGTGCGCGCCCGCTCGACACCCGTACACGAAGGTGGGAGGCGGACCCTTCGGTCGTGCGGCCGCATCAGGGGGCGAACATGGCTGAGGAGCGACCGTGCGGTGGCGGGATAAACGCAACGCGTGAGTACGCGCCTCCTGGCGCAACGCGGCATACGGGCAATGGTGCGGTGTCCCCAAGCGTTCACCTGCCCGTCACCGAACGGTCCTCAACGGTTCGGGCCTGTATTCAGGTCTGGTGGCGAGGGTGACGAGCGACCTGCACCGCACTTTGAATCCCCTGGAGGGTCCATGACCACTACCCGTCGAGCCATGTTGACCGGAAGCGCCGCCGCGGGGGTGGGACTGGTCGTGGCCGGTGCCACGCCGAGCCTCGCCGAGGCCGCGCCGACGTCGTCCTCAGACCGTCGCCCCGGCGGCGGCCACAAGCAGCCCGGCCCGTTCCCGCCCCTGGTAGACGACCCGAACGGCCTGCTGGCCCTGCCGCCCGGCTTCCGCTACACCGTCGTCACGCGCGCCGGCCAGACCCAGATGCGCGATGGCCAAGGGCCGACGCCGTCGAACCACGACGGGACGGCCGTCTTCAAGGCGCCCAAGAACCGGCTGCGGCTGATCCAGAACCACGAGCTCCCCGCGGGGGCTGCCCTCGGCGTCCCGCACATCGAGGGAACGGTCTACGACCCGACCGCTCTGCAGGGCGGTGGCTGCACCGTCATCGAGACCGACGACCAGGGCCGCAACCACGGCGAGTGGGTGGGCATCTCGGGCACCCTGACCAACTGCGCCGGTGGCCCCACCCCGTGGGGCACCTGGTTGACCTGTGAGGAGACCGAGACCAAAGCCGGGGCGAGCTGGTCCGGCAGCGGTCTGAGCGGCACCTACTCCAAGGACCACGGCTACGTCTTCGAGGTCTTCGCCGACGGTCGGGCACACCCGGAGCCGATCAAGGCCTTCGGTCGCTACGCCCACGAAGCCCTCGCGATCGACCCCACCCGCCGCCAGGTGTACCTGTCCGAGGACGCCAGCAACCCGAACGGGCTGTTCTACCGGTGGACCGCGCCGGCCGGCGTCCGGCTCAGTGACGGCATCGCTGCCAAGCTCGGCCCGACCGCCGGTGAGCTCGAGGCGATGGCGATCATCATGGACGACGGGTCGGTCCTGCCGGACGTCGCCTACCTGACCTCGGCGCAGCTCGGGCGACCGTTCCCTGTCCGTTGGGTCCACGTCCCCGAGCGGGACGGCCAGACCACCTCGGTGCGCAAGCAGTTCACCGGTGAGATCACCCGTGGCAAGAAGTTCGAGGGTGTCTACGGCATCGACTCCGGCGTCTACGTGGTCAACAGCTTCGCCTTCAACAGCGCGGACCTGCCCGCCGACGCGGTGAAGCACGACGGGATGGTGTGGTTCTACTCCTACCGCGACCAGACCATCACGCTGGTGACCTACTTCCCCCACCAGACGACCTCGGATACCGGGGCGTCCCCCAAGTACTCCGACATGGTGTTCGACGGTCCGGACAACGTGACCGTCACCCCCTGGGGCACGTTGGTGCTCGCCGAGGACGGCGTCGGCGCCTCGCACGTGCTGAGCTCGGTGCCCGGCGGCCCGACGTACGCCATCGCCCGCAACCAGCTCAACATCGGCACGGCGGCGGCCCCGGAGTACTCCGAGTTCACCGGACCGACCTTCAGCGACGACGGCAAGGTGTTGTTCGTGAACATCCAGACGCCGGGGATCACCTTGGCCATCACCGGCCCGTGGAGCAAGTACCTCGGCTGACAAGGGACAACGACGCGCCGCCTCGCGGCGGTCAGCAACGAGGAAGGACCGGACGTTCGCGTCCGGTCCTTCCTCGTGTGGACGGTGAGTCGACGCCCCTGTCGGACGCAAGGGGGCCCGTCAGCCTCACACTGGAGCCGTAAAGGACCCGTGCAGGACCCGGATGTTGGAAGGTTGCCCAGATGCAGGTGCACGAAGAGATGGTCCGCGATGCACTCAGCGACCTCGCCGACGAGGACTACCAGCGTCGGGATTGGACCAGCCGGACTCCATCCGGGCAGTCCTCGCTCGAAGAGTGCTGGGAGCGGCTGTTCGATGACAGTGGTCTGGGCACCGCTCTCGACAGCGAGACGGAGGTCTTCGGTGACCACCCGGACCAATGCCTGCGCGAGCTGGACACCGCCCTTCGTGCCGTGCCGGTGGATGCCTCGGCCAGCGAAGTCCTCGACAGTGAAGAGATGGCTCTCGTGCGCAGCCTCGCCAGCAGGACCCTCGGCCTCCTTGCGGACTAGCCAGCTTCGACGGGTGCGGGGCACCGCATTGCCTAACGTGTACTCATGGCTTCCTTCGTGAAATCCGTGACCTTCGACTGCTCCGACGCGCTGGTGCTCGCCGCCTTCTGGGCCGAGGCGCTCGGGTCGAACGTCGACGAGGACAGCACTGCCGATCGTGCGTGGGTCGAGCCACCCGGATGGGGCGGCCCCAACCTGTGGTTCCACAAGGTCCCCGAAGGCAAGTCCGCCAAGAACCGGCAGCACTTCGACCTTCGCGCGATGGGACCAGTCAAGGCCGAGGTTGACCGACTGGTGGCGCTGGGCGCCTCCGTCATCGGCGACAGCGATGACGGAGACCTCGTCGTCATGGCAGACCCCGAGGGCAACGAGTTCTGCGTCGAGACCTGAGTCCCGCGGTAGCACGCACCACGCAGCTACGCGGCATACCAAGTCTCGGCAGCTCAGAGCTGCTGTTCCTCCGCGGTCGCGCGCCGCACCACCAACCGGGTCCAGGCCCCGACGTAGACCCGGTCGCCCTCGGCGAGCTCGCGCCGCTGTCCCGGTGGCAGAGGGGCCGCCGGCAGCGGACCACTCGCGGAGCCGACGTAGGTGCCGTTGGAGGACTCCAGGTCCTCGACCCACCACCGAGACCCATCGGTCGTCAGCTGGGTCTGGCGCCGGCTCACTCCAGGGTCACTGCCGAGGTCGATGTCCGGGTGGATGCCGCGGCTGACCGACGGCCGACCGATGAGCAGGCTCTGCAGCCGCAACGGCACGGTCTCGGGCAGCCCCGGTGACGGACAGGGGTCGTCGCTCTCCTGCGACGCGTACCAGTCCGGGTCCACCCACACCTCGGCCACCCAGCCGACGGCGAGCTCCGGAGCTACCGGTGGCGCGGGCGTCTGCCCCTCGCCGGACCCTGCGCCGGAACCCCCCGAACCCCCCGAGTCCCCCGCGTCCAGGTCGAGCGACGAGGTCGGCGGCGAGGTCGGGGCCTCGGCAGGGCGCGGCATCGTCCCGGTCGTGAAGTCGTAGCCGCACGCCTCGCAGAACAGCGCGGCCGAATCGTTCTGGGTCTGGCAGTTGGGGCACTCCTGGGTCGCTGCCTCCGCGCTCGAGGCCGGTCCGTCGGGAGCGGTGTCAGGCGCTGCTCCCGACGCGCCGACCGCCCCGGCCCCCGAGCCGGAACCGTTGGCACCGTTGGCACCGTTGGCACCGGCTGCTGACGCGCCACCTTCCTGCGCGATCGGCACCCCGCAGACGTCGCAGTAGTCCGTCGCGGTCGAGTCGTGCCCGTTCGGGCAGGTGACGGTGCTCATTTCCTGACCCGCGTGGTCTTGGTGGAGGAGGTGTCGAGCGCCATCTCGTCCAGCTTGCTCACCGAGCGACGCAGCCGGACGGTGCCGGTCTCGGGGTCGTCGATGTCGACGATCTTGCGCAGCCGGCTGGTGGCCTCCTCGTTGCCGGTCTGCGCAGCGAGCTGCACCGCCCGCCCGAGCTTGGCCGTCGCCGTGTCGGTGTCGCCGAGGGCCTTTGCAGCGAGGCCGTCCTGGATGGCTTCGGCGAGCTCGGCCTGACCGGTGTAGTGCGCGACAGCCGGGTCGATCCGGGCCGTCAGGGTGTCGTCGTTGGACCACCTTGCCTTGACCAGGCCCTGGGCCGCGACCGTGTCACCGACGGCCAGCTGCACGCGCGAAGCGAGCTGTTCCTGACCCACCGACTTCGCGGGCAGCCGCACCGCCACGTGGTAGTCGCGGGCCTCGTCGCCCCAGGACCCCGTGGGATAGCCACCCGTCAGCGGGTTGACCTCATGTCGCCGTGCGGTGAGGTCCTCGACCGTCGGCGAGACCTGTCTGACGAACAACACCTCCGCCCCCTGCGGCGCCCACACCCGCAAGGTCGCCTCCGCGACACCACGCCCCATCGCCTGCCGCATGATCTGCTCGAAGTCCGCGGCCATGTCCTCGGGGCGCGCGATGAGGTCGACGCTGCCGAGCAGGGTCGTGGCGATACGGCGAACCTCCGCCACCTGCCAGTCCTCACCGACACCCCGGCAGTCGCACTGGAACTTGCCCCTCGCCTCCTCGATGGCGGCGCTGAGCTCCTGCGGTGTCTCGTGCTGGTTGATCCCGTCCGTCAGGAGGATCGCGTGTCGCTGGGCCAGGTTCGGCACGGACGAGAACACCCGGGTCGCCAGCCTCAGCCAGGTGCCCATGGCGGTGCCGCCGTCGGCCCAGAAGGAGCCCACCGCAGCCTTGGCCTCGGCACGCACCTGCGGGTCCATCCGCACCATGGCGGGCTCGGGGGAGACCGGGAACGCCAGGCGCGGCAGGTGGCTCCCCGCGATCACAGCGAACCAGACACCGTCGAGCACCTGGTCGAGCGCTGCGGCGGCGGCCTGCTGCACGGCGACGATCTTGTCGCCGCCCATCGATCCGGAGGTGTCGACGATGACGATCTCGCCGGCGTCGCCCGAGTCGGACTGACCCGCCTCGCCTGCACCGGAACAGGTCACCGTCACGATGGCGTGGACGTCCGTCCCGCCATCGGGCAGGAACTCGTTCTGGAACACCTCAGCTGAGAACGTTGCCATCTGGCGTGCCTTCCTCTTGGTATGCCGCGGGGGCTGGAGCGGTGGCGGTGTCAGGTGCCGCCGTGGCGGGCGTGGCCGCCACGGCGGGGGTGGCCGTCGTGGCGGGGTTGGCGGGCCCGGCCGTCGTCGGTGGGCCGACCCGGGCGAGGGCCGCCGTGATGTTGTCCATGCCACCCTGGGCGTTCGCCCAGTCGACCAGGCCATCGGCCAGGTCGAGCGGTGCGGAGCCGGTCCTCGAGGCCGTTTCGTGGAGGAGTGCTGACATCGCGTCCCCTTCAGAGCAGTAGTTCCAGAGGCCATCGGAGCACACCAGCACCCACCCCGGCTCGGTCAGGTCGACCGAGGCGGTCCGCGGGGTGTGGTCCGGCGCGTCGATGCCCAGCCACCGGGTGATCGCATGCGCCTGCGGCCCGTTCTCCGCCTCCTCGCGCGACATCCCTCCGGCGATCTGCTCCGCCGCGAACGAGTCGTCGATGCTGAGCAGCTGTCCGGCGCCGGCATCGGGCAACCAGTAGGCACGGCTGTCACCCACCCAGCCCACGACGAGCTGCGACTGCTGGATGACCGCGGCGACGAACGTGCACGACGCCGGGTTTCCGGGCCCCGCGGTGGTGTGGCGGATGACCGCGTCATTGGCGGCATCCACGGCGGCCTCCATGGCCCTCGCCGTCGCCATCAGCCGGGTCGCCGCGGTGCCGAGCGCCTGCGGGTGGGAGACGGCGAGCACGTCGCGGGCCGCCCGCGCGGCGGCGAGGCTGGCCACGTCGGAGTCGGTGGAGGACGACACCCCGTCGCAGACGACGAGCACGGCGTGGCTGCCCGGTTCGGCCCCCGCGTGCAGGGCGACGGCGTCCTCGTTGCGGTCGTGGCGGATGCCGCGGTCGCAGACCGCGGCGACCCAGGGTGCCGGCTCCTCGACGAAGTGGTCGCGCTCGCTCACGGCCCCGGCGCCGCACTGAGTGCAGTAGCCGTCGGGGGCAACCTCGCCGCCACACTCGTGGCAGGCCCGAGCGGCTGTCACGGTTGCCGTCTGCGGCGGCGGCAGCTCCACGGCGGGAGTCAGCTCGGCGCCACAGGCCTCGCAGAAGCGGTCGCTATCGCCGATCGGTGCCGAGCATGCGGGACAGGACAGCGCCACTGCCGCCACCGGCATACCGGCCTCTGCTCCGGTGACCCCGGCGGCGAGGTCAGGTGCGGTCCCCGTCATCGCAGCGTCCAGCGGCGCACCGCGTTGGCCTCGTCGACCAGACGGACCCGCTCCTGCCGACTGTCGGCGTGCGTCGCCAGGTCGCGGTACGCGGACTCGAGGCCGTCACGCAGGGCAGGCTCGGAGGCGGGGTGACCGGCGAGGGTGACCGACGGGTCGGCGCCCTGCGTGGTCACCACCGACAGGGCCAGCTCCAGGACGTCGACCCGGAAACGGGAGCGGTCGACCGGGTCGATGGTCAGGTCGTCGATGCTCGCCAGGGCTGCGGCGAGCGACGGCAGCCCACCACCCGACTCGGCGAGGAGCCCGGCGCGCCGACGGCGGGCCTGGGTGAAGGCACGGCTGGTCGCCGGCACGAGGTCCAGGGCACGGACGGCGCCGTCGATGTCACCTCGCCCGGAGCGGATCCGGGCGAGCCCGAACGCCGCCGGGGCGATGTAGTTGGCGTCGGTCCGGGCACACGTGACGTAGAGCGCCTCGGCGACATCGGCCTCGCCGCCGGTCTCGCAGGCGAACGCGAGGGCCAGCTTGGGGGCGAGCTCGCCCGGAACCTGGCCGTAGACCGCGTTGAAGGCGCTCTGGGCCTCGCTCGTCCTGCCCCGGGCCAGCGCGACGAGGCCTTCGACCCACACCGCGCGCCACTCCCACGGGTCGTCCGCGAGCAAGGCCTGGACGGCCTGGTCGACCCGGTCGAAGTCGCCTGACTCCAGAGCTGCCTGGGCGGTGGCCAGCAGCACTTCGGGGCTCGGCGCCGGCGCACTGTCCAGGGCCACCAGCCGCTGTGCGGGGTCGTCGATGCTCACCGTCCGCAGCCAGGACGCCTGCGGATCGCCCTCGTCCCGGCGCAGGGTGGGCAGGTGCTGCCAGGCCAGCGAGTCGTCCGAGACGGTGGGCACGTCGAAGAGCAGTGACGAGGTGGAGTGCTCGGCCGCTCCCTCCCGGTCGAGCGCGACGACCTCGCGGAGCACCCCCAGGAGCTGGACGCGCAGCTCGTCGGCGCTGACGAACCGGTCCGCAGGATCGGGGGCGCAGGCCTTGAGCAGCAGCCGGTAGAACGAGTCGTGCTTCTGGAACAGGGGCGTCTGGTCGACGGGCGGCAACGAGGCGATGTAGGTGCTCTGATACCCGCGGAACTCTGCGGCCAGCACCATCAGGGCGCGCCCGATCGTGTAGATGTCCGAGGCCACCGAGGGCCCGACCTGCGGCACCTCCGGCGCCTGGTAGCCCGTCGTGCCGTAGATCGCCGAGTCGAGGTCGTCGAGCCGGCGCACCCCACCCAGGTCGATGAGCTTCACGGCGTCGCTGACCTGGATGACGTTGTCGGGCTTGAAGTCGCAGTAGACCAGGTTGAGGTCGTGCAGGTACTGGAAGGCCGGGAGGACCTCGATGACGAAGGCGATCGCCTGGTCCAGCGGCAGGGGGCTGTAGACGCCGCCGGCCTTCTTCATCCGGTCCTTGAGCAGCTCCTTCAACGAGGTACCGCCGACGTACTCCATGACGATGTAGCCCGCGCCCTCGTGGGACACGAAGTTGTAGATCTCGACGATCAGCGGGTGCTCGACCTGGGCCAGGAACTGCCGCTCCGCGATCGCCGCGGCGAGCGCATCAGGGTCTCCCGAGTTCAGCAGGCCCTTGAGCACCACCCACCGGTCGGACACGTTGCGGTCGCGCGCGGCGTAGATCCACCCCAGCCCGCCATGGGCGATCGCGCCGGCGACGACGTACTGCCCGCCGACGACATCGCCCTCCTTCAGCTTCGGCGCGAAGGAGAACGGGTTCCGGCACGTGGGGCAGAACCCCTCGGTCCGACCTGGCTTGCCGTCGCGGGACCGGCCGACGGGCGACCCGCACGACGGGCAGGTCCGCCGGTCCTCGGGAACCATCGGGTCGGCCAGGACGGCCTTGGCCGCGTCGACCATCGGCACGGGTGGGATCGAGGTCAGCCCCGCACCGAGCCGGGCCCCGCGCAGTCGCTGGGAGGACGTGCCCAGACGACGGGTGACCTTGCTGCCGCCACTGGTCCGGGCCGACCCGAGCGCTGTGGAGGCGAGCCGGTTCGAGGCCCGCGACACCGTGGACGGGGTCTGGGCGATGCCGGCCGGCGCCGTCGGCACCGACCCGGCCTCCGGCGCGGCAGCCGTGGCCGGCGAGCCGCACACGTCGCAGTAGCCGTCGAGAATCGTTCCGGTGCAGCCCGGCTGGGTGCACGGCAGGGTCGTGGTCATGACGCCGCTCCTGGACTGGTCCGGCCCGTGGAGGGCGGCGGCGGGCTTTGGGTGCTGGCGAGATAGGCCTGGTATGCCGCGACGAGAGCCCGCGCGCGGGCCAGATCCACCGGCGTCCGGTCGAGCACCGCCATGGCGCGGGTCTCCAGCTCCTCGAGGTCTCCCGCTCGCGCTGCCCCAGACCCGGCCACGAACCCGGCGCGCGGCGGTGCGGCAGCAAGGGCCGCAGCCTTCGCGGCATACGCACCGAGACGCCCACGCAGCTCGGCGCGCTCGGACAGCGCCGCGGCATACGCGTCCTGCGCCACGGTCATGGCGCGGCGGACCTTGTCCAGGCGCACCAGGTAGGCGTCGACCGCGACGGGGTCGGTCGGGACCGGCCCCAGGGTCGAGACGTCTGGCACGGCAAACCGAGGGGGCGAGGCCACCTCCTTGACGCACTGAGCCGCGAGGTCACGCAGCGCCGCCCCCTGCGCCTCGAGCTCGGTGCGCAGTGCCTGGGCACGGGCAGCGTCACGCGAGTCGGCCGCGCGCCGGGAGGCAGCGACGATGAGGTCCCGCTCGGCGCGAGCGGCGTCGTTCTCCAACGGGCCCAGCAGACCTCCGACGTCCGCACCCCGCTGGAACCGCGCGCTGAGGTCGTCGACCCGCGCGGCGAGCCGCGCCTGCGTGGCCGAGCCGGTCGTGTCGACGGTGGAGGGCTCGCGGTCGACGAGGTCCCTAAGCCGCTCGACGGCAGCCCGCAGCTGACGCACCCGCGTGGTGACGTCGGCCTGCGACGTGTCGATGCCGAGCCGGGCTCGCAACGAGGTCGCCAGCGCGTCCGAGAGGCGGCACGCCTCGGGCAGCGAGACCGCGAGGGAGGTGTCGACCCTGGACCAGACGAGCGTGGAGAGTCGCTCCAGCTCGGTCGGCCCCGCGCGCCCGGAGTCCCAGGTGGCCGTCAGCAGGTCGTAGCGGTCCGAGACCGACTTCCAGAGCGCCATCGAAAGCGTCAGGTCGCCGGTGAAGGCCGACTGGTCCGGAGCCTGCAGCGCCGCCTCGTCCAGGAGGTCGAGCTCGCCCTTGCGCTGGTCGCGCCAAGCCCCCAGCGCCTCGAGGTACCGCAACGCCTCCACGCCGACCAGGGGCGTGCCGAGCCGTCCCGGTGCCACGGGAGCCGAGGCGTTGGCCATGGTGGCGTTCACCGGGTCCGTCCGTAGACCGCGACCGGCGGGGTGGGTGCCTTGCCCAGTGCGGACAGCCAGGTGTTGTAGCTCTTGGTCCACTGGCCGTCCGCCCGCACCTGAGCCAGCACCCCGTTGACGAACGCCACGAAGTCGACGTTGGCCGCGTTGAAGCCCAGTCCATACGGCTCTGCGGTGAACGCGGGTGCCTTGACGACGAGGGCGTACGGGTCCTGGACGGCGAGGCCCGCCAGCACCGTGTCGTCGCCGGTGATGGCGTCGACCTTGCCCTCCTGGAAGAGCACCAGGCAGCCGGTGTGGGTGTCCGCGCCGACCGGGATGACTCCGGCAAAGGTCCGGAGCTTGGTCATGCTCGTGGAGGCGTTGGGTGCGCAGACCTTCTTGCCGACGAGGTCCGCCATCCCCGTGATGGGACCGCCGCCCTGGGCCGTGTCCCCGAGGTGGACCATCACCTTCTGCCCAGACCGGTAGTACTCACTGGAGAACGCGATCTCCTTCCAGCGGTCACAGGTGATGGTCATGTTGCGCGCCACGATGTCCACGCTGCCAGCCTTGAGGACCGGCAGGCGCTGCGCGGTCGTAATGACCCGCAGCTCGATCTTGTTGGGGTTGTTGAAGATTGCCTGCGAGACCGCGTGCAGCATGTCGATGTCGAAGCCCTCGATCTGGCCCGAGACCGGGTCGCGTGAGCCGAGCAGCAGCGTGTCGGCCGAGACCCCCGCGATGAGGCGCCCACGCGCCTGGATACGGGCCATCGTGCTGCCCGCGGGCATCTGTCCCGGAGGGGGAAGCTGCGGTGGGGGCGCATACGACTGCAGGCAGTTGGCCACTGTCACGTCGGGGTTGGTCGGTGCAGGTGCCGGGGTGGTCGTCGCCGTCCCAGAGGGAGTCGTGGACGTCGCGCTGGTCTGTTGGCCGGGGACGGGCGTTGCCTCGTAGACGCCGGCGTCAGCGCACGATGCCAGCAGCAACGCCGCGGCGGTGGCAAGGGTGGCGAGCGCCGCTGCGCCCAGCCGGCTCATCGGTACTCCTCCAGCCGGTGCGAGAAGCCCCGCCAGGCGCAGGCCGCAGCCAGCAGACCGGCCAGCACACCGAGTACCCCGCCGAGCGGGAGCCACGTCCGGGCCCCGTCCAGCCGCGCGGATGCGTCGGCACTGAAACTGGACAGCTGCCGCGCCGAGGCGGTGTCGAACTGGGCGAAGGAGCCGTTGCCCGCCTCGGTCCCGGTGCCCGTGGCGAGTCGCACGGCACCGTCCCAGTCACCCTTGTCGTCGAGGCTGCGGATCTGCTTGTGCACGCCCTCGTAGGTCGGCCACGACAGGGCGCCGGACCCAGCGGACACGGGGTTGTTGCCGAGGTGTGAGAGCTCGGTCCGCACCGCGGCGTCGGAGGTCTGCCAGGCCTTCTCGAAGGCGCTGCCGGAGCCCCGTGCGATGAGCGTCAGGCTCTCGTTCGACTTGGCGTCGAAGGCGGCGATCCGGGCCTTCGCGGTCGACAGGGTCGCGGCGTAGGTTCCCGTGCGCACAGTGTCCACGGTGCGCCCCACCGCGGCAAGGGCGAGGACACCGGCCACGAGGGCGATGAGGACCACGACGGCGCCGGCCGCGAGCGGGATGTTGACGTAGCGCCTGGTCCGGCGAGCCAGCCACACCAGCTCGAGTACCAGCACCGCCAGGGCGAGCAGCCCGGCGATGACCAGCCACAGCGCGGCACCACCGGCGTTGTCGAACTCGGTGGAGACGCGCGCGTTGTTGGCGTCAACCAGGTTCTTCAGGATCGGCCGGGCGTCGGCCCGCAGGTTGGCACTGGCGTCCTTGAGGTACTGGGCGCCTACCGGCAGCCCCTGCCGGTTGTTGGACCGAGCGCTCTCGATCTCACTGGCGTAGGTGACCAGGACCTGGTTGAGCGCGCCGAGAGCGGCACCGTCGGCAGGCTGGTGCTGGGCAGCCTCGGCGATGAGCTGGGTGGCGGAAGCGACGGCCCTGAGGTAGTCGGCACGCTGGGCAGGCGGTTCCAGCCCTCCGACGAGGAAGGCGTTGGTGGCGTCCGCGTCGGCCTGGACCAGGTTGGTCTGGATGGCCTGGATCCGTACGAGCTGGTCGGTGTTGGCTCCGGCCCGCTCGAGGGCGCCACTGGCAGACCGGAAGGCCTGGCCGCCGGCGAGCCCGAAGGCGAGAGCCACTGCCACGCCCACGGCGGCCAGCCAACGCATCCGACCGGGCGTCTCCTCCAGGCTGGCCCGGATCGTCGCGAGCAGCGGGGAGAGCCGACCGGCCAGGCCCGACGGGGAGCCGGAACCAGAGGTCGAGTCGGGCGCAGTGGCGGGTGCGGGGCTGGTGGCGCTGCGGTCACCCGGCACCGGAGAAGGGCTCACGCGGGCAGCCGTCGCCGCGCTCGTGGAACTCGTCACGGCATACCTCCAAGGGTGCGGTCACGGGGGCCGGGATCCGCGGCGGTCAGTACCGGTTCTGACGCGGGCACACCGCCGGCGGCTCCCTCCTCGAGAGGCTCCTCGTCGAAGTCCCGTGCCACGAGCTGGCGGAGCTGGTCCAGCGACGGGGCATCGACCTCACGCAGCCGCCAGGCGTGTGCGCCGATGGCCGCCTCGAGGGCGTTGCGGGCAAACCGGCCGTTGCCGAAGCTGCTCCCGCGCGGGGTGCGGCCGAGCACCTCGCGGAACCGCTCGGTGGCCTCGGGCAGCAACTCGTAGTCGGCGCCGCGTGCGAGCTGGACCAGGATCGCCGCCAGCTCCTCGTCGCTGTAGTCCTCGAACTCGATCGTCGTGCGGAACCGGCTGGCCAGCCCGGGGTTCGCTGCGATGAACGCCTCCATCGGTGCCGGGTAGCCGGCGACGATGACGACCAGGTCGTCGCGCCGGTCCTCCATCTCCTTGACGAGGGTGTCGACCGCCTCCTGGCCGTACTGGTCGCCCTGCATCCCGGTCCCCGTGAGGCTGTAGGCCTCGTCGATGAACAGCACCCCACCGGCGGCGGACGCCACGACCTCGGCGGTCTTGGTCGCGGTCTGGCCGAGGTAGCCCGCGACGAGCTCGGACCGGTCGACCTCGACCAGCTGGCCCTGGGACAGCAGGCCGAGTGCCTGGTAGATGCCCCCGACCAGGCGCGCCACCGTCGTCTTGCCGGTGCCGGGGTTGCCGGTGAACACCAGGTGCCTGGTGATGGTGGGGCTCTTCAGCCCCGCGTCGGTCCGCAGCCGCTCGATCCGCAGGACGGCCACCTGACGGTGGACCTCGCGCTTGACCCGTTCCAGCCCTATCAGGGCGTCGAGCTCGGCCAGCAGCTCGTCGACGGTCCGGGTCGGCGCTGGCGGCGTCTCCGATGCCGTATGCCGCGTGCCCGCCGTTGCCGCGGTCGTCGTCGCCGGGGACGTCGCCTCGGATGGTGCGTTCCACGGGGCCGGTGGCGAGTGGGTGAGGGCTGAAGGGTCGGAAGCTGAGGGGGCAAGGACGGGGACCGCTGCGAGCTGGGCCGCGGCCGCCACCGAGGCGTTGCCGATGACGCGCATCGTCGGCTCGCCGAGCTGGCATGCCGCGGAGGCCACCTCGGCCAGCGCCTCGGCGTACGCGCGGGCCGACGGGTTCCCTTGCGCGACAAGGGAACCCAGGGAAGCAGTCGGGGACTCGCGCCAGCGACGCCCCCGGCTCGCCGCATCGAAGAAGTCCTGGGTGGTTGCCTGACCGACGGCCCGCGCCCAGTCAGAAGCCGCGCCCGGCGCCGACTCCGCCACCGCCGCCGCGAGGCTGAGCGCCTCGGACCGCGCGGAGTCCGCGTCCAACCCTGCGTGCGAGGCCAGGGCCGCCGCGGCGTCGACGGCCTCGCTCAGGCTCGGACCGCTCATGAGGCGTCCCGTCCACTGGGCGGCCGGAGTCGTTCGAGGCTGCCCGTGTCTTCGTCCGCAGGCAGGGTGGCCGGCGTGTCCGGCATCTCCGGCAAGGGCGTGGCGTCCACGTTGAGCGAGCCGCCCGTCGAGGCGGTCCCGAACTTCTCGGCCAGGAACCGCCCGTGAGCCACGAGCGCGGCCGCGTCGTCGCGGCATACCGCGTCGTAGACCTTGTCCATCGTCGTGGCGAGGAGGTCGAGCTGGTCGATGAGGACCATGAGCGAGGACTTCCCGCGGTCGACCGGCCGACTGTCCGCGAACTGCCTCGGGAGACGCAGGTAGCCGCCGAGCGCCTCGGGGAGGTAGTCGGTCGCGGTGGCCATCACGGAGTACGCCTGAGGACTTCCCGCGCCGAGGCTGGGGAGCCGCGGAATGGTGTCGCGCACGACCCGGTCGACCCGCCGCACCCGTGAGGCGACCGGCGCGGGCACGGCCCCGCCCGCCACCATCGCCTCGACGCGGTCGAGGGCGGCGAAGAGGTCGTCGCTGGTCGGGACCGGTGGCACCCGGAAGCCTTCGACACCGACCGGCTGTTGCTCCCGGCGCAGGAGGCGGCCCCAGAACCCACCCGACATGTGTTCACTATCCCCCACGCTGCCTCTCAGTGTCCGGCACCAGCCGAATTGCCGAGGTCCAGCGAACCGTGAGCCACCCGTTGGTCCTGACGCTCGACCCGGTCGAGGTACGACCGCGACTTCCCGACCTCCGTCTCGAGCGTGCCGATGGTCGCGGCCATGGTGTCGAGGGCCTGCACCTTGAAGCTGTCGATCGCGTCCATCGTGGCGTAGATGTTCTGGAACGCTGCCTGCAACTGGGGAAGACCGATGGTGGCGGAGGCGGCCTGCTCCTGGATGCGCACCGAGTTGTCGCGCAGCATCTCGCTGGTGCGCTCGATCATGCCGGAGGTCGTGGTGTTGAGGGCGGAGATCTGCTCGAGCACGAGCTTCTGGTTGCTCAGGGCCTGCGCCACGATGACCGCGGTCCGCAGCGCAGACACGGTCGTCGTCGATGCCCGGTCCACGCCCTTGATCAGCTCGGTGTTGTTCTTGATGACGACGTCGATGGCCAGGTAGTTCTGGATCGAGACGGCCAGCTGGGTGAGCAGGTCCTGGTGCTTCTGGCGGACGTAGAAGAGCACGTCGTCGCGAAGGGCGGTGGCCTTGTCCGGGTCCGTCGCCTGGAGGTCGGCGATGTGGGACGCGAGGTGGGCGTCGAGGCGCTCGGCGACGTAGACGTACTGGTTGAGCCGAGCCATGGAGTCCCACAGCAGCTGCTTCTCGAGGTTCAGGGCGGCGTTGTCCTTGCCGAGCTCGTCCTGGCCGTCGCGCAGGGCGTGCAGGATGCCGTCGAGATGGCTCTGCGCCGACTGGTACTTGCGGAAGTAGTCCGCGACCTTGTCGCCGAAGGGGACCATGCCCAGGAGCTTGCGGGCGCCGGTGGCCTCCTTCGGGTCGAGGTCCTCGATCGTCCGGCGCAGCTCGAGCAGCGTGGCACCGACCGTGGAACCCTCCGAGAGCCCGCCCTCCTGCAGCGCCTTGACGGGGGCGTTGAGGAGGCGGTTCGAGGTCTCGGCAGCCTGGCGGATGTCGCCGTCGCCCATCGTGCGCACGTCCGCCGACTTGGCGGCGAAGCCCGGCGACCTGGGCGCCTCCGACAGCAGCCCCTGGAGGTAGGCGTCGACCTTGGCGTCCAGGCCGGGCAGCGCTGCGGCGTCGACGGCGGGAGCCATCCTCGGAGCGGCGGTGGCCTGCACCGGCGCGGGCGGTGCCGGCGCGGTCAACGTCAGGGAGGCCCCTTGGGCCGTCGGGGGCTGGAGCGGTCCAGGCTGTGTGTCGGTCATGACGGTTCGTCTCCCTCAGCAGTGCCGATGGCCGGCTCCCTAGTCCTTGTTGACGAACGGCCAATGTACGCGGTTCCCGGGCTGCTGTTGGGGGATTACCAGCCCCGCTGAGTCGACGAGTTCGGGGTCGGAAGACCACGACCACGTCCGGCTGGAAAGGTACGGCGAGCGGCACCTGGGCGTGCGCGCCCCAAGTGCACCTGGGCGGGCGCGCCCGAGCTGAACGTGGGCGTCAGTCGCGGACGACCATCACCGGACAGTTCGCCTCGTGGATCACCGCATGTGACACCGAGCCCAGCAGGAGACCGGCGAAGCCGCCGCGTCCACGGCTGCCGACGACGAGCAGACCGGCTCGATCGCCGAGTGGGGCCAGCGCATGGCCCGCATCGCCGTAGAGCACCTCGGTCTCGATCGTGAGCTTCGGGTGTGATCCGTGGGCGTGCTTCTCGGCCCGCTCCAAGGTCGCCTGGGCTTCGGCGCGCAGGGCGTGCGTGTGCTGGCTTCCCGCGTGCCTGGTTTCGACCGACGCCCACGAGTCGGGCGCGTGGAGAGGTTCCACCCTGACGATGTGCAGCGGCGCACCTGTCTCTTCGGCGATGTCGGCCGCGGCCTCGAGCGCCCGTTCCGAAGCCTCCGAGTCGTCGACGCCCACGACGACCTCGTGGATGGCGTCCGGGTAGGCCGTCTCGTGTCCACGCACGACCACGGCAGGGCACTTCGCGTGAGCTGTCACGGCATACGCCACGGATCCGAGCAGGCCCGACGCGAGGCGGCCACGGGCACGGCACCCGGTGACCACGAGGGCTGCGCCTTCGGAAGCCGCCACCAGCTCCGCGGCCGGGCTACCGACGAGCGTGAAGCCGGTGATGTGCGAACGCTCCACCACCGCGGCCGCTCGCTCGACGCCCGCGTCGAGCGTGGCTCGGGCAGCCGTCGCCAAGGCGTCGGACAGGATCTCGGGGACGTACGCCGTCCCGACCGGCACTGCGGCCAGGTCGGAGACGTGCAGCACGGTGAGCGGACGGCCCTGGCGTCGGGCAGTGTGAGCGGCCCAGTCCAGCGCCCCCTCGGACCCTGTCGATCCGTCGTAACCGACGACGATCCCGCGTACCTGAGTGTTCATGGCTGTCCTCCATTGTGGCACCGCGCGTTGGATGACGCGCACTTCCATGCTCGGGGGCACGGCGGCTGCCCCACGAGGGCCATTGGTCCCGCCGCTCAGACGCGGTATGACCACCTAGGCATCGGCATCTCCCGACCACGCATCGACCTCGGCGTCCTCGTCGGCCTCGTCGCGGCCCTTCACCGTTCGGCGTGCGGCTCGGAAGAGCAGCACGAACACAACACCGAGTGCGACAAGGAGCCACGGCATCCACGCATTCAACGCGGCCTGGGCCGACTCGGCCTCTGCGTGACTGCGCGCGAGGTCCTCGATCATCTGACCCACAGGGTCAGTTGGGGTCCGGGTCGACAGCCCCACCAGGGCGAGCATGCGTTCGACGCTAGGGCCACCACGGCCAGGCGACTCGGTATCCACATACTCTGCGGCTGATCCAAATACCCTGTGCCGGATGGAGATGGAGTTCACCGTGGAGATCTGGTTCTGGAAGGGGCCGTCGCCGTTCCACTTCGTCACCGTGCCCGAGGACTTCTGCGATGCGCTCGACGCGACGGCCGGGATGGTCAGCTATGGCTGGGGCATGATCCCGGTCCAGGTGCGGATCGGCGACACCGCCTGGAAGACCTCGCTCTGGCCCAAGGACGGCCGCTACATCGTGCCGCTCAAGGTCGCCGTGCGCAGGGCGGAGAAGCTCGAGCTCGGCGCCACCACGACGATCCGGCTCACCGTCGACGTCTAGGCGGGGAGCTCAAGCCGGCCACGCGGCATACCCGCGTAGCGAACTCGGGTGAACGGACCGAAACGCTGTGAATATCGGTCGAAAGTCCCCACTGGGACACGGTCAGCAGTACCTTCGCCACACCCCCCCGCAGTCACGCCTGCCCCAGCCGTCGCCGGCCAGGGCAGACCAGTTCCCTAGGACCCGGCATGACTTCACGACCCGGCCCCGTGACCACCCGCCGCATCACGATCGCCCTGCTCGCCAGCGCGCTCGGCGCCGCGCCCGTGCTCGCGACGGCCGGCTCCGCCCATGCCGCCGGGTCGGGCGACAACCCCACGATCACCGGCCGGACCATCGGGCCGCGGACCGACAACCGGATCAGCAGCATGCTGACCGCGCGCGCAACCACGGCTCGCTTCGGCACCTCGTTCACCGGGGCGGTCATCGACGCCGCAAGCGGCAAGGTGGTCTGGAGCCAGAGGGGCAGCACCGGCTACATGCCGGCCTCGACGACGAAGTGGGTCACGGCCACCGACGCATTGCGCGTCTTCGGCCCCACGTACCGGTTCACGACCACCGTCAAGCGCGGCCCGGGAGCCGACCAGGTCATCCTCGTCGGCTCCGGCGACCCGTCCTTCTCCTCGGCGCAGCTCACCGCCCTCGCCAAGACCACGGCGACCACCATGAAGGCGCGCAAGCAGCTGCGCGTGAGGGTGTATGCCGACGACTACCTCTTCGCCTCGCCGACCTTGGCGACGGGCTGGCGTTCGACCTACATCCCGGCCGACACCACGTGGCTGCGGGCACTGGTCGTCGACGGCCGACAGGTCGACGACACGTCGATCGACGCGGCCAAGCTGTTCGCGGCGAAGCTGAAGACGTACGGCCTCACCGTGACCTCGATCGCCCGGGGCGCCTCCAGCTCGAAGAGCCCGTTGCTCGCGTCGTCCGCAGGGCAGACCGTCAACCAGATCGTGTCGCGGATGATGCTCGAGTCCGACAACGAGCACGCTGAGGCACTGCACCGGCTGGTCGGCATCAAGCTGGGTTACGGAAACACTTGGGCTGCAGCGAAGTCCGCCCAGGCGACGCGACTCAAGAGCGAGGGGCTGACGGCCACTGCCCTCTATGACGGGTCAGGACTCTCGCGCAGTGACCGCCTCACCGGCCTGCAGCTTGCGCGGTTGGTGACCAACGCGTTCGAACCCGCCAACGCGACCCCGTTCGCCGTCCTGCGCAGCGACGCCGGCCTGCCGATCGCGGGCAAGACGGGCACCCTGAGCGCGTCCTACGGGCGCTTCACGGCGTCCACCTCGAAGTGCGCTGTCGGCATGGTGCACGCCAAGACCGGCACGCTCACCGACGCCGTGGCGCTGACGGGCTGGACCCGCGGCACCGACGGTCGGGTCAAGGCTTTCGCCTTTGTCATAAACGGAAAACCCACCTCGATGACTGCGATGCGGCAGAACATCGACATGCTCGCCGCCACCGTCACCGGCTGCTACTGACCCGGCCCTGAGCCGTCGGCTCGTTCGGAGCGGTGGACTCCCGTGTCTCGCGCGCGTAGCGGGCGGCAGCAACCCTGGCCGCGCGCTGGCGCTCGAGCCGGCGGTGCGGGTCCTCGGCGTCGCCCAGCTGGGCCGGGCCATACATGTGCATGCCGAGCACCTTGATCCGGTACCCGATGCGATAGCCCAGGGACAGTCCCTCGCGGTCAGCCTTGCGACTCATTGGTCTCTCCCATTGCCTTGTGGCACGTGCTCCAGCCGAGTCAGCCATTTACTTAGTGCCCTAACTACCTGTGCACTAACGATACGACGAGATCGCCTAGACTCGAAATCGTGCCCCCCATCTCCACCTCCCCCACGGCCCAGCCCGTCGATCTGCTCAAGCTCGACCGGCAGGTCTGCTTCGCCCTGGCGGTCGCGTCCCGCAACGTGATCGCGCTCTACCGGCCTCTGCTCGAGCCGATGGGGCTGACCCACCCGCAGTACCTCGTGATGCTCGCGCTGTGGGAGGACTCACCCCTGCGAGTCAGCGACTTGGCCCAGCGCCTCAGCCTCGAGCCGGCAACCCTCTCGCCCTTGCTCAAGCGGCTCGAAGTCAGCGGAATGGTGAGCCGCGACCGCGACCCCCGCGACGACCGGGCGCTCGCCGTGTCGCTCACCAGGAAGGGCGCGGCCGCCCGCAAGCGCGCCGAACGCATTCCGCCCGCGATCATCGACCGCCTCGGCATGAGCATCGGCGAGCTGGAGGCCATGCGCGACAGCCTCACTCGGCTGATCGCCGCGGCTGCGGAGCCTTCCGAACCGTGAACAAAGCGCTGAGGTAGGCCGCGTGGCCGGCCCACCTCATCGCTTGGGGCTTGGGACGGCAGCGGCCGAGCGCCTCCCATAGGCCGGGCCCGACGCCGCGTACGGTCAGCCGCCGATGCCACCGAAGTCGTCGCCGGCGCTGATACCGGGGGTGATCTTGAACTTGCCGGGTGCGATGTCGCCATGCTCGTCGGCGCGGCGTTCGTCGCGGGTTCGCTTGTCGCGGACCACGTGGACGGCTCCAAACGCGAAGACGGCCACGATCGCGACGGCACCGATGACGAACAGGATGACCTCGAAGATCGACATCCCTTCCCCCTTTGGTGGTGACTCATCGTGCGCCGAGCCGGGCTTCAGGTCAATGAGCGGGTGACCGGGGCTCTGGTCGCGCAGTCCTGAATCTGCCCTCTTCCTCTTGACGTTCGAACACCTGTTCGAATATACTGGGTCATGGCCATCGCCCCACTGCACCCGTCGCCACCGCTCGCGGTGGCCGACAGCGTGCGTCAGGTGCACTCGGTGTTGGACCGGTGTGCGGGTGTCGAGAATCTTTCGGGGTATGCCGCGTCGAGCCTGATCGGTGAGCTCGAGCGGGCGGTGACCCGGTTGCAGGCCATGAAGCTCTCGCTGGTCGCGGTGGTCGACAAGGCCGAGGTGGCTGCGGATTCGGGGATGACGGGGACGGCCGCCTGGCTGGCGGCGCGGTCTCGCAGCGACGGAGCGACGGCCGCCAAGGACCTCCGGCTGGCCACTGCCCTCGACGGCGGGCTGGTGGCGACCCGGGCTGCGCTCGGTGAGGGTGCACTGTCGACCGAGCACGCCCACGTCATCGCGCGCACGGCCGAGCAGCTGCCTGAAGGACTCGGCGACGAGGAGCGGACCGCGATCGAGCAGTCGCTCGTCGCCGTGGCCAAGCGAGTGGACCCGGTTGCGTTGCGCAAGAAGGCCCGTCGCGCCCTGGAGGCAGCCAAGTGACAGCAGGCCGAGGTCGATGCCCACGAGGACACCGTGCTTCGGACCGAGGAAGAGCAGGCGCTTGCCAGGACGAAGCTGACCCTGCACGACAACCAGGACGGCACCATCACCGGGCACTTCACCGTGCCTACCCTGGCCGGGCAGATCCTGAAGAAGGTCATCCAGCAGATCGCCTCACCCCGCCGGTTCGCCCAGCAGGCGGCCAAGGACGCCAAGGCGCAGGCGGTTCGGTGCGGTGACGACCTGAGCGCCGCACAGGTCGCGGAGGCGACGTGGGATGCGTTCCGCGCCGAGGAGCTGGACTGGTCACAGAAGTACGGACGGGCGTTCGTGGAGCTGTTGGAGCACCTGCCCACCGACCACCTGACGGGCAAGGTCAACGCGACCATCTTGGTCACCCTCGACCACGACCGGCTCAACGCGTCCCTTGGTGCAGCCCACCTGGACACCGGCCACAATCTGTCAGCGTCCGAGGCCCGCCGACTGGCGTGTGGCGCCGGGCTCGTGCCGGCTGTCCTCGGCGGCGAGTCGCAGGTCCTCGACCTCGGCCGGTCGCAGCGCTTCTTCACCGAGGCCCAACGCGTTGCGCTCGCCCTGACCTACGACAGCTGCGCCGCCGACGACTGCGACCGGCCCTACGCCTGGACCGAGCACCATCATGAAGACCCGTGGGCGGCGGGCGGCGGGACAGACCTCGACAAGGCAGTCCCGCTGTGCGGTTACCACCACAGACGGGTCCACGATCACGGCTACCACCACCGCGTCTTCCGAGAGAGCGACGGCCGCAAACGGGTCACCTTCGTCAAGCGGACATAGGACGGCCCGCGCTGGCTGACAACACCTGCATTTGCTCGCACCACCGAGGGTCGAAAGACTTCGGCCCATGAGCGATGACCTGTGGTTCCGCGAAGCCGTCGTCTACCAGATCTACCCCCGCAGCTTTCAGGACTCCAACGGAGACGGCATCGGTGACGTCCCGGGCATCATCAGCCGGCTCGACTACCTCGAGCAGCTCGGTGTCGACGTCGTGTGGCTGTCGCCGATCTACACCAGCCCGCAGGACGACAACGGCTACGACATCGCCGACTACCAGGACATCGACCCGACCTTCGGGAGTCTCGCCGACGTGGACGCGCTGATCGAACAGGCGCACGCACGCGGCATACGCATCGTGATGGACCTTGTCGTCAACCACACGTCCGACGAGCACCCGTGGTTCGTGGAGTCGCGTTCCAGCAAGGACAACCCGAAGCGCGACTGGTACTGGTGGCAGCCGTCGCGCGACGGACACGAGCCCGGCACCGTAGGCGCGGAGCCGACCAACTGGGAGTCGTTCTTCAGCGGTCCGGCCTGGGACCTGGACGAGGCGACGGGCGAGTACTACCTGCACCTGTTCAGTCGCAAGCAGCCCGACCTCAACTGGGAGAACCCGGAGGTGCGCGAGGCCGTCTACGCGATGATGCGCTGGTGGCTGGACCGGGGCATTGACGGGTTCCGGATGGACGTCATCAACATGATCTCCAAGGTGATCCCGCTGCCCGATGGCGCACTGCTGCCGATGAGCCAGCTCGGTGATGGGACGCCGCACTTCCTGAACGGGCCGCGGATCCACGAGTTCCTGCAGGAGATGCACGCGTCGGTCTTCGAGGGCCGGCCCGAGAAGCTGCTCACCGTCGGCGAGATGCCCGGGGTGACGGTCGAGGACGCGATCCTCTACACCGACCCCGCCCGCAACGAGGTCGACATGGTCTTCCAGTTCGAGCACGTCGGTCTCGACATCGGCGCACACAAGTGGGATCGCAGTCGGGTCGACCTGCGTGACCTCAAGGCCTCGCTCGGCCGCTGGCAGGAGGCGCTCGCGGAGGTGGGCTGGAACTCGCTCTACTGGAACAACCACGACCAGCCACGCGCTGTGTCGCGGTTCGGTTCGGACGCTCCGGAGCACCGGGTCGCGTCGGCCAAGCTCCTGGCGACCGTCCTGCACCTGCACCGCGGGACGCCCTACGTCTACCAGGGCGAGGAGCTCGGCATGACCAACGTGCCGTTCGCGACCGCCGCCGACTTCCTCGACATCGAGTCGGTCAACTACTACGACCTGGCCGTCGCCGCCGGTGGTGACGTCGAGCAGATCCTTGCCAACCTGCGGCTCGGCAGCCGCGACAACGCCCGCTCGCCCATGCAGTGGGACGACAGCGCGAACGCCGGCTTCTCGACCGGAAAGCCTTGGTCTGCAACGAATCCCAACTACCCCGAGATCAACGCTGCTGCGGCGGTGGCCGACCAGGACTCGGTGTTCCACCACTACCGCCGGGTCATCGAGCTGCGTCACACCGAGCCGACCATCGCGCACGGCGACTTCACGATGATCGCGCCGAACCACCCGACGCTCTACGCGTTCACCCGCTCCCACGAAGGCACCGAGCTGCTGGTGCTCGCCAACTTCTCGGGCGACGACCTCGCCCTCGCTGACGTCGTCGAGGACCTTGACGGCTGGTCGGACTCGACCCTGCTGCTCGGCAACCTCGGCACCCCCACGTCGCCCACTGCCCCGTTGGGCCCTTGGGAAGCCCGCCTCCTCAAACGCTGACCGGATGCCGCTTGGCGCGCCTGGATCGGCCCCCCGGATAGCGCGTCTGGACGGCCACCTCTGAGCGGGCGACCGGTGGCCGCGCCTGCAGTTCTGGCGTTCTGCCCATCCAGGTTTGGACGTTGTGCCACGCTTCTGGGCGTGATTCGAGCTGAACTTGGACTGGGGATCCTCGGGACCGCGTTGTGGATCTACTGCCTCTTCGACGTGATCATGACCGATGAGTCGCGGATCAGGAACCTGCCAAAGGTGACCTGGATCTTCATCGTGCTCGTCACGTCCGTCGTGGGTGCAGTGGCTTGGCTGGTCGGTGGGCGGCCACAGGGGCCGGCGCGGAGCCTGCCCTACAAAGGGAACACGGGCGCGGCCTTCCCGGAGTACGAGCGGCCTGGGCGGTTCGTCGCGACCAACCCGGACGACGACGCGGAGTTCCTGCGCAAGGTGCGCGAGCGCGCCGCGGCGCAGACCGCAGAGGCGAAGCGGCAACGCCTGGAACGCGAGCGGCTCGAAGCCGAGGACCGTGAGCGCCGCCGCGGCAAGGCGACCGATGGCGAGCCTGACCAGGTGGACCCGGCATAGCAGGCGTCAAGGCGCTTGACGCGTGCTGGGGAAGGGTGCGAGGGACGGCTCCCCGCCCTCGCGTCAAGGCGCTCGAGGTCTCCGCGGAAGACAGGGGGCCGGCCGCTCCCGCACGGGCGTCAAGGCGCTTGACGTCTGCGCCGGACGCAGGTGACGGGCCGGTCGGGTGACGGGTGCATTGGGATCAGGAGTCGGGAGTGGCGGCGCGCAGGGCGGCCAGCACCTTGGTGTCGATGCCGTCGGGGCTGAGCCGCATCTCGTAGTTCGCCTCACCCGCCCAGCTGGACAGGGCCTCGGCTACCTCGCCCTGGAAGCCCAGCACAGCAAGTCGTCGGCTCACCTCATCGGCGAGCTGGCCCGTCTCGCGCGCGTCGCCCACCCCGCGCGCGTCGCCCAGCTCGCGCGCGTCGCCCAGCCCGGTGGCGTCGACCCGGGGGCTGGTCCACGGCAGGACGTCCTCGGGTCCGCCGAAGATGAGGTCGTTCATCCGCAGCAGCCGCGCCAGCTCTTGTGGCGCGTCGGGATGGTCGTCGACGCGGATGTCGGCGAGGACCCCGCAGTGGTCGTACCCAGCGCCGGGCAGCACGGCATACAGGGCAGCGCCTTGGCGGCCACGCGAGTCGCCACCCGCTGCGTCACCGGCGAGCAGCGCCGCCACGAGGCGGTCGGTGAGTGACGCGCCCGCTGTGCCCAGCCAGGCGGACTCCATCGCCGCGACCACCTCGGGCCCGGTGAGGATGTTGCCCTGGATCGCATAGCCACCAGAGGTCTCACGACCGCTGACCCCGCCTGCCCAGTCCATGCACGAGTCGCCAGTGAAGGTCGCCTGCGAGTCGAGTCCCACGACCCCCAGCTGGCGATGGGCGCGCTCCTCGTCCGGGGACGTGCAGGCGACCACTGCGGCCGCGGCGTCGCGACCGGAGGCCAGCGCGTCGAGCGCCACGGACCGGTAGCCCACCCGCGCCATCGCTTGCGTCGCAACTGCGCCGACGCCCGGCCGCACCTCTGGGACCACGGCGCCGACGAACGGGAACTTGCTCGCGACGGCCACGCCGAAGCCCGCACCCACCTGGCCGACGATCGAGAAAGTCATTCGCCGACGGTAGCGCGCTCGCGATTGGGAGACCGACCCCTTGCTCTGCGAGACTGTGGCATGGCCGCGCGAACGACCAATCCCATGTTCACGTGGACAAGTCTCGCGCCGCTCATAGCCGTCGTCGCCCTGGTCCTCACCTGGGGCCGGCACCTGGGCACGCTGCCCGTCATCCTGGTGGCGGCCGCGCTGGCCGCGGCCGTGCTCGCCGCGGTGCACCACGCCGAGGTGGTGGCCCACCGGGTCGGTGAACCCTTCGGCTCGCTCGTCCTGGCTGTGGCGGTCACGATCATCGAGGTGGCGCTCATCGTCACGCTGGTGATCAGCGGCGGCAAGGACACCCAGTCGCTCGCGCGCGACACGGTCTTTGCTGCGGTGATGATCACCTGCAACGGCATCGTGGGCCTGTCCCTGTTCGTCGGCGCGATGAAGTACCGCCTCATCTCGTTCAACGCCGAGGGGACGGGCGCGGCGCTGGCCACCGTGACCACCCTGGCGGTCATGACGATGGTGGTGCCGACCTTCACGACGAGCGCGCTCGGTCCGGAGTTCTCCAGCTCCCAGCTCGCCTTCGCCGCGGTGATCTCGCTCGCGCTCTACGGGATGTTCGTCTCGACCCAGACGCGGCGGCACCGTGACTTCTTCCTGCCGGTCAGCCACGACGGCAAGCCCCTCGAGGACGAGCACGCCGACCCGCCCACCGACCGCGAGACGTACTTCAGCCTGGGTCTGTTGCTCGTGTCGCTGGTGGCCGTCGTCGGGCTGGCCAAGGTCGAGTCCCCGGCCATCGAGTCCGGGGTCGCTGCGGCCGGCTTCCCGCAGTCCTTCGTCGGCGTCGTCATCGCGCTGCTCGTGCTGCTGCCCGAGACCCTCGCCGCCGCTCGCGCCGCCCGGGGCAACCGGATCCAGACGAGCCTGAACCTCGCCCTCGGCTCGGCGATGGCGAGCATCGGCCTGACCATCCCTGCCATCGCGATCGCGTCGATCTGGCTGGACGGCCCGCTGCTGCTCGGCCTCGGCCCGACCCAGATGGTGCTGCTCGCGCTGACTGTCGTGGTCAGCGTGCTCACCGTGGTGCCTGGTCGCGCGACCCGGCTGCAAGGTGGCGTCCACCTCGTGCTGCTCGCCGCGTTCGTCTTCCTCGCCGTCAACCCGTAGCGGCTCCACCGCCGGCACAGCTCGCGGGTATGCCGGCGCGCCCGGTGGGTGGGCGGCATACCGTGGGTCGATGGCCACCATCGAAGCCGTCCTGGGTGACATCACCACAGAGCACGTCGACGCCATCGTCAACGCCGCGAACGCACTGATGCTCGGCGGTGGTGGGGTCGACGGCGCGATCCACGCGGCGGCCGGGCCGCGGCTGCTCGAGGCCTGTCGCCGGGTCCGGAACACCACCCACCGCGACGGGCTCGCCGTCGGCGAGGCGGTGGCAACCTCGGCCGGGAACCTGCCCGCCCAGTGGGTGATCCACACCGTCGGACCGAACCGGCACCGCGGGCAGACCGACCCGGCCCTGCTGGCGTCCTGCTTCACACGCTGCCTCGAGGTCGCCCGCGAGATCGGCGCCCGCAGCATCGCGTTCCCCGCGGTCAGCGCCGGTGTCTACGGCTGGGACTCGGCGGACGTCGCGAGGATCGCGGTGGACGCAGTGCGCAAGGACCTCGCCGCACACGATGACGCCGATGACCCGGAGGCTGCGGACGGCGCGATCGAGCTCGTGCGGTTCGTGCTGTTCAGCGCGTCCTCGCTGGCTGACTTCGAGGCGGCTCTCGCCGACTGACCGTCAGGCGCCGGCGCTCATCGCCTCGTGGTCGCCGTTCGCGGCCGACTCGATCAGCTGGCCGATGACCTCGGCCGAGTGCGCCCCGGAGAGGGCCACCCGCCGGTTGGCCATGAAGAACGGGACGCCGGTGATGCCGATGTCGATGGCCGCGGCCTCGTCCTCACGGACGTTGGGGGCGTACTGGCCACCGGCCAGCACGGCTGACACCCGTCGCCCGTCCAGGCCGGCCTCGGTGCCGAGCCGCTGCAGGGTCTCGATGTCGTCGATGAGCTTGCCCTCGGTGAAGTGCGCGCTGTAGAACCGCTCCAGCACGGCCGCCTGCAGCGCGTGGCCGCCCTGGGCCAGGCCCAGCGCCACCAGCCGGTGGGCGTCGAACGAGTTGGCCCGCAGCTGCTTGTCGACGTCGATCTCGACTCCGTCGGGGCGGCCCAGCACGGCCGGCCGCTCGGCGATCTCGCGGGCTCCAGCCAGGTCGGTGCCGTACCGCTTCGCCAGCCAGGCGAGCACCGTCTCCCCCGTGCCGTGCTCAGCCTTCGGGTCGAGCTCGAACGCGTGGTAGGTCACCGTCACCTCGGCCGGGTGCGCGCTCTCGGCGATGGCCAGCTCGAGCCGTCGCTTCCCGAGATAGCACCAGGGGCAGACCACGTCCGCCCAGACGTCGATCTCCACTGCGTTCGTGAGCGCCGGTTCGTTCATCCACCCATCCTCACACGACTGCACAAGTCGGGCGTATGCCGTGGGGCCGGCCACCCGGCATACCCACCCCTTGGCCCCCGCTTGGTCTCACCCGGCAACGCCGCAGGCCCCCACCCGCCGAAGCGGGAAGGGGCCTGCGAACCGTGGCTTGACGCTGGCTGGCCGTGGGGCCGACCTCAGGTCAGGGGCGACCGTAGGTGACGCTGGAGGACCAGATCGAGCGGAGCGCGACGGCCTTGCCGCTGCGCGGGGAGTCCCACATCATGCCGTTTCCGGCGTAGATGCCCACGTGGTAGGCCGGGCTGCCGAAGAACACGAGGTCCCCGGGCTGCGGGCTGGACACGCGGGTGGTGGCCTGACGCTGCGCCTCGGCCGTGCGCGGCAGGCTGATGCCGACCTGGCGGAAGACGTAGGCCGTGAAGCCGGAGCAGTCGAAGCCGGTCGACGGGCTGGTGCCGCCGTAGGAGTACATCAGGCCTTCGTACTGGGCCGCGATGCCGAGAACGCCACCGGCAGCGGGCTTGAGGCTGGTGTAGTCCTTGCGGGTCGTCGAGCGGCTCACGGTCGACGCACTGCTGCGGTCGGCCGTGCGCGTCACAGCAACGGCCGGCACGACGACGGGCTTCGGCTTGGGCTTGGCGGTCGCCTTGAAGCCGATGACACCGAAGGCGTTGGTCGCCGCCGGTGCTGCGGTCTCGGGCGCCTGCACTGCGACGGGCGCCGCGACAGTGGTGGCCTTGGCCACCGACTTCGGGCTGGCCGTGGCGGCAGAGGCGGGAAGGGCGAACGAGGCGACGAGACCACCGGAAGCGGCGATGACCGCTGAGGTCTTGACGGCCGGCTGCGCGGCGCTGGCCACGATGCCCGACAACTCGGATACGGGATTGAAACGGCCCGGCGCGCGGTGGCGGCCTGAACTGGGTGAAGCCACGATGGATGAACCTCCGGCGCCTACGAGGTGAGCTGTCGGGTTCGGGTGGAGGTAGATCACCCGGCCTCCACGGTTGCCACCCGACCTTGCGGGCGCGTACGTGGGGGCTTCACCCCGAGGACCATCTCGAGAGATGGCCCAAAAGTGGGTCCCCCGCTCCTGCCAAGCGGTTGAAACTGATGACTCGGGCGTGGTGACAGGACTAGGCGTTTCCACATCGAGCCGATCCACTCAGGGGGCGAGTGGATCGCAGCCACCGTACACAAGGCCCATGGGAATGTCACGTTGAGGTCACGGCAGCCCCATGAAAGTCCATGCTGACGCGTCTTGCCCGCCTCTGCCGGCGTGCTCAGGAATCGGGCAGGTGGTCCTCAATCGGACACGCCGATGCGCTCATACGAGCGGGCGAAGTGTGCCGATCAGACGAGCGCGCCGAAGACGTGCTGCGCGACCTCGTCGGGCAGCGAGACGCCGGTGGACTCGGGTGCACCCTCGCGGACGGCGACCACCCGGCCGTCGGCCCGGTGCACCCGCACCCGCTCGCCGGGCAGCAGGCGCGCGACGGTCAGCAGGCTCAGCGCCTCGTGGTCGACCTGGACCGGCTCGCCGATCCGGCGCACGAGCACCGTCTCGGGGGTCTCGCCGGCCAGCTCGGTCAGGGTGTGCAGACCCGAGCGGAAGTCCTCGGTGGGCTCGTCGTCGCCGAGCTCATCGAGGCCCGGGATGGGGTTGCCGTAGGGCGAGTCGTGGTGGTCCTTGAGCATGGCCAGGATCTTGCGCTCGACCCGCTCGGACATCACGTGCTCCCAGCGGCAGGCCTCGTCGTGGACGTACTCCCACTCGAGGCCGATGACGTCGACCAGCAACCGCTCGGCCAGCCGGTGCTTGCGCATCACCCGGGTGGCGAGCAGCCGGCCGTGGTCGGAGAGCTCGAGGTGACGGTCGCCGGCGAGGCTGAGCAGGCCGTCGCGCTCCATCCGGGCGACGGTCTGGGAGACGGTCGGACCCGAGTGCGCCAGACGCTCGGCGATGCGGGCGCGCAGCGGTGGGATGCCCTCTTCCTCGAGCTCGAAGATCGTCTTGAGGTACATCTCGGTGGTGTCGATCAGGTCGGTCACGGGCCTAAGCCTCTCACCTGCGGCCGTCAGCGCGTCACCGATCACCCGCGCGCCCGATCGTCCACCCACTCGACCGCGTCCCGGATCACCCGAGGGCCGGGTCGGAGCCCTTCCTGCGCACCGGGTCGTACCGGGGCACCCAGTAGGCCAGCCAACCCGAACCGACCAGGGCCAGACCGCCGAGGGTGACGCACGCTGCCGCAAGGCCGGCCCCGGCGGTGACGAGGCTGATCAGCGCCGGCGAGCCGCTGCCACCGATGACGGACACGAACCGCCAACCGCCCAGGAACTGGGACCGACCCACCTGCGGTGCACTGTCCGCACCGAGGGTCATCACGATGCCCGACCCCATGCCGTTGCCGATCCCGGCCACGACGGCCGCGGCCGTGACGGCGAGGGCCGTGTGGGTGAGCGGCAGGGCGAGCATGAAGAGACCGAGGACCACGACGCAGGGCACTGCCACCCAGATCCGGCCGAACCGGTCCATCACCGACCCTGCCGGGTAGAAGAGCAGCATCTCGACCCCTCCGACGATCCCGAAGATGACCGCGGTGGTGCTGGCGGACAGCCCCACGTGAGCCGCCCACAGCGGGAGCAGGACGACCCGGGCCGAGCGCGTGGCGCCGATGACCATGATGCCCAGGCCGATGGTGAGGTAGACGCGACGGTGCTGCCACAGCACCTTCCCGGTACTGACCGGGGCCTGGTCGGCCGTCTGTTCCTTGGCCTGGGCCTCGTGCGCCGCTGTGAGGTCGGGTCCCAGCCGGACCAGCGCGGCCGCGCCGAGGCCGGCCACCACCGCGACCGCGAAGCCGGCCCGCGGGCCCCACACATGGACGATCGGAGCCCCGATGAACGGCCCGACGAACATCCCGATCCGCGCGACGCCGCCGAGGGTCGACATCGCACGTGCCCTCATCGAGGCAGGCACGGCATCGATGAGGTAGGCCTGCCGCGCGACCAGGAACACCGACGACGTGAAGCCCATCGCGAACACCGTCACCATGAGCACGGCGAGCGAGGGTGCGGTGAGCGCCACGAAGGCGGCCACCGCATCGACGGCGCTGGCCCAGAGCAGCGCGCGGCGTTCGCCGACCCGGTGGACGAGGGCGCCGGCCGGCACGGCGAAGAACAGCTCGGCGATGAGCGCCAGCCCAGCCGTCAGCGCCGCGACCGACGGCGTCGCCCCCAGGTCAAGGGCGCTCAGCGTGATGATCGGGATGACGGCGCCGCTGCCGACGGCCGCGATGATCGTCGGCCCATAGGCCGGCACCGCGATGCTGCGCAGGCTGAAGGGCGTCTCGGTGACGGGGTCGGGTCTGGACATCTCGACCATTCTGACGTGGCGGTCGGACGCCCGCCCCTTCGCCTGCCGGGCTCCCGCGTCGGGGCGCACCGCGCGCGGGTAGGTTCGGCCTCATGCCCTTCCTCGTGCCGTCCCGGTTCTGTGGTCCCCCCGAGTCGGGGAACGGCGGGTGGGTCAGCGGCCATGCTGCTGCCCTCCTGGAGCCCGGCCCCGACGAAGCCGTCACGGTCCGGCTGCGCACGCCTCCCCCGCTCGACCGCGAGCTGAGTGTCCAGACCGGTGCGGTCGACGGTCGCCGGACGCTCGAGGTCCGCGACGGCGAGCACCCCGTGCTCGAGGCGACGAGCGCGCTGGGACTGGACGCGGGCGGCATACCGGCGGCGGTGTCGTTCGCCGAGGCCACGACGGTCGGTGAGGGTTACGAAGGGCTGGCCGGCCACCCGTTCCCCACCTGCTTCTCGTGCGGCACCGGGCGGGCGTCGGACGACGCGCTACGGCTCCAGCCGGGCCGCGTCGACGGAGGGGACGGGCTGTATGCAGCGGCGTGGCGGCCCCGCGCCGACGTCGACCTGGAGACGGTGTGGGCGGCGCTGGACTGCCCGGGCGGCTGGGCCTCGGGCATCGCCGGCCGACCGATGGTGCTCGGCACCATGACCGCCCAGGTCGCGTCGCTCCCCGCCGTCGGCGAGGAGCACGTGGTGATGGCCTGGCCGCGCGGCGGCGAGGGGCGCAAGTACCACAGCGGCACCGCGCTGTATGCCGCGGACGGACGACTTCTCGCGCACGCCGAGGCGACGTGGATCGCCATCGACCCCAAGGCAGTTCGACCCGTTGGAGGCCCAGCATGACTCGACTTGCAGTGGTGACCGGAGCGAGCAGCGGCATCGGCGAGGCGACCGCCCGACAGCTCGCGGCAGACGGGTTCGAGGTGGTCTGCGCCGCCCGCCGGGCCGACCGGATCGAGGCCGTTGCCGCGGAGATCGGCGGGCGCGCCGTGGTCTGCGACGTGACGTCCGCGGACGACGTGGCGAGGCTCGCTGCGGAGGTCGGCGACCGGCTCGACGTCCTCGTCAACAATGCGGGCGGCGCCCTCGGACTCGCTCCAGCCGCCGAGACCGACGTCGCCGACTGGCGGGGCATGTTCGAGTCCAACGTCGTCGGCACCCTGCAGGTGACCCAGGCACTGCTGCCCGCACTGGTCGCGTCGGGCGCCGGGACGATCATCAACGTGGGCTCGATCGCGGGACACGTTGCCTACGAAGGCGGTTCGGGGTACGTCGCGGCCAAGCACGCGGTTGCCGCCCTGACCCAGACGCTGCGGCTCGAGCTCGTCGACAAGCCGGTCCGGGTGGAGGAGATCGCCCCGGGGATGGTGCGCACCGAGGAGTTCGCGCTCACCCGGTTCGGCGGTGACCAGGCCCGGGCCGACGCCGTGTATGCCGGGGTGTCCGAGCCGCTCGTCGCCCAGGACATCGCCGAGGCGATCGGCTGGATGGTCGGGCGACCGGCCCACGTGAACATCGATCTGCTCGTCATCAAGCCCCGCATCCAGGCCGCTCCGCACAAGGTGCACCGCGACACCTGATCGGCTGTCCCGCTGGGGCTGACCCGCTGGGTTTGACCCACTGGACCGGTCCGGGTGGCCACGTCCCTCCCGGGCCTCGCTTCGACCTCAGGCGCGGGTGATGGCCACCTGCACACCCGCCGGCACGGTGATCGTCTGCACATCGCCGGCGCGGACGACCGTGCCGCCTTCGACGGTGACGTCGTCGGTACCGCGCAGCACCACGGTCGTCCGGTCACCGAGCGGTGGACCGAAGGCAAGGCGGTCGTCCCCGACATCGGTGAGCTCGGCGTTGGCCCACTCGATGCGGCCGAGGGCGGTATCGAGGCCCAGCGCGAGGAACGCGCCCGTCCGCGGTGGTACCCGCAGCTCACCGTCACCGAGGGGCCGGCCGTCGAGGGCCAGCCGGACGGTGTTGTGGTGACCCGTGATGTTGGCCAGGTGGAGCAGGCGCTCACCGTCGGCCGTGGTGGCGGTGGTCGCGAAGGCACCGGGGATGTCGGCAGCCAGCTCCAGGCCGGGGGAGGCACCGAGGCGGAGCAGGGCTCGTCCGAACAGGTCGACGTCTGACGGCAGCTCCGCTGCGAGGAGGATCGCGCGCCCTGCGCCCACCTCGACGTCCACGCCGCAGACAGCGCCGTCCACGTCGTGCAGGATGGCCTCGCCGCGCTGGTGCTGCAGGGCCTGGAACCACCCGACCCGGGTCTCGGGCCACGGCGCCGCCCAGCCGCTCGCCACCGCCGACGGGTAGTAGTGGTGGCTGGCCCAGGCGAGAGGGGAGCCCGTGATGTCCAGGGCCTCGGCGAGGATCCTGCACGGGCTGCCTTCGAGGTCGCGGTCGGGCAGTCGGCCCAGCAGCAGCAGCCCACCGCCGCCGGTCAGGTGGTCGACCAGTCCCTGCTGCACCTCGGGCGCGAGGTGGCGACCGGTGGCCAGCGCCACCACGCCGCTCGGTTCGTCGCGCTGGAGGTGAACCGCTCCGAAGCGGTAGCCACCGAGCAACATCGAGCGGACGAGGGCGCGACGCGGGCCGGCGCCTCTGTGGCGGCGCAGGTCCTCGACGACCTCGGTCATCCGCGCGCTGTCGGGGTGGTGGTACTCCGTGGCGTAGGAGTCGAGGACCAGGCCGAGCTGCACGCCGTCGTGGTCCTCCTGCATGCGGGAGAGCCAGCGCTCGTGCAACCGGACGGCGTGCACGGTCCGTGCCGTCGCGGCATACGTCATGCCCTTCTGGCCCTCGGGACCGACGGGTGCGGCGGTCCCATGGCGTTCACCGGTGAAGCTGATCCGGTCGTTCCCGTCACCGACGGGCTCCTCGAGCGGCGGGTTGATCCCGCCGGCGAAGAGGTAGTAGTTGATCGCCCGGTTGCCCTGGGCCAGCGAGCGCCGGGTCTTGAGGTCGACGGTGGACGGGTCGTACTGGTTGTCGACCCCGCCTCCGTAGTCACCCGACCCCGCCTCGAACTCCAGCGACGTGGTGGGCTGGTCGGTGCTGTGGACCGCGTCCATGAAGGCGTTCATGACATACAGGTCGGTGGTGGTGTTGAGCGTCATGTCGCCCATGTAGTGGTCCGAGCCCGAGATCACCCCGGGTACGCCGGCATAGGTCTCGACCAGCTGGCTGATGCCGATGGGGAACGGCTCGCCGCTGCCGCCCTCGGTGCCGTGGACGTTGATGAGGAAGGGGACGTCGACGATGCCGCACGCCTCGGCCATGGCCCGCAGCGCCTCGACGTAGCGGCGGAACCGGTCCCGCATGAACATCGCGAGGTCCTGGCGCAGGGGTCCGGCCCACTCCTCGTTCGGCGAGCGGATGTCGTCGGGCGTCAGGGGGTAGGACGCCGCACCAGCGCGGGAGCGTTGCACCCACTCGGCGAAGTCCGCCACGAGGTGGTCGGTCAGGTCGGGGCTGTTGGTCACCCACGCGAGCATGCCGATCTCGTTGTCGAGCTGGACCGCGATGACGTTGCCACCGCGGGGCTGCAGCCGCTCTGCGATGAGCGGGAGGRTGGCGCCGAACCAGCGGTCGCACTCCTCGAGGTAGGCGGGGGCGAGGTAGTCCACCGTGCGGGTCGGGGCAGGTTTGCCGTCCCAGCCGGACGAGACGATCTCCGGGTGCTCGGTGTAGAGCCGATACGGCAGACCCTCGTTCTTCAGCTCGGCCATGATGAACGGGCCGGGCCGGGCGATGAACCACAGGTCGTGCGCCGCGCACAGGTCGATGAAGGCCGCGACGTCCCGCTCCGGGCGGGTGGCGCCCGTGACGTCGACGCTGCCGTCGGGAAGCTCGTGCCACAGCCACGGGAGGTAGGAGGCGACCGCGTTGCAGCCCGCCTCCTTGAGCAGCAGGATCCGCTGTTCCCACTCGGCGCGGGCGACCCTGAAGTAGTGGAGCTCGCCGGACATCACCACACGGGGCTCGCCGTCGATGAGGATCTGCTTGTCCTGGATCTGGATCATGATGCTTTCCGTTGGGGGACAGCGGTCTTCGGGAACGCGGGTCAGGACGTCTCGACGGTGAGCTCGATCTCGTCACCGTGCGCGCGGGTCAGCAGGTCGGCGCGGGCCACGCTGACGCCGGCGCCACGGTAGGGGTTGTCCAGCGACGTGGTCGGCAGCTCGTGACCGCCTGCGGTGACCCTGACGACTCCGGACCCCACTGCCCCCACCCGGTAGGTGACCAGGAGTCGCTTGTCCCCCAAGGGAATTCGCGCCGTGAGACCGTCGAGCCCGGGTGCGAGCACCGGGTCGAGCTCGACCCGTTCGCCCCGGGAGCGAACTCCGAGCAGGGTCTCGGCGAGCAGCCGGAGGTACAGGCCCGGGCCGGACGAGTAGACCCGCCACCCGCCCTCGAGGTCCACGTCGCCGGCCAGCAACGCGGCATACCGCGCGCTCGCGGCGAGACGGTCGTCGAAGGCGCCGTCCGAGGACGAGTAGTAGGTGGTGCTCTGCCGCGGCCGGGCGCGCGGAACTCGCTCGGTGACGCCGACCGGGTTGGCCTGGCACAGCGCTGCGAAGAGGCGGTCGGCCGCGCCGACCCGGGCGAGCGCCTCGGCGTAGCGAAGGTGGGCGTGCATGTACATGAGGCCGATCTCGCGACCCCAGAACGTACTCGCCTCGGCACGCTGGAAGACGCTCATCGGGCCACCGCGGTAGGCGACCGGGCGGTCGAACAGCCGCGCACCGTCGGGGCCGAGCAGGTGCTCGTCGATGAGGTCGAGGTGGTGCTGCGCCTGCTCAGGCGTGAGCAGGTCCGCGGAGATCGCGTGGATCCACGGCAGCACGCCGTAGGTCAGGCCGGTCCGGGTGTCACGTGGGTGCACGAGCGGCTCGGACGTCCCGTCGTCGTTCAGCAGCACGTACCCGGGCAGCACCCCGTACAGCAGGAGGTCGTCCTGGATCGCGGTGTGTGCGGCATCGGCCGCCTCGCGGGCCCTGATGACCAGTGCCGCACCGGCACCGCACGACTCCAGGCCGTCGGCCAGCGACCGCAGCGCGGTCACCATCAGCACCGTCGTCCAGGTCGAGACCAGGCGGGCCGCCAGGTGCGGGTCCGCCGGCTGCAACGAGTCGTTCCAGTCTCCGTGTCCGTATGCCGGCAGAGCCGTGCCGGGGACGCGCACCTCGGCGATGCGATCCAGCACCCGCCGCAGGTGGTCCTCCACCGACGCCGGCGACGTCACGCCCTCGTCGCCCACGAAGGGCACACCCTCGCTGAGCAGGGAGGCGTCCCCGGTGGCCTGCAGGTAGTCGCCGACCGCGAGGACCGGCCAGTAGAGGACGTCGCCGTGGGCATCCTGCTGACCGCTCTCGGCGAGCGGGGGGAGGAAGTCGAAGGCCTGCGGCCAGTCACCGCGGGCGTTCTGGTGGCGCAGAACCGACAGCAGCACGTCGCGCTGCTCCGCATCGCGCCCGAGCGCGATCAGGAGGCCGACGGGTCCCTGGCAGACATCGCGCGTTCCCCAGGCGCCGCCGGAGAACTGCTCCAGGCCGCGGGGCGAGAGGTAGTGCACGAGGGCGTTCTGGGTGAACCACGGGAGCACCGTGTCGATCCGGTCGACCTCGCCTGCCAGCCCCGCGCGGGACACGCCGGACGGGTTGGACCCGTCGGGTCCGTCGGGCGCGTGCGCTGCGTCGGGTGCGTCGAGATGGAGGCGCAGGGCGCCCTCCACGTTCGCCGACCAGCCGTCACCGAGGTGCTGCCCGGCCTTGGGCCGGACTTCGAGGTCCTTGGCGCCTTCCGTGACAGCCAGACTGAGCGTGACGTGGCGGCGGGCAGCCACGTCGAGCGTCAGCCACGGCGTCCCCCGCCCCTGACCGTCCGCGAAGAGCGGCCCGTCGGCGTCCACTGCGACCGAGCCGGCCTGCCACCCGAGCCGGAGCCCGGCGGCAGCGGTGCTCACGTCCACGCCGTCCTCCCGCTCGGTCACGGCGTAGTCGGCGGGGTCCAGGCCGTCGTCGCCGGACAGGGCGATGTTGAGGGCGACGAGCAGCCTGCGCGGGGTGCCGGACAGCCACCGCACGGAGAGTCCGAGCTCCTGCGCGGCCGCCGGGGCGGACGACGTCACCTCGAGCGTGAGGTCGCCCGAGGCGTACCACCAGGTGGCTCCGTCAGTGCGCAGCGCCCAGGCGCTCGGGGTCTCGAGCAGCACCCAGCCAGCGGCCGATGTCGCGTCCTCGACGAAGATCCGCAGCCCGTGGGCGCGCTGCACCCCGAGGTAGCCACGTCGGGTCGACAGCAGCCGGTCCCGGCCGACATGGCCACGGGTCAGCTGGGAGTGGAAGGTGCCCGCCATCCAGATGGTCGACGTCAGGCCCGATGTGTCGGGGACGAGTGCATCGCCGGTGCGGAGCACATGGCCGTGCGGACGCAGCACGGCTCGCTCCTTGGCGGCCGTGACGACATGGGAGCCGTCGCTGCCGAACCACGACAGCAGCGCACCGTCGGGACCGGTTTCGACGTGGCGCCGGTCGGAGTGGCCGGTGAGCTCCGCCAGGGTGTCGGCGTCGAGGTCGTCGGTGTCGAACGGCAGCGCGGTGCTGAACAGCGCCTCGGAGCCGATCTGGCCAGACCCACCGCGAGGGGCGTCCAGTGCCGCGTCGGCCCACCGGCCCGGATCGGCCTCGGGCTGGGCGAGAGCGCCTGCAGCCCAGGAAGCATCCGCGTCCGTGGTCGCGTCCGGATGGTCGGGGCTGAAGACTCCGTAGAAGCCTGTGTGGTGGCGCTCGCCGGCAGTGATCGTCACCGGTGCGTCCTGCAGGACCACGAGGGCGTGCTCGTGCTGGAGGCGGTCCGACGGGAGCTCTGCGGAGGACAAGGCCGCTGGTACACCGGGGCGCCGAGCGCCACGGACCAGCTGGAGGGTGTCGGTGGCCCAGCCGCGTCCCTGCGTCAGCGAGCCCAGCAGCAGCCACGGGGCCGTGGCGCCGGGCATGTTCTGACGGACCGCGACGGCGGTGCCGCGCGCAGTCGTCACGGGCGTGAGGTCGAGGTACTGGCTCACGTAGAACTCGTTGTTGCGGACCGCGGCGTACGGCGCGAGGCCGGGGTCGTGTGCGAGGACGACATCGACAACGGCCTCGCGCTGGCCGCTGTTCTCCACGGCCAGGTGCCAGAACCACGCGGGCGAGCCTGCGGCGAGCCGGAACGACACGGCATACCGGAGCCCCTCCCACTCCCCTGTCGCGGTGGGGCCCGTGTCCGACCACCCGACGGCACTCGGGCTGGCCGGTCCGAGCAGGGGAACCCAGGTCGCACCTGCCCCGTCGATCCGGCGCAGGTAGAGGTTGGCAGGGCCCGCCTCGTGGGCACTCGCGGGATACATCAGCAGGGAGGTGTCCCCGGCGTCGAGGCGGGTCAGACAGGCCTCGTCGGTGAACGCCGCCCGGAGGCCGGCATCGCTCGAGAGGTCGTGGTGGCCACGTTTCACTGCGTTCGTCCGGAATGACACCCCTTGTGTATAGCCCACCCGGGCTGGGCCGGTTCGTGGTGTATCACCTCGTCCGCCTGAGCCCGGCGTGCACCGCGGCTGACCTGCGGCTGACCTGCAGCATCATGGTTGGGGAATGCAACCAAGAAGTTGAGTGTTCAACCATCCATGACCCAGACCCATGACTCCCTGACCGAGCTCGAGGCCCAGTTCGCCGACCACCTCGAGCTTTCCCCCGAGGCTCAGGACCTGCTGTTCCGCGACGCCCGCACGGCCAACACCTTCACCGACGAGCCGGTGACCGAGGAGCAGGTGCGCGCCATCTACGACCTCGTGAAGTGGGCGCCGACGTCGATGAACAACCAGCCCCTGCGGATCCTCCTCGTGCGCACCCCGGACGCTCGCGGCCGGCTCGTCGAGCTGATGGGTGGCAACAACAAGGCCAAGACGTCGACCGCTCCCCTGGTCGCAGTGCTGGCGGCCGACACCGACTTCCACGACGAGCTCGGCAAGGTTTTCCCCCACTTCGAGGGGGCCCGCGACCTCTTCGCCGGCAACGACGAGATGCGCGAGGGGTCGGCCACGCTCAACGCCACCCTGCAGGTCGCCTACTTCATCCTCGGCGTCCGCGCGGCCGGTCTGGCTGCCGGCCCGATGACCGGCTTCGACGCCGATGGCGTGGACCGCGAGTTCTTCCCTGACGGTGCACACCGCACCATCGCGGTCGTCAACATCGGCCGCCCCGCCGAGGGCGCCTGGATGGACCGCCTGCCCCGCCTCGACTACGACGAGGTCGTCACCTCCGTCTGACTCGAGGTCGACCGCCGATCCCCCTCGGGCAACTCGAGAAAGAAAACCGTTGCACAAGGAGACCTTCCCGAATTAGCGTCGAGCTACACGGAAGGGAGGTGGTCCAGGAAGTGATTTCTATTTGGACGCGTGAGGTGACTGCGCGCTAGCGCACCTCGACTGCTCGAGGTCCGCCATCCGGCGCAATCCCAAGCAGTTCACCGCAGCCCGTGGGCCGTGCAGGTCGTCCCCTGCGCACGCCGAGCCGCACTTGTCGGCACGGCGAAGCCCACGGGCTGTCCAATGCCCGGACAGCACCGAGTCGCCCCTCACGGGACTCGGTGCCGTCCGTCCTTCAGGGGCGGCGCAGGGCGGCGGCCTCGGCGGCGAGGGCCTCGATGCAGTCCCAGTCCCCTTGCGCCACAGCATCTTTCGGGGTCAGCCACGATCCACCGACGCAGCCGACGTTGGGCAGCGCGAGCCAAGCTGCGGCTGTCTCCGGCGTGATGCCGCCAGTCGGGCAGAACCGCAGGTGCGGGCACGGCCCACTCACCGCCGACAGGTAGGGCCGGCCACCGCTCGCCTCGGCCGGGAAGAACTTCATCGCCTCGAGCCCGGCTTCGGCCAGGGTCAGCATCTCGGTCAGCGTGCCGGCCCCCGCCAGCAGCGGCAGACCGCTTGCGAGCGCCGCGTCGAGCAGCCGCGGCGGCGAGCCCGGGGTGACGATGAACTGGGCGCCCGCGTCCTTGACCTGCTGCACCTGCTCCGGTGTCACCACGGTGCCCGCGCCGACGACCATGCCCTCGACCTCGGAGGCCACCGCCTCGATGGCGCCGAGCCCGGCTGCGCTGCGCAGCGTGATCTCGATGACGGGTATGCCGCCGCGCACCAGCGCCCGCGCCAGCGGCACGGCCTGCTCCACCGAGTCCACGACGACGACCGGGATGACCGGCGCGAGGTCGAGGATGTCGGCCTCGCTCGAGATCACCGGCTTGGTGGCGCCGGGCGCGTGACTCGACCGGCCCTGCTCGGTGTTGGTGGCGGTGGTCATCGGGTCTCCTCGTGGCTGACGAACGGTGCGGAGTCGCTCTTGTCCCAGACGTGGCCGAGGCTGCCGAAGATGTGGGCACCCTCGTCCGCGCGGCCGACGGCAGCCCGCATCGGGGCGAACAGCTCACGCCCGGTGCCGACCCCTTCGGGGCTGACCCGTGGTGACGGGACCCGGGAGGCGAACTCGTCCTCGTCGACCAGCACGTCCAGCCGCCCGGTGAGCGAGTCGACCCGGATGACGTCACCGTCGTGGACCTTCGAGATCGGCCCGGCGTGCACCGACTCGGGAGTCACGTGGATCGCCGCGGGAATCGCGCCCGACGCCCCGCTCATCCGGCCGTCGGTGACCAGCGCCACGGCATACCCGCGCTTCTGGAGCACCCCGAGCGAAGGCGTGAGGGCGTGCAGCTCGGGCATCCCGTTGGCCGAGGGGCCCTGCTCGCGGATGACGACGATGACGTCGCGGTCGAGCTCGCGCCGCGAGAACGCCTGGAGGAAGCCGACCTGGTCGGTGAAGACGCGGGCCGGCGCCTCGATGACCCGGTGCTCGTCCTTGACCGCGGACACCTTGATGACCGCGTGGCCGAGGGTGCCACCGAGCACGCGGAGGCCGCCGTCGACCGTGAACGGGTTGTCGGCCGCGCGCAGGACGGCAGCGTCGCCGGATGCTGTTGCGATGTCGACGAACTCGAGCCGCCCGTCCACGACCTCAGGACGCTGGGTGTAGCGACGCAGGCCCGGGCCGGCCACCGTCAGCACGTCCTCGTGCAGCAGGCCGTGGTCGAGCAGGGTGCGGATCAGGAACGGCGTGCCACCCGCTGCGTGGAAGTGGTTCACGTCGGCGGGACCGTTGGGGTAGATCCGGGCGATCGACGGGACGGCCGTCGACAGGTCGTCGAAGTCCTCCCACGTCAGGTCGATCCCGGCGGCCGCGGCCATCGAGATGAGGTGCATCGTGTGGTTGGTCGAGCCGCCGGTCGCGAGCAGTGCGACGACGCCGTTGACGACGGTCTTCTCCGAGACGACCTGGCCGATGCCGTAGGGCGAGTCCGATGCGGCGATCTCCGCGACCCGCGACGTGGTCGCCGCGGTCAGCGCGTCCCGCAACGGGTCGTCCGGGTGGACGAACGCCGCCCCGGGCAGGTGCAGCCCCATGACGTCCATCAGCATCTGGTTGGAGTTGGCGGTGCCGTAGAAGGTGCAGGTTCCCGGTGAGTGGTAGGACGCGACCTCGCTCTCGAGCAGCTCCTCGCGACCGACCTCGCCCGCGGCATACGCCTTGCGCGTCTCGGCCTTGTCGGCGTTGGAGCGCCCGGACGCCATCGGCCCGGCCGGCACCAACGCGGTCGGCAGGTGACCGAACGACAGGGCGCCGGCCACGAGCCCGGGCACGATCTTGTCGCAGACACCGAGCATGAGAACCCCGTCGAACACGTCGTGGCTGAGCGCGATGGCGGCCGACATCGCGATGACGTCACGGCTGAACAGGCTGAGCTCCATGCCCGCTCGTCCCTGGGTGATGCCGTCGCACATGGCGGGCACGCCGCCGGCCACGCGGGCGACCGCGCCGACCTCGCGAGCGGTCTGCTTCATCGCCGCCGGGTAGTGCTCGAACGGCGCGTGCGCCGACAGCATGTCGTTGTAGGACGTGATGATCCCGAGGCTCACGCCGGTGTCGGCAGCCATCGTGGTGCGGTCGCTGCCGCCGCACGAGGCGACCGCGTGGGCGAGGTTGGAGCAGCCGAGGTCGGTGCGCGCGGGACGCAGGCTCAGCTCCGAGGCGGCCCGCGAGAGGCGTTGCAGGTATGCCGTGCGGCTGGCCCTGCTGCGGTCGGTCACCCGGGCGGTGACGTCGGCGACGACGGGGTGGATGGCCGGCGTGGCCGGTCTGGCGGCTGGGTCGTTGGCAGGTTGAACGGCAGAGTGGTCGGCAGGCTGGACGTCGGGCGCCATGAGGCTCCTCGGGGATTCGGCGGTCAGGGTATGGACCGCGCGAACGGCGTCGTTGGCGCGCGCGTGTGATTCAGTTCACAAGTGTGACGGCGGCCCGGATTCGGGCAATGGCCATCCCGGCATACGGACCAGTAGCCACGCGCGTGACCGATCACCGCAGGTCAGACAGGATGTCCGGCATGACGGACTGGATCGAAGACAGCATCGAGCGCGTCGAGAACGTCGTCTACCTCGCCGTGGCGGTGATCCTGTTCGCCGTCGCCGCGGTGGTGATCGGCAAGACCGTCCTGACCTTCGGCGACCTCGGCAGCGGCAGCGTCGTGGACGTGGCCGCCGACATCCTCGACCTGCTGCTGCTCGTCTTCATCGTCGTCGAGCTGCTCTTCGCGGTGCGGACGACGCTGTCGCGGCGCGAGCTCGTGGCCGAGCCGTTCCTCCTGGTCGGGATCATCGCCTCGATCAAGGAGATCGTGGTGCTGTCCGTCAAGGCGCCCGACCTGCTGGGCAAGCCCGAGTTCGCCGACACGCTGCGCCTGATGGGGCTGCTCACCGGCACGATCATCCTGCTGGCGCTGGCGTCGTTCCTGTTGCGGCGCAAGGAGCGTGAGCCCAGCGAGGGCGCCAACTCCGGACACGGCGCCGACGAGGTCGAGAAGCACACCAACGGCACCGACGAACGTGCAGCGGCAACCCCCGTCCCCTGAATCGGGGACGACCACGGCTGACTCAGGGCTGACTCAGGGCTGGCTCGTGGCTTGCCGGCTAGGGCTGGCGGCGGGACAGCGACCAGGCGGCCGCGTCGTCGAGCGAACCCGGCGCCACCCGGCTGAAGACGAGTCGGTCGTGCAGCCGGTTGCGCCGACCACCCCAGAACTCGACCTCGTCGCAGACCACCCGGTAGCCGCCCCAGAAGTCGGGGACGGGCACGTCGTCCGCGTTCCCGCGGTCGGGGAACTGCGCGGCATACCTCGCGTAGGCCTCCTCGAGGCCGGCGCGGCCCTCGATCGGCTGGGACTGTCGCGAGGCCCAGGCCGAGATGCGCGACGCCCACGGTCGTGACCCGAAGTAGCCCGCCACCTCCTCGCGGGACAGCTCCTCCGCTGTTCCCCGGAAGCGGATCGCGCGGAACATCGCCGGCCAGGTCAGCGCGGCCGCGATCCCACCCGTCGCAGCGATCTCGATCCCCTTGGTCGACTCGGTGCCGGTGACGAAGCCGGGCCCCCGCTCGTCGAAGAACCGCATCAGCACGGTGCGCACGTTCGGCCGGCCCGCCGCGTCGACCGTGGCGACCGAGAGGGCGAACGGCTCGGGGACGTCGGCCTGCGCCTGCGAGCGCTCGACGGCCTCGTCGACCCAGCGCCTGGCCTGCTGCCAGGGGGTGGCGGCGACCTCGGCCTCCGAGATCCCCTCGCCGGTGTAGTCAAGGTGCAAAGTGTCACTGCGCTGCATGTCGCTCATGGAGTCGAGATTAGGGTGAAGGCCGGACCAGTCGTCAGGGAGGCAGCATGCCCAGCAAAGGCAAGGCCGTCGGCAGCCTCGTGAAGTGGGGCGTGAAGTACGGGGTGAAGTACGGCCCCCACGTGGTCGTGCTGGCCCAGCAGGCCAAGGAACCGGCGATGAAGGCGGCCCAGACGGCGCTGGACCGGCAGAAGGCGCGGCGCCGTGCCATCGAGCACGCAGCGACGGTGCGCGAGGGCACCGTGCTGAAGACCTTCGACCCGCGCGCCGACCACAGCGAACCGGTCTGGGTGGTCTTCTCCGCCGACGACCCCATCGCCGCACACCCCACGTCGACCACTCCCCTGGCCGAGCTGATCGCCAACAGCGACCTCGCCACCCGGGTCCGCCCGGCCGACCTCCCGACCCCCGCGGACCGGATCAAGCAGCTGCCCCGCAAGGCAAGGCGCGCGCGATGACCCTCCTGGCGCCGGTCACCGACGGGGCCCGGCGCCAGCTTGCCCACGCCCTGCGCTCACGGGTCGCCGGCAGCGACGCCCGGGTCAAGGCGGAACGCATCTGGGGCGCCGAGGGTCCGCGCTGGTTCACCCCGGAGGACCCGATCTGGCGGGTGCATGCCGACGCGGCGATGTTCCCGGGCGGCATCCGTGCGCTCCTGCTCCAGTCGTTGCACCCGCTTGCGATGGCCGGGGTTGCGGGGCACTCGGGCTACAAAGGCGACCCGTGGGGTCGGCTGCAGAGGACCAGCGAGTTCCTCGCCACGACGACGTTCGGCACCATCGACCACGCTCAGGAGCAGATCGCGCGAGTGCGCTCGATCCACGACCGGGTGCGCGGCAAGGCCGCCGACGGTCGGCCCTACTCCGCCGGCGACCCGCACCTGCTGAAGTGGGTGCACGTCACCGAGGCGGACAGCTTCCTGACCGCCTTCCAGCGCTATGCCGTCCAGCCGCTCACTGCCGACGAGGCGGACCGCTACGTCGAACAGGGTGGCATCGTCGCGAGCGCGCTCGGCGTGGTCGACCCGCCGACCACAGTCACCGGGCTGCGCGAGTGCATCGGCAGCTACCGGCCCGAGCTCGAGTCCACCGCCGCGGCCCGCGAGGCCGCACGGTTCCTGCTCGTCCACCCGCCGCTGCCGCTGGCCGCCCGACCCGGGTATGCCGCGTTGGCAGCAGGCGCCGTCTCGATGCTCCCGCGGTGGGCCAGGATGCCGTTGCGGCTGCCGTGGCTGCCGGTCACCGAACGGTTCGTCGGGGGTCCGATCGGCGGGATCGCCACCGGGGCGGTCCGGTGGGCGATGTCCGACGCGACCGACGAACGCCGCCGGGCAGCGCTGCAGCGGGGGGACTCCAGCGGCGTCTGACGTCGCCGCGGAGGACCGACGTGCAGTAGTGCCCCGCGAGCCGGGTGTGCGTGCTGACCGCCCCCGTGATCGGCCTGCACTGCACGTCGCAGCGCCGTCCCTCTGCCCTCGCGTCGACGGCCGCGCGCGTGAGTGACGGGGGCAGGCGCTAGGGCACCGGATGCCGGGCGTCGTAGCGCACGAACCCTGGCTGCAACCGACCGAGAACGACGATCGCGACGACGCAGGCGAAACCACCCACGACCGCGGTGAGGGCCTCGCCGATCCCGCTCGCGAGGAAGCCGCCCGCCATCTCGCCCAGCCTCGGTCCACCCGCCACGACGACGATGAAGACCCCCTGCAACCGGCCGCGCAGGTGGTCCGGTGTCGCCGCCTGCAGGATCGTCGTGCGGAACACCGCGCTCACCGAGTCCGAGGCCCCGGCGACCGCCATCGCGACCAGGCCGAGCCAGAGCGCCGCGCCCTTCGACAGCACCCCACCGGCCGCCAGCATCGCCGCACCGAATCCTGCGATCGCGAAGCCCCAGCCCACGATGGACACGAGGATCGCCAGGCCCTGACGGCGCACCTGCCCGAGCCGCCCGGAGAAGAACATCGCCAGGATCCCGCCGGTCGCCGCAGCCGCTGACAGCGCACCGACGGTCTTCGCGCCGCCGCCGAAGATGACGGCGCCGGCGGCGGGGAAGAGCACCCTCGGCTGGGCCAGCAGCATCGCGCAGATGTCGGCGACAAAGGTCATCCGCACGTTGGGTCGCGTTGCCAGGAAAGCGAATCCGTCGAGCACCGACCGAAGCCCCGGCCGGGTCGGGGCGGCACCCTCCTCGGGCTCGGGCGGGAGCGGCTGCAGCCTCGCCAGTCCCCAGAGGGCAGCCGTGGTGATGACCGCATCGGTCGTGTAGGCCGCCTTGAAGCCGCCCCAGTCGACGAGGAAGCCGGCCATCAGCGGCCCGACGGTCATCGACGCGTTCATCGCGAAGACCGACAGCGCGTTCGCCGCCGGCAGCAGGTCGCGCGGCAGGATCCGCGGGTAGATCGACGTGCGGGCGGGGGACGACACGGCAAAGGCGCCGTTCCACAACGCCACCAACGCAAAGAGCACCCACACGTGCGTGTTGCCCAGCCAGGCCTGCAGGGCGCACAGGATGCTCGACACGAACGCGACCGACTGGGCAATGAGGCCGACCTTGCGCCGGTCGAAGTGGTCGACGAGCGTGCCTCCGTAGAGCCCCATGACCACCAGCGGCACCAGCGCACAGAAGCCGACGATCCCCACGGCCGCAGTCGACCTGGTGATCTCGTAGACCTGCAGACCGATCGCGACGACGGCCAGCTGCGAGCCGACGTTGGAGAGGGTGAACCCGACATAGAGCCGCCGGTACGGCGCGTTGTCCCGCAACGGGGTCAGGTCGAGGAGCACCGGCACGAAGCGACTGTATGCCGCGTGCACCGTGAGTCTTTGAAGGATCCGCCACGTGGGAGGGTGGCGGATCCTTCAAAGACTCGGCGCGCAGGGGGCCGGGTCGCGGGGGCGAGGTGCCGTAGCGTCGCGTGCATGGACCCCCGCGCCCGGATCGCCTTGCTCATCGACGCCGACAACTCCTCGGCGAAGAAGATCGACCTGATCCTCAACGAGCTCAGCGCCTACGGCGAGACCAGCATCCGTCGCGCCTACGGCAACTGGACCAAGGCGGGACTCAAGCCCTGGGCCGACGTGCTGCATGCGCGAGCCATCCGGCCCGTCCAGCAGTTCGACTACAGCCGTGGCAAGAACGCCAGCGACATGGCGATGGTGGTCGACGCGATGGCACTGCTCTACAACGACGACCCGGACGCGTTCGGGATCGTCTCCTCCGACGCGGACTTCACCCCGCTCGTGATGCACCTCCGGGAGAAGGGCGCGGCGGTGTACGGCTTCGGCGAGCGCAAGACCCCCGAGCCGTTCCGATCGGCCTGTACCCGCTTCCTGTTCCTCGACCATCTGGCCGAGCCCGATGAGGTCAGGCTCGACGACACGATGGCACCAGCGGCCGCATCGTCCGGAGCCCAGACGACAGACCTCCAGGCTGGAGAGGCCCCGGCTGCCGAGTCCGGCAGCAACGCGTCGAGGCAGGCCGGGACGAAAAAGACCGCGGCGAAGAAGGCCGCCGGTGCGGCGAAGAAGTCAGAGGCGGCGGCGCCCAAGACAGACGGGCCGCCAGCGCGCAAGACCACGACCGAGCTCCGCCAGGACGGGGGCCTGGTGCGGCTGCTGCGCAACGCCGTCTCCCGGGCCGCTGACGACGACGGCTGGGCCAGCGTGGGAGCGGTCGGCAACAGCATCTCGAACCAGTCGTCCTTCGACTCGCGCAACCACGGGTACGCCTCCCTGAGCAAGCTGCTCAAGGCCACCGAGCTGTTCGAGGTCCGCACCATCGGCAATGCCATGTCCGTGCGCGACAAGCGCCAGGACCGCAAGGCGTAGCCCGCCGAGCTAGCCCGACGAGCTAGTCCGCGAGCTAGTCGGCGAGCTTGATGCCCAGCTCGGCGGCCAGGGCCGGCCCGAGGTCGATCAGCTGCAGCGCGGAGATGGTCGCCCCGCGCAGGCCCGCGACCCCTCGCGGTCCGGCCACGTCGGCGCCGGTCAGGTCGACGTCCTTGAAGCTTCCCTTGGTGAAGTCCGGCGACACCAGCCGGCTGCCCTCGAACGAGACCCGCGTCAGCTTGGCCTCGGCGAAGTCGATCTCCACGAGCTGGCAGTCGATGAACTCGACATCGAGCAGGGTGGCCCCGCGCAGGTTGAGGAACTCGATCTTGCAGCCCTCGAAGCGCACCCGCGACAGCTCCGACCCGTACATCGCCACGGCCCCGAGCCGCGCCCCCTGGACCAGGCAGTCGCTCCACGACGACTCGGCGAGGTCGAGGCCTGCTCCGTGCACGGCATACAGGCTGGTCTCGGAGAACCGCGTCCGCGGGGCGCGCAGCTCGCTGAGGTCGCACCGCTGGAAGGTGCACTCGAGGAACCGTGAGCCGCCGGCGGAGGACCCGCTGAGGTCGTCGCTGAAGGCCTCGCCGTCGTAGTCCGTCTCAGGTTTGAGCATCGGCCAATAGTGGCCCATCCCCCCGACAGTGCAGAATGAACCAGCCAGTAGGTATCCGGGTGCCCCACACGGTTGCCCCACCTCCACCCCATGCCGAGAGGACACCGATGTCCGACAGCGACTTCAAGCCCGGACTCGAGGGCGTCATCGCCTTCGAGTCAGAGATCGCCGAACCTGACAAGGAAGGCGGCGCGCTGCGCTACCGCGGCGTCGACCTCAAGGACCTGGTCGGCAGGGTCAGCTTCGGGCAGGTCTGGGGCCTGCTCGTCGACAACGAGTTCGACCCGGGCCTGCCGCCCGCCGAGCCGTTCCCGCTGCCCGTGCACTCCGGCGACATCCGGGTCGACGTGCAGTCGGCTCTGGCCCAGCTCGCGCCCCTGTGGGGGTTCAAGCCGCTGCTCGACATCGACGCCGAGCAGGCCCGCGACGACCTGGCCCGCGCCTCCGTCATGGCGCTGTCCTTCATCGCGCAGTCCGCCCACGGCCAGGGGTCGCCGATGGTGCCGCAGCGGCTCGTGGACGAGGGCCGCACCATCGTCGACCGGTTCATGATCCGCTGGCGCGGCGAGCCCGACCCCAAGCACGTCGAGGCCATCGACGCCTACTTCATCTCCGCGGCCGAGCACGGCATGAACGCCTCGACGTTCACCGCCCGCGTGATCGCCTCGACCGGGGCCGACGTCGCCGCGTGCCTGTCGGGCGCGATCGGTGCGCTGTCCGGTCCCCTGCACGGCGGCGCCCCGTCCCGCGCCCAGCACATGATCGAGGGCGTGGAGCGCAGCGGTGACGCCCGCGCCTACGTCAAGGGTGTGCTCGACCGTCACGAGCGGCTGATGGGCTTCGGCCACCGCGTCTACCGCGCCTACGACCCCCGCGCTGCCGTGCTGCGCGACACCTGCGAGCGCCTGGGAGCCCCGCGGTTCAAGGTGGCCCTCGAGCTGGAGCAGGCCGCCCTGGCCGAGCTGCGCGAGCGCCAGCCGGACCGCGTGCTGGAGACCAACGTCGACTACTGGGCCGCCGTGCTGCTCGACTTCGCCGAGGTCCCCGGCGCGATGATGACCCCGCTGTTCGCCGCGGCGCGTACCGCGGGCTGGTCGGCGCACGTGCTCGAGCAGAAGAAGACCGGGCGCCTGATCCGCCCCAGCTCGCGCTACATCGGCGAGGCCCCCCGCGGGCTGGAGTCCGTCACCGGCTACCGCGCCTGAGCCTCACCCCGAGCGATCGGTATGCCGCGTGGCCGGGTTGGCCGCGCGGCATACCCCTCCTGCTGGCTGACGTGATCGGCATGCTCGTCCGGGTGGTGGACCTCACGTCCCACGCCTCGGGACAGGGTGAGAGACTGGCGCCGTGACCGAGACGACCGCGACGCCCACCATCCCCGCCGACCTGCTGCCCAAGGACGGCCGCTTCGGCTCCGGGCCGTCCAAGGTGCGCCCCGAGCAGGTCGACTACCTCGCCAGCCTGGGGACGTCCCTGCTCGGCACCTCGCACCGCCAGGCGCCGGTCAGGAACCTCGTCGGGGCGGTCCGCGAGGGCCTCTCCGAGCTGTTCAGCCTGCCCGAGGGCTACGAGATCATCCTCGGGAACGGTGGCTCGACCGCGTTCTGGGACATCGCCGCGTTCGGCCTGGTCCGCGAGCGGGCGCAGCACCTGGCCTTCGGCGAGTTCTCGTCCAAGTTCGCCAGCGTGACCCACAACGCGCCCTTCCTCGGTGACTCCACGATCGTCAAGGCCGACCCGGGCAGCCTCGCGACCGCGCGCGCCGAGGCTGGCGTCGACGTCTACGCCTGGCCGCACAACGAGACCTCCACCGGCGTGATGGCCCCCGTCAAGCGGGTCGAGGGCGCCGACGAGGGGGCCCTCGTGCTCATCGATGCCACCTCCGGCGCCGGCGGCCTGCCTGTCGACGTGGCCGAGACCGACGTCTACTACTTCGGCCCGCAGAAGTGCTTCGCCGCTGATGGCGGCCTCTGGCTGGCCGCCTTCTCCCCCGCGGCACTGGCCCGGGTCGACGAGATCGCCGGATCCGGCCGCTGGGTGCCCGACTTCTTCAGCCTGCCGACCGCCATCACCAACAGCCGGCTCAACCAGACCTACAACACGCCCGCGCTCGGCACGCTGGCGCTGCTGCGCTCGCAGATCGACTGGATCAACGGCCAGGGCGGTCTCGACTGGGCCGTCAAGCGGACAGCGGACTCCAGCGGACGCCTGTACGACTGGGCCGAGCGCACGGCATACACCACGCCGTATGTGGCGGACCCGGCCGCGCGCTCGCAGGTCGTGGCCACGATCGATTTCGACGACGAGGTGGATGCCGCGGCGATCGCCAAGACGCTGCGCGCCCACGGTGTGGTCGACGTCGAGCCGTACCGCAAGCTCGGCCGCAACCAGCTCCGGGTGGCCGTGTTCCCCGCGGTGGAGCCCGACGACGTGTCGGCCCTGATTGCGTGCATTGAGCACGTTGTGGGCTGATTCACGCACGTCAGGACCACACCGGCGCGTAACCTCGGCGCAAGCAACTCGTTGAACCTCCTGTAACCAGGGGTGGGACACCACGTGGGAAACCACGAGGTGAGACAACGAAGTCGAGGAGCCGGACATGACACGCACGATGCGACTGCCGTGGCGCAAGATCGCGGGCGCCCTGCCTGCCCTTGCCCTCATCGGCGGCGGTGCGGCCCTGGCAACCACGGGCGGCAGCCCCGCGACCGACGTCGTCGCGGAGGCCACCCCCCTCGTCACCGTGCCCAGCGCCCCCCTGGAGTACCAGGAGGCGCAGGCGATCCCGCCGCTCCCCGCACCGCCTGAGGCGCTGCCCACCCCGGAGTACCAGCCCGCTGGCCTGCCCTCCTCGATGAGCGCCAACGGCATCCCGGCAGCAGCCCTCGACGCCTACCGTCGGGCAGCCACGATCGTCGACGCCGCCGACACCGAGTGCAAGATCGACTGGGCCTTGATCGCCGGCATCGGCAAGGTCGAGTCCAACCACGGTCGCTACGGTGGCAACGGCATCGACCGCGACGGCACCGTGCGGCCCGGCATCTACGGCATACCGCTCAACGGCAGCAACAACACGGCGGTCATCCACGACAGCGACGGCGGCACCTACGACCGCGACCTCACCTGGGACCGCGCGGTCGGCCCGATGCAGTTCATCCCCGGCACCTGGCGGGTGGTCGGCGTCGACGCCAACGGCGACGGTCGCAAGGACCCGCAGAACATGGCCGACGCCGCCACCGCGACCGCCGTCTACCTCTGCTCCGGCCCCGGAGACCTCAGTACCGACTCGGGCGCCCGCTCGGCCGTGCTCCGCTACAACCACAGCGACGCCTACGCCGACCAGGTGCTGGCCCTCGCCGCCGGCTACCGCGGTGGCTACACCGTCGTCCCGGGCTCGGGGCTGTCCGACTCCCAGCGCACCGGTTCGCCCTACCTCCCCTCCGGTGAGCCGCAGACGATGGCGACCTACGACGCCGCCCAGGCGTCCCAGCCGGCAGCCAAGCCGTCCGGCGAGCCCGCCAAGGGCAGCACGTCCGCTGCGGCGAAGCCCGGCACCGCTGGCGCAGGCTCCTCGGTCCCCCAGCCTTCGTCGACCGCCGGTGGTGGCGGGGTGGCGGGCGTGGTCGGCGGCATCGTGGGCGGCCTCACCGGCAGCACCCCCACGCCGACCCCGAGCTTCACGCCCACCCCCAGCAGCACGACGCCCCCGCCACTGCCGTTGCAGGTGCTGCCCGTCAACGGCAAGTGCCCGACCGGCTACGACCCGGTGCTCAATGCCCTGGGGATCACGATCCTCTGCACACTGCACCACTGACCGAGGAGCCCGCGGCGCAGGTATGCCGGGCAGCAGCTCCCAGCGCAAAGCCCACCACGGTCCGTGGTGGGCTTTCGCGTCCCATCGCCGATTGCCCACAGCCGCACTTGTTGCCGGGTGGTCGTCACCGGAGCCGCGATTCGGGCGTCCGTGACGCTCTGTGCGCAACACGTCGCCCGAGGGGACGGGTCAGCGGACGAAGTTGGCGATGACGGCTGCGGCGACCACGATGGCCAGCACTGCGATCGTCACGCGCCGGCGGAAGACCGGTGTCACCGAGCCGCCTCGGGCACCGGCTCGGAGACGTCCGGGCGCGGCAGGGTGCGGATCTTGATGCGCGGGCGGCGCCGCGACTCGTAGGTCACCTGGACATTCTCATGCCTGGCCAACCGGATGGACACCACCACCAGCGTCAGTCCGACGGCGATGGTGCCGATACCGACCGTCCACCGGGGACCGGCGACGTCGCCGATCCAGCCGATGAGCGGGGCACCGAGCGGGGTGCCGCCCATGAAGATCGCCATGTAGAGCGCCATCACCCGGCCACGCATCGCCGGGTCGACACTCAGCTGCACCATGGCGTTGGCCGTGGTCAGGGCGGTCAGGGCGGTCAGGCCCACGGGGACCAGGGCCAGCGCGAACAGCGGATAGGTGGGAGCCATCGCGGCCAGACCGCTGGAGATCGTGAAGCCCACGAGGGCCACGAGCAGCACGGCCAGCCGCGGCCGGGCTCGCCTGGCCGACAGGAGTGCAGCGGTCAGGGAGCCGATCGCCATGACCGAGCCCAGCAGGCCGTACTCCTGCGGACCCTTGCCGAACTCCTTGGTGGCCATCAGCGCGGTGGTGATCTGGAAGTTCATCCCGAACGTGCCGAGCACGAACACCAGAGCCATCACGAGCTTGATGTCGGGTCGGCTCCGGACGTAGGCGATGCCCTCGCGGATGGCTCCCTTCCCGCGAGCGAGGGCCGGCGCCGGCCGCAGGTCGCTCGTGCGCATCGCTGCCAGCGCGAGCAGCACCGCGACGAAGGTGAGCGTGTTGAGCAGCAAGGTCCACCCCGTGCCGAACGCCGCGATGGTCAGGCCCGCCACTCCGGGGCCGACAAGCCGTCCCGCGTTGAACGAGGCGCTGTTGAGGGACACCGCGTTGGCGAGCTTGTCGCGCGGCACCATCTCGGAGACGAAGGTCTGGCGCGCCGGGTTGTCGACGGCGGTGGCGACGCCGCTGAACAGCGCGATCCCGTAGACCATCCAGAGCTGGGCGCCCCCGGTGATGACGAGCAGACCGAGCACCAGCGACGACAGGGCGAGCGAGGTCTGGGTAATCGCCAGGATCCTTCGCTTCGGATAGCGGTCAGCGATCATCCCGGCAAAGGGGGCGAGCAGCAGGAATGGCAGGAACTGCAACCCCGTGACGATGCCCAAGGCGGTCGAGGAGTGGTCGGTCAGCTCGGTGAGGACCAGCCAGTCCTGCGCAACCCGGCCCATCCAGGTGCCGATGTTGGAGATGAACGCACCCGAAGCGTAGATGCGGTAGTTGCGGATGTCGAGGGAGGCGAACGTGGGGCTCACTCGTTGGCCACCCGGGTGAGGATGACCGAGGCCTGGCGCAGGATGACCTGCTCCTCGGGCGTGAGGTGGCTGACACGCACCGACATCCAGGCGTCGCGCTTGCGACGGATGTCCTTGAGCAGCGTGGTCGCGGCGCTGGTGAGCGACAGGATCACCTGGCGGCGGTCAGCAGGGTCGTCGGTGCGTTCGACGAGGCCGCGCTCGACGAGGGCGGCGACGGTGCGGGTCATGCTCGGGCCACTCACCTTCTCGATCTCCGCCAGCTCGCTGGGCGTGCGCGGCGCTTCCTCGAGGCGGCAGAGCACCGAGAACTGGTGCGGCGCCACGACATGCGTGCTCTCGAACCGCACTCGGCGGGAGATGCGCATGCAGGCCAGACGAAGCTCGCCGGCAAGACTGGAGATCGCGGAGGGTGAGAGCCCAGCGTCAGCGGCGCGGCGTGAGCGCGCGGGCGGCGGTGGGGTCATGTGTCTCTCCTTCATCGGTACTTAGCATAACTCATTACCTGTGCTAAGTATTTCGAGACCAAGGTCTGGAGACCCCCCAGACGCAGGTATGCCGCGCGGCCCCGGTGGGAGGCCACGCGGCATACCTGGTGGTTGCCTTTGCGGTGTCAGCTGACGCCGAGGATCTCCTTGATCGGGGTGATCGCGAAGTAGATGACGAACAGCGCCGAGACGGTCCACAGCAGCGGGTGGATCACGCCGGCCTTGCCGCGGACCACCTTGATGAGCGTGTAGACGACGAAGCCGGCGCCGATACCGACCGTGATCGAGTAGGTGAACGGCATCAGCACGATCGTGAGGAACGCCGGGATGGCGATGTCCAGGTCGTCCCAGTCGATGCCCTTGACCTGCTGCATCATCAGGAAACCCACGACGACCAGGGCCGGGGTCGCGGCTTCGTAGGGGACCACCTTGACGAGCGGCGCCAGGAAGGTCGCCAGCAGGAACATCACACCGGTGACAACGGAGGCCAGACCGGTGCGGGCGCCTTCACCGACACCCGCGGCCGACTCGATGTAGGACGTGTTGGACGAGACGGAGCCGGCACCACCGGCGATCGCGGCGACCGAGTCGACGAGCAGGATCTTGTCCGAGTTCGGCGGGTTGCCGTCCTTGTCGAGCAGGCCACCCTCGGCACCCACGGCGACCATCGTGCCCATGGTGTCGAAGAAGTCGGCGAGCAGCAGCGTGAAGACGAGCAGCAGCGCCGCGACGAAGCCGAGCTTGTCGAACGACCCGAGGATGTTGAAGTTGCCGAGCAGCGAGAAGTCGGGGACGTCGACGATCTGGTCCGGGAGCGCGGGGACGTTGAGCCCCCAGCCCGCGGGGTTGACGAACTTGCCGGTGGCGTCGAACTGGCCGCCGATGTTGCCGATCCCCTCGACGACGATGGCCAGGACCGTGCCGCCGAGGATGCCGTAGAGGATGGCGGCCTTCACCTTGCGGACCATCATCACGATGATTGCGAGCACGCCGACGACGAAGACGAGCAGCGGCCAGCCGTTGAGGTTGCCTCCGATGCCGAGCTCGACCGGGACCGGCCCGACCCCAGTGCGGCGGACGAACCCGGCGTCGACGAGGCCGATGATCGTGATGAACAGGCCGATGCCGACCGAGATGGCGGTCTTGAGCTGGGCCGGGATCGCGCGGAACACCGCCTGCCGGAAGCCGGTCAGCACGAGCACGAGGATGATGACGCCCTCCATGACGACCAGCCCCATCGCGTCCGCCCAGGTCATCTCGGGCAGCTTGGCGATGCCGAACGTCACGAACGCGTTGAGGCCGAGGCCGGTGGCCAGCGCCAGCGGGTAGTTCGCCACGACCCCCATCAGCAGGGTCATCACGCCGGCGATCAGGGCCGTGCCGGCCGCGACCAGGGTCTGCGCCTTGACGATGTCGCCGCCGCCGAGGAACTGACCGCTCCCGTCCTGCTGGGTCCCGATGATCAGCGGGTTGAGGACCACGATGTAGGCCATCGTGAAGAACGTGACCAGCCCACCGCGGACCTCGCGGCTCAGGGTGGAGCCACGCTCGGTGATCTTGAAGAAGCCGTCGAGGCCTCCGGTCGAGGGGGACTTCGGGGACGTGCGCTCGGGTGGCGCAGACTTCGTTGAGGGCTTGGCCATGGGCAGCAGAGTAGGGCCTGATTGTTGCGTCCTCGTGAAAGATAGGCTGCCGGACATGAGCGAGTCGCAGCCCACCTCCGGGAAGGCAGCCGGGCCCACCCCCGGAGCCACCCCCGAGGCTGGCGACGAGCTGAAGCCGTTGGCGGTCAGCACCATCCGCGTCATCCTGTGGGGTCAGCTCGGCTGGGTGCTCGCGCTGGCCCTCATCCTCGCAGTGCCGTCCCTGCACGAGAGTGACCGCGACTGGTGGCCCTGGGTGCCGGTGACCGGCCTCGTCCTGGGGCTCATCGGCTTCACCTACGTGCGCCGCGGTCGCGGCAACGCCACCGGCGCCGAATAGCCGGCCGGCCCCACACCGGCGAGCTCCGACGCGCCGGGACTGCCGGCGCGTCGGAGCCCAGGCTCCGGAGTGATGGTCGGCGCGGCTCCCGGCTGCGTGGTCGCCGTGCCAACCATCCCCCTCCTGCTCGTCCCCCCGGCAGTCGTCCCGTGCTGTCCCGGTCAGGGGAATTCCTACCCGACCGGACCATCGCGTTCTGATGAGCCAGGTGCAGCCTGCCGTGGGAATCGGCCGGGGTGGCCACCGATGGCGAATCCTGCCGGGATTTCTGCCGATCAGCTGGTCTCGTCGCCCCATTGCCACTTGACGCCGAATACGCCGACGAAGTCCTGGAGGCAGAGCTGGGCGCTGCCGTCAGCCGCGACGCTGAGCGGCGCGCCCCGTTCCGCGGTCGCGGCCGTGGCGCCCTGCACCGGCCAGATCCGCGCGGGGCGCTCGCCCGTGAACCGGACGACGACGCTCGCCGTCTGCAGCGGCGTGTTCGCCCCGTACATGCACTCGTCGTCGACGGCACCCCCGAGACGTTCGGCCCCCCTGAAGTCGACTGAGTACTCCAGCACGAAGGGACCGCGCTGGGCCATCGCCGGATCCGGGCGGATGGCCACCCCCACTACGTCGCCATGGACGAAGAAGTCGTCCAGCACCCCACCCGTCCTCACCTCGAACCGGACGGACGACGCGTCGAACGGCGCCGATCCGACCAGCTTCCACAGCACCGGGGACCCGGAGGCCCCCATCGCCTCGTGGATGTGGGTGTAGCGGCATTCCAGCGGGACCCGGTCAGGGCCGGTCGTGATGTCGAGCAACGCCGAGGTGATCCGGCCGCCATCACCGGGCCGGCGCCTGCCGATGCGTCGGGCGATGACCTCCCAGTCGGGGACCCCCAGATCGTCATGGGTGCGCTCGGTGCTGGACCCGGTCCACCGCTCGACCAACCGCGTCTGGTGGCTCGCGCCGTGGGCGAGCACAGCGGCGATGCGGCTCAGCGACTCGTGCTGGGGGCGGCTCACGGCGCCGCCCTCGATGGCGCGCACGGTCCGCTCGCTGACCCCGGACAGCTGCGCGAGCCGGGTCTGCGACATTCCCCTGGCCTGACGCAGCTCGCGCATCGAGCTCCAGTCGCGCGGTAGCGCGATTCCGCGACCGTGCTCCCCCTCCGCTGCGGACACCCGCTCAGCTCCCCCGCTCAGACGAGGTCGTAGGCGATCTCGTCGATGATGGGGGTCCCGACCGGCATGGGTTCGGCCGGCTCGGCGTCGACCTCGGAGTGGGCGCCGCAGCCGTGGTCAAGACTTACGACGCGACCGTCGGAAGGTGACCAGGCGTTGGCGCACACGCCGAAAAAAGAGCGAAGTGCACCCGCCATCGGGAGGAAGTACCCGCAGGACGAGCAGGGCGCTGGCGCCTTCTCGGCGACATCGGCGCGCGGGCCGTTCTCGCCCTCGTACCAGCGCTGGGCAGCGGCCTCGCGACCCTCGGCCGACAGCACGCGCTTGCGGCCCAGGCCCAGCTCGTAGGCCGCGAGCTCGTCGACCTCCTCGTCGCCGGTGGCCTCGAAACCGGGCTCCAGCAGCGGGTCGTCCTCCTTGTAAGGAAGCACGTCGCCGGCGCTGAGGTCGCCGGGAGCCAGCCGGTCGGCATACGGAAGCCACTGCGGCGACAACAGCGCGCCCTCGCCGGGCACGAGGTTGGTCTCGCACACCGTGGCGACCTTGCCGCGCGGCACGCGGGCGACGGTGATCGCCCAGCGCCAGCCGGGGTAGGCCGTCGCCGTGCAGGCGAAGAAGTGGGTGGCGAGGCGCTCGTCGTCCATCTGCATGCCGAGGTGGTCACCGACGGTGTCGCGCATGGCGATCGACTCGGCGGCCTCACGAGCGAGCTCGACGGCCTCGGCCAGGACGGCGTCGTCCTTGAAGGTTGCCATCACGGGTCGATCTGGTCGGCGAGGAACCGGAGCACCGTGGCGAGCTTGGTCGCGTGGTCCTTCTCGGGGCGACGGCCCTTGCGCAGCGAGTTCGACGCGTTGTCGAGCAGCTTGATGGCGTCCTCGACGAGCGGCGCGAGGTCCTCGGGGGTCTTGCGCGACGCCTCGCGCTTGCCGGCCGTGACCGTCGGAGCGGCCTCGAGCAGCGTGACGGCGAGCGCCTGCGTGCCGCGACGGCCCTCGGCCACGCTGAACTCCACGCGAGCCCCGCCCTTGAGCGTGGCGACGCCCTCGGGGAGGGCGTTCGCGTGCAGGAACACGTCGCTTCCGTCGTCGTCGGAGATGAAGCCGAAGCCCTTCTCCGCGTCGTACCACTTGACCTTGCCAGTAGGCACTTGTCGTCCTCTTACCTTGAAAGTTTGGGGGTGCGCCCTTGCGCACTCGCAAGGTTATCGGGTGCGTCCAAATCCTTTCTCCGTAGGCCGCGTGCTCACCGTGCGGGCCAGCCGCCACTCTCGGACGGCGCTGGAGGGAAAACCGGTGTCGGGCTGTCGGTGCCGTGGGGGAGGATCGACGGGTGAGTGAGTCGTCGACGCCAGCCAAGTCCGGACTGCGCGAGTTCTGGGCGCAGCTCCCGGTCGAGGGCCGGTGGCTGCTGTCGACGGTGGCCGTCCAGACCCTGGGCCGCGGGCTGACGCTGCCGTTCACGGTGATCTACCTGCACGAGGTGCGCGACATCTCCCTCGACCTCGCCGGCCTGCTGATGGCCTTCATCGCCGTCGTCGCCATCTTGGTCACCGGCCCGGCCGGCGCGCTGACCGACCGACTGGGTGCCCGTCGGATGCTGCTCTGGGCCACGAGTGCCCAGCTCGTCGGCTGCGTGATCCTCGCGTTCGCGACGACCCCGCTGATGGTCGCACTGGCGTTCGTCTTCCTCGGGTTCAACTTCGGGGTGTCCTGGCCCGCCTTCAACTCCCTGGTCGCGGCGATCACGACCGGGGCCACGCGCCAGCAGTACTTCGGGATCAACTTCGCGCTGGTCAACCTGGGCATCGGTCTGGGCGGCGTCATCGGTGGGCTCTACGCCGACGTGGCCAACCCCACGACCTTCACGGTGATCTATCTGGCTGATGCCGCGTCCATGCTCGTGCCGATCGGGCTGCTCCTGGGGCCGCTGCGCCATGTGCACGGGCGGGCCGAGAAGCCCGAGGGGGCGACTGCCGCCGCGGGCTCCTACCTCGCGATCTTGCGCAACCCGGCGGTCGTGTGGGTCACCCTGCTGACCTTCCTCGGCGTGTTCATCGGCTACGGCCAGATGGAGGCCGGCTTCCCCGCGTTCGCCCGCCAGGTCAGCCACGTCTCGACGAGCGTCATCGGGTCCGCCTTCGCCATCAACACCGCCGTCATCGTCGGGCTCCAGTTCTTCGTCCTGCGGCGCATCACCGGGCGCCGACGCACCCGGGTCCTCATGGTCATGACCACGCTGTGGGCCGGCGCCTGGCTGGTCCTCGGGCTCACCGGGTTCGCTCCCGGCGGTGTCGCAGCAGCGGCCGGCGTGCTGGCCTTCCACGCGACCTTCGCCCTCGGCGAGACCCTCCTCCAGCCGACCATCCCGGCCATCACCAACGACATGGCTCCCGACCACCTGCGCGGTCGCTACAACGCCGTCAACGCCGGCGCGTTCCAAGCCGGAGCGATCCTGGGCCCGGTCGTGGCGGGCGTCATGCTGAACCACCGGTGGTCAGCCGCCTTCATCGCCATGCTCATCGTGGGATGTGCCTTCATGGTGGTGCTGGCCTTCGCGGTCGAACGCCGGATCACGCCGCTGGTCAACGGGATCCCGAACGACACGGCCGACAGGGTCGACAGGGTCGACGTGGTCGATCCGTCGGCGACGACCACAGCGACACCGACGACCGACCCTGCCTCTGCGGGGCCCGGATCCGGCGCCGGGCCCGAGGTCCGGACGACACCGGCCAACCCGCACCCAGTGGTCAGCTGAGCGCTGCGGGTGCGATCCCCCACTCGCCGGACCAGGACTGACCCGGTTCGAGGACGTGCAGTCCGTCGCCTGAGTTGAAGGCGTTGGCCGGGCACGACATGGGTTCGACCGCGATGCCACGGACCCCGTCGACGCCACTATCGCGACCCTTGGCGGTGAAGACCTGCACCCAGTCGAGGGACTCGTCACCCCACACCGTGACGTCACCGGTGGCCAGGCCGCCCACCACGACCTCCCAGGCGCCAGAGGCCTCGGAGCGGGTCAGCCCGGTGAAGGCGGTGTCCAGGGCGGTCGCGCCCAACGCGCGGGCGGACCTGAAGTCCAGCTCGTCGCGGACCGGGGCGGTCCCGGTCGGGATCAGCTGGTCGTCGACCAACACCTCACGCTCTGCGGGAATGGTCAGCTGCACCTGGGCCAGCGGCGTCTCGCCGAGCGCGACATAGGGGTGGGCGCCAAAGCCGAATGGTGCCGTCGTGTCACCGACGTTGGTGGCATGGGCGCTCACGCTCAGACCGTCCGGGTCGAGCACGTAGTTGACGCTGAGGTCGAGGATGCCGTTCCAGCCGGGCTGAGGGTGCAACCGGGTCCGTACGGTCAGCGCGGACCAGTCGTCGCTGTGCCAGTGCAGCTGCCAGGTGGCCCAGCGCACCAGTCCGTGGTTGGCGTTGCGCAGTACCGCCTCGGTCAGTCCCAGCTGGAGCTCGGCCCCCTCAAAGGAGTACTTCCCATCGCGGATCCGGTTGGGCCAGGGCATCAGCACCTGCCCGCGACCGGCACGGCATACCTCGTCGTCGCCGTAGCCGGCCACGATGTCGGTCTCGTCCACCCGGTAGGTGCGCAGGCCGCCACCGACCTCGACGACGGTGGCCTCCTGCCGCCCGCGCCGGAGGGTCCACTGCTCACCGCTGGGAGAGGTCACGGCACCAACGCTAGCGCCGCCGCGACGGATCAGCCCGGCCGGCTGACGACCGGGCTGGTCCGTGGCGGTCAGCTCTTGCGGGTGGCCGCCACGAGGACGGCCTTGGCGCCGGTCTTCTCGGCCACGACGAGGACCGAGTCGCCGACCTTGACGTCGGTGGCCATGCCGCGGGTGTCGGCGCCCACGGCATAGGTGGCAGTGAAGTCATCCGTGCTCTTGACCGTGATGGAGGTGCCGCTGGCCTTGGTGACCTCGCCGCGCTGGAGGGTCATCACGGTGGCCGTGCCGTTGTCCTGCACCGTGAACTCACCGTGCTGCACGTTGCCGAGACCCATGGCTCCACGCATGAGCGGACCGACGCCGTTGCCCATGCCGTTACCCATGCCGTTGCCCATCCCGTCGCGCTGCCCGGGCCCCTGCCCGCGCGGCGCCTGCGGTCCCTGGGGGAGCCGATCGAGCTTCTTCTGCTGTCCGGGTGGCAGGGCGCCTCCGTCACGAACCCGCTCGATCCGGTCGGCGCGGTCCCCGTGCCCGATGGCGCGCACGGCCACCAGACCGACCACCCCGACCAGGGCGAGCACCATCAGCGCAGCCAGGCAGCCGGCCACGATCACGGCGATGGTGCCACCGGTCGTCGACGTCGCCTGACGCCAAAGGCCCGGCTGCTTCGGACCACCAGGACCAGCGGGGCCACCGTGACCGTGACCACCGGGGCCGCGGGGGGCGGCACCGACGGGACCTGAGCCCGGACCGAAGGGGCCGCCTCCACCGCCGACGGGTCCACCTGCGGCAGGGCCTCCCGCAGCGGGTCCACCGGCTGCCGAAGCCGTCGGAGGAGCGACCGGTGACGGCCCCGCGTCGGCCGGACCCGCGCCTGCGGCCTCCGAGACGGCGGGCAGCGGTTGGGTGGCAGCGGGCGGTGCACTCTGTGTCTCCTGCTCCGAACCCGGGACGGCAGGATCCCGGGGTGGCTTCGCGGCCCCCTTGGGAGCGCGGGGCTTGCTGGGTTCGGTCGGCTCCGACATGGTGCGTCCTCTCGTTGGCACAAGTGTGGAGGACCACCCTGTGCATGGCATGGGAAATGGCTGAGAGTCCAGAGGCCCCGGCCAAGGCGACTACCGTGGTGCGGTGGCCGCCATATCCTCACCCCGCCCGCCGACCGCCCCGTCGGCTGCCGGATCGACAGCTCGGTCCACCGCTCGGTCGATGGCGGACGACGTACGGCAGCGGACCGACGACGAGCTCGCGGCGTTGCTGCGACGTCGGCAGGACCTGGCCCGTCCAGCCCCTGCCGACCTGTCGTCCCTCGCTGCCCGGGCCAGCACCCGGGCGAGTGTGCAGCGGGCCGTCGACTCACTGGACCTGGCCCACCTCCAGGTCCTCGAAGCCGCTGTTGCTGCGACCTCCCCGCTCGACACCACGGCTGTGGGCACCCTCCTCGGGGTCACCCCCTCCGAGATCGAGGCGCTGCTCGACGACCTCTGGACGCTCGCCCTGCTCTGGGGCAGTCCCGAGGGGCTGCGCGTGACGCGCACCGTCGTCGAGGTCCTGCCGCACCCCGCGGGGCTTGGGCCCAGGGCGGCCGACACCTTCGTGGACATCCCGCCGACCGACACCATCCCGGCACTCCTCGCGGACGCGCCAGCCGCAGCGCGCGCCATCCTCGACCGGCTGACCTGGGGACCACCGCTGGCCGTGCTCCCGCCCGGGACTCCCGAGCGGTTGGCAACCGGTGCGCGCTGGCTGCTCGAACACCACCTCGTCTTCTCCCCGTCGGCCGACCAGCTGGTGCTGCCCCGTGAGGTGGCGCTCGCCCTGCGCGAGGGACGCAGCCATGCCGCGCCGGCCCTCCAGCCGCCCGGCCTCGAGGGCCAGACCCGCGCCGCCGCCGAGGTCGACGCCGCCGCCGGCCAGCAGGTCACCGACCTCCTTGCCCTGGTCGACGAGCTCGCCGCCGAATGGGGCCTCCGCCCCCCTCGGGTGCTCCGCTCCGGCGGCCTCGCCGTCCGAGACCTCAAACGGCTCGCCTCCGTGCTCGACGTGGACGAGGCCCGCGCTGCCTTCGTCGCCGAGCTCACGTATGCCGCCGGCCTCCTCGCGGACGACGGCTCACTCGACCCTTCGTGGGCTCCAACCCCCGCCTACGACGAGTGGCAGCAGCACCCCGGCGACCAGCGCTGGGCCGTGCTCGCCCGGGCCTGGCTGCTCACCACCCGGGCGCCGCACCTCGTCGGCACCACGCCCGCCGGCGCGTCCGGAACCGTCAACGCGCTCGGGCCCGACGCGCACTGGCCACCGGCCCGTGGCCTGCGCAGGGACGTCCTCGACCAGCTCGCCGCCGCCCCAGTAGGACTGGCTCCTGACCGGGCCCGCGTGGGCACCGCACTGGGCTGGCACCGTCCGCGCCGGGTCCCGGCCAGCCTCGACACCGTGGTCGCCGCGGTGCTCGGCGAGGCCGAGTGGCTGGGCGTGACCGGTCGTGGGGCGATCTCGAGCGCCGGACGTGCCCTCCTCGCGGGCCGCTCCGACGCGGAGCTGGCCGCCGCCATGCAGCCACACCTCCCCGAACCCATCGAGCACGTGCTGCTCCAGGCCGACCTGACCGCCATCGCCCCGGGCCCGCTGGCCGGAGGACTGGCCACCTTCATGCGACTGGTGGCCGACGTCGAGTCGCGCGGCGGCGCCACCGTCTACCGGTTCAACCAGGACTCGGTCCGTCGGTGCCTGGACGCCGGATGGTCCGTCGACCAGGTGCTGGGAGCGTTGACCGACGCCAGCCACACACCTGTCCCCCAGCCGCTGGACTACCTCATCCGAGACGTGGCCCGTCGGCACGGGCAGGCGCGCGTGGGGGCCATGCGGGCCTACATCCGCTGCGACGACGAGGCCACCCTGGGCGCGATGATCGCCGACCGTGAGCTGTCGCCGCTCCAGCTGAGGAACATCGCCCCGACCATCCTGGTGTCACCGGTGGCGGCTGAGACGGTGCTGGACTTCTTGCGCGAGAACGGCTTTGCGCCCGCAGCCGAGACTCCGGACGGCGGAATCATCGTCCCCACCGCAGGGCAGCACCGCACACCCCTCCAACGACGACCCGCCCCCATCACCGCCCAAGCGGTCGACGACGAGCTGGTCACCACCATGGTCGGTGCGCTGCGCGCCGGCGAGGAGGCCGCGGCATACCAGCGCGAGGAGGTAGCGAGCAGGCCGGGACCCAGCCTGCCGAGCACCGACCCCACCACGACCCTGGCGGTGCTCCGCGACGCGGCAGCCGACCGGCAGTCGGTCTGGCTGGGCTACTCCGACGCGGACGGCCGGGTGCTTCGGATCCTCTTCTACCCCGAGCGGGTGGAGGGCGGCCGGGTGCACGGGACGGCTGATGGGGCGGCACGCACCCTGTCGATCCACCGGGTGACGGGCGCCGTGCAGGGCTGACCGTCGCAGGTCAGGCGCCGCCGGCGAGCGCCTTCACGACGTTGGAGGGTGACGGGCGACCGAGGTGGCCGGCCATCCACACGCTCGTCTGCACCAAGCTGGCGAGGTCGACGCCGGTCTCCACACCCGCGCCGTCCAGGGCCCAGACGAGGTCCTCGGTGGCGAGGTTGCCGGTCGCGCTCTTGGCGTAGGGGCAGCCACCGAGGCCACCGGTGGACGCGTCGACGACGGTGACGCCGTGCCGCAGCGCGGTCATCGTGTTGGCGAGCGCCTGGCCGTAGGTGTCGTGGAAGTGCACCCCGATCCGGTCGGCCCCGATGCCGCGGGCGTCGAGCGCGTCGAGCAGTCGGCTCACGTGGCCAGTGGTGCCGGTGCCGATCGTGTCGCCCAGCGAGAGCTGGTCGGCGCCGAGGTCCATCAGCCGCTCTGCGACGTCGACCACCTGCTCGACGGGGACGGGCCCTTCCCACGGGTCGCCGAAGCACATCGACACGTAGGCGCGGACCCACAGCCCGGCATCCTTGGCGCGTGCCACGACGGGGGCAAACATCTCGACCGACTCGGCCACGCTGCGGTTCAGGTTCTTGCGGGCGAAGGTCTCGGTGGCGCTGCCGAAGATGGCAATCGCACCGACCCCTGCGTCGAGCGCGTTGTCGAGGCCGCGCTCGTTGGGCACGAGGACAGGGCGACGTGGGCCTCGGCCGACGTCGCCGAGGTCGGCCAGCACCTCGCGGGCGTCGGCGAGCTGCGGCACCCAGGTCGGCGGGACGAACGAGGTCGTCTCGATCGTCTCGAGTCCGGCGGCGGCCAGTCGGCGGATGAACTCCGCCTTCACGGCGGCCGGGACGACGGCCTTCTCGTTCTGCAGACCGTCGCGCGGGCCCACCTCGTAGATGGTGACCCGGCTCGGCAGCTCCGGGTTCGGTTCGCGCTGGGGCAGTCCGTTGGTCACGGTCTGATCCTGCCATTGCCGGACCGGCCAACGGGCCCCGTCGGCAGGGGTTAGATTTGCACCCGAACGCAGGCGACGCCCGAAGGGACGCACGACATGAGCGACACCCCACGCAACGACGAGACCCCCGAGTACCGCGACCCGACCGCGCCCAGCGACCCCACGGCCCCGAGCGACTCGCCCAGCGACTCCAGCAGCTCCGACGACTCGGACACATCGGGCGGCTCCTTCGACCTCACGTCGCCGATCGAGACCAACCAGACGCAGGAAGTCCCGCCCATCCCGCCGGCTCCAGCCAGCCCCTCGGCGCCCCAGCCCGCTTCGCCCTACGCCGCGCCGCCGGGGCCGCCCGCTCCGCCCGCAGCCCCGGAGAGCTGGACGGGTGGACAGCCGGGTGGACAGCCGGTCTACGGCCCACCCCCCGGCTCGGCGCAACAGAACCCGTATGCCGCGCCGCAGGCTGGCGTCGGTGCGCCGCCTCCGCCGCACAACCCCTACGCGAGCACCCCGGGCGCCGGTCAGCCGAACCCCTACGCGCGTCAGCAGTACCCGACCCAGGGCCAGGTCCAGGGTGGCTACGCCGGCGCGCCGGGCTACGGCGCACCGGGCTACGGCGCCGCGCCGTACGGCGCTCCTGGCTACGGCGCCCCGGTGTATGCCGCGCCCCAGTCGCTCAGCGGCAACACCATTGCCCTGCTGGTCGTGTCCGGGCTGATGACGCTCGGCTGCCTCGTCGGAGTCGTCGGCCTGATCTTCGGCATCATCGCCGCCACCAAGAAGGATCAGCCGGCCGAGTCGGCGAAGTACACCCGCTGGGGATGGATCGCGGTGGGTGTCACCCTCGTTCTGGCGGCTGTCGGCATCGTGGCGTTCATCGCCCTGGTGGCCACGACCGGGACTTCCTCATCATTCAACTCGGGGTACTAGCCGGTGCCTGATGGCCCGCTGATCGTCCAGAGCGACAAGACGCTGCTGCTGGAGGTCGACCACCCCCGCGCCGAGGAGGCGCGCCGGGCGATCGCCCCGTTCGCCGAGCTCGAACGCGCCCCCGAGCACATCCACACCTACCGGGTCACCCCGCTGGGCCTGTGGAACGCGCGCGCGGCCGGTCACGACGCCGAGCAGGTCGTCAACGCCCTCATCACCTTCAGCCGGTATGCCGTGCCGCACGCCCTGCTCGTCGACGTCGCCGACACGATGGACCGCTACGGCCGCCTCACCCTCGAGAAGGACCCCGAGCACGGCCTGGTGCTTCGCACCACCGACCGGCCGGTGCTCGAGGAAGTGTTGCGGCACAAGAAGATCAAGCCGCTGATCGGTGAGCGGATCGACGCAGACCGGGTCATCGTGCACCCCTCGGAGCGCGGCCACCTCAAGCAGGAGCTGCTCAAGGTCGGTTGGCCTGCGGAGGACGAGGCAGGCTACGTCGACGGCGAGGCGCACGCCATCGACCTCGACAACAAGGACTGGTCGCTGCGGCCCTACCAGCAGCAGGCCGTCGACGGTTTCTGGCACGGCGGGTCCGGTGTCGTGGTCCTCCCCTGCGGTGCCGGCAAGACCCTCGTCGGTGCTGGGGCGATGGCCGTGGCGAAGGCCACCACCCTCATCCTCGTGACCAACACGGTGTCCGCGCGGCAGTGGCGCGACGAGCTGCTCAAGCGCACCTCGCTCACCGACGAGGAGATCGGCGAGTACTCCGGTGCCCGTAAGGAGATCCGGCCGGTCACCATCGCGACCTACCAGGTGCTGACGACCCGCCGGAAGGGCGTCTACACCCACCTCGACCTGCTCGACGCCCGCGACTGGGGCCTGATCATCTACGACGAGGTGCACCTGCTCCCGGCGCCGATCTTCCGGATGACCGCCGACCTCCAGGCCCGTCGTCGGCTCGGCCTCACCGCGACCCTCGTGCGCGAGGACGGCCGCGAGGCCGACGTCTTCTCGCTGATCGGCCCGAAGCGCTACGACGCCCCCTGGAAGGACATCGAGGCGCAGGGCTACATCGCCCCCGCGGACTGCGTCGAGGTGCGCGTCACGCTCCCCGACGCCGACCGTCTCGCGTATGCCGTGGCCGAACCGGAGGACCGCTACCGGCTGTCCTCGTGCAGCCCGGTCAAGAACCCCGTGGTCGAACGGATCGTGGCCCAGCACAAGGGTGAACCCACCCTCGTCATCGGCCAGTACCTCGACCAGCTGGCGGAGCTGTCCGAGCGGCTCAACGCCGACGTCATCACCGGCGAGACCCCGGTCGCCCAGCGGCAGAAGCTGTTCCAGGCCTTCCGGGTCGGCGAGATCAGCCTGCTCGTGGTCTCCAAGGTGGCGAACTTCTCGATCGACCTGCCCGAGGCCAGCGTGGCCATCCAGGTGTCCGGGACGTTCGGCTCCCGACAGGAAGAGGCCCAGCGGCTCGGCCGGGTGCTCCGTCCCAAGGGCGACGGCCGCACCGCGCACTTCTACACGGTCGTCTCCCGGGACACGGTCGACGCCGAGTTCGCTGCCCACCGGCAGCGCTTCCTCGCCGAGCAGGGCTACGCCTACCGCATCGTCGACGCCGACGACGTGGACGCCACCGCCTGACCCCACGCACATGAGCGACGCTCGGCCGCCCGACAGCGCACCGCCACCCGTGCGCACTGGCTTGCGCGGGTGGCGGCGAGCGGGGGTCGAGCTGGCCGGACTGGTCGTGGGACTGTTCCTGTTCTCGAGGCTGCGCAACCTGGCAGGCACTGATGTCAGGTGGGCGACCGAAAACGCTCATGCGCTGCAGGCTGTGGAGCGTGGCCTCAGTCTGGATGTCGAGGTCGCCGTCAACCATTGGCTTGCCTCGCACCCCACGCTGATGGTGGTGGCGGTCCTCTACTACCGGCTCTACTACCTGCCGGTGGTCGGGGTGTTGCTGTGGGTGCTGGTCCGGCACCCTCGGGCGTACCGGACCATCCGCCGCACCCTCATCGTCATGCTGTTCTTGGCTCTCCTGGTCTTCTGGTTGGTGCCGCTGTCCCCACCGCGTTTCGCCCTGCCCGGCATCATCGACATCGTGGCCGAGCACGACCCTGTCGCCGGCAAGGCCTCCCGAGATCTCACGACGGGGCAGAACCACTTCTCGGCGATGCCGAGCCTGCACGTGGCCTGGTGCGCGCTTGGCGCGTATGCCGCGTGGCTGGCCTTGCGTGGGAAGCACCCGCGGCTCGCTCGACTCCCCTGGCTGCTGCCCGTCGGCATGGTCCCTGTCGTCATCGGCACGGGCAACCACTACGTGCTGGACGTGGCCGGGAGCGTGCTGCTCCTGGCACTCTCGATCGCCGCGAGTGCATCATGGCAGCGCCACGGCCGACTCCAGCTCCACCGGCCCAGGGGGCGGAATCGCTCGGTCGGCTGATGTGGACGAGCCCGTTACCGCCGGGCTGGTCGGCGACCGGGGAGCGCTCCCCTCGCGGCGGCATACCACTCCGGTGCTGTCGCTAAAGTGTTGGGGCACAGTCACTTTCGTGAGGTCGACCCACTCCCCGAGACGCTGCCATGGGGAGGTCTCCCCATGGCGCCAGCTCTGCCACCGCTCCTACCTTCAGGTCCAGCAAGCCGAGCCGACAGGAGGCCCGGCCACACACAGGAGCTGAACACCATGGGCATCACCGCCATCACGACCAAGCCGGTTCGCCTCGCCGTGGCCTCCCTCGCGGGGCTCGGCATCGCCGGCGGGATCGCCGTCGCCGCGAACGCCGCGACGGGGACCGTCCACACGTCCAGCGCATCGCTGTCGGTGCGGTCCGGGCCGGGCACCGGGTACGCCAAGGTCGGGACCCTGGCCAAGGGCGCCAAGGTCACCATCTCGTGCCAGACCACCGGCAGCACGGTGAAGGGCACCTACGGCAGCTCGAACATCTGGGACAAGGTCGGCACCGGCCGCTATGTCTCCGACGCCTACGTCTACACCGGCTCCGACGGTCGGGTCGCCCCCGCCTGCGGGAGCACGCTGCCCAGCAACCCCGGCACGCCCAGCGACGTGATCGGCAACAACTACCCCTACAGCGGCCAGACCTCCGGCGTGGACCGCTGGAACATGTACAAGGGCCAGTGCACCTCGTTCGCCGCCTGGCGGATCGAGAGCGTCCACAAGATCAAGGGCTTCACCAACCAGTACAAGGGCCAGCACTGGGGCAACGCGAACAGCTGGGACGACGCTGCCCGCCGCTCCGGCGTGACCGTGGCCAGCCGCCCGAAGGTCGGCGACATCGCGCAGTCCGACGCCGGCAGCTTCGGCCACGTGGCCTACGTCGCCAAGGTCAACGCCAACGGGACCTTCGTCGTCGAGGAGTACAACTACGTCCACCCGGAGCACTACGGCACCCGCACGGTCAGCGTCGGCTCGGGTCGCGGCCAGTTCGACTCGTTCATCCGCTTCTGAGCAGTCCGGCCCCACTGACCACCACGAAACCTGAGCCAATAGACCTCACGAGCGCGGCAACAAGTCGCGTTCCTCCCACACTTGTTGCTCCCTCATGGTCACTAAACCCCGAATCCCGCCCTCCGTGACGACCCCAGAACAACAAGTCGCGTTCCTCCCACACTTGTTGCTCCCTCATGGTCACGAAACCCCGAATCCCGCTCTCCGTGACGACCCCAGAACAACAAGTCGGACCAAAGAGTGGCGCACGAGCGCGGCCCACACCGACGCGCCCAGACGGCATACAGGAAACTCCCAGACTCTGCCCCGACACTGAAGCGGTGACCACTGCCCAACCCGAGGCCCGCCTCCTCGTCGTCGAGGACGAGCCCAACATCCGCGAGCTGCTCGCCACGTCCCTGCGCTTCGCGGGGTTCGAGGTGCACGTGGCCGCTGACGGCGCCACCGCCCTGCACCTCGCCACCGTCCACGAGCCCGACCTGGTCGTCCTCGACGTGATGCTCCCCGACATGGACGGCTTCACGGTGACGCGCAAGCTGCGCGACACCGGCCGTCAGCTGCCGATCGTGTTCGTCACCGCGCGCGACTCGGTCGACGACAAGATCAAGGGGCTCACGGTCGGCGGCGACGACTACGTCACCAAGCCGTTCAGCCTCGAAGAGGTGGTCGCCCGGATCCGCGCGGTCCTGCGTCGCACCCGGGGCGAGGTCGACGACGGCGCCTCGATGCGGTTCGAGGACCTCGAGCTCGACGAGGACTCCCACGAGGTGAGCCGGGGCGGGCGTTCGATCGACGTCTCCCCCACCGAGTTCAAGCTGTTGCGCTACCTGATGCTCAACCCCAACCGGGTGCTGTCGAAGGCGCAGATCCTCGACCACGTCTGGGACTACGACTTCCGCGGTGAGAGCGGGATCGTCGAGTCCTACATCTCGTACCTGCGCCGCAAGATCGACCTCGACGGGGTGCCGCCCCTGATCCACACCAAGCGCGGCGTCGGCTACGTGCTGCGCAAGCCGCCGGAGGGCTAGCCCGTGTCGACCGTTGGCACCGGCCCCGCCACCCAGGACAGCCCGCCACAGGCTCCTCCGGACCTGATCACCCCTGGCCCCGATCCGGCTCCCGCGGGCCCCGCCCGCCTGGCCGTCGAGCGCGCCAAGGGACACCTGGAGCTGCTCCCGCTCCGCGTGCGGCTGGTCGCCGTCATGGTCGTGCTCCTGCTGCTGGCCCTGACCATGACCGCGTCGGCAACCGCGGCCCTCATGCGGCGGGACCTGATGGGACGGGTCGACGACGACCTGCAGCGCGCCTTCCCCACCGTCGCCCAGCAGGCGCTCAACTCGTTGCGTGCGCCGACCCGCAACCGACTACCCAGTGGCTATGCGGTGGTGTTCTACCCCGCGGACGGCACCACTGCCGTCGAGATCGACCCGACGGGCGCCAGCGCCCGTCCCGGCGTTCCAGACTCGTTGCCGCTCACCGACCCACGGGTCACCTCCCCCGACGCGTTCACCATCGGCACTCGCGACGGGTCGGGCAAGTGGCGTGCCGTCGCGGGGAGCCTCAAGGACGGGTCCGCCACCTTCATCGTCGCGGTGCCCCTGGCGAGCGTCAGCCACACCGTGCGGCGGCTCGTGCTCATCGAGCTGCTCATCGGCCTCGCCGTCCTCGCGGCGTGTGCAGTCATCGGTTGGTATGCCGTCCAGCGCGCCTTCCGGCCGCTGCGCCAGATCGAGGACACGGCGGCGGCGATCGCCGATGGGGACCTCGCCCGCCGCATCCCGACGCGCACCGCCAAGGACGAGGTCACCTCCTTGTCGCGGTCGCTCAACGTGATGCTCGCCCAGATCGAGCAGTCCTTCGCCGCCCGCGAGGCTTCCGAGGAACGGATGCGCCAGTTCGTCGCGGACGCCTCCCACGAGCTGCGCACGCCCCTCGCGGCGGTGCGCGGTTACGCCGAGCTGTACCGCCAGGGTGCGGTCCGTGAGCCGGCCGACGTCGCCAGCGCGATGACCCGGATCGAGGGTGAGGCCACCCGGATGGGCGGCCTCGTCGAGGACCTCCTCATGCTGGCCCGCCTCGACGACCAGCGGCCGATGCGTTTCGCCCCTGTCGACCTGACCGTGCTCGCGGCCGACGCGGCCCAGGATGCCCAGGCCATCGACCCAACCCGCAGGATCACGGTGTCGGGACGCTCGGGCCCGCTGGGACCGACGGTCGTCCCCGGGGACGACGCCAAGCTGCGCCAGCTGCTGGCCAACCTGGTCTCCAATGCCCTCAACCACACTCCCCACGGAACTCCTCTCCAGATCGCTGTGGGCACAAGGGAATCCGACCAACACGTCGTGTTGGAGGTGCGGGACCACGGGCCGGGGGTCGACCCCGAGAAGGCGCGCAAGGTGTTCGAGCGGTTCTACCGCGCCGACCCCTCGCGGGTCCGCGGCACCGGGGGTGGCAACGGTCTCGGCCTGGCCATCGCAGCCGCGATCGTCAATGCCCACCACGGCCGGATCGGGGTCGCCCAGACCCCCGGCGGCGGCGCCACGTTCATCGTCGAGCTGCCCACAGGGAACTCTCAGGCAGCGTCCAGCACCCCTTGACGTTGACCCGGTTGAATCAGGGTCACCAAGCCACACCAAGGAGCGCGAACGCCATGACCCAGATCCACCCGGACACCCGACCGGCCACCGGTGACGGCGGTCAGCCTCCCCAGCCGGCGACACCCGAGACGCACGAAGTCTGGGCCGCGCCGACCGCGCAGCAGGCGGACCAGCCATCAGCACCCGACGCCAACCCGTCGCTCCAGCAGCCGTCCACCGAGCCCGCCCAGCCCGCGCAGCCCGCGCAGCCCGCGCAGGGCCAGCCGACGGCCCCCGTCTGGTTCGGCCAGACGCAGGAGATCGCCAGCCCGGAGGGCCGCACCCAGGAGCTGCCGCGCGACCACGCGGCTTTCGGCCTCCCCGCGGCGGGTGCCCACCCGGCATACCCGCCCCTCTCTCAGCCACCGGCTGGGCCGCCCCCTTCCTTTCCCACTCGGGACGGGGCAGAGCCTGCCCAGCCGGCCAAGCGGCGCCGATTGACGGAACTCACCGCCGTCGCGGTGCTCGCCGCCCTCCTCGCGAGTGGCGGCACCTACGCCGCGGCCCAGCTGGTCGACGGTTCGCAGCCCTCCTCCTCTGCGAACACGTCTGCCCTGGGCCGCGGCGCGGACACCGGTCCGGTCGTCCAGGCTGACGCCACGAACCCGAACTGGACCGCTACCGCAGCCGCCGTGGCGCCCAGCGTCGTCGCCATCACCGTGAAGTCCGGCCAGAGCGAGGCACAGGGGTCCGGCGTCGTCATCGACGCCAAGGGCCACGTCCTCACCAACAACCACGTCGTGAGCGGCGCCGGTTCGGGCGCGAGCATCACGGCGACCCTCAACGACGGCCGCACCTACAAGGCCACCGTGGCCGGCACCGACCCGAGCACCGACCTGGCCGTCATCACCCTGAGCGGCGCCCCGAGCGACCTCAAGCCGATCGCGGTCGGCAACTCCGACGACATCAAGGTGGGCGACCCGGTCATGGCGATCGGCAACCCGCTCGGCCTCGCCGGCACCGTGACGACCGGCATCGTCAGCGCGCTGAACCGGCCGGTGACGACCGCAGCCGAGGACAACAGCCAGCCGCAGCAGCAGGACCCGTTCGGCCAGAGCCTCCCGGGTCAGGACCAGCAGCCGCAGACCGGCAGCGACAGCTCCGACGTCGTCACCAACGCGATCCAGACGTCCGCGGCAATCAACCCAGGCAACTCCGGCGGCGCTCTCGTCAACGCCTCCGGTCAGCTGATCGGCATCAACTCCGCCATCGCGAGCCTCGGCTCGTCGAGCTCCAGCGGGCAGAGCGGCAGCATCGGCATCGGGTTCGCCATCCCGGCGAACGAGGCCAAGGGCATCGCGTCGCAGCTCATCTCGTCGGGCAAGGCCGAGCACGCCTTCCTCGGGGTCAGCCTCGGCGACGGCACCGCCTCCGACGGCACCAGCCAGCGAGCCGGCGCGCAGATCACCGCGATCTCGGCCAACACCCCGGCTGCCAACGCCGGTCTGCAGAAGGGTGACGTCGTCGTCGCGGTCAACTCCGAGCGCATCGACTCCGCCCTGTCGCTGGTGGCCAACATCCGCGAACGCGCCGTGGGCGACAAGGTCACCCTGACGGTGCTGCGCAACGGCAAGCAGGTCAGCCTCACGGCCACCCTGGTCGCCAAGGCAGCCGCCACCTCCTGACACCGCAGCGGAGCCGGCCCCCACCGTGGCGTCGGCTCCGCTGCCCCAAGTCGTCGCTGGTCGGGCACCTCGCCTCGACCGCGACCGGGTCCCGCCGATCGTGCGGACGGCGGGACCGAAGCCGGGCCGGGCGCTCTCGCCCCTTTCCGAGAGCGCCCGGCCACAGCTGTCCCGGTCGAGACCAGACCACCAGAGCACCCACCAGACAAACCGTTCGACGCGGACCCGACTCGGTGGCAAGGTGGACCCTCGTGTCTCCTACCGCTCCCGCCCCCGAACTGAAGCGCGAGCAGGACTACCTCGGAGCGGCGCGCGAAGCGCTCGCCCGGATGCGTGAGCAGACCCTGTCGCTGAAGATCCAGGCGCACGACCCGATCTCGGCCGAGCACCTCGCCCGGACCCTGCACCTGCGCGCCGCCTCGCTCCAGGACGACCCCTCCACCACCCTGTTCTTCGGCCGGATCGACACCGACAGCGACGAGCGCTGGTACATCGGGCGGCGGCACGTGGCCGACGCCGCAGGCGACCCGATGGTGATCGACTGGCGAGCCGGCATGTCGACGGCCTTCTACCGGGCGTCCCGCACCGAGCCGATGGGAGTCATGCTCCGGCGGCGGTTCGGGCTGGACCGCGGGGCCATCACGGCCTACGAGGACGAGCACCTCCAGGACCGGGCCGAGCACGACACCCGCAGCCAGATCCTGGCCGAGGAGATCGAGCGGCCCCGCATCGGCCCGATGCGCGACATCGTCGCCACCATCCAGCCCGAGCAGGACGAGATCGTCCGGGCCGGGGCGGACCAGACGATCTGCGTCCAGGGCGCGCCCGGCACCGGCAAGACCGCCGTCGGCCTGCACCGCGCAGCGTGGCTGCTCTACGCCTTCCGCGACCGCCTGGCCCGCTCCGGCGTCCTCGTCATCGGCCCCAACCGTGCCTTCCTCGAGCACATCGGCGCCGTCCTGCCGGCCCTCGGCGAGGTGGCTGTCGGCCACACCACCATCGAGGAGCTGGTGGCGTCGGTGCCCGTGCGCGGCACCGACAGCACCGAGACCGCTGTGCTCAAGGGCGACGCGCGCCTCGCCGAAGTGCTCCGGTATGCCGTGTGGTCGGCCGTGCAGCGCGCCACCGAGCCGCTGGTGGTGCCCCGGGGCGTCCGCAAGTGGCGGGTCCCCGCCTACGAGGTGAACGACATCCTTGACGAGCTGAAGTCGAGGGGGGTGCGCTACGACGCGGCGCGGCAGATGCTGCCGCAGCGCCTTGCCCACGCGGTCCTCCTGCAGATGGAGGGCGCGGGTGACTCACCCGACGACCGGGTGCAGGACCAGGTGGCCCGCAGCGCCATCGTGAAGAAGTACGTCGCGGGCCTGTGGCCGGCCCTCGACGCCAAGGCCGTGCTGTTCTCGCTGCTCTCCGATCCCGATGCGCTGGCGCGCCACTCGCAGGACCTCCTGAGCGAGGAGGAGCAGCGGATCCTCCTGTGGGACAACCCTGCTCGCTCCAAGGGGACGGCCCGCTGGTCACGTCCCGACACCGTCCTGCTGGACGAGCTCGGCGACCACATCGCCCGCACCCCGTCGCTGGGCCACGTCGTGCTCGACGAGGCGCAGGACCTGTCACCCATGCAGCTGCGCGCCGTGGGCAGGCGGTGCTCGACGGGGTCCGCGACGGTGCTCGGTGACATCGCACAGGGCACCACCCCGTGGGCCACCGACTCCTGGGAGTCCTCGCTGCGCCACCTGGGCAAGCCCGGCAGCCACGTCGAGGTGCTGGACCGGGGCTTCCGCGTCCCCGCTAGCGTCATCGAGTACGCCGCACAGCTGCTCCCCCACATGGCACCCGGCCTGGGTTCGCCCGTGTCGGTCCGCGACAACCCCGGTCGTCTCGACCTGGTCGCCGTCAGTCCTTCCGAGCTCCTCGTCCGCACCGCGGACGTGGTCGCGGTGGAGCTGGGCGAGCCGGGGTCGATCGGCGTCATCGCGCCGGACGACCTGGTGGGCGCGTTGTCAAAGACGTTGAACGCCAAGGGGATCGAGCACGGCGTCCTCGGCCAGGACCACGGCGACATCGACCACCAGGTCGACATCGTGCCGGCCACCGTGGCCAAGGGCCTCGAGTTCGACCGGGTGATCGTCGTCGAGCCGGCCGCCATCGCCGCCGCCGAACCTGACCAGCGCACCGGCCTGCGGCGGCTCTACGTCGTGCTCACCCGCGCCGTCTCGGCCCTCACCGTCGTCCACGCCGAACCACTACCCGTCGAGCTCAGTTTCCCCTGAGCCGGGCCGTCCTCTGACAGACTCGCCCCGTGCCGGCCCTCATCACCTGGTGGAAGCTCGATGTCACCGAGCTCGCCCCGGGCGCGCACTCGGACGCCGTCCTGGCCATCGGGTCCGACCTGGTGCGCAGGCTCGGTGAGAGCCACCGGCGCTACCACACGACCCGACACCTCGTGGAGCTCTTCTGGGCCCTCGAGGACCTGGAGGGTGCGCGCGTGATCTCGGCACGCGAGGCGGCGGTGGGACGGATCGCCGGCTGGTTCCACGACGCGATCTACGATACGACGACGGCCGCCGGGGACAACGAGATCCACAGTGCCGAGCTCGCTGTTCGCGACCTCACTGCCCTCGGCTTCGCGGACGGCGACCTGGAGACCGTCCGCGAACTCGTCCTCGCGACCCAGACGCACGAGCTGGCCCACAACGGCCTGCCCGCCGCCTTCCACGATGCCGACCTGTGGATCCTCAGCGCCCCACGTGGCCGCTACGACGAGTACACCGTCCAGGTGCGCGAGGAGTATGCCGCCGTGCCCGACGACGTCTTCGCGTCCGCACGCGCGGCCATCCTGCGGCCGTTCATCGATCGTGAGTCGATCTATGCGACGGCGTTTGCCCGGGACAACTGGGAGGAGGCGGCCAGGCTCAACCTGGCGGCGGAGCTGGAGACCCTGGTGGCGGCGCGTCCTCGATGAGGGGCCACCAGAATCGTTCGCCGGAGAGGTTGTGGAACTCCTCGAGGCTCATCCACTGCGGGTCCACGGCATCGTCCTCGGTGGCCCTCAGATCCGGTGCGGCTGAGGAGATCTGGGCCCGATAGAGCTGCATCGACCCGCCATCAGAAGGCCATCGGCCGGTCGAGGAGACAGGCGTGAAGCGCTCCTCGCCCCACATCGTCAGTGAGTCCTCAGCGAGCTCCACCCCCGTCTCCTCGCGCACCTCCCGCAGCACGCACTCGACGACGGTCTCTCCCGCTTCCCGCCAGCCACCGGGCAGGCCCCATTCGCGGCGCCGCGGACTGTATGCCACGGCATACCGGCCGTCGATGTCCTGGAGCACCACCATGGCCGCGAACACCCGTGCCTCCGGCGCCGGCTCGTCCGAGCGGACCAGGTCGACGTGCGCGACCGAGCCGTCGGCGAACTGCACGTCGCGCAGCCGTGCGAGCACGACCCTCACCGGCGGTGCTCCAGCTGCTCCATCAACGGCCACCAATGGCGTTGCGAAAGCTCAGGATCCGCACCATGGAGCGGCCGCCAGACGCCATGGTCGGCATCGCCCGCGGGAGGAAGCCAGGCCGTGTAGACGGCGAAGCACGCCTTGGGGACCGGCCACGGGTAGTCGGCATCCGGGGACGGCACGGTGTTGCGGACGTAGCCCAGAAGGGTCGGGGACAGGCCGATCGGTGAGCCCATCAGGTCGTCCACCAGCAGGCGCAGTGCGGCTGCCGGCGTGTGGGTTGCCACCGGGCGGGTGGGGAGGTCCCAGCCACCGTCCGACCGCTCGAGCACCATCAGGTCCGGTCCGCGCAGGAGGGCGAGGCGGACCAGGACCGTGTTGGCCGGCGGCTCCTCCTGACGCGAGGCGATCACGTCGGCCCGCGAACCCGGCGGCAACCACGACGCCCCCGGTACGGCCTGCACGACGCGTTCGTGCTTGCGCTTCTGGATCCGCAACCCGCTGCGCTGCAGGATGCGCACCACCTCTCGCCCGTCGACCGCCACGGCACCTGCCGCCACCAGCGCGGCATACCGCTCCTGGGGTACGTCGTAGTGGTCACCTTCGAACCCGCGGCGCGGAATCCCTTGTGCCACAGCGAATTCGTGCAGCTCGTCATACGAGATGTCACTGACGAGGTGGGACCACAGACGGCCGTGCGCCGGCCAGGCGGGTGGGTCGATCCAGATCGTCACCCGGCTGACGCTACCCGTCCCCGACCGCGGCCCTGTGGATAACCCTCGGGCCGGTGACGCCGGGATGCCTAGCCTCGGCACAGGCGGCTGTCATGGGGGCAGCACACTGGTCAGGAGGACAACCATGTCGGCACAGTTCACGGTGGACACCGAGCGGATCCAGGCCGCGTCGGGTGACATCGCCCGGATCTCCAGTGAGATCGACAGCCAGGTCATCGCCATGATGGCGCGCCTCAACGGACTCCAAGGCGCCTGGACCGGAACCGCTTCCGCGCGGTTCCAGTCCCTCGTCGCAGAGTGGCAGGGCACCCAGAAGCAGGTGCGCGCCTCCCTCGACTCGATCGGTGGCGTGCTCGCCGCTGCCGGCGTGCAGTACGCCGAGACCGAGGCGCAGACGCTGCGGATGTTCAGCTGACGGCTTGCGGTCCCGATTTCGCCGGGTTCGTCCACGCACATTGGCCGATCACGACACCCGCAACGTCGCAATAGCCTCCGAGATGCACGGGAACACAGCGCGCCCCACGCGTGGGGCTGGACGTGGACGGAGACGGCCATGAACATCGAGCCCTTGGCCTTGGTGACCAACCTGCGTGCGTGGGCGGTGGGGTTCGCCGCGTGGCTGGTCATCGACCTGTCGGCCGGCTGGAGCACGGACGACGGAACCTACCGGTCCAGTGCGCGTGGGGTAGGTGCCTTCTTCGCGTTCTTCCTCATCGTTCGCATGGTGCGAATTCTCTGGCCGATGCGTGCAGCCGGGGCGACCAAGCTGGTCGCAGGTGGACGCACCAACGTCGTGCACACCTTCACCGGCCGCACCTCCGACGTGGCCACGACCACCACGACCACGAGCAACACCCACGGCAGCGTGTGGAACGTGGGGTCGACCATCTCGGGCAACATCCGGACCGACACCCAGACCACACGGCGCCAAGACTTCTTCCTCAACGACGATGACGGAGTCGCCCGTGGGTTCACGCTCCGGCACGACCAGATCATGCTCGGGCAGAACCAACGGGTGACGGCGGCCTGGGCGATCCCGCCGCTGCGTCGGCGCGGCCGCTATGTCGCCTTCGTCAACCACACCCAGCGCACGTGCTTGTTCCCGGGCAACGAGCTGGCGGTGCTGGCCATGGGAGGCTCACCAGCGCTCGCCACGCTGTGGACGTTTCTGACGCTCGGCGCCTTCATGGTGGCCGGCAGCGGATCCGGTATCGGGTTGGGGTTTGCCGGGCTGCTGTTCCTCATCGTGGGGAGCCGCCTGCAGGCCAGCTACTTCAAGCACATCGGCTCGCGTCCCCTCGTGAGCCGGTTGTCCGCCGGTCACGTCACCCGCGCGGTTGCGCCTCGCGTCCAGCCGCAGGGGACCTCGGCTCCGGCTCCGGCCCCCGCTTCAGCGCCTGCACAGGCCGTTGCCGCTCAGCCCCCCGCGGTGATGGCGCCTCCCCCGCCGCCCCCGCAGGCTCCTGCCGCCTGGCTGACCGACCCTCAGCGACGGCACGAGCTGCGCTGGTGGGACGGCAGCCGCTGGACGGAGCACGTCAGCGACGCTGGCAGCCCCAGTACTGATCCCGCCTGACACCGATTGGACCGAGGCGGCTACTCGGTGGTGATCGCCTTGAGCACGTCGAGCCGGGCAGCCCGGCGACCGGGCCAGAGGGCGGCCAGCACCCCGACCACGCCCGCGAGCACCACGAAGACCGCCAGCTGCCCGCCCGGGATGGACAACACGTCGATCCCGTCGTCGGCGAGGCTGCGCTGCAGCGCCCAACCGGCCGCGAGCCCGAGCACGACCCCGAGGACCGCACCCAGCAGGGCGATGGCCACCGACTCCAGCCGCAGCATCGTGCGCAGCTGGCGCCGGCTCAGCCCGACGGCTCGCAACAGGCCGATCTCTCGGGTCCGCTCGATGACCGACAGCGCGAGCGTGTTGATGATGCCCAGCACCGCGATGATGACGGCCAGCCCCAGCAGCGCGTAGATGATGTAGAGCAGCTGGTCGATCGGGGCACGCTGTTCGGCCGCGAACTCGTCCTGGTTCTTCAGGGTCACCGATGGCAGGTCGGCGATGACCTTCTCGAGGCCCGCCTCGACAGCCTTCGGGTCGGCACCGGGCTGGCGCACCACGAACGCGGCGCTGTCCTGCTTCGGCACTCCAGCCGCATCCGCCGCATCGAGGGTGACCATGATCGAGTTGGGCAGGGCGGCCGTGCTGACGTAGATGCCGCCGACGGTGTAGGTCGCCTTCGCTCCGGCCACGTCCGCATCCACCTTGCTCCCGACCGTCAGTCCCTGCTCGTTGGCCCGGGTCTCCGAGACCAGCAGCGTTCCGGACCGCAGGTCGGCCAGCGAACCGCTCTTGAACTCGATCGGGACGGCCTTGCCGAGGGCCACCGGGTCCACCGCGGCCGCGAACCCGCGGTCCTCGTTGATCGAGACGCTGAGGTAGCGCATCGGGCTCACGGCAGCCACCCCGGGGACCTTGGCCACGTCCCGGGTGACCGTCGTGGAGAACGGCTGGCCGATGGCGTTGGAGATGACGTAGTCGGCGGCGAAGTTCTCGCTGATCGACTTGTCGACGCTGGCCTTCGCGGAGGCGCCGAAGACCGACATCATCGAGACCAGGGTCAGCCCGATCATCAGGGCCGAGGCCGTGGCGGCCGTCCGGCGGGGGTTGCGGGTCGCGTTCTGCTCGGCCATCAGGCCGACGGCACCGAAGAGGCGGCGGTAGATCGCCCCGAGGAACCTGATCAGGGGGTGCCCGATCACCGGGCTGGTGAGGATCGCGGCCATGACCAGGGCGAAGACGCCGGTCCCCACCCAGTAGGCCGAGTTGCTGATCGGGGTGAAGGCTCCGAGGAACGTGTTCCACAGCCCGATGACGAACAGCACCGAGCCGAGCCAGATGCGACGGTGCAGGGTCGACTCCGGCAGCGCGATGTCGTCGCGCATGGCCGCCACCGGCGGCATCTTCCCGGCGCGGCGAGCGGGCAGGTAGGCGGCCACCATGGTCACGACCATGCCCACGGCATACGCGATCAGGGCGGTGCTGGGTTGGAAGACCAGGGGCGAACCGCTGAGGTCGAGTCCGAACCGGGCGAACAGCGCCTGGATCCCGAGGGCGAGCAGGAACCCCACGCCCAGCCCGATGGTCGACCCGACCAGACCCACCACGAACGCCTCGAACAGGACCGAGCGGGTGACCTGCCGTCGACCGGCGCCCAGCGCTCGCAGCATCGCGAGCTCACGGCTGCGCTGGGCGACGAGGATCGAGAACGTGTTGATGATGAGGAAGGAACCGACGAACAACGCGATCCCGGCAAAGACGAGCAGGAAGATGTTGATGAAGGACAGCGCCTTGTTGATGCCGGTGGCCTGTTCCTTGGCCACGGACTTGCCCGTGACAGCCTCGAATCCCTTGGGCAGCGAGGCCTGGACCCGCGCGGCCAGCTTGTCGGCGTTGCTGCCGTCCTTGCCCGTCACCCACACGTCGGTGAACTCGTTCTTCCCCTCGAAGTAGAGCTGCTGCGCGGTCTTGGCGTCGAAGAAGGCAAGCGTCGCGCCGACCGTCCCGCCCTTGAACTCGGCGAGACCGACGAGGGTGGCAGTCACCTTGGGCTGGGCACCGCTCGTGACGAGCGTGACGGTGTCGCCGACGTTGTAGCCCGCTCGGTCGGCCGTGCCGGAGTCGAGGACGACCTCGCCCGACCGCTCGGGCCAATGGCCCTGCGCGATGGTGGCCGGCGGTACGCCGGTGGCGGTCGGGGCGTCGTTCCAGGCGAGGCCGAGCCCGGGCGGCCCGCCGCCCCCGATCAGCTTGCCCTTGGTGGACACCACGAAGGTCGTCGGGTCGGTGACGTTGCCGTCGGCCCGCGCCACGCCGGGCAGCCCGGCCAACGTCGTGACAAGGGACCCCGGGACGGTCTTGGCCGTCGGACCGGAGTCGAAGTCGCTGCTCGCCGTGTCGGGTCGGACGACGACCTCGCCCACCGTGTTGACGATCCCGTCGAACGCCTTGCTCAGGGTGTCGGTGAAGATGAACGACCCCGAGACGAACGAGACCCCGAGGATGATGGCGAAGGCGCTCATGAAAAGCCGGAGCTTGCGCCCGAGCAGGCTCTTCCAGCTGGCACGCAGCATGGTCAGGCGCCCGCCGAGTCCGGGCGGACACGCACGTCGAGGCGCTTCATCCGCTCGAGGATCTTCTCGGCCGTGGGCTCACGCATCTCGTCGACGACGTGCCCGTCGGCGAGGAACACGACTCGGTCGGTGTGCGCCGCGGCCACCGGGTCGTGGGTGACCATGACGATGGTCTGGTCGAACTCGTCGACGCTGCGGCGCAGGAAGCCCAGCACCTCGGCGCCCGAGGTCGAGTCGAGGTTGCCGGTGGGCTCGTCGGCGAAGACGATCTCGGGCCGGCTCACGAGCGCACGGGCGCACGCAACGCGCTGCTGCTGCCCACCGGACAGCTCACTGGGCCGGTGGCTCAGCCGGTCGCGCAGCCCGACGGTGTCGATGACGGTGTCGAACCAGGCCGGGTCGGGCTTGCGACCCGCGATGGCCAGCGGGAGCAGGATGTTCTCCTGGGCGTTCAGGGTGGGGATCAGGTTGAACGACTGGAACACGAAGCCGATCCGGTCGCGCCGCAGGGTGGTGAGGGCCTTGTCCTTCAGCCGGGTGATGTCGACGTCGCCGATGTAGACCTCGCCGGAAGTCACCCCGTCGAGGCCGGCCGCGCAGTGCATCATCGTCGACTTGCCCGAGCCGGAGGGGCCCATGATGGCGGTGAACTCACCGCGGGCGATGTCGATGCTGACACCGTCGAGGGCGCGTACCTCGGCCTCACCCTTGCCGTAGACCTTATGCAGGTCAACGACCCGGGCGGCCACCCGCACCAGGTCGGGACGGCCCTTGACCGGCGAGGTCGGGGCGCTGCTGGGCTCGTGGGTCGCGGCACTGGTCTCAGCGGCGGCGGACGCGGACATCTCGGGCTCCCGGCTCATCGTGGAATTCGTTCTCCTCCAAGGTAGGGACCTGCCCAGGTGGATGCATTCAGGTTCGACCCTGAGCACACCCTGAGTGAACCCCCGGTCCACTGACAGTGCGTCCACCTAACGGTGGACGTCGGGGGAAGGTGCCCGGTGGACGTCAGGGGAAGGTGCCCGGTGGACGCCAGGTGAACGTGCCCGGTCGCAGCCGGCCTAGCTGGCCACCTCGTGGAACGGCCCGTCGGTGTCACCGAAGGCAACGTGGACCGCCGCCCCACGGCTCTGGACGTCGAGCGAGCGGTAGATGTTCTCCAGGTGCTTGCGCACCGTGCCGGGAGAGAGCTCCAGCTCACGCGCGATCTGCTTGTTGGCCAGCCCGAGGCGGACCCGCTCCAGGATCTGCCACTGCCTGTCGGTGATGGGCAGCCGCACGGCGGGCGCCGCGGTGCGCGCGGCGAGCAGGAGTGGCTCGAGGTGGGGCTTCAGCAGCGTGAGGGCGAACTTCTCGCGGTCTCCGTACGGTCGCCCCGGGCCACGGGGGAAGAGGAGGCGCACGCTGCGGCCCGGACCGTCGGGGATGGACAGCAACATCTCGTCGTGGACGTCTTTGAGGAACTCCACGTGCATGGGGTGCACCAGCCACTCGTGGCGCGTGTAGAAGTCGTCGTGGATCAGCACCACCGGTTCGGACACGTGGTCGGGGTACTCACACGGTCGACACTGCCGGTAGAGCTGCCAGAAGGGGAAGTCGGGCCCCTCGGAACCGGGCTGGGTATCGACTCCCTGCTCACCCCAGGCTGAGAACTGGCGGTGGTAGTGCGAGTAGGTGGGCGGGCTCATGCCGTTGAACACGACCCTCTCGCAGCCCATCAACGCCTGCAGCTCCGCGAGGACCGCCCAGGTCCTCGCCTGCGAGTCACGAGTTGGCTCCGAACACAGGTCGACCACCGACCGCAGGCGACCCACCTCGGTGACTGACAACGAAAACGCACTCACGGGACCTCCCCGTCGAGCGTCGGACGTCGGCGCCCTCTCGACCATACGACCAACGGCGTATCGCCAACAGGCGCCCCCGACGCAGATTCTCGAGAGGTCGGGCCACGCAACCCGTAGCGGGAGGCGTCACCTGACGCTGATACCCGAGTGATACCGCCGCAGAACCGGCCCGGAACCACGTTCTGGGACAACGGATTCGCAGTCATCCACCCAGCTGCACCGCACCATCCCGAAGGGAACGCACATGTCCACCAACACCTCAGTTCGCCGGATCGCAGCCGCCGCCGGCGCCACCGGATTCATCGCTCTGTGTCTCGCTGCCCCGGCCTCGGCTCGCACCGACCCGGGCACAGGCGGGCTGCACGAGCAGTACCCAACCGTGGTCGCGACGCGGCCGGCGACCACACCGATCACCCAGGTCTTGAAGATCGATGACAACGCCGTCGAGCTCCTCCAGCTCGGCGCCGGCGTCGCGGCCGGGCTGGCCCTCGGGGGCGCCGGCATGGTCCTCATCACGCGCCGATCACACTCGCACCCCTCACCCGCCTGAGCAAGGACGTGATCACGATGAACATCCCTCCCCAGCTCGCTCTCGAGCGCGGTCTGCCACTCCGTCGCAAGCGGTCGGCCGCCGCGTTGCTCGCCACCGCTGTCGTTGGAGCAACGGCGCTCGCCACCGCAGCCCCGTCGGCAGTGGCACACACCGCCAACCACTCCCACGGGTCCGGGGCGCCCGGTGCGGTGGTCCTCGACTGGAACCGCATCAGCCTGCGCACCTTCACCGAGCGGGCCGTGCCCGTGCCCGTCCAGGCCCTGTATGCCGGGTTCGTGGAGACCGCGGTCTCCAACGCCGTCCTCACGATCGAGGGCGGCTACCGCCCGTACCTCCCGCAGGACCCAGCCGCCCCCGGCGCCTCAGTCGAAGCCGCGGCCAGCACTGCTGGCATACCAGGTCCTGACCACGCTGCTGCCCGCCTCGGAGGCCGCGCTCGCGGCCGACCGTGACCGGTGGCTCGCCCAGGTGACCGAGCCCAGCGCTCGCGCCGCCGGTGTCGAGGTGGGTGCGGACGCCGCAGCCGCCCTGCTCGCCGCCCGCGAAGGTGACGGTCGCTTCGCGGCGATCACCCTCGTGACCACCCCGGGCCCTGGTGTCTGGGACCCGCCGCCGACCGGGATGCTCGTCCCCTGGATGGGTTTCGTGCGGCCGATGGCCGTCCCGAGCCCGACCTGGCTGCCGCTCGCGGGACCGGACTCGCTGATCAGCCGCGCGTACGCCAAGGACTTCGCCGAGGTGAAGGCCATGGGCGCCAAGACCGGCTCCGCCCGGACTCCGGCGCAGACCGAGAACGCGCTGTTCTACAACTTCAACAGCGTGAACCAGTACAACGCCGGGCTCACCGACCGCCTCGAGCGGCACGGTGCCGACGCCCGCGAGTCAGCGCGGTCGCTGGCCCTGCTGAACATCGCGACCGCCGACGCGGTGATCGCGTGCTGGCGGGCCAAGTACGACGTCCACAACTGGCGACCGCAGCAGGCGATCCAGCGCGCTGACACCGACGGCAACAGGTGGACGTCGCCCGACCCGGCGTGGGAGCCCCTGGTCCCCAACCCGCCGTACGGCGACTACGCCAGCGGCCACGCCTGCATCAGCGGCGCCTTCAGCGAGACCCTGGCCAACCTCTACGGGCGCAACGCGATCGACGTGACGCTCTTCTCGGGCGTGACCGGCACGACCAAGCAGTACGACCGCGCCTCGGTGCTCAACCGGGACACGAAGAACGCCAGGATCTGGCTCGGGTTGCACTTCCGGCATGCCATGGAGGCCGGGAACTGGATCGGGCGTGAGTCGGCCGACTACACCTTTGCGCACCAGCTCCAACGGGTCAGGTGAGCCAACGGGTCAGGTGAGCCACCGGATCAGGTGAGCCACCGGGTCAGGTGATCGCGACCCTGGCCACCTGACGGAGCTCCGGGGCGTCGAACCGGTCGCCCCGGATCTCCCCGGCCTCCCAGCGCATCACCAGCCCCCGCCCCCGGACCTCGAGGGTGGCCAGGTTGTTGTCGAACCACGGGCCGTCGGTGACTGTCCACCTGTACGGCGCGCTGGGCACCTTGTCGGTGTGGTCCACGAGGAACGACAGTGGTCGCGCGAGGCCCTTGCCGAGGAACGCCTGACCGATGCGCACCTGTCGGGGCAGCGGGTTGCGGATCGGCGAGCAGACGGCTTGCAGGATCGCGCTGCTGCCGGCCGGGAGCTGGTTGAGGGGGATCTGCGTGACGTAGGAGTTGTGCACGTCGCCGGACAGGAACGTGATGGTGCCGGGCCGCTGACCACGGTTGCCGCTGGCGACATCCACCACCATGGCGAGCACGGCGGCAAAGCCCTCCTGGAACGCCGCCCAGTGCTCGAGGTCGACGGCGCGGCGCATCTTCTCCCCCCACCGCGCGATGCGTGGGCCCCAAGCCCCCGTGGCCATCGCCTCGTTGATCGCCTCGAGGTCGTGGATGCCCTGGGCGATGAAGAACGGCAGCGAGGTGCCGATGAGGAGGTGGTCGACATCGCCACGCAGCTGGCCGTCCAGCCACGCCAGCTCGTCGTCGTCGAGGATCGAGCGGCGCGCCGGCTCCAGGACGCGGGCCGCCCGCGAGTCCACGACCACGAGCCGGGAGTCGCCCAGGTCTCGGGCGTAGCTCCAGCGGTAGGTCTCGGGATGACGGTCCACTCGGTCCGCGAGGTCGTCCAGGACACGCGTCAGGTCGAGCTCGCCGGCCGCGCCCTCCTCCGCGTGCGCCACGACCTGCTGCCACACCTCGTCCTCCGCGAGCGCCTCGGGCGAGAGGTTGCCGACGTGCTGGTAGACCCAGTACGACGCGAGGCCGCCGACGATCCGCTCGTGCCACCAGGACGTCTGGTTGATCTCGCGCTTCCAGCTCTGCGAGGTGTTCCAGTCGTCGCGGATGTCGTGGTCGTCGAAGATCATCGCGCTGGGAAGGGTTGAGAGCAGCCACCGGTTGAGCGGGTCGCTCCATGCCAGCCAGTACAGGTGGGAGTACTCCTCGAAGTTCTTGAGCTCCGTTCCCGGAGGCACCTCGAGACTGCGGCGCGACGCAATGAACTCCTGCATCTGCTCGCTGGTCTCGTCGGCGTACACCTGGTCGCCGAGGAAGAGGACGAGGTGTGGCCAGTCCTTCCCGTCCCGCTCGCGCCGGCTCAGGTGGTAGGCGTAGGCGCGCAGGGCGTCAACGCCGCTGATGGCATTTCCTTTGGCATCGTGAGGTTCGCTCGTGCGGCAGGAGCCGAAGGCCATGCGGGTTGGCTCGCTGCGAAGCAGCGTCCTGATCCGGCTCGGCGGGAGACCGGGGTACTTCGGCTCGGACTCCGGCCAGACCTGCAGGTCATCGATGTCGACCGAGTAGTCGCTGACCGCGCCCGGCTCCAGTCCGTCGAGGACGACCAGCGCGTAGTGCCCCCCGTGCGCGGCGAAGGTGGGCGTCGACCACTCGCGGTCGAAGGCCCGCACCCGCACCTGAGCGGCGTCACGGGTCTGCACCCAGATGGTCGCCGATGTCTCGCCGATGTAGCGGAGCAGCGGCCCCAGGGTCAGGGGACCTACGGGATGGTGAGTCGGCACGAGGACCGTTCTACACGGCATACCGCGTCCGTGGGTAACACCCGAGGGCGCCCCGCCCTTTCAGGGGACGACCGAGGGCGGCCCGCCTTGCGGTGGACCGCCCTCGGACGTTACGGCGTATGCCGCGACGTCGGCTTCGTCAGAAGCCCATGCCGCCCATCTCGTCGCCACCGGGAGCCATCGGCGCAGCCTTCTCGGGCTTGTCGGCGATGACGGCCTCGGTGGTGAGGAACAGCGCAGCGATCGACGCGGCGTTCTGCAGCGCGGAACGCGTCACCTTCGCCGGGTCGATGATGCCCGCGGCGATCAGGTCGACGTACTCGCCGGTGGCGGCGTTGAGGCCCCACCCTGCTGCGAGCGTGCTGACCTTCTCGATCACGACGCCGCCCTCGAGGCCGGCGTTGATCGCGATCTGCTTGAGCGGAGCAGAGGCTGCGACGCGAACGATGTTCGCACCGGTGGCCTCGTCACCCTCGAGCTCGAGCTTCTCGAACGCGGCCTTGGTCGCCTGGAGCAGGGCCACGCCACCACCGGCGACGATCCCCTCCTCGACAGCAGCCTTGGCGTTGCGCACTGCATCCTCGATGCGGTGCTTGCGCTCCTTGAGCTCGACCTCGGTGGCGGCACCGGCCTTGATGACTGCAACGCCGCCGGCCAGCTTGGCCAGGCGCTCCTGCAGCTTCTCGCGGTCGTAGTCGCTGTCCGACTTGTCGATCTCGGCGCGGATCTGGTTGACGCGACCCTGGATCTGGTCGGCGTCGCCAGCACCCTCGACGATGGTCGTCTCGTCCTTGGTGACGACCACCTTGCGAGCGCGGCCGAGCATGTCGAGCTCCGCGGTGTCGAGCTTGAGGCCGACCTCCTCGGAGATGACCTGGCCACCGGTGAGGATGGCGATGTCGGCCAGCATGGCCTTGCGACGGTCACCGAAACCGGGGGCCTTGACGGCGACCGACTTGAAGGTGCCGCGGATCTTGTTGACCACCAGGGTCGACAGGGCCTCGCCGTCCACGTCCTCCGAGATGATGAGCAGCGGCTTGCCGGACTGCATGACCTTCTCGAGGAGGGGCAGCAGGTCCTTGATGCCGGAGATCTTGGAGTTGACCACGAGGACGTAGGCGTCTTCGAGGACAGCCTCCATGCGCTCGGTGTCGGTGACGAAGTAGTGGCTGATGTAGCCCTTGTCGAAGCGCATGCCCTCGGTGAGCTCGAGCTCGAGCCCGAAGGTGTTGGACTCCTCGACGGTGATGACGCCTTCCTTGCCGACCTTGTCCATGGCCTCGGCGATCATCTCGCCGATCAGGGGGTCAGCAGCGGAGATCGAGGCCGTCGAAGCAATCTGCTCCTTGGTCTCGACGTCCTTGGCCATCTCGAGCAGCTGGGCGGAGACGGCCTCGACGGCCTTCTCGATGCCACGCTTGAGGGCCATCGGGTTGGCGCCTGCGGCGACGTTGCGCAGACCCTCCTTGACGAGGGCCTGGGCGAGAACGGTGGCAGTGGTCGTGCCGTCGCCAGCGACGTCATCCGTCTTCTTGGCAACTTCCTTGACCAGCTCTGCGCCGATCTTCTCGTACGGGTCGTCGAGCTCGATCTCCTTGGCGATGGACACACCATCGTTGGTGATCGTGGGGGCTCCCCACTTCTTCTCGAGGACGACGTTGCGGCCCTTCGGACCGAGGGTGACACGGACGGCATCGGCGAGAATGTTCATTCCCCGCTCGAGACCGCGGCGAGCCTCTTCATCGAAAGCGATGATCTTGGCCATTCGGGTGGTTCCTCCCACGCGAAACGTAAACGATGGCCAGCGGGCGCCCGCGACGGACGGACCGGCTTGCGCGGCTCACGTCGCCGAGCTCCCCGGACCTCGCCCAGACTGGCCTGGATTGTCACTCTCATGGTGAGAGTGCTAACGCCATTATTGGCACTCTCGGGGGGAGAGTGCAAACGGCGTCCGTGCTCTCGAGGGTGGGCGCGGTGGTGGGTGCGGAGAGCGGCCTCCCGAGATCCCAGCTCTCGGCCTCCAGCGCCCCGCGGTGGCCCGAGAGCTGGGATCTCGGGGGCCGTGTTGCGCCACCTGTGGAGAACTCCAAGTGGGTGGCCCCGGATTTGCCACGCTCATACCGTGTCTCGTCCGTTGACCCACTCCCTCCAGCCCTGCACGGGCGCGCGTTCACGGTCGCCGAGGCACGCGAGGCGGCGGTCACGCAGTCTCGACTGGATGCACGCGACCTGGCGCGGCCGGGGTGGGGTCTGCGCAGCACCCGCTCGGCGCGCACCCTGGACGAGCACGCCCGCGACCTGGCTGCGGTCCTACCGCAGGGCGCGGCCTTCTCACACCTGACCGCCGCCCGGCTCTGGCGGCTCCCACTGCCGACACGCTGGGCCCTCACGGAACCGGTGGACGTGCTGAGTCGGGGCACACCGCTGCGACGCGCGGGGGTCCGTGGTCATCGAGGCCTCGACCTGCGCGAGGTGGAGGTCCTGCGAGGGCTGCGGGTCACCTGCCCCGTCCCGACCTGGACCGACCTGGCCACCGTCGCGGGCCTCTCCGTGGAGGACCTCGTCATCGCGGGTGATGCGTTTGCCACCCGCGATCGCGGCCTGCTGATCCGTCTCGCCCAGGCGGGCGGGGGCTCAGGAGGGCGGGGGCGACGCAAGCTGCGCGCCGCTGCCGAGCTCGTCAGGAGCGGCAGCGGGTCTCCGATGGAGACCAGGGCGCGGCTCGCGTTCGGCCACGCGCGCCTGCCCGAGCCAGAGCTCAACGCCACGGTGTATGCCGAGGACGGCCACTTCCTGGCGCGCGTCGACTTCCTGTGGCGTGAGGCGCGGGTCATCGTCGAGTACGAGGGCGACCAGCACCGAACCGACCGACAACAGTGGCAGAACGACATCCAGCGCTTGCGACTCCTTGAGGGGCTGGGCTGGAGGGTCATCCGGATCACTGCCGCCGACCTGTCCGACCCGCATCGGGGAGACGAGCTCATGCGCATCCTGCATGACCTCGTGGGCTGAGACTCCTCCCGAGATCCCAGCTCTCGGGCTTCAGGACCCCTTGGTGGCCCGAGAGCTGGGATCTCGGTGGAGGGAGTGCGCGATGGGCCCCGGCGGTGCCACCCTGAGACATGGCCGCTCCGACACCCAGCCCGTTCGAGGGCTCGAACTTCATCGTCGACCTCGGCGCGGGGGATGACACCTCGATCACGCGCGTCGACTTCCCCGTGGCGCTCCTCGACGAGGTCGCCTACCGCTCGGGCAACGACAAGACCGCCGAGCCTCGCAAGCAGCCCGGACTGGCGAGCTACTCCCACCTCGTCCTGCACCGCGGCCTCACCACCAACCTCGACCTCTGGAACTGGTGGGAGCAGGCCCGGAACGGCGACCCGTCGGTGGACCGCGACGTCCGCGTCAGGCTCCTTGACACCAGCCGCCAACCCGTCCTGGCCTGGCGGTTCCGCAACACGTTCCCGGCGGTCTACCGGCTGAGCCCCCTCGATGCCGCAGCCAGCGACCTCGTCATCGAGACGGTCGAGCTCGCCTTCGACTCGATGGACACCGAGACCTAGCGAGCGGGCGGCCGCGGGTCAGCCTGCTGGGCCGCCCTCCCTCAGAGCAGCGTGCGCAAGGTCGCCTCGGCCTCGGACTCGACCGGGCTGTCGAGGTCGCCGATGAAGACCGCGTATGCCGTGCGGGCCGGGTTCGACTCGAGCTCACCGAGGACCGTGCGCCAGGCGGCGAGGTTGGGGTGGTCGAGCGACGTGCAGGCCTCCGCGGGACGCAACGTCTCGACCGCGGCCTCGAGCTGCGGTCGGGTCAGGTCGTAGGTGTGCGACCCGTTCGCGTGGCCGAGCATCTTGGCGAGGACCACGGCGGGCAGACCGTGGGTCCCACCAGGCGCGTTCACGTGCGGGAACTCCAGCTCCGGCGACGAGGACGCGGAGCTGATGCCCACGGCATACGCGACCGGTGGGGCCCAGCCGTCGATGGTGGCGGCCAACGCGTCCTTGATCGCGGCAAGGCCTTCGGGTGTGCTCCAGTTGGCAGTCATCGGGCCATCCTGACAGCCGAGGGGAACGCATCGCGGTAGGAGCGGAGGTCCACGGACCCGTTGGCGACCGACTGGGCGGCCAGGACCGCGTGGCCGACGGCGCGTGTCACGCACTCCCCTGCGGCCAGCATCAGCGCGTGCAGCTCGGGCAGCTCGGGGGCCGGTCGCTCACCGGTCGCGAGGGTGAACAGGGTGTCGCCGTCGAGCAGCGTGTGCACCGGGTTGACCGCCCGCGCCAGGCCGTCATGGCCCAGGCCGCTGACCTTCTGGCACTGGGCCTTGGTGAGCGTGACGTCCGTGGCGATGACGCCGATCACGGTCGCCATGCCGGGGCGCATCGGCTGCCCCTCGTATGCCGCGGCGGCACGTTCGCGGGCGGCCTCGAGCTCGTGGGCGGCCGGCAGTGTGACGTGGGCGAACTCGTCCCCCAGGCCGTGCCGGCCGGCCAGCAGCTCGCCGGTCTGCTCGTCGTAGGGAGCACCGAAGGAGTTGACCACGACGAGGGCTGCGACCGTGGTGCCGTCGTCGAGAACGACGCTCGCCGACCCGACACCCCCTTTCATTCCTCCCGACCGCGCGCCAGTGCCGGCTCCGACACAGCCCTGGACGACGGCGTCGGCCGAGGCGACGTCGAACGCATCCGCACCCTCGGAAGCCGTTGGTGCGTGGCCGAACTCGCCGCCTCGACCTAGGTCGAAGAGGACCGCAGCCGGCACGATCGGGACCACCTCACCCGGCTCACCCATCGGCCAACCCAGCCCCGCGGCATACAAGCTCTGCACCACTCCGTCGGCGGCGGCCAGACCGAACGCACTGCCACCGGTGAGCACCACGGCGTTGACCCGGTCGACGAGGTTCCGGGGGTCGAGCAGGTCGGTCTCCCGGGTGCCGGGGGCGCCACCGCGGACATCGACCCCGGCCACGGCGCCGGCGTCCGGCGCGAGGACGACCGACGTGCCGGTGAGCCAGCCGTCCTCACGGCGGGTGGCGTGCCCGACGCGGATCCCGGCGACGTCGGTGAGTGAGTTGGTCGGGCCGGGGACCGGGCTCACGCCGCCCCGTCCGCCGTCGTGGTCGCGTCAGGCTCAGGGGCTGCATCGATGACGCAGAAACGGTTGCCATCGGGGTCCTCGAGGACGACGTAGTCGTGCTCCTCGTCCGGGTAGGGCCAGTCCTCCACCCGTCGCGCACCAAGGCCGAGGAGTCGCTCCACCTCCTTCGCCTGGTCATGGGCGTAGAGGTCGAGGTGGACTTGAGGGAACGCCGCAGGCCTGGACTCGCTCAGGTTGAGCGACAGGTTGGGTCCGACGCCGTCGCGAGGCTGGAGGATGACCCAGTCGGGCTCGGGGTCGTACCGGGGCTCGAAGTCCAGTGCCGGCGCCCAGAAGGCCATCGCCCTGGGCACGTCGCTGACATTGACGACGATCGACCCGATCCTGAAGGCAGCACCCATCACAGCTCCATCCGGTAGGCCCGCGCGTCGGCCGCGAACCCCACCCGCTCGACCATCGCCGTCGTGTGGATCCCCGCAGACACGAGGACCTGCCGGAAACCCGCATCCCTGGCCCACTCCACGGCCGCTCGCAGCAGCACTTCACCGGCACCGATCCCCCGGTGCTCAGGTCGGACGAAGAAGGTGTCGACCACGAGGTCGGCCCCCGCGCCGGCAGGGCGCCCGGGCCACGGGAGCGGCTCCACGACAGCCGCCTGGAGGTAGCCCGCGTGGTCGTCCCCGGCCTCGGCGATCCAGACAGGGTGGGTGTTCTCGGTGGCCAGCCAGGCCCGCGCATAGCGGTCGAGGAAGCCCGGCTCACCCGACCCGCCGCGATGGCGGGCGCACTGCAGCGTCAGCGCCGCGACGACGAGGGCGTCGTCGGGCCCAGCCAGCCGTGTTCGCACTTCGCCCACGGGGGCAGTCAAGCACGTGCGGTGCCCGTGCCGCGCGCCAACGGACGCCCGCGGCATACCGGGATCTCACGCCGGGGCCGGGATCTCACGCCGGGGCCGGGATCTCACGCCGGGGCCGGGATCTCACGCGGGGTCGGACGCAACAACGCCCGTACAGTCGCTTCTGCACGGGCGTTGGTGAACTGGGGGGCTCGCTCAGAGCTGGATGCCCAACCGTCGGGCACTGCGGGCACGCTGGCGCGAGGCGCGCAGTCGGCGCAGTCGCTTGATCAGCATCGGGTCGGCCTCGAGGGCGGCCTGGGAGTCGATCAGGGCGTTGAGCACCTGGTAGTAGCGGGTCGCGCTCATGTCGAACAGCTCGCGGATCGCCTGCTCCTTGGCCCCCGCGTACTTCCACCACTGCCGTTCGAAGGCAATGATCTCGCGGTCGCGGTCACTCAGCTCCGTCTTGGGGCTGACATGACCCTGCTCATGTGCGGCGTTCAACTCTCGACCCATCCCTGTGTGTTCGCAGACGTGGTGCTGGCGTGCAGGGCCAACTATACGGAGCGAATCACACCGTTGTCATTCCACTCGGGTAGTCCGATCGGCGGAGTCTCAGCGGCTCTGGCCACACCCGTCACACTCGTCCCACGAGGGTCCTCCGACCCCAGCGACGAGCGTCAGGCCATGGTGTCGAGGATCGCCGTGATGTCGTCCTCGGAGGTGCGCGGGTTGACGATCGCAAACCTGGTCAGCGTCTCGCCAGCGTGTGAGGTCGGCACGACGAAGGCGAACTGGTCGGCGAGCAGCCGGTCGGACCACTCCTGGTACTGCGCGGCCGACCAGCCGATCCGCCGGAAGACCACCACCGACAGGTCCGGCTCGCGGGCGACCTCGAGGTAGTCACGGCGGCCGATCTCGTCGGCCGCAAAGCGCGTCACCTCGAGGGTGCGCTCCACGGCTTCGCGGTAGGCATCCGTGCCGTGCGTCGCGAGCGAGAACCAGAACGGCAGCCCCCGCGCCCGCCGGGTGAGGCCGACCGAGTAGTCGGTCGGGTTCCAGTCGGGGGCGTCGTTGAGGACGTCGAGATAGGAGGCGTGCTGGGTGTGCGCCGCCCGAGCCAGGGCCGGCTCGCGGTAGAGGAGCGCGCAGCAGTCGAACGGCGCGAACAGCCACTTGTGCGGGTCGACGATGAAGGAGTCGCAGTGCTCGATGCCGGCATACAGGTGGCGCACCGAGGGAGCGGCGAGGCCGGCACCGCCGTAGGCGCCGTCGACGTGGAACCAGATCCCGAACTCGCGGCAGACCTCGGAGACCGAGGCCAGGTCGTCGACGATGCCGAAGTTGGTCGTCCCACTCGTGGCGACCACGGCGAAGAACGTCTCGGGACCGTGGGACAGCAGCACCTCGCGCAGCGCCGGCCCGGTGAGCCGACCCATGTCGTTGACCTCGACCCCGACCAGCTCGGCATCCATGACGTCGCAGGCCGACTGGATCGAGGAGTGCGCCCCGTGGGTGGCGGCGACGCGGAACGGGCGCGCACCGGCTCCGGTCCGGCCGTCACTGGCCGCGTTCGTCCGGGCCGTATGCCGTGCGGCGACGAGCGCTGACAGGTTGCCGATCGTGCCGCCTGGGACGAAGACGCCGCCAGCCTCAGGCGGCAGGCCGACGAGGTTCGCGATCCAGCGCAACGCCTGGTTCTCGGCGTAGACCGCCCCTGCGCCTTCGAGCCAGGACCCGCCGTAGATCGACGATGCTCCGACCACGAGGTCGAACATCGCAGCTGCCTCGGTCGGCGCGCACGGGATGAAGGACAGGTATCGCGGGTGGTCGGTGGAGATGCAGGCGGGCGCCAGGTCCTCTTCGAACAGCTTGAGCGCCGCGAGGCCGCCGATCCCGTCGGCGGTGATGGTGGCGCCGGCTCGGGCGTCGAGCTCGGCCAGCGTCAGGGGCCCGTCGAGGGGCACCGGGTCGAGCTTGAGGCGGTCGGCGGAGTAGGCGAGGATCGCGTCGCCGAGGGCCTCGAGATTTTGGTCGCTGTAGCCATGCACGCGGCGAGTCTAGGCCGCGCGGCTCACGCGGGGCTCATGCACCGGGAGGGCCGAACAGGGCCGCCCGCAGGCCCGCGACGTCTTCGACGAAGGCGTCCGGGTGGGTGGCCGCGAGGGCAGGTTCGAGACCCGCACCCCAGCTGACGGCCACGGAGCCCATGCCGGCCGCGTGCGCCGCCTCGACGTCGACGGTCGCGTCGCCGACGTAGACGCAGTCGTGCGGCGCGGCACCGAGCTGCGCGGCGGCATACAACAGGGGTGCGGGGTGGGGCTTGTGGAGGTCGGTCTCCTCTTGTCCCGCAAGGACATCGATGCGGTCGGCGATCCCCACGGCGCGCAGGCCGAGGCGCACCGTCTCGCTCTTCTTGGAGGAGACCACCCCGGTGCGGGCACCAGCGGCGTGGAGCTCGTCGAGGAGCGCAGGGATGCCCTGGACGGTGCGGATCAGCTCGTCGTGGTTCGCGAGGTTCCACTCGCGGTAGACGTCAGTGAGCTCGGTGCCACGACCGGGGTACCGCTCCTCGAGCACGGGCTGGAGCGGGCGGCCGATCCACGAACGGACCTCGTCGTCAGCGGCCCGCTCCCCCAGCACCGATCCCAGGGCGTGGTGGTAGGACGCGACGATCAGCGGGATGGTGTCGGCGAGGGTGCCGTCGAAGTCGAAGAGGACGACCGGCCAGCGAGGAGTCACGGGCCCGAGGCTAACGAGGCCCGACGAGACCGCGTCAAACGCCGGGTCACACACCCGGCGGGTGTCCTTCTGGACGAAGGCTCGGCGACCGACGTCGACCTCGGAACGAAAGGAATGACATGTCTCTGTTCATGGACGTGCACACCATCGAAGGTGGCCTCGCGGCCGGAGACGTCGCGGGAGCTCACCAGGCCGACCTGGCCGCCCAGGCGCCGCACGGAGTCAACTACCTGCGCTACTGGGTCGACGAGTCGGCGGGGAAGATCTTCTGCCTCGTCGATGCCCCGGACGCGGAGGCAGCCAACACCGTGCACCGGGAGGCTCACGGTCTCGTGGCCGACGAGATCTACCCTGTGCTCGAAGGCTCCTAGGCGGCTGACATGACCGAGTTGACGTCCGCGAGCGTGGCCGCCGAGACGGCATGGCTGGACCGATGGTCCGCTGGGCCGACGGAGACGGACCTCGCGCCGCTCCGCGACGGGAGCGCAGCACCGGACCTGACCCTGCCGGACCACACCGGCCGGGGCCGACAACTGTCGGAGTTCTGGACCGGGGCACCGGCCCTGCTGATGTTCTGGCGCCACTTCGGGTGCAGTTGCGGCGCGACCCGAGCCGCGCGGCTCGAATCCGAGTGGTCGGACTACCGCGACGCGGGCCTCGCCCCGGTCATCATCTCCTTGGGTGACCCGGTGCGCGCCAGCGCCTACCGGGTCACCCATGCCCTGTCGGCACCTGTGCTCTGCGACCCGGAGGCGCGGGCGTACCGGGCTTTCGGTGTCGGGCACTGGGCGGTCGAGCGGGTTCTCTACGACGCTCCGGCCCCCTTCCTGTCGCACTCGCGAGAGGTGGGCAAGGCGTTCCAGGAAAGTCGCCGGCGGCGGGGAAACCCACCGGTCGACGACCCCTGGCGCTCGGTCGCGGAGTTCGTGATCGCGCCAACGGGTCGGGTGCGGCTGGCGTACGGTTACCAGTACTGCGAGGACTTCCCGGATCCTCGAGTCATCACCACGGCGGCCCGGCTGAGCGTGCGATGACGACCGCGTCAGCCTGGCGTCCGGTGGCACTGCCGCCGGGATCGGAGGTCCGATGAGCCTGTCGGTGCAGCTCCTCGGCCGGCCCCGGATCGTCCAGGCGTCCGGCACGACCTACCCGTTCCGGAGCCGCAAGAGCTGGGCACTCCTGGCCTACCTGATCCTGGCGGAGGTGCCTCCGAGCCGCGGTCAGCTCGCCCAGCTCCTGTTCGCCGACGCCGATGATCCGCAGCGCGCCCTCAGGTGGTGCCTCTCTGAGATCCGCCGCGGGCTCGGTGAGGGCGGCTCGGTCGAGGACGACCCGGTCCAGCTGCGCCTGCCGCACGACGCGGTCGTGGACGTCGAGGTCCTGGCTCGCGGGGCATCGAGCGACGCCATCGCGCTGCCGGGGCTCGGTGCCACCGTGCTGGACGGAATGACGTTCCGGGCCAGCGCGGCATACGAGATCTGGTTGCTGGCCCAGCAGCGGCACCTGACGGCCGCCTCCGAGGCGATCCTCCACGAAGCCGCCGTCCGGTCGTTGGCGCGCGGCGAGTGGCAAGAGGCGATCAGCTACGCGTCGCGGGTCGCCGCCATGAGTCCGCTCGACGAGAACCACCAGGCACTGCTCATCCGGCTCTACCGCCTCGCGGGTGACGACGACGCGGCCGAGCGAGCGTTCGCAGCCTGTGCCTCGCTGTTCCAGAGCGAGCTCGGCACACCTCCGGGGCCGGCCGTGCTTGCTGCCCGCCGGACCAGCAGACCCAACCCCCTCGCTGAGGCGGACGACGCCACCATAGAGGCGATCATCGAGGCCGGCACCGCCGCCATGGGGGCCGGCGCCCTCGAGGCGGGGATCCGTTCGTTGCAGACCGCCACCCGGCTGGCCGACGGTGCGCGCAAGACCCGTCTCCGGGTGCGGTCGCGGCTTGTCCTGGCCGAGGCCCTCGTCCACGCCCTTGGCGGGCTCGACGAAGAGGGGCTGGCCAGCCTCTACGAGGCCGACGAGATCGCGGTCGCCCACCAGCTGACCGATGCCGTGGCAGCAGCGCGGGCCGAACTCGGTTACGTCGACTTCCTGCGCGCCCGGTACGACAGGGCGCTGGTGTGGCTGAACGACGCGCTGCGGCTCGCCGACGGCTCCCCGGCGATGACTGCCAAGGCGACTACCTACCTGGGTTCGGTGGAGAGCGACCGGGCGAACTATGGCCCGGCCAGGCTGCTGCTGGAGCAGGCAGTCCATCACGCTCGGATGGCCGGTGACCCCAGGCGAGAGGCCTTCGCCCAGTCGATGCTGGGCCGGATCAGCCTGTTGTCCGGGGATCTGGGTGGTGCCAGCGAGAAACTGTCGACCTCCATCGCCCTGGCGCAGCAGGACCACTGGCTGTCCTTCCTGCCCTGGCCCCAGGCGCTCCTGGGGGAGGCCACGCTGGCCGCTGGCGACGTCGGGACGGCGGCCGAGGTGTTCGACCAGGCCTTCGCCCGCGCCTGCCAGCTGGGCGATCCCTGTTGGGAGGGCATCGCGGCGCGTGGGCTCGCCCTGGTGGCCGAGGCGGACGGCGAGGTGTCGCGAGGGTTCGACCTACTCGCGGAGTCCCGCGCGCGGGCCAACCGGCTCGCCGATCCGTACGTGTGGCTGGACGGCCACATCCTCGACGCCCAGTGCATCCTCGGACTTCGGCACGGCCATCCGGAGACCGGCGCGTGGGTCGAGGACCTGCGCCAACTGGCCTCCCGCACAGGAATGCGTGAGCTCGTCGTGCGCTCCCTGCTGCACGGCGCCTCGCTCGGTCAGGAGGGGGACGGGGAGGCCGCCGTCCTGCTCGCGAGGGACATCGACAACCCCGCGCTCACGGTCCTGCTCGACGCCCGACGGTCCTCGACGACGCCGAGCCCCCAGCCGCCCGGGTAACACCCGGGCAAGCCCCTGCCGGGCTTCTGGGTTGGCCAACCCTGTCATCGCTCGGAAGCGCTGGCGGCCGCGGACCGCGGCAGTCGCCAGGCTCGGAGCGGCAGGGACAACGAGATCCGGCGTCGTTGGCGTCTTTGGCGTCGTTCGGCAACGGCCTGGCTCAGCGCGGACCGTTGTGCTGCCTGGTGACTCAGCTCCGCACTGGACGGGTTCGAGTTCCACCAGACGTCGGTGGTGGTGACCATGGTGCTCTCCTTCGGGTGAGCTCGGCGTGGGTCGCCGAGCGTCTTCCTGAAGGGAACCGGGCAGCCGTGTGAGGCCGCGTTTGACTACCAGGAGCCGTGGATCGCGGCCTAGTCGACGGCTTCGACGCCCAGCTCGCGCAGCAGCGCCTCCACCAGGCCTCGGATCTCGTCGCGGATCAGGCGCACGGCCTCGACGCCCTGACCGGCCGGGTCGTCGAGGACCCAGTCCTCGTAGCGCTTGCCGGGGAAGTACGGGCAGGTGTCGCCGCAGCCCATCGTGACGACCACGTCGGAGTCCTGGACGGCTTCGGTGGTCAGCACCTTGGGGGTCTGCGCCGCGATGTCGATGTCGTCCTCCGCCATGGCCGCGACTGCGGCCGGGTTCACCTGGTCGGCCGGCTGGCTCCCAGCGGACCGCACCTCCACGGCGCCACCCCCGAGGTGCGCAAGGTATGCCGCGGCCATCTGCGAGCGACCCGCGTTGTGGACACAGACGAACAGTACGGAGGGCTTGTCACTCATGCGGGTTCGCTTTCAGGTGTGGGGAAGTGGGAACGCAGCGCGAGGCTGACATAGACCAGTGCGACCAGGACCGGAACTTCTATCAGCGGGCCGACGACCCCCGCCAGTGCCTGCCCCGAGGTTGCACCGAAGGTGGCGATGGCCACCGCGATGGCCAGCTCGAAGTTGTTGCCGGCCGCCGTGAAGGCGAGGGTCGTGGTGCGCGCGTAGGACATGCCGAGGACACGACCGAGGACGAAGCCGGCGCCCCACATCACCGCGAAGTACGCGAGCAGGGGAAGGGCGATCCTGGCCACGTCGAGGGGTCGGCTCGTGATCTGCTTTCCCTGCAGGGCAAACAGGATGACGATGGTGAACAGCAGGCCGTACAAGGCCCAGGGGCCGACCCGTGGCAGGAAGCGCTGCTCGTACCAGTCCCGGCCGCGCCGGCGCTCACCCAGCCGCCGCGACAGGTACCCCAGCAGCAGCGGAACGCCGAGGAACACCACGACCGAGGTGGCGATCTGCCACGGCGAGACGTCCAGCCCGGTCTGCTGGAGGCCGAGCCAGCCAGGAAGGACCGACAGGTAGAACCAGCCGAGGGCGGCGAACGCGACGACCTGGAAGGCCGAGTTGAGCGCGACGAGCACAGCGGCCGCCTCTCGGTCACCGCACGCGAGGTCGTTCCAGATGATCACCATCGCGATGCAGCGGGCCAGCCCCACGACGATGAGGCCCGTCCGGTACGCGGGGAGGTTCGGCAGCAGGAGCCAGGCCAGGGTGAACATCAGGGCCGGTCCGACGAGCCAGTTGAGCACCAGGCTGGAGACGAGCATCCGTCGGTCTCCGGTCACCGTGTCGAGGCGGTCGTAGCGGACCTTGGCCAGGACGGGGTACATCATCACGAGCAGCCCGAGGGCGATGGGCAGCGAGACCCCGTCGACCTCGACGGAGGACAGCACCCCGCCCAGTCCGGGCACCAGCCGGCCGAGCAGCAGCCCGGCCACCATGGCCAGGCCGATCCAGGCTGGGAGGAACCGGTCGAGGGTCGACAGCTTCGCGACGACGTGCGCCGGTGCCGTGGTCGCGTGAGTGGGGAGCGTCACGCGCAGCAGGGCTCCTGCTGCCCGGAGGCAGGCGCATCGGCGCGATTGGCCGACGACTCAGCGACGGAGGGCGTCGTGCAGCAGCCGCCGTCGTTCATCCCCGCCACGAGGGGCAGGCTCGCGGTCGCCGGGCGGCCGTCCACCGGGTTGTCGTCCTTCACCGTGTAGACCTCCCAGGGGGCGCCTGCCGGGTCGTGGACCCACACCTTGTCCTGCAGGGCATAGCAACACGTCGTGTCCCGCTCGTCGAACGCGGCCAGACCGGCGTCGCGCAGCCGGGCCGCGCCCGCCTCGACGTCGGCGCTGCTGTCGACCTCGATGCCGAGGTGGTTGAGCGCCTGGGCGGTCCCCTCGCCGCGCTGGTCGACCGGGACCTCGATCAACACCAGCTTGAGCGGCGGCTCGGCGATGGCGAAGTTGGCGTAGCCCGGACGACGCTTGTGCGGCTGGGTGCCGAACAGGGTGGCGTAGAACTCGACCGACTTCTCGAGGTCGGCGACGTTGAGGGCGAGCTGCACACGAGACATGGGTGGACTCCTTGGTTCATCGACTATTGTCTATGCAGGAAGTGAAACGGCCACATCGATGTTTGTCAATATCGATGTGGATCTATTTCAAGGAGACCTCGTGACCGCCCCCAAGCTCATCGCCACCCTCACCGACTCGAGCCCGCGCGCCGACGCCCGGGCGGCCGACGCCGGAGACGTCGCATGCTGCGGCACGCTCACCACCGACGTGGCGATGGGGCGCGAGCAGGCGGAGGCCACGGCATACCTCCTCAAGGCGGTGGCCGACCCCGTGCGGCTCCAGCTGCTGTCGCTGATCCGCTCGTCCAAGGGACAGGAAGCCTGCGTCTGCGACCTGACCCCTGCCGTCGGACTCAGCCAGCCCACGGTGAGCCACCACCTCAAAGTGCTCACCGAAGCCGGCCTGGTCACCCGCGAGCGGCGGGGTACCTGGGCCTGGTTCCGGCTGGTGCCGTCGCGGCTGGACGACCTGGCCGCGATCTTCCGCTGACAGGGGTTTAGTTTCTGGGTATGCCGCCCGCTGCCCTCACCGAGCTCGTCCACCCCTCGTGGGCGGCCGCGCTGGAACCCGTGGCCGGGGCAGTGGCCTCGCTCGGTGAGTTCCTGCGTGAGGAGGTCGCAGCGGGCCGTGGCTACCTGCCGCCCGGCGGTCACGTGCTGCGGGCGTTCGAGCGCCCGCTGGACGACGTGCGGGTGCTCATCGTCGGGCAGGATCCCTACCCCACGCCGGGCCATGCCGTGGGGCTGTCCTTCTCGGTGGCGCCGGACGTGCAGCCGGTCCCGCGCAGCCTGGTGAACATCTACCAGGAGATGCAGACCGATCTCGGCCTCGCACGCCCCGCCACGGGCGACCTGTCCCCCTGGGCCGACCAAGGCGTCCTCCTGCTCAACCGGGTGCTGACGGTGCAGCCCGGCAAACCCGCGAGCCACCGCGGCAAGGGCTGGGAAACCGTGACAGCGCAAGCGATCTCGGCGCTGGTGAGCCGCGGTGGCCCACTGGTGGCCATCCTGTGGGGCCGGGACGCGAGGAACCTCGTACCGCACCTCGGCGGCATACCCGCCATCGAGAGCGCCCACCCCTCACCGCTGTCGGCACACTCCGGCTTCTTCGGCAGCCGGCCGTTCAGCCGCGCCAACGAGCTCCTCGCCCAGCAGGGCGCCACACCCATCGACTGGAGGCTCCCGTGAGCGACGACACCAACCCCGACGGCGCCGGCGCCACTGGGGCGAGCGACGCAGAGAACCTGACCCACCTGCCGGAGAGCGGCAAGGTGTGGCACCGCTACGTCGCGATCGGCGACTCGTTCACCGAGGGGATGTCGGACGCCGACCCGCAGCGAGCGAACTCCTATGTGGGCTGGGCCGACCGGCTCGCCGGGCACCTGGCCGACATCGCCCACGAGGCGGGTGGCGACTTCGCGTACGCCAACCTCGCCGTGCGCGGACGCCTGCTGGCCGACGTCATCGGGCCCCAGCTGGAGGCGGCCATCGCGCTCGGTCCGGACCTCGTCTCGATGGTCGGCGGCGGCAACGACATCCTGCGACCGAAGGCCGACCTCGACGCGATCGCCTCCCGGCTGGAGGCCGCGGTCGTGCGGCTCCGCGAGGCCGGAGCCGACGTGCTGCTGGCGACACCGACCGACCCGGTGGGTGCGCCGGTGCTGCGCCACCTGCGCGGCCGCCACGCGATCCACTCGGCCAACCTGTTCAGCATCGCCCAGCAGCACGGGGCCTACGTCATCAACCAGTGGGGCATGAAGGCGCTGCAGGACTTCCGGCTGTGGTCCGAGGACCGGATCCACATGACGACCGAGGGGCACCGGCGGGTGGCGCTCAACGCGCTCTCCGCACTCGGGCACGACACCGACCGCGCCGACTGGTCGACGCCGCTGCCGCCCGCACCGCCGGTCGCGCGACGCCAGGCTGCCGCGGCCAACGCCGAGTGGGCCAAGACCCACCTGGCGCCCTGGGTGCAGCGCCGCCTCAAGGGCCAGTCCAGCGGCGACACCGTGCAGGCCAAGCGGCCCGATCTCACCCCGCTGGACCGCGGGACGGCCTAGCCAGCGATCAGGCGAGCGCGACGAGCAGCTGGCGCGACACCAGACCCACGCTGCTCGCGAGCGAGTCGAGGTAGGTGCGGGTCAGGGTCGGGCTGGACTGCAGCTCCCAGAGGACCAGGGCCTGCTGCCAGGCCGCGTCGCGGGCCCGGCTGACGCTCCAGGAGCCGACCAGGTTGAGGACCGGGGAGATCTCGTGGTCGAGCCGTCGCTCGGTCTCGTCGAGCAGCGACTGGCGAACCTCCTCATGGACCTCGGCGAGCACGGCGTTGATCGTCAGGTAGTCGTGCTGGACCCCGGGACTGCTGGGCGAGAGCCCGAGCTGGCGGCAGGTGCGGACCGTGGCGATCGGGAGGTCGTGGTTGATGTGGGCGTTCATCCCCGCGACGGCGAACTGCACCGGGAGCAGGCCGGTCGCGGCACGGCTCTCGAAGAGCGGGGTCCACGCCTTGCTACGACCGTCGTCAGACGCCTCCACCGCCTCGAGGTACAGCCCCGCGAACACCACGTCGAGGCGCTCGAGGAAGGCCGGGTTCACGAACGCGTGGGCAGCCAGCCGGTCACCGACCCGCTCGGTGACGAGGAGGTACACCGCGTTGAAGTGGCCCACCCCGTCCCCAGGCCCGAGGCCGGCACCCACCCGGCGCAGCCGCTCGACCACCTCCGGGACGCTGGCTGCCTGGCCGGGCGGCACGGCGATCGGGCGGGTCGGCGCGAGGACCTTGCGCACCCGTCGGACGACAGAGCCGAACCACCCCACAACGACGACGGTAGGGCCGCGGTGACCACGGCGTCCATGGCTCCGCCGCGGCTGACCTGCGCGATTCAGGTACTAGGACGTCCTACAACTACCCTTGGCGCATGCCAGCAACCCGGCTCATGCCCTCTGAGGAGGGTTACGACCTCATCGACCTGACGCGCGAGATCTGCGACAAGGAGCTCCGCCCCAAGGTCGACGAGGCCGAGCGGGCCGCCGCGACGGCCCCGGCCCTGCCCCGAGACGCCTTCCGCACCCTCGGTCGCGCCGGTCTGCTGTCGCTGCCCTACCCCGAGGAGTTCGGCGGTGGCGGCCAGCCCTACGAGGTCTACCTCCAGGTGGTCGAGGAGATCGCCTCCGCCTGGATGAGCGTCGCCATCGGCGTCTCGGTCCACTCCCTCACGTGCTACCCCGTGGCGAACTTCGGGACCGATGCGCAGAAGGCCGCCCTCCTTCCCGCGATGCTGAGCGGCGACCAGCTCGGCGCCTACTGCCTCTCCGAGCGCAACTCCGGTTCGGACGTCGCCTCGATGAGCGCCCGGGCGACGCCGGACGACCGGGGTCCCCGCGCTCAGCGCGGGGCAGCCGACCCCACGGCATACACGCTCAAGGGGACGAAGGCGTGGATCTCGCATGCAGGGCATGCGGACTTCTACACGAGCTTCGTCCGCACCTCCGACGACGGCGCCCGCGGGCTGTCCTGCTTCGTCGTGCCTGGTGATGCCGAAGGCATCGCCTTCGGCGCGCCGGAGAAGAAGATGGGGCTGCACTGCGACACCGTGAGCGAGGTGCACTTCGAGGGGGTCGAGGTGTCGGCCGACCGGCTGATCGGAGGGCCCGGGCAGGGCATGACGCTCGCCCTCTCGGCTCTCGACACCGGGCGCCTCGGAATCGCCGCAGCCGCAACGGGTTTGGCGCAGACAGCCCTCGACCAGGCTGTCGCCTACGCCAAGGAGCGCGAGCAGTTCGGGCGCCCGATCGGCGACAACCAGGGCTTGGCGTTCCTGCTCGCCGACATGGAGGCCGGCGTGACGTCGGCCCGCGCGGCCTACCTCCACGCCGCCCGCCTGCACGACGCCGGCCGCCCGTTCACCAAGGAGGCGGCCGTCGCCAAGCTGGTCTGCACCGACAACGCGATGCGCGTCACGACCGACGCGGTCCAGGTGCTCGGCGGCGCCGGCTACACCCAGGACTTCCCCCTCGAGCGCTACATGCGCGAGGCCAAGGTGACCCAGATCTTCGAGGGCACCAACCAGATCCAGCGGCTCGTCATCAGCCGCCAGCTCCTGAAAGGCTGAAACCCCTTGAAGATCACCGATTCCACCGTCGCCCTCGTCACCGGCGGGGCCTCCGGGCTCGGCGGCGCCACGGTGCGCCGCCTGCACGCCGATGGTGCCGCCGTCGTCATCCTCGACCTCCCCTCCTCCCCCGGCGAGGCGCTGGCCGAGGAGCTCGGTGACCGGGCGCGGTTCGTCGCCACCGACGTGCGCGACGAGGCGCAGGTCCAGGCCGCGATCGACGTGGCAGGCGAGCTCGGCACGCTGCGGATCGTCGTCAACTGCGCGGGTGTCGGCACTCCCGGCCGCGTGGTCGGCAAGCGCGGACCGCTGCCGCTCGAGCAGTTCGCCAACGTCATCAACATCAACCTGATCGGCACCTTCAACGTGCTCCGGCTCGCCGCGGCGGCGATGCTCGAGAACGAACCCGTCGACGCCGACCGCGGTGTCATCGTCATGACTGCGTCGATCGCCGCCTACGACGGACAGATCGGACAGGCCGCGTATGCCGCGAGCAAGGGTGGCGTCGTCGGCCTCACCCTGAGCGCCGCTCGCGACCTGGCAGACAAGGGAATTCGCGTCATGACCGTCGCACCGGGGACGTTCATGACGCCGATGCTCGCTGGCCTACCGCCTGAGGCGACGGCTGTCCTGGAGGCCCAGGTCCCGCATCCCTCACGACTCGGCAACCCCGACGAGTACGCCAACCTCGTGCGCCACATAGTCGACAACGGCATGCTCAACGGCGAGGTCATCCGGCTCGACGGCGCCCTGCGGATGCCCCCGCGCTGAGCGGCTCACCGGGCGAGACCCCGGCAATAGCCACCATGGGTGGCAGCGCCCGTGCCACACTCGCACCGCCGCGCGCGGGGCTCATCGTTCCCGTGCAGGGGTGGATGGGGGTGCCGGGTGGGCGACGAGCGGTGCTTCCAGACCACGGCTCCGGAGGCGTGGTTCGGCTGGGGTCTGTCGGCCGCTGGGGTGGCCGTGATGGCCACCGTGCTCGCCGTGGTGCTCGTGGTGCGTCCCGACCCTGTTTCCGGCCTCCAGGCCCGCACCTGGTCAGGCCGACTGCTCATCCTGATCAGCATCGCCCCCCTCGTCATCAGCCTCGTGGGTCTCGCGGGACGGCCGCGTGACGAGGCCTACGCGATGGTCAGACAGACGTTCGTCGTCCTGCTGGTGATTGCACCGATCCTCGGCGTGGCCTTCTGGCGAGCACGGGCGGTCCGTCAGGGGCGGCCGCTGACCCAGGTCCAGCAGGTCGTCCTGGCTCGCGCTCGGGTCGTGACGATCGTCATCGCGGCGAGCGCGGCCGTGGTCGCCATCGCCATCTTCGCGGCATACGAGGGCTCGGCGGTCGAGGTCGACTGCTCGACCCTCCAGACCTAACCGAAGGGCCCGCTTAACCCTCGGCGAGCACCCTCGCGAGGTCCTCGCGTGAGTGGATCCCGAGCTTGATGTAGACGTGGCGCAGGTGGTACTCCACGGTCTTCGGGCTGAGGAACAACGCCACCGCGGCCTCCCGGCTGGTGCGGCCCTGGGCCAGCAAGGTGGCGATCTGGCGCTCCTGGGGCGTCAACGCCGCGATCACCCCCACCCCGCGACGCTGCGCCGTCTCGCCCGTCGCCTCCAGCTCGACTGCTGCGCGGTCGGCCCACGGGGCGGCGCCAAGGTGCTCGAACGTGACGAGGGCCTCCCGCAGCGGGATGCGGGCGTCGACCCGCCGGCGGGACCGACGCAGGACCGACCCGTAGGCCAGCCTGGTCCGGGCCGACTCGAAGGGGTCGGGGGTCAGCGCGTGCAGGCGCATCGCCTCGAGGAAGTCGGCCTCCCCGTTCGCGAGCCCGTGGGCCACGCCCAGCGCCCGGTGGGCACGGGCCAGCGCCCAGGGCTGCCCCTTCGCCCGTGCGGCGGCGAGGAAGTCGTCGGCGATCGTCATGGCCTCTCCCGGCTCGCCGAGCTGCCGGAAGCACTCGACCAGCTCAGGTCCCGGCGAGAGGTCCGGGTCGGTCACCCCCAGCTGCGCGAGCTGGTCGGCCAGCGCCTGGTACGCCTCCTTGGCCGCCTCGGGGCGTCCGGTGGCGGCCTCGAGGTCGGCCGCCGCGAACGCCGCCCACACCATCGCCAGCTGGGCCGAGTGCAGCGTGCCGAGCCGCACCGCCTCCGCGCCGTGGAGCACGGATTCGTCTGCGCGACCCTGGCGGGCGAGCAGCCACGCCAAGCCCGCGTTGGCCAGCGCCAGGTCGGTGTCGTGCCCCGTCTCCTGGGCGAGCCGGATCGCCTCGACGTAGCCGGCTTCGGCATCCGCCCACCCGTCAGACCCTGCGTGGTCACGGGCGATCAGGGTCAGCAAGAAGGGCAGCATGCCTACCGCCGCGACGGTCCGGATGGTCCGCACTGCGTCGCCCATGGCGGCCCTGGCCTCCCCGGCCTCGCGCAGGAACATCGGACCCAGCAACGCCCACCGGAACCGCCACTGGTCGCTCTCGGCACCGGCGTCTGGAGGTTCGGCCATCGCTGACCTGATGAGGTCGGCGCCGCGGTCGGCTCGCCCACCGAGGACAAGGGCGAACCCTGCCGCCATTCGCCCGACGCGGCGTGCCGTCAGTGACGCCAGCGGCCCGGTCAGGCTGGTCAACTGCTCGGCCGCGCGCAGAGCCGAGGCCAAGTCGCACAGGTAGAAGCATGCCTCCACGGCATCGGCGAGCAGCACGGCTGCCGCATCGGGGTCGTGGGGTGCCGCATCCGCAGCCGCGGCGAACAGCAGGTCCCTGGCCTTTTCCAGTGAGCCGCAGCGAACCTCGATGGATCCCAGCCGGCCCAGCGCGAGTGCGCGGTCCAACGGCGTCGCTGCCAGGGCCAGCGACTGTCGCAGCAGCCCGGTGGCGTGGTCGGTGGCGCCGGCCAGCCACGCCTGCTCACCGGCCCTCAGGAGGCGTGCGCCGCGCAGCCCCGCATCGGCCGTGTGCGCGGCGGACCTGACCAGCTGCGCCGAGGCCACGGCGTTGGCCCCCCTGCGGCCGGCGTCCTCTGCGGCGGCGTCGAGCAGCGCTGCTGCGGCGTCGTCGGGCCCGACGGCAGCCTCGGCCAGGTGCCACGCGCGGCGGTCCACCTCGCCGGGCTCCACCGCTGCTGCCAGCAGGCGGTGCGCCTCCCGTCGCGCACCCGCGCCGGCCTCCCCGTAGACGGCGGCACGGACCAGCGGGTGGCGGAACTCGACGGCGCTGTCGGTCAGCCGCACCAGGCCCGCCGCCTCGGCCTCCTCAAGGGCGGCCAGACCGACCCCGGCCGCCTGGCAGGCGCGAGCCAGGGCTGCGAGGTCGTGGTTGTCGGTGGCCGCGAGGAGCAGGGCCGAGCCCGCCTCCGGCGACAGCGCGAGCGCCTTGCGGGAGTATGCCGCGAGCAAGGTTCCGGTGAGCGCGACCGGGGTGTCGGGTGGGGCCGCTGCGAGCCGTTCGGCCTCACCGGCCAGGTCGAGGATCGCCAGGGGGTTGCCCCCGGTGGCCTCGTGGAAGCGGGCGAGCCGGGCCTGCGTCCAGCGCTCCGGCCCTGCGCTCTCGAGCAGGGTGCGGGCGCCTTCCACCGTCAGCGGGCCCAGGTGCAGGGTGGGCAGGCTTGCGAAGGCCGACTCGTGGTCGGGACGCAGCGCGACGACGACCGCGATCCGGTCACTGACCATCCGCCTGGCCGCGAAGGCGAGCGCCTGCGCGGAGGACTCGTCGAACAGGTGCCCGTCGTCGATCACGACGGCAAGTGGGGCCTCGTCGGCCGCTCGGGTCAGCAGGCCCAGCACCGCCGCGCCTACGGCGAACCGCGCGGGCGTGGGGCCGCTGCGCACCGCGAGCGCGACGGCGAGCGCCTCCGCCTGTGGGCCGGGGAGCTCGTCCAGCAGGGGCAGCAGCGGGGCGCAGACCTGGTGCAGCCCGCCGAAGGTGACCTCGCGCTCGGCCTCGACCCCACGAGCTGAAAGGACCCGCATCGCGGTGGCCCGGGCACGAGTATGGGCGAGCAGCCCCGTCTTGCCGATGCCGGGGTCACCCGAGATGACCAGCACACCGCTGTCCCCGACCCGGGCACCGGCAAGCAGCTGCTCGATGACCCGCTGCTCAACCTCGCGCCCCACGAGCACCTCGTCAGTGTGACCAGATCACTGCGAGATGACTAGGGGGGTCACCGGATTCGACCACCCCGCCCCCGGACCTAGCGTCTCGCAGGACAGCACCACCGCGGCGCGGGCAGGACGCGCCCGGATGGACCCGCACGACGCAAAGGACACCACCAAATGACCACCATCCACGAGGCTCCCGCCCTCGACGTCGACAAGCTGATGGCTTTCGTCTTCAAGGCTGTCGACGAGGTCGGCGCCACCCTCAACACCGCGCTGGTGGTGATGGGCGACAAGCTCGGTTACTACCAGGCGATGGCCGACTCCGGCCCGACCACCGCGTCGCGGCTCGCCCAGGACACCAGCACCGACGAGCACTACGCACGGGAGTGGCTCAACGCCCAGGCCGCCGGGGGCTACGTCGAGTACGACGCGACCACGGGGCACTACACGCTGCCGCCCGAGCAGGCGGCGGCGCTCACTGACCCCAGCAGCCCGGCATACCTGCCCGGGTTCTTCCAGATCGCGCTGGGCACCACCCACGACACGGACAGCGTCCTGCAGGCCGCTCGCAACCAGGCGGGCGTGGGCTGGCACGAGCACACCGGGGACGTCCACGACGGCTGCGAGCGGTTCTTCCGCACGATGTACAACGCGCACCTGGTCGGCGAGTGGCTCCCGGCCCTCGACGGCGTGGTCGCCAAGCTCGAGCGCGGCGCCCGGGTGGCCGACATCGGCTGCGGCTACGGCGCCTCGACGATCATCATGGCGCAGGCCTTCCCGAACTCGACGTTCGTCGGCTCCGACTACCACGAGGCCTCGATCGCGGCGGCCCGGCAGCGTGCGCAGGATGCGGGCGTCGCTGACCGGGTGACGTTCGAGGTTGCCTCGGCGACCGCCTTCACCGGCACGGAGTTCGACCTCGTCACGACCTTCGACGCCCTCCACGACATGGGTGACCCCGTCGGCGCGGCCAAGCACGTGCACCAGGCGATCGCGCCCGACGGCACCTGGATGGTGGTCGAGCCGATGGCCGGCGACACGGTCAGTGACAACCTCAACCCGGTGGGCCGGGCCTACTACGGCTTCTCCACGCTGCTGTGCACGCCGTCGTCGCTGGCCCAGGACGTCGGGCTGGCGCTGGGCACCCAGGCCGGACCGGCCAGGATCCGCGACGTGGTGACGACGAGCGGGTTCTCGAGGTTCGCCTCGGTGGCCCAGACGCCCTTCAACCGGGTCCTCGAAGTCCGACCCTGACCCGGTCGCAGGGGAGCAGACTGAACCGATGGGACCACACCCGCAGGCACCGGCGACCGAGCCGGACAGCACGGGCACCGTCACCCGCGACGGCGTCACGCTCGACTACGCGGTCTATGGCGGGGGAAGCACCACCGTCTTGCTCATGCCGACCTGGACGGTGGTGCACTCCCGCTTCTGGAAGGCCCAGATCGGTTACCTGGCAAGGCATTTCCGCGTGGTCACCTTCGACGGGCGGGGGAACGGCCGGTCCGACCGGCCGGTGGGCGCGGCGGCCTACACCGACGAGGTGTATGCCGCCGACGCCCTGGCCGTCCTCGACGCCACCGACACCGCGCGGGCCGTCGTGGTGGGGGTGTCGTGGGGGCTCACATGGGGCCTGCACCTGGCTGCCGGGCACCCCGACCGCGTGGCGGGGCTCGTCGGCCTCGGCGGGTCGACCAACGTGGACATCCCGCGGACAGGGCGCGACGTCGTCGAATGGGACGGTCCCTCAACGAGCACCGAGGGATGGGCGAAGCACAACCGCCAGTACTGGTTGGAGGGCGGCTACGGCGACTTCCTGGAGTTCTTCTTCGGCCAGATGTTCAGCGAACCCCATTCCACCAAGCAGATCCAGGACGCCGTCGGCTGGGCGCTCGAGACCACGCCGCAGGCCGTTGCCGACGCGAGCTCGGGCATGCACGGCTTCGACGGCATCGAGGTGACACCGATCGAGGAGGTCTGTGCTCGCGTCAGCTGCCCTGTCCTCCTGGTCCACGGCACCCAGGACGCGATCTCACCCGCCGCGGTCAGCCAGCGCATCGCGGAGCTGACCGGTGGGTCGGTCGTGCTGCTCGAGGGCGCTGGCCACGGGCCGTCGGCCCGCCACCCCGTGGTCGTGAACCACCTCATCCGCGACTTCGCCGAACGGTGCGACGGCTCTCCAGCGGCGACCGTGGCCGCGGTCCGCCCCACCTGGACGCGGTCCGGGCGGCGCAGGCGGCGCGCGCTCTACCTGTCCTCCCCCATCGGGCTGGGTCACGCCCGCCGCGACCTCGCCATCGCCGACGAGCTGCGCAAGCGCCACCCCGACCTCGAGATCTCCTGGCTGGCCCAGCATCCTGTGACCACGGTGCTCGAGCGGGCCGGCGAGCGCGTCCACCCCGCGTCGGCCTGGCTGGCCAACGAGTCGTCCCACATCGAGCACGACGCGGGCGAGCACGACCTGCACGCCTTCCAGGCGATCCGGCGGATGGACGAGGTCCTGGTCCAGAACTTCATGGTCTTCGACGACGTCGTCCGCGGCGAGCAGTACGACCTCGTCATCGGTGACGAAGCCTGGGACCTGGACTACTTCCTGCACGAGAACCCCGAGCTCAAGCGGTTCCCCTTCGTGTGGATGACCGACTTCGTGGGCTGGCTGCCGATGCCCGAGGGCGGTGCCGCCGAAGCCGCGCTCACCGCCGACTACAACGCGGAGATGCTGGAGCACCGGGCGCGGCACCGGTGGGTGCGCGACCGCTCGATCTTCGTCGGGTCACCCGGCGACGTGGTGCCCGACTCCTTCGGGCCGGGCCTGCCGGGAATCCGCGAGTGGACCGAGGCGAACTTCGACTTCGCCGGCTACGTCACCGGTTTCGACCAGACGGAGGTCGCCGACCGCGACCGGCTCCGCACCGATCTCGGGTATGCCGCGGACGCGCCGGTCTGCGTGGTCACCGTGGGTGGTTCCGGGGTGGGTGCGCCCCTGCTCAGGCGCGTTCTCGACGCCGTGCCGCTGGCGCGGCGGCAGGTCCCGGAACTGCGGTTCCTCGTCGTGACCGGGCCGCGCATCGACCGAGAGGTCCTGCCCCGACGACGGGGCGTGACGGTGCGCGGCATGGTGCCCGACCTCTACCAGCACCTCGCAGCAGCAGATCTCGCGGTCGTCCAGGGCGGCCTCACCACGTGCATGGAGCTGACCGCGAGCCGTACCCCGTTCCTCTACGTCCCGCTGCGCAACCACTTCGAGCAGAACTTCCACGTGCGGCACCGGCTGGAGCGGTACCGCGCTGGGTCGCACCTGCCCTACGAGGAGGCAGCTGACCCGGACGGCCTGGCCGCTGCGATCGTCGCGAACCTCGGCAAGGCCGTGGACTACCGACCCGTGGAGGACGACGGCGCCGCAAGGGCCGCAGGCCTGATCGCGGAGCTCATCTGAGCTCGTACTCCAGCCGCACAGGGAACGGGACGAAGGTCTCGGGCTCCTCCTTGCCGGTGGGCCGCCAGCCCAGCCGTTCGTAGAACCGGCGCGCCCGATGGTTCTCCGCGAGGCACCACAGCCGGGTCGAGGGAACCTCGGCCATCAGCGTCCTGGCCAGTCCCGACGCCCACTGGTTGGTCCTGACGGCAAGGTGCAGCAGGGTGTCCTCGTCGAACGCGGCGAACGCCGTCAGCCCCTCGTCGTCCTCGCTGACCAGCGTCGTGACGTCGGGGTCGGCGAGCACCTCGCGCCACCGGTCGAGGACGAGCTGGTCCGGGTACGGGTGCTGCTCCGGAGGAAAGACGTGGGCCAGGGCGACGAGGTTCGCGGCCTTCTCGAGGTCCCTCAACCCCACCGCGTCGCTGCCCGTCGCCCGCCTGAACATGGCTGCCATGCTGCCACCGGTCGTAGCCGGAGATGGGAACCGGCCGACCTCTTGCGCGAGGCGGCCGGAATGGGTCAAGATCAGCGGACCTCCTTCGGGAGGCCAGTCTCCTTCGGGAGACACGAGACCCGGCCAACTCATACTTGGCCGGGTCTCACCTTTTGTAACAGGGGAACCCGGCCCGGCCGGTAACCGACACGCGTCAGCCAGGTAAACACTGAAACGACGTCTCGGGTGGGCCGCCCGCAGGTGGCGCGGCTAAGGCCCCGTCAGACGGACTGGACGAACGCGTCTTCGAGGATGTCGAGGCCCTCCGACAACAGGTCGTCGCCCGCCGACAGCGGCGGCAGGAACCGGAACACGTTGCCGAAGGTGCCACAGGTCAGCGTCACCAGACCGGCGGCGTGGCAAGCCTTGTTGATCCGGCCGGTGAGGTCGGCATCGGGCGTCTTGTGCTGCAGGTCGCTGACCAGCTCGACGGCCAGCATCGCCCCACGGCCCCGGATCTCGCCGATCACGTCGTACTTGTCGGCGAGCGCCTCCAGCCTCGGCCGGAACAGTGCCTCGACGGCCCGCGCCCGTCCGGCCAGGTCGTCGACCTTCATCGTCTCGATGGCGGCCAGCGCGCTCGCGCAGGCCACCGGGTTGCCGCCGTAGGTCCCACCGAGGCCGCCGACGTGGATCGCGTCCATGACGTCGGCGCGACCGGTGAGCGCCGCGAGCGGCATGCCACCGGCGATGCCCTTGGCAGTCGTGATGAGGTCGGGGACGACGTCCTCGTGGTCGGAGGCGAACCAGTCCCCAGTGCGGCAGAACCCGGTCTGCACCTCGTCGGCGATGAACAGGATGCCCTGCTCGGTGCACCAGTCGGAGACCTTCTTCATGAAGCCCGGCGCCGGCACGATGAAACCGCCTTCGCCCTGGATCGGCTCGAGGATGACGGCCGCCGTGTTGTCCTCCCCCACCTGCGAGTGCACGAGGTCGACGAACTCGGCGAACGCCTCGTCTGCGCAGTTCTCCGGGCCCGTCGGCCAGCGGTAGGGGTAGGCCATCGGCACGCGGTAGATCTCGCTCGCGAACGGCCCGAACCGGTGCTTGTAGGGCATGTTCTTGGCGGTCAGGCCCATGGTCAGGTTGGTCCGACCGTGGTACGCGTGGTCGAACGCCACGACGCCCTGGCGGCCGGTGAAGTGGCGGGCCACCTTGACGGCGTTCTCGACCGCCTCGGAGCCGGAGTTGAAGAGGGCAGAACGCTTTTCGTGCGTGCCGGGTGTCACCTCGGCCAGCACCTCGGCCACCTCGAGGTACTCCTCGTAGGGGGTCACCATGAAGCAGGTGTGGGTGAAGTCGTTGATCTGCTTCGTGACCGCGTCGATGACGCGCTGGTTGCCGTTGCCGACCGTGGTCACCGCGATGCCGGAGCCGAAGTCGATGAGCTGGTTGCCGTCGACGTCGCGCAGGATCCCGCCCGCCGCCTGCTCGATGTAGACGGGCAACCCGGTGCCGACGCCGGCTGACACCGCGGCGAGCTTGCGTTGCTGGAGGGCCTGGCTCTTGGGGCCGGGGATGCTGGTGGCGAGGATGCGCTTCTGCTCGAGCATGCGCCGAGCATACGACCGCCTGCTCGCGGCCCGCACGGGTCCCGGGCGGTGCGTTTCAGCGGCTGCGCAAATCGGGTGAAGGCCGCCCTTTCGCGTGGACCCGACAAAGGTGAGGTATGCCGCGGGCATGGCACCGCGGCATACCCGCCCGTAGCGTTGGGGCATGGCACCCCCCGCGAAGTCGCCCGCGATCGTCCTCGAGGTCGGGGACCGCGACGTGCGGATCACCAACCCGGACCGCGAGTACTTCCCCGCGCGGGGCGAGACCAAGCTCGACCTGGTCAACTACTACCTGTCGGTCGGCGACGGGATCGTCAACGCGCTGCGGGAGCGGCCGTGCATGATGCACCGGTTCCCCAAGGGGATCGAGGGCGACAAGGTGCACCAGAAACGGGTGCCGCACGGTGCGCCGCTGTGGCTCGAGACGGTGCGCGTCACCTTCCCGCGCTACAACCGCAAGGCCGACGAGCTCTGCGTCACCGAGCTGGCGCACGTCATCTGGGCGGTGCAGATGTCGACGGTGGAGTTCCACCCCTGGAACAGCCGCCGAGCAGACGTGGAGAAGCCGGACGAGTGGCGGATCGACCTCGACCCCGGACCGGACTGCCCGTGGGACCGGGTGCAGCGGGTGGCCCACGTCGCCCACGAGGTGCTCGACGAGCTGGGGGCGGTCGGCTGGCCCAAGACCAGTGGCGGTTCGGGGATGCACATCTACGTGCGGATCGCCCCGGAGTGGGGCTTCAAGGACGTGCGTCGCGGCGCCCTGGCGTTCGCCCGTGAGGTGGAGCGGCGGATGCCCGACGACGTCACCACCACCTGGTGGCGCAAGGACCGGGACCCTGCAGACCTGTTCGTCGACTACAACCAGAATGCCCGCGACCACACGATCGCCGCCGCCTACTCGGTGCGCGGCAACGCGATCGGGACGGTGTCCGCGCCGATCCGCTGGGACGAGGTGGACGACGTCGCGCCGGACGACTTCACGATCGCGACGATGCCCGCGCGATTCGCCGAGCTGGGCGACCTGCACGCGGGGATCGACGACGCGGTGTTCGAGATCGACCGGCTCCTCGAATGGGCCGAGCGTGACGAACGCGACGGGGCTGCCGAGCCGCCCGAGCCCGACGCCACCGAGCCCGACTGACGCTGTCCGCAGATCTGTGCACAGATGACTGACATCTCCGCATCTGCGGAGGTAGGGTCAACTCCATGCCGCAACTACGGATCAAGGACGCCTCCAGCTTTCTGGGCGTGAGCGATGACACCGTGCGGCGCTGGGTCGACAGCGGGGCCCTCGAGGCCCAGACCGACGAGGCCGGCCGCAAGGTCATCGACGGCTACCAGGTCGCCCTGCTGGCCCGCGAGCAGGCGCACACCGTGGCCGACCCCTCGGGGGTGGGTCGGTCCGCGCGCAACCGGTTCGTCGGTCTGGTCACCGACATCAAGCGCGACACCGTGATGGCCCAGGTCGAGATGCAGTGCGGCCCGTTCCGGGTGGTGTCGTTAATGAGCTCAGAGGCCGTCGACGACCTGCGGCTCGAGCTGGGCTCGGTGGCCATAGCCGTCGTCAAGTCGACCACCGTCATCGTCGAGACCCCCCAAGGAGCGTCATGAAGCTGCGCCGTGGAAAGCTCTCCGTCCTCGCGGTCCTGGCCGTTGCCGGCCTGGTCCTCACCACTTCGGGCTGCGGGTCCGACGACGAGGCGCCGCAGGGGGGCGCCACGTCGTCGGACACCAGCTCGAGCTCACCGGCCCTGTCCGGTGAGATCACCGTCTTCGCGGCGGCATCGCTGAAGAAGACGTTCACCGAGATCGGCGCCGAGTTCGAGAAGGCCTACCCGGGCACGAAGGTGGCCTTCAACTTCGCCGGCTCGTCCGACCTCGTCGCCCAGATCCAGCAGGGTGCCCCGGCCGACGTGTTCGCATCGGCCGACACCAAGAACATGGACAAGGCGACCGGTGACTCACTGACCGCGGCCGACCCCGTCAACTTCGCTTCCAACACCCTCGAGATCGCCGTGCCCCCGGGCAACCCGGCCAAGATCGCCACCCTGGCCGACCTGGCCAATTCGGGGGTCAAGGTGGTGCTGTGCGCTCCGGCCGTCCCGTGTGGTTCCGCTGCGGCCAAGGTGGAAGCCGCCGCCAAGATCGACATCAAGCCGGTCAGCGAGGAGCAGTCCGTCACCGACGTCCTCGGCAAGGTGACGGCTGGCGAAGCCGACGCCGGCCTGGTCTACGTCACCGACGTCAAGGGCGCGGGCGACAAGGTCATGGGTGTCGAGTTCCCCGAGTCCTCCAGCGCGGTCAACACGTATCCGATCGCAACCCTCAAGGCCAGCAAGAACGCCGCGCTGGCCGACGCGTTCCTCAAGGCGGTCACGGGCGACCCGGGTCAGGGCATCCTCGCCACCGCCGGGTTCGCCAAGCCGTAGCCTGCCTGTCGTGCCCCTGGTTGCCCCCACACCGCGAGGACGACCGCGGCTGGGACTGCCCGCCTGGGTGTTCGTCCCCGCCGCGGTCGGGGCGTTGTTCGTCGTCCTCCCCCTCGTGGCGATGCTCACCCGCATCGAGTGGGCCAGCTTCGGCACCCTCATCACCTCCGACTCCTCGCGCGCCGCCCTGGCGCTGAGCCTGCGGACCTCGGTGGCCAGCACCGTGCTGTGCATCGTGTTCGGTGTGCCGATGGCGCTCGTCCTCGCTCGCACCGAGTTCCGCGGCCAGTCGATCGCGCGGTCCCTCGTCCTGCTCCCCCTCGTCCTGCCTCCCGTGGTCGGGGGCATCGCGCTGCTCTACACGTTCGGCCGCCGCGGCCTGCTCGGCCACACCATCGAGGTCCTCGGGCTGCAGATCGCCTTCTCCACAACAGCGGTCGTCATGGCCCAGACCTTCGTCGCCCTGCCGTTCCTCGTGGTCAGCCTCGAGGGTGCGCTGCGCACCGGTGGCCAACGGTTCGAAGAGGTCGCCGCGACCCTCGGAGCGCGCCCGACGACGGTCTTCCTGCGGGTGACGCTCCCCCTGGTCCTCCCCGGCCTCGCGTCCGGTGCTGTGCTCGCCTTCGCCCGGGCGCTGGGTGAGTTCGGCGCCACGATCACCTTCGCCGGCAGCCTCCAGGGCGTCACCCGCACCCTGCCGCTCGAGATCTACCTGCAGCGCGAGACCGATCCCCAAGCAGCAGTGGCACTTTCGCTGGTCCTCGTCGTGGTGGCCACGGTCGTGATCGCACTGACCCGGCGCTCGAGGACTGCGCTGTGAAGCTCCACGCGCAGCTCAGCCTGCCGGAGCGCTCCGTGGACCTCACTCTCGCCGTCGAGGCCGGCCGCACCCTGGCTCTGCTCGGGCCCAACGGTGCCGGCAAGTCCACGGCGCTCGCCTCGATCGCGGGGCTGCTTCGACCCTTGTCGGGGCTGATCACGCTCGACGAGCGGACCCTGTTCTCCGGCAACGACTCCAGCAGCGGCGAGTGGGTGCCTCCGCACTCGCGCGGCGTGGCCCTGCTGGCGCAGGAGGCGCGACTGTTTCCGCACCTCTCGGTGCTGGACAACGTCGCCTTCGGTCCGCGCAGTGCCGGTATGCCGCGTGGCCGGGCCCGCGAGCTGGCTCGCGAGTGGCTTGCCCAGGTCGACGCCGAGGAGTTCGCCGACCGGCGACCGGCGGCCCTCTCCGGAGGCCAGGCCCAGCGGGTGGCCATCGCCCGCGCGCTGGCCACCGAGCCTCAGCTGCTTCTGCTCGACGAGCCGCTCTCCGCCCTCGACGTCGAGTCCGCCCCCGCGATCCGCCAGCTGCTGCGCCGGGTCCTCAAGGACCGCAGCACCATCCTGGTCACCCACGACATCCTCGACGCGGTGCTGCTCGCCGACGACGTGGCCGTGCTCGAGTCCGGGATGGTGGTCGAGCAGGGACCCACGTCACGCGTGCTCACCCGGCCGACCAGTGGCTTCGCCGCGCGCATCGCGGGACTCAACCTCGTGCGCGGAACCGCCTACGGGACAACGGTTTCCACGTCGGCCGGGCTGCGCATCGAGGGTCTCCCCGAGGAAGCGCTCGGGGAGGGGCAGGCGGCCGTGGCCGTGTTCAGCCCCAACGCCGTCGGGGTCTACCGCGAAGCTCCCTCGGGCAGCCCGCGCAACGTCGTCCGGGGGACGGTGACCGACCTCGAACCGCACGGCCACCAGGTGCGCGTGCACACGGCATACCTGTCGGCGGACATCACCCCGGCGGCACTCGCGGAGCTTGCGATCGGCCCCGGTGACGAGGTGGTCTTCACGATCAAGGCGAGCGAGGTCGCGGTCTACGCCGCGTGAGCGCGCCTGACCGTCTCACGCCTGGGTGGCGTCGCCTGCGCTGGACGTGGCAGCTGCCTCGCGGGCGGCGAGGGCGGCCGCGTAGTCGGGCAGCTCCTGGAGCGCGAAGTGGTTGCCGTCAGGGTCCTCGAAGTGGGTGAACCGGCCCCACGGGAGGCTCTCGACCTCGCTCACCTCGACGCCACGGCCCTTGAGCTCGGCGTGGGCCGCATCGGCGTCGGCGACCACGAGCTGGAGGTACTGCTTCACCCCCGCGCCGAGCATCTCCATGCCCTTGACGAAGCAGAACGAGCAGGCCGACCCGGGTGGCGTGATCTGGACGAAGCGCAGGTCGGCCTCCTCGACGACCTGGTCCTGGTCCGCCGGCCAGCCGACGACGTCCTCGAAGAACGCCTTCGTGCGGTCGATGTCCGTGACGGAGATGGGGATGAGCTCGATCTTGTAGTCCATGTCTGGTCCTCTCCTCGCAACCTCTCCCTCGGAGGTTCTACCACCAGCCTAGGAAGGCTTCCGGTCACTTTCTGTCCTGAATGACTCCCCGGTTCGGACAGCTTGGCTGTCCGCGGTCAGGGCGCGTCGGTCAGGGCGACGACCCACTCGGGCGGCCACGGCCGGGATCGGTCGGCCCCGTCGGGCACGTGCACGGTGACGTACTTCCCCCTTGCCGCGCGGGTCCGAGTGCGGTCCTCGAAGGCCTCACCCCAGACCTCGTAGCCAAAGGTCATCGACGACGTGCCGATGCGCTCGAGGACGACGGTGGCGGTGACCTCCTGGCCGAACCACAGCCGCGCCTCGTAGTCGACCTCATGGCGCACCCGTGGGGCCGTGCCGAAGTAGCCGTCCACCCCACGCTCGCGCATCAGCGCCGCCTCGGCCGACTCCACCCAGCGGGTGATCGCGGTGTTGTGGTGGTGACCGGCGGCGTCGGTGTCCATCCACTCGACCCGGCCGCGGTGCACGCCCCGTGGTCCGGTGGCCGTCACGGAGCCACCACGGCGACCGGCACCACGGGAGACCCGGGTGCGGTCGGACCAACCGGGACCTGACCCGGCGTCCAGCGCAGGTGGGTCGGCAGCTCGTCCACCTCGGCCTCCTTGATCAGCGAGAGCCGGGGCCGGACCGCGTCGGTCCGTGCCGTCGGTGGCTTGCGCCGCCCGGCGGCAAAGGGCAGCGGCCACTCTGCTGCGGCACCGCGGAACTCCTGCTCGGCCGCGGCGTGCAGCGTCCACTGCGGGTCGTAGAGGTGGGTCCGGCCCAGCGCGCAGAGGTCGGCCCGCCCCGCCAGCAGGATCGAGTTGACGTCGTCGTGCGACGAGATGGCGCCGACCGCGATGACGGCGACTCCTGCCTCGGCTGCGACCTCGTGTCGGATCCGGTCGGCGAAGGGGGTCTGGTAGGACCGTCCGAACGCCGGCGTCTCCTCCTTGCTGACCTGACCCGACGAGACGTCGATGCCGTCGGCTCCATGCTCGATGAACGCCCGGGCCAGCTCGACCGCGTCGTGCTCGTCGTTGCCGTCAGGCATCCAGTCGGTCGCCGAGATGCGCACCGTGAGCGGGCGGTCGGCGGGCCAGGCAGCGCGGACCGCGTCGAAGACCTCGAGTGGGAAGCGCAGCCGGTTCTCGAGCGACCCGCCGTACTCGTCGGTGCGCTGGTTGGAGATCGGCGAGAGGAACGAGGACAGCAGGTAGCCGTGGGCGCAGTGCAGCTCGAGCAGGTCGAAGCCAGCGTCGGCCCCACGCCGCGCCGCGGCCACGAACTCGTCCCGGATCGCCTCCAGGTCGGCGCGGGTCAGCTCGCGAGGCAGGTGGCAGCCGTCGCCATAGGCCAGCGCCGACGGGCCGGTCACCTCCCAGTTGTCGCTCTCGAGCGGCTTGTCCATGCCCTCCCACATCAGCTTGGTCGAGCCCTTGCGTCCCGAGTGGCCGAGCTGGAGACCAATGGCCGCAGTGGAGTTCGCGTGGACGAAGTCGACGACCTTGACCCACGAGTCACGCTGCTCGTCGGTCCACAGCCCCGTGCAGCCGGGGGTGATCCGACCCTCGGGGGAGACGCAGACCATCTCGGTCATGACCAGCCCAGCGCCGCCGAGCGCCTTCGAGCCAAGGTGCACGAGGTGGAAGTCACCGGGCACCCCATCCACGGCGGAGTACATGTCCATCGGCGAGACGATGATGCGGTTCTTCAGCTCCAGGCTCCCGACACGGAACGGCTGGAACATCGCCGGCACGACTGCTGCCGCCCCCTGGGCTGCCGCGAACGCCTCGTCCACCTGGGTCGCGAAGTCCTCGTCGCGCGTCTTCAGTCCGTCGTAGGTGATCCGGCGCGACCGGGTCAGCAGGTTGAAGCAGAACTGGGTGGGGTCCTGGTCCTCATAGAGGCCGATGTTCTCGAACCACTCCAGCGAGGCCTGGGCGGCGCGCTGGGTGGACTCCACGACGGGCCGCCGTTCCGTCTCGTATGCCGTGAGCGCGGCATCGAGCGCGTCGTGCTCGTGCAGGCACGCGGCCAGGGCCAACGCATCTTCCATGGCCAGCTTGGTGCCGGAACCGATCGAGAAGTGCGCCGTGTGCGCGGCATCCCCGAGCAGGACGACTTTGCCGTCGTGCCACCGCTCGTTGCGGACGGTCGTGAAGCTCAGCCACTTGGAGTTGTTGGAGAGCACCTCGTGGCCACCGAGCTCGTCGGCGAAGATGTCGGCCACCCGCGCGATCGACTCCTCGTCGGATGCACCCGGTGGGAACTCGGTCGACTCGCTGGCATCGAAACCTGCTGCCCGCCAGACGTCCTCGTGCATCTCGATGATGAAGGTCGAGCCCTCGTCGGAGTAGGGATAGCCGTGGATCTGCATCGTCCCCCACCGCGTCGCCTTGACGTAGAACTGGAACGCCTCGAACACCAGGTCGGTCCCGAGCCACATGAACTTGTTGTGACGACGGTCGAGGCTGGGACGGAAGACCTCGGCATACCGTTGGCGCACAGCGGAGTTCACACCATCGGCCGCGAGCACCAGGTCGTGGGTCGCACGCAGCTCCTCGACGTCCGGGGCGACGGTCGAGAAGCGGACGTCGACAGCCAGCTCGGCGCACCGGGCCTGGAGGAGCGAGAGCAGCTCCTTGCGGCTCATCGCCGCGAAGCCCTGACCGCCGACCGTGTGCCGCTCACCCCGGAAGTGGATGTCGATGTCGGTCCACCGGGCGAAGCGGTCGGCCATCTGCTCGGCGATCCGCTCGTCGGCATTGCCGATGCCACCAAGGGTCTCGTCGGAGAAGACCACACCGAAGCCGAACGTGTCGGAAGCGGCGTTGCGCTCCCACACGGTGACCTCGTGGGAGGGGTCGAGCTGCTTCATGAGCGCGGCGAAGTAGAGCCCTCCCGGTCCGCCGCCGATGATCGCGATCTTCACGACTGACCCTCCTGAGAGAACTGCTGGCGCAGTCTGAAGTGCTGCAGCTTGCCGCTGGGGTTGCGCGGCAGGACGTCGACGAAGCGGACGTCCCGGGGGTACTTGTAGGGGGCGATCTGGGCCTTGACGAAGTCCTGGATCTCGCGCGCCTTGGCGGCGTCACCAACGACCCCCGAGCGGAGCACGACGAACGCGCAGACGATCGAGCCACGCTCCGTGTCCGGCCGACCGACCACCGCGCACTCGGCGACATCGGGATGCAGGTCGATCGCGGCCTCCACCTCCGGGCCGCCGATGTTGTAGCCCGACGAGACGATCATGTTGTCGCTGCGCGCCTGGTAGTAGAAGTAGCCCTCCGCGTCGCGGGTGAAGGTGTCGCCGGTGACGTTCCAGCCGTTCAGGACGTAGGCGTGCTGGCGCTCGTCGTTGAGGTAGCGACAGCCGGTCGGGCCGATGATCGCGAGCCGACCCGGCGCGTCCGGACCGACCTCCTGTCCGTCGGCGTCGAGGATCGTCGCGCGGAAGCCCGGGACCGCCTTGCCCGTCGCCCCGCGACGGATGTCATCGCCCCGCGCCGACACGAAGACGTGCAGCAGCTCGGTCGAGCCGATGCCGTCGATGATCCGCAGTCCGGTCTGGTCGTAGACGGCCTGCCAGGTGTCGGGGTTGAGGTGCTCGCCGGCCGACACCGCGGTGCGGACTCCTGCCAGGAGCCCGGCGTTGCCGTCGACGACGATAGCCCGGTATGCCGTGGGGGCGGTGAACAGCGTCGTCACCTCGTGGTCGTGAACCAGCTGGGCGAGCTCCGCGGGGGTGGCCTTCTCGGTGAGCAAGGCGCTCGCTCCGGCCCGGATCGGGAACACCACCAGGGCACCCAGCCCGAAGGTGAAGGCCAGCGGGGCGGTGCAGGCGACGACGTCGTCAGCCGTCATCTGCACAAGGTGCTTGCCGAAGGTCTCGGCGATCGAGGCGATGTCGCGGTGGAAGTGCATGGTCAGCTTGGGGACCCCCGTGGTGCCCGAGGTCGGGCCGAGCAGGGCGACGTCGTCTGCAGCCGTTGCCACGGCGGTGAACTCGCCCGACTTGGCGGCACAGCGCGCGACCAGGTCGTCGGGCCCAGAGCCGCCGAACTCCACAACCGTGAGGTCTGGCGCAGAGTTGTCGCGCACGGCATGCACGTCGGCGACAAACCGGTGGTCCACCAGGGCGATGGTGGGCTTGGACGCGACCACGATAGGCGTGATCTCCACGGCCCGCAGGGCAGCCATCGTGGTGACCACCACCGCCCCGGCCTTGAGGGCGCCGAACCAGCAGGCGACCACCCACGGGTGGTTGGGCGCGCGCAGCAGCACCCGGTTGCCGGTCACCAGCCCGAGGTCCTCGGTGAGCACCTGCGCCACCTGGTTGGCACGCACCTGCAGCTCGCCGTAGCTCCACGTCGTCCCGTCGGGGGCGTGTAGCGCCGGGCGGTCGGCACCCACGCGGTCGACGGTGTCGTCGAGCAGCCAGGCCGCGGCGTTGAACCGGTCGGGGTACTGCAGCTCGGGGAGGGTGAACTCCATGGTCGGCCACTGGTCGCGCGGCGGCAGCGAGTCGCGCGCGAAGGTGTCCTCGTGGGCGGAGGGGCTGAGCTCCATCGTCATGCCTTTCGACATCGGGTGTTTCAACGTCATGGGTGCGACCGTCACTGACCGGCGCGGATCATGCCTTCTTGGGCGACAGTGGCGACGTGCTCGCCGTCGCGGGTGAAGAAGCGACCCACACCCAAGCCGCGACCGCCGTGGGCGCTGGCGGCCTCCTGGGCATAGAGCAGCCAGTCATCCATTAGGAAGGGTCGGTGGAACCACATCGCGTGGTCGAGGCTCGCGGTCACCAAACCCTTTTGCGCCCAAGACATTCCGAGCACCCGTAGCACTGGTTCGAGGATCGTGTAGTCGCACGCGTAGGCCAGTGCGGCCTGAGCGAGCTGGGTGTCGTCGATGCCCTCGACGGGTCGCAGCGCGTCGAACGGCTTGACCCACACGGCCTGGAGGGCAACCCGCTCCCCTTCGACCCGCACGTAGACCGGGCCCGGCGCATGCCGCATGTCGAAGGACCGCCCAGCTGCCCAGTACCCGCGGGAGTCCGGAGTCATCGTCCCCGCCTCAGCAGTCCCCGGCTCGAACCCCTCGAGGTATGCCGCGGAGCTGGGCAGCGACTCCGGCGCCGGGACCGAGGGAGGCGCGTCCGCGGCATACTCCCCGCCGCCCTCGGGCACGTGGAAGGAGGCCATGGCGAGGTAGACGGGCTTGCCACTCTGGAAGGCGCGGACCTGTCGCGTGGAGTAGCCGCGGCCGTCGCGCAGCCGCTCGACCTCGTAACGGACTTCGGCACCGATGTCGACGGGACGCATGAAGTAGCTGTGCATCGAGTGCAGCCCGCGGTCCGCCTCGACCGAGCGCATCGCAGCGACGGTCGCCTGCGCGACCATGTCGCCACCGTAGGCCTTGGGCCACGGGCAGTACTGCGTCGTGGCGGTGTAGGCCTCGTCGAACACGTCGGGGCTGACCGGTGTGAGCGCCAGTGCGTCGGTCAGCACCTGCGAGGTGGGGGCTGTGGCGGCTGCGGTGAGCTCACTCATGCGCGGCGGTACCCCTGCAGGATGCTGTCGTCGACGTCCGCGAGGTTGACGACGATGTTGTCGGGCGTGCGGGTGGTCAGCCAGACAAGGTCGTGCTTGGTCGACATGTTGCACTCCACGTGGTGCATGAACGGCGGCACGAACACGAAGTCGCCCTCGGTCATGTCGACGAACTCGCGGAACTCCTCGCCGAAGTAGATCCGGCCGTGACCCTGCAGCACGTAGCCGCCGGTCTCGGCCTCGCCGTGGTGGTGGTTCACCGAGCGGTAGCCGGGCTTGTTGAAGACCTTGCCGTACCAGAGGCGCTGAGCCGGGGTGTGCTGGATGCTGACGCCGGACACGCGGTAGGCGCCGCCCGAGTCTGCGGTCGAGGCATCCTCCGAACCGGCCTTGGTGACGATCGGGATGACCCGGCCGTCGGGCTGGGCCCACGGCGACGGGTCCCCTTCGAGCACGTAGTCGTCAAAGTTCATCTGCATCTCCTTGGTGGGTGTCAGGTCGTTCGGTCAAGGCCGGATCGGGTCGAGCGAGGTCAGTCGGATCGTGTTGTCCAGGAAGCCGATTCCCTCGATCTCGGTGCGGACGACATCACCGTCGCGCAGGAAGCGGGGCGGCGTCATCCCCATGCCGACGCCCCCGGGGGTGCCGGTGAGGACGAGGTCGCCGCGACGCAGGAGGGTGAACTGTGAGGTGTAGGCGAGCAGGGCGGCAGCGCCGAAGACGAGCGTCCTGGTGTTGCCGTGCTGGAGCGTCTCGCCGTTGACCTGGCAGGTGAGCTCGAGACCGGCCTCAGGGTCCACCTCATCGGGGGTCACGACGACCGGCCCGACCGGAGTGGTCGCGTCCCAGGCCTTGCCCTGGAACCACTGCAGGGTGCGGCGCTGCCAGTCGCGGACGGAGATGTCGTTGGCCACCGTGTAGCCCGCGATCGCCTCGCGCGCCTGCTCCTCGGTGGCCCGGCGCAACGGCTGACCGACCACGACGGCGAGCTCCGCCTCCCAGTCGAGGTCGACCTCAGCGGGGGCGTGGATCTCGTCGGTGGGGCCGATCAGGGTGTCGGCGTACTTGGCGAAGAGGGTGGGGAAGTCGGGCAGGTCGCGACCCATCTCGGTGATGTGGTCGGCGAAGTTGAGGCCGCAGCAGATGACCTTGGTCGGCCTTGGCAGCGGGTTCAGCAGGGGCAGCTCCCCGACCTCGCCCAGGGCCTTCCCCGCGTTCGACGCGCTCGCCGCCCTCGACGCGAGGTCGCGCCAGTCCGGCAGGGCGAACAGCTCCGAGAGATCGGCAGCCGGCAGCTCGAGCCACACCTCGTCACGACGCAGCGCGGCACGGGTCGTCCCGTCCGGCGTCGCCACCGTGGCCAGTCGCATCGTTGCGTCTCCCGTCGTCGTATAGAGACAATTTCACGGTCGTCACGTATAGTCAATAGCCATCGAGCAGGCACCGCACCCGAGGAGCGCCATGACCCCCGTCGCGATCAACCCCGCATCCCTGCCCGCCCCCAGCGGCTACTCGCACGGGACGCTCAGCGGCAACACCCTTCACCTCGGCGGCCAGACGGCCCTCGACGCGGAGATGCGGATCGTCGAGGGGGGCATCGTCGAGCAGTTCCGCCAAGCGTTCGGCAACGTGCTGACCACCCTGCGCGAGGCGGGCGGCATCCCCGAGGACCTCGTCAGCCTGACGATCTACCTCACCGACATCCCTGACTACCAGGCGCACGGCCGCGAGATCGGTCGCGTCTGGCGCGAGCTGGCCGGGTCGGTCTACCCCGCCATGGCCGGGATCGGCTGCACGGCCCTCTGGCAGCCGGAAGCCCTCATCGAGATCCTCGGCGTCGCGGTCATCCCCGACGACCGGCTGCGCCTCCCCCAGGCCTGACCGCACGGATCTCGCGGCTCAGCTGCCCAGCACCCGCGCCGTGTGCCGGGCAGCCGGGCCGGCCAGCCGTGCGTGCAGTGTGGTGAACAACCGCTCGGCCGCGATGCCCTGCCAGTCCTCCGGCAGGAACTCCACGGGCAGCCCCGGGTCGAGGTAGGGCAGCCGTCGCCAAGCGGTCAGCAGGAGCACGTCGTCGGCGAAGGCGCGGGCCTCGTCGTCGCTCCCGCGGCCGGGCTCCTCACCGCTGGTGCCCCACCGCTCGAGGACCGGTTCGAAGGCAGCCGTGAAGCCGGCATACAGGGCGGCCAGCGCCTCCAGGTCCCACCACTGCGCGACGCGGCGCGCGATCTGGTCGTCCAGCAGGTCGGCCGCGAAGAACTCCACGAACTCGAGCAGCCCCTCGCGCTCCAGCTCGCGCCGCAGGTGGGCGTGGACGAACTCGGGGGCGATCCACAACCCTGCGGCCACCGTCCCGAAGCCGCGCCCGGCGAGCACCCGGCGCAGCTGGTGGCGCAGGTTGCGCTGCGACTCCGGCACGGAGAACGCCGCAAGCAGCCAGCGGTCGCCGGGCTTCGCCCGACGTGGGGCGAAGATGCGCTCGTCACCCTCTTCGAAGACGTCCTCGAGCTGCGGATCGAGCCGGTATGCCGCGTTGGCGCCCTTGCGCGCCGGCAGGAGGACGCCGCGCTTCTTCAAGCGGGACAAGGCAGAACGGGTGGCGGCCTCGTCGACGTCGAGGGTCGCGAGGAGCTTGATGAGCTCGGCCACGGCGAGGGACTGGTGGTCACCGCGGGCGTGGAGCGCGCAGATCGTGACGATCAGCTGCTGGACCTGTCGGCCGGTGCCTGCCTGCGGTTCACCCGGCCGTGGACCACCGGTCGGAGGCCCGCCGGCGGCGGCGCTGGCTGACGGACGAGGCACGGCGCCAGCCTAGTCAGCCCTGACCCGCGGCCCTGTTCTCGTCGGCGGTCGAAGCGGTTGAAGCAGTCGAAGCAGGAGTAGCGGCGGTCGATGCTGCCGAGGGGGTCGACGCGGTCGCGGGGTGCGCGTCGGGGCAGCGGCGGTGCAGCTCGTCGATGATCTCCTGCTCGCGCGCCAGGGCGGCGAGGAGGTCGGGGGTCTGGACCGTCCAGGCGGGCCGGCGGACACCGCCCAGCCCACGCGTCGCGTCCTCGAGCTGGGCCAGCTCGGCGAGCAGCTCTCGCACGGTGGGAGTGGGCTGTCCGGTGACGATCTGAGGAACCCGGTCGTGACCATCGGCGACGCCGCCCCCGGGGTAGCCACGCGGGGCGCTCGATGCCTCGTCGGCCTGAACTGACTTGGTCGACTCGCTCACTGCAGCCCTCCTGGGGTCCGGGTCTTGGGTGCCCCGACTGCTTGAAGCCCTGAGATCATCATCCGAAATGTCACGTTCTGTCAACGGTTCGACAGGCGAGCACCCCGCAGGAGGTCAGCCGCCGCCTGGTCGCTGGGCCGCGTTCTGTGGTGCACAGGGCAGGCTCCGGTGCGCCATGTCGAACGTCGACAGCACCTCCCGGAGGAACTCCGCCGCCGCTGCCGTGACGTCGCGCGCGTCCGCTTCCGCGGTGTCCTCCAGGATCTCGGTGAGGACGAGGTGGTGCACGTCAACGAGGTCGAGGAGGCTCACGTCGTGGGCGATCGCCTGGCGCCCCAGCTGGTAGCCGAGCGTGAGCGCCGCCTCGCTGCGCTGCGGCAGGTACCGCTGGAAGGCGGCGCGGTAGTCCAGGGTGAGGTCGTCGATCTCAGCCATGGCTGCTCCCCAGCCCCCGCAGCCGCGAGAGGTAGGCCAGGCCCTCCTCGAGGTCGAGGGCGGTCGGGACCTCCCCCATGTCCATGCCGAGGCAAACCATGGCAAAGGCGACGTCGGGCTGGATCCCCACGATGACCGTGACCGCTCCCCGCAGGCGGGCGATGTCGGCGATCGAACGCAGGGTGCGCGACGCGAAGCTGTCGATCACGTCGAGGGCGGCGACGTCGATGATGATGCCGCGTGCCCGGTGCTCACCGATCTGGCGGACGAGGTCGTGCTGGAACCGGACCATCTCGGAGTCGTCCAGGGCAGTGTGGACCGACGCGACGAGGGTGTCACCCTGACGCAGGATGGAGACGAGGGCCGGTCCTGAGTTCACGAGCCGTCCGTCACCACCTTGCGCGTCACGGTGTACCCGAGCAGACGTTCGGCCTCTTCCAGACCACCCTGGAGGTCGCCGATGGTGTTCATCTTGCTGAGGTCGACCCCGATGGTGACCAAGGTCTGGGCGATCGTGGGCGACAGGCCCGTGATGATCACGCTGGCCCCCATGAGCCGCGAGGCGTCGACCGTCTGCACCAGGTGGTTGGCGACGGTCTCGTCCACGTCCGGCGCACCGGTGATGTCGATGACCACCACCTTGGCTCGGTGGGTGCGGATGCCGCTCAGCAGCTGCTCGGTGAGCTGCCTGGCCCGCTCGCTGTCCAGCACCCCGATGATCGGCAGGATGAGGAGCCGCTCACGGACCGGCAGCACCGGCGTGGAGAGCTCCTTGATGGCGTCCTGCTGCTGGCGGATGACGCGCTCACGTTCGTCGACGAAGCTGACCGCCACGGTGTTGGCGATGCGGTTCGCCGCGGGCTCGTAGGCGTCGAGGATCTGGTTGAGGAGGGCGAAGTCACGCTGGTACTTCTCGAAGAGCGAGCGCGCCAGCACGTCGCGCAGGAGCAGCACGATCCCGACCACCTCATGGGTTTCCACCCCTCGCGGGATGATCCGCTCCGAGAGGTCACGGGCGTAGTGCTGCAGGGCTTCCACGCTGCCTGTTTCCAGCACCTCGACGTAGTTGTCGTACACCGAAGTGGTCTCCGCAGCCATCTCCTGCGGCGTCATGGCCTCGAGCAGGTGCGCGTCACGGATGCGTGAGGCCCACTCGTTGCGAAGCTTCGCCCGATGCTCCCTGAGGTGGGCCACCAGCTGTGGGAGCAGCTGGTTGCCGGACAGCGAAAGCTCCGCCTGTCCTTGGTCCTGCCGCTGATCCTGCGTGTTCTCGGCGTTCATCCTCGTCCCTTCGTGTCGAACCATTTGGTCATGCTCACCGTGGTGCCGTGCCCGGTCTCGGAGACGATGTTGAACTCGTCCATCAGCCGTCTGGCCCCGGGAAGTCCGAGGCCGAGTCCCTGGTAGGTGCTGTAGCCGTCTTCCAGGGCGCGGTCCACGTCGGCGATCCCCGGCCCTGTGTCCCGAGCGACCACACGGATGCCGGGTCGCGGTTGCTCGAGGAGCTCGACCGTCACCTCACCGGTCGAGGCGAACCGGACGATGTTGCGCGCCACCTCGGACACGGCCGTCGCCAACATGGTCAGATCTGCTCCCGCGAAGCCCGCCCGAACCGCCATCTCTCGCGCGGCCGACCGGGCGGCGACGATGTCTGGGTCGGCACTGATCGGCACGTGGATCTCGTTGTCACGGACCGGCCCCCTGCCCAGCAGTGGCTGGCTCAGCCGAGCACAGAGGTCGCACTCCAGGAGGTGCCGGGCCGCGTCGACCTCTCGCTGACGCCTGCGATCCGCGCTGGACAGTGCCATCAGGACGGCTCGGCAGCGGTCCGTGGGCGGCTCGGTCCGCTCGAGCGCCAGGAGGTACTCGACCCTCAGCCGTGCCCTGGTCCGCTTGAGCTGCGCGGCGACGGCGTTGGCCGTGCTGCCGGTCTCCTCAGCCAGCGACTGGGTGGCCCGGCCGCTCACCTCGTGGGCGAGCAGGACCTCGCGCTCACGGTCGGTCAGCCGGCGCAGGGCCTCGGTGATGGCCGACTGCTCTTCGGAGGCGACGACGACCTCCTCGGCCTCGTCGGGCTCGCTGGGGTCGTGGATGCGGTGCTGGTTGCGGGCGTCGCGGTCGTCCTGTCGCCACATCGTGGCCATCACGTTGCGGACCGTGGCTATGGCGTACGGCTCGAGCATCCCCGGCTCGATCCGGTCCTCCGCCGCCAGGACCCGCAGCAGCGTCTCCTGGACCAGGTCCTCCGCGGCCGGATGCTGACCGATGCGGGCTGCGACGATACGGCGGAGCATGGGGATGAGGGCAGCGACGTCTGCCGCCCCTCCCGATTCCTGCGGCTCGTTAGTCGCCCGCGCCGTGCTCACGAGGGCGACCCTACGCCGAAATTGGCGTTTCCACCGCTCTGACCTGCGGCTTTGTCCTCCACCAGCAAGACGTGGAATGCCGAGGTCGCCGTGAGTCACCGAGTGGACACCGGGTGGCGCCGGGAGAGGAACCTCGCAAACCGACGCCACCCGGCTGACCCGGCCCCCGCCGTCAGGTGGTGGGTGGTGGCTGCTCGCTGGGCCTGGTCGAGGACTCATCGTCCGGAGCAGGAAGGTCGACCGGGACGAGGTCGTCGAGGGCCCCGCTGCCGTCCAACGGGTCGACGTATCCGGGAGGAGGAGGAGGGTCGCGCGGCACGGGGACCCGGACGGTCTCACCAGTGGTCGGCGGAGGCACCTCACCCATGACTCGATACTCCTCGCGGCGGAGGACGCCGGGCGACATCCCTTTGACGTAGGTGAGAGGAGTCTGGGGCGCTTTCCTCCACGGTCCACGCCTCCAGCTTCGCGAGCACGTGCAGGAGCCCGAGCACGAGTACTGGCGCGACCAGGGCGACGGCGTTCACACCGGCTCCCCGTGGGCCCTCCCGGCGCGGGCCGAGTGTGTCCTCCGTCCGGGTCGACTCTCCCCGCGAGGAAAGGCAAGCGACGGTTCGATCGCGAAGGCGTCGACATCGATGGCGATCCCCATGAGGTCGAGCTGGAGCGATCTGACGACGGGGCGCATGCCGGCGTCGTCGCGCACCAGGTCTGCCGGTGCGGTGGCTCGCCGGCTGTCCACCCCGATCAGGGTGCCGTCCGGCTCTCGGAGCTCCCCAGTGAAGACCCCCGTGACGAAGGCACCGCGCGGGGCGATGACGAGCCTCTGCAGGCGCAGGTGGCCGGTCATGGCGCCGACCCGTCCACGCGGGGAACGGAACGAGCCTGTGATCGTGGTGCTGTCACCGTCGGGGGTGCGCGGCCCCCCGCGACGGGGTCGGGGTCGGAAGGCGATCACGGTCATGACTGGGTCTCCATTTGCGTCGGGTGGGATGCCAGCCGGGTTGGGCTGGTGGCGACAGTGACGCCCCGCAGGTGAGGGGAGGCGGGACGCCACTGCCACGACAGGTGCTCAACGGCTCAGAGGCCCTTCAGAGACCGAGACCCGTGAGCAAGCGGTTGAGCAGCGCCGCGATCCCACCGAGGGCACCGCCCGGGCCATCAAGCAGGCCGGCCACGGCACACAGCAGGTTGCCGAGGAGGTTGCCTGCACCCGGGACTGCCGTGATGTCCAAGTGGACAGGGGCGAGGTCGATCACCAGGCCCAACAGGTCGAGGTGGAGGGGGCCGAGGTCCAGGTTCAGGATGCTGCAGCCCTGGGTCACTGCCACGTCCTGGAGGGGTGCCGTGAACGCCGTGCCGCCCGCGGGGATCCCGGTGCCGCTGATGGTCCCGGAGAGCTGCACGACGCCGTTGACCACCGAGGTGGTGAGGTTGCTCAACGACCCCGTGAACGCGGTGCCGTCAGGCAGCGCACCGGTGACGGGCAGCGTGGTGGCCGCGGGCTTGGCGGCCGAGGCCGCAGTGTGGGCCGCGGGAGCAGCACTGGCGGACGTGGCCGCCGGGACGAGCCCCACTGCACCCGCGAGCAGGACAGCAGTGGCGGTACCGACAAGTTTGGTGTTCTTCATGACGTGCTCCTTCGGTGGAACCCGGTGAGGACTCCGTTGGGGCTGGTTCGTTGGCGAAGGCTTGGACGCTGCTGGTCCATCGGTGCCCTGCCACACAGATGAAGACCCCGCTCGAGGGGGAACGTGACGCGGGACGTCGCCGGTCAGCGCCCTTCTCGCCCGGGAGGCCGGCCCGCCAGCCCTTCGCGCCAGCACGCAGCCCCCGACCGCCAGGTCAGGAGGGCAGGACGCAGCTACCGACCTCCGCGTCACGCCCGGGGGACCAAGGCGTCACCCGGGTCGTGAGCACGACCAGGCAGCCTTCGAGGAGCCGGACAGCTCGATATCGCTGGTCAGAGAGCCGACGAGGGGACTTGAACCCCTAACCCCTTGTTTTTGCGCGCCACTCTTTCGACTGTTCTGGTTGATACCGATCGCCACCTCGCTCGTGCACAACTTGGCTGCCGCAAGTAGCGGTCGTCTCGCTGCCGTAGCGGACAGTTCGGCGGCAAAGCGGTGGGCAAAGCGGTGGGTCCGACGCGCGCAGGAGCCGGCCACGCGGGTCTGCGCATTGACCCAACGGGAAGAGCTCTGGAAGGTGACCGGCTGCGATGCCGGTACGGAAGCCAGCTCCACGGGTCCGAAGACCGGACTACGCCGGAAGGTGCTGGCTGGGGCTTACGGCACCCATACGCCCGCCCGCTCCGTCCGTCATCAGCGCAGTAGACGGTGAGCTGAGGCTGAGTTGAGAGCAGCGTCCTGGAATCTGACCAGGCCGCTGTTTTCCTGTGCCGCCCTCGGCGCAGCCGCGCCCGGAACGGCCGCCAGGCCGCATGCCCGGCACGGCCGCGCCGCAGGCGCGGCTCGCGGCGAAGCCGCGTTTAAGCCAGTAAGGAAAGTCCTCACCAACCGCCGCTCTGCCGGGCGTCCGACGCCGCTCTCCCGGGCGCAGCGAGCACTGCCCTCGAACGGCAACGTTCTGACATGCGTGCGACCGCTAGCCATCCAGCCAACTGCGACCCAAGGCTGGCACGTATCGCTTCGGCAACTGAGGCTGCCAACGCAAGCCGGGTACGGCCCTGGCCGTGGTGCCCAAGTCGGGCCTTGCAGAGTTGGTCCAATCTCGACCGAGGGGGGCATCGGCGGTGAAGCCGTCTGCTTAGATGGGCGCGTGACTGCTCAGCAAGTCGAATCGACCACCTTTCGCGCGGCCGCTCTTTTCGCCAATAGCAGCTTTGTGATCCCGGACTTTCAACGGGATTACAGTTGGCGCGAAGACGCCGAGGTTTCCGCGTTTTGGGAGGACTTGGTAGGGGCCCTGGATGCGGGTGAGGACTACTTCCTAGGTTTGATAATTCTCACTGATGATGGCTTCGAACGAGAAGTGGTTGATGGGCAGCAGCGACTTCTTACTTTGTCCCTTTTCGCCAACGCCCTCCGCCTTGCTGCTGTTGCCCGCAACCGCAGACTGGTCGCCGATACTCTGCAAACCACGTTCTTGTTCTCGATCAATTACCAAACCGAGGCGCGAGAACCGCGGTTGGCGCTGTCCGACGACGCTGATGCCGGTGATTTTAAGGCCCTTATCGAGGCCCCCACATTGACCTTGGCCCCAACAAGTGGGAGTTCGCGCCTCATCCAAGCGCACAAATACTTGACGGCGCAGCTCGAGCGAGACCTGGAGGCCTCAGGAAATGCCACGTTGCGACTCGGGCGGTGGGCCGAATTCATTAGCAACGAGCTGACCTTCACAGTCTTCACACACCCGAATCGCTCGGCCGCATTTCGGGTCTTCGAAGTTGTTAACACTCGTGGCAAAATTCTTACACCAGCCGAGCTCATCAAGTCCTACGTCATCGGCCGTAGTTCGGAATCCGACCGAGACAATACGGTACAACGCTGGGGCGCCATCGAACAGCAGTTCGCCGACCTGCAGGCCGACGAACAATTGACCACGTTCGTGCGCCACGTCGTTGAGCTGAGGCGTGGTTATGTAGTTCCTAAAGAGCTGTATCAGATTGTTACGAAGGCTTTCGACGGCCCGGGGGCCGCCCAGGATCTCCTCAGCGACCTCGAACAACATCTCCCGGTCTACATTCAACTCATAGACCCCACCGCCGATGTGGAATCTACCGAACTACGGACAAGGGTCTTCAGGCTGCTCAGCTGGCTATCGGCGGCACGCTTCCGACCGCTGTTCATGGCGGCCGCAGCTACGGGAGATGACGAACTTCTTGAGCGATCACTTGCCGTCGTCACTCCCGGCGTCCTAAGCGGCAATTTTGGGTCGGGCGGCATCGAAGCGCAGTTTGCTCGCGCCGCTCGCCGTGTCCACCAAGGCGAATCCGGCTGGGATGAGACGCTGTCGGACCTTGGCAATCTGCGCCCCAGCCGGGAAGAGTTCGAGATTCGGCTCACGCGAAACCTGAACAAACTGCACGCGCAAGTACTGCGAGCGGCACTGGTGCAGCAGTCACCGACGCCTGACATCGTCGGGTATGCGCATCAAGTGCGTCCGCGCAACGGCGAGGGATGGCCCGACTTTGATGACGCTGACTACAAGGAGTTCGGCGGCAACTTGGCCAACTGGCTGTTGGTCACTACAGAGCGTCGTCCTCCTGGCGCTCGTACGCCAGACGCGGTGAAGGAGAAATTGCTCCCTCATGTCATCAATAATGAGCTGGTTGAGCCGGCAGATCTGCCCGTCTGGACGTCCACATTCGTCGCCGCTCGAACCCGAGAGTACGCCCAAACCTGCGGAGACATCTGGTATGGATCTCGTTAATCTCGAGCGCCTTATGCTCGATCGACTTTCGCTCACCCAATTCAGAACGGTGAACGCCGGAAGATCGCAGAGTATCGATGTTGGCGCTTTGGGTCTCCACGAACTTGCAGGAATCGGCCTGGACACGAACGTGCTAAAGCACTTCAGGTCTGATCCCTATCTCGCTACCTCCATGGCAGAAACCCTGCAAGACCTGCACGTTGCTTTGATCATGCCCGGTCAGACGGTGATCGAATTCTGGAATAATCATAAGACGTTTGCCAAGGAGGACTGGAATCAGATCAACAGCGACGTTGCCAAGTTGAACAAGAAGTTGGACGACATGGGCGCCCTGCCGTTGGCGGATCAGCGAATTCAAGGAATTCAGACGACTATTGCCGAGATCGTCACAGAACTACAGGAATCGACGGCTCCCGATTTCCTGCAGCGCTCGGAGCAGGTCATGGAAACTCTGTTGGAGTACGCGGTTCAGCCAATGGTCTCCCGCGCCGCGTTTCACGACGTGGGGCTCGTTCGGCTCCGAAGCAAGGTCCCACCCGGCTTCGCCGACGCAGCCGAGAAGGGGGAGCTAAGTCTTGGAGACTTCTTCGGCTGGTGCGACTTCATGCTCGGAGCACTGAGCCTGCAGGCCGACTCTCAGCCATCGCCGCGATTTCTCTTTGTCACGGAGGAAACTAAGCCCGACTGGAGGACGGGGATCTCCGCGCACCCGCAGTTGGTTCATGAGTTTCAGCACGTAACTGGAGGCGAGGTCGGGGTCGCGTACATGAAGGATTTGCGCCGCCTCCTCAAGGAAGCTGTCTCGGCGAGCCCTGTCGCGGCGACCACGGGGCCGTAGGCGCAGGATGCTCGTCTCCTAGCTGTCCAAGATCGCCGAGGCTGCCGGTTCTACCTCGAAGGAATCAAGGCGGCGCTCCGCGCCCTTCGGGTCGGGCCCCGCGATGGGTCGGTGGCCACCCCCGGTCAAGCAAGTTCCGAAGTCACCCGGGACATCGGAAACCCGTGCGGGCGCGCCATGTGCGATGCGTTCACTTGCGGCGCGCACGAGGAGCGAGGGAGCGCGAACCGGCGTCCTCATCAGAGGTAGGGTTCCCGACGTGAATCTCCCTGGGGTGTCGTCGTGGCGTTGAACGGACCGGAGCACCTCGGGGTTCGGCTCCCAGTCGTCGAAGCGCTGAAGATCGCGGGTTGGCAGGAGACTCAGATTCAGTGGAAGCCTGAGTGGAAGGTCCCAAAGAGTCCCCATGACGCTGCCCGACGCGAGGGAGGCAGCAAATCCTTCGGTCACTGGCCTGTGGACCTGGCTCTGTTCCAAGACCCGGAGGCGGCCAACGACTGGCAGAACGTCCTTGGGATCTTCGAATTCAAGGCCCCAAACCTGAAGGCGGGCATCTCTCAGCTCGAGATCTACCTGGCGAGGGAACCTCGCGCACGCTTTGGTGTTTGGACCAACGGCCGGGACTCCTGCACGGTCTACAAACTGCCGGACGGCACCTTTAAGAACGTCAGGCACCCGGCTGTCGTGCTGCCCTCCCCCGACGACGACTTCGAACTCGCGACGTCGAAGGCCATCACGTTCAACGACCTCCTCGTCCCGACAGAGCGCGAGTTGAGGCAATCTTTCAAGGCCCTCCTGGATGTCGTGGTGGCTCGCGACAGCGTGGTCACACGCTCCGAGCAGCAGTTGGACCAGCTTTGCAACATGCTGCTCCTGAAGTTGGAGTCGGACACCTCAGGAACGATGCAGCCCTCAAAGCCCGTGGGATTTCAACTGCGAAAGACCGAGGCGGAGACCGGCGACCACATCCGAAAGGCGTTCAGCGCCTTGGTCGAGTCACGCGAGGAGGTCTTCCGAGAGGAACACTTTCCGTCGTTGTCCTTCGATGACCACACGATCAAGGAGATCGTCTACGCCTGGTCTGGCTGGAACATGCTCGAGGTTGGCGCCGAGGCGGTGTCATCGGCCTTCCAGGTCTTTCGTCGAGCCAACCTGAAAGCCGGCGAAGGCCAGTACTTCACCCCCGCTCGAGTAGTCCAGGCAGCAGTCCGCGTGATGGACATTCAGCCAGACGACAAGATCATCGATCCAGCATGCGGAACCGGCGGCTTCCTAATCGAGGCCTTTCGCGACATGTCCGCCCGGATCAGCAAGCCAGAGACTGTTCGAACCTGGGCCCATCGGCAGGTCTACGGCGTCGACAAGGACAGCATCAACGTAAAGCTCACTCGGGCCATGATGATGGTTCTCGGCGACGGGTCGGTCAACGTACACATCGGTGACTCCATCCGCGAGGACCGGTGGCCCAAGGACTACCCCTACCTAGACAGGGCTCTGCGCGACGGCGCATTCACCGTTGTCCTGACCAATCCGCCTTTCGGTGAAGGGCTCAAAGTGGCCGCCAAAGACTGCGAGGCGAACAAATACTCGATTTCTCTCGCCGCCGGTGGGGGCAAGTCCTACAAGGATCTCGAAATCGGCTTGGTGTTCTTGGAGCGCGCCTACAAGCTGCTCACGCCGGGTGGGCGGGTAGCCATCATTCTCCCGGAGACCTACTTCTTCTCCTCCTCGTACTCCTTCCTGAATGAGTGGATCAGGACGCGCTTCATAGTGCGAGGAGTGATCAACGTCCCAATGGAAGCGTTCCAAGGGTTCTGCCGAGCCAAGACCAATCTCTATGTCATGGAGAAGCAAGCAATCCCCCGAACCCAGCAGAGGAGTCGGTGATGGCCCACAAGCCCGCTTGGTTCATCGATGGCAAGGTCTTCGTGACCTTCGCTGAGACCGTTGGTATCAACAAGGACGGAGAGACGCTCTACGTCGTCGACCCGTCCACAGGGAAGCGGACGGAGGTCGTGGACGACCGGGTAAGTGCTGATATCGAAGCGCTACTCGTCAACCCGTCAGACGTGAGGTCACAGACCGCGCGCATGGTTCCAGCAGATGAGTTCACCCTCGCCGTGCCCGCCTACTACGACGACCGCCTCACGCAGGGCCTCGACCAACTTATGGCTCTGCCTGAGTTCGCCGATTTCGAGGTCCGGACGCTCGGAGAACTCGTCGAGGTTGGTGCTCTTACCCAACGCGCCGGGCACGGCTCCCCATCCGCGGACCTCCGCCAGGGCGAAATCCCCTACATCAAGGTGTCGGATGTCCGCGCAGGCCAAATCAACATCAATCCCTCGAATATGGTCCCGCGTGTCGTGGCAGAACGCTTCTGGCGCAGTACCGACTCGGGCCTCAAGCCCTTCGATCTGATCACGCCGATCCGCGCCTCAAAGAACATCGGCGAGTTCGCCCTTCTCATGCCTGGCCAGGAGCAGGTCGTCCTTACCAAGGAGATGCTCATTTTGCGCGCGGCTGCAGACTCACATGCAGACAACTACTTTCTCTTCTGGGCTCTTTCCCTACGAGCAGTGCGCGAACAGTGGAAGCGCATCGTGTTCATGCAGACGAACCGAGATGACGTTGGAGACCGATACCTTGAGATCAAGATCCCTTGGCCCACGACCGAAGCGGCCGGCAAGAAGGCGTCCCAAGACTTCCGCGAGTACTACACCGGAGTAGAGGCGCTAAGAACCAAGTTCGTCGTTGCACTCCAGCAACACGACCGCCACTTTGTGTTCTTGGGTCTGTCGGCCGAAGCACCCTCCAGCGACCCTACATAGCCCCTAAAACGATCGTGAAATGAGTGGGTCAGGCCAGCGGTGAGGCATGTCGACGGCTACTGACCGCTACAGATCGAGACCATGAGCTCGAGCAAGGGTGTCGGCTACACCGTCAAGTCCCAAACGGCGCACTAGCGGAATGAACACGTGCATCGGGGGTTGATTGCTCCGGTAGGGGTGCGCACACGTCCCGGAGTAGAGTCCGCCGCCCGGGGCGGATGACAAACCACCACCGGGTGCGGAAGACAATCCGCCGCCCGGGGCGGACGACAAACCACCACCGGGTGCGGAAGACAATCCGCCGCCCGGGGCGGACGACAAACCACCACCGGGTGCGGAAGACAGGCCTCCGCCCGGGGCGGACGACAAACCACCACCAGGCGCGGAAGACATCCCACCGCCTGGCGCTGAAGACAGACCGCCACCAGCTGCGCTGGAAAGTCCACCACCAGGGCCCGAATAGCGATCCCTCGGCCATGTGTTAGTCATGGCAGTCACAGTATCGACCTGACCTGACACAGACTGACGGTCTCGATTTAGCCCGCCCCTACAGCAGACCAACGCGATCGAATCGACGGACGACCTCGTCCCGATCCACACAAGGACCATAGAACATCCTCAAGGCGGTCGATCCTCGCCATGTTAGGACGCGGCGCCCAGACCGGTTGGTTGAGCGTCCCACCCCCAGGACGAAACTGTGGGGATACTCCCGGCATGAAACGAGTAGCCGGGTGGTCTTTGATTGTGCTGACTTTCCTCGCCACAGCCGCTGGCTGCTGGACTGTCGTCGCGGCCACGCTGGCATTCAATGAGGCGGGCCATTGGCTCGAAAGAGCAACCTACATAACGGAATGCGCACCCGGAAAGTCGAGCGCGGGTTCGCCCGGGTGTTCCGAACTCGCCCGCGCCACGCCCCACTGGCCCTACGGGGTAGAAGTGACGGACCCCAGCCTGATTGCCACGCAGGGCGGACTCATCCACGCGACCGGATCGGCTGTGCTGACATATGGGGGACTCATGTTCGCGGTGGCCGGCATCCTCCTCTCGCTCGGCGTCTTCGTCCTTTCGAGAGCTCGCAAGGCAAGATCGGCTTGATCGCATCAGCGACCATGTGCCCATGGTCAAGCTACGCGACTGATCGATGGCATGAGGGGACAGGTATGTACTTAGGCGAGAGCCACATCGGTACGAGAACGCGCGTCGACTTCCTCATGCAGGAGTTCGAAAGCGAACTCGATGAAATCGTCAAGCTGCATCGTTACGTGATCATGGCCGCGGCACGCGACTTCAACCGTGAGTACGACCTCCTGCTCTCCAAAAACGCTCACGAGGACTCGGCCTACGACGGCGGCGATGCGATCTGGGACGCCGAGCAGATCCTCGGGATCAACCCCTGGAACGTAGAGCATCATCTCGGGCTGCTGTCATTATCGCGAGCTGTGTCCTTGGCGGAGATTGTCTTGGCACGCCTCGCGGCAACGTGTTGGGAGCGGCCCGAGCTGACAGTCTTCCCGAACGGCAAAACGTGGCCGCGAGGATGGGAACACGCGTTCTACAAGACGTGCTTGAAGAATCCCATTGATCTAAACAAGGGCGGCCTGCGCACATTACGAGCTCTTCGCGACCTCTATGTGCACGGATATGGCGTACCGGTCAAGGAAGAGCAGCAGCACAAACTCGCAGCTGCCCTCAACCGGGAGTTCGGTGCGGAGCCTGCTACATCTGAAGAGGCCGCTCATGGATACAACGGCGTCGCGAGCTTTTTTGGTGAACATGCTCGTTTCGATCCGAAGGATGGACTCCATGACGACATGTATTTCGGGCTACCGCAGGCCAACGTGACGCCGCTTGCGACCTACCGAGCACTCAGGCGGATCGGCGACAGCGTCAGCGAGGCGGCTAGGGCCGTCGTGACGGGCCCGCTCGACGACGCGAGCTCTTCGAAGTTCATAAGAATCGTCGTGACCTGGTGGGAGAAGAACGGCGGAATACCCGAAGAGGCCTGACACTCGGCCGCGACCTCGTGAGGTGATCGGGGCCAATCCCCAATGTGGCACGTTTGTGGCACACAACCTTGGAAAGTCACGCGTCCAGCTAGCCAACGAATGACAAGTATGCACGCATGAATTCGTGCTCGTTCGGCTCCCGACACACACCTCTATGCGACTCCTAAAGCGGCAGTCACGATGGCAAATGTCGTCCTAGGTGGAGTGCATCCTCGAATGCTGTTTGAGCCGCTCGGCCTGTGCTCCACACACCGGACAGGGGACAAATCGCTGTCTACTTGCCCACGTAGTGATCGTGTCGGGCCACCACCACTTGCTCCGGCCGTCGAGCCCGTCCGGCTCTGGGAAGTGGCCGGTGGCCAGCCGAATGCGGTGGTTCTCACGGGACCACCCCAGGTGCGCGGCGATCTCCCGCCCGAACCAACGAGGGGGTGCCTGAGTTGCGAGGCGCTCGACCGCGGTCGGGCCAATGGCCAGTAGGTCTCTGAGTTCATGCTTGGAGTGGCCTGCCAGCCACAGCCGATCGAACTCAGCTTGTGGCACGTTAGGGACCGCACGTTCCGGTGGCATTGCATTGCGCACGAGCTCCCGCCCACTGCGACCGATGCCCAAGAGTCGCCAAGATGGGCCGGCGTCGTCACTCGTGAGACGTACAGCGGCGGCCAAGCACAAGCGTTCTACGGCGGCTCGGTCCATTCGTTTGCGACTCCTGCGCGCGGCAATGACCGAGGGCGTGAGGCCCTGCAGCCTCAGTGCCACAACCCGCAGGTCCGCAACCGTGAGCGGCTCGGTGGCTGCGATGAGTCGTCGTCTCCAGGCTTGTGAATCGCCGACTCCTGCCCCTTGGTTTCGGAGGATTGGCTCCCACGCCTCGCCCAGACCCAAGGCCCCTGCTGTCCCGCCCGGAGTGGTCCGCCTAGACACGGGCGCGCGACCAAGCCCAAGACGCGATCAGGCTGAGCCCGACCCCGAGCATGACGCCACCTAGCAGTTCCACGGTCTCCATCCTCGCACTAGAGGTCGCAATGGCTCCGACTCCTCCGCGGGCGCATGTCCTGAACGAAAGGTCAACAAACGGTAAGTACTCGTCTCAAACGCTGACAATTGGTGGACTCAGGGTGTATCGGGCGGGTTAATGGTGGCGCGAGTGGCCACTCGCACCAACCGATTGGGGACGATCATGAACACCCTGAACACGACTCTCGTGTCGGCCGCCAACACCGGCGGCCTGCAGTCCTGGATCAAGGACAACGTCATCCCACTGCTGCTGCTGCTCATCGCGGTGATGCTGTTCGTGCTCGCTCAGCGTGGCGACAACGCCAAAGCCATGAAGGTTGTAGCGGGAGTTGTCGTGGCGCTGGCCGTGCTCGGCATCGCCAGCAGTGGTCAAGCTGACAATCTCGGCGCCTGGATGGCCGGGCTCATCACAGGTTGATCCGATGCGACTTCCCGTCGATGACGAGATCTACAACGTCAACGCCGTCTGGCTGGGCCCGCCCAACAAGACACTGCCCTTCCGAGCGCGCTACGTCGCGTACGCCGTGGGCGCCCTGGTCTTCGTTCTCCTCCAAGTCATCGAGCGCAGGCTAGGCATCGGCCTGGGGTTCTTCAGCCTGGCGTACACCCTGCTGGTCACCGTCGGGCTAACCCGACTCATCCTCAACGTCGTCGACGCAGACCGACCGCTCGGCTCGGTCGTCGCCGGATTTGCCCACGAGGTCGGCGCACCGCGAGAGCGCACCCGACACACGGTGGGCCTCATGCACCCGGCTCGGGTACGTGCCGTCCCCACACGCCTGAGCCGGGCCCAACGCAAGGCAGCCCGTCTGCAAGCCAGGTCCGCATCAAGAGAGGCTCCGTCATGAGCAAGCCAGGGATATCGCTGCGCCGGATCAGCGGCCATTGCACGGTGACCGCCGACAGGATCGTGGCTTGGTACCTCCTCGATCCGCAGGGGTGGTCGTTTCGGCCGGACAGCGTGCGGGAGCAACTGATCATCGACGGTGCGGATGCATATGCCCAACTGGTCAAGCGTCAGCTGCACATCCGGGTCACGACCAGGCCCTACCCGGTCAGCCGTTGGGCCGCCGCGCACGACGAGAACGCCCCGGCCCCTCTGCCCGGGTGGCGAAACCACCTTCTGACCGACCAGCGGCACCTGTCGGGTCGCAGCATGGCCGACAAGGAGGTCTACGTGGGCGTGGAGATCCCCGCACGCAAGGGCCTCTACAAGGCGCTCGGCGGGCTGGCCGGCACGTTTTCGGACCGAGAGGTCTCGGCCCTGTCCAAGGAGATCCGCGTCACCGACGAGATCATGGCCGCCCCGGGCATGGACGGCGCACCCGTCACACCTCGCGAGCTGGAATGGCTGCTGCACCGGTCTTGCTCGCTTGGCCTGCCCGCACCTCTGACCCTCGGGGCTGTCGACGACGGCCGCTGGGAGGAGGAGGACCTGCACGAGTTCACCGACCACGTCCAGTGGTTCGCCGAGCCATACGCGCGCACCCTTCGCGTCATCGGTGAAAACGAGGACCAGCGCGTCGAACGGCACGTGTGCGTCCTGTCCGTGGGCAGGATGACGGACTTGGAGATCCCGGCCGGGATCCCATGGATGCAGCGCACCGACCAGCTCGGCTTCCCGGTCGAGTGGTCCGCCCGGGTCACGATCGAGGACTCCGCGAAGGTCGGGATGGCGATGCGTCGCAACATCCAGAAGATTCGCGCCCAGAAGGACCACTACGAGGTCGAGCACCACGAGCCCGCCCCCGGGGCACTGGACCGTCAGGCCGACAAGGCCCTGGGCGTTGAGGACGAGATCTCGATGGGCCTGTCCGGGCTGTCGACCCGTACCACCGGCTGGTACCGCATTGCGGTCTCCGGAGCATCGGAAGAGGAGGCACTCGAGCGAGCGAGCCTGCTGCGCAAGCTCTACACGCCCCAGATCACGATCGCCCGCCCCGCGGACCAGTACGCCATCGCACGCGAGTTCATCCCCGGCGAGAAGCTAGCGTCCACGGCATACAAGCGCCGTATGCCGGTGACGACCCTCGCGGCCGCCGTCCCCGCTGCGACCGCCAAGGTGGGCGACCGGGTCGGGATCCACCTTGGCGAGACGTCCGGCACCAGCGCCCGCGTGGTCACGTGGGAGCCGTGGGAGAGCACCGAGACCCGGGAGGAGTCCGGTCTCGCGGTCCTGTGCGCGGGTCTGGGCGGGGGCAAGTCCACTGCCGGCGGCAACATCATCTACCGCACCGTCATGCAGGGCGTCCCGTGGACTGTGCTCGACCCCTCTGGTCGACTGACCGCGTTGTGTCGCCTGCCCGAGCTGGCGGAGGTATCCCAGGCGATCGACCTGCTCGACGCCCCTCCCGGCGCACTGTGCACCTACCGCGTCATCGCTGAACCTCGACGTGAGCACTACGACTCCGAGCTGGACTGGCGCACCGCACAGAACCAGACCGAGGACACCCGCCGCCTGCTCACCTCATCGGTACTGCGGGCAATGCTGCCGCGCCAGCTGCAGGACCACATGCTGACCGAGGTGGCCTTGATGCGTGCTGTCGGTGCGGTGTCAGCCAAGCACACCGCATCCACCCACGAGGTCGTCGACGCACTGACCCGACTGGACGGAGACCCGGACCTGCGCCGCCACGCCGGGTACATTGCGGACTTCCTGAACGAGGCTGCCAAGACCAGCCACGGCCGGTTGATCTTCCCGTCTGGCTACCAGCAGGACTACGGGCGGGAAGACCCGCTGTTGACCGTGTACAGCCTGCGCGGGCTTGCCCTGCCTGACGAGTCCACCGCCAACAGTGAGGACCTCGACGAGCGACTGTCGATGTGCGTGCTCTACCTCGCCGCGTGGCTCACCCAACGCGGCATGTACCTCGGAGATGTCAACGCCCGCAAGGGAATCTTCATCGACGAGGCGTGGGCGCTGTCCACCTTCAGCACCGGCCGTCGGTTTATCGACCGAGCCGCCCGCGACTCCCGCAAACACAACACTCGCGTGCTGATGGCCTCGCAGAACCCCGCCGACCTGCTCAAGCTGGACCTGGCCAACTTGATCTCGGCCGCGTTCGTCGGCCGCCTCACCGGTGAGGACGCCCAGACCGACGCCCTGCGGTTCCTGCCCGGCATCCGCGACGGAATGGGCTACGAGTCGATCTTCGGCACCCTGTCCCGCCCGACCCGTGAGGGCCGACGGGGATCGCGTGAGTTCATCTTCAGCGACGGCACCGGCGGCATCGAACGGATCCGCATGGACCTGTCAGCCCACCCGCACCTGCTGGCCGCACTCAACACCACCGCCCAGCCCGATCAGGCCCGCAACCGGGTGGCGCGCCCCGAGCTCACCGCCGCCCCAACGACTGCCGAGGACGAGTCCGAGAGGGAGAGTGCCTGAGATGGCTGCAGCGTGGGGGGTCGTATGCCGCATGCTGGCCATCGGCGCGATCCTGGCCGGGGTCGGTGTGGGTCTGGCCGGGGCAGCTTCCGCAGCACCGACCATCCCAGGAGTGCCGGACTGCAAGGACGCACCCACGGCGCAGCTGCCCGGTTCCGGGATCACCGGGTTCCTCGACGAAGGGCCCGAGACCCCACCGGAACCTCGCGACCCGTTCGCCGACCACCCCTCGACCAGCGTGTACGAGCAATACGGGTACGCCGGACTCGGGTGGCACACCTACGACCTCGGTTGCGGTGGTGGCCTGCGCGACGTCGAGGCCAGCATCGACACCGCGACCGGCAACTTTCTGATGTCGACCGCGACGTGGGGCGCCGCAGCCACCAACGGGTTGCACAATAAAGTTGCCCACCCCGAGGAGTACATGGCCCCGCTCGACGACGTCGTTGCCGGCGTAACGCAGCGGCTCCACGACTCGATCTGGTCCCCGTGGGGCGCCACCGCACTCGTCGGAGTCGGTGCCTTGCTGCTGTTCTACTCGATGAGCGGTCGACTGTCGTCGGTGACCTCCGCCGCCGCCTGGGCACTGCTGGTGTTAGCGATCGTCGCCGGCATCGGCCAGTACCCGACCCGGGTCGCCACCTTCTTCGACAGCACAGTCACCTCAAGCGTCTCGGCCATCAGCAGTGGCGTCAGCGGCCTGACCAACCTGCCCGCCTCGTCCGACCCCGCGCGCGCCCAGGGCGCCTTGGTGGTCGACCGCGTCCTGTACGACAACTGGCTGCGCGGCGAGCTCGGCTCTACCGATTCCCCCGCGGCCAAGAAGTGGGGGCCGGACCTGTTCAAGGCCAGCGCCTTCACCTGGGCCGAAGCGCGCCAGGCAGAGCAGGACCCCGAAGCAGGCAAGCGGATCGCCGAGAAGAAGGCCGAGAACTGGAAGAAGACCGCCGCCGAGATCGAGAAGCAGGACCCGGTCGCGTACGGCTACCTGCAGGGGAAGGCAGGTGGTCGCGCAGGAACCGGGGTGATGGTCGCACTCGGGTCTACGTTCAGCCTGCTGTTCCGGCTGGCCGCCGACATCTTCCTCTTTGCCGGTCTGGTCATGCTGCGGCTACTGGTAATGCTGTTCCCCGCTATCGCCGTCGTCGGGGTCATGGCCCCGATGGCATCGATCGTGCGGCGCGTGTTCAGCATGGGCGGTGCGGCCGTGGTCAACGTGGTCGCGTTTTCTGCCGGGTCCGCGGTCCACGCCACGATCATCTCGGCAGTCCTGTCCCGCGCCACCACGACTGGCATGGGCGTCCTGGGCATCGTGCTCTGCATGGTGACGACCGTGGCCGCGTTCATCGTGCTGTTCCCCCTGCTGTCGTTCACCAACATCCTCGGTCACTCCGGAGGCCCACGCTGGGCCAAACGTGGTGGGCGTGAGATCTGGAACTACACCTCCCGGCGACTGGCCACCCAACATGGCGTCGACGCGGCCAACGAGGATGCCAACCAGAACAGGAAGGCCGATGGCGACGAGAAGGCAGCCACGCAGGACACCGGTGTCCACCGTCGCTACCGTCACACCGGGCTTCCCGCCGAAGCCTTCGGACGACCCGCATACTTGCCCACGATCGCCGATTCCGAGAGAGCCCTGCCTGCGCCTCAACACCTGCAGCTCAGCTCGGTTGAGGCACCCAGGCCCGCGCACTCCGTCACCGCGAACCAGGACCCCACCTTTGCCCCCGACTTTGCCGAGGCGGACGCCGATCGCGAGGGCCTGGCATACGCCCTTGCTGGTCAAGTCCAGAAGGCGCAGCCGGAACCCGATCCTGTGAAGGTCCGCGCCACAAGCGGGGAGACCCCGATCAGCGGCCGGATCGTCCCTCAGATCCCAGCGGACGCCCGTGAGATCCCGAACCTCGCCCACGACTCGCACACGCAATTCCGGCGTGACGGTGTCGGTCCACGCCTCTACGACCCCGACACCAAGCAGACGGTCCTGAGCCTGCAGAAACGAGTCGAGGAATGAACGCCGGACGAGTCGGCCGCGCCGTGCGATGGCCGCTGTGGTCATGGCGCAACCTGACCGTGACGGCCGTGCTGGCGCTCGTCCTGCTCGCGAGCCTGGGCCGCCTGACCAACGAAGTGGGAGCCTCGGCCGCGCCTGCCCCGCGGCCACCGCTGACCGCGTCCGTGCCCACCGTGCCCGCCGCGACGACCACCCCCAGCGCCCCGACGACAGCCGGATCGGTTATAGAGCGCCCGAGTTCAACCACGCCAACCAAGGTCACGACTGGCTCCCCGGTGGCAGTGGCCACCGCGTTCGTCACTGCCTGGTCGACCACCACCCACGGGGAGACGCCGTGGCTGACCGGCATGAAACCCTGGGGAACCCCATCCCTCATTTCGTCCCTCACGGGAACTGACCCAGCCCAAGTCCCAGCCACCCGAGTCACCGGTGACGCTGCCCTGAAGTCGATCAAGAGCGCCACCGCCACGGTCAGCGTGCCCACCGACGGGGGCCGCATCGCCGTTGATCTGGTCAACCAGAGCGGCACGTGGAAAGCCAACACGCTCGCCCCGGACGACGCCCCACCCGGTGCCCCAACCCCGTCGCTGTCACCAGCCACAGCGAGCTCAGGGAGCTGACATGCCGGCCCCGCTGGTAGCAGCCGCCGCGCAGATGGCCCGCAAGGTCGTTTTGCGTCGCCTCATTCGCCTAGGGCTCATTGTCCTCCCCGTGGTCATGGTCGGCGCCCTCGCGATGGGGCTGATCGTCCTGCTGCTGTTCAACACCGGAGATAGCGACTCAGGCACGGCCCAGGTCGCCGGGAACTGCTCTACCGCTACCACAGCCTTCGCTGCGACCTCAGGCGCCAACGCCCAGGACCTAAGCGGGGAGCAGCTCGCCAACGCCCAGACCATCGTTGCGGTTGGCCGCCAGCTCAACGTGCCGGCCTACGGCTGGGTCATCGCCGTCGCAACCGCCCTGCAGGAGTCCAGCCTCACCAACCTCGACCACGGTCACCTCGACAGCCTCGGCCTCTTCCAGCAACGCGCCGGCTGGGGCTCAGACGCCGACCGGCTCAACCCCGAGACCGCCGCCCGGATGTTCTATGAAGGCGGCAAGGGCGGTCAGAAGGGGCTGGTCCAGATCCACGGTTTCGAGGCCATGCCACTCACGAGCGCGGCCCAGGCGGTACAAGCCAGTGCGTTCCCCGACGCCTACGCCAGATGGGAACCCCTCGCGCAACAGATCGTCGCCAGCCCGGCCGTGCTGTCCGCCACCTGCTACGCCAATGCCGACTACACCGGCGACGGCACCCAAGGCTCCAACGCAGTCGCCTCAGCCCTGCAGTTTCTCGGCACTCCCTACAGCTGGGGCGGTGGAGGCATCGGCGGGCCAGGGAACGGATTCGGACCGGGCAGCGCAACGGTTGGTTTCGACTGCTCCTCCCTGGTCCAATACGCCTACCACCAGGCCACCGGACGGACACTTCCCCGGGTCACCGACGCTCAAGCCGCCGCCCTGCCCCACGTTTCTCCTGGCTCTCACCTTCGAGCTGGCGACCTGCTGTTCTTCCACTCACCCGGCGACGCGCCCGGCAGCTACCACCACGTCGGCATCTACGACGGGCAAGGCGGGATGGTCCACGCACCGCGTACCGGCAAGACGGTCGAGGTCGTCCACGACGTACTCAAGGATCCCTACTACTCGTCCCAACTCGCCCTGGTCGCCCGCCCTGACGGCTCGACGGACGAGGTTGGATCAGGATCCCAGCAATGACCGGCGCAGAGTTCGATGATCTCGCTGAGGCGGAAATGACCGATCGTGACGGCTCTGTGGGGCGCCTCAACGACCACTTCCCGGCACTTCTGATTCGCCGCGCGCTCGGCCTCAACGAGCCCCTCACAGGGCGACGGGCTCGGTTCCTGATGACCAGCTACACCCATGACGGCAACTGGCTTGCCCACGGCTGGAAAGACAGTCTGCGGATCGTGTCGGAAGTGGTCCCCAAGGTCAGAGGCGTTGACGAGCCCGCCGTCTGGGTCCAAGAGGAGCGGGACTACTACGGCGATTGCGAGAGCACTAATCGCTTCGCCGTCGGGCGTTCACGCGTTTGGGTCGAGCAATATGTCTCCTCCACCACTCCGGCCGAAGACCCGGGTTCGGTCGTCTGGTTGGACAACCTCAACAGGGACCCCAATACGCCGGAGCTCCGAACCCTTCACTCAGTGCAAGGGCACCCCGACCCCGTGGGCGCCCGCGTCGTCGTTGCAGGGGACAGCGTCGAAACCGATCTACGAGCGGTCAGCCCCGTCCGCATGACCAACGACGGCGACCTCGCCATCACTGTCATGGCCGAGCGCGACTGGTACCGATGGGCACGCGACTACCCGGCCGAACCTCACCCAAGCCTGCGTTGGGAGCACGCCTCCAACGTCTGGGTGGAGTAATCCCATGCTTGCCGTCTGTATGGTGGTCCTATGCATATGTGCATCGGACGACTCCGTGGGTGACCTGGCTTCCAACGCAAGGGTTGGAAACGAGCTGCGCGGCATCCGCGAGCAGGCGGGACTTTCGGGGTCGGCAGTGGCCCGCGAACTCGGGTGGTCCCAGTCCAAGGTCTCTCGCGTCGAGACCGGCCGGTTCGGCGCCTCGATCGGCGAAGTCGCGACCCTGTTGGACTACTACGGCGTTGCAGAAGAGATCCGTGCCGAGACCCTCAGTTGGGTAGCTCGAGACGATGGTGCGCAGGGAGCATGGGTCGTTAGGGCTGGTGGTCCACGGCGTCGCCAGGCTGAGGTCGGTGCGGTCGAGGCACGCGTGAAGCGGCTCCTGCAGTACCAAGCTCTGTGGTTCCCGGGCCTGCTTCAGTCGCCCTCGTATGCGAACGCGATTGCCAAGTCCGGACGCTTCCCATCACCCGAGGGCATCGCTGCACGACGACAGGCGCGACAGGACGCTCTCCGGAACCGGCGCAGAGTGGTGTACCAGGTCGTCGTCGAGCAGGGTGTCCTCGAGCGGAGCCCTGGCAGCCGGGCCACGATGCACGAGCAGCTGAGCGCCGTCCTCGATGTCGTCGACGAGGGGATCGTGGACCTTCGCGTCCGACCCGCCCAAGGTGACCGAGCGGCATACGCAGCAGGTTCCTTCGTCCTCTACGACTTCGCAGAAGGCACTCCCGTCGTCCTCGTAGAAGCGCAGACGGCCGACCTCTACCTGTCGTCTGAGACCGACGTGGCCGCCTATCGACGACTGTTCCGCGACCTTCAACGAGACGCGCTCGACAAGGACGCCTCACGGCTCCTGATCGAAAGGACTCGGCGTCAACTGGCGTCGTGAACCCATCTGAGGGGAAATCCGATGGATGAGAAGTGGAAGTCAGCCCGGTGGCGCAAGAGTGTCCTGAGCGACAGCGGCGGATGCGTGGAAGTCGCCTTCGCCGACGGCGCCGTTGGTGTGCGTGACACCAAGGCGGAGGGCCACGGCCCGATCCTGGAGTTCAACGAGCAGGAGTGGCGTGCGTTCACCGGCGGCGTCGCACTTGGCGAATTCGAGTACGACAGGCTGCGCACGAGCTGATGAGCAATCCTGTGGAGATGCGTCAGCCTGTCGAGACCCCCGGAGTCGGCGGTCTCGGCAGGCTGCTCGCGTCCACGGGAGTTTCGATCGCAGGACAAGGGATGGTGCTGGCAGCCGTGCCCCTGCTAGCCGCATCACTCACCCGGAACCCCGTGGGGGTCTCCCTGACCGTCGCAGCCGGGTATGCCGCGTGGCTAGCCGTGGGTCTGCCCGCTGGAGCACTCGTGGACCGGTGGCCGCGGCGAAGAACCATGGTGCTGGCCGATGTTGCAAGGGCCATGTTGTTGGCTGGGCTCGCGATCGCTGTGGCTCTTGATGTCGCATCGCTGTTGATGCTCGTTCTGGTTGTCTTCGCGATCGGAGTAGCCAGTTGCTTCTTCGACCCCGCGGCACAGGCAGCCATCCCTCAGGTGGTCGGTCGCGAACCGGGCGTTCTCGCGCGAGCAAATAGCCGCCTGTGGTCACTCGACCTCGTCGGTCGGTCGCTGATAGGACCGCCCCTCGGTGCCGCCCTCTTCGCGCTGGCCACGGTGTTGCCATTCGCCAGCAACGCCCTCACCTTCGTGGTGTCGGCTCTCCTGCTGGCGGGACTGGGTGGCGTCGACCGTGCCGAGGGCCGATCAGCGGCCCCCGCCGGAGTGCGCGCCGCCATGAGGGAGGGCGTGCGGTTCCTGTGGAGGCATCGCGAACTGCGGGCACTGACCCTCGGGATGGCCAGCTTCAACCTGACCTACAACATCGCCTTCGCGCCCTTGGTCCTCTTCGCACAGGACCGCCTCCACCTGGGCGACCGGGGCTTCGGCCTGCTCCTCGCCATGATCGCAATAGGCGGTCTCCTCGGGGCTTGGCTGGCTCCGCGCATTCAGCGACGCCTGACGAGCCCGCGCGCCTACGCCTTCGGCCTACTTGTGCAGGGCATCGCGTGGGGCGCCATGTGGATGTGGCCCAACCGTTGGCTCGCAGGAGCTGCTCTCGTGCTAATTGGGCTGTCTAGCATGACTGTCACCGTCATCGGAGCCTCAGCGCGACAGAGCCTCACACCGGACGATCTCCTGGGTCGCGTCAGCGCCGGCACGCGCACCCTAGGTCTCGGCTCGGCAGGTGTTGGCGCACTGCTCGGCGGACTCGTCGGCAACGCGGCTGGCCTCGGCGCTCCGTTGCTCATGTCATTCGCCTGCGCTCTGGCGGCTTCGGCCTACTTCGTCAGCCCACGTCGATTGGCTCAACGCTGATGGGCGCCTTTACCTCGACGTCGCGGAGCTTGGGCGCTTTAGACCGAATGCAACGAGGGCGAATACGAGCGCACCGAAGTAGTCAATGGGTGCCCACGTGCCCCTCTCGAGGGTCACTGGTACGACGGGGTTGAAGAGGATCGCCAGTCCGATGAAGACGACGAGCCCGACCTCCCGACCTACAGGTTCACCTACATGCGTGCCGTTCCATTCGTGGAGAACATAGGAAACGCCGAGCGCCGACGCGAACACGATCCACCTCAAGCTCGTGTAGAAGCCGTAAGGATGATCGCCGAGCGCCAAGAAGAGCATGATGGTGCTGATCGCGGCCGGAGCGGCGTGCGGGCGAAGTCGCCAGAAGGAGTCCTGAGGCTCGTCCCGGGTGGCATCCGGAGTGAGCGATGGGCCTGCGCCCGCCCCGCGCCCTGGAATCTGTGAACTGGCGGCCCATGAAAGAGTCGCCTCGATCTCAGGGGAGGGACTCTCCGTGGCAGCAGAGACGTCACGCGCACCTCCTTGCGTGGCCTCATCTGTCAAAATCGCCTCCTCGACCTGATGCGCTAGGTCGCGAACCGCCTCGTCAAAGTCCAAGTCCAGGGCCGGACCTCGCTCGGGCCCCAACTCGAGCAGTATTGAGTGCAGTCGCTTTCGCGACCAGTCCTTCGCAGCATCCCTGGCCGCCTCACCCCGGAGGCGATGCGGCAACTCCTCCGTCGAAGGAAGTTGCTCCCGCAGGAACGGAAAGCGCTCGAAAACGCTACTGGCAAACCATTCGGATCCTGGATCCAGTCTGCGCCAGTAGTCAGCCTCAAGCTCGTCGATGATGTCGCGGATCAACTGGATCCCAGATTCGAGATCGAATGGGAAGTCGATCGATACACGGGCCGAAGAGCCATGAAATTCGAGCGTCATCTGGAACCCTGGCCCCTTGTTGGGCTCTCGCTCCTCGTCCAGCCACTCGTATTCGGAGAACCAAAATCCCTGATTGCCCATCGAGCTGTTCGTCCAGCCACTCGACCAAGTCATCGTCTGAGGTGGCGGACGCCTTGAGATGGACTTCTTCCATGTTGGCAACGACGCTCGTGGCACCCGCGCGAGCCGCCAAGAAGGTGGCCACATCTTGGTGGAGCCGCCGACTCGCGGCGACGATGTCCTCCTTGGAGGCGGGAAAGTCAAGTGGTTGCACGACAAGAAGGCCGATCAAGTCCAAGCCGATCATGAGCGGAGTTGACTGCTGCGCCCCAGCGGTGGCATCGATGCTCTGGAGGCCGAAGCCGTCAGGGGGGATGCCTGCGCACTTTGCAACGTCCGCCGCGAACTCCTCGAGGTCTGGGAAGCCAAGGCCCTGCATCAAGTTGGCGATCGAGCTCCAAGCGATCTTGGACGCAACTTCGTCCATGCACCCTCCTAGAACGGACAGAGATGTCAGGAGTATCGCGCAGGGCACGCGGGCCCGGACAAGGTTCCGCGAATGGGCGCAGCCACTTCAAACGGGGCACTGAGGTTGTGGTCGGTGCTAAAGGATTGCTCGTCGTCAACGACGGCGATTAGCCCATGGCCTCTGGTCGCCACTTCTCGATTTTTGAGGTTGCGTAAGGACGCCAAATCACTTCAAAAGCGTTGACGGAGTCGCTTGGTTCTCCGGCGTCGGAGTCAAATCCGCCTGAATACGATGCGACCCAACCTGCCTTTTCGTGCTGCGGGATAGTCTTTATGGCGTAGTTCATCCCATGCTCCTCGATGAAGCTCTCGTACGTGGAAGGGGACTCCGCTTCAGCTATTTCCTTGTCCGTGACGACTTCCACCAGGAATTTGTCCGTACCCTCGATGTGGGCGATGTCCGTAATGATCATCTTCACCTGATCTTTGTACGCAACGGTCGAATAGTCGATCTTTCTGGTGTAGACCCAGTATTGGTTTAGTGCGGCTGGACCCTGGTTTCTATCAGTAATGACGATCTCGTATTTCGGTCCTTGGTATTTGTATGCCACGGCCTCGGACGCCGACACTGTCGACCCAGGCGGCGTCTTGGACGGTTGAACGTTCGGTACGACCGCGGCCTTGGTCGGTAGCGTGGCTGGATCCGAGGTGGCGCCTCCGCCCTGGATCCCGGCTACAACGCCGACGAAGACCATGAGTAGGACCAGACCGCCCGACCCTGCAATGAGGCGCAGCTGCGTCTTCGGCTCCAGACGGCGGAAGGCCGCCCAGCTCTTGCCGGCGAACGCCGCAAGTTGCTGCCAAGGGTCTTTCGGCTTCACGCGGCGGAAGGTCATCTCCCTCCGCAACGTCCCCTGGCCTTGGGTGACGAATTCCCAGCCCGCCTTCTGCCACTTCGCGATGGTGCTAGCTTCTCTTCCGCGGATCGTCTGCACGGACTTGAACTCATACTCTGCATGGTCCCCAACCGTGGGGGTACCAGGTCTCAAATCGGACTTATCGCTCGTGGGCACGTCGTGACGATAGCAACGGTGCAGCCCCACGAAGGGTGCTTTGACGAGCTTGGCCGGTCAAATGAGGCGAGCAGGTGGTGCTTGAAGAACGCATCAGGGTCCGGCTGGCAAGCTGTACCTATGCCCGACAGTTCACTGCCTGCCCTAGGTCGGCTCACCCGTCTGGTACCCCGTGACGTGTGGCCTCACGAGGCCCACAGCTTCACGCCGTGGCTACTCAATAACGTTGACGTTCTGAGCGACTTGCTCGGCATGGATCTCGCCCTGGATGTGGCGGAGCACCCCGTAGGCGGATTCAGCCTTGACCTCATGGGCCGGGACGAGGCAACGGGAGAGGTCGTGATCGTTGAAAATCAACGTGAAACGTCCGACCACGCTCACCTCGGACAGATCCTCACGTACGCAGCCGGGACGGATCCCACGACCATCGTTTGGGTCGCCGCAACGTTTCGACCAGAGCATCGAGCGGCGATCGACTGGCTGAACGCTCGAACGGACGAGAACACGCGGTTCTTCGGTGTCGAGCTCGGAGTCGTGCGGATAGGGCAGTCCGAGCCAGCGCCGTCGTTCCGACTCGTCGCCCAACCCAACGACTGGGAGAAGACGGTTCGGGCGGCGACCAGTCAGGCCGAGGCAACGGGCAAACAGCTTCTGTATCGATCCTTCTGGAGCCGCTGGATCGAGGTCCTGCAGGCCGAACGGCAGGGCTGGTCCCGGGCAACTCGTCCCCCACGGGACTCTTGGTTTTCTATGACAGCCGGAACGCCCGGGGCCACGTACTACACGTCATTTACGAAGCGCGGCCTCTCCAGTGAACTGGTCTTCGAATCAACTGACGCGGAACTCAACCTCAGCCGATTTCACGCCCTCGAGACCGACCAAGCAAGGGTGGAGCGGGCCTATGGACAGCCACTTAACTGGCAGGAGCTTCCCGAGCGTAAGGCGACCAGAGTTGCGGACTACCTGCTCGATGCCGACGTGAGCGTCGAGGAGAACTGGAATCACTACCTCGAGTGGCTGCTTGACCGACAGACCCGGCTTCGGGGCGCGCTTGCGGCGGTTGGTGGCGTGCCGCGATCCTGACTGTCCCAGGCATTAGGCGCGCACGTCCTTAGCGCCCATGGCTAGGAACGGGAGAACGAGGACGCCTCTAAACCATCACGCGAGCTGGATGCCTTGCCCCTCGCGCTTGAACATGTGTCCGTAGTGACCCACGCGCGCATGGATCTGCTGAGCTTCGACCGGACGGCCGTCATCGCATCTTGTACAGGCCGATGGCGGTCGATGGCGGTCGCCAGGTCCGCGGGGTTCCGGGAAACCGGAAGGGGCAAGGGACACCTCCGGAGAGCCTGAGCCGCTACTCAGAAGAAACCTCCTGTTGTGCCAGCGACTTCAGGTAGTCCGTCAGGGCGGTCGTTACGTCGTAGCCCGGGTCCGGCTCGATCATCTGGTTGATAACGCCGAAGAACCCGTAGGCCGCGAGGCTCCATTCCTCCGGTCCGTTGGGACCCTCCAATATCAGCGGAGCGTCAACGGTCGCCGCAGAAATCAGCTGTCTCAACCCCAATCCTTCCACGACTGCCGCACCCACTGCAGCGAGCCGCTCGAACCCCAGGTCGGGTTCGCGGAGTCGGTAGCCGAGGATGGCAGACATACCCTCGTAGAACACGGCCATGTGCTGGATGAAAACGGCCTCAGCCTGCTGTAGCGAATCTCGGACGCGAGTGCGACGATCCTCGTCTGGCATTGAGAGGATGGTCGCGGTTAGCGCCACATATGTGCGCCACTGAGCTGAAGCCACTAGGGCCGAGAAGTTCTGGTTGGCAGCCCGCCTCACTATCTCGCGTAGCAATTGCTCTCGTCCCCCGGATGTCTGCAGCAGCTCGAGGCGCTCGGCCACGACGTTCCGAGCAAGCAGGATGGTCTCCTCATCGAACGCCGCCGTCCCTTGCCAGCTTGGCCCAGCCAAGTCGCAGAGGAGGTCCACTTCGAACTCCTCCTTCCGAGGCCACGCGCGGTACAGGCTTGTGCGGGATACCCCCGCCTCCTTCATCACCATGTCGAGAGTGATGTCCAGCGTGACGCTGACCCCGCCTGCGCGCTCCACAATCCGTTGTGCGGCATCTAGCAGCCGCCGACGCAGTCGCTCCATCGACTCGGAGGTAGCCTCGCCCGTCTCCATAGGACTCGCCGTTTCGCTCATATCACTCACTGTCGCTCCCGTGGTACATCTTGTTCCATTGATGGGGCAAGGCTATTGCTTTGCGGCTCACCATCTTCTACTCTTGGGGCTAACCTACCCGGTGATGGGCCCCGCTGAGTAGGCGACAGGCCATCGACTTGAGGGCCTGAGCAAGGCGGTGAGAACCGCCCCTCTTAAGGAGCTAGCGATGAGCGCAAACCTGTCGCCAGCCAAGGCTGGCCACACGCAACAGTCCGCCTCTCGAATCACGGCTGGGATAACTGGTCGTCAAACGAGTAGGACCTGGACCCAGGGTCTTCGTCGCCGAGCCATCGTGCTCGTCATGGCGATGGCCACCATCCTCGGCATCACCACAGTCGCGGCGTCTCCAGCGTCCGCCTCCGCATATTCCTGCACCGGTTACGGCTACGGATACTCGTGGGGATACCCCTCCCAGTTCTGCGGCCAGACGATCGGCTCCGGAACGTACGTCCAGACAGCTGGCGCGGGATTTTCCGCACCAATCGCCTGGGCCGGCTGGCTCTCGAACACGAGGGTTCGCGCCGAGTTCTACAACAACGCGGGTCAGCTCTACTGGTCGGCCACATCCAGCCAGCAGAACGGCGGCTCGGCTGTCGGGGCCTGGAAGTGGTACCTGTACCGCTACATGCAGAGCGGTTACGTCAAGTACACCCTCCTCTCCAACGGCGCCGACATCGCCTCGGTGTACCAGCGGATCGGCTAGCTAGCGCTAAACCGACATGGAGCGGAGGTCAATTTGACCTCCGCTCCATGCGCGTGGGACGGCGACGCCTTATCCCGCCAACGCCGCCGAGCCTCAGGCCCGAGCCGTTTCGCCACTCCCTTCGGATCGCGTGGAGTGATTCCAACTAGGTCGGACAAAGAGTTGACTCCACACATGCACTACTGCATAGTCAGTGCTATGCAGTAGTGCATAAGGCGCTCTGCCGAACATGGAGGAAGCAACCATGGCCATCGCAAAGCGGTTCAAGATCTCCCACGACGAGGTGTTCCCCCATGGGGCCTTCATCGTTTCGCCCGTGACCTCCGTGTCGGACTTCGACCGGTCGACGCGGGAGAACAAGGTGCAGCAGGTCGACATCGACACGGGTCTGCCGATCTGGCAGGTCGACGTGCTGGACCTGGACCCCGACGCATCGAAGAGTGCCCGGACCGTCACTGTGAAGTTCCTGGCGAAGGTCCAGCCGGTGCCGCCGGCCAACGAAAGCGGGGGACCGATCACGCCCGTGATCTTCCACGGCCTGTCCGCCCTCCCCTACGTCGAGAAGGTCAACGAAGACTTCTCGCGCATCGCTTGGTCCTACCGCGCGGACGCAATGGGGCCGGTGAAGTCCGGATCCAGCAGCCAGCAGAGTCCGACCAAGGCTGCCTGACGTGCGCCCCATCGACATGGTTGCGTGGGCAGAAGCCCTGGGCGTTGGGGAACTTGAACTGCCGTGGGCACTCTCCTCACGGGTCCGCCTCGTGGAGGAGCTTCACGCAGAACTGACGAAGTTGCGCGTGGGCCTCTCCGACGCTCCCGACGAAGGGATGCTCGCTTCGATCAGCTCCGCCAGTCGTGCCCTAGGTGCGGCCGGAGACAGGCTGACCGACGCGCTCTCCGATCTGAGAAGGGAGAGGTGAGATGCGCGCCGGGCAGGCAAGGCAGTGGTCCAACGCGGTCGGCGTCGCACCCGATGAGGTACACCGGCGGCTTCAGTCGCTGTGGCGGGAGCAGGAGGATCTCTACGGTCGGCAGTCCAGGCTGAGGGATCAGCTCCACAGCTGCCCCGATCGAGACCTCGACGAACACCTCCTTCAGGTCGAACGTCACATGGGCGAGGCCGCGACGCTCATCGGCAACGCGGTGGCGAGTGTCGCGGGCGCGGGTTTCTGACATGGACCGCTCCCCCGCTCGTCCGATGTTCGACAGTGACGATCCTCTGTCGATCGTTCTCGAGGGAATCGTCCGACTCGGCTGGGCGCTCGTTCGCGCCATCGGCGCCATCCTGCTCGCAGCTGCCCGAAACCCAGTGCCGGCGATCATCGTCGTGGGGCTCGCAATCGAGGGATACGTCCTGGGATCGCGATTCCTCATCTGGACGGCAATCGGAGTCCTGCTGGCGCTGATCACGTGGCGACTCGCGGCACCGAGCTCATTCGCTAACACTGCGCACCCGCGACTCGCCTCGATCGCCGCCGCACCTTGGTACCGCTCAAGATGGGCCAAGGCTGCGTCACGCAACGGACTGGTCGCCTCTGACCACCAGTTCAACGGCCGCCGCGCAGAGCAGTCTCGGCTGCCGAGGATCCGGCGGGTCCGCGTCACGAGGGCGGGAGTGCACACCTTGCAGCTCAGCCTCCCCGCTGGGCTCACCCCCTCGCACGTGGCCGCACAGTGCGATGGCCTCGCGCATGCCCTTAAGTGTCGGGAAGCAAGAGTCGTTGAGGACCGCCCGGGCCGGGTCTTCCTCGAGTTGCACCGCCGGGATGTGCTTGCACCGGTGATCCGTCCTTCACCACCAAAGGGGCAGGTCGACCTGGCGGCAGTCCCAGTAGGTCGACACGAGGACGGGGAGGTCTGGTACATGCGCTTGCTCGGCACCCATGTACTTGTCGCGGGGGCAACGGGCGCCGGTAAGGGATCCGTACTTTGGTCCCTCCTCAACGGCGCAGCCCCTGCGATCGCGTCCGGGTCATTGGAAGTCTGGGCCATCGACCCCAAGGGCGGCATGGAACTGCGTCCTGGACTCCCTCTGTTCGCGCGTTTCGAAGACGGCAGCGCCGAGCAGATGTGTCTGACACTGGAGCACCTCGTGACCCTCAAGGACGTCCGGGCGAGGGAGTTGGCGGAGCTGGGGGCACGCACCCACGCTGCGACTCCGGCATCGCCCCACATTCTCCTCGTCGTCGACGAGCTGGCCACATTGACGGCCTTCGCTGAGCGCACCATCGTTCGACGCATCGAGCAGGCGCTCGGACTTCTCCTCACGCAAGGCCGAGCCTGCGGCATCACGGTGCTGGCAGCTGTCCAAGATCCCGGCAAGGACGTCGTCGTCTGGCGGGACCTGTTCCCCACCCGGATTGCCATGCGCTTGGACAACCCGATTCAGGTCGACATGGTCCTAGGAGAGGGCGCTCGAGACCTCGGTGCAACCGCCGATCACATCAGCGAGCTGACTCCGGGAGTCGCCTACGTGCGGGTGGAGGGAACCCGTACCCAACGGCGGGTGCGCGCGTCGTACCTGACCGACGCGGACATCGCTGAACTCGCCGTCAGGTCGCCCAGACCTACACCTGTTCGGCTGGCTGCCGCGGCGGCTGTCGAGGGAGGAGAAGTCGCATGAGTCGAACGCCGAGATCAAACCCCGATGTTGGTTACGGACGCCCCATGCCGTGGATCGACCTGGGCCGAGAGTTCTCAGTCCGTGAGCTCGACGCGAGTCGCTGGCAGCCGCAGGGATCTTGCGCCGACAGTTCCTCGTGGCTGTGGTTCGAGGACGCCAACAGCCCCAAGACGCGTCGCGCCGAAACGATCTGCAAGACGTGTCCCGTCCGGCGCACCTGCCTCGCCGCGGCTCTTGTCTATGCCGAGGAGTTCGGAGTGTGGGGAGGGGTCCCCGCGTGCAAGCGCCGGCCCTTGCTGGTCAGGCTTGCCTCTGGGGAACTTCTAGGGACCGTCCTTGACGACGCACTCGAGCAGCAGGATCCCAAGGTTGCCTGATGGGACGCGATCTGGCGCCACGCCGTGGCCGGGAACGGTTTCCCGGTCACGGTGATGGCGCTGGACTCGAGCTCGGCGAGCTGTCAGCAGCCGAGGAACGGCACATTGTCCGCCGGCTGACGAACGGGACCTTCGATCAATGGGCGACCACCGCGGCGCGGGTCGGCTACTGCACCAACCCGATACGAGTTCGCGGGAGCAGCACTACGTTCGCTCGAGACACCGGTCAACCCCTTCAGACCTACAGCACCCTTGACGAGGCGTTCGGGGTGCTCCACCTCCGTTGCGGCAACCGCCGTGCCGACGTATGCCCCTCCTGCTCGCGCGTCTACGCAGCCGACACCTTCCACTTCATCCGCTGCGGACTCACTGGTGGCAAAGGAGTTCCGGACACGGTCGCCGAGAACCCTCTCGTCTTCGCCACGCTGACCGCACCATCATTCGGCAGCGTCCACGGCGTGAGGGGCGGCTCACGGCGGTGCCACCCTCGGTCAGGGACCAAGTCAAGGTGCCCGCACGGTCGCTCAATGTCCTGCATGCTGCGGCACGCGCCGACTGACCCCGGCCTCGGCCAGCCCCTGTGCTGGGAGTGCTACGACTACGCCTCCCACGTGGTCTGGCAGTGGTGGGCTCCAGAGCTGTGGCGACGGTTCACGATCACCCTGCGACGGCTCATCGCCAAGACGTTGGGGGTCAAGCCGCGTGACCTGAACGAGCACGCAACGCTCCAGTACGCCAAGGTCGCCGAATTCCAGCTGCGTGGGATCGTCCACTTCCACGCCCTCGTACGCCTCGATGGGCCCAAGTGCGACGCCGGCTTTGCTCCGAGCCCGCCCTCCATCGACCCGGCACTGTTGGCCCGGCTCGTCGAGGAAGCGGCCCGAGCCGTGAGCTTCACCGCTCCATCAGCCTTGGACGACAACCTCGAGCGAGGTCTGCGCTTCGGATCCCAGGTCGACGCACGAGGCGTCCGAACCAGCAGACGTACGGACGACCCGGAAAGGGCTCTGCAACCCGAGCAGGTGGCCGGTTACCTGGCCAAGTACGCCACCAAGTCGGCCACGGAGAGCGCCGACGGCGGCAACCACCCCCACCTCCAGCGAATCCAAGCCGTTGCGGCCGCCATCGCTGACTGCGCGCAGAGCACCGCACACCTCTCGGACCTGGACGAGCACGACGTTGCCTACGAGCGGATGGCCAACTGGGTCCACATGTTGGGGTTCCGCGGACACTTCGCAACCAAGTCCCACCGCTACTCCATCACCCTCGGAGCACTCCGCAGAGCCCGGCGTCGCGCACAGACCCTCATCGCCCTTGCTCGCCGCGAAGGCAGGCGAATCGACCTGGCTGGGCTCGAGGCCGAGCTCATGGCCGACGACGAGGACGAAACCACGCTCGTCATCGGAGATTGGCGCTTCGCCGGCATGGGGTGGGAAACAGCGGGTGACGCCGCCCTGGCTAAGGCAGCTGCAGCTCGAGCACGCGAGTACGCGCAATGGAAGTCCCAACAACGGCGGAGTACACGACCAAGGAGGAGCAATGTGCATGCGACATGACCCGCTGTGGACCGTCGACGATGTATCGCGGTATCTCGGCGTTCCAGTGCAAACCTTGTACGACTGGCGGCTCAAGGGGACTGGACCGCCGGTGTTCAAGGTCGGCCGTCATCTTCGCTACCGCGAGAGCGCCGTCATGGAGTGGCTCGAGCGTCACACCGCGGTGGCGTGACGTGGCCCGGCGAGAGCTCGAGGTGGGAGCGTGGGGCGAGGTGTCGATCCAACGCGTGAAAGGTGGGCCCAGCCCCGTAGTCGCGCGTGCACGGTTTCGCGGGTTCGATGGCAAGGTCCGAAAGGTTGAGCGGTGGGGGCCGAGTCCTCGCGGCGCCCGACAGGCTCTGGTGGCCGAGCTCGAGGAACGGAAGCGTCGCGGATCTGGCGGTCAGCTCACTGGTGCATCGACCCTCTCTGAGGCAGCCGAGGTCTGGCTCAGCCGCATCCAGCGGTTGGCTGGCCTAGGACAACGATCGCCGGGCACCGTGGAGACATACCGACGTCAGCTCGAAGGTCATGTGCTCCCTCGGATCGGTGGCCTGAGGCTTCGGGAACTCACAACGCCCGTCGTGGATCGTTTCGTGCTCGACGTCTACCAGGACGTCGGCGCCGCTACCGCACGCACCTGCCGATCGATCGTGTCAGGCGCCCTGAGCCTCGCGGTCCGCCAAGGCGCGATCGCAGCAAACCCAGCGCGCGAGCTGGAGCGTCTCGAGGGGACACGGGCCAAGGAACCCCGAGCACTCACCAGCGAAGAGCAGGCGAAGTGGTTTATGGGCATGACCGGGGATGATGTTGCCGTCCGCCAGGACTTGGTGGACTTTTCGGCATTCCTGCTGGCCACCGGCTTGAGGATCGGTGAAGCCCTGGCGGTGCTTTGGACCGAAGTCGACCTGGACACCGGTGCCCTGACGGTGACGTCGACCTTGATTCGGGTGACTGGACAGGGTCTGCTGCGCAAGACGACAAAGTCAAAGGCAGGTCAGCGCGCCCTCTTGCTGCCGACCTGGTGCGTGGCGATGTTGCGGCGCAGGTCCGAGGTCGGCGTCGCTCCGGACGAACCGATCTTCGCCACCGTTGATGGCCGCTACCGCGATCCCCGGAACGTGTCGCGGCAATTGGCTGACGCCCGCGATCGACTCGGCTTCGGGTGGGTCACCTCGCACACGTGGCGTAAGACCATGGCGACCATCCTCGACGGCGGAGGTGCCTCACCACGCATGATCGCCGACCAGCTCGGACACTCCCGGGTGTCGATGTCTCTCGACTTCTATCTCGGGCGCAGATCGGTCGACCCGCGAGTCCTTGCCGCACTGGAAGCCGTCGATCCACACCGCTTCACCCTTGAAAGCGGTGGGCAAAGTGGTGGGTCGGTTGCCCAAGGCGAGGGAGCCTGAGGAAAACATGCTGGTCAGAGAGCCGACGAGGGGACTTGAACCCCTAACCCCTTGTTTACAAGACAAGTGCGCTGCCAATTGCGCCACGCCGGCGTGCCTGCCGCAGCAGACGGCGACGATGGTACCGGCGCGGTGGCGAGGGCCGAGAATCCTGGACCACCCGGCATACCCGGTCGTCGGTATCTCGATTGCCACGGGCACGCGCGTAGGCAAGCCTCGTCGCATGTCGACCCCCGATCCAGTGCCCGATCCGTACGCCAACATGCGCTGGAACACACCGCTCTCGGAGGAGCACGCGACCCTGCTCCTGGACCGCCTCGACGCCTCGCACGGGCGGACCTGGCTCGACCTCGGGTGTGGATGGGGCGAGCTGTTGGTCCGTGCTGTCTCCGCCGGCCCTGCCGACGCGACCGGCCGTGGGGTAGACCTCGACGAACGGCTGCTGGAGCGCGGTCGCTCGCAGGCCGTCGAAGGCGGTCTGGCGGACCGGGTGACGTTCGACGCGGGTTCCGCCGCTGAGGTCGAGACGGGAGCCGACAGGGTGCTCTGCATCGGGTCGTCCCACACGCTCGGCGGGACCAGGCAGATGCTCTATACGCTCCGGGACCGGGTGTCACCGGGCGGTCGGGTCCTGGTCGGCGACGCGTGCTGGGAGAGGCCACCGAACGCCGAGGCACTGGAGATCTTCGGTGACGAGGTCCTGTCGCTGGTCGAGGTCGTCGAGCACGCCCGGCTGGCGGGCTGGCGCGTCCTGCACCTCAGCACCGCGGACCAACGGGAGTGGGACGACTTCGAGTCGACCTGGCGAGCGGCGCGCCAGGAGTGGTTGCTGGCCAAGCCGCATCACGACGACGCGGCCGGGGTCCGTGACCAGCTCGACACCCAACTGCGTGACTACGTCGGGAGCTATCGAGGCGTGCTCGGGTTCGCCTACCTGGTCCTCGCACGCTGAGCGTTGCCTCGCAACGCACGGTGGCCCGGCCCCGACTTGTTGCCCACAGCCCGTCACGAAACGTCGCTCAGGCGTCTTCGTGACCAGCAGATCGCAACAAGTCGGGGGGAGCCGGCACTCGTTGCCGCGTGCACGTCACCAACCACCGGATTCGGCGGTCCGTGACCACCGGAGAGCAACATGTCGTGGAGGGGCCGTCCGTCCCGTAACGCACGGCGGCCCGGCACCAACCAGGTGCCGGGCCGCCGTCGTGCGGAGAGGGTTTCGCGCTGCGAAGGACTCAGCGGGCGTTGAGGTAGCTCTGCAGGGAACGCACCGTGGCGCGGTCGAGCGAGTGCGACCCGTTCTTCCTGGCGCCGATCTTGGCCTGCAGGGCGCGGATGGTCTTCGGCCCGATCACCCCGTCGGGAGCGGAACCGACCTTGCGCTGCAACGCCTTGACGTCGGAGCGCGAGAGCGTGCCGTTGACCGAACCGCCGACCCAACGCTCGATGGCCGCGTTGGTCTTGGGTCCGCGGATCCCGTCGACCGTGAGCCTGCCGGCGGAGACCGGAGCCTTGCGGGTGGTGGATCGCGACACCTCCGTCGAGGTCGAGCCGGCGTTGACGGCCCCGCCGTTGGCGCGGGTCAGTCCGGCGCGGGCGCCGCAGGTCGGCCAGGCGCCCGGCCCCTGCGAGGCGAGGACCTTCTGGGCGATCGTGATCTGCTGGGCCTTGCTGGCGCGGTTGGCGGTCGCGGCATACCGCTCGCCACCGAAGCCGTCCCACGTGCGGTCGGAGAACTGCAGACCGCCGTAGTAGCCGTTGCCAGTGTTGATCGACCAGTTGCCACCGCTCTCGCAGGCGGCGACTCGGTCCCACACGGTCGAGGCAGAGGCGGAGGTCGCGGTCGCCATGCCTCCCGCGACGGTGGCGACGCCGGCCACGGCGACGCCGGTGACGCGACGGCGGACGGGGTTCACCTTCCGGGCAGAGTGCTTCGGGGCGTAGAACATGACGGGGGGAGTCCTCTCCTGACCGGCGCCTGCGGGGTGAGCTGTCGGGTTCGGGCTGTCAGGTGCCCGGCCGGCCGGAGCCGACTTCACCCCAAGGCCACCGTGATGGCCGCGTTGGGTCCCCCGCCCTCGTCTGCCCGGAGATCTTCCGGCGAAACATCCACCTGACGAGGCTCGGCGCGGTGGACGTGCATGGCTGTTTGGGTATGCCGTGTGGAGTTGTGATTGCGCGTTTGCGCAGGTGGTCCACCGTAGAGGTCTCCGAGGGCAGCGACAAGCAAGTCGGACAAATTGACGGGAGACCGCCGCGTCCGTCCACCCCGTGAGCGGTTACCTCAACGACACCTCAGCGGCACGTCAGCGGCGCCGGGCCCGCCGCTTCTGCACCATCCGGTGGTCGAACGGCGCTGCCACGAACTCTCCCAGCACGCTGCCGGCGGCGATCGCCAGCAGCACCGCCATCGCCCCCAGGAGGGTGGTCAGCCCGCCCTGGAGCGAGAGCGTCCCGGAGTCCGCCGACGACCCGTTCACCATCTCGTACAGCCCACGGAAGATGGCCAGACCCGGGAGCAGCCCATACGACGCGGGCACCACGACCACCATGGCCGGGGCGCCCATCCGCAGGGCGAGCAGCCGACCCGCGCACCCCAGGACGATGGCCGCCATCCCGGCCGCGGCCAGTTGACCGAGCCCGTCGACACGGGACACCGCCAGCGAGACACCCACCCCGACGGCGCACAGCACCCCGCACGGCAGGACCAGCTTCCGGCGGCTGCGGAGCGAGACGGCTCCTGCCACGCCGACGACGAACGCCCCCACCACGGCCAGCAGCACCGGGGCGTTGAGGGCCTGCGTGGACACGATCGAGGGTGACGCCAGCCGCAGGTCGAAGGCAGTGGTGAGTGAGAGGGTCAGGGACAGCCCCGTCGCAACTCCCAGGATGATCCCGGCGGTCGTCAGGAACACCGCGAACATCCGTCCGGCGCCCGTCACCGAGTAGCCCGAGATCGCGTCCTCGAACGCTGAGGCGACCGTCCGGCCGGGGAGCAGGACGGTGATCCCGCCCGCCACGATGAACGCGAAGTCGGACGACGAGACAGGCAGCCAGCCTGCGGCGCCCAGGCTGAACGCACCCCACGCGAGCGCCGTCGCCAGGAAGCCGCCGATGGCGCACTGGTAGAAGTCCGGCAAGCCGCCGCGCCCGAGGGCCCGCGCGGCATACCCGACCAGGAGAGCCGAGAACCCCGCGACGAGGGCGGCAACCGGTCCGGCCCCGAGCATCACCGCGATGGCCGCCGCGAGCAGGCCGAGCGAGCCACGCACCATCCACTTGGGCCAGAATCGCGGCGCCCGCCGGATCTCACGCAGCTGGGTAGCGGCGCTCTCGAGGTCGTACGAGCCGGCGACGAGGTTCTCCACGAACTCGTGGACCGCGGTCAGCCGGTCGAAGTCGCGGGTCGAGGACCGCACCACCCGCAACATCGTGATCGGCACCCCCGAACCGGTCGAGCACTGGATCAGGAGCGACTGCAGGGTGATGTCGACCTCGAGGTTGTCCAGCCCGGCAGCCGCGGCCACCGCCACCACGGACGACTCAACCTGCGGGGCGCCGGCGCCACACCGCAGCATCAGCTCGCCCACCCGTAGCGCCAGGTCCAGGGACGCCCTTGCCTCACGCTCCTCGGCGGCAGCGTGACGCACCCGGGGGTTGCGGTACGGCGTGTGTCGCAGGCTCTCGATCATCGGCAGCGTCTCGGTGAGCTCCTCGCCCCGCCAGATCCGGCTCTGGCTGAGCACCGGGCGGCGCTTGACGGGACGCCGCGCCGGCTTTCCGTCGCCTACGTCGCCGCGGTCGCTGCCATCGGTGTCGGCTACGCCAGGCGACTGGCCACCAGTGCCCGTGGGGCGACTCCCGGAGCTGCTGCCTGTGCCCTCGGTCATCAGGTGAGGCTCATGCCGGGCAGCAGCGCCGACGGTGCCTGGGTGGGCCACCAGTCCGGGATGCCGGCGTTCTGCAGGCTCCACCCGACCAGGGCGGCGGCGGCGAGCAGGGCCAGCACGACCAGCACCTGGCTGGCTCGCTGCCCGGGGCTGACGCCGCGGATGATGCTGCGGGTGCCGCGGCGCAGGCCCGACCCGCCGGGTCCCCACCACGCCATCAGGGCCGCGATGAGCGCGCCGACGGCCAGCGGCGGCGCTGTGTTCGGGTGTGGCGAGCCGCCGCTGATCGCGACGGTGGCCAGGGCGGTGCTGAACGCCGCACAGATCCCGACGAGCAGCGGCAGGATCGCGCTGACGACCGTTGCGAGGGCGCCCACGACCAGGTGCCACGGGCTGGCGACGACGGCCAGGGGCATGTCGGACCGTCGGCGGCCCCGGTTGTGCCGGCGCAGCACGAGCGAGGTCACCGAGCGGTCTGCGGTGCGTGCCGCCCACGACCACAGCACCGCGACGGCGGCGGCCACCACGGGGAAGCCTGCTGCCGCGGCGACGACGACGGCGAGCAGCGCTAGCAGGGTGCCGGTGCGTGGCGGACGTCCGATGCGGGGGTCGGGCTCGCCGGCGTCGCCCTCCCAGGCGGCCTCCCAGTCGGACACCTCGCCTTCGGGCTCGTCCCAGGGGACGAGGTCCTGTTCGGGTTCGCGCTCCCAGGCCGGCTCGGGCGTCCATTCGGCTTCGGGAGGCAGCGCCACGGGGGCGACTGGCGGCCGCTCCCAGCGGGCGGTCTGCCGGTGCTCCAACACCTGGGTATGCCGCGGCGGCGTCGAGAGCGCCTCGGTCACCGGTTGCCCGGTGGCGTAGCGCTCGAGCGCGTCGACAACCTCGTCGGCGTCGGGACGCTGGCGCGGCACGGGAGACAACGCGGCATACAAGAGGGGGGCGAGGCGCGGGTCGACCCCGGTGAGGTCGGCCTCGCCGCGGCTGACCCGGGAGAGCACGACGTCCATCGGTCCGCGGCCGAACGGCGGCGCGCCGCTCGCGGCGTACGCCAGGGTCGCCGCCCAGCCCCACCAGTCGGTGGCCTCGGTGACCGGCGCGCCCTCGACGACCTCGGGCGAGAGGTAGCCGGGCGTACCCATGACCAACCCGGTCATGGTGATGCGGACGTCGTCAGCCATGTGGGCGATGCCGAAGTCGATCAGCACCGGGTCGCCGTCGAGGAGCAGCACGTTGCCGGGCTTGAGGTCACGGTGGATGACGTCGGCGTCATGGATGGCATAGAGGGCGTCGGCGAGGCCACGGCCCAGCCGCAGCAGCTCGCCGCCACGGATCGGGCCGGACTCCTTGACCACGTCGTCGAGGGCGGGACCGGGGACGTAGCGGGTCACGAGGTAGGGCCGGTCGCCGTCGAGGTCGGCGTCGATCACGGCAGCGACGCGGTGGTCATCGATCCGGCGCAGGACCTGGACCTCGCGGGCCAGCCGGGTCCGAGCGTCGCGGTCGTGCGCGATGTGCGGGCGCAGCACCTTGAGCGCCACCGCCCGGCCGCTGGGGTCCAGCGCCAGGTGGACGACGCCCATGCCACCCTCACCGAGCTGCTGGATGAGCCGGTACGGGCCGATCCGGAGGCCGTCGGGCGCGGAGCCGGACCGGCGGTCGGGGGACAGGTCAGGGTCGCGGTCGGACGCGCCGTAGCCGCGGTCGTTCCCCTCCATGGCCTCCGTCGTCGTCATGCACCAAAGGTACGCGAGGGACCCCTGTGAAACGGGTGAGGTTACTGCTGGATGTACCCAACAAGTTGGTCACGCTCGGACTGCAGCTCGTCGATCCGGTGCTTGACGATGTCGCCGATGCTGACGATGGCGTGCAGCTTGCCGTCGACCACCACGGGCACGTGCCGGATGCGCAGGTCGGTCATGGTGCGAGCCAGCTCCTCGATCGGCACGTCCAGCTCACAGGTCTTGACCTCGGCCGTCATGATCGTGCTGACCGGCGCGAGGAGCACGGCGGCACCGTCCCGCTGCAAGTGGCGCACGACGTCCCGCTCGCTGACGATCCCGTTGACGCTCTGGCCGTCGTCGCTCACGACGAGGGCACCGATGCGGTGCTCGGCGAGCAGGTCGAGGAGCCGTTCCACGGTGTCCTCGGAGCGGACGGTGACCACTTGGCCACCCTTGCGACGCACGACATCCGAGATCCTCATGGGTCAGACGGTAGACCGCTGGGGGTGCCACCGCTAGGGCAAGTCCAGCCACGCGGCATACCCGCCGCACCCGTGCCACCCAGGTTTGCGCGGTGTGCCGTGGGGGTACCCCTCGACCCGGGTGCCATGCGTCGCAGGGGCAGCCCGACCCGGGGTGCGATACGCCGCGGGGGGCAGCCGCGACATAGGGTTGCCACTGGAACAACACCGTGGAGTTGATTTTCTGTGCCTCGCAGCCAGCAGCAGTTTGACCTGGTCATCGCCGCCAACCGACTGCCCGTCGACCGGGTCGTGGACGCCGACGGAGAGGTGTCGTGGCGGACCAGCCCCGGCGGGCTCGTGACCGCCATGGAGTCGGTCATGCGCGGCCGCGAAGGTGCCTGGGTGGGCTGGGCCGGCGAGGCCGGTGAGGCGCCCGCACCGTTCGTCGAGGACGACATGTACCTCCGTCCGGTGCCGCTCTCGGAGGACGAGGTCGCGCACTACTACGAGGGTTTCAGCAACGACACGCTCTGGCCGATCTACCACGACGTCATCGTCCCCGCGACGTTCCACCGGTACTGGTTCACCGCCTACGAGAAGGTGAACCGCCGGTTCGCCGAGGCGGTCTGCGAGGTCGCGGCCAAGGGTGCGACCGTCTGGGTGCACGACTACCAGCTCCAGCTCGTCCCGGCGATGGTGCGCGAGCTGCGGCCGGATGTGCGGATCGGCTGGTTCGACCACATCCCGTTCCCGCCCGTCGAGCTGTTCGCCCAGCTGCCGTGGCGACGGGCCGTGCTCGAGGGACTGCTGGGAGCCGACTACCTGGGGTTCCAGCGGGTGGCCGACGCCCAGAACTTCGTGCGCGCCTGCCGACAGCTGCTCGGGCTGCCCACCAAGGGCGACACGGTCTCGGTGTCGCGCGCGGAGGACAGCCGCCGGGTGCGCGCCAGCGCCGTCCCGATCTCCATCGACTACGTCGGGCTCGAGGCGGTGGCCAAGCTGCCCGAGACACTGCAGCGCGCCAAGGAGATCCGCGAGTCGCTCGGCAACCCCCGCACCCTGCTGCTCGGCGTCGACCGGCTCGACTACACCAAGGGGATCGGCCACCGGATCAAGGCGTACGGCGAGCTCCTCGAGGAGGGCCAGGTCTCCCCGCCCAACGAGGTCTTCGTCCAGGTTGCCACCCCGAGCCGGGAACGCGTCGAGGCCTACCGGGCGCTGCGGCAGGAGATCGAGGGCGAGGTCGGTCGCCTCAACGGCGAGCACAGCCACATCGGCGCACCAGCGGTCCAGTACCTCCACCACTCGTATCCGCGGGAAGAGATGGCCGCGCTCTTCCTCGCTGCGGACGTCGTCCTCGTGACCCCGCTGCGCGACGGCATGAACCTCGTCGCCAAGGAGTACGTCACCTGCCGCTACGACGAGGGCGGCGCGCTGGTGCTGTCCGAGTTCACCGGTGCGTTCCACGAGCTGCACCAGGCATTCGTCTGCAACCCGCACGACATCGAAGGCCTCAAGCAGACGATCATGCGGGCCATCGAGACTCCGGACAAAGAGAAGAAGCGGCTGATGCGGGCCATGCGTCGCCGCGTCGCCGACCACGACGTGCAGCGCTGGGCGTCCCGCTTCCTCGAAGCCCTCGAGGTCGCCCCGGACCGACCGCAGCGCACGACCAAGGAGCAGAAGGCCGACGACGAGCACGCCTCTGCCGACCGCCGGGCGCGCTACCTGCACCAAGCCGCCCCCGAGGACTCCCAGTCGTGACGCTGCCATCCGAGCTGGTGGCGGCAATCGACGAGTTCGCCTCTGCACCAACGGTGCTCGTGGCATCGGACTTCGACGGGGTGCTCGCGCCCCTCGTCCTCGACCCGATGGAGTCACGGCCACTGCCGGGCACCATCGAGAGCCTGGAGGGCCTCGCGGCCCTTCCGTCGACGTATGCCGCAGTGGTGTCCGGGCGCGACCTCGAGACGTTGACGAAGCTCACCGGACTGGCCGGCAGCGACGTCACCCGCATCGGCAGCCATGGTGGCGAGTCGAGCGCAGCGGGCGCGGCGGTCCCTCTCACGGACGACCAGCGAGCCGATCTCGACGCGCTGACCGAGGAACTGGGCGAGGTCGTCGCGGCGCACCCCGGCGCCGGACTTGAGCACAAGCCGGCCGCGGTCGTGGTGCACACCCGCCGGATGGCCGACGAGTCTGCTGCTCGTGACGCGGAAGCCGCGGCGCTCGAGGTGACCGAGCCGCATACCGGCCTGCACGTGCTGCACGGCAAGCACGTGGTGGAGGTGAGCGTGGTGCGCGCCGACAAGGGCAGCGCCCTGGTGGCGCTGCGCGACGAGGTGGGGGGCGACGCGGTCGCCTACTTCGGTGACGACGTGACCGACGAGGACGCGTTCCGGGCGCTGGGGCCGGACGACGTGACGGTCAAGGTAGGGCCGGGCGAGACGGCTGCCCGGTTCCGGGTCGAGTCGGTGGAGGACGCTGCGGAGGCCCTGCGGCTGCTGCTCGAACGGCGCTCCGGGCGGTAGTTGCTGACTCCGGCGCGTCTTCGCGCGTCGGCGCCTGTGGATGACGACGGGCCGTTTCTTTCTTCCCCCCTTTGCGTAGACCTTCCTGTTATTCGGGACAGCCGGGGAGGGGAGTTCGGGCGTGCTTCGACGTCATGGGTATGCCGCGTGCGGCCTGGTCGCGCTGCTCGGCTTGGCCGGGTGCACGGGTGGGGGTGACGACCCACCGGCGACCGGTTCGACGACGTCTGCGGGTCGGCGACGAGCTCACCGTCGACCGGTTCGACGCCCACGACGCCGTCGGGCTCCACGACCGCGACCGTGGACATCCCGGCAGCGGCACGCGCGCACACCGAGGCGGGAGCCGAAGCTTTCGTCAAGTATTTCGTCGAACAGTCAAACGTGGCCCGGACCAAACCCCCAGGCCGGACTGCTGCCGCCACTGAGCGATCCAGGCTGCATCGCCGGCAAGGGCCTGGAGGGGACAGCTTCTGAGCTTGCCGCAAAGAAGCAACGGTACGTCTCGGACCCGATCACTCAGATTCAGACGACAGCTGTCAGCGGCGGCAACGGCGGCCAACAGGTGGTCCGACTCAACGCGAAACAGAATCAGGTCAAGGTCGTGGACTCCGCCGGCGCCGAGGTACGCACGGACCCGGCCATGGACATCGCGCGGACCGTGTTGCTCACATGGGGGAATGAACAGTGGCGAGTTTTCGACGCGCAGTAGCTGGAATCTGCACGGTGTTGGCCCTCGTGCTCATCGCGCAGGTCGCCTGGGCTGCTGACGGGTGGGGCAGCAAGTTCACAGGCGGGGGATCCCGAATGTCACTCCTTGACCGCAAGGAGTTGCAAGACATCAAGGCGGAGGCTGCCGCCGAGACGGCCGCCAAGGCGCCACCCAAGTACGAATACGCGTCGGTCGCCAACTGTGGGACCAACACCCCTGACTCGACGAACCCGGACGATCTGTGCACGGCCGCGGCCCTCTACTGCGCGGGCAACACGGCGGAGCAGGGGCTCGGACCCAGCGTGAGGCTGTTCCGTCGGGCCATCGCCCCAACCGGTCGGGCGACCGGGCCCTGGGTGCAGTACGGAATCACCTGCTTCCCCGAGGACGCCCCCGGCGCCCGTCCAACCGTCACGATGGCGATGGTGATTGCGGCCTTCCACGACACCGCGTTCGCCAAGCCCACGCTGGAGGTCCAGCCGAAGGGCAACGTGACCCTCGTGACGCTGCCGACCTACTTCGAGACTCGATGGCCGCGGGCAGGATTCGAGCCCGGTGAGATCGACCAGGTCGACCCAGCGCGCACGGCCGGCTTCCGCGTGGAGATCCGACCCAAAGCCAAGACCATCACCTACGCCTACGGCGACGGCACTTCCAGCGGTCCGACGACCTCCCTGGGCGGCCCGTACCCGGAAGGCGACATCACGAAGGCCTACCCCCGAACTGGTGACTTCACGGTCCGGGCCGACGCCACCTACACCGGCCAGTTCCGCGTGAACGGCGGCGAGTGGATCGACATCCCGGGCGACGTCACGATCCAGGGCACCCCCGAGGCGCTTCACGTCAAGACCGCGAAGGCCCGGCTGGTCACCCACTGACCACCGCGGCCAACTCGCAGCCATGACCACCGCGGCCAACTCGCAGCCATGACCAACCGCTGACAGCTCGGCGGCAGCCACCCGCGACTGCGTCGACTCCGCGTCCGGTTCCCCTGCCCGGCGCGGCTTGCTCTGCCCGGCTCCAGGTTGCCCCGGCCTGCAGCCCGCACCGCCCACCCTCTCGCGGCCCTAGTTTCTCGACGCGTGGAAGTGCTCTTCTTGTGGACGCGTGCTGCCGTAACGGCGCCGTGGTTGCGCGATATCGCATCACGGACCACACCCGTTGCAGCTTGTCCACAGGTGTCGAATTGCGTTGGGATGCAACCGATCTCGCGCCAGCGGGAGTGAGTTGGACTGTCAGTGGTCGGGTCTAACGTGGTCGTCATGGCAATCAGTCCCGACACCACCCCCCGAACGGGCGGCGACCCCAGCGGTCACCGCGGCCGACCGGTGCAGGGCGGGGTCTCGGCGGCGGTTGCGGCGCTGGCTGGCTGTGAGCCGGGCCGGGCCTGGGCGCTGAGCGACACCGAGGTCGCGGCGGCGATGAGCGCGCTGGGCGACCTCGCGGTCAGTGTCGACGCGCACCTGGTGGCGGTGCTGGCCGAGGCGAAACGGCGCAGCCTGGGCAGCGGGGACGGCTGGGGGCCGGTGGACTGGGCGCATGCGATGGCGCCACTGATCCCATTGCGGGACCTGCACGACCTGGACGCCGTCGCCGCCACCGCCGCTTCCGACGACCTGCGGCTGGCCGGCGTGGTCGAGGCGGTCGCCGCCGGCACGGACGCCGATGACGCCGACCCGGGGCGGGGTGAGGTGTTGCCGGTGGGCAAGGCCGCCCAGATCGTCCGGTTCCACCAGAGCATCCGCGGGCTGGCCGACCCGGCCGAGCTGGAGCAGGTCACCGGTGTGTTGCTGCAGTCCGCGCGCGGACTCGACGGCCTGGGCGAGAAGGGGCTCGCGGCCGCGGTCCGGCACGCCGGACAGGTGATGCGCCCGGACCGGTTGGTCGAGCACGACGCCGACCTCCGACGGGCGCACCGGTCACTGGTCAAAGGCCCGGGCCCGCTCGGGCTGAGCCGCTACACCCTGATCCTGGACGAAGAGGGCGCCGCGATCCTCGACACCGCCGTCGACGCACTGGCCAAACCGCGACCCGACGCCAACACCGGCGCCGACACCAGCGCGCACGACCCGCGCACCGCCCAAGCACGTCGGGCGGACGCCCTCCTGGACCTGGTCAGCCGGGCCGTGGCCGCCCCAGAAGGTGTGCCGCGACAAGCCAAGACCAGCCTGGTCGTGACCATCGGGCTGGAGGTGTTGCAGGGACGCTGCCGCGGGGCCGGCCTCACCATGGCCGGAGACATCCTGACCACCGACACCGTCCGCCGGATGGCGTGCGACGCCCAGCTCATCCCGGTCGTGCTGGGCACCAACGGTGAGATCCTCGACCAGGGCATGGGCCGGCGGCTCTTCGACCGAGCCCAGATCCGCCACCTGTGGCTACGCGACGGGCACTGCACCTTCCCCGGCTGCTCCAAACCAGCCGCCTGGACCGACGCCCACCACCTGGTCCACTGGCTCGACGGCGGACCCACCGACATCAACAACGCCGCCCTGCTCTGCCGCGCCCACCACACCGTCGTGCACCGCGAGCGCTACACCGGAGCCGTCATCGAAGGCCCCCACGGCCCACAGGTGCACTGGGACCTCACCTACGGCTCCTACGACACCCACCTCGCCCAGCTCCCCCCACCACCATGACCCCACCCCGCACCCCGCCCGTCATGGTGGGGCCACAGGCATGCCAATCGGCGGGCAAGCAAGCCCAGCCCATGAGCAGGTGCGGTCAGCGGGTCGGGGCAGCACCGGTCGAGGCGCGCACCACGAGCTCGGGCCGGAAGACGTACTCCGCCCGCGGCGACGGTTCCCCGGCGATCTCGTCGAGCAGCGCCCGCACTGCGGCCTCTGCCATCGCCTGGACGCTCTGGCGCACGGTCGTCAGCGGCGGGTCGGTGAACGCGATGAGCGGCGAGTCGTCGTACCCCACGACCGAGATGTCCTCAGGCACCCGCTTGCCCACCCGACGGGCCGCCCGGATCGCGCCGAGCGCCATCAGGTCCGAACCGCAGACGACCGCTGTGCAGCCCTTCTCGATCAGCCGGGCTCCGGCGGTGTCGCCGCCCTCGACGGAGAACATCGTCCGCTCGATGAGCTCGTCGACGTCGTCGCGCCCGAGCAGGCTCTTCATGGAGGCGCGGAACCCATCGATCTTGCGAATGACCGGCACGAACCGCTCCGGCCCGACGGCCAGACCGATCTGGGTGTGGCCTAGCTGGACCAGGTGGGTGAGGGCGAGCTCCATCGAGGCGACGTCGTCGTTGGAGATGAACGGTGCGTCGATGCCTTCGCAGTAGCCGTTCACCAGCACGATCGGCAGCTCGCGCTCCCGCAGTTTCGTGTAGCGCTCGGGATCCGTCGTCACGTCAGCGTGCTGGCCCGAGACGTAGATGATCCCGGCGACGCCGCGGTCGAGCAGCATCTGCACGTACTCGTCCTCGTGCACCCCACCGGGCGTCTGGGTGCACAACACGGGCGTGAACTGGTGGCGGGCGAGCGCCGTCTCGATGATCTGCGCGAAGGCCGGGAAGATCGGGTTGGTCAGCTCCGGCACGATGAGCCCGACGAGATCGGCGGTCTTGCGCCGCAGCCGCGACGGCCGGTCGTAGCCGAGGATGTCCAGCGACGTCAGCACCGCCTCGCGGGTCGCCTCGGCGACACCCGGCTTGCCGTTGAGCACCCGGCTGACCGTCGCCTCGCTGACCTCGGCGTGCGCCGCGATATCAGCCAGTCTCGCCTTCATGGCCGCGACGGTAGCAAGAACTTGCAGGCCCGACCGACCACACGCTGCAAGAACTTTCAGGTATGCGGCGAGGTCACCACCCGCCCAGCACCTGCGCAAACGCTTACATGTTGTCTCACCGGGACGGCCCAGCACTGGCGCAACGCCCACCTCTGGGACAGACTGGGCCCACCGCAGACACCGACGTCAGCGGCAGCAGCACCCTTTACAACGGATCGTCCGGCACGTTCCTGCCGGTGAAGGAGAGGCAACGTAGCCATGGCAACAGTCAAGTTCGACGAGGCAACCCGGCTCTACCCGGGCAATGACAAGCCCTCGGTTGACAAGCTCAACATCGACATCGAGGACGGCGAGTTCCTCGTCCTGGTCGGTCCCTCCGGATGTGGCAAGTCCACCTCCCTGCGCATGCTCGCAGGCCTCGAAGAGGTCAACGCCGGCAAGATCTGGATCGGTGACCGCGACGTCACCAACCTGTCCCCCAAGGACCGCGATGTCGCGATGGTCTTCCAGAACTACGCGCTCTACCCCCACATGACGGTCGCCGACAACATGGGCTTCGCGCTCAAGATCGCCGGCGTCGACAAGGGCGAGATCCGCAAGCGTGTCGAAGAGGCCGCCAAGATCCTCGACCTGTCCGCCTACCTCGAGCGCAAGCCGAAGGCCCTCTCCGGTGGCCAGCGTCAGCGCGTCGCGATGGGCCGCGCGATCGTGCGTTCGCCCCAGGTGTTCCTCATGGACGAGCCGCTGTCGAACCTCGACGCCAAGCTCCGTGTCCAGACCCGCACCCAGATCGCCTCGCTCCAGCGCCGCCTCGGTGTCACCACGGTCTACGTCACGCACGACCAGGTCGAGGCCATGACGATGGGTGACCGGGTCGCTGTCCTCAAGGACGGCATCCTCCAGCAGTGCGACAGCCCGCGTCACATGTACGACCACCCGAACAACGTCTTCGTCGCAGGCTTCATCGGCTCCCCAGCCATGAACCTCCTCGAGGTCGAGTCCACCGACGGTGGCGTCATCGTGGGCGACTCCACCGTGGCGATCGAGCGCGACCGGCTCGCCGGCGCCTCGGGCAAGGGCCTGACGCTCGGTGTCCGTCCCGAGGACCTCGAGCTGCGCACCGACGGCCACGGCATCGCCGTGACGGTCGACGTCGTCGAGGAGCTTGGCGCCGACGCCTACATCTACGGGTCGACCAAGGCTGCCCAGCACGTCGACGAGGACGACAGCGACGCACCCGAGAAGCCGTTCATCGCGCGGGTCGACGGTCGCAACCCCCCGGCCAAGGGTGAGACGGTCTACCTCGCTCCGAAGGTCGGACACGTGCACCTGTTCGACGCACAGTCCGGCCTGCGTCTCGGCGACTGACCGAGCACGACGACAGACCAAGCAAGGTATGCCGGGTGGCCGGCTCCCATTCGCGGGGGCCGGCCACACCGGTCTTCCCACCCGGACCGACCGACGCCGCACCCGGCGCCGCTGGGAGCATGAGACGTGGCACTCCAGATCACTGCGGCACGGCCTGACCCGGCACTGCTCGACCTCCCGTGGGAGCTCCCCCTCGAGACTTGGCCCGAGGAGCATCTCGCCGCCCTACCCCGTGGCATCTCGCGGCACGTCGTCCGGTTCGTCAAGCTCTCGGGTCGGGTGCTGGCGGTCAAGGAGATCAAGGCCGACATCGCGGTCCGCGAGTACCAGATGCTGCGGATGCTGGGACGCCTCGACCTGCCGTGCGTCGTGCCGTTCGGCGTCGTCAGCGGCCGCGAGGCCACCGGCGGCTCACCCCTTGACGCCTGCCTCATCACCCGGCACCTCCAGTTCTCGCTGCCCTACCGCGCGCTGTTCAGCCAGTCGCTGCGCCCCGACACCTCGACCAGGCTGATCGACGCGTTGGCGGTACTGCTCGTCCGCCTGCACCTCATCGGCTTCTGGTGGGGCGACGTGTCCCTCTCCAACACCTTGTTCCGCCGCGACGCCGGCGCGTTCGCGGCATACCTCGTCGACGCGGAGACAGGGGAGCTGCACCAGTCGCTGACCTCCGGCCAGCGCGACCACGACCTCGAGATCGCCCGCGTCAACATCGCCGGCGAGCTGATGGACCTCGAGGCCGGCGGATTCCTCGAGGCCGGCGTCGACCCCGTCGACACGTCCAACCGCATCGTCACGCGCTACGCCGAGCTGTGGGACGAGCTCACCGGCGTGCAGCGGTTCGAGAGCGGCGACCGTTGGCGCGTCGACGAGCGGATCCGCCGTCTCAACGAGCTGGGCTTCGACGTCGATGAGCTCGCCATCTCCACCGACATCGGTGGCACCACCATCCAGATCCAGCCCAAAGTCGTTGACGCAGGCCATCATTCGCGTCGTCTGCTGCGGCTCACCGGGCTCGATGTCGAGGAGAACCAGGCGCGTCGGCTGCTCAACGACCTCGACTCCTACCGCGCCGGCAGCGACCGCCAGAACGATGACGAGGAGATCGTGGCGCACGACTGGCTGGCCAAGATCTACGAGCCGATCACCCGCACGGTCCCCCGGGACCTGGCCGGCAAGCTCGAACCTGCCGAGCTGTTCCACGAGGTCCTCGAACACCGGTGGTACCTCTCAGAACGCGCCGGCCACGACATGCCCATCGAGGACGCGATCCGCGACTACGTGTCGACAGTGCTGCCGAGCAAGCCCGACGAGGCGACCGTGGTGGGCGTGGACACGGTCGAGATGCCGGTGGTCGCGATGTTCGACGACACGGGCGACGCTCCGAGACCGACCCCTCGCCGTTAGCCACCCTGACCCCACAGCCGGCGCTAGTCTGACCGTCGCCAGCACCACCACGACGCGCGCCGACTCGCAGGGGATCCGATGACCGACCAGCCGCAGCACCCGCCCGCACCACAGCAACCCCAGCCCGAGCCCCAGCCCGAGCCCCAGCTACCCGCCTACGGGGCCGCCACGGGGTACGCCGGCCCACCGGCATACGGCCACCCCGCACCCTGGGGGCCGCTCGCCGGGTGGGGCACTCGGGTGCTCGCGATGATCGTCGACAGCCTGCTGTCGCTGATTGGGCTGATCCCCTACATCGTCGGCGTCGTCCTCGTCGTCGCCGGACTGCCTGACTCGTCGTCCTACGAGACGACGGCGGGTCCGTCTGCGGACGAGACCAACACGGGACTGGTCATCGCGGGAGTCATCCTCGCGATCATCGGGCTCCTCGGAATGCTCGCCATCCAGATCTGGAACCGGGCGTTCAAGCAGGGCCGGACCGGCCAGAGCGTCGGCAAGAAGGCGATGGGCATCAAGCTCGTCGACGAGCACACCGGGCAGCCGATCGGCGCCGGGATGTCGTTCGTTCGCGACCTGGCCCACACGCTCGACGGGTTCTGCTACATCGGCTACCTCTGGCCCCTCTGGGACGACAAGCGCCAGACCTTCGCCGACAAGATCCTCGGCACGGTCGTCGTCGAGACACCCAAGAGCTGACCGACTCCGACAGGCTCAGGCCGGCGACAACCAGGTCCAGCCGGGGAAGTTCCGCAGGGCCCAGAACGCGAGCACGAGGGTGAGCAGCCCGTAGAGCAGCGCGGGGGGTGCGGCCCAGGTTCGCGGCTGGCCCCGCCACAGCCGTCGAGCCCAGACGACCCAGCCGACGGCCAGACCGACCAGGGCGATCACGGTGAACGGGTTGCGTGAGAGGGCGCCATCGAGGTTGCCATGAGCCAGATCATGGATGGCGCGCAGCGACCCGCACCCCGGGCAGTAGTAGCCGGTCAGGGCAAGGAACGGGCAGGTCGGGTAGTGGCCAGACTGGTTCGGGTCGACTGCCGCGATGACACCGACGACGGCAGCCGCGGCAAGTCCCACGAGGGCAGGACCGCGCAACGCCCCGCGACGAGGTGCCGTCGGCACGTGTGTCACGGAGCGTTGCGGGGTGTCCTTCATGGTGGGCATCAGCCTGTTCAGACTCCCGCAGAGTCCTTGATGGCCGGATAGATCAGGGTGAAGTAGATGACGCCCCAGACCAGGCCGACGATGGCCGTGATGATGGTCCACTGCTTCGCCTTGGCCGACGAAGCCTGGGCACCAGCCGCATCGCCGGCGCGCCACTTGCTGTTCACCTGGGTAGCGAACACGATGGCGGCGATGCCGGGAGGCAGGCAGCAGAAGATCGTCGCGAGGATGGCGAAGACGAGGTAGTTCTTCGGCGGGGTGCCACCCACCACCGGGCCTTCGTTGTACCCGGGCGCGGAGGGCGGAGGAGGCGGCGGAGGCGGGGTTCCGTAGTCAGACATGCGGGTGTTCCCTTCGAGTGTGCGAGCGCCGCTCCCCCATGGGCGCGACAGGGCGAAACGCTAGCGGATTTGTCCCCGTTTGCGGCTCAGGCGGGCGAGAGCCAGGTCCAGCCGGGCACATTCCGACCCACCCAGTACACAGCGATCAGGGTGGGCAGCACGAACTGGATCCAACGCGGCCACGGAAGGGGCCGATCGCGACCTTGAAGCGCCAAGAGCACGGATCGTTCCCACAGCAACGCGGCGACCGCAAGGGCGAGGACGGTCGCCGGATTGCGCTGAAGTGCCGTCCCGAGGTCGCCGTGCGCGATGGCGTGCAGGCACCTGAGCGTGCCGCACCCCGGGCAGAAGAAGCCTGTCGTGTACAGGAACGGGCAGGTCGGGTAGTGACCCGACTCGTTGGGATCCACCACGGCGGCGATGCCCACCACGGCGCACACTCCGGCCGCTGCGACCAACGGGCCGCGCAACCGTCGACGCAGCGACTGCTTCGCAACGGTACCGGGCAACGCGGTCATCCCCGCATTCTCCACGACTGCGACAGGACGATGGCCCGCGCCCACCTCTGCGGACGCGGGCCCATCGAGACTGTCAGTTGGAACTCAGGAGCCCGACGCCACCGAGGGCGATGTTGGCGATGAACCCGACCGCCCACAGCGCCAACGCGATGATCGAGATGATCTTGGCGGTGTTGGCCTTGCTGACATTCAGGCCCTGCGCGTGGCCTTCGCGCAGGATGGTGTTGGCGGTGATCAACGTGTAGATGGCCAACGGACCACAGCAAAGAAGGCCGACGATGCTGAGGATGAGGGTCGTCTGAGCCTTGGGGTGCTCTCCGCCACCCATGGCGCCGGGGTAGCCCTGGACGGGCGGCGGAGGCGGCGGCGGGGTGCCGTAGTCAGACATGCAGGAGTTCCCTTCGAGGTTTGCGAGCGCCGCTCCCCCATGGGCGCGACGGGCGAAACGCTAGCGGATACGCCCTGTCGCGTGGGTCAGATCGCCCGACGTCTCGCCACTTCGTACAGCGCGACTCCCGTGGCGATCCCGGCGTTCAGCGACTCGACGGCCGACGACATGGGGATCGAGACGATCTGGTCGCAGTTCTCCCTGACCAGCCGCGAGAGCCCCTTGCCCTCCGAACCGGTCACGATGACGATCGGCTCGGTCGCCAGCTCGAGATCCGGCAGCTGGACGTCACCCTCCATGTCGAGCCCCAGGATGAAGAACCCGGCCTTGCGGAACTCCTCCAGCGCGCGGGTCAGGTTCGCAGCGAGCGCGACCGGGACGCGGGCGGCAGCCCCGGCAGACGTCTTCCACGCGCTCGCGGTCATGCCGACCGAGCGGCGCTCGGGCACGACCACTCCGTGGCCGCCGAACGCCGCCACAGACCGGATGATGGCGCCGAGGTTACGAGGATCGGTGATCCCGTCCAGCGCAACGACTAGGGGTATGCCGGGTGCTTGCGGATTGATGAAGTCGCTGGGGTGCGCGTACTCGTACGGCGGGACCTGCAGGGCCAGGCCTTGGTGCACCGCACCGTCGGTGAGCCGGTCCAGCTCGCCGCGCGGGGTCTCCAGGATCGCGATGCCCTTGGCCGTCGCGGTTTTGAGCGCCTCACGGACGCGGTCGTCCGAGTCGATCCGGCCGGCGACGTACATGGTCGTCACCGGGACGTCGGCACGCAGCGCCTCGACGACCGAGTTGCGACCGGCGACGATCTCGCTGGACGCCTTGCCCCGACGCGAACCGCCACGGCTGGCGCTGGGCCGGGCGCCCGGCTTGGAGCCGCTGCTGCCGGCGCGCTTCTCGGCCGCCGTGGCCATCCGGTTGGCCTTGTGCTTGGGACGTTCCTCCGCCTTCGGGGTCGGTCCCCTGCCCTCGAGACCGCGTCGGCGCTGTCCGCCCGAGCCGACCTGCGGACCCTTCTTCGACGCGCCCTTGCGGATCGCGCCACGTCGCTGGGAGTTGCCAGCCATGGGTGTTCCTCTCAGCTTTCGCGGCGGGAGAGCGACCAGTTCGCTCCCGATGCCGTGTCTTCGATGACGATGCCGGCCGCGCCCAGCTGGTCGCGGATCGCGTCAGCCGTGGCGAAGTCGCGGGCCGCCCGGGCCGCGGCGCGGGCCTCGAGCTGCACCTGCACCAGTACGTCCAGGGCGTCCTGCGCATCGCCGGCTCCGGTGTCGCTGCCGCCGCCCCAGTGCGGGTCGAGCGGGTTGACGCCGAGCAGGTCGGTCATGGCGACGACGGCGGCGAACGCCGTCGCGAGCGCCTCGTCGTCACCGTCGTCGATGGCGGTGTTGCCTGCCCGGACGGTGTCGTGGACCACGGCGAGCGCGCCCGAGACGTTCAGGTCGTCGTCCATCGCCGCGGCATACAGGGCGGGCACGGTGCTGTGGTCGGGTGTCGTGGACGTGCCCTCGGGCAGTGCCCGCAACGCCCGGGTGAGGAAGCCCTCGATCCGCTCGACGGTCGCTTCCGCCTCGCGCAGCGAGCCCTCGTGGTACTCGATGGTGGAGCGGTAGTGGGCGGCGGTGAGGTAGTAGCGCAGCGCCAGCGGGCGGGCGACCTTGGTGACCTCGGAGACGACCAGGCTGTTGCCGAGCGACTTGCTCATCTTCTCGCCGCCGACAGTGACCCAGGCGTTGTGCAGCCAGTAGGTCGCGAAGCCGAGGCCGGCCGCGTGCGACTGGGCCTGCTCGTTCTCGTGATGGGGGAACCGCAGGTCGACGCCGCCGCCGTGGATGTCGAACGCGTCGCCGAGGTACTTGCGCGCCATCGCCGAGCACTCGAGGTGCCAGCCCGGGCGGCCGGCGCCGAACGGCGTGGCCCACGACGCGGTGGCGGGCTCGGACTCCTTGCGGCCCTTCCAGAGAGCGAAGTCACGGGGGTCACGCTTGCCGCGCGGGTCGGCGTCCTCCGCGGCCTCCATGTCATCGATCTTCTGGTGGGTCAGCGAGCCGTACTCGGGGAAGCTCTTGACGTCGAAGTAGACGTCACCACTCTCGTCGGTCGCCGCATAGGCGTGGCCCTTGCCGACGAGGGTCTCCATCAGGTCGACCATCTCCGGGATGTGCCCGGTGGCGCGCGGCTCGTAGGTCGGGGGCAGCACACCGAGCGAGTCGAGCGCAGCCGCCGTGGCGATCTCGTTGCGGTAGGACAGCGCGAACCACTGCTCGCCGGCGTCGGCCGACTTGGCGAGGATCTTGTCGTCGATGTCGGTCACGTTGCGGACCAGCGTGACGTCGTAGCCGTAGCGGCCCTCGAGCCACCGGCGCAGCACGTCGAACGCGACGGCGAACCGCACGTGACCGATGTGGGGCGCGCCCTGCGTCGTGAGTCCACAGATGTAGAGGCCCACCCGACCGGGTTCCAGTGGGGTGAAGTCGCGCAGCTCGCGCGCGGCGGTGTCGTGCAGGCGAAGACTCACGGGCGCAAGGCTACCTGCGGGACCACCCACCCACCGAAACGGCGAATGGCGAGCACCGCGCGGCCTACAGTGGGCGGACATCGGCGAGAGGGGACGGACAGATGTGGGTACTCGGAACCTGGCTCAGCCTTGTCCCGGGAGTGCTCTACCTGCTGATCGCCGCGGGCGGCATCGTCGCCGTCGTGCGCAGCGGCAGCGGCGAGGTGTGGGCCCGGCTGGCGCTGCTCGGTCTCGGCTTGCTGGCGATCGGCCAGCTGTGCAGCTTCGCGCTGAACGGAGCCGTGCTGAGCGGGACCTACCCGCCGAACATGGGCATCTACACGGCCATCAGCCTGGTGGGCATCCTCGCGCACTTCGTCGGCTTCGCGCTGCTCGTCGCTTCAGCACTCTCCGGCCGCGCCCTCAGCGTCCGGCGTCGAGCCACTCCTGAAGGTGTGGTGCCTCCGCAGCGATGACCGTGGCGTCGCCGTGCCCGGTCAGCACCACCGTCTCGTCGGGCAGGGTGAGCAGCCGGTCACGGATCGACTCGATGATCGTGGGGAAGTCGCTGTAGGACCGCCCCGTCGCACCCGGCCCGCCGTTGAACAGCGTGTCACCGGTGAAGACCACATCGAGCGCCGGCGCGTAGAGCGAGCACGAGCCGGGCGTGTGGCCGGGCGTGTGGATGACGTGCAGGTCGACGTCGCCGACCGTGATCACCTGCCCGTCGGCCAGGTCGACGTCGGGGGTGACGGGGTACAGCTCATCCCAGAGCATCCGGTCCGCGGGATGCAGGTATGCCGGGGCGCGCGTTCCGTCGCACACCTCGGCGACCGCGTTGATGTGGTCGTTGTGGGCGTGCGTGGAGATGACAGCGGTGACCCGGCGCTCGAGGTCGATCGACTTCACGATCTTCCGACCGTCGTGGGCGGCGTCGATGACGACGCACTCCTTGTCGTCGCCGACCACCCAGACGTTGTTGTCGACCGCCCAGCTGCCACCGTCGAGCTCGAAGGTGCCGGACGTGACGATCCGGTCCACCCGGACGCCGCCCGCGGACGGTGTGATCGCCGGCATACCCGCGTCGTTGCCCTGCTCGCTCACAGGACCACCACGGACCGCAGGACCTCGCCGCGTTCCATCTTCTCGAAGGCACCCTCGATGGCGTCGAGCCCGATCCGCTCCGACACGAACGCGTCGAGGTCGAACCGGCCCTGCCGGTAGAGGTCGACCAGCATCGGGAAGTCGCGGCTCGGCAGGCAGTCGCCGTACCAGCTGGACTTGAGCGCGCCACCACGACCGAAGATCTCGATCATCGGCAGGGTGACCTGCTTGTCCGGCGTCGGGACACCGACGAGGACCACCGTGCCGGCCAGATCTCGGGCGTAGAACGCCTGCTCGTAGGTCTCCGGCCGACCAACCGCCTCGACCACGACGTCGGCGCCGAAGCCACCCGTGAGCTCACGGATCCGCTCGACCACGTCCTCGGTCCCGCCGTTCACCGTGTGGGTGGCGCCGAAGGACTTCGCAGTCTCGAGCTTCCGGTCGTCGACGTCGACGGCGATGATCGTCGTCGCGCCCGCGATCGAGGCACCGGCGATGGCGGCGTTGCCGACACCACCGCAGCCGATGACGGCGATCGAGTCGCCGCGACCGATGCCCCCGGTGTTCACGGCGGCGCCGAAGCCGGCCATCACGCCGCACCCCAGCAGCCCGACGGCGGCCGCGTCGGCCTCCGCGTCGACCTTGGTGCACTGGCCGGCGGCAACGAGGGTCTTCTCGATGAAGGCGCCGATGCCGAGCGCGGGGCTCAGCTCGGTGCCGTCCTCGAGGGTCATCTTCTGCTTCGCGTTGTGGGTGTTGAAGCAGTACCAGGGCTTGCCCTTGGCGCAGGCGCGGCACTGTCCGCAGACGGCACGCCAGTTGAGGATGACGAAGTCGCCGGGCGCGACGTCGGTGACGCCAGCGCCGACCGACTCTACGACCCCGGCGGCCTCGTGGCCGAGCAGGAACGGGAACTCGTCGTTGATGCCGCCCTCGCGGTAGTGCAGGTCGGTGTGGCAGACCCCGCAGGAGTGGATCTGCACGACGGCCTCGCCCGGTCCGGGGTCGGGCACGACGACGTCGACGAGCTCGACGTCGGCCCCCTTGCTGCGGGCGATGACTCCCTTGACGGTCTGCGGCATGCGTTGCTCCTTAGTTGAGGGGCCGGACGAGCGCGGTCGCGATGGCGGCGATGCCCTCGTCGCGGCCGGTGAGCCCGAGCCCATCGGTGGTCGTCCCGCTCAGCGACACCGGGGCCCCCACGCACGCTGTCATGGCATCCTGCGCTTCGGCGCGGCGGGGGCCGATCTTGGGCCGGTTACCGATCACCTGCACGGCCACGTTGCCGATCTCGAACCCGGCAGCCCGCACGATCCCGGCGGCCTCGCCCAGCAACGTCAGCCCGGACGCCCCCTCGAGCTCGGGTCGGTCGGTCCCGAAGTGCACCCCGAGGTCGCCGAGCCCGGCGGCGGAGAACAGCGCGTCACAGGCTGCGTGGCACGCGACGTCCGCGTCGGAGTGGCCGTCGAGACCACGCTGCCCGGGCCAGTGAAGACCGGCCAGCCACAGCTCGCGGTCGCCACTCCTTGCGAACGCGTGCACGTCGACCCCGACGCCCGTGCGCGGCATACCGGAACTCACCATGACCCCATCCAACCATTCGGGCGGACGGACCCGGCCATCGGAAAACCCGTCGAGCTGGGCCGGCAGCTCGCACTAGCGTTGGCGCGCATGACCGCTCCCGCCGCCCCCTCCCCGACGCCCCTGACCGTCCCCGTCCTCAGCGACGAGCTCGTCACGCTGCGACCGCACGAACAGGACGACCTCGATGCCGTCTACGAGCGGTGCATCGACCCGGTGACCCAGCGGTTCACGACCATCCCGCTGGAGTACACGCGGGAGATGGCCCAGGAGTACCTCGCCGGCCTCTTCGAGCCATCGGCCGGGCGCATCTCGTGGGCCATCGAGGTCGACGGCTGCTATGCCGGGTCGATCGACCTGCGCGCCCTGCCCGTCGACGACGGCGCCGGCGACCTCGGGTACGTCACCCACCCGGCGTTCCGTGGCCGCGGAGTGATGTCCGGGGCGGTCCGGCTCGTGGCGGCGCACGTCTTCGACACGCTCGGCTGGCAGCGGGTCCGCTGGCAGGCGCACGCCGGCAACTGGGGCAGCGCGAAGGCGGTCTGGCGAGCAGGCTTCCCCGTGCCGACGTTCGTGCCGGACCTGCTCATCGAGCGCGGCCAGATGATCGACGGCTGGATCAGCACCCTGCACGCCGATGCCACCCGTGAGCCGGTCGCTGCGTGGGACGAGGTGCGCGCGGCCCTGTCCTCGTCGATCTAGTCGCCGAGATGGCGCTCGGCGGTGGCGAGGTCGTCCGGCGTCGTGATCTTGAAGGCCAGCCGGTCTCCCTCGACGACCCGCACGTGGCCGCCCATCCGCTCGACCAGCGCCGCGTCGTCGGTGGCCTGCTCGCCCGAGGCGTGGGCGTGCACCAGCACCTCGCGCAGGAACGCCTGCGGGGTCTGAATGGCGCGCAGCGTGGCGCGGTCGGGAGTGGCAGTGACCCGCCCGGCAGCGTCGACCACCTTGACGGTGTCCGAGACGGGTATGCCGGGCACGACAGCAGGGTGCCCGGAGCGCACCTCGTGCACGAGGCGGGAGAACAGGCTCGCGGGAGCGAGGGCGCGGGCGGCGTCGTGGACCAGGACGATGCCGTCTCCCGGTCGCAGCGCCGCGAGGCCCGCGGCCACGGAGTCGGTGCGTTCGGCGCCACCGGCGACCACGTCGACATCGCCGGGACGACTGCTCCGGGACGCGATCGCGCCCGCCTCCCTGAGATGGGAAGCGGGCGCGACCACGACTACGTGTGAAACCTCAGGCGCCGTCATGGCGCGCTGGATGGCGTGCTCGAGCAACGGCATACCCGCCAGGACCACGAAGGCCTTGGGCTGGGCGGCGCCGAGCCGAGTGCCTTGCCCTCCAGCGACGAGGACGACGGCAACGCTCAGGAGGCGAGCACCTCGTCGAGGATGGCCTCGGCCTTGTCCTCGTTCGTCTTCTCGGCAAGCGCGAGCTCGGAGACGAGGATCTGGCGAGCCTTGGCGAGCATGCGCTTCTCGCCGGCCGACAGGCCACGGTCCTTGTCACGACGCCACAGGTCGCGGACGACCTCGGCCACCTTGATGACATCGCCGGAGGCGAGCTTCTCGAGGTTGGCCTTGTAGCGGCGCGACCAGTTGGTCGGCTCCTCGGTGTGGGGGGCGCGAAGGACGGCGAAGACCTTGTCCAGGCCCTCCTGTCCGACAACGTCCCGAACGCCGATGTCCTCGCAGTTGTCTGCTGGGACCTCGATCGTCAGGTCGCCCTGGGCCACCTTGAGCTTGAGGTAGATCTTCTCCTCGCCCTTGATCGTGCGGGTATTGATTTCTTCGATGAGTGCAGCCCCGTGGTGGGGGTACACGACCGTCTCGCCGACCTTGAAAACCATGTGCTGTTTTCCCCTTTCGCGACTCTCAGAATATCACGCCACGCCGACGTCACGAAAGCCGACGAGAATGCGTTTGCGCAGGTCAGGGGCATGCAAAGGCCTTGCGGGGCAACGATTTCGGTCTTGACAGAATGGCTACTTCCGTGCAACGCGCAAGGGTGCGCACTCCCGGGCACACGGCTGGCAGGTGGCCGCTAGGCTGTCCCCGTGATCCGCCGAACCCCGCTGGCCCCGCGTTCCGGAGGCCGTTCCACCAGCCCGCGACCGTCCCTGCGACACATCCTGCCGGTGGCCGTGGCCTGCGCCGCCCTGGCGCTGTCGGCCTGCCAGACGCAGTCACCGATCCAGACGGACGTCACCTACGTCCCCGCCGACGGTGTGCCCGTGGACCTCGGCTCGGTCCAGGTGCGCGACCTCGTGGTCGTCAGCGGTGGCAAGGACAAGCCCGGCGTGCTCTCCGCGTCGGTCAGCAACACCAGCGGTGAGGCACAGCGGCTCGCATTCGCGCTCCCGCAGGCCCAGCCCGTCTATGCCGAGGCCCCCGCCTACTCCGAGCGCCGCCTGTCCGACGCGAGCCAGGTGCAGCTGCCCGACGTGCCGGTGAGTCCCGGCGATGTCGTCCAGCTCAGCGTGCAGTCGCAGAACCGACCGGCCGTCCTGGTCCTCGTGCCGGTGCTTGCCGCCAGTGGCTACTACGCCAGCCTGGCGCCGACCGCTCCGCCGGCGACGAGCACCGCGACCGCAACGGCCACCGCCACCCCCTGATCACCGACGCCTGACCAGCGGCTCCTGACCAGCCCCCATGGTGACCAGTTCCGCCGTGCTGCGCCCGTCTCAGTCGCTCTCGAACTTGTAGCCCAGTCCCCGCACGGTCACGATGTGCCGCGGGTCGGCCGGGTCGGGTTCGATCTTGGCGCGCAGCCGCTTCACGTGGACGTCGAGGGTCTTGGTGTCGCCGACATAGTCGCTGCCCCAGACCCGGTCGATGAGCTGCATCCGGGTGAGCACGCGCCCGGTGTTGCGCAGCAGCATCTCGAGCAGCTCGAACTCCTTGAGTGGCAGCTGCGTCGGCTCGCCGGAGACGGTGACGATGTGGCGCTCGACGTCCATCCGCACCGGACCGGCCTCGATCGTCGCCGGCAGCAGGTCCTCGGGCTCGGCGAGTCTGCGCAGCACAGCCTTGATCCGGGCCAGCAGCTCGCGGGAGGAGTACGGCTTTGTCACGTAGTCGTCCGCGCCGATCTCGAGGCCCACGACCTTGTCGATCTCGCTGTCCTTGGCGGTGAGCATGATGACGGGGACGTTTGACCGCGACCGGATCGCACGGCACACCTCGGTGCCTGACAGGCCCGGGAGCATCAGGTCGAGGAGCACGAGGTCGGCACCCGACCGGTCGAAGTCCTCGAGCGCCTCGGGGCCGGTTTCGGCCACGGCGACTTCGTAGCCCTCCTTGCGGAGCAGGTAGGACAAGGGGTCCGAGAACGAGATCTCGTCCTCGACGACCAGGATGCGCGTCATGCCTGTGGTGCTCCTTGGGTGGTGGGCGATGGGTATGCCGGGTGGTCGGGTGACGAGGCCACCTGGTTGGTTTGGCTGCCGGTGCGGTCGGCTGCGGCGGGCAGGCGGATCGTGAACGTCGAGCCGCGCCCCTCCTCGCTCCACACGTCGACGTCGCCGCCGTGGTTGGCGCAGATGTGCTTGACGATGGCCAGGCCCAGACCGGTCCCGCCGGTGGCGCGCGACCGGGCGTCGTCGACGCGATAGAACCGTTCGAAGATGCGGCCCTGTTCGTCGGCCGGGATGCCCTGCCCCTGGTCGGTCACGGTGATTTCGACCATCTCGCCGACGAGGCGGCCACCCACGGCCACCCGGGTGCCGGCTTCGGAGTAGTTGACGGCGTTGCCGACGAGGTTGCGCACGGCGGTGACGAGCAGGTCCTCGTCGCCGAAGACCTTCAGGTCCGGGGCGCAGGCCTCGGCGATCTCGATCTGCTTCGCGTCGGCGCCGACCCGGGAGTAGTCGATGGCCTCGTGGACGGCGGCGGTCACGTCGACCAGGCGGGGTTCATGCAGCGTGTCGGCGACCTGCAAGCGGGACAGGTCGACGATCTCCTTGACCAGCTGGGCCAGGCGGTGGCTCTCCACCTGCATCCGCGAGGCGAACCGCTCGACGGCCTCCGGGTCGTCCTTGGCGTCCTGGATCGCCTCGGCCAGCAGGCCGAGTCCTCCGACGGGGGTCTTCAGCTCGTGGCTGACGTTGGCCACGAAGTCACGCCGGACCTCCTCGACCCGACGGGCCTGGGTGTGGTCCTCCACGAGGAGCAGGACGTGGTCGCTGCCCAACGGGGCCACTCGGGCCTGCATGAACGACCGGGCCTGTCCGAGGGGACCGCGGGACAGCTCGAGCTGGGACTCGCGGATCACACCGTCGCGACGCACCTGTCTGGCCAGATGGCGCAGCTCGCGGTGAACCAGCTCCTTGCCCCTGACCAGGCCGTAGGCGGTCGCGGAGGGCGAGTTGTTGATCACCTCGTCTGCGGAGTCGACGACGATCGCGCTGGACCGCAGGACGGCCAGGACGTCGGCGACGCCTGCGGGCAGCGCCGGGACGGGCACGGTCGGCGGCATACTGGTCTGCTGGCGCTCGGAGTAGCGCACGGCGACCACGGCCAGGGCGCCGGTCAGGAGCCCGGCGAACCCGGCCAGGACAGCAGCGCTGGTCGCATCCACACCATCAATGTACGGGGCGCCGAACCGCCTTCCGAGCACGAAACGACACGCCGGTGCACGGCCGTACCCAGATGTTCACCTGAGGTCACCCGATCGTTCACTGCCTCGTGGGAGCCTCGGCTCGCACGCACCACCGCACCCATCGGTGCCCACAACCCTAGGGAAGCAATGCGCAACGCCTTTCACGAGGACCTGGACACCATCTCCGACCAGCTGGTCGAGATGACACGGCTGGCCGGGTCCGCCATGGCCCGAGCCACCACGGCGCTGCTCGACGCCGACATCCAGCTCGCCGAGTCGGTCATCGACGCCGACAAAGAGCTCGACCGGATGCGCGAGGGCCTCGATGCCCTCTCCATCGACCTGCTGGCTCGCCAGCAGCCGGTCGCCACCGACCTCCGCATGGTGGTCACCAGCATGCGGATGAGCGCGGACCTCGAGCGGATGGGCGACCTCGCCCGGCACGTCGCCAAGGTCGCCCGGCTGCGCTACCCCGAGTCCGCGGTGCCGGCCGACATCCGCGCCACGATCCTGCAGATGGGCCAGGTGGCCGAGCGCATCGTCGCCAAGTGCGGACAGGTCATCGCGGCCAAGGACGTCGAGGACGCCAAGACCCTCGAGCGCGACGACGACGCGATGGACGAGCTGCACCGCACGCTGTTCAGCCACCTCATCGACGGGACGTGGAAGCACGGCACCGAAGCTGCGGTCGACATGACCCTGGTGGGTCGCTACTACGAGCGGTTCGCCGACCACGCGGTCTCGGTCGCGCACCGCGTCGTATACCTGGTCACCGGCGAATGGGATGTCGCCGAGGACCACGAGGAGCAGGAGGACCGCAGCCCCGGGCTGCGGTGACCACGGCTCCCTGGATGAGGGGCCCGGTATGCCGTGGGGGCGGCACACCGGGCCCCTTTCTCTTTTCGTCCCTCCCGGCTCTCAACCTGCGGCACACTGACCCGCGTCTAGAGGTCATGAGCATCGTTGCTGCCGTCGGGGGAGGGTCGCCGTGGAGGCCACGGAGGAGGAGTTCGCCCGCTTCGTGCAGGCGCGGTGGGGCGAGCTGGTCCGCACGGCCTACCTGCTGACCGGCGACCGCGGACGCGCGGAGGACCTTGTCCAGCAGGTGCTGGTCAAGGTGCACCGGCGGTGGGCCCACATCGCGACGGTCGAGTCCCCCTACGCCTACACGCGGGCCGCGCTCGCCAACGAGTCCGCATCCTGGTGGCGCCGCCGCCGGGTGGCCGAGACGCTCGGCGACGTCCCGCTGCACGCCGACCGGGCCCCGGGCGATGCGTATGCCGCCTACGACACCCGCGACGAGCGGCCACGGCCGTGCTCGCGCTGCCACCGCGGATGCAGGCGGTCGTGGTGCTGCGCTACTTCGACGACCTGTCCGAGGCCGACACGGCCGCGGCGCTCGGGATGTCGGTCGGCTCGGTCAAGAGCCAGGCCTCCCGAGGGCTGGAACGGCTCCGCTCCGTTCTTCAGCCCACCGATGACTCCGAGACCAACGGCACCGGCGAGAGGAGCCTGGTATGAGCATCGAGACCCAGCTGCGCGAGGCGCTGTCCGCCCGAGCCGACGAGGTGGGTGGGTCGTTCGACGACCCCTACGAGCGGGTCAGCGGAGCCATCGCGGTGAGCCGGCGTCGTCGTCGGACGGCGGCCATCGCGACTGTCGCGACCGTGGCCGCGCTCGCGGTCGCCATCCCGTCGTTCGCCTGGCAGGGCCGCGACTCGACCACTCCCGCCAAGAAGACGACCATCGTCGTCCCCGGCCCGAACGACCCCCGATGGGCGTCGGTGTCCACCTGGCCGACCCGCGGTTCGCTGGCCGGCGACCGCGCCTTCCTCGCGTCGCTCCACGACGCGGTCGACGCACAGTCCGTGATCTATGCGGGCGACATCGGCGCCGACCGCGTCGTCGTCACGTGGGCCATCGACGCTGAGCAGACGCCCACGGTCACGGTCTACGCCCAGGACCGGGGTGCCGCGGCAGCCGAGCTGGTCAGCATCGCCTCCATGGGCGCGTTCGACGCGTCGTCCGTGATCGTGCGGCGGGACCCGACGCCCGACGGCTGGCTGCTCGTCCTGTCCCCCCCGGGGGTAAGGACCGCCGAGGTCTCTCCGACCGCAGCCATCCGGTCCGACGGCACCGTGACGCGGTCCTGGAAAACCGTCGCCCTGCGGGACGGCGCGGCGGTCGTCGACCTGCGTGGGGCCCCCCTTTCGCTCATCCGTGTCCGGGTCGGCCGCTACGACGGAGGAGTGTCGATGCCGGCCCGCCCCGGGACGATCAACCCGATCGTCGAGGGTTTCTGCGGCAACTGCACGGGCCAGGACTTCCTCGACCATGCCGTGGCGGGCACGAGCTACGACGTGGCCAACACCCTCGGCCTGCGCACGGAGTCCGTCAGCACGACGACCCTGGTTAACGCCACGGTCGACCCTGCCGTGCTGGCCGTCACGTCCCTCGGCGAGGGGAAGCAGGACGGGTCGATTGGCCGGGTGTACGTGGGGCTGACCCGCCTCCCGGGCGGTCAGGTGGTCCGGACCGTCCAGCTCGGCGTCGAGGAGAAGAGCGGCGGCGGCATGTCGATGGCCCCCGAGACGGCGGTCCCGCTCGACGCCGCCACGGCCGAGCAGCGACCCTTCGTGCTCTACGGACCGACTACCGACGCGAAGGCGACCCGCTACCAGGTCTTCGCGCCGAACGCGGCCGGCGTTCGCCTCGTGGGTGACCAGCCCGGCTTCGCGAAGACCGCCAAGAGGCGAGTGGTCGACGGCAGCGCCACCTTCAGCATCGATGAGACCGGGGTCAGTGAGCACCGCCTCGTCGAGACCTTCGACGCGTTTGGCGCCCTCACCGGCACCTGGCCCATCGACCTCCCGAACCGCACCGACCCCTACGACGTCCTGCCCTAGCGGTCGCCCCGCCGACTGGGGCTAGCGGCCCTGGTTGGCGACGGCCGCAGCGGCTTCGGCGGCGGCCTCGGGGTCGAGGTACTGCGCCGGCTCGGTGGGCATGAAGTCGTCGCCGAGGGTGTAGACGAGCGGCTGGCCGGTGGGGATGTTCAGCGCCGCGATGTCTTCGTCGCTGATCCCGTCAAGGTGCTTGACCAGTCCGCGCAGGCTGTTGCCGTGTGCCGTGATGAGCACAGTCTCGCCGGCCCGGAGGTCGTCCTGGATCGGCCCCTTCCAGTAGGGCATGAACCGCTCGATGACGTCCTTGAGGCACTCGGTGCGCGGCACCTCGATGCCGGCATAGCGCGGGTCGCCGGTCTGGTCGTACTCGCTGCCGAGCTCGATGGGCGGCGGCGGTGTGTCGAACGACCGGCGCCACAGCATGAACTGCTCGTCCCCGTACTTGTCCCGGGTCGCGGCCTTGTCCAGGCCCTGCAGTGCGCCGTAGTGCCGCTCGTTGAGCCGCCAGTCACGCCGCACGGGGATCCAGTGCCGGTCCGCCGCGTCGAGCGCCAGGTTGGCCGTGGTGATCGCGCGGCGCAGCACCGAGGTGTGCACGACGGTCGGCAGAACTCCCTTGTCCTTCAACAGCTTTCCACCGTTGACGGCTTCCTCGCGGCCCTGGTCGTTCAGGTCGACGTCGACCCAGCCGGTGAAGAGGTTCTTGGCGTTCCAGTCGGAGTGCCCGTGACGGAGCAGGATCAGCGTGTAGGCCATGCGGACCAGCCTAGCGACGAGCCAGCCGCGCGCTCAGCCGTGGTCTACAGGGTGGTCGAGCAGTGACCGGAACGCTTCGAGGTTGCGCAGTGACTCGCCCCGCGACACCCGCCAGTCCCACTCCTTCTGCATGCTCGTGAGGAACCCGATCGCGAGCAGCTCGTTGAAGTGGGCGTCCGCGGCCTCCAGCACGACGCCCAGGATCTGGTCGAGGTAGGCCGCGTCGACCCCGCCCGCGGGAACGCGTCCGGTCACGTAGACGTCGCCTGCCTTGTCGACCGAGTAGGCGAGCCCCGGCAGTCGCAGGTTCTTGCGCAGCAGGAACCGGTAGAACCGTTCGTGGTTCTCGTCGGGGTTGCGGATGACGAACGCCGACACGGACAGGGCATCCTGGCCGGCCACGAGCGACACGACCGTCTTGAGCTTCTTCTCGCCCGGCAGGGTGAGGACGAACTCACCATCCCGCGCGCCCGGCTCCCACTCGATCCCGGCCTCGGCGAGGAACCCCTCGATGCTGGTCGTCAGCTCGCTCACGGCACGACCGCCGCAGGGATGCCTGCAGCCAGCGACCCGTTCGGGGAGGGGGTGTCCTTGGAGTAGGACCGCGCCCGGCAGGCCTCCACGTAGACCTCGTACAACCGCTCGGTCGTGCGGTCCCAGCCGAACAGGGCTGCATGCGCGACGGCCTTGCGGCTCAGGGACTCTCGCTGCGCCGGATCCACGAGCAGGGACTCGAGGGCCAGCGACCACGTGTGGGGGTCGTGCCCGTCCACCAGGATGCCGGCATCGCCGACCGCGGTCGGCAGCCCGCCGACGTCGGCCGCGACGACCGGGGTCCCGCAGGCCTCCGCCTCGACGGCGACCAGCCCGAAGGACTCCGAGTGCGAAGGAACGGCGACGAGGTCGGCGGCGCGGTACCAGTCGGCGAGCTGCGCCCTGGGCACCGGCGGCACGAACCGCACCTGGGCGCTGATGCCGAGACCCTCGGCCAGCTCCTGCAGGCCACGCGGGTGCGCCAGGCCGGAGCCGGACGGCCCACCGAGCACCGCCACGACGAGCTCCCCTGCCCAGTGCGGGTGCCGCGCCAGCAGCTCCGCGGCGGCCTTGATCAACACCTCGGGTGCCTTGAGTGGCTGGATCCGACCCACGAAGAGCAGCACCCTGGCGTCCTGCGGCAGCCCCACGGCGGCCCGCGCCGCGCGCGTGTCACCCGGCGAGAAGAGCGACAGGTCCACCCCGGGAGGCACGACGACCACCTTGTCGGGCTCCGCGGCATACAGGTCGATCAGCTCGTGGCGCTCACCCAGGGTGTTGGCGATGAGGCGGTCCGCCGCCTCCACGACCTGCACCTCACCGATCTCCCGGCCGGCGGGTTCGGGGGTGTCCCCCTCGGCGAGGTGCAGGTTCTTGACCCTCGCCATCGTGTGCATGGTGTGCACGAGGGGGACCTGCCAGCGGTCGGCCGCCAGCCACCCGACCTGGCCGGACAGCCAGTAGTGCGAGTGGACGAGGCTGTAGTGCCCCTCGGCTTCGTGCGCCCCGGTGCGCATCACCCCGGCGGCGAAGGCGCACAGCTGACCGGGCAGGTCGTCCTTGCCGAGTCCCTCGTAGGGGCCTGCGGTGACGTGGCGGACGATGACGCCCGGCTCCATCTCGACCGTCGGCGGCAGGTCGGCCGTCGTGGTGCGGGTGAAGATCTCCACTTCGACGCCGAGCTTGGCCAGCTGGTGGGCGACCTCGACGACGTAGACGTTCATGCCCCCCGCGTCACCCGTGCCGGGCTGCTCCAACGGTGAGGTGTGGACGCTCAACATCGCGACGCGGTCGATGCGTTCGCAGCAGCCCATGCTTCGAGTCTGCCACGCACTCCGTCGCCGCTACGACGCGGTGCTCAGGCGGGTGCGCTGCGTGGCGTCGGCTCCGGCCTGGCCTGGGACGAGACAGTCAGCGAGCAGGAGTCGGACCAGATGTGGATGTCGGTGCGCCCCTGCGTCCGGATGTCGACGCCGCGAGCGACTCGCTGCGGCCCGACCCCGATGTCGGTGCCGAGGAGCGTGGAGAAGGCCGCGCGGCCCTCGACCGCTCCCGGGTCCACCCACGCCGCGGAGTTGCGGAGGTTGACCGCGGGGAGGGCGGGCCGGATCCCCACGGTCTGAGGTTCCCGGTTGAGGTGCCAGACCACGCCGTCGGCGCCGTTCACCGAGGCTCCGATCCGGACCACCCCACCAGCCGACTCGATGCGCAGGGTGAGGGGCAGCGACCGTTTCCCGTCCTGGACGGTGCCGAAGTAGCTCGCCCGACCCGGCAGGAAGACCAGCTCGGTGATCGTCACGTTGTCGTAGCTGGCGGTGACGCGTTCCTCGGTCCGACCGGCACCGTCGGTCGTCGCGCTACCCTCGACCGCAGACAGCATCGACCCCCCGATCACGGTCTGCAGGAGCAGGTCGTTGTCGCGGCTGATCCGCAGTCCGTCTGAGTAGAGGGAGACGCTCACACCCCCACCCAGGGTCGCCACCCCCTTGGCTCCGGGGTCGACCTTCAGCAGCCCCGGCGATACGTCGACGAAGCCGTCGCCGTGCCCCAGCCACCCTGGCACGTTCGTGACGAGCCCGAGCAGGGCAAGGGCGGCCAGCGAGGCCACCAGCGCGACCATGCTGCGGCTGACGTCTCGCTCCCGCCATCGCATCCGCCTCAGCCATCGCACCTGCTCAGCCTAGGCGGCGGCGCCGCGTAGGCTGCGCGCGTGGCTGTGCAGCGACCGGTGGGCACCATCACCCGCGGCACCACCAACCCCAACCGCCTCCGCCGGGTGGACCGCTGGCTGGCGGGGCCCCAGGCGTGGCGGCTGCGGTGGGCCGAGGGTATGCCGGTCGTGGTCGACCTCGGGTACGGCGCCTCCCCCGTGACCGCCGTCGAGCTGCACGACCGGCTGCGGCGAGTCCGCCCGGACGTCCAGGTGGTGGGGATCGAGATCGAGCCCGAGCGGGTTGCCTTGGGGAAGTCCCTTGAGCGGGAAGGCCTTTCGTTCCGGCTCGGCGGTTTCGAGGTGCCACTCGACGCCGGGCGTCAGGCCACGGTGGTGCGCGCCTTCAACGTGCTCCGACAGTACGACGAGTCCGAGGTCGTGCAGGCCTGGGCCGTCGTCCAGGAGCGGCTCACCCCCGATGGGCTGCTGGTCGACGGCACCTGCGACGAGCTCGGTCGGCGCAGCGCGTGGATCGCCGTCGAGCGGGCCGGCCCCGTGTCGCTGAGCCTGTCGTGGCGACTGCGAGGGCTGGACCGCCCCTCCGACGTCGCCGAACGGCTGCCCAAGTCACTCATCCACCGGAACGTGGAAGGCGAACCCGTCCACGCGTGGCTTCAGGCGTTGGACAGGGCGTGGGTGCATGCAGCCCAGCACGCCAGCTTCGGTGTGCGGCAACGGTTCCTGGCGGCGATGGACGCCGTCCGTGACGACGGATGGCCGGTCCTCGACGGGCCCGGGCGGTGGCGCCTCGGCGAGGTCACCGTGGCCTGGTCCGCCGTCGCCCCGCCCGGTCATGCCTAAACTCTGCTAGCTGCTAGCAAAGGTTGCTGCGCGGGCGCTCAGCGGGCGTAGTCGTCCTGGAGGCGGACGATGTCGGCCTCGTCGAAGTCGCCGTAGGCGATCTCGAGCAGCCGGCCGGGCTGGTCGCCCTTGTTGGCCATCCGGTGCACCGCGTGGCACGGCACCCAGACCGCCTCGCCCGGGGCGGCACTCCAGGTCCGGTCGCCGACGGTCACCTCGATCGGCACGTCGAGGACCTGCCAGAACTCGCCCCGGTGGTCGTGGGTCTGCAGCGAGAGCCGGTGACCCGGGTCGACGGTGATGATCTTGACGGTGACGCGCTCGTTGGAGCAGAACTGCTGGAAGTTCCCCCAGGGCCTTTGCACCGTGAAGATGTCGCTGCGCGGGTCCGGCAGGTCCGACACGTCACCGCTGCGGTCCATCTCCGCAGCCTGGTCCCCGGTCACGGCGTGATCGCCCGTCACCACGGTCCGTACGGTCCCATGTGCTGGGAGCCGCCGCCCCGTCCGCTCACCTGGCGCAGCGCAGGACGCACGTCGGCGAGGTAGATGCCCGCGGCGACGACGGCGATCAGCCCGATCGAGAAGAGCAGGCTACGACCGACCGACACGAAGCCGAGCAGCACGGCCACCCCCAGGATGATCGACCAGAACTGCTTGGTGCGCTTGCCGGCCGCGACGAAGGCGTCCGGACGGTGGCGTACTGCGTCGACGAGGGCGAAGACCTCGGCCGCAAAGGCAGCGAGACTGAGCAGCAGGATCACGATGCCCTGTGCGGAACCGAGCGCGGAGAACATGCAGACAGCCTAAGGGTCAGACGTCGACGACCAGGGTGACCGGACCGTCATTGACGAGGGTGACCTCCATCATGGCGCCGAACCTTCCGGTCGCGACCTCCACACCTCGAGCCCGCAGGGCACCGACGACCGCGTCCACCAGCGGTTCTGCGACGGCTCCGGGCGCCGCGTTGTTCCACGACGGACGCCGACCCTTGCGCGTGTCGGCGTAGAGGGTGAACTGGCTGACGACCAGCACCGGCGCTCCCTCGTCGAGGACCGAACGCTCGTCACGCAGGATCCGCAGCTCGCTGATCTTGCGGGCCATCGCCTCGACCTGGTCCGGGCCGTCGCCGTGGGTCACTCCCACCAGAGCAACCAGCCCTGGGCGGTCGACGGCTCCGACGACCGCACCGTCGACCGAGACCGACGCGCTGGTCACCCGCTGCAGGACGGCGCGCACAGGCTCAGATGTTGACGGCGACGATGGCTCCGACGACCTCGCCGTGCCCCAGCACCGGGGAGTGCTCGAGCTGTGCGAGGGCCGGCGACTCGACGCCGAGGCGGCGCAGCGCGGCCGCGAGGATCACCGGCTTGGCCCGCGGGTAGCCGTCGGCGACCTTGACGGCGACGCCGCGCCCGTCGGCCAGCCCGACGGCATACACGGACTCGGCGCCGTCCTTGGCGATCAGTCCGGGCGTGGACTCGATGAGGGCGGTGACGTCGCGTCCAGTGCCCCCGAGGTATGCCGGGTTGCCGCGGATCGCGTCGGCCACCTCGGCCTCGTGCGTGCCCGGCTCGGCGGCGGCCATCCGGCCGAACGCGCGCGCCAGGCCGGCCAGCGTCACTGCCATCACGGGTGCGCCACAGCCGTCGACCGCGACGGCGGTGATCTCGTCACCGGTCAGCTCGGCCAGGGTCTGGGAGATCGCCTGCTGCAGGGGGTGGTTGGGGTCGCGGTAGGTCTCGGTGTCCCACCCGTTGACGACGCAGGTGGCCAGCATCGCCGCGTGCTTGCCCGAGCAGTTCTGCGTGATCGGCAGCTTGCCACCGCCGGCACGGAGCACCGCCTCGCGCGCCTCTTCGTTGACGGGGTAGTCCGGCGTGTTCTGGAGTGCGCCTTCGGTCAGCCCCGCGGACGCGAGCATCTCGCGCACCGCGGCCAGGTGGAAGTCCTCCCCCGAGTGGCTGGCCGACGCGATGGCGAGGTGGGCGGGCGGCATGCGCAGGCCCGCCCGGACCATCGCGAGGGTCTGGACCGGCTTGTTGGACGACCTCGGGAAGATCGGGTCGTCGACCGCGCCGAGGGCCAGCAGGTGGCTGCCGTCCGCCGCGGTCGCGACCACAGAGGCGCGGTGCGCGGACTCGACGAAGCCTCCGCGTACGTAGTGTGCGAGGACCGGTGCGTCGTCGAGGGCGGGTGGGGTGTCGGTATGCGGCGTGCTCACCCGCCGAGCCTAGCCACCGCCCCGCGGCGGTGGTCCGCGGCGGGCTGCGGGACAACGCAAACGGCCCCCACCCGGATCACGGGAGGGGGCCGATTGGCTGGGGGTAGGTCAGGCGCCGACCTTCGTGGCGGCAGCGGTGCTGGCCTTCTTGGTGGCGGTGGCCGTCTTCTTCGCGCTGGTGGTCGCGCCCTTGGCGGCGGACTTGCTCGCGGCAGCGGACTTCTTGGTGGTCGTCGCGGTGCGCTTGGCGGCCGTGCGGGTGCGCGTGGCGGACTGCTTCACCGCGGTGCTGGCCTCGGCGGCCTCCTCGACGACGGAGTCGGCGATGACGTCAGCAGCAACGGCGGCCTGCTTGCGACCGGTGGTCAGCGTGGCCTTGGCCGAGCGCTGGATGTCGGTGGCGGACTTGCGGACCGTGGTGACGGCACCCTTGCCCAGGGAGAAGGTGGCCTCGGCCTGCGCCAGGAGGTCCTTGGTCGACTTCTGGGTGCGGACCCGCTTGACCAGCTTCTCGCCGCGGGCGGCGACGGTCTCGTAGGTCTCCTGCGCCTTGCCGGCGATCTCGAGGCCGCGGTTGAGAGCCAGGGCCGGGAGCTCCTGGGCCTGCCCGGCAGCCTCGGTCACGCGGGCCTGGGCCTTGGACTGCAGGGCGGCGGGGGCGAGGTCCACGCGAACGGCGGTGGCCTTGACGCGGGCGTCGCGCACCTTCTCGACGGCGATGTCGGTCAGGCCGACGACGGCGAACACGGGGGTGGTGTCGGTGACGGTCTTGCGGATGTCGGCAACGAGTGCCATGTCAGGCTCCTTGGTTACGAGGGGTGGTGCTTCTGGTCTTGGTGGTGCTGGACGTGGTGCTGGTCTTGCTGCTGGTCTTGGTGCTGCCGGACGAACGCCTGCGGACCGGCTTGGCCTCGACGCCGACGAACGAGTCGTAGATGTCGAGCAGGGCGGCCTTCTGGCGGTCGGTGAGCTGCGGGTCGGCGCCGATGACGGCCCTGGTGTCGAGCGGGGCGCCATGCGTCGTCGGGGCGTCGCCGTGGCGCTCGTCGAGGATCCCGGCCCGCACGTAGAGCGACTCCGCTGAGACCTCGAGGCCCTTGGCGAGCTGCTGGAGGATCTCGGCGCTGGGCTTCTTCAGGCCCCGCTCGATCTGCGACAGGTAGGGGTTGGACACACCGGCGAGCTCGGAGAGCTGGCGCAGCGAGAGCCGGGCGGACTGACGCTGCTCACGCAGGTAGTCACCCAGGTTGTTGTGGCTCAGCGGCCCCAACGGAATTCGGCTCATGCCCCCAGTCTGCTTGCTCTAGTTAGCAGAATGCAAACTCAAGGCAGCGTGTTCCGCATCACAGGGCGAACCCCAGGGGTCGTGGAGGCAGGAGTTCGGTCTTGCGACGGGGTCAGCCACGGTCCTTGACGCCGAGCATCACGCGGGCGTCGGCGGTGGACAACGCGGGACGTTGCATCACGTCGGCCAGGTGGACCACCCGCTCCACGAGCTGGGAGTTGTGCTCGACGGGTACGCCGCGCGCGAAGACCACGTTGTCCTCCATGCCCACCCGCAGGTGTCCACCGGCCGACAACGCGGCGGCAGCCACGGGCAGGTGGCTGCGGCCGATCCCGGTCGCCGACCACGAGGTGACCTCGGGCGGCAGCATCGCGACCCCGGCGAGCAGCGCAGCAGGCGTCCCCGGCATACCTCCAGGCACGCCGGTCACGAAGTCGACGTGCACCTTGCCCCCGAACGGCAGGCCGTGCGTGTCGATGAGGCGGGCCAGCGACGTCACGTGACCCAGGTCGAACAGCTCGAACTCGGGCACCACCTCGCGCTCCTGGGCCTGGACATAGAGGTCGGACATGAAGCCGTAGGGGTTCAGGAAGACGTCGTCGCCGAAGTTGGTGGTGCCGCAGGTGAGGGAGCAGGAGTCGGGCTCGGCGTCGAGGACCGTGAGCCGCTGGTCGAGGGGATCGTGCACGCTGCCGCCCGTCGACAGCTGGATGACCAGCGACGTCTGCTCGCGCAGGGCGTCCACCGCCGCCTTGAGATGTCCCTGGTCCAGCGTCGGCCGGTGCTCGCCGTCGCGGATGTGCAGGTGGATCATCGACGCGCCAGCCGCCTCGCAGGCGACAGCGGTCTCGACGAGCTCCTCCAGCGTCGTCGGCAGCTGGGGGAAGTCCGCCTTGGCCAGCTCTGCGCCCGTGGGGGCGACGGTGATGAGGGTGCCGTGGGCGGAGCCTTGCGTAAGAGCCATGGCCGACATCATGGCAGCCGTGCCCACACCGCTCGACCCGGTCACCCCGCCGTTGTGTGGGACACTGTGGGCGCTCACAGCCAACCGAAACCTACTGGGGCCGATCGAACACGCCCAGACAGTGAAAGCAGGACCGTGGACCTTCACGACTACTACCGGGTCGTGCGCAAGCGCTGGCGCGCCATTGCTGCCGTGACCCTGCTGATGGTGGCGCTGGCCGCACTGCTCACCCTGTGGAGCCCCAAGACCTACCAGGCACGCACCCAGCTGTTCGTGTCCACGTCCGGTGGTCAGGACTCGACCCAGCTGCTGCAGGGCAACACCTTCACCCAGCAGCGCGTGAAGTCCTACTCCGACCTCATCACCACACCAAAGGTGCTCGACCCGGTCATCAAGGACCTCGGCCTGACCGACAACGCCGACGAGCTGGGCGCCCGCATCACGGCCAGCGTGCCGCTCGACACCGTCCTGATCGACGTCCTGGTCTCCGACCACGACCCGGAGCAGGCGGCGCGCATCGCCAGCGCCGTGGGCAAGCAGTTCTCGACGAGCATCCTGGACCTCGAGCGGGTGTCCGACGACTCGGTCAGCCCGGTCAAGGTCTCGGTCGTCCGACCGCCGTCGGTACCCGAAGGCCCGATCAGCCCGAACCCGGTGCGCAACATCGGCCTCGGGATCGTCCTCGGACTCCTTGTCGGGCTCGGTGTCGCCCTGCTGCGCGACACGTTCGACACGTCCATCAAGAGCGAGCGTGACGTCAAGGAAGCGGTCGACGCGACGATCATCGGCGGGATCACCTACGACCCGGAGGGCCCGAAGAACCCGCTCATCGTCCAGTCCGACCCGCACGGCCCCCGGGCCGAGGCGTTCCGGGCGCTGCGCACGAACCTGCAGTTCGTCGACGCCGCCAACCACCCACGTTCCATCGTGTTCACCTCATCGCTCCCCAGCGAGGGCAAGACCACGACGACGGCCAACCTCGCGATCAGCATGGCCGCGGCCGGGGCGCGGGTCTGCGTCATCGAGGCCGACCTGCGTCGTCCCCGCCTGCTGCGCTACATGGGCATGGAGGGCTCCGTGGGCCTGACCAACGTACTCATCGGCCAGGCCGAGCTGATCGACGTGCTCCAGCCGTTCGGCGACACCGGGATCATGGTGCTCGGCGCGGGCCAGATCCCGCCCAACCCGAGCGAGCTCCTCGGCTCGGAGACGATGTCGCGGACCATCCGTCAGCTCGAGGAGATGTTCGACTACGTCATCATCGACGCCCCGCCCGTGCTGCCCGTGACCGACGCCACCGTCCTGAGCACGATCACCGGCGGAGTGGTGCTGGTGGTCGGCTGCGGTGTCGTCAACAAGGAGCAGCTGAGCCGGGCGCTCATGTCCGTCAAGGCGGTCAACGGCAACGTCCTGGGCCTGGTGGTCAACCGGATCCCCACGCGTGGAGCGAACGCCGAGAACTACTACTACTCCGAGGGCTACGCGCCGATCACGCCTGCGCGCAGCCGCAAGGAGCGAGCGCGCGAGCGCAACGCCCAGTCCGCCAAGGTCTGAGCCCTCAACGGCCCTACGGTGCGACGACCTCGACCTGGCTGGCGCTGATGCCGGCCACGTCGAGGGTCTCGTCGACGGGGGTGTTGCGCTTGACCAGCGCGAGCCCGACCGGCCCGTCCTCGTAGTGCCTGGCCACCGAGGTGAGCTGGCCCACCTGTCGGTCCCCCGCCATGACGGGTGCGCCGCGCTCCGGCAGCGTGTGCCCGGACCCGTCGAGGTGCAGGAACACCAGCCGGCGTGGCGGCCGGCCGAGGTTGTGGACGCGGGCGACCGTCTCCTGGCCGCGGTAGCACCCCTTGTGCAGGTGCACCGCCGTCCGCAGCCAGTCGACCTCGTGCGCGATGGTGCGGTGGTCGGTCTCGAAGCCGAGGCGCGGACGCCAGGCCGTGACCCGCAGCGCCTCGCTCGCCCAGCTGCCGGCGAGGTCGCGGTCCGCGACCGCCTCGGCCAGCGCCGGTCGCGGGACCAGGACCTCGCGCCACGCCCGACCGATGGCCGGGTGCCCATCGACCGGTCCGTATGCCGCGGTGTCGCCCACAAGGTCCGGCCAGGGATCGCGCCAGGACAGCGGTTCGCCGGGCTGGGACTCGAGAGCTGAGGGTTCGCCGAGGACGGCCCAGTCGGAGGTCACGTCGGACACCTCGACCCTGAGCATGAAGCGCATCGAGTCGAGCCAGGTGACCAGCGGGGCGGCCTGACCGGGTTCGGTGGTTATCCACGTGGTCTCGCCGTCATCGACGAGGTGCAGGTTGTGCTCGACGTGGCCCTTGGGCGTCAGCACCAGGGCTTCGCGCGACTGCCGCGGACCGAGCCCGGTGAGCTGCTGGCTGGTGATCGAGTGCAACCACGAGAGCCGGTCCGGTCCGGTGACGGTGACGACCCCGCGGTGCGACTGGTCGACGACGGCCAGGCCTTCGGAGAGGAGGCGCTGCTCCCGCAGCGGGTCCCCGTAGTGGGCGGCGACGCCCGCGTCAGGGCCGTCCCCCTCGACGGCGCCGTGGTGGTCGAGCAGCACGGAACGAGCGGCCGATCCCGGCGCCGCCGGCATACCCGGCTCCGCGGCCCCCTCGGGGGTCGGCTCGGTGACCGGCTCGATGATGCTCGGCTCGGTCGTCGTCTCTAGCGCGTCGCGCATGTGCCGCACTCTCCGTGGATCGCCATGTGTGTCACGTCAGCAACAAAGCCCGAACCGGCCAGAACATTCCCCGCGAAGCCCTCGGCGTACTCCTTGGGGCATTCCTGCACGCGACCGCAGTTGCGGCACACGAGGTGGATGTGGTCGGCGTGGTCGGCGAGGTGGTAGCTCGGCGCCCGGTGGTCGAGGTGCGTGTGTCCCACGATCTGCAGGGACTCGAGGGCGTCCAGGGCCCGGTAGACCGTCGACGGGGCCAGCGCCGGACCACCGTCGCGCGCCACCTGGGCCACGACGTCCTCAGGCGTGGCGTGGCCCAGCCCGGCCACGGCGTCGAGCACTCGCTGGCGCTGCGGAGTCATCCGCCGCCCCTGGGCCCGCAACCGCTCGCCGACGTCCTGCACCCTCCCACTCTACGGTTCGGTCACGACCACCCTTGGGTGATATCTACACTGTGCGAGTGCTCGACCAATTCGAAGAGACCGAGAATCCGCCCGCGAAGACGCCCCCGAAGCGCTCGCGCGTACGGCGGACGCTCGCCGTGCTCCTGGCCCTCGTGGTCCTGGTCGTGGTCGGTGGTGGGGCGGCATACCTGCTGTTCCTCAACAACACCGTCAGCAAGAACGTGAAGCACCAGTCGCTGCTGCCGACCCCGGGGGTCAGCGGAGCGGAGCCCGCGCCGACGAAGAAGGCGGCGGCCAAGGAAGCCCAGAACATTCTGTTCATCGGTTCCGACGCCCGAGCCGGGCTGGCCGGTGCCCGCTCGGACGTCATCGTGCTCATGCACATCGCCGGGGACCGCAAGACGGTCACCTTGGTGCACTTCCCACGCGACCTGTACGTCAGCGTGCCCGGACACGGCAAGGACAAGATCAACGCCGCCTTCGCCTACGGCGGTGCGCCCCTGCTGGTCCAGACCCTGCAGGACCTCGTGGGCGTTCCCGTCGACCACGTGGCGATCGTCGACTTCGAGGGCTTCCAGAACATGACCGACGCGGTGGGCGGGGTCAACGTCTACGTCGAGGAGCCGAGCAGCAACAGCGGCTACACCTACAGCAAGGGCTACCAGCAGATGGGCGGCGCGGAGGCACTGGCCTTCGTCCGCGAGCGCAAGGACCTCAGTGAGGGCGACATCTCGCGCGGCCGCCGCCAGCAGGCCTTCATCAAGGCGCTGATGCTCAAGTCCCTCAGCAGGAGCGTGCTGACCAACCCGGTCACCCTGGCCAAGTTCGTGGACGCCGGCACGGCGAACCTCACCGTCGACGACGCGTTCACGGTGAGCAAGATGCGCAGCGAGGCTGCCTCGCTGCGCAGCCTGAGGGGCCGCGACATCGCGTTCGTGACCGCCCCGTTCACCGGGTTCGGCACCTCACCGGTCGGCGCGTCCATCGACATCGTCGACGAGCCGGGCATGCGCACCCTCGGCGAGGCCCTGCAGAACGACGCGATGGGCACCTACCAGGACGTCACGCACACGCCATAGCGGGATCGACCCGGTCAGGCCTTCTTCCAGGTCGCGAGGTTGCCACCGGCGAGGTAGACGGTCTCACCGACACCGAGCCAGCCACCGCCGGCGGTCACCGACAGGGCGACCGTCCCCGGATCGACCTTGGCCACGTCTGCGGCTGCGCAGCCGACGGCCTTGGTGGGCTTGGCGGCGTCCACCACGGCGAGGCCGTCGCAGGAGTCGGCGCCGGGGACCACGACGTAGGCGCGAGCCTTGGCGTTCAGCGCCAGCGCGAGGGCCCCCTCGACGGTGGCGGACGTCTCCCACTGGTCACCGGAGGTGCTCACCCGCAGTCGGCCGTCCGCGCACAGGGCTGCGGCTCCGGAGTCGATGACGGCCAGGTCGACGACCTGACCCGACCCGCACGGCTTGGCGGTACCCCCGGTGGGGATCCCCACCGACGTCGCAGCCCGCGGGTCGCGGAACCACGCGTCCTTGACGGCCACCGAGTCGCCGAAGTCGGCGTCGAGCGCACTTGCCTGGCGGATGGCCGGAACGCAGTCCGTCGCCGAGTCCGCCCCCACGGCGAACGCTGAACCGTCAGGTCGGACCCGGACACGGACGATGGTGTCGTAGGGTGCCGACCGCGGACCCCAGGTCTGGCCGCCGTTGCGGGTCAGCTCGAGCTTGGAACCGGCCGACTTGCAGCTGCCGACGGTGAAGCGGAACGCGGTGTCCTTGTCGAACGCCACCAGGCCCCGCGTCAACGGCACGACCTTCACGCTGAGCGTCACCGGACCTTCCGTGGTCTTGGTGGTCGTGGGCGACGACGTGGCGACGACACCGGGATCGATCGTGGCGCCGCCCTGGGTGACGGGGTGACGGGTGCTGGTGATGGCGAAACCGACCAGCAGCACATCGACCACGAGGAAGGCGGCCAGGCCGACCATCCCCGCGCGTTCGCCCAGGCGCGCCATCACGGCCTCCCGAGGGCTCGGGCCACGGCGGGCAGCGAGGCCATGATCTGGGTGGTCATGTCCTCGAACACCTGCGCCGGCCGGCGATAGGGGTCGACGATGTCGGCCGCAGCATCGGTGAGCGGCGCCCGTAGGCCACGCTGGCCGGCAGCCAGCGTGACCACCCGCGCGATGTGCTCCCGGGCCGAGTCGGACGCGACGTGGACCTGTGCGTCGGCCAGTCCGGACACCAGGTCGGCGAACTCGCGGAACGCGAAGACATAGCGCAGTGCCTTGGGGTGCAGCATCGCCACCTTGCCGCGGTGGGCTCGGGTGGCCGTGAGCACGATGTCGGCCTCAGCGACCAGCGCCGGGGTGAGGTCACGCGCGACGAAGCCGTCCGCGGCATACCCCTTGGACTCCAGGAGCACGCGCGCCTGGTCCTCCATGGGGTGTCCCGCCATGGCTCCGGTGCCGCCGCTGGACACCTCGACGGCGCCGGGGCCCCACGAGCTGTCCAGCTCGGTCTGGAGGGCGCGCTCGAGGAACGGGGAACGACAGATGTTGCCGGTGCAGACGGTGAGGACCCGCGCGGGGTTCGATGACATCCGGGAGCCTCAGCCGACGCGCTTGAGCTCGGCGGAGAGGTGGCTCTGCAGCGGTTGACCCATGGCAGCCATGTCCATCGCCCACATCAGGTTGGAGTTGACCAGTCCGTAGAGCCGGGTGGCGGCGTTGTACTCCTTGGCGTGCGGGCTGCGCAGCACGCCGTCGGTGCGCAGCTCGATCTTGGCCGGCTCGGCTTTGCCGTAGTACAGCTCGACGATGCCGGTCGGGTGGGTGAGCAGAAACTCGACCTCGCCGTCCTCGAACGGACGCCAGAACCCGAGCTCGGTCGCGAGGGGGCGCACCTTCTCGCCGGCCTCGTTGAGCAGCCACGTGCGGCTGTGCCACTCGAGGAACGGGCGACCGTCGTGGGTGACCTCGATCTCCTGCCCGAAGTTGGCCGACTCGATGGTGGGGTAGCCGACGACACCGGCGCCCTCCCAGCGTCCGATCAGCCAGGCCAGGGGCGCCAGCGCGCGCGGGAGGTCTGGGTCGAGGGTGAACTGCATCAGCGGGGCGTCTTGACCAGGCGGTAGACGACGAAGCCCGCGAACCAGGTGATCACCACGGCCGTGAGCGCGAGGAGGGAGATGTAGAACGTGTGCACGCGCCAGATCGTAGCCTGTGGACCATGACAGACCCGCGCACGCTCGTCATCAAGGTCACCTGTGGCGTCGAGTCACTCGAACGGCTCAACCAGGCGTTCACCGTCGCTGCGACTGCGGTGGCCAGCGGAGTGGAAGTGAGCCTGTGGCTCACGGGGGACGCCTCGTGGATGGCGGTACCGGGTCGGGCGGAGGCCGTCGAGCTGGCGCACGCGGCTGCGCTGGCCGACCTGCGCGACGCAGTCGTAGCCTCCGGGACGGTCACCGTCTGCGGTCAGTGCGCGGCTCGACGTGAACTCAGTGCGGCCGATCTGGTGCCCGGCGTCGTGATCCGTGGCGCAGCGGCCTTCGTCGAGGAGGTCATCGCCCCGGGCGCCCAGGCCCTCGTCTACTGACGACCGGCCGCCGAGCGGGACAGCGGTGCCGGTATGCCGCGTGGCTGGCTCCTCCCCCTTCTGGCCACCCAGCGCGCATCCGAGCCGCTCAGCTGGTCAGCCATCCGGCCCCCTTGGCCAGAAGTGCCGGGCGGTCGGGGCAGGTCAGGTCGCGAACCAGGGCGACGTCACGACGACGTAGGCCACCACGCCGACGAGAAGTGACGACGCCGCGGCCACGGCGAGCTGCGCCCGGGGCATCGCCGTCGCGGGCAACGGTGCCAGCACCCGGCGAGCCGCGTGCGAGATGGCGGCGGCAAGGAGGCCGAGGAGGGCTGCCGAGCCGGTCATCGGGTCGCCCGCCAGTAGGGAGACGACGACCGCAGCCCCTCCGCCGAGGACCATGGCGATGAACAGGGCCCACTTCCGCAGGCGGCGGATCGAGACACAGGGGTCGGCCAGGGCGCCGATGCCCAGGCCAGCCATCGTCGCCGCGAGGGCGTGCTCGCCGGCCAGCACGTGCGGGATCGGCGCCAGCGCGATGCCCGCGGAGATGATCGCCAACCCCGATGTCGTGGCGGCCACGGACTCGGTCAGCCGCGGGCGACCGTCGCGACGCATCAGCTGGTGCAGGAAGGCGACGATGACCGAGACGGCCAGGGCGGCCGGCATCCACTGGAGGTAGGGGTCGCTGCGGGTGAGCAGGGCGGTCCCGGTCATCAGCAGGGTGCCGATCGCGAGGACCCCGCTGGTGCCCCTCGGGCTGGGCAGGCTGAGCAGCAGCGGCCATCCCCAGGCCAGCACCAGCCCGGCGAGCGCGACAGCCAGGGCGACGAACTGGGGGCTGGCGTAGCCGGTCAGCGCCACCAGGGCGGCAAAGGCCAGCGTCGCGGCGATCGACAGGGGTCGAGGCAGGAGGGCCCGCCGCGGCAGGGCCGGCTTCGCGGTCTGGGCGTGGGCTCGACGCTCGCGACGGGTGAGCGGGACGGCAGGGTTGTTGGGCGCCTGCTCGGGGACGTCGGACACAAGGGGCATCCTCGCATCACCCTCCGGCGAAGGGAGGCAGTACCTCGAGCACCGACCCCTCGGGTAGTGGCTGGTCGCGGTGCGTCGCCCGGCCGTCGAGGAGGAGGGTGCTGACGGCCGTCACCGGGGCGAGGTCGGGGTGCAGCGCGTCGACCGTCGCCACGGCGTCGGCAACCGTCGCGCAGCCACGGACGACGTCGGACTCCACGCCGGCCGCGGCTCTGGCGCCGGCCCAGTACCGCACCGTTGCGGTGCGCACGGTGACGGTCGCAGCATCGTTCTCACGCGGCATACCCACGCTCCTCTCGTGAGACAACGATCTCACCATGTGTGCAGAGGCGCTGCGGCGGCCCCGCAGCCGTATCCTTTCAAGGCATGGCCCGTCTGTTGCTGCTGACGAACGCCTTGGCGCCCAGCGCCGAGGTGCTGCCGGCACTGGGCCTGCTCACTCACCACGTGCGCATCATCCCCGCCGAACCGACCGCACTGGTCGACGCCCCGCCGTGTGACGCCGTCCTGCTCGACGCCCGGCGCGACCTCGCGGTGGCCCGGTCGCTGTGCCGCGTGCTGCGCGCCACGGGCATGTCGGTCCCCCTCATCGCCATCCTCACCGAGGGCGGTCTGGCGGGAATCACCGCCGAGTGGGGCGTCGACGAGGTCCTGCTGGAGTCCGCCGGCCCGGCCGAGGTCGAGGCGCGGCTGCGGCTCGCGGCGGGGCGACTCCAGGACAACCAGGAGCCCGAGGACGTCCAGATCACCTCGGGCGAGGTCACGATCGACGAGGCGACCTACTCGGCACGGGTTCGCGGGCGGCTGCTCGACCTGACCTACAAGGAGTTCGAGCTCCTGAAGTACCTCGCCCAGCACCCCGGGCGCGTGTTCAGCCGCGCCCAGCTGCTCCAGGAGGTCTGGGGCTACGACTACTACGGCGGCACGCGAACGGTGGACGTCCACGTCCGGCGGCTACGCGCCAAGCTCGGCTCCGAGCACGAGGTGCTCATCGGCACCGTGCGCAACGTGGGCTACCGCTTCGTCCCGGCTGAAGACGTCTCCGCCGAGGGTGTCCGAGCCGACCTCTGAATCGCGTTGCGCTCCAACGCTCTGCAGAGCAACGGCAGAACCGACGAAGGCGCCCCTCCCGTTCCCGGGAGGGGCGCCTTGTCACTGCCAGGTGTCGTGGATCAGTTCTTCGTGATCCGCGTCGCCACGGTCGGGCTGTACGGCGAGTTCGCCTCCAGGTAGTTCGCGAAGGCATCGATGTCGAGGCCACCGAAGTACTTGGTGGTGCCGCCGACGAACGCCGGGAAGCCGTCACCACCATCGGAGAGGAAGTTGTTCGTCACGATTCGGTAGGACTGCGTGTCCACCAGCGGGGCACCGTTCAGGGTGACCGCTCCGAGGACGCGCCCGGTGGGGGTGTCGGTGTAGCTGTACGCGAAGCCCTTGGAGATCTGCAGGATCTTCTGGGTGGCCACGGTGTTGGGCGACGTGATGGCGCCGCCACCCCACTGCTCGCGGAGCAGCTCCTTGACCTGGCTACCCGTGAGGTCCATCGAGACGAGGTAGTTGTTGAACGGCTGGACGTTGAACGCCTCCTCGTAGGTGACCTCACCGGGCTGCTCGTTCCACGACTTGTTGGCGTAGGTGAGGTTGGTCCGGATCCCTCCGGGGTTCATGAAGGCGATCACCGGTGTCTTGCCGGCTGTGACCGTCGACGGGTCGGCGAGCTGGCCGTCGGCAATGAGGTCGCCGAGCTGCGACTCGCCGCCGGCGTTGCCAGCGGTCGTCACGTCAGCGGTGATCGTGCCGAGGACACGGCTGGCGATCGGCGCCACGAGGGTGTTGTACCGGTTGATCAGCGCCGTCTGGGCGGGGTCGGCCGGGACGGTCCGGGTGACGATCATGTTGGCCGAGTCCACCGACGTGCGGACGATGTCCTGGGTGCGCTTGTCGTAGGTCAGCTCGGTGTCGGTGAACAGCCGGCCGAAGGACGAGGCGGACGTGACCATCCGGGGCTGGCCCTTGGGGTCGGGGACGTTGCAGACGTAGGGCTGGTGGGTGTGGCCGGAGATGACCATGTCGATCGCCGGGTCGAGGTTGGCTGCGATACCGAGGATCGGCGACTGTGCCGGGTCCAGGGTGCCGCCCTCGCAGGCCCACTTGTAGTTGGGGTTGACGTTGTAGGTCTTGCCGTCCGGACCGACCCACGACTCGCGTGCCGGCGCACCACCCTGGTGGATCAGGACGACGATCGCGTTGACGCCCTGCGCGCGCAGCTCCGGAACGAGTGCGTTGGCCGTCTGCACCTCGTCGGTGAACTCCAGGCCCTCGATGCCGGACTTGGTGACGATGTTGGGGGTGTCCTTGAGCGTCATGCCGATGAAGCCGATCTTGGCGCCCTTGATGTTCTTGATCGTGTAGGGCGGCAGGATGGTCTGGTTGGTGCCGGCGTACTTGACGTTGGCGGCGAGGATCGGGAAGTCGGCGCCCGCGAAGCTCTTGCCGCCCGGGCAGGAGTCCTGGTTGTTGGCACCCGCACCGTCGGCGATGCACCCACCGTTGGCCAGCCGCTGCAGCTCCTTGTAGCCCTCGTCGAACTCGTGGTTGCCCACCGAGGTCGCGTCCAGACCGAGCGAGTTCATGGCCTCGATGGTGGGCTCGTCGTGGAACGACGCCGACAGGAGGGGGCTGGCCCCCACGATGTCGCCCGCTGCAACCGTGAGCGAGTAGGGGTGGCCCACGCGCGCCTGCTTGAGGTGCGTGGCGAGGTACTCGACACCTCCGGCGCCTTCGTAGGTCACGTCGACCGCGGCGGTCCCGGCGGGGTTCAGGGCGTGGCCCGTGACGAGCCGGGCGCTCGAACCGGTCGGCGGCTTGAGGTTGCCGTGGAAGTCGTTGAACGACAGCAGCTGGATGTTCATCGTCGGCCCGTTGGGGGCAGCGGACGTGCTGCCTCCCGTGAAGGCCGCACCGGTGGCCGCGAGTGCGGCCACGGCCACGACGCTGGATACGCGTCGGGTGCGGGAAGAGGTCATGTGTGCGTCCTTGTGCGGGAGGTGAAACCGGCGGTAGCCGGATCCGTGCACGCTAACGGCGGATCGGCCCGGAGGGAAGATGCATGGTGCAATGCTTTCTGTGCCGTTATCTCCCGTCCGCCTCGCCGACACCTTGACGCCCACCGAAGCCGCACAGGTCCACGACCTGCAGGTACGTGCCGTCGCCGCAGACGGCGTCAGCCCGCTGTCCGAACAGCCGTTGCTCTCCCTCACCGCCCCTGGCGGGCGGGTCCGCCACCTCCTGGCGTATGCCGGGGAGCAGCTCACGGGGTACGCCCAGCTGGACTCCCCCGCGGGGCCGGACGCGTCAGCCGAGCTCGTCGTCGATCCGGACGCCCGACGCCACGGCACCGGCCGGGCCCTGGTCGATGCGGTGCTGGGGGCTGCCCCTGAAGCACGGCTGTGGGCGCACGGCCAGCTGCCGGCTGCGCAGGCGCTGGCCGCCAGCGCGGGACTCACGGCGGTCCGCGAGCTCCACAAGATGGCCCGGCCGCTGACCAAGGCAGACCTGGAGCCCGCTGCAACGGCCCTGCCTGCAGGGTTCACCGCCCGGGCCTTCGAGCCAGGCCGGGACGAGCAGGCCTGGCTGGCCACCAACGCCGCGGCGTTCGCGCACCACCCCGAGCAGGGTCGGCTGACCCTGGTCGACCTTCAGGACCGGATCGCCCAACCCTGGTTCGACGCAGCGGGCTTCATCCTCGTCGAGGCGGACTACACGGTCACCCCGGCCGACGAGGCCGCGACGAGCGGCGGCGCAAAGCCCGAGCTCGCGGCCTTCCACTGGACCAAGGTCGATCCCGAGCAACGCTCGTCCATGGACCCGAGCCAGACGGCTGGACGGGCCCACGGCGGGGCGGGTCGCGAAGCGACCCTGCCCCCACGGCGGGGCCACGGCGAGGAGGTTCGCGCAGCGAGCCAACTCGTTGGGGAGGTGTACGTGGTCGGCGTGCACCCGGCATACCAGGGGCGAGGCCTGGGTCGGCCGGTCACGGCGCTCGGACTGGCCCACCTGGCGGGGTTGGGGCTGCCCGAGGTCGTCCTCTACGTCGACGGCGACAACCAGGCGGCAATACGCACCTACACGGGGCTGGGATTTCGCAGCATCATGGTGGACGTGATGTATTCGCGCGCTGTTCACCCCGCAGTGTCAGGATGACGCCCATGAGCCTGACCACGCACCCGAGCGACGACACCGAGATCTTCGACGGCGACGACGCCGGTCATGAGGTGTCGATCGCCAGCGCACAGCCGCGGGCGTCCAACGGGCGCTTCATGCGGATCGTCAACGCCACCGGTGGCCAGGACGACAGCGGGCTGCCCGCCGACCGGTTCCTCGACCGCGAGATCTCGTGGCTGCAGTTCAACGAGCGCGTCCTGCAGCTCGCGGCCGACGACTCGGTGCCGCTGCTCGAGCGGGCCCGGTTCCTCGCCATCTTCACGTCCAACCTCGACGAGTTCTTCATGGTGCGGGTCGCCGGGCTGAAGCGCCGCATCGCCACGGGCCTGGCCGTCCGCTCGGCGTCCGGTCTCGAGCCGCGCGAGGTACTCGAGCAGATCTCCCTCGTCGCCCATGAGCTCCAGGCGATGCAGGCCGTCGTCTACAAGGACAGGGTGCAGCCTGCTCTCGAGGAGGAGGGCATCTCGATCGTCCGGTGGGACGAGCTGAGCGAGCCCGAGCGAGCCCTGCACTCCGAGCTGTTCACCGACCGCGTGTTCCCGGTCCTCACCCCGCTGGCCGTCGACCCGGCCCACCCGTTCCCCTACATCTCGGGTCTGTCGCTCAACCTGGCCGTGGTGCTCATCAACCCCAAGACCGGCAAGGAGCACTTCGCGCGCGTCAAGGTGCCGCCGCTGCTGCCGCGGCTCCTGCACATCGAACCCCCGACCGGCGAGCCCTCGACGTCCGACCTGTTCAGCACCCGCTTCGTCCCGCTCGAGGACGTCATCGCCGCCCACCTCGACATGCTGTTCCCCGGCATGGAGGTGCGGGAGCACTTCACCTTCCGCGTCACCCGCAACGAGGACTTCGAGGTGGAGGAGGACGACGCCGAGAACCTCCTCACGGCTCTGGAGAAGGAGCTGACCAGGCGCCGGTTCGGACCACCCGTCCGTCTCGAGGTGGACGAGACCATCGACGACCACGTGCTCGACCTGCTGGTGCGCGAGCTCACGGTCACCGACAGCGAGGTCTACCGACTGCCTGCCCCGCTCGACCTGCGCGGGCTCAACCTCGTCGCCGACCTCGAGCGCTCCGACCTGCGCTACCCGCCGTTCCGCGGGCAGATGCACCCGGACCTCGCCCCGGCAGAGAGCTCGAAACCGTCGGAGATCCTGCCGATCGTCCGTGAGAAGGACGTGCTCCTGCAGCACCCGTACGACTCGTTCTCCACCTCTGTGCAGGCCTTTATCGAGCAGGCCGCCGCCGATCCGAACGTGCTGGCCATCAAGCAGACCCTCTACCGCACGAGCGGCGACTCCCCCATCATCGACGCCCTCATCGACGCGGCGGAGTCGGGCAAGCAGGTGCTGGCCATCGTCGAGCTCAAGGCGCGCTTCGACGAGAAGAACAACATCTCCTGGGCTCGCAAGCTGGAGCACGCCGGAGTCCATGTGGTCTACGGCATGGTCGGGCTCAAGACCCACGCCAAGCTCTGCCTGGTGGTCCGACAGGAACAGGACGGGAGCCTGCGCCGCTACTGCCACATCGGCACCGGCAACTACAACGGCAAGACCGCCCGCCTCTACGAGGACTTCGGCCTGCTCACGTCCGACCCCCAGGTGGGCGATGACCTGGCCCGGCTGTTCAACCAGCTGTCCGGGTTCGCGCCGCGCAGCAAGTTCAAGCGGCTGCTGGTCGCGCCGCGGTCGGTGCGGTCGGGACTCCTCGAGCGCATCGACGCCGAGATCGACCACGCCGAAGCAGGGCGCGGCGGCCTGGTCCAGCTCAAGCTGAACTCGATCGTCGACGAGCAGATCATCGACGCGCTCTACCGCGCCTCGCAGGCCGGGGTCAGTGTCGACATCTGGGTGCGTGGCATCTGCTCGTTGCGCCCCGGCGTGCCCGGACTGTCGGAGAACATCGCGGTGCACTCGGTGCTCGGCCGCTTCCTCGAGCACTCGCGGGTCTTCCTGTTCGGCGGTGGCGGCGAGCCCGAGGTCTACATCGGCAGCGCCGACATGATGCACCGCAACCTCGACCGCAGGGTCGAGGCCCTCCTGCGCATCGCCGACCCCAAGCACATCGCCGACCTCCAGTCCCTGATGGCGCGCGGCATGAGCGACACCTACGCCCACTGGCGGCTGACTGGCGACGGTCGGTGGACGCGGGTCAACTTCGACGACGACGGCGAGCCGTTGGCCGACCTGCAGAACGCCATGATCGACATGCACGCCAAGCGCCGCCGCAAGGCCCGCCGCCGTTGACGACCCCGATCCCGGCTGCGGGCACCGTCCCGTGGCGCCGTCGACGCGGTCAGCTCGAGGTGGCGCTCGTGCACCGGCCCAAGTACGACGACTGGTCGTGGGCCAAGGGCAAGCTCGACCCGGACGAGGAGTGGCCGGTCGCAGCGGTGCGGGAGACGCACGAGGAGACGGCGCTGGCCGTGGGGCTGGGTCGGCCGTTGCCCGGTGCGGAGTACACCGTGCTCGACGGGACCGGGCAGCCGGCGACCAAGGAGGTCCGCTACTGGGCCGCTGAGGCGACCAGCCCCGCAGGTCCGTTGGAGAACGAGATCGACGAGGTGCGCTGGCTCGACGTCATCGCGGCTTCGGACCGGCTCGACTACGCCCGCGACCGGGACCAGCTGCGCGCGCTGGTCCGGGCCGACAAGGCGGGCACCCTGACCACCTGGCCGTTGGCCCTGGTGCGGCACGCGCACGCGGTGGGCCGCGGTTCGTGGCACGAGGACGACCGGCTGCGGCCCCTCGACGCCGCCGGGCAGGAACGCGCCGCGGTCATCGCGCCGGTGCTCACGGCATACGGCATCAAGCGGCTGGTCAGCTCTCCCTCGTTGCGCTGCACCGACACGCTGCGCCCCTTTGCGGCGCAGCTCGCGGTGGCGCTGCGCACCAAGGACGGGCTCAGCGAGGAGGGGTATGCCGCGGAGCCGGGTCGCGCGGTCCGGCACCTCGAGCGGCTGGTTGAGCGTGGTGCACCAGCAGCGCTGTGCAGCCACGGTCCGGTGCTGCCGGCCTTGCTCACCGCCCTACTTGCCCTGGTCGCCCCAGACGAGCCCGACGCCGACCACGTCGCGGCGGCCTTGCGGGCCGCGGCGCGCGACAAGATGGCCAAGGGAGAGGTCCTCGTCGCCCACCTGGTCGGCACCGGTGCGACCGCTCGCGTGGTGGCCGTCGAGCGCCACCTGCCCCGCTCGTAGGTCCCGCCTGACCCCTCCCGGGACTGCTCCGGGGACTCCTTGGTGACGCCCCTCCTGACCCTGCGCTGACGCGTCCCTGACCTCTCGTTCACCCGCTGCATCCCCCCGGGTCGGCGCCGCGACCTCGAATGTCTGACTGGTGTTCACCGCCCGTTCACCCTCCTCGGGCCACTGCGTCACTCTCCCTGCCTACCTTCGGGGCGTCGGGCACGAACGCCCGCCCCTGATTTCCCACCCTGATCCCCCTGTGGAGAGGTTTTAACACCGTGAAGATTCAGCGTCTTGGCCTGGTGGCCAGCGTCGCCTTGGTCGGCTCCATCGCGCTGACCGCGTGCGGCTCGGACAGCAACGACCCGGGCACCTCCGGCAGCTCGAGCTCGAGCTCGGCCGCCAGCGACTGCCCGAAGGGTGGCACCCTGAACGGCGAAGGTTCGTCGGCTCAGAAGAACGCCATCGAAGAGGCCATCTCCTCCTTCCAGGACGAGTGCGCCGGCACCACCATCAACTACAACCCGACCGGTTCCGGTGCGGGCATCAAGCAGTTCACCGCGGGTCAGGTCGACTTCGCCGGTTCCGACTCGGCGCTCAAGACCGTGGAGAAGGACGGGGTCGTCGAGTCCGACGCCGCTGCCAAGTACTGCGGCTCCCCCGCCTGGAACCTCCCCATGGTCACCGGCCCGATCGCGGTCTCCTACAACGTCAAGGGTGTCGACAAGCTCATCCTGACCCCTGAGGTCGCCGCGAACATCTTCGCCGGCAAGGTCACGACGTGGAACGACGCGTCGATCGCCAAGCTCAACTCCGGCGTGACGCTGCCCAGCGAGCCGATCAAGGTCTTCTTCCGCTCCGACGAGTCGGGCACGACGGAGAACTTCACCAAGTACCTCAAGGCCGCCGCCCCGGACGCCTGGACCACCGACCCCGGCAAGAAGTGGCTGGGCAAGGGTGAGGGCAAGGAGAAGTCCGCTGGTGTCGCCGGTGCCGTCAAGGGCACCGAGGGTGGCATCACCTACGCCGAGTGGTCCTACGCCAAGGACAACAAGCTGGGCATCGCCCAGATCGACAACGGTGCAGGCCCGGTCGAGCTGACCGGCGAGTCGGTCGGCAAGGCGGTCTCAGCCGCCAAGGCTGACGGCGAGGGCAACGACCTCCGCCTCAAGCTGGACTACGCCACCAAGGAGGCCGGCGCCTACCCGATCCTCCTGGTGACCTACGAGATCGTCTGCTCCAAGGGCAAGGACGCCGCCAAGACGGCCCTCACCAAGGCCTTCCTGACGCACTTCGCCTCGGCCGACACCCAGAAGGGCCTCGAGGAGATCGGCTACGCGCCGCTCCCCGACGAGGTACGCACCAAGGTCGACGCGGCCATCGCCGCCCTGTCCTGACCCAGCAGGTATGCCGGGGGGCTGGCTGGTTGCCAGCTCCCCGGCATACCCGTTCTGCTGACTGCACCACCACGTACCGCCACGACCGCTGTCACCGAGACCGCACACATCCAGACCGCACGCACCGAGAGGCGCAACGTGAGCTCCGTAACCGGCGTTTCGATCGCTGACGAGCTGCCCGGCCCCGACCGCCGACACACCCTGGGCGGGGACGGTGCCGGCACCGGACGACTCGGTGACCGGCTGTTCGGCGGTGCGGCCAAGGGCGCCGGCATCTTCGTCATCGGTCTCGTGTCGCTGGTCGGGGCGTTCCTGCTCTGGCAGGCGCTCCCGGCGATTGCCGACGACAAGGTCAACTTCCTCACCTCTCGCGAGTGGTCGGTCGACAACGCGTCGAACCTGCGCTTCGGCATCCTCGAGCTGCTCTGGACCACCATCGCCGTCTCGACGATCGGGATGCTCATCGCGGTGCCCGTCGGCGTCGCCGTGGCGCTGTTCATCACGCAGTACGCGCCGACGTGGCTCTCGCGGCCGGCGGCCAACCTCGTCGACCTGCTCGCCGCGGTGCCCTCGATCGTCTACGGCATCTGGGGACTGAAGACCTTCGTACCGGTGTTCGATCCCGTGCAGTCCTTCCTCAAGGACACCCTCGGGTGGTTCCCGCTGTTCTCCGACGCGGGCATCAGCGGGGGCAGCACGATCCTGATGGTCGGCATCGTCCTGGCGATCATGGTGCTGCCGATCGTCACGGCGCTGTCGCGCGAGGTGTTCGCGCAGACGCCGGTGACCCATACCGAGGGCGCGCTCGCGCTCGGCGCCACCAAGTGGGAGATGATCCGCGTCGCGGTGCTGCCGTTCGGCAAGGCCGGCGTCATCTCGGCCGCCATGCTGGCCCTGGGCCGCGCGCTCGGCGAGACCATCGCGGTCACGATCATCCTCTCGACGCTCGCGGCCGGGAGCGACTGGACCTGGTCGGTGTTCAACGGCGGTGAGACGTTCGCCTCGCGGATCGCCAACAACGCCGGGGAGTTCGACTCCCCCGCCAAGACCGGCGCCTTCATCGCCGCCGGGCTGGTGCTGTTCGTGCTGACCTTCGTGGTCAACGCGATCGCCCGCATCGTCATCGAGCGCAGGAAGGCGTTCATCGAATGAGCACCGTCGACACCGTGTCCCGCGACCGGCCCTCGGACCGCTCGTCCAGAGGGCTTGGTGGTTCCGGCTCGGGGACCTCCGGTTCGCCTGATGCAGGTGGCGCGTCGTCGCCGCCCGGCGGGTCCTCGATCCCGGCTCTCGGCCACCCGGCCAGGGGGCGCGAGATCAGGGACCAGCTCGCGCGAGTCGTCATGTGGGGCGCGTTCCTGCTCGCCCTGGTCCCGCTGCTCTGGATCCTGTGGACCGTCGTCAGCAAGGGCGGCCACCTGCTGCTGGACTCGCAGTGGTGGACCAACTCGCAGAAGGGCATCACCGCCCGGCGCGAGGGCGGCGGCGCGATCCACGCGATCCAGGGCACTCTCATCCAGGGGCTGACGACCGCCGTCATCTCGGTACCGATCGGGGTGATGACCGCGATCTACCTCGTGGAGTACGGCCGCGGGCGGCTCGCGAAGGCCGTCTCCTTCATGGTCGACATCCTCACGGGTGTGCCCTCGATCGTCGCCGGCCTGTTCATCTACGCCCTGTGGGTGACGACCTTCGGCTTCCAGCGGGTGGGCTTCGCCGTGTGCCTCGCGCTGGTGCTGCTGATGGTCCCCGTCGTGGTGCGCTCGACCGAGGAGATGCTCAAGCTGGTGCCCAACGAGCTGCGCGAAGCCGCGTACGCGCTCGGGGTGCCCAAGTGGAAGACCATCGTCAAGGTCGTGCTGCCGACGGCGTTCTCCGGCATCATCACCGGCGTCCTGCTCGGCCTCGCCCGAGTCATGGGTGAGACCGCTCCGCTGCTGATCCTCGGGCCCTACTCGAAGTCGATCGCCACCGACCTGTTCAGCGGCCTGATGCCGACGCTGCCCACGATGATCAACCAGGACCGCACCGAGAGCCTGCAGCCCGCGGTCGACCGGGTCTGGGCTGCCGCGCTGACCCTCATCCTGCTCATCCTGCTCCTCAACCTCGCCGGCCGTGTCATCGCGCGCCTCGGCTCGGTCAAGAAGTAGCCACCCCCGAACTCTGCTCCACGACCGTGCCGGCCACCCGGCATACCCCCTCCCGAAGGACGAAAGAACAGACCATGGCCAAGCGAATCGACGTCAGTGACCTGAACGTCTACTACGGCGCGTTCAAGGCCGTCGAAGGCGTCACGATGACGGTGGAACCGCGCTCCGTGACCGCGTTCATCGGGCCGTCCGGCTGCGGGAAGTCGACGTTCCTGCGCACCCTGAACCGGATGCACGAGGTGATCCCCGGGGGTCGGGTCGAAGGCAAGGTCATGCTCGACGACCAGGACCTGTATGCGTCCGACGTCGACCCGGTGGCCGTGCGGCGGACGGTCGGCATGGTGTTCCAGCGGCCGAACCCGTTCCCCACGATGTCGATCTACGACAACGTGGCGGCGGGGCTGCGGCTCAACGGGGTGAAGGGCAAGAAGAAGCTCGACGAGGTCGTCGAGAAGTCGCTGAACGGCGCCAACCTGTGGAACGAGGTCAAGGACCGGCTGGCCAAGCCCGGCGCCGGGCTGTCCGGTGGCCAGCAGCAGCGGCTGTGCATCGCGCGGGCGATCGCGGTCGAGCCGCAGGTGCTGCTGATGGACGAGCCGTGTTCAGCGCTGGACCCGATCTCGACGCTGGCCATCGAGGACCTGATCTCCGAGCTGAAGAGCCAGTACACGATCGTGATCGTCACGCACAACATGCAGCAGGCAGCTCGGGTCTCCGACCAGACGGCCTTCTTCAACCTCGCCGCGACCGGCAAGCCCGGCAAGCTGGTCGAGGTCGCGGACACCCAGAAGATCTTCAACAACCCGGGCGTCAAGGCCACCGAGGACTACATCAGCGGCCGTTTCGGCTGACCCAGCCTGCTCCCACTCCCGGCCACCCCTCCGGCGACTTGTTGCCGCCAGATCGTCACCGACCCGCAGTTCGGGCCGCGGGTGACCACCCTTGAGCAACAAGTCCGCCCGCACTCCGACTTGTTGCCGCCAGATCGTCACCGACCCGCAGTTCGTGCCGCTTGGTGACCACCCTTGAGCAACAAGTCCGCCCGTCAGGCGGCGTGGGGGCCGTCATTGCCGCCCATGGTCATGCCCGCGGGGCTCCAGACGCGTAGCTCTTGATCGGCGTCCTGCCTCCAGAGGCAACGAATGCGGCTCGGGTCTGCCCGTCGGCGAGCTTCGCGCAATGCATCGGACAGTCCGCCGCCACCCCGCAGCAAACCACCTGTGTCCCACCTGGCGACGGCAAAGCCCACTGACTCCAGGTCGCGTTCACGATCACGTTCGGCCAACATGTGCGCCGCTGCCTCGTCGGCGTCCCAGTCCTCCCCGGCGAAGTCGCCGAGATACTTGCCACGCCCATCGGCCTCGCCGACTACCCCGGCCAGGGGCCACACGAAGTCGACCCGACCGATCAACCGACCATCCAGGTGGTGGATCCACACTTGACTCATGGGCATCGTGAAGCCGAGCTGGTGAGCGGTCGCGACCGATGCCGACTCGAGCCAGCTCTCGCGACGCGGGTCGGTCAGCACAAGTCCGGCGTCCGCCTTGGTGATGCCCGGCCACCGTCTCTGGAATGTGCGCATGGTCCGGAGCTCATCGAAACTGGTTGCGCCGGCTCGCAATGCCCCATCAGAGATAGCGAGGGCATCCCGGAGTCGCAGCTGGCGAAAGCAGTCGACGACGGTGCGATCCACCGTGGTCACGGGGATGGCCGCCACCGCGGTCACCTGGTCAACGGGGAGCGCCCCGTCAAGGAGGCGTCGCCAGTCATCGCGTCCGGCCGTGCGGTCGGACCGGGGCAGCGTCATGCTGACGGCCCCAAGGGGTCCTATTGGATGCGGCAGTTCATGGACCAGGGCCGCGCTGTGATGACTCACCACTCCCCCCTCGATCGATGCACTGGCTGCCCGAGCCATCGCCACGTGAAGCTCCTGGGGTCCGAGCTCTACCCAAGGACCCGGAACTGCATAGAGGCTGGCCGCGACTGGGATGATGTGACGTCGCCTCACTGCTCCAGCGATGCTCGTACTGCTGAGTCCGGCCGCGAAGGCCTCACTCGCCAGGAACGGTTGCGGGAGCGCCAGCCACGATGATTCCGGAGTCGTCCTCATCCAGCGATCGTGGATGCGCCCTGAGGTGACCGCCCAGGCCTGGGTTCAGCTGCTGTGGACGGTGGTTGGGAGGGCCCGGTGCCTGTGGACGTGTCTGGCCGATGCCGCCGTCGATCACGACGGGTAGCCACCGTCCCGTGTCAGGACTTGTTGCCGACAGATCGTCACGGGACGCCGACTCCAGAGCTTGGTGACCACCTACGAGCAACAAGTCGCAGCACACGAGGACTTGTTGCCGACAGATGGTCACGGACGCCCGTAACGCTGGTCCCGTGACGACCAGGTGGCAACAAGTGCCGGAAGGCGCGGGCGACGGGCTAGACGAAGAGCCTGATCAGGAGGCAGCTGGCGGCGGCTACCAGACCGGCGCCGGGGAAGGTCAGCACCCACGCGCCGACGATGTTGCCGGCCACGCCCCACCGAACCGCCGACAGCCGCTTGGTGGCGCCGACGCCCATGATCGCCGAGGTGATCGTGTGGGTCGTGGAGATCGGGGCGCCGAACGCCATGCCGGCGACGTACAGGATCGAGGCGGCCGTGGTCTCCGCCGCGAAACCCTGCGGGGGGTCGAGGTGGATGATCCGGCGGCCGAGGGTACGCATGATCCGCCACCCACCGGCATACGTGCCGAGGGAGATGACCACGGCGCTCAGGAGGAGCACCCACAGCGGCACCCGGTCCCCCGTGTAGTGGCCGCCTACGGTCAGCGCGAGGACGACGACACCGGCGGTCTTGGCGGCGTCCTGGAACCCGTGGCCGAAGGCCATCGCGGCGGCAGACACGGTCTGGGCGTAGCGGAAGCCACGCGACACCTTGCCCGGCTGCGCCCTTCGGAACAGCCAGAGGATCGCCGTCATCACGAGGAAGCCGAGAACCAGTCCGGCGATGGGCGAGAGGATCATCGGGACGACGACCTTCTCCAGGATGCCGGCCCACTTCACGGGGGCTCCGGCCGCCAGGGCTGCGCCGCCGAGGCCGCCGATGAGGGCATGCGACGACGAGGACGGCAGACCGAACCACCACGTCAGCAGGTTCCACCCGGTCGCCCCGATCAGCGCGGCGGCACAGATCACCAGGCCGTCGTTGCCCTGTGGCGCCTCGATGATGCCCTTGCCGATCGTGGCGGCCACCTTGCCGAAGTAGTAGACGGTGACTCCACCAACCAGGTTGGCGATCGCAGCCATGACCAACGCGACTCGCGGCGTGAGCGCCCGCGTCGAGACCGAGGTCGCGATCGCGTTGGCGGCGTCGTGAAAACCGTTGGTGTAGTTGAAGCCCATCGCCAGGGCGATGACGATTCCTACCGGAAGCCAGTCCATGGGGAGGCTCAGGACTCCTTGACCGCGATGCTCTCGACCTTGTGGGCCACCTTCTCGAACGCGTCAGCGGCGGCCTCGAGCTCCTCGACGACCTCCTTGAGCTTCATGATCGTGAGGGTGTCGGCCCCGAAGTCGCCGTTGAACAGCCCAGCGAGCAGGCGCCGGTAGATCTGGTCGGCCTGGTTCTCGAGGCGGTTGATCTCGATCCAGTAGCCCGAGAGGTCCTTCATCGAACGCAGCCGCGGCATGGCGTCGGCCGTCAGCTCCGACATCCGGGAGAGGACCTCGACCTGGTCGGACACGCCGGCCGGGAGGTCGCCGATGCGGTAGAGCACGATCAGGTCGACCGCCGCATCCATCATGTCCATGCAGTCGTCCAGCGTCGACGCGAGGCCGTGGATGTCCTCGCGGTCGAACGGCGTGATGAACGAACTGTTCACCTTGCGGATGATCTCGTGGGTCGCTTCGTCGGCCTGGTGCTCGATCTCCCGCATCCGCGTCGCCACGGCTTCGCGCTCGGAGTGTTCAACTCCGAGCAGGGTCGTCAGCTCACGAGAGCCGAGTACGAGGTAGGAAGCGGACTTGGCGAACAGATCGTAAAAACTGTTCTCCTGGGGGGTGAGGCGAAAGCCCACGGTTCTCTCCGGTCACGCAAGGGGGGATGGCCGTGGACGATGCTACGGGCAAGGACGCTTGAAAGCGCAACTGGGCGCTTCAACCAGTCAGGCGTTCTGCCGCTTCCAGACACGGTGCGGCGTGGTCGCTATGTCCTCGGGCCCGGACTGGTGCCCACGCTCGATGCCGAGGGCCCGGTCGATCTCGTCCTCGGTGAGCGGCTCGTCGCTTGCGGTCGCGGCGACGACCAGGTCGCCCACCAGCTCGATCTCGTCCTGAAGCGCGTCGTCGGTCAGGTCTGCCCCGGCGCGCGGTTCCTTGGTCATGGCAGAAACGCTAACGGAGCCCGAGCACAACAGCGCACCTAGTTTGCCTAGTCTTGACCCGCGATGCCCCGGAACCACCCACTTGGGCCATGCCGACACCATCACGACTAGTCCCATCCGGCTATGCCCGATGATGGTTGCCATGTCCCCGGAAATCGGCGGTGCCGCTTCGGTCGAACCCCCCGTTGTCGAGGACCGGGGTTCGTTCAGCCATGCGGTATGCCGGGTGTGCGGCTGGAGTGGACCGGGTCGCCGTTCGCGACGGGTCTCGCGGGAAGACTCGCGGGCCCACCAGGAGACGTGTCCGGGAAGGCAACCGTCCGCGCAGGAGGGCTAGCGGATGGGGCCCGGCGCGGCATACCGAGGGGCCGCCACGATGGCGCCGGCGACGGCCACCCGTGGGGCCGCGAACCTGCCGCGGGAGGTGACCGGGAAGTGAACAGTTTGCGCGTCGGGCCGGGAGCGCCTCACGGCACGTGGCCGCTCGTAGCGGCTTAATTTGGGACCCGGGGCTACCGCGGCCCGACGCACGTCCGACTGTAACCCCGGTCGCGCTGGAGATGTTCCTCGAGACACGAGTTTGGCTGCTCGCAAGTAGCCGTTCAGGTGAGTTCGCCGGCGTGCCAGAGGCGCGCACCGGCTTCGAGGTCCTCGGCTGTCGAGAGCATCGAGGCGGCCCGCCGGGTCTGTTTCGCAGCAGCGTCAGGGTCAACGGCGTCGGTGGTGTCGGCACGGTCGGCGCGGCCCGCAGCGACGACGCGACAGAATGCCGCCGCCCGTTGCAGGGCCACCGCGAGGTCACCTGCGAAGACTCCATGCAGGATCGCATCAGTGAGCTCGCGCAGCTCGGCGGGTCCAGGCGGTTCGGCGACACCGGCGACCACGTGGTTGACGTCGGTGAACCGGATCCCGGCCGCGTAGTCGGCGCTAGCCTCCTCGGGGCTGCGCTGCACCCACTCGCGTAGCGCGTAGAGCCGCCACAGAGCTCCGGGCAGGCTGCGCGCGGGCCGGTCGGCCCAGAGCTCGGCCACGGTGACCAGCCCCAGCTCGTCGACCAGCGCGACGAGCCGCGCGGTCAGCGCCGGGTCGTCGTTGGCACGGCCGGTGCCGACCAGGACGGCTGCAGTCTCGTGGGCAATCTCGGTGACCTGGGCGGGGTCCGGGACGGTGCCGCCCTGCGCCTCCATCGCCATGGGGCTGAAGAACGCGGGGCGGCGCGGACCGGGACGACCGCTGGGCTCGTTTTTCATCGAGCCCAGTCTCTCAGGTGCGGCTGACTGTGGCTCAGTCGAAGAGCTCGCTGAGGAACGACTTCTTGCGCCGCTGTCCGTAACCCTGCTGCCCGCCGTAGGGCGCCTTGGACACCGAACGGTACGCCGCCTGGTAGCCCTGGGCTGGCGGCTGCTGCCATGCACTCGGCTGCTGCGGGGGTTGTGGTGTGGGCGGCTGCGGGGTGGGCGGGGCGGCCGCCGAAGGGGCGGGTGCCTGGTGCCAGGCGTTCTCTGCAGCGACGAGGGCTTCGAGCTCGCCGCGGTCGAGGAACAGGCCGCCACAACCCGTGCACTGGTCGACGTGGACCTGGTTGCGCTCGTAGCTGCGCATGTCGGAACCACACTTGGGACAGGTGAGGGTGCTCATGTCGGGCCAACGGCTCGCAGTACGAGCGGGTTCCGTGCGGCGTGGGTTCACGCAGTGGCCAGCAGTTAGTCTGTGGCGCGGTCTGACAAGCGGTGCGTATGCCGCCTTACCGGCCAGGGCCTCTAGCTCAATGGTTAGAGCTGCGGACTTTTAATCCGTAGGTTGTGGGTTCGAGTCCCACGGGGCCCACCAACGTTCTGTATGACTCCGCCTGATGCTTGACGTGTGGGCTTCGGGTGATGGCTGACAGTGTTTCGGTTGACGGTTGACAGCTACGTCGGCTGTTCCCTGACGGTCGATCCACTGACGGGCTGGAGCATCACGCCAATGACGAGCAGGTCGGACGACCCGACACCGTCGCACGGCGACGTCACGGTGTCTCCGAACCGCGCGACAATCCCGTCACAGTCGATGCTGCCAGCCAGCACCACGGCATACCCGGACCCTGTCAGCTGACGCGAGATCTCCACGGTGTGGGTGAACCTCGTCCGGCTCGTCATGACGTTCACGACGTGACACGGCCCGTCGGACAACCTCGCTCGCGCGCGCCATTGTCCCGGGAAGCTCTGCGCCGTTCCTGGCGTGGGCAGGTCGACCCCCGGCCGGCCGTCGAAGAGCAGGCTCAGTCCGCCGCCGGCCAGCAACACGCAGGTGCGGTCCATGGCGGGGAAGTCCGAGAACGGAACATCCGCCTCGATCCAGGCGTGACTCAGGGACCAGCCGTCGCCCTCGACGATGGTCGCCCTTTCTCCCTGGCCGTTCTTCCACCTGCTGCGCGGCAGGTCGGCGAGGAACATGAGGGACACAGGCCCATCCTCCACCTGCTGGCCTGGCCACGGCAGGCCCCGCCCACAACCCACGGTGCAGACTGGACCGGTGAGCAATGTCGAGACCGAGCCGCAGGAGACCGTCTGCCCCACGACGCCGCCCGCCGACCACGTGGAGATCCTCGAACCGCGCGACGTCCCCCTCGGCGGCCCCCGCGCGATGACGGTGCGGCGCACCCTGCCGCAGCGGCAGCGCTCACTGATCGGCGCCTGGTGCTTCGCCGACTACTACGGCCCTGACGACGTCGCCGGCTCGGGAGGCATGGACGTCCCGCCACACCCGCACACCGGTCTGCAGACGGTCAGCTGGCTGTTCACCGGCGAGATCGAGCACCGCGACAGCCTCGGCTCGCACGCCATCATCCGCCCGGGCGCGGTCAACCTGATGACGGGCGGGCTCGGCATCGCCCACTCCGAGGTCTCCACTCCCGGCACCACCGTCCTGCACGGGGCACAGCTCTGGGTCGCCCTCCCCGACGCAGACCGCAACGCCCCCAAGGCATTTCAGCACCACGAACCCGCACCCACCCGACTGGACGGGGCCACCCTCTCCGTCTTCCTCGGCTCTCTCGCCGGCCAGACCTCACCGGTCGAGACGTTCACGCCCCTCCTGGGCGCAGAGATCACCCTCGACGTGGGGGCGACGGTCGAGCTCGGTCTCGACGCGGCATACGAGCACGGGGTGCTGGCCGACAGCGCAGGCCTGACCGTCAACGGCACCGACACCCCCCGCAGCGCGATGGCCTACCTCCCCACCGCGACCGCGACGCTCACCCTCACCAACAGCACGGACGGCCCGGCCCGCGCCCTCATCCTCGGCGGGCCTCCGTTCGAGGAGGAGATCGTCATGTGGTGGAACTTCGTGGGACGTAGCCACGAGGACATCGTCGCCGCCCGTGAGGAGTGGATGGCTCATTCCGCTCGCTTCGGCGAGGTGGAGGGGTATGCCGGCGAGGTCCAGCACCTGCCCGCACCCGTCCTGCCGGCCGTGCGGATCCGGCCGCGCGCCAACGCCCCTCGCAGTACCAGGGACACGTGAGGGGTTTGTTCGCGGGGAGGTCGAGGCTCGTCGTTGCCGCCCCGGTCGCCCTCCTGGTCGTGCTCATCGCCGTCGCGCTGTACCTCGCCACACCACATAACAAGGGCGTGGAGGGTGACTGGTCGGCCAAGGCAGTGGGCGGGCGCCTCGTCGCCGACCGCGCCCTGGTGATCGGCGACCACACGGCGCTCGACCTGCGGTCCGGCAAGACCGTGACGCTCGGGTCGGTCGCTGGAGGGACTCCGTTCGTCGCCGACGACCGGCTCATCATCGCCAGCGCCGGACGGATCGACTCGGCACGGCTGGACGCCACGTCCCGGTGGACGTGGCGGTCCCCGACCGGCACCACCGCCGCCCCGGTGGCCGCGGCCAGGGGCAGCACGGCCGTCCTCGTCTGCCCCGCCAGCGGCACCTGCCAGCTCGTCGGCCTCAATGCGCAGGGGCGGCAGGACTGGCAGACCGACGGCGTCGCCCGGCGCGCCACCCCGGGTGGCATGACACCCCGCGACGGGTCCCTGTCCCTGGTCGACGCCATCGCGGTCTCCGGAGGGGGTGTGGTGGTCACCGACCCGGTCAGCGGCCGCTCGACGCTGAAGCCGGGCCGATCGTTCCTCGCGATACCGGACGGGCCGCTCGTCACCGAGCTCGTCCAGGACGGCCGCTGCGTGGTCTCCGTGTTCGCCACTGCGGACGCGCGCTGGACGCGGCTGCTCGACACCTGCCCGTCGGACGCACCAGTCCTGGCTGCGGAGGGCGGCGCTGTCACGCTCACCTGGCCGGCCAGGGTCGAGCGCCTCGACCTCGCCACCGGCTGGATCCAGCCAGCCCGCAAGGCCGGCGATGCCGCGCGGGAAGACGGCACGGTGGTCACCCGGGCCGCCGGACTGACCGCCATCGAGTCCCGAAAGACACTGCACACCAACCCGTTCCGCTGGGGCGAGCATCTGACCGTCATCGAGATTCGGGACGGCACCACGGGCTACCTCCGCGCCCAGATCGTCTCCGACCAAGTGCTGACCGTGCTCCGCCTCGACAAGGAGTCGGTGGTGGTCCGTGAGGGCGGTGAGGTGATCCGTCTCACGCTCGACTCCCGCCACTGACCGCGGGCTGACCGGGCCGACGCGTGATCGGGGCGGGCCGGGCGAGCTCCTCGATGGGGCAGACTGGACGCATGAGCCCCACCGGAAGACCCCCGGGTCAACGACCGAGTGGCGTCGCCGCCTTCGCCCCCATCGTCGTCGCCGTCTGCGCGATCGTCCTGGTCCGTGAGGGCGTCGAGAAGGCCTTTCCCGACCTCAGCACCTGGGTCGCCTTCATCGCGGCCCTGGTCGTCGGCTGGCTGGCCTACACCGGCGTCGAGCGCTGGTTTGTCCGCCGCAACGGCGGTTCCTCTGGCCCCGGCGACGAGCAGTGAGCGCCGCACCGACTGGTCCCGTCCTCGTCACCGGCTGTTCCTCCGGCATCGGCAAGGCCGCCGCCGAAGCCCTGGTCTCCGCCGGCCACACCGTCTACGCCACAGCCCGCCGGCCCGAGGCCCTCGCTGGCCTCGAAAGCCTCGGTGCACGACCCCTGGCCCTCGACGTCACGTCCGAGGAGTCGATGGCGAGCGCCGTGAAGCTGATCGAGACCGAGCACGGGCGGGTGGGGGCACTGGTCAACAACGCCGGCTACGGCGAGTACGGCACGATCGAGGAGACCGACCTCGACAAGGTGCGCACGATGTTCGAGACCAACGTCTTCGGACTCGCCCGCCTCACCCAGCTCGTCCTGCCCGCGATGCGCGAAGCCCGCAGCGGCCGCGTGGTCAACGTCGGCTCGATGGGCGGCCGCTTCACCTTCCCCGTCGGCGGCTACTACCACGCCACCAAATACGCCGTGGAGGCCATCACCGACGCCCTCCGCAACGAGGTGCACGGGTTCGGCATCGGGGTCAGCCTCGTCGAGCCAGGGCTCATCCGCACCGGCTTCGAGGAGATTGCCCTCACCTCCGATGCCGCTGCAGCACAAGAGCATTCGCCGTATGCCGGGCTGCTGGCTGCCAGCGCCAGCAACACCTCCGGGGGCTACGGCAACCCCATGGTCGCCACCGGTCCAGAAGCCGTCGCCAGGGTCATCGTCAGGGCGGTCGAGTCGCGCCACCCCAAGTCGCGCTACGTCGTGACCCCCGCGGCGCGGGCGCTCATCGCCACGCGCACCCTGGGTGGCGACCGAGTCTGGGACTTCATGGTCCGCCAGCAGTTCAAGGGCTAGCGCTCGCTCCGGTGTGAATCAACGGACCACCTGGTCCGCCGATCAGGCCGCCCTAGACTCGACGCCGTGGTCGCCACCGTCGAACCCCTCACCGCACCCGTCGAGCCCGACGAGGCGCTGCGTCGCATCGCCTTCCTCCTCGAGCGCGAGCGGGCCGGCACCTACCGGGTCGAGGCGTTCCGCAAGGCCGTCGTCACGGTCCGGGAGACACCGGCGGAGGAGCTGCACAGCCGCCACGAGGCCGGGAGCCTGCAGGACCTTGCCGGGATCGGGAAGTCCACCGCCGCGGTGGTGAGTGAAGCCCTGGACGGTGACCTGCCGGCATACCTGGAGTCGTTGCAGGGCAAGGCGAAGCCGCTCGCCAAGGGCGGCGCCGACCTCTTCGCCCAGCTCAAAGGCGACTGCCACTCCCACTCCAACTGGTCCGACGGGGGCAGCCCGATCGAGGAGATGGTGCTGACGGCGGTGGAGCTCGGGCACGAGTGGCTGGTGCTGACCGACCACTCCCCCCAGCTGCGCGTCGCCAACGGCCTCACCGCCGAGCGCCTCACCAAGCAGCTGGCCATCATCGATGCCGTCAACGCGTCCCTCGGCGGGCAGTTCCGGCTGCTCAAGGGGATCGAGGTCGACATCCTCGACGACGGCGCCCTCGACCAGACCGACGCGATGCTGGCCAAGCTCGACTTCGTCACCGCGAGCGTCCACTCCAAGCTCAAGATGAACCGGGCACCGATGACCAAGCGGATGGTGACCGCCGCCTCGAACCCTCGAGTCAACGTCCTCGGCCACTGCACCGGACGGCTGATCGAGGGTTCCCGCGGCACGCGGCCACAGTCCGACTTCGACGCCCGGGCCGTCTTCGAGGCCTGCGCCGAGCACGACACGGCGGTCGAGATCAACAGCCGACCCGAGCGCCGAGACCCTCCGGACGAGCTGATCACGCTGGCGATGGAGATCGGCTGCCTGTTCGCCATCGACTCCGACGCGCACGCCCCGGGGCAGCTCGAGATGAAGGCCTACGGCTGCGAGCGAGCCGAACAGCTCGGCATCGACCCCGACCGGATCATCACCACCTGGGACGTCGACCGGTTGGTGGAGTGGTCTGCCGACCATGCCTGACCAGACCGCTTGACGGATCGCCGTCGCTAATGTCTTAATGAGTTAAGTCATTGAGACAAAGGAGATGTGATGGCTGGTCTGATGGTGGGGTTCATGGTTCTCCCCCTCGCGCTGGGCTTTCTGATCGCCGGGCTGGTCCGGCTGGCCAACACCGTGAGGTCCCGGGGATCGGCGCGCTCGGCGCAAGCCCGTTCGCTGGGCGCCTCTGCCGCCACGGGTGTCGTCGGGCTGACGGCCACCGTGGCCTGGCTCGGCCTGGCACGGGGGCTAAATGAGGACATCCGGCTGTCGACACTGCCCGCACTCGGGTGCGCCGCTACGGTCCTCACCGCCGCGGTGGCGGAGCTGACCTGGCCCCGCCCCACCGGCTCGGTGCGCACGGCGAGCCTCGACCCTCGGCGGGCACGTCGCCCGGCGTGGCTGTCCCGCTTGGTCGTCGTCGGCATCGCCGCCACGGCCGCTGCACTCGCCGTGGGCGCACTGACTGCCGCCTCCGACGGGCGCTCCTTCGCGCGTCGGGCCGGGGATGTCGCCGCAACCGGCAGCCCCTACCCGGGCCAGTCGTACGGCGTCGTGGTCGGGATAGCAGTCACCGTGCTCGCGCTGGCCACCTGGTTTGCCTGGGCGAGAGTGGACGCTCGGCCTGCGCTCGGTCCAGGGCACGAGGACCTGGACGCGGCCGTTCGGGGCGCCTCGATGGTGCGGGTGTTGCGCCCGGCAGCCGTGGGAACGCTCAGCACCGCAGCAGGCCTCTGGCTGACCATCGGCGCCACCGTCAACCAGGTGACCCAGAACCTGCGGATGAACGACTCGCGGACCCCCCAGCCTCCCTTCGACTGGGTGCAGAACCTCGGGTTCGTGGCCATCACGATCGGCGTGGTCCTCGTGCTCCTCACCCTCGCTGCGCTCCTGTCCGGCAGCCCGCGCCTCCCGCGCGAGGACGCTGCCCCAGCTCCGGGCATCGCCGAGGTGGGCGCGTGAGCGAGCTGCAGGTCACGGTTGACCTCGGGGCCGCGGAGCCACCGTACGAACAGGTCAGGGCCCAGCTCGCGGGTCTGATCGGCAGGGGCAGCCTCATGGAGGGCAACCGGCTCCCGACCGTCCGGGCCCTGGCAGCTGACCTCGGACTGGCCGTCAACACAGTGGCGCGCGCCTACAAGGAGCTGGAGGCAGAGGGCCTCGTGACCACCCGCCGCCGCGCAGGAACGGTCGTCGCACCGGGCTCGCAGCCGCTCGACGTCGCCCTCAACCGGAGTGCTGCGGAGTACGCCATCCGGGCAGCCCGAGCGGGCCTGAGCGAGTCCGCCGCCATCGACCTGGTGCGGGCCGCGCTGCGGGAGGCGCGGGCGTGAGGAGGCACGCGGCATACCCGGGTCTTGGGGCGGTGCGACCCGTTTTGGTTATCCGGGTGGTCTGCCCGTATGCTTTCGCGAGTCCTCGACGGATCCGCGCCTGGCGCTAACGGCGGGGGGCCGTTGAACTGGTCCCCATCGTCTAGCGGCCTAGGACCCCGCCCTTTCACGGCGGTAGCACGGGTTCGAATCCCGTTGGGGATACGCAGTAAAAGCACCATCAAGGCCCCGTAGCGCAGTTGGTTAGCGCGCCGCCCTGTCACGGCGGAGGTCGCCGGTTCGAGCCCGGTCGGGGTCGCTCGAAAACGAAGAGGCCCGCACATCAGTGCGGGCCTCTTCGCATGTCCTCCGGGCGTTCGGGACAGCCAGCGTCAGACGCTGACCTCGATGGCGATCTTGCCGCGCACGTGGCCGGTCTGGCTGAGCTCGAACGCCTTGGCCGCATCGGCGAGCGCAAAGACCTCGGCCACCGGGACGGTCAGCTTGCCGTCGTCGGCGAGGTCGCCCAGCGCCGTCAGGTCCTCGGCATTCGGACGCACCCACGCGGAGATTCCGCCGGCCTCGGCGACGGTCCCGTCGGCGATGGACCCGTGTCGACCACCGGCCTTGAGGACAGCCTGGGTCGTCTCGAGCACACCACCCACGAAGTCGGCCACGACATCGACGCCGTCGGGCGCGAGCTCACGGACCCGCTCGGCCAGCCCATCCGCATACGAGACCGGCTCGGCACCCAGGCCTCGCAGGAACTCGTGGTTGCCCTCGGAGGCGGTGCCGATCACGCGGGCGCCGAGCGCACGCGCGATCTGGACGGCGAAGAGGCCGACACCACCAGCGGCGGCATGGACGAGGACCGTCTCACCCTCCTTGAGCCCGAGCCGGGCGAGCAGCTGGTATGCCGTGAGGCCGGCGAGGGGTAGGCCTGCGGCCTGGTGCCAGTCGAGCGACTTCGGCTTGCGGGCGACGGTGCGAACCGGTGCGGTGACGAGCTCAGCGAAGGTGCCGCCCTGCACCCAGTCCTTGCGGGCGTAGGCGATGACCTCGTCGCCGACGGACCACTCGGGGGTGTCCAGACCCACCGCCTCGACCACTCCGGCGACGTCCCAACCGGGGATCGCCGGGAACGCCACGACCATGAGGCCGTCGAGGTAGCCCTTGGCGACCTTCCAGTCGACGGGGTTCACGCTGGCGCTGCGCACGCGGATGAGCACCTCGCCCGGACCGACCTTGGGGTCGGGCACGTCGGTGAGCTGCAGGGTGTCGAGGTCGCCGTACTCGGCGTAAGTGATTGCCTTCATGCCCTGCGCAACTTCGTTTGCGCACGCGGGTATTCCGCTGGTGCAGCACTGTGACGCAGCGAACGGCGCTATCGGCCGGCCCCTGAGGTCGACGCCCGAGGAGGACGCCTACTCCGTGGAGGAGGACTTCAGCCGGACGCGCCACCGGGCGGCGAGGTCCGACTCACGGGCCGGCGGACCCGGGAGCGGGCCGGCAGCCGGGGCACGCAAGGCCTGGAGCAGCAGGGTGAGATAGCGCCGGCGCAGGGCGGCGCCGCCATCGGCGCCTGGGAGCTCGACCAGGGACACGGTCTCGAGCAGGAGCACGATGTCGGCCTCGCTCACGTCGTCACGCAGCTCCCCGGCCTTGCGGACGCGGCGGAACAGCGTCTCGGCCAGTCGCCCCGCACGGACTGCGGTGGCGGTGAGCGCCTGAGTCGGTGTGAACGTGCCGGCCAGCCGCTGCGCGAGCGCCTGGCTCCGGCCGTCGAGCACCTCGTGCAGGCAGGCGACGTACGCCGTCCAGGGATCGGCGTCGGAGGCGAGCGCGGACTCCAGCGATGCGGCATACCTGGTCAGGCCGTCCTCGGCGAGCGCCCTCAGGAGGTGCTCCTTGCTCGGGTAGCGGCGGTACAGCGCACTGATGCCGACGCCCGCGGTGGCCGCCACCTTCGAGACCGGCGCCTCCGGGTCGGCGAGGAAGACGGTGCGCGCGGCGTCGAGGATGCGCCCGTCGTTGCGGGCCGCCTCGGCGCGGCGGCCGCTCATCGGGGGCCGCTTCGCGGGCTCGGAGGCGGGCGTGGACACGAGCTCAGGGTAACAGTGGAACAAAGCATTCCGCTCTGCTATCTTAGAACGGAACAATCCATTCTGTTTCAAAGTTGGAGCCACCGCCACCAGCCCGAAAGGATCGAGACCATGGGCTTCGAAGTCCTCACCACCTCCCTCTCCGCACTCCAGCAGGTCGCCGCCGCCATCGGTGACGACGCGCTCGACCGGCCCACCCCCTGCACCGACTGGGACCGTCGCCCAGGTGCTCCTCCACGCGGCCGGCGACCAGCACGCCTGGGCGAGCTTCGTCGGAGCCGGGTCGCTCCCCACCTACAACCCGTTCGACCCGCCGGCCCGGCCCGAGGGCACCGTCACCGAGCTCGTCGATGCGGCAGTGGCCGCCGCGACGGCGGCCTGGGACCAGGTCGACCCAGCATCGGGCTCGGTCCCGACTCCCTTGCCGCCGGTCCCGACCCTGCCCGCGGAGGTCGCTGCAGCCGCGTGCGCCCTCGACGCAGCGATCCACGCGTGGGACGTCGCGGTGGCGACCGGCCAGCCGTCGCCTCTCAGCGACGAGCTCGCGGCCGCCCTCGACCCTGCCGCCCGGGCCGTGGTGGAACCGCTGCGAGGGTTCGCGTATGCCGCGCCGCTGGCGACCGAAGCCACGGACGGCGCCGCAGCGGCCCTGCTGCGCTACCTCGGCCGCGACCCCGAGTGGGCCGCCTGAGGCGCCTCACCCAGGCGGCGGGCCTGGGTCGGCCAACTGTGAGATCACCCGCTCGATCGGCTATGATCCTGCAGTCGCGACGGTCCCCGGGCTACGGCACGAGGCCGCCGCGATCGCATGTCCAGCAGCACGGGCACGCATCCCACGGCCAGGTAGCTCAGTTGGTACGAGCGTCCGACTGAAAATCGGAAGGTCGGCGGTTCGACCCCGCCCCTGGCCACCACCCAAAGCCGCAGGTCAGAGGCGTCTGACCTGCGGCTTTGTCGTTCTGGAGCGGCCGCACCCCACGTGGGTCAGCGACCGCGAGTGACCGTGAATCGCCCGGACTGACCAAGAGATATCGCACGAGATGTGGCACGAGATGTGGCACGAGCCATAGATCGACACCCTGTACTTGCAAACTCAGCGCCAGGTCCCCGGATTGCATCGTCTGTGCGTGTGTCGCCGTGTCAGGAGCCATGTGATGACGTGTGTCGGGCAGCGGGTTACAGGACTTCGTAGCAGTACTTCGACCCGACAGCCACTCAGCCTCGTAGGTTAAGGACGTGGTGGAGAATTGGGTGGCGACCACAGCCGGAGCGCACCTGGCAGGCCGCCGGAGGGAGAGCACAGCACCGGAGGTCCTCCTGCGCCATGCGGTCCATGCTGCAGGCGGTCGTTTCCGGCTCTACCCACGGCTGGGTAAGGGCTGCACACCCGACTTTGTGCTGCCAGGGAGGAGGGTCGCGGTCTTCGTCGACGGGTGTTTCTGGCACGGCTGCCCTGAGCACGGGCGCAAGAAGCCCGGACGGCATCCCTGTGCCCACCACGTCGACGGTCGAGGCGATGGCGCAGGGCTTGGCTGACATCGTTCGCGAAGTTCGCTCCCGAGCCGTCGACGCCCGAGTCATCCTCGTCGACTACCTCACCGTGGTCACGAACACCACCACGACCGGCGACCACTGGCCGCTCTCGCCGGAGCAGACGGCGTCCTTCCGCGCGATCCAGGACGGCATCGTCGAGGGCTACCGCATCACCGCGGATCGCACCGAAGTCGAGGTGCTGCGCGCATCCGAGCTGAGCCTCAACCATGGGCTGGGCTCGGTCGAGCCCTGGGTGTTCGGGTTCCAACCGACCCTCGAGGCGACAGCCTGGTCCTTCCACCCCAACGAACAGGGAATGACGGCAGTCGCTGACGCGCTCGTCGAATTCCTTGGCGTCGAAAGCTAGAGGGCCTTCTGCCTCGAACCAGCTGTCACGCAGGCGTTAGGGATGGGTCGAAGCGAATCTGAGACGCGGGTGCCCATCGCAGAGGGCGGCCCCCGACGGGGCCTGGCGCTTGGCGACGCCCGCCATCGTCATCACGGGACGTTTCCTTCCCCCGACAGGCGGCGGAATGACTCAACTGTCGTATTACCGGTCTTTCGGTACCGTTGCCGACAAGCGGAGTCTCAGTTCCTTCGTGGCCGAATCAGCACCTGGTGCTGTACGCACGGGGTGTTGCCGCCGTACAAGTGGCGCCCCGCGGCGCGGACCTGTAGCAGTCCCCCCGGCAACTACCCGCAGCTGCGTGATCGACGAGGTCCGGCCGCACGGAGCCCCGCCTCGTACGATGCCTGCAGTACGGGCCGCGGTCGGCAGACCGTCAAACCGAATGGACACATCGCACACCTGAGAGCGACGCATGTCACCAACGGAGCACCTTGGGGGATCTCGGTGGCACCGCCTGGCTGACTGGGCCTGGCCCGGTCACCCCGCTGCTTGGCGCGACCTCCCTGGGCGTCTGCGGCCCACACTGCTCACTGTCCTTCGGCTGACCACGGCTGCGGTCGTCGCCTACCTGATCTCGCAGCTGCTGGCTCACGGCGCACTCGACCTGACCGGCCCGCTGACGGCCCTGCTGGTTGTTCAGGCTTCGGCCTTCTCCACGATCAAGATGGGCGCGGTTCGGGTTGGCGCCGTATTGGCGGGAATTCTGGTGGCGACCCTGCTGTCCGTCTGGATCGGGCTGACCTGGTGGAGTCTGGGTGCGGCCATCGCCGCCTCGCTGCTGCTGGCGAAGGTGCTTCGCCTTGGCGAGCAGGCCCTGGAGACGCCGATCAGCGCCATGCTCATCCTGGCGGTGAGCAACCATGATGTCGCCGCCGAAACCAGGATCCTGAACACCTTGATCGGGGCAGCTGTCGGCGTCGGGTTCAACCTGATCTACCCGCCGGCGATGCCCACGGCATCCGCGCGGCAGGCGCTGCTCCACGTGGTCGAGGCTGGCGCGGCCCCGTTGGATGCCGCCGCCGACGACCTGCTCGCCGGTCCACTGACTCGGGAACAGGTCGGCGAACTGATTGACCGGGTGCGATCCGCCAACCGGCAGGTCGCCGCGGCCACCGAAACCATCGCCTTGCTCAAGGACAGTCGACGGTTCAACCCTCGAGCCCTCGGCACGGTCGATGTCGAACCCGTGCTGGCGTCGGCCCTCGATACCCTTGAACACTGCCTGCTCGCCATCCGCGCACTGTTCGCGGTCCTGCTCGGCGAGATACCACCAGAGGCGGAACCCGACGACCCCTACGGCGGGGAGCTGCGCGCGGCGTTCGCGGTGGTCCTTCACGACACAGCCGACTGTCTGCGTGCCTTCGGCAGTCTCGCCGTCGCCGAAGCGGAGGGTCGGGAGCAGGAGACCGAGCGAGCTCTGGCCGAGAGCCTCGACATTCTCCGCGAGACCCAAGCCATCCTGACCGAGCTCATCATGGTCCGGGCGCGGGAGGACACCTCGTCGTGGCTGCTGCGCGGCTCCATCCTCGCCGCCGTCGAGCAGGTGCTATCCCGGTTGAACCTCGAGGACCGGGCACGGATTCACGCCCAGTGGAAGGAGGAGCAGCTGCGGCGGCCCCTTGTCCAGCTCCCGCGGATCGTCCAGGACGTGCTACCTCATCCGGACCGGCCCTATCCCCGCGGTCTGCAGCCTGGCCGCAGCTGGCGTCGACGCGGATCGGGAAGCGCTGGCGAACCTCCCCCATCACAGCCGAGTACGTAAACATTTGGGCGATGCCGACCCCGCACCGCACGCGGCAAGCACCCAGCGCCGAACCCCACATGGAGCGACTCCACATGTCGCAGCCCGCATCAAAGCCACCGAAGGGAGTTCGAATACGTCCGCTTGAGACGGGGACAACCCGACTGAGCGCATTCAGGATGTGGGCCGTGGACCCCCAGTGACGATGACCCTGACGAACGAGCCGAGCCGTCAGGCGCCAGGCGCCAGGCGCCAGGACCGAGCGTCTCAAGGAGCGCGTTTACTGCTGGTGCACAGTTAGCCACCCGGCTCCGCCAGGGATGCGCGAACGCCTACGGTTCGTCGGCCGAATGAAGGTCGGGACTGTTTGTCGCCAGCCTGCCCGGCAGCGAGAGGCGCCCGGCTTGCGGCGGAAGGACTGTGAGGATCGCCAGCGCAGCCTGAAGGTGCTGGGCTGTGGTTGGTGACCGCGAGTGTGACCCCCGGAAAGACTGGCTTTGTGCCTTGTTGCGACCTGTCCGCTCGTGGTCACCGGCCCCGGCCCGGTTGGAGGAACTGGCCTGATCAGGAGCTTGACCACCTGGCGTTAGCGGCGCCGGATGTGTCTCATCACAGTCCTGCCGAGCCTTCGTCCCGGACCGGAACCACGTCCCGTCCGGCGAAGGAGAGAA
>NZ_RCZM01000007.1 GCF_006438965.1 Pedococcus bigeumensis
AGCCCAACGCCGAGAGCGTGCACGCTCAGTTCGAGCGGATCATCGACGCCCTGGCCGGCAAGCTGCCGACCGTGGCCGAGCACCTCGAGACCGCCCGCGAGGACATCTTGGCGTTCACCGCCTTCCCCAAAGAGCTCTGGCGCCAGATCTGGTCCAACAACCCCAACGAACGCCTCAACCGCGAGATTCGCCGCCGCACCGACGTTGTCGGCATCTTCCCCAACCGCGAGGCCACCATCCGCCTGGTCGGCGCCGTCCTGGCCGAACAGCACGACGAATGGGCCGAACAACGCCGCTAGATCGGACTCGAGGCCCTGGCCCGATCACGAGACGTCCTAACCGCCGACACCGACCCCAAGGAGGACACCCACACCCTCATCGGCGCCCTCAGCGCCTGACCCGATCACAGGATCACCGACGTACACCACGCCCCGGGACTTGACCGGGTGTGCTCGAAAGACGACGTCTGGCGTCGAGTATCCGTGGCGATTTCGCGGCGAAGTTCGCCGGTGAGCCACGAAGCCGCAGGTGGACGAACGGCATACGGCGGTCTGTAAATCCATCGCGAAAGCTTCGAAGGTTCGAATCCTTCACCTGCCACCCAGTGCACAGGAGGGCCCCTGACCAGCGGAAATGCTGGCCAGGGGCCCTTTGCCTGCCCCCGACGATGTCCGGCTGCAACTGGCCGGTGCAGCTGCTGAGCTGCCCTGGCCGCCCCGACCCGGTTAGGGGCGGATGGGTGTCACCTTGACGTCGACCGCCTTGGCAGTCCCGCCCACCGCGTAGGCAGCGACACCCGTCGCCGAGGCGGGCGGGTAGATGAGGTCGGTGACCGATGCCTGACCGCCTTCGGCCAGCACCTCCACCGAGCTGCGGTCGAGGTATGCCGTGAAGGTCACCTCACCGTCGCGCACCGTCACGGGCGCCTCCTCGACGCTCGCGAAGAGGGGGTTGAACCCGACGTCGCCGCTGCGTGTCCGGTCGACGACCAGGGTGCCGTCGCGACGGACCCCGACCCTGGTGCCCACGGCGCCGTCGGCGCTGAGCCTCAGCACGACACCAGCCTCGGACGCCGAGCCCAGGGCGACGCGGACCTCGACCCGTGCCACGGTCGCGACGAGCCCGGTCGGCGTCACACCGGCCGCGACCGAACGCTCCTTGGCCTGCTGCTTGTCGCGGTTCACGGTCACCGCATCGACTCCGGGGACCGGTGTCTGGCGAAGGCGCGGTCCCGCCTCGGTCGTGACGAGGGACAGCCTGCGGGGCATCGTCATCTGGCCGCGCCACGGGTCGGTGGGCACGTCACCGGCGTACTGCCAGTTGTTCATCCAGCTGATGGTGGTGCGCTGGTTGTCGGGCAGCCCGTTGAAGGTCACGCCGGCGTAGTTGTCGCGGCCGTAGTCGACCCAGCTGGCCCGGTCGGTCCCGCTCTTGGCAGGCGCCGATGCGAGCATGAACTGGTCGGCGAGGATGTGGCCCCACCCACCGGAGTTGTGGTCGACGACCGTGATCTGCGCGGTCCTGCCCTGCAGGTTGCTGAGGTCCCACGCGGCCCAGTCGAGGGCTTCGCTGTCCGACCCCGTGCTGGACCGCACGACCTCGCCGCCGACGACGAGGTTGACGGTGGTCTGGGTGTCGCGCGGGCCGGCTGCCGTGTCGGAGACCCGGATGTCGTCCACCATGAGGTGTCCCCAGTCGCCGCCGCTGTGGTCGTCCCGGATCACGATCCGGGCCTGCTGGCCCACCGCTGCCCGGGCGTCGATGTGGCGCCAGTCCATCTCACCGGAGTTGTTGCCGGTCACCGACCCGACGACGCTCCCACCCGAGACGAGCTCGACGACGGTCGGGCCACTGGTCCCGAGCGGGTGCGTGCCGCCTGCGATGAGGAGGTTGACGTAGCCCTTGGTCACGGTGAACTCGGGCGACACGAAGGTGCCTACAGCAAGGTCGCATTTGTCGGGCACGACGCAGGTGTCGAGCACCTTGTCACCCTGGTGGTTGGGCAGGCTCGAGCTGGTCGCGCCGTAGCCGACGAAGTCTCCTGTGGCACTCCACCCGGCGGGCAGGTGTGTCGCGGGGTCGAGGTCCTCGAAGTTGGTGAAGACCTCGCCGCCCGGGTCGCCCTGGGTCGCGCCGGCGACGGCCTCGTGGTGGCCACCGCCGATGAGGAAGTTGAGGTACCTCTGGTTGATCGTGAACTGCGGGGAGGTCAGCTCGCCCTGCGCGCCGTCGAAGTCGATGAAGCTGTTGACGAGGTGCTGGCCCACGTAGCCGGTGACCTGCTGCTGGCCCGGCAGCGAACCGGATGCCGGCTCAGATCCGAAGGCGGTCCCGGTCGGGGTCCATCCGGCATACCCGTTCTCGAACCCCTGCAGGAGCGTTCCGGAGGGAGGCTCGTAGCTCGCGGGGCCGCCGGGTGTGAACGTCGTACCGTCGAAGTCACCGACGAAGTACTGGGTGCCGGAGCCGCCGGCGATCCCACCCGGGTTGAGGCTGACGGTCATCACCCACTTGACGTTCCCCGGGTCGCCGTCGACCGCCAGCGGGAACAGGTCGGGGCATTCCCAGGCGCCGCCGATGGCGTTGCGCGGGCCGAACTCGGAGAGCCGGGTCCAGTGCTTGAGGTCGGCGGAGCGCCAGATCAGGACCTTGTGCTCGTTGGCGATCACCGACACCATCCGCCACTCCTTGGCGGGCGCGTACCAGAAGACTTTGGGGTCGCGGAACTCGCGCGAGCCGATGTCGATGACCGGGTTGCCCGAGTACTTGGTCCACGTCTGACCGTCGTCGGTCGAGTACGCCAGCGACTGGGCCTGGATGCCGTCGCGCCCGCTGGCGGCCGTGTAGGCGCTGGTGTACATCGCCACGAGCGGGGGGTTGGTCAGCGTGCCGAAGCCCGAACTGTTGGTCTTGTCGATGACCACCGAGCCGGAGAACACTCCCTCGTTGGCATCGAACGGGATGGCGACCGGTTGCTCCTTCCAGTGGACGAGGTCGGTGCTGGTCGCGTGCCCCCAGGACATGTTGCCCCAGACACTGCCGAGCGGGTTGTGCTGGAAGAAGAGGTGGTAGACGCCCTTGTAGAAGACCAGCCCATTGGGGTCGTTGAGCCAGTTCTTCGCGGGGCTGAAGTGGTATGCCGGGCGGTGCTGCGGCGTGTCGGCCGCCGCGGGCACAATTCCGAGTGCCGCGACGAACGCGACGACCATCAGGACGACGGCAAGCGGGCGGCCCATAGGTGGACGAGTGCTGACGGACATGGACGAACCTCCGGTATGACAACGTTGTCATCGGCGAGTGTGACGGTGACCGTGGGGTAGGTCAAGAAGTGGGTGCCGCATCGTGGGACGCCTGCAGGGGCGTCCTGTGGTTTGCGTGTCCAGGCCCCTACCAGTTGACTCGCGCGCGCTGCACGCGGACGGCTACCGCGGCAAAGCCCGGATGACCATCGACTCGCCCCCGAAACGTCCTCATCGGCTTCACCGCTGTCGGGCCGGACGTCGCCGAGCTGCTGCACGCAGCCACGATCGCCATCACCGCAGAGGTCCCCTTGACCGCCTCTGGCACGCGGTACCCGCGAGCCATCCGGCTCATGGGCTGACGCGCCACCGCCCGGTCGCGTGGTCCAGCTCTGCCAGGCCGCGGGTCGCAAACTCGGCAAGCCATGCCTCCATGGGAAACCATCCCCACCTGTCATGAAAGATGTTGGCATTGCGCACGATCGCCCTCAGGTGGTGAACGGGCGGAACATCCGTGGGGTGGTGTTGGTGGTATGCCGCCGCGCCGCCGACCCAGAGCAGCTCGCCGTTGGCGGCGGTGAGCCGCTGACCGAAGTCGGTGTCCTCGGCGCCGTAGCCGACGTAGGCCTCGTCGAAGCCGCCCAAGGCCAGCCAGTCGTCAGCTGTCACCGCGAAGGACAACGACCAGAAGAGCCGTGTGTCCTCGGCGACGAGCACGGCAACGGGCCTCGGAACCGGGCGTGCGGGATGCGGCCGGGCGCGGTCGGCCAGGCCTGGAGCGCGGTACTCGGCCGGGTGGCCAACGGGTGGCAGGTAGCTCACCTCCCCGCAGGCGACCACCGGCCGCCTACTGACCGCCGTCGTCAGGACGTCGGCGTAGCGCGCGACGGTTGTCGTGTCGGGGATGCAGTCCACGTCGAGGAACACCAGCACGTCTGCGCCGGCCCGGATCGCCGCACCGGCTCCGGCGTTCCGGGCTTCGGCCAGAGGCAGGTCCGAACCGACCGGAGCGACCTCGAGCGCGACGACTTCAGGATGCTGCTCACGGGCGACTGCGGCGACCTCGGGGTCGCCCATCGCCACGACGACGTAGAGGTCGGCGGGCCGGGTCTGCTGACGCAGTCCCCACGCCTGGCCGCGCAGGTGCTCGTGCCGCCCGTGCGCGATCGTCACGACGGCAGTCTTCGCCGGTCTCACGAACGGTCGCCTGCGGCGAGTCCCACGCTCAGCAGGTGGGCGGCCGCGTCCTCTGCAGCGTGTCCCGTGGACCAGCGCTTCCAGCCGTCTCCGCCCCGTAGCAGCGCGAGCTCGAGCGTGGCCGGCCACTGCTCCCCGCTCGGCCAGACGTCGCGGCCGACCGCGATCCCCCAGTCATCGATCTGACGTGCCGTCGCCACTTGCTCGTCGAAGGGGCGCGGCTGTGCCACGACCACTGCCGGCCGACGTGCCGCGGCCACCTCGGCCACAGCGTTCTGCCCGGCATGGGTCACCACGACGTCGGCGCGCTGCAGGTCATCCCAGAGCTGCGTCGTCGACGGAACCCCCGGCGCCCGCTCGACCCACGTCCAGGAGGGTGTCGCGGCTCGGGCCGCATCGAGCTCGGCTTCGGTGGTGGTGCGGCCTCCGGCCCCCCAGAGAACGAGGACGGTGCCGCCTCCGTCTCGCGCCGGTGGGGCGGCGGTTGACGCAGCGGCGAGGTGGTCGAACCGGGAGATGCCGCCGACGAAGCATGCCTTGTCGGTCCATTCGCGCGGCCAGTCGTGGTCGTGAGCCCCCTGGGGCCAGGGCGCCAGGAGGGCATCGGCAGTGTCGTAGGCGAGCCGATGCGCTCGGTCGTGTCGCTGACCCGGCATGGCCACGACCACGGTTGGCACGCCGCAGAGCCGCGCGAGCAGGGCAACCTCCACCGAGACGTCGACCACGAGGGCCCGCGGCCGTTCGTGGGCTGCCCACGCAGTGATCTGCGCCGAGCGCTGGGCCAGGCCGTGGTGTCCGCGAGGCACCCAGTGCAGGGCACCATTCGCCGTCGGGTCGCAGTCACGGGCGAGCCGATGCGCGTCGGGGTCGTCGTCACGAGCCAGCTGGGTCCACCCCGAGTCCCATCCGGCCGGCGCGGGGGAGGAGCTCAGGCCCCAGACCGACTCGTCCATCGCGGCAGCGATGCTCTGCATCCGGGTGAGGTGTCCCGCGCCCTGGTGGTGCGCGTAGTACCCGATCATGCCGCCCTCCCCAGCCCCGTCGTGAGGTCAAGGTACTGAGCCAGGTAGGCGTCCACCATGACGTCGAGGGAGCAGTGCGACTCGGCGTGCTCGCGGCAACGCTGCCGATCCATGGCGCAGACCCGGTCGACCTCGGCGGCTGCGGCCAAGACATCACCGGGCGCCACGAGGGCACCGCAGTCCCCGGCCACGAACTCCGGCAGCCCGCCCCGGCGGAACCCCACGACCGGGGTGCCGCACGCGAGGGACTCGGCCGCGACGAGGCCGTAGGGCTCGTCCCACTCCGGCGTGACGACCATGGCGGCGCTCGACCCCACCAGGTCCCGCAGCGCGATCGCATCCAGGTGCCCCAGGTACTCAGCCCGAGGACCGAGAAGCGGCTCCACCTGCGAGCGGAAGTACTCGGCGTCGCCGACCGGTCCAGCGAGTCGAATCCTGCGGCCGCTCGCGGCAGCGATGCGGATCGCCTGGTGCGGCGCCTTCTCAGGGACCACCCGACCGACCCAGACGAGATCGGACCCACCGCGGCCTGGAGTCCACGCGGCAGTGTCCACGCCGTTGTGGAGGACGCCCGCGTTCGTCACGTGCTCCCACTGGTGCGCGGTATGGGCGCTGACCGCGACGAAGACGCTCCGCCTCTGGTCCATCAGGGCGATGGTCGGCTCGAGCCACGGCGTCGGGGGTGTGTGCAACGTCGTCAGCATCGGCGCACGGCAGGACTGCGCGAGGGCCAGCGGAAGGAAGTGGAGGCTGTTGTTGTGGATGACATCCACGTCGCGACGGTCCTTGAGCTCGAGCATGACCTGGAGGTAGGCGTGGTGCTCACGGAGCCAGGGCTCGGGCGGCATCGACGCGTCGCTCCGAGCCGCCTCACTGAGCTCAAGAGGAGCCACCGTCAACTCTCGAGCTCCCAGCGCCGGGTCGCTTCCAGACCCAGCGAACAGCGTCACGTCGACGTTGCGCTCGCGCAGTCCCCGGACGAGCGCCCAGGTGAGCGACTCGAGGCCGCCCGCGAAGGGCTGCCGCAGGGGGTGCCGTGCCGCAGCGAGGATCACGACGTGCATGCGAGCCTGCGTTCCAAGACCTCTGCGTACAGCTCCGTGTGGGAGCGGGCGAGGGACGTTCGTTCGGTATGCCGGTCGGCCAGGTCAGCGCGCGGGGCGACCTCCCCGGCCAACCAGCGGGTGTGTGCGGTGCGCACCGCCTCGACGAGGGACGAGGCGCGCTCGGGCCCGGTCGCGGCATACGTCAGGCATGGGCGCTGCTCGGCGTAGAAGCCGCAGTCCGGCGCCGCGACCCACGTGCCAAGGTCGTGGCACGCCTCGAGCCAGCCCGAGTGGGTGCCGAACTGGTAGGGCAGTACCGACACGTCGAGATCGTGGAGGTAGTTCCACAGCTCGTCGTCCGAAAAGAAGTCGTGCACCCGCAGCTCGATCAGGTGGTGGTTGGCCAGGTCGTTGAGGTGGTCGGCGAATTCGATGTCGTGGCGCGGGAATCCAGCCGTCATGACGTCGGTGTGCGCGTCAACGCGCAGCCGGGCACCCGGCATATCGGGAAGGGCGGCGGTGAGGGCGTCCACGAGCGGCAAAGGGTCCATGTTGGCGCGCAGGCTCTTCGCGTGCAGCCCGACAACGAACCCGTCGCGCTCGGGACGGGGCCGACCCAGCCACTCGTCAGGGACCACGTGCGGGTGGGGGAGGACGATCGCGTCCCGACCCCAACGAGTGCGGATCACCGAGGCAGCCCCGGGTGTGAGCGTGACGATGGCGTCGGCCGACGCCATCAGCACGTCGAGCTGGGAATCGTGCGTCGCTGCGGCGTCGTGGTGCGGGTTGCGCAGGTCGTGCACCGTCAGCACAAGGGGCTTGGCGTGCCGCCGCAGTGCTGCGGCGACGTCACGCAAGTGGTCGGGGGAGAGGGCGTCGAACCCGAAATGGATGTGCATGAGGTCGAAGTCGGCGGCGTGTTCGGCGATCCAGTCGGTCGTGAGCATCCGCGGCGGCCACCACGGCGAGTCCGGCGACGCGCCCGACGGGGGGTCGGGCAGGCGGACGACCGTGTCGCCTCCCGAGCCAGCGGAGGGCGAGAGGTGTCTGACGTAGACGTGGCCGGAAGGGATCGAGGCGACAACGATGCTCAAGGCTGACCTTTGACAGGGGCGTCGAGCGCGCCTGACGCAACCCGACTGGGGCAGCTGGCGCGTGGCTTGACCGGCTCTGGTTCAAGCCCAACATAGCCGTTGTGACCGACAAGAGCGAGCCTGCATCGTGAACTCGCAACCCGTTGACCTGCCCGTTTGTCCATGTGTCCATGTGTCCGGGGTCAGAGTCCCCTCAGGTGGCCCACGCAGTGCGCCCGCGCCCCGACGGTTCAGCGCCGCAGGTCGTAGAGCTGACCCATCAGTCCATCGGGATCCAGCCTGGTCAGCAGGGCGTCGCAGATCTGCTGCAGCTGCGTGACCTGAGCGGGGTTCAGCACGTCGAGGACGTGGCTGCGCACCGCTTCGACGTGCCCGGGTGCAGCAGCAACGACCTCGTCCCACCCGGCCGGCGTCAGCCGGGCGTTGGTGGCCCGCCCGTCCTCGGGGCAGGGGAAGCGCTCAATCAGGTCGCGCCCCTCGAGTCGGCGTACCACGTGCGACAGACGGGGCAGCGTCGCGTTGGTGCGCAGGGCGAGCGCTGTCATCCGCAGGGTGCGGTCCGGCGCCTCGGACAGCATGGCCAGGACGAAGTAGTCGTAGTGCGTGAGGTGGGCATCGCGGCGCAGCTGGGTGTCCAGTACTCCAGGGAGGAGCTCCACCACCGCGATCAGGCGCAGCCATGCCGCGCGTTCGCCTTCGTCCAGCCACCGTGTGTCCATGAGAGGAGCGTAGCGAATACTTGAAGGAACAACTAAATGGTGTAGGGTGTTACTTGAAGCATCAACCAATCACCCTCGACACAGGAGCTCCTCATGGCACACCTCTCCATCATCGGCACCGGCAACATGGGCCAGGCCATCGCGGCCGTGGCCGGGCGCGGCGGTCACACCGTCCAGCTGCTCGGTCAGGACGACGTAGCGACCCAGGTCACCGGCGACATCGTCGTCCTCGCCGTCCCGTACCCGGCCATCAGCGCTGTGCTCGCCCAGCGCGGCGAGAGCCTTGCCGGCAAGGTCGTCGTCGACATCACGAACCCGTTGAACTTCGAGACCTTCGACTCGCTCACGGTCCCGACAGGCAGCTCCGCGACCGCCGAGATCGCGGCCGCGCTCCCGCAGTCACGGGTCCTCAAGGCCTTCAACACCACGTTCGCCTCGACCCTGGCGAAGGGAACGGTCGGCGAGCTCACCACCACCGTCCTGATCGCCGGCGACGACGCGGACGCCAAGTCCGTCCTGGCTGGTGTCATCACCTCGGGCGGTCTCGAGGCCATCGACGCCGGGTCGCTGGCGCGGGCCCACGAGCTCGAGGCGATCGGCTTCCTCCAGATCACCCTCGCGGCCAACGAGAAGATCGCCTGGACCGGCGGCTTCGGCATCGTCGCGGCCTGACAGAGCCTCCCTGGAAGCGACACCCGACCAGACAGCTCAGAAAGAAGTCTCATGACCATCCAGGCTGTTCGCCTGAACCACGCGGTGCTGTTCGTCGCCGACCTCGAGCGCAGCATCGCCTTCTACGAGGCAGCGTTCGGAACCGAGATCGTGGCTCGCGAACCCCGCGCCAACGCAGCATTCCTGCGTATGCCGCGCTCTGGCAACCACCACGACCTGGGCCTGTTCGGTGTCGGCGCCCAGCCCCCCCGGGGCCGGGGAGCCATCGGCCTGTACCACCTCGCGTGGCAGGTCGACACGATCGACGACCTCGAGCAGGCCAGGGCGACGCTGTCCGATCTGGATGCCTACACGGGCGAGTCCAGCCACGGTGCGACCAAGAGCGTGTACGGCCAAGACCCCGACGGCAACGAGTTCGAGGTCATGTGGATGGTCCCGAAGCAGAGCTGGGGCGAGTTCGCCAACGCAGCCCCGGTCGACCGGCTCGACCTGGCCGCCGAGGTCGACCAGTGGCGCGGCGTTCGCACCGCAGCCGAACTCGTCCCCCTGGACGCACGATGACCGCCTTCGCGCCGCCAACCGTGGCTTTCCACGGCAGCACCGACCCGAACGCGCCGTTGGTCGTGCTGCTGCACGGACGGGGATCTCACGAGCGGGAGATCATCTCGCTCGCGCCCCACCTTCCCGAAGGTGTCACCTATGCGGCTGTCCGCGCGCCCATCGCCGAAGGTGGCGGGTTCGCGTGGTTCGCCAACCGTGGCATCGGCCGCCCTGTCGCAGCGTCCCTGAGCGAGACGATGGCCTGGTTCCGTGAGTGGCTCGAGGGCGTTGCACCGGCAGGTCGACCCGTCGTCGTGGTCGGCTTCAGCGGCGGTGCGGCCGTTGCTGGCGGGCTCGTCCTCTCGGACCCGGCAAGGTATGCCGGCGCGGCGATCCTGTACGGAACGTTGCCCTTCGACGCTGGTGCCCCCGTCACTCCCTCGCGGCTTGCTCACACCCCGGTGTTCGTTGCTCAGGGTGACGCCGACCAGGTCATCCCCCGTGAGCTGCTCGACCGCACGTGGACGTACTTGCTGACCGAGTCCGGTGCCCCGGTCGAGGCCCACCGCGACCCCGGTGGTCACGGGATCACTGCCGGGACTTTGCACCGGTTCGCCGGCTGGCTGCACGCCCGCCTGAACTTCCTTGCTGACAACCCGACCGTGACGGTCCTCGAGCAGGAGCCACGACGGCTCGCTGCACCTGGCCCCACCCCGGCAGCTGGCGGCTGATCACCACGCGTCGCTGTGGGCATCCACCCTGCCAGACAGCGCAAGAAGGGCCCTCGAGCAGCAACCGCTGACGAGGGCCCTTCGCCATTCACGCGTTGACGCCGAGGGAGAAGTTGAACCCCAGGCCGGCCCGGGCCAGGCCCATCTCCAGCAGGCCGGCGCCCTCGAGCCAGTGCGCCATGCTCAAGTCACCGGCGTCCCGGGGGCGATGTCCGAGGCTCTCGACGAACGCTGCGACGCGTGCCTTGGCGTGCGGGTCGTCGCCGGCCATGAAGACATCCACCGGGTCGCCCGCGCCCAGGACGTGGCTGAACAGGGTGTTGAACGCCTTGACGACATGCGTGCTTGCGGGGGCTGCCTCGGCAACCATCTGCGCGACCGAGGTGTCGTGGCCGACGGCCAGCCCGGTGGCGTCGGCGTTGAACGGGTTCGTGATGTCGACGACGATCTTGTCGGCAAGCGCCTCCCCGTACTCGCTGACAACCGGTACGGCTCCGGCGAACAGCACGGCGAGGATGACGATCTCCCCGGTCGGCGCGGCGCCCCACGTTCCTGTGGTGGCGCCGTCACCCAGCGCCCGGGCCAGCGCCCGGGCCTTGTCCGCATCCCGACCGATGACTTCGACGGTGTTGCCGCCCTTGAGGGCCAGGGCGCCGATGGCGCTGGCCATGTTTCCCGATCCGATGATGCTGATGCTGCTCATGATGTGCTCCTTCGTGGTGTCTGTCTCGGTTGGCCGTGAGGTCGAGGGGTGGTCGATCTGACCTCTAAGGTGAGGCACCCCTCCGGTCGTGAGGTTGAACCGGAGGAGTGCCTCAGGTATTCCGCGACGGCGTCGTGGACCGATTCCTGAGTGGTCTCGTCGCTGGCGTTGGTCCGGCCTTCCTGGGTCGGAACCGGAGGGGACCCTCAGCTCTCGAGGTAGATTGGCTACGTGACCATCGGCGAGGTTGAGCGGACGCGGGCGCCACTGCGCCGAGACGCCCAGGAGCGCCACGACAGGCTCCTCGCCGCGGCGCGGCGGGAGTTCGCCGCCCAAGGCGTGGCTGCCTCCTTGGAGAGGATCGCGCGCGACGCCGGTGTCGCCATCGGAACCCTGTACCGCCATTTCCCGACCCGCTTGGACCTGCTCATGGCGGCCCTCGAGCCTCGACTTCGGGAGTTCACCGACGGGTCCGAGAAGGCCATGGAGATCGACGACCCGTGGGAAGGGTTCGTCTCCTACCTGGAGAACCTGTTTCGCGTGCAGGCGGGAGACCGAGGATTCAACGACTTCCTCTCCCGCCGCTTCCCCGGCAGCCCTGAGACCGAGCGCATCCACGACCAGATGTGCCGACAGATCGAAGAGGTGCTCACCCGGGCGCAAGAAGCCGGCGAGGCACGCCCGGACATCACCCAGGCCGACATCGTCAACCTGATCTGGTCCAACGGCCGGATGATGGACGCCACCAGCACCACTGCGCCCACGGCATGGCGGCGTCCCCTCTACCTCATGCTCGACGCCTACCGGGCCGAGCGGGCACACCCGATCCCCGAGCCGCCAATGACCGACAAGCAGCTCTACGACGCCATGGTCCATCTCAGCACGGCGGGCTGAATGGAGACCGCTCGGGAGATCACACCAACAGGGCGTGCTGAAGGGTCTCGCTGAGCCGGGTCAGCTTGCTGCGCGATGGTCGGGCCGGTGCTGCCAACCGCAACCGCGTCCCGCGCGTCACAGAGGGTGGCGGGCAACCGCCCACCGCAACCGACCAGGGGGTCACTCCCATGACGAAGAAACTGATCCTCACCATGACGTCCGCTGCCGCACTGACGGTCGCCACGCTCGTCCTGGCGCCATCGTCGGCACAGGCCGCCACCCCCCGCTGCACCAACGCCAAGCTGGCGGCGAGCCTCGTCAACGTCCAGGGCGCCGCCGGCAGCCGGATCGGCGACCTGCGCCTGACGAACATCAGCCGGGGCCAGTGCTGGACGCGGGGCTACCCGGGTGTCTCGTATGTCGGCTTGGGCAACGGCACCCAGATCGGACGCGCGGCTACCTGGGACGCCGGCGCGGTCACGACGATCACCTTGGCACCCAGGCAGCACGCCGACGCGCCGATCCGCCTGGTCAACGTGCACAACTATGCCGCCTCCGTATGCCGTCCCACGCCAGTGGACGGACTGCGCGTCTACGTGCCCGGCTCCACGCTCGCGAAGTTCATCCCCTACCGGACGACGGGCTGCCGGTCCACGAGTATCACGACGCTCTTCGTCAAGCCGCTGGCCCGCTAGAGGCCCGCTGTACCGGCGCGATCGAAGGCTGCCGCGCCGGTGACCGGCCTGGCGACGTCTCCACGAGTCAGCCGTTGGCTGAGCGAGAGCCTCGCTTGGTGGCCGACTTGGTGGCTCGCTTGCCCGCGGCTTCGGCGGACTTGGCGGCCGCCTTGGTGGCCCGCTTCTTCGGTGGTTTGAGTGGCGGAAGGCCTGGGATGGGGAACTGCGGACGGTGCTCGTGCCCGCCCATCTGGTGGTGTGAGCCGACGATGATCTTGGGTGGGGCGAGCGGGAGCCGGTCGAGGTGGACCCACAGGGCGACAGAAGGGATGTCGCAGTCATCGACGACGAAGAGCAGGTACCACCCGGGTGGCGCGAGGTTGGGGTTGTCGGTGACCTCGACGGTGAGGCTGCAGGCGTCGCGGCACACGATGGGCAGGTCGACGAGGCGCTGGCTGGTGTCGGCGGAGTGGGTGGTGGCCATGGGGCGCACCAGATGGGCCCACTTCACGGTCATGGACGACGGGGTGCTCACCTCGACCGTGGTGCCATACCGCCACTCGGTCGGCGCGGAGTCCAGCACCGGCCGCGGTCCCCGGAACAGGTAGGGCGGGTGGTAGAGCTCGAGCCGCAGCTCGTCGTCGCCGCGGTCCGGGTTGGACCCAGCCGTGACCACGCGGCCGTCGGGGAGCAGCAGGGCGATGGAGTGGTAGAGCCGGGACACGGTCGCCTCGGCAACGGACCGCATGGTGTTGGTGGCCGGGTCGTAGATCTCGGCGAGTTGTACGGCGTCGGCCCTGGTCTCACCGTGCAGACCACCTCCGGTGACCAGGACGGTCCGGTCGGGAAGGATCACCGAGTTGCAGAGCCCACGCGCCTTGGCCAGGTCGGGGCCGGGGTGGAAGGCCGCCCCGCCCGGTCCGGAGGACAGGTCGATGATGTCGGTGCGCTTGGTGGACGAGGGGGCGCCGCCTCCGCCGATGACCATGACCCGCTGGGCCTGGGCGGGTGGCAGCAGGATGCTGCTGCCCTGGTCCCTCTTGGCCTTGTCGCGCAGCCCGGACACGGTCTGCTCGGCTCCCGTGAACGGGTTGATGGCGCGACCTTCGACGGTGGCGTTGCCCAGCTGACCGCCGGTGTAGAACAGGTGGCCGTCCTTCAGGAGCAGCAGGTGCGGGTAGAGCGGGAGGCTGGTGGTGTTCGGCAGCGGGCGCCACCCGATGGCAGGGTCGAAGACCTCGTTGGGCGCCTGGATGCCGGAGCTGACGACGGCTCGGCCGTCGCCCATGGTCACGAGGGTGGGGTACCAGCGGTGGGCGTCCATGTCGTCCACGCGGATCCATTGCCGCAGCTGCGGGTCGAACAGGTAGGTGGCCTGTGAGCCGACGAAGTCGTCGTACTTGTCCGTGCCGCCGGCCACGAGCACCTTGCCGTCGGAGAGCACGGTCTGACTGGAGCAGAACACGTCGAAGGGGCAGCCAGGGTCGTAGAAGGTGCCCTCCTGGTAGTCCCACACGACGCTCCTGACGAGGTGCGCGTTGAAGTTGGGGACGTTGTTGCCGGAGCCGGCAAAGAAGAGCACCTGTCCGGTGTGCATGAGGACGGCGTGGACCGCCAGGACGTGGGAGTCGACGGGCAGCAGCTCCCAGTAGCCGGTGTCGGCCAGGTCGCACACGTCGATCGGCCGCGCGTCCGGCATACCGGGCATGGTCATGACTGGCATGGCGGGCACTCCCGGCGTACCCGCGGTGGGCGTCACCGGACCGTGCAGAGGCAGGTGCATCGCGTCCGTGAGTGCGTCCCGGGCGAGGCCTGTCGTGCTGGCGCGGGCCGCGCTCCGTGCGGGATGCAGATGCCCCGGACCGGTCTGGTGTCCGTCGTCCGTGGCGTCGCCGGGGCCATGGTCGTCGGCTCCGTCGTCGCCGGCGCCGTGGCCGTGGCGGCCCCCGTGGGTGTGGTGCCCGCCGACGCGTTCGCACACCTCGCACGGCTCCGCCGCATCGTGGCCGCAGCAGCGTCCGGTGCCGTGGTCGTGTCCGCAGCACCGCCCGCCGGGCTTGCCCGGCGGGTGGGCATGGTCGTGCGGGCACTGCTTGGGGTCACAGTCGGTGCCGTCATGGGCGGTGACCCCGTGGTGGCGGGCCGGGTGGCCGGGGTGGTCATCGTCGTCCTCGGGTATGCCGCAGCACGGGTTGTGCGGCTTGGTGTGCGTGTGCGGGTGGTCGTGGTCGCCGGTGGCACAGTCGCCGCACCGGACCAGGTCGACCCAGTCGAGGTCGTTGCGCCCGTCGTCCAGTGGCAGCCTCAGGTCCGACGACCAAGCTGTCTTGGGATCGACCCAGACCCAGTCGCGGGCGCGAACCAGGCCGGCGAGGCCGGCCATCATGTGCTCCTCGAGGTGGCAATGGAACAGGAAGTCGCCCTTCACCCGCACCCGGCAGGCGTCGTCCGGGGGGTCGCACTGCAGGTCCTGGAGCTCGCACGGCAGGCGCAGGGCAGCAGGCACGATGGTGTCGGCGGTGAACCCCTCGGCCGGGCTCAGGCCGTGCACGTCGGCCGCGCCGGCCGGGGGTGCGGGGAGCGCCCACCGGGCTGAGTGCGGGTGGAAGTTGTGCCACACGGATCCGAGGTCGAGGTTGACGACGTGCCACCGCAACCGCTGCCCGCTGTGTGCCTCGATGGTGGGAGTGTTGCCGACGAACGCGCGACCGTTGAGGCAGTAGGTCAGCGCGCCACCGCCGGGAGCGAGCACGATGTGGTCGAAGTTCTGCGCCAGCGTCCAGATGACTTTCTTGCCCGGGCGGACGGACACGGCCTGCGGGACGAAGCTGTTGTCGTGGATGTCGACGGTGCGGTCCCCAGCAGGGGCTCCGGGGTCGACAGTGACCGTCCCGGACATCGTGGGCCCGTGGATCTTGCAGTGGTAGGCCACCACCCCGGCAGTCGTGAACGTGTGCTCGAAGGTCTGCATCGGCGTTGCCTTGTGCAGCACCGGGCTCTCGAAGGAGTCAGCTATGCTGGGCGCCTGCATGGCGTGCAGGAACATCGGGACGTCCAGCGCACGCGGCGCTGCGGGGTTGCGCACGACCAGGGCGCCGAACAACCCGCGGTTGACGTTGGCCTGCACCATGTGGGTGTGGTCGTGGAAGGCCCACACCCCGACGGTCTCCTCGGTGACGTCGAAGCTGTAGGTCCAGCTCTGCCCCGGGAGGATCTCGTCGCTGCGCAGGCCACGGCGAGTGCCGACCCCGAACGGCCACGCGCCGTCTGAGTCGATGCCGTACTTCACCCCGTGGACGTGCAGGCTGTGGCAGTCGTTGTCGGCGTTGAGCACGTGGATGTACAGCTGCTCGCCCGGTTCGGCATACAGGACAGCGCCGGGGACCCTGCGGTACCACGGCGGCTCGTTGACGTCGGCCTCGACGAGCTTGGCGGTGTTCGGCGTCGTGTAGTGGTCGTCGAGGTACTCCCGGTAGACGAGGGCGTTGACCGTGGTGGCGGCGATCTCGGTGGGCTGGACGCGGCCTGTCTCGTGACCCATGCCGTACATGGCGTCGCGCCCGTACCTTCGGCTGCCGGCCACCGGAGCCAGCGGGCTGTACCCGCCCAGGGGTTCGATCTTCAGAAAGATGTCCCGTCGACGCAGACCTTCGGACATGGCGCCCTCCTGTTCCATCGGCCGCCCACTGCGCAACAACGGCTGCGTTTAGGCGAAATTCACCCTATTGGCGCCGAGTTGCAGCTGGGATCCACCGTTTGCAGTAGATGACTGCGGACCCACGGGAATGGCGCCCGGGCCCCTTGTGGAGCGCCCGAAAGGGCCCTGACCAGCGCAAACGCGGTCGGGGCCCTTCGTCATCTCGGCGCGACAGGGGTAGGTTGAACCCGAAGTGCGGCGCCGTCGGTGTCCTCACCCCGAGCCATGGGAGCCATTGGTGCGAGTCGTCGTCATGGGCGCTGGAGGCTACGTCGGCAGCCGCTTGGTGCCCGCCCTCCTCGCGGCGGGTCACGAGGTCACCGCTACCTTCACCGACGCCACGACCGCGGGCCGCTTCTGGTGGGCAGGCCAGGCCGATGTCGTGGAGATGGACGTCCGCGAGCGGGCGTCGGTGCGTGCCGCCACGGACGGGGCCAGCGCCCTGTACTACCTCGTCCACGGGCTCGGCGGGGTGGACTTCGCGACGAGTGACCGGCAGGGCGCCTACAACGCGGCGCACGCCGCCGTCCGCGCCGGGGTGGAGCGCATCATCTACCTCGGCGGGCTCGTCCCTGACATCGCCGACACCGACCTGTCACCGCACCTGAGGTCGCGGCTCGAGGTCGAGGAGGTGCTCACCGACTCCGGGGTGCCGACGCTGGCGCTGCGTGCGGCGATGGTCATCGGCAGTGGCTCGACCTCGTTCGAGATCATGCGCCAGATGAGCGAGCGGATGCCGGTCCAGGTGCTGCCCACGTGGATGGACAGCCAGGTCGAGCCGGTGGCGGTCACCGACGTGATCACCGCTCTCGTCGGTGCGCTGACGGCACCCCTGCTCAGCCGCGCCTTCGACGTGGGCAGCGGGGAGCGGATGGCGTATGCAGCGTTGCTGCGGCTCTACGCGGACCGGGCCGGGCTTCGACGCGTCCAGGTGAGCGTGCCCGGACTGCCGACCGCCCTGGTGTCGAGGCTCGCGCCGATCCTCACGCAGGCCCCGGCAGCGACGGTCCAGACGCTGGTCGAGAGCCTGCGCCACGACATGATCTGTGGCCGCCAGGACTTCATGGTCCAGCTGATGCCACGACGGCACGTGCTCACGCCGGTGGCCGAGGCCCTGGACCGCGCCCTGGCGCTGCCGGACGAGACGGTGCCGGACTCACAGCGCGACGTCATCGGACCGCTGACGTCCGACGTGCCCTGGGCGGGGGGACAGGTCAGTCGCCGGAACGGGATGCCCGTGCACCGCGGCGACGGGTGGCGTGGCCTGCTGCTCGGCCCGGCTCCGGACCCGGGGGCACCTGCCGCGCTCTGACTCAGCCGCGTCGGGTCTTGAGCTGTCGTTCGAGGTTGCGTGCGAAGCCGACCCCCATCGCGGCGATGACTGCCTGCATCGATGCCTGCACGGCAGGCTTGGCGATCTTCGGGAAGGGCAGGTCGACGTCGACGCCCAGCTCGATGGCCAACCGGGTCCCCTCGCCGCTGTCGGTCAGCGCGTAGATGCCCTCGACGCCCGCGCGCTCGTCGCCCTTCGGCGCATGGGTGTAGACGATCCGCTCGTTGGGCGTGAACTCCATCCGCTCCGTGAAGGACAGCCCGATGCTCTTGCCCAGCACCTCGATGGGAGACAGCTTCCACAGCCAGGTGTCGCCGTGGTCCTCGATCGAGCGGACCATCGGTGTCAGCTTGGCCACCTGCTTCGCGTCGCTCAGCACCGCCCACACGGCGTCACGGGGGTAGGGCACGACCGCGGTGGACCGCTTGGAGGCTGAGAAGACCGACATACCCGCGAGTCTGGCTCATGGGCGTCGGGGCTGCCCCACAGGGATGTGGAGGCAGCACCGGCGGCACCGCGCCAGACTGGTGCCATGGTCGAGCGGAACTGGGCAGGCAACCACACCTACCGGGCGCAGCGGGTCGTCCGGCCGACCAGCACCGAGGAGCTGCAGGAGCTGGTCGCCGGTGCGGGCCGGGCCCGGGCCCTCGGCTCGCGACACTCGTTCACCGACCTGACCGACACCGACGGCCTGCTCGTGTCCCTCGCCGACCTCCCGTCCGAACCGCTCATCGACGAGTCGGCGCGCACGGTAACCGTCGGAGCCGGCCAGGACTACGGAACGGTGACCCCCGCGCTCGAGGAGCGTGGCTGGGCCTTGGCGAACCTCGCCTCCCTACCGCACATCAGCGTCGGCGGGGCGGTCGCAACCAGCACCCACGGGTCGGGCGACCGGCTCGGGTCCTTGGCCTCCGCAGTCGCCGCCATCGAGCTCGTGGGGCCGACCGGCGAGCTGCGCACGGTGGTGCGCGGTGATGCTGACTTCGAGGGCAGCGTGGTGGCGATGGGTGCGCTCGGCGTCGTCACCCGACTGACGCTGGACGTCGAACCCAGCTACCTGATGCGGCAGGACGTCTACACCGGAATGCCTTGGCACGTGGTCGAATCCGAGTTCGACGCGATCACCGGAGCGGCTGACAGCGTCAGCCTGTTCACCCGGCTCGACGACCGCGGTGTGCTCCAAGTCTGGTGCAAGAGCCGGTCGGCGGACGCGCCCGGGGACCTGTTCGGGTCACCACGCGCGAGCGGGCCGCTGCACATGCTGGACGGCGCCTCGGCCGACTCGGTCACCGACCAGAGCGGAGCGCCCGGACCCTGGCTCGAACGCCTCCCGCACTTCCGTCGTGAGTTCACCCCGAGCCGAGGGGAGGAGCTGCAGAGCGAGTACCTCGTCGAACGGTCCGTGGCGCTCGATGCCCTTGCGGCCCTGCGGTCCCTCGAGCCGCGGTTGCGCTCGGTCCTCCAGAGCGTCGAGATCCGCACCGTCTCTGGGGACAACCTCTGGCTCAGCAGCTCCTACCGGCGGCCGACGGTGGGCTTCCACTTCACCTGGCTCCTCGACGAGCCGGCCGTGTATGCAGTGCTGCCCGAGATCGAGGCCGCCCTCCTGCCGCTGGGCGCGCGACCGCACTGGGGCAAGTGCTTCGTGGCCACCGCCGAGGAGCTGGCGCCGTGGTACCCGCGGTGGGCGGACTTCCGGGCACTCCGGTCGAGTGTCGACCCGGACGGAAAGTTCGCAAATGCCTTCCTCGATCGAGTGCTGGGCTGAGCCGCTGCCGTGAGAGTCTGGCCATCGTGAGCGAACCAGCGTCGGCCGCCCCGCGCAGGGGACGTCCCGGCTACGACCAGGAGACGGTGCTGCGTCGCGCGATCGAGCTGTTCAACGAACAGGGCTACGACGGCACGAGCATGGGAGACCTGGCCCGCGAGCTCGGCTTCACCAAGTCCGCCATCTACCACCACGTCCCGAGCAAGACCCACCTGCTGTCCCTCGCCCTCGACGAGGCCCTCGACGGGCTGACCCAGGTCATCGAGGAGGCGAGCAGCGGCGCGCCCGGCCGCACGGCATACGAACGGCTCCGTCAGGCAGTGCACAGGAGCGTCGAGGTGCTGGTCGAGCACCAGCCGGCCGTCACCCTGCTCTTGCGGGTGCGTGGCAACAGCGAGGTGGAGCTCGCGGCGCTGCGCCGCAGACGCGAGATCGACGCGCGCCTCGCCGCGCTGGTCAAGGAGGCGATCGACGAGGGTTCGCTGCGCACCGACGTCGCGCCCGCGCTGGTGAGCCGGTTGCTGTTCGGCATGGTCAACTCACTGGTGGAGTGGCACCGCGCCGGCGGTGGGGTGGACGGGGTTCAGCTGTCCGAGGCGATCACGACGATCGCGTTCGACGGGCTGGCGATCAGGCCGCTTCACCAGTCGTAGAAGCCCCGTCCGCTCTTGCGCCCCAGCTCGCCCGCGGCCACCTTGTCGCGCAGCAGCTGCGGCGGCTCGAACCGTGGTCCCAGCTCGCGGGCCAGGTGCTCGGCGATGGCCAGCCGGACGTCGAGGCCGACGATGTCGGTGGTCTTGAGCGGTCCCACGGGGTGCCGATAGCCCAGGGTCATCGCCGTGTCGATGTCCTCCGCCGACGCCACGCCCTCCTGAACCATCCGCATCGCCTCGAGGGCGATCGCGACACCGAGCCGGCTGCTGGCAAAGCCGGGTGAGTCCTTGACCGTGATCGCGGTCTTGCCCAGCGCCGCCACCCAGCCACGCGCCTGCTCCACGAGCGGGTATGCCGTGTGCTCGCCGACCACGACCTCGACCAGGTCGCTGGCGGGGACCGGGTTGAAGAAGTGCAGGCCGATGAAGCGCTCGGGTGCGGTCAGGCCCGCAGCGATGGCGTCGATCGACAGCGAGCTGGTGTTGGTGGCGAGCACCGCGTCGGGCACGACCTGCTCGACCCGCTGGAAGACGGCCAGCTTGAGAGCGGCGTCCTCGGGCACGGCCTCGATGACCAGCTCGACCTGCGCGAGGTCGTTCGTGTCCGTGGTGGTGGTGAGCCGGGCGGCGGCTTCGTCGGCGGTGCCGCTCAGGGCGCCGCGCTCGGCCGCCTTGCCCAGGCTGCTGACGACGCGCTCGCGAGCTGCCAGTGCCGACTGGTCGTCGCCCTCCACGACCACGACCCGGCAGCCAGCCGCGAGGAAGGTGTGGGCGATGCCGGCGCCCATCCGGCCACCGCCGTAGACGCCGATGAGGGTGGGCAGGACGGCGGGCGAGTCGGGCATGGTGGCTCCGTTCGGGCGGGCGTGTGGAGAGGGGTCAGGGGCGTTCGAGGAGCAGGGCGCTGCCCTGGCCGACGCCGACGCACATGGTGGCCAGGCCTCGCTTGGCGTTCGCGCGTTCGAGCCGGCCGAGCAGCGTCACGACGATGCGGGTGCCGGAGCAGCCGAGCGGGTGGCCGAGGGCGATCGCTCCGCCGTCGGCGTTGACGAGCTCATAGTCGAGGCCGAGGTCGCGGATACACGCGATCGACTGCGAGGCGAACGCCTCGTTGAGCTCGACGGCATCGAGGTCGTCGACCGTCCACCCGGCCCGCGTCAGCGCCTTGCGCGTCGCGGGGACGGGCCCGATGCCCATGATCTCCGGAGCCACACCGGCGCTCGCGGCCGCGACGACGCGCGCCCGGGGCGTCAGGCCGTGCTCGGCGATGAACCGCTCACTGGCGACCACCACTGCGGCGGCACCGTCGTTGAGGGCACTGGAGTTGCCGGCCGTGACCAGCCCGTCGGGCCCGTGGATCGGGCGCAGCGCGGCCAACCGCTCGAGGCTGGTGTCGGCGCGTGGCCCCTCGTCGACCGCGAACTCACCGTCACGCAGCGGTACCGCGATCGTCTCAGCCTCGAAGCGGCCGTTCTTGATGGCGTCGAGCGCCCGCTCGTGCGATCGGAGGGCAAAGGCGTCGAGCTCGTCACGGGTCAGGTTCCATTGCTGCGCAACGCGTTCCGCCGTCTGCGGCATCGTCAGGGTGGTGTCGGCGTCGAAGCGCGGGTTCGCGAACCGCCAGCCGATCGAGGTGTCGAAGGTTGCCCCCGGCCGGGCGAACGCCTTGGTCGGCTTCTCGGTCACCCAGGGTGCGCGGGTCATCGACTCGACCCCGCCGGCGACGACGACGTCGGCATCACCGGCGGCGATCATCTGCCGCGCGGTGGCGATGGCCGTGAGGCCCGAGGCGCAGAGCCGGTTGACGGTGAACCCCGGCACCGACTGGGGGAGCCCGGCAAGCAGGACCGCCATCCGCGCGACGTTGCGGTTGTCCTCTCCTGCCTGGTTGGCCGCACCGAAGACGACCTCGTCGATCAGCTCGGGGTCGATACCGGAGCGCGCGACGGCCTCGCGGACCACGAGCGCCGCAAGGTCGTCGGGGCGCACCGAGGCCAGCCCACCGGCATACCGGCCGATCGGCGTGCGGACGCCGTCGACGATGAAGGCCTCGGTCACGGTGTGCTCCTTGGGGTGTCGCGGAGGTCAGGCGTCGAAGTCGACGGTCACGGCGTCGCTGACGGGATAGGACTGGCAGGTGAGGACGAAGCCTTCGGCGACCTCGGCCTTCTCGAGCGCGTAGTTGCGCCGCATGTCGACCTCACCGCCGCGGACCAGCGCCCGACAGGTGCCGCAGACACCGCCTTTGCAGGCGAACGGCAGGTCGGTGCGCGACGCCTGGGCCGCGTCGAGGATCGACTGCCCGCGCGGCATCGGGGTGGTCGAGCTCAGCCCGTCGAGCACCACGGTCACGTCACTGGTCTCTCCCTCGACGACGGCATCGGCACGGTGCAGCTCGGGCGGCGGCTCGTCGACGTAGAACAGCTCGAAGTGGACACGGTCCTCGGCCACACCCACCTCGGCCAGCACCTCACGGGCGGCGCCGATCATGGTGAACGGGCCGCAGAGCCAGACGTCGTCGACGTCGTCGATGGGCACCAGCACGGCGAGCAGGCGGCGCAGCCGGTCGGCGTCGATCCGGCCGGAGAAGAGCTCCACGTCGCGGGGTTCGCGCGACAGGACGTGGATGAGCTGGAGCCTTGCGCCGTAACGGTTCTTGAGGTCGGCGAGCTCCTCGGCGAACATCACCGAACCGGTGGTGCGGTTGCCGTAGATGAGGGTCACCTCGGCGTCGGGGTTGCTGAGCATGGTGCTGGCGATGGACAGCATCGGCGTGATGCCGGAGCCCGCCGCGATGCACAGGTGGCGCCCTCCCGTCGCGGGGTCGGCCCGGAAGCTGCCCGACGGCGTCTGCACCTCGATCTCGGTGCCCGCCTCCACCTCGTGGACCAGCCAGTGCGAGAAGAGCCCGTCGGGGATCTCGCGGACGCCGATCCGTGGCCGTTCGCCGACGGCCGCGCAGATCGAGTAGGTGCGGCGGTGCTCCTGACCGTCGATCGTGCGCCGCAGCGTCAACGACTGTCCCGCAGCGAAGTCGTAGGCCGCGGCGAGCTCGACCGGGACGTCGAAGCTCACCGCGACGGCGTCGTCCGTGAGCTGCTCGACCGAGTGGACGGTCAGCATGTGGAAGACGGGGGCGGTGCGCCCCGGTCGCTTGAGCAGCAGCGAACCCGTGGTGGCGGTCACGACCTAGATCTCCTTCACGTGCTCGAACGGCTCGAGACAGCTCGTGCAGCGGTAGAGCGCCTTGCAGGCGGTCGGCCCGAACTCGGAGGTCAGCTCGACGGCGCCGGATCCGCACTGCGGGCAGTGCAGCTCGCGCCGGGTCGGCATCAGCGAGAGGGCGACGGGGCCCGAGCGCACCGGAACCCTGCCGGGAGCCGACAGGCCGTGGTCGGTGAGCGCCTGTCGGCCGCGCGCGGTGATCCAGTCGCTCGACCAGGCGGGGGACAGCGACACCCGGATGGTGGCGTCGGCGAAGCCGGCCACGCCGAGCACCCGGACCAGGTCGTCACGCATGGTGGCCATCGCCGGGCAGCCGGTGTAGGTCGGCGTGATCGCCACCGTGACGGCGCCGGACCCGGACACCTCGACGGACCGCAGGATCCCGAGGTCGTCGAGGGTCAGCATCGGCATCTCGGGGTCGGTGACGCTGCGCGCTGCGGCCAGGGCGCGCTCGCGGATGCGCGTGGCGTCGTCGGTCGCAGTCGCAGTCGCAGTCGCAGTCGCAGTCGTCGTCGTCATGGTCACCACTGACCCATCGGGTGGGCGCGGGCGACGACCTGCATCTCCCCGACGATCCGGCTCAGCGCCTCGGTGTGCATGCCGTCGCGGCCCTGTCGGCCCTGGACGGCCGCCAACGGCGCCTTGGTCGGCTGGTCGACACCGCTGAGCGCGAACACCTGCGCGAGGACGACGGCGACGGCGTCGGCGACCGTGGCGGGGTCGACCCCGACGCCGGCGGCGGCGACTCGTGCCTCGACGGCGTGGGTCGCGAACATCTCGGCCTGCAGCGGCGAGACCTGCCCCAGGGCGGCGTCGATGCGGCGACGGGACTCCTCGGTTCCTCGCGCCAGGGTGAGGAACCAGCGCCCGGCGTAGTCGCGGTGGTAGGTCAGCTCCTTGATCCCCTTCGCCGCCACGGCGGACAACACGTGGTCGCGGCTGTCGACGAGCTGTTCGAAGATCGCGATCCGCGCGCTCGAGTGAAGCAGCAGCTTGACGATGGTCACGGCGAAGTCGCCGTTGTCCAGCTCGACGAGGCGCACATTGCGGAACTCGCCGGCGTCGCGGAAGAAGGCCAGGGCGTCCTCGGCCGGGACGGGCGATCCCTCGGGGAGAGCCGGCACGAGCGAGGGGTCGGCTGCCGCAGCACGGGCGAGCAGCAGCCGGGCCTGGCCAAGCAGGTCGAGTGCGATGTTGGACAGCGCGATGTCGTCCTCGAGGTCCGGCGCGCGGCTGCACCACTCCGAGAGCCGCTGCGACGCGATCAGTGCGTCGTCGGCGAGCATCAGGCAGTAGGTGCCCAGGTCCGCGGCGTCCACCCCCTCCGGCATGGTCGTGTCGACCCCGGCCAGCGGGTCCTCGAAGTCGGTCCCGAACGCCCAGTGCGACGGGTCGCCACCGAGCAGCCCGTCGTAGACCGACCCGTGTGCGTCGTTCGGGTCGGGCGCGGGGTGCGACGGCTGGTGGACGACGTCGTCGGCCACCGACTGGATGGCGTCGAGCTCGTCGGGCATTGCTGTCTCGTCAGGCATGGGTCAGCAGCTCACATGTGGGGGACGTTGTCGGGGATCTCGTAGAACGTCGGGTGCCGGTAGACCTTGTCGCCGCTGGGGGCGAACATCGGGTCCTTCTCGTCAGGGCTCGACGCCGCGATGTCCTTGGACTGCACCACCCAGATGCTGACGCCCTCGTTGCGGCGGGTGTAGACGTCGCGGGCGTGGCGCAGCGCCATGTCGTCGTCGGCGGCGTGCAGCGAACCGACGTGCACGTGGTTGAGCCCGCGCTTGCCGCGGACGAAGACCTCATAGAGGGGCCACTCGGCGCGGACCCGCTCCTCGGGGGATGTGGACTCAGTCATGCGGTACCTCCTCCGGCCACCTCGGAAGGTGCCGCCTCGAACGCTGCGCCCTCCAACGAGACCTGGTGCGCGGCATACGCGGTCGCTGCCTCACGCACCCACGCACCGTCCTCGTGGGCGGCGCGGCGGTGGGCGATGCGCTGGGTGTTGCACGGGCCGTTGCCCTTGACGACCTGCATGAACTCGTCCCAGTCGGGCTGGCCGAAGTCGTGCGCCTGTCGCTCTTCGTTCCAGCGCAGGTCGGGGTCGGGGAAGGTCACGCCGAGCGCCTCGGCCTGCGGCATGGACATGTCGACGAAGCGCTGGCGCAGGTCGTCGTTGGTGTTGCGCTTGATGCCCCACGCCATCGACTGGGCCGAGTTGGGCGACTCGTCGTCGGGCGGCCCGAACATCATCAGCGCCGGCCACCAGAACCGGTTGACCGACTCCTGCACCATGGCCCGCTGCTCGTCGGTCCCGCGCATCATCGTCATGAGCAGCTCGTAGCCCTGCCGCTGGTGGAAGGACTCCTCCTTGCAGATCCGGATCATCGCGCGGCCGTAGGGCCCGAACGACGTCCGGCACAGCGGCACCTGGTTGCAGATCGCAGCGCCGTCGACCAGCCAGCCGATCGTGCCGACGTCGGCGTACGACAGCGTCGGGTAGTTGAAGATCGAGGAGTACTTCTGGCGGCCCTCGATGAGCATCTCGGTGAGCTGGCCGCGGCTGACGCCGAGCGTCTCGCAGGCGGAGTAGAGGTAGAGCCCGTGGCCGGCCTCGTCCTGGACCTTGGCCAGCAGGATCGCCTTTCGGCGCAGCGAGGGGGCGCGACCGATCCAGTTGCCCTCGGGCTGCATGCCGATGATCTCGGAGTGCGCGTGCTGGGCGACCTGGCGGACCAGCGTCTTGCGGTAGCCGTCCGGCATCCAGTCGCGGGGCTCGATCCGGTCGTTGCGGCTGATCGTCGCCTCGAACTCGGCGAGCAGCTCCGCCTCGCCGTCGGTCCCGGTCGGCGCAGTGGTGGTGTCCGTCATGCAACCCTCCGCAGTGAGGCGATTAACTGACCGAGCGGTCTGTAATAGTGTCGCAGGCGCCGTCGGGTGTTGGCAAGCAAGCAGGTGGCAACCACGGTATGCCGCCCGGCTGGCAGTGCCTACGCGCGCGGCGAGGTGGGCATTACTCGCGAGTCACCCGTGATCGGTGGCAGGCTCGGGGCCGGTGCCCCGAGCCACCGCCTGAACCGCACCTCCGAACCACCCACGGCTCCGGCCACCTGACCGCTGTTCGTCGTCGCTGGGAGGCCCATCCGTGTTCTCGCGCATCGCCATCGTCAACCGCGGCGAGGCCGCCATGCGGCTCATCCACGCGGTGCGCGACCTCAACGCGCAGGCGGGTGCCGATGGACACCGCATCGAGACGGTCGCGCTGCACACCGAGGGCGAGAAGCGGGCCATGTTCGTCCGCGAGGCCGACCACGCCTTCAACCTTGGCCCGGCGGCCAACCGCCCCTACCTCGACTACGCGGTTCTCGAGAACGCCCTGACGGCCACCGGCTCCGACGCGGCCTGGGTGGGCTGGGGCTTCGTCGCCGAGGACCCGAACTTCGCCGAGGTGTGCGCCAAGATCGGTGTCACCTTCATCGGCCCCAGCCCTGAGGCCATGCGCAGGCTCGGCGACAAGATCGGGTCCAAGATCATCGCCGAGGAGGTGGGCGTCCCGGTGGCCCCGTGGAGTGGTGGCGGGGTCGACACCCTCGAGGACGCCAAGGCCGCAGCGGCCAGGATCGGCTACCCGCTCATGCTCAAGGCGACCGCGGGTGGTGGTGGTCGTGGCATCCGGATGGTGGCCTCCGATGCCGACCTCACCGATGCCTACGAGCGCACCCGTGACGAGGCGCAGCGCGCGTTCGGCTCCGGTGTGGTCTTCCTCGAACGCCTCGTCACCGGAGCCCGCCACGTCGAGGTCCAGGTCATCGCCGACGGGCAGGGCACCGCATGGGCCATCGGTGTCCGCGACTGCTCGATCCAGCGCCGCAACCAGAAGGTCATCGAGGAGTCCGCCTCACCGGTCCTCGAGCCCGACCAGGTGGCTGAGGTCAAGGCCAGTGCCGAGCGCCTCGCCGTCGCGGTCGGGTATGCCGGTGCCGGCACCGTCGAGTTCCTCTACCACCCGGGCGAGCGGTTCTTCGCGTTCCTCGAGGTCAACACCCGCCTGCAGGTCGAGCACCCCATCACCGAGGTCACCACCGACACCGACCTGGTCAAGCTGCAGATCCACGTGGCCGGAGGCGGCCGCCTCGAGGGGGAGCGTCCCCGGGAGGAGGGGCACGCCGTGGAGGCCCGGCTCAACGCCGAGGACCCGGACCGCGACTTCGCCCCGTCACCGGGCCGGATCGCCCTGCTCAACCTCCCCTCGGGCCCCGGCATCCGGGTGGACACCGGTGTGGGAGAAGGGGACTCGATCCCCGCGGACTTCGACTCGATGATCGCCAAGATCATCGCCGTCGGGCGGGACCGCGACGAGGCACTGGCTCGGCTGCGTCGCGCCATGGGCGAGACCACCGTCGTCATCGAGGGTGGCTCGACCAACAAGAGCTTCATCCTCGACCTGCTCGACCAGCCCGAGGTCATCGACGGCAGCGCCGACACCGGGTGGATCGACCGGGTGCGCGCCGAGGGTCGTCTGGTGTCGCACCGCCACTCCGGCGTCGCGCTGGTCGCGGCCGGTATCGAGGGCTACGAGGACGAGGAGGAGGTCGAGCGCACCCGGCTGCTCGAGACCTCCCGCGGTGGGCGGCCCCAGGTGCAGCACCGCACCGGCCGCGCCATCGACCTCAAGCTGCGCGGCACGGCATACAAGGTGACGGTCTGGCGGATCGGGCCGCACAAGTTCCGCGTGGCGATCGCCGCTGGCACGACGGAGCAGACCGTCGACGCCGACCTCGACCGCCTCGACGAGTACACCAGCCGGCTCACGATCTCGGGTCGCACCCACCGGCTCATCACCGCCACCCACGGCCCGGTCCAGCTCGTCGAGGTCGACGGTGTCACCCACCGGGTCAGCCGCGACGAGGGCGGCGTGCTGCGTTCGCCGGCGCCTGCGCTCGTGGTGGCCACACCCGTGGCCGTCGGCGCCGAGGTCGCGGCCGGGGCCCCGGTCCTCGTGCTCGAGTCGATGAAGATGGAGACGGTCCTGCCCGCGCCGTTCGCCGGTCGGGTCAAGGAGCTGCTGGTCTCGGCCGGCAGCCAGGTCGAGACGGGCACCCCGCTCGTCCGGCTCGAACCCGTCGGCGACGACGCCGCCGCGGCGGATGCCACTGCCGACGACGCGGCGGTCGACCTCGACCTGCCCGACGGCGCCACGACCGGTGCCGGCGCAGCGGCCTCGGCCGACCACGCCCGAGCCGCGCTCGCCGCCATGCTGCTCGGCTACGACCTCGACCAGCGCGACGAGGGCAGCACCCTCACCAGCTACCTCACCGCGCGGGACGAGCTGACCGCGCAGGGCGTCTCCCAGATCGGTGCCGAGATCGACGTGCTCGAGGTCTTCGCCGACTTCGCCGAGCTGAGCCGCAACCGGCCGGCCGGGGAGGAGGCCCACGTCGAGCACCGGGTGCACAGCCCGCGCGAGCACTTCCACACCTACCTGCAGAGCCTCGACCCCGACCGTGGCGCGCTCCCCGAGCAGTTCCGCACCAAGCTCTCCAGTGTCGTGCGGCACTACGGCATCGACAGCCTGGACCGCACGCCGGAGCTCGAGCAGGCGGTCTTCCGGGTCTTCCTGTCCCAGCAGCGCTCTGCCCCCGATGTGGCCCTCGCGACGTCGCTGCTCCAGCGCTGGATGGCCGAACCCTGCCCCGAGGCCCCCCTCGACGCTGCCGCCCGCGAGGTCCTCGACCGGCTCGTGGTCGCCACCCAGCTGCGCTTCCCCGTCGTGGGCGACCTCGCCCGCAGCGTCCGGTTCCGCTGGTTCGACCAGCCCCTCGTCGACGCCGACCGGGCCAGCATCCTCGGTGGCGTCAGCGACGAGCTGACCGCCCTGGAGGCGATGCCCGAGGGCGCCGAACGGGCCCGCCGGATCGACGCGCTCGCCGCCATCCCGGAGCAGATCGTGCAGTTCCTCGCCGAGCGGCTCGAGCGCGACGTCCCGCAGCGCGAACCCATGCTCGCCGTCCTCATCAAGCGGCACTACCGCGACCACGACCTCACCGGACTGCGCGAGCTCGCCGTCGGGGAACGGCCGTTCGCCGTCGCTGACTACACCCTCGACGGTCGCCCGACCCACCTGGTGACCAGTGTCGGCCGCGTCGACGAGCTCACTCCCGACGGCGAGCTCGAGGGCGCCGTGTCGGCCCAGCTGGACGAGGCTGCTCCCGGTGCCGAGGGCGTGGTCGACCTCTACCTGTCCTGGCCCGACGAGCCGGCTTCCCCCGAGGACGCCTCTGAGCGTCTCGGCCAGCTCCTCGCGGGTATGCCGTCCGCCCAGCGGGTGCGTCGCGTCGCCGTCGCGGTCTGTCCCGGCGCGGGCCGCGCCGTGGCCTACTTCACCTTCCGCCCGGATGGTGAGGGCGCCATGGTCGAGGACCGGCTGGTCCGTGGGGTCCACCCCATGGTCGGGCGCCGCCTGAACCTGTGGCGGCTGCGGGACTTCGAGGTGACCCGTCTCGAGGCCCCCGACGACGTCCTGCTCTACCTCTGCACCGCCCCCGGCAACGAAGCCGACCAGCGCCTCGTCGCGCTGGCCCAGGTGCGCCAGCTCGTCGTCGTCCGCGACGAGCAGGGCCAGGTGACTGCTCTGCCACATGCCGAGCGCGCCATCGCCAACTGCCTCGAGGCGATCCGCCGCGCGCGGTCGGCTCGCGGGGCTGCCGGCGCCCGGCTCGACATGAACCACGTGTGGGTGCACATCTGGCCGCCGGTCGAGGCCGACCTCAACCAGCTCACCGCCCTCCAGGCCAGGATCGCGCCGCTGACGGCCGGAGCCGGCATCGAGGAGGTCCTGGTGCAGGGCCGGATCGCGACGCCGGACGGTGCCAGCGCACCTCTCGCAGCGCGGTTCCACTACCAGCCCGGTTCGGGTGTCGTGACCTCCGTCGAGGAACCGCCGACCGAGCGGCTGAAGCCGCTGGACGACTACGCCCAGAAGGTCGTCCGAGCCCGGCGTCGTGGGGTGGTCTACCCCTACGAGCTGCAGGCGATGATCGCCGGACCCGGCGGCACGGCGACCGAGTACGACCTCGACGACACCGGCGTGCTGGTCCCGGTCGACCGCCCCTACGGTCTCAACAAGGCGGGGATCATCGCCGGCGTCATCACGACGCCCACCGAGCGCTATCCCGAGGGCATGACGCGGGTGCTGCTCTGCGGCGACCCGCTCAAGGCCCTCGGTGCCGTCTCCGAGGCCGAGTGTGCCCGGATCATCGCGGCGCTCGACCTCGCGGAACAGATGCAGGTCCCGGTGGAGTGGTTCGCGCTGTCGGCCGGCGCACGCATCTCGATGGACTCCGGCACCGAGAACATGGACTGGGTCGCCAAGGGGCTCAAGCGGATCATCGAGTTCACCCAGGCGGGCGGCGAGATCAACATCGTCGTCGCCGGGATCAACGTCGGTGCCCAGCCCTACTGGAACGCCGAAGCCACGATGCTGATGCACACCAAGGGCATCCTCGTGATGACTCCCGACAGCGCCATGGTGCTGACCGGCAAGCAGTCGCTCGACTTCTCCGGCGGAGTCTCGGCCGAGGACAACTTCGGCATCGGCGGCTACGACCGCGTGATGGGTCCGAACGGCCAGGCGCAGTACTGGGCGCCGGACCTCGCAGGGGCCTACGGCGTGCTGATGGCCCACTACGAGCACACCTATGTCCACCCCGGTGAGCCCGGCCCGCGCCGCGCGAAGTCCACCGACGACGTCGCCCGCGACGTCACGGCATACCCGCACGTCATGCCCGACTCGGGCTTCACGACGGTGGGCGACATCTTCTCCTCGACCACCAACCCCGACCGCAAGAAGGCGTTCGACATCCGGATCGTGATGGCGGCGGTGGCCGACCAGGACCACGCCACGCTGGAGCGCTGGGCCGGCATGGCCGACGCCGAGACGACCGTGGTGCAGGACGCGCACCTCGGCGGAATCCCCGTCTGCCTCATCGGCATCGAGTCCAAGAACGTCCCGCGACGCGGCTTCCCTCCCACCGACGGGCCGGACACCTACACGGCCGGCACGCTCTTCCCGCGGTCGTCGAAGAAGGCCGCCCGCGCGATCAACGCGGCGTCGGGCAACCGACCCCTCGTCGTGCTCGCCAACCTGTCCGGCTTCGACGGCTCCCCGGAGTCGATGCGCAGCCTGCAGCTCGAGTACGGCGCCGAGATCGGTCGTGCCATCGTCAACTTCGAGGGACCGATCGTGTTCTGCGTGGTCAGCAGGTACCACGGCGGGGCCTTCGTGGTCTTCTCCAAGGCACTCAACCCGAACATGACGGTGCTCGCGATCGAGGGCTCGTTCGCCTCCGTCCTGGGTGGCGCCCCCGCAGCGGCGGTGGTGTTCTCCCGAGACGTTGATGCCCGCACCGCTGCCGACCCGAGGGTCAAGGATGTCGAGGCGCGGCTGGGTGAGGCCACGGGCGCCCAACGCGCCGCACTCGCCACCGAGCTCGCCGACCTGCGCACAGCGGTGCGCAGCGAGAAGCTCGGAGAGGTGGCCTCGGAGTTCGACGCCGTGCACAGCATCCACCGCGCCGTCAGCGTCGGGTCCGTCGACGCCGTCATCGACCCGCACGAGCTCCGCCCACGGATCATCGCGGCCATCGAGGCGGGACTGGGGCTCTGAGCTCACTGCGCCCGCCCAGTTCGCCCAGCCGGCTCACCCCACCCGCGGGACTCCTGCTCGCGGCTGGGGGCGGGAGCCGGATGGGCATGGCCAAGGCGCTGGTCGACGACCCCGGCGGTGGCTCGTTCGTCGAGCGGGGGGTCAGGGTGCTTCGTGACGGTGGCTGCTCGCCCGTCGTCGTGGTGGTGGGCGCCGAAGCGGAGCGCGCCACGGCGTTGGCGAACGGTGCCGGTGCCGACCTCGTCGTCGAGGCGAGCGACTGGGCGAGCGGCCAGAGCGCATCGCTGCGCCGGGGCATCGAAGCCCTGCAGACCACTGGAGCCAACGTGGTCTGCGTCCTCCTCGTCGACCTCCCCGACGTGGGCGCCGACGTGGCCGCGGCTGTGCTCGGGGCCGCGGGTGACGGACCCGCCGCCCTGGGGCGGGCGGCATACCAGGGGGTGCCCGGTCACCCCGTCGTGATCGGTCGCGACCACTGGGCGGCGATCCGCGACGAGGCGACCGGTGACCGTGGCGCGCGCGACTACCTCGCGTCCCACCCGCACGCCAGCGTCGAGGTCGGTCACCTCGCGTCCGGCCGCGATGCCGACACCCCCGACGACCTGCGCACCCCCCACGACCGCTGAACGACCGGCCGGAGCCGTTCGACGAGAGCGCTGGACCCTTGCCCCTTCAATTACTCGGCCACATGAGTGATGCTGTGGACATGGAGCCACGCGAGGCCTTCGAGTCCGCGGGGGCACTGACGCAGGGGCTGGCCGACACGGGATACCTCGCCGACGACGCCCTCGCGACGGTTGCCTGGCTTGCCCTCCGGCTCCAGCGCCCCCTGCTGCTCGAGGGCGAACCCGGCACGGGCAAGACCGCTCTCGCGGAGGCCATCGCCGCGTCGCTGGAGCTGCCGCTGATCCGGCTCCAGTGCTACGAGGGGATCGACGCGACCCAGGCCCTCTACGACTGGGACTTCCCCCGCCAGATCCTGCACCTGCGCGCCGTCGAGGCCGTGGCAGGCGACGGACAGGACCTGGCCGCGGTCGAGGACCAGCTGTTCGACCAGCGGTTCCTTCTGGCCCGCCCGGTCCTGCGCGCGCTGCGTGAGTCGCCTGTGATCCTCCTCGTGGACGAGATCGACCGGGCCGACGACGAGTTCGAGGCGTTCCTGCTCGAGGTGCTCTCGACCTGGCAGGTGACCATTCCCGAGCTCGGGACCGTGACAGCCGCGACGCCGCCGATCGTCGTGCTCACGTCCAACCGGACCCGTGAGCTGCACGATGCGCTCAAGCGTCGATGTCTCTACCACTGGATCGACCACCCCAGCCTCGAGCGTGAGCTCCAGATCGTCCGACGTCGCGCCCCCGAGGTCTCCGAATCCCTTGCCGCGCAGGTGGTTTTGACCGTTCAGCGGCTACGCAACGAGCAGGACCTCATCAAGCCGCCGGGAGTCGCAGAGACGCTCGACTGGGCCAGGGCGTTGCACGAGCTGGGTGCCTCCGACCTCGACTTCGAGACGGCTTCGGCCAGCCTGGGAGTCGCCGTGAAGTACCGCGAGGACGCCGAGCGGGTCCGCGCCGCCCTTGACCGGATCCTGGCCCGATGACCGCGACGCCGGTGCATGCCGCTGACGAGATCCTCCTGGGTTTCGCCCGTGCCCTGCGCGCCGCCGGCGTCAACGTGACCGCCGATCGTGAGCGCACCTACCTCGACGCGGTCGAGGCCCTCGGCCTGGGCGACGAGCTCGGTGCCTACTGGGCGGGACGGGCCACGCTGTGCGCGTCACCGGCCGACCTCGAGCGCTACGACCAGGTGTATGCCGCGTGGTTCGGTCTCGAGCGCGCCGGTACCCGACGTCGTCGCGAGGCCACCCACACGGTTGCCCAGGCCTCCCTCGACGCGGGCCGCGGTCGTGGTGAGGACGCCGAGTCGCCGGAGGACGTGGTGCGGGCGCAGGCGAGCGCTGTCGAAGTGCTCCGCCATCGCGACGTCGCGTCGCTCAGCAGTGCCGAGCGGGCCCGCCTGACAGCCATGTTCGCGGCACTGCGGCCGCGCGCGCCCCGTCGCCCCGCCCACCGGCACGCCCCATCCCGGCGCGGTGACGTCGACGCCCGTCGGACCCTGAGGGAGCAGCTGCGCCGGATGGGGGAGCCCGGCCCGATCGCGTGGCGGCACAAGGGAACCCGTCCGCGCAGGGTGGTTCTCCTGGTCGACGTCTCCGGTTCGATGAGCGGCTACGCCGACGCCCTGCTGCGACTGGCCCACACCTACGCCGCCACCGGCCTGCCCGTCGAGGTCTTCACCCTCGGCACGCGGCTGACCCATGTCACCCGACCGCTGCGCCAACGCGACCCGGAGCGGGCGATCGTGGCCTGCGGCGCCGCCGTGCCCGACTGGTCGGGAGGCACCAGGCTGGCCGAAGGGGTGAAGGTGTTCCTCGACAGGTGGGGCCGTCGGGGCATGGCCCGAGGCGCGGTCGTCGTGGTGTTCAGTGACGGCTGGGAGCGGGACGAGCCCGAGGCCCTCGGTGAGCAGATGCGGCGGCTGCGCGCCCTCGCCCACCGGGTCGTCTGGGTCAACCCGCACCGCGGCAAGCCCGGCTACGAGCCGGTCCAGCAGGGGATCGTCGCGGCGCTCCCGCACGTTGACGACTTCGTGGCCGGACACTCGATGGCGGCCTTCGAGGAGCTCGTGGAGGTGGTCGGCCGTGCGTGAGGTGCTCCCGGAGCTGCTCCAGTGGTGGCGCGCCGGTGCCACCGTCGGTGTGGGCACCGTGGTCGCCACCTGGCGGTCCGCACCACGTCCGGCCGGGGCCGCGATGCTCGTGGGGCCCGGCGGCGAAGCCGTCGGCTCGGTCAGCGGCGGGTGCGTCGAGGGCGCGGTCTACGAGCTGGCGCAGGGTGTGGTCGCCGACGGTGCGCCGGTCCTGCAGCGCTACGGCGTCAGCGACGACGACGCGTATGCCGTCGGGCTCACCTGTGGGGGCATCCTCGACGTCTTCGTCGAACAGGTCAGTCGCCAGACCTTTCCCGAGCTCGGCGAGGTCGCCGAGGACATCGAGGCGGACCGACCCGTCGCGGTCGCCACGGTCATCGAACACCCCGACCCGGCCTGGCTAGGGCGACGGCTGGTGGTGCGGCCAGAGACCGATGCCGGCGGATCCACCGGGTCGCGGGGCTCGTCGCTGGGCTCGTCGCGGGCCGACGACGCGGTCACCGACGACGCCCGCGGACTGCTCGCCTCCGGGCGCACCGAGACGCTGACCTACGGCCCCGACGGCGAGCGCCGGGGTGAGGGCATGCGGGTCTTCATCTCCTCCTTCGCGCCTAAGCCGAGGATGCTCGTGTTCGGGGCGATCGACTTCGCGGCTGCGGTCGCGCACCAAGGGCACTTCCTCGGCTACCACGTAACCGTCTGCGATGCCCGGCCCGTCTTCGCCACCACCTCTCGTTTTCCCTCCGCCGACGAGGTCGTCGTGACGTGGCCGCACCGCTACCTCGAGTCAGAGCGCGACGCCGGGCGCATCGACGCCAGGACCGTCATCTGCGTGCTGACCCACGACCCGAAGTTCGACGTGCCCGTCCTCGAGATCGCGCTGCGGCTCCCCGAGGTCGGCTACATCGGTGCGATGGGTTCGCGCCGCACCCACGAGGACCGGATGGAGCGGCTGCGTGAGGCCGGCCTCACCGAGACCGAGCTGGACCGGCTCTCGAGCCCGGTCGGGCTGGACCTCGGGGCCCGCACTCCCGAGGAGACCGCGGTCAGCATCGCGGCCGAGATCATCGCCCTCCAGTGGGGTGGCCGGGGCGAACGCCTCGGCCGCCGGGACGGGCCGATCCACCACCACGCGCCGGGGCTGGTGGGCGCCACGACGGGCTCGGAGGAGGTGGCCGGAAACCACCCGGATTGACCGTTGCCACCATCCGGCACAGCGGGAAGTATCCGAGGTGCCGAGCCCGCCCAGCCAGCCAGCGTTCAGGCAAGCATTTCGTCACAGAGAGGTGAGCGAATGACCCGCATCAGCGTCACGGTAGATGGAGTCGACTACTCGGACGAGGTGGAGCCGCGAACGCTCCTCGTCCACTACCTGAGAGAGCAGCTGGGCAAGACAGGCACCGTGGTCGGGTGCGACACGAGCAACTGCGGAGCCTGCACCGTGCACCTCGACGGCCGCAGCGTGAAGTCCTGCAACGTGCTCGCCGTGCAGGCCGACGGTCACGACGTGACGACCATCGAGGGCCTGGCCACGAACGGCGAGCTGCACCCGATGCAGCAGGCCTTCCACGAGTGCCACGCCCTCCAGTGCGGCTACTGCACGCCGGGCATGATCATGCAGGCGATCGACGTGCTCAACGACAACCCGAACCCCAGCGAGCAGGAGATCCGGGTCGGGCTCGAGGGCAACCTGTGCCGCTGCACCGGCTACCACAACATCGTCAAGGCCGTGCAGCAAGCGGCAGGGGCCGGTGCCGCCACGGGGTCGTCAGCCGGCACGACGAGCGGTTCCACGTTGGGTGGTGAGCCGGTATGACCGTCACCGAGGAGCGCACCGGCACGCCGGAGATCGGGAACCGCCGCCTCCGCAAGGAGGACCAGCGCCTGATCACCGGTCGCACCCGCTGGACCGACAACATCATCCTGCCGGGCATGCTCCACGCCGCCATGGTCCGCAGCCCGCACGCCCACGCCATGGTCACCGGCATCGACACCGAGGCGGCTCGCAAGGCCCCGGGTGTGGTGGCCGTCGTCACCGGAGCGGACGTCAAGGACGGCCAGGGCGCCGTGGCCAACGCCTGGCCGATCACCGCCGACCAGAAGGCCCCTGCCCACCTGCCGATCGTGCTGGACCACGTTGCCTGCGCCGGGGAGATCGTCGCCGTGGTGGTGGCGCGCACCGCCGCGCAGGCCCGTGACGCGGCGGAGCTCGTGGATGTCGACTACGACGAGCTGCCCGCTGTCCTCGATGCCAAGGAGGCCGTCGACGACGCCGTTCTCGCCCATCCCGACCTCGGCACCAACAAGTCCGCCCTGTGGCGGCTCGACTCCGCCGACCAGGGCAGCGGGGGCGACGTCGACGAGGAGATCGACAAGGCTCGCGCCGAGGGCATCGTCATCGAGCGCGAGATCCGCCAGCAGCGACTGATCCCCTCCTTCATGGAGCCGCGTTCGACGGTGGTCGACCCGACCGGCGAGCAGATCACGGTGTGGACCTCCACGCAGGTCCCGCACATCCTGCGGTTCCTCATCGCGGCGACGACCGGGATCCCGGAGTCCAAGGTGAGGGTGATCGCGCCCGACGTCGGTGGCGGTTTCGGGGGCAAGCTGCAGACCACGGCCGAGGAGTTCGCGACGCTGGCCGTCGCCCGCCTGGTGGGCAAACCCGTCAAGTACACCGAGACGCGCTCGGAGTCCCTCGTCTCCGGTCACCACGGGCGCGACCAGTACCAGAAGCTCACCCTCGCGGCCACGAAGGACGGCACGGTGACGGCCCTGAAGGTCGACCTCATCGCCAACCTCGGGGCCTACGTCGGCCTCGTCGGTGGCGGTGTGCCCGTCCTCGGGGCCTGGATGTACAACGCGATCTACAAGTTCCGCGCCTACCGGTTCACCGTGCAGACCGTCCTCACCAACACCACCTGGGTGGACGCCTACCGCGGCGCAGGCCGTCCCGAGGCGACGTTCGCGATCGAGCGGCTGATGGACGACCTGGCGGCCGAGGTCGGTGTTGACCCGCTGCAGATCCGCGAGCAGAACTGGATCAGGAACGACGAGTTCCCGTTCACCTCGGTGGCGGGGATGACCTACGACTCGGGCAACTACGAGGTCGCGACTGCTCGTGCCGTGGAGCTCTTCGACTACGAAGGGCTGCGACGCGAACAGAGCGAGCGTCGTGAGCGCAAGGACCCCGTCCAGCTCGGCATCGGCGTCTCCACCTTCACCGAGATGTGCGGCCTGGCCCCCTCCCGCGTGCTCGGCGCCCTCAACTACGGTGCAGGCGGGTGGGAGCACGCGTCGGTCCGGATGCTCGCCACCGGCAAGGTGGAGGTCATCACGGGCACCTCCCCGCACGGCCAGGGTCACGAGACGGCCTGGAGCCAGATCGCGGCTGACCGGCTCGGGGTTCCCTTCGAGGACATCGAGGTGCTGCACGGCGACACGCAGATCGCGCCACGCGGACTCGACACCTATGGGTCCCGCTCCCTGGTCGTCGGCGGTGAGGCGGTCGTCCGTGCCGCCGACAAGGTCGTCGAGAAGGCCAAGGTCGTGGCGGCCCACCTGCTGGAGGCCAGTGCTGACGACCTGGAGTTCTCGAACGGCCGGTTCACCGTGCGCGGCACCGACAACGGCATCGGCATCACCGAGATCGCGACCGCCCAGTTCACCTCGCACAACCTCCCCGCTGGCTTCGAACCCGGTATCGACGCCGACGCCACCTTCGACCCGGACGACTTCTCGTTCCCCCACGGCACGCACCTGTGCGCGGTGGAGGTCGACACCGAGACCGGCCAGACCACGATGCGCAAGTACGTCTGTGTCGACGACGTCGGGCAGATCATCAACCCGTTGATCGTCGAGGGCCAGGTGCACGGAGGACTGCTCCAGGGCATCGCCCAGGCGTTGTGGGAGGAGGCCGTCTTCGACGACCAGGGGACCCTGGTCACGGGCTCGTTCGTGGACTACACGCTGCCCACCGCCGCCGACACGATCAGCTTCGTCACGGAGAACACCACGTCTCCCTCCACCACCAACACCCTTGGCACCAAGGGCGTTGGCGAGGCCGGCTCCATCGCCTCCACACCGGCCGTCGTCAATGCGGTCGTCGACGCACTGCGGCCACTGGGCGTCACCGACGTCCAGATGCCGTGCACGCCGAAACGGGTCTGGAAGGCCATCCAGTCCGCCGGGTCCGTGAGCGATGCCGCGACCATCGACTCGGCCCAGCCGCACTTCGACCCTGGTGCTCCCAACCAGGACGCCCCAGATACCGGCACCTCGACGAACGGAGCAGGCCAGTGATCCCCGCATCGTTCGACTACCTCGCCCCCACCTCGGTGGCCGACGCCCTGTCAGCGCTCGCCGAGGCCGGCGACGACGTCGAGGTGCTCGCCGGTGGACAGAGCCTCCTGCCCATCCTGCGGATGCGTCTGAACGCCCCTGACAAGGTCATCGACCTCGGCAGGATCAAGGAGCTCCAGGGAGTCAGCGAGGACGGCGACCACGTCGTCATCGGTGCGATGACCACGTATGCCGACGTGCTGGCGAGCGACCTCGTCCGCCAGCACGCGGGGCTGCTCACCGACGCGATCGCCGAGGTGGCCGACCCCCAGATCCGGCACCGCGGAACGGTTGGCGGGGCGCTCGTCCACGCCGACCCGGCCGGTGACGTGGGCGCTCCGGCGCTGGCGCTCGACACCGAGTTCGTCATCACCGGGAGTGGCGGCGAACGCACCGTGGCGGCCGGCGACTTCTTCCAGGACCTCTTCGAGACGGCCGTGGGGGAGGGCGAGCTCCTCACCGCCATCCGGATCCCGAAGCACACGGGCTGGGGGCACCGCTACGAGAAGTTCGTGCGGGTGTCGCACCAGTGGTCCATCGTCGCCGTCGCGGCGACGGTGCGCGTCGACGGCGGCACCATCGCCGAGGCGCGGATCGGGTTGACCAACATGGGATCGACCCCGCTGCGGGCGACCGCGGTCGAGCAGGCCCTGGTCGGGAAGGCCGCCACCGACGAAGCCGTGCGCGACGCGTGCGCGGCAGCCGCCGACGGCACCAACCCGCCATCGGACCTCAACGGCGACAGCGACTACCGCAAGCACCTCGCCACGGTGCTGACCCGACGAGCGGTCCTCGCCGCAGCAGGAGGCTGAGTCCGTGGAGCTGAGCCACACCTTCACCGTGCCGGCGACGGTCGACCAGACCTGGGCCACCTTCATGGACCTGCCCCTGGTCGGCGGGTGCTTCCCCGGCGCCACCGTCACCGAGGTGACCGAGGAAGGTTTTGCCGGCACGGTGAAGGTCAAGCTCGGCCCGATCGCGCTGCTCTACACCGGGACGGGTGCCTTCGTCGAGCGGGACGACGACGCCCACCGGGCGGTCATCGAGGCCAAGGGCAAGGACAAGCGGGGCAACGGCACGGCCGGCGCCACCGTGACGATCCAGCTGACCGACGCCGGCGACGGCTCGACGCGTGCCGACGTGCAGACCGACCTCGCCGTGACCGGCAAGCCCGCCCAGTTCGGGCGAGGCGTGATGCAGGACGTGTCGGACAAGCTGCTGGGCCAGTTCATCGCCTGCATCGAGGGCAAAGTCGGCGATGCGCTGCCGCAGGTCGCGGAAGACGGGGCAGCCGGCACCGCACCCGAGCCCACCCCCGAGGCCGCCGCAGAGCCGACGGCCGCTGCGGCGCACCCCGCCGCTGCGGCGGCAGCCTCAACCCCGGCACCAGCCACGCCAGCACCGGCCACGCCTGCAGCAGCCGCTGCCCCACCGGCCACGACGGCCAAGGTCGAGGACAAGGACGACGCACTCGACCTGGGCTCCACAGTGCTCCCGATCCTGCTCAAGTCCTACGGCAAGCAGGTCGTCATCGGTGTCGTGGTGGTCGTCGCCGTGGTCGTGATCTGGCGAGCGCTCAGCGGCTGAGACCAAACGGCCGCCTAGCCCACCAAACGGATGAGGACGGCATCATCCGCTCATGTGGACCTGCGGTGACCTACCCTGAAACTGGTCGGTCACATGGCAGGGTGGCCGCACCGCAGAGCCGCGGCCACACGGCATACCGCAAGCACAGGAGCGCGCCCAGATGAGCCAGCAGACCGTCGTCGTCCTCAACGGACCGAACCTCAACCTGCTCGGCGAGCGCGAGCCGGAGATCTACGGGTCGGACACCCTCGCCGAGATCGAGGCGCTCTGCCGCAAGGCCGCGAGCCTGGCCGGTCTGGAGATCGACTTCCGCCAGAGCAACCACGAGGGTGCGCTGATCGACGCCATCCACGAGGTGCGCAAGAGCGCCGTCGGCATCGTCATCAACGCCGGCGCCTACACGCACACCTCCATCGCGCTGCGCGACGCGCTCGCCGCCGTGAGCATCCCCGTCTTCGAGGTCCACCTCAGCAATGTGCACCAGCGCGAGGAGTTCCGGCACTACTCCTACCTGTCCGCCGTCTCCGACGGCGTCATCCTGGGCTGTGGCCCCAGCGGCTACGCCTACGCCATCGCGCGGATCTCCGAGCTGATCGACGACCGGCACTGACCCCCTGGCTCACGCACCTGTTGGAAGCGAAACTTCCGGGGATCCGGTAGTTCCACTTCCAACAGGTGGGGAGAGCCGTGCTGCAAGACTGCGGGCATGACACCGCAGTCGCCGCTCGACCCCATGGACCTCGCCGGCATCGACGACCTGCTGAGCGACGAGGAGAAGGCGATCCGCGGCACCGTCCGCGCCTTCCTGGACAAGCGGGTCGAGCCGCATGTCGCCGACTGGTTCGAGCGGGGTGAGATCGACGACGTCCGCGGCCTGACCAAGGAGCTGGGAGCGCTCGGGCTGCTCGGCATGCACCTCGAGGGCTACGGCTGCGCCGGCCTGAGCGCGGTCGACTACGGCCTGGCCTGCCTCGAGCTCGAGGCTACCGACTCCGGCGTCCGGAGCCTGGTGTCGGTGCAGGGCTCGCTGGCGATGTTCGCGATCCACCGCTGGGGCACCGAGGAGCACAAGCAGGAGTGGCTCCCGCGGATGGCGGCCGGCGAGGCGATCGGCTGTTTCGGCCTGACCGAGCCGGACCACGGCTCCGACCCCGCCTCGATGCGCACCCGGGCCCGCAGGGACGGCGACGACTGGGTGCTCGATGGCTCCAAGATGTGGATCACCAACGGCTCGATCGCCGACGTCGCGGTGGTCTGGGCCCAGGTCGACGAGGCCGGGGACGGCAAGAGCGTCATCCGGGGCTTCGTGGTGCCCACCGACACCCCCGGCTTCTCGGCCCCGGAGATCAAGCACAAGATGTCGCTGCGTGCCTCGGTGACCAGCGAGCTCGTCCTCGACGGGGTACGCCTGCCTGCTGACGCGGTCCTTCCCGACGTGACCGGGCTCAAGGGACCGTTGTCATGCCTCTCCGAGGCGCGCTACGGCATCGTCTGGGGGTCGCTGGGGGCCGCGCGCTCCAGCCTCGACACGGCCCGGCGCTACTCGATCGAGCGGCACCAGTTCGGTCGTCCGCTCGCAGGGTTCCAGCTGACCCAGCAGAAGCTCGCCGACATGGCCCTCGAGCTCGTCAAGGGGCAGCTGCTCGCCCTGCACCTGGGCCGCCGCAAGGACGCCGGCACGCTGCGTCCCGAGCAGGTCAGCCTCGGCAAGCTCAACAACATCCGCGAGGCCATCGACATCTGCCGCACCTCACGAACCATCTTGGGCGCCAACGGAATCAGCCTCGAGTACCCGATCATCCGGCACATGAACAACCTCGAGTCGGTGCTCACCTACGAAGGCACCGTGGAGATGCACACCCTCGTCATCGGGCAGGCCATGACTGGTGAGCAGGCCTTCCGCTAGGCCTGCCGCAGATCTCGCCACCACCCCCGTGAGAAGGTCGCCGCATGATCGAGATCCTGAACCCCACCGAGCTGGCCCGAGCACGGGACACGGGCGCCCTGGTCGCTGACATCCTGCAGAGCCTGAAGGCGCGCAGCACGGTCGGCACGAACCTGCTGGACATCGACCGGTGGGCCCAGACCATGATCGTCGAGGCCGGAGCGCAGTCCTGCTACGTCGACTACGAGCCGTCGTTCGGGCGCGGACCGTTCGGCCACTACATCTGCACGTCCGTCAACGACGCGGTGCTCCACGGGCTGCCGCACGACTACACCCTCGCCGACGGCGACCTGCTCTCCCTCGACCTCGCGGTGTCGAAGGCCGGTGTCGCCGCAGACTCCGCGATCAGCTTCATCGTCGGCGCGTCGAGGCCTCCGGAGAGCGTCGCGTTGATCAGCGCCACCGAACGCGCCCTGAGCGCAGCGATAGCCGCCGCGGGACCCGGGGCTCGCATCGGTGACATCTCGCACGCCATCGGCACGGTCCTCCTCGACGCGGGCTACCAGGTCAACACCCAGTTCGGAGGTCATGGCATCGGCTCGACGATGCACCAGGACCCGCACGTCTCGAACACGGGGCGGCCCGGCCGTGGCTACCAGCTGCGCCCCGGCCTGCTGCTCGCCCTCGAGCCGTGGGTGATGGCGGACACCGACGAGCTCGTCACCGACCCCGACGGGTGGACGCTCCGCAGCGCGACGGGCAGCCGGACCGCACACAGCGAGCACACCATCGCCATCACCGACGACGGAGCCGAGATCCTCACGGCTCCCGACCACGCCCAGAACTGACGCCCCAGCCACCCTCCGGCCGGTCGCCGCAGCCCTTCGGAACAGGTCGCCTCGGCCCTTCCGGATGGCCCGTTGCAGCCCCTCGTGGCAGGGCACGGAAACGCCGTCGCGCGGACCGGGCGACCCGGCATACCCTCGATTTTCGGTGGAGGCATTGGACCGTGTAGTCTCACCGTCGCACTTCCGCGCGGCTCTCGCGAGCCCCGGTGAGCGCGCCCCCTTAGCTCAGTCGGTAGAGCGTTTCCATGGTAAGGAAAAGGTCGTCGGTTCGATTCCGACAGGGGGCTCTGGGAACGGCGTCGCGAGGCGCAGGCCCCATGGCGGGGTAGCTCAGCTGGTTAGAGCGCACGACTCATAATCGTGAGGTCGCGGGATCGAGCCCCGCTCCCGCTACAACCGCGATTTCAGGAATCAGCCTGGACTCGCGTATTCTGATGCGTCGCCGCCTGATGTTGCCCGATGTCAGCGCGCGCCCCATCAGTTTCAGACCAAGTCAGTTCCGAGAGCAGGTTGCCCCGTGGCTAGCAAGAGCGCAGATGTCCGCCCCAAGATCACCTTGGCGTGCGTGGATTGCAAGGAGCGCAACTACATCACCAAGAAGAACCGTCGGAACAACCCCGACCGCCTGGAGATGAAGAAGTTCTGCCCTCGCGACAAGAAGCACACGGTGCACCGCGAGACCCGCTGACCCAGCACCTCGCGCACCACGACAGCCGCCTCGGACCCTCGTCCTCGGGCGGCTTTGTCGTGTCCCGGCAGGGCACCAATAGAGTGGTTGCCATGGCCGTCAACGCAGACTTCGCAGGGCGCAGCTACCCGCCCAGTGGCCCGTATGCCGTGGACGCGGCGACGCTTGCAGCGTTCGCCGCCGCGGTGGGCTCGCAGGATCCAGTGCACACCTCGAGCGAGGCCGCGCAGGCCGCCGGTTACCGCGACGTGATCGCGCCGCCGACCTTCGCCGTGACCATCGCCCAGCAGTGCGACGCGGTCTTCGTGCAGGACCCCGAGGCGGGCATCGACTACACCCGCGTGGTCCACGGCGAGCAGCGGTTCATCCACCACCGACCCATCACGGCCGGCGACTCGGTGGTCGGCACGCTGACCGTCGACTCGGTGCGCGAAGCGGGTGGGCACGCGATGGTCACGACCCGCACCGAGCTCGCGACCGAGGCCGGCGAGGCACTGTGCACCTCCACGTCAACCATCGTCATCAGGGGAGGGGAGTGACCGTGGCCGTACGCACCGTGGCCCAGACCACCGTCGGCGAGACCATCGGGCCGCTCACCCTGAGCGTCGCGCGCGAGACCCTGGTCGCCTACGCCGGCGCCTCCGGCGACCAGAACCCGATCCACCAGGACGAGGCCTTCGCCAAGTCGGTCGGCCTGCCCGATGTCATCGCCCACGGCATGTGGACGATGGGCGCGGTCGGGTCGGTCGTCGAGGAGTGGGCCGGTGACGGCGGCCGCGTCGTCGAGTTCGGCACCCGCTTCACCAAGCCCGTGGTCGTCCCGCAGGGCGGCGGCGAGGTCGAGGTCACCGGTGTCGTCAAGGCAGTCGATGAGGACGCCAAGCGCGCCACCGTCGAGCTCACCGCCACCAGCGAGGGCGCCAAGGTGCTCGGACGCTGCATCGCGGTCGTCCAGCTCGACTGACCGGGCCTTGATGCACGACGAGCACGACGTCCCCCTGGCGTCCCTGACGACGATGCGCGTGGGCGGCCCGGCCGCGCGGCTCGTGACCGGGCAGACCATCGACGAGGTCGTCGACGCCGTCCGCGAGGTCGACGACGCCGACGAGCCACTGCTCGTCCTCGGCGGCGGATCGAACCTGGTCATCGCCGACGCGGGGTTCGCGGGGAGCGTGGTGCGCCTCGCGACTGATGGCGTGACCGTCGAGTCCGCAGACCTGTGCGGCGGGGTGATGGTGCGGGTAGCGGCCGGCGTGGTCTGGGACGACTTCGTCGCGCAGGCCGTCCGCGAAGGCTGGTCGGGGGTCGAGGCACTGTCCGGCATCCCGGGGTCCACCGGCGCCACCCCGGTCCAGAACGTCGGCGCCTACGGCCAGGAGGTTGCCCAGACCATCGCCTCGGTCCGGGTCTACGACCGCGCCCAGCAGCAGGTGCGCACCCTCGCGTCGGTCGACTGCGACTTCACCTACCGTCACTCGGTCTTCAAGGCCACCTCGCGCTACGTCGTGCTCGACGTCCTGTTCCAGCTCATCCCCAGTGAGCTCAGCCAACCGGTCAGGTATGCCGACCTGGCCGGTCAGCTGGGCGTCGACACGGGGGAGCGGGTGCCGCTGGGCGAAGCCCGCGAGGCGGTCCTGGCACAACGACGGCTGCGTGGCATGGTCCTCGACGAGTCCGACCACGACACGTGGTCGTGCGGGTCGTTCTTCACCAACCCGATCCTGTCCGCACACCGGTTCGGGACCCTGGAGTCGCGAGCCGCGACGAGGCTCGGCCCCGACGCGTCGGCCCCACCCCGGTTCACCGACACCGACGGCAACGTCAAGACCTCGGCGGCCTGGCTGATCGACAAGGCGGGCTTCGCCAAGGGTTACGCACTGCCGGGCAGCGGCGCGGCCCTGTCGACCAAGCACACGCTGGCCATCACCAACCGCGGCGAGGCCACGGCATACGACGTCGCAGCGCTTGCCCGGCACCTCCAGCAGGGGGTCCACGACGTGTTCGGCGTGACCCTGGTCAACGAGCCGGTGTTCGTAGGGCACGACCTGTAGTTCGTCGTTCAGTCGGTTGGGGCTGCCAGCCAGGTGTCGATGTCCGCGAGGGCCGCGTCGCGCACGTCCTTGGGGGCACACGAGGCCATGACCGAGCCGCGGGCCAGCGCGGCCAGCTCGTCATCGGTGAAGCCCAGGGCGGTGCGGGCCAGCTCGTACTGGTCGGCCAGCCGGGAACCGAACAGCAGCGGGTCGTCGGCACCCAAGGCCACCGGTATGCCGTGCTCCACGATCGTGCGCAACGGCACCTCGGCAGCGCCGCCGTAGACCCCGAGGGCGATGTTGCTGCGGGGACACACCTCCAGGGCGACTCCCGACTCGGCGACGAGCTCGAGCACCCGCGGGTCCTCCACGCTCCGGACCCCGTGGCCGAGGCGGTCCGGGCGGATCGCCTCGAGGGTCTCCTCGACGGCAGTGGGGCCGAGCAGCTCCCCGGCATGCGGAACCAGGGCCAGGCCGGCCCTCCGGGCGATGGCGAAGGCGGGTGCGAAGTCGGAGGTCTGGCCGCGGCGTTCGTCGTTGCTGAGCCCGAACCCGACCACGGTGCCCGCGCCCTCTCCGGCGTGCTGGGCGGCAAGTCGGGCCAGCGTCCGGGCGTCGAGTGGGTGGCGGATCCGGCTGGCCGCCACCACCACCGCGACCTGCGTCGCCCCCTCGCGAGAGGCTGCGGCCGCCTCGTCGAGGACGATCTCGAGGGCGGGTGAGATGCCACCGACGAACGGCGCGTACGACGTCGGGTCGACCTGGATCTCCAGCCAGCGCGACCCCTCCGCAGCGTCGTCCACGGCGGCCTCGCGGACGATCCGGCGCAGGTCTGACTCGTTGCGGACGCAAGCCCGGGCAGCGTCATACAGCCGCTGGAAACGGAACCAGCCGCGCTCGTCGCGCCCGCTCAGGGTGGGCGGGTAGCCGGTGGTCAGCGCATCGGGGAGTCGCAACCCGTGCTGGTGTGCGAGGTCGCGCACCGTCGCCACGCGCATCGAACCGGTGAAGTGCAGGTGCAGGTGCGCCTTGGGGAGGGTGGTCACCGGGCGCATGTCGAGCAGTCTGGCAGCCCTAGTCCTCCACGATGTGCATGGCTGCCTCTTCCGGGCTCAGGACGTCACCGCTGGCGTCAGACTCGTCGCCCACGAGCTCGCTGTCCACGTCGGGGCCCTCGCCCTCGTCAGGGTCGGTCAGCTGCCCGACGCCCGCCGCGCCGACCTCCTCGTCGCCGAGGTAGTCGTCGTCCGCCTCGATGGAGTCGGGGTCCGTACCGCCCACGCGGGGTTCGTCATCGAGACCGCCCTCATTGTCGGGGGCGCCGTAGGCAGAGTCAGGGTCGGGCACCTCCTGCCGGATCCGCTGCTCGATGGTCTCCTCCTGGCCCTGCTCGGTGGCCGTCGTGCCCCACTCGGTGGCGCGCGGCTGCAGGTCAGGTGGTGACGACGGTTCGTTGTCGCCCTCGCTGGAGTCCAGCAGCTCGTCCTGACCGCTGCCGGCGTCCACGCCGTCGTCCAGGCTGACACTGCCCAGGTCGTCCTCGAAGCTTTCCGTGCCCGGCTGATCGCTCATGCCCCCACCCTGCGTGACGAAGGACCCTGCCGCAAGGGCGGCCCGCACCGGGTGCCGTCTTCCGGACGCCGGCCTCAGCGGACGACGGCCGGTGACCACGCCTTCGCGATGAGCATCCGAGGGGCGCCGGTGCCGTCGGCGGGCACCACCCAGACGTTGGTCTCGGCGGCGTGGCTGCCCACACCCGGCAGCCCGTAGAGGATCTGGTCCTTGTCGAGCCACTCGACCTGGTCGTCGACGCTGTGCTCCTCGGTGAGTGACACCTCCTTGCCGGTGGCCAGGTCCAGCACGGCCAGGCGCCAGTCGCCCGGGCCGCGGGTGCCCAGCTTCTTGTAGGCGACCTTGGTCCCGTCCGGCGACAAGGAGGGGCACTCCGCATCCGAGCGGATGGTCTGCACCGTCCGGGTCGACAACCGGCCGCTGGCCAGCCAGGTCTTGCTGTCGAACTTGACCGTGACGTAGAAGGCATCGTCGTCGCTGGCAAACGTCACGCCCCAGTAGTTGCGGTCGGCGGGCTTGATTGCCTTGCCCTGGTGGACGAGGCGGAAGGTCTCCAGGTCGAAGCTGCGGTCGGTACCGATCTCGGAGACGACCGTGCGCGTCGAGAAGTTGGCGGCTGCATAGGAGTCACCCGACACGAAGCTCGTCGTGGCCGCCAGCTTCGCGTCGTCGGACAGCCGTGCCCGGCTGGGTACGCCGGTCAGGGGCAGGTCCTCGGTGGGCCCGTCGGCGTCCACGAACGTCGTGGCCGTGTAGGTTGTCACGACGCCGGGGTCGGAGGCCACGCAGAGGGTGCGCGTGCGGGCGACGAAGACGCGGTCGCACGAGGTCGGCGTCAGGGCTCGCGGACCGCTCGGGTCGGCCAGTGAGACCATCGCCACCCGCCCGTAGTCCGGCCCGATCGCCGTGTTGCGGAAGACGATTCGTGGCGCGCCAGCGATCTTGGCCACCGACACCGTGTCCTGTGGCGACGCCGTGCGGACCGCCTCCTGCTGCTTGGCCCGCGACAGCACCAGGTAGGCGGTGGTCCCCCCGACGAGGACGACGGCGATGGCGATGAGGGCGATGACGCGCTGGCGGACCGTGCCCGGACCGGCCGTCGCGGGTTCAGGTGTCGGGGCGGGAGCGGTCCTGCGCCGCTTGCTCATGCGGTCACGCTCATGTGGTCACGCTCATGCGGTCAGCAACCTCATGCGGGCACCAGCTCGTGCGCGGACCGGTCGACATGGCGCAGCAACCACCACGCCACGGCCACGCCCACTACCAGCGCGCCGGCCACGACATACACGGCGGTGGAGCGACCCAGCCCCGTCCAGAGGGCCCCGAAGAGCAGGGACGAGGCGAGCCTGGCCAGCGCCACCACCGTCTGGGCCGTCGCGATCCCGCTGGCCCGCATCGGCGCCGGCACCAGGGTGGAGGCGAGCGCCGCCAGCACCCCGTCGGTGCACGCGTAGAACCCGCCGAGCAGGAGCAGGCACGCGATGGTGAGGCCCAACCCCCCGGACGGCAGGGCTGCGCAGAGGTAGGCGCCGACGAGCAGCAGGTGGCCCCCCACGAGCACCTTGGCCCGGCCGAGCCGGTCGGACAGCCGTCCGAAGGGGACCGCGAGGGTCAGGTACGCGACGTTGGTGCCCACGAACAGCAAGGGGAACCACTTGCCGGCGAAGTCGTCGCGCTGCTGCAGCGACAGGTAGAGGAAGCCGTCACTGATGGTGAGCACCCCGAGCACGGCCGAGGCCGCGACGACGCGGCCGAAGCGTGGCTCGGCCAGGCTGCGCCAGGACGGGGCCACGGGTGGGGCAGCCGTCCGACGCGCGGCGCGCCTCGGTCGCAGGTCGGGGACGAGCAGCCCGAGGAGGGCCAGCCCGAGCAGCGCAGCGGCCAGCGAGGCGATGAACACCGCGCGGTAGTTCCCGGGGATCCACCACAGTATCGAGAACGCCATGAGCGGCCCGATCGCGGCGCCCGTCGTGTCCAGGGCCCGGTGCACGCCGAAGGCCCGCCCCAGCGAGTGCTCAGGGGTCGACGCGGCGATGATGGCGTCGCGTGGTGCCGTCCGCAGCCCCTTGCCGAGCCGGTCCACCGTGATCACAGCGGTGACGGCTGCCAGCCCCTGCGCGGGGATGAGCAGCGCCTTGGTGACAGCGGACAGGCCATAGCCCAGGAAGGCGACCCACTTCGGCCGGTCTGCCCGGTCGGACAGCCAGCCACCCAGGATCCGCACCAGCGCGCTGACACCCTGGTAGAGCCCGTCGACGAAGCCGTAGGCGAGTGGGGACAGGCCGAGCACGGCAGTCAGGTAGAGCGGCAGCACCGCCGAGAGGGACTCCGACGAGATGTCCGTGAGCAGGCTGACGAAGCCGAGCAGGATGACGGTCGACCCCACGCGGCGCCCGGTCGTGGGCGCGGCAGAGGGGGTCTCGGTGCCAGCCGCGTCCCGCGGCCGGTCGCTGAGATACACGCGCGCCCCCTCGGCGCCGGAGTCGGCCCGGCCAGTGCCGCCAATTCTAGGTATGCCGTGTCGGCGTCGTCGGAGCTTTTCCCCGATTCACAGGCGGCGTCCAGCGTCCGAGACGCGCCCCAAGCAGCGGAGCACGCGGCATACCAGCGAGCTGTCGCCGGTCAGGCCTGGCCGCGCACCTGCTCGACGGCGGCGAGCAGGACGCAGGTGGCCACGGCCTCCATCGCCTCGCTGACCTGGTCCAGCGGGGGGAACGTGGGCGCGAGGCGGATGGTGCGGTCACGCGGGTCATCACCGTGGGGGAACGAGGCACCGGCAGGGGTGAGGGCGATGCCGGCGTCCTTGGCGAGTGCCACGACTCGTGAGGCGGTGCCGTCGAGGACGTCGAGGCTGACGAAGTAGCCGCCGGTCGGCCGGGTCCAGGTCGCGACACCGAGACCCCCGAGCCGCTCGGTCAGGATGCGCTCCACCTCGGCGAACTTCGGGGCGATGATCTCGCGGTGCTTGACCATGTGGTCGCGCACACCCTGGGGGGAGCCGAAGAACTGCGAGTGGCGCAGCTGGTTGACCTTGTCGGGACCGATGGCGCCCTTGCCGAGGTGGCCGGTGTACCACTTCACCGTCTCGACCGACCCGGCCAGGAAGGCGACCCCGGCGCCCGCGAGCGTGATCTTCGACGTGGACGCGAACATGATCGGCCGGTGCGGGTGTCCCGAGGCTGCCGCCAAGGTGAGGATGTCGGCGCTCTTGGCCTCCTCCTCGGTGAGGTGGTGGAACGCGTAGGCGTTGTCCCAGAAGATCTTGAAGTCGGGGGCGGCCGTCGGCATCGAGGCCAGCCGGGCGGCGATCTCCTGCGACACCACCGAGCCCGACGGGTTGGCGTAGGTCGGCACCAGCCACATGCCCTTGATGGTCGGGTCGCTGGCGACCAGCTGGGCCACGGCCTCGACGTCCGGGCCGTCGTCATGCATCGGCACGGTCACCATCTCGATGCCGAACCAGTCCAGCAGGGTGAAGTGCCGGTCGTATCCGGGCACCGGGCAGATGAAGGTGACCTTCTCCTCCTGGCTCCACGGGCGCTCGCTGTCCACGCCGCCGTGCAGCCACAGGTCGACCAGCACGTCGCGCATCATGACCAGGCTGGAGTTGCCGCCCGCCACGACCTGCTCGGGCTCGACCCACAGCAGCTCGGCGAACATCTCGCGCAGCTCCCTGATGCCCTCGAGCCCGCCGTAGTTGCGGGTGTCGACCCCGGCGGCGTCCTTGACACCCTTGGGCAGGCTCAGCAGGTCGTCGGCCAGGTCGAGCTGAGCCGCCGCAGGCTTGCCGCGCGTGAGGTCGAGGGACAGGCCGCGAGCCTTCAGCGCGGCATACGCCTGCTGCTGCTCCTGGGCGAAGGCCTCGAGCTCCTCGGCGGAGCGCTGGGCGAGGGGAGTGGTGGTGGCGGTCTGCTCGGTCACCCGCCCATGCTCCCAGAGCCCCGGTATGCCGCGTAGTCGCCGTCCGAGCGCCGGTCACCCGCGCGTGGTGGCCAAGGAGGCCCCGGCGGCGAGTTCGCGTTCGGCGGCGCGCCTCACGTATGCTTTCTGCTCGGTTGACATTGGCCAGGCTTCCGGCATGCCCGCGGGCAGGTCAGGTCAACCTCCCGGAACCCACCGCCCCCGCGATGAGTTCCGTAGGGCAGTGGCTCAATTGGTAGAGCTCCGGTCTCCAAAACCGGCGGTTGGGGGTTCGAGTCCCTCCTGCCCTGCGTAGCACGACCTGTGACCGGACCCGGTCACGGCAGACATGAGTGAAAGCAGAGGCACCGTGACGGACGTGAGCGCGGACACCCGCGGCTCTGGTCGCACCGGCCGCAAGAGTGACAAGGGCGGCAACCCGATCTCGCGGTTCTTCCGCTCGATCTCTCTGTTCGTCAGCCAGATCCTCGACGAGCTGCGCAAGGTCGTCCGACCGACGCGGTCCGAACTGGTCAACTACACGATCGTCGTGATCGTGTTCGTGACCTTCGTGATGGCGCTCGTCGCGACCGTGGACTTCGGCTTCACCAAGCTCGTGCTGTGGGTCTTCGGCGGCAAGTGACCGCCGCCCCTGCCGCAGTAATCCTGCAGTCACCCCGGGGTCACCCGGCGAATACCAGAAGGAAGTAGGTCATCAGCGTGTCCGACCAGTGGACCACCGACAACGCCGAGCCCGAGACGGAGTCGATCTCCGTCGATGGTGTCTCTGCCGACCTCGAGACCGGCGAAGCGGGCGAGGCGCCCCAGACCGAGACCACTGACGACGCCCCCGTGACCACCGACGCCGAGATCGACGCCGCCCACGAGGACGACGCCGAGGTCGAGGCAGCCGCCGAGCACACCGACGCGATCGCCGAGCCGGAGACCGAGGCCCAGGTCGACGCCGACCTCCAGGCCGGGATCGAGCGCGACGAGACCGACGAGGCGCAGACCGAGGCCCACGCGCCGCAGGTGTCTACCCTCGCCTTCTCCGACGACGTCGCCTCTGACGACGCCACCCAGGACGACGCCACCGAGGACGACGCGGCTGAGGGCGACGTCACCGAGGGCGACGCCCCCGCGGGCGACCCGGTCCAGGAGTTCAAGGACGCCCTCGCCGCCAAGTTCGGCGACTGGTACGTCGTGCACTCCTACGCCGGCTACGAGAACCGCGTGAAGGCGAACCTCGAGAACCGCACCACCTCCCTGAACATGGAGGACTTCATCTTCGAGGCCGAAGTGCCCATGGAAGAGGTCACCGAGATCAAGAACGGCCAGAAGAAGCTGGTCCGCCGCGTCCGGATGCCCGGATACGTGCTGGTTCGGATGGACCTCACCGACGAGTCGTGGGGCGCCGTGCGCCACACGCCGGGCGTCACCGGCTTCGTCGGCAACGCCCACCAGCCGGTGCCGCTGAGCCTCGACGAGGTCTTCACCATGCTGGCCCCGGCCGACCTGGAGAGCCCCGCGACGGCCGGCTCCGCCGGTGGCGGTTCGGGCAAGGCCAAGGAGGTCGCGGTCGTCGACTTCGAGGTCGGCGAGTCCGTCACCGTCATGGAAGGGCCGTTCGAGACCCTTCCCGCCACGATTTCCGAGATCAACCCCGACACCCAGAAGCTCAAGGTGCTCGTCTCGATCTTCGGCCGGGAGACCCCGGTCGAGCTGTCGTTCAACCAGGTCGCCAAGATCTGATCGCACGGCAGCACCTGTTCCCGGCATCCCGGGAGCATGCAACCGGGTCATCGCCCACGGCGTAGGCCCACACCAACAGAAGGAACACAGCAATGCCTCCCAAGAGCAAGAAGATCTCCGGCTTCATCAAGCTGCAGATCCAGGCCGGTGCGGCCACGCCCGCCCCGCCCGTCGGCCCGGCCCTCGGCCAGCACGGCGTCAACATCATGGAGTTCGTCAAGGCCTACAACGCTGCGACCGAGTCCCAGCGCGGCAACGTCATCCCGGTGGAGATCACGGTCTACGAAGACCGTTCCTTCACCTTCATCACCAAGACGCCGCCGGCCGCCGAGCTGATCAAGAAGGCCGCCGGGGTGCCCAAGGGCTCCGGTGAGCCGCACAAGACCAAGGTTGCCAAGCTGTCGGCCGACCAGGTCCGCGCCATCGCCGAGCAGAAGATGGAAGACCTGAACGCCAACGACATCAACCAGGCGATGAAGATCATCGCCGGCACCGCCCGCAGCATGGGCATCGACACCACCCTTTAAGGGCAACCAACCCGGTATGCCGCCCACGCGGCATACCGGGGAACGTGGCAGGACCGCGCTGGTCCGAACTGACCACAACTCCACCGAAACACCCAGCACAGGAGCAGAAATGAAGCGCAGCAAGGCTTACCGCGAGGCGGCCGACAAGATTGACGTCGCCAAGAGCTACGCCCCCCTCGAGGCCGTCCGCCTCGCCAAGGCGTCCGCCAAGGCCAAGTACGACGAGACGGTCGAGGTCGCGATGCGACTCGGCGTCGACCCCCGCAAGGCCGACCAGATGGTCCGTGGCACCGTCAACCTCCCGCACGGCACGGGCAAGACCGCCCGCGTCCTCGTCTTCGCCAACGGCGACAAGGCCGAGGCTGCCCGTGAGGCCGGCGCCGACTTCGTCGGTTCCGACGAGCTGCTCGAGAAGGTGGCCGGCGGCTGGCTCGACTTCGACTCGGTCGTCGCGACGCCGGACATGATGGGCAAGGTCGGTCGTCTCGGAAAGGTCCTGGGCCCGCGTGGTCTGATGCCCAACCCGAAGACCGGCACCGTCACCATGGACACCGCCAAGGCCGTGACCGACATCAAGGGCGGCAAGATCGAGTTCCGCGTCGACAAGCACGCGAACCTCCACTTCATCATCGGCAAGGCCTCCTTCCCGGAGACCTCGCTGGTCGAGAACTACGCCACCGCGCTCGACGAGATCCTGCGTCTCAAGCCGTCCTCCTCCAAGGGCCGCTACATCGAGAAGGCGACCCTGTCGACGTCGATGGGCCCCGGCATCCCGCTGGACCACACCCGCACGCGCAACCTGCTGGCCGAGGACGAGGGCAACGCCTGAGTCCCGCAGCACAGCACGAGAGCCCGTCACCCTCAGGGGTGGCGGGCTCTCCTGCTCCTGTTGGCCGGAGCTGGGCGTTGACTCACCGCTGCGTCGAGAGGCCACGACATGCTGGCGACGGACATCTCGTCCCAGCGTGTCGTGGCCACTCGACGGCCTGGGGGAGCCCGATTTGGTCGTGGGACGCGCCGCCCCTACGCTGGACCCTGACCAAAGACCGCTCGGTTGTCACGTGCCACCGCAATAGGCAGCACGTGACCGAAGGTTCCACTTCGGTGGGCGTCCAGCGCAGGCCACGATTCACCCGCAGTACCGGCTCCCAGAGCCTGTCCCGCGTGCGAGCCCCGTGCCCTGTGCATGGGGCTCTTTCCATGTGGCCTCCACCTCCGGCCGGTCGAACACACGGAAGGGAGGCCCCATGGCCAAAGCTGACAAGGCTGCCGCCATCGCCGAGCTGTCGGACAAGTTCCGCACCTCCGGCGCGGCCGTGCTGACCGAGTACCGCGGACTGACGGTGAAGCAGATCACCGACCTTCGCAACTCGCTGCGCGGAAACGCCACCTTCGCCGTCGTGAAGAACACGCTCACCGAGCTTGCTGCCAAGGACGCCGGCGTTACGGCGTTCGACGGCCAGCTCGTCGGACCGTCCGCCATCGCATTCGTCGATGGTGACCCGGTCGAGGCCGCCAAGGGCCTGCGTGACTTCGCCAAGGCGAACCCCCTCCTCGTGATCAAGGCCGGCGTCCTCGACGGCAAGGCCCTGACTCCCGCGGAGATCACGAAGCTTGCGGACCTCGAGTCCCGCGAGGTTCTCCTGTCCAAGCTGGCCGGTGCCCTTCAGGCCTCGCTCAGCCAGGCCGTCTACCTCTTCGCCGCACCGCTGTCGCAGACCGCTCGGGTCGTCGACGCGCTGCGTGCCAAGGTCGAGGCCGAGGGGCCGGTGGCTGACGCCGCCGCTCCCGCTGCCGAGGCCCCGGCCGAAGCCGAGGACACCACCGCCGAGGCTCCCGCAGCCGAGGCAACCGCTGAGGCCCCCGCGGCCGAGGCAACCGCAGACGTCGCCGAGGGTGGCGACGAGAGCTGACCCCGCTGCGGGTCGCCGACCGGTGACCTCACGCTGAGCCAGCTCACACACCAAAACGCCACTCACGGCATACGAATCACCACGAAAGGACGCCCATCATGGCGAAGCTCTCCACCGACGAGCTCCTTGAGGCCTTCAAGGAAATGACCCTCATCGAGCTCTCTGAGTTCGTGAAGCAGTTCGAGGACACCTTCAACGTCACCGCTGCTGCCCCCGTGGCCGTTGCTGCGGCCGGCGCCCCGGCCGGCGGCGACGCTGCTGCTGCCGAGGAGCAGGACGAGTTCGACGTCGTCCTCGAGGCTGCTGGCGACAAGAAGATCCAGGTCATCAAGGAGGTCCGCGCGCTGACCTCCCTCGGCCTGAAGGAAGCCAAGGACCTCGTGGACGGCGCCCCCAAGCCCGTTCTCGAGAAGGTCGACAAGGCTGCCGCGGACAAGGCCAAGGAGGCCCTCGAGGCCGCCGGCGCCACCGTCACGCTCAAGTGATCTGAGCTTCCGCAAGGAAGCGACGCACTGCGCAGAGCGGGTCCGACTAACTGGTCGGGCCCGCTTTCGCGTGCCCGGAACTTCCGGTATGCCGCGTGGCTCCGGCCCACGGGGCCTACCCTCCCGTAACTTGGCGCTCTCGGCCTCGTTGAGCCATGCGTACCGGGGCCTGCCATGAACGGCGGGCGTGGACATTCACGACGAGGTGAGCTGTGGGCGTTGAGATCAGGGTCGAAGGTCTGACCAAGCGATTCGGATCGCAGGTGATCTGGAACGACGTCTCGCTGACCCTTCCCGCTGGCGAGATCTCGGTGATGCTCGGGCCGTCGGGTACCGGCAAGTCGGTCTTCCTCAAGACCCTCGTCGGCCTGCTCAAGCCCGACGCGGGAGCGATCTGGATCCAGGACCGCGACCTGACCCAGATGCGCGAGCGTGACCTGTACGAGGTGCGCAAGCTGTTCGGGGTGCTGTTCCAGGACGGCGCCCTGTTCGGCTCGATGAACCTCTACGACAACGTCGCCTTCCCGCTGCGCGAGCACACCAAGAAGTCCGAGTCGGACATCCGCAAGATCGTGCTGGAGAAGATGGACCTCGTCGGCCTGACCGGCGCCGAGTCCAAGCTGCCCGGTGAGATCTCCGGCGGGATGCGCAAGCGCGCCGGTCTGGCCCGCGCGCTCGTGCTCGACCCCGAGATCCTGCTGATCGACGAGCCGGACTCCGGTCTCGACCCGGTCCGCACGTCCTACATCAACCAGCTCTTCATCGACCTGAATGCGCAGATCGACGCGACGTTCCTCATCGTCACGCACGACATCAACTCGACGCGGACGGTGCCCGACAACATCGGGCTGCTCTACCACCGGCACCTCGCCATGTTCGGGCCGCGCGAGATGCTGCTCAGCTCCGAGGAGCCGGTCGTCCGGCAGTTCCTGAACGCCCAGACCATCGGTCCGATCGGCATGTCCGAGGAGAAGGACGCGGACGAGCTCGCCTCCGAGGAGGGCCAGGAGCTGCCGCCCCTGCCGCCCATCCCGCTCCAGCTCAGCACCAGTGACGGCACCCCGCGCCGCGGTGAGCGCCCGGCGGGGGACTGGTGCCGCGCGAACGGCATCACCCCGCCTCCCGGCTCGTTCCAGTCGCAGAACGCCGGCGTGCCCGGTGTCCGCCACTCCGAGCCCACCCCGACTGCCGAGGCGCCGGTCGCATGAGACAGAACTTCGGCTCACGCTCCTCGACCTTCCGGGCCTCGCTGCTTCGTCGCTCGTGTCCGCCCACGCGGACCGTGGGACCCGAGGATGTCGTCGCATGAGCAATCCAGCCATCGGTGCGCTGCGCCAGAGCGGGTCGCTCTTCGCGCTCGTCCTGGACGTCGTGCGGTCCCTGCCCAGGCGACCGTTCCAGACCAAGGAGTTCATCCAGCAGTGCTGGTTCATCGCCTCGGTGACGATCGTCCCGACCGCGCTGGTCTCCATCCCGTTCGGCGCCGTCATCGCCCTCCAGCTCGGCACCCTCACCCGCCAGCTCGGCGCCCAGTCGTTCACCGGCGCCGCCTCGGTCCTCGCCGTCATCCGCGAAGCCTCGCCCATCGTCACCGCGCTGCTCATCGCCGGCGCCGGCGGCTCGGCGATCTGCGCTGACCTGGGCTCCCGCAAGATCCGCGAGGAGATCGACGCCATGGAGGTGCTCGGGATCAGTCCCATCCAGCGCCTCGTCGTGCCTCGCGTGCTCGCGGCCATGGTCGTCTCGCTGCTGCTCAACGGCCTGGTGTCGGTCGTCGGCGTGGCCGGTGGCTACTTCTTCAACGTGATCATCCAGGGCGGCACACCGGGCGCCTACATCGCGTCGTTCACCGCGCTGGCCCAGCTGGCCGACCTGTGGACCAGCGAGATCAAGGCGGTCATCTTCGGCTTCATCGCCGCCGTCGTCGCGTCCTACAAGGGCCTCACCGCTGGTGGCGGTCCCAAGGGCGTCGGCGACGCCGTGAACCAGAGCGTGGTCATCACCTTCATGTTCCTGTTCGTCGTGAACTTCGTGGCCAGCGCCGTCTACTTCCAAGTCGTCCCCCAGAAGATCTGAAGGAGGTGCAGAGATGAACAAGGTCCTCGACCTCGCCGGCCGCCCCGTGGAGGCGCTCGACAGCCTCGGCGAGCAGATGCGGTTCTACGTCCGCTCGCTCGCCTGGAGCCCGCGCACCCTGCGCCGGTACAAGAAGGAGATCCTGCGCCTGCTCGCGGAGGTCTCGCTCGGCTCGGGCGCCCTCGCCGTCATCGCGGGCACCGTCGGGGTGATCGCCTTCCTCGCCTTCTTCACCGGCAGCCAGGTCGGCCTGCAGGGCTACTCCTCGCTCAACCAGCTCGGCACCGGCGCCCTCACCGGCTTCGTCTCGGCCTACCTCAACACCCGTGAGATCGCGCCCCTCGTCGCGGGGCTGGCGCTCGCCGCCACGGTGGGTTGCGGCTTCACGGCCCAGCTGGGAGCCATGCGGATCTCCGAGGAGGTCGACGCGCTGGAGGTCATGGGCATCCCGTCGCTGCCGTTCCTCGTGACCACCCGGATGATCGCGGGCTTCGTGGCCGTCGTTCCGCTCTACGTCCTCGGGCTGCTGTCGTCCTACGGCGCCACCCGGTTCATCGTCGTGCAGTACTTCGGGCAGTCGGCCGGCACCTACGACCACTACTTCCACCTGTTCCTGCCGCCGATCGACGTGCTGTTCTCGTTCCTCAAGGTGATGGTGTTCGCGGTCGTGATCATCCTGATCCACTGCTACTACGGCTACAACGCCTCCGGCGGCCCCGCCGGGGTGGGTGTCGCGGTGGGTAAGGCGGTCCGGACCTCGATCGTCGCCATCAACATCGTGGACTTCTTCTTCTCCCTGGCCGTGTGGGGCGCCACGACGACCGTACGGATCGCGGGCTAGCGCATGGCTGAGTCATCGAGCGGCTTCATGTCGCGCCTGGGCAACCGTGCCTACGGCGTCGGTTTCATCGTGATCGTGGGCCTGCTCATCGGGCTGTCCGTGGCCTCCTTCCAGAAGCGGTTCACCCCCGTGGTGATGGTCAACCTCAAGACCGACCGGATCGGCTCGCAGCTGCAGACCGCGTCCGACGTGAAGATCCGTGGGTTGATCGTGGGGGAGGTGCGCTCGATCGAGACGACCGGCAACGGCGCCACCCTCAAGCTGGCCCTGAAGCCGGAGATGGTGGGCCTGATCCCGGCCAACGTGTCGGCTCGGCTGCTGCCCAAGACGTTGTTCGGTGAGCGGTACGTCGACCTGGTGACGCCGACGACCGGTGACGTCGGGCGGCACATCGCCAAGGGCGACACCATCGGTCAGGATCGCACCACGGTGGCGATCGAGCTGGAGCGCGTGTTCGAGGACCTGTTGCCGCTGCTGCGCACGGTGCAGCCGGAGAAGCTGGCCATGACGCTGAACGCGCTCGCGTCGGCGCTGGAGGGTCGCGGGACCAAGCTGGGCCAGAACCTCGTCCTGGTCGACGACTACTTCAAGGCCATCAACCCCAAGCTGCCGGTGATCAAGGCCGACATCAGTGGGTTGGCCGACCTGGCGTCCACGTATGCCGTGGCCGCACCTGATCTCGTGCGTGCGGCGAAGGCGCTGATCACCACGAGCACGACGATCGTGGCGAAGAAGGACCAGCTCGCGGGGTTCCTGGCAGGGACCGCCGGGTTCGCGAACACCACGGCGGACTTCCTGGACGCCAACGGCCAGCGGATCATCCAGGTGGGTCGGGTGCAGCGGCCGACGGTCGAGGTGCTGGCCAAGTACTCACCGCAGTACCCCTGCATCGCCACTGCCATGACCAACTGGATCCCGCGGATCGACGAGGCCTGGCGGGACAAGACCTTCCACATCACGCTCGAGGTCACCCAGCAGCGTCCGGGCTACCAGCCGGGCGAGGAGCCCCGGTGGGGCGAGACCCGCGGGCCCAGCTGCCAGGGACTGCCCGGCAAGGTGGGCACGCAGAAGAACCCGTGGGAGGGCAATGCCTTCAACGACGGCACCAACCACTCCGGTTCGGCCTCGGCAGGCAGCGCGCTGCCGTCGATGTTCGCCGGCACCTCGGGTCAGGGCATCGCCGAGGCCGACTCCGGCCTCGCCGGCACCGAGCAGGAGCAGGCCGTCGTGGCCGCCCTGCTGTCCCGTGACGGTCACCCGTCCGCCATCACGACGCTCCTCGCGGGCCCCATGCTGCGTGGAACGGTGGTGAACCAGTGAGCACTCGATCGAGCCTGGTCAAGTTCCTCATCTTCGTGGTCGCCACCATCCTCGCGACCGGCACCCTCGCAGCCACCATCTCCAACACCCAGTTCGGCGACAAGGCGACCTATCGGGGCACCTTCAAGGACGTCACCGGGCTCGCGCCGGGGCAGGAGGTCCGGATCGCCGGAGTCCGCGTCGGTGAGGTGAAGTCGATCAAGGTCGCCACCGACCGCGTGCACGCCGACGTCGAGTTCAACGTCCTGAAGACCAGCGTCCTCACCCAGGGCACCAAGGCGACCATCAAGTACCGCAACCTCATCGGTGAGCGCTACATCGCCCTCACCCAGGACGTCGGCAGTGCCGCGCCCCTCAAGGACGGCGCCACCATCGGGCTGGACCACACCCAGTCCGCGCTCGACCTGACGGTGCTGTTCAACGGTTTCAAGCCGTTGTTCGCGGCGCTCTCGCCCAAGGACGTCAACGAGCTGTCCACCAACATCATCAGCGTCCTGCAGGGCGAGGGCGGCAACATCAACTCGCTGCTCTCCAAGACGGCCTCGCTGACCTCGACCCTCGCGGACCGCGACGAGGTCATCGGCCGCACCATCTCCAACCTCAACACCGTGCTCGGCACCGTGGACGCCCACGATGCGGCGCTCAAGCAGCTCATCGACCAGCTGCAGCGGTTCATCTCCGGGCTGGCGGCAGACCGCACCACCATCGGTGCCTCGCTGACCAACATCAACTCCCTGACGGCGGAGACAGCCGACCTGCTCAAGGTCACCCGGCCCTCCATCAAGGCGGACATCAGCAACCTCCGCGGGCTCGCGACGAACCTCAACAAGCCCTCGAACACCGCCACCTTCGAGAAGTTCCTGTCCAACTCGCCCGGGAAGATCAACACCATCACGCGTACGGCCACCTACGGGTCCTGGTTCAACTTCTACATGTGCGACTTCAGCGGCACGATCGTCTTGCCGGCGCCGGTCAAGGGCGCACCGGCCATCAAGATCCCGGTCGACAAGCCGGCCGGGACCTCCGGGGCGAGGTGCTCATGAGCATCCCCTTCCGCGAGCGCAACCCCGTCCCGATCGGGGCCATCGGCCTACTGTCCATAGCGCTGGTGCTGTTCCTCGCCTTCAACGTCCAGAGCATCCCGCTGATCGGCGGGGGCGACCACTACCGCGCGGCCTTCAGCGAGGCCGGCGGCCTGATCAAGGGCGACGACGTGCGCATCGCCGGCGTCAAGGTCGGCAAGGTGACCAAGGTCGACCTCGCCGGCAACCGCGTCATGGTCGACTTCAAGGTCACTGAACCGGCAGCGTTCGGCACCCGGACCGGTGCGAGCGTGCGGATGAAGACCCTGCTGGGGTCGAAGTTCCTCGCGCTCGAGCCGGCCGGTGGCGGCCAGCTCAAGGAGGGCAGCGAGATCCCGCTGGAGCGGACCGTCTCGTCCTACGACATCGTGAACGCCTTCACCGACCTGGCCACCACGTCCGAGCAGATCAACACCGACGAGCTCGCCAAGTCCCTGACCACGCTCGCGACCGAGTTCAAGGACAGCCCGCCGGACGTCAAGGCGGCGCTGGACGGCCTGAGCAGGCTGTCCAACACCATCGCGTCGCGGGACGGCGAGCTCAAGCGGCTGCTGGCCTCGGCCAACAGCGTCTCGGGCACGATCGCCGAGCGCAACAAGGCCGTGGAGTCGATCATCAAGAACGCCGACCTGCTCCTCGTCGAGCTCAACGCCCGCCGCGACGCCATCCACACCCTCTTCACCAACACCTCGGCGATGGCCCAGCAGATCACCGGTCTGGTGCGGGACAACCGCGCCGAGCTCAAGCCGGCCCTCGACCAGCTGACCAAGGTGCTCGCGGTGCTGCAGAAGCACGAGAAGGACCTCGGCGACACGATCGCCGCCATGGGGCCGTTCACGCGGCTGTTCGCCAACGTGCTCGGCAACGGCCGCTGGTTCGACACCTACATCGCGAACCTCACGACTCCTGTTGCCGCGGGAGGTAAGTGATGAAGCGCCTGTCCGCCCTGCGGCTGCCCTCCACCCCCAGGCTCGGACTGATCCCCAAGATCGTCTCGGCACTGGTCGTGGTTGCCCTCGTCGCCGGTGCCTACGCGTTCTGGCCGCGCCACGACAACATCCACGTCACGGGTGACTTCAGCCGCGCGGTGGGCCTGTTCCCCGGCTCCGACGTGCGCATCCTCGGCGTCGCGGTCGGCAAGGTCACCGACGTGACGCCGAAGGGCGACAAGGTCGAGGTGAAGTTCGAGTTCGACCGCAAGTACAAGGTGCCCGCGAACGCCCAGGCGGCCGTGGTGGCCCCCTCGTTGGTGAGCGACCGCTACGTCCAGCTCCTCCCGGCATACACCGCTGGTCCGGTCATGAAGGACAACGCGCAGATCGGGCTGGACCGCACGGCGGTCCCGGTCGAGCTGGACCGCATCTCCTCCAGCCTGGACGACCTCCTCGTGGCGCTCGGCCCCACCGGCGCCAACAAGAAGGGTGCCTTCGCCGACGTGCTCGACACCGGGGCCAAGAACCTCGGCGGGCAGGGCCAGAAGCTGCACGACACCAACCGCGACCTGAGCATGGCGCTCGAAACCCTCTCCGGTGGCCGCAACGACCTGTTCGGCACCGTCAAGAACCTCCAGGCCTTCACCACCATGCTCGCGACGAACGACAGCCAGGTGCGCCGCCTCAACGGCGACCTCGCCAGCGTCTCGGTCCAGCTCGACGGGGAGCGTGACGACCTCGCGGCGGCCCTGAAGAACCTCGCCGTGGCGTTGAGCGAGGTGAGCTCGTTCGTCCACGACAACCGGGCCGGCCTCACCACCAACCTCAAGCAGCTCGCGTCGGTCACCGGTACCGTCGCGGAGCAGCGCGACGCCCTCGCAGAGACCCTGACCAACGCCCCCGTGGCGGTCAGCAACCTGCAGAACGCCTACAACCCCGACACCGGCACGCTGGACACCCGCGCCAACATCAACGAGAACCTCACGCTCCAGAACCTGCTGTGCAACCTGATCGTCGAAGGCGGTCAGCCGGCCTCGCTGTGCAACACCGTCAAGGGCGCGCTCAAGCCGATCAAGGACCTGATCGACCAGCTCGGGAAGCTCGGGGTCAAGGTGCCCATCGACATCCTCTCCGCGCTGCCGCAGTCGCAACTGTCCATGTCGTCCACCTCACCCGCGCCGTCCACCGCCACCGCAGACCAGACGGGGACGGTGCGCATGCGCGGCGCCGACCCGACCCTGGGCGGCCTCCTGGGAGGCACCCGATGAACACCGACACACTCCGCCGCCCCCGTATGCCGCGTGCCCACCACGTGATCGCCAGCGTCGCCGTCGGCGCTGTGCTGATGGGGGTGTCAGGCTGCCAGGGCGCCTTCGACCTCCCACTGCCCGGTGGTGCCGCCAACCGCGGTGACATCTTCCGGGTGACCGCCGAGTTCGCGGACGTGCTTGACCTGGTCCCGCAGTCGTCGGTCAAGGTCGACCAGGTGACGGTCGGCTCGGTCGAGAAGATCGAGCTCAACGGCTGGACGGCCCGCGTCACGCTGCGGCTGCCCAAGAACGTCAAGCTGCCCGACAACGCGGTGGCCGAGCTGAAGCAGACCTCCCTGCTGGGGGAGAAGTACGTCGAGCTCGCCGCCCCGACCGGAGCCACGCCCGAGGGCCGGCTCAGCGACGGCGACAACATCCCCCTCGCCCGCACCGGCCGCAACCCGGAGGTCGAGGAGGTGCTCAGCGCGCTGTCGCTGCTGCTCAACGGTGGCGGCGTGGCCCAGCTCAAGATCATCGAGACCGAGCTCAACAACGCAGTGGGCGGCAACCAGGCCCAGATCAAAGACCTCATCAAGCAGCTCGACACCTTCATCGGCGGGCTGGACGCCCAGAAGTCCGAGATCGTCCGCGCCATCGACAACATCGACAAGCTCGCGGGCAAGCTCGCGGCCCAGAAGGACGACATCGCCAAGGCGCTCGAGGCGCTCCCGGGGGGGCTCAAGGTCCTGGCCGACCAGCGCCAGCAGCTGGTGCAGATGCTCCAGGCGCTCAGTCGGTTGGGCGCGGTCGGCACCCAGGTGATCCAGCAGAGCAAGGCCGACACCGCGGCCAACCTCAAGGCGCTCGCCCCCATCCTGGGCCAGCTGACCAAGGCCGGCGACGACCTGCCGAAATCGCTGCAGCTGCTGCTCACCTACCCCTTCTCCGACGCCACGACCGGTGCCATGAAGGGCGACTACACCAACATGTCGATCGACATGGACCTCAACTTCGAGCACCTCGCCGGCAACCTCGGCGTCCCGACCACGCCTCCGGGCGGTGGCGGTCTGCCCACGGGCCGGCCGACCGGTCTGCCGATCCCGACCCTGCCGCTGCCTAGTCCCTCGATCCCGCACCTTCCCGTCACCCCTGGCAGCACCACGCCCGGGCCTCTCTGCCCGCCGGTCTGCCTCGCGCCGGCCAAGCAGTCCGGCTCGTCGGGTTCCGACGACTCCTGGCGCTCCCTCTACGGGGGTGCCGCATGATCCGCCGCTCGGTCAAGATCCAGCTCCTCGCGTTCCTGCTCATCACCTTGGTGACGGTCTCGGTCCTGTCGGCCCGCTACGTCGGTCTGTACGACCGGGTGGCCGGCGGGCAGTACCACGTCGCCGCCGACTTCGCGCAGTCCGGAGGCATCTTCGTCGGGTCCGAGGTGTCCTACCGCGGCGTGACCGTGGGCCGGGTCGCCGACCTGCGGCTGTCGAAGGACGGCGTGGTCGTCGACGCGAAAATCCAACGGGGAGTAGTGATTCCGAAGGACACGAAGGTCGTCGTCGAGAACCGTTCGGCGGTCGGCGAGCAGTACCTCGACTTCCAGCCGCGGACCGACAAGGGGCCCGCGCTCAAGGACGGCGACACCATCCCGCGCAAGGACACGGCCTACCCGTTGCGCGTCGACACCCTCCTGCTGGACCTCGACCAGACCGTCAACTCGGTCGACAAGGAGGACCTGCGCGTCGTCGTCGACGAGCTGGGCAAGGGCTTCGCCGACGGGGGACAGGACCTCCAGCGGCTGATCGACAGCGGGGACGCGCTGACCAAGTCGGCGACCGACGCGCTGCCCGAGACGATCAAGCTGATCGACGACGGCCGGATCGTCCTGGACACCCAGCGCGACACGTCCGGCGACGTCAAGGTCTTCGCCAAGAACTTCGCCGACCTGTCCGAGACACTGCAGGCGTCGGACGGCGACCTGCGCCTGATCCTCGACCGCGGCGTCGTCGCCTCCAAGGAGCTCGAGACCCTGATCAGGGACAACCAGGGCAACCTCGCGGCGCTGATCGCCAACCTGATCACCGTCGGTCAGGTGACGACCTCACGGGTCGCGGGCATCCAGCAGCTGCTGGTGACCTACCCCGACGTCGTCGCAGGCGGCTTCACCGTCGTCCCCGGTGACGGCAGCGCGCACTTCGGGCTCGCCCTGGCCAACGACCCGCCCGTCTGCACCCAGGGCTACCAGGGCACCAAGAAGCGGACCACCACCGAGCTCAGCAACCCCAAGGCCAACACCGCGGCCCGGTGCACGGCGCCTCGCGGCTCGACCACCAGCGTGCGCGGTGCCCAGAACGCGCCCGGGCCTTCGTCCGGCACCAACTCCACCGTCCCGTTCGCATTCGGCGACCAACCCGTATCCCCGGGCATGGCTGCATCGTTGGGCATCACAACGCCACAGGTGTCTGTGCCTCTTCCTCCAGCCGGGGGTACGAGCGGCGAGGCTTCGTGGTTGTGGATCATGAAGGAGGCTGCTCGATGAGCACCATCACCACCGACGCCGGGCGGACGGTGAAGGCAGACGAAGGCGAGTCGCGTCCCGACCCGCACGCTGCTGACACGGACCCCCAGCCGACCCCTGGCCGCGCCAGGGCCCTGCGCATCACGCCGACCATGGTGTGGGTCGTGGTCGCCATCGCCCTTGTCGCCAGCCTTGCGCTCGGCGCCACCCGGGGACGCGACTGGTATGCCGCGAGGCAGACCCAGGCGGCCAACGCCGCTGCCGTTGCCGCCGCCAAGCAGCTGGCCATCAACTTCGTCACCGTCGACTACACCAAGGTCGACGCGGACATCGCCAGGGTGAAGGCCGGAGCCACGGGAGAGTTCCTCAAGAGCTACTCGACCTCCTCCGCCGACCTCACCAAGGTGCTCGTCGCCAACCAGACGGTCTCCACGGTGCAGCGCACCGAGGCCGCCCTCGTGTCCGGCGACCAGGACTCCGCCGTCGCGCTGGTCGGTGTGGTCGCCCCGACCAAGAACACCGCCGTCCCCAACGGTGAGACCAAGACCTACCGGATGCGGCTGGACCTGCGCATGGTCGGCGACACGTGGAAGGTGGAGAACCTTGAGTTCGTCGGTTGATACGAAGGTGAAGTCCCGCCCCAGGGTGGCCGGTGAGCGCTCACGGGCCCGCACCGCCCCCCTGCCCCGCGACACCCAGACCGTGGCACCCGCCACCGAGCCGGTCGACCGCCCGCGCCCGCTGCGAAGCCGGCTCCGGCTCCCCAGCCTGCCCACGCGGCATACCTCGACGTCGGGGGAGCCGACCGCCGGCGCTCGGCGCCAGTGGGGCGCGGCCCTCGTCGCGCTCGTCGCCGTGCTCGCGGTCCTGGGCGCCGTCGTGGGCGTCAGCCTGCGCGGCTCCACGGCCCAGGCCGGCACCGACCGGGCGGCGGCCAGCCAGGCCCGCACCTCGATCGAGCAGATGCTCAGCTACAACTACAAGACGATCGACGCCCAGGCAGCCCAGATCGAGGGCCTGCTCACCGGGTCGTTCAAGGGCGAGTTCACGGCAGCCATGGACAAGGACATCAAGCCGCTCGCGGTCAAGAACCAGACCGTCGTGCAGGCTCGGGTGTCCGACATCGGCGTGATGAGCTCCTCCGCGACCACCGTCAAGGTGCTGGCCTTCGTCAACCAGGCCCGGATCGGCACCGACCAGAAGGACCCCGTGGTCGACCAGAACCGGGTCATCGCGACGATGTCCAAGGTCGGCGACCGCTGGTTGATCAGCAAGGTCGAGGCCTTCTAGACCGCCTGGTTGCTCGGGGTCGGTTGCCTCCAGCAGCCCCACCTGACCTGCGGCGATGTCCCCCTTGTGGGTGCATCGCCGTAGGTCTTTCGGCGCCACACACGGCGATTGTCTTGACGTGGGGGGTTTCGCGCGTCATTCTCGTCTGCGTCGGATCAGCCCGCGGCTTGTGGCCCGGGCCTGACCCCCGTCGACGGTCGTGGCGTGAGCCCGCTGGACACGGTTGGACGAGGCTGCCCACTTTCGTGTATGCTCTTCCTTTGCGCTGCCCTCTTTCTCCGATCCCGCCTCAGACCTCAGCCCTTCGTCGTGCCCTGCGGCACGAATTCGTGGCCCAGTCTCCTGCGGGGTCGGCACCGGCGGTCGGCGCTGCACCGGTTTCGAACCATCAGATTTAAGACAAGGCCCGTGGAAGGACCCCTCCTTGGCTGCCTCGCGCAACGCGACTCAGACTGTGTCCACCGCACGGACGGTTTCAGGCCGTCTGTCGTTCGCAAAGATCCGCGAACCCCTCGAGGTCCCCGACCTCCTGGCGCTGCAAACGGAAAGCTTCGACTGGCTGCTCGGTAACGAGCGCTGGCAAGCCCGCGTTGCAGAGGCCAAGGCCGCTGGCCGTGGGGACGTGCCGGATCGCTCCGGTCTGGAGGAGATCTTCGAGGAGATCTCCCCGATCGAGGACTTCAGCGGCTCCATGTCGCTGTCGTTCCGCGACCACCGCTTCGAAGAAGTGAAGTACTCCATCGAGGACTGCAAGGAGCGCGACCAGACCTACTCCGCGCCCCTGTTCGTCACCGCGGAGTTCATGAACACCACCACTGGCGAGATCAAGAGCCAGACGGTCTTCATGGGTGACTTCCCGCTCATGACCGAGCGCGGCACCTTCGTGATCAACGGCACCGAGCGTGTCGTCGTCTCCCAGCTGGTCCGCAGCCCGGGCGTCTACTTCGAGCGCACGCCCGACAAGACGTCCGACAAGGACATCTACACCGCCAAGGTCATCCCGAGCCGCGGTGCCTGGCTGGAGTTCGAGATCGACAAGCGCGACATGGTCGGCGTCCGCGTCGACCGCAAGCGCAAGCAGTCGGTCACCGTGCTCCTCAAGGCCCTGGGCATGTCCGAGGCCGACATCCTCGAGGAGTTCGGCGAGTTCGAGTCGATGCGCCTCACCCTGGAGAAGGACCACACGGCCGGCCAGGACGACGCGCTGCTCGACATCTACCGCAAGCTGCGCCCGGGCGAACCGCCGACCCGTGAGGCTGCCCAGACCCTGCTGGACAACCTCTACTTCAACCCCAAGCGCTACGACCTGGCCAAGGTCGGTCGCTACAAGATCGACCGCAAGCTCGGCGTCGCCGCCGAGCTCAGCGCCTCGGTCCTGTCGGTCGACGACATCGTCGCGACCATCAAGTACATCGTCTCGCTGCACGCCGGCGAGTCCACCCTCGCCGGCAAGAACGGCGACGAGGTGCCGGTCGAGGTCGACGACATCGACCACTTCGGCAACCGTCGTCTGCGCAACGTGGGCGAGCTCATCCAGAACCAGGTCCGCACCGGGCTGTCCCGCATGGAGCGCGTCGTCCGCGAGCGGATGACCACGCAGGACGTCGAGGCGATCACCCCGCAGACCCTGATCAACATCCGCCCCGTGGTGGCGTCGATCAAGGAGTTCTTCGGGACCTCGCAGCTGTCGCAGTTCATGGACCAGAACAACCCGCTCGCGGGCCTGACGCACAAGCGGCGTCTGTCGGCCCTCGGCCCGGGTGGTCTGTCCCGTGACCGCGCCGGCATGGAGGTCCGTGACGTCCACCCGTCGCACTACGGCCGCATGTGCCCGATCGAGACCCCTGAAGGCCCGAACATCGGCCTGATCGGCTCGCTCGCGTCCTACGGACGGATCAACCCGTTCGGCTTCATCGAGACGCCTTACCGCAAGGTCGTCAAGGGCAAGGTCACCGACAAGGTCGACTACCTGTCCGCCGACGAGGAGGACCGCCACGTCATCGCGCAGGCCAACGCCGTGATCAACGCCGAGGGCCTGTTCACCGAGGACCGCGTCCTGGTCCGCACCAAGGGTGGCGAGATCGACTACATCCCCGGTGCCGACGTCGACTACATGGACGTCTCACCGCGCCAGATGGTGTCGGCCGCGACCGCGCTGATCCCGTTCCTCGAGCACGACGACGCCAACCGTGCGCTCATGGGTTCCAACATGCAGCGCCAGGCGGTGCCGCTCGTCAAGTCCGAGGCGCCGCTGGTCGGCACCGGCATGGAGTACCGCGCCGCCCTCGACTCGGGCGACGTCGTCCGGGCCGAGACCGCTGGTGTGGTCACCGAGGTGTCCGCCGACCTCGTCACCGTTGCCGGTGACGACGGCTCGACGCGCACCTACCGGATCGCCAAGTTCGCGCGCTCCAACCAGGGCACGTCCTACAACCAGGTCGTCGTCGTCAACGAGGGCGACCGGGTCGAGACCGGCGGCGTCATCGCCGACGGTCCCGCGACCGACGGTGGCGAGATGGCCCTGGGCCGCAACCTGCTCGTGGCGTTCATGCCGTGGGAGGGCCACAACTACGAGGACGCGATCATCCTCAGCCAGCGTCTGGTGCAGGACGACGTCCTCTCCTCGATCCACATCGAGGAGCACGAGGTCGACGCCCGCGACACCAAGCTCGGCCCTGAGGAGATCACCCGGGACATCCCGAACGTCTCCGAGGAGGTCCTGGCCGACCTCGACGAGCGCGGCATCATCCGCATCGGCGCCGAGGTCCGCGACGGCGACCTGCTCGTCGGCAAGGTCACGCCCAAGGGTGAGACCGAGCTGACGCCGGAGGAGCGCCTGCTGCGCGCCATCTTCGGTGAGAAGGCTCGCGAGGTCCGCGACACGTCGCTCAAGGTGCCCCACGGCGAGACCGGCACGGTCATCGGCGTCAAGGTGTTCGACAAGGACGAAGGCGATGACCTGCCCCCGGGCGTCAACCAGCTCGTCCGCGTCTACGTCGCCAACAAGCGCAAGATCACCGATGGTGACAAGCTGGCCGGCCGACACGGCAACAAGGGCGTCATCTCCAAGATCCTGCCCGTCGAGGACATGCCGTTCCTCGAGGACGGCACCCCTGTGGATGTCGTGCTCAACCCGCTCGGTGTCCCCGGTCGTATGAACGTCGGCCAGATCCTCGAGCTGCACCTCGGCTGGGCCGCCTCCCGTGGGTGGGAGATCGCGGGCAACCCGGACTGGGCCAAGCTCATCCCCGAGGACGCGCGGTCGGCCCCGGCCGGCACCCGCGTCGCCTCGCCGGTGTTCGACGGTGTGCGCGAGGACGAGATCGTGGGTCTGCTCGACTCCACGACCAAGACCCGCGACGACGTGCGGCTCATCGACGGCTCCGGCAAGTCCCGGCTCTTCGACGGTCGCTCCGGCGAGCCGTTCCCCGAGCCGGTGTCCGTGGGCTACATGTACATCCTCAAGCTGCACCACCTCGTGGACGACAAGATCCACGCCCGCAGCACCGGCCCGTACAGCATGATCACGCAGCAGCCGCTGGGTGGTAAGGCTCAGTTCGGTGGCCAGCGCTTCGGTGAGATGGAGGTGTGGGCACTCGAGGCCTACGGCGCGGCCTACGCGCTGCAGGAGCTGCTCACGATCAAGTCCGACGACGTCCAGGGCCGCGTGAAGGTCTACGAGGCGATCGTCAAGGGCGACAACATCCCGGAGCCCGGCATCCCCGAGTCCTTCAAGGTGCTCATCAAGGAGATGCAGTCGCTGTGCCTCAACGTCGAGGTGCTGAACAGCGAGGGCACGTCCATCGAGCTGAAGGAGTCCGACGAGGACGTCTTCCGCGCGGCGGAGGAGCTCGGCATCGACCTGTCCCGGCGCGAGCCCAGTTCGGTCGAAGAGGTCTGACGGTATGCCGCGTGGGCACCGTCACGGTGACCACGCGGCATACCTCCCCTCACGACCAACCCCTTAGTTTTAGCTAGAGACACGGAAGAAGGAACCACGTGCTCGACGTCAACTTCTTTGACGAACTGCGCATCGGCCTGGCCACTGCTGACGACATCCGTCAGTGGAGCCATGGTGAGGTGAAGAAGCCCGAGACGATCAACTACCGCACCCTCAAGCCTGAGAAGGAGGGTCTGTTCTGCGAGCGCATCTTCGGCCCCACCCGGGACTGGGAGTGCAACTGCGGCAAGTACAAGCGGGTCCGCTTCAAGGGCATCATCTGTGAGCGCTGCGGCGTCGAGGTCACTCGCGCCAAGGTGCGTCGTGAGCGGATGGGCCACATCGAGCTCGCCGCCCCCGTCACCCACATCTGGTACTTCAAGGGCGTCCCGTCGCGCCTCGGCTACCTGCTCGACCTGGCCCCGAAGGACCTCGAGAAGGTCATCTACTTCGCGGCCTACATGATCACGTCGGTCGACGTGGACCAGCGCCACAAGGACCTGCCGTCGCTCGAGGCCCAGATCGAGGTGGAGAAGAAGGAGTACCAGAACAAGCGGGACTCCGAGGTCGACACCCGCGCCAAGCGGCTCGAGTCCGACATCGCCGAGCTCGAGGCCGAGGGTGCCAAGGCTGACGCCCGCCGCAAGGTGCGCGAGTCCGCCGAGCGTGAGATGAACCAGATCCGCAAGCGCGCCGACATGCAGATCGAGCGCATCGAGCAGGTCTGGGACCGGTTCAAGAACCTCAAGGTCCAGGACCTCGAGGGCGACGAGATCCTCTACCGCGAGATGCGGGACCGTTTCGGTCTCTACTTCGAGGGCGGCATGGGCGCCGCGGCGATCCAGAAGCGCCTCCAGGACTTCGACCTCCAGGCCGAGTCCGAGCTGCTGCGCGAGATCATCGCCACCGGCAAGGGCCAGAAGAAGACCCGTGCCCTCAAGCGGCTCAAGGTCGTCACCGCCTTCCAGGCGACGACGAACAAGCCGTCCGGCATGGTCCTGGACGCCGTCCCGGTCATCCCGCCGGACCTGCGCCCGATGGTGCAGCTCGACGGTGGCCGCTTCGCGACCTCCGACCTCAACGACCTCTACCGTCGTGTGATCAACCGGAACAACCGACTCAAGCGTCTGCTCGACCTCGGTGCGCCGGAGATCATCGTCAACAACGAGAAGCGGATGCTCCAGGAGGCTGTCGACAGCCTCTTCGACAACGGCCGTCGTGGTCGCCCGGTCACGGGCCCCGGCAACCGTCCGCTCAAGTCGCTGTCCGACATGCTCAAGGGCAAGCAGGGCCGGTTCCGCCAGAACCTGCTCGGCAAGCGCGTCGACTACTCCGGCCGTTCGGTCATCGTCGTCGGCCCGCAGCTCAAGCTTCACCAGTGCGGTCTGCCCAAGCAGATGGCCCTCGAGCTGTTCAAGCCGTTCGTGATGAAGCGCCTGGTCGACCTCGACCACGCACAGAACATCAAGTCGGCCAAGCGCATGGTCGAGCGCGCCCGTCCGGTCGTGTGGGACGTCCTCGAAGAGGTCATCACCGAGCACCCCGTGCTGCTCAACCGCGCGCCCACCCTGCACCGCCTCGGCATCCAGGCCTTCGAGCCGCAGCTCGTCGAGGGCAAGGCCATCCAGATCCACCCGCTCGTCTGCTCGGCCTTCAACGCCGACTTCGACGGTGACCAGATGGCTGTGCACGTGCCGCTGAGCACCGAGGCGCAGGCCGAGGCCCGCATCCTCATGCTCTCGAGCAACAACATCCTCAAGCCGGCCGACGGCCGTCCGGTGACCATGCCCACCCAGGACATGATCATCGGGCTCTACCACCTCACCTCCGAGGTGGAGAACGGCAAGGGCTCCGGCCGCGCGTTCTCGTCGGTCTCCGAGGCCCGCATGGCGTTCGACGCCGGCGAGCTCGAGCTGGGCAGCATCGTCAAGATCCGCCTGCTCGACGTCGTGCCGATCCCCGGCACGGAGCTCGCCGAGGGCACCGAGGTCAACGACCAGGGCCAGGTGGCCTCGCTCACCGTGGAGACCAGCCTCGGTCGCGCGCTGTTCAACCAGACGCTGCCGGTGGACTACCCGTTCGTGGACGCGGTCGTCGACAAGAAGCGTCTGTCGACCATCGTCAACGACCTGGCCGAGCGCTACACCAAGGTGCAGGTTGCTGCCAGCCTCGACGCGCTCAAGGAGTACGGCTTCCACTGGGCGACCCGCTCAGGCACCACGGTGGCCATCTCCGACGTCGTGACCCCGCCGCGCAAGCTCGAGATCCTCGAGGGCTACGAGGTCAAGGCGACCAAGGTCCAGGTGCAGTACGAGCGTGGTCTGATCACCGACGACGAGCGCCGTCAGGAGCTCATCGAGATCTGGACCCAGGCCACCAACGAGGTCGCCAAGGAGATGGAGGCCAACCTCCCGAAGACCAACACCATCTACAAGATGGTGTCCTCGGGTGCGCGTGGTAACTGGATGCAGCTACGACAGATCGCCGGTATGCGTGGTCTGGTGTCCAACCCCAAGGGCGACATCATCCCGCGACCGATCCGCGCGAACTTCCGCGAGGGCCTGTCCGTGCTCGAGTTCTTCATCTCCACGCACGGTTCGCGTAAGGGTCTTGCCGACACCGCCCTGCGTACCGCCGACTCGGGTTACCTGACCCGTCGTCTGGTGGACGTCTCGCAGGACGTCATCATCCGCGAGGACGACTGTGGGACCGACCGTGGCCTGACCATGCCGATCGCACAGAAGTCTGCGTCCGGCGCCCTGGTCGAGCACGACGACGTGGAGACCTCGGTCTACGCCCGTACCCTCGCTGCCGACGTCGAGAAGGACGGTTCCGTCCTTGCCGTGGCCGGTATCGACCTCGGTGACGTGGTCATCGACGCGCTCGTCGCCGCTGGCGTCGAGCAGGTCAAGGTCCGCTCGGTGCTCACCTGTGAGTCCCACGTCGGCACCTGCGCCGCCTGCTACGGCCGGTCGCTCGCGACCGGCAAGCTGGTGGACATCGGCGAGGCCGTCGGCATCATCGCGGCCCAGTCGATCGGTGAGCCCGGCACCCAGCTGACGATGCGTACCTTCCACACCGGTGGTGTGGCTGGTGACGACATCACGCAGGGTCTGCCCCGTGTCGTCGAGCTGTTCGAGGCGCGCACCCCCAAGGGTGTCGCCCCGATCGCCGAGGCGTCCGGTCGGGTCAACATCGAGGACACCGACAAGACCCGTCGCATCATGCTCACCCCGGACGACGGCTCCGAGGAGCACGCCTACCCGGTGAGCAAGCGCGCGCGTCTGCTGATCGCCGATGGCGACCACGTCGAGGTCGGGCACCGCATGACGCAGGGTTCGATCGACCCCAAGCAGGTCCTTCGCATCCTCGGCCCGCGGGCGGTCCAGATGCACCTCGTCGACGAGGTGCAGCACGTCTACCGCCAGCAGGGTGTGTCGATCCACGACAAGCACATCGAGGTCATCGTCCGCCAGATGCTGCGCCGGATCACGATCATCGAGTCCGCCGACGCCGACCTGCTCCCCGGTGAGCTGGCCGAGCGTGGTCGGTTCGAGACCGAGAACCGTCGCGTCGTCGCCGAAGGTGGCCGCCCGGCCTCGGGTCGCCCCGAGCTCATGGGTATCACCAAGGCGTCGCTGGCCACCGACTCCTGGCTCTCGGCCGCCTCCTTCCAGGAGACGACCCGCGTGCTGACCGAGGCCGCGATGAACGCCAAGTCGGACCCGCTGCTGGGTCTGAAGGAGAACGTCATCCTCGGAAAGCTGATCCCGGCCGGCACGGGTCTCCCGCGCTACCGGAACGTCAAGGTCGAGGCCACCGAAGAGGCCAAGGCTGCGATGTACTCGATGCCCAGCTACGAGTACGACTACCCGGTGTTCGGTCCCGGCTCCGGCGAGGCCATCCGTCTTGACGACGCCGAGCTCGGCCTGGACTGAGCAACCAGCACCACCGTCGAGGGCGGGTATGCCGCGTGGTCACCACGCGGCATACCCGCCCTCGCGGCATATCCCGGCCGGCTGCGGCGTTGGACCGGATGCCGCGCACGGGGGCTGCCGTAACCGATTTGGACCGCACCTGCGCAGGCGGTATCTTTGAACACTGTGTCTGAGGTCTGCTCAGACATGCCGCTGGAGTTGGCGCCGACCAGCATGTTGATGTCGGCAGCTGGACCAGCACCCCTCTCGCCGGGCACTCCGCATTCGATCCGCACTGGGTCGCGCGTGGAGGGTGCAGGGGAGAGCGCCAAGCACGACACACCCGAGTACGGGGGTCGGGCAAGGCACCACACCAAGGAGTGCCCGAAGGTGGCCGACCAGGCCGCCCGACGACACAGAACATCAACTACGTACGGAGAACAGGTTGCCTACGATCAACCAGCTTGTGCGCAAGGGGCGTCAGGACAAGGTCACCAAGACCAAGACTCCTGCCCTCAAGGGCTCGCCCCAGCGCCGTGGAGTGTGCACGCGTGTGTACACCACCACCCCCAAGAAGCCGAACTCTGCCCTGCGCAAGGTGGCCCGCGTGCGCCTCACCAGCGGCATCGAGGTCACGGCCTACATCCCGGGCGTCGGCCACAACCTGCAGGAGCACTCGATCGTGCTCGTGCGTGGCGGTCGTGTGAAGGACCTGCCCGGTGTGCGCTACAAGATCGTCCGCGGCTCCCTCGACACCCAGGGTGTCAAGAACCGCAAGCAGGCTCGCTCCCGTTACGGCGCGAAGATGGAGAAGAAGTAATGCCTCGCAAGGGACCCGCGCCCAAGCGCCCCCTCGTCGTCGACCCGGTCCACAACTCACCGTTGGTGACCCAGCTGGTCAACAAGATCCTCCTCGATGGCAAGAAGTCCATCGCCGAGACGATCGTCTACGGCGCCCTGGAGGGCGTCAAGGAGAAGACCGGCTCCGACCCCGTCGTCACCCTCAAGCGCGCGCTGGACAACATCCGTCCGACGCTCGAGGTCAAGTCGCGTCGTGTCGGTGGCGCCACCTACCAGGTGCCGATCGAGGTCAAGCCCAACCGCGCGACCACGCTGGCCCTGCGCTGGATGGTCGGCTACTCGCGTCAGCGTCGTGAGAAGACCATGACCGAGCGCCTCATGAACGAGATCCTCGATGCATCCAACGGCCTCGGCGCCGCAGTGAAGCGTCGCGAGGACACCCACAAGATGGCCGAGTCCAACAAGGCCTTCGCGCACTACCGCTGGTAACAGCGCCCGGTATGCCGCGTGCGCCAGGCGCGCACGCGGCATACCGGAGGTGTGTGGTTGGCGGCCCTGCCGCCCCCGCACCGCAACGCACTTTTCGTAACGACCGAGATGAGACGATCACATTGGCACTCGACGTCCTGACGGACCTGACCAAGGTCCGCAACATCGGGATCATGGCGCACATCGACGCCGGCAAGACGACGACGACGGAGCGCATCCTCTTCTACACCGGTGTCAACCACAAGATCGGTGAGACGCACGACGGTGCCTCGACCACCGACTGGATGGAGCAGGAGAAGGAGCGCGGCATCACGATCACGTCTGCCGCCGTGACCTCCTTCTGGGAGGGCACCCAGATCAACATCATCGACACCCCGGGTCACGTCGACTTCACGGTCGAGGTGGAGCGCTCGCTGCGCGTCCTTGACGGTGCCGTTGCCGTGTTCGACGGCAAGGAGGGTGTCGAGCCCCAGTCCGAGACCGTGTGGCGTCAGGCCGACAAGTACGACGTCCCCCGCATCGCGTTCGTCAACAAGATGGACAAGCTCGGCGCGGACTTCTACTTCACCGTGGACACCATCAAGGACCGCCTCGGCGCAGAGCCCCTCGTGCTCCAGCTGCCGATCGGCTCCGAGAGCGAGTTCGTCGGTGTCGTCGACCTCATCTACCGTCGTGCCCTCGTGTGGCCTGGTGACGCCAAGGGTGACGTCACCATGGGTGCCAAGTACGAGATCCAGGAGATCCCGGCCGACATGCTCGACAAGGTCGAGGAGTACCGCCACGCCCTGGTCGAGCGCGTCGCCGAGTCCGACGACGTCCTCATGGAGAAGTACCTCGGTGGCGAGGAGCTGACGCCCGAGGAGATCAAGGGCGCGATCCGCAAGCTCACGGTCAACTCCGAGCTCTACCCGATCCTGTGCGGCTCTGCCTTCAAGAACCGCGGTGTGCAGCCGATGCTCGACGCCGTCGTCGACTACCTGCCGTCCCCGCTCGACGTCCCCCCGATGGTCGGCCACAAGCCGAACCACGAGGAGATCGAGATGACGCGCAGGCCCGACACGAGCGAGCCGTTCTCGGCGCTGGCCTTCAAGGTCGCCACGCACCCGTTCTTCGGCACGCTGACCTTCATCCGCGTCTACTCCGGCCAGATCCACGCCGGCTCGGCGGTCGTCAACACGACCAAGGGCCGCAAGGAGCGCATCGGCAAGCTCTTCCAGATGCACGCCAACAAGGAGAACCCCGTGGAGGAGGCCCTCGCGGGTCACATCTACGCGGCGATCGGCCTGAAGGACACCACGACCGGTGACACCCTGAGCGACCCGAACGAGCAGATCGTGCTCGAGTCGATGACGTTCCCGGACCCGGTCATCCAGGTGGCCATCGAGCCCAAGACCAAGGGTGACCAGGAGAAGCTCTCCACGGCCATCCAGAAGCTCTCCGCCGAGGACCCGACCTTCCAGGTCCACCACGACGAGGAGACCGGTCAGACGATCATCGCCGGCATGGGCGAGCTCCACCTGGACATCCTCGTGGACCGCATGAAGCGCGAGTTCAAGGTCGAGGCCAACGTCGGCAAGCCGCAGGTGGCCTACCGCGAGACGATCCGTCGCACCGTGGAGAAGCTCGACTTCACCCACAAGAAGCAGACGGGTGGCTCCGGCCAGTTCGCCAAGATCCAGATCAGCATCGAGCCCCTCGACACCACCGAGTCCGGCGAGATGTACGAGTTCGTGAACAAGGTCACTGGTGGCCGTATCCCGCGCGAGTACATCCCCTCGGTCGACGCCGGTATCCAGGACGCCATGCAGTACGGCGTGCTCGCCGGCTACCCGCTGGTCGGCATCAAGGCGACGCTGCTCGATGGCGCCTACCACGACGTCGACTCCTCGGAGATGGCGTTCAAGATCGCCGGTTCCATGGCGCTCAAGGAGGCCGTCCGCAAGGCCGACCCCGTGCTCCTCGAGCCGATGATGGCCGTCGAGGTGCGTACGCCCGAGGACTACATGGGCGACGTCATCGGTGACATCAACTCCCGCCGTGGCCAGATCCAGGCCATGGAGGACATCAGTGGTGCCAAGGTCGTTCGCGGCCTCGTCCCGCTGTCGGAGATGTTCGGCTATGTCGGCGACCTGCGTTCCAAGACCCAGGGTCGGGCGAACTACAGCATGGAGTTTGACTCCTACGCCGAGGTCCCCAAGGCTGTTGCCGAGGAGATCATCAAGAAGACCCGTGGTGAGTGACCGGTAGCATTACCGGTCGCACCGCACGGAACGCACCACCAGAGCTCCACACCCCAGCACGACCCCACAATCCGCGCCACGTCCCATCTGGGCTTACGGCGTTCAACCAAAGAAGAGTCCTGAGGAGGACATCAAGTGGCGAAGGCAAAGTTCGAGCGGACTAAGCCGCACGTCAACATCGGCACCATTGGTCACATCGACCACGGTAAGACGACGCTGACGGCTGCGATTTCCAAGGTCCTGCACGACAAGTACCCGGACCTGAACCCGCAGTTCGCGTTCGACGACATCGACAAGGCACCCGAAGAGAAGCAGCGCGGTATCACGATCTCGATCGCGCACATCGAGTACCAGACGGAGAGCCGTCACTACGCCCACGTCGACTGCCCCGGTCACGCTGACTATGTGAAGAACATGATCACGGGTGCGGCGCAGATGGACGGTGCGATCCTCGTGGTTGCAGCGACCGACGGCCCGATGCCGCAGACGAAGGAGCACGTCCTCCTGGCCCGCCAGGTCGGCGTTCCCTACATCGTCGTGGCGCTCAACAAGGCCGACATGGTCGACGACGAGGAGATCCTCGAGCTCGTCGAGATGGAGGTCCGCGAGCTGCTGTCCGACTACGAGTTCCCGGGCGACGACCTGCCGGTCGTCAAGGTCTCGGCGCTCAAGGCGCTCGAGGGCGACGCCGAGTGGGGCAACTCCGTGCTCGAGCTCATGGACGCTGTGGACAACCACATCCCGATCCCCGAGCGTGACGTCGACAAGCCGTTCCTCATGCCCGTCGAGGACGTGTTCACGATCACCGGTCGTGGCACCGTCGTCACCGGTCGTATCGAGCGCGGCATCCTGAACGTCAACGCTGAGATCGAGATCGTCGGCATCCACACGGGTCCGCCGACCAAGACCACGGTCACCGGCATCGAGATGTTCCGCAAGCTGCTCGACGAGGGTCGTGCGGGCGAGAACGTCGGCCTGCTCCTTCGTGGCACCAAGCGCGAGGACGTCGAGCGCGGGCAGGTCATCTGCAAGCCGGGCTCGATCACCCCGCACACGGACTTCGAGGCCAACGTCTACATCCTCTCCAAGGATGAGGGCGGCCGTCACACGCCGTTCTACGACAACTACCGCCCGCAGTTCTACTTCCGTACCACCGACGTGACCGGCGTCGTGCACCTCCCCGAGGGCACCGAGATGGTCATGCCCGGTGACAACACGGAGATGAACGTCGAGCTCATCCAGCCGATCGCCATGGAGGAGGGCCTGCGCTTCGCCATTCGCGAGGGCGGCCGTACCGTCGGCGCCGGCCGCGTCACCAAGATCACCAAGTAGTTCAGGAACACTGCGTTCTCGGACTACCCGGCGACTCGTCGCCACTGATCTGACGCACCAGCACCATTGGAGGGCCCCGCAGCTTCGGCTGCGGGGCCCTTCGCTGTGCCCGGTATGCCGGGTGGCTTGTCGACGTGTTGCCGTGTGGTGGTCACGGGGCGGCGGTGTCCGGGGTTGGTGACGACCTGTCGGCAACAAGTGCTGGGGCTGGGGGACGTGTTGCCGTGTGGTGGTCACGGGGCGGCGAATCCGGTGGTTCGTGACGACCTGTCGGCACCAAGTGCTGGGGCTGGGGGACGTGTTGCTGTGTGGTGGTCACGGGGCGGCGGTGTCCGGGGTTGGGTGACGACCTGTCGGCACCAAGTGCCGGAGAGGTATGCCGGGTGGCCGGCTTCTAGGGGCGGGTGGCCGCGAAGTCGGCGGCGGTCAGCTCGTAGACCACCTCGCCGAGGTCGGCACCCGGGAGGGGATCGGCCCACTCCCTGATGTCGGTGCGGACGTGGCGCAGCCCGAGTCGCTGAAGGACGGCCCTGGAACGAACGTTCACGGCCATCGTCTCGGCCCAGACCAGGTCCAGTCCGACCGTCCCGAAGCCGTGCTCCAGCAGCCGCGTGGCACCTTCGGTGGCCAGGCCTCGGCCCCACGCGCGCTTGCGCAGCCGATACCCCAGCTCGGCCTGACCCTCCCCGGTCGGGGTCAGGCAGAACCACCCGACGAAGACCCCGTCCTCGAAGGCCGACCAGTAGCCCAGCCCCAGGGCGTCGTGCGCAGGGTCGGTGCGTCCAGGCATCCACACCTCGACCACCTCCTGCGGCTCGGTGCCCCGGCCCGTCAGAAACCCCATCACGTCGGGGTCGCCGTCGAGCTCGACCAGCAGGTCGCTGTCGTCGGCCTGCAGCGGCCGCAGCTCGAGCCGCGGCGTACGCAGGTGAGGCCGGGACATCACGACGTCGTCTGCAACAGCTCAGGACCGATCTGCGACACCGCGCCGACGCCCGACAGGCCCATCGTCAGGTCGAGCTCGGCCACGATGTTGGCCAGCACGTCGCGCACGCCGTCCCGACCGCCCAGGGCCAGGCCGTAGATGTACGGCCTGCCGATCGCGACGGCATCGGCGCCGAGGGCGATCGCCTTGACGACGTCACTCCCCGTGCGGACCCCGCTGTCCAGGATCACCGGCAGGTCGGGGCCGGCAGCCGCACGCACCGACGGCAGGGCGTCAAGAGAGGCCACGGCGCCATCGACCTGGCGCCCACCGTGGTTGCTGACCACGAGTCCGCTGGCGCCAACCTCGACCGCTCGCCTGGCGTCGTCCGGGTGCAGGACCCCCTTGACCAGGAACGGCAGGTCGGTGCGGTCGCGCAGGGTGCCGAGCTGCTCCCAGGTGAGCCCCGGGTTCGAGTAGATGTCGAGGAAGGTCTCGACGGCCGCACGGGGCGTGGGGGAGCGGAGGTTGGTCCGCAGGTCGCCGGGGTGCTCGCGGCTGATCGACAGCAACGACCGCAGTGCGCCGACGGTGACCTTGACGTCGTCCTTGCCGCCACCTCCGGCTGCCTGAGCCGCCTTGTCGGCCACCCTGGCGCGGACGATCTCCTGGAACCGTGGGTCCGAGGTGTACTGCGCGATCCCGATGCCCTGGGAGAAGGGCAGCGACCCGAGGTTGAGGTCCTGCGGCCGCCAGCCGAGCATCGTCGTGTCGAGGGTGACGACGATCGCCTCGGCGCCGCTCGCGGCGGCGCGCGCCAGGAGGCTGTCGACGAGGGGCTCGTCGGTGGACCAGTAGAGCTGGAACCACCGGGGCGCCGACCCCATCGTGGCGGCCACGTCCTCCATCGACGAGCAGCCCTGGTTGGAGAGGATGTAGGGCAGGCCCAGCTCGGCAGCCGCCGCGCCGATCTCCAGGTCGCTGGTCCGGTGGACCAGGCCGGCTGCGCCGATCGGTGCCACCAGCAGGGGCGCAGGAAGCCGACGGCCGAGCAGCTCGATGGAGAGGTTTCGCTCGGCCTGGCCCGGCAGCATCCGCGGCACGATCTGGTGGCGTTCGAAGGCGGCGCGGTTGGCGCGAACCGTCGCGCCCTCGCCCGCCCCACCCGCTACGTAGGCCCACGCACGAGGCGACATGGCGCTCGCGGCACGTCGCTCGAGCTCGGCGAAGTCCGCGGGGACGCTGGGTCGGTGGCCCAGCACCCCGGCGCGGTAGATCAGGCCCTGCCTGGTCCGACCCGGGCCCTGCGGCGGCGTCGTCATGGGCCCGATCCTGCCAGTAGGCACACCTGCTCGCCTGTGAACCGCGCTGGCCTCCTGACAGCACCGTGACAGGTTCGCCACGGCTGGTTGCCAGCGCGGCGGCGCAGCCTCGGTGGAAGAGGGGCGCACCGCGGCGCCCCACAACCGAGAAGGAGTGCGCCCACGATGCCCACCGTCAGCAAGTCCATGAAGATCGCCGCTGTAGGCGGGGTGGCGGCCATCGCGGCCGGACTCGGCGCCAGCGCAGCCATGGCGGACAGCAGCACGCCAACCCCGAGCGGAACCGCCACCACCGCACCGTCCCAGCCAGGTGCAGACGCCGGCCGTGGACCGGGCGGCCACGGTGGTCCGGCCGGACACCGAGGCGGACCCGGTGGCATGGACGCAGCCGCCCTCGCCACCAAGCTCGGTCTCACCGAGGCCAAGGTCAGCGCCGCCCTGGAGAAGGTCCGCGCCGCGCAGCAGCCTGCGACGCCCCCAGCGCAGGGCACCAAGCCGACCGACGCCGAACGCCAGGCCCGCGAGAAGGCGATGGTGACGGCCCTCGCCAAGGAGCTCGGCGTCAGCCAGGCGAAGGTGCAGGCCGCGCTCGACGCGATCAAGGCCGACCGCGAGGCCAGCCACAAGACCGAGCTGTCCTCGCGCCTCGATGCCGCCGTGAAGGCAGGCACCCTGTCCGCCGCCGACAAGGCGTCGGTCCTCAAGGCGTTCGACGCCGGCGTCCTGGGCGGTGGGCGGCCCTAGCGCGGCCCTGGCGCGGCCCGAGCGCGACCCAGCCGGCCCCGGCCCCGTCCGTCCCCCCCACGGACGGGGCTGGGGCCTTGGCGCGCTCACGCCAGCCCGTCCGACCCTCGTCGTAGTCGCGCGGCCCCCAACCGCAGCGTTGCAGCGGCGGCTGGCACCCGGCATACCCGAGGGTGACGGCCGCTGCGCGACGCGCCACCGGTGCGGGTATGCCGCGTGGCCCGGCCTCGATTTGGTAGGTCACCGTCGGCTCTGGCACACTGGACCGGTTGCTTGACGCGCGCCGTTGACCCATGTCGACGCCGCCACCCCCGGTGCCACACCTCGAACCGCGCATACGTGCGCGGGGCGACACTCCAGGGAAGCGCAAGCCCCGGCTCTGCCGGTCAATCCGATCCGCACGACCGCGTGAAAACGCATGTCGTCCGGCCGCGAAGCGGGTGCGACACACCCGACCGCGGGGGTCGGAGAAGGCCACAAGAACCGGCCAAGCTAGATGTTCGGCGAGAGAGAGACGTAACGGAGATGGCGGGACAGAAGATCCGCATCCGCTTGAAGTCGTATGACCATGAGGTCATCGACAACTCGGCGCGCAAGATTGTCGACACGGTGACCCGTGCTGGCGCGACGGTAGTCGGCCCTGTGCCGCTGCCCACGGAGAAGAACGTCTTCGTGGTCATCCGTTCGCCCCACAAGTACAAGGACAGCCGCGAGCACTTCGAGATGCGCACCCACAAGCGCTTGATCGACATCATCGACCCGACGCCGAAGGCCGTCGACTCGCTGATGCGTCTCGACCTGCCGGCAGACGTCAACATCGAGATCAAGCTCTGAGGCTGGCGAAATGACCACCACTGCTACCAAGACCGTGAAGGGTGTACTGGGCAAGAAGCTCGGTATGACCCAGGTGTGGGATGCCGAGAACCGGCTCATCCCCGTCACCGTCATCGAGGCGGGCCCCTGCGTTGTGACGCAGGTCCGGGCCGCTGCGAAGGACGGCTACGACGCCGTCCAGATCGCCTTCGGCGCCATCGACCCCCGCAAGGTGACCAAGCCCCTGACCGGGCACTTCGAGAAGGCCGGCGTGACCCCGCGTCGCCACCTCGTGGAGCTCCGTACCGCTGACGCCGCCGAGTACACGCTCGGCCAGGAAGTCACGGTCGAGACCTTCGAGGCCGGCCAGGAGATCGACGTCACCGGAACCACCAAGGGCAAGGGCTTTGCCGGCGTCATGAAGCGTCACGGCTTCCACGGCGTCAGCTCCTCCCACGGTTCCCACAAGAACCACCGCAAGCCTGGCTCGATCGGTGGCTGTGCCACCCCGGGTCGCGTGTTCAAGGGCATGCGCATGGCTGGCCGGATGGGTGGCGAGCGTCAGACCACCCAGAACCTCACGATCCACGCCGTGGACGTGGAGCGGGGCCTGTTGCTGATCAAGGGTGCCGTTCCCGGCCCCCGCAACGGCACTGTCCTCGTCCGCACGGCCGCGAAGGGAGCCTGAGCCAGATGGCAACCACAACTGTCGCTGCTGACCTGCCCGCCGAGATCTTCGACGTCCAGGTCAACGTTCCGCTGATCCACCAGGTCGTCGTGGCCCAGCTGGCCGCCGCGCGTCAGGGCACGCACTCCACCAAGACCCGCGGCGAAGTCCGCGGTGGTGGCCGCAAGCCCTACCGCCAGAAGGGCACCGGCCGCGCCCGTCAGGGCTCGACCCGCGCCCCGCAGTTCGCCGGCGGTGGCGTCGTCCACGGCCCGCAGCCGCGTGACTACAGCCAGCGGACCCCCAAGAAGATGAAGGCTGCCGCCCTGCGCGGTGCCCTCTCCGATCGGGCCCGCCACGACCGCGTGCACGTCGTCGAGTCCCTTGTGACCGGCACTGCGCCGTCCACCAAGGACGCGCTCGCGCTGCTCGCCGGTCTGACCGACCGCCCGAACCTGCTCGTCGTGCTCGACCGCAGCGACCTCGTGTCGCTGAAGTCGGTCCGCAACCTCGACGGTGTGCACGTGCTCGCCGCCGACCAGCTCAACACGTATGACGTGCTGTGCGCGGACGATGTCGTGTTCACCAAGGCTGCCCTGGAGGCGTTCGTCACCAAGGCCCAGCCCGTGGGTGGCGTGATCGAGGTCGAGATCGTCGACGACGCTCCCGCCAAGGCCGACAAGCCGGCCAAGGCTGCCAAGACTGAGAAGTCCGAGGCCACGGCCGACAAGCCTGCCAAGGCTGAGAAGCCGGCCAAGGCCGAGAAGCCCGCCAAGGCTGACAAGCCCGCCAAGGCTGACAAGCCCGCCAAGGCTGAGAAGTCCGACGAGGCCACCGACGGTGGCTTCGGCGCCGACTCGGCTGCCGCCCTCGAGGACGGCTCCGCTCCGGAGGGCTTCGAGGTCAAGGGCAACAAGGACTCGATGAAGTTCCACGTCCCCGGCTCCCGCTGGTACGACGCGACCGTCGCTGAGGTCTGGTTCCGCACTGCGGATGCCGCCGAAGCTGCCGGTTTCGTCCCCGCCGGTGGCGCTGCCGCCCAGGACGTGGATGAGGAGGAGACCAAGTGAGCACCCAGTCTGCTCTGTACGGCAAGGACCCGCGCGACATTCTGATCGCACCGGTCGTTTCCGAGAAGTCGTACTCGCTGCTCGACCAGGGCAAGTACACCTTCATCGTCGACCCGCGGGCGAACAAGACGGAGATCAAGATCGCCGTCGAGCGCGTCTTCAACGTCAAGGTTGACTCCGTCCACACCCTCAACCGTGTCGGCAAGACCCGCCGCACCCGGTTCGGCATCGGCAAGCGCAAGGACACCAAGCGTGCGATCGTCACCCTCCGCGAGGGCTCGATTGACATCTTCGGTGCCGGCGCCTGACGGAATCGCTGAAGAGACGTAAGGGATTACGAACTATGGGTATCCGCAAGTACAAGCCGACCACGCCTGGCCGCCGAGGCTCCAGCGTCGCCGACTTCGTCGAGGTCACGCGCTCCACGCCTGAGAAGTCGCTGGTGCGCCCCCTCACGAAGTCCGGTGGCCGCAACAGCAACGGCCGGATCACCACCCGTCACATCGGTGGTGGACACAAGCGCGCCTACCGCGTCATCGACTTCCGTCGCCATGACAAGGACGGCGTGCCGGCCAAGGTCGCTCACATCGAGTACGACCCCAACCGCACTGCGCGCATCGCGCTGCTGCACTACGCCGACGGTGAGAAGCGCTACATCCTGGCCCCCAAGGGCCTGGAGCAGGGCGCCAACATCGAGAACGGCCCCGCGGCCGACATCAAGGCCGGCAACAGCCTGCCGCTGCGCAACATCCCGACCGGTACGGTCATCCACGCTGTCGAGCTCAAGCCCGGTGGTGGCGCGAAGATCGCCCGTTCCGCTGGTGTGCGTGTGCAGCTCGTCGCCAAGGACGGCCCCTACGCCCAGCTGCGTATGCCGTCCGGTGAGATCCGCAACGTCGACCTGCGCTGCCGCGCGACGGTCGGCGAGGTCGGCAACGCCGAGCAGTCCAACATCAACTGGGGCAAGGCCGGCCGGATGAGGTGGAAGGGCAAGCGCCCGACCGTCCGTGGTGTCGCCATGAACCCGGTCGACCACCCGCACGGTGGTGGCGAGGGTAAGACGTCCGGTGGACGTCACCCCGTCAGCCCGTGGGGTCAGGCCGAAGGCCGTACCCGCCGTCCTGGCAAGCCGAGCGACAAGATGATCGTTCGCCGCCGTCGTAAGAAGCGCTGAGAAGGAGCCTGAGAAACCATGCCTCGTAGCTTGAAGAAGGGCCCCTTCATCGACGGCCACCTTCAGAAGAAGGTCGACGTCCAGAACGAAGCGGGCACCAAGAACGTCATCAAGACCTGGTCGCGTCGGTCGGTCGTGAGCCCCGACATGCTGGGTCACACCCTCGCCGTGCACGACGGTCGCAAGCACGTCCCGGTGTTCGTCACCGAGTCGATGGTTGGCCACAAGCTCGGTGAGTTCGCACCGACCCGCACGTTCAAGGGTCACGTGAAGGACGACAAGAAGGGGCGTCGTCGCTGATGGCCGCCTCTACCGAGAACAAGGACAACGTGATGGAAGCCAAGGCGAGTGCGCGGCACGTCCGCGTCACGCCCCAGAAGGCCCGCCGCATGGTGGACCTGATCCGTGGCAAGCAGGCCGTCGAGGCCATTGCTGTGCTCCGGTTCGCGCCGCAGTACGCGTCTGACCCGGTGCAGAAGGTGCTCGAGAGCGCCATCGCCAACCTCCGGGTCAAGGCGGACAAGGCCTCTGAGGCATTCGACGAGACCAACCTGGTCATCAGCGAAGCCTTCGTCGACGAAGGTCCGACCATGAAGCGGTTCCGCCCGCGGGCCCAGGGCCGCGCGGCACGCATCAACAAGCGGACCAGCCACATCACCGTGGTCGTCACGCCGAAGACCACCAAGGGAGGCACCCGCTAATGGGTCAGAAGGTCAACCCGCACGGCTTCCGCCTCGGTATCACCACCGAGCACAAGAGCCGCTGGTTCGCTGACTCCACCAAGGAGGGTCAGCGGTACCGCGACTACGTCAAGGAAGACGTCGCCATCCGCAAGCTCATGTCCGAGGGCATGGAGCGGGCCGGCATCTCCCGCGTCGAGATCGAGCGCACCCGTGACCGCGTCCGTGTGGACATCCACACGGCCCGTCCCGGAATCGTCATCGGTCGTCGTGGCGCCGAGGCCGACCGCATCCGCGGCGAGCTCGAGAAGCTCACCGGCAAGCAGGTCCAGCTGAACATCCTCGAGGTCAAGAACCCCGAGGTCGACAGCCAGCTCGTTGCACAGGGCATCGCCGAGCAGCTTTCTGCTCGTGTGTCGTTCCGTCGTGCGATGCGCAAGGGCATGCAGTCCGCCACCCGCGCCGGCGCCAAGGGCATCCGTGTCCAGGTCTCCGGTCGCCTCGGCGGCGCCGAGATGTCTCGCACCGAGTTCTACCGCGAGGGTCGCGTCCCGCTGCACACCCTGCGTGCGCAGATCGACTACGGCTTCTACGAGGCCCGCACCACCTTCGGCCGCATCGGCGTCAAGGTGTGGATCTACAAGGGCGACGTCACCGCTCGCGAGCTGGCCCAGCAGCAGGCTGCTGCGCCGCGCCCGAGCCGTGGCCCGCGTCGTGAGGGTGCCGACCGTCCGGCCCGCGCTCGTCGCGAGCGTCCGGAGGGCACCGCCACCGAGACCGCTGCTGAGGCTCCCGCCGCTGAGGCGACCGCAGCCGCAGCCAGCACTGAGGGAGAGCAGTCCTGACATGTTGATTCCTCGTCGAGTCAAGCACCGCAAGCAGCACCACCCGGGTCGCTCGGGCGCTGCGAAGGGTGGCACCAAGATCGCGTTCGGCGACTACGGCATCCAGGCCCTCGAGCCCGCCTACGTCACCAACCGTCAGATCGAGTCCGCTCGTATTGCGATGACGCGTTACATGAAGCGTGGTGGAAAGGTGTGGATCAACATCTACCCCGACCGCCCGCTGACCAAGAAGCCGGCCGAGACCCGCATGGGTTCCGGTAAGGGCTCCCCCGAGTGGTGGATCGCCAACATCAAGCCTGGTCGCGTGATGTTCGAGGTGAACGGTGTGACCGAAGAGGTCGCCCGTGAGGCCATGCGTCTGGCGATGCACAAGCTCCCCATGAAGTGCCGCTTCGTTCGGCGTGAAGGTGGTGACATCTGATGGCAGTCGGATCCAAGGACCTGGTGTCGGAGAACCTTCGTGGTCTCGACGACGACCGTCTGGTCGACGAGCTCCGCAAGGCCAAGGAGGAGCTGTTCAACCTCCGGTTCCAGTCGGCCACCGGCCAGCTGGACAACCACGGCCGCCTGCGCGCCGTCCGCAAGGACATCGCCCGCATCTACACCGAGCTGCGTGAGCGCGAGCTCGGGATCGGGCAGAGCCCGAGTGTCGAAGCCAAGGAGGAGTCGGCATGACCAAGAACGTGAAGGATGAGGCCGTGACGGCTGAAGACCGTAACTACCGCAAGACCCGCCAGGGTTACGTGGTCAGCGACAAGATGGACAAGACCGTCGTGGTCGAGGTCGAGGACCGCGTCAAGCACGCGCTCTACGGCAAGGTCCTGCGTCGCTCCAGCAAGGTCAAGGCCCACGACGAGGACAACGCCGCCGGTATCGGTGACCGCGTCTCGATCATGGAGACCCGCCCACTCTCAGCCACCAAGCGCTGGCGCGTGGTGGAGATCCTCGAGAAGGCCAAGTAGTTCAAAGGCGCAGTAACACCTCAGCATCCGCCGCCCACGCGGCATACCGGAGAAACCACCGGGTATGCCGCGCGGGCACGGAAAACAAGCCCCCCACAGTTCGGCAAGGCTCACCTTGCGTGAGAACCAGCTCGACGACAGGAGTTAGACAGTGATCCAGCAGGAGTCGCGACTGCGTGTCGCCGACAACACTGGTGCCAAGGAGATCCTTTGCATCCGTGTTCTCGGTGGCTCGGGTCGTCGTTACGCCGGCATTGGTGACGTCATCGTCGCCGCCGTCAAGGACGCCATTCCCGGCGGCAACGTCAAGAAGGGCGACGTCGTCAAGGCCGTCATCGTGCGCACCACCAAGGAGCGCCGTCGCGGCGACGGGTCGTACATCAAGTTCGACGAGAACGCCGCCGTCATCCTCAAGGCCGACGGGGACCCCCGAGGCACGCGCATCTTCGGCCCTGTGGGCCGCGAGCTGCGTGAGAAGAAGTTCATGAAGATCATCTCGTTGGCGCCGGAGGTGCTCTGACCCATGGCTGACAAGAAGAAGATGAAGATCAAGAAGGGTGACACCGTCAAGGTGCTCACTGGCAAGGACCGCAACAGCATCGGCAAGGTCATCGCCGTGTACCCCGAGACCGAGCGCGTGCTCGTCGAGGGTGTCAACCGGGTGACCCGCCACACCAAGGCAGGTCAGTCCGCTCGCGGCACCCGCACCGGTGGCCTGGTCGTCCAGGAAGCTGCGATCCACGTGAGCAACGTGGCGGTCGTTGACCCCGATGACAAGAAGCTCGCGACCCGGATCAAGACCCGCGTCGAGACTGTCGAGCGCAACGGTCGCACCAAGACCGTCCGCACCCGTGTCGCGGTGCGCTCGGGCAAGGACCTGTGAGAGCCATGACCGAAACAGAAACCATGACCCAGACTGAAGTTTCCGCAGCGGTCACGCCGCGCCTCAAGCAGCGCTACGCGGACGAGATCAAGGGCGAGCTGCTCAAGCAGTTCGGCTACGACAACGTCATGCAGGTGCCCGGCGTCGTCAAGGTCGTCGTCAACATGGGTGTTGGTGACGCCGCCAAGGACGCCAAGCTCATCGAGGGCGCGATCAAGGACCTCTCGGCCATCACCGGCCAGAAGCCCATCGTCACCAAGGCCCGCAAGTCCATCGCGCAGTTCAAGCTTCGCGAGGGCATGCCGATCGGTGCGCACACCACGCTGCGCGGCGACCGGATGTGGGAGTTCCTCGACCGTCTCGTGTCGGTGGGCCTGCCTCGTATCCGTGACTTCCGCGGCCTGTCGCCCAAGCAGTTCGACGGCAACGGCAACTACACCTTCGGCCTCACGGAGCAGTCGATGTTCCACGAGATCGACCAGGACCGTATCGACCGCGTGCGGGGCATGGACATCACTGTGGTGACCACCGCCCGCAATGACGACGAGGGCCGCGCACTGCTCAAGGCGCTCGGCTTCCCCTTCAAGGAGAACTGACATGGCGAAGACCGCCCTGGTCAACAAGGCCAACAAGAAGCCGAAGTTCAAGGTGCGTGGCTACACCCGTTGTCAGCGCTGCGGCCGACCGCACTCGGTCTACCGCAAGTTCGGGCTCTGCCGCATCTGCCTTCGCGAGATGGCACACCGCGGCGAGCTGCCCGGCGTCACCAAGAGCTCCTGGTAATACCCACCGATTTCATCCTTACATCGCAGGTCGCTGCATGAGCAGTGAAACCACGGTGAGAGAGGGCCGGAGAAGCCCATGACCATGACTGACCCGATTGCGGACATGTTGACCCGCGTCAGGAACGCCAACTCGGCGCACCACGACGCAGTCTCCATGCCGTTTTCCAAGCTGAAGTCCCACATTGCCGAGATCCTCCAGGCGGAGGGCTACATCGCCTCCTGGAAGGTCGAGGACGCCGAGGTCGGCAAGACGCTGACCATCGAGCTGAAGTACGGCCCCAACCGTGAGCGTTCCATCGCTGGCGTGCGCCGTGTCTCCAAGCCCGGTCTGCGCGTCTACGCCAAGTCGACGAACCTGCCCAAGGTTCTCGGCGGTCTCGGTGTGGCCATCCTTTCCACCTCGTCTGGTCTCCTCACGGACCGCCAGGCCAAGTCCAAGGGCGTGGGCGGGGAAGTCCTCGCCTACGTCTGGTAAGGGGACTCGACATGTCGCGTATTGGACGACTCCCAGTCGCCATCCCCAGCGGTGTCGACATCACCATCGACGGCCAGACCGTCAAGGTGAAGGGCCCCAAGGGCGAGCTCAGCCACGTCGTGGCCGAGCCGATCAAGGTCGAGAAGGGTGACGCGGACCTCGAGGTCAAGCGCCCCAACGACGAGCGCCAGTCCCGTGCCCTGCACGGCCTGACCCGGTCGCTCATCAACAACATGGTGCTCGGTGTGACCGAGGGCTATGAGAAGAAGATGGAGATCCACGGCACGGGTTACCGCGTGGTCAACAAGGGCGGGGACCTCGAGTTCGCGCTCGGCTACAGCCACTCGATCACCGTCAAGGCCCCTGAGGGCATCTCCTTCGCTGTCGAGAACCCGACCCGCTTCGCGGTCCAGGGCATCGACAAGCAGCTCGTTGGCGAGGTTGCCGCAAACATCCGCAAGCTACGCAAGCCCGACCCGTACAAGGGCAAGGGCGTTCGCTATGCGGGCGAGCAGATCCGTCGCAAGGTCGGAAAGGCCGGTAAGTAAGCCATGGCAATGATCGTCAAGCGCGCCAAGGGCAAGTCCGCTGCACGCGGCCGTCGCCACCTGCGCCTGCGCAAGAAGGTGACCGGTACGACCGTTCGTCCGCGCCTGGTCGTGTCGCGCTCCTCGCGCCACGTCTTCGTGCAGGTCGTCGATGACACCCTCGGCAAGACCGTGGCGTCGGCTTCCACCATGGAGGCAGACCTGCGTTCGTTCGAGGGTGACAAGACCGCCAAGGCCCGCAAGGTGGGCGAGCTGCTCGCCGAGCGCGCCAAGAGCGCCGGTGTCGAGGCTGTCGTCTTCGACCGCGGTGGCAACAAGTACCACGGTCGCATCGCCGCCATCGCCGAGGGCGCCCGCGAGGGTGGTCTGGCCCTGTGAGCACCGTGACCGCAACTGTTATTGAGATGAGGAACATCTGATGCCCGGACCCCAGCGTCGAGGCACTGGTGCCGCTGCTGGCGGCGACGCAGCTCGTGGCGAGCGCGGCGACCGCCGTGGTGGCCGCGACAACCGTCAAGGTGGCCGCGACCAGGCCGAGAAGAGCGCCTACGTCGAGCGCGTCGTGACCATCAACCGCGTTTCCAAGGTCGTCAAGGGTGGACGTCGCTTCAGCTTCACCGCCCTCGTGGTCGTGGGCGACGGCGACGGAACCGTCGGTGTCGGCTACGGCAAGGCCAAGGAAGTCCCCGCGGCGATCGCCAAGGGTGTCGAGGAGGCCAAGAAGGAGTTCTTCAAGGTCCCCCGCATCCAGGGCACCATCCCGCACCCCGTGCAGGGTGAGGCCGCTGCCGGCGTCGTCATGCTGCGTCCCGCCGCCCCCGGTACCGGTGTCATCGCCGGTGGTCCGGTGCGCGCGGTCCTGGAGTGCGCAGGCATCCACGACGTGCTGAGCAAGTCGCTCGGCTCGGACAACGCCATCAACGTCGTCCACGCGACCGTCGCGGCCCTCCGGGGTCTCGAGCGTCCGGAGGAAGTGGCTGCCCGCCGCGGCCTCCCGGTCGACCGCGTCGCCCCGGCCGCCATGCTGCGGGCCCAGGCTGCCGGCCGCGAAGCCGCCAAGGCAGGTGCCTGATGCGTCTCAAGGTGACCCAGACCCGTTCCGAGATCGGTGGCAAGCAGAACCAGCGTGACACGCTGCGAAGCCTCGGTCTGAAGCGCATTGGCGACGTCGTCGTCAAGGAGGACCGTCCCGAGATCCGCGGGATGGTCAAGACGGTGACGCACCTCGTTGCCGTCGAGGAGGTTGACTGACCATGGCAGAGAAGAAGGCCGCCAAGGCCGCTGCCGCACCCGAGGGCACGACCCTCAAGGTGCACCACCTGCGTCCGGCTCCCGGCGCCAAGACCGCAAGGACCCGGGTGGGTCGCGGTGAGGGCTCCAAGGGCAAGACCGCCGGTCGTGGCACCAAGGGCACCAAGGCCCGCTACCAGGTTCCGGAGCGCTTCGAAGGTGGCGCCATGCCGCTGCACATGCGTCTCCCGAAGCTGCGTGGCTTCAAGAACCCGTTCCGCGTGGAGTTCCAGGTCGTCAACCTGGACAAGCTGTCCGCCCTGTTCCCCGAGGGTGGCGATGTGACCATCGCCGACCTCGTGGCCAAGGGTGCGGTTCGCGACAACTCCCCGGTCAAGGTGCTCGGCACCGGCGAGATCACCGTCAAGGTCAACGTGACCGCTGACAAGTTCTCGGCGACCGCCAAGGAGAAGATCGAGGCCGCTGGCGGCTCGGTCACCTCCGCCTGACCGCATCAAGACACCAGGGTATGCCGCGGGCTCACCGCTCAAGGTGAGCTCGCGGCATACCCCATTTGTTCGCCAAGCACGTTTCAGCCCGGCCCCAACATGCCTCGGGACCACGCCTTTGACACCCCTCGCTGGCGCTCGGGGTAACCTTCGTAGGATTGCCTGACCGTCATCACCGCGAGGCCGGATCGGCCCGCGTCACCAGGAGGACCTGTGCTCACCGCCTTCACCCGTGCGTTCAAGACGCCGGACCTGCGCAGGAAGCTGCTGTTCACGCTCGCCATCGTCATCATCTTCCGGCTGGGCTCGCACGTTCCCGTCCCGGGCGTGAGCTACACGGCCGTGCAGGCCTGTATCAAGAACGCCGACGCGACCACCGGTGTGCTCGGCCTGGCCAACCTGTTCAGCGGCGGGGCACTGCTCCAGCTGTCGATCTTCGCGCTCGGGATCATGCCGTACATCACGGCGAGCATCATCGTGCAGCTGCTCACCGTGGTCATCCCGCGGTTCGAGGCCCTCAAGAAGGAGGGCCAGCAGGGCCAGACGAAGATGACGCAGTACACGCGCTACCTCACCATCGGTCTGGCGATCCTCCAGTCCTCCACGCTCATCACGTTCGCCCAGAACCCCTCGGCGCTGTTCGGCCCGCGCTGCACCAGCATCCTGCCCAACGACTCGATCCCGACCCTGGTCATCATGGTGCTAACCATGACCGCCGGCACCGGTGTCGTCATGTGGCTCGGTGAGCTCGTCACCGACAAGGGCATCGGAAACGGCATGTCGCTGCTGATCTTCACGTCCATCGCCAGCTCGTTCCCGAGCTCGCTCTGGGCGATCCAGCAGCAGGACGGCCGCTGGGACGTGTTCATCGGCGTCATCCTGCTCGGCTTCCTCATCATCGCCCTGGTCGTGTTCGTCGAGCAGAGCCAGCGCCGGATCCCGGTGCAGTACGCCAAGCGCCAGGTCGGTCGCCAGATGTACGGCGGCACGTCCACGTACATCCCGCTCAAGGTCAACATGGCCGGCGTGATCCCCGTGATCTTCGCCTCGTCCCTGCTCGCGCTGCCCTCGTTGCTGGCACAGTTCAACAAGTCGACCACCGGCGACCAGGCCGGCTGGGTGACATGGATCGAGCAGCACCTCGTCCGGGGTGACCACCCCATCTACATGATCATCTACATCTCGTTGATCCTGTTCTTCACGTTCTTCTACGTGTCGATCACGTTCAACCCGGTGGAGGTGGCCGACAACATGAAGCGCTACGGCGGCTTCATCCCAGGTATCCGCGCCGGGCGACCCACGGCCGAGTACCTCGACTACGTGCTCACCCGCATCACGGTTCCAGGGGCCATCTACCTCGGCCTCGTCTCGCTGATCCCGCTCATCGCACTGGTACTCGTCGGCGCCAACCAGAACTTCCCGTTCGGTGGCACCTCCATCCTGATCATCGTCGGCGTCGGCCTTGAGACGGTGAAACAGATCGAGTCGCAGCTGCAGCAGCGCCATTACGAAGGGTTCCTCCGCTGATGCGCCTCATCATCCTCGGCCCGCCGGGTGCCGGTAAGGGCACCCAGGCCGCCAAGATCGCCTCGACGTTCGGCATCCCCGCGATCTCCACGGGTGACATCTTCCGCGCCAACATCAAGAACGAGACCCCCCTCGGCCTGCAGGTCAAGGAGGTGCTCGCGTCCGGTGGCTACGTCACCGACGAGATCACCAACGAGATCGTCCGCGACCGGCTCTTCGAGGACGACGCGGAGCAGGGCTTCCTGCTCGACGGCTTCCCACGCACCGCGGCCCAGGTCGAGACGCTCGATGCGATCCTGGCCGAGCACGGCCACGCGCTCGAGGCCGTCCTCGAGCTCACCGTCGACAGCGAGGCCGTCGTCCAGCGGCTGCTCAAGCGGGCCGAGATCGAGGGCCGTGAGGACGACACCGAAGAAGTGATCCGCGAGCGCCAGGCGATCTACCGTCGCGAGACGGCACCGCTCACCGACGTCTACTCCGACCGTGGCCTGCTGGTGCAGGTCGACGGGATGGGTTCGGTCGACGAGGTCTTCGACCGGATCTCCGCCGCCCTCGCCGGGGTTGCTCGATCCTGATGTTCGGCCGGTCCCGCATCGAGACCAAGACCCCCGACCAGATCCTGCGGATGCGCAAGGCTGGGCTGGTGGTCGGTCAGACCCTGCAGCTGATGGCCCAGACGGTCCGTCCGGGCATGACCACCAAGGCGCTCGACGAGCTCGCGGAGGAGCACATCCGTGGCTGCGGGGCGACCCCGTCGTTCCTGGGCTACCACGGCTTCACCGGCTCGCTCTGCACGTCGGTCAACGAGGAGGTCGTGCACGGCATCCCGGGTTCGCGGGTGCTGACCGAGGGCGACCTGATCTCGATCGACTGCGGCGCCATCGTCGACGGCTGGCACGGTGACGCCGCCATCTCGGTCATCGTCGGCGGTCGCGACGCCGGGCGTCCGCAGGACCTCGCGCTCATCGACGCCACCGAGGACTCCATGTGGGCTGGCATCGCCGCGCTCAGCGTGGGGGAGTCGTTGTATGCCGTGGGTGCCGGTGTCGAGGACAGCATCGTCGCCTCGGGCGACCGGGACGGTCACGACTACGGGATCGTCGAGGAGTACGTCGGCCATGGCATCGGGACCGAGATGCACATGGACCCGCAGGTGCCGAACTACCGCGTCCGCGACCGGGGGCCGACGGTCCGCTCCGGCGTGACCGTGGCGATCGAGCCGATGGTGACGCTCGGGTCCGCTGAGACCCGTGTCCTCCGGGACGACTGGACGGTCGTGACGACCGACCAGTCCCGCGCAGCGCACTGGGAGAACACCGTCGCGGTCACCGACGATGGGCTCTGGGTGCTGACCGCCCTCGACGGCGGCAAGGAACGGCTGGAAGCCGCCGGCGCGGCATACGCCCCCCTGTCCTGACCCACCCCTCCGGCGGCCCGGCGACTTGTCGCTGCGTGGTGGTCACCGGGCCGTGGATTCGGCGTCTGGTGACGATCTGTGAGCAACAGGTCCGGCGGCCCGGCGACTTGTTGCTGCGTGGTGGTCACCGGGCCGTGGATCCGGCGTCCGGTGACCTGCTCTGAGCAACAAGTCGGGGTGTCGGGACACCACGCACTTCTGGCCAGCTGTGGCGGCTCTGGGGGCGAAATGGGTCCGACATGCGCCACGACCGGCCAGAAGTCGGGGGGCTGAGCACGATTTCGTGCTCACGCCGTCCTGGCGTAGACTGGTCTGTCGGTGCGCGACCTCGCGTGCCGTATTCGTGTGCGCGCCCCAACCGGGGGTGCCACGGCGACAGATTGTGGAGGATATGGCCAAGAAGGACGGTGTCATCGAGATCGAGGGCACGATCGTCGAGGCTCTCCCGAACGCGATGTTCCGGGTCGAGCTCACGAACGGTCACAAGGTTCTCGCTCACATCTCGGGCAAGATGCGCCAGCACTACATCCGGATCCTCCCCGAGGACCGCGTGGTGGTGGAGCTCAGCCCGTACGACCTGACCCGTGGCCGGATCGTCTTCCGCTACCGCTAGCCCGCACGACCAGCAACACCCCGCTAGACCTGTCGATCCGCCCGGATCGCCAGTGCCAGATCGACTGAAGCAGAGGCTATGAAGGTTCAGCCGAGCGTCAAGAAGATCTGCGACAAGTGCAAGGTGATCCGCCGTCACGGCCGGGTCATGGTGATCTGCGAGAACCTGCGCCACAAGCAGCGCCAGGGCTGACCAGCTCCACCTGAGGCCCGGCAACGGGACTCGCCCAGCACGACTCGCATCTCTTCGAGAAGCGCAGACAAGTGAATCGACCGCAGTACCCGGCCCCTGAGAGCAGCGTCGTCGACGCAGCCCAGGACGTCACCCCCGGCCCGGAGGCCGAGGACCGGTGCCCCCAGGAAAGCTTGGGGACCAAGCCCGGAACGGTACTGCTCCAGACCTCCGGGGAAACAAAGGAAACACACAAGATGGCACGTCTTGTTGGTGTGGATCTCCCGCGCGAGAAGCGCGTCGAGATCGCTCTCACCTACATCTTCGGAGTGGGTCGTACCCGCTCCCAGCAGGCGCTGGCCGCGACGGGTGTCAACCCGAACACGCGCGTCCGCGACCTGACCGACACCGAGCTGGTCGCCCTGCGCGACCACCTCGAGGCGAACGTCAAGATCGAGGGTGACCTCCGTCGCGAGATCGCCGCCGACATCCGCCGCAAGGTCGAGATCGGCTCCTACGAGGGCATCCGCCACCGCCGCGGCCTGCCCGTGCGCGGACAGCGCACCAAGACCAACGCGCGCACCCGCAAGGGCCCGAAGCGCACCGTCGCCGGCAAGAAGAAGGTTGGTAAGTAATGCCTCCCAAGGCTCGCACTGCCGGCGCCAAGAAGGTGCGCCGCAAGGAAAAGAAGAACATCGCCCACGGGCACGCTCACATCAAGAGCACCTTCAACAACACCATCATCTCGATCACGGACCCCGCTGGTGCGGTCATTGCCTGGGCCTCCGCCGGCCAGGTCGGCTTCAAGGGTTCGCGCAAGTCCACCCCGTTCGCTGCGCAGATGGCCGCTGAGGCTGCCGCCCGTCGCGCGATGGAGCACGGCATGCGCAAGGTCGATGTCTTCGTCAAGGGTCCGGGTTCTGGTCGCGAGACCGCCATCCGCTCCCTGACCGCGACCGGCTTGGAGGTCGGCGCCATCAGCGACGTCACCCCCTCACCGCACAACGGTGTCCGTCCGCCCAAGCGCCGCCGCGTCTGAGCCGTCGGTAAAGAACAGGGAGATAGAGAAAACTCATGGCTCGTTACACCGGCCCCATCACCAAGAAGTCGCGTCGCCTCAAGGTCGACCTCGTCGGCGGCGACAAGAACTTCGAGCTCCGTCCCTTCCCGCCCGGCCAGCACGGCCGTCGCCGGATGCAGGAGAAGGAGTACCTCACCCAGCTGCAGGAGAAGCAGAAGGCCCGCTTCACCTACGGCGTCATGGAGAAGCAGTTCCGCGGTTACTACAAGGAGGCCTCACGGCGTTCTGGTAAGACCGGTGAGACCCTGCTGCAGATCCTCGAGTCCCGCCTGGACAACGTGGTCTACCGCGCCGGCCTGGCCCGCACTCGTCGTGCGGCTCGCCAGCTCGTCACGCACGGCCACTTCGAGGTCAACGGCGTGCGAGTGGACGTTCCGTCCTACCGCGTCGAGCAGTTCGACATCATCACCGTTCGCAAGCAGTCCGTGAACACCTTCCCGATCGAGCTGGCTCGCCAGACCTTCGGCGAGCGCCCCACCCCGGCCTGGCTCCAGGTCGTCCCGGGCACGCTGCAGATCATGATCCACCAGCTCCCGGAGCGTGCGCAGATCGACACGATCCTCACGGAGCAGCTGATCGTCGAGCTCTACTCGAAGAACTAAGGGCATGAGGTATGCCGCGTGGGTGACCACGCGGCATACCTCGCCTTGGGTCGTGCCCGCAGACAGAGGTGGGCACGACGGACCGGGACAGCCGGTCCACATTCTCGGCGTCATATAGCGGTCGCCGACGAGAAAGGAAACACCCCGTGCTCATTGCACAGCGCCCCTCCCTCAGCGAAGACGTGGTTGCAGACAACCGCAGCCGCTTCGTCATCGAGCCGCTCGAGCCTGGCTTCGGCTACACGCTCGGCAACTCCATGCGCCGCACGCTCCTCTCGAGCATCCCCGGCGCAGCCGTGACCAGCATCCGCATCGACGGTGTGCTGCACGAGTTCTCCACGATCCCGGGGGTCAAGGAGGACGTCACCGAGATCATCCTCAACATCAAGGGCCTGGTCGTCTCCTCGGAGCACGACGAGCCGGTCGTCATGTACCTGCGCAAGCAGGGCGCGGGCGCCGTCACCGCCGCGGACATCGCGCCGCCGGCCGGTGTCGAGGTGCACAACCCCGACCTGCACATCGCCACGCTCAACGGCAAGGGCAAGATCGAGATGGAGCTGACCGTCGAGCGCGGTCGCGGCTACGTCTCGGCCAACCAGAACAAGTCCGGTGACCAGGAGATCGGCCGCATCCCGGTCGACTCCATCTACTCGCCCGTGCTGGCCGTGACCTACAAGGTCGAGGCCACCCGTGTCGAGCAGCGGACCGACTTCGACAAGCTCATCGTCGACGTCGAGACCAAGAACTCGATGGCTCCCCGTGACGCCATGGCCTCGGCCGGCAAGACCCTGGTCGAGCTGTTCGGCCTGGCCCGCGAGCTCAACGTCGAGGCCGAGGGCATCGACATGGGCCCGTCGCCGACCGACGCCGCCCTGGCTGCCGACCTGGCGCTGCCGATCGAGGACCTCGACCTCACCGTCCGGTCCTACAACTGCCTCAAGCGCGAGGGCATCCACACCGTGGGTGAGCTCGTGGGTCGCAGCGAGGCCGACCTGCTCGACATCCGCAACTTCGGTGCGAAGTCGATCGACGAGGTCAAGGCCAAGCTCGTGGGCATGGGTCTGGCGCTCAAGGACAGCCCGCCCGGGTTCGACCCGTCCGCCATCGCCGACAACTACGGCGACTACGACGACGACTTCGCTGACGACGGCCGCGCGCTGGCCGAAGACGAGCAGCTCTGACCAACCGCCGCTGACTGTTCGGCACCGCCCGTGGTGCCGAACAGTCACACACCAAGGAGAACCTGAACCATGCCTACCCCCACCAAGGGTCCCCGTCTCGGCGGCGGTCCGGCTCACGAGCGGCTGATCCTGGCCAACCTGGCCCAGTCGCTGTTCGAGCACGACTCGATCACCACCACCGAGGCCAAGGCCAAGCGCCTTCGCCCGCTCGCCGAGCGTCTCGTGACGTTCGCCAAGCGCGGTGACCTCCACGCGCGTCGTCGCGTCCTGTCGGTCATCTCCGACAAGGGTGTCGTGCACCGTCTCTTCACCGAGATCGCGCCCGACATGGCCGAGCGTCCCGGCGGCTACACCCGCATCACCAAGATCGGCGCCCGCAAGGGTGACAACGCCCCCATGGCCGTGATCGAGCTCGTCCGCGAGCCGTTGGCCAAGAAGGCGACCGTCAAGGAGGCGGAGGCTGCCACCAGGCGGTCCGCCAAGCAGGCCGAGGCCAAGGAGGCCGCGGTCGAGACCAAGGCCGCCGAGGACAAGGCTTCCGAAGACGTGGCCAAGGCTGACAACGCGACCGACACCACCGAGGCAGCCGTCGAGCTGCCCAAGGGTGCCATCGCCGCGAACGAGGACGGCTCCTCGCCCGACGACGCCTACGTCGTCAAGGGCAACGCCGACTCCGGCAAGTACCACGAGGCCGATGGCCAGTGGTTCGAGCAGACCCACGCCGAGTTCTGGTTCAAGTCCGCCGATGACGCTGAGGCCGCTGGCTTCACCAAGGCCGGCGCCTGACCCAGGCCAGCCACCCGGCACACCGAAAGGGCCGTTCACCGCTCACGTGGTGAACGGCCCTTTCGGGTGCTCTCGGCGGGGACGCTCAGGCGGAGGTATGCCGCGCGGCCGGCTCGGCACGGAAGACACCGGCCAAGGGCAGGATCAGCAGGACCAGGACCATGGGGACGGCGAACCCGAGGCGCAGGTTGTCCTGACCGACAGCGCCCGTCAGGACCGCGCCGAGGAGCCCACCGACATAGTTGAACTGGTTGAACCGGGCGATGACCGCGTCGACGCGGGCTCGACGGCTGGCCTCGTCGACTCCCGTGCCCGCCACCACTGCGGCAGCCGAGAAGCTCAACGGTGCAATGACGGCCACCGAGGCGCCGACGATGGTGAATCCGACCACGGCCAACGGCCAGGTGGGGGAGAAGACGACCACGGCGAGGCCGAGGCACGCCACAACGGCGCCCACGCGGAGCAGGCGCACCGACCCGAACCGGTCGACGAGCCCGTCGCCGACCAGGCGGGTGGCGCCGCTCGCGAGGAGGTAGGGCAAAGTCGCCATGGGCAGCAGCCAGCCGGGTGCGCCGTGGGCGGCCTTGAGGAACACCGGTCCCCACGTCGTTGCCGCGGTGTCGACCATGTAGAACAGCACCATGGCGGCTCCGATGAGGCCGATCCGGCGCCAGGGGATGTCGACGGCGACCGTCGGGGGCGCATCGGCACCGGCGGTCTGTTCCGGCGGGAGCAGGGGCGCCCGCAGCATCACGAGGGCGACCACGGCGAGCGGGAGCAGGCTGGCCGTGATGCTGAGGTTGCTCGCGGCGATGGCGATGACGCTGCCCACGATGCCGCCCAAGGTCCAGGCGCCGTGGAAGGACGGCAGGATCGTGCGACCCCAGCGGTGCTCCAGTGCCACGGCCTGCATGTTGGACGCGGCATCCACGCCGCCGAGACCGAGGCCGTAGACCGCCAGGCCGGCGATGGCAACGGGCCTGGTCGGCGCCACGGCGACCAGCGCCAGTCCGATCGCGATGAGGGTGAAGGCGACCCGCAGGACGTGGGCGCTCCCACCGCGCTTGGCGCCTGCCTCGGCAAGCACCGAACCGGCTCCGGCCAGCAGCACGACCATCAGCAACAGTGCGGTGACGAACAGCTCCGAGAGGTCCCACCGTTCCTGGAAGCGCGGTAACCGGGTGGTGACGGAGATGAAGAGCAGGCCCTGCACCGCGAACGCGCCGGCGATCCCGAGGCGGTGGCTGCGCAGGATCGTCGCGTCGGTGGTCATCGTCACGTCGCCACTCTCGCAGAGCAGCGCTCGCGATGGGTCGCAGACGCTCGTTCTGCCCTGGACCGCGGCCGCAGCGCTGGCAGTGCAGCTCGCTAGGGTGGCGCCATGGAGCGGGACGGGCAGCGTGGGGAGCCGGTCACGCCGCTGCGGATCCGCCTCGACTTCGGCTACGACGGCACTGACTTCTCCGGCTGGGCAACCCAGCCCGGGCTGCGGACGGTCGAGGGCACCCTGTCCGCCGCCCTGACCACCATCCTGCGGGCCGACCAGCCAGTGCGGCTGACGGTGGCCGGCCGGACCGACGCGGGCGTCCATGCACGGGGTCAGGTCGCCCACCTGGACCCCGACCCAGCCGCCTGGGCGGCGCTGCCCGGACGCTCCTCACGCACGCCCGAGCAGGCGGCCCTCAGCCGGCTGCGCGGCATCCTCCCGGCCGACATCGGCGTGCGCGCCGTTGCGGTAGCCGCCGATGGCTTCGAGGCACGGTTCGCGGCCCTGCAGCGCCGCTATCTATACCGGCTGGCCGACCAACCTCAGCTGGCTGACCCGCTACGTCGGCGGGAGACTGTCATCCTCAAGCGCGACCGTGACCGTGCGCTCGACGTCGACGCAATGCATGCCGCAGCGCAGAAGCTGTTGGGGCTCAACGACTTCGGGGCGTTCTGCAAGCGGCGTGAGGGTGCCACGACGGTGCGCACCCTGCTCGACTACTCGTGGCGCCGCGGGCCTGACGGCGCCCTCGAGGCGACCGTGGTGGCTGACGCGTTCTGCCACTCGATGGTGCGCTCGCTCGTCGGCGCGGTCGTGCCGGTGGGAGAAGGGCGCAGGGGGGTCGACTGGCCCGCCGAGGTCATGCGCGCTGCGGTGCGGGACGCCGCGGTCGTGGTGATGCCCCCGCACGGCCTCTCGTTGGAGGAGGTCGTCTACCCCGACGACGCGGGGCTGGCCGTCCGCGCCAGGGAGTCGCGGGTCCGGCGCACCCTCGGCTGAGCAGCGGTGTCTGTTTCCTACGCGTCCACGGGCAGCGGCGGCCCGACGACCTCGAGCCCGTACCTGGGTCCAACGGCATTCCAGCGCGGGATCTCGTCCGCCATGGGTCGCCCGTCCGCGCCAGGGAGCCGGAGCTCCAGCGCGGGCAGCCCCACCTCGTCGTAGAGCCCGAAGATGTGGCCCGGGTCGGCCAGGCCGAGGAAGCGCACCGGTCGGTCGCCCGTGATGCGGAAGGCGTGGGGGAGCATCGGCGGCAGCCAGATGAAGTCACCCTCGGTCAGGTGGAAGACCTCGTCGCCGGCTCGGTAGGTCATGGTCCCGTCGAGGAGGAAGAACGCCTCGGCTTCGCGGTGGTGACGATGCAGGGGAGTCGCGATCCCAGGAGGCTGGGTGACCAGGGCGACGCCGAGCGTTCCGTCGGACTCCTCCGCGGTCAGCAGGTGCTCGAACAACGAGCCCATCGCCCAGGTTCCGCGTCCCGTGCCCCTGGGTCGGAAGACGGCCCGCGGCAGGGCTGCCACCTCCGCGGCGGGGCGAGGTGTGGTGGCGGTGGACTGCGTCTCGGTCATGGTGTTTCCTCCCGAACGATTCATCCGAAGCAGATTCGGGCGAATATTGGTACGGTAGGCCCAATGAACGACACCGTCAAGCCTCGGCGCTACACCTCGCCCGTCCGCGCCGAGCGAGCTGCCCGCACCCGTCGGCAGGTCCTGGCCGCGGCGCGAGACCTGTTGTCGGACAACGGATATGACGCCACCACCGTGGCGCAGATCGCTGCGCGGGCGAGGGTGTCCGTCGACACCGTCTACAGCAGCGTGGGGCGCAAGCCCGAGCTCGTGGTGGCCGTCATCGACATGGTGCTGGGCTCCTCGAACGAGCCGATCCCGGCGGCGGAGCGCGACTACGTCCGCGCGATCCGTGCGGCAACCACCGGCCGCCAGAAGCTGGAGTTGTATGCCGAGTCCCTCCGGACCCTGGTTCCCCGCACCGCCCCACTCCTCGAGGCGTTGCGGCGGGCGGGGGAGGCCGACCCCGAGGCGGCCAGGGCCTGGTCGATGGTGATGGACCGTCGAGCCGCGAACATGATGCTGATGGCTGCCGACCTGAGGGCCACGGGCGACCTGCGAGCCGACCTCACCGACCGCGAGGTCGCCGACATCATCTGGTCGACGAACTCACCCGACTACTGGCTGCTGCTGCACTCGCGGGGATGGACCGCGAAGCGCTACGCGGAGCTGCTGGACGACCTGTGGTACCGCCTGCTCCTCGAACGCGAGTAGCCCTCGACGCGCCCGGCCGAGTCCGGCGTCGCGAGGGCCGTGGGTGCGGGCGAGCGGTCAGCTGATGGCGGCGTAGCCGAGCGAGTCGTGGATGGCGAGGCCGGCGAAGGCGGGCGAGGCGGCGAAGGCGTCCCGCACCTGGGCGAGCTGGCTGTCCATCTGGGCCAGCGTCATGCCGTGGAACGTCTGCTTGACCTCGGTCGGGTCGGTGCCGAGGAAGTTCGTCTCCTGGCCTATCCGGACCGGGCGACCGAGCTGTCCGCCTGCCGCGACCTCCGCCGACGCCAGGGCGATCGTGCCGTCGGGGCCATCCGCGTGGTTGCGGTAGGCCATGACTGCCACGGCCTCGGTGCGCCGCATGATCTCACGGTCCAGCGTCGAGCCGTTGGCGGCGATCTCGTCGAACCAGAACGGGATGTCGGCCTCGATCGGCGCGCCTGCCGCAGCGGTGTGCAGCCTGTCGAGGGTGGCGAGGTACTTCGTGATGACGGCCTTGCGATTCTTGGTCCAGGCGGCCGTCGTGTAGGGCTCGATGTCGACATGGACCCCGGTGAACAGCCCCGTGGCCAGTGCCGGCTGCAGCCAGTTGGTGACCACCCAGGCCGGGTTGTCGACCCAGCCGGGATCGCCGCCGAGGGCATCCACGCGGATCCCCGCGGCATCGGCCAGGGCGACTAGCTGCTGGAGCTCGGCGAGCTTCGGCGAGCTGTCCACGTGCGGGGGGACGGCGGCATACAGCTGGCCGATCTCGCGGGACGTGGCGAGAGTGACGACCGACTGCGGGTCGGAGGTGTCCCAGACCCACATGGCTCGCTCGGCGGCCGGTCGAGCCGCGCGGTCCACCGCCTCGGCGGACGCGGCCATCGCCTGGCCTGCCACCGTCACGCCCACGGCACCGAGGATCGCCACGAGGGCGACCATAGCCACGAGGCGGGCGGGTGAGGTGGAGCGGGGCACGGAATGTCCTTTCGGGGTGACTTGTCCATGGTCGCGGGTCCAGACCCGTGCTCCCTGCCAACTTTGACAAGCCTTTACCAAGGTCTAGTCCCTTCGTCCGGCCTCGCCTGTCCAGACAACTGAGATGACGCGGAAGGGTCGCGTGACGCACCCTTGACCCCGTGGGACACCTCGACATCAACACCGTGAACTTCAGCCTGCCCGACGGCAGGCAGCTGCTGAGCGACGTCTCGCTGCGCGTGGGGGAGGGCGCGAAGGTCGCGCTCATCGGTCCCAACGGCACCGGCAAGACGACGCTCGGCCGGATCATCGCCGGCGACCTGGCCGCCCACGAGGGGGCCGTCACCCGCTCCGGCGGGCTCGGCGTGATGCGCCAGTTCGTCGGGCAGGTGCGCGACGAGTCGACGGTGCGCGACCTGCTTCTGTCGGTGGCGCCCGACCCGCTGCGCAACGCCGCGGCCGAGATCGACCGCACCGAGATGCTGATGATGGAGCGCGACAGCGAGGCCGACCAGATGGCCTACGCGCACGCACTGGTCACGTGGGGCGACGTGGGCGGCTACGACTACGAGACCCTCTGGGATGTCTGCACCGTGGCGGCCCTCGGTATGCCGTTCGACAACGCCCAGTGGCGCAAGGTCACCACCCTCTCGGGCGGCGAGCAGAAGCGGGTGGTCCTCGAGGCGCTGCTGCGTGGTCCCGAGGAGGTGCTGCTGCTCGACGAGCCGGACAACTACCTCGACGTGCCGGCCAAGCGGTGGCTGGAGGACCAGCTCATCGCCTCGCCCAAGACGGTGCTCTTCGTCAGCCACGACCGGGAGCTGCTCAACCGGGTGGCCACCAGGGTCGCCACCCTCGAGCCCGGGGGCGCCGGATCGACCCTGTGGGTGCACCCCGGCAGGTTCTCGACCTACCAGCAGGCCCGCGAGGACCGGAACTCGCGCCTCGAGGAGCTGCGCCGTCGCTGGGACGAGGAGCACCAGAAGATCATCGACCTGGTCCAGATGCTCAAGGTCAAGGCCAAGTACAACGACGGCATGGCGCCTCGGTACCACGCCGCCCAGACCCGGCTGCGCAAGTTCGAGGAGGTCGGCCCCCCGCAGGAGACTCCGTTGCGCCAGAAGGTCAACATGCGGCTCAAGGGCGGTCGCACGGCCAAGCGCGCCGTCATCGCCGAACGCCTGGAGCTGAGCGCAGGAGCTCCCGCCGCGGGTGCCGATCGGCCCGCAGGCCCCTCGGCCAATGGGGCCCTGATGAAGCCGTTCGACCTCGAGATCTGGTTCGGCGAACGCGTCGCTGTGCTGGGCAGCAACGGCTCCGGCAAGTCGCACTTCCTCCGCCTCGTCGCATGTGGTGGCAGCGACCCCGATGCCGAGCACCGTCCGGTCGGGGACCTCCAGCCGACGCCGGTGACCCACACGGGTCGGCTCCGGCTGGGCTCACGGGTCCGTCCCGGGTGGTTCGCCCAGACCCATGAGCAGCCCGCCCTGCTCGGCCGCACCCTGCTGGAGATCCTGCACCGCGGCGACGAGCACCGGACCGGACGGCCCCGCGAAGAGGCGGCCCGCGTGCTGGACCGCTACGGCCTGGCCCGCGCGAGCGAGCAGACCTTCGAGTCGCTCTCGGGTGGCCAGCAGGCGCGGTTCCAGATCCTGCTGCTCGAGCTGTCCGGAGCGACCTGCCTGCTGCTGGACGAGCCGACCGACAACCTCGACCTGCACTCCGCCGAAGCCCTGGAGCAGGGGCTCGAGGCCTTCGAGGGAACCGTCATCGCGGTCACCCACGACCGGTGGTTCGCCCGGGGCTTCGACCGCTTCCTGGTGTTCGGTGCCGACGGTCGCGTGTACGAGTCGGACGAACCGGTGTGGGACGAAGGCCGGGTCGCCCGCGCTCGCTGAGGTCTGGGTCTTTGAAGGATCCGCCACGCCCGAACGTGGCGGATCCTTCAAAGACCGCGCATCGACGGTAGATCTCGACGCGCGCTCAAGGGCGAGCGGGAATACATTGCCAAGGTTCCCCCTCCTTGCTGGCTGACCAGGACGGTGCTGTCATGGCGCGACCCAAGTCCCTTGTTGCTGCCCTCAGTGGCGTAGCCATCATCGCCGCCGGAGTGGGGTTGCCCCTCGCGGCTGCACCCGCCGGAGCGGCGGACCCGCCGCCACGGACCGCCTCCCTCGCGGGCTCGCTCCAGGACGAGCTCGGGTGCCCGGAGGACTGGAAGCCCGAGTGCGCGGCCACGGACCTGACCCAGGTCGGCAACACCACGGCATACGCCAGGACCTTCTCGCTGCCCGCGGGCAGCTACGAGTTCAAGATCGTCATCAACCACTCGTGGGACGAGAACTACGGCGCCGCCGGCGCCTCCAACGGTGCCAACATCCCGCTCGTCCTCAAGGGCCCGGCCACGGTCGAGTTCTCCTACGACGACGTGACGCACCAGGTCGGGATCCGGCCCACCGTGCTGTCCGGACCCGCGACCAAGGCGGACCGGGCGTATGCCGGTGACTCACTGCGGGCGGGCCTGACCAAGGAGCGCTACTACTTCGTCATGACCGACCGGTTCGCCAACGGCGACCCGTCGAACGACGCGGGCGGTCTCACGGGCAACCGCCTGCAGACCGGCCTGGACCGCACGGACAACGGTTTCTACCACGGTGGCGACCTCAAGGGGATCTCCCAGAAGCTGGACTACATCAAGAACCTCGGGACCACCTCCATCTGGCTGACCCCCTCGTTCAAGAACAAGCCCGTACAGGGGACCGCGCCCAACGAGAGCTCGGGCTACCACGGCTACTGGATCACCGACTTCACCCAGGTCGACCCGCATCTGGGCACCAACGCGGACCTCACGGCGCTGATCAGCGCCGCCCACGCCAAGGGCATGAAGGTCTTCTTCGACATCATCACGAACCACACGGCCGACGTCATCAACTACTCCGAGGGGCAGTACACCTACCGAGACAAGGGGACGTTCCCCTACAAGGACGCCGGCGGCACCGTCTTCGACGACAAGGCGTTTGCCGAGAAGCCCAACTTCCCCGCGATGGACCCAGCCACGTCGTTCCCCTACCACCCGGTGTTCACCAACCCGGGTGACTCCACGGCCAAGGTGCCGGCCTGGCTGAACGACCCGACCAACTACCACAACCGCGGTGACTCGACCTTCGCCGGGGAGTCCGCTGAGTACGGCGACTTCGTCGGCCTCGACGACCTGTTCACCGAGCAGCAGGACGTCGAGAAGGGCATGGAGGACATCTACAAGGCGTGGGTGGACTTCGGCGTCGACGGGTTCCGCATCGACACGGTCAAGCACGTCAACATGGAGTTCTGGCAGTCGTTCAACCCGGCGATGCTCGCGCAGGCCCGCCACGACGGCAACGACGACTTCTTCATGTTCGGCGAGGTCTACGACGCTCGCCCCTCCTTCATGTCGCAGTACACGACGACGGGCAAGCTGCCCGCGACCCTGGACTTCGGGTTCCAGGCGCAGTCGGTCAACTGGGTGCAGGGCAAGTCCGGCACGGACCTGCGTGACCTCTACGCCGACGACGACTACTACACCGACAGCGACTCCAACGCCTACGAGCTGCCGACCTTCCTCGGCAACCACGACATGGGCCGAGTGGCGATGATGCTCAAGGGCGCCAGTGCTGACGACGCCGATCTGATGCGGCGGGTCAAGCTTGCCGACTCGCTGATGTTCCTCACCCGTGGCCAGCCGATCACCTACTACGGCGACGAGCAGGGCTTCATGGGATCGGGCGGGGACAAGGCCGCCCGGCAGGACATGTTCGCCACCCAGGTGCCGAGCTATGCCACCGAGCAGGTGCTGGGTGACACCCCTGGCGCCAAGGACCGGTTCAACACCGCTGCGCCGCTCTACCAGCACATCAAGGCGCTGTCCGCGTTGCGGGCCGCAAACCCGGCGCTCGCCGACGGCGCGCAGATCCACCGCTACGCGAGCAGCAGCGCGGGCATCTTCGCGTTCTCCCGCATCGACAAGGGCAAGAACGTCGAGTACGTCGTCGCCCTCAACAACGCGGACGCTGCGAAGCCGGCCACGTTCGCGACCTACGGCCACAACCAGACGTTCGCGCCGGTTTACGGCGCGACGACGTCAGCCCGGTCCGGCAAGGACGGCCGGCTCACCGTGAGCGTCCCCGCCCAGTCGGTGTCGGTGTGGAAGGCCACGTCACCGATGGACAAGCCGAGGTCCGCCCCGGCGGTCTACCTCACGTCGCCCGGAGCCGGCGACGTCGTCGGCGGTCGCGCCGAGATCGGTGCGGCCATCCCCGACAACACCTTCGCCCAGGTGTCGTTCCTTGCCCGTCCGGTCGGCACGACGGCCTGGACCAAGCTCGGCACGGACGACAACGCGCCCTACCGGGTCTTCCACGACGTCAGCGATGCGACCGTGTGGCCCAAGGGCACCCTCGTGGAGTACCGCGCCGTGGCCAAGGACATCGCGGGTCACGTGTCGGCCTCCTCGTCCTACGGGATTGTGGGGGACCCGAAGGCCAGCGGCGGCGGCGGTGGTGGCGTGGGTCCGGTGACCCAGCCTGACGCCGTCAGCGTGCCCGGTGACCACAACTCGGAGATGGGCTGTGCGGCCGACTGGTCGCCCGACTGCCCGCAGGCCCAGCTGACCCTCGACCCCAAGGACCAGATCTGGAAGGGCAGCTACACCCTGCCGACCGCGCCGTACGCCTACAAGGCCGCGATCAACAAGAAGTGGGACGAGAACTACGGAGCGGGCGCTGTCCCGAACGGTGACAACATCAGCTACACGGCCCCCGCGGCGAAGCCCGTGAACTTCTACTACGACCACGGGACCCACTGGGTCACCTCCGACGCGCAGGGCCCGATCATCACCGCCCCGGGCTCCTTCCAGTCCGAGCTGGGGTGCCCGGCCGACTGGGCACCGGACTGCATGCGGCCCTGGCTGCAGGATCCCGACGGTGACGGCACCTACACCTGGTCCAGCGACCAGCTCCCTGCCGGAACGTACGACTTCAAGGTCGCGCACGGCCTCAACTGGGACGTGAACTACGGAGCCGGCGGGGCTCCCGGCGGCGCCAACATCACCGTGACGGTCCCGTCCGACGGCATGGTGGTCTCGATCTCGTACGTCCTGTCGACGCACGTGGCCACCGCCAAGGCCGTCAGGGCGGGTGCCGCACCAGACCTCACCAAGCAGCGCGCCGTGTGGGTGGGCAAGGACCTCATCGCGTGGCCGGCGGCCATGGTCCCCGACGGCGCCACCCCTGCGCTGCTCAAGTGGCGGCTCGCCTGGTCGGCCACCGGTGGCCTGACCGTCGACGCCGAGGACATCACCGGCGGCTCGTCCGCGCCGCTGCGCTATGACCCTGAAGGGCTGTCGCCTGCTGTGCTGGCCGCCCACCCCGAGCTCGCGGGCTACCTCGCCCTACGGCTCGACCGGAAGACGGCCGGCAAGGTGCCGGACATCCTCAAGGGCCAGATCGCGGTCGGCATGTACGACTCGCTGAGCCGGCTGCTCGACGCCACCGGCGTGCAGATCCCCTACGTCCTCGACGACCTGTATGCCGCGGACGCAGGCAAGCGTGCCTACGGCGTCACCTTCGGTGGACGGTCACCGTCGTACCGGGTCTGGGCGCCGACCGCACAGCAGGTGGACCTGCTCACCTGGGCCCCTGGGGCCGCCGGTGATGCGCCGGCCAGCGCCGCCACGCGCACGCACCTCACCCGGGCGTCGGACGGTTCGTGGTCCGGCTCGGCCGGCGTTCGGAACGCGCGTTACCTGTACGAGGTGACCGTCTACGTGCCCAGCACGGGCAAGGTCGAGACCACCCAGGTGACCGACCCGTACTCCGTTGCCCTGACGCTGGACTCGACCAGGTCGGTGGCCGTGGACCTCAAGGACACGGCATACCAGCCGTCGCTCTGGCGGACCGCGAAATCGCCGGTGCTGAAGCAGGACGTCGACTCGACGATCTACGAGCTCCAGGTCCGCGACTTCTCCGTGAACGACCCGACGGTGAGCGCCGAGAACCGCGGTTCGTACCTCGCGTTCGCGGAGAACGGCAACGGCACCAAGCACCTCAAGGCGCTCGCGTCGGCGGGGCTCAACACGGTGCACCTGCTGCCGACCTTCGACATCGCCTCGATCCCAGAGGACCCGGCGAAGCAGGCGACGCCTGGGTGCGACCTGAAGTCGTTCGCGCCGGACAGCGACCAGCAGCAGGCCTGCATCGAGCCGATCCGGGCCAAGGACGCCTTCAACTGGGGCTACGACCCGTGGCACTGGATGGCGCCCGAGGGCTCCTACGCATCGACGGCAGCCAAGGCCGACGGCGGAGCGCGGGTCGCCGAGTTCCGGACCATGGTCGGTGCGATCCACCAGGACGGCCTGCGCGTCGTGCTCGACCAGGTGTTCAACCACACGCCGACGTCTGGCCAGGCACCTACGAGCGTGCTCGACAAGGTCGTGCCCGGCTACTACCAGCGGCTCAACGCCTCGGGTGCGGTCGAGACCTCGACCTGCTGCCAGAACGTCGCCACCGAGCACGCCATGGCCCAGAAGGCGATGGTCGACGCGGTGGTGCTGTGGGCCCGCGACTACAAGGTGGACGGGTTCAGGTTCGACCTGATGGGCCACCACTCGAAGGCCAACATGCTGGCCGTGCGGGCTGCCCTCGACCAGCTCACCCTGAAGAAGGACGGGGTCGACGGCAAGTCGGTCTACCTCTACGGGGAGGGCTGGAACTTCGGCGAGGTGGCCAACAACGCGCGGTTCGAGCAGGCCACCCAGGGCCAGCTCGGTGGGACCCACATCGGCACGTTCTCGGACCGGCTGCGTGACGCAGTCCGAGGTGGCGGACCGTTCGACGACGACCCCCGCAAGCAGGGCTTCGGCAGCGGCGAGTCCACCGACGCGAACGGGGTGCCGTTCGCCGGCTATGACCCGGCCACGTCGCTGAAGCACGACACCGACCTGGTCGAGCTCGGGCTGGCCGGCAACCTGAGGTCGTTCTCGTTGCGGCTCAACCAGAATGGCACGGTCGTGACGGGCAAGGACGTGGACTACAACGGTTCGCCGGCCGGCTATGCCGACCAGCCCGACGAGGTGATCTCATACGTCGACGCCCACGACAACGAGACGCTGTTCGACAGCCTGACCTACAAGCTGCCGGTCGCCACCTCGATGTCGGACCGCGTTCGGATGAACACGATGTCGCTGGCCACGACGGCGCTGTCGCAGACCCCGTCGTTCTGGCACGCCGGGGCCGACCTGCTCCGCTCGAAGTCGTTGGACCGCAACAGCTATGACAGCTCGGACTGGTTCAACACCCTCGACTGGACCGGTGCCGACAACGGCTTCGGGCACGGCCTCCCGCTCAAGGCGGACAACGAGGCGAAGTGGCCCATCCAGAAGCCGCTGCTCGCCAACGCTGCCCTCAGGCCCGCCGCGGCCGACGTGCAGGCGGCCACCGTCCAGGCGCAGGACCTGTTGCGGCTGCGGTTCTCGACGAAGCTGTTCCGTCTGGGCTCGGCCTCGGCCATCAACGCCAAGGTCTCGTTCCCCGCGAGCGGGACGGCCGACGCCCATGCCGGAGTGATCGCCATGCGGATCGACGACACCGTGGGTGTCGACGCCGACCCGCAGCTCAAGGGCTTGGTCGTCGTGTTCAACGCGTCGCCGACCGCCGTGACCCAGAAGGTCCCCGGACTGGCCGGTGCCGCGCTCGCGCTCGCACCGGTGCAGCAGGGCGGGTCGGACGCCGTGGTCAAGACCGCGACGTGGAACGCCGCAGCCGGGACCGCGACCGTCCCGCCGCGCACCGTGGCGGTGTTCTTCCAGCACTGACGCCTCAGCCTCGACCAGGAACCTTTGCTAGCAAGGGTTCCTGGTCGGAGGACAGGTTGCAGCCTGTCCACGAACGAGTTTCCTTTGCTAGCAGAGGGTAGGGAACGGGTCAGGTCTCGAGGCCGAGGACGACCTTGCGGAGCAGGGTGTTGAGCTGGACCTTCTCGGCCTCGCTGAGGACGTTGATGGTCTGCTTCTCCCGGACCACGGCCAGCTCGAGGGCCTGCTTCCACACGGCGCGGCCCGCCTGGGTCGGGCGGACGATGATGCGGCGCCGGTCGAGCGGGTCGATCTCGCGCGTCAGGTAGGCCAGCTCGACCAGCCGGTCCAGCCGGGAGGTCATCGCGGCCCGCGTGACGTGGCAGGCCTCGGCGAGCTGGGCCGGGGTGGTCTCGTTGGGTTCGGGCTGGATCAGCAGGGTGTGCAGCGTGTCGTACTCGGCCGGCCCCAGGCCGAGCTCGTCGAACGCGGCCGCGTTGGTCCGCTTGACGTGGCGGTTGATGGCGCCGATCCGCACCAGCACCCCTTCGACCTCGGGGTCGAAGCCCTTGAAGGTGCGACGCCATCGCTCCACGTGCTGGTCGACCCAGTCCTGCTGTTGTTCCTTGGCCATGGGCTGAGTGTGCCAGATGTGGATACCGTCTGAGAATTAGATGACAGATAGTTAGACGTCGTACTACTATCGTCGGATGGATACCAGAACGACACCTTCCTCGGGCTTCCGACTCCTGGCCGCGGGCCAGGGACTCTCGTGGTTCGGCGACGCGTTCGCTCCGATCGCGCTCGCCGTCGCCGTGGTGGCAGGGGGTGGCAGCGCCAGCGAGCTCGGACTCGTCCTCGCCGCGACCATGACGGCTCGCCTGGCGGGCACCCTGCTCGGTGGGGTGTGGGCCGACCGACTCGCGCCGGGCCGGATCATGGTGGTCAGCGATCTCGTGCGGGCAGCGAGCGCCTTGGCCACCGCCGGATACTTCGCTACCGGGCAGGACAGCCTCGCCCTGCTGTGCGGGCTGGCGGCCGTGACCGGCGGCGCGGCTGCATTCTTCGGACCGGCCTTCGTCTCGCTGCGGCCACTGCTCGTCGCGGTCGACCGGCGTCACGCGGCGAACGCCACCCTCAACATCCTGCAGAACTCGGCCTTCATCCTCGGCCCGGCGGCCGCCGGCGTCTTCGTCGCCTGGGCAGGTGCGCCCTGGGCCTTCGTCGTCAACGCCGTCTCCTTCCTCGTGTCGGCAGCCATCGTCGCCGCGATCCGTGTCGAGGCACCGCGCGCTCCCCGGGTCGGCATGCTCGCGGAGCTGCGCGAGGGCTGGCACGAGGTGACCAACCGCTCGTGGCTGCTCGCCGGGCTGCTGGCCGCCACGGCATACCACGCTGCCTTTGGTGCCGTCGTCGTCCTGATCGACGTGATCGTCGTGCGCGACCTCGGCGGTCCGACCGCACTCGGCTGGATCTCGGCGGCCTCTGGCGCTGGGGGGCTGGTCGGCGGACTGCTCGCGCTGCGGCTGCCGCCGAGCCGCCCGCTGTTCGTCGGCTGGCCGTGCGTGGCCCTGATGTCACTGTTCGCAGCGGCGTTCGCGTGGCCGGGGGACCTCGTGGTGATCGTCGGTGCGGCCGTGGTGGCCTTCGGTGGGCTGATGTACTTCTCGGTCTGCTGGGACACGGCGCTGCAGGACGGCGTCCCGCACGCGGTGCTCGCGCGGGTGTCGTCCTGGGACATCCTCACGTCGTTCGTGGCGATCCCCGCGGGGAACGCCCTCGCCGGACCCCTCGCTCACACCTTCGGCACCGCACGGGTGATCGTCGTGGCGGCGGTGGTGATGGCGCTCGCCTCCTTCGCCCCGATGCTGGTCCGCGGCTCACGCGAGCTGCGCCGGTCCACCAGCGTCCCGGCGGCCGAACCTGCTGCGGCCGAACCTGCTGTGGCCGCGCACGGGTGAGGTCGTGGGCGGGCGACCATGGTCGCGCCCTGCTCCTCGTTCGCCCTGCTGAGGCGAGCGAGGAGCAGGCGCCTGCACGGGACCGTGCTCGTCCGTTGACGGGGCTAGGCGGTGGCAGGGTCCTCGACGTCCTCGACAGCCAGGTCCTCAACGGGCTGGCTGCGTCCACGACGCCAGGCCGGGAGGAAGCAGACGAAGCCCACGGTGCTGATGGCCCCGGCGACGACCATGGCGGTCGCGATCGAAGTCTGCGCAGCCAGCAGGCCCAGGAGGGGGCCGGTCACGGCGCCGCCCGCCTGCATGACCAGTGAGCCCAGCGACAGGATCGTGGCGCGGTTCTTGGCGCTCGCCTCGCGGTGCATGAGCCCCATGTAGGCGGGGCTCGCGGCGCCGTGCAGCGAGTAGGTCACGAGGTAGGCCGCGATGAGTGCGGCTGGTCCCAGGACGAGTCCCATCGCGACCACGCCGAGGCCGTTGAGCACGCGACCGAGCACCGCGGCGGGCACCAGCCCGAAGCGGTCGGCGGCGCGACCTCCCAGCCACGACCCCACCGAGAAGAGCGCCCAGCCTCCTGCCGCCGCGGGGCCCATCCAGGCGCCGGCTCTGGCCTCCGAGCCGAGCAGGTCGGACAGCCGGAGGGGCATCAGCGTCTCGTAGGCCATCATCCCGATGACCCAGAAGAGCTCGACTGCGACGAGCCCGGCCAGCACCCGGTTGCGAGTCACCAGACGGATCCCGTCGCGCACCACGACGGGGGTCTCGCGGACGGAGTCGGCCAGCCGAGCCCGCATCCCGTCGTCGCTGCGTGGGGTCTCGCGCAGCAGCACGGAGGTCGCGACCAGGTGGACGACGCACAACGCCACGAAGACCTGGATCGGCAGGAGCAGCGCGCTCGAGTCGCGGAACGGGTGCCAGGCGACCAGGCCACCGGACACCAGGGCGCCGCCGCCCATGCCGAGCCCGACCAGCACGCCCTGGGCCGACATGGCGCGGTGGACGTCGGCGCCTGGCTCGCGCTCGTGCACGGTGTCGACGTACCAGGCTTCCAGGGGACCGGAGTCGAGCGCCCGGTAGACCCCCATGAGGCCCGCGGACAGGGCGAACTGCCAGAACGAGTGGGCGAAGAGGAAGGCCACGCCGGCGCCGATGTTGACCATTCCGGCGACGAGCAGGAGGGGACGCCGCCCCAACGCGTCGGCGAACCCGCTGGTCGGCAGCTCGAGCAGGAAGACCATGATCCCCTGGGCGGTCATGTAGAGGGTGATCTGCTGGACGGTGAGGCCGCGCTCGCGGGCCACGAGGGTGAAGATGCCGACGACGAAGCCGACCGGCAGCCACCGGGTCGTGCTGAGGATGAGGAAGACCCGCTTGGCGGCAGTGGGGGAGAGGGTGGTCATGACTTGTCCTTGCCGGTGGGCACCCGGCCCAGGTCGAGTGGGTAGATGGCCGAGTAGACCGCCAGCCGCCGGGCTTCGGGGTTGCCCTGGCCGACGCGGCGGTACTTCAGCAGCAGCTCGTCGATCTCACCCTTGAGCGTCTCCACCTGTTCGGGCGTCGCGATGATGAAGTTGTCGCTCATCCCTGCGGCGTCGCGCCACGCGAGCGGCCAGGTCGTCTCGACGTCGAGCCACTTGTCGAACTGCTCGGCGAAGTGGCGCGAGTAGTCGCGAACCAGCCAGTTCAGGGCGGTCTCTGAGTCCTCGTCGCCGTCGAAGTCGCTTGCGTCCCAGGTGTGGAAGTCGGTCGCTGCCTGCCAGAGCCGCCGCTTGCCCTCGCCGTCACCGGTGTCGGAGACCAGGCCCACGGCCTCGAGCTTGCGCAGGTGGTAGGACGTCGCGCCCGAGTTGGTCTGCAGGCGCGTGGCCAGGTCGGTGGCCGTCGCCGGGCCGTCGACGCGCAGGGCGCTGAGCAGCCGGGCACGCAGCGGGTGGGCGAGGACCTTGAGCGCGGCAGCGTCCAGGCGGAGCCCGGTCATGTCGCCGATCTGGGTGCGAGTAGTGGCCATGCGTGCACAATACCTTTGCACACTATCAATGCACAAGTTCTCTGCACAAGAAATGTGCACCGGTGTTTGTGCAGGTCAGAGCCCGTTCTCGGCCCCGGTGGCGGCGATTTGGGGAGCATCGCGGTTCGCCGTAACATTGAGGACGTTGTGCCGTGCGCCCTCGGAAGGCGCTCACCCATCGGTCCGCAAGGGCCGCGCGCCTCGGGCGCACACGGCATACGAGTCCATCATCATCACTTCACCAGCAGTAAAGGGCCATTACCTTGCGCACCTTCACCCCCAAGCCGGCCGAGGTCACTCGCACCTGGCACGTCATCGACGCCACGGACATCGTCCTGGGTCGTCTGGCGAGCCAGACCGCGATCCTCCTGCGCGGCAAGCACAAGACCACGTTCGCGCCGCACGTTGACGGTGGCGACTTCGTCATCATCATCAACGCCGAGAAGGTCGCCCTCACCGGCGCCAAGCTCGAGCAGAAGAAGGCCTACCGCCACTCCGGCTTCCCGGGCGGCCTCAAGAGCACGTCCTACACCGAGCTGCTCGCCAAGAGCCCGGCCAAGGCCGTGGAGAAGGCCGTTCGCGGCATGCTCCCGCACACCACGCTCGGTCGTGAGCAGCTGACCCACCTCAAGGTCTACGCCGGATCCGAGCACCCGCACAGCGCCCAGAAGCCCGTCCCGTTCGAGATCACCCAGGTCTCCCAGTAAGGATTTGTTGTGACTGACATCAACACTGAGACCCCTGTCGAGGGTGACGAGGTCGAGCTGACCGAGTACACCTCCGAGTCCGAGGGCCCCGTTTCCGACGAGCCCACGCGTCGCGCCAGCGCGACCGCGCCCGGTGCTGCCACCGGCCGACGCAAGCAGGCCATCGCCCGCGTGCGCATCGTCCCCGGCACCGGCGACTGGAAGATCAACGGGCGCACGCTCGAGCAGTACTTCCCGAACAAGGTCCACCAGCAGATCGTCAACGAGCCGCTCACGCTGCTCGAGCTCGACGGTGCGTACGACATCCTCGTGCGCGTCCATGGTGGTGGCCCCTCCGGCCAGGCCGGCGCGGTCCGCCTCGGCGTGGCCCGCTCGCTCAACGGGATCGACGAGGAGCTGAACCGTCCGGCGCTCAAGAAGGCCGGCTTCCTCAAGCGCGACTCGCGCGTCCCCGAGCGCAAGAAGGCTGGTCTCAAGAAGGCCCGCAAGGCACCCCAGTACAGCAAGCGCTGATCCTGGCTCCTGCCAGCAGCACAACCGAAGGCGGCACCCGACAACTCGGGTGCCGCCTTCGGCGTCTGCAGGAGTAGGTTCGGCCCAGTTGCGTCCGTGCGCCCGGACCAGATCGACGAGGTATGCCGGGTGCGCACCCTGATCGTCGGAAAGGCTTCCCCTTCATGCCCACCACGGCACGACTCTTCGGTACCGATGGCGTTCGCGGGCTCGCGAACGTCGACATCACGGCCGAGCTGGCGCTGCGGCTCAGCGTGGCTGCTGCCCACGTCCTGGGTGACACCGCCCGCCGCGCCGGCCGCCGTCCCAAGGCCGTCGTCGGACGTGACCCGCGGGCCTCGGGCGAGTTCCTGTCCGCAGCGGTCATCGCCGGCCTCGCGTCAGCAGGTGTCGACGTCTACCACGCGAACGTCCTGCCGACACCGGCCATCGCGTTCCTCACGGGGGACACCCACGCCGACTTCGGCGTGATGCTGTCGGCCTCGCACAACGCGATGCCCGACAACGGGATCAAGTTCTTCGCCGCCGGTGGCCACAAGCTGGACGACCAGATCGAGGACGAGATCGCGGCGCGGCTGGACCAGCACTGGGAGCGGCCCACGGGTGCCGACATCGGCCGCGTCGTCACCATGCCCGACGGGCACACCCGCTACATCTCCCACCTGCTCACCGTGCTGCCCAACCGCTTGGACGGGGTCAAGGTCGTCATCGACGGCGCCCACGGTGCGGCCAGCTCGGTCTCGCCGGAGGTGTTCCGCCTGGCCGGCGCCGAGGTCTACGAGATCGGCACCGAGCCCGACGGCCTCAACATCAACGACGGCTACGGGTCGACCCATCTCGACCACCTCAAGGCTGCAGTCGCGGCCAGGGGTGCCGACCTCGGCATCGCCCACGACGGCGACGCCGACCGCTGCCTCGCGGTGGACGCCAGCGGCACCGAGGTCGACGGTGACCAGATCATGGCGATCCTGGCCCTGGACATGAAGGAGCGCGGCACCCTCGTCCAGGACACCCTCGTCGCCACCGTGATGAGCAACCTCGGACTGATCCAGGCGATGGAGCGCGAAGGCGTCTCCGTGCGCCAGACGGCCGTCGGCGACCGCTACGTCCTCGAGGAGATGCGGGCTTCCTCGCTGTCCCTGGGCGGGGAGCAGAGCGGCCACGTGATCTTCCTCGACCACGGCACGACGGGTGATGGCGTGCTCACCGGGCTCATGCTGGCCGCCCGGGTCAAGGCGACCGGCAAGCCGCTGTCCGAGCTGGCCACCGTGATGCGCCGGCTCCCGCAGGTGCTGATCAACGTCAAGGGCGTCGACAAGTCTCGCGTCGAGTCCGACGAAGAGCTCCAGCAGGCCGTCAAGGCCGAGGAGGAGGCCCTCGCAGGCACCGGGCGGGTGCTGCTGCGCAAGTCCGGAACCGAACCGGTCGTCCGCGTCATGGTCGAGGCGGGCGAGCAGGAGCAGGCCCAGGCCGTCGCCGACCGCCTCGTCGAGGTCGTGCGGGCGCGCCTGTCCCTCTGAGGCCACCACAGGGCGTGCAAGCGTTGCTGGCTAAGCGGATTCGTCGAGAAGGCTGACGATGTGACGGGCGATCTCAAAGGCACTGGTCGCGGCGGGGGACGGGGCGTTGAGGACATGGACCACCGACCCGGACCGCTCGATGAGGAAGTCGTCGACGAGCGACCCATCGCGCTTCATGGCCTGGGCGCGCACTCCCGCCGGGGCCGGCACGAGGTCGTCGTCCTGCACGTCGGGGACGAGGCGACGCAGGCTCTCGGCGAACCGGTGACGGGACAGCGAGCGGGCGATCTCGGCCGACCCAGCGCGGTAGTGTCGCGCGGCGAGCCGCCAGAAGCCGGGATAGGTCAAGGTGTCCCGTAGCTCGGCGAGCCTGACCGTGCGCCAGTCGTACCCCTCTCGCGCGAAGGCGAGCACCGCGTTGGGACCGGCGTGGATGTGCCCACCGATGCCGCGGGTGAGGTGCACGCCGAGGAACGGGAAGTCGGGGTCGGGCACCGGGTAGACGAGGTTGCGGACCAGGTGGGTGGCCTCGGGCCGCAGCTCGAAGTACTCACCGCGGAACGGGATGATGCGCGCGGACGGCTGGTGTCCCAGGCGGCGGGCGACCTCGTCGCAGTGCAGCCCGGCGCAGGCGACGACGTGGTCAGCGGCGATGTCTCCGGCGGTGGTGTGCACGACGGTCGTGGGCCCGGAGCGGACCGCGCCGAGCACCTCGGCACCGAGCAGCAGAGTGGCGCCCGCCTGCTCGAGACGCCGGACGAGTGCGGCGCACACGGCCCTGTAGTCGATGATCCCGGTCGCCGGCACGTGCAGCGCCGCGACGGCACTGACGTGCGGTTCGTGCTCCTTGGCCTGCTCGCCGGTGAGCCGGGTGACCTCGAGGCCGTTGGCGAGCCCCCGCTCCTGCAGCCGCGTGAGCCCCGGCAGCTCGTCCTCGCGGGTGGCCACGACGAGCTTGCCGCAGATCTCGTGGGCGATGCCCTCCTCCTGGGCGAAGGCGACCATCGCTGCCGCGCCGGTGCGGCACATCAGCGCCTTCTTCGAGCCCGGCGCGTAGTAGAGACCGGAGTGGATCACCCCGCTGTTGCGCCCGGTCTGGTGGGCGGCCCAGTGGCCCTCCTTCTCCACCAGCGTGACGTGGGCGTCCGGGTGCTCGCGGCACAGCCGTTCGGCGACGGAGAGCCCGATGATCCCGCCGCCGATGACGAGGTAGCGCACCGGCGTCGGCATGGGGCCAGCGTAGATCGGGTGGGACTGGTGCGTGTCGGAGTGGGCAGAATCGCCCCGCGTCGGAATGCACGTGGCCGGGGCGCAGTTGTCAGGTCCGGTGGGTGAGTCGAGGATGTCACCAACCGTCACTCAACCAAAGGCGAGCGCCATGCCCCACGAGTCACTGACCGAACCGCTCTACTCCATCGCCGCGACGGCCCAGGGTGGTCGCGCTGGCCACGTCTCGAGCGAGGACGGCGTCATCCACCTCAAGCTGGGCAAGCCCGGCAGCAAGGCGAACCCCAAGGCCAACCCCGAGACCCTCTTCGCCGCCGGCTATGCCGCCTGTTTCGGCAATGCCCTCAACTCGGTGGCGACCGCGATGGGCCTGGACACGTCGGACTCGACCGTCACGGCGACCGTGACTCTCGGGAAGACGGACACCGGAGTCGGTCTCGCAGTCGCGCTCGTCGCCACCGTGCCGTCGCTCGACCGCGGCACCGCACAACAGCTGGTCGACGCGGCGCACGAGCGATGCCCCTACTCCAAGGCCACGCGCGGCAACATCGACGTCACGGTCGCACTGGCCTGAGGTCAGACGACCTGGTCGAGCAGGCCGGTGTCGACGTCATACATGAAGCCGCCGACCGCGACCTGGTCACCGATGAGGGGGTGCGACCGGACGGCGCGCACGTCGGCGAGCAGCGCCTCGTGCTGGTTGTCGATGACGTGGAAGCCCTGCCACGAGGCGTCCTGACCAGCCGACGCGCCGACCCGCTCACGCAGCTCGGCCTCGGTGTTGCTGGCCATGGCGCACCGGGTGTGGGGGACGATGAGGATGCGCTCGACCCCGAGCAGGTGGACGCCCAGGACGAGCGCCTCGAGCGCGTTGGCGGTGACGCGGCCACCCGGGTTGCGGAAGATCTTGGCGTCACCGGGGGACAGGCCGAGCATGCGCAACGGGTCGATGCGCGAGTCCATGCAGGTGACCACGGCGACGCCGCGGTGCGCGATGCCGTCGAAGCCGCCCAGCGTGAACCGGGCGGCGAACGCCTGGTTGGCGGCCAACAGGTCGTCGAATCCCTTGGCGGGAGTGGCGCCTTCGTTCACAGCAGCATTGTCGGTCACAGGAGTCCCGGTCGCTTGGGGATGGACATGGCCATCGGCTTGATGGTGGAGGCGAAGAAGTCGTTGCCCTTGTCGTCGACGACGATGAACGCGGGGAAGTCCTCGACCTCGATCTTCCAGACCGCCTCCATGCCGAGCTCGGGGTACTCCAGCACCTCGACCGACTTGATGCAGTCCTGGGCGAGCCGGGCGGCCGGGCCACCGATCGACCCGAGGTAGAAGCCGCCATGGAGGTCGCACGCGTCGGTGACCTGCTTGGAGCGGTTGCCCTTGGCCAGCATGACCATTGAGCCGCCGGCGGCCTGGAACTGGTCGACGTAGGAGTCCATCCGACCCGCGGTCGTCGGCCCGAAGGAACCACTGGCGTAGCCCTCAGGAGTCTTGGCCGGACCGGCGTAGTAGACGGCGTGGTCCTTGAGGTACTGCGGCATGCCGTCCCCGGCGTCGAGCCGCTCCTTGATCTTGGCGTGCGCGATGTCACGGGCGACGACCAGCGGGCCGGAGAGCGAAAGCCGTGTCTTGACAGGGTGTTTCGTGAGCTCCTCGCGGATTTGGTCCATCGGGCGGTTGAGGTCGATCCGCACCACGTCGTCGCCCTCGTCCTCGAGGTGCTCGTCGGTCGTCTCGGGCAGGAACCGCGCAGGGTCCCTCTCCAGGACCTCGATGAACACACCCTCGGGCGTGATCTTGCCGAGGGCCTGGCGGTCGGCCGAGCAGGAGACCGCGATGGCGATCGGGAGGGAGGCACCGTGGCGCGGAAGCCGGACGACCCGGACGTCGTGGCAGAAGTACTTGCCGCCGAACTGGGCGCCGATGCCGAAGTTGCGAGTCAGCTCGAGCACCTGCTCCTCGAGCTCGGTGTCGCGGAAACCGCGGGCCGAGAGCGACCCCTCACGAGGGAGCTCGTCGAGGTACTTGGCAGAGGCGTACTTCGCCGTCTTCAGGGCGAACTCGGCGCTGGTGCCGCCGATGACGATGGCCAGGTGGTAGGGCGGGCACGCGGACGTGCCGAGGCTGCGCAGCTTCTCGTCGAGAAAGGCAAGCATGCGCTCTGGGTTCAGGACCGCCTTGGTCTCCTGGTAGAGGAACGACTTGTTGGCGCTGCCGCCGCCCTTGGCCATGAAGAGGAACTTGTATGCCGTCTCGTGGCCCTCGGTGGTGTCGGCGTAGAGCTCGATCTGCGCGGGGAGGTTGGAGCCGGTGTTCTTCTCCTCCCACGTGGTGATGGGTGCCATCTGGGAGTAGCGCAGGTTGAGACGGGTGTAGGCGTCGTAGACACCCCCGGCGATCGCGCGCTCGTCGGTGCCCGACGTGAGGACGTGCTGGCCGCGCTTGCCCATGACGATCGCGGTACCGGTGTCCTGGCACATCGGCAGCACGCCACCGGCCGCGATGTTGGCGTTCTTGAGCAGGTCGAGCGCCACGAACTTGTCGTTGTTGCTCGCCTCGGGGTCGTCGATGATGCGACGGAGCTGGGCGAGGTGCGCGGGCCGCAGGTAGTGCGCGATGTCGTGCATCGCGGTCTCGGTGAGTCTCCGCAGCGCATTGGGCTCGATCTGGAGGAAGGTGCGCCCACCGGGTCCCTCGACCGTGGCGACACCCTCGGTGGTGAGCAGCCGGTACTCGGTCTCGTCCGGGCCGATCGGCAACAGGTCTTCGTACTCGAACTCGGCCATCGGGTCGTCGTGCTCCTGTCGTAGGTCTACAGCTCGTCGAGGCTGGGGGCATAGGCGCCGGCCTTGCCGACCGTGATCCCGCTGGTCGCCACACCGCGGTCCACGGCGGGGCGCACCTGATCCAGTGTCGCCCCCGCGAGGCGCGTGCGCGCATCCGGGTCGCCCAGCAGACCCGAGGCCAGCAGGCCGGAGATGAGGCCGGCCATGAAGGAGTCGCCGGCGCCGACGGTGTCGACGACCCGCTCGGCTGCGGTGGGTGCGCTGCCCTCCTCCCCGGTCGCGGTCACGCGGAAGACGACGCCGTGCTCGCCGCGGGTGACCACGGAGAGCGAGGCGCCCAGCGAGCCCCAGTAGGCCATGACCTGGGAGGGCGACTGGCCGGCATACAGGAGCTCGAGGTCGTCCTCGCTGGCCTTGACCACGTCGGAGAGGGCGATGATGCCCTCGACGTGGTCGCGCACGACGTCGAGGTCGCCCATGATCCCCGGGCGGATGTTGGGGTCGTAGGAGACGGTGCCTCGGTCGCGCACCGCCCGCAGTGCCTCGAGCGTGCGTGCGGCGCCCGGCTCGAGGACCGCTCCGATCGAACCGGTGTGCACGTGGCCGGTCCCGTCGGGCAGGTCGATGTGGGGGAGGTTCCAGTAGAGGTCGAACTCGTAGGTCGCGGCACCCGTGGCGTCGAGACGGGCCCGTGCCGTGGAGGTGGGGTCCTGGCCGTGGCTGGTGCTGAGCACCGTGACGCCGTGCCGCGTGAGGTGGGCGGTGATGCGGTCCCCGCGGGGGTCCTGCCCCAGCGACGTGGCGAAGTCCACCGGCTGGTCGAGCCGGGCCAGCCCGATCGCGACGTTGGCCGGGCTGCCGCCGACGTGCTCGACGGACTCGCCGTCGGGGTCGGTCACGATGTCGACGAGGGCCTCGCCGATGACGAGGATGCGGGGACGGGGGCGAGTCATGACGACGGCACGCCTGGCCCGGCGTGGTCGAAGTCCACCGAGGAGTAGGCCCGCAGCTTGGCGAGCTGGTGGTGGCTCTCGATGAGGCGGATGGTGCCGGACTTCGAGCGCATCACGAGCGAGTGGGTGGTCGCACCACCGGCGCGGTAGCGGACGCCCTTGAGCAGCTCGCCGTCGGTGATGCCGGTGGCCACGAAGAAGCAGTTCTCGCCGGTGACGAGGTCGTTGGTGGACAGCACCCGGTCGAGGTCGTGCCCGGCGTCGATCGCGCGCTGGCGCTCGTCGTCGTCCTGGGGCCACAGCCGACCCTGGATGACGCCGCCGAGGCACTTGATCGCGCAGGCGGTGATGATCCCCTCCGGGGTCCCGCCGATGCCGAGCAGCAGGTCGATGCCGGTGTCGTCACGAGCCGCCATGATCGCGCCGGCCACGTCCCCGTCGGAGATGAACCGCAGCCGGGCGCCGGCGTCGCGCACCTCGGCAGCCAGCTTCTGGTGGCGCGGACGATCGAGCATGACGACGGTGACGTCCTCGACGGTCTCCTTCTTGGCCTTGGCGATTCGCTTGATGTTCTCGGCGACGGGGAGGCGGATGTCGACCACGTCGGCGGCCTCCGGGCCGGTGACGAGCTTGTCCATGTAGAAGACGGCGCTGGGGTCGTACATCGACCCGCGGTCCGACACGGCCAGCACCGAGACGGCGTTGGACTGGCCCTTGGCGGTGAGCGTCGTTCCGTCGATGGGGTCGACCGCCACGTCGCACTCGGGACCGATGCCGTCGCCGACCTGTTCGCCGTTGTAGAGCATCGGGGCGTCGTCCTTCTCGCCCTCACCGATGACCACGACGCCCTGCATCGACACCGTGCTGATCAGCGCGCGCATCGCCTCGACGGCGGCGCCGTCGGCGCCGTTCTTGTCGCCCCGGCCGACCCAGCGGCCGCCAGCCATGGCGGCGGCCTCGGTGACCCGCACCAGCTCGAGGGCGAGGTTGCGGTCGGGTGCCTCGACACCGACACGGAGGGACGAGGGGAGGTGCTGCTCAGACATGCATCGATCCTTCACACGGCGACGGGTGAGCGCCCGCAGCCTATCGGTGGCGGGGGCGGTTGGCGCCGGGCGGTGGCAGTCAGGGACGATGGGGTCGTGAGCGCGCCCGCACCCCGCAGTTCCTATGCCAACGGCTCCGCGGCCAACATGGTCCGGTCGCTGGTGGTCATCGGCGTGATCGTGGCTGCCCTCATTGCCGTCGTGCCCCGGGTCAACAGCGTCTCGCAGCCACCGGTGGACGTCGCCGGGGCCTCGGTCGAGGTCGCCAAGGAGAGCGGCTGGCCGATCGAGCGCCCAGAGGCGCTGCCCGACGGCTGGAAAGCCACCAGCGTGCGTTACGTGCGGTCGACCGGCGGGCTGATGACCTGGCACGCGGGCTACCAGTCGCCGACGGGCAACTACATCGCCATCGAGCAGACCAAGGACGCGACGGCCGAGTGGATCACGGCCCAGACGAACCGGGCCCCACAAACCGGTGAGGTGCAGGTCGCGGGCAAGACCTGGGAGACCTACGTGCGCCCCATCAAGGTCCAGAACAGCCTGGTCCACCGCGCGCAGAGCCCCGCCGAGCTGACCACGATCGTCACCGGCACCGGCACGTTCGAGGAGCTCACGGCCTTCGCCGAAACCCTCGCCCCCGTGCCGACCGGCTGACCGACCGGATCCCTCGAGGTCGGCTCAGCCGGCGTCGTCCGCCTCGCCCTGGCTGAGGGCGGCCTCGGCACCGTCGAGCCAGGTGCTGCAGTGCGCTGCGAGGGCTTCGCCACGGTGCCACAGCCGCATGCTCTCCTCGAGGCCGAGCTGACCGCCCTCGAGCTGGGCGACGACGCTGATGAGCTCGTCTCGCGCCTGCTCGTAGGAAAGCTCCGCGATCCCGTCGACGGCTGCATCGGCCTCGACGGCTGGCGCCTGCTTGTCTGCTCCCTTGGCCATGGTCAGGCAGCCTAACCGGCCTCGACGGGGAGGCCGACGACCCTCGCGGCGAAGTCCCCCTGCGCCACTCGCACGCGCAGCACCTCGTCGACGGTGACCTCTGCCTGGTCGGTGACCACGCGTCCGTCGCGGTGCTGTACCACGGCATACCCGCGCTCGAGGGTGGACAACGGCGAGAGGGTGCGCACCTGCGCGTGCAGGTGCTGGATCTGGTCGGCGGCGCGGTGCACCGAAGAGAGGACGCGTCGGTGGGCACGGTCGGTGAGCGCGTCGAGCTCCTGTCGTCGGGCGTCGATCATTGCGGCCGGGCGGGCCATGACGGGGCGGGACCGCAGGGCCGTCAGGTGTCGCCGCTCGCTGGCGATCCGGCCGTGCACCGCCCGTCGGCCCCGGTCGCGGGACTGGCGGATGCCGTGCCGCTCGGCCTGCGCGTCCGGCACCACCCGCTTGCCCGCGTCGGTGGGGGTGGAGGCCCGCCAGTCGGCGACGTGGTCGAGGAGTGGGGTGTCGACGTCGTGCCCGATCGCCGAGACGACCGGCGTGCGGGCTGCCGCGACCGCGCGGATGAGGGCTTCGTTGCTGAACGGCAGCAGGTCCTCGACCGACCCACCGCCACGGGCGATGACGATGACATCCACGCCGGGCTCCGCGTCCAGCTCCTGGAGTGCGGCCATCACCTCCTGGACGGCCGCGCCACCCTGGACGGCGACCTCGCGGATCGCGAACCGGACGGTCGGCCACCGACGGCGGGCATTCTCGACGACGTCCTTCTCGGCGGCGCCGGCCCGGCCGCAGATCAGGCCGACGGTGCGCGGCAGGAACGGCAGCGGGCGCTTGCGCTCGACGTCGAACAGTCCCTCGGAGGCAAGGAGGCGCTTGAGGTGCTCGACCCGGGCGAGCAGCTCACCGACCCCGACCGGGCGGATCTGCCGGGCGTCGAGCATGAGCGAGCCGCGCTGGGTCCAGAAGACCGGCTTGGCCTGGAGCACGACCCGCGCACCCTGGGCGAGCGGTGTGGGCATCGCGTCGAGCGCGTTGACCTGGACCGCCACCGACAGCGACATGTCGACATCGGGGTCGCGCAGGGTGAGGTAGGCGGTGCGCTGGCCCGGTCGGCGGGTGAGCTGGACGACCTGGCCCTCGACCCACAGCACCGACATCTTCTCGACGTACTCCGCGATGCGCATGCTCAGCAGCCGAACCGGCCACGGTGCCTCGGCGGAGGTGTCGGCGGCCTTCTCGGGCAGCGCCGGACGCTGTTCTGGGCCGCTCACGCGGCTCACTCTAGGAGGTGGGCCCGTCAGCGTCCTTGGCCGTGCGTCCCTGACGTCGCCGACCCGAACGCAGCATGGCCCGCTGCAGGTGGATCGGGTCCGGTACCGGCGGGAGGGCAGAACGCCCGGTGCCCGGTCGGCAGGCGTCCAGGAAGAGCGCCACATGTCGGCGCCACGCGTCGGGCAGGTCGTCACGGGTCGTGTCGATGATCCCGGCCAGCGCGAAGGAGAGGATCGGCAGGTCCTCGGGGCTGAAGTCCGCTCGCAGGACCCCCGCCGCCTTGGCTCGGTCGATCACCTCCACGACCTTGCGGTAGCCGCGCTCCCGGGCGCCGGCGCCCGTCCTGCCCAGCGGGAAGCTGGACTGGATCAGGTGGGCGAACCCCCGGTTCTCGGCCTGCAGCCCGCCCATCCGCTCCACCAGTCCGGCGAAGCCCACCCACGCGTCGGCGGCGGCGAGCGCCTCGTCGGCGCTGGCGTCGTAGCGGGCCAGGGCGTCCTCGAACGCCTCGGCAATCAGCGCCGCCCGGTCGGGGAACCGCCGGTAGAGGGTGGCGATCCCGACCCCAGCACGGTTGGCCACGTCGGTGAGGGGTGCCGAGACCCCCTGCTCCCCGAACACCTCCTGGGCCGCGGCGAGGATCCGGGACCGGTTGAGCTCGGCGTCGGCCCGCAGGCGTGGCGACTCGCAGTCCGGGCTGGTCGGCATGCCTCCAGCATAAGTGGAATAGATCCTCCACATGCCCGGTTGACCGAGGCGAATGAGTGGAGGATGGCCTCCACTTACACCGTCGAAGGAGCTCCCATGAACACCGTGCTGTGGATCATCCAGATCCTGCTCGCCGCCGCCTTCGGGATGGCGGGCGTGCTGAAGTCCACCCAGGGCCGGAAGCTCAAGGACAAGATGCCGTGGGTCGAGGACTTCTCCGACCGCACCGTCCGGTTCATCGGCGTCATGGAGCTGCTGGCCGCGATCGGGCTGATCCTGCCGGCTGCCACCGGGATCGCGACGTGGCTGACGCCGCTGGCCGCCACGGGTCTGGTCGTGGTCATGGTGCTCGCGGTCCTCACCCACCTGCGGCGCAAGGAGCCCCAGGTCACCCCGATCAACCTGGCGCTCGGCCTGCTCGCCGCGTTCGTGGCCTGGCAGCGGTTCGGTCCGCACTCCTTCTGACCAGGCCCGCGCCACCCGGAGGCGAGGTATGCCGCGTGGTGACCACGCGGCATACCTCACGGGCGATTGGGGTGCCGCGCGGCGGCAACCTACGATGGGTCCCATGACTGACGCCACGGAACGACCCACCAAGCGCGTGCTGCTCGCGGCGCCGCGCGGGTACTGCGCAGGCGTCGACCGGGCCGTCGTCACCGTCGAGAAGGCTCTCGAGCTCTACGGCCCGCCCGTGTACGTCCGCAAGGAGATCGTGCACAACAAGCACGTCGTCACGACTCTGGAGAAGCGTGGGGCGATCTTCGTCGAGGAGACCGACGAGGTGCCCGAGGGCGCCACGGTCATCTTCTCTGCGCACGGGGTCGCCCCCGTCGTGCACGAGGAGGCCAAGGCGCTCAACCTCAAGACGATCGACGCGACCTGCCCGCTGGTGACCAAGGTGCACCGCGAGGCCGTCCGGTTCGCCAGCGACGACTTCGACATCCTGCTCATCGGCCACGAAGGCCACGAGGAGGTGGTCGGCACGTCCGGTGAGGCGCCCGAGCACATCACCCTCGTCGACGGCCCCGACGATGTCGCCAACGTGACTGTCCGCGACCCCGACAAGGTGGTCTGGCTGTCGCAGACCACGCTGTCGGTGGACGAGACCATGGAGACGGTGCGCCGGCTGCGTGACCGCTTCCCGTCGCTGCAGGACCCGCCGAGCGACGACATCTGCTACGCCACCCAGAACCGCCAGCTGGCCGTCAAGCAGATGGCTCCGGACTGTGACCTGATGATCGTCGTGGGCTCGCGCAACTCCTCGAACTCCGTTCGCCTGGTTGAGGTTGCGATCGAGCACGGGTCGAAGGCGGGGCACCTGGTGGACTACGCCGACGAGATCGACGAGACCTGGCTGGACGGTGTGACCACGGTCGGCGTGACCTCCGGGGCGTCGGTCCCCGAGCTGCTCGTCCGTGACGTGCTGACCTACCTGGCCGAGCGTGGCTACGCCGACGTCGCCCCGGTCGTGGCGGCCGAGGAGAGCCTGCTCTTCTCGCTGCCCAACGAGATCCGGCGCGACCTCAAGGCCCGCGGCCTCAGCGACAAGATGCGCCACGACGCCGCGTTCGAGGAAGCCGGCTCGCTGCACTGAGTGCGACCCCCGAGCCGGGTAGGGTCCGCGATGTGGTGACCCAGGCGATCGTGGTCGACTCGGGCACGTCCTTCCACCTGCTGACCTCGATCGCCTCGGTCGCGGACAAGCGGTGGTGCGAGGTGCTCGATGCCGGGCCCGCTCTCGCCCGCGACGTGTCGGCGACTGCCGGGCGCGACCTGTTGGCCGACGTGCGTGCGCCCGGACGGTTCGGCTGGATGAACCTGTTGTCGCTCGCGGCTGCCGGACGGGGTCCGCGCACGGTCGACGACCTGCTCGTCCGGCTGGTGGCGACCCAACCCACCGACCTGCACCTCGCGATGCTCGGAGGGCGTCGACGACAGCTGGTGGAGCTGGTCTCGCCTGACGTCCTCGCCTCCGCCGTCGTCGGGGAGCGGGCGGCACTGACCCAGCTGCGGCGGGTCTTCGCCGGGGACGACACCGTGCTGGAAGCCACGTCGTGGCTCCTGCGAGGGGACTCCGCGGCGGTCAAGCGGCATGTGGTCGGCGTGCTCGAGACGTGGCGGGACCGGTTCCTCCCCGCGGAGCGGGAAGCCAGCCTGCGGGCCGACCTGCGGCTCGAGGCACGCCGTCGACGAGCGGACCTGGCGCGGCTCGGCGCGGCCGGCCTGATGGCTCGGGTCGCACCGACGCTCGCCTACCTCCCTCATCCGGCGCCGACGCGCGTGGTGCTCTTCCCGGTGCCGGCGATGGCGCCGGTGGTCGTCGTGGTCGACGAGCTGCAGCGCACCCTGATCGGCTATCCGCCGGTGGCAGGGCAGCAGGACGACGAGGACGCCCTGCTGCTCGGGGCGCGGGCACTGGCCGATCCGGTGCGGCTGCGGATGTTGGAGATCCTCGGGCCGGGAGGGCTCACGGCGCAGGAGCTCGCTGCCCAGGTCGGGGCGCCCCGGACCACCTTGCTGCACCACCTCGCGCTGATGCGAGCGGCCGGTCTGGTCCAGACCGCCGTGGGCGCTGGGCACAGCACGGTCTACAGCCTGCGCCAGGACGGACTGGCGAGGGTGGCCGACGAGGTCAGGTCACGATTCGACGTCGCTAGTGTCGAGAATTCTCGACACTGAGGTTCCGGTGCCCCTACGCTCGCGACTGTGAGCGCAGCCCGATGGGGTTCCTGGTCAGCGATGGTCCTGCTGGCTGCCATCTGCGGCGCGTGTTCGTCCGGGGAGGGCGCCACCGGCTCCGGCTCGGGCTCGTCCTCCTCGGCCTCGGGCCAGCCGTCGAGCCCCGCCTCGGCTGTACCGTCCAAGGGCGTGATGGCAGCCATCGACGGCCGCACCACGACGGTGGCCACCAAGGTCGACGTGGGTGGGAGCGCGTGTGGGGTCGCCCTGGTCGGCGACACCCTGTGGGTCACCGACAACAAGGCGGCCGAGCTCGTCAGGGTGGACGCCGCGGCAGGCAAGGTCCTCGGCCGGTATGCCGTGAGTGCGAGCCCGTGCGAGGTCGAGGCAGCCAACGGGTCGATCTGGGTGACGACGCAGTCCGGCGTCGTGGACCGCGTCGATCCCGCCACGGGCAAGGTGACCGCGTCGGTCACCACCGGAGACGCCTCCTACGAGACCGTCGGTGCGCTCGGGGCGGTCTGGGTGAGCAACCGCAACAGCCACAGCGTGACGAGGATCGACCCCCGCACGAACAAGGGGGTGACCCGGACCGTCGGCGAGGTCAACGCCGGCGGTTTCGTCGAGGAGGGCGGCTTCCTCTGGGTCGGCGACGACACCACGGGAGCCTCGGCCATCCTGCGTGTCGACCCCAGGACATGGAAGTCCACACCGGTGCCGACCGGTGGCAACCGTCCCGGCTACGTCGCTGCCACCCCGGGCAGGATCTGGGTCTCCAACGTCAAGTCCGGCACGGTCGCAGGCATCGACGCGACGACCCTCGCTCCGGTCGGTCCTCCAGCAGCCGCAGGCGCCTCGCCGGTCAACCTGAAGGCATCGACAGACGGGGCCTGGGTGTGGGTGCCGGACGACGTCGGCGACCTGGTCACCCGGATCGACACCACGTCGGGAAAGGCCGTCGAACGCCTGCAGGTGGGAGCCGGACCGGCCGTCGTCGCGCCCGCTCCGGACGGGGTCTGGGTCACCCACTTCGATGACGGCACGGTCTGGCACCTCGTCCTCGTCTGAACCTGCCCGCAGCCGGGCCTGCAGCCAATCCTGCAGCCACTCCCACTGCGCAGGACGGACGCCACGCACGAGCGTGAGCCCGTAGGTGTCAACGGGACCGACCTGTCGCGGGTACCGTCTGACCCATGATCGGCCTGACCAGTGCGCGAACGCGGCTGACGCAGCGGCTCGTCGCCCGGGCCACGGGTGGCGCACCCGTCGACCTCACGAGCCTGGAGGCGGTCCCGCGCCGCCTGCTGCGACCGCTGCGACGGTCCGGTTTGGACCCCGTGACCAGGATCGGCCACTCCGCGCCCGACCCGGTGCACCGGCTGGCCCACATGTTCGGGATGAACATCTGGCTGGTGTCGGGGCAGGACGAAGCCAAGGCAGTTCTGGCCGACCAGCGCCGGTTCAGCAACGACATCCGGCCCTATGTCGGAGCGGCGGGCGCGAGTGTCGGCGGGCTCGGTTTCACCGACCCGCCCGAGCACACCCGGCTGCGGACGTTGCTCACCCCCGAGTTCACGATGCGGCGGATCAACCGGCTGACGCCCCGGATCGAGGCCATCGTCGACGCGCAGCTGGACCAGATGGAGGCGAGCGGCCCGGTCGTCGACCTCGTCGAGCAGTTCGCCTTCCCCATCCCGTTCCTCGTCATCTGCGAGCTGCTCGGCCTGCCGGCCGAGGATCGCGCACGGTTCATGACCCTCAGCCACGCCCGGTTCGACGTCACGGCCGGTGGCGCCGGTGCCTTCGGCGCCATCTCGCAGAGCCAGCTGTTCCTCCTCGAGGCAACCCGCAAGCAGCGCGCGAACCCCGGCGACGGACTGCTGGGGCGGATCCTCGCGGCAGTCGGCGACGACGTCAGCGACGAGGAGGTCGCCGGCCTGGCCGATGGCGTCTTCACGGGCGGCTACGAGACCACGGCCAGCATGCTGGCGCTCGGCTCGCTGGTCCTGCTCCGCGACCGCAAGCACTTCGAGCTGGTCCGCGACGACGACAGCTCGATCGACCGGGTGGTCGAGGAGATGCTGCGCTACCTCAGCGTCGTGCAGATCGCCTTCCCGCGGTTCGCCAAGGAGGATCTCGACCTGTTCGGCAAGCGGATCCGCAAGGGCGACGTCGTCATTGCCGCGCTCAGCCGCGCCGATCGGGACCACCGCGTCGGCCCCGACCTCGGCACCTTCGACCCGAACCGGCCGCCGTCTCCGCACGTCGCGTTCGGCTACGGCTTCCACCGCTGCGTGGGCGCCGAGCTCGCCCGCCTCGAGCTGCGGATCGCGTTCCCCCGACTGGTCCGCCGCTTCCCGGAGCTGGCCCTGGCGGTGGAGCCGGAGACGCTGGCTTTCCGGGACAAGTCGATCGTCTACGCGGTCGACTCCCTGCCGGTCCACCTCGACGGGACCTCGGGTCCGTCGAACGCCAGCTGAGGGCGCTCGGCGTCCGCAGTCGCGGCCTCGATCAGCTCCATCGCGGTGAGCACCCGCGGACCGGCTTCGAGCGCCTGCGGGCTCGGGAGCGGCTGCTCGACGATCCCCGCCTCGTGCATCCGGCGGGCCGAGACGAGGACGCGGGACTCGAGTGCCCCGACCATCTGGTTGTAGGCCTCGACCGACCGCTGCAGGGCGGTGCCCATCTTCATGGTGTGGCTGCCCAGCGTGCCGAGTCGGTCGTAGAGGTCGCGGCCCAGCGTCATCACCTCGCGGGCATGGGCGGTCAGGGCGTCCTGCTGCCAGGTGAAGGCAACCGTGCGGAGCAGCGCGAGCAGCGAGCCGGGACCGACGAGCACCACCCGCCGCGCCATGGCGTCCTCGTGCAGGGCCGGGTCGGCCGACAGGGCGGCCGCCAGCATCGCGTCGCTGGGCACGAAGCAGACGACCATCTCGGGCGAGTTCTCGAACGCGGTCCAGTAGTCCTTGGCGGCGAGGGCCGTGACGTGCGACTTCAGCGACGCCGCGTGCGCACGCAGGAAGGTCGCCCGCTCGCTCGCGGACAGGTCCTCTGCCTGGGCGGCGAGGAAGGCGCCCATCGGGGCCTTCGCGTCGATGACGAGGTACTTGTCGCCGGGCAGCCGCACGACGACGTCCGGGCGCACCTGGCGCTGGTGCCGGCTCACCCGGCATACCTGCTCGTCGAAGTCGCACCGGGCCAGCAGCCCGGCGTGCTCGAGGACCCGGCGCAGCTGCACCTCGCCCCACGCCCCGCGGACCGTCGAGGAGTTGAGCGAACCGGCCAGTGACTGGGTCTGGCGCCCCAGCGCAGCCGTCGACTCGTGGACCGCTGCGATCGTCGTCTCGAGGGCCGCGAACTGGCTGGTGCGGTCGCGCTCCAGCGTGCCGACCTGCTGCTCGACCCGGACCAGCGCATCGCGCAGTGGGAGCAGCGCCGCGGCGGTCTGCGCGTCGTCGGAGATGGCGGCCTCGAGGTCGACCACGCGCTCGCGCAGGAGGTCGGACTCGGTGCGGGCCGAGGCGAGGGAGGCAGCGCCGGAGGTGTGCGCGACCCACCACCCGGCAGCCACACCGACGACCAGGCCGACGACCAGCATGCCCACGAGCTCCATGGGCCGACCATCCCATCCGGCACCGACACCACGCCTCAGCGACACCCTTGTCGCTGAGGCCCGCCCGGCTGACGGCCGAGCGCAGCGATAGCGTCGGACCATGCCCGAAACCGCCGCCGCCGATGGCGACCTGACCCTGCGCCCCCTCGAGGGCGACGACGATGCGACGGGCGACCACGCGTTCGCGGTCGTGTGGGAGGGCGAGCAGGTGGGACGCGTCGAGGTGATCGAGGACGGGTCCGGGGACGCGGACCTGATCTGGGCGGTCGTGTCCGAGTACCGGGAGGTCGGCATCGTGGAACGTGCCCTTCGCATGGTGGTCGCCTGGACGTTCGAAAACCTTGCCGTGCAACGCATCGAGACCCGCGTCGACGACGCCGACCGGGCGGGGGTGCGTGCCGCGCTGCGGGCGGGTCTGCGCAAGGAGGGCATCGCCCGCGGCGCCTTGATCGGGCCGAGCGACCGCCGCGACACGATGGTGCTCGCCAGGCTGCGTACCGACGCCGAACCCGACAGCCGCGACGGCTTCATCGCCCTGCTCAACTCCTCGCTGCCGACCAAGCGGGCCATCGCCCAGGGAGTGCTGCGCGACTCCGAGGGCCGGGTGCTGCTGTGCGAGCTGACCTACAAGGCCGAGTGGGACCTGCCCGGAGGGGTGGTCGACCCGTCCGAGTCGCCTGCTCAGTGCGTGGTCCGTGAGGTCCGCGAGGAACTGGCCATCGAGGTGCAGGTCCGCGGCCTGCTCGCCGTCAACTGGCTGCCCCCGTGGCGCGGCTGGACCGACGCCACGGTGTTCGTTTTCGACCTCGGTGTCGCCGACGACGAGCTCCTTGCCCGGACCACCTTGGAGCGCAGGGAGATTCGTTCACTGCACTTTGCGGGCGAGGAGGAGTGGGAGGAGCGCGTCGCGCCCTACAACCAGCGCCTGCTGGCCTTCCTCGCCACCCATGCCGGCCCCACGGCATACCTCGAGGACGGACTCCCGGCCCTGTGAGGTGAGGTCAACCCGGGTATGCCGCATGGTTGCCCGTCGCCCCGGCCACCTGACGCGTCGTCTCCACCGGAATCGCGCCCTCTTGGGCATCGTCGCAGGTCAGAGCCCTGCCCGATGTGCGCCGAGGCGATTCGGCGGGTACTCTCGCGGAGTCATCGGGCCGGGGGAAACCGTAGAAACACGGAGTGCACCATGACTGACTCGAGCATGCCGCCGCTGACCGCGGACGAGCTGGCCGCCGAGGGCGGCACCGCCCTGCCCGACAAGGAGGTCATCAGCCTCCTGGACCTGAACGCGGACCTCGACCTCGGCCTCGACGCCGCGGCGCCCATCGACCTGGCCGTCGCGGCCAACGCCAACGTGGCGGCGCCGATCGATGCGGCCGTCGGCGCGAACGTCCTCTCCGTGGGCTCCGAGGCTCAGGCGCTCGCCGACCAGGGTGTCGTCATCGACCAGGGCATCACCGGCGAGGCCGTGGCCCATGGTGGCCAGGACTCGGTCATCGACCAGGCCACGCCCGACGCGCCCGCCGACGCACCTGCGGACGCTCCAGCCGATGTCCCTGTCGATGGCACGGCGCCGACGGACGGCGCCGCTGACCCGACGGCGCCGGTCACCAGCAGCGGTGCCCTCGACGGCGACCTGCTCAACGTGAACGTCGACCTCGCAGCAGACCTCCACCTCGCCGCCCCGATCACTGGAGCGGTGGCCGCCAACGCCAACGTGGCCGCGCCGATCGACGCCGCGGTCTCCGCGAACATCGGGTCGATCGACTCCGACGCCGCGGCTCTCGCCCAGCAGGACGCGATCATCACGCAGCACATCGACGCCGACGCGAATGCGACGACCGACCAGTCGTCGGACATCTCCCAGTAGTCGGCGCCAGGTCTCGCTGACGTGACTCCCTTCGAGGGGCCGGGTGCCCCCCACGCGCCAACACCCGTCCACGACGAGGCAACCGCGCCCCCACCCGCTGGTGGGGGTGCGGTACCCGTGCGCGCCGACGGCGTGCAGCTCCTCGGGTCGGTGCCTGGCTCCGGCTACCGGGTCGCGCCCGCCCTCGTGCGGCGTGGCGACGGTCAGACGATCCAGCTGACCCCGCTGCTCTACGCCGTGCTGGAGCAAGTCGACGGCCGGCGCACCGCGGCAGAGGTGGCCGAGGCGGTGGGGGCCGCCATCGGACGCCAGGTGTCGGAGGGAGACGTGGAGACCCTGTGTGACAGCAAGCTGCGCACGCTGGGTGTGCTCAAGAAGGCGGATGGCTCGGACCCCGAGGTGCGCCGCTCGAACCCGTTGCTGGCGCTGAGGTTCAAGTACGTCGTCTCCGACCCGGAGGTGACCCGGCGGATCACCGCCCCGTTCGCCCTGCTGTTCGCACCGGTCGTCGTGGTGGTCGTCATGGCCGCGTTCTTCGCGGTCTGCGGCTGGGTGCTGCTCCACAAGGGACTGGCGTCAGCCACCCACCAGGCGTTCGATCGGCCGGGCCTGCTGCTGACCGTGTTCGCGCTGACCGTCGTCTCGGCGGGCTTCCACGAGTTCGGTCACGCAGCGGGCGCTCGCTACGCAGGGTCGACGCCCGGTGCGATGGGGACCGGCCTGTACCTCGTGTGGCCGGCGTTCTACACCGACGTCACCGACAGCTACCGGCTCGGTCGCGCGGGTCGCGTGCGCACCGACCTCGGCGGCCTCTACTTCAACGCGATCGTCGCGGTCGCCATGTTCGGTGTCTGGTGGGGGACCGGCTGGGACGCCATCCTGCTGATCATCGCCACCCAGGTCCTCCAGATGGTGCGCCAGCTGGCCCCACTGGTGCGCTTCGACGGCTACCACGTCCTGGCCGACCTGACCGGGGTGCCCGACCTCTACCACCGGATCAAGCCGACCCTCGTGGGCCTGCTTCCCCGGCACTGGAACGACCCGGAGGCCAAGGTGCTCAAGCCGTGGGCCCGGGCCGTGGTCAGCGCGTGGGTGGTCGTCGTCGTCCCGTTGCTGCTGTTCTCCCTCGTGATGATGGTCCTGAGCTTCCCGCGGGTGGCGGGGACGGCGTGGGCCTCCGTGGGTCGGCAGTGGGCGCGGCTCGAGACGCAGTTCGGGGACGGGGACATGCTGGCCGTGTTCGTGCGGATCCTGTCGATCGTCGCCATCGCCCTGCCGGTGCTGGGCGTCATGTTCATCGTCACCAGGGTCGGTCGGCAGGTCGTCACCGGCACCTGGCGGGCCACCGAGGACCGCCCGGTGCGGCGTGCGCTCGCCGGCCTGCTCGCGCTGGCGATCGTGGCGGGGCTGGCCTGGTCGTGGTGGCCGCAGCCGGGCACCTACCGGCCCATCCAGGCCTACGAACGCGGCACGCTGGCCGACGGGGTCTCCCGCACGTTGCGCTCGGGGGTGCCGGCCACCCTGCAGGAGGGTCGGCAGGGCGCCGGACGAGCCGTGTGGCCGCAGGGTGCCGCGCTGCCCACCGCCGACGCGCCGGAGCTCGCGGTCGTCATGGTGCCGCGCGGCGGGCAGGCCCAGGCTGACGACACGGCGCAGCCCACCTGGGTCTTCCCCTTCAACCGTCCGTTGCCCCCCGGCGACGGTGGCAACCAGGCCATGGCCGTGAACACCACGGACGGGTCCACGGTCTACGACGTGGCCTTCGCCCTGGTCTGGGCGGACGGCGACACGGTCGCCAACACCAACGAGGCCTACGCACTGGCGTCCTGCACCGGGTGCCAGACGGTGGCGGTGGCCTTCCAGGTCGTCCTCATCCTCGGGAACGCCAGCGTCGTCGTGCCGGAGAACGTCGCCGCGGCCGTCAACTACAGCTGTGTCCAATGCGTCACCCAGGCGCTCGCGACGCAGCTCGTGGTGACCCTGTCCGGCCCGTTGAGTGCTCAGAGCACGGCCGACCTCGCCGCGCTCTGGAAGGAGATCGCCGCGTTCGGGGCCTCCATCCAGGACGTCCCGCTCAGCGAGCTGCAGCAGCGGTTGACCGACTTCGAGCGCCAGATCCTAGCCATCGTGCAGCAGGATCCTGCGTGGATCCCACCGTCTGCGGGCACCCAGCACACCCCGGGCGGGACTTCGACCACGGGACCGGCCGGAACGGCATCGCCGACCACGGGAGCCACCGGATCGTCCACTGCAGGCACGCCGTCGTCGACCCTCTCCTCGTCGAGCGCGCCCGGTTCTTCATCGAGTCCGGACAGCTCCACGCCGACCAGTCCGACCAGCCCGTCGAGTGGCACGGACCCGACGGCCTCGTCGACCCAGCCCACGCAGACCTCGACCGCGGCACCAGCGGACGTGGCGCAGGCCACGGCCACGTCCTGACCGGCAGCTGCGCGGCATACCCTCCAGTGCAACGAGGTATGCCGCGCAGCGCACGGATGGGAGCAGCGAATGGTCAACGGGGCCAGCGAGTTCGACGAGGGCTCAGCAGTCACCGCACGCGTGGGGGAGCCGGGGGTCTACGACTCGGCGCTGGGCGAGGGCTGGCGGATCGGCGGGGGAGTCAACGGTGGGGTGCTCCTCGCCATCGCCGGACGTGCCCTGGCGACCGAGCTCGGCACGGCGGACGGCGACCGTCCCGCCCATCCGGACCCGCTCGCGATCAGCGCCTACTACCTGACGCCCGGCGTCCCCGGGCCGGCCACGGTACGCACCTCGGTAGTGCGTCGCGGTCGCGCAGTGTCCACGGGCCAGGCGTCGCTGCTGCAGGACGACGGCGCAGGAGGCGAGGTCGAGCGGGTCCGGTTCCTCGCGACCTACGGCGACCTGGAGTCGGTCGACGGCGACATCACGACCTCGGCCGCCCCACCGGACCTCCCGCCGCCGGACCGGTGCATCTCGGCGGCGCAGGCGCCACCGGACTTCCTCAAGCACGCCTCGCTGCTCCAGCGACTCGACATGCGCCTCGACCCCGCCACGACGGGCTGGGCGGTCGGCGAGCCGTCCGGCAACGGCGTCATCCGGGGCTGGCTGCGGATGGCCGACGGCCGCGAGCCCGACCCGCTGCTGCTGCTCCTTGCCGTCGACGCGCTGCCTCCGGTGGCGTTCGAGCTCGGCCTGCCGGGCTGGACGCCGACGCTCGAGCTCACCGCGCACGTGCGCGCCCGGCCGGCTCCGGGTTGGCTGCGGGTGAGCCTGACGAACCGCACCCTGGCCGGTGGCTTCCTCGAGGAGGACGCCGAGGTGTGGGACAGCGAAGGGCGCCTGGTCGCGCTCTCGCGCCAGCTGGCGAGGGCGTCAGCTCCGGCTCCCGACCGCCGGTAGACTCTCGGCCTTGTGGCTCTCACTATCGGAATCGTCGGCCTGCCCAACGTGGGCAAGTCCACGATGTTCAACGCCCTGACCAAGAACAACGTGCTCGCCGCGAACTACCCGTTCGCGACCATCGAGCCGAACGTCGGGGTCGTCCCCCTGCCGGATGCCCGGCTGAAGCGGCTCGCCGAGATCTTCAGCTCCGAGCGCATCCTGCCCGCGACGGTGTCGTTCGTCGACATCGCCGGGATCGTGCGCGGGGCGTCGGAGGGTGAGGGCCTGGGCAACAAGTTCCTCGCCAACATCCGCGAGGCCGACGCGATCTGCCAGGTGGTGCGCGCGTTCGAGGACGGCGACGTCGTCCACGTCGACGGCAAGGTCTCGCCCGCCTCCGACATCGAGACGATCCACACCGAGCTGATCCTGGCCGACCTGCAGACCCTCGAGAAGGCCGTGCCGCGGCTCGAGAAGGAGTCACGGATCCAGAAGGACAAGAAGGCGTCCTTCGACAACGCAGTGCTCGCGCAGAAGGTGCTCGAGGAGGGCAACACCCTGTATGCCGCGGGCGCGGCTGCCGGGGTCGACCCCACCGACGCGCGTTCGCTCGGGCTGCTCACGACCAAGCCGTTCATCTACGTCTTCAACCTCGACGAGGACCAGCTCGCCGACGCCGACCTGCACGCGTCCTTGCGCGAGATGGTTGGGCCAGCCGACTCGGTGTTCCTCAACGCCAAGCTCGAGGTCGACCTGATGGAGATGGAGCCCGACGAGGCGATGGAGATGCTGGAGTCCTTCGGTGCGGAGGAGTCCGGACTCACCCAGCTGGCGCGCACCGGGTTCCACACCCTCGGTCTGCAGACCTACCTGACGGCCGGTCCGAAGGAGTCCCGCGCCTGGACCATCGGCCAGGGCTGGACCGCTCCCCAGGCTGCTGGCGTCATCCACACCGACTTCCAGCGCGGCTTCATCAAGGCCGAGATCGTCTCGTTCGAGGACCTCGACTCCACGGGTTCGATGGCGGCGGCCAAGGCTGCCGGCAAGGTCCGGATCGAGGGCAAGGACTACGTCATGTCCGACGGCGACGTGGTCGAGTTCCGCTTCAACGTGTAAAGCCGCAGGTCAGAGCCTATTTAGGCGTCATCTGCCCTCACAGTGCCCTCACCAGATCCGAGGACCTCGGCCACGAGGCGGGCTGACGCGTCGCGGACTCGGTCTTCAGCCGACGGCCACAGGTGGGCGTAGGTGGTCAGAGTGGTGGTCGACTTGGCGTGGCCCAGAGCCCGCTGGACCGCCACGACGTCGCAGCCAGAGGCGATGAGCCCGGAGGCGTAGAAGTGCCGCAGGTCGTGCAGTCGGACGCCCTCGATCCCAGCCCTGAACAAAGTGGTCCGCCACCGGTAACCGACGGTGTTCTGGTGGGGCGGAACGCCCTCGACGCCCGCGAAGAGCCAGCCGTTGAAGAGACCCAGCTCGACGTGCTGGGCGAGCATCTGGGCGAGCGCGTCGGGGATGTGGACAGTGCGCTCGGAGTTGTACTTCGGGAGCCGGATGTCGAGCTCGCCGCCGGTGAGTCGCTGGACCTGTCGGCTCACCTGAACCTGGCGGCGCAGGAAGTCGACGTCTTCGACGCGCAGGGCTGCGGCCTCGCCAAGGCGCAGGCCGGCGAAGGCGCACAGCCCGACGAACGCCGTGAACCGTGGGTGGGAGGCGTCGAGAATGCGTCGAACGACCTCCGGGGCGGGGATCGTCATCGCCGCCTCGCGCTTGCGCAGGCGGGGGAGGCGGACCGAGAGGGTGGGGTCGACGGCGATCATCCCGTCGCGGACGGCAGCCCGGAAGACCGATCGCACGTTGACGAACCGGGTCTTGATCGTGCCCGGCGCCAGGGGTCGTGGTCGCTTCTGGGTGGGGATGGTCATCGACTTGACCCACGCCTCGATGTGGCTGGGGCGGACGCGGCGTAGGTCGACGTCAGCGAAGGTGGTGGACCGGGCGGCCAGTGACATCGCCTGCCGGGTGCCGTCGGTCCAGACCTGGTCGCGTTCCCACGCCTCGAAGTAGCGGACGAAGGACACCTTCCCTGCCTCGGGGTCGACCCACCGTCCCCGATCCAGGGCGTCGAGCTGCTGACGCCGCCACCGGACGGCGTCGGCCTGCCTGGGGAACGACCGCTCGTGCTGCCGGCCCGTCTCGGGGTTTCGGTACCGGGCGCGCCAGGACTCACCGCGACGGCTGATCCCCTCAGGCATCGAGATTCCCATGGTGCTGCGCGATGAAGGCCATGCCATTCCTCTCCGAGGTCGCCACGTTAGCCGCGACCTCCGACGGCGGTCGAGGCCGACTGGTGGCCCGTTCCGGACATTCACGGTTGTCGCCGGACCCGACAGCAATTCCTCCAGATGACCACCGACGACGACCCGTCGGCATTCGTCAGCGACAGGCCGAACCCACCAGCATCGCGAGGAGATCGTCGTCATGAGCCAGAACGCCAAGGACCAGGAGCAGCTGGGGCTGTGGGACAGCGTTGGGGACCCCCAGAACGCGGATCGACGCACGTCACGGCCCGTACCTCCGCTGCCAGCCCGTCGGCCGGCAAAGCCGATGGAGTACCAGGAGCTGTGGGACATCGACGACCTGGCCAACTACCTCGGGGTGCCCAAGCAGACGATCTACTCGTGGCGGACGACGGGCTACGGACCGAAGGGGATGCGGATCGGGAAGCACCTGCGCTGGCGTGCAGCGACCGTGATCACCTGGACGCTCGGACTGGAACAGAACCAGTGACGCGAGATGGCCGCGAAGTCCGTGCATGCCCTCGCTGCGGTCGGGTGATCCCAGAGGCGCGGCCCCCTGGACCCGGACGACCCAAGCGGTGGTGTTCGCCGCAGTGCCGCCGGGCAGCGTCGGAGGAGAGACGCGCGGCGGACAGTGGAGCCATCGGCATCCGGTATATCGACACCGTGGTCTCGATCGAGGACCACGTCCGGGCCGTCCTCAACTCTCCAGCCGCCTGCCGCCGGGTGCTGCGAGAGCTGGGGGACCGCGCCGCCCGCGGCGACCTCGTTGACGCACGGTGGCGCAGCGTCCTGACAGACTTGGAGCACCTGCGTCAGCCCGCAGGTCGGCCGCGGGAACGCTACCTGTGGCGCCGTTGACGGAATTTCGTCCGCCAGAACCTCGCCGACAATGCATGAGGTGTGTGGGACATCGCGGTAGGCGGTTTGGTGGGGGGTACGGGTCGGAGAGCCGGGTACGGCGGCCGGTGGCGTTTCGGGGCGCAACGGTGACACCAAGGGGGTGGAGAGACGCTCCTTGCGCAAAGCCATCTGTGCTCACGCCTGCTGGCGTCAGGGCAGGCTGGGCTCTGGGTGGTCGTCCGCGAACTTCTCAGCGGCGTTCTGGTCGATGAGGCCTTGGTTTAGGAGCCAATCGACGGCGCGACGCTGGGCTCGGACATCACGAAAGGCGTGCCAGGGCGCGATCAGCGCGGGCAGGTGCTCGTAGAGCTGGACCTTGAACCGACGGAACCGCTCCGCGACCTTGGAGCACGTCGGCCAGGCGCCGTCCTGCCGCACCGTCGGTGACGCCCGCAGCGAAGTCGGCCATGTCCTGGTACCAGACGTACGACGGGACCGGGTCGATGGAAATGAGATCGCGCTCGTCGATCTCAACGGGGTTCTCGCCGTCGATGCCGGTGTCGCTGGTCCAGAACGCCACCTGGCCTGTCTGCGGGTCGAGCAGCCATCGGTGCTCGTAATCCATCTGATCCGCGAGCGCGGTGGCGATCTCTTCAACGTCGATCCCGCCGAGGTCGAGCACCCACTCAGGCTATAACCCGAGCCAGGGGTCCCGGAAGCAGCGGACCTACGGTTAGCAAGGGCTCACCGTCCGGACTGCGGCACGAGCGGTCGTTCGCTCGCGCGGTCAGCCCGCCGCTACGCGCTCAATTGCTTGTCGCAGGTCGCGCAGTGCTGGGATGCCCCGTAGTCCGTCTGGGGTGGTGTAGAGCCGACAGGACAGGGCTGGCGATGCGTCGGGCCGGGCGAATGGGTCGAGGCCGTTGAGCAGGATGGTTGGGGAGCCGATGAAGCCACACTGCCGCGCCTGCTCTTGGCTGGCGATGATGGTGTGGGTGATGGTGGCCTTCACTCGAGTGTCTGCCACGGCGTTCGTGATCAGCTCGGCGGCGGAGGCATCGTTTGGGCAGTCCGGCATGACCAGCAGTTCGATGTCCACGGCTATGGCAGGCACTTGCCGAGCCACCGGAGTTTGCCGCCGATGAATCTGTTCTGGTGCCACCCCAGGCGCATGACCTCAGTGCGGAGGTTGCGGAACTGACCCCGGGCGGCTGCGACCGGTCCGTGCTTGCCCTCGTCCTCGATTTCCCACGCCCGGTGGTGCACAAAGTGGGCGCACTGTAGGCAGAGGCGAACCTCCGGGTGGTCGCCCAGCTGGAGCATCCGGGCGGGGGCATCGATCGAGCCGCAGCACCAGCACTGCGCGCTCCGATCATCGTTCTCGTCGATCGCGGTGACGGGTTCGGCGCTCATGTGCCCAGTCTGCGCGACCGCGTCACCTCCCGGAAGTGATCGCGGGGGCGCTGTCATCGGCATGTGCGTGCATATCGACGCCGTTTCGCGGTATGACGCACCCATCCCGGACGCTCACGGACTGTCAGCGCACGGATCCGACAGCTTTGAGGATGACGTTCACCACCTCCTGCGGGTGGGAGATCATCACGTCATGGGCCGAGTCGACCGTGCTCACCGTGGCGCCGGCGCGTCGGGCCATGAACAGCTGACCGCCGGGGGAGATGGCGTGGTCCTGCAGGGTGACGAGGTCCCAGCTGGGGATGGTCTTCCATGCCGGCTCGCCGGAGGGTTCGGTCTGCGCGAAGTAGCTGAGTGGACGTTGTGTCGCGGCCAGGACTGCCGCGGCGGCGGGGCTGCGGTCGCCGGCGAAGACGACGCGGAACGACGATGGCCTGATGTAGACGTCGACGTCCTGCCCGCCAGGCGCAGCGGGGTTCTGGGCGGGGCGCACCAGCGTGGTTTCGGGTCCGAGGAGTGAGCCCGGGTAGGTCGCGGGGTCGTACGAGGTGACGATCGCCTGACCGGCGTCCGGGACGAAGGCGGCGACGTAGACGAGGGCCTTGACGTTGTCGGCCCCTCGCGCCGCGTTGGTGATCACGGCACCTCCGTAGGAGTGCCCGACGAGGACGACCGGACCGGGGATGGTCGCCAGGACCGACCGCACGTAGTCCGCGTCGTTCGTGAGCCCGCGCAGCGGGTTGGCAGGGGCGATGACGTCGTACCCGAGTCGTTGCAGGCGTGTGACCTCCTCGCTCCAGCCGGAAGCGTCGGCGAAGGCCCCGTGCACGAGGACGATGGTGGGCTTGGCGCCACTCGTGCTGACGTACCTTGCTTGCGGGGCAGAGGTGGCGGTGCCGTGGGCGGTGGCGGCTTCGGCGCGGCCGGAGGAGCCGGCGGCGAGTGAGCCGCTGACGGGCAGGAGGGCGACGACCGCGGCAGCGGCGAGGCCGCTCCAGCGGGCGCGGCCGATGAGACGTGGGTTCGCGGACATGGCAGTTCTCTCTTCCTTGGTATGGCGTGAGTGCGGGTGGAGGCGGACGTGGACAGCCGTCCGCAGGAGCAGCGCGTCGGGGGCTGCGCCGGTCAGACGGTGGCCACCATGCCGCCGTCGATCAGCACGTCCGTGCCCGTGAGGTTGCCGACCGTGCCGGAGGCGAGCAGGAGGACCGTCCGGGCGACTTCCTCGGGACGAGTGAAGCGCCGGGTCGCGGTGTCGGCGATGGCGGCCTGCTTCACGGCAGCAGGATCCTGGCCACTGGCCTGGCCCACGGTCTCGGCGACGCCACCCGGTCCGAGCCACAGCGCCGTCTCCACCGGACCGGGGCTGACGGTGTTGACCCGTACACCTGCGGGGCCGAGCTCCTTGGAGAGGGACTTGCAGAAACTTCGCAGCGCGGCCTTGGCCGCGCTGTAGTCGATGACACCGGGATCGGGCAGGGCGGCGTTGACCGAGCAGATGGTGACGATCGCCGATGGAGCGGCATCCAACAGGTGCGGCAACGCAGCACGCGTCGCTCGTACGGCGGAGAGAAGGTTGAGCTCGAGGGCCCACTGCCATTCTTCATCGGCGACGGCGAGAAAGCCGTCGGTACGCGGACGCACGCCACCCACGTTGTTGACCAGCAGGTCGACCCGCCCGAACCGTGAGACCGCCTCGTCCACCAGAGCCTGGCAACCGCTGCTCGTGGTGAGGTCACCCAGGACCACGGCGACGTCGTGCTCCTCGGTCAGTGCGGACAGCTCGCTCGAGCCACGCAGGGCGCCGGCTGCGACCTTGGCTCCCTCCTGGCAGAGTGCGCGTGCCACGTGGAAGCCGATCCCTTGGCTGGCCCCGGTCACCACTGCCACCTTGCCGCCGAGCTCGAGGTTCATAGCCCCTGCTCCCGCAACCACTTCAGGCACACGTCGGCGACCTCGGTCCACCCTGAGTCGATGACGAGCGAGTGACCACGATCGGCGAAGGTCTTTAGCTCCGTCACGGCGGCGGAGTGCCGATACTGCTTGAAGGTCGAGCGGGTGACCGACTCGGGCACGGTGTGGTCCTGACCGCTCGCGATGAGCAGCAGGGGTCCGCGGCCCTCATTGTCGGTGGCGACCTTGGCCGGCGAGTGCGGGTCGAAGTTCGCGGCTGCCGCTTCGAAGAGGGGACGACCCGGCGCGGGGATCGTCCAGCGCTCGAAGAGCTGGTCCGACTCGTCGGAGGAGATGGCATTGCCGAACGCGAAGCGAAACTGCTGAGCATCCAGTGACACGGCGCGGTGCCTGTTGCCCGGGTTCTTGAACACGGGCAGCGTTGCGCGTAGTGCCGACAGCGGCACGGGGAGCACGCCCTTGATCTGCGCCGCGTCAATGGCGATTGCGGCGGTGGCGCGGTTCTGGCCCAGGAGCTTCTGGGCGATCATGCCACCGAAGGAGTGACCGATGAGGATGGGCTTCTCCGGCAGCTGGTCGATGAGCTCCGCGAAGTGTGCGACGACGTCGTCTATCCCGTGGTCGCCGATGGCGTCGGGGTCGGCTCGGGAGGCATCGACCGTCGGACCGTCGCCCGGCCAGCCTGGGGCTTGGGCGTCGTATCCCTCGTCGTCAAACCGCGAGAGCCACGCTTCCCACGACGTGGCGTGCAGCCACAGTCCGTGGATGAAGAGAACAGGTGTTGCCACAGTCGTTCCTCCTGAGTCGAGCCGGTGCCGGATGCAGCTCGGCGTGCCCCGACGCTAGGTCTACGTGGGAGGGGCTGGCTTCAGTCGGATGACTGCGGATGGTTGAGCACGGCGTCGACCGCGGTCGCGCCGATGAGGATCTCGGCGAGCTGCTGGCGGCTGGTGATCCCGAGCTTCGGGAAGATCCGGTAGAGGTGGGAGCCGACGGTGCGGTGCGACAGGAACAGGCGTTGCGCGATCTCACGGTTCGACAGCCCCTGCGAGGCCAGCTGCGCGATCTGGGCTTCCTGCGGTGAGAGCTCCTCGAGGCTGTTGGGTGCTGGTTCCCACCCGCGCTCGCCGGTGGCCCGCAGCTCGTGGTCGGCGCGAAGGGCCCACGGTTTGGTCCCCAGCGCGTCGAAGGCAGTGCGTGCGGCCCTCAGGGGCTCCCGGGACTCGGTGACACGGCGCTGACGGCGCAACCACGAGCCGTAGGCGAGCTGGGTGCGGGCCTGATGCCAGGGGAACGGGGAGCCCGCCCCGGCCATCGCAGCCAGGAACAACCCTTCCGCGGTGTCGTCGTCGGACAGGACGGCCCGGGTGTACTCCAACGCGATTTCGGCACCGACGGCGCTCGAGCCCGCGGTGAGCTCCTCCACCGCGGCGAGCAGCGGCCGGGCGTGCTCGCGACGGTTGGTGCTCACGGCCGCCTCAGCCAGGTAGCTGATGGTCCAGAGTTGCTGCACCCGTTGGTGGGCGGGGTCGCTGGGCCGGAAGACGCGGACCAGCTCGCCGTACGCAGGCTCCGGCCGGTTGGAGCCGAGCTCCGCGATCCCCCTGGCCAGCTGTGCGCCGGCCAGCAGGGACGAGCTGGCGTTCGGCAGCTGCAGGGCGATCTGCTCGGCCTTGACGAGCGACCAGTGGCGTCCTTGCCAACGTCCGGCCACGGCGTCGATGACGGCCAGGGCGAGCCCGGCCGTGCCAGCCCAGACCTTCTGCCCCGTCTCGGTCGAGAGTCGCATTCCTTCGTCGGCGGATCGGCCCGCGTCGAAGACGCCGAGGTTGATCTCCGCCCACGCTCGGATGGCCAGCGCTTCGGCGAGCAGGCTTAGGCGGCCCTCGCCCCTCAGCTGGTTGATGGCCAAGGTGAGGAACGAGTCTGCTCGCACGAAGTCGCCCGAACAGAACGCCGCGATACCGAGGGGTGCCGCCAGCTCCAACCGACCGCCCAGGTCGACCGGCCAATGGTCGAGCTGCGCGAGGACCGCGGCACTCAGCTCGAGCGACTCCGCCAGACCGAACACCGCGAGGAGTCTCGGGTCGTCCGAGCGCAGTGGCACCTCGCGCGCGGCACCGATGATCTCGTGCCTGACCGACTCGCCGGGGTCCCGCCACCAGACCCTTCGGGCCGCGCCGAAGAGGAGCTGCATGGCGAGGTCGGTGTCGTCGTCGTCGTTCGCGGTCCTTGCGAGGCGGACGAGGTGACGCACGTCGGCGGGCTCGCTGGTGGCACCGTCGTGAAAGGCGCCTTCGAGCCAGGTCAGGCGGGATCGGTCACGGGGGCGCAGCGTCATGCGCAGCACTCGGGACTTGATCTGCTCGACGTGGCCGAACCGACCGAGCTCGTATCCGAGCTCGGCGGCGCTCAGCAGCCGCGACGCCTGGTCCTGGGGGTCCGGGCTGAGCGCGGCCGAGCGCTCGAGCCGAGCCAGCGCCGTCGCGAACGCTCCGCGTCGGCGCGCGGAATCGGCAGCCCGTTCGAGCTCGGCCGCGATGGATTCGTCACGCCCGGACACGGCGCCTGCCCGGTGCCACAGAGCCCGCTCGGGAAAGGCAGCCAGAGTCGTGGCAAGTGCAGCATGACCCTCCATGCGCCGCCCCTGCGTCATGGCTCGACGCACGGCTGACCCCATGAGGGGATGGCTGAGGGCGTAGGTCGATCCGTCGACGGTGAGCAGGCCGAGCTCTACGGCGCCGGAGACCGCGTCGACGCCCACGGTGGAGCCAGCCAGGAGGGAGGCGGCAGTGACCAGCTGCCTGATGTCGTCGCCGTCATCGAGCGCTGCGACGTCGACCACTGCCCGCGCCGCTGGGCCCAAGGTGTCTGCCCTCGCGGTGAAGGCCCGTTCGAGCCGGTCGGTCATGGGCAGGGCCCGGTCCAGCTCGCTCCAGGCGTAGGTTCCCGTCTGGAGCGCCTTGACGAACTCGACCAGGGCGAGCGGATTGCCACCAGACTCGGCAATGACGCGCTCGCGCAGGGGTGTCGCCAGCTCTGGGGACCGCGACCTCAGCAGGGTCTCGGCGGTCTCGGAGGACAGACCTTCCAGCTCGATCCAGGTCATCGTCTGGTCATCGCCGAGAAGTGGTTCCTGGGAGCGCGACGTGCACAACAGGACCACGCGCTCGGGCTCGATCCGCCTCGCGACGAAGGCGAGGGTGTCCAACGTCGGCTGGTCCATCCAGTGGAGGTCGTCGAGGCTGATCAGCACAGGCTTGTCGTTGGCCGTGCGCACGATGAGCTCGAGGACTCCCAGTGAGGTGAAGAAGGGGTTGACCTCCTCGACCTCGACCGCCCCGAAGCAGGCGAGCAACGAGTCCCGCTGCCTGGGAGGCAGCTCGTCCACGGTGGCCAGGATCGGTGTGAGCAGCTGGTGCAGGTTTGCGTAGGGAAGGTGGGTCTCGCGCTGGCTGCCTCGCGCCGACAACACGGCAAAACCCGCAGCGCGGGCCAGCTCACTGACATGCGCCTGCACCAAGGTCTTGCCCATGCCTGGTTCGCCGGTCAGCCCGACCGCGACCCCGTTGCGCTCCACCTGTTCCAGGACCCCCACCAGCTGGAGGATGACCTCGTCACGACCGAAGAGCTGCGTCTCGGTCGACATGGCCATGGGTTGAGCATGGGACCACCTGTGCATTTCGTCCAGCCACAGGGGAGGTAGCGCGGGTCCGGCAGTCATGGGTTCAGTCATCGTGCGCAAGCCGGGGACTGCGCGTCAGGCGAGTCTGGGAGCTGTGCGCCGGATACGCCCGGCGCGCCAGCCCACATCCAGGAGACAACGATGGCCAACCAGCCCACGATCGCATTCGTCCACGGCGCCTTTGCCGACTCGAGCGGCTGGTCCCAGACCATGACGGCTCTAGACACCGCAGGCCTGCGTGTCATCGCCATCCCCAACCAGCTGCGCGACCTCGCGTCTGATGCGGGTCAGGTCCGCAGCGTGCTCGACACCATCGACGGGCCCGTGGTCCTCGTGGGTCACTCGTACGGCGGTGCGGTCGTCGGCGAGGCCGCACGCGGATCCTCGAACGTGCGGGCGCTTGTCTTCGTCGCGGCATACCTGCTCGAGCACGGAGAGAGCATCGCGACAGTGCTGGACCCGTCAAGGTTCCCGGGCGGTGAGCTCGGGCCTGACACCACCCTCGGGCGCCCGTTCAGCCTTCCCGGTTCCGGGGACGAGGTGGACACCGACCTGTTCATCCGGGTCGATGACTTCGCGAGGGTCTTTGCCGCAGACCTGCCCTTCGACGTGGCGTGGGTGATGGCCAGGTCACAGCGACCGCTGGCGGTGAGCGCCTTCACCGGTGCGGCGGGGTCGGACCCCGCTTGGCGCCACCTGCCGTCCTGGGCCCTGGTGGCCGAGCAGGACAAGGCGATCCCGCCGGCTGGCCAGCGGTGGATGGCCGAACGAGCAGGATCGACGATCGGCACGATCGCCTCCTCGCACGCCCTCATGGTCTCGCAGCCGGAGGCGGTCACGGCGACCATCCTGGAGGCCGTGGCGTCCCTGTCCGCCTAGCCCCTGGCGCGCCCTTGGCATGTGCATCGCCTGCGACCGCCATTGGCCTCCGGAAGCCCTGACTACGCCTTCCAGCTCCACCCCGAACAACTGACTGGCCGTGGAGGATTGCACGCCAAGGGGCCATTTCGCTGGCGACACGCTAATGCGCAGGATAGACGCACGTTCAAGTCCGCCCTTGAGGTCGGCTCGGCGGGTATCAGGTGCGCATCGCGCGCAGGAGCAGCACCACGCCGCGCGCCGTGTCGAGGTTGGCCGCGACGGCGACGACCGCCAGCCCCCATAGAGGTAGGCCGCTGATCGCCGCCAGTGCGAAGACCAGCAGCCGGACCTCGCGCCGGAAGAGCAACCGCACCTCGGTGTCTCGGCCCACCGCGTGGATGTAGGAGATCAGCAGGCAGCCGCACCCGGCGGCGAACGCCCAGGCCCAGGCGGTCTCGGCGTGGCCGGCGCCGATGACCAGGCCGACCACGACGGCGAGGTCGGCATAGCGGTCCAGTAGCGTGTCCAGCGCGGCGCCGCGGCGCGAGGCCCGGCCGCTTACTCGCGCGAGCTCGCCGTCGACGCCGTCGAGGGCGGAGCCGAGCAGGACGCCGAGGCCGCCCACGGCCATGGCCCACCGGTCGCCGACCGCGATCAGGCCGGACGCGAGGAGCGTGGTGGCGAAGGCCAGCAACGTGGCCACATGCGGGCTGAGTCCGGTCCGCAGCAGTTGGCGGGTCAGGGGTCCCGAGATCCGCCGGTTGACGGTTCGGGCGATGATCTGGTCAGTCGGCTTGGGCCCGTACCGATGCCACATCACCCGCTCCAGGGCCCGCACTCCATCGGGTGTGTCGACGGCCGCCCAGAGCCCGGTGAAGTCGCAGGTGGTCATCTCGAATCCGTCGTCGAGCATCCGCCGCCGCACGGCGGCCCACGGCATCGCCGGTGCGTCGGCGATCACGGCCGTGACGTCGGCGACGTGGACGCAGCTGAGGCCGGCGTCGATCGCGGCGTACTCCTTCAGGTCGGCTGCCAGTTCGAGCAGTCGGCCGTCGGCCTCGGTCCGCACCCGGACGGGGGCCACCCCTCCCAGGCCACCCACCTGGCGCTGGGGGTCACGGTCGACGGCCAGCACGTTGCGACCCGGTGCGGCCATCAGCCGCCGTACGTCGTCGGCTTCGAACACGTGGTCGCCCATGACGACCAGGCACCGGTCCTCGTCGACCTGCTGGAGGCCAGCCAGCACCGAGGTCGACGTGCCCTGCTGCTAGTCTGGGTTGGCTACCAGTTCGACCGGGAGGCCGTGGGAGTAGATGGTCGCCGCCACGTCCTCGCTCCGGTAGCCGGCCACCACCACGATGTGGCTCACTCCTGCCTCGCACAGAACCTTGACTGTGCGGTCGAGCAGAGTCACGCCGCCCACCCGCCGCAGCACTGTCGGCTGGAGTGAGCCGGACCGGTTCCTCGACTCCGCGGTGATCACGACCGCGCTCGTCGCCCGTGGCTGGGGATCGGTCTCCGGGCGCGGTTGCATGGCTCGCAGTATGCATCAGCACGCTGGTGCGCGCGCCGGGGCACGGGTGCGGGGAGATCCCCACCTCTGAAGCCCTAGCCGAGACGCCGTAAGGGATCGCTGCTGCGCAAATGCGCAGCGTCCTTGTGGCATGCTGAGGCGGCGGAATGACTCACATCTGCGCTCTCCAGCGCGTGATCAAACCGAGTCTGCGGATGAGCGGATTTGGCGCGGTGGCTCGTCATCGGCGAGTGGCAGTGCTTCACGCATGAACGGCAGCTAGCGACAGCGTGGTCAAGGCTCCACGGCCAAAATGGTGGCGCGCGCCGACCCATGGCACCCGGCTGGTCTTGTTGGCCCGGACATCCGGGACGCCGACCCGTGGACCAGGCGCGACTCCGTCAGTTGGATGACACTCAACACTGACCAAGGGCTGATCCGCAGTCTGCCGCGGACTGTCAACGTCAGTTTCATCAACTCGCAGGGTGTTGATCGATAGGAGCCCCCGACATGAGCAACTACATTGCGCGGCATCGTCGCCCTCGCCTTGCTTGGCGCCCTCGCCGCTCGCCGCGGCTGACCGCGATGCACCAGCAGGTGACGATAGACGCCCCTGGCCCAGCAAGCTTGTTCGCGCCGGCAACCGCGGCGCGGACGGGATCCGCGTAGCCAAGTGGATCACCTTTCCTCGTGCTCTCCGGCCAGAGGACCGTTACGCCGCGGTATGAGGCAAGTGCCGACCGCCACCCGACCCGGCGCAATGGCTCTACTCTTGACGGCTTGGGGGTTGGGACCTCCCGCGGCTGGGTAATGGGTGGGAATGACACTCACGGATTCGTATGCCCTACCCGATGCGGTCCCGTCACGCGGCGAAGACGACGACATGGTCGTCCGTGCGATGTACCGCATCGAGTCGTCGGCGGCTCTGGAGCGACTCAGTCGTGCGCTCGAGTTTGCGTCGAGGCCTCTCGCCGGGGAGCCCACTCGCTCGCTTCTGCTGGGCGCGGGTACGGGTCACGCACTTCACCCCTTCATGACGGACGTTCCCATCGGACTCTGGTCCTCGGCGGTGCTGCTCGATGTACGCGGCAGGCGAGCTGACCGCCCCGCTGCGCGCCTGTTGCTGGCGGCGGGCCTCGTCTCTGTGCTGCCCACCGTCGCCACGGGCTTGGCCGAGTGGCGTCAGCTGAACCGGCCGGAGAACCGTGTGGGCGCCCTACACGCGGCGCTCAACCTCGGGGCTGTGGCCCTGTATGCCGTTTCCCTGGGTCTGCGACGTCGCGGCCAGCACGGCTCGGGGATTGCCGCCAGCATGGCGGCCACCGTCGTCGCCAGCGGCGCGGGATATCTCGGTGGTCACCTCGCGATCGCGAGGAAGGCCGGAACCCGGCACCCGGCATACGAAACTGACGCGGTGGGGCCGAGTCTCGGCCGACCGGATCCCCGGTGAATACCCACCGGCGGCAGGCGTCGGAGCAGGACATGCCGAATGAAGGTTCTCGCGATGCACCCGTGCGGACTGTTCACCTGGAACGCCGCCCGGCTACGCACTCAGTCAGCGCGAGCGAGCGAGCAAGCGAGCGACGCGGTCAGGTCCCAGAGCGCATGGCGGCCAGTGCCTGTTCCTTGGCGGCCGTGAAGCGGTCCCCCAGGTCTGATAGCTGTTGGTTGGACGCGCTCTTGGCGAAGGCGGGCAGGATCTGCTGTTCCTCTTCTTCGACGTGGTGGCGCACTTCGCCGATCATGGCCGCGATGAGCCCGTCCACGCCCGGTGCCTCGGGGTCCGCATCCAAGAGCTGCTGCAGCGTGTGCTCCACGTGGTGGTGTTCGGCGAGACCGTCGTCCACGTCCGAGCCTTCATCCGGCACGGTCGTCTTGATGGCGGGGTACACCACCTGTTCCTCAGCTTTGGAATGAGGGATCAGCAGTTCGGCGACCTGCTGGAGCAAGCCGGGTATGGCGCCGGGCTCGGCCTTCTCCAGTTTCTTGAACACCGACTCCAGTGTCTTGTGATCGTCCTTGATGAGGGTGATGACACCAGGCATGAGAACTCCATCCGTCGAGGCGGCCTGCCATGAGCTTGCCCTCGCCACATACCCAGTTGCGCGGCAGCTACACCCAAGCCTCCGGAATCGGCGGACGAGTTGGGGATTGACGAGCACCTCCAGCGGGTGGGGAAGGCCTATCTGCACCCGTCGGCGGGCGCCCTTCTGAAAGAGGTCTCGTGTGGCTGACACTGAGACGGCCATCCTCGACTTCGAGCGAGGATGTTCGAACGAGAATGGTGGTGCCATCCCAGTGCCAGGGACCAGGACGTCTCGCAACGTTGGGCATGAGCGTCTCTGAGTACCGGCGTCGCCTGATCGCGATCGCCGTGCGTCCGGAGGCGATGGCTTACGACCCGCTGACGGTGCGACGCATTCGCAGACGGCTCGTCCCCTCGAGCCGCGCGCAGGTCGTCGGTAGGTGACCAGACGCGTCAGCCTCGCGCCGTCAGATGAATGGGTCAGGTCGAGCGACGCAAACGGATCGCCGCCTCCGCGGGCCCCTGCTCGGGGTCGCATTTTGTCCGGTTGCGGGCGGAGCCCGAAGTCACGATGAAGAGACTGGGAGACTGCTTGCACCATCGCTGGGTTCGAGGGCCATGACGATGTCGAGCAGACTGCGGACCGGCTCCTCCCGGCTGAAGGCCGGGTCGCAGAGGCCGGCCACGATGCGGTGGGCCACCTCTGCGAGCTTGATGTTGTGCCGGCTCGAGTAAGCCCGGAGCAGCTCGAAGGCGCCGTCCTCCTCGACGCCGAAGGTCAGCATCAACGCCCCTTTGGCCTGCTCTATGGCTGCCCGATGCTCCGCGGAGGCTGCCACCGCGGCCCTGGCGGTCTCGCGGATGGGTTCGGTGAGGTCGACGACGAAACCAGTGAGCCGCTTGACCTTTCCACCGACGGCCTCGCTCTCCCCGACGAAGATCACGCGACGGACATGACCATCACTGCGAACGAGGCTGTAGACACACGAATAGGGGCCGGGGTGGTCGAGGTGGTGCTGGAATCTGGCGATCATGACCGGACGGTCTTCTTCGACCATGTGATCCAGGATGAGATCGGTGGTGGGCTCCTCGTCAGGTGCCAGGTCGTGGAGTTCGCGCAGGCCTTGGGACCAGGTCCAGCGGCCACTCTCGGCCTCGTACTCGAACGACATCGCCTGACCGTCGCTGTGCGCATCGTCGCGGGTCACCGGCTACCTCCTACATGACGACCCTGAGGGATCTCCCAAGCGGGAAGGCCACTTCTCGACCAAGCACAAGAATACGACGTGGATTCTGCCGGCGCTATGGTCGCGAACCGGGTGGCCGGGTGCGTTGCATAGGCGACTCAGGATCGGGTAAAGGTGGGGGCACACGGTTAGCACGGTTAGAGCGGAGGTCAGCGAGATCATGGAGGAAATCCCCGAGACGCGCTTGGCGCTGGCCGAAATGTCACGGTTCCAGGACGAGGACCTGACGGCTCGGTTCGGCGCCATGGCCAACCGCGTGGGCACCCTCGCCCCGGAGTGTCTCGGCCTGACCTTGTCCTTCATGCGCGAAGGACTGGCGTTCACCTGGGTCGCCACCGGCTTGGACGTAGCGTCCCTGGACGCGGTGCAGTACCTCAGCAACGGCCCCTGTTTCGAGTCCATGGGCCGGGGCGCGATCGTGGCAACGACCGGATCGGATCCCCTCGACGAGCGCAACTGGCTGCTGTTCTCGCGAGCGGAGAACACCGCCGGCGTCGAAAGCACGTTGTCCATCCCCCTCCTTGAGGATCACGTCGTCGTCGGCGGACTCAACTTCTACGGAAGCACACCTACGGCCTTTGACGGCCTGCACTCCGAGCTGGCCGCCGCCTGCGGCGGGTGGTCCGCAGGCGCCGTGACCAATGCTGACCTCTCCCTCTCCGGGGTGCGTCGCGCGCAACAGACACCACAGACCATGCGCGACCAGGTCGTCACCGACCAGGCCGTCGGCATGATCATGGCCGCGCATCGCGTGGGTGACCAGACGGCCAGCCAGCGACTCCACGAAGCCGCCCAACGAGCCGGCATACATGATGCAGAACTCGCCCGGATCCTGGTGAAGACGCGCCTGTTGTCAGGCGGCTGGTGAGCTGCACCTGCGATGAGGCCATAGCCGTGACCGCGACGCGCTCAGGAGTAGGCACCAAGACCTGCCCCGGGACGAGCTGGGTCGGGCCCCGCAGTCCGCGCCGAAGACGTGGATCCGGTTTCAGACGAGCAAACAGATGGGTGCGGAGCGGCTCGCTGATCGACCAGGCACGAAGGTTGGCCCGGTATGCCGCGACTTGGCCGCCCGACTCCGGCACCAAGTTGCACCGAGTCACGGACATACGCATGTTGGCGGTCGGCGGGGAGGTGTCCCGCCATCAGGGTGTGCCCGCCGAGTTCCTGAGCGTGGCTCCCAACAACGTGGACTCCCTCTAGGGGCCGGATCAGGCAATTCGATCAGAATGCCCTGGGGTCCCAGGATCCGGGGTGGGCTGTGCCTGAGGGAACCAAGTCGGGTGCAGGAGGTTTCGGGTCCCTGCGCACTGGGCATGAACTCGAAGTGCAGTCTGGCGTCACAGATGGATTCATCGGGGTGCGGATGAGTTCCCTTCGCAGACGCGTGGCAGGACAGAGAACGGCAGCATCAGTTTCGGACACGAATGGAGACACAGTGACCCAACCAGCCGTTCAGGCCGAGCAGCTTGCGGGCCTGGTCCAGTCACGCGGTTGGACGGCGGTCGGCGCGGAGTCCTTGACCTCCGGAGCGATTGCGTCGCAGCTCGGGGAAGCACCCAACGCTTCCAGCTGGTTCCTGGGTGCCGTCGTCGCCTATTCGCCGAGGGCGAAGTTCGACGTCCTGTGCGTCCCACCGGGGCCGGTGGTCCGCCTCACGACGGCGTGCGCGAGGGCCAACGCGGTCGCTGCGCGCTTCGGGGTCGACCTCTCACTCGCTGCCACTGGAGTGGGCTGCCCTCGCCCCGAAAGTGGAATCAGTGCAGGGACCGTGTGGTTCGCCGTTCGCCATCCGGGCCGCACCCGCTCGTACCTTCGCCACCTCTCAGGTCCTACGGACAGCGTGATCGGTCAGACAGTCTCGGAGGCACTCGAGCTCCTTATCGCTGCGTGTCATAGCCCAGATCGCTTTCCGGGCGACCACGCGGCAGTGTCTGGAGCCACGAGGGTGGATGTGCACGGCCCAAGGCCCACCGAGTCGCCGGTCGCGGGAGACCTGCCCATCACGCCTACCTGGTCCGGCTAGGCGCAGTCATGTCACAGAAGAGCGCGAAGCCCTCTCGTTCCAGCCGGAAGGTGCTCTTGTTGGCCAGGCCTTCAATGGAAGGAGCGTTTGCGCGATGAGTGACGGGTGGGCCCTGGGCATTGCATGGTGGATCTTTCTGGCGATGCTGGCTGCGCTGGCATACACGATCTTGCGGAAACGCTCATGACCCGGAGGCACTGGATCTGGCCAACCATCATCGTGACGCTCCTCTTGGGCGGGTGCATTGCTCCCGCCTTGGATCGAGGGGCGTTCGAACAGAACGCCAAGAGCGCCCTGGAGTCGGCGGCGAGTGAGACCTCGACAGCGCAGATCGCTGTGGACGCTCTGCTGTCCGGCAACGCTACGAACGCCTACGCCGACACCGTGGTGACCGATAGCGAGAACGCGATGGGAGGCATCGAGACAAGTTTCGGCGTGGTCGACCCGCCAACACCGACCCAGGACCCGCTGCGCGAGCAGGTGCTGACCTTGCTCGGCGACGCCGACGACGCCTTGGCCCATGCCCGCATCGCAATCCGCCGCGGCGACGCCTCCTCCCTGACGGACGCGCGCAAGGAGCTCGACGACGCCAGCGCCCACCTTGAGTCAGCCCGAGCGGACCTCAAGTGATCGGGGAGGCGGCAAGGTGAAGAAGGTCTTCGCGGTCGCGCTGGGCATCTTGACCGCCATCGGCGGGTTCGTCGACATCGGCGACCTGATCACCAACGCCCTCGTTGGTTCCCGGTTCGGACTGTCCCTGGTCTGGGTGGTCGTCGTCGGGGTGGTCGGCATCTGCGTATTCGCGGAGATGAGCGGCCGGGTCGCGGCGGTAAGCGGGCGCGGGACGTTCGACCTGATCCGAGAGCGGCTCGGGCCGCGAGTCGGGCTGACCAACTTGGTTGCGTCCATGCTCGTCACGTTCCTGACCTTGGCCGCCGAGATCGGCGGCGTCGCCCTGGCTCTGGAGCTGGCAACGAGCGTGAACCGGTTCCTGTGGATGCCCGTCGCAGGCGCCGCGGTGTGGTTGGTGCTCTGGCGAGTGAAGTTCGCCATTCTCGAAAACGCGTTCGGGCTGGCCGGCCTGTCCCTCATCGTGTTCGCAGTCGCTGTGTGGAAGCTCGGCCCCGACTGGGCCTCACTGGCACAGCATGCAATCAACCCGACCGTGCCACCGAACGAGTCATACACGGTGTACTTCTACTATGCGATCGCCCTGTTCGGCGCTGCCATGACCCCGTACGAAGTGTTCTTCTTCAGCTCCGGCGGGGTCGAGGAGAAGTGGACACCGAAGGACTTGGGCACCATGCGCGCCAACGTGTTCATCGGGTTCCCGCTGGGCGGCATCCTGTCGGTGGCGATCGCCGCCTGCACGGCGCTGGTGTTCCTGCCCCACGGGATCAGCGTCGACACACTCGGACAGACCGGACTGCCCGTGGTCCTGGGTGTGGGAAAGATCGGGCTGGCGTTCCTGCTGATCGGATTCTTCGCCGCAACCTTCGGCGCTGCCTGCGAGACTGGCTTGTCGGTCGGGTACAGCGTCGCCCAGTACCTGGGTTGGCAGTGGGGGAAGTACGTGGAGCCCCTTCGTGCCGCCCGGTTCCACACGGTTCTGTTGCTGTCCTGCATCGGCGGGGTGGCCCTGCTGCTGACCACGGTGGACCCCATCATGCTCACCGAGTACTCCGTCGTGTTCAGCGCCATCGCCCTACCGCTGACCTACTTTCCCATCCTGGTTGTCGCGAACGACCGCACTTACATGGGCAAGCACACCAACGGGCGGCTCGCGAACTCCTTGGGCATGCTCTACATGGTCTTGGTCACCGTCGCCTCGGTGGCCGCCATCCCTTTGATGGTCCTCACAAAGGCGGGGCAATGATGCAAAGGACATCTCAGGACGGCATGATCGACGTGGTCCTTAGAGTGATGGACCACCAGCTCGTCGGTCCCAGCGGGGCGCTCCTGGGCAACGTCGACAACCTGGTCCTGCGTCAGGAGGCGGAAGAACTCCGCATCGTCGGGGTGCTCAGCGGACCGGGTGGATTCGGGCCGCGCCAGCCAGGCCTACTCGGTCGGTGGATCGTCGCCGTGTGGAAACGCCTCAGCCCGCGCGAGGAACCCAGCCCGCTCATGGTGCCCATGTCCCACGTGCGAAGCATTGGTTCGGCCATCACCCTGAGCGACTACGCAGAGCGCGCCCTGCAGGACGCGGCAGGGCTCGAGCAATGGCTACGTCGTCACGTCATCTCGGCCATTCCCGGAGCAACCGCTGGCGACGACCGGCTCGCGGGGACGACGGCGGGCTCTTCGACCGGTCACGACGAACTGCCGCCGCCACCCGCCGACTCTCATCTGCTCAGCGCTCTGCTCGGTGCTGAAGTCGTCGATGACACTGGCGCGTCCCTGGGCACCGTCATAGAGCTTCGCGGACTGGCGTACGAGCAAACAGGCCTCGAGGTCGGCCGCATCCGCGTGACCGGCCTCGTGTTCGGGCCCCGGCACCTCGGTGGTGAGCTTGGCTACACCACCCTGACCGACCAAGGCCCTTGGCTGCTCGCGCGCCTCTTCGGCTGGTGGCACCAGAGCGACCGCGAAGCCACCTGGACCGACGTTGCCGACGTCGACTGGCATGACCAACGCGTCACGCTCAGAACCCGCCAGAACTGGCAACACCCGCACAACAACACCGACCCGGACGTATAGAAATGGCGACGACTGCGGTTGGGGTCGACAGCTCAGGATGCTCGGACGGGCTGTTGACCGTGTCACCGCGGCACTTCGCGCGCCTCGACCAACATGCCTGGATCACCCTAGACAGCGCCGAACCCACGTCCAATGCCACGCCGCCGGCCACAGCAGATCCTTTGGACGTGGGGGTCGCTTCAGGTGCCGAGAAAGTAGCCATAGCGGATCGGACCGACGATGCCTGGGGATACGTGTGGGCGTCGCCTCACGCGTTGGAAGGAGAGGAGATGGGTGGCTGGACCGTTCTCCGCTCGAGTTGGGTCAGGCGGGATCGCGGAAACTGCTCAGTGGGGCGCGGATAGCCGCTGTTACCAAGTGCTCGACGAGCTCGTCCAACGACCGGAAGTCTTGTGTCCTGGAGGCGACCGACAGGTGCCACAGGAGATGGCTCGGGGCATGCTGCTTGATCAATGTGGCGGCTAGGTGATCGTGCGTGGCTGGAAAGCATCGCGGGCTCAGGTAGGTGCCGAGTTCGTCCGCCCAGCTCGAGGCTTGTGGGCTGGTCGGTGCGGTGGGCGAGGTCATTGGTGTCTCCTCAGGTCGCGTCGCACCCGGCGTGTCCAGGGGTGCTCCCTTACCCGTTCCCATAACCACCCTGACTCAAACGCACGCAACCGTAGTAAGCGCCATCGGATCCACGCTGTTGTAGCCCAATGAGTGCCTCGTACCAATCGTGGCCCCACAGCGAGCCTTGCCCTCCGACGGCTGCCTCCAGGCTGCGGCCTTGCCCTTCACCCAGAGGGCGGTGCCCGACGGCGGGGCGGAAAGCGCGAATTCGTTTGTCTGGCATGGGGACGGGGTAGCGGGCATGTACATGCATCGCACACGTAGAGCGACCAACGATGGTGCTCGCGAGGAGGGAGAGCTTCGTGCTCGACATGCAGCGACTCGGACCGGCCAGCCTCGTGCTGGTGCGTCACGGCGAGAGCATCGGTAACCTGGCGGATCGCGCGGCCCGTGAAGCCGGGGCCGCCCGACTCGATCTGCAAGACCGCGACGCGGACGTGCCCCTCTCGGACACGGGGCGCGAACAGGCGGACGCACTGGGTCGGCATCTGCGCGAGCTGGGCGCGACCGCGAGACCGACTGGCGTCGTCAGCTCGCCCTACCGGCGAAGCGCGGACACGGCCGAGCTGGCGCTCGCCACGGCCGGTCTCGCTACCCCGGTGATGCGCGACGAGCGGCTGCGCGAACGCGAGCTGGGGCTGTTCGACGGGCTCACCGGCACCGGCATCCGCGATGAGTTCGGCGACGAGCGTCGCAGGGTCCGGCGATGTCAAGGCAGGCATCGTCGCCGAGCTCATGGCCCGAAGCGTTCCGGCAGAGGGTGCGGCAGCCTGGGGCGTGGTGCTCCACCTGACCGCAGGCAGGGCGGTCAGTGAGCACCAGGCACCGGTGGGCTTCCTCGCCCGAGAGGTGCTCCCGTGGGTCCCGCGGGTGATGACGCAGCTGTCGTCGCAGGCACCCTGAACGGTCGTCGTGTACTCGCGATGGCCCGCTCAGACGGACGCAAACCGGATCTCGCGTGCCTCCGATGGCGATTGTCTGTTGCTCATGGTTGTCTTGGGAACAACACATCACGTGGTCCAACAGCGGCGCCACCGTTCTCTGCAAGGACGGGACCACCCTGCCGATGTCATTCAGATCGACGACCCTGAGCGCGACCAGCGTCGGCGCGCAGACGCCACCGATGGCGCCGCACGACCGCGCAGAGCTGCTGCTCCAGCGGGCCCTAGAGGCAACCGACCCGCACGAAGCTGAGACACTGCGCGACGAGGCGGTGCTGCTCACTCTCGACCTGCCCGAGCAGGTGGCGAGCCGCTACTCCGGTCGCGGGATCGACCACGAGGACCTCGTCCAGGTGGGTCGGCTGGGACTGGTCAAAGCCGCGGCCGGCTATCGGCCGGGGCTCGGCAGCTGCTTCGCCGCTTACGCCATGCCGACGATCTCGGGTGAGGTGAAACGACACTTCCGTGACTGCGGCTGGTCGGTGCGCCCTCCGCGCCGACTCCAGGAGGTGGGCGCGCTGATGACTGCCCAGGAGGAGCAACTCGCCCATCGCCTGCACCGTGTCCCCACTAGCGATGAGGTCGCGGACGCCCTCGGGCTCGACCGCGACGAGGTCACCCGAGCCAGACTGTGCAGGTCCGCGTACTCGGCGGTCTCCCTCGATTCCGATGACCGGGACGACCTTTGGCCTGAAGCCATCGTCGATGAGAGCGCCGACATCGACCGGATGCTCAGTCTCAGCGCGCTTCGCACGGCGCTCGGTGACCTCACCGAGCGTGAGCGACTCATCGTCCGGCTGCGCTTCATCGAGGAGCGTACCCAGTCGGACATCGGCCTGGTCCTCGGCGTGAGCCAGATGCAGGTGTCTCGACTTCTCACCTCGATCCTGTCCAAGTTGCGCCAAAGGTTGACCGACCCGGCCCTCGCCGCCTGAAGGAGCGTCATGTCCGCCGAAGCCCACTCCACGCACCACGAAGCCGATCGCCAATCCTCAAGCTCGGATGCCGCCGTCCCCGACTCGCCGACGGAGGTCACGCGCGAGTCGTGGCAGTACATCGCGCGAAAGACCCTTCGCGAGTTCAGCAAAGACCAGTGCACCGACCTCGCGGCGGCCCTGACCTACTACGCCGTCCTGGCGTTGTTCCCCGCTCTCATCGCCCTCCTGTCCCTTGTCGGCCTCTTCGGCCAGGGCCAGCAGACCGTCGACACGCTGCTGGGGATCCTGCGCGACGTCGGCGCCGGCTCGGCCGCGGACACGCTCGGACCGACGCTCAAGACCATGGCAGATCGGGACGGGGCCGCCGGGATCGCCTTTGTGGTGGGGCTCGCGACCGCCCTGTGGTCTGCTTCTGGCTACATCGGCTCGTTCGGGCGTGCCATGAACCGGATCTACCAGATCCGCGAAGGTCGGCCGTTCTGGAAGCTGCGCCCCGTCATGCTGGCGGTGACGCTGGTCGCGGTCGTCCTGGTCGCGCTGGTGGCGATGGCGCTCGTGCTGACCGGTCCCGCAGCCAAAGCAGTGGGAGAGGCGATCGGACTCGGTTCGACAGCCCTGTGGGTCTGGAACATCGCCAAGTGGCCGGTGATCCTCTTCGTGGTCATCCTCGTGGTGGCGATCCTCTACTACGTCACACCCAACGTGAAGCAACCACACTTCCGCTGGGTGAGCGTTGGTGCGGTCATCGCGATCGTGGTCTGGATCCTCGCGTCGGCCGCCTTCGGCTTCTACGTCAGCACGTTCTCCAACTACGACAAGACGTATGGCGCACTGGCAGGTGTCGTCGTCTTCCTCCTGTGGTTGTGGATCACCAACGTGGCGCTGCTGTTCGGCGCCGAGCTCGACGCCGAGCTCGAGCGCGGACGCGAACTCCAGTCCGGCATCCCCGCCGAGGAGACGGTGCAGCTGCCGGCGCGTGACACCCGTGGCACCGTCAAGGCGGACGCGAAGGAAGCCGAGGACGTGGAGCGTGGGCGCCGCCTGCGCGCTACTCGAGGGGGCGATCAAGACGTTCGTTGAGATACCGGGAGCAGGCCTGGGACCTCGCTTGGCGGGACTGAGGGCATCGGCGCATGTTGCGCGAGCTACTGCCCGGCTCGTTGATCTGGCCGGGTCTGCTTGAGTGGGTGGCATGTTCTTTCCGGGCTTTGACGAGTGGGACCTGGATCTGGTCACGGGTGTTCGTGTGCACGGCCGGTCAGGGGGCAGCGGCCCAGCAGTGGTGCTCCTGCACGGTCACCCACGAGCTCACACGACGTGGTACCGCGTCGCGCCGCTCCTGGCCGAGCGAGGTTTCACGGTCGTGTGCCCGGACCTGCGTGGATACGGCCGCTCGGGAAAGCCGAGTCCTGACGCCGCCCACACGACGTACAGCGACCGGTCGATGGCCAACGATGTGGTAGCGCTGCTGCACCAGCTCGGACACGACCGCTTCTCGGTGGTCGGGCACGACCGTGGCCAGGGCGTGGCCTACCGCTGCGCTCTGGACCACCCGGACCTCATCCGCGCGCTGGCCGTTCTGGACGGAGTGCCCTTGGCTGAAGCGGTCGAGCGGGCCGACGCCAGATTCGCCACCAAGTGGTGGCACTGGTTCTTCTTCGCTGGCTCACCACATGCGGAGCGTGTCATCAATGCCGACCCCATTGCCTGGTATGGGTTGGACGACAAGACACGTGCCGCGATGGGGGCTGAGAACTTCGAATATGTCGCGGCAGCACTACAGGATCCGGACACGGTGCGGGGGATGCTCGAGGACTACCGGGCTGGGTTGTCGGTGGACGATGCGAGCGACCGGGCCGACAGGGAGCGCGGCCATATGATCACCTGCCCAACCCTGGTCGCCTGGTCCATCCATGACGACATGGAGCATCTGTACGGCGACCCCTCAACGATCTGGCGGGACTGGGTCGAGGCCCCGATACATACCGCGCGGATCGACAGCGGTCATCACATGGCGGAGGAGAACCCCGAGCAACTAGCAACAGTCCTGACCACGTTCTTGGTCGACATCGCCGACGCGAAACACGACCAGGGTTGATCATCGTCCTCGGCATCCCACCACCCCATGGCAGATTGGTTCGCTCGGCCTACTTCCTTGACCGATGTCTTCGTTTGCAGGAAGGTCGCCACCAGGGCGCCGGCGACGACCTGAGTCAGACATAGCCGTGCGGCCAAAAACGGTGAAGAAGGCAAGCCTCGGCATGCCGTTGTCGTGCGCTTATGCGATCGTGGTGTTCGCCAGCGACACGAGAGTCCAGATCACCAAGGCCGCCGCAATGCCCGGCATGATCCACCCTGGTCGCGTCCGGGCACGCCACAGCGACCAGATGGCGACGAATGCCAGCAGGATGCCGAACACGATGCTGCCAACGTGGCCGAGGTCGGTCAACGGCCGCGCCTCTTTACATACGGGCGGGCAGTAGACAATCGGGTAGCCGTTGGTGAGCGCCGCCCAGCCGGCGCCGAGGATCCCGGCGCTGGCGACGCCGCTGCCGTTGCCCTGCGCGCCCGCCATGAAGGAAATCGCCCACCAGAGCTGGATGAGCGCAATGCCGACAAGCGTTGTCGCTTCGGTCAGACTCAGCGTTCCGTGCAGGTCGAACAGGCCGACGCCGAAATCGATGGTGATGTGCAACGCGCTGACGAACATCGTCGCTAGTCCGACCCAGAGCCATACCGGCATCCGCCAGTCGCGGCCGGACCACGCGAGTTGTTCAGGATGGGAACACGCCGTCATTGCTTGCGGTCTTCCGGCTGGGCGAGGAGGGCAACCGCGAACGCGGCGATTGTCGCGGCAAAGACCGCGACCGAGAGCGGGAGCAAGGAGGTGAACTGCAACGGCAGCATGCAGAGCACCCAGACCCCGACCGCGAGAACGGGATAACGCCGCCAGGCCGTCCAGCACCCCGCACGGGCGACGGCCACGCCGGCCAAAATGAACCCGACGGCGGTCAGCAGCGTCGCGAGAACGAACAGCGTGATCGCGACCCGGCCGGCGGGGTCGTCCAGGCGGGCGTCGCGAAAGGTCAGGCTGACCGCGTGGGCGGCGACGTAGACGATGCTGCCCGCCACCGCCATCCACGCGCCGATGCGGCCAGGTCGGCTCGCTCCGACCGCCCCGCTGCGCGCGAACGCGACGAGAGTGACGACGAACAGGGCCTGAGTTAGTCCCCAGGTCAGCGAGGTCGCGGTGGCCAGCGATCCGGAGAACGGGAAGTTGAGCCGGTCGTCAGGCACTGTGGAGATGCTGCGATACGCAGCGGCGATGATCCCGCCGTCGAGCTGTACCCCTGCATACACCAGAGCGGCGGCTCCGGGTAGGAGCTGGCTGATGGTGCGGGTCTTTGAGCGGTTGGTTGCCGTGCTTGTGGCCGGTGCATCGAGATGGGTGGTCACGGGGATCTCCTTCATTGAGCGGACGCCGTCCACGCTAGGAAGGAGAAGGTGGCAAACGCATCGGCGGCACCACCTCAATCCGATGGAGTGGTGACACTGATGCCCTCGGGGCCCTGCAGCAGCCATGATGAGCAGGTGCGTGCAACCCAGCCCGGCGTGGTGGCCTCAGCGTGTCTGGGGTTGGCGGTGCTCGCCGAGGTGGGGGCAGTGGTGCTGCCCTGGGGTCTGAGGTCGCCGTACGACACGATCTTCTTCGCCGTCTACAACCTGACGGTGACAGCTGTAGGCGCGCTGATTGTGAGCCGAATGCCCGGCCACCCGGTCGGCTGGATCCTCTGCCTCTTCGGGCTGCAGGGTGCGGTGACCTCCGAGCTAGCGATCGGGTGGGGCCTGCGCGCCGTTGACGAGGGCTGGAGCGGCGGTGAGGTCGCCCAGTGGGTCGGGCTGGTGAGCTGGTGTCCTGGAGCCTTGATGTGGGTGCTCGCCCTGCTCTACAGCCCTACCGGCCGATTGCCCGACCGCAGGTGGCGAATCGCGGTATGGGCCGCAGTCGCAGGCACGTCGGCCTACGTCGTCGGCTGGTCGTTCAGCCCGTCGTCGGTCAATGCCCTCACCGGGGAGCTCAACCGATTTGCCGTCGACTGGTTGCCAGGCCAGCAGCTCACCGTCGTTGGGGGGGTGCTGCTGTCGCTGTCGGCCGCAGGTGCGGCAGTGTCGCTGGTGGTGCGGTTCCGTCACGCAGACCGGACCGTGCGTCAACAACTCAAGTGGGTGGGCTTCGCGGGAGTCCTGCTCGCGCTCATGCTGCCCGTGTCCATCGTCCTGTGGAGCGTGTCTCCGATCGTCCGCGTCGTGTCGCCTCTCGTGCTGTCGGCGATGGTCATCGGGCTCGGCGCTGCGGTGCTGCGGTATCGGCTCTTCGACGTCGACCTGATCATCTTGCGGTCGGTGGCCTACGCCTGCGTTTCGGTCTTCGTCCTGACGGTGTATGCGGGAGTCAGCGTCTCTCTGGGCATTGTCGTCGGCAGGTCGTCGGCTTGGCAGGTGGCCGCAGCGACCCTGGCAGCGGCAGCGCTCTTCCGTCCTGCCTTGCGCGCGGTGCGGCTCGTCCTGGACAGGAGGTTCGACCGCGACGGCCATTCCGCCCGGCTGCGGGTCGACAGTTTCCTCGAGGGCCTCAGATCGGGCACCGAGCAGCCTGACCGGATCCAGGACGTGCTCCGGGAGGCGCTGCGTGACCCGCAGCTGCGCCTGTTGCTGTTCCTGCCGGCGTCTGGTGGATTCGCCGACCTGCGCGGCCGGGCGGCAGAACTCGACCCCGGCCTGGCTGTCGTACGGCTGGAGCGTGCCGGTGTCCCGGAAGCCGTGGTCCAGTACCTCGACACCGGCGACCCGGCCCGACCATCGCGAGTTCGTCATCTGGTGGAGCACGGTCGACTGGCACTGCAGGTGGCGCGGTTGGGCGTCGAGCTCAACCGCCAGCTCGACGAGCTCGATCGGTCACGGGCGCGCATCGCGGGGGCCGCGGATGAGGAGCGCCGCCGGATCCAGCGCGACCTGCATGACGGTGCTCAACAGTGGCTGGTGACCGTCGGCCTAGGGCTGCGTGGGATCGAGGGCAGGCTGCGCACCACCGGTGCACACGAGGACGCGGATCGCGTGGACGGGCTGGTCGCAGATCTGGCGGCGACGATCGAGGAGCTGCGTAGGCTCGCCCACCGGTTGCCCCCGCCTCAGCTCGACTTGGGGATCGCCGCGGCTTTCCGGGAGCTTGCGGGACGTTCACCCATCCCCGTCATCGTGGATGCCGATCCCGAGCGTCTGGATCGCAGCACGGAGACGACCGCCTACTTCGTCGGATGCGAGGGCCTCACCAACGTCATCAAGCACGCGCGAGCCACAGCGGTCACCATGCGAGTCGTGCGCCAAAACGGCTCGCTGGTCGTCTCCGTCGCCGATGACGGCGTGGGAGGTGCGCGGGCGCGGGAGGGGTCCGGATTGGCGGGTCTGGCCGACCGGGTCGCCGCTGTCGGTGGCCGGCTCCACGTGGAGTCAGGCACGCAGGGAACTCTGCTCACCGCGGAGCTGCCATGCGGGTGATCCTTGTCGAGGACCAAGCATTGCTGCGCGAGGGCCTGGCCGGGTTGTTCCGCGACGCAGGGCACGAGGTCGTCGCCTCATTGGGCGATTGCGACGGCCTGGAAGACGCGGTGCGTGAGCACTCGCCACATGTCGTCGTCCTCGACGTCAGAATGCCACCGTCGTTCACCGACGAGGGCACCCGTGCGGCAGCCGCGCTCAAGTCGGCCTGGCCCGACCTGGGTGTCGTCCTCCTCTCACAACACATCGAGACGGCCCACAGCGTGGAACTCGCCGGTCTGGGCGGGTTCGGCTATCTGCTGAAGGACCGAGTGCTCGACGTCTCGGAGTTTCTCGGCGCCGTAGCTCGAGTCGCCGAGGGGGGGTCGGCGCTCGACCCTCAGGTAACCGCTGCGCTGCTCAACCGGAAGGCTCCCCACGACAGCCTTGCCCAACTCACCGAGCGTGAGCACGAGGTGCTCGGGTTGATGGCGCAGGGGATGACGAACACTGGCATCGCGAAACGGCTGGTGCTAAGCGAACGGACCGTCGAGGCCCACGCCCGCCGGCTGCTCCAGAAACTCGACATAGCCGACAGCGAAGATGCCAACCGGCGGGTTCACGCCGTCCTCCTCCACCTCGGCGTGCGACCACCCGCAACCGCGGAGATGCGACACCTACCGCGGCCCTGAACTTGCCTTTGTGGAAAGCGAGCCAGCCGAAGTTCTGAATCATCGTCGCAACGGTGGTTCCGGATCGACGGTTGATTCGCCGGAATCGCTCGCTGAGTCGTTCTGGGCGGATAGACGCACCCCTCAGATTTCGTTATCCCGGGGAGCTGCAGCGTCACCTCGTGGTCGGCCCAGACCCAGAAGATGCCGATTCGCAAATGTGCGAGTGCTGGCGCAATGGCGTCAACGTGGTCGCGGTGATGTCGATTGTCGGGGAAGGCCAAGGTGGGTAGGCGATGCCGCTGGACGCTGAGTGGAGAGCTCGGACGACAGCGACGTCGATGGGTGAACTGACTTGGTTGCCGGTGAAGGGCTGGCCGTAGCACTTGGTGGTGGCCTTGGAGCTGGCCGCCCCCTTCGCCTCCACGACAAGGCGTTGGCCATCGTTGATCGCATCGATGGCGTCGCGAAGTGCAGGGAGGGGCCGGAACCGTCAATGCTGCCATCGGCACCTAGGTGTACTGACCGGAGAGGTTGGTCAAGCGGCTGATGGGCGTGGCCTTGCCGATCGCGGTATGAGGCCGGTGGTGGTTGTACTGGTGGATCCATGCTGGCAGGGCTTTGCGGCGAGTGTCTTCGGAGGAATAGAACTTCTTGAACGCCCACCCGTCGGCCATCGTGCGGTGGAAGCGTTCGATCTTGCCGTTGGTTTGGGGTCGGTAGGGCCGGGTCCGCTTAGGGGTGATGCCCAGCTCGGCGCAGGTGTCGCGCCACAAGTGGCTGCGATATGCGCTGCCGTTGTCGGACAGGACTCGTTCGACGAGCACGCCTCGGGCCGCGAACCAGGCCACCGCGCGTCGTAGGACCGAGGCCGCGGTGGCGGCTGTTTCGTCGTCGTGGATCTCGGCGTAGGCGACCCGGGAGTGGTCGTCCAGGACGGTGTGCACGAACGCGGTGCCGAGTTTGGCGTGGTACCAGGGGTTGCGAGGCTTGTTGGGGGTGGCGTCGCGGTTCTTGAGTCCCTGCTTGCGCCCGACGTAACGCCACCCGCCGCCGTCGGGGACGTTGCCGAGCTTCTTGACGTCCACGTGGAGCAGGGCGCCGGGGTAGGGGTGCTCGTAGCGGCGGACCGGTTCGCCGCTGACACGGTCCACATGGCTGAGCCGGTTCAGCCGGCACCGCACCAGCACCGCGTGCACCGTCGAGGCGGCCACGCCGACCTGGTCGGCGATCGCGACCGGGCCCAGGCGTTGCTTCCAGCGCAGGTGCACGATCTTGCGGACCACTGGTTGGGGGGTGCGGTTCGGGGACCGGTGCGGGCGTGAGGACCGGTCGCCCATTCCGGCCTGACCCATCACGGCATACCGGTCGGCCCACCGCTTCGCGGTCGGCCACGACACGTCATACCGTTCCGCGGCCCTGGCCACCGGCCAGCCTTGGTCGACGATCAGACGAGCCAGCCGCAACCGGGCGCGCGGGGTCAAAGCAGCGTTAGCGTGGGACACGAAGACCTCCTGGGTGGTGGAGCGGTTCCTAGACAGCTCCACTCCACGCCCGGAGGTCTTCGCCTATCAAGCACCTTCAGATCGTGTCGTCACACAACCTCAACCAACGTGCCCGGTCAGTACACCTAGGGGCCGCATATGACTCGTTTGGGCTGTGGCTGTTTCCCGGGAACTGGAGCACCGTCTGGGTCTGAGGGAGTGTCACCCGCGTCGGAGGGCCCTAAGGGGCAAGTAGGCGCGGGTGCTGCGTGTCTAGGACCCCGCGCGGGCTAGGGGGCGTGGCGGCCTGCACGGGACGGGTCAGGCGGCTCGATGCACAGTTAGAAGTCGACGCCGTTGATCGGGAGCATGAGCGGTCCGAGCTGTGCGCTGCGCTTGGCCGCGGTCAAGAGCGCCGGGATGTCACCGTTGAACCTGTTGACGCCCAACGCCATGCAGACCAGCAGCATCTCGACCGACTTCACCGGCTGGGTCCATTTCAGCAGGACGTCGGTGGGCAGCGCGTCACGCATCGCCTCGATCTGCGAGTACGTCGCGCGGTCGCCGTGAAATGACCCTCCTTGGACGAGCGTCGGGCCTGCCGCGCCCACTAGTGCTGTGCAGGCCCTTATCTGGTCGTTGGACGCGTCGGTCGTGTTGAGCAGCACGCGGACCTTGCGGTGCTGAGGTGCGACGGCCTCGACGACGGCCTGTATCTGCTCACGGATCAGATTGAGGCAGCCCTCGCCGTTCAGCCCGGGTGCGACGATCAAACCCACCTCTGAAGCGCCCGCGGAGACCAGTTCAAGTGCTTCCAGGGCTAGGTCCGCGGGGTCCTGCTGCCGCGTGGAGTCATGGAAGGCCAGAGTCGTCACCGCCGCGACGCCGGTCCCGGTCAGCCGCCGGGCGGCCGTGGCCACGTGATCTGGGCGACACAGGACCGCCGCGAGCCCGACCTCGCCGGCGTAGTCACAACCGCGCTTGAGTTGCCCCTGGTCAACTTCGAGCCCGTACAGACGGTGCTCGAGGGAGGCGGCGAGGGACTCTTGGGTCAGCACGTCGCGTTCTAGCGGCTCCCTTGACGCAAGCCATGCGGCGTCTAGTGTCAGCACGCGTCACCCTCCGTCCGTCTGGCCCCGGAATGGTCAACATGCCCTTGATACTGCCCCGGACGCGTGCCATCAGCTCTTCGACCCCATCGGGGGCTGGGGCACCTGGCCCCTGAAGTCGCCCCCGCTGCGGGTGAGGCCTGGCGGATGTTGCTGGACATGGCGACCCTCCGGACCCGGGACTGTCCCGGCACACTCACCGTCCTCGTCGGTGACTGCCCCGACTAGAGCCAATGGTCCTGAACGGCGCTGCGAACGGTCCGAGAAGATCCAGTCGGGGACTTGGGGGCGGAAAGACTGTGAGGATCGCCAATGCAGCCTGAAGGCGATGGGCTGTGGGTTGGCGACTGCGGGTGTGGCCCCCGGAATGACTGGCTTTGTGCCTTGCTGCGACCTGTCCGCTCGTGGTCACCGGCCCCGGCCCGGTTGGAGGAACTGGCCTGATCAGGAGCTTGACCACCTGGCGTTAGCGGCGCCGGATGTGTCTCATCACAGTCCTGCCGAGCCTCCGTCCCGGACCGGAACCACGTCCCGTCCGGCGAAGGAGAGAACGCATGAACAGTCTGACCGATCTGCGCGACCTGGTCGATGTCGTCATCGGCGTCGACACCCACGTCCACACCCACTGCGCGGCCGTGGTCGATGCTGCCACTGGTGGTGTCCTCGACGAGATCACCGTCGAGGCGACAGCCCAGGGCTATGCCGAGCTGGTGGAGTTCGCCAACAACCACCCGATGTCGCGGGCTTGGGCGATCGAAGGGACCGGCGGCCACGGCGCCGGTCTGAGTCGTCACCTGCTGGAGTCATCGGAGCTCGTCATCGAGCTGGACCGTCCGAAGCGGGCTGCGCGCCGAAACGGCGCGAAGACCGATCCCCTTGATGGGATCCGAGCCGCGCGTGAGGCGATGGCTCGACCGCGGTTGGGAACACCTCGCGCCGGGGGCGAACGCCAAGCACTATCAGTGCTTGTGGCTGCTCGCCGCTCCGCGATCAATGCCTCCACCGAGGCCCAGCAGCAGGTGTTCGGCCTGGTGATCGCAGCACCCGAACCCATCCGAGTCAGGTTCCGCGCCCAGAAGCTTGCCGCGATGCTCAACACCGCCGCGAACCTGCGAGTGCATGCCTCCTGGGACACCGAGACGACCAGCACGGTGGTGCCGCTGCGGACCCTGGCTCGTCGCGCCCACGCGATGCTGAAGGAGGCACGGGAGCTGCAGAAGTCGATCGTGGCCATCATCCGCAGCTGGCGCCCTGACCTGCTCGAGGAGTTCGGCGTCGGACCGATCGTGGCCGCGACGGTGTTGTGCGCCTGGTCCCACCCCGGCCGCGTCCATTCCGAGGCCGCATTCGCGATGCTCGCCGGCGTGGCACCGATCCCGGCCAACAGCGGCCAAATCACCACCCGCTATCGGCTCAACCGATATGGCGACCGGCAGCTCAACACGGCACTGCACACCGTGGTCCAAAGCCGGATCCAATACCAACCAGCCACCCGCGACTACGTCGCTCGCCGCACTGCCGAAGGCAAGACCAGCCGCGAGATCAAACGCTGCCTGGCTCGCTACGTCGCACGCGACCTATACCGCCTACTTGAAAGCGGGGGCGCAGCTGCTTGACGAAGCATAGGAGCTTCGCACGGTCCTCGGCCTCTGTCCTCGGCCTCTGTCCTCGGCCTCTTGTTAGGCCTCGTGGGCCACGAGACTGGCAGAGGGCTCGTCCGCTGGCGGATCGTCCGACCGCTTGGCCTGAGAGAGGCTGGGCTATGCGGGCGAGTGCCCGCTCTGTTGCCGAGGGAGTGGGCAGTCAGGGTCAGCCGTGGGCAAGCGTCGCGACGCTTCGAGCGTCCGCGGCGAAGCCGTCCGCACCGATGGTCCGCCACAACTGTCGATCGTGGAGGAAGGCAGCACCGCCGACGATAATGCGTGGAGCGGTCGTACAGCTTCGGCGAATCTGCGCGATCAGGTCACCGGCATGTGCCACGCACCCGCTCATGGTGACTGAGATGGCTACGAGGCCAGCCCCGTAGCGGTTGATCGCCGAGACGATGGCGTCGTGAGGCAGGTCCGAGCCAACGAAGCGCACGTCCCACCCCTCCGCCTCCAACACGTTGGACACGATGCTGGCACCCACCACGTGCCGTTCGTTGACGACTCCGGTGACTACGACCGTCCCCATTTGGCTCGCGGCGTGCGGTTGCTCCTCCTGGAGCACGCTGAGGATGAACTGGGTTGTCGCCGTAGCCATGTGCTCTTCGGCGATGGTGAGTCCGGTGGTCTGCCAGCGGCGGCCCACCTCGTAGAGAGCCGTCTGGAAGATGTCGATGTAGACATCCAGGGGCGACGCCCCGGCGATGACTTCTCGTCGCACGATGGCAAGCGCATCCTCACGCCGACCGGTAACGGAGGCCGAGAGATAGAGGCGGCACGCGGGCGAGAGCCGGTCGACCTCGGCCCGGGGGGAGTCCTGCCCGGCAGCCAGCCCCTGTAGCCCTGCCGCTATCGCGAGGTTCACCGCCTCGACGGCCGGGGGCGACAGCCGGCTGGCCAGCTCGTCGCGGATCTCTGCGAGGTTCTCGATGAGGAAGTCGACGCCGATCCCCCGTGCGTCGAGAAGGTCGCGGCACCACAGTGCGTAGTCGCAGAAGGTCGCGGGGTCGCCCAGCTCGACCGCTGCCTGCAGGAAGTCGATGTGGTGCCGGGCGTCCTTGACTCCGTGTTCCGTCGCCTGGTCGCCGTAGCGTTCGACCCAGTCAGGATGGGCCGACAGGAAGGTGGTGGTTACCAGGTCGGCCACCGAGTCGCGGGCGCGACCAATCTCTGCGGCGAGCTCCGTCCTCATGCCGGGCTCATTCGGCGACGACCTGGTAGCTGGTGATGTTCTGGAGCCGTTCGAGCTTGATGTGGTCCCGCAGCTCGGGGGTGATCCGGTCGTGGGAGGTGCGGTGCTCCGGACTGCGCATGTAGGCCTTGAAGCACTCGCGGTCGCGCCACCAGCTCACCATGAGGATCTCGCCGGGCTCGGAGCCCTGCCACACCTCGAGTCGCTGGAACCCGAGCGCGGAGTCCACGAGGTGCACCCGCTGTCGGAAGGCCTGGATCAAACCGGGTGCCTCCTCCTCGGCGATCCGCAGGTGCGAGACCGAGACGTAGGTGCTCTCGTCCCCGTCAGCCATGAGGAAGCACCAAGGTAAACGTGGAACCGACGCCCGGCTCGCTGGTGCAGGTGAGTCTTCCCCCGTGCGCCTCGGCGAACGAGCGCGCGTTGGCGAGGCCGAGACCGGTGCCCTCGATGCCGCGGTCGAGGGCCGTGGAGGCACGGAAGTACCGTCCGAACAGCTGTTTGAGGTCCGAGGCGGGGATCCCGATGCCCGTGTCCGCGACGGTGATGCTGACATCGTGCCCCTCGGTTTGGCACGTGATAGTCACCTGCCCACCCTGGGGGGAGTACTTGACGGCGTTCGACAGCAGGTTGTCCAGGGTCTGCAATACGCGCCGCTCATCGACGAGCGCCTTCGCGGACTCGGTGCCGCCCTGGGTGATCGTCACGTGACCCGCCCGGGCTGCTGGGCGAATTCCGTCCACGGCCTGCCGGACGACCGACACGAGATCGGTCTGACTTCGCTCCAGCTTCAGCTCGCCGGTCATGATCGAGGCGGCACCCAGGAGGTCGTTGATCATCACGAGCAAGCGATGTGCGCTGTTCTCGATCGTCAGCGCCATTCCTCGGGCCCCGGCCGGGAGTCGCTCCTCCCCGAGCATCTCGGCGTAGCCGAGGATCGAAGTCAGCGGTGTCTTGAGGTCATGGGTTGCCGAGGCGAGGAACATGTTCTTCAGTTCGTCGAGCTCGCGGAGCCGCCGGTTCTTGGCCCCGAGCTCGCGGCGCGCCTTGAGCAGATCGTCGTTGAGCTCCAGCAGGAGTGCGTTCAGCTTCTCGCCCGGCCTCCGCAGCGGCTCCGCGAGAACGAGGATGCGATCCCGGTGGACAACTGCCCAGATCCTGCAGTCGACGACGTCTCCACTTGAGCGTACGAGGCCCGCCTGGACGAAGTGCCAGCCCGGCCCCGCTTCGGTCAGCAGGGTGGTCAGAATCGCGCGCTGGGCAGGGACGACGATTTCGTGGAGGGACGGCGTCGATCCCACCAGGTGCCCAAGGGCCAAGTTGGACTCGAGAATGGTTCCGTCGTCCTCCACCAGCGCGGCCGCGACGGATTCGCTCTCCGCCAGGAACTGGTCCAAGAGCGTCATGCGATGTTGTGCCTCAAAAATGGGCCTCGCCATGCGGCGAGGGACTCGTGGGTGAGCACGTCGCGTTCTAGCAGCACCCTTGACGCAAGCCATGCGGTGTCTAGTGTCGGCACGGGTCACCCTCCGTCCGTCTGGCCCCGGAATGGTGAACATGCCTCTGATACTGCCCCGGACGCGTGCCGTCAGCTCTTCGACCCCATCGGGGGCTGGGGCACCTCGTTCTCCCTGAAGTCGCCCCCGCTGCGGGTGAGGCCTGGCGGATGTTGCTGGACATGGCGACCCTCCGGACCCGGGACTGTCCCGGCACACTCACCGTCCTCGCCGGTGACTGCCCCGACTAGAGCCAATGGTCCTGAAGGCGCTGCGAACGGTCCGAGAAGATCCAGTCAGGGACGTGGCGGCGGGAAGACTGTGAGAATCGCCATTGCAGCCTGATGGTGATGGGCTGTGGGTTGGCGACTGCGGGTGTGACCCCCGGAAAGACTGGCTTTCGTGCCTTGGTGCGACGTGTCCGCTCGCGGTCGCCGGCCCCGGCCCGGTCGGAGGAGCTGGCCTGATTAGGAGCTTGACCACCCGGCGTTAGCGGCGCTGGGCGTGTCTCATCACAGTTCTGCCGAGCCTTCGTCCCGGACCGGAACCACGTCCCGTCCGGCGAAGGAGAGAACGCATGAACAGTCTGACCGATCTGCGCGAGGTGGTCGATGTCGTCATCGGCGTCGACACCTACGTCCATTCCCACTCCGCGGCGGTCATCGACAGCGCCACCGGTGGAGTCCTCGGCGAGATCACCGTCGAGGCGACAGCCGCGGGCTATGCCGAGCTGGTGGAGTTCGCCAACAACTATCCGATGTCGCGGGCCTGGGCGATCGAAGGGACCGGCGGCCACGGCGCCGGTCTGAGCCGTCACCTGCTGGAGTCATCGGAGCTCGTCGTCGAGTTGGACCGTCCGAAGCGGGCTGCGCGACGCAACGGCGCGAAGTCCGATCCCCTTGATGCGATCCGAGCCGCGCGTGAGGCGATGGCGCGACCGCGGTTGGGAACACCGCGCAGCGGAAGCGAACGCCAAGCCCTGTCAGTGCTTTTGACCGCTCGCCGCTCAGCGATCAACGCCTCCACCGAGGCGCAGCTACAGGTGTTCAGCCTCGTGATCGCTGCGCCGGAACCGATCCGAGTCAGGTTCCGCGGCCAGAAGCTCGCCGCGATGCTCAACACCGCCGCCAAGCTGCGTGTTCAGTCAGCGTGGGACGTCGAGACGACCAGCACCGTCGTCGCGCTGCGGACCCTGGCTCGTCGCGCCCACGCGATGCTGAAGGAGGCACGTGAGTTGCAAAAGGAGATCCTGGCCATCATCCGCAGCTGGCGCCCTGACCTGCTCGAGGAGTTCGGGGTCGGGCCGATCGTCGCTGCAACGGTGTTGTGCGCCTGGTCCCACCCCGGCCGCGTCCATTCCGAGGCCGCATTCGCGATGCTCGCCGGCGTAGCGCCGATCCCCGCCAACAGCGGCCAAATCACCACCCGTTATCGGCTGAACCGTTACGGCGACCGGCAGCTCAACACGGCACTGCACACCGTGGTCCAAAGCCGGATCCAATACCAACCAGCCACCCGCGACTACGTCGCTCGCCGCACTGCCGAAGGCAAGACCGGCCGCGAGATCAAACGCTGCCTGGCTCGCTACGTCGCACGCGACCTATACCGCCTACTTGAAGGTGGGGACGCAGCTGCTTGACGAAGCATAGGAGCGTCGCACCGACCCGGACAGCGGCAGATGAGTGCGTGTTGAGGTCGGCCCGGCGAAGGCGGGAGCTGTCTAACCGGCACGAATTCGCGTGACTTACTCATTGAAGGGACGCGTGGCGTGCAACGATTTTCGGAAGTGCAGGGGCTTTCCCTGCCCCTCATACCTCAGGCGGACCCCATGACCGGCAGGACCGCAGAACCTCCCCTGAACCTGCCTCCGCGCTCGGGTAGCCGACTGATCCTGCTCATGGTCAGGAACTGGAAGGTCTGGGTCGTCCTGGCGGCCGTCACGGTGGTGGCGACGGTAGTACCCACGGCCGCGGCGGTGCCCGTCGCTGTGGGCCTGGGGGCCGGACTCTTGGTCCCGATCATCCAGAAACTCAAAGACCCCGCCGTGACTGCTGTCGTTCAATCCGGGCGCGCGCATGATCCAACCCAAGCCGTGAGATTCACAGCCATAGCAGGGTCGACCGGTTCACAAGGACGACCCCGATGGCGCCAAGTTCATTGCCTGGTACAGGATTCCGACCTACTCCTCCAACCTCGTAGGCGCCGGGACCCTGCGGAAGTCATCTCGATCAAGTCGGCCAGGATCACCGCTGTCAGCACAAGCCGGGCCAGTGACGGACTGAAGGCGAACATCTTCCGCATCATCGATCTTCAACTCCCAGAAGGGGCGCCACTGCGACTAGCAGTCGACCGGATGATTGCCGAAACAGTGCAAGAAGCGCTCGAGGCCCACGCTAGAACCCTTTGATCGAGGGGCACTCCTGAGAGGCAGCACAGGCTCGATGGCCCGACGCAAAGCCGCCGCCCGGACGAGAGGTGTAGTGGCTCGGACATGTCTGGGAGTCGGACGCGGGCGCGGGCTTGCTGTACTTCAAAGGCGAACACCACTGCGAAACGTCCGCTCCCCGCAGGTCGCGCGGTCGCGAGGTCCCGGACTAGCCTCAATCAGTGACCACCAAGTCCTACCGACAAGCCGCTCGAGAGGCCGTGGGGCGTTACCACGAGAGCCAGTTGGCTCTTCTGGTACAGCGCGTGGACGACGCGATCGATCGCTTCCGCGGCGGCGAGTTGGATGCCTTCGACGTTGACCAGGTCCTGTTCCAATATTCGCGGGCGGCCAAGGAACTGTGGAAGTTCTGCAACCTTGGTGACCCCGAGCTGGCCGCGAACATCATCCTTGAGCGTCCGGTGGTCGATTGGTGGGAGCGCGGAGCGCCACGGAAGCGATGACGCCAAAGGGGCACGCTACGAGTGCTGCCCATGGCACCGCCATCTTGGTCGTCATGCGGCGGTGTGTCGCACTTTCGCTCGTCGGTTAGCCGCCCGGGGTCCGACTCTGGCCTCGCGACGTGGTGGCTGCTCTCCAACCTGCGGTGGATCCGCTGACATAGCTGCCTTGGGACGGTGGCGGGGTGGCTCGAATTGGTGAATGGTTGCCGCGGGTGTCAACCCGCGGGTGCGTCTGGGGCGATTAGTGGGCATGACGAACGCGCCGCGGGTCGGCGCCCGGCCGCAGAAGCCGGGTGAGGGGCTGTCGCCTGCCTTCACGGGGCAGGGTCGGTCGTTCGAAGACTTCTATCGTGCCGAGCTTCCGGGCCTCGTGGTTTTGGCGCGGGCGCTGGCGCCACCGGGGTTGGCCGAGGATGTGGCACAGGAGGCGATGATGGTGGCCTACCGCCGGTGGTCGACGATCCGGGAGTTGCAGCATCCGGAGGCTTATGTCCGGCGCACCTGCGCGAATCTGGCGGTGTCGCAGTTCCGTCGCCGACTGGCTGAAGCCAGGGCTTTCCGACGCTCGGGGGCGCCTCAGATCGTCGACCAGCTGGGCGGTACCGGCGAGTTCTGGCAGTTGGTGCGATCCCTGCCGCGGCGCCAGGCGCAGGTGGTGGCGTTGCACTACGTATTCGACCTCTCGGTCGCGGACGTGGCCCGCACGCTGCAAGTGTCCCAGGGGTCCGTGAAGGTTCACCTGAGCCGGGCCCGGCAGTCGCTGGCGCGCACGATAGGTCTTCCGATGGAGGTGGAGTCATGAGCCTGGAGGAGCTGGCTCGCGGCGCTAGCGCGGACTTGTGGGCGGAGACCACGCGCACACTGGACGTCGACGCCCAGTTCCGAGACCTGCGCCACGACCGCACCCGCGACCGGGTCGGGTGGCTGGTCGCCGCCGCGGCCGTCGCCGCGCTCGTCCTGCTGGTCGTCACCGCCCCGTGGCCGCGCCGACAGGCCCTGCCAGCCGCCCCGACGCCGGCCGCCAAGGTGGAGTCGCTGGTGTTCCAGAACGGCACGGGGCTGACCGTGGTCGCTGGGTCGCTTCCCGCCCTGACTGGCAAGGTCAAGACCGGCGCGCCTGCACCAATGTCGTTCTCCCCAGACGGCTCGAAACTCGCCTACGGCGCCGGCGACGTGCACGTGGTCGACGTCAACACCGGAACGGACCGCAAACTCGGGCCGTGCCGACAACCCTCGTGCCCGGTGGCGTGGTCGCCGGACTCCACGCAGGTCCTCACAGCCTCCCCAAATGGACTGGTCCGGATTGCGGTCGAGGGCGGCGAAGCGAGCACCGTCCCCCTGCCTGCGGGCTGGTCGGTGACCGGTCTGGACGTGAACGCGGCCGGCCGGATCGCCCTGACCGGCATGGCCAACGCGGAAGCGTCCGTCATGACGGTCGACCTGGGCGGTGGGCGCCCCGAGGTGCTCTTCAAGTTCGGGCCGTATCCGGACCTAGGCGATCCCCGCTGGTCGCCGGACGGTCAGAGCTTCATGTACCTGCAGTGGCGCGGTCTTCGGGACGGTCACAGCAACGACCTCTCAGTGCGCTCGATCCGCGCAGACGGGCTGGACCTCCGCGTGGTCGCCCAGATAGGGCACTGCGAATGCTTCGCCGCAGTGCGACCGTGGATGGACCTGTCGCCCGGTGGACGGGTGGCCGTGTCCACCCTGAACCAGGATCGGGCAAGCCTGGTCGAGATCGGAGCCGACGGCCGCGTCACCACCATGCTCTCCAATGCCGTCAAAGGCACGCCAAGCGGGATCGGCACGGTCGCCTGGCGGTCCGTGCCGGCCACCACCCCAACGCGGTGAGCGGCCTGGATCCGGCCGTGCTCACCGCCGCGGAGTAACGCACGCAATCCCTCTCCCACCCCCACGCCACCTCACCTAGGCAGCGCCACCGGCCTCGTCCTGTGTCGTCACGGTCGCCGCTGCCTGGAGCAGCTCACCGAAGAAGGGATAAGTCAATGAAACTCACCCACACCAACCACACCGGTACTACCACCGCCGCCACCACAGTCGCCCTGGCCCTGGTCGTCCTCGGCGCCGTCCCAGTCCAGGCATCGGCTCGCCAAGCTGCAGGTGCCGTGCAAACTCAGCAGTCCGCCATACCCGATAGCGACCGGGTCAAGTCCCGGATCGCCTACGGCTCAACCCTCTTCGCCACCTGGGCCACGGTGACCAACGGCAACTCCTCGGCCAACGCTGCCGAGCACCGCCAGGAGCTCACCGGCGGGCATGCCGGGTCGGCCAACGCAGCCGAAGCTCCGGCATTCAGGCCACACGGTCGGTGAGCAAAACGGGGGCCGGCGACCGTGCCCCGTCTCAAAGCATCAGAGTCGAGGCGTCGCCTCGTGCGGCCATGAGGCCATCTTCTCGCCGGCGTGCGGAAAGGACGCGGGTTCGACTGTCACGCCCCCGTCAACCTGGGCGAGCTGACACGGCGGATAGACGCGCTTCTCGAGGAGTGGGTACGCCTTTGAAAGCAACGCTGCGAGCTCGTGGTCGTTTGTTGCGCATAGGCCCCTCTCGTGCATCGGCAGAGCTGTTCGTGATGGCTTAGGTGGGGGGCGCGGCTAGACGGTATGGAGTGACTGCTCGGGCTGGCTGGGTGGTTGCGGGCCGGGGCCTCACTCACACAGATTCGTGGGTTACCGAGTAGGGGCTGCCTGCTCGGCCTATCCGACATGTGTGGGAGGCCCCGGTGTTCTCTGAGCGTACGAGTGTGGGACTGGATGTGCACGCACGATCGGTCGTCGCTGCGGCGATCGATGGTGTGACTGGTGAGGTGTTCAAGGCCCGGCTGACGCCGGATCACCAGGTGGTTTTGCGGTGGGTTCAAGACCTTCCCGGACCGGTGGCGGCGACGTATGANCTAGACGGTATGGAGTGACTGCTCGGGCTGGCTGGGTGGTTGCGGGCCGGGGCCTCACTCACACAGATTCGTGGGTTACCGAGTAGGGGCTGCCTGCTCGGCCTATCCGACATGTGTGGGAGGCCCCGGTGTTCTCTGAGCGTACGAGTGTGGGACTGGATGTGCACGCACGATCGGTCGTCGCTGCGGCGATCGATGGTGTGACTGGTGAGGTGTTCAAGGCCCGGCTGACGCCGGATCACCAGGTGGTTTTGCGGTGGGTTCAAGACCTTCCCGGACCGGTGGCGGCGACGTATGAGGCGGGCCCGACGGGGTTCGGTCTGTACCGGGCGCTGCGAGCGGCGGGGGTGCGGTGTGAGGTCGCGGCGCCGAGCAAGCTGCAGCGGCCCAGTGGTGACCGGGTCAAGACCGACCAGCGCGACGCGCTGCACCTGGCACGGCTACTGCGCCTGGACGAGGTGACGTCGGTGACGGTGCCCAGCGTCGACCAGGAAGCCGCCCGTGACCTGGTGCGTGCTCGGGAGGACTGTCGCGGTGATCTGATGCGGGCCCGACACCGACTCTCGAAACTGTTGCTGCGCAACGGGATCGTGTACTCAGGCGGGCAGGCATGGACCGGGCGGCACGACGCGTGGCTGCGCCAGCAGCACCTGCCGGGCGCCGCTACCCGGTTGGCGTTCGACAACGACTATGACGCCGTGCTGATGGTCGCGGCCCGCCGCGACCGCCTCGNGCACGGCTACTGCGCCTGGACGAGGTGACGTCGGTGACGGTGCCCAGCGTCGACCAGGAAGCCGCCCGTGACCTGGTGCGTGCTCGGGAGGACTGTCGCGGTGATCTGATGCGGGCCCGACACCGACTCTCGAAACTGTTGCTGCGCAACGGGATCGTGTACTCAGGCGGGCAGGCATGGACCGGGCGGCACGACGCGTGGCTGCGCCAGCAGCACCTGCCGGGCGCCGCTACCCGGTTGGCGTTCGACAACGACTATGACGCCGTGCTGATGGTCGCGGCCCGCCGCGACCGCCTCGACGCGGCCATCACCACGATGGCCGCCGAGTCCGAGTTCACCCCGGTCGTGCGCCGGCTGGGCTGCCTTCGCGGTGTCTCCACCCTGACCGGGTTCGCCCTCGCGGTCGAGATCGGTGACTGGTCCAGGTTCACCGGAACCTCGATCGGGTCCTACGTCGGGCTCGTGCCGTGCGAATACTCATCGGGTGCCTCCCGGGTCCAGGGCGGGATCACCAAGACCGGCAACGGTCACGCCCGCCGGCTGCTCGTCGAGGCTGCGTGGCACCACCAGGGCCGGTACGTGGTGGGCAAGACGATGCGCGACCGGTGGGACCTGGCACCCGCGCCGGCACGGGCCCGCGGCGATGCCGGGAACCGGCGCCTGCACCAGCGGTGGGTCCGATTCAACGACCGCGGCAAACGGCACGTGGTCGCCAACATCGCCATCGCCCGCGAGCTGGCCGGCTGGTGCTGGTCGCTGGCCGTCATGGACTGAACCCCCCAAGGCTGCTCGACTCCCCAGCCGACGTTGGCGGCAGCGCGAGGAGTGATCCGCGATTCAGCTATGAGCCACAACAGGATCCGTGATCCTGACCGTGACGCTCGATCCTAGAGATGCGGACCCGCTCCAGCCGAACAGCACCGTCCTGCGGTAACCAACCCGCGCATATCAGCCAGACCGCGCGTCGACCTGACACGCACGCCAACCCAGGCACTCGAGCCGAGCACTGAGGCGCCGACCAGACCACCATCCGGTCGGCGCCTCACCCTGCCCACTTGACAGCAGGTCACTCCATATCAGCTGTGATGTCCAGCCAGGTTGTCCAATCTGGTGATGGGTGCGGCCTTGCCGATCGCTGAGTGGGGCCGGTGGT
>NZ_RCZM01000008.1 GCF_006438965.1 Pedococcus bigeumensis
ATCAGGGTGTAGCGGCTCAGCCCGAGCGGGCCCGGGCCTTTGACCAGTGACCGGTGCGCCCGTCGGAGGTCGGCGTCGTGCTCGACCAACCGGTCCGGGCGCATCACCTGTCCGGCGTGCCGGACCGCGGCCGCGAGCCCCTTCTCGCCCAGGCCGTCGACGCCGCGCGCGGACTGCAGCAACACACCGGTGACCTGCTCCAGCTCGGCCGGGTCGGCCAGCCCGCGGATGCTCTGGTGGAACCGGACGATCTGGGCGGCCTTGCCCACCGGCAACACCTCACCCCGCCCCGGGTCGGCGTCATCGGCGTCCGTGCCGGCGGCGACCGCCTCGACCACGCCGCCCAGCCGCAGGTCCTCGCAAGCGGCGGTGGCGGCGACGGCGTCCAGGTCGCGCAGGTCCCGCAATGGGATCAGTGGCGCCATCGCATGCGCCCAGTCCACCGGCCCCCAGCCGTCCCCGCTGCCCAGGCTGCGCCGTTTCGCCTCGGCCAGCACCGCCACCAGGTGCGCGTCGACACTGACCGCCAAGTCGCCCAGCGCGCTCATCGCCGCCGCGACCTCGGCATCGCTCAGCGCCCAGACCCGGCCCGGCTCACAGCCAGCCAGCGCCGCAACCGCCGCCGAGACCACACCCAGCACCGGTCGGCCGCGGTGACCGCTGGGGTCGCCGCCCGTTCGGGGGGTGGTGTCGGGACTGATTGCCATGACGACCACGTTAGACCCGACCACTGACAGTCCAACTCACTCCCGCTGGCGCGAGATCGGTTGCACCCCAACGCAATTCGACACCTGTGGACAAGCTGCAACGAGTATGGTTCGTGATGCGATATCGCGCAACCGCGACGCCGCAACGGCACCGATACGGCACCACAGGACCACGCGAGGGTGCGGCGGTCAGTGGGTGACGAGCCGGGCCTTGGCGGTCTTGACCTGAAGGGTCTCGGGGGTGCCCTGGATGGTGACGTCGCCGGGGATCGTGATCCAGGTGCCGCCGTTGACCCGGTACTGCCCACCGTAGGTGACGTCGGCTCGCACCTGGTAGCTGCCACCCCTGGCGTACTCGTGACGGATGTCGCCGTCGGGGTACGGGCCACCCAGCGAGCCGGTGCGGCCGCTGCTGGTGCCGTCGCCGTAGACGTAGACCACGGACTTGAGCCGAGGCCGGATGTCTACCCGGAACCCGGCCATCCGGCCCGGGTCCACGGAGTCGACCTCGTCAGGCTGAAAACCACTCGAAGGCCATTTCAGCTCGAAGTAGGTCGGCAGCCTCACCAAGGTGACGTTCCCCTCGGGCTGGATGTTGACCGTGGCAAGCGCGAACTTCGTGTCGTGGAACGCGGCCTGGATCTGAGCCATCGTCAGACGGGGCTGGTTGCCGGGGACCATCTCCGGCAGGCAGGTCACACCCAGTCGCTGCCACGCCAGGGCGGCAACGGGCTGGTCCTGGTCGTTGACCGGCTTGCCGTCCTTGTCGATCCGCGCTTCCCAGACAGCCACGGGCGGACCCTGACCCTGTGCTGGGGTGTTGCGCTCGCACCGGGCGTCGGCACCACACGCCGTGTCGACGTCATTGTCCGGTCGAGCCCCGCCACACAGCCCCGTCGAGGCGTACCTGAAGAACGGACCCTTGGGCACCGGCAGACCGATACGACCCGCCTTGCGCTGCAGCTCCTTCATGTCGGACTGCCCCATCGTGCCGACCGTCGTGCCCGTGTCGGTGTACTGGCCGTTGGTACCGTCACATGAAGGTGGGCATGCCGCCCATGCGGCACTCGGAACGGCGATGGTCAACGCAACTGCAGCGACCAGGCAGAGGGCGATCCTGCGACTCATGCCTTGTCCGCTCCGTAAAGCTTCCACGACCCGTTCGCCCAGACGATCGCGATGCTCACTTCCAGTGACGACACCTTGTCCTGGTGGACCTTCTTGCCACCCCCGTCGACCACCCACGCCCCAAGCTGAGCGGAGGTCGCCTGGTAGTAGAGCTGCCCCTTCGGTGCGCCCTGAAGTGGGGCAAGGTTCTTGAGTGCCAGCGGCGGAGTGGAGTACTTACCTCCGCCCGCGACAAGGTCCTTGACCGATTGTTCGTTCCTCTGACAGAAGACGCACGAGGTGGCCGCGATGCCCGGGATGACGCCCACCCGTGGGCGCTGAAAGACCTCATTGAGGGTGGCGTAGTAGTACTCGACGAAGGCCTTGCCGCCTTCGACGGTGTGTGCCCGCGCCGCCGCCGGATAGCCGTCGGCTGGACCGCTCGTCGTGGTCGTCCTCGTGGTCGACGGTGCGCTCGGCGTCGTCGTTGTGGACGACGTCGACGTGCTCACCGGCGGGTCATCACCCCCACCCGTGCACCCCGCCAGGCCGAGCAGCGCGACCAGGCCGCACGCGGCATACCCATGACGTCGAAGCACGCCCGAACCCCCCTCCGCAGCCTCCCCGGCCGTCCCGAACTGCAGGCGAGTCTACGCAAACACCGGACAAATGGCCCGTTGTCATCCACAGGCCACGGGCGCGCTCAGCCGCCGTAGGGGACGGTGATGATCTCGAGGCTGTGGCCGTCGGGGTCGTCCCAGTAGAGGCCCCGGCCACCGTCGTTGGTGTTGATCTCGCCCGCCACGTGGTGGAACGGGTCCGCCCAGTAGGTCAAGTCGCGTTGCGCGATGCGCGCGTGGATCTGGTCGAACTCCTCCTCGCTCACCAGGAAGGCGTAGTGCTGCGGATGCGGGCTGCCGTGGTCGTCCGCGTAGTCGAGCGAGACCCCGTTGCCCAGCTCGACGACCAGGAACGGTCCGTAGCGCGTGGGCGGCTCCAACCCCAGCAGGTCCACGAGGAAGCCCGCCGATACCGCCTTGTCGGTGCAGTGCACGATCGTGTGGTTCAGCTCGGCGGCCATGGACCTTCCTCCCAGGTGTGCGGCACTCGAGTGTGCGGCTCTCGAGTGTGCGCCTCCCGACAGCACGGTATGCCGGGTGGTGACCACCCGGCATACCGAACGGTGGGCGTCGTGTGGCTGCCTGCCGGCTCAGGCCTGGAGGCCACCCGCCAGCCGGCCGAGCGCGTCGTCCCAGTGCTGCAGGTCTCCGCGGGGGTCACCGGCGATGCCACGGCCTTCGTGGAAGACCTCGACCCTCGTGCCGTCCCCGTCCGGTCGCAGCTGGACGTCGAGCATGCTCAGTGGCCCGTCCTCGTGCGGGTGCCACGTGACCCGCACCTGTTCGACGGGATGGAAGCTGCGCACCACGCCGTACGACCCGTCGGCCGCGTGCCACGGCTCACCCTTGTTGCCGATCCGAGCGCCCTCGCCGATGAGGGCTTCGGTGCCGGCGGCACTGATCAGGTGCTGCCAGACCTGCTCGACCGGCGCGGGGATCGTGACCCCTGCGCGCACGCCTGCCTCGAGGTCGCCGGGATCTGTGTCATCCGGGACCGTTTCGACCACACTGCTCATGGAGAACCTCCGTCCGAGAGTCACTCCCCGGGTGGGCGTGACCCACAGGGAACAGTCGACCAAGCCTTGGGCCCGCTGGCAACAGGTGCGCACGATTTCGGGCAGGTATGCCGGGTATTGGACACCCGGCACACCTCGCCCCTCGTGCTCAGACGAGGGATTCGGCGAGTACGGCCTCCGTCAGCTCGTTGCCGCGGGCTCCCTTCGCCACCAGCCTGCCCCCGAAGACCAGGGTCCAGGCCAGGTACACGGGGATGGTGAAGTAGACCGGCAGCAAGATCCCGCAGATTCCGGCGATGACCGAGAAGGCTCTCAACCAGCGGGGCAGCCCGGCCCGCGCCGCCAGCAGGATCGCCAGGGCCCCGATGAAGAACGCCGGACCACACAGCGCCAGCAGGTTGGCGATCTCGCTGATCGTGTAGATCACGGGGTGCGGGACACCCTGCTGGACGTCGGTTCCTCCCTCGGCGAGGGCGACGACGAGGCCGCCGCCGACGAAGGCGCCGACCACGCTGATGACGGTGCCGGCGACCGACATGCCCCATGCGGTGTCCCCGACCACGCCTCCCAGCCGCCGAAGTCCGTGGCCGAACGCGAGCAGCCCCAACGCGGCCAGGGCGCCGAGGTACCAGAAGGCGAACGAGCCCAGATAGTGGCTGGGGTCGACGTAGCCAGCGACGATGTCCGGCTCGTAGTCGCCCCCGGGACCGCCTGCACCGACGAAGGCCGTCGTGGTCCCGACTGCGTAGACCAGGAGCCCGATGCCGGCGCTGCGTGGAATGGTGTTCATGGTTCCTCCCTGTGGTGGTGGTTGTCTGTTCGACGGTAGGAAGCCGAACTCGGGTCGTCGTCCTGCCCGGGCACGAAATCGTGGTGTCCGACAGCAGGATTCGCGCATCCTCCGCAAGGAGGACGTGCAGTTCGCGGCGCGCGGGTACCGTCGGTTCCGTGACGCGCAGGAACTGGGCGTTCGACACCGCCGTCGCGGTGGTGGTCGGCGTCCTCGGTCAGCTCGAGGCGTGGTGGGGCATCACATCGACGCACCGCCAGGGGCCGTTGTGGGCCCAGGCCCTCCTGTATGCCGTGACCGCTGTCCTGCTCGTGGGTCGCCGGCTGAACCCCCTTGCCTGCCAAGGGGCGATCGTCCTCGCCAGCACGGTGGAGTTCGCCACCTTCGGCTCCCCCGAGGGAAACGGCGTCATGCTGCCCATGCTCGTCGCCACCTACACCGTCGGACGACGGCTGCCGCCACGGCGGGCGTGGTGGGGGCTGGTCCTGGCCGCGACGTTCTGGCTGTCGTGGTCGAGCCTGGACCCGACTGGCATGCACGCCACGATGAGGGAGCGGCTGCTCACCCTCTTCTGGCTGAGCCCGTCGGTGATCGCCTGGCTGGTCGGGGCAGTCGTGCGTCTCACCGTCCTCAACACCGAGCAGCGACGGGTGAACCGTCAGCAGCGGGCCTCACAGGCGGTGGCGGAGGAACGCAACCGCATCGCGCGCGAGCTGCACGACGTCATCGGGCACAGCGTCAGTGTGATGACCGTGCAGGCCTCGGCGGTGCGTCGCCGTCTCACGACCGACCAGGACGCCGAGCGGCAGGCTCTGGAAACCGTTGAGGCAGTGGGCCGCGAGGCGCTGGCCGAGATGCGCCGGATGGTCGGCGTGCTCCGAGAGTCGGGCGAGGAGACCCAGCTGGAGCCGCCACCCGGGCTCGACCAGCTGGACCGCCTCGCGGAGAAGTTCCGCACGGCCGGTCTGCCCGTCGACCTCCAGGTGACCGGCGTGGTGCAGGCACTGGCGCCGGGGCTGGACCTCACGGCATACCGGCTCGTGCAGGAGGGGCTGACGAACACCCTGCGTCACGCGCGGAACCCCCGCAAGGCGGCCGTCGCCATCGACTACGGTGCCGAACGGCTCGAGCTCGCGGTGCGCGACGACGGGCAGCGTCCGGCGAGCGCGACTCCCCCGGCCGAGGCAGGCAGTGGACTGCTCGGGATGCGAGAACGCGTTGCGGTGTATGGGGGTTCGCTCGTCGCGCGGGTTCGTCCGGAAGGCGGCTTCGAGCTCGTCGCGACCCTTCCGCTGGAGTCGGCATGATCGACGTGCTGATCGTCGACGACCAGGCTCTCGTACGGGCCGGCTTCCGGATGATCCTGGAGATCGAGCCTGACATCCACGTGGTCGGTGAGGCCGCCGACGGGGAACAGGCGGTGGCCCAGGTCGCCGCCCTCAGCCCGGACGTCGTGCTCATGGACGTGCGCATGCCCGGAGTCGACGGCATCGCGGCCACGAGGCGGCTGATGGCCGACGGGCCGCGCGCCACCCGGGTCGTGATGCTCACGACGTTCGACATGGACGGGTACGTGTACGAGGCGCTGCAGGCGGGGGCGAGCGGCTTCCTGCTCAAGGACGTGCAACCGGAGCTCCTGGTCGCGGGGATCAGGGCAGTGCATTCGGGCGAGTCCCTGCTGGCGCCCACGGTGACCCGCCGCATGATCGAGTCGTTCCTCGCGCGGCCGCGGGTACCGGAGGGTGAGGCCCGGGACCAGCTGGCCTCCCTGACGCCACGGGAGCTGGAGACGCTGTCGTTGCTCGCGCGCGGGCTCACGAACGCCGAGGTCGCCGAGGAGCTGTTCGTCTCCGAAACGACCGTGAAGACCCATGTCGGTCGGGTGCTGATGAAGCTGGGCCTCCGCGACCGCGTGCAGGCCGTGATCTACGCCTACGAGACAGGGCTGGTCAGCGGTGCCGGTGCGGAGCGCAATCCCAGGTAACCCGGACCTTCGCCAGCTGCGCTGAGGTATGCCGGGTTCTCGCCACCGGCGCACCTCACCCCGGGCTGCCCTAGTCCGTTTGGTCCGTCTGCTGCCGGTAGCGCGGTCCGCGCCCGCTGGGTTGGGGACGATGGACGGCGACGTGAATGCCCCCGACCGGGGCGTGGGGAGGGCCGGTGTGGAGCTCGACAAGGTGGAGCTGTTGTGGCTCGAGGTGTCGGCGCAGTGCGGCTGTGGTGAGCCGTTGGCGCGCGGTGAGCAGGTCGGTTTCGAACCGACGGCCAAGGAGCTCCTGTGCCTCTGGTGCCTGGCCGACCTCAGAGCCGGACGGCCGCGCCCGGCGCGTCGAGCTCCGCGCCCGGACACCAGCGGTGCGGTCGCAGGCGCGGCCGCCCTTCCCGCCCCGGCGCCGTCCATGCCCAGTGACCCTTGGGCAGGCACCTCGGTGCCCGCCATGCCCGCAGACCCGTGGGCAGCCTCCCCGGCACCGGCCATGCCCGAGGATCCTTGGGCGCGCCCCGTGGCGCAGGACCCCGCTGGGTCGCCCACGGCGTACCTCCCCCCACGGCAACGACGGTCCGGACCGGGCACCGCGAGCACGCTGATCGTGGCAGTCCTCCTGGTCGCCCTCGCCGTCCTGGGGATCCCGCGCCTGATCGCCAGAGGTGCTGCGGTCAACGGCACCGGCCCGGGCGCGCAGTCAGCGTTCGGCGACATCGCGATGGGTGCCCCGATCACACCTGTCGCCCCGTCGGGATCGGGCCTGGCCGAGCCGCCCGTGCCCGCGGACGCACGATCTACCAGGCTGAGTCCGTCACCCACGAAGCGGTCCTCGTCCACCGCCTACACGTTCCTGCGCACCACCGCGTCCGGACTTCCGGTGGCCTTCGACCCGTGCCGCCCGATCCACCTCGTGGTGAACACGGATGAGTCTCCTCGCGGTGGTGAGGAGCTGATCAAGGAAGCCGCCGCGGAGGTCAGCGCTGCGACCGGGCTGGTGCTCACCGTGGACGGTCGGACCACCGAGGCGCCGACCATCAGCCGGCCAAGTATCGACGAGAAGCTCTACGGCAACCGGTGGGCGCCGGTCCTGGTGGCCTGGACGCACGACAGCGCCAACGCCGAGCTCGTCGGCCCGGTCGTGGGGATCGGTGGGCCTGCGATGGCGCCCTATCGCTCGGCGGCCGACATGCACTACGTGACCGGCACGGTGCTGCTGGACGCCCCTGCGTTCGACCACATCCTCGACGAGCCGGACGGCCGCGTCATCGCGCGAAGCATCGTCATGCACGAGCTCGGGCACCTCGTCGGCCTGGGGCACGTGGCGGACCAGCGCCAGCTGATGTTCGCGTCGATGGTGGGACAGACCGGCTTCGGCGACGGAGACCTCGAAGGACTGCGCCAGGTCGGCTCGGGCCCCTGCTTCAACGGCTAGCGCCCCTGCTTCTCCGGCTGGCGACTCAGAACCACTGGTGGGGATGCTGACAGGACTCGCGCCGGCCGGCGATCAGGCGCCGACCGAACCGGACGACGGTCCAGCACCACCAGCGGTCGATGTCCCGGGTCGCCAGGTCCGCGCGCCACTCCCAGTAGCCGCACAGTTCCTCGAGCTCGGCATCGTTCAACGACAGGCACACGTCCACGAAGAACCCGGGGCGTCCGTCGATGGGGTTGACGTACGGCGGCCCGTCGTACGTCACCCAGGTCGTCCCCGCATCGAGCCGGTTCACCTCGCCCATGAGGCGATCGTCGTCCCGAACGAGGGGTTTCGCCTCCGTCGATCGATGGAGATCGGACTCGCGCCGATGCCGCACAGGCGGGGTATGCCGGGTGGTGACCACCCGGCATACCCCGCCTGTCGTGTCCCGTTCGAGGCGCGGCTCAGTGCTGGGCGATGACGGTCTTCCAGCTGTAGTCGTAGGCGAAACCGGTCGGGAAGTTGTCGTCCGTCGCGCTGGAGTCGAACACGCAGAACTGCACCCACGCGGCGCCCTTGGCGAGCTTCCCCGAGACGTAGTCGGTGCCGAACGGGTGGTCGACGAGCTTCACCGTGAACCGGTTGACGTGCCACCGGCCGTCGCACTGGATCGTCTGTCCTGCAGGGTCGTTCGCGTACTGGTAGTTCGTGTCGTACCACGCGTCCGACAGCATTCCGGATCCCTCGGCTGTGGGGTCTGCGCCGCCCTGCTTGATCGACGCCCACAGGTGCGTGCCTGTCTCCCCGCCTCCTGTTGTGGCGTGGTCCTGATGCGGCGCACCTCGACGCTAAAAGGGCTCGGGCATGCCCGGATCCCGCCGAAGGGTGACGGGTCCGGTACGCAGGGTGCGGTAGCGCCGGGCGGGACTGCCAGCGAGAGGTACCGCCCGGATCCGCGGGCAAACTCAGGTATCCGCCAATTGCACGATCAACGATGCCGGGCGACCGGAGGATGATGCGGTGGGCAGGGCACACCCCCACCGCCGGGCCCAACCCGGTCGGCTGAGCAAAGGCCACGGCATGGCTGTCGATTCAGGCGTGAGTGTCGGCGTCGCCGACGCGGTCAGGAACTCGATCCGGGACGCCCGGACGTCCATCGCATCGGTCTTCCGCAACCCCGCCCTACGGCGCATGCAGCTCGCCCTGGCGGGGTCGATGATCGGCGACTGGGCGTACAGCACGGCCGTCATCGTGTGGGCCTACGGAGTCGGCGGCGCCAAGGCAGTGGGTGTGTGGGGAGCCATCCGGTTCCTGCTCATGGCGGTGACCTCCCCGCTCGGCTCGGCGCTGGCCGACCGACTGCCGCGCAAGAAGGTCCTGATCGCCTCCGACCTGCTGCGCGCGCTGGTGGTGGTGGCGGCCACTGCCTGTCTGGTCCTCGACACCCCCGCCTGGCCGATCTACGTCCTGGCCACCGCCGCGTCGCTCATCGGCTGTGTGTTCCGGCCGGCCCAGATGTCGTGGATGCCGTCCCTGACCAACCGGCCAGAAGAGCTGACGGCGTCGAACGGCACCTCGAGCACCATCGAAAGCATCGCCTTCTTCGTCGGCCCGGCGATCGGGGCCAGCTTGATCGCGCTCACCAACATCGAGACGGTGTTCCTGCTCAACGCGGCCACCTTCCTGTGGTCCGCGTTCCTGGTCCTGGGCATCCACCCCCACTCGTCCGTGGTCGCATCGACGGTCGCGCGTGCCGAGGCGGACACGGACGGGGGCCCGGACAGTTCCGACGGGGGTGTCGGGGTCGTCGGTGGCGGAGGCGCGGGCGACGGCGACGACGCCAAGCCGGGCATGCTCGCGGAGATGGCCGCCGGGTTCAGCACGATCGCCAAGAATCGCGACCTGCTGATGGTCGCCATCATCGTCTGCGCCCAGACCGTGGTCGCCGGCGCGACGCTCGTCTTCACCGTGATCTTCGCCGTCGACATCGTCAAGACCGGCCCGGAGGGCGTCGGCTTCATCGACTCGGTCTTCGGCGTCGGCGCCATCGTGGGCGGCTTCTATGCGATCGCCCGCGCCAGCCACAACAAGCTCGCCGGCGACATGGCGACGGGCACCATCCTGTGGGCCATACCGCTGCTGCTGGTGGTGGTCTGGCCATCACCAGTGACCGTGTTCGCGTCCGCGATCATCATGGGGTTCGGCAACCCGTTGGTCGACGTCAACTTCGCCACCATCGTCCAGCGGATCACCCCTGATGCCGTCCTCGGCCGAGTGTTCGGCGCCTACGAGGGCGCGCTCATCGGGACGATGGCCCTGGGCTCGGCTGTCATGCCCTTCCTGATCTCCTGGGTGGGCCTGCGCCCCGGACTCGCGCTCCTGGCGGTGCTCGTGGCTGCACCCGCGATCGGGTTCCTCCCACGGTGTCGCAGGCTCGACGCGACGCTGATCGAGCCGGAGGACGCGAAGCTGCTGCGCGGCATACCGATGTTCTCTCCCCTCACCCGCGCCACCCTCGAGCTGCTGGCGACCCAGCTCACCTCGGAGTCCGCACCTGCCGGCAGGACGGTCGTTCGTGAGGGCGAGGAGTCGGACCGGTTCCTCGTCATCAAGTCCGGCGCTGTCGAGGTGAGCCAGAACGGCATGTTCCTCCGCATCGAGAGGGCCGGCGACTACTTCGGCGAGATCGGCCTGCTGCGCGACGTCCCGCGGACCGCCACCGTGACGGCGACAGAGGACACCGAGCTGCTCAGCCTGTCGCGCGCCGACTTCCTCGACGCCGTGAGCGGCAGCGAGGAGTCGCGGGTCGCGGCCGACGACATCATCTCCCGCCGGATGGGCTGACCTGCATCATCACGGTTCGAGCCGCAACACGGTTCGAGCTGCACCACACGGGTCCTGAAGTCGGGACCTTTGGCCAGGATGCGCTGTCGCGAAGCGCCATACGTTCGGTATGCCGTCCACGTCGGAGAGTCCCCTGCTCCCATCCGACGTGGACGCCGGCCCGGCTGTCACAACCGACGCCCTCGTCTTGTCTTTGATGGTGGAAGGACAACCGACGAGGGAGACGATGATGAAGATTTTCGTTGCAGGAGCGACCGGGGCGATCGGCCAGCAGCTCGTGCCACAGCTGGTCCAGGCGGGCCACCAGGTCCACGGGATGACCCACAGTGCTGCGAAGGAGCAGCTCGTGCGCGAGCTCGGCGCGGAGCCGGTGCTGGCCGACGCGCTCAACGCCGACCAGGTGGCCGAGGCGGTGGGACGAGTGCAGCCAGACGTGATCGTCCACCAGCTGACCTCCATCGGGCCGCTGGACTTCCGGCACTTCGACCGCGGTTTCGCGATGACCAACCGGCTGCGAACCGAGGGCACCGACCACCTGCTCTCGGCTGGGCAGGCGATCGGCGTGAAGCGGTTCGTCGCCCAGAGCTTCTTCGCGGCCTACGAGCGCGTCGGTGGGCCGGTGAAGACCGAGGACGACTCGTTCGGTGTCGGACCGGCCAAGGAGATGCGGCAGACTGTGGCGGCGATCTGCCACGTCGAGGAACGCGTCCTCGCAGCGACGTGGACCGAGGGAATTGTGTTGCGGTACGGCGGTTTCTACGGTCCGGGCACGTCGCTCGGACCCGACGGCGAGCAGACCGAAGCGGTCCGGGGACGCAAGTTCCCCGTGGTGGGCAACGGTGCCGGCGTGTGGTCGTTCATCCACATCGCCGACGCGGCGGAGGCGACCGTGGCGGCGATCGACCACGGCCGCGGCGGGGTCTACAACGTCGTCGACGACGAGCCCGCCCAGGTCGCCGAGTGGCTGCCGGTCCTCGCGCGTACGTTGGGTGCCAAGAAGCCGATGCACGTGCCCCGGTTCGTGGCGCGGCTGCTGACCGGAGAGATCGGAGCGGTGATGATGACCGAGCTGCGGGGCGCGTCCAACGCGAAGGCCAAGCGCGAGCTCGGCTGGAGCCCGTCGCACCCGACCTGGCGGGAAGGCTTCGCTGGCCTCACGACTCCACACCCAGTTGGCCAGGAGGTCAGGTGAGCGACCGGGACGCATTGCTCGACGCGCTGCGGCCGACGGCGTTCGCGATCGCCTACCGGATGCTGGGCAGCGTGTCCGAGGCCGAGGACGTGGTGCAGGAGGCGTTGCTGCGGGTGCATCAGTCGCTCGACGCCGGTGAGGACATCGCATCACCGCGCGCGTTCGTCGCCACCATCACCACGAGGCTGGCGATCAACGAGCTCCGTTCCGCGCGCGCCCGGCGGGAGCACTACGTGGGCGAGTGGCTGCCCGAGCCGATCGTCACGGATGGCCGGGAAGACCCAGCTCGCCACGCCGAGACGGCGGACTCGCTGTCGCTGGCGATGTTGGTGCTGATGGAGAGCCTGTCCCCCGAGCAACGTGCGGTGCTGCTGCTGCACGACGTGTTCGGCTACGGCTACCCCGAGATCACCGACATCGTCGGGAAGAGCGAGGACAACGTCCGCCAGCTCGCCAGCCGCGCCCGCAAGCACGTCAAGGAGCGGCGACCCCGGTTCGAGACCACCCGTGAGCAGCAGCACGAGCTCGCCGCGCGGTTCTTCGCAGCCGCCGAGCAGGGCGACCTGGCCGGGCTGGAAGCGCTGCTCGCCCACGACGTCGAGCTGACCGGCGACGGTGGCGGCAAGGTGCCGGCCCTGGCCCGATCGCTGCGCGGTCGAAGCCGGGTCGCGCACACCCTCGCGAACTGGCTGCACGCGCTCGCCCGGTTCCCCCAGGTGTCGATGCGCACGGTCGACATCAACGGCGACCCGGGAGCGATCTACGTCGACGACCAGGAGCGAATCCTCGGCGTGTGGGGTCTCGAGATCGCCGACTGCGAGATCATCGGCATCCGCTCGATCGTCAACCCCGAGAAGCTCGCCCACCTCGGTCCGGTCGGTGACGCCGTGGCCATCCTGCGCGCCAACCGGTGACGAAAGGGTCGTGGGTATGCCGCGGGGCTCGGCCCCGCGGCATACCTCACCTCTTGCTCAGGCGACCCTGATCAGGCGACGCGCTGCTGCGGCGCCGTCTCCTTGGTCTTGCCGGGGTCGCGCTCGACGATGTCGCCGAGGACGTCGTCGATCTGCTTCATCAACGCAGGCTCGAGCTTCACGCCCGCTGCCTTGACGTTCTCGTGCACCTGCTCCGGACGCGAGGCGCCGACGAGCGCGGCGGCGACGTTGGGGTTCTGCAGGACCCAGGCGACGGCGAGCTGCGCCATCGACACGCCGGCTTCGTCGGCGACCGGCTGGAGGCCCTGCACGCGGGTGAGGACGTCGTCGTTCATGAACCGCTTGATCATGTCGGCGCCGCCCTTCTCGTCGGCCGCCCGCGAACCCTCCGGCGGCTGCTGACCGGGCTGGTACTTGCCGGTGAGCACGCCCTGCGCGATCGGGCTCCACACGATCTGGCTGACGCCGAGCTCCTCACACGTCGGGACGACCTCGCCCTCGATGACCCGCCACAGCATCGAGTACTGGGGCTGGCTCGAGATGAGCTGGAAGCCGAGCTCCTTCGACAGCTTCACGCCCTCCCGGATCCGCTCGGCCGTCCACTCGCTGACGCCGATGTAGAGCGCCTTGCCCTGCCGGACGACGTCGGCGAACGCCTGCATCGTCTCCTCGAGCGGCGTCTCGGTGTCGTAGCGGTGCGCCTGGTAGAGGTCCACGTAGTCGGTCTGGAGCCGCTCCAGGGAGCCGTTGATCGACTCCATGATGTGCTTGCGCGACAGGCCGGTGTCGTTCTTGCCGCCGGGGCCGGTCGGCCAGTAGACCTTGGTGAAGATCTCCAGGCTCTCGCGCCGCTCACCCTTGAGCGCCTCACCGAGGACGGTCTCCGCCTTGGTGTTGGCGTAGACGTCCGCCGTGTCGAAGGTACTGATGCCCGCGTCGAGCGCGGCGGCCACACACTCCTTGGCCACGTCGTTCTCGACCTGGGAGCCGTGGGTGAGCCAGTTGCCGTAGGTGATCTCAGAGATCTTCAGTCCGCTGTTGCCGAGGTATCGATAGTCCATGCTTCAACCGTATGCCGCCGGCGCCCGGGCCGCCGAACGGGGTGAGGTATGCCGCGGGGCTGAGCCCCGCGGCATACCTCACTCTTGTTTGGCTCCCCCGGTCAGTGGGCCGGCTCGAGCTGCACGTCCTGCGCGTCCTCGGGCGCGGTGGCGTTCGCCGCGTCGAGGTCGCGGTCTCGCCTCGCGAGAGCACTCGGCCACCACATCCGACCGCGCAGCTCGAGGTTGAGCGCCGTGACCAGGACGGAGCGGACGACGAGGGTGTCGAGCAGGACGCCGAGGGCTACGGCGAACCCGATCTCGGCGAAGCTGACGATCGGCATCGTGGCCAGCACCGCGAACGTCCCAGCCAGGACCAGCCCAGCCGAGGTGATCACCCCACCGGTTGCGGCGAGACCCGTGAGCGCGCCTTGACGCGTCCCGACCTCCTTGGCCTCTTCGTGGACTCGCGTCATGAGGAAGATGTTGTAGTCGATCCCGAGCGCGACGAGGAAGACGAACACGAACAGCGGCAGCGACGAGTCCGCCCCTGCGAAGCCGAGCACGTGCCGGAAGATCAGCGCCGACAGTCCCATGGCCGCGCCGTAGGACAGGACCACCGTGGCGATCAGGACCAGTGGCGCCGTGATCGCCCGCAGCAACAGGATCAGGATCAGCAGCACCACGGCCAGGATGATCGGGATGATCCGCTCGTTGTCGGTCGACGATGCCCGGAGGGTGTCGGCCCGTGTGGCAGTGTCACCCCCCGCGATCGCGTCGGCACCCGGCACCTTGGCGATGGCCGCGCGGATCCGGTCGACGCTGTTGGTGGCGGCGTCCGAGTCGGGTGCGGCGGTGAGCGTCGCGTTGATGAGCGAGCGGCTGCCGCGGGTGATGGGGTCGGCGACAGCAGAGACACCCTCGACCGACTTGAGCGTCGTCACGACAGCGGCGGCCTGGTCGGCGTTCGCGAGCACCATCACCGGCGAGCCGGCCCCAGCCGGGAAGTGCTTGGCCAGGACCTGTTCTCCCACAACGGATTCCGGTGTGCCATAGAAGGCGTCCTTGTTCTGCAGCCCGACCGCGTTGAGCTGCAGGACACCCAGGGACGCGATGGCCAGCAGCAGAGTCGTGACCACCCAGGTGCGGCGCGGGGCGCGGGCGATCCGGGCGCCGGTCCGCCCCCAGAAGCCGTCACGGGTGTGGTCGACCGACCCGTAGGACGGGCGCACCGGCCAGAAGATCCAGCGACCGCAGATCACGAGCAGGGCGGGCAGCAGGGTCAGCATCACGAGTAGGCCGACGGCGACGCCGATGGCGGCGACGGGACCCAGTCCCTTGGTCGAGTTCATCGTCGCGACCAGCAGGCAGAGCATGCCGGCGATGACCGTGGCACCCGAGGCGAAGATCGCGGGCCCCGCTCGGTGCAGGGCGAACGCCATCGCCTCGTGCCGGTCCTCGTGTCGGCGCAGCTCCTCTCGGTAGCGCGCGACGAGAAGCAACGCGTAGTCGGTGCCGGCCCCGAAGACGATGACCGTCAGGATCCCCGAGCTCTGCGCGTTGACCGTCAGGGTGTCGTCCTTGGCGAGGAAGTAGATGACGGCCTGAGCGACGAACAGCGCGGTGCCGGCCGAGATCACCGGGATCAGCCACAGGACGGGGCTGCGGTAGGTCAGCAGCAGGATGAAGATGACGACGCCCACCGCGGAGAAGAGCAGCTTGCCGTCCAGTCCGGAGAAGGCGTCGGACGAGTCAGCGGAGAAACCGACCGGGCCGGTCACCTGCATCGACAGCCCAGCCGGGCGGTCCTGGGCGATCGCGCGCATGTCCTTGACGGTCGCGCCGAGCGAATCCCACCCGGCATCCCCCGCGTCGACCGGCACGATCACCTGTAGCGCCTTGCCATCCTGCGACGGGATCGGGCCCACGCTCTCGCTCTTCACCGGGTCGAGGGCGTTGAACTTCGCGACCTGGGCGGTGACCGCCTGCAGATCGGCCGGGGTCAGCCCCGCAGGCCGCTCGTAGACGAGGACGGCCGGGAACTCGTTCTTGCTCTGGAACGCCTCGATCTGCTTAACCACCTGGGTCGACTGGGCGTCCGCCGGCAGCCACGCGACAGCTTCGTTGTTGAGGACTCCGGTCAGCTTGCCCGCGGGCCCGAACGCCGCCGCCAGCACCAGCACCCAGAAGACGAGGACGAACCACTTGGTCATCCGTGACGACGGGAACCACGCCAGCCGTCCGACGTCCCCGATCCGTGTCTGTGCCATCGCCGTTGCCTCCCGTAGCGGTGTCGCACCTCCTGCCGGGCGCAATGTGCTTCAACCGTAGGTCGCGGTTGCGCTGGCGTACATCGGTTTCCCACCCAGTGAGGGTCGGGTTCAGGGGTCGCTCAGGGCTGACCCTGAGAGCGTGATGGGACAAACCAGCCCGTATGCCGCGCGGCTCGGCGAGCATGCCCGTGGCCCCGCCCTGGCGGGGCGGGGTGTGGGGCGGGGTCACGCTGGTTCCTTTGCGGCGCGGCGGGCCAGGAGCTGGTCGTAGCTGCCCAGGGTGCGGTCCCACTCGACCCGTTCCCCGGCGTCGCCTTGCAGCACCCGCCCGGCGTACCGGCGGCTGTGCACGATGGTGTGGTGACGCTCGCACAGCAGCGCGGCGTTGCCCAGGTCGGAGGGCCCGAAGTCGGCCCAGTGCACCAGGTGGTGGGCGTCGGTCCAGTGCGGCGGCATCGAGCACCCGGGATAGGTGCAGCCACCGTCCCTGAGCCACAGCCGGCGGGTCTGGGCCGGGGTGAAGAACCGGACTGCGCGCCCCTGGTCGAGGACCTCCCCCTCGGACCCGAGCACCACCGGGACCACCGAGGCGTCACACGCCAGTCGGCGCACCGTCTCCGGCGCAAGCACCGTGCCGGTGTCCGAGCCGCCGACCGTGACCCCGGCCCCCCGGACCCCGGCGGTCAGGGACTCCCAGTCCATCGTCACGATCAGCTGCGCCTTCGGGTTCGTCCCCACCGACTCACCGGCGGCCACTGCCCGGCGCACCAGCTCCACCAGGGCTTCGCCGCGGCGCTGGTCGCAGGCACGCAGGTCCCGCTCCCCCTGCACCGGTCTGGGCGCGGACAACGGCCCGAGGGCCGCCTCGAGGACAGCCTTGCCCTCGACATCCAGGACCAGCCGGTACTCCGCGGTCCCGGTGCCGTCCTCGACCGGTTGCGACAGCGACACGAACCGCCTTGCGACGTCCTGCTGGGTCTGCAGCTCACCGTCCTGGCCGTACCTGGCCAGCAACGCCGGCCGCACCATCCGGCACCCCCGCGGCCCGTGCTGCGCAGCCATCTCGATCAGCCCCGCCAACACCGGCGGCCCGGCTCCGTCGACCAGCAACGGCCGCAACCGGTCCGCCTCGGCCAGCACCACAGCCGCCGACCGCACCGCCAGCACACCAGCCCGCACGGCCTGCACGACCGGCGCGTTCACCGGTTTCCCGAACTCCTGAGCCACCGCCACCAGCTGACCGGCGCCACCCGCCCGGGTCGAGGGCGCGTGGTGCCGCACCCACTGGGTCACGGTCATCGCCGCCGCCCCGTCAGAGGTTTCGCCCCGCTCCATCGCCTCGGCCACGATCGACACCTTCGCCGCCTCGCACGCCGACCCCAGCGCGTCCACCTCGCCGAGCAAACCTGCCAGGCCACCACCACCGCCGGGGACCTGCCACAGCGACCCATCGATCCCGGCCAGCGCCTCGCGCGCGGCAGCGATCTGCTCGCGCCGCTGCTCAACCGTCAGGCTCCCCTCCATGACCCCAACACTAGACGCCACCACTGACAACCCAACCGCCTACCAAACGCGTCAATTCCATTGCACTGCAGCCTCTTTCGGCGACACATTACGACGCTCAGGGCAAGCCTCGATGCCCCACATGTGGACAACAGAGGGGCGCGCGCCCGTCTGTGGACAACCGCAACAGTTGCCGCATCACAACCGCCACGAGGTGCCGGGACCGGACAGCAGGTCGCCCCGACACCTCACGCACGCCGCGGGCAAGACCGCGCCCACGACTCCCCCGGGGACGCGGTGACTTACTGGCCGCGGTGGCCCGAGTCGGATCCGAGTCCGGCGTCGCGAGCCAGGACCGCCGCCTGGGTCCGGTCGACCACCTGCAGCTTGGTGAGGATGTTCGAGACGTGGTTGCTCACCGTCTTGGGCGCGAGCCGCAACCGGTCGGCGATGGTGCCGGTCGGGAGCGCCGCGGCGAGCAGCTCCAGGACTTCCAGCTCGCGGGCACTCAGGGAGGGAAATGGGGCAGGCGTGCGGGCAGCAGGTGCGTTGAGGTGGTGCAGCACGCGCTCGGCTACCCCTGGCCCGAAGATCACCTCACCGGCCGCGATCGCGCGCACCGCTCGGGCGATCTCCTCCTGCTCGGCACCCTTGAGCAGGTAGCCGTGGGCGCCGGCGCGCATTGCGGCGAACAGCGAGTCGTCGTCGTTGAACATGGTCAGCACGCAGACCCGCGTCGTCGGTGCCACCCGAGCGATCTCCCGAATCGCGGCGAGTCCGTCCATCCCCGGCATCTGCAGGTCCATCAGGGCCACGTCGGGTCGATGGAGCACAGTCTCGCGCACCGCCTCGGCTCCGTCGGCGGCGACACCGACGACCTCAAAGCCGGCCAGGGTCGAGAGCACGCCGGACAACCCGGAGCGCACGACCGGGTGGTCGTCGACCACCAGGACCGTGATCATCGGGCGGCCATGGGTAGGAAGATCCGCACGTGTCCCCCTTCGGGACCCGTCCCCACGTCGCAGCGCCCCCCGAGCTCAGCTGCCCGTTCGCGCATCGAGCTGATGCCCACCCCGGAAGGCCAGCTGCCGTGGACGGCCCCGTCATCGAGCACCTCGCAGCGCAGCTCCCCGTCACAGGTCAGTCGCAGGCGGACGGTCGTCGCACTCGAATGGCGGACGACATTGGTCAGCGCCTCGGTGGCGATGCGGTATGCCGCGAGCTCGACGGCCGCCGGCATCCGCGGCAGGTCCGCGGGGATCTCGACGTGCACAACCAGGTCGGAGCCATCGGCCCGCCGGGTTGTCCGGGCTGCACGGATCCGTAGAGCTTCGGCGAGGCCGAGCTCGTCGAGGGCCGGGGACCCGAGGTTGTCGACGATGCGACGTACCTCCCGGATCGCGGTCCGACTGTCGCTGCGCACCTCGTCGAGCCGTGCCAGCAGCCGCCCGTCAGTGCCCGCGTCAGGACCGGCGCCAGAGCCCGCGCCAGGGCCCGCGTCGGTGCCAGAGCCAGCGCCAGAGCCGGCGTCACGGTCCGAGTCACGGCTGGCGTCAAGGCTCGCGTCACGGCCGGCGTCACGGCCCGCGTCCCAGCCCGCGGCACGGCCAGCGGACGCCAGGTTGTGGGCCATGTCGGCGGAAAGCGCCACCCCGGTGAGCAGCGGCCCGAGACCGTCGTGGAGCTCGCGCCTCAGCCGCCGCCGCTCATCCTCCTCGGCCAGGACCAGCCGTTCTCGCGAGACCTTGAGCTCGCGCAGCAGGTCGGTGGCGTGCAACGCGGTCGACAGCGGGCCGGAGAGCATCCTCAGGATGTTCGAGTCTGCTGAGGACAGACGGCGCTCCCCGCTGCGTAAGCCCACGACCAGCACCCCGCCTTCGAGCGGCAAGGACGCCGTCGACCCTCCGGGCGTACCACCCGCCGCGCGGATCTCGTCCCCCACGACCACTGCGACATACGGCAGCCGTAGCGCGGCGCGGACCTCTTCAAGGGTCTGGGACAGACCGCCGGAGAGGGACTGCCCCACCCGTGAGGCCACCCGGACCGGGTTGCCGCGCTCGCCGTACAGCAGCCTGTCGACAACCGCCTGGAGCCGCGCGCGGACTGGCAGTGCGAGCATGGCCACCAGCAAGGCGGACGCGACTCCCGAGAGCACCACGACGAGCCCGGCGTATGCCGCCAGCACGAGGCCGGAGAGCAACGCGTAGGTGACGACGCGGCTGACGACGAGCTTGATGTCGAGCAGTCCGTGGCGCAGCACGGCCACGGCAACGGCCGCTGGCAGCAGCGGGATCGTGAAGAGGACGAGCAGTGGTGTGCCGGCGACCAGCGCCCACGGCGTCACGGCCACGACGATCACGGCAACCGCGAGGACCAGCCAGAGCAGCTGACGGCGCACGGCCTCGGTCCCCCGGCGATAGCGGAAGGCCAGGCAGGCCAAGCCCACCAGGACCGAGAGTGCCCAGCGCACCTCGCTCAGCGTCCAGAGCCAGCCGAAGTCGTCGTAGCGCTGCAACGTCAGGTACGCACGCGGCATACCCAGTGGCGTTTCCTGTCCCAGCCCCACCTCCAGCAGGAACAGCGGCGAGGTGACTGCGACGGCTGCCGCGACCGGGACCCAGCGCCGCGAGGCGAGCCTGCCGTCCGGCAGCAGGAGCAACGACAACGGGATGGCCAGCCCGATGTTGATCGGCCAGGCCCAGTTGAACACGGTCATGTCGAGGCGCACGATCCAGAGCGGCGCTCCGTGCTCGTGGAGGAGCTGACCCAGCGGTGCGGCGAGACCCGACAACACCTGGCAGAAGCCACCCACGGCGTAGAGCCAGCCGAGCAGCAAACCAGGGCGGTGCCACGCGATCAGCGCACCACAGAGCGCGAAGCTCACCCCGATGACCAGGTTGCTGATCACGAAGGCGTTGAGGGTCTCGTCGAACGACCAGTGCACTGCCGTCGTTGCCACGACAGCCGCAGCGGACGTCACAACAGCCGCTGCTCCAAGTCCCGCCCCGAGCCACCGCACGGCCATCGGCATCTCCTCGCTCGCGCCACCTTCGACGATAGCGAGCGGCCCTCTCGACGTGTCGGGAAATCTTCCCGACCTGGTCGGGCAATCACCCGGTTCGCGGGACCGCCGCCCTTCTGGACGGGTAGGTCGCCGGCGGATCGTCGAGAGCACCATCACTCGCGAAAGGAACCACCATGAATTCCTCTGCTACCAGTCGCCGCGCAGGACTGGCGATCCTTGGCCTGCTGTCGCTGGCCGACAGCTCGATGCTGCTGCTCACCGACGGCACCACCCCGCCATACTCCGTTGCCGCTCTGGCGACAGCGCTCGGCTTGGTCAGCCTCGTTCTCGTTCTCCGCGCCTTCCAGGACGGGAACCGCCCAATCCGCCTCCTCGTGGGCCTCCGGGTGCTCTCCGCAGTCACCGCCCTGCCTGCGTTCCTCGTTGACGACGTGCCCGCGGTCGCGCAGGCCGCAGCCGCCGCCACGGTGGTCCTGACTGTTGTCGGCATCCTGCTGGTCGGTCGCAGCGACACCCGCGTGGTGACGTCATGAGCGCCCGCACCTCGTACGTCGCCACGGCACCTGCCCGCCGCTCGTCCCCGGTCTTCAGCACCTGGGCGACAGCGCTGCTCCTGCCACTCGGACCGGCGGCCGTGGCCGTTTTGCGCCTCGTACTCCCTTACTACACAGCGGGATCGCCCGAGGAGACGGTCGCCGAGGTCGGCCGCCACCCCGGCGCACAGTCCGCGGTCCTGTGGCTCGGGCTCGTCGCCGTGCTCACCCTGGTGCCAGGCGTGATCGCAGCGGCCGGCATCTGTCGTGCCGCCGCACCTCGACTCACCTCCTGGGCGCTGGCCCTGGCAGTTCCCGGCTACCTCGCGCTCGCGGTCATGCTGGGTGCGGACCAGCTCCTCTGGAGCGCGCACCAGGCCGGTCTGTCGGCCTCTCAGTCTGCAGCGCTGTTCTCAGCCGCACATCCGACGGTGGGCATCGCGACGGGCATCTTCGTTGTCGGCCACGTCGTCGGAACCGTGCTGCTCGGCATCGCACTCGTCCGGTCGGGACGCGTCCCCGCCTGGGCCGGCTGGGCGACCGCGGTCTCGCAGCCCCTGCACTTCGTGGCCACGGTCTTTCTCGGGAGCCCCCAGGTCGACTTCGTCGGCTGGTCCCTCACCGCTGTGGGGATGGCGATGGTCGCGCGGGAGCTGCTGCGTTCCGACTCGTCGACGGAGCCCGTGACGCCTCGTCCCTGACGAGGTATGCCGGGTGCTCGCCAGCAGGCGTGCCCGCCACCAGGCGTGTCGTCACTGCGTCACGCCTGCGTGGCGGGCCGTGTCCTGGCGGGTCGTGCCCTGGCGTACTCGGGCATGACCCGGGCCACCTCAGTGGGAATGGGGGCGTAGGGAGTGCTTGCCCCGAGTACCTTCCCTACCAACGTCCCTCACCGCCGAGGCGGCCGAGAGTGCGAACAGTCCGACGAAGCCCACAGCCATCACCCACGTCAGCGGGCGGGCGGTGAAGAACTCGTGCCTTGCTCGCACGGCGGCCACCGCGATCAGGGCGAACATCACCAGCTGCACCTGCCGCATCAGCCGCACCGCCTCCCAGCGGTGATCAGCCAGCACCACCAGCCCGGCCGCACCGAGGCAGAACGTCGCACCCACCACACGGCAGGTCAGCGGGGTGAGCGGCCACGGCCAGACCCGGAACACCCGGGCGGGGGCAACGAACATGGCCACACCGGAGAGGACCGCCAGCCCACCCGCGCCAGCCAGGAACCGACGCGCAACGCGCCCGAGGCGAGGTTCGTCGGGAGCCGGCCGACCGGCATACCTCTGGTTGGTGAGCCAGGCTGCGACCACGAGGAAGGGAGCGGTGAAGTAGAGGCCGGCCCACAGCCAGAAGGTGACCTTGCCGTGGGCGAACTTGTCCCAGTGCAGGACGGTGGCGACCCCGAGCAGCGTCGCGAACAGGGCGACTGAGACGAAGCCCGCGCGCACCGCCGCCCAGCGCCGTTCGACGAGGAGCACGCGGAGGAAGAAGAAGCAGCCGCCGAGGTAGGCGGACGCCAGGAGCATCGAGGTCATCTGCGACTGGATCGGCCACGCCCACAGCCGGGCCGTCTCGCCGGGGAAGCCGTAGAGCAGGACGAACGCCACGAGCAGGAAGGGCGCGATGAATGCCGAGAGGGCGCGGGTGGTGGCGAGCACCCGGTCGTCGCGCTCGAGGATCGGCGCGCTCATGCCGGGATCCGGGACACCGCATCGAGCAGGGCCGAGTAGGAGGCCACCAGCGCGCGCCGCTCGGCGGCCAGTCGCGGGTCGGTGAGCTCGCAACCGCCGGCCACCCACGCGTCCGACAGGTCCATCGCCTCGGCCCGCCAGCGAGCGGCTTCGTGCATCGTCTCCGGGGGCGCCGAGTAGACGTAGGAGTAGAGGTCGACCAGGGCGCGCTCGAGCTCGCCGCGGGTGGCCACGTCGTCGCGCTGGTGCGCCCGGTGCAGCCGCCACCACTCGACCTCCAGCTCCGACGCCCGGTGCGGGTCGAAGCTCAGGTCCGAGTGCCCGAGGACCAGCCGGTAGAACCGCATCATCGAGGCCCGCGCGGCGTCAGGATCGTTGTCGGGCACCGGAGCCCACGCCTTGTTGGCACGCAGCACGTGCCAAGCCCCGATGAAGGTCAGCCGCGGCCCCAGGCCGAAGCCCTGGTCGATCATCCCGACGAAGGCCCGCAGCGCCGGACCCCACTCGCGCCGGTAGTAGCTCGCCCACGCCAACGTCTCGAGGTGCCCGAGCGCGACGGGGTCGAACTCACGAGGACTGTGGCGACTCAAACTGTGTCGACGAACCACGCCGCACCTTGCTTTCCGGCCGGTGGCGTCCGTCGCAGCAACAGACAACTGTCGGCCCCGAGCGCTGGCAACCGCCAGCCCTGAGCTCGATACTAGAACGCGCAGGCCCACTCGGTCAGGGGGTTCGGATGCCCACTCTCGACATCGCGAAAGTCGTTGCGGCCATGGATGTCCGGCTCGTCCGGATGCCTCCCGAAAGGACCGCCCAGCGAGTGTTCCTCGAGACCTACCGACGGACCACGCTGGCCGTCGGGAAGGCCATCGAGGATGCGCAGTTCGAGGACCCGGAGTGGGTCGAGCGGTGGGACGTGGTGTTCGCCGACCTCTACCTGGCGGCGCTCGACCTCGACCTCGCGGGCAGTCCCGACGTGCCGCGACCGTGGCGGCTGGCCTTCTCTGCGCCCGAGTCCCTGCCTGCGCTGCGGCACGTCCTGCTGGGCATCAACGCGCACATCAACTACGACCTGCCGCAGGCCCTACTGGCAGTGATCAGCGACGAGGAGTTCGCGGACCCCGTGGTGATGGCGCGACGTGCGCGCGACCACGAACGGATCGACGGCGTGCTGTCCGGCCGCGTCGCCGCCGAGGACGACGAGCTGGGCGTGGTGTCCACGCGGACGGTCGTCGATCGGGTGCTGCAACCGCTGAATCGCTTGAGCTCCAAGCGATTCCTGCGCGAGGCGCGACAGAACGTCTGGCACAACACCGTCGAGCTCCAGCAGGCGCGCGTCGCCGGCAAGCAGGTGTATGCCGCGCGGCTGGCTGATCTCGAAGTGCTCAGCGCCGCCCGCATCGCCGACCTGCTGGCGCCGGGTCAGGTGCTGCTGCGACTGGCGGTAGCCGGGTTCGGGGTCACTCTCCCCCCGCCGGCCACGGGCAGTGTGGCCCAAGAAGCTCAGTGACCCTGGAAGTTCAGTGGAGCCCGAGGGCGCTGTGACGGCTGTGGGCTCGATGGACTGGAACCTTCATGGTCAGAACGAGAGCATCCCGCTTACCAAGGCCTGCCACGTCACGGGACCGACGATGCCGTCCACCACGACTGACGGGATGTCTGCGTGGAGGGCCTGCTGGAAGCCACGGACCGCCGCCTCGGTCTTCGGGCCGAAGACGCCGTCGATCGCGATTCCCTTGCCGGGATCGCCGGACAGGTTGCGGAACTGGAACTCCTCCTGCACACCGCGTACCGCGTCCCCGGTGGAACCTCGCCGCACGGTCACGATGAGGGCTCCCCATGTCTGGGGGCCGACGATGCCGTCGACGTTCAGGTGTTTGGCCTGCTGGAAGGAGCGGACTGCCTGGTCCGTCAGCGGACCGAAGATGCCGTCGACCGACACCGGGTAGCCCGCCTCCCGCAAGAGGTCCTGCAGGGTTTGGACGGGATGGTTGCGATCTCCCTGGCGAACGAGCGGCCACGGACTCACACCTGACATGGCTCTCCTCCCCAACACACGGCGTTACGCTTGTTCCACCATCCTCCGTAGGCAAACAACGGTCAATGAGCCAAATGAGCCCTCTATTCGGCTGGCCCTTGGGTTTAGGAATCGGTCAGCGGTGGCTGAGCTCGAAGGGCTCAGCGCCGCTCGCCTTGCTGACCTGGTGACGCTGGGCCAGGTGCTGCTGCGGCTGGCGGAGATCGAGTTCGGCGTAGCCCCCGGCTGCCGGTAGGCGAGGCGAGGGTGAATAGCGGCAGACCCCGCCAATCGTCCAGGGAACGGCGGGGCCTGTCCCGGCCCGCGAGAGGCCGGCCGACGAGCTGTGATTCGAGTCTTAGGCGAGGCCGCCTTAGAGGACGGCGTCAGCAGCGTGAGTTGCCTGCGCCTTCGTGAACTGATCTCCGGCAGAAGAGGAGAGCTGCTGGATGAGCCCCGAGCGCGACATCGGCATCATTTCCATGTAGTTCTTGGCAGCCTCCACTGCCTCAGCGTTCCAATCGACCTTGACGTGATTCGCGGCGTACGTCGCGTCGGCCTTGGAGTATCCGTCACCCGCAGGGGACGACAACTGCCGGATTAGACCGGCCTTGGACATGCCCATCAACTCGAGGTAGTTCTCCGCTGCGCGCATGGCATTGCGCTGACCGGACGTCAAGGTCGGCGCCTTGGGTGCCGCCGGCTTGGGAGCAGGCTTGGGAACCGCTGCTGCAGCCTTGGTCGTCGGGGCCGGCGAGACGGTCGCGGCAGCAGGTTCGGCGGCCTTGACGGCCGATGTCGTCGGGCTTGATGCGGACACCGGCTGGGTAGGCTCATCGCCGCCGCCTCCAAGGGCGGTAGCGAAGATGGCCAGAGCGACGATCCCCGCCGGGATCAGCACGCGCTTCCTGACGTACCACGAGCGAGCGGGCTTCTGTGCCGAGGCCATCGGAAGGGCTGCCTCAGTGGCCCCCGGAGCGAAGTGCTCCGTCCACTGCTGGCCATCCCAATACCGCTGCTGACCATCGTTCTGCGGGTACCAGCCCGCTGGCGTGCTCATCTCGTTGTTCCTCCAAGACTTGTCGGCCGTCAGTTGCGGATGCGGCCGTCTGAATGCCCGAATTGCGGGCGTTGTACAGAATCACGTAGGCGAACTTCGTGCGGTAGGGACCATTTGTCCCCAGGTCGCAGCGTTCGGCCATTGCTGGGTCAGCTGAACAGATGAGGCACGCAGAGCCGAACACCGGGGAGAGGCACTGGCCGCCTGGCCTGCGGCGCGTCGCGGCGACACGCCGTGGGCGCATCGTCCGAACGGACCTGTTTCCGGGATGAATACGACACGGGGCCACTGCGACTGCGACTCTTCACTGTCGTCACACCAGTCCCCTGTCTCCCACTATCCCCCCGGACAAAACGTGCGCCTGCTGCCTGCCTCCCTCGCTGCCCTGGTCATCACCCCCTTCTTCGTGGCCCTCCCCACGGTGTCGTTCGCCTCGACGGACACGCCCCATCCGGTGGCCCCGCACGTCCAGTCCACCGCGGTCCGCGGCGTCGACTCGACGGCGAAAGCGCAGCTCTGGGACCGTCGCGTCCTTCGTCCCGGACACGCTCTGAGCACCCTCACGCCGGTCCAGGAGCGAGCCCGGTTCACCGTGGCGGGAGTCTCGTGGGCTCGCACCACAGGGCTGTCCAGCAGTGACGTCATCGTCCAGATTCGCGTGCGTGAGGACTCCGGGTGGTCAAGCTGGGAGACGCCCGGGGTTACCGACGAGGGCCCGCAGAGCGGGACCGACGAGTCAGCCACTGCCCGCCTCGGGACGAACCCCCTTGTCACCGACGGCGCCACGGCGATCCAGGTCCGGGTGGACACCACGAACGGCCAGCCCCTCCCCGATGTCCGGGTCACGACGATCAACCCCGGCACGTCGTCCGCCGATGACGACGTTGTGGCCAAGTCCCCCGCCGCCTCAGCCTCTGCCGCGGCCACGATGCCCACGATCATCACGCGCAAGCAGTGGGGTGCCGACGAGTCGCTGCGTGGGTCGACGACCTACAACACGACCGTCAAGGCGATCACGATCCACCACACCGCAAGCTCGAACGACTACACCGCGGCCACGGCTGCCGCGCAGATCCGCGGCATCTACGCCTACGACACCAAGGGTCTCGGCTGGTCGGACATCGCCTACAACTTCCTGGTCGACAAGTTCGGTCAGATCTACGAGGGCCGGGCCGGCTCGATCACCCAGGCGGTGCGCGGAGCCCACGCGATGGGCTTCAACACCAACACGATGGGCATCGCAGCGCTGGGCAACTACCAGACCGTGAGTCCTCCCGCAGTCATGGTCGACTCGATCGCCAAGGTCGCGGGTTGGAAGCTCTCCCAGTACGGCGTCGACCCGTCCGCCACGACGAAGCTGACCTCCGCAGGCGGGACCGGCACCAAGTACGCCGCCGGCGTCGTCGCCACCCTGCAGACGATCAACGCGCACCAGAACACGTCCTACACGCTGTGCCCCGGCCAGTACCTCTTCCCGCTGATGGCCACCATTCGCAGCAAGGCAACGCTGTACGCGAAGACCTCGGTGACCACGCCCCCGCCGCCAGTCACAACGGCCAAGCTGTTCTCGGCCTACGGCAGCCTCACCCTCGCCACCGGCTCGACCGGATGGGCGGTCCGCGACCTGCAGCTCGAGCTCAACCGCCGTGGCTTCGCCGCAGGGACGGCTGATGGTGCGTTCGGCGCGACGTCGCTCGGTGCGGTGCAGCGCTTCCAGAAGGCCGCAGTGCTCACGGTCACCGGCAAGATCGCGTCCAACGACTGGCGCGCACTGTCCGGGCTCAGCTACACCAAGACCGGCGCTCCCCCGCCGCCGCCACCGCCCGCGAAACCCGTGCCGACCAAGGCGATTGCCGGTTTCAACGCCGACGGACGCGGCGACGTCATCGGCCGCACCGCGCCCGGCGACCTCTACCTCTACCCCGGCAAGGTCGGGGGCATCGGGGCCGCGGTGCGGATCAGCGGCGGCTGGAACGCCTTCCGCCAGGTCGTCTCCCCCGGCGACCTCTCCGGCGACCGGATCGCCGACGTCCTCGCCATCACCTCCACCGGCTCGGCCTACTTGTACAAGGGCAACGGCAAGGGCGGCCTGCTCGCCGGCCGCACCCTCCTGTCGAGCGCCTGGAAGTCCTACACCGACGTCCTCACGCCCGGCGACTGGACCGGCGACGGCAAGCCAGACCTGTTGGCGCGCAAGGCCAACGGCGAGCTGTGGCTCGTCGCTGGCAACGGCAAGAGCGGGTTCACCGGCACCTGGCGGCGAATCGGCACCGGCTGGCAGATGTTCAGCCAGATGATCACGCCGGGCGACGTCACCGGCGACGGTCGCGTCGACCTTCTCGGCCGCACGCCCGCCGGCAAGCTCTACCTGTACAAGGGCACCGGAGTGGCCACAGCCACCGCGACCGGATACAAGCCCGGGACGCTGGTCTCGTCCGGTTGGCAGGGCTACAACACAGTGATCTCGACCGGCGACCTCACTGGCGACGGCAAGGCCGACCTCATCGGCCGCACGACGGCCAACGTCGACTACGTGTATGCCGGGACCGGCAAGGGCACGTTCGCGGCACCCAAGAAGTTCACCGCCCCCTGGGGCGCAACGACCCGCATCACCGGAGTCCGCTAACGCAGCAGTGCGAGGTATGCCGCGTGGTTGCCAGGCCGGCTGCCTCGCCGCATGATCGCGAGCCCAGGCATTTCGGGATTGACCGGACATTGCTGTGCCTCCCTGGCAAGCTGCCCACGTGACGGGGAATGACGACAGCATGTTGGAGGGCTTGTACGAGAGCCTGATCACGCGCGGACTCGAGTCCCGCCTGACCGGAACCCACGGACAGGAAGTCGATCGCTCAAAGATCGATGAGGCCGATGAGCCCGAGGTCCTAGCTCGGCACGTTCGGGCCGTTGCCTTGCGGGCTTTTCGGGAGGAGCGAAACAGCGAACGTCGTCTGGCCCTGGTCAACGAGATCGTCGAACATCTTGGCGCAAACGAGGATCTGTTGCAGGGCGGCCTTCGCCACCTGATGGCGGTCAGTCGAAATGCCTCGCCCGGCATTTCTGCCCGGGCCTTCGTGGATCGTCCATCCACTCCCCTATCCGACGCCGCCCTGCTGACAAACGCGCACGGCGAGCCTGGGATGGGTCACGAAGTCCGGGCCGAGCTAGCCAGTGCCGACCGCGTCGACGTCATCATGGCGTTCGTCAAGTGGTACGGCCTAAGGCTGTTCGACGATCGACTCAAGTCTCTGCATGACCGCGGCGTGCCTCTCCGCATCATCACCACGACCTACATGGGCGCGACAGAGCGGGCCGCGCTCGACCGTCTCGTGCGTGACTTCGGCGCGGAGGTGAAGGTCCAGTACGACGACCAACGGACACGTCTCCACGCCAAGGCCTGGCTGTTTCGGCGCAACACCGGCTTCGACACCGCTTACGTCGGTAGCAGCAATCTGTCACGTGCAGCCATGCTCGACGGCGTGGAGTGGAACGTTCGCCTCTCCTCCATCGCCACCCCGTCCTTGCTCCAGAAGTTCAGTGCCACGTTCGACAGCTACTGGAACGACAACACGTTCGAGACCTACGACCCGGATACCGATCGTGACCGCTTGGACGACGCGCTGGCGGAGGCCGCCGGCCACAAGTCCCATGATCGCGTAACGCTCACTCTGTCTGGTCTGGAGGTTCGGCCTTACCCATACCAGCAGGAGATGCTCGACCAGCTCGAGGTCGAGCGCGTCGTTCACGGGCGTCATCGCAACCTAGTGGTGGCCGCAACGGGGACCGGCAAGACCGTCGTTGCGGCTCTTGACTATCGGCGTCTCGCCGAGGTTGCGCCGACGCTCCCCCGGTTGCTCTTCGTTGCGCACAGACGGGAGATTCTCCAGCAGTCCATGCGCACCTACCGCGAGGTGCTTAACAACCCGAACTTCGGCGAGTTGTACGTCGGCGGCGCGCGCCCGGAGCGCTGGGAACACGTCTTTGCGTCTGTTCAGTCGCTGACGTCCAACGACATCCACAACATTCCACCGGGCTCGTTCCAGGTCGTGGTGGTCGACGAGTTCCATCACGCCCAGGCGACGACCTACCGCCGCATCCTCAACCACCTCAACCCGCGCGAGCTCCTGGGCTTGACCGCGACCCCAGAGCGCGGGGACGGGCTGGACGTCCGGTCCTTCTTCGATGGCCGAGTCGCGGCTGAGCTGCGGCTGTGGGATGCGCTGAAAGCCGACCTTCTGACGCCGTTCCACTACTTCGCAGTCGCGGATGGCGTGGACCTCACGCGAGTCGACTGGAAGGCGGGTGCCTATGACCCATCGGAGCTCTCCAACCTCTTTACCGGCAACGACGCCCGCGCCCGCGTCGTTCTCAAGACCGTGCAGGACAAGGTCTCCGATCTGTCGTCGATGAAAGCTCTGGGGTTCTGTGTCTCCCGAGCCCACGCCCACTACATGACCGAGGTATTCAACAACGCGGGGATCCAGGCGGCGACCGTCCTGGGCGATACCTCGATGGACGATCGCGATGGCGCCATCGCCAATCTGCGGAACGGAACGGTCCAGGTCGTCTTCACGGTGGATGTATTCAACGAGGGTGTGGACATCCCGGCGATCAACACAGTGCTCTTCCTCCGACCGACCGAAAGCTCAACGGTCTTTCTCCAACAGCTCGGGCGGGGACTACGTCGCGCGAAGGACAAGGCAGTGCTCACGGCGCTCGACTTCGTAGGCCATCACCGCAAGGAGTTCAGGTTCGACCAGCGCTTCCGTGCGATGACCGGCAGCACCAGAGGGCAGCTTGTGCGCGACATCGAGCACGGCTTCCCCTTCCTGCCCGCAGGCACGGAGATTGTGCTTGACCGGCAGAGCCAGGAACTGGTTCTGGAGAACGTCCGCAGCCAGGTGGCTAAGCGCTGGACCACGATCACCTCTGAGCTGCGCGCTCACCCGACGGACGACTTGAGCACCTTCCTCGCAGAGTCGGGCGTTGAGTTGCCAGACGTCGTCCGAGGCGACAGGTCGTGGGCCAGGCTGCGCCGGGAAGCTGGGCTTTCGGTTGCGGAAGGCGGCGACCTAGAGATGGCGCTGCTCAAACGCGTCCGCGCCCTTGCCCATGTCGACGACCCGGACCGGGCGGCGGCTTACCTGCAGTGGTTAGCCGACGACGCGCCCACGTACGGAGACGCGGATCCGGCTCTCCAGGCGTTTGGGCGCATGCTGTTCTTCTCCCTGTGGCCCGACGGCGGTGGCTTCGATTCATATGCCGCTGGGCTGGCCGCGTTGCGCTCGGAACCCGCCGCGCGGGAAGACCTGCGCGAGGTCATTGCGCTCGGCCTAGCCGGTGCAGAGCGTGTCAGCACGCGACCTGGCGGAGAGCTCGGGCTACGACCCCTTCGGGTGCATGCGCGTTACACCCGAGAGGAACTTGTCGCTGCCCTGGACTACGTGGCCGTTGACGGTCGCAAGCCCAACAGCTTCCGCGAGGGGGTGCTGTTTGCGCCAGCAGCCAACGCGGACGCCTTCCTCGTGACGCTGCACAAGTCTGAAGCGGACTACTCACCCACGACTATGTACCAGGACTACGCAATCAATCCCGAACTCTTCCACTGGGAGTCGCAGTCGGGCACAACCGTCGCGTCGAAGACTGGTCAGCGCTACCTCAGCCACAGGGAGCAGGGCAGCCACGTGCTGTTGTTCACCCGACCGCAGAAGGTGACTGACTTCGGGTCAGGCGCTCCATATCTCTTCCTCGGGGAGGCCGACTACGTCGAGCATCGTGGCGAGCGCCCCATTGCCATCACCTGGCGCCTCCACACACCGATGCCCGCCGCCGACTTCGCAGCCGCCAGTGTTGTGGCCTGAGCACGCCTGCTACCTAGGCGTCCCACTCCGGCCCACTGTGACGCGCCTTTGGCTGACGGGGTCTGTCAGAATCCCACGAAAGTCGGCAGTCGAGGGCTTGCCCGCGGGCGTAACGTTTCTAGAGGGTCGCGGCAGCGATCTGCTGGGCCCGGAGGTAGGCGCACTGAGCGCGGAACTGAGGAGGTTGCGGAATGTTCGAACCACTAAGGGCGGTACCGACCATCGCGGTGTCAGACATCGAGAGGGCCAAGAAGTTCTACAGCGAGACCTTGGGATTGAAGGCCAAGGACGAGAGGGTCGACGGTATCCGGTATGAGGCGGGCGGAGGGACTTTGCTGCTCGTCTATACGTCCCAGTTCGCCGGAACTGCCAAGAGCACCTCCATGGGCTTCGACGTGGACGACCTCGACAAGGCCGTGGCGGAACTGCGCGAGCGTGGGGTGGTCTTCGAGGAGTATGACCTGCCTGGGTTGAAGACGATGAACGGCATCGCAGAGATCGAGGGCCTCAAGGGCGCCTGGTTCAAGGACCCCGACGGCAACATTCTGTCGATCGGTCAGGAGATCTGACATCGGTCCGCGCACGGTGCGAGGCAGCTGCAGGTCGGGGAGTTGTCTTCTGCACCCGTGACGGTTTGTCTCGTGGACCCGTCCTCTGGCTGATGCTTGACGGTCGACGTCCGCCTCTCGAATGGAGCACGCGGACGTCGCGGGGTGGGCCGAGGCAGCGGTGCCACGCCAGATCCTCTGCGACGACTGGGTTACTAGTTGATCACTCAGGGGCAGTATCCGGCACACGCGGGCACGCACGTCGGAAGGGCCTCCGACGGCGTTCCGCTGGTCAGAGGCCCTTCCGATGGTGGGCGATCCTGGGTTTGAATCAGTGCTCCGACACCGACTGGCGCCGCGGCCAAGGACCCGAGGTGGCCGGCCCGATCGGTGCCATCCTGCTCCTGCGCACCGGCCGGACAGCCGCTCTAGAACAACTCGCCGGCGAGGGGGCGGACGCCCTTCGGTTCACCGAGACCCGAACCGCGTAGATGGACGGCACCGACGCTCACGCATGGCAAGGGTCGGACTTCTCCCCTGGACACCGGCCCGTCATGCCGATCAACTCGCGTCCTATTGCCTAAGGGCTACAGATCTGCTCATCACAGAAGGCGCATGCTCCAATCAACGACGGTGGGCCCGGAGCGAAGATCGCTCCAGGCCCACCTTCGTTGATTGGCTAGATCAGCTGTCGAGTTGTGTCGAGCGACGGGCCGAGTTGCGCTGCGACACTCGTTATCGTTTTATCATTGCGTTATCGTTATCACATGAGCACTCGCCCACCCAGCAACCGGGCGGTCGCCCAACTCGCGGAGGACGTCGGCCGAGCGCTCTTGCGTTTCGCGGACACGCTACGCGAAGACGCAGCCGTGCCCACGACGACCCGCCGGCCGGAGGGACGGGCGCGTGGCCAGTTGCAGGAGCGCGTACTCGGGTTGAAGAACCTGACAAGCGAGCACGGACTGGCTGCAAGCGAAGTGGCGCAGCAGCTGGCCGTTCCGCAGTCGAACGCGACTCGCGCCCTAAACACGCTCGCCGAGCGCGGCGATCTTGTCGTCGTGCCGGGTGAGCGACCATCAAGATGGCGCGCGACCGGGCCGTAGGTGCTCGTGCATGACCACCCGCGACCGGTCGCCGGACATGTCGACCGTGCTGTGCGGCTGCATGACCTGCCGGTGGTGGTGGTGGAGCGAGTAGCAACGCGTCCCTCTGGCGCGCCTTCTGCACTCCGGCTCGGCAGCCGCCAGGAGCTGCCCACCGACCCGCGTCACGCACGGCCGCGCTGGAGACGCGCCCTAGCACGCTGAGCAGCGTACGGCGCCCGCCTTTACAGACGTGACCCGCAGGGTTCCCACGGCCAGTGCTGCTGCGGGTAACCGCCCACCGATCTCGAACCCCGTTACTACGTTCATCGGGTCCCGGCACCGCCTGGGCGGTCGCAATTCCACGTCTCGGCCCGTTGCCGATTCGTCGCTGGACGGATGGGACCCGGCGGCGCAACACTTGGGGACCAATGGGTGAGGGGTCGGGAGCACCGGGAGGCGTCGATTACCCAGAGTAAAGGTGGGGACAGTCCAGCGGCTGCCTCCGTGTCGGGCCTCCGGAAACCGCCATCGGATGCTGGCGCGCAGCCGCAGAGTCCTGAATCGGCTCGGACCCTCGTCGGGCGACCTGGCGAGCTGGAAACGCTGTGGAGCTTCCTCGCCGACGCCGCGAACAGAGCTGGGTCCCTGCTGATCTCGGGCGAACCCGGGGTCGGCAAGACCGCCCTGCTCGGGGCCGCCGCGGCGCGCGCCGAGGACCTGGGTTACCAAGTGGTGCGCGCCGGCGGCGCCGAGTTCGAGGTCGACGTCAGCTTCGCCACCCTCAACCAGATCCTGGGTCCGTTCTTGGGGATGATGCCGCAGCTCGAGCCGGAGCACTGGGAGGCCCTTGGCGCGGTGATCTCGTTGGGAGGTGGCCGCGTCACCGACCCGCCGCGGGTCGCTACCGCCACCCTCGCGTTGCTCCGGCAGGCGGCCGCGAATAGACCTCTCTTGCTGGTGGTCGACGACCTCCCGTGGCTGGACAAGGCCAGCGCCCGCGTGCTGGCGTTCGTGGGCAGGCGTGTGACAGGCAGCCCGATCGCGTTCGTTGGTGCCGCGCGCACCGGTGAGGCAGGCTTTTTCGAGGAAGGTGACTTCCCGCGTCTCATGGTGCCCCCGCTGCAGGATGCTGCGGCTGATGCTTTGCTCCAACGGACCTTTCCCGCGCTTCCCGGCCGAGTGCGTCAGCGAATCCTCGACGAAGCTCGTGGTAACCCGCTGGCGCTGCTGGAACTGCCGGCGGCTTTGGGCGACCTGCGGCAACCTCACTCGTACACGCACCCGGACGTGTTGCCGGTCACCGAGCGTCTCCAAGCCGTGTTCGCCGCACGTGTCGCTTCGCTGCCTCCCGAGTCCTCAGAGCTCCTTCTGCTCGCGGCCCTCGAGGGAATCGGCGACCTGCGAGTCCTCACCGAAGCGGACTCGCAGCAAGAGGGCCAGGACAGCCTGGAGGCGCTGGGGCCGGCCGAACGCGCTCGCCTGGTGTTCGTCGACCCGACGACCCGGCGCCTGCAGTTCCGACATCCCCTGACCAGGTCCGCGGTCGTGGGACTAGCCACTGACGGTGAGCGGCGCCGTGCTCACACCATCTTGGCGAGCCGCTTGGCGGACAACCCTGAGCGGCGGGCCTGGCACTTGGCTGCGGCCGCTCTTGGAGCTGACGAGATGGTTGCCGCGCTCCTTGAGGAGGTCGCCCAGCAGGCGGCCGACCGAGGGGACCCGGTCGGAGCGGTGGCGGCCTTCGTCCGAGCCGCCGACCTGAGCCCGGCGCGCACCAACAAGTTCAGGCGCATGGCCCGTGCTGCCTACCTTGGGGCGAACGTCACCGGCGACCTGGGGATGGCGCCGCAGCTTCTGGACGAGAGCGCTCTTGAGCAAGACCCCGATGCGTCCTTGATGATGACCCTGGCGGCGGCGGCCCAGCTCCTCAATCAGGACGGGGCCTTGGATACCACCTACCGGTTGTTGGTCAACGCCATCGACATGCACATCGGCCCATTCCGCGCGGACGACGTCATCCTCGGTGAAGTGCTGCACACGCTGCTGTTGGTCTGCTACTTCGGTGGACGTCCCGAGCTGTGGGAACCGTTCGACATTGCGATGGCGCGCCTGGACCCCGAACCACCTCTGGACCTGCGTTTGGTCAGCGGCACGCTGCGAGACCCCGCACGGACTGCGGAGTCGGTGCTGGACGACCTCGACACGGCAATCGCCAAGCTGAACCAGCAGCAGGACCCAGCCCACATCCGGCGCGTCGGTATCGCCGCCGTGTTCGTCGACCGGGTGGGAGGCTGCCGCCAGGCGTTGTGGCGGGTCGTTGAGGACGGCCGCGCCGGAGGGGCCATCACCTCCTCCATCGACGCGCTGTTCCTGCTCGGCAACGACGACTACCTGGTCGGCGCCTGGGACGAGGTGGACGAGGTCACCTCCGAAGGACTGCGCCTGTGCGAGGAGCTCGGCTACCGGATGCTGGAGTGGCCCGGACGGTTCCTGCGGGCCTTGGTGGCGGCCGCACGCGGAGACGACGCGACGGTTCAGTCGATGACCGAGCGCATGGCGGCGTGGGCGTTCCCGCGCCGCGTGGGCTCCGTTCAGGGCTACCTCGCCCAAGTCGCCTGCCAGGTCGCCCTGGCGCGCGGGGACTACGACGCCGCGTACCGGCACGCCTGCAGTGTCAGCCCCGCCGGGGAACTGGCGTCGCACTCGACCCTTCCACTCTGGCTGATCCTCGACTTGACCGAGGCCGCGGTCCGGTCCGGCCGCTCAGCCGAAGCTGCTGCTCACGTCGCTGCCGTCAACCAGGCCGGGGTGCGGCGGCTGTCGCCGCGCTTGAACCTCGTGACGCTCGGAGCCGCCGCCTTGGCAGCACCCGTGCAGGAAGCCACGGTCCGGTTCGATACGGCATTGGCTGCGCCTGACGCGCAGCTGTTCCCGTTCGAGCTGGCCCGCATCCAACTGGCCTACGGCGAGCATCTGCGACGCACCGCTCACGCCTCCGCAGCCAGAACCCAGCTCACTCAGGCCAAGGACATCTTCGACCGGCTGCGGGCGCGGCCATGGGCCGACCGGGCAGCGCGAGAGCTCAGGGCCACCGGCAAGGCCCAACTCCCTCCACAGGGAACACCTCCCCTTGCGCAGGGCGTTTCCGCGACCACTTTGACCCCACAGCAGCGGCAGGTCGCGGAGCTGGCGGCGTCCGGACTGACCAACAAGCAGATCGGGGAGCGCCTGTTTCTGTCGCCGCGCACGGTGGCGACCCACCTGTACGAGATCTTCCCAAGGCTTGGCATCACCTCCAGGGCCGCTCTGCGTGACGCCCTCGCCTCCGACGACGCGGTCACTAAGGACGGGGACGGGCGGTCGTGACGACCCTTCTGCGTCCAGCGAACTGAAGCTGCCCAAGCCGGTGGGTACCGGTGGTCCATGCCCGATGAGCGCAGACGAGCCGCGTAGTCGGTTGAGCCGCGGCTGCCTGACCAGTTGACTGACCGGCCCCAAGCCCAGTCATCTGACGCACGCGGCGTCACGCCGATTGCTCCTAGCGTCGAGGAACCCTCATCCCCCTCACCAGGAGACCATCATGAGCACCAAGAGCCCGACCATCGCGCTGGTCCACGGAGGTTTCGTGGACGGTTCCGGCTGGCAAGCCGTCCACGACCTGCTGCGCACTGATGGTTACAACGTTGCCGTCGTCCAGAACCCGACCCTGTCGCTGGAGGGCGACGTGGCCGCCACTCACCACGTGCTCGACGACTACGACGGTCCCGTCGTACTGGTCGGCCACTCCTACGGTGGTGCGGTCATCACCGAGGCCGGCACCCATCCGCAGGTGGAGGCACTGGTCTACGTCACGGCGTTTGCCCCGGACCAGGGCGAGTCCGTCCAGACCCTTATCGCCGACCCGCCGCCCGGCGCGCCGGTGCCGCCGATCCTGCCGCCCCGCAACGGCTTCCTCGCACTGGATAGGGAGAAGTTCGCTGACTCCTTCGCCGGGGACTTGAAGCCGGACCAGGCGACGTTCATGGCCAACTCTCAGGTGCCCTGGGGTCTTGAGGCCCTCGGTGGGGTGGTCAGCACCGCGGCGTGGCGGTCCAAGCCGAGCTGGTACCTGGTCGCGACCGACGACCGGATGATTCCGCCGCCCGCCCAGCGCGCAATGGCCGAGCGCGCCGGCGCCCAGGTCGTCGAGGTGCCCGGCAGCCACTCGGTCTACCTTTCGCAGCCCCAGGCCGTCGTCGACCTCATCCGCACCGCAGCCGAGTCCCTCACCCGCGCCTGACCCCCGGACCACCCCAGGCCACAACGGACAGGCGTACAAAACGCGCTGCCCAACCGGACGCGGACACAAGTCGGCCCGCCCGTCAGAGGCCCCCGCTGCGAGCCCGCCTCTCATCCTGCGACGCACGGCGCCGCCAACCAGCTCAACAAAGTCCAACGAAATCAGGAGATCACCATGGGTACCAACGATGTTTCCCGCCGCCAGGCGTTGGTGGCGGGCGCGGCTTTGGCCGGGTCCGCTGCACTGACCGCCACCGCCTTCGGTGCCGGACCCGCCGCCGCTGCCACTGCTCACAGCTCCAGCGGGACAAGGGTCAAGCCGACCATCGTGTTGGTGCACGGTGGCTACGCCGACTCCTCCTGCTGGAACAACGTCATCGCCCAACTGCAGGGCGCGGGCTACACGGCCATCTGCGGGTCGAACCCGCTGCGGGGCATCCCCACCGACGCCCCGTACATCGGAAGCCTGCTGGACTCCATCGCAGGGCCGGTCGTGCTCGTGGGGCACTCCATGGGTGGCACGGTCATCACCAACGCCGCCGCCGGCAAGGCCAACGTCAAGGCGCTGGTGTACATCGCCGCGTTCGTGCCCGACGTGGGCGAGACCCAAGGTGAGCTCATCACGAAGTTCCCCGGCAGCGAAGTGGGACCGGTCAGCGTTCCCGTGCCCTACACCAAGGCTGACGGGACCACCGGAATCGACCTGTACCTGGGCAAGAACGGGCAGGCCGCGTTCGCTGCGGACATCTCCACGTCGGCGTTCCAGGTGCTGCAGGCCACCCAACGGCCGTTCGACGCCGACTCCTTCATCTTCCCGACCACCGCCGCCGCGTGGAAGACCATCCCCACCTGGGCCCTGGTCGCCGGCCGTGACAAGGCCATCCCACCGGCGACCGAGCGGTTCATGTACACCCGGGCGAACGCACGCAAGGTCGTCGAGCTGCCAACGTCGTCCCACGTCGCCATGCTCAGCCACCCCAGGGCCGTCGCCGACCTCATCCAGGACGCCGCCAAGGCAACCAGCTGAGCAGCCGCCCGGCGCCACTTCACCGCACAGCCCCGGCCCGCCCAGCACGGGCCGGGGCACCGTGCACCCACCGCGCCTGCTCGTGCTAGCCCCAGCGCCGCAACCGCCCGCCTTGCCTGTACGTCGCACCTGAGCGGTGCCCGGCTGTCGCGAGGTCCACTAGCGTCGCGCCATGCAGGTGACCTTGGCCCCGCACCGGGCGCGCCAGCAGCACCCGGACCGGGTAGCGACGTGTTCGGCTCGCGCCGCCGCACGTACGCCGATTGCTACGACCGAGCGGGCCGGGCAGCCGCAGCGCTCACGGTGCTCGGCGTCCAGACCTGCGACCACGTGGGAATCCTGGCGCTGAACTGCGACCGGGGTACTACGAGGCACTGTTCGACATCCGGTGGCTGGCGCTGTGGTCGCCCCGTTCCTATCTCGGGCGCGGGCAAGCTGCTGAAACGCACCCCGCGCGAGCCGTACTCGTGAGGAACCTCAAGACGTCTGACCCCGCTCGGCCGACCTGCGCCCATCAACTCCCGCCAGCCAGCCAGAGCTGCCTTCGCTCAGCAGCGACCTCAGCACCACCGCAAGCACCGCCAGAACACTCGATGCCACGGCGCCGCGGACCAACCACTGCACCTGCGGGTCCCCGACGTGCGCCCGCCTGGACTGACCGTGAACGATGGCCATGAAAGCGAGTATGCGCACCGTTTCCGGCCGGCCGAAAGGCCCACCGACAACGGTGCCGGTGCTCAGCGCTGGTGGGCGGGTTTGGGTAGATGCCGGGGGCGGGGCGAGAGCAGGTGCGCCATCACGTCTGCGCGTGTCACCAGCACACTGACCTGCTCACAGGCCGTGTTCGATGAGGTGCCGCGAAGGCTGACCGCGGCGAGGTCGGTGCCGTGGTCCAGGAGCTTCGCGAGAGTTCTCGCCTTCGCCTTGTTCACGTACGCGGCCACCGCGGCACCGTCTGCGTCGGCTGTGATGGCGACCGCGAACGGGTCGTGCGAGTTGTTCGGTTCACGCTTGAGCTGGACTGCGGTGCCCGGGGAGAAGTTACCGCGTCGGCAGGCCGTCTTGTGGTAACTCTCGCCGCGCAGGTTGGACACGTAGATGCCAGCCGGGGCGAGCCGGCGGTCAGTTGGCCCCATGAGCAGACCCGTCGCGTCCTCGCACAGACGCAGGACATGTTCACCGCCGGAGTGGTAGCGGATGAGGTGCAGCAGCGGCATGCCCCCGTCAGGGTCCACGAAACGGTCCCGGTTCCCGTCCACCGGCACGTACCAGCGGTCCTGCCCCGTGAGTGGCACGGACCGCGTAGCCGTAGCGACCACGGTGTCCTGCGCATTGGCCACCGGCTCGGACGCTCGCCCGCCAAACAAGTCTCCCCACCCCATGACTCGAACGTACCCAGCGGCGGGGGTCAGGTCAGACGAATGGGAAATGTGGGGCAATCCGGCAGCAGCCTGTGTGTCCCGACGCGTCGCTGCTCAATGTTGCTACGACTTGTTGCAACATTTGCCTTGGCCGATGCACAGCGTCGGCTGCGGCTCCTCCGGTTGCGAAACCGGTAGCCGAAATCGGGGCATTCCACCGCGCGCGATGCCTGGGACGTGGCAGGGTCGGAGGGGTCCACCGGGCAGCACGGCTTCCCGCTGGCACCCGGACACTGGAGGGGGTCTGTTGATCAACACCGACGGCTGGAAGTACAACACGCCGCCAAACTGGCCGGCGCCGCCGACCTCGGACTGGCGACCGGCCGACGGGTGGAAGCCGGACCCGTCCTGGCCGGCGCCCCCAGCTGGGTGGGACTTCTGGATCCGTGACGCGCCTGCGACGCCCTCCCAGCCGGCAGTTCCGACGGCCAGTCCTACGCCCACGCCCGCGGCGGCAGCAGCGCCCACAGTCGCGGGAGTGGATACGCGCACCCGCGCCGAGCGCCGGGCGGACGCGTCGCCTGCCCCGACCGTCGCTCCCCCGTCCCCGTCCCCAGCGGCGGTCGACACCTCAGTCGGCCTGTTCGGCGCGCGCGGCAAGGCCCGCGAGCTCGGCGCCGAGGTCGAACGACTGACCGCGACAAACGCCGAGCAGACCGCCACGTTGGAACGACTGACCGCGGCGAATGCTGAGCTCACCTCGCAGTTGCGGGACATGGGGGCCTTGGATGTGCTCGAGCTGGAGAAGCGGCGAGCCGACGCCACCTCGCAGATGGAGCAGGAACGCATCGCGCACCAGGCCGCGGCAGCCCAGGAGGTCGCCGCCCACCATGCGACGCTGGCCGAACTCCTGTCGCGCAAGGTCGGCCTGGAAGCGCAGATCGAGTCCATCCGGGAGGAGCTCGTGACCACCCGCGACGACCTCGTCCTGCAAGAGGTCGGCGTCTATCAGTACACGCACCCGTTGGATGACTCCGTCGCGTACAAGGCCGAGCTTGCCCGCATCACCGACCGGATCAAGGCGATGAACCGGGTCGGCGGCGGCGCTGTGCACGGCTCCACCCAGATCACCATGAACGGCAACCTGGGCCAAGGGCAGAAGATGGTCAAGGAGTTCTCCAAGCTCCTGCTGCGCGCCTACAACAACGAGGCCGACAACATCGTCCGCGGGATGCGCCCCTACAAGCTCGACTCCGGCAAGGACCGCCTCACCAAGGCCAAGGGCACCATCGAGCGCCTCGGCAAGGGCATGGACATCGTCATCGACCCCAGCTACCACCGGTTGCGCATCACCGAGATGGAGCTGACGGCGGACTACATCGACAAGCTCGCCGGTGAGAAGGAACGTGAGAAGGAGGAGCGCGCCCGGCTGCGTGAGGAGCGGGCCGCCCAAGCCGAGTTCGCCCGGCAGCGCGAGAAGCTCGAGCGCGAACGCACCCACTACCTCAACGCGCTGGCCTCCCTCGAGGCCAGCGGCGACATCGAAGCCGCGGAACGCCTGCGGGCCGAGCTCGGCGAGATCGACAAGGCCATCGAGGACGTCGACTACCGAGCCGCGAACATCCGCGCCGGGTACGTGTACGTCATCTCCAACCTAGGCGCGTTCGGCGAACGGATGGTCAAGGTCGGCATGACCCGCCGCCAGGACCCCATGGACCGCATCAAAGAGCTGTCGGACGCCTCGGTCCCATTCAACTTCGACGTGCACGCCATCCACTTCTCCAACGACGCCGTCGGAGTCGAAGCGGAGATGCACCGGCGCCTGGCCGACCGGCGCGTCAACCGGGTCAACCTGCGCCGCGAGTTCTTCTACGCCACCCCGGCCGAGGTGCGCGACCTGCTAGCCGACGTGGCGGGTGACCTGCTCGAGTACACCGACTCCGCTGAGGCGTTCGAGTACCACCAGTCCGTCAACGACGCGGAGGCCCCGGCACTGACGGCTCCGCCGGCCGAGCCCTCCGAGCCGGTCTCGTCGAGTACGACCGTATAGCGTTTTTCGGCAAATCAAGCAGCGTATAGCGTGAGTTCTCGACCCGCTTCGCAGCCGCGTCTCAGGGCGCTGACCTGCGCAAACTACACTCTGGGACTTTTGTTCACGACACTTTGAGCCGATTCCACGCGACACTCTGGGCGCTACGACGAGGCGGTGCGCGACCGTCGGCCGGGCGCGCAGCCGGCCTCATCCAGACGCCGCGAAGGCGACCTCCTAACCGGCATCTCTCAGCCCGGCGCACAGGCGCTGCCACGCGTTGCGGCGACGGCACGCTGCTGGGTATGGAGGAACTCTCGGCACGCCAGCGCGACATCCTCGACTTCGAGGCGGGCACGTTCGCCGGCGCCGGATCCAAGGAGCAGGCCATCCGCACCCGGTTCGGGGTGGGCGCCACCAACTACTACCAGCAGCTCAACGCCTTGCTGGACAGCGAAGCGGCGCTGGCCCACGACCCTTTGCTGGTGAACCGCTTGCGACGTCTGCGCGCCCGGAATCAGCGCAGTCGCACCCCCCGCCGCAACGACTTCACCGAGCCCACGGCGGCCCCTGGTTCTCCCGGCCCGAGCCACGGCGGGCCCTGACGGCTGTGACCGGGCAGGCCGAGGGCTGCCTACTGCCTCAGGGGTACCAGGGCGACCTTCAGCTCGAGGACGTTCGCGACGCGAACCAGCACCTGGAAGTCGACCCAGCCGCTGCCCGCCTCCAGACGCGTGACGGTGGTGCGGCTGACCTTGGCCTCGTCGGCAAGCTTTTCCTGCGACCAGAACCGGGCGGCGCGTTCGACTCGCACTGCGGTGGCTACTTCGGCCGCGGTCTGAATCGCGAGCAGCGTCGCTGGGTCCTTCGCGGCCGGGAAGGGACCCTCGGGCCAGTTCGCCGCCGGACCGTAGGTCGCGGGCCCGGGACGGCGCCGATTCGATGAGGACACGTCCGGACGGTATGCACCCCAAACGTCCGACTTTCCCTGCAACGCACCACATGCTGCCTGCCTGCAACCGAATGCGTCCCGCCTACGACCGAATTTTGGGCCCGCACCGGCACGGTACTTCCTCGACAACCGCACCGCTCGAACCCTGAAGGACGCCTCCCCCTTGTCGGTGGCGTCCGCTTGCATTGCAGCAGGGTCGAGCCGAGCACCACCTGCGAACTGCTAGGAGCAGTCGATGAACGCACACGATTCGGTCGACACGAACGGCCAAGGCACAGACCCCACCCGAGGTCTGGCACAGCGCACCGCGACCACCATCACGCAGCTGTGGGCCCAGGACGGGCCGCCGCTGGCCGGTCCCGTGCGGATGTGGGAGCCGGAGCGCGTGCTCGCCACCTGCGCGCAGGTGCACCAGTCCTGGCCGGGACGCCCGCGTGGCCGGTTCGCGACCGCATCGGTGCAGCGGCTGCTGGGCGCCGTCATCGGGTACGGACGCATCCTGCACCCCCCACTGGGCTGGATCCTCGTTTCGGGCGGTAACACCACCGAGTCCGGGTCGGCCCCAGCTCTGGTGTGGAAGAACGACGCGACCAGCACCCTGGTGGTCGACGTGCTGCGCGCCCCGGTGCAGTGCGCCTCCCTGCTCGACGACGCGGCGCGGCATGCGCTGAACACGTGGACGTCAACGCAGCACGTTGCAGCCACCCGTGTCGTGGACCTGCACGCACCCCGGCGCACCCTGGTGCTGACGAACGACAGCGTTGACCCCAGCTTTGAGGCGCGCCCCGAGACGCTGTGGACCGCCCTCGAGCCCGCCGCAGCATCGGTCGCTGGCTCGCTTGCGACCGTCCTGGTGGTGGCCTGATGCTTCCGCTGAGCCAGCGCACCGCTGCCGTCTCCATGCTCACCGCCCAAGCGCGCCCCGACGGGTCGGTACCCAGGACCGCCGTTCACCAGGTCGCCGCCGCCTTCGGCATCTCACCGCGCCAGACGCAGCGCTACTGGTCCGCGCACCGAGCCAGTCTGACCGGAACCGGCACCGCGGGGCTCGACGACGTGCTCGACGAGGTCACCACCTTGGCCGGTGACCCGCAGCTGGCGGTGAACCGGTGGTGGTATCACCCGGAGGTGCTGTCCGCCCTTGCGGCCAACAGCACCCTGAAGGACGCCTGGCAGCAGCTGCAGTCGCACGCCGATATCGACGTTCCCGGGTACCCCGCCTTCACGCGGACCATGAAGAAGAAGACCGACTCGGCCCTGTACGCCACGGTGGCCCGCCGCGGTGGCCGTGAAGGTTTCATCAACAACAGCCTGTTCCTGACGTACACCGCGCCGCACCGCAACGCCGTCTGGCAGGCCGACGCGCAGGAGATTCCGGTGGACGTCACCACCGAGACCGGCGTGGGTCGGGTCAAGCCGTGGCAGACGACGTTCATCGACGACGCCACCCGCGTGGTCGTCGCCACAGTCATCACCGCAACTCAGCCTCGCGCCGATGACGTCGTCGCCGCGATTGCAGCCGGCGTCCGGGGCCAGCAGCTGCCCGACGGCACGCGCATCGGCGGCCTGCCCGAGACCATCCGGTGGGACAACGGCAAGGAGTTCCTCAACGAGGCTGTCACGACCGCGTGCGCTCGTCTGGGCATCAGCCCACAGGCGTGCACCCCGTACACCCCGTGGCAGAAGGGCAAGATTGAGCGCTGGCACCTCAGCAGCCAGGCCGAGTGCTACGACCGTCTGCCAGGCGCCACCCACGGTCCCAAGACGTTCACCGGGCGGCAGCCGTGGCGCAACACCCTGGGACAGGTGCTGACGCTTCAGACCCTCACGATGCACGCCCTCGCCTGGGTGCAGCAGTACAACAACGACCGGGTCCACGAGGCCCTTGGGTGCACCCCTGCCGCGAAGTGGGCGCAGGACACGACGCCCCTGGTCTTCGTTGACCCGGCAGTCCTGCACCAGTTCTCCCTCGCGGCGCCCCGCCCCCGCACCGTCAACCGCGACGGCATCAGCGTCGGCAACATCAAGTACCTCGCCTCCGAGCTCGGCTCCATCGTGCGTCGCAAGGTCGAGGTGCGGGTCCTACCCCACGACACCTCCGTCATCGCCGTGTTCTACGAGGGCAAGTACCTGTGCGAGGCGTACCCCGCCGCTGGGCTCGACGCCGACGAGCGTCGCCGCATCCTGGCCGGGCGCCGCGAGACGTACGCGACTGCCCGCGCCCACATCAACGACGCGGCCCGCTCCCGCACCCAGCGAGCCCGGACCGCAGCCACCGACGCCGCAGTCGACGCCGAACTGGCAGGCAGGCGCAAGCCGGTGCGGGAGGCGAACGACTGGGACATCGCCCCCGACGACGACGCCCTGCTGGCTCTGGACGACGCCCAGGAAGGACTCGGCCAGTGAGCACTCTGAGCAGTTCGGCCGGCCTGGTGCTGGCGTCGGTGCCGACCAAGGCGTTCCGCAAAGCCCAGCTCGGGCTCGCAGCAACAGTGCGCAGCAACGACATCGCCGCCGTCTACGGCCCTCCCGGCAGCGGCAAGACCCACGCGGTCCGGCACTTCATCAGCCACGACCCGGTGATGACTGGTCGGCGAAGCCACTGGCTGCAGATGTCCTACCGGCCGACCCCCAAGGAGCTCGCGTACCGGCTCACCGCCGAGATGGGCGCCAACCCACGCGGGCGCACTCAGTACGAACTGGTCGACCTCATCGTCGAACAGCTCAAGGGCAGCAACGACGTGCTGGTCATCGACGAAGCCCACCACCTGCCCGGCGCCGGGCTTCAGCAGCTGCGGTACCTGCACGACCGCGGCAACTCCAGCTGGGCGCTGCTCCTGGTGGGCTCCGACATTGGCAAGGCGCTCAAGAGCGCCGGGGAGCTGCGCAGCCGCGTCAGTGCGGCGATGTCGTTCGGCCCGCTGACCGACGAAGACCTCGTCGTGGCGCTGCGGCGCTTGCACCCCGCCCTGGACGCCCTCAGCAACGACACCCTGCGCGACATCGACGACAAGTTCCCGCGCGGCAACTTCCGCGACTGGGTCCACTTCACCCAGCACGCCACACGACTGGCCGCCGGCGGCCCCATCACGCCACAGGTCATCGCCGCCACCCTGTCCCTCTGCCTTGGACCCACCCGATGAACACCACAACCACAACGTCCTCATCGGCGGTCGGGACCCGCGAAGCGTTGCTCGCTCAGAGCGGAGGACTCGTTGCAGTCCACGACTTCGACGGCGTGCTGGCCCGGCTGTCCCTGCCCGCCCTCAACGACCCAGAGGCCGGGCTGGCCGCGTTCCAAGTCCGTCCCGGGACCCGACGGGCCGCGTGGCTGCCCGCTGACCTTCACACCGCGCTCGGTGCCGACCAAGGACTGACCGGTTGGGGTCGGGCCGGCGAAGGCGACTGGACCCAGGTCACCGTCGCTGCCCTCGCCCAGCGCATCGGACACATTCTGGTCCTGGATGCGTGGCTGCTGACCCCAGCGCTCCTGGGTGAGCTGCTGACCAACGTGCAAGCCACCGGTGCCGCCGTCTGGCTCGTAGGCCGCGGCGCCCTCAGCGACGACCAACGCGACGTCCTCACCGACTGGGTCACCGACCTCACCGACCCCCACACGTTCCTGAACGCCTGGGCCGACCGACCCGGCCTCGTCACCGAACCCGGCACTCCTGCCCGCCCGGCCTCCCTGTCGGTCACAGCGACCGCCAACGTCGCCGCCGACCCTTGGCCGCACCAGGTCCCAGACGCGGACTTCACCACGTTCCGCGCCACCTGCCGCGACCTGCTCACCCCCGAGCAGTTCAGTGCCGTCGACGACCACCTCCGCGCCACCGCTGTCGCAGCCCGTGACTGGTTCGCCACCCACCTCGCCCGGGACACGCACACCGACGCAGAGTCGGTGGCCCGACACCTGCACCAGGTCTGGCAGGACTCCCCCACCGTGCCGCACTTCCTCACCTCCATCCGCGCCTACCAGGTGGCTGCGTTCTCACTGGGGTGGGTCCTCCAGGTCAACAACGCCCAGCTCCTTGGGACCGCCAACGTCAGCCCTCGCCGCGCGGCACGAACGCCCGCACTGTGGGCTCGCCTCGGCGGCTACGCGAGCCCACACCGAGGAGCCATCTGTGCGCTGGCCGGTGCCGGCATCGACGTCGCCGACCAGGGCAACGTCCTGCTCGAGTCCGTCATCGACGCCGGACGAATCGTCATCCTGCCCACCGGGCGGCGCGTCCACATCGAGGACGGCGCCCACCGCTACGTCCACGCGCAGAAGCTGGCCCGGCTCATGAACGGCGCCGCCAACGACGAACCCCTCATCGCTGACGCGGACGGTCGGCCCCTGGTCCAACGCGCCATCGCCACAGTCCTGAACACCGCCCGCCTCGAGCTCGGGCTCAACCTCACCGGCCTGCGCTCGGAACGCCGCTCCCCCACCGGCGACCGCTGGTACACCCGGTGGGGCATCAGCATCCAGGAACTGACATGACCACCCACCAGCCACCACGCCTGTCCCGAGACCGCATCCGCCACCGGCGCCTCGAGCTCGGACTGTCCGAACGAGACGTCGCCGCGCACTGCGGCGTCAGCACCGCCGTCATCCGCAGCATCGAAGCAGGCCGCGTCGACGCCGACCTCACCCTCGGCCAGCTCGCCAAGGTCGGTGCCGTCCTCGGCCTCGACCTGCCCGAGCTCCTGAACACCCACGCCATTCCCCAGCCCGAACAGGAGTGCCCGGCCCCGGCCGGTGCTGACGACGACGTCGCCAAGGTCGGCTCGTTGCTGGCCGACGTCCGAGTCCTGGTCCCTGTCGAAGGGCTCGCCGACGCCCTCAACTGGGACCTCACCCGCACCCACGCCGCCCTCGACCGCCTCGACGCAGCCCTGCGTCCCGCCGGGCTGCGTCTTCACCAGCTACACCACGACGTGCGCATCGCCCGCACCGTCACCACCGTGGACCCGCAGACGCTCGAGGACATGTGGCGCATCCACCTCTCACGCCGCAGCCTGACCATCGCCCAGGTCCGGCTGCTCAAACAGATCCGAGACGGCGTCGTCCCGCTCGCCAGCAACAAGGACACGCAGAAGGTGCGGCTACCCGAACTCCGCAACGCCGGCCTCATCGCAGCGGCAGCGGCCGAGTCCGGTTCCACCGCCAAATGGGACCTGACCGACGACGTGCGGTTCAGCCTGCTGCTCGACGAACTGCCAACCACCGCGGACGTCCACGCCCCACCCAAGCCTGTACCCGCCCACCGAAGAGCCGCCGGGAGACCTCGATGAGACGCAACCCTGACCGCACGCGCCGGCTCGTCACCGTGACCCGTACACCGGGGCATCCGCGCCTCACGCTGCGCGGCATCGCCGGTCTGCTCGTCATCGTCCCGTGGCTCATCGGCATCTGGACCATCGCGGTCTGGTTGTGGGACCTCTTCGGCTGACGTTGCGTTCCTGTCCAAACAGGATTGGCTGTCGCATTCGCGAGCACGTGAGAGCGCCGTTCTGCCACACTCGCACGGGTGACGCCCGAGAATTCGGGGTTCGAGCCCCCAGGCGCGGGCTTGCCCTCCTTCGTTGAGACCCCGACTTCACGCGAGGTTCGGGATGCGTTGGCGCGCAAGCAGGCTCGCGTGTGGCTCACCGGAGTGGCATGGTCCGGCAAGAGTGCCGTCGTGCGTGCCCTGAGTGCTCGTGATTCATCGACGGTGTTCATACCTGCTCGCGACTTCGCGTCCGTGCAGGACGTCGTGCCGTCATTGCGCTCGGCCAGCCGAGGTGCCCGCAACCTGATCGTGGATGGCCTCGACGAACTCGGCTCCGGTGTAGATCGTGAGCTTGTTGCATCCATGGATCGGGCCGCAGGGTCGGCCAGCCTCCTCGTCACCAGCAGATGGGCAGAGAGCGACTTGCCCCCCAATTGGCGCCTGATAGTCATGGAGCCATGGGGTAACGAGACGATCCAACGCGCCGTCATGATGCGACTGCAGGAGCTCGACGCAGCGGTGGATGTCGACGCCCTGTACAGCTTGCTCGAACGACTTGGCGCACGTCGCCCTGTACAGGTGGTTGGGGCGGCGGAGGCGTTCATTCGCGGAGGTCTGGCTGCCGCCGAGCGCTGGCTCAGCGGCGGGGAACCCGGCGAGCCGGAGTTGATGCTTGTCGAAGGCGCAGCCGGGCGGGTGGCCGTGGCGAGGGCCGTCCGCATGCCAGAGTCGCTTCTGCTCACCCCGACATCGGAGCGGCTTCGCGCCGCGCCACTCGTCACCCTCGGTCGAGCCTCACGAGACTGGTCGGGCGAGATAGCCGAGTTGGAGGACCTCATCAACGACGCGGCCGTAAAAGAGCAGGACCTTCAGCGGTTTTTCGAACGCAATCCCAACTTCTTGACGGGCATCGAGTATGACCGCGTCGTGCCTCACCCCGTGTTGGCGCGTGACGGCGATGGACCCCTCATTCCGGACTTCATGCTCGATGTGACTGGGGCTCATGCCGACGTACTCGACTTGAAACTACCTACGGCGCCGCTCGTGACGGGGGCGAAGGACCGGCGCCACTTCGGCCGGGCCGTGCGGGATGCCCTCGCACAGGTTCGGGAGTACGGGGCGTACTTCGATATCCCCGCCAATCGTGAGAGTGTCCAACAACGGTACGGCCTGCTGGCGTACCGGCCCCAACTGACCGTCGTCATCGGACGCACCCCTGCGCTTGACGACCCGCTCCAGCTGCGCCGGCTTTGGGACGACAGGCCCCCCGGGTCGAAGGTCATTACCTATGACGACCTATTGCAGAATGTTAAGCGGCTTGAGCAGGCAAGGCGACGGTGACCATAGCCTCCCCGTCGCGTCCGAGCGAGCGGGTCAGACACTGAGTCCTCCGGGCGACTGACCCCCCAGGTTGGGCACGCCGCGAATCGGCGAAGGGGCCGGCAACGCAAGAAGAACGCCGCGCCGGGCGAGCTTGAACCGCAGCAGGGGGGCGGGGAACACCCATCGACGCCACCCGAACCGGTATCGCAGCGCGGCACACCACAGGTCTACGAAGCGCTGAACGTCGACGTGCGGCATCGGCTGTCCGTCGGAGAGCACCATGCCAGCCCCGGTCGTCGCTGGCGCCCGCCGCCATGCGGCCTGAGTCGCCTCGGCGACCTGAGGACGCAGCTGCGCGGTGATGGCTGAGTAGACCTCGCTCATCACAACGGACTCCCCGACCACCCAGGCACGCCTGCATTCCAGCGCTTCCTGTGCGTCGTGGGCGCGGCCCACCAGCTCGGCACCGACGTTGGGTTCGTTGGACGTGCGGCGGGCGACGCGGTACGGGAACTCGCCCCAGGCCACGAGGACCGCAGTGCTGTCCGCGTACCCGTCGCGTACTCGCTCATCGCGTTTGGCTCCACGTTCGAACAGCTTGGTGACCAGGACGGTCACCACGCCGCTGGTCAGGATGGCGGTGAGGATGACCCAACCGGCACCCTTGCCGTCGTCACCGATGATGGCTCGGAGGACGTCGTTCATCGTGACCACTTCTTGAGGGCGTCGCGCATGGCCTGGTTGGCGACCGGCCACACCACACCGTTCTGCGGGTTGCCGTGCGGGAGCTCTTCCCCGGGCCACTGCCCCTCACGGCGGAACGCCTCCTCGGACAGCACATGCAGGCGCACCCTCGTCAGCAGGTCCTCCAGCCCGTCGTCCCACAGCCAGAGCAGGGCGGGGTCGTCGCCGGGGTACTGCAGGCACAGCATCCGCGGGTCGAAGTCGTTGCGGTGACGCCAGGTCCGCCCGCGCCCGCTGACCGGGTACACCATCACCTTGCGCTCGCGCGTCACGACCACGCGAACCCGTTCCGCCGGGTACCCCTCCGCGGCGGCTTCGGGCAGGGGAAGGAGGTCCAGCTCGAGCTTGACCGCGAGCCCGTTGCTGAGTGGGCGACCCACGACGTTCGCCGCCCCCCACACCACGGCGCCGGAGGCGACGTCCTTGGCAACGCGGGCAGGGTCAGCCAGCAGGTCATCCATCGACGGTGCCGAGGCTTCGACCTTCGAGCGCGTGGAGGCCAGCGAGGTGGTGGGCAGGGTGCTGACCTCGTCGACGGCGACCGCGCGCCAGGGGCGGGCCGGGCGCGCGTTCCCGGCGGCCGTGGTCAGCAGGCCGTCCGCGGTCACGGCCCCACCGACCTGACCGATGGTCTTCAGACGCTCCGCGAAGCTGACGTCAGTCTGGGGGAACAGGTCACCGAAGACGTCGCGCCAGGCGTGCACGGCCGCGACCGGGTCGCCTGCGTTCTCCAAGCGCACCGCTTCGACGGCCTTGTGCCGGTTCTCTGCGAAGAACCGGAGGACCTGTGCGCGTTCGGCACCGGACCACTTGCCGGTCAGGTCGTCCTGCGCGAGCCCGGCGTACCACCCCGACAGCTTGTCCACGGCGACGGTGAAGATGGCGACCATGGCCTGCTGCGGCGCCATCTTCTTGGTGACCGCCTCGTAGGCAATGGACTCCACCAGCAGTCCGCAGACCAGCCCTTTGACCTCCGCGTCCCGGTCGAGGGAGTGCTTCGCCTGCCGGACCTGGTTGACCCAGACCCCACCGCAGTCCTGGTTGCGTGCGGCGACCTTGTCGCGCAGCAGCCGTACGTCGGACAGCTTGGTCCACTGGTCCTTCTCGCGGTCCGCGATGTAGAGCCAGCCGTCGTCGGGGCTCTCGGTCTCGAACGCCGGCACCAGGTCGACCGTGAAGTCCAGCCCGGGGATGGTCAGCTGGAGGGCGTGCGCGTGTTCCTCGTCCACGTCGAAGGCGACCCCGGGCAGGATGTTCGCAGCGACGATGGCCTTACGGAACTCGTCCATGGCCCACTGGGACATGCCGGGCTCGGTGCGGTGCTCCGCCAGGCGGTCCGGCAGGACCACGACCATGTCGACGTCCTTGAGCGGCGGGCGCATGGTCTTGCGGCCGAACGACCCCTGGAGCAGCCGGGACTGCAGCAGGCCCGCATCCCGCAGGCACTGCTCCAGGTCGGCGGCAACGTCGCGCGCCTGCTGGGTAACTGCCGGGTCAAGCTTCAACTTCTTGTCGAACGCCTTGAAGGCGTCAAAAACCTTGTCAGTCATCAGAATTCTCCTGTCGAAAGTGACTCGTTTAACACGTCGATATCTGGACGCGAACGACAGGAACGTGGTCTGATGTACTTGGAAATTTGCAGACTTCGTTCTGCCGACGATGCGCCCGGTTCCAGCCGGGCGCATCGTGCTTTTCGCCTACTGCCTTTTCTATTCAGTTGTCGAACGTCCACCGCCCCGGACCCCCATCAGGGGGCCCGGGGCGACGGCTTTGTCGGTGTTATCGCTCCGAGAAGCGATAACGATAAAAACTGTCACTCACGCAACTACGTGACACTCCGCGCAACTCGTGCGTGACATTTCCGCGCAACTCGTCATCAGCTGCAGCCGCTGGTGCTTCCGCAGCCTTCGCAGACGTAGCAGGAGCCGGCGGGGCGCATCTTGGTCCCGCAGGTCAGGCACATCGGCGCGTCGGCGGAGATGCCCTGGAACTTCTCCAGGAGCTCGGCGGACGAGTGGACCTCGCCCGACACCTCACGAGCTGAGGCGGCACCAGCACCGGACTTCACCTTGTCGGCGTCGATTGCCTTGCCCTCGACCGTGGCCTCGGACTTCGCAGCTGCCGGCTTGGTGACCGGGGCGGACTGGCTGAAGTTCTCCAGCTCGTCCTCGAGCTCCTCGTCCGACTCGTCGGCCTCGGTGTCCTGGTAGGAACCGGTCTCGAGCTGGCGAGCCCGCTCGGATGCGGTGTGGATGCCCATGAACGAACGGGTGTCGAAGTCCATGTGGTCCAGCGCCAGGCGGCGGAACACGTAGTCCATGATCGACTGCGCCATCCGCACGTCGGGGTCGTCCGTCAAGCCAGCAGGCTCGAACCGCAGGTTGGTGAACTTCTCGACGAAGGTCTCCAGCGGCACGCCGTACTGCAGGCCGATCGACACGGCGATCGAGAACGCGTCCATCACGCCGGCCAGGGTCGAGCCCTGCTTGCCGAACTTGAGGAAGATCTCGCCCAGGTCGCCCGACTCGTAGGTGCCGGCGGTGAGGTAACCCTCCGCGCCACCCACAGCGAACGACGTGGTCTGCGAGGTCCGGCGCTTCGGCAGGCGCTTGCGCACCGGGCGGTACTCGACGACTCGCTCGATCTTGGCCTCGGCAGCAGCCGTGACCTTGTCAGCAGCAGCGTCCTTGGCGGTGGACCCACCATCGGACAGCGGCTGGCCGACCTTGCAGTTGTCGCGGTAGACCGCGATCGCCTTGAGGCCGAGCTTCCAGCCCTGCATGTGGACGTCCTCGATCTCCTCGACCGTGGCGTTCTCGGGCAGGTTGACCGTCTTGGAGATCGCGCCGGACAGGAACGGCTGGACCGCCGCCATCATCCGCACGTGGCCCATGGCCTCGATCGACCTTGCGCCCATGGCGGTGTCGAAGATCTCGTAGTGCTCGGTCTTGAGGCCGGGGGCGTCGATGACGTGACCCTTGTCGGCGATGTACTCGACGATCGCCTCGATGGTCTCGCCGGTGTAGCCCAGCTTCTTGAGCGCACGCGGGATGGTCAGGTTGACGATCTGCATCGACCCGCCACCGACGAGCTTCTTGAACTTCACCAGCGAGAAGTCGGGCTCGATGCCGGTGGTGTCGCAGTCCATCATGAAGCCGATGGTGCCGGTGGGCGCCAAGACGCTCGCCTGGGCGTTGCGGTAGCCGTTCTTCTCGCCGACCTTGACCACGTCGTCCCACGCCTTGGTGGCAGCGCGGTGGATGGCCGTGTCCATCGTGTCGAGCGGACGGATCGAGTCGTTGGCGCTCTGGTGCTTGCGCATCACGCGCTTGTGGGCGTCAGCGTTCCGGGCGTACCCGGCATACGGACCGACCACGGCGGCCATCTCGGCGGACCGCTTGTAGGCGGCACCGGTGAGCAGCGAGGTGATCGCGGCAGCGAGGCTGCGGCCACCCTCGGAGTCGTACCCGTGACCGGTCGCCATGAGCAGCGCGCCGAGGTTGGCGTAGCCGATGCCCAGTTGGCGGTAGTCACGCGTGGTGTCGCCGATCGCCTCGGTCGGGAAGTCCGCGAAGCAGATCGAGATGTCCATCGCCGTGATGACCAGCTCGGCGACCTGCTGGAACTTCTTGGCGTCGAACGTGTCGTCGTCGCGCAGGAACTTGAGCAGGTTGAGCGAGGCCAGGTTGCACGAGGAGTTGTCGAGCGACATGTACTCGGAGCACGGGTTGGACGCGGTGATCCGGCCGGTCTCGGGGTTGGTGTGCCAGTCGTTGATGACGTCGTCGTACTGGATGCCCGGGTCGGCGCACTCCCACGAGGCCTCCGCGATCTTGCGGAACAGCTCGCGGGCGTCGACCGTCTCGATGACCTCACCGGTGCCGCGGGCGCGCAGCCCGAACTCGGTGCCGTCCTCGACCGCCTTCATGAACTCGTCGCTGACGCGGACCGAGTTGTTGGCGTTCTGGTACTGGACACTCACGATGTCCTTGCCGCCGAGGTCCATGTCGAAGCCGGCGTCACGCAGCGCGCGGATCTTGTCCTCCTCGCGCGCCTTGGTCTGGACGAACTCCATGATGTCGGGGTGGTCGACGTCGAGCACGACCATCTTGGCCGCACGACGGGTCGCGCCACCGGACTTGATCGTCCCCGCGGACGCGTCGGCGCCACGCATGAAGGAGACCGGGCCGGAAGCCGTGCCACCGGAGGACAGCAGCTCCTTGGAGGAACGGATCCGCGACAGGTTGAGGCCGGCGCCGGAGCCGCCCTTGAAGATGAAGCCCTCTTCCTTGTACCAGTTGAGGATCGAGTCCATCGAGTCGTCAACGGCGAGGATGAAGCAGGCGGAGACCTGCTGCGGGCTGGCGGTGCCGACGTTGAACCACACCGGGGAGTTGAAGCTGAACACCTGGTGCAGCAGGGCGTAGGTCAGCTCGTGCTCGAAGATCTCGGCGTCCTCGGCGTTCGAGAAGTAGCCGTGGTCCTTGCCCGCCTTGACGTAGGTCAGCACGACGCGGTCGATGAGCTGCTTGAGCCCGGTCTCACGCTTGTCGGTGCCGAGCGCGCCGCGGAAGTACTTGGTCGTCACGATCGTGGAGGCGTTGACCGACCAGAAGTCGGGGAACTCGACCCCGCGCTGCTCGAAGATCGTCTCGCCGGTCTTCCAGTTCTGCTGGACGACGTCGCGCTTCTCCCACGTCACCTCGTCGTACGGGTGCACACCAGGGGTGGTGTAGATCCGCTCAACCTTCACGCCTTTGCCAGCGCTCTTGCGAGCACCTGCCCTAGCGCCTGCGGTTTCAGTCATTCTCGTGGCCTCCCTAGCCCCTGGTACTTCTTAGTTTGATTGTCTCGTGCGGCACTGACAGTGCCGCGCTGCTCTGGTGGTGCGGTGCTTCGGTGGTGCGTTGCCGCTGGTGGTGCGGTGCTGCTCGACGTGCTGGGCATGCGGTGCCCAGTCCGTCGTGCCCGTGGTCCGGGCGGGAAGGCGGGTATGCCGCGGGCTCAGCCCGGCGGCATACCCGCCTGGGTCTGTGGTCGTGCTCGCGGCTCCGGCTCGGTGCCGGTGGCGTCGCGCCCTGCGCGGAGCAGGGTGATCGCACCCTCGAAGTCCTCGAGGCTGTCGAACGCCTGGTACACACTGGCGAAGCGCAGGTAGGCGACCTCGTCGAGCTCGCGCAACGGTCCGAGGATCGCCAGGCCCACCTCGTGGGCCTCGACCTCGGCCTGCCCCTGCTGGCGGATGCACTCCTCGACCCGCTGGGCCAGGATCGCGAGGTCGTCCTCGGTGACGGGACGCCCCTGGCAGGCCTTGCGGACGCCGACCAGGACCTTGCTGCGGCTGAACGGCTCGTTGGCGCCGGAGCGCTTGGTGACCGTCAGGCTCGCCGTCTCGATGGTGGTGAAGCGACGACCGCACTCGGGGCACTGGCGACGCCGACGGATGGAGCTGCCGTCATCGGTGGTGCGCGAGTCCATCACGCGGGAGTCGGTGTGACGGCAGAACGGGCAGTGCATGTCGATCTCCTTCCGGTGGTGGGGGTCGTCTGGCGGCAAATCTGGGGACAAGACTGTGGACGTACTGGGGACAACGTGTGGACAACCCGCCCTGGCCTGTGCACTACATGTGGACGAACTACAGCGGTGTAACCACTAGATGTAGGGATAGTGTGCCCCCCTGTGACCTAGGACGCAAGCCGTTCCCGGAAACTTGTCTCGAAGTGTGCATCGCCGCAGGTCAGCGGCCTGCGGCGGCGCGGCGCGACACGCCGCGACCACCCTTAAATTGGTGCTGGTGTGACTGGTGTGACGTCAGAGGCGCCCAGATGTGGGGTCGGCCGTCGCCCAGCGCCCCTACATGTGGTGGGTGCGCTTCCCACGCCCGCTCGTAGGCCCTCTCGGGCCGTTTCGGGCCGTTTCGGGCCGTGCGGGCCCCGGGGACTCAGGCCATCGAGAGCAGGAACGCGGCGCTGAACCCCACCACCGTGAGCAGGCCCACGAGCCGTCCGGCGTGCTCCACGGCCTCGGGCAGCATCGTGTCGGCGAGCATCGTGAGGATCGCCCCGGCTGCAAACGCCTGGATCGTCGCCACGACGGCCGGGTCGGCTCCGTCGAGCAGGACCCCGCCGAGCGCCGCTGCGACGGTGGAGGCTGCTGTGACCGCCAGCCACATGCCCATGATGAAGCGCGTGCTGTGCCCTGCCGACTTCATCCCGGCCGAGGACGACAGGCCTTCGGGGATGTTGGACAGGAACACTGCGGCGACGACCGCGACGCCCACGCCTCCCCCGCCGATCGTGCTCACGCCGATCGCCGCAGACTCCGGTATGCCGTCGAGCAGGGCACCGAGCGCGAGCGCGGTCCCAGCCGCGCCGGCCTGGGGGCCGTTGGGACTCTTGCGACGGTGGCCACCGCGGCTGTCGATCCACCAGTCGCCGAGGAAGAACACGACCGACCCGGCAAGCAGGCCCAGGACCGTCGAGACTCCCCCGGCCTTGTCGTAGGCCTTTCCCGCCAGCTCGAAGGTCAGCGCACTGACGAGCACCCCTGAGCCGATCGCCATGACCCAGCCGATGACGCGCTTGGAGGCAGGCAGCCAGATGCCTGCTGCCGCCCCGATGAGTAGCGCGAATCCCCCGACGAACCCCCAGAACCCTGCTTCGAGCACCCGCGTCTCCTGTCCTTCGGCGATCCACGACCACGCTGACCTGCGCCGATGCGGCAGCAGGACCTTGGACACTACTCGCGCAGTCCGCGGCCGAGCACGCTCAAGGGACCACTTGGAGAGGACCACCATGAACACCTGTCGACTCGGCAGCACGGTTGCCGTCATCACGGACGGGGCTTCCGGAACCGCCCCCGCCAGCGCCCAAGCGCTCGCGCGCTCCGGTGCCGCCCTCTCGTGCTGGACCTGGACGGGAGCGCTGACTACGCGGTGCTGTGTGGAGGCTCATGAGGGCCGCTGCGCAGGGATCTCGCGCCACTGCCGGGTGGTTGAGTGGGTGGATGAGCGAGGAGGTCTGGGAGACGCACCCGGTGACGCCGGACCGGTTCGAGGACTTCGCCGACGTCATCAACAGGAACCGTCGGCCCACCCACTGCTGGTGCCTGTCGCACCGCCTCCAGGCCAAGGAGATCACTGAGCTCGGCGGACCCGGCAAGGACGCACGGGAGCGGGCGATGCGCAACCTCTGCGAACGAGAGCATCCGCCCGGGGTGGTCACCTACCTCGACGGCGAGCCGGTCGGCTGGTGCAACATCGGCCCCCGTGCGGAGATCACCCGGCTAGCGCGGTCCAAGCTCATCCGGCCCACCGACGACCTGCCGGTGTGGAGCATCGTGTGCGTCGTGGTGCGTTCCGGATTCCGCAGGCGCGGCGTGACAGGACGCCTCATCGAGGGCGCGGTGGCGTATGCCGCGTCGCACGGCGCGCCGGCCGTCGAGGCCCACCCGGTCGACCCGGGCGACCCGGGCGGATGGACCTGACGATGGCCTTCGTGGGGACCCGCAGCATGTTCGAGAAGGCCGGTTTCGCGGTCGTCGGGACGACCGATGCGGTCGCCAGCAAGCTGCCGCGACTGGTGATGCGACGGTCCTTGGCCTGAACCTGTGCCGCTGGCAGTCGGAGGCGATCTTATGCAAACGGACGATCCCGAGGCCAGACGACGCTAGGACGCTTGGAACACAGGCCCGGCATCGAGGGGATTCGGCATGGCCGCAAAGGATGGCGAGAGTGGCGGCACCCTGATGACGGTGGTCAAGGCAGTCACCGCCATCGCGGTCATGATCACGGCCGTGTTCGGGGTGTTCAAGCTCTTCGTCAGTGACGAGGGGCCGGTGAGTCACCCGGCCAGCAGCTCCAGTTCCACCATCGCGACGCCACACGTCGACATCGGCCCGGCCTCGCTCTTCCTCAACCGCGACAGCGGGCCCGGGGGCACCACGGTGAAGGTGAGTGGCGAGGGGTTCGGGCCGGGTGAGCGGGTGACCTTCCGGTTCCACGTCGATCAGGTGGGCACGACCAAGGCCAACGCGGAGGGGAAGTTCTCCAACGTGTCGTTGACCATTCCGTCGACCCTCTCGGCGTTCGCGCCCCAGCAGTTCAACCTCTCGGCCACTGGCAGTGCGAGCCTCAAGAACGCCCTTGCTCCTTTCCAGCTCACCGGCTGACGCCGGCGACGGCTGCCGGCACCGTCGACGCCCGCAAGCCGAAGGCCCTCGTCTACGAGCGAAACGCCACGGGAACTACTGCTTCACGGCGTAGTCGATGAAGGTCGCGTGCTCGCTCTGCCGGACGCCCAGGTGGGTCAGCTCGATGTCCTGCTCGAACCCCTCGAACAACCGCTTGCCTCCGCCCAGGATCAGCGGGGCCACGACGATGCTGAGCTCGTCGACCAGCCCGGCGGCGAGCGCCTGGCGGATGATGTCGGCACCACCGCTGATCGCCACGTCCTTGTCGCCCGCAGCTGCCTTGGCCCTGTCGATGGCCTCCACCACGCCGTCCACGAACACGAAGGCGTCCCCTTCGGGCTGCTCCTCCGGCCGGTGCGTGACGATGAAGGTCGGGACGCCCCACGGGTTCTGGTCACCCCAGTGCCCTGCCGCCTCGTACATCCACCGGCCGGCGACAGCAGCGCCCATCCTCGCGAAGGCGGCATCCATCCACTCCTTCTCGACGCCGCCCAGGTCGGACCCGGGCTGTGAGCCGGGCTCCGCGTCGTAGGCCCACGGACCGCCGAACACCCAGTAGTGCAGCCGTTCGCCGCCCTCTCCCAGCCCCTTGCCCGGACCGTCGTCAGGTCCGGTGATGTAGCCGTCCACCGACATCGTGATGCTCGCGCCCACCTTGCTCATCTCTGCCTCCTGGTCGTGGTGCTCCTGGTCATTGGACCTACCAGGCATATCGACCGGCGACGGGGCACGAACTCATCGGTCGCCCTCGCAGCGCGCCTTCAGACCAGCCGCCTCGGTGGCGAGGTAGCGGTCGGTCAGGCCGTGGTAGAACCGGGCCATCACCGACCCGACCAGCCCGCCCTGCTCGACCGCCAACCGCACCCGGCTCCCGCCACCCGGCAGCGATTCCACGGTGTGCCGCGCCGTGGTCGTGATCCCGGGTCCGGTCGCCACCCAGGTGAACGACTGACCCGGTTCGAGCTCGGTGACGACGTACTCGGTCTCGGGGATCTTGGGCTGGTTGATCTTTGCCCGCGATCCGGATCGCAGCGGCCCCTCGTCCAGGCGCCGTACCCAGGTCACCGTCTCGGTCCACTCCGACCACCGCTCGACGTCGGCCAGCACCTCCCAGACCCGCTCGGGTGGTGCCGCGATGTCGACGGTCGTGCTCTGTTTCATGCCGCCATGGTCGCGCACTTGTCGGCGGTCTTCGAGAGGATGCGGGCATGGCCGTCATGGACAGCACACGCGCGCTCGCCCAGAGGCTCGGCACGCAACGGCTGTCGTCCGCTCCCCTGGCGCGCGCCGCCGACGTCGTGCGACTGCTCACCTGCGTCCAGAGCCAGGAGCGCGACCACGCCTTCTTCTCGCTCGCCATGCGTTCCCGCAAGGACCGGTATGCCGCGGTGCAGCGTGAGTTCGACACCGGCGCCTTCGTGCGCACCCACATCCTGCGACCGACCTGGCACTTCGTGGCACCGGAGGACCTTCGCTGGATCCTCGACCTGACGTCCCCGCGCGTGCTGTCCAGCATGGCGGCGCGGCACCGGCAGCTCGGCCTCGACGACAACACTCGACTTGATGATGGCCTTGAGCTCTTGGCAAACCTGTTGCAGGACAAGCACTTCCTGACCCGGCCCGAGCTCGGGGAGGCGTTCGTCGAGAGAGGGTCGCCCATCAAGCCCGGCGAGCAGCTCGGCCACCTGCTCATCGTGGCGGAGATGCGCGGGTTGGTCTGCTCGGGCCCGATGAAGGGCGCGCACCACTCCTACGCCCTGGTCGACGAGGTGATCCCTCCGACTCCGGAACGCAGTCTCGACGAGGCGGTCGTCGAGCTGGTGCGGCGGTTCTTCACCGGCCACGGCCCGGCCAGCGTCAAGGACTTCACCCGCTGGGCCACCATGACGATGGCCGACACCAAGGCCGCCCTCGCCCAGCTCGGCGACGAGCTGGAGGAGGTGGAGGTCGACGGCATCCCGCACTGGTTCGACCCGACGCAGGTGCGCCGGCGCAGTCCGGTCGCGCCCGCGGCATACCTCTTCCCGACCTATGACGAGGCGGTGCTGACCTATCCGCGGGTGAACTTCCCCGCCCTGCCCGACCACCCCTACGCTGAACACACCGACCCGTTCTGGGCGAGCATCGTCCTGGACGGCACCAACGTCGGGCTGTGGAAGCGGACTGTGCGGCCCGACGTGGTCGAGGTCGAGGTGCGGCTGGCGCCGGCTGTCGCAGCGGAGGGGCGTGAGCAGGTGCGCGTTGCAGCCCAGCGGCTGGCCGGCTTCCTCGAGCGCGACCTGTCGCTCGTGGAGAACGAAGGCAGGCCGCACCTGTGGGGTGGCGCGCTCGGGCACCCGTCCAGGCGCCCCCGCCGGGCCGACCGCTGAGCGAGCGGCGAACGGGCGCGACGCGGTACGCCGGCCCGACCGGCTAGGAGACGAAGCCGCGGAAGGCGTCGGTGACGCAGCCGCCCGAGCCCTCGTCCGGGGTGCAACTGCGACCGTCGCCGATTAGCTTGCCGCCGCCGGAGCTCACGCCTATGAGGGTCGACTCGAGGACCCACCAGTCGCCGTGCGTCGTGAAGCCACCGCCGGCTGGGATGACGTTGGGGTTCTGGAACGCCGGGATGGTGATGAAGGCCTTGTAGCCGATGGTCACCGTCGCGCTGCCGCAGGTGAGCAGCTTGACCCCGCTGAAGACCAGCTGGTTGTGGGTCCGCAGGTCGGAGCCGTTCTCGAGGTCGGTGACCTGGGTGCACGACGCCAGTGGACCGGTCGCGGCGGTGATGTCGCTCGGGGCGGCCCTGAACTGGGTGTCGACGGTGAAGGAGGTGGGCGTGCCCACGGCAGCGGTGGCCGGGACGCACCCGAAGGCGACGACACCGGCAGCGGCGGCCAAGGAGGCCGCGACTTTCGACGTGATGTTCATCCTCGCCACCCTCCTCCTCTGGGTCGGAGGGTCACATCAGGGACACTACGTACGGCCGATGGCGTAGGAGTCGAGCCGTCCTCCTGCCCCGTTTCGGGCGATTCCGCACCTCGGTCCTGTCCCCGTCAGCCTGTGGAGACCGTGCCGCCCGGCCGATCGAGGGTCGTCCCCGACGGCACGACGCGGCGATGCACAGTGTCGACGCGACGGGTCCAGCCTCGGCTGTCGAGGTGTTCGAGCAGCGGCACGGCCACCCGCCGGGTGGTCTGCAGCGCTTGGCGTGCCTGGCTCAGGGTGAACGGCTGAGGCAGGGCGGCCAGCACCCGCATCGCGCGGGCCGGTGCGTCGGGAAGCAAGAGCACCCCGTCCGGCAGCCGCAGGAGCCGACCAGCCTTGACTGCTGCAGCAACCTCGCGAGGTCCGAGGCCCGCGGCCTCGAGGTCGCGCTGCTCCGGTGCGGCAAACGGTGTCTGCGACAGGCGTTCCTCGAGGTCGCGCAGCCCCCTGCCGGCCGGACCAAGCTCGGCCCGCACCCCCGGCAGCCACACCCGCCCGCGTTCCAGCTCCAGACCGCCCCGGTCGACCACCACGGGCAGCAGCGACGAGTCCGGCACACCTGCGACGAGCCGTGCCGCCTCGGCCGTCAGGCTCGGCTCGAGCGGGTCCGTGGCAGCCTTCCGTCGTACGGCGTCGACAACGGTCTCGGCCCAGCGGTCGGCGGCGGCCCGGGAGACCAGCCAGTCACCGTGCCGGAGCACGCTGCCGGGCAGACCGGTGGCGTGCTCGGGGACGGCGATCCCCAGGGCTAGGGCGTGGTCCACCCGGAGCGCGCCGCGGCGCTCCACCTCGACCGCCACGTCCGGCGCCCCCGTCGCTGTCGCCAGCGCAGTGGCGCGCCGAGCGGCGGCGCCACGGCGGCGCAGCTCGGGCGGATCGGCGTCGACGACCACGGCCCCTGCCACCACCTGTTGCGCACCGGGGTCCCTGAGGATCAGCCGGTCCCCCGCGACCAGCGGCAGCGCCCGGCTCAAAGTCAGGCGCACGGCGTCACCGCCGAGCGGACGGACGTGGACCGGCACCGCGGCGGTTCCGACGTGGAGGGTCAGGTGCTGGGCAAGCTCATGGGGGGGAGTCACCCCGAGGCGCACGTCGAGAACCGTGGCGAATCGCCAGGCGCCGGGCGTGAGCAAGACATCGCCCCGGGTGACTCCGCCCTGCCGCATCCCACGCAGGTTCGCCGCCACCCGGCATACCGGGCTGACGCGCTCGCGCGACGCCTCCATCGACTGCAGCGAGCGGACCCCCACCACGGTGTCCGCGACCTCGAGCTCGTCACCGACCGCGATGCTGCCCTCTCCCAGCGTGCCGGTGACCACGGTGCCGCTGCCGCGGATGGTGAAGGACCGGTCCACCCACAGCCGCACGCGGCCGTCGGAACGCGGGCGCGGAAGGCCCGCGACCAGTCCGTCCAGCGCCGCCCTGAGGTCGGGCAGGCCGTCACCCGTGAGCGCGGAGACCGCCACCCCGGCGACCTCGCCGAGGCTGGTGGCGCGCAGCCGCACCGCGGCGTCGGCCAGGGTCGGGGCGGGGTCAGCGAGGTCGCTCCTGGTCACCACGAGCAGCCCGTGGCGGATACCCAGGGCGTCCACCGCGGCGAGGTGCTCCTGCGACTGCTGCCGCCATCCCTCGTCGGCGGCCACGACGAAGACGACCGCCGGCGCCGGGCCGAGCCCGGCGAGCATGTTGCCGATGAACCGCTGGTGACCCGGCACATCGACGAACGCGACCTCGGCACCCGAGTCCAGCGTTGTCCACGCGTAACCCAGGTCGATCGTCAGTCCCCGTCGGTGCTCCTCGGCCCACCGGTCGGGCTCGATTCCGGTCAGGGCGCGCACGAGGGCTGACTTGCCGTGGTCGACGTGACCGGCCGTGGCGAGGACGTGCACCGGGCCGGACCTCCTGACTGGGACGTTGGCGGAGGTGGACGGGAATCGAACCCGCCAGACCGAGATGCTCGGTCTCACCGGTTTTGAAGACCGGGGGGACCACCAGGAACCCTGACACCTCCAGTAACACCGTATCTCCGCAGGCCACAGGCCGCGACGCAGCCCGGAGGCCGACATACAGTCGCACCATGACCCTGAGCAGCGCCCACCATCTCACCCCCGTCAGGTGACCTCGGTGAGCGAGGGCTCGAGCAGCGTCCGGTATGCCGCGGTGGACCGCCTGCTCGCGGCAGCCCGTGAAGGGATGGAGCGACTCGATCCCCACCAGGCCATGGCGGCGCAGCTCGCGGGAGCTCTGCTGGTCGACACCAGGACGGCCGCGCAGCGGAGCCGGGAGGGCGACCTCCCGGCGCCCTCGTGATCGACCGAACGGTCCTGGAGTGGCGGCTCGACCCCACGTGTGAGTGTCGCATCCCGGAGGCGGACGACCCGAACCTGCTGGTGGTGGTCGTCTGTCGTCAGGGGTACAGCTCAACCCTGGCCGCGGCGTCCTTGCGCGCCTTGGGGCTGCACCGCGCAACCGACCCGACCGGCGGCGCGCAGGCCTGGTTCGCGGCCGGGCTGCCCAAGTTGGAGGGCACCACGGACGTCCGGGAGTGACTGGCGCCTGTGGCCTCCCCACCTCAGGATGGCCGCCCGCGCACTCTAGACGGCTGCATCTTCAGCAGCGCGTTCCGGTGCCGGCTTCTTGGTGACGAGCGGCACGGCGATGGCCACCAAGGCGATGATGCCGATGACGGTGAACCCCAGCGAGTAGGACTTGTCCTCACCGATCAGCTTGGAGATCAGCAGTGGTCCGACGACGCCGCCGATGCTCCAGCCGATGAGCATGAGTCCGTAGATCGCCCCGGCATTCTTCACCCCGAAGAAGCGCCCGGCCGTCGACGGCATCGTCCCGAAGGCGCCGCCGTAACAGGTGTAGACCAGGGCTGCGAGGAGGGCGAAGACGCCGACCGACGATGCATGCGGGATGAGCAGGAGGCACACGCCTTGGATGGCGAGGATGCCCATGAAAGCCGGCATCTTGCCGATCCGGTCGGACAGCCAGCCCCAGAGCACCCGTCCGGCCCCGTTGAAGAGGCCGAGCACACCCACGAGCGTGGCGGCACCGGCCGAGGAGAGGCCGGTGATGTCCGAGGCGCTGCCGGCGGCGACCGAGATGAGCGAGATACCGGCAACCACGCTGAGAGTGAGGATCGCGGTGAGCAGGTACCACTGCGGCGTGCTGAGCGCCTCGTTTGCCGTGAAGTTCCGGGTGCCGGAGAGCGGGTCGACGTCGGTGTCGGCCGCGGGTCCCCCGGCTCGGCTGGCAGCCGGTCTGTCTGCCCGCCCGGCACCGGCGAGGGCGTGCGGAGGCGCCGCAAAGCCCGGTGGCCGGTAGTCGGCGGGCGGGTTCTTGAAGAGGCTCGCACCGATGACGATGGCGACGAGGTAGCCGATCCCCAGGGGCAGGAACGCCTTGGTCGGCAGGTCGGGGGTGTTGTCGATGAGGCGCTGCCCCACGGGGGCCGTGATGACGGCACCGAAGCCGAAGCCGGCCACCGCGATGCCGGTGATCAGGCCCGGCTTGTCGGGAAACCACTTCTGCAGCATCGCGATCGGCACGATGTAGACCATGCCGAGTCCGAAGCCGCCGAGGACGCCATAGCCGAGGACAAGCAGCCAGAACGAGTCCGTCGTCGCAAATGACGCGAGCACCACCCCGATGCTGTAGATCACCCCGCCGGTAAGGGCCACGCTGCGTGGACCCCGCCTGTCCTGGATGCGGCCCCCGAGGTAGCTGCCGATGAAGATCATGCCGATGGCGACCTCGAAGGGCACCGTGGCCTGCGACTTGGACCACCCGAATGCTGCGTCGCTCTGCAGCGCCTTGGAGAACACGCTCCAGGCATAGACGGCCCCGATCGCCAGCTGCACCAGCACGCCGGCCACGAGGATGAGCCACCGGTTGCCGACGGCCGAATCTGTTGCGTCCCTGCGGGTCTCGCTCATCGTGCTCTCCTTGGGGTCGGCGTCACTGCCGGCTTGTCGTGATCGAGTCGTGGGTGACTCCCTGCGCCCTGCGCCCCTCCAGCCGCTCACGCTGGGGGGTGACGGTGTAGCGAGGGTCCTTGGCCGACTCCAGGCCCGCCTCGAAGATGCCGAAACGGGTGCAGGCAGAGCCAGCCATGAGCGCCACGCCGCTGACAGCGGCCGCTGCGCGGTTGCGACCAAACAGGGCGGCACCGAGCGCGCCCGTCACGGTGAGCGCCTTGCTCACCTTGAGCAGCACCCCGGCCCGCCCCACGTGCAACGGTTCGGCGACGAGCTCGCCCATGGTGCGCTCCATCTGCTCCAAGGCGGCGAGCTCGAGCGCGGCGCCAGCCACCGCGAGCTTGCGCGCCGGTCCCGTCTCCGAGGTGGGCGCCGTGACGAGCGCGAGCCCCGCAGCCGCCGCGTTGGCCGAGCCGACGAAGACGAACGGTAGCTCGCGGTACGACTCGTGCCACGAGGGGGTTGCGGTGTCGGCGAGCAGGACTGCGGTGTAGGCCGCGAGAGGCGCCGCGAACAGAGCCGATCCGACACTGGCCACGGGGTCGGCGACCCTGCGCACCCGCCCCAGGGCAGAGTCGTCGTCGACGACATGGCGCCCCACCTCGCTGGCGACCCCCAGCCCAGCGAACGCAGCGAAGGCGGTCAGGATCCACGAGCCCACCGACATCGGCGAGGTCACCTTGACGGTGCGCATCATGTTCAGTGCCCGGCTGGGTTTGCCGAGGTCGCGGACCAGCGCGAGGCCGCCCGCGGCGACCGCGGCCAGCGCGGCATACCTGGTGTTGCGGCGCAGCGTGGGCAGGTTGCGCGCCGACGCACCTGCCCCCAGCAGGCCCGAGCCCGCGGCGAGGCCGCCGAGGAAGATGTAGGCCGGGATGTCGGACGTCCAGGGAGCCGGCTTGACTACCTGTCGGCCGTAGTAGCTGTCGAACTCGATGTCAGGGACCATCAGCGACTCGTCGCGTCGCCTGCCCCCGCCGCGTCGCCGGCGGCCACCAGGACGGCTCACCTCAGGAGGGCGGTCCGCGTCGAACGGGTTGACCGTCATTTGCGGCCCCCCACGAACGCGGCAACCGCCATGGCCAGCATCGCAGCCGCGGCGAAGCCGGCCTTGCGGAACATGTCAGGCAGGTCTGCGGTCGTCACGCGCGGGTCCGGTGGCAGGCCGTAGACCTCGGGCTCGTCGAGCAGCAGGAAGACCGAGCCGGTGCCGCCGACACCGTCGTGCTGGTTTCCACCGTAGACCCGCGCCTCAGGAAAACCGTTGCTGTGCAAAGTGTCCACCCGCTCTTGCGCCTGCGACTGCATGTCGGCGAGGTCCCCGAACTTGATGGAGGTCGTCGGGCAGGCCTGCGCACAGGCCGGGGTCTGGTCGTGCCCGATCCGGTCGTAGCAGAGCGTGCACTTCTGGGCGATCCCAGCGTTCTTGACCGTCTCGTCGCCGTCGCGCCGCTCGATGACTCCGAAGGGGCAGGCCGCGACGCAGTAGCCGCAGCCGTTGCAGACATCGTCCTGCACGACGACTGTGCCGAACTCAGTGCGGAAGAGGGCTCCGGTGGGACAGACGTCGAGGCACGCGGCATGGGTGCAGTGCTTGCACACGTCCGAGTCCATCAGCCAGCGGAAGTCCGGCACGCTGCCCAGCTCCCGTGCCGCAGTGGCCTGCGCCGCAGCGAAGTCCGGGTCAGAGAGGTTGACGCCGGCCAGTGCCGGGGCAGGGGCCGCCCCACTCGTCGCGCCCACGGCCGCTGAAGCTGGCGCAGGAGCGCCGACCGACGGCATACCGAGTTGGACGAGGCGACTGCCTGACTCGCGGGCCTGCTCGATGCGGTCGCTGGTCTGCTCGATGAACGCGACGTGCCGCCACGTGCTGGCGCCGAGCGAGCCGGTGTTGTCGTAGGACGACCCGAGCAGGTTGAGCTCCCCGTCCTGCGGGATGGCGTTCCACTCCTTGCAGGCCACCTCGCAGGCCTTGCAGCCGATGCAGATGGAGGTGTCGGTGAAGAATCCCTTGCGGGGCTCCGGGTCGTCCCACGCTGCGTCGCGCGAAGGGTCCGTGGGACCCGCCAGCTGGTTGCGCCAGAACCCCATCAGGAACCATCCCCTGTCGTCCGAAGCTCGTTGCCAGTCAGTGCCGTGGTGCCCGACCGGGACTGGTACTCCTCGACCAGCCTCAGCAGCGCCTCACCCCGGGGCCGCCGACCGGCGATGATGTCGCAGGACCCGGCCTTGCTCTCCTGGATCTGCACGTTCGGGTCCAACGCCACGCCGAGCAGGTCGTTTGCGGCATCACCGGACACGATGGCGTCGCGGCCGACCCCCCAGTGGTAGGGCAGGCCGATCTGGTGGATCGTCCTGCCGCTGAGCACCAGCGGGGTCATCCGCTCGGTGACCAGGACGCGGCACTCGACCGCGGACCGCGCCGAGACGACGGTCGCCCAGCCGCCGTTCTCGAGGCCACGCTCGGCCGCCAGCTCGGGGGATACCTCGCAGAAGAACTCAGGCTGCAGTTCGGCCAGGTAGGGCAGCCACCGGCTCATGCCGCCCGCGGTGTGGTGCTCAGTCAACCGGTAGGTCGTGAAGACGTACGGGTAGACGTCGGAGCCGGGCTGGTTGGCCGACGGTGCCCACAGGTTGTCCTTGCGCGGGAAGACCTTGCGCGAGGGGTTCGACTGCTGGCTGTAGAGCGGGTTGGCGACGGGAGACTCCTGCGGCTCGTAGTGCGTCGGGAGCGGGCCGTCCACCATGCCCTTGGGCGTGAACAGCCAGCCCTTGCCGTCGGCCTGCATGATGAATGGGTCGTCGCCGGCGATGCCCTCGGGCCCCCCGGTGCCCGGCTCGGGACGGAAGCTCGGCGCCGTGTTCGGCGGGAAGTCGGGGACGTCCTCGCCCGTCCACTTCTGCTCCGCCTGATCCCACCAGACGTATCTCTTTCGCTCGCTCCACGGGTTGCCCTCGGGGTCGGCGGAGGCACGGTTGTAGAGGATCCGGCGGTTGGCCGGCCACGCCCAGCCCCAGTCGAGGGCGGTGAGGTTCTGCTCCTGGCCGGGACGGCGGTTGGCGGACCTGTTGACGCCATCGGCGAAGACGCCGGTGTAGATCCAGCAGCCGCCCGAGGTGGAGCCGTCTGCCTTCATTTCGGTGTAGGCGGACAGCGGCTGGCCGGCCTTGTCACCGGAGAGGTGGAATCCGTTGATCTCCCGCAGGACGGCCTCTGCGTCAGGGTCCCCGTGCTCGTTCTCCGGGTAGTCCCACGTCAGGTCTAGCAGGGGTCGGTCCCGTTCGTCGGTCGACTCCGCGAGGGCGGCCTTGAGCCGCTTGCCCAGGTCGAAGAAGAACTGCAGGTCGCTGCGGCAGTCACCCGGCGGCTCGACGGCCTTGTGGTGCCACTGGAGCATCCGTTGGGTCTGGGTGAAGGTGCCGTCCTTCTCCACGTGTGACGCCGGCGGCAGGAAGAACACCTCGGTCTCGATGTCCTCCGGCGACAGCTCGCCCGTCTCGATCTCGGGCGAGTCCTTCCAGAAGGTCGCGGACTCGATCATGTTGAGGTCGCGCACGACAAGCCACTTGAGCTTGGCCAGGCCTTGGCGCTGCATCCGTGCATGAGCCGACCCGACGGCGGGGTTCTGGCCGAGCAGGAAGTACCCCTCGACCTCACCATCCAGCATCGCCATCGTCGTCTGGTAAGTGCCGTGGGCGCCGGTCAGCCGAGGGAGGTAGTCGAACGCCCAGTCGTTTGCGGCGGTGGCCTTCTCGCCCCACCACGCCTTGAGCAGGCTGACGGCGTAGGCGTCGGCATGGGTCCAGAAACCCTTCTGCTTCTTGCTGCCGATGGCCCCGATGTAGTCCTGCCAGGTGTCGTGCTGGCCGGCCACCGGCATGGCCAGGTAGCCGGGCAGCAGGTTGTAGAGCGTCGGGATGTCGGTCGACCCCTGGATGCTGGCGTGGCCGCGCAGGGCCATGACGCCGCCACCGGGGCGGCCCATATTGCCCAGCAACAGCTGGAGGATCGCCGAGGTCCGGATGAACTGGGCGCCGAGGGTGTGCTGGGTCCACCCGACCGCGTAGACCCACGCCGTCGTCCGCTCCCGCCCACTGTTCTCCGTGACCGCGCGGGCGACGTAGGCGAAGTCGTCGACGGAGATCCCGCAGGTGTCGGCGACCATCGCGGGGGTGTACCGGGCGTAGTGCCGCTTGAGGATCTGGAAGACGGTACGAGGATGCTGCAACGTCTCGTCGCGCAGCACGCGCGCGTGTTCGAGCGGCGGGCCACCCGACCCGTGCTGGTCGCCCGCTGCTTGCTCCGACCGCTGCTCGCCGTGGACGTGACCGGAGCCGGGGTCACCGATCTCACCACCGGACTGGTCGTCCGTGCCACCCTCCTCCTCGGCCTCCTTCGAGGCGTAGGCCCAGCTCTTGGGGTCGTACGCTCCACGGTCGTCGTCGTAGCCGGAGAACAGCCCGTCAAGCTCCTCGGTGTCCTGGAACTCCTCGCTGATCAGGGTCGCCGCGTTGGTGTAGGAGACGACGTACTCCTTGAAGAACAGCTCGTTGGACAGCACGTGGTTGATCAGGGCGCCGAGGAAGACGACGTCACTGCCAGCACGGATCGGCACGTGCCGATCGGCGGTCGCCGAGGTACGGGTGAACCGCGGGTCGATGTGGACGACCTTGGCACCCTTGAGCTTGGCCTCGGTGACCCACTGGTACGCGACAGGGTGGCACTCGGCCATGTTCGAACCCTGGATGACGATGCAGTCAGAGTTCGACAGGTCCTGCACGTATTGGGTCGCGCCGCCGCGTCCGAACGAGGACCCCAGACTGGGGACCGTGGATGAGTGTCAAATACGCGCCTGGTTCTCGATCTGGATCGCGCCGGCTGCTGTGAACAGCTTCTTGATGAGGTAGTTCTCCTCGTTGTCCAGCGTGGCGCCCCCGAGCGAGGCGATCCCCATTGTGCGGCGCAGTGGCCGTCCGTGCTCGTCCCGGTCCTGCCAGCCGGCGCGTCGGCTCGCCAGGAACCGGTCGGTGATCATCTGCATCGCAGTCTCGAGTTCGAGGCTCTCCCACTGCGTGCCCCGCGCTCGGCGGTAGAGCACCTTGCGCTGGCGTCCGGGACTGTTGACGAGCTGTTCGCTGGCAGATCCCTTGGGGCAGAGCCGTCCGCGCGAGATCGGAGAGTCGGGGTCGCCCTCGATCTGCACCACTCGCTCGTCCTTTACGAAGACCCGCTGGCCACACCCGACGGCGCAGTAGGGACAGACACTCTGGACGACCCGGTCAGCCGAGGACGTGCGCGGCTCGATCTCGCGGGTCTTCTGCGAGGTGACGGAGGGCCCGCGACCGAGGAGGTCGCCGCTGCGGACCTGGCGTACCACTGGCCAGGACAGGAACGTCCGTCGTGCATCCACTGGAACCTCCACGCGTCAATGACCTCGTCACCCCGAACATGCCACACATCAGGGCGCTCGGCACCCTGACATCGGCAATGGATTCTCGGGCCCACACCCTTCTGACCAGCGACAACGCGCGCGATTGGCGAGGGCGGGGGCTGCCCGGCTGGACGGTGTCGCGGGACAACTGGGGTCACGGTTGCTGGGTTGACCGAGTGGTCGCAGGCCCAAGCGTCATCGGCCGTTCGGACTACCTGCGCCGGTGCGGCTGAGCACGGCAGGCGAATTACAACTGCGTTCTTTCCGGACCAATCAGGACAAGCAGGTCTTGGGTGGGGCACCCTTTCGGAGGCCCCGACCGGGGGCCCCGCGCCGCCGCAGCACTGGCGCCGCCCATCCCTGGTCCCCCCAACCCCGGGAAGTCATGCGACCTCACGTCCACAGCACAGTTGCGCGTCTGACAGCACTTGCCCTCGCCGTCTCGGCGGGACTGGTGACCCTGGCGCCGTCCGCGCAGGCAGAGACGCTGGTTCGCGAGTGCAAGGCCGCCAACATCTCGTGCATCTCGTTCTCGGGATACAACGGCAAGTCCGTCTGGGGCTACCCCGTGGGGGCGTCCGGCAACAACTGCGTCAACTACGTGGCCTACCGGTTGTCGCGCAACGGTGTGCCGACCCTCAGCGGCCTCGGCAGTGGCGGCAGCTGGGCGACCAGCGCACGTGCCAGGGGCTACCGCGTCGACGCTACGGCGAAGGTCGGCTCCATCGCCCAGTGGAACTACGGCAGCTCCTACGCGCCGAGCCAGGGACACGTCGGCTACGTCGAGGAGGTCACCAGCAGCTACATCGTCGTCTCGGACTCGGCCTGGAGTGGCTACTCCTCACGCATGCGGATCCCCAAGGGCGACCGCAACTGGCCGAGCAACTTCATCCACTTCAAGGACCAGAGCTACATCCCGCCTCCGTCGGGCAGCTTCCTCAAGGTCCGCGAGACCAGCGAGGTCTACCGGCTCGTCGGGCGCACCCCGGTCTTCGTGTCGACATGGACAGCGTTCGGTGGCACCCAGCCAACCCAGCTCGTCTCCAGCACGTCGCTGGCGACCCTGCCGCAGCGCGTCGCCGACGGCACCTTCATCAAGGGCGCGCAGCGGGCCGAGGTCTACCGCGTCGCCGGTGGGGCCCCGGTGTTCGTCTCCACCTGGACCGCCTTCGGCGGCGCCAAACCCACCATGACCGTGGACCAGGTCGCGATCGACCAGGCCGGCACGAGCGCCCGCTACAACCGCCTGCTGGCCAAGCCCGCGGACGGCACCTTCCTCCGCGGCGCGCAGCGCGGCGAGATCTACCGGATGGCCGGGGGCGCCCCCGTCTACGTCTCCACCTGGACGGCCTTCGGCGGCGCCAAACCAACCATGACCGTGGACCAGGTCGCGATCGACAAGGCTGGCTCGGCAACGAGGTACAACCACCTGAGCTTCCGGCCGCTGGACGGCACCATCCTGGCCGCCTCGCCGAGCACCAAGTACTACCTGGTCAAGGCAGGCATACCGGTGACGACGGCCACCTCGGCCGGCGCCAAGACCGTGGACCAGGTGGCGATCCAGCGGGCCGGCGACACCAGCGCCCTGAAATGGACCCACCTGGCCAAGGGCGTGACCCTGCGGGCAGCACCGCTGAAGGTCAAGGTCGGACCGCCACGCTCAGTCGGCTGATCGACCGCGACGAGGTTTGACCGCGCCGTTCAGCCGACCTTGGGGATGAGCAGCGTCTGACCGGCGTGGACGTTGCTGCCCGTCAGGTCGTTGGCGACCTGAAGCTGCACGACGGCCTCGGCCATCGACAGCTGCGGCAGCTCGCGGACGGCGATCTCGGACAGCGTCTGCCCGGACTGGACCGTCGTGGAGTGGTCGATGACGGTGGCCGACGCGCCACCGGCGAACAGCGCGATCGCCAGGGCGACGGCGGCAATGACCACCGTGAGCGTGAGCGCCAGGCGGGCCGCCCGGGTCAGCCGCAACGGCGTGGCCGAAAGGGCCGCGACCTCTGCGCCGGTGGGCACCGAGACCAAGCAAGGGCGAGCCGGGCGAACGGGGACCCGCACTGGTGCGGGGGCGACGTCCCAAGCGACTGCTGCACTCATCAGGTCCTCCATCGTGGCGTTCTGCGTTGTGGTGCTCTGTGTTGGGTGGCTCTGTGCGTTCCTCGAACGGGTGTGCGAAGAACTGTTGTGCCAATTTCTAGCACGCATGTTCGATTCAATCAAGACACGCCTCGAACACATGTTTGGCACAGACGTTCGAAACCCATACGCTGTGTTCATGCCGCAAGCACATCAGAGGGCACTGACAACGCGTTCTGGAGCAGCCGGCATACGGCACCTGACCTGCACCTGTACCTCAACCTGCTCAAGTGAGGAAGCGGCATGAGCGACGACAACAACGTCAAGGAACTGCCCGACCGCGATCGCGGCGACGGGCTCACCGTCCGGCAGCGACGGGTTCTCGAGGTGATCCGCAACTCGGTCGACCGACGCGGCTACCCGCCGAGCCTGCGCGAGATCGGTGAGGCCGTGGGGCTCACCTCGCCCAGCTCGGTCGCCCACCAGCTGTCCACGCTCGAGCGCAAGGGCTTCCTGCGTCGCGACCCCAACCGGCCGCGCGCCATCGAGGTCGTCTCACCCGACTCCCCCGCCGACATGCGGGGCTACCGCGGCGGTGCCGCAGTCGAGGACGAGACCGCGACCTACGACGAGACGGGCTCGGGCGACCAGCGGCCCGCGGCCGCCTACGTGCCGGTGCTCGGTCGCATCGCCGCGGGTGTGCCGATCCTGGCCGAGGAGACCGTCGAGGACGTCTTCCCGCTCCCCCGCCAGATCGTCGGCGAGGGACAGCTGTTCCTGCTCCAGGTGGTCGGCGACTCGATGATCGAGGCCGCGATCTGCGACGGTGACTGGGTGGTCGTGCGCCAGCAGCCCACCGCCGACAACGGCGACATCGTCGCGGCGATGCTCGACAACGAGGCCACCGTGAAGACCTTCAAGCGCAAGGACGGCAAGGTGTGGCTGATGCCGCACAACCCGTCCTTCGACCCCATCGACGGAGACCACGCCACCATCCTCGGCAAGGTCACTGCGGTGCTGCGCCGCATCTGACCTCGACCCTCAGGTGCCGGCCACCGTGTGCCGCGGAACGCCCTCGGGCGCCCGCGGCACCCGTGTGTTCGGGCCGTCGGCGGCCTGGCGTCCGGGTGGGGCGTCCGTTCTCGACCTCCCGCGCTCGGGCGCCGGGGCGCTAGTCCCCCAGGGCGTCGAGGTAGTGGGTGAGCTTGGCGGTGAACCGTTCGCCGCCGTCGCCCTCGGCCCACAGCTCCCAGAGCTCGTTGTCGTCGGACTGCAGGGCCCGGTGCAGCGCCTGGGAGGCAAGCTCCTCGAGTCCCTCGTCCACGTCGATCGGTTCCTCGTCGACCCACCTGGGCACATTGCGTTCTCTGACAACGGATTCGAAGTCGTCACAGGCAGCCACGACGACCGCAGCCGCGACGGCCTGCGACATGGTGGGGGCCTCGATGTAGCCCCTCGCGCGAACCACGCGGTCGAGGGCAGACTCGACCCGCTTGCGTCGCACATCGTGCTGCGAGTCCTCGAGCTCGTCGAGGAAGTCGAGCGCGTCGTCGTTCTCGAACGGCCCCGCTCCGGTAGCACCCATCTCCAACCTCCACAGCCTGTGACAGCGATGCTCCTTCGAGGGTGCCAAGAGTCGGCGCGACGCGCCAGCCCTAGTTCTGCGAAGGCATCCGTTGGTACCAGGCCGTGTCGACATAACGGCCGAACTTGTGCCCGACCTCCCGCAGCACGCCGACCCGTTCGAACCCGCACGCCAGGTGCAGCGCGACGCTCGCGTCGTTGGGCAGCGCGATCACGGCGACCTGGGTGTGCACGTCAGCTGCGGCGTCCAGCCGGGCCAGCAACGCGGCATACAGGGTCCGGCCCAGGCCGCGGCCGCGGGCTCCCTCCGCGAGGTAGACCGACACCTCCTTGGTGCCGTCGTAGGCCGGGCGCGGCCTGAACGGGCCCGAGAACGCGTAGCCGAGCAGGTCCCCGTCGGCCCAGGCGACGAGCACGATGTTGCCGCCGCCCGTGGTTGCGAGCTTCTCCCCGAGGTATGCCGCGCCGCGGGGTTCGGTGTCGAAGGTCGCCAGCGAGGTGCGCACCTGGTCGTCGTAGATCTCGGCCATGGCCGGAAGGTCTGCTGGCGTCGCGTCGCGGACGACGGTTGGTGGACCGCTGTCCGGGGCAATGCTGCTCATATCGGCGATGCTAGGGGGATGACCGACGAGCACCAGCACTCCCACGGCACGCACGGCTCTGGTGGTGGGGACGGGCTGCCCGACCCCGACCGCGGTGGGCACACGGACCGGCAGGCCCTGTGGGACGAGCGGTATGCCGCCAAGGAGCACGTCTGGAGCGCCACCCCCAACGCCGAGGTGGAACGGATCGTGGGCGACTGGACACCCGGTCGGGCACTGGACCTCGGGGCCGGCGAGGGGCGGCACGCGGTGTGGCTGGCCGCGAAGGGCTGGCGGGTGACGGCGGTCGACTTCTCGTCGGTCGGGCTGGCCAAGGGTGAGAAGGAGGCCTCTGCCCGCGGGATCCGGGTCGACTGGGTGGTCGCGGACGCACGGTCCTGGCACCCGGCGCCGCAGCACCTCTACGACCTCGTCCTCGTCTCCTACCTGCACCTGCCCTCGGACGTGATCTCCCGCACCCGGAGCTGGCTGGCGCCCGGCGGTGCCCTGGTGGTCGTCGGGCACGGGCTACGCAACCTCACCGAGGGCGTCGGCGGCCCGTCGGACCCAGCGCTGCTGCACTCGCCGGAACAGCTGCGTGAGGCGGCCGGTGACCTGATTATCGAGAGGTGCGAGGAGTACATCCGGCCCACCGGAGACGGCGATGCGATCGACGTGGTGCTGGTGGCCAGGCGGCCGCCCGGCTGACCGTCGCTTGGTGCGAGTCGCGCGCGGCAGACCTACGCCACGTGCGGGAGCCGCCGCGAAGCGCGGTCCTACGGTGAGTGGGCAGGGTGGGTCATTCATCAGGAGGGGCCCCATGCGTCTGCCGTCGTTGTCTCATGCCACCACGGTGGTGGCCACCCTGGCGCTCTGCTCCTGCAGCGGCACCACGACTCCGGCAACCGGAAGCGTCGAAGGCTCTCGGGTGGCGGCAACGACCTCGGCGGGCCGCACGACCCCGGTCGCGGACGCGGACCACCCTGAGGGCGTCATCGCCTTGGGCCACTCGGGCATGACCGGCTTCCAGTCCGATCCCCAGAGCCCGGGCGAGAACGTCGTCGCCAACTCCTGGGCCACGGGCAGCAACCCTGACGTCAACAGCGTCTACGAGCGGCTGGTTGCGATACGTCCCAAGACGCGGGGACTGGTGGCCAACGTGTCACGCAACGGCGAGAAGGCTGACGGGTTGGAGTTCCAGGTGCCAGCCGCGCTGCCGTCGTACCAACGCCTGCGCTGGCGCTCGTGATGATCATGGACAATGACATCCGTTGCGACGGAACAGATCCTGCACACCTGCCGGAGTTCCGCGCACAGGTGAGGGCCGCCGTGAAGTCCATCGTCAAGGCCTCTCCCAAGGTGACGGTCATGCTGGCAAGCGGACCCGGTCGCCCCGCCGACTATGCGAGGGCGATCGCGACGCTTCCCACCACGCCGGTGGACCTCGTGGGGCACGAGCCGTGCGCGATGTTCTCGGCGAACCAGAAGATCAACAGCACTGAGGTGAAACGGCTGACGTCGCTGCTCGAGTCGTACGAGGCGGAGCTCGCTCGGGCCTGCGAGGGGATTCCGCAGTGCCACACCGACGGTGGCGCACTGGCCCGCCATCCTGGTGACCGGCTGGAGGAGTACGGCGTGGACCTCGGCCACCCCTCCATCCGTGGACACCAACAGTGGGCGGCGGCGATCTGGCCCGCGGTGGCCGAGGCCATGGGGCTGGGCTGACCTGAGCCGGGCTGCGGCGTGCCGGCACCACGGGCTGCCGCTCGCGGGCAGCTAGGCGGTGAGGCGCTCCACCAGGGCAGTCAGGGTGGGGGCCAGCGGCGCGTCGACCTGAACGGTTGCCTCGGCGTCGCCGCGGGTGGGTCCGCGGGTGATGATCGCCACCGGGATGTCGAGTGCGGCGGCGCGGCGCACGAAGCGGTAGCCGCTCATGACCTTGAGGCTCGAGCCGAGGACGACGAGCGCGCTGGCCTCCTCGGTGAGCCGAAAGCACTTCTCCACCAACGGTTTCGGCACGGACTCTCCGAAGAAGACGACATCGGGCTTGAGGGTGTCGTGGCCGCAGACGAGGCAGAGCGGCGTACGGAAGGCAGCGACATCGAGGTCGTTCAGCACGATGTCGCCGTCGGGCCGGATCTCGTCGCTGGTCACCGTGTAGCTGGGGTTGCTCTCGCGCATCCGGTCGTCGAGGTCCCAGCGCGAGGTGCGGTCGCCGCAGGTCAGGCAGACGACCCGGGCCAGCGATCCGTGCAGCTCCTCGACGTCAGTGGCTCCAGCGCGCTGGTGGAGGCCGTCGACGTTCTGGGTGATGACCGGGCCGACCAGCCCGTGGCCCTGGAGCGCTGCCACAGCGGCGTGACCGGAGTTGGGCTGGGCCCGGTTGAACCGCTGCCACCCGACGTAGCTGCGCGCCCAGTAGCGCTGCCGAGCCTCGGAGGAACCCAGGAACTCGGCGTACTGCATCGGCGTGACGCGACGGGTGCCGTCCGGGCCGCGATAGTCCGGGATGCCCGAGTCGGTGGAGATGCCGGCTCCGGTGAGGACCAGCACGTTGCCTCCCCCGAGCAGGGCTGCGACGGCATCCAGCTGGGTGCTCGCGGCGGCGGTCGTGGTCACGAGGCAAGGGTACGTCGGCAGCCCGGCGCGGTCAGGACCTGCCGAGCAGTCGGCGCTTGGCGGAGTCCACGAGGGCAGCACTCGCGACCGCGGGGTCGGCGACCTCGTCGTGCGGTGGCTTCGCCGGGGAGTCCTGGGTGACCAGCTCAGGGCAGTGCGCCCGCACCTGGGCGTCGGCGACGAGGTAGCCGTGCCGCTCGAGGATGTGCTGCTCGGCCTGGCTGAAGGCGTCCAGGTCGGTACGGATGGCGTTGATCAGCTCGGTGGTCCCCCGCGGGTAACAACCGTCGACGACGGTGTCGAGCGCCCAGGAGGTGCCGGTGAAGACGCCCCGCGCGTAGCCGGCGTGCAGCCACCGGCTACGGACCGACTGGCCGCCGTTCGTGGCGATCCCCAGGATGCGCAGCGTCCGGCCGACGACGGTGCGCTCGGTCCGGGCGCGGAAGACTCCACCGCCGTCACTGACCAGGACCGTGCTGTGCCGCTTCCAGACCGGCTCGAGCCCGAGGTTGTCGTAGACCCCGCCGTCGGTCAGCCGGATGTGCCGCATGATCGCGGCGCGTTCCTCGTCGGACTCAACCCCCTTGTGGCCGCCCGTGAGGTGCATCGCCACCCCGTCGAACACCATCGGCGCGAAGAACGGCGGAAACGCGCAGGAGGCGGCCACGATGTCTGCCATGCGCAGCCCAGCCGGCGGCGCGGCATACCCCAGTCGGTAGTCCCCCACGCGCCCATGCGGACGGTGCGCGGTCGGGTCCTCGAACACCCAGTCGACGCCGTAGCCGATCTCGGTCGCGCCCGTGATGACCGCTGGGCCGGCAACATCGTTGTCCCGCAACGGTTTCGACCACCATGGCACGGTTTGGGCGAGCTCGTCCGCCAGCGCGCGGATGGCGGCGTCGGCAGCGAACCACTTCCACGGCTTGGCCTTCGACAGCAGCGCGGGGGTGCGGATGTTGCGGGACGTGAGCCGCGCGAGCGGTTCGACGACGCACTCCTCGAAGCCGCCCACGACACCGCCCGCCGCGGGAAACTTCAGCTCGGGGTCTGCAAGCAGGTTGGCCACGATCGAGCCACCGGAGACTCCGCTCACGGTGGCCAGCTGCGACAGGATTCCCAGCTCGTTGATGCGGCGCACGGCCCCGAGGTGGAACAGGGCCGCGCGGTAGCCGCCACCGGACAGGCACAGGGCCGCGCCGGTCCGGTGCGTCGCCCTGGCCTCGTCCGGGTATGCCGCGTCGCTGGCGTCGAGCGCGTCGCTCTCGGCGGCGTGGGTGGTGGAGGTCTGTTCGGGCTTCATGTGGACTCGATGAAAGCAGAGCCCGGCGACACCCGCCCCTCGGCCGATCCTCCGGCACTTGTTGCCGCCAGATCGTCACCAGACCGCGAATCCGGGCTCCTATGACCACGAGGCGGCACCAAGTCGGGGTAACGGCGAGCGGCGATGCATCACATATGCGTCGAGAAGTAACCATCTGGATAACGAGCCGTTATGCTTCGTGCATGATCGACGCCGCAGGTCTCCGTGTCATGAAGGCCATTGCCGACGAGGGCAGCTTCACCGGAGCCGCCCTCTCGCTGGGCTACTCCCAGCCCGCGATCTCGCAGATGGTCCGGCGCCTCGAGCAGCGCACGGGCACCGTGCTGGTCGAGCGGGTCGGCCGCAACGTGCGCCTGACCGAGGCCGGCCAGGTGCTCGCGCGCCACGCCGTCGCCGTCCTGGCGGCTCTCGACGCCGCCGAGGAGGAGGTCGCCGCGATCGCGGGTCTGCGCGCCGGACGGGTCCGGCTGATGGCCTTCCCGTCGAGCTCGGCCACCCTGGTGCCTCGTGCCCTTGCCCTCGTGAAGAAGCGGTTCCCCGACGTCCAGGTCACCTTCACCGAGGCCGAACCGCCCGAGTCGCTCGCCGCGCTCAAGGCCGGTGAGTGCGACCTCGCCGTCGCCTTCGCCTACGAGGGCACCGACCTCGGCCGTGGCGAGGAGGACATGGACCTGTTCGTCACCCACAAGCTGCTCGACGACGAGGTCCGCCTCGCCCTCCCCCGCGACCATCCCCTCGCCACCCAGGACATGGTCGACCTGTCCGCCCTGGCGCAGGAGAACTGGATCGCCGGGTGCCCGCGCTGCCGTGGTCACCTCCTGCAGATGTGTGCCAACGCCGGTTTCTCCCCGAACGTCGGCTTCGAGACCGAGGACTACGTCGCCGTGCTCGGCCTCGTCGCCGAGGGCCTCGGCGTGGCACTCATCCCCGACCTGATCCTGCGCACCGCCCACCACCACGACGTCGTCACGTCGCCGATCAACCCGGCGTCGCGGCGGTCGATCAGCGTGGTCACCACAGCGGACCTGCAACGGGTTCCGGCCGTCCAGGCCACGATCGAGGCCCTCGTGGAAGCCGCCAAGGCCAAGCCGCGGGTCCTCGCCAGCACCTGACAGGCCGGCCCCCTCACTCTCCCTGACGGCTCATCGGCGCCGCCAGGTCACACCCACGGTGTCGCCGTTCGCGACGATGGCGACGTCCCCGCGCTGGTCGGTGCGGTAGACGGCATACCCGTTGCGGCGCAACACCTCCAGCGCCTTGGGTGACGGGTGACCGTAGTCGTTGTCCTTGCCCACGCTGATCACCGCCACCGGCGCGCGAACCAGCTCCATCAGGTCCTCGTCGAGGTTGCTCGACCCGTGGTGGGCCACCTTGACCACGTCGAAGCCGGCCGCCTGCGCCGACATCGGCGAGCTGCGCCTCGTCTCGAGCAGCAGGGCGTGTGCGGCCTCGCGCTCGACGTCCCCGAGCAGCAACAGGTCGACCGGCCCCGACCGCACAGCCAGCACGACACTGGCGTTGTTGGGCACCGATCCCGACGCGATCCGTCGCGCCGGCCACCAGACGTCTGCGGTGACGCCGGGCCAGGCCAGGTGGTCGCCGGCCGCCAGGTCACGGATGGGTATGCCGCGGGCCCGCGCCCACGTCTCCACCTCCGTCCACTGGTAGGGAGGTTCGCGGACCGGGCTGGCGAGGATCTCGCGAACCTCCCGGCCCGCCAGTGCGCCGGGCAGCCCGTCCACATGGTCGGCGTGGAAATGGCTCAGGACAACGGAATCCAGCACCGACACCCGCAGCCGACGCAGGCAGGCGTTGATGGCGGCGGGGTCGGGCCCGGCGTCCACCAGCACGGCATGACCTGGTGTGGTGGCCAGCACCAGGCCGTCGCCCTGCCCGACGTCGCAGGCCACGAACCGCCAGCCGGGCGGCGGCCAGGTGGCGGCGGAGGTCGGGGCCGCTGCCGCCACGACGAGCAGGCACACGCTCGTGGCGACGACCGGGTGCAGCCGAGCGCGGTGGGTCCACCACCTGCCGCTGACCAGCACGAAGACGGTCAGGGCCGTGAGCAGGATCGCTCCCGGCGCGCCGTCCGGCCAGGGCAGGGTGCCGCCCGGGATCGTGGCGCAGGTCCGGGCGACCCAGGCGATCCCCAAGGCAGGCAGGGCGCCAACCCAGCACAGGAGCCTGGCCCCGAACGGCCAGATCGGAGCCACACTGGCCGCCGCGACGCCGGCGACGGTGGCAGGCGCGACCAGCGGGGCTGCGAGGAGGTTCGCTAGCACGCCCACGACCGACACCGAGCCCTGGAGCAGCACGACCACCGGCGCACACATCGCCTGTGCCGCCACGGGGATGGCGAAGGCCGGTCCCCATGAGCGGACCCGCCCGGGGAGCCGGCGCCCGATCGCGTCGCCCCAGGGGCGGGTAAACAGCAACAGGCCGAGGGTCGCGAGCGTCGAGAGGGCGAAGCCGTAGGACCGGCTGAGCCACGGGTCGACGACGAGCAGGACGACCACTGCCGCGGACAGGACGGGTATGCCGGCAGCCCGCCTCGACCGGCTCAACCCGATCAGCCCGATGGTCCCCATCGTCGCGGCGCGGATGACGCTGGGCTCGGGACGGGCGAGCACGACAAAGCCGGCCAGCACGAGGACCGCCACCAGCGGCCGCCAGCGACGTCGCACGCCGGCCAGTGACGCGCCTCCCAGGGCGAACGCCAGGACGATGGCGACATTGCTCCCTGAGACGGCCGACAGGTGGGTCATGCCGGTCGCGAGCATCGCGTCGGTGAGGTCCTGGGGTGTGCGGCTGGTGTCGCCGATGACCAGGGCGGGGAGCAGCCCGCGCGCATCGGACGGCAGCGGGGCCGCAGCCTGGCGGAGCCCGGTGCGGAGGTGTTCGGCCGCCCTGGCAACCAGCCCGGGGGCGCCCAGTGAGCGTGGTGCGCCGCGAGGTCGCAGGATCGCCACGACGTCGTCACCCGGCTCGGACGCGACCATGGTCCCCTGCACGCGAACCCGCTCGTGCCAGCGCACGGACTCCCAGGCCTCCGTGGCGATGACCAGCACCGGGGTCGACACGCGCGCCACCCGCCCGCGCCCGGTCACCTCGCTGACGCGCAGGGTGAAGCGCACGGTCGAGCCGTCGAGCCGGCTGCCACCCACGACTACGGGGTCCTTGGTCACGACGCCGGTCACGGTGACCATGGCGCGTTCCTCGGCAAGGGCGCGGACCGGGCCAGCCTCACGCGCGGCCGTGTACCCGGCCGTCGACGCCAGCACCAGGGCGACCGCACCCAGGGCCAGCGCAGCGACCGCGACCGCGCCTTGGCTCCCCGGCGCCGACCCCGGCGTCGTCCAGGAGCGCGATCGATGCCGGAGGACGCGTAGCAGCGGAGGTCCCCAGAGCAGACCCGCGGCGACGCTCGCGCAGCAGGTTGCCGCGACCACCAGCACCAAGGGCCGCACACCGAGCGTGCCAGCGCTGACCGCCCATGCCGTGAGGGCCGGCACCAGCATCCGCAGGTCGAGCAACCGTCGCTGGACATCGCCCGTGCGAACCGTTCCGGGCTGCCGCAGCCGCCCCGGGCCAGCCGACGGCCCCGGACCTCCCTTCCCCGACTGCCGCGACTGCCTCGACTTCCCGCTCACACCGTCACCTTGGGCTGCAGTGCGGCGAAGATCTTCTCGCCGATCCCGCTGACCTCACCGAGCTCGTCAACCGAGGCGAAGCGGCCGTGTTCGGTGCGCCAGTCGATGATCCGCTGGGCCAGAACCGGGCCGACACCCGGCAGCTCCTCGAGCTGGGCAGCGGTCGCGGAGTTGAGGTTGACCGGCCCGCCAGCGCCAGGCGTCCCCGCAGCGCCTGTCCCCCCACCGGCCGCACCCGATCCCGACCCGGCGCCGGAAGCACCTCCAGGAACCACTTCACCGGGCTTGGGGACGTGGATCTGCTCTCCGTCCACGAGCGGGCGGGCGAGGTTGATCGCGGCCAGGTCCGCGCCCTTGCGGGCACCTGCCTTGGCCACCGCGTCGCTGACCCGCGAGCCGGCGGGCATGGTGAGAACGCCGGGTCGCACGACCTGGCCGACCACGTGGACGGTCACGGTCCCGGCGGGCGGTCCACCGCCGCCGGAAGCCGTGCTCGACGATGCGAAGCCGCTGGCCGTCGAGCCACGGCTGCCGAGCGCCGATCCCGGCTGTGACGGCGCCACCACGTGCGGGGTGCTGGCCGCCTTGGCCCACGCCACCCGGACCCCGAAGCCCACTGCCGCCACCAGCACCACGAAGAGCAGTCCGGCCGCGGCGGCACGGGGACCGCTCAGCCGGGCACCCCGTAGCGACGCGGGGATGGTCAGGAACCGCGGTCCGGGTGGGACCGGACGCCGGTGCCGACCACCACGGATGCCGTTCGCCGGTCGCGCCCGCTCACGCGGCGACGACACCACCTCACCCGTTGACGGCGTCACCTCACGCGCCGACGGCCCCGCCCCACGCGATGGCGCCGCCTCCCGGACCGCGGGCACTCTTGAGGCGGGCGGGGCTGCCGACGCGGTCTCGATCCAGCCGCGATCGGGGAGCCACGGGACCACCTCGGACTGGGGCGACGCGACGGACGGGGCAGGCTCGGACGTGCTGTCACGCGTGCGATCGGCGGCCTCGAGCAGCGCCCGGGCGCGGGCTGAGGTTTCGGACGGTCGGCGACGAGACGGCATACCGGCACGCTAGGAAGCCCGCCACGCACACGACAGGTCGCCGACGCGTCCCTGTGGACAACGCCGCGAACCGGCTCAGCCTGTGGAAGACGCGTCCCTGCGCGCCGAGATCCACAGCTCGATGTTGCGCCGGTGCCGGTAGATGACCAACAGCGCGAGCAGGACGCACCAGACCCCGGTCTCCCACGTCCCCACCGGCACCCAGCGCACCCACGTGAGCACGCCCAGCACGAGCAGCAGCAGGCACGCGGACACCGACGCCCCCGCCACCCAGCGCATCCGCCACACGAGTAGGCCGAACACCACGAGCATGCCCAGCCCGAACCACGGCTGCACTGCGAGGATCGCGCCCAGCGACGTGGCCACGCCCTTGCCGCCCTGCCCCTTGAGGAACGGCGACCAGATGTGGCCGAGCACGACAGCCAGGCCGACCCACAGCGCCGTGATGCTGCCGAGGAAGTGCTGGGCGAGCAGCACGGGGAGCAGTCCCTTCAGCACGTCGAGCACGCCGACGACGACGCCCCATCGAGCCCCCAGGACGCGTCCGGCGTTGGTCGCGCCGGGGTTGCCCGAGCCCGCGTGCCGCAGGTCCTTGCCGAGGATCTTCGCCAGGATCGTCGCCGGGTTGACCGCCCCGATGAGGAAGGCAGCCACCGAAGCCGCCACGACCTCGAAACCCTCCCCCACGGACACGCCACCGAGAGCGGTCATGTGCCCGGCCGGGATGAGGCCGGCCTGGGTGACACGGCGACGGCGATCGTCCCGGGCCCGACGTGGGCCCCGACGACGGCACCCAGCTCCACGACCTGCACCTCGCCCTGATCAGCACCTGCCTCGCCGGCAGTCCCGACCCGGTCGACCCGCTCGCGCAAGCGCCCAGCGAGGTCCTCGGCGCGGCTCTGCGAGTCGAGGTGGTGCACCGCGATGTCGACCAGCGATCCCGCCTTCTCGGCGTCCGAGGCGGCCGACACCGCCAGCTCCTCGAGGCGGGCCAGCGCGCGCGACGAGGTCCGCACCTTCTCGAGGGGGCGGATGTGACCGTCGACGAGCCCGAGGATCGGCTTGATCGCGAGGGCCGAACCCAGGAACGCCGACGCCGAACCGATCCGCCCACCACGCCGCAGGTGTTCCAACGTGTCGACGTAGAACACGACCGTCGATGCCTCGGCCCGCGAACGTGCTTGTGCTGCAACGTCTTCCAACGATGCCCCGTGCTCGGCGAGCTCGGCCGCGGACAGCACGGCATACCCCATGGCCATGCCGAGCGACCGCGAGTCGACCACGGTCACCGGCACCGGGGACTGCTGCGCCGCAAGGTGCGCCGACTCGATCGTCGAGGACATGTCCGCCGAGATGTGCACCGAGACGATCCCGTCCGCGCCACCGGCAGCAGCCTTCTCGTAGGCGTCGAGGAAAGACTGCGGAGACGGTCGCGACGTCGACACCGGCTTGAACGCGCGCAGCGCCGCCGCGACCTCCGCGGTCGTGATGTCCACGCCTTCACTGAACTCCGTGCCGCCCACGATCACGTGCAGCGGCACCACCTGGATCGAGTGGGCGTCGAGCACCGAGCCCGGCAGGTATGCCGTGGAGTCAGTGACGATCGCGACGCTCACCTGCGCAGGCTATCGGTGCAGCGCCAACGCAAGGAGCACCGCCGCGGCCAGCGCCGCGACGACCCTGACGTGGTTCCACGCCGTCCACGACCGTCGGTATGCCGCCCACTCACCTGCCGCAGACGCCGCATCCGCGTCGAGGGCGGCCAGGGCGTTGTTGCGCGGGATGTTCGCGACCGCCGTGACGAGGAAGGCCGCGACGCCCAGGAGGGCGCCGACCGCCAGCTGCGTTCGGTGGTCGACCAGGACGGTGTCACCCAGTCCCTTGCCCGTGACGGCAAGGACTGCGGCGACGAGGGACCCGAGCGGTGACAGCAGCAGGGGCAGCAGCAACCCCTGCGGCGCGTCCTCGTTGAGGCGCTGCATCGCGCGAATGCCCTCGGGCGGTGCGAGCCGCCCCAAGGACTTCATCACGAACGTCGAGAACGCGAACAGCGCGCCACCGATCACGGCCGAGGCCAACGCGGTCACGGCCACCACGACCTCGGCCCAGCTCACAGCAGCGCCCAGCTCACCGCGAAGCCCGGCTCACAGCGGCACCACGTTGACCAGCCTGGGTGCCCGCACGATCACGGTCCTGATGCCCGCCTCCGTCGCCGCGACGACCTTGGGCAGCCCTAGCACCTGTTCGCGCAGGGCGTCCTCGCTGATGTCTGACGGCACCTCGAGGCGGTCGCGCACCTTGCCCTTGATCTGGACTACGCAGGTGACGGTGTCCTCGACGAGCATGGCCGGGTCGGCCACCGGGAACGTCTCGAAGGTGATCGACTCGGAGTGACCCAGCCGCTGCCACAGCTCCTCGGCGATGTGCGGAGCGAGCGGCGCCACCATGACGACGAGCTTCTCGGCGGCTTCGCGAGGCACTGCGTCGAGCTTGGTCAGCGCGTTGTTCAGCTCGATCAGACGAGCAATGGCGGTGTTGAAGCCCAGCGTCGGGAAGTCCTTGGACACCGCGTCGATCGTCTTGTGCAGGGCCCGGGCCGTCGCGTCGTCCAGCGGCACGTCGACCACCCGCACGGCACCGGTCTCCTCGTCGATCACGTTGCGCCACAGGCGTTGCAGGAACCGCTGCGCCCCGACGACGGCCCGCGTCTCCCACGGCTTGCTCAGCTCAAGCGGGCCCATCGACATCTCATAGACGCGCAGGGTGTCGGCGCCGTACTGCTCGAACATCTCGTCCGGGCTGACAACGTTCTTGAGCGACTTGCCGATCTTGCCGAACTCACGGGTGACCGGTTGGCCCTGCCAGGCGTAGGACGTCTCGCCGGTGGCGGGATCGGCCACCTCGACGACCTCGGACGCCTCGACGGGCTGGCCACGGTCGTCCCGGTAGGCCGGCGCCTGGATGTAGCCCTGCGAGAAGTACTTCCGGAACGGCTCGTCGCTCGTGACATGTCCCAGGTCGTGCAGCACCTTGTGCCAGAAGCGTGCGTACAGCAGGTGCAGCACTGCATGTTCGACGCCGCCGATGTAGAGGTCCACCCCACCCGGGTCGACGACGCCCTCGGCCGCGCCGATCACGGGAGTCGCATGCGGGCCCATCCAGTAGGCCTCGTTCTCGGGGTCGACGAAGGCCGCGTCGTTGGCCGGGTCGAGGTATCGCAGGTAGTACCAACAGGATCCGGCCCAGTTGGGCATCGTGTTGGTCTCGCGGCGGAACTTGCGCAGCCCGCGCCCGTCGCCCAGGTCCAGCTCGACGTTGACCCACTCCTCGACCCGGCCCAGCGGCGGCTCGGGCTGGCTGCTCGCGTCCTCGGGCTCGAACGTCTTGGGCGAGTAGTCGGGGACGTCCGGCAGCTCGACCGGCAGCATCGAGTCCGGCACCGCGTGGCTGACCCCGTCCTCGTCGAAGACGATCGGGAACGGCTCGCCCCAGTAGCGCTGACGGCTGAACAGCCAGTCACGCAGCTTGTAGTTCACCGTGGGCTGGCCGAATCCCTTGCCTGCCAACCACTCGATGATGGTCGCCTTGGCCTCGGAGACACCCAGGCCATCCAGCGATACCTCGGCGTTGGCCGAGTTGACCGCCGGTCCCTCACCGGTGAACGGCTCGTCCTCCGGGTGGCCCTCGGAGGGCTGCACGGTCCGGATGATCGGCAGCTCGAACTGCGTGGCGAAGTCCCAGTCGCGCTGGTCCTGCCCCGGCACCGCCATGATCGCGCCGGTGCCGTAGCCCATCAGGACGTAGTCCGCGATGAACACCGGGATCCGTTGCCCGTTGACGGGATTCGTCGCGAAGGCACCGGTGAAGACACCGGTCTTGTCCTTGCCTTCCGTCTGCCGTTCCACGTCGCTCTTGCGCGACGCCGCCAGCCGGTATGCCGCGACGGCAGCTGCCGGGGACGCCTGACCCGAGGTCCACGTCGGGTTGGTGTCGGATGCCCAGTCACCCTGCGGGACCAGCGAGTCCACCAAGGGGTGCTCAGGTGCCAGCACCATGAAGGTGGCGCCGAACAACGTGTCGGGGCGGGTGGTGAACACCTCGATCGGGATGTCGGTCCCGTCCACGGCGAAGGCGACACGCGCTCCCTGGCTGCGCCCGATCCAGTTGCGCTGCATGGCTTTGACCTTGTCCGGCCAGTCGACGCGGTCGAGGTCGTCAGCCAGCCGGTCGGCATACGCGGTGATCCGCATCATCCACTGGCGCAGGTTGGTCTTGAAGACGGGGTAGTTGCCCCGCTCGGAGCGGCCGTCGTTCGTGACCTCCTCGTTGGACAGCACCGTGCCCAGGCCGGGCGCCCAGTTGACGGGCGCCTCCGAGGTGTAGGCCAGCCGGAACATGTCGAGGATCTCGGCGCGCTCGACATCGTTCATCTCGGCCCAGGGACGGCCCTCGGAGTTCACGGCCCAGCGGCTGCCACCCTCCTTCTCGAACTCCGCGACCAGCTCGGAGATCGGCCGGGCGCGGCCCTTCCCACCGTCGGGGCGCACCGCCTCCGGGTCGTACCAGGAGTTGTAGATCTGGGTGAAGATCCACTGCGTCCACTTGTAGTAGCCCGGGTCGATCGTCGCGATGGTGCGCCGGTCGTCGTGCCCCAGCCCCAGCCTGCGCAGCTGGCGCTTCATGACGACCATGTTCTCCTCGGTCGTCTTGCGCGGGTGCTCGCCGGTCTGCACGGCATACTGCTCCGCCGGCAGGCCGAACGCGTCGTAGCCCAGGCAGTGCAGAACGTTTTTGCCGGTCATCCGGTGGTAGCGCGCGAACACGTCCGTGGCGATGTAGCCCAGCGGGTGCCCGACGTGCAGGCCAGCTCCACTGGGGTAGGGGAACATGTCGAGGACGAGCAGCTTCTCGCGACCGGCGACCTTGTCCGGCTCGGCCCACGGACCGGCGGGATTGGGCGCGTGGAAGGTGCCCTCCTCCTCCCAGCGGTCCTGCCAGGCCAGCTCGATCGTCTCGGCCAGGTCGGCGGTGTAGCGGTAGGGCGTCTCGCTCATCTCATCCTCACGTCTGCTCGTCGGTGCAATCCCGCAACTGAGTCGTCACACAACTGGGTCGTGACACAGAAGAACCCCTCACGCAGGAGGGGTTCGCCGCGGTGACGTGGACCGGGTGGTCCGGATCGTCAACGCGGCTAGGGAAGAAGCAGGGACCGTGCCATGGCAAAAGGTTACCGCAGCGGCCTCGCGACCGGCCATGTCACCCTCTCCTACGCAGATCGGACGATGACAGGACGAGAAGGGGGTCGTACGTTCGGGCCATGGGGATGACAGACCGCGTGGTCGGCTTCGTGCGCCGGACCACCCCGTACCTGGGTCTGGTCGGCGGGCTGCTCTTCTTCGCCTACTGGTTCGTCCGCGCTCGTGAGGTCGCGCTGCCCACGGGGGTCGGAGCGCTCCTGGATGTCGGCACTGTCGTCCTGCTCGGCACCGCCGTACTCGGCTACCAGCTCGCCCAGGGCCTCGAGCCCGGGGCGTGGGTCGGGTGGGCCGGCGTGGCCGCCGTCCTCGAGGGACTCGTCTCCTCGCCGCCGACCGTGTGCCTGGGACTGGTCCTGCTGGGTGTCTCGATCGCCCGGTGCGGAGTCCACCCGCGAGTCCCCGGGATCATCATGTCCGTCAGCGCCTTGGCCCTGTTCCTGTCCTACTTCATGTCGGCCGGGTTCGGCCGCGGCTACGCCGAGGTAGGACTGCTAGCCAAGGGCGTGATGGGTCTGGCCCTCATCGGTGTGGTGGCGTCCCTGGCGGACCTGCTCGTGATCGAGCGCGGCGCCGCGCAGCACGCCAAGGCCTGACAACCCACTAGGGGGTTGTCAGTCCGGGTCAGTCCGGGTCAGTCCGGGTCAGTCCGGGTCAGTCCGGGTCAGTCCGGGTCAGTCCGGGTCAGTCCGGGTCAGTCCGGGTCAGTCCGGGTCAGTCCGGGTCAGTCCGGCGGGTCAGTCCGGCGGGTCAGTCCGGCGGGTCAGTCGGGTCGGCTTCCGGTTCGGGCTGCTGGACGGCGCCACAGTCGAGGAGCACGGGCTCTTCGTAGCCGGGCGGAACGGGCGGGTCCGGGGTCACGGGCGGGAACGTCGTCCCGTCCGGGCGAAGGTGCGAGGTCATGCCGCCACCGCCTCGTCCCCGAGGCCCTGCCGGAGCCGAGCCAGGATCGAGGTCAGCAGTCTCGACACCTGCATCTGGCTCACCCCCAGCACGGTCCCGATCTGTGCCTGCGTCTGGTCCTCGACGAAACGCAGACGGACGATCAGCTGCTCGCGGTCCGAGAGCAGCGAGAGGACCGAACGCAGCGACGCCACTCGTAGCATCTGCTCGATCGCGGAGCTCTCGTCGGCAACGGAGTCAGCCCTCGACCCGCCGCGCTCGTCGGGCAGGTCGAGGGACAAGGTCGAGTAGGCAGAGCCGCAGAGCTTCGCGAGAACCACCTCGCGCGCATCGAGCCCCAACGCGTCGGCCATCTCCTCGCTCGTGGGTGCCCGGCGCAGGCTCTGGGTGAGCTGCTCCTCGTCCGCCCCGAGGAGCGCTCGGACCTCCTGCAGCCGTCGCGGCGGACGGACCGCCCAGCCGCAGTCCCGGAAGTGGCGCTTGACCTCTCCGGAGATCGTCGGCATGGCGTAGGAGACGAAGCTGCTGCCCATCCCGGCCCGGTAGCCGCGGGCTGCCTTGACCAGGCCCAGCCGGCCGACCTGGACGAGGTCGTCGTGGTCGATCCCCCGTCCGCGGTAGCGCCTCGCCACCTGCTCAGGGAGGTCGAGGGTGAGCAGCACCGCCTCGTCCCGCAGGGCCTCGACCTCGCGGCGGTCGTTGGACGCCAGGGCCAGCTGCAGCAACGCATCCGCGCGCTCGTGCGGACCTGGTGTGATGTCGCCTGACCTGCCGGAGGGCGCCTGAACAGGGGTCGAGGATGGTGTCGCGCGCATGGTGGTCCCGTCTCTGGTGGAGAACGGTGGCACCTCTGCTGGACCACGTGTAGTACCTCCAGACAACCACGCGCGACGGCCGCGTGCAACAGCGGGACGAGGCAAAGCTGCAGGTCAGGCGGTGCGAAGCAGCCGTCGGCTGGTCCCGGAGAGGTTTGCGCTCGGAGGGTTTCCGAAGGCGCGACAAAGGGTAGACACCCGTTACCCGGGACGCGAACGATCCTGCGCCGGGCTTCGACCTTTCAGGAGTACCCGTGTCCAACGACGCCATCGTCATCCTTCGCGACGACCACAAGCAGGTCCGTGCCCTGTTCCGCGAGTTCGAGAAGCCGAGCACCACGAAGCCCCGCAAGGGCGCCATCGTCAAGAAGGTCATCGAGCTGCTCACGGTCCACACCTACATCGAGAACGAGGTCATGTACCCCGAGGTGCGGCGGCTGCTGCCCAACCTGGAGGACGACATCCTCGAGTCCTACGAGGAGCACCACGTCGCCGACGTCCTCGTGATGGAGCTCGCTGCATTGAAGCCCGGGGACGAGCGGTTCGAGGCCAAGACGACCGTGCTCATCGAGAACGTCCGGCACCACATGGACGAGGAGGAGCAGGACTGGTTCCCCAAGGTGCGCGACGGGCTGAGCCGAACGCAGCTCCGCGACCTCGGGGAGCAGCTGCTGGCCGCGAAGAAGAAGGCGCCCAAGTCCCCCGCCCAGCCCAGCGCCCTCAAGAAGGCCGTTGACGCGGTCGTGGCCTGAGCATGGCGCAGTCCCTCGGTGAGTCCCCAGCGGTCTCCGAGTCACCTGACCGTCCTGCTCTCACCGCCGTGCCCGACCTCCCTGAGCTGCTCGAGGACCTGGCTGCCAGCCAGGACGCCGGGAGCCGTCCCGAGGAGATCGGGGACGGACTCGAGGCGATGGTGCTGCACCCGGACTACCCGTGCCTCGGCGCGCGGTCCGTCTTCAACCGCGACCGGGCCACCGTCGTCGTGCTCGAGGGCCTGGCCACACACGCCGCCACCACGACGCTGGTCAGTGCCCTGACCGAGTTCGGTCAGGGCACTGACCGGGCGGCAGGTTTCGCCTCCCTCGTCGCCGTCTTCCGCGCGACGGACGTCGCCGACGAGACCGAGTTCGAGACCCTCCTGTGGCGGCAGCTCGAGCTGCTGCACGAGGCCGACCACCAAGCCTGGGACCCGCGGGTGTCCGACGACCCGGGCAACCCGCACTTCGCGTTCAGCCTCGGTGGGACCGCGTTCTTCGTCGTGGGCCTGCACCCGCAGTCGTCCCGGATCGCCCGTCGCACACCGCTGCCCACCCTGGTCTTCAACCTGCACGAGCAGTTCGAGGAGCTGCGGGGTTCGGACCGCTTCGACCGGATGCGTGACACGATCAGGCGCCGTGACACCGAGCTGCAGGGAAGTCTCAACCCGATGGTCGCCGACCACGGGCGCAGCTCCGAGGCCAGGCAGTACTCCGGCCGGGCGGTTCCGGCAGCCTGGGAGCCGCCAGCCAGTTTCGGCGACAAGGAGACCAGGTGAGCACCACCCTCGCGCCGCAGACCGGGACAGGGTTCCTGCTCCGGGCCGGCCAGGTCCTGACTGTCACCGACCTGCAGGGCGGACAGGTCAGCGACCTGTTCTGCTTCAACGCCGACGACCACGAGGAGAAGCTGTCCGGCGGTCGCACGATCGACTACGCCAACACAATCTTTCTCACGACCGGTCATGTGCTCTACAGCAACCGCAGCGCTCCCATGCTGACGGTCGTCGAGGACACCTGCGGGCGTCACGACTTCCTGCTCACCCCGTGCAGCCAGGACACCTTCGACCTGCTCTATCCGGAGTTCGAAGGCGCCTACCACCCCAGCTGCCTGGAGAACCTCAGCACCGGCCTGGCCCAGTTCGGGGTGCAGCCGGACCAGATCGGCACGACGCTCAACATCTTCATGAACGTCTGGCCCGAGCCAGGCGGGGAGCTGCACATCGACCCTCCGACGTCCGTGGCAGGCGATCGGTTCTCGGTCCGGGCCGAGATGGACCTGCACGTCGGACTGACGGCCTGCTCCGCGGAGAAGTCGAACGGCGGGGTGTGCAAACCCATCGAGTTCGCGGTGTCCGAAGGAGAGCACGCCCTCCGTGGTGGGCTGAAGTTCGAGCCCGTCAGCGAAGAACCGCCCCGCGGGTGATACTGACCCCATGCAGACACCCATTCCGCGCGAGGCGACTGAGGCCTTCGCGTCCCTCGCCAAGCTCGTCTACGCCGGGTCCGCGTCGCAGGAGGTCCTCGACGCGATCTGCCGCACTGCGATCGAGATCATCCCTGGGGCCCACCACGCGTGCATCTCCACGCTCGACGCCAACGAGCAACTTCACACACAAGCTTCCACCGACGACATCGCGAGCACGATGGACCGGCTCGAGTCCGAGGCCCACGAGGGCCCGTGCCTGGACAGCATCGTCGAGGACTCCGTCCAGCATGACGCCGACATCACTGACGACACGAAGTGGCCGCGGCTCGCCGAGCTGACTGTCAGCCGCACTCCGGTGCGCGGGATGCTGGGCTATCAGCTGATGGACGGGCTCGGTAGCCGAGCGGCCTTCAACGTCTTCTCGGACACCCCCGGAGCGCTGACCACGGAGTCCGTTGACGTCGGTGCCGTGCTGGCTGCCTTCACCTCGGTGGCCCTGGCGGCCGCCGAGCGTCAGACCAGCGCGGAGAACCTCAGACGCGGTCTCGAGAGCAACCGTGAGATCGGCAAAGCGATCGGACTGCTCATGGCAGCCCACAAGGTGAGCGACGAAGAGGCCTTCCAGATCCTCCGCAGTGCCTCGAGCCGCACCAATACCAAGCTCGCCGCGTTGGCAGACAAGATCAACGAGAGCCACCGCGAAAATCTGGCCTGACCGCGACGGGGCCACGAGGAGTCGGCAGTTGTCAGTGCCACGCGTTGCTTTGCTGTAAGTAGTCCAGAGCCGGTCAAGCAAAGCGCCAGCTGCCCTGGCCCGGTCGCCGCAGGCGCGCTCGACGTCCCTTCCCGAAGGTCAGCCTTGAGCACCAAAAGCGGCGCTGGAGTGCTGGTCTTTGTCGACGTGGACTGCATCCCGGAACCGTCCACCGTGAGGCGTCACACGGAGCGCTGGCCCGAGCTGCTCTGATTCGCCCTCGCGCGGGGCGGGCAGGGCTGGCGCCGCTGGTCCAGCGGCGGCGGAGCCACAGAGGCAGCAGCCCACCTCAGCACGGGGCATGCCACCAGCACCACCCCAGCCACGCACCGCCGGTGAGCCACCTCTCGTCGATCGTGCGGAACGCCAACGTGTTCCATGAGCGGGGGGCTGGTTCCCCATGGAAGGCTGGCTGGCCGAGTTCAGGGCACGCGGGTTGGCCGGGCTCGACGAGACGACGGGTCGGTGGCACGTGATGGCGACTGCGCCGTAGCCCCTGGTCCATCCCAGCCAAGATCGTCCGATATGTCCGTTTCTGTTGCTGGGCATGGGGGTAGGGAGAAGTTGGGCGCGCCGTCCGTCTCCAACAGCGCGGGACGGGCGGTGTGTCCACCCGGTGGCCGAGGTTTGCGGCTGCGTGGCCGGGGAATGCTGCAGGGACACCGCACCGGATCGCGCGCCGCTCGCGAGGCATAGTCGAGGAGAGGCCCATGACCGCACCACCTGCTCCCAGGAGCCAGCACCAGGAATGGTCGGACGAGCTGGCTGCCTTCCTGAGCCCCGCGTGCTTTCCCGCCACGCACGACCATCTCGCCGCCACGCTGATCCGCCGCCACGCCCCGAGCCGCCTCCTGTGGCACCTGTCCGTCCTGCCCCGCTCGCGACGGTTCGCATCGCTGGACCAGGTCATCGAGCACCTCTGCGGGGCTGCGCCACCAGCCCCCCACGGTTCCGGGACCGAGTGGCACTAGCGGGATGGTGCGCGGCCTCGGCGCCACCCAGCCAGGGGAACTCGCCGGTTGGGGCGAGGTGCGCGTCGGCACCTCCGGCTGGCGCTACCCGTCGTGGCGTGGCGACTTTTACCCATCGGGACTGCGCCAGCGCGAGGAGCTCGCGCACCTGTCGCGACAGCTCACCGGTGTCGAGCTCAACGGGTCGTTCTACTCGCTCCAACGGCCCAGCAGCTACGCGTCCTGGGCCGAGCAGGTGCCGGCCGACTTCGTGTTCGCCGTCAAGGGCGGCCGCTTCATCACCCACATGCGCAGGCTCGTCGACGTGCACACCGCCCTGGCCAACTTCTTCGCCTCCGGCGTGCTGGCGCTCGGCGACAAGCTCGGCCCCGTCCTGTGGCAGCTACCGGCCAGCCTCCCCTTCGACGAGCAGCTCCTGACCTCCTTCTTCGACCTGCTGCCCCGGACGACCGCTGAGGCGGGCTCGCTGGCGGAGCAGCACGACGACAAGCTGCCGGACGACCGCACCCTGACGGCACCGGTCCTCAACGTGCCGATCCGCCATGCCCTTGAACCTCGACACGAGAGCTTCCGCGCGCCCGGTGCTCGCGAGCTGATGCGCCGCCACGGGATCGCCATGGTGATCTCCGACAGTGCCGGCACCTGGCCACAGTTCGAGGTCATCACCTCCGATCTCGTCTATGTCCGTCTGCACGGAGCCGCCGAGCTCTATCGCAGCGGGTACTCGGATGCCGCCCTGACGGCATGGGCCGGACGGGTGGCCCGGTGGGCACAGCAGGGCCTGGACGTCCACGTCTACTTCGACAACGACGCGCTGGGACATGCGCCGCACGACGCCCGCACGCTGCTCACCCTGCTCGGCGCAGCTGAATCCGCCGACTCCCCCAAATAGGACTGATTGCGACGTTTGCGCAGGTCAGGGCTGGGCAACCCCCTACTACCGGCGGCCGAAACGGCCGCCCGTCCAGCACTCGTTGACAGAACAGGAATGGACATGAGCGAGACATACGGAACCACCGGCACCCAGAACGACGACACCACCAGGGAGCTCGGCACGGTCGAGCCCGCCCCGGTGAGCGGCACCGACAGCTATGGCACCGACAGCCATGGCACCGACAGCGCGATCGGTAGTGGCATCGGCACGGGAAGCACCAGCGGCACCGGCGGGTACTCGACCGGCGTAGCTGGCACGCCCGACTCCAGCGACACGAAGGAGGTGGCCAAGGAGGAGGCTCGCGCTACCGGCCAGGAGGCCAAGGACGGCGCTCGCCACGTCGCCGAGGTCGGCAAGGACGAGGTGAAAAATGTCGCGCAGGAGACGAGCCAGCAGGCCAAGGAGCTGTGGCAGCAGACGCGCAGCCAGCTGCTGGACCAGAGCGCCCAGCAGCAGACGAAGGTCGCCGAGGGGTTGCGGTCACTCAGCCAGGAGCTGTCGGGCATGGCGCGCGGCTCCGAGCAGCAGGGCGTTGCCAGCGACCTGGCCCACCAGGCCTCGCAGCGGATGGGCGATGTCGCGAGCTGGCTCGACCAGCGCGACCCCGGATCGCTCGTCTCCGAGGTGAAGCAGTTCGCCCGACAGCGTCCGGGAACGTTCCTCGCCGCCGC
>NZ_RCZM01000009.1 GCF_006438965.1 Pedococcus bigeumensis
GGCACGCCGGACAGGTGATGCGCCCGGACCGGTTGGTCGAGCACGACGCCGACCTCCGACGGGCGCACCGGTCACTGGTCAAAGGCCCGGGCCCGCTCGGGCTGAGCCGCTACACCCTGATCCTGGACGAAGAGGGCGCCGCGATCCTCGACACCGCCGTCGACGCACTGGCCAAACCGCGACCCGACGCCAACACCGGCGCCGACACCGGCGCGCACGACCCGCGCACCGCCCAAGCACGTCGGGCGGACGCCCTGCTGGACCTGGTCAGCCGGGCGGTGGGCGCCCCAGAAGGTGTGCCGCGACAGGCCAAGACCAGCCTGGTCGTGACCATCGGGCTGGAGGTGTTGCAGGGACGCTGCCGCGGGGCTGGCCTCACCATGGCCGGAGACATCCTGACCACCGACACCGTCCGCCGGCTGGCGTGCGACGCCCAGCTCATCCCGGTCGTACTGGGCAGCAACGCGGAACTCCTCGACCAAGGCATGGGCCGGCGGCTCTTCGACCGAGCCCAGATCCGCCACCTGTGGCTACGCGACGGGCACTGCACCTTCCCCGGCTGCTCCAAACCAGCCGCCTGGACCGACGCCCACCACCTGGTCCACTGGCTCGACGGCGGACCCACCGACATCAACAACGCCGCCCTGCTCTGCCGCGCCCACCACACCGTCGTGCACCGCGAGCGCTACACCGGAGCCGTCATCGAAGGCCCCCACGGCCCACAGGTGCACTGGGACCTCACCTACGGCTCCTACGACACCCACCTCGCCCAGCTCCGCCCCACCAGCCCGCCCATCCGAACCGGCCCAGCAACCACCTCTCGAACAGCGGCACCGGCCCGCACTGGGATCGGCGCATCGAGCGAGCCGAGCCTGGGCAAAGGCCGTCCAGAACGGCGCGCTGCCAACCACAGCTCGACCGATCGTGGGGACGCCAACTCAAGACCACCCCGACCATGACCGCGCCCCACACCCCGCCACCACCGACGGGGCCGAAGCCCTGCCGTTCCGTCGCATCGTGGCGCAGTGACATCCCTCGAGTGCTGGTGTCACGGCTCTCTGGGTCGAACGGACGGGGCGGCGACGAATGGACAGCCGCTCATTCCTTGGCCCGTTTGCCGGGCGAAGGCATGTTCCGGTCGACGCCTGCGGTGCTGGCCGAGAGGTCGGCACTGGGACGGCCGTGCGAGGGAGCGCAGCGTCGAAGGAAGTCAGCTGCGGGGGAGGAGCGACGGGCGGACGACGCGCACCGAGAAGGCGGTCAGGCCGATCCGGAGGGACGCCGCGTGGGCGAGGTGGCGGCAGACGAGGATCGTCACCACTGCCGGCACGACGCCCGACACGAGCAGACCGATGCGGGGGCCGAAGTGTTCGGCGAGCAGGCCCACCACCGGGCCGCCCAGGGCACCACTGCCGATGAACACCAACATGTAGAGGCCTACGATCCTGCCGCGGAGGTGGTCGGCGGTCGCGAGCTGGACGAGCGACTGGGCCGAGGTGAGGAAGCCGAGGTTCGCGGCACCGACCAGGACGAGCAGGAGAGTGAACGAGATCTGGTTGGGCGCTGCGGCCGCGAGGAGCATCGCGGAGGCCAGCGCCCAGGCGGCCAGACCCACGGTCCGCAGCCGCAGCGGCTTGCTCCGCCGAGCGGTGGTCAGGGCGCCGGCGAGGGCGCCGACGGCCACGACACCGTTGAGCAGACCGAGGCCGCTCGCGCCGGAGTGGAACTCGTCCTTGGCGAACGCCGCCAGGGTGACGGGCAGGCTGATCGTGAAGAAGCCGAACGCGCCGACCATGACCACCGGCCACAGGACCGTTGGCGTGCGGAGCGCGTAGTGCAGGCCCTCGCGGATACCCGGCGTGGCGGGCTCCGCGCCCAGGGTCTCGGCGGCATCGGCCGCGGGCTTGCTCCGCACTGGGGCCGAGCGAGCGCGCTGCGTGCCTCGCATGAGCAGGAGCGCAGTGACCGGTGCAACAAAAGTGAGGGCGTTGACCGCGAACGCGTAGCCCGCCCCGACGGTGCTCATCAGCACACCGCCGATGACCGGACCCGCCATCGCGCCGATCTGGAACGTGCAGGACACGAGGCTGATCGCGTTGGGCAGCTGCGGCCCTTCGACGACCTCGGAGACGAACGACTGGCGCACGGGGTTGTCGACCGCGGTCACGACGCCGAGGACGCCGGCGAGCAGGAAGACGTGCCACACCTCGATCCGCCCACTCAGGGTGAGCAGTGCCAGCACCCCTGCGGTCAAGGACATCGCCACCTGGGTGGTGAGGAGGATGGCCCGTTTCGGGAACCGGTCGGCGAGCAGGCCGCTGTGAAGGCCAAATGCCAGCGTCGGCAGGAACTGGCAGGCCGTCGTGATGCCGACTGCGGTGGGGCTGTCGGTCAGCGTCAGGACCAGCCAGTCCTGGGCGATGCGCTGGATCCAGCCACCGGTCCCCGAGATCAGCAGGCCGGACAGCAGCAACCGGAAGTTGCGGTTGGCGAGGGAGGGAAAGGTGCGTGAAACATGTTGGGGGAGTGCGGGATCAGAGAGGTGGACAGTGTTGGCAGCGGTGGAGCTCATGAATCGTCCTGGACAGTTTCGCGTATGGGTTGGTTGCGTTCACGTCCAGTGTGGGCGCAACACCCGGTCGATCGCGATATTCTGGGACAGAATGAGTAATATAAGTGTCATTGCGATGCGCAATGACTGCTCGCGAGTGACACCAGTCGCCACCCAGAGGACCTGTCGTGTACGAACCGGAGCTGCTGCGCACCTTCCTCGCCGTGACCCAGTCGCTGAGCTTCACCCGGGCCGCCGAGGCCCTCGGGATCCGCCAGCCCACCGTCAGCCAGCACGTGCGCCGGCTAGAGGAGGCGGTCGGGCGACCCTTGTTCGTCCGTGACACCCGCAGCGTCGCGCTGACCTCCGACGGCGAGGCGATGGCCGGGTTCGCCCGCGAGATCCTGGCGGCGCAGGAGCGCGCGGTCGGCTACTTCACCGGCTCGCACCTCGCCGGGCGGCTCCGCTTCGGGGTGACCGACGACCTGGCGCTGACACCGCTGCCGCGGATCCTGCGCGACTTCCGCCAGCTCTACCCGCGGATCGACCTCGAGCTCGCCGTCCTGCAGAACGACGGGCTGCTGCGGCGCATCGAGTCGGGCCACCTCGACGTCGCCTTCGTCAAGCGCAACGCCGGCACCTCGACCCTGGCCCGGGGGCAGCTCGTCCGCCGCGACCAGCTGGTGTGGGCGGGAGTGGACGGTGCCCGGGTGGACCCCGACCAGCCGGTCCCGCTCGTCGTCTACCAGGCTCCGAGCCTCAGCCGGGCCGTCAGCGTGCAGGCCCTCGAACGGGTCGGCCGCCGCAGCCGGATCACCTGCACGGTCCGTGGCGTCAACGGCGTCCTGGCCGCGGTGCGCGCGGGCCTGGGCATCGCCGCCATGGCGCGCACGCTCATGCCGCCGGACCTGGTCGAGGTGCCTGCCTCCAGCGGCCTGCCGAAGCTGCCGCACCTCGACCTCATGCTGTTGACGAACCGCCAGGCTCCGGCCGAACCGGCCAAGGCGCTCACCTCAGCGATCCTGGCGAGCGGCGCACCGCGCGGCCCCGTCACCAGTGGCTGACGCCTGTTCCGTCACGTAGTGAGGTGGGTGGCGGGGTGGCCCGTCGTTCAGCGCAGCGGGGTGGCAGACAGGGGTCGGAGCGCGCCGTTCATCGTCCCCATCAGCTGGATGGCGCGCATCCGGCTGAGCAGCAGGTCGGCACGGGCCTCGACGCGAGCACTGTGGAGGACTGCGGAGTCACCGGCGCACATCCGGTGCTCGCCATCGGCGAGCGGGGTCCCGCACTGGCACCACGCGGCATACGGGTCAGTGGTGCCCTGACCGGAGGTAACGGGCGAGTTCTTCACGAGGACGAACGTAGGAGGACGCTGTCGTGACCACGGACGCCTTGGCGCCGACCTGGTCCGTTCGTCTGAGGCGAAGCTGACCGAACGTGGTGCCCGTGACGTGGGAAAACGCGTGAGCGCGGCCGCTGCGGCGGACGACCTGCGCCTCAGCGGCGCTGGGCAGCCCAGGCCAGCCGGATCGCCTCACGGATGGCGTCGTCGTCGCCGTCGAGGTCGGCCTGCACCTTCCTGTGCGCCTCCCAGCGAGGAGGCACACCAAAGGTGTCGGGATGCGCGTCGAGGAGGCGTTCGCGGTCCTCGAAACCGACCCGGACCAGCACCGTGCCCGGCTCGTCCTGACGCACCACGAGCCGGTCGTCGACGTACCACGCGACCCGTCCCGGGTGGCCCTTGCGCTTGCAGCCGGGCAGTGACGTGGCGAACTGGTCGATGTCGTCGAGCGTCACGCCAACCACGCTAGCCCGCGTCGCGTCCGGCCGCGGTGCGGCACTGGCCCGGGTATGCCGTGGGGTTGCCGGATCTGCCCGGTTGGCCCGCAGAAGGGGCGTACTGTGAGGGCTGACGACGGTGGCCGAACCCAGCCGGGTGGCGCATGGTCCGTCGCGATGGGGCGATGACACGGTGCTGACGCAAGCAGGTGCGACGAGTGCTCCGCTGGTCCCGGAGCGGCGGTTGTCCCTCTCTGGCCGGGCACTGCTGGCCGAGCTCCATGAGGCGATGGCCACGGCCCAGGCCGAGGTCGCTGCCCAGCGGCGTCCCCCGTCGGACGCCAACCTGCTCGCGATCGCGCGCAGCCACCACGTGCTGGCGATGATCGCCTACGAAGAGGCGCTGAAGTCCCTCCACCTGCCGGTACCTCCGCGGCTCCGGGACGACCTGCGACTGTTGCGCCGCGTCGTCCGCAACTGACCCGGCTCGCACCGTGCCGGGCTGGGGATAACTCCGGGGCGCGGGCGCGCGTTCGGGCAGCATTCAGGGCATGAGCTACGAAGACCTTCCCCCGGACCTGCGCACGATTCCGTTGACGGACAACACCGTCCAAGCCGATGTGGTCGATCTGATCCTCGGCATCGACGAGCGTCGCAGCGGTGCACTTGCCCTCATGTTGTGCGACGAAGGCGATCGGGGAGTGCAGCCGATCGTGCTGTCCGACCTGCCGCCCGAAGCGCCGGCCGTCGAGGTCCGGAGCCTGCTGGACCTCCTGCTGCCGATGGTCGGTGAGGCCAATGGCGCGATCCTGCTCGGCCGGGGACGACGTCGCGGGCTGATGCCGACCGACAACGACCGCGCCTGGCACCAGGCAACCATCGAGGCCTGCTCGCGACACAAGGTCCGCCTGCTTGGCTTCTATCTCGCGTCGCCCGATGGTGTCGAGGCCCTGCCCGACCCGCTCAGCCAGGCGTCCTGACCGCCGAACGCAGGATGACGCCGGGCGGGACGTCCTAGGCTGCCGCCATGTACGAGTACAAGGTGGTCCAGGTCCGCGAAGGCTTGATCGGCGGCAAGATGTCCGCCGACAAGCTGGAGAAGGTGCTCAACGAGTGGGCCGAGAAGGGCTGGCAGGCCAAGTCCGTGACGGCGGTCGAGGTCAAGGGGCGGATCGGGCCGGGTGGCACCGAAGGGGTCCTCGTCACCTTCGAACGCCAGCGCCCCTCCTGAGGCTGCTCAGGACGGCTGCTCAGGACGGCTGCTCAGGACGTGGTGGCGTGCGCTCCGCCTCGGCCCTGGCAACGACCTGCAGCCGCGGCCACTCGTCGGTGATGTTGAGGTCGGCGCCGATGTCGAGCATGGTCGCGGTGAACAACGCGCCGGTGCTGATCATCCCGGGGTGAACGTGCCCGAACACCTCGAGCGTCACCGTGCCGTAGAGCCGGGCCCAGGCGCGTTCGAACATCCACACCATCCCGGGGGTGGGGGAGCCGAGGCCGTCGGTCACCTCGGTCGGCTTGATCTCGCTGCGCAGGATCTCGAGCAGCTCAGGGTCCAGCTCGTCGTCGGTGGGGATGTCGAACTGGTAGCGCAACCACAGCCGTCCGAAGATCTCGCTGAAGAAGGCGGCGAACAGGTGGACGCCTGAGTCGGGCGGAAGGCAGTCTGCGAGCGAGGTGATCTGCACCGGCGTCTGCGCCGCCTTGGCGCGCGCCGCCTCGTCCATCTCCATCGAAGCCCCCGACGCGAACACCATCTGGAACTCGATGCGGTTGCGCAGGGCCCACGCGCGAAAGGCTGCCGAGGCCGCCACGACCTGGGCGGCGGGGTCGTCGGGGGCCTGCTCGTCCCTGGCGACGGTCATCGCTGCGACGACGTCTTCGAAGATCGAGCGGGCGACGAGCATCATCAGCTCGGCGTGGCTGTCGACGTAGCGGTAGAGCGCCGGGGGAGTCAGGCCCATCTCCTGGGCGACTGCCCGCACGGAGACGTCCTCGCCGTTGCGCAACAGCAGGCGGGAGACGTCGACGATCTCGTCGAAGGTCGCCTGCCGCTGCCGTTCCCGCCGGGTCGGAACCGCCGTCATCTGATGCCCTTCTCCCTCGTGTCCTGCGCTGGGTGTCCTGCGCTGTGTCCGGTCTGTCCTACCGTCATGCAGAGTTAACCATGAACCCTTGACAACTTAGTTTACACCCATCACTGTTACTGCTGTAAACATTGGTGATGGGGTAGCAAGGGAAGTGGTTCGGATGCAGCGTTGGGGTCAGTTCGTCGCTCAGCGGTCCTGGATGGTCCTGCTCGGCGGCATCGCCGTGGTGCTGGCCGCCGCGGCATACGGCATCGGGGTGTTTGGCAACCTCTCCAACGGCGGGTTCGACGACCCGGCCACCGACTCGGCCAAGGAGCTCGTCCTCGAGCAGGCGACCTTCCCCGGTCGGGAGACCGACCTGGTGGTGGTCTACTCCAGCCCCACGCTGCGGGTCGAGGACCCCGCCTTTCGGAGCGCGGTGACCGACACGCTTGCCGCGCTGCCGAAGTCGGATGTCGCGGGCGCGCAGACCTACTACGACACCAAGTCGCCAGGGCTGGTCAGCAGCGACGGCCACGCCACCCGGGTCATCGTCACGCTGGCCGGCGCCAGCCAGGACGCCAAGAGCGAAAACTGGGACGCCGTCAAGGACCACCTCGGCGCCACTGGGCTTAGCACCAGCATCGGTGGGCGCTGGGCCGTCTTCGGCGACGTCAACACGCAGGTCTCCAAGGACATCGCGCGGGCCGAGTCGATCTCGCTGCCCATCGTGTTCCTCCTCAGCCTGTTCATCTTCGGCAGCCTCGTCTCGGCACTGACGCCCACCCTCGTCGGCGGGATCGCCGTGATGGGAGCCTTCGCCGTCGTCCGCCTCATCACCGGGGTCACGGACGTGTCGATCTTCTCGATCAACGTGATCACCCTGCTCGGCATGGGGCTGGCGATCGACTACGCGTTGTTCGTCGTCAGCCGCTTCCGGGAGGAGCTGGCGAACCAACCAGACACCTCCAAGGCCAGCGTCCGTGCTGCCGTCGTACGCACCATGACCACCGCCGGGCGCACCGTGCTCTTCTCCGGGCTGATCGTGGCCGCCTCCCTCGCCTCGCTGCTGCTGTTCCCGCAGAACTTCCTGCGCTCCATGGGCTACGGCGGGATGGCCGCCGTGCTGGTGGCCATGCTGGCGGCGCTCACCGTGCTGCCCGCCCTGCTGGGTGTGCTCGGCCCACGCATCGAGTTCGGCCGTATGCCGTGGCGCCGCGGCGCCCGCGCGCACGTCGCCGACGCGCGCACCCCCGACGAGGTGCACGGTTCCGAGCACGAGGTGGTGCACGGCGCCTGGGCTCGGGTCGCGCACAGCGTGATGCGGCGTCCGGTCACCTACCTCGTGGTCATCGTCGTGGGCATGCTCGCCCTCGGCAGCCCGTTCCTCGGGGCGAAGTGGGGCAGTGTCGACGAGCGCGTCCTGCCGATCAGCTCGCCCAGCAGGCAGGCGGCGGACCTGCAGGCGGACCTCTTCGGCGGCGAGACCTCGACCGCCTCGATCATGCTGCGCGGCGCGGACGAGACCGCTGCGGCGACCTACCTGACCAGCCTCAAGTCGGTTGCCGGCGTCACCCAGGCGCAGGCCGTGGCGACGAAATCCATTGACGGGCAACAGCTCACGCTGGTCCAGGCCACCTGGTTCGGCAACTCGCAGACCAGCGCGAGCCAGGACGTCGTCAAGGAGATCCGCGCCGTCGAGCCGCCCTCCGGAGCCACCGCCCTGGTCGGGGGACCGACTGCCGACGCCGTCGACCTGATCGACTCGATCGGCAACACCCTTCCGTGGATGGCCCTTACCGTCGCCGCCGTCATGCTCGTCCTGCTGTTCGTCGCGTTCGGCTCGGTCGTGCTGCCGCTCAAGGCGATCGTGATGAACGCGGTGTCCATCGCGGCGTCGTTCGGCGTGGTCACCTGGATCTTCCAGGAGGGCCACCTGGCCGGACTGTTCGGCTTCACCTCGCCCGGGTACCTCGACGTGACCCAGCCGATCCTCATGCTCGCCATCCTGTTCGGGCTCTCGATGGACTACGAGGTGTTCCTCCTCAGTCGGGTGCGCGAGGAGTGGGACCGCACCGGCGACAACACCAGGGCCGTCGCCGCCGGGGTGCAGCGGTCCGGGCGGATCATCACCAGCGCGGCGCTGCTGCTGGCCGTAGTCATCGGTGGCTTCGCCACCAGCGGGATCGTCTTTCTCAAGATGATCGGCGTGGGCATGCTCGTCGCGGTCCTGCTCGACGCCACCGTGGTGCGGGCCCTCCTGGTGCCGGCCACGATGCGCTTGCTGGGCAGGGCGAACTGGTACGCCCCCGGCCCGCTCGCCCGGTGGTGGGAGCGGCACGGCCACCGTGAGGAGCCGGCTCGTCCGGCGGTGTCTGTTGCGGTGCCCACGCACGAGCTGGCGTCGGCGCCCTGACCAGCGTGGGGGCGGCATACCGGGCTCCTGGTCGTGCCGCCCCCCACGTTTGCCCGAACGGGGACTTGGGCCAAACGGATGAGGGGATGGCGCGACCCGGGCCGCGATACTGGTTTCGTGCTGGGAACTGACTTCGCGCGCACCCTGCGCGCCGCCCAAGCCGGCGAAGAGGATGCCTTCGTCCGGCTCTGGCGTGATGCCAACCCGGCGATGATCCGATACCTGCGGGTGGTCGGGCACGACGATCCCTATGACGAGGCGTGCGAGGGCTGGATCACGGTGGTTCGCGGTCTGCCCGGGTTCTCCGGCGACGAGCTGGCCTGGCGGGTGTGGTTGCTTGCGTGCGCGCGCCAGCGGGCCGAGGAGAGCACGTTGCGGCGGGCGTGGGGTTCGGTCACGGTGCTGCCGGGACTCCAGGTCCAGGGTGACGGCGAGATCGACATCGACGAGCTGCTCGAAGGTGACGAGGCCGTCGACCCGACGCATCGCGGGATCAACGACACCCTGACGGCGCTGCGAGCGCTGCCTCTCGGGCAGGGCGAGGTGGTCGTGCTCCACCTCGGCGCGGGCCTGCCGACCAGTGCGGTGGCCGATGTCGTCGGGGTGGACGAGCTGAACATCGCACGCGCGGAGACGCGGGCCCTGGAGCGGCTCGGCACCGACGTCGAGCTGCTCGCCTGGTCGCTGGCCGCGCCGCCCACCCTTGCGGAGCTCGCCGACGAACCGGTGGCGCTGAGTGCCTTCCGCAAGGTGCTGGCTCGCCGGCCTCGGTCGGACCGGACCAAGGTCATCGCCATCGGCCTGGGCGCTGGCGTGACCTCGGGCACCGGCTCCTGGGGAGCCTCCAGGGCTGACTCCGGCCAGGGCTCCGCGATGGGTTCCAGCCTGGGCTCAGGCAGGTTCGCGGTGGGCCACTCGTCCAGCCCCCTCCCCGGGGAGCGCTCGCGACGGAGCGACCACATCCGCGGGGGTCAGGTCGGGCGGCGCACCGACGTGCCGGTGCTCCGCAGCGCGACCGTGGGCACCGCGGCCAGGCGGTCGCGTACCGCGATCCTCACCGTCACGGCGCTGTCGGTGTCGGCGATCTCGCTGGGCGGACTCGGCGCAGCGGCCTACGTCGGGGTCCTGCCGGACCAGGTGCAGCAGGCCCTGCACGAGGCGGTCGGCGCGCCCGCGCCCAAGGTGCGGGACAACGGCACGGCCGAGAACCCGGGCAGCCACCCGGTGACCCCGCCGACGGCAGCAGTGGGCCCCAACACGGCGGCGAGTCCCGCTGCGGGCCTGTGCCGCGCGTGGGCTGTCGACAAGGCCAAGGGCACCTCGCGCGACCACTCGCTCGCCTTCCGCAACCTGTCCGGTACAGCGGGTGGGGCGGACAAGGTCGAGGCGTACTGCGCCGGGGTCCTGGTGTCCAAGCCCACCAAGGGCTCCGAGTCGCCGACCACCGATGGCTCCACGACACCCAAGACGCCCAACCCCCACTCGACCACCACCAGGACCCCCAACCCGCACTCGCCCACGACGACGGCACCCAACCCCAACTCCCCGACGAAGACGGCGAAGACCTCGAACCCCAACTCGCCCACGCAGACCACCCCTCCGGGCAAGGGCAAGTCCGCCAAGACCAGCACGTCGACGACCCCCCCGGGATCTGCAGGCACGAGCACCGACAGCCACTCGCCGAACCCGCGGTCGACGAGCAAGGCCCCCAAGGCCACCAGCACGTCCTGAGCGCAGCTGGACCGAGCTCGGCTGGAACTGGCCGCAACCGGGCCAGCCGGACCACGTACTGGCGCGTCGGGCACCGGTTTACGCAGAACCACTGATGCCGCGGCGGTCGTGGTGCGTCCACACTGGGACGTGGGCGGCTGCACGGGTCGTCCAGGGGTGCAGGGGGGACACGTGGGGTAGAGCCATGAGCAGCGTCGACTTCGTGCCGATGTTGAGAGCGCCCGAGGGCTGGCCGGGGGCGCTGGTCGCGACCATCGCGATGGTCGCCCTCGCCGGGCTCGACCTGTTGGGGGCGTTTGCCGCGAAGGAGTGGGCCGAGCACCGCTCACCCGTGCCGATGCTGGTCGGGCTGGCCGCGTTCGGCGTGCTCTTCTGGGTCTACGCCTCGTCGCTGCAGTACGCCGAGCTCGCGCTGGTGACGACGGGGTGGATCGTCATGCTTCAGGTCGGGCTGGTCGTCCTGGACCGCGTCCGCTACGGGGTCGAGCTGCCGCCCGGCAAGTGGGTGGCGATCGTCGTCCTGCTCGCAGCCCAGTCCTACCTGTTGCTGGCGCCATCCACGGCCCCCTCTGCGGTGGCCTGACCGGGAGCGCTGGGGCCTCGCGTAGGCTTCCCGCCGTGCTCTTCCCGCTGACCGTCGTAGTGCTCGTCGCGGCGGTGTGCCTGATGGCCGTCGCCGGCTGGTATGCCGCGCGCAGCCTCGTCGTCGACGACCGCCTGCTGCTCGTGGCTGGGGTGACCGAGCTGGGGCTGCTGGTCCAGCTCGTGGTCTGCCTCGTCCACCTCGGGCGGGTGCCCGGCGGCGGCGCCGAGCAGGCGACGTTCGCGGCATACGCCATCACGCTGCCGTTCGTGCCTCCCGCCGCGTTGTTCCTGGCGCTCAAGGAGAAGACCCGCTGGTCCATGGGGGTCGTCGCCGTCGGGGCGTTCGCCGTCGCCGTGATGACCGCTCGCCTCCAACAGATCTGGAACCTTCGTGGCTGAGAACCCCTCCGGACCGCCGGCTCCCGGCATGCCGCCCCCTGCGACGACCGACGGCCCGAGGTCGACCCGGTCCGGCCCGGGCGTCGTGCTCGTCGCCGTGTACGGGCTGCTCGCCCTGGCGGCCACTGGCCGCTCGGTCCTGCAGATCACCGAGTACTTCTCCCGGGCGCCGCTCGCGTACGTCCTGTCGGCGCTCGCAGCGCTGATCTACCTCGTCGCAACCGTGGCGCTGGCCCGCGGCGACCGCACCTCGCGCGCCGTGGCGCTGGTCGCGATCAGCGTCGAGCTCGTGGGAGTGCTGGTCGTGGGACTTGCGTCCTACCTCGCCAAGGACGCCTTCCCCGACAAGACGGTGTGGTCGCACTTCGGGTCCGGTTACGGCTTCGTCCCGCTCGTGTTGCCGGTGCTCGGCCTGCTCTGGCTGCGGCGCACCCGCTCCAGCTGACGTCCGCTACTCGGCGGGCTGGTCGACCGGTTCGAGGACGAACACGGGGATCAGCCGGTCCGTCTTGACCTGGTACTCGGCGTAGGGCGGGAAGGCCTCGACGCAGCGCGGCCACCACTCGTCCCGCTCGGCGCCCTCGAGCTCGCGGGCCCGGACGGTCCAGGTGCGGTCGTCGTCCTGGAGGTCGAGGACGGGGTTCTTCCGGACGTTGGCGTACCACTTGGGATGCTCGGTGGCCCCGCCCTGGCTGGCGACCGCGGCATACACACCGTCGTGCTCGACGCGCATCAGCGGCACCTTGCGCACCTTGCCGGACACCCCGAGCATCGTGAGCAACACGACGCGACGCCCCTGGATGGCCACCGAACGCGTCGTGCCGGTCGACTCGATGGTGTCGACCTGCTTGCGGACCCATCCCGTGGGACTGGCGACGTACTCACCCGTAATGGTCATGGACCCATCACAACACGAACCACCGTGAACGCGGCCACCAACCCCTCGGAAAGCAGCGGTCCGGGTGGCTGTGGATAACCGCGCGGGGCGACTGCTGGGCCCTCCTACCTCGACCCATGACTCGCATCGAGGTGAGCGCTGAGACCGTCGAGGCGCTGGGGGCTGCGCTCGCGCAGGTCGCCGACGACCTTGCGTGGCAGGCGGTGCGCACCTCCGAACAGGCCTGGGCCCTGGGCCCCGGTGACAGTGCCGGGGCGCTGGCTTCGGTGCTCGGCGACTTCGAGCACCAGCGACAGGTGCTGGGTCGTGAGCTCGGCGACCTGGCCACCCTGACGACACGAGCCGGTCGGCTCTACGCGCGGGTGGAGTCCGGCGTGGCTGTCTCCCTCGACGGCGACGCGGGATAATGGTCCTGCGTCCGCTGCCGGGCGACGCGGTGACGATGCACGCGCTCGCCGACCGGTTGGCCGGGCAGGGAGAGCTCCTCCTGGCCTTGGCCAGCACCCTGCGCGGGCTCGCCGACCCGAGCACCGCCACCTGGGTCAGTCCCGCCGGGGCAGCGTTCGCATCCCGGTCCCGCACTGCGGCATCGCTGCTGGCGTCGGTGGGGCGACGCTACGCGGTGTGCGCCGTTGCCCTGCGACCGCTCGCCGCCGCCCTGACCGAGGCCCAGCACGAGGTCGCGTCAGCGGTGGCCGAGCGTGACGACGCGTGGGTGCGGGCCGTCGACCTCGGCAACCGTCGCGTGGTGGCCGAACAGGGCGCCGACCCGGTGCAGCGAGCCGCGGCTGAGCCGTTGCACCGGCTGGAGGTCGAGCAGCTCGAGCGGGTCGAAGGGGCCGAGCGCCGACACGCGTCCGGCTGGGCCCGCTACACCGAGGCGGACCGCCGCTGCGCCGCCGTGCTGCACCGGCTGGTGCAGGACGGGCTCGACGACTCGCGGGCGTACGACGCGCTGACCGGACTCAGCCGTGCGGCCGGCGACGTGGGGGGAGTGGCGGGGACGCTCGCGCTCGTGCCGGTGCTCAAGCCGCTGGGCGTCGTCGCGGGAGCCTGCGACGGCCTCCAGGTCGCCGCGGACACAGTGATCAGGGTCGGCTACGGCGACGGTGACTGGAGCCGCATCGCCCTGTCGGCCGGAACGTCGGCCGCCGGCCCCCTCGCCGCGGTGCTCAAGCGAGGTGCGCTCGCGACCAACACGGCGGCGCTCGCCACCGGGACCCGGACGGGGTGACGGCTGCTCCGCCTCGACACCGGGCAGCGGCTCCGGCTCGGGGTGGGCGGTGGGGTTCGCGGGGCCGGGCGCGCCCACCCCCAGGCCAGACCTCGGACCTTCCGGGCCACCCGGTCACCGGGCTCGCCCGCAGCGACGGCGCACTGGGCAGCGGAGCAGGTCGTCGGCCGTGGCGAGGTGCTGCTCCGCAACAAGTGGCTCGACGACCTGGCCCTCGTCACCGCGGACCCCGCCAGGTCGCGGACGATGTTCCTGGCCGGGATCGGGGTGGAGTCGACCGCCGCCGGAGTCGGGGTGGTCGGCGCCGGGCGCGACGCACACGTCGGGCACGAGGCGGGGGCGGCGACCCGGGCCCGCGACGAGGCGGCTGCGCGCGGTCCCGCCGCGGACCCCGGCGCGCGTCCGGGTGGCCGCTGACCTGGTGGCAGGACGGAGCCGCGCGCCCCCCGTCCGCCATGAGAGATGGGTATGCCGTTCGCTCACCCTCGCGGCGTAGCCTGCGAGCAGGTCATGAGTGCCAGCGACAAGCCCCGGCTCGCTGGCCGGCAACCCTCCTCCGCGGTGGGGTGCCCCGGGTGAAGACCTGGCGAACGGCACCGTTGCCGTCCGCAAGCGCGGGAGACCCACCACGTGTCCCGCACCGTTCCGTCGGTGGCGTCAGTGATCCCAGGCTTGGCCTCCCCCGGTGACGGGCCCCGACGAGCCGCCCACGCGGCATACGAGAGTGAAGGACACCGAGATGAGCTCCACCAACTGGTCGTTCGAGACCCGCCAGGTGCACGTCGGCCAGGAGCCGGACGCCGCCACTGGCGCCCGCGCCCTGCCGATCTACCAGACGACGTCATACGTCTTCAAGGACACCGAGCACGCGGCAAACCTGTTTGCCCTCAAGGAGTTCGGCAACATCTACACCCGCATCATGAACCCGACGCAGGACGCGGTGGAGCAGCGCGTCGCGTCGCTGGAGGGTGGCGTCGGTGCGCTGCTCGTGGCCTCCGGCCAGGCGGCCGAGACGTTGAGCATCCTCAACATCGCCGAGGCCGGTGACCACGTCGTCGCGAGCCCCAGCCTCTACGGCGGCACCTTCAACCTGCTGAAGCACACCCTCCCGAAGTTCGGGATCGAGGTGTCCTTCGTCGAGGACCCGAACGACCTGGAGTCGTGGAAGGCGGCGGTCCGGCCCAACACCAAGCTGTTCTTCGGCGAGACCATCTCGAACCCGAAGTCGGAGGTGCTCGACATCGAGGGCGTCGCTGCCGTCGCCCACGAAGCCGGGGTGCCGCTCGTCGTGGACAACACGATCGCCACCCCCTACCTCATCCGTCCGCTGGAGTGGGGCGCCGACATCGTGGTCCACTCGGCGACGAAATACCTTGGTGGCCACGGCACCTCGATCGCGGGCGTGATCGTCGACGGGGGGAAGTTCGACTTCGGCGCCGACCCGGAGAAGTTCCCCAACTACAACACGCCGGAGGAGAGCTATCACGGCCTGGTGTTCGCGCGGGACCTCGGTGTGGGCAGTCCGCTCGGCGCGAACCTGGCGTTCATCCTCAAGGCACGCGTGCAGCTGCTGCGCGACCTGGGACCGGCCATCTCACCGTTCAACGCCTTCCTCATCGCGCAGGGCATCGAGACGCTGAGCCTGCGCATCGAGCGGCACCTCGAGAACACCCACAAGGTGGCGGCGTTCCTGCAGGCCCACGAGCAGGTCGAGTCGGTCGTCTGGGCCTCGCTGCCCGACCACGAGTCCTACGAGAAGGCCACCAAGTACACGCCGCGGGGGGCCGGCGCGGTGCTGGCGTTCGAGATCGCCGGCGGGGTCGAAGCCGGTCGCCGGTTCGTCGAGTCGCTCGTCCTGCACAGCCACGTCGCGAACATCGGGGACGTGCGGTCGCTGGCGATCCACCCCGCCTCGACGACCCACTCGCAGGGACCGGACGGCGACCGTCTCAAGGCCGGCGTGACTCCGGGGCTGGTGCGTCTGGCCGTCGGCATCGAGCACATCGACGACATCCTCGCGGACCTCGAGCAGGGGTTCATCGCCGCCAAGGGGGCCTGAGCCACACACTCGCGGTCCAGAGGCACGCGCGTCGGTCGCCACCGCGCTTGACGCACGTGCGTCTGGACCCCGGCTGGGGGCACAATGGAGGCATGGCTACGCACCCGTCGCCGACGACTCTTCACCTCCATCTCCACCCGGTCCACGCGCCCCACAGCGGTCCGTGGACCGCAGTCGTCATGACCATCGTGGCCCTCGCCTTCGTCATCGCCGTGGTGGCGTTGTCGGGGGGCGGGGAGGGGCTCTCGCCGGACCAGCTCCCGCAGCCGCGGAACCTGACGACCTTCGCGCCCTGAGCCGCCCGAACCACGAGCTCGGCGGCACTCAAGGGGGCAAGGAGCGCGCCCGTATGCTGCCGCCATGCCGTCCGAAGAGTCCCCGCAGCCTGTCGCTGCCCGGAAGACGCGGGGGCACCGGAGGTCGGACCGATCCGCACGCAGACCTCGCCGCGACGTGTCAGCCGTCCCGGTCCCCGAGCTCAAGTACCCACCGGAGCTGCCGGTCGTCGCGCGCAAGGACGACATCGCGGCGGCCATCCGGGACCACCAGGTCGTCATCGTGGCGGGGGAGACCGGCTCGGGCAAGACGACCCAGCTGCCCAAGATCTGCCTCGAGGTCGGGCGTGGCCAGGCCGGCCTGATCGGGCACACCCAGCCGCGGCGCATCGCCGCCCGGTCGGTGGCCGAGCGGATCGCCGAGGAGCTCGAGGTCGAGCTCGGTGGCGTGATCGGCTACCAGGTGCGCTTCACCGACCAGAGCAGCGACAACACCCTGGTCAAGGTGATGACCGACGGCATCCTGCTCAACGAGATGCAGCGCGACCGGCTGCTCCGCAAGTACGACACGATCATCATCGACGAGGCGCACGAGCGGTCGCTCAACATCGACTTCATCCTGGGCTACCTCAAGCAGCTCCTCCCGAGACGGCCCGACCTCAAGGTCATTATCACGTCGGCGACCATCGACCCGCAGCGCTTCGCCGAGCACTTCGCCGACGTGCGCACAGGAGAGCCGGCGCCGATCATCGAGGTCTCCGGGCGCACCTACCCGGTCGAGGTCCGCTACCGCCCGCTCGTCGACCCGGAGCGACCAGACGGTGACGAGCGTGACCAGGTCACCGGCGTGTGCGAGGCGGTCGAGGAGCTCTGGACCGAGCGCGCGGCGGACGGCACCGGCCACGACATCCTCGTGTTCCTCTCGGGGGAGCGCGAGATCCGGGACACCGCCGACGCGCTCGGAGGGATGAAGCTGCCGCAGACCGAGGTGCTGCCGCTCTATGCGCGGCTGTCCGGAGCGGAGCAGCACAAGGTCTTCGGCCGGGCCACCGGACGACGAATCGTGCTGGCCACCAACGTCGCCGAGACCTCGCTCACCGTGCCGGGCATCCGCTACGTGGTCGACGCCGGCACCGCCCGCATCTCGCGTTACTCCCAGCGGACCAAGGTGCAGCGGCTGCCGATCGAGGGCATCTCGCAGGCCAGCGCCAACCAGCGCGCCGGCCGGTGCGGGCGGCTCGCCGACGGCATCTGCATCCGGCTCTACTCCGAGGACGACTACGACGCACGCCCCGAGTTCACCGAGCCCGAGATCCAGCGCACCAGCCTGGCCTCGGTCATCCTCCAGATGACCTCGCTGGGCCTCGGGGACATCGCGGCCTTCCCGTTCGTGGATGCCCCTGACCCGCGGCAGGTGGCCGACGGCGTCCGGCTGCTGGAGGAGCTGCAAGCCTTCGACACGGTCATCGACGACGATGCCGACACCGACGCCGCCCCGACCGGACGGCACCGTGGTCGGGGGCGCAAGCTCACGGCATACGGGACGTCGTTGGCCCGGCTGCCCGTGGACCCGCGGCTCGGACGGATGCTCATCGAAGCCGGCACGCTGGGCTGCGCCCGCGAGGTGCTCATCATCGTCTCCGCGCTGTCGATGCAGGATCCCCGCGAGCGTCCGGCCGACAAGCAGACCCAGGCCGACCAGTCGCATGCCCGGTTCCGGGACGAGCACTCGGACTTCATCTCGCTGCTGAACCTGTGGGCCTACCTCAAGGAGCAGCAGAAGGCTTTGTCCCACAGCGCTTTCCGGCGGATGTGCCGGTCGGAGTACCTGCACTACCTGCGGGTGCGGGAGTGGCAGGACCTGCACAGCCAGCTGCGCAAGGCCTGCCAGGACGTCGGTATCGACACCAAGGCGGCCACCGCAGCCCCCGGCGAGGCGCCCAACGCCGACCTCATCCACCAAGCCTTGCTGGCCGGGCTGCTGTCCCACATCGGGCTGCGCGACGAGGCCAAGCGCGACTACCTGGGGGCTCGCGGCGCCCGGTTCGGGATCTCGCCGGGCTCGACGCTGTTCCGCAGGCAGCCGTCCTGGGTGATGTCCGCCGAGCTGGTCGAGACGACCCGGCTCTGGGCACGCAGCAACGCGCGGTTCGACCCGATCTGGGCCGAGCGGCTCGCTCCCCACCTCGTGAAGCGCACCTACTCCGAGCCGCGCTGGTCCCGCAAGCAGGGGGCGGTCGTCGCGACCGAGCGGGTCACGCTCTACGGCGTTCCCCTGGTGGCCGCCCGCACCATCCAGTACTCCCGCATCAACCCGGAGGAGTCGCGCGACCTGTTCATCCGGCACGCGCTGGTCGAGGGCGACTGGGACACCCACCACGAGTTCTTCAAGGCGAACCAGGCTCTGCTGCAACGGCTTTCCGAGCTCGAGGAGCGTGCTCGGAGGCGCGACATCGTCGTCGACGAGGAGGACCTGATCGCCTTCTACGAGGCGCGGGTGCCCGCGGAGGTGGTGTCGCAGCGCCACTTCGACCGCTGGTGGAAGGACGCCCGGAGGCAGACCCCGCAGCTGCTGACCTTCACCGAGGAGCTGCTCACCCGCGACAGCGCAGAGGGTGTCTCGGCGCAGGACTACCCGCGGACCTGGACGCAGCGCGGCATCGAGCTGCCCGTGAGCTACCAGTTCGAGCCGGGTGCCGCGGCCGACGGCGTGACGGTCCACATCCCCGTCCAGGTGCTCAACCAGGTCACCGACGACGGTTTCGACTGGCAGGTGCCGGGGCTGCGCGAGGAGCTGGCGACGGCGCTGCTGCGGTCGCTGCCGAAGGCCACCCGCGTGCACTTCGTCCCCGCGCCGGACCACGCGGTGGCGGCCCTCGCGCAGGCCCAGTCCGGGGGGGACCGGCGGTTGGCAGACGAGCTGTCGCGGGTGCTGCGCGCCCGCACCGGCATCCAGGTGCCGCCCGAACAGTTCGCACCCGACCGTGTCCCGGACCACCTGCGGATCACGTTCAGTGTCGAGGACGGCGGTGGCAAGGTGCTCGGCACCGGCAAGGACCTGACCGTCCTGCAGGAACAGCTGGCCGGCCAGGTGCAGCGGCGGATGTCGCGCGCCGGAGCCGCTGTCGAACGAAAAGGTTTGCGGCAGTGGGACTTCGGTGTCCTGCCGGAGACCTTCGAGTCGACGGCTGGTGGCCAGACGGTGCAGGGCTTCCCGGCGCTGGTCGATCGCGGCGACTCGGTCGACCTCGTCGTCATGCCGGGCGCACGGGAGGCCGATGCGGCCACTGCCTTGGGGGTGCGGAGGCTTCTCCTGCTCAACACGACGGCCCCCTGGAAGCGCGTCCTGGCCACCCTCAGCAACGCCCAGAAGCTCGCGTTGGGCGACAACCCGCACGGTTCGGTGCCCGCCCTGCTCGACGACGCCTTGGCCTGCGCCGTCGACGCGATCGTCCTCGAACGCGGTGGCCCGAGCACGGGCGCCCCGCCGGGAGGCGACTTACTGAGCGGTGGCGGCGTTCGTGACGCTGCCTCGTTCGAGGTGGTGCTCGCGGCTGTTCGCACCCACATCGCGACGCGGGTGCTGACCGTCGTGGCCGAGGTGGAACCAGTGCTGTCCGCCGCCAGGGAGGTGCGGGTTCGCCTCGCCGAGCTGTCTTCGCCGGTCACCTCGGCACTGGTGGCCGACGTCCGAGCCCAGCTCGACAGCCTCGTGTACGGCGGGTTCATCGCCGACACCGGGTTGGGGCACCTGCCGCACCTGCGCCGTTACCTGCGGGCGATGCTGCAGCGGCTCGAGAAGGCGCCGTCCTCACCGGCATTGCTCGCCCGCGATGCGGCGAACCAGGAGGTGGTGGACCGCGTCGAGATCGCGTATGCCGACCTGCTCGACTCCCTGCCGCCGGTCGAGCGCCGCTCTGCCCCCGTCCGCGAGGTGGGGTGGATGGTCGAGGAGCTGAGGGTGAGCCTGTTCGCGAACGGGCTGGGCACGGCATACCCGGTGTCGGAGAAGCGGATCCGCGCTGCGATCGCCGCCCTCGACTGAGCGGAGCGACGCACTCCCAGGCAGTGTTGAAGGCCCCGACCACTGGGTGGTCGGGGCCTTCGTCGGTGGGGGAAGATCAGGCGAGGTGGACGTTCTCGTGTCCCTCGGACGACAGCGACTCGTGCTTGACGTTGAGGAAGCCGAACGTGATGAGCGAGCCGACGATGATCATGACCCCTGCCACCAGGTAGGCGTGGCTGGATCCGAAGGTCTGGGCCTGCAGCGCGATCTGGTGCTGCGCGGCCCGGATCTGCTCGGGGGAGAGCGCACCGGACGCGGCCTTGGCCTGCAGCGCTGCGCCGAGCTCGGCGCCACGGTCCTTGGCACCGTTCGCGAACACCGTGCTGAGGGTCGCCAGACCGAGGGCGCCACCGACCTGCTGCATGGTGTTGAGCACCGCAGAGGCGACACCGGAGTCCTCGGAGGCCACTCCCGCAGTTGCGGTGAGGGTCATCGGCACGAAGACCAGACCCAGGCCGAACGCGAGGACGGTGATCCAGGGCAGCAGGCCCGTGGCGTAGGAGCTGTCGACGTCGAGCTGGGCGAAGCCGAACATGCCCGTCGCGGCGAGCAGGGTGCCCACGCCGGAGATCCACCGCGGGTCGACCCTGGTCATCAGGGCCGAGGCGATCTGCGCGGCGACGACGATGCCGAACGAGAACGGCAGGAACGCGAAGCCGGACTTCAGCGGCGAGTAGCCCAGCACCTGCTGGATGTAGAGGCCGAGGAAGTAGAACATCGCGAACATCGCCGCACCGACGATGAGCATCACCGCGAACGACGTCCCGCGGGTGCGGTCGGCCAGGACGCGGATCGGCATGAGGGCGTGGGTGGAACGCATCTCGACGACGACGAACGCGACGAGCATCGCGACACCGGCGATGAGGGTGGTGAGGGTGGTCGCCGAGGTCCAGGAGTCGCTGGCGGCGTTGGTGAGGCCGTAGACGAGGGAGACCAGGCCGCCGGTGCCGAGGATGGCTCCGGGGACGTCGATCCGGCCCGTGCCGCGCGCGGACTCGGGGAGGAAGCGCGGGGCGAGGAAGGCGACGACGAGGCCGATGGGCACGTTGATGAACATCGTCCAGCGCCAGTCGATCTCGGTCAGGGCGCCACCGAGGATGAGACCGACAGCCGCGCCGGCACCGGACATCGCGGCATACACGCCCATCGCGCGGTTGCGCGCGGGGCCGGCCGGGAAGGTGGTGGTGATCAGGGCCAGGGCAGTGGGTGAGGCGAGAGCGGCACCAATGCCCTGCAGCGCGCGGGCGCCGAGCAGCATGCCCTCGGTCTGGGCCAGGCCGCCGAGGAGGGACGCACCGGCGAAGACGAGCACGCCGGTCATGAAGACCTTGCGGCGACCGAACAGGTCACCGAGGCGGCCACCGAGGAGCAGCAGGCCACCGAAGGCGAGGGTGTAGGCGGTGACGACCCAGGACAGGTTCTCCTGGGTGAAGCCGAGGTCGGTCATGATGTGCGGCATCGCGATGTTCACGATGGTGCCGTCGAGCACGACCATGAGCTGGGCCGCAGTAATGACGGTGAGGGCGATGCCCAGGTGCCGGCCCTTGCCGCTTGGCGCGGTATCTGGATCCGGGGTCGAGACGGACTCGACGACAGCAGTCGAAGACATGGTGGGTTCCTAGTGGTGGGAGGTGCAGTGGTGAGTGAGGACGTGGTGCCGACGAGCGAGGTGGTTTCGGGTGCCGTGTTTTCGGGCGCAGTCGGATGAACCGATGTCTGCGGAGGGGTGAAGTGGAGCTGGCGCGTGCGGTCAGTCGCGCTGCAGCGTTGCGGCGCAGGCGGGGAGGACGACGCTGTCCACCATGGAGATGAGGCGCTCCTGTGACGGGTTGGTGCCCGTCAACATCGCCTCGTGGATGCAGATGGCCGGCAACAGCGTTGCCAGCATCTCCAGATCGGCGTCCTTGCCGATCTCCCCGCGCTGCTGTGCAGCGCGGAAGGTCTTGAGCGTGACCGCCATCTTCGGCGCCATCAGGCGCGTCATGATGGCCTCACGCAGCTCGGCGTCGCGGTGCAGCGACCCCAGCAGGGCGGCGAACACCTGGACCGGGAGGTCCTCGCCGAGCCCGCCCTTGGCGCAGGCCTGGGCGATGAGGTCGCCACGCAGGCTCCCGGTGTCGGGGTAGCGGTCGGCCTCGACCCCGATCATCAGCTGGAGCGCGTCGACCACCAGGTCGACCTTGCCCGGCCAGCGGCGGTAGAGGGTGGCCTTCGACGCCTTGGCCGCACTGGCGACCGCGTCGAAGTTGAGCCGGTCATAGCCCACGTCCGCCAGCGTCTCGAGGGCTGCCTCGAGGATCTCCCGTTCGCGCTCGCCCTCGACGCGGGGCCGGGTGCGCACGGGTTCGGACGCCTCCTGGGTTCCCTGGGTCGTGGTGGCGGTGCTGGTGGGAGTCACGATCTGCCTTCGCTGGGTGAGGGTGGTTGGTGGTGGGGGTGACGCTGGTCCGGCGGATGGTACGAAACTGTTTCGTTTCATCAAACTGTAGATCTGCCGCGTCCATTCCGCAACTGTGGGAATGTGACCGGCATCACATTCGGGCGCGCCGAGATCTCAGGGGCGTGGTGGAGGTGGGACGTGGAATCCCCTGCCATGCTGAAGCGTTGGCACTGTCGACCGGGCTGCACAGAGCAACCCGGCAAGGACGCAGAGATCCCAAGAGAACCCAGGAAAGCACTGGGGACCAACCGCTGGAGTAGCCGTGCTGAACCCATCCGAGCTCTACCACTTCGAGACCGACACCGACCCGCAGGAGCTGCGTGCCTCGGTCATGGTCGTCGCGCTCGGCGGCTTCATGGATGCCGGCCACACGCAGCGGATCCTCACCGACCACCTGCTCGGGGCCGGAGAGTCCACGGTCGTGGTGTCCTTCGACATCGACCAGATGGTCGACTACCGCAGCCGCCGGCCGGCAATGGTCTTCGACTCCAACCGCTGGCTCAGCTATGACGACCCGTGCCTGGCCCTGCACCGCCTCACCGACCGCGACGGCACGCCCTACCTGCTCCTGACCGGCCCCGAGCCGGACTTCCAGTGGGAGCGGATGACCGAGGCGGTCCGTCAGCTCGTCGTGCTCCTCGGTGTCGACCTCGTCGTCAGTGCCCACGGCATCCCGATGGCGGTCCCTCACACGCGCCCGATCGGGCTGACCTCGCACGCCACCGACCCGCGGCTGATTCCCTTGCAGGACAACCCGTTCGGTCGAGTCGAGGTGCCGGCCAGCCTGTCCTCTCTGCTCGAGCTGCGGCTGGGGGAGTCCGGCCACGACGCCCTCGGTTTCGCGGTGCACGTCCCGCACTACCTCGCCCAGGCGGAGTTCGCCGACGGCGCGGTGACCGCGCTCAACGCGATCACCGCCGCGACCGGTCTCAACCTGCCCATCGACGATCTCATCGCGCAGGCGGGCCTCAACCGGGCGGAGATCGCCCGCGAGATCGAGGGGTCGGACGAGGTCTCCCAGGTGATCGCCGCGCTCGAGCGTCAGTACGACACGTTCAGCGAGGGGCGCCAGAAGCCCAGCCTGCTCGCCACCGACGTCAGCGAGCTGCCGTCGGCGGACGAGATCGGCGCGGAGTTCGAGCAGTTCCTGCGCGACGTCGCCGACGACGAGTCGGCCGGCGAGGGCAACCCGACCTGATCCTCCTGCCCGGCGGTCAGACCTTCGCGTGCTTGGCGCGCGAGAAGCTGTAGAGCCCGAACGCGGCGAAGCCGATCGCCATCACGACGAGCAGGGCCGGGCCAAAGGGCTGGTCGCGCAGCGACTTGAGCGCACCGTCCAGACCGCTCGCCTCCTTGGCCTGCTTGTGCACCCCTGCGGCGCAGAACAGGAAGCCGACGATGACGAGGGCGACGCCCTTGGCGATGTAGCCGACTTGGCCGGCGCGGGTCGCCCAGGTCCCGGGGTGGTCCTGGAGGTCCTGGAGGAACTTCTTCTTGGCGCCCTTGTAGACGTGGTAGACGCCGATGCCGACGATCGCGAGCCCGATCACCACGACGAGCGCGCGCCCACCCGGCTTGTCCAGCAGCTTGGCGGTGAAGTCGACGCTCTGGCTGCGGCTGTTGCTGGACTTGCCACGCGCGAACTGGAAGGCCGACCAGGCGAGGGCGAGGTAGACGACCGCCTTGCCGCCGGCCTTGGCGCGTCCGCCCCAGGCGTCCTTGTCGTCCCCGGGGTGTCCCACGACCGCATCGGCTACCTGCCAGATGGCCAGCCCGAGGAAGCCGACGACACCCACCCAGAGGGCGGCCTTGCCCGCCCCGTTGCCCGCCAGCGATGCGAGGGCACCGCTCTGGTCGGCGTTCTTGCCGCCGCCGCCGCCGCCGAACGCGACCTGGAGGGTGATCCAGCCGATCAGCAGGTGCAACAGGCCACTGGTGGCGTAGCCCACGCGGGCGGCCGCCTCGAGAGCGGGGTGGTCGGAGGCGTTGGAGGCTGCTTGCTTGACGTCCTGGTGGTCCATGACCCCACCTAACCACGCATCGCCGCAGGTCAGGGATTATTGCCGCTCAGTCCTTGCGCGCGTCCTCGGCTCTAGTCCTTGGCTCTAGTCCTTGGCCTCGGACCAGCGGTGAATGACCGAGGCGTCGGCGACGAACCGGACCTGTGTCGACCCGGTCCACCGGCGGGCGCTGTCGGTCAGCGCCTGCTCGAGCCGGGCCATCGTCTCGACGGCGTTCTCCTCCGGGACGTGGACGAGCAGCTCGTCGTGCAGGCAGAGCACGATCTGGGCACCGAGGTCGCGCGTGGTGGCCCGGACCGTGGCCGCCCAGGCCTTGAACAGCTCGGCCGCGCTGCCCTGGATCACGGCGTTGCGGGCGAACCGGCCTCGTGCGGCGTCGTAGGCGGCGGTGCCGTCTGCCGGCACGTCGGCGAGGACAGCGTCCAGCCTGATCAGCCGACCGCCGAAGGTGCGCAGGGGCTGGCGTCTCAGCCCCGCGGCATACGCGGCGTCGAGGTAGCCCATGGCGACGGGGTAGGTGCGCTCGAGGTCCTTGAGGGCCTCGCCGGCGGCTCCGCTGCGCTGGCCGTACATAGCCGCGAGGACGGCGATCTTGGCCACCGGCCGGTCGACGCCGAGCGCAGTCGCGACGGGGGCGTAGAGGTCGTCGGCGCGCGTCGCCGCGGCGAAGGCCTCGTCGCCCGAGACAGCGGCCAGCACCCGCGGCTCGATCTGGCCGAGGTCTGCCCGGACGAAGACGTGACCAGGGTGGGCAGCCACCGCCGGGCGCAGGGCCGTGGGCAGGTTGTGCAGGCCGTTCTGTGCGGTCATCCGGCCGGCAGCGCCGTCGCAGGCAGTCCACCCGCCGCGCAGCCGGTCGTCGGCACCCACGTGGGCGTCGAGCCAGGGGTAGCCGTAGGTCGTCGCGATGCGTTCGGCCTTGCGCCACTCGAGGAGCGCGCCGACGACAGCATGGGTGTCACGGAACGGCTCGAGGACCCACTTGCGGGTGTTGGGCACGACCACGCCGACTGACGCGAGCAGCTCCTTGACCTGCAACGGGTTTCGCAGGTCCGTGGACTCCCGGCCGGGCGTGTGGGCGAGCACCTGGAGGTCGCGTTCGGTGCGGATCCGACGGGCGTCGGCGTCGTTCTCGGGGCGGGGCCCGGCGGCCTCCGCGATCATCCGCTCGGCGGTCGCCCGGTCGACGGGCAGCCCGTCGCGGGTGAGCTCGACACACAGGAAGGCGGCGGCCGACTCGGAGTGGGCCGCCGCCACCGACCTCGACCCGACCTCGGCCAGCGCTGCCTCCTGCGCGATGGCGCAGGCCAGTGCGGCCCGGCCCCACGCGGCGAGGGTCTCGTCATCAGGTCGCCAGTCGACGGTGCCGGCATCGGGGTCGAGGTAGCCGTCGGCGCGGACCACGGACGCGGCGGTGCCGACAGCGGTGTGCGCCGTGCCGCCCGGCGCGGCCGAGGACGCGACCGCGTCGAAGTCGAAGAGGTCACCGCGCGTCGCCGCCGGCAGCCCGGAGCGATCCAGCCGGTATGCCGCGGCCCACGCCACCTGGGGCGTCGCCTCCCAGCCGCCCGCGAGCAGTCGGTGGGCTTCGGCGACGTCCCAGCAGCGCCCCACCGGGAGGCCGGCCCGCACCAGCGCGGCGGCGTCGTGGCCGGCCGACCACCAGACCCAGCGCACGTCGCCGGACGCTTCGAGCTCGGCCGCCCGGGGCGCCATCCGGTCCAGCGGGCCGACGAGCTGGAGGTCGTCGCCGACGATCGCAGCGCGACCGTCCGCAGCGGCGACGAACGCGACGAGGGCAGTTGGCATGGCGGGCACATCCTCGCACCCGAGACCGACGTCCCGGGCCGGCACCCGCGGTGGACGGGCAGGCCGCGCGGCCGCGGACCCGACGACTGTGACGGGTGCGGACGCCAGCGCGGGGCCTCGCGATGCGGGGTACCGCAAACCCCCACGAGGTCACAAAATGGGGCACAGTGCAGGGAACTGGAGGCTCCTACCGGACCCCGGTTGAACCACACCCCCCACCCAGGAGGAAACCCATGCCCCACCGTTCCCCGCACGGACGCGGTCTCGCCCTCGTGGCGGCAGGCGGCCTGTTCGCCGCCTCGTTGCTCGCCGGCGGCAGCGCCACGGCGTCGCCCACCGACGGCACTGACGCGGCCACCGCGTCCACGACGACCACCGGCACGGCGCAGGACGCCTCGACGCCGGTACCCGTCCTCACCCCCGACGGCAAGCTCATGAGCTACGTCGTCAACGCCAAGGTGGCCAACCCCGGGCAGACGCGCCTGGTCGAGCGCGCCGTGGTCGCAGCCGGCGGTGTCGTCGTGCAGTCCTGGCCCCAGATCGGCGTCGTCATCGCGCACTCCGACCGCGCCGCGTTCCGCGCCGACGTCGTCCGCCACGGCGGCAACGCCGTGAGCTCGGTGGGTGCGTCCCGCACCGCGGCGGTGAGCGAAGGCACCCCGGCAGACCTGTCCCCGTCGTGGGGCAAGGGAGCCTCGGGCTACCAGAAGGGCCACTCGAAGCCCGCCAACGGCGACCTGTCCGACGCCATGACCAGTGACGCAGCCCCGGCCACGGACCCCCGTGAGGCCGAACAGTGGGACATGGTCCAGATCAAGGCCGACCAAGCCCACAAGATCACCGACGGCGACCGCTCGGTGGTCGTCGGCGTGCTGGACAGCGGTATCGACCCCGACCACCCTGACCTCGCCGCCAACATCGACGTCGCCGACTCGGTGAGCTGCATCGGTGCCGGTCGTCCGGACCAGAGCGCCGGCGCGTGGTACCCGACGACGTCCGACCACGGCACCCACGTGGCAGGCACGATCGGTGCCGCCCGCAACGGAACCGGCATCGTCGGTGTGGCGCCGAACGTGCGGATGGCCGCCGTCAAGGTGGTCAACGACGACGGGTTCATCTACCCCGAGTACGCCATCTGCGGCTTCGTCTGGGCCGGCCTGCACAAGATGGACGTCACGAACAACAGCTACTACATCGACCCGATGGAGTACTGGTGTGACGACCAGCCCGACCAGGCTGCCGTTCGCACGGCCGTCGAGCGGGCCCTGTCCTGGTCCACCGAGCAGGATGTCGTGCACGCCGCCGCCGCTGGCAACTCCGCCAAGGACCTCGCGAACAAGACGACCGACAGTGCGAGCCCGAACGACACCACCCCGATCACCCGGCAGATCAACAACGAGTGCAAGGACATCCCGACCGAGCTCCCCGGGGTCGTGACGGTCTCGTCGACGACCCGCACCGAGGGGCTGTCGAGCTTCAGCAACCGTGGTCAGTCGGTCATCGACGTCGCCGCACCGGGCAGCAGCATCCTGTCGACGATCGTCAACAACAACGGCTACGGCCTCAAGAGCGGCACCTCGATGGCGTCACCGCACGTCGCCGGAGTGCTGGCCCTGATGAAGTCCGCCCACCCCGACTGGACCCCGACGCAGATGGTCGCCAAGCTGCGCGCCCAGGCCGACGACCGGGCCTGCCCGGCGACCAGCCCCGGTGGGCCGGCATGCACCGGGCCGGCTGCCGACAACAGCTACTACGGAGAGGGCATCGTCGACGCCCTTGACGCTGTCAGCTGATCCCACCCATAAGGCGAGGCCGCGACCCGATCCAGGGTCGCGGCCTCGTCCGCGTGATCTGTTGCTAGGAGCGGGTTTTCAGCGCGACCTGCCGCTTGATCCGACTCAGCATGCCGACCATGCCGCGCAGCCTCAGCGGCGATACCGCCTCGCCCAGCGAGAACCGGTAGGGCGCGTCCTCCGGCACCGCAAGCACCTCGGCGACGGTCAGCCCGTCGAGTCCCTCGCTGAGGATCCCCGCGAAACCGCGGGTGGTCGGCGCCTCCGGGGGCGCCGAGAAGAACAGGTGCACCGCGCGGTCGTCCGGCTGGTCGGCGGGCTCGTCAGCCACCTCGACCACGAGGAAGATCGGTGACTGGCACTCGTGGACCTGTTCCATGGTGTCCAGCGACCCGGCATACCTCGCGGGCAGCTCGGGCAGACCCTCGCTGAACTCCAGCAGCAGCTCCAAGCGTTGCGGCGCAGCAAGATCCGCGAAGTCGTCGGCGATCTCCTGCATCGCCGCCGGCAGCGGCACGGGTTGGGCCACAGCGGTGTCGGTCACTTCGGCGCGCCCTGTTCGACCGGGACGCGCACGGCGTTGCCCCACTCGGTCCACGAGCCGTCGTAGTTGCGGACGGCGTCGAACCCGAGCAGGTGGGTGAGCACGAACCAGGTGTGCGACGAGCGCTCACCGATGCGGCAGTAGGCGATCGTGGCGTCGGCGGGGGACAGACCCTGCTCCTGCAGGTAGATCGCCTCAAGGTCCTCGCGGGACTTGAAGGTGCCGTCCTCGTTGGCCGCGCGGGCCCACGGGACCGACTTCGCGCCGGGGATGTGGCCCCCACGCATCGCGCCTTCCTGCGGGTAGTCCGGCATGTGCAGCAGCTCGCCGCTGTACTCGCCGGGGGAGCGCACGTCGACCAGCGGCCCGCCGAGATGGGCGAGCACGTCGTCCTTGAACGCGCGGATCGGCGCGTCGTCCCGCTCCACCACCGGGTATGCCGAGTCGCCGGCCAGCGGAGCGACCTGCGGCACGTCCCTGGTCAGCTCGCGGCCCTCGGCCGACCACTTGGCCCGGCCGCCGTCGAGCAGCCGCACGTCCTCGTGGCCGAACAGGCTCATCACCCACAGCGCGTAGGCGGCCCACCAGTTGTTCTTGTCGCCGTAGATGACGACGGTGCTGTCGCGGCCGACGCCGCGGGCCGACATGACGGCCGCGAACTGCTCGGCGTCGACGTAGTCGCGCAGCACCGGGTCGTTGAGGTCCTGGTGCCAGTCCAGCTTGAGCGAACCCGGGATGTGGCCGGTGTCGTACAGCAGCACGTCCTCGTCGGACTCCAGGACGACGATGCCGTCGGGCCCGCCGACCCCACCGGCTTCGATCTGGTCGGCGAGCCACTGGGTGCTGACCAGCCGTTCGGGGTGGGCGTAGGCAGCGAACGCGGAATCGGTGGACGCGGGTTCGGTGGGCGCGGAACCGGTCGACGCGGAACCGGTGGACGGAGCGGAAAGGTCAGGAGACTCGGGCATGCTCCAAGGCTAATCCCGCTGGTCACGGGCCCGCGTGGCAGGATGGCGGCGACCGATCGACACCAGGACCGATTCGAACCTTTAGGGGTGCTGACGTGGGCTTTCTCGGAATGGGCAAGGACGAGGCGCAGGCCAAGCCGACCTCGGCGCTCGAACGGGCCAAGGCCCCCCGGGAGGAGTCGGGCATGTTGTCCGGAGCGGTGACCGGCCTCATCGAGAGCCTGCTCGACGTCGGCATCGACGGCAAGGGGCCGTTCGACTCCGCGCAGAAGGTGGCCGACATCAAGCGGGCCGAGAAGCCCGGCGCCGACGACGCCGTCGACGCCGTGGTCCGTGGCCACCTCAAGCTCGCTGCCGCCGGTGGCTTCGTGACCGGGCTCGGTGGCTTCGTCACGCTGCCCGTTGCGCTGCCGGTCAACGTCGTCGAGTTCTACATCGTGGCGACCCGGATGGTGGCCTCGATCGCGTCGCTGCGCGGCTACGACATCAAGCAGCCGGAGATCCGCTCGGCCGTGCTGCTCACCCTCGTGGGGGCCGACGCCGACGACCTGCTCAAGAAGGCCGGCGTGACCTCGACCGGACGGCTCGCCAACCTCGCCGCCCAACGGCTGCCCGGGCCGGCGATGATGGTGGTCAACAAGGCAGTCGGCTTCCGGCTGCTGTCGACCGCGGGCAAGAAGACCCTCACCCGGTTCGGCAAGGGCGTGCCCGTCATCGGTGGGGTCGTGGGTGCCGGACTCGACAGCTACCTGCTGAAGAAGATCGCCGATCACGCACGGCACGAGTTCCCGCCCAAGGGGAAGGGTTTCTGAGTGATCGGGCCTCGGCGGAACCGCGCCTGCGCGTCACCCGTCGGACCAGTCCGTGGGACCACCCCGGGAATCACCGGGATACCCAGGTCGTTTGAACCGTGTCCGGGCCAGCTGGTGCCCGGGAGCTAGGAGTCTGACCATGGCCATGAACCGATTCGGTGCCCTGCGCACCATTGCCACCGCGGTGCGCACCGCGACCCGTCCGGGGTCGCCCGGCATGGGCGAACGGCTGATGAGCGTGCCCCGCCTGTTCCGGGCCACCTTCCAGGGTGAGTATGCCGGGACCTCCCGTGGGCGGCTGCTGATGGTTCTCGGGGCGGTGGCCTACGTCGTGTCACCCATCGACCTCATCCCCGAGCTGGCGCTGTCCGTGTTCGGCCTCGCCGACGACGCCGTGGTGGTGTCGTGGATCGCGGCGACCGTCGTGAACGAGACCGAGTCGTTCCTGGCCTGGGAGCGCACCAAGCCGTCGGCCGGCGCGACCGCCGCATCCGAGACCGTGAGCGGGCACGTCGTCCCTTAGCTCCGGTCCCACCAGTCCAGGGATGTTGATGGGGCGGTACGACGCGGATATCGCGCCGTACCGCCCCATCGTCGTCACAGGTCGAAGACCCGATGCGCGCCCGTCCACAGGGACGAATGCCCGGCGCGGACGGGACCACCGGGGAGCGCCACGGTTGCTCCATGACCCAGATCAGACTGCGCGGGCCGGCAGACGTCGTCGCCGTCCTGCCCTACCAGCTCGGCTACCACCCGCGGGACTCGATCGTCGTGGTCGCCCTGCACGACCGCGCCGTCGGGCTCATCGAGCGGCTCGACCTACCGGCTCCGGAACACGCCGAGGAGGCGGGCCGCGTGCTGGTGGGGCCGCTGCTGCGTGAGCGCCCAGAGGCAGTGCTGCTCGTCGGGTACGAGACGGCAGAGGGCTCGAGCAGCCCGGCGCTGGATGCCGTGCGTGGACAGCTCATGGAGGCCGACCTCGACGTGCTGGACAGGCTCGTCGTCCGCGACGGACGCTGGTACTCCATCGACTGTGCGGACACCTGCTGCCCACCCGAGGGCATCCCGGTCCAGGCCGCCGACACCCCGGCCGTCGCCGAGTTCGTCGGGCTCGAGGTCTCGCCCCTCACCGGTCGGTCGGCGATCACCGACCTCGTGGCTGCGGACCCGACCCTTGCCGCGGCGGTGGGGGCCGCGCTGGGCGAGCGGGGGGCGGCCGACCCGGGTCTCACCGCCACGGGGCCGACCGACGCGAGTCTCTCCGATGCAGCCCGCCGACTCCGGGCACTGTCGGGCTGGGCCGTCGTCTGCGACGTTACGGCTGGCGCGGCCGAGGTCGAGGACCTCGCTCCGGCGCAGCTCGCCCTGCTCGTGCACAGCCTGGAGGACCTGGCGCTGCGCGACGGCCTGGTGGCCTGGCTCTGTCCCGGCTCGCTGCCCCTCGCCTGCCTGCCGCCCGACCTGTTCGACGCCTTGCGCTGCACGTTGCCCACCCCGACCTGGCACCGGACCTCACCGGACGGGTCCGGTGCCATCGCGGGTCGGCGACTGGTCGCGCGGCTGCAGTCCCTGGTCAGGTCGGTGCCGGACGAGCATGCGACCCCGGCGCTCACGGTGCTCGCCAACCTCGCCTGGTGGCAGGGCGACGGCGCCTTGGCCAGGACCTGCCTGGATCGCGCGCTCGAGGCGTTGCCCGGCTACCGCCTGGCACTGCTGCTCGAACGCATGCTGGATCTCGGGGTGCGCCCCGGGGGCCACGGCGAAGAGCTGGGCGAGGGGGTGCGCGCAGGCTGAGCCGCGCGGTGGCGATCCCGGTGGCGTTCCGGGCGCGTCCCGGGCCCGTCCCGGGCCTGTCCCGGGCTCTGGCCGAGGTGGCGTCCATCGTGCGGACGCGCCGGACACGCAGCCGCGGTGCTCGTATGATGGTCGGCAGGTCATGAGTCCCAGCACCAAGCCCCGGCTTGCTGGGCGGCAACCCTCCTCGCGGTGGGGTGCCCCGGGTGAGGACCCGGCCGACCCTGACCTGGGCGGCAAGCGCGAGCGCCACAGGAGCAGTTTCGATGACCACGACCTCCCCTCCACGAGCAACGTCCGGGGCCTGGCGGGACGGCGGTCCGGTCGGCCGGCGCAGGTTCGTGGACCTCGGCGCGGTGGAGCTCGAGCGCGGCGGTGTCCTGCCTGCGGTGCGGGTGGCCTACGAGACGTGGGGTGAGCTCAACGCCGCCGGCGACAACGCCGTCCTGGTCGAGCATGCCCTGACTGGCGACAGCCACGTCGAGGGCCCGTCCGGGCCAGGCCACCCGACACCGGGCTGGTGGGACGGGCTGATCGGCCCGGGTCGCCCCCTCGACACCGACCGCTTCTTCGTGGTCGCTGCCAACGTCCTCGGTGGGTGTCAGGGCAGCACCGGTCCCTCGACGCCGGCCGGCGACGGCGCCCCGTGGGGGAGTCGCTTCCCGTTCGTCACCGTCCGCGACCAGGTGCAGACCGAGGCCCTCCTGGCGGATCTGCTCGGCATCGACCGCTGGCGTGCCATCCTCGGCGGCTCCATGGGAGGAATGCGCGTGCTCGAGTGGGCCGTCACCCATCCGGACCGGGTGGCGACGGCCATCGTGCTGGCCAGCACGGCATACGCCACTGCTGAGCAGATCGGCTGGTGCCAGGCGCAGCTGCTGGCGATCCGTGCCGACCCGCACTTCCACGGCGGCGACTACTACGAGCACGGTGCCGGGCCGGAGACGGGGCTGGGGATCGCGCGACGGATCGCACACGTCACCTACCGCAGCGAGCTCGAGCTGCACGAACGGTTCGGTCGTGACCCGCAGCAGGCCGAGGACCCGCTGGGCGGACACGGGCGGTACGCCGTCGAGTCCTACCTCGACCACCACGCCGGCAAGCTGGCCGGACGTTTCGACGCCAACTCCTACGTCGTGCTCACCGAGGCGATGAACTCCCATGACGTGGGCCGAGGCCGTGGGGGAGTCGCCGAGGCGCTCTCCCGGATCACCGCCGAGCTGGCTGTCGTCGCGGTGGACTCGGACCGGCTCTACCCGCCGCGGCTGTCCCACGAGATCGCCGATGCGGTCCCGGCTGCCGCGGTGCACACGGTGCATTCCGACTACGGGCACGACGGGTTCCTCATCGAGATCGAGCAGGTCGGGCGGATCGTGGCGAACGTGCTGTCCGGCCCTGCCTGACCGGGGGATTTCCGGTACGGTCGGCCCAACGGCAGCTGCCGTCCGGTCATCGCCGTCCGGTCAACCCTTTAGGAGCTCCTGTGTCCATCGTTGTGGGATATGTACCGACGAAGGAAGGGCGCGCCGCACTGCGCCGAGCCGCGGACGAGGCGCTGCTGCGCAAGTCCAAGCTGATCGTCATCAACTCCCAGCGCGGTGGCCGCGACTTCGACGGCGACGAGGCGAACCGGTTCGAGAGCGAGCTCTCCCGCATCCAGGGTGAGCTCGACGAAGAGGGTCTGGAGCACGAGGTGCGCCAGCTGGTCCGCGGCAACGAACCGGCCGAGGACCTCATCGCCGTGGCCGAAGAGGAGAACGCCGAGTTCATCGTCATCGGGCTTCGGCGCCGCACCCCGGTCGGCAAGCTGATCCTGGGCTCGAACGCCCAGCGCATCCTGCTCGACGCGTCGTGCCCCGTCCTGGCGGTGAAGGCAGACGCCTGAGGCGGCTGGTCCGGCGGCCCACGGGTTGCCCGTCCCGGCAACGTTCCGGTCCCGTTCAGACGTCTCGACCGCGCCGATGCGGGATCTGCGGGCAAGTCGTTTTACAATGTATGCAACGAGGTCTCGTCAGGGTCCAGCCCAGCCGGTCTCGGCAATACTTCCACTCCCGCTGTTGTTGTCACAGGCATCCCCTCAAAGCATGGCTGTGATGACGTGCGCCGTGCCGCGAGTCCGCGACGAAAGGTAGTCCGTGTCGCCTGTGTCCAAGAAGGCTGCGAGCCCCGCACCGTCTCTTCCCCCAGAGTTCTCCCACCCCGCACTGCAGAAGCTGCTCAAGCAGGGCCGCACCAACGGCTCGGTTGACAGCGGTCAGCTGCGTGACGCCCTGGAGGGGGCCGAGATCGCACCCAAGCGGATGAAGGCCGTGCTGCGGTCCCTGGACGAGCAGGGCATCCACGTGACCCTCGACCCGGCGACCGCCACGCGTGCGGTGGCTGCGACCAGCACCCGGAAGAAGACTGCGACGGCACCGGCCAAGAAGGCTGCCGCCAAGACGGCTTCGCCTGCGGCCAAGCCCGCCGCAAAGGCTGCGGCACCCAAGGCCGAAGCCCCGAAGGCCGACGACAAGCCGGCGGCGAAGACGGCCACCAAGGCAGCCGCGACCAAGCCTGTGGCCACCAAGGCCGCGCCCGCCAAGGCGACCACGACCAAGAAGGCCGCAGCGGCAGCCGCGGGCGAGGCAGCGCCGGCCACCAAGAAGGCCGCGACCACGAAGAAGGCCGCTGCCAAGACGGCCGCCAACGGTGCCGCAGCCGATGGTGACGCCGCCGACAGCGACGCCCCCGCGGCAGAGCCCACCGACGTCGTGGTGGGGGAGCTCGAGGACGTCGTCATCGACGACGAGGACACGGACGACAAGAAGGACGAGGAGTCCGAGGGCGCGGGCTTCGTCCTGCGCGACGATGACGAGGACGACGCCCCGGTCCAGCAGGTCGTCACCGCCGGTGCCACGGCTGACCCGGTCAAGGACTACCTCAAGCAGATCGGCAAGGTCGCCCTGCTCAACGCCGAGCAGGAGGTCGAGCTCGCGAAGCGCATCGAGGCCGGCCTGTTCGCCGAGGAGCGGCTGAACTCCGGCGACAAGATCGAGATGAAGCTCAAGCGCGAGCTGTGGTGGATCGCCCAGGACGGCAAGAAGGCCAAGAACCACTTGCTCGAGGCCAACCTGCGCCTCGTGGTCTCGCTGGCCAAGCGCTACACCGGTCGCGGCATGTTGTTCCTGGACCTGATCCAGGAGGGCAACCTCGGTCTGATCCGTGCGGTCGAGAAGTTCGACTACACCAAGGGCTACAAGTTCTCGACGTACGCGACGTGGTGGATCCGCCAGGCGATCACCCGCGCCATGGCCGACCAGGCCCGCACCATCCGGATCCCGGTGCACATGGTCGAGGTCATCAACAAGCTGGCCCGCGTGCAGCGCCAGATGCTCCAGGACCTCGGGCGCGAGCCCACCCCGGAGGAGCTCGCCAAGGAGCTCGACATGACCCCTGAGAAGGTCGTCGAGGTCCAGAAGTACGGTCGCGAGCCCATCTCCCTGCACACGCCCCTCGGCGAGGACGGCGACAGCGAGTTCGGTGACCTCATCGAGGACTCCGAGGCAGTCGTGCCGGCCGACGCGGTCAGCTTCACGCTCCTGCAGGAGCAGCTGCACTCGGTCCTCGACACGCTCTCCGAGCGCGAGGCCGGTGTGGTCTCGATGCGGTTCGGCCTCACCGACGGCCAGCCGAAGACGCTCGACGAGATCGGCAAGGTCTACGGCGTGACCCGCGAGCGGATCCGCCAGATCGAGTCCAAGACGATGAGCAAGCTGCGCCACCCGAGTCGGTCCCAGGTGCTGCGCGACTATCTCGACTGAGACTCAGACGGTCAGGTCGGCGTTTCCGCAGGTCATTGCCCTGTAGAGGCTCTGACAGGCGACACGCTACACCCGCACAGCGCTCTTAGTCCAGATATCAGGCTATGCTGCGTGTCGTGGCGAAGAAACCTGCTCAGCCGGACCTGCGGATGCTGCTGCCCTCGTGGCTCTTGTCGTTGCGCGCCGACCGCAAGAGTGAGCAGACCATCAAGACGTACTCCGAGGGCGTGCGGTTCTACCTCACATGGTGCCAGGACAACGACGCGCCACCGCTCGAGCGCGCTAGCATCCGCGGATGGATCGCGGCGCTGCTCGACGGCGGCAACCAACCCGCGACGGCACGCGCCCGCCAGTTGGCGGTGCGACGGTTCACGTCATGGCTGGCCGAGGAGGGCGAGATCCCGGCTGACCCATTCGTGGGCATCAAGGCGCCCAAGCTCGACACGAAGGTGATCGAGCCCCTGACGGAGGACGAGCTGAAGGCCTTGCTCAAGGCGTGTGTGCCACCCAAGGGCGCGACGCCGGCCGAGGCCATGCGCCACCGCAGGGACGAGGCCATGCTGCGGCTGATGCTCGAAACCGGCGCGAGAGCCGGTGAGGTGGTCGCCATCGAGCGCGACGACATCGACGCCACTGCCGGTACGGCCATCATCCGCAAAGGCAAGGGCGGCAAAGGCCGCGTGGTCCCGTTCGGACCACACACCGCCCTGGCGCTGGACCGCTACATGCGGCTGCGCACCCACCATCGCCTCGCAGACAGCCCCGCACTGTGGCTAGGGGATCGTGGCAAGGGATTCAGCTACGACGCACTGCACAAGGCGCTGGGGGAGCGCGCCGCCGCCGCCGGGATCGTTGGCTTCCACCCGCACAAGATGCGCCACACCGCGGCTCACCGTTGGCTCGCCGCTGGCGGTTCCGAAGGTGGGCTGATGGCCGTAGCGGGCTGGACCCGACCCGACATGCTGATGCGCTACACCAAGGCCCAGGCGTCCGCCCGTGCTGCGGAGGAAGCCCGAGGGCTCAACCTAGGCGAGATCTAATAGTTATCTCAATATGTGAGATTGCTATTGACTTCGGCGTAAACGGGTTGCGCTGTGCTTCGGACCATGGCAGAGTCGCAACCAACACCCGCAGAGTTCCATGGGTGAGATTTAACTCGCTAGGCGCGAGGTGTGACTCAGGCCCAGGTGGCCGTTGGAAGCGCTCGATGCCGAACGACTGTGGGAGTTCGCCCAGGCGGTGAGTCCCTAGCCCGGCCCAGGAGGCCGTGAGGGCAAGTCGAGCGTGATCCGTAGGCCACTCGCCTCCGGTCACAGGCTCCTTGCCCGGATGACCAGAGGTCAATGAACCCGAGGTCACCATGACTGAATCTGAGCGCAAGCTCCGTTCGCAGATCGCCGCCCACGAGTCTTGGGCACAGACCCCCAACCGCACCGCGCGCACCGCCAACGCGCGTGCCGGCCTTGACGCCAAGTTCCTCGCTCAGGCAGACGGCGACCCCATCGCCGCTGAACACCTGCGCAAGGCGCACTACCAGAGGCTCGCCCTGAAGAGCGCCATCTCGCGCCGCAAGTCCCGCGAGCTGACCGAGACCGCCGAGGCTGCCGAGGCAGAGCTGGACGAGCTCGGGGAGGCTGCGAATGATGCTGCCTGACAGGTCCACCTGCTCGTTGGGCAACGAAATCCGCCCCAACCCGAAGGCTGAGGCGGACCCAAAGACGTTTGGCGGCGTCGATCCCATTCTAGCCGAGGATCACCGTCTCTGGATTGGCGGCTATGACGCGGGTTATGCCGCGGGCCGTCAGGACGCCTCCGTGGATCTCGCGTGCGGGTGGTTGCACGCCGAGGCCCGACGCTGGACCGATCAGGCTGTGACGCTGGCCGAGGCGAACCACGGTAAGGGCTGGTCGGACGAGATCCGCGCCCAGGCAGAGGGGGTGGCCGCGTGAGCGACGACCTGCACCCGGAGTTCAAACGGATGCTCGGCATAGACGAGCCCACACCCGAGTACGCGCCCGCCGACGACCTCGAGCCGATGGCCGACTACGGCGACTCCCACGCACACGAAGGCGAGCAGCACCGCGGGCAACTGCGCATGGCCTACCGACTGGCGGCCTGCTACACCGACCGACTCTTGCACGTTGCCAATGTCGGGTGGCACGTCTGGGATGGACATCGCTGGACCGTGGACGAACGCGGCGAGGCAGCCAAGGCCGTGTTCGACACCCTGCGTCAAGCGCTCGCTGAGGCCGTCGACCTTCCCGGCAAGGAACGCGACCACCTCTATAGCGACGTGCGCAGGTGCGAGACAGCCGCAGGCGTTGACGGGGTGCTCAGGCTCGCCTCAGCCCTTGACGCATTCGCCGCCATCGTTGGCGACCTGGACGCAGATCCGTACCTGTTGAACACCCTCAGCGGCACGCTCGACCTGCGCACGCTCGACCTGCGCCCACATCGGCCGGCCGACCGGCTCACGAAGGTGTGCGGCACCGGATACGACGCAGGTGCAGAGGCGCCCACATGGGAGACGTTCCTCGCAGACGCGCTGCCAGACGCGGAGGTGCGCGACTTCCTCCGTCGCATGGTGGGGCTCTCGCTGGTTGGCAAGGTGGTCGAGCATGTTCTGCCGATCCTCACCGGCACCGGCCGCAACGGCAAGGGGACGATGGTTCGCACCCTCGCGGCTGCCATCGGGGACTACGCCATCGAGGCCGAGCCGGAGCTCTTCCTGGCCCGTGACCGAGCCCACCCGACTGGACAGCTCGACCTTCGAGGCGTCCGACTGGCGACCTGTCAGGAGACCGACGAGGGCAAGCGGCTGGCCGTGGCGACCGTGAAGCGGCTCACCGGAGGCGACACGATCCGAGCGCGAGCGATGCGTCAGGACTTCGTGGAATTCGAGCCCTCCCATCTTCCCGTGATGATCACGAACCACCTTCCACGGGTGCCCGCGGACGATCCCGCCCTGTGGGCGCGTCTACTGGTCGTGCCCTTCGACGTGTCATTCATCGGACGCGAGGACACCGGACTAGGCGACAGGCTCGCTCTTGAGCTGCCCGGAATCCTTGCGTGGGCCGTGCGCGGCTATGGCGAGTACGTCGAGCGCCGGCTCGACCCGCCGCAGGCCGTGAAGGTGGCAACCGAGCAGTACCAGGTGAGCGCCGACGCGCTGGCCCAGTTCATCGAGGAAGTCTGCTACGTCAACCCCTACGTGTTCGCCCGAGCCTCCGAGTTGTTCGCCGAATGGCAGGCGTGGTGCCGCGTCAACAGCGAGGAACCGGGCAACACGCGCCGATTCAAGGAGTCGATGGAAACGCGCGGCCATCAGTCACGGAAGACCAACAGCGGCAACGTCTTCCAAGGGCTCGAGGTCGTCAAGGAGGCCGTCGATGAGCGCTACTGAGCACAGAAGTGGAGGAAGTGGAGGGTTACTGCATTCATCCCGAACACATACACATAGGGAGTTTGCCGAGAACCCTCCACCGCCTCCACTCACACGCCGTGAGGTGTCCCGATGAGCCCCCGACTGGACCGCTACGGCGATCCCATCGAGGACGACGACGAGCAGCCGGTGGCCGCTGACCTGTGCCGCGAGGCTCTCGCCAGGGCTAATGAGGCACGGAGATGCCCAGTCTGCTCAGGGCACCTCAAGCCCGGTTGGCTCGTCCACCCGAGCTGCAGGAGTGCCGCGTGAACGCCGCCGCCGCCGCCGAACGTCTGACAGCAGCCCTGGCAGACCTCGAAGACAAGGGCATCCGCTGGCCATGCAAAGGCCGACCGGAGTGGACGAGTGAGTCCGCCGAGGACCGCGAGTACGCCGCGGCCGGTTGCCGATTCTGTCCCGTGTTCGACCTGTGCGCCGCGATGGCAGACGAGACCAAGCCCACCGCCTGCGTTTACGCCGGCGTCGACCGAACCCCCAAAACCCGTACCAAGAAAGCGAGCTGAACATGATCACCAAGAGCGAACGCCGCAGAGTGAGCAAGGCTGCAGATTGCCTCCTCGCACTCGCCATCCGCGACGCCGAGAATCTGAACCGGCGCAAGATGGCCGGCGAGGACGTAGCTGCCGAAGCCGTCGACCTGCTGCCCATTCTGGCGATTGTCGGGCGGATGCAGGACATTGCCGAGGGAGGCGCCTGATGGCCGCGCTGCCAGAGCCGTACAGAACCCTCTCGGCGACGATCGAGGAGATAAGGCGCGTTCAGAAAGGGCTCATCAACCGCTCGCCGTTCGCCTTCACCGGCATGCACACGACCGGCCACAACGGAATGGAATCTGACGACTTCGACGGCGACCTTGATGCCGGCGACGCCGGCACCAAGGGCTGGTCGTTGAACAGCGCCCGCGCTGCCATCGGTGAGCTGTTCCTGCGCCCAGGGAGCATCACAAACGATTCGCTGTTGCAGCCGGTCGTGCCCGGTGTCGTCAATGCCGTCGACACTGCGTTTGCCCTCGTGGCTGCATCGTGGACGACCTTGGCAACGCAGAACGTCACCGTTCCGGCCGGCTGCACTCAACTGCTGGCGCACGTCACCGGAATGGTCTTCGTGGTCGACCCGAACACCACGGGTGGATCCAACGGGGCCGGGGCCGACGTCGTACAAGCCCGCGTCTGCGTGGGCGCCACCAACGGCCTCACGGCGGGCGTGTCTATCAGCGGCTCCAACGGTCAGACGTCCGTGTCCTGCTCGGTCGCCGCACTGCTCACGGGCCTAACTCCTGGCGGCACGGTGACCGTGAAGACGCAGGGCGCCACTGGATACCAGAACTTCGCCAGCAACGGTGCCAACCAAGCAAACGCCAGCGCCACGTTGGTGTGGCTGCGATGAACGGAGAACCCATGAACACCGACCCGATTCAACTGCTAGGCGCCGACGATCTCGGACCTACTGGCTACTTCGGCCCAGACAGCGGCATCAAGCCCACGGAGCCCCGCAACGGCGCACAGGACCGCGTCAAGGCCGTCAAGGTTACCGACATACCCCAGCGCGATGCCGAGCCCGCTACGGTCGTTTCTGGGCTCACGCTCATGGCGTCCCCACCGATAAGCCTCGGGTGCGCGCGCCAGCCCTGCGGAGGCAGCCTCGAGAACGTCGACCCGCGCCACGTAGACAACCTCAAAGGCGTTTGGGTGTGCGACGAGCACCGCGGAGGCGATGCCGCATGAGCAGCAACTCATTCCTAGACACGGTGTTTGCCAGCAGCCGACGCCGAGTCCCCCGCGTTGGCCAAGTGATCTCCGTCAGTGACGGAATCGCCCTCGTGAACGCCAACGGCGGCGAGGTGCCCGCGTTCGTCACCGACCACACCGGCCTCGTGGCAGTCGGCAACATCGTCACCATCAGCCCGCTGGGCGAGACGTACGAGCTGACGTCGATCCGCTCCGGAGGCACGCCGGCCGGCCTCGTGCTGGGATCCAACCTGCTGCCCAACCCAGGGTTCGAGTACGGCCCCGCGGGCGCGCCGCCTGACAACTGGACCGAATACACCACGACCGCGAACGCAGTCCTCGTGTGGGACAACACCGCAGGCGAGTCCCTGGCCGGCTCAGCGCGCGCCCTCGTGACCATGACACCCGACGTCGTTCCGGTTGACCACACCACCGCCTCACGACCCGTCATGGTCGACGACGGCATCGACTACCAAGGCTCTGTGTGGCTCAAAGCAGTCGGCACCGCCACCGCGTGGGCGTGCGTGCTCAAGGTGCTCACAGCCCCGGACGCAGCCAAATGTGAACCCGGTGACCCCGCAGCGACAGAGACCACGCTCGCCACCGTCACTAGTCCCGGTGGCGCGTACCAGCTAGCCCTAGGCCCCATCACGGTCCCCGCCACCCACGGTTACGCCCGCCTGCTCCTGCAGACCACCGCAGACGCTGGCGCCGTCATGGTCGTGTCGTGGGACGAGGCCGCGCTACAGCAGAAGGTGACCCCGTGAGCAGCAGAGCCACCCACGCGCAAGTCACCTGCCGCGACTGCGACAAAACCGGTTGGGCGCACGTCGGGTTCACGGGTTGGCGTTGCTCTCTTCATAGGGACCGGACACCCGACGAACAGCCCCGGAAGCGCCCACAGGCCAACGATGACGGACCCCACGCAGGTAGCCCGTATAGGTGCCGAGCCCACCACGAAGTGCGTGTGGACCAGCGCGGCAGAGGGTGCGGGCTGTGCGCTCTCGAGCGCAACGCCCGCAAGGAACCCGAGCCTGATCGGTTGGAGATCCGATGACCGTCCTCATCATCGGGTGGTCCGGACGCCCCACCCCCGGTGGAGGCCGCAGCGCGGTCGCCGCCGTCGACGGGGTCAGAGTCCGCGTCCGCCGCAGCCTCTACAAGGTCCGTTGGCTGTGCGATGACCACGGAGCCGAGAACTACCCGCATTGCCCCCACCTGCGCGCGCTCGCAGACGAGCCCGCCGACCCCACGAAAAGGAACCACTCATGACCACCACCCAGGACGCCATCGCCCACGCCAAGGCCCAGACCAACGCCGCCGTCGCCATCGGCGAATCCCGCGGCTGGGAACGCCCCGCCGACTTCGCCCGCCTGACCACCCTCGGCGCCGCAGCCAAGGCCGCCATCCGCGACGCAGACCCGGTGCCCGTGCCCTTGCCGACCACCGCTGCCCAGGTCGACGACTGGCTCGACCAGACCGCCGCCGCCCGCGTGCACGCCGCAGCCCGACGTAGCGCCGCCGAAGAACTCGCCCTCGACGCAGACCGCCAAGTCGCGCGACTTGGCCAGCACATCGCCGCCGAGTACGTGCCCAAGCTCGTCGAGGAGTTCGCCACGGAGCTCAAGGCCTACGCCGCCCTCGCCAACGCGCCGCGCACCATCACCGGCCACGAGACCGCCAAGGACTTGACGGCCCACGCGACGCTGCTGCGGTGCGCCGCCGACCTGGCTAGCACGCTCAACGCCCGCGCCACCCTCGCCCTCATCACAGGAGAGGCCGACGACTTCGGCCAGGACGCAGTCTGGCTCGCCCTGGCCGTCAAGCCCAGCGCCGGCCTCGACGCCGTAACCCAGGCCGTCGCCACCTTCCACCAAGGCACGCCGTCGACCGTGGCCGACTGGGACAGCCTCGCCCCGCTCGGCCTCACACTGGCCCAGCACGGCGGGGCGCGTACCCGCATCGAACGCCACGCCGCAGCCAACTTCACTCGCGGCACGACCACGCCAGATGGTGGCCTTGTGGAGCGGAGCTACGGCGAGGTTGAGGCAGGCGCGCTCCGGTGAGCAGCGCCGCCGACGAGTTCGCAGCCATCCTCGGTGTCACCGCACCGACCTCCGAGCCCGAGCCGGTCGAACCCGTCCGGCGCCGACCACGCCCCGACCCTAGCCAAGCGTCAGGTGCCAACGGCCCGACCGCCGTCAACCCCTCTGCCCGGTTCGCCGAGTGGATGGAAGACAACAACCGACGCGGTGACGGCAAGGGCAACTGGCGGCAGGTAGGCCCGTGACAGGTAGACCAGACCACACCATGGGCTGAGTGGACACGCACCGACATCAGCGTGCACGACATCAGCAACCTAGCCCCCATGCATGGCCACCCCTGCCCCACCTGTGGACGTACGTGCCACGAGGACAAGAGCAAGGCTGAGGCTGCACGAGGCAGAGCACGAGCACACACAAAGCGCAAAGCACAAGGCGTGAGGCCCGTCGAGAAGCACCCAGGTTCAATCACCTGAGCTCACGCACGTGAGGGGTGGGGCATAGACCCCCTCGGCAGGGGTTCCTGCGCGATGCGGGGTGGCACCTCACCAACTGCGTGGGCCCAACGTCCATTTTTCTGAAAAGCGTGGAGAAACCCTATGACATGTCCTGAGTGCTCTGGGCCGATGCCGAAGACCAAGGCGACTGGCCGGCCCGCCGTCTACTGCACCCCTGCGTGCCGACGATCTGCTGAGTACGCCATCCGTCGCGCCCAGATCCTGCTCACAAGGGCTCAGCGTGCGCAGCAAGACGCAGCCTTGCGCGTGGCGATGTCCACGTCGGCATGGGACATCAAGGATGCCGAGCCGCGGGCGGCGTTCTGGGAGGGCGAGGTGGAGCGCCTGCGCACGTCCCTACGCGAGCTGCTCGAGCAGGTCGGCACCCAGGACGACGAGTCCACACCGGGCACCACAGACCCTCGTCCGTGACTTTCTCCACGGTTTCGCTCAGATCCCCCAGACCCGTACTAACAGGCAGAGGCTAACCGAGTCGCGCTAGCACCTTGGCCGGGAGGGGGGTGGGTGGGCAGGGGCCTGAGATGGGGGAACGAACACGACGGAAGCACCGAGTTGAGAGGAATGTCGGACCCAAATGAGACCGTATGAAACACTGAACTCAGAGGAGGACGAGATGGCATCTGCAGGACTGGCGGGGACGACGGCCACCAAGGCGGAGTTAGAGGAGTCCGTTCGGCGCGCCGTGCGTCGCGCCAACGTAACGCGTGCGCAGTTGCATGAGCAGGCAGAGGTCGGACGATTCAGCTCCGGCCGCGCTCGTATCGCTTGGGCTCTCGTCTCCGAACTTGAGAAGTCTTGATGTAGCTCGGGAGGGCCGAGAGTTCGCGGATCGGCTGTCGAGTCTGCTCAACCGTACGGTTACGGATGGGATCCGCCTGAGCTGGGCAACCCAGGGCGACTTCATTCACGTCGGTTACGGAGTGACGCCCTCAGACCTTGGAGCTTCGAGTCCGTTTGCCGTCAATCCAGGCAAGGCGGGTCAAGGTCTCGCGCTATCGGTGTGGTTCCTTCTGGGGCCGGACGCCGAGGATGAATATGTTCAGGTGCAAACATCGGTGTTCGAGGTTTACGCCGACATCGCCGACGAAGGCTCGAGCCTCTTGCACGTCGACTATCAGCGAGACAAGGACGACTACCCCGAATCGCATCTGCAGGTCTACGCATCGAGTGAGCATTGGGAGCGCGCATCTACCCGCTCCTTGGATCGTCTTCATCTGCCCGTAGGCGGCCGACGCTTCAGGCCGTCGCTCGAGGATGTTCTGGAATTTCTGCTTGGGGAGGGGCTTTCGACCGGGCGCGCCGGCTGGGAGACGGCGATTGGCGAGCATCGTGACGCGTTCCGGCGCACACAACTGAAAGCGGCAGTGCGTCGCGATCCCGAAACAGCCCGCTCTGCCTTGGCCGACTATGACCAGCGCGCGAAAGCGACGGCCGCGCGGCGTAAGCGCTAGTTCTCACGGCGGCTCGTATCTAACAGAATCGGGCTCGTCTAACGGGGCGAGGTCAGGCGATCGTGAGCCGATGATCTCGTTAGCAGCGGCACCCTGTCGGAATGACAGGGTGCCGCTGTGTTGGGCGGGGTTGGTCAGGCGTTGGCCCCTGCGATGTCGGCAGCCTCGAGGATGTCAGCTGCCATCGTGCGCGCCTCCTGTGGCGTGAGGGCATTGCCGTCGCCCCACACTGCGACGTACGGCGGTGCCCCGTCCTCGCCCTCCTCGACGTTGACGAAGTGACCAGCTGCGAGCGCCCGCTCCCACGAGCACGCCCCTCGGTCACCTGTGCTGTCGGGGGTGTGGTCGTTGCACCAGGGCTGATGCTGCGCGACGGCCCGCGTCTCGGCGGTCATCATGCCGTCACCGCCTGTGCTGCGAACTTCGGCCCGAACATCTGGACCATCTTGTCGTCGGTGGGCGCCGTTCCTGTGGCGTCCTCGATGAGGCGTGCGAACTCCTGTCGCTGGTGGGCAGTCGTTTCCGCCTCGAGGTCGGTCGCGTCGATCACGAGCGTGTGCCATGCGTCCAACTCTCCCGATTCGATGCGGCGACGGAGCTCGAGGATGGAGATGCCTGATTGCCGGGATGCCTCCTGGAGGGTGATGGCTTCCCCGCGACGTGGCGTGGTGCGGTACTTCTTGAGGTTGCTGCTCAGGCGGTCCGCGATAGTCATTCTGGGCCGCGTAGTTTCGCTGATGCCCACTACCTCGGTTGCGCTGGATGATGTGTTCACGGTGGTTCTCCAATCGGGTTTGGTTGAACTGTCTAGGCCTCGCTGGGTGCTTGCTTCATCCGGCGGGGCCGTTCTGCATCCTGCCGCCGTGTGGTGACAGGGGCTCTGTGTTGTCAGGGCCGCGGGTACGACAGGCAGACCTTCGACCGCACGAGGTAGGCGTCATAGAGAGTTGCCCGCTCGGTCTGGTCGGTCGTGGCGTTGTAGTCGTGGCTGATCTGCACCGCCTGCTGGCACTCTGGCGCGACGTAGGGCGCTGCCGGTCCTGCGGTGGCTGAGCTGATGCCCAGGACCATCCCCGCGCCGATGATGGTCCCGGCGACCAGCGCGCCTACGGTGATGTTGAATGACTTGCTCATGGGGTGATCCTCAGTCCAGGATATTTCGCCCCACAGCGCTCTTGACCTGCACGTTTGCAACGCTCACTTGCACAGCGTTCAAGCGTCTCTAGTGCGCGACTACCTGGACTGATGCGCGGTGCCGGGCGACCGGCATACCAAGGCGATGACGAAGGCCCCCCGAGACTCGGGGGGCCTTCGTCGTCTCGTATGCCGCCCGACGGCTACGCGCGGAAGTCGCGACGCGCCTCGCGCCAGTCCTGGAAGCGGACCACCGGCCTGCGCAGGATCCGCCCGACCGAGGCACGGCGTTCGCGCCATTCGATGAGGCCTTCGGTGGGCCACCAGGCGGCGCGCATCCGGTCCTTGCGCCGGCGCGCCCCGGAGACCGCCTTGACCACCGTCTGGGTGTCGGTGCGAATGTCGGCAATCGTGGCTCCGGGAGGGGCGTAGCGAGAGCGTTCCACGCCGGCGACGACGCGGTGCAGCGCCTCGGTCTGGTCCCCCTCGAGATAGGCCTCCCGCTGGTAGAAGCGGCCCGCCTGCCGGGGCGTGCTGCCACGTGGGGGGATCACGCCGAGGTCACCGATCCGTTCGATCATGGCCTGCCACTCGATCTCGACCCGGGTGGACTCGTCCGGTGCGTGTCGCAGCCGACGGCGCAGCCGCCTGCGCGCGGCCAGCGGGACGGCGAGCGAGCCCAGGATCCCGATGAGGAGTCCGAGCACGATCCACAGGACCGTCGTCCTGGTGCGCGGCCCGAACCAGTTCCCGAAGGTCGAGCCGCTGCCCGTGGTGCTGACCGGGTCGGTGGCGCCGGGGTCGTTGCGACCGTCGGTCCGCGGGGCGGACGTCGTGGCGCCGCCGGTCGCGGTGTTGGTCGCGGAGCTGCCACCGCCGGGGGTCGTCGGGGCGAGCGAGTAGGGCGGTGCGACCGTGTTCTGGGTGCCGGACGGGGTGGGCTCGAACCGCAGCCAGCCGATGCCCTGGAAGTAGAGCTCCGGCCAGGCGTGCGCGTCCGAGGACCGCACGGTGTAGGTGCCCTTGTCGGCGGTGCCCGGGAGGAAGCCGATCGCCATCCGCGCGGGGATCCCGGCCTGGCGGGCCATCATCACCATGGCGGTGGCGAACTGCACGCAGTAGCCGGTCTTGGACCGCAGGAAGAGCGAGATCGCGTCGGGCCGCTCGTCCTGGCCGAACTGGTTCTTGACCGTCTCGGGCAGCTTCAGCGAGTAGGTGAAACCGCCGTCGGTGCGCAGGTACTTCTGGATCGCGCGGGCGGCCTCGATCCGTGAGGCGTTCTGCGGCACCACGTCGTCGACCAGCCTGCTGAGGATGTCCTGTGAGGCAGGGTCGACCTGGAGGTCTTCCTGAAGGATGCCGCCGGTGGCGCCCTGGCGGTCCTGCGCGAGGGAGTCCTGGGTGGGGTTGAGCGCGAGGTAGGAGAAGCTGTACGACCGCGCGGCCCGCCGCACCGTGGCGACCGACGTGTTGCGGTCCAGGCCCCAGGTCACGCGGCCGAGGTCGGCGGACACCAGGGGGGTGGGCGCGGCGATCTGGGGCGCCTCGATGCGGGAGTCCTCCACGGAGATCCGGTAGGTCTCGCGTGGCACGTCCGCGGCGAGGTCGGGTGGCGGGTTGACGGTGGTGCGACGGCCGTAGTCCACGTCGTCGGGGTCCTCGCGCCAGGTGTCCGCGAGGTAGGTGTTGAGCACGCCCACACGCAACGGCGTCAGGATCGCGGCGTTGGTCGTGTAGCTCAGGACTGGGGCCTTGGACGGGTTGTTGAGGCTCTTGGTGAGGTCGAGGGTCGACTTGAGCCCGATCTGTCCGTCGCTGAAACCGGTCGAGTTGCCGGACCGGCCGAGACCGTCGATGAGGTAGCGCGTCGGGAAGTGGGGGATGACCACCGGCACCACGACCGCTGCGACCAACCCGGCGACGGCGAGGGTGCGGCCGACCGCGGCATACCCGTAGGCGCCGTCGTGGTCGTCGGTGTTGCGCCGGCCGGTGGTGCTCATCGGCACGGTGGTGCTCCACCGCCGCAGCGAGGCGATGCCCTGCCGTCCGAGCATCAGCAGCCAGAGGCCACCTGCTGCGATGAAGAACATCGGGTGCAGGGACTCCCCGGAGTTCGAGGCCGAGATGAGGAAGGCAGTGAGCAGCGGCAGACCGGCGAGGGCGGGCGAGCGGCGCATCACGGCCAGGTGGTCGACGATCGTGGCGACAACGCCGATCGCCAGGCCGATGGCCAGGGTGATGCCGCGGTTGGTGGGTGCCGGCGCGGCGTAGTTCTGGATCGTCTCGCGTGCGTCGACGAGAAGGTTGTTGAACGCCAGCACCATGTCCGGGGTGGGCAGCGCGTGCCACAGGTGGCCGCGACCGAAGAGCCAGGAGCCAGCCAGGACGACCCCGACCAGCTGCGCTGCCGCGATGGCGATCCAGGAGGTCGTGAGCATCCGGGCGAGGATGCCGACGAGCACCACCGCGAACACCATGCCGAGCATGGGGCGGATCCAGGTGTTCGGTGTGAACAGCGTGGTGAGTGGCCACGCGACGACAGCAGACGCCGCTCCGGCGATGAGCGAGTCGGCAATACGTCCGCGGCTCATGCCACACCGATCCGGCTCGTGGTGCGGGACAGGACGCCCCAGACCGAGGGGAGGTCGTCACCGACGCCCACGACGGCGACGGTCCACCCGGCCCCGCGGAGCACCGGGACGCAGGCGAGCTCGTCGCTGGCGCCGGGCCGGTGCCGCCTGGTCGCCGTGAAGCCGTCGGGGTCCAGCACGATAGCCAGCGCCGTCCCACCGGGCTGGCGCAACGAGGCGACCCGACGGGCCAGCTCCTCGTCGAGGTCGGTCACGACAGCGAGGATCAGGCCACCGGACGCCGTCACGGGGTGGGCGGACTGCAGCACGTCGCCGAACTGGTCGTCCGACCCCGTCTCGGCCATGGCCAGCACGTCCAGCAGGGGATCGACCTCCATGGCGCTCGCGGCCCGGCTGTCCTCGGCCGTCTCATCGCTGATGAGGTGCACGGCATACCCCTGGTCGAGGAGGTGCGCGGAGACGGAGGCGCACGCGGTCACCGCCCACTCGAAGGAGCCGGAGGTGCCCGAGCCGTGGTGACCACGGGCCCGGGAGTCGAGGACGATCGCGGCGCGACGGCGCGCGGGGCGGTCCTCCTGGCGGACCATCAGCTCGCCAGTCTTGGCGGTTGCCGGCCAGTGGATGCGACGCAGGTCGTCACCGTCACGGTAGGAGCGAATCGAGACGTCGTCCTCGCCGTGGAGGGCGACCATGTGCGGGATCGCGCCCTCGGCGCCGACGCCGCTCCCAGGTGGCTGGCCGCCGCCGAGCGGGATGATCTTGGGCAGCACGAGGATGTCGCTGGACCCGGAGATCGCGGCCACCCGGGTGCTCAGCCCGAACGGGTCCCTCAGCCGGACGCCGAGCGGGCCCAGCCGATGCCGCCCGCGGACGTGCGAGCGCACCGAGTAGTGCACCTCCTGGCGGTCACCACGGCGAAGCCTCGGCACGACGAACCGCGGCCGGTCACCGAGGGCGTAGTCGAGCTGCTCCTCGGCCATCAGCAACGGGCTGGCCGCGCCACCGGCGTTCTCGATGCCGAGTGTGACTAGCGACTGCTCGTCGACCTGGATCCGTCCCGGCAGGGCGGTGCGCTCGAGGGCGAACCGCAGGTCGTGGCGCCGCATGAGCAGCCCGCTCAGCAGCGGCAGCGCGACGAGCAGCACGCCGATGCGGGTGAGGTCGGTGAAGCCGAGCCCAATTCCACACAGCACCAACGTGATTCCCGCAGCGACGAACGCCCGCCCGCGGGTGGTGAGCAGGTCGCGAAGTCGACGCACGCTGACGCCTCAGCGGCCGGAAGCCGGGACCGGCACCCGCCGCATGAGGTCCTGCAGCACCTCGCCGGTGCTGCGGCGGGCCAGCTGCGTCTCGCCGGTCGGGATGATGCGGTGCGCCAGGACCGGCAGCACGATGGCCTGGACGTCGTCAGGCAGCACGTGGTCACGACCGTCGAGCGCCGCGTGGGCGCGGGAGGCACGAAGCATGTGCAGGCTGGCGCGCGGGGAGGCACCGAGCCGCAGCGCGGAGCTGGACCGGGTGGCTGCCGAGAGGTCGACGACGTACTGCTTGATGGCGTCGCTGGTGAAGACCGACCGGACCGCCCGCACCATGGCCGAGACCGTGGCGGCGTCGGTGACCGGGCTGAGCGTCTCCAGCGGCGAGACCTGTCCGTGGCTGTCCAGCATCGCCACCTCGGCGCGGGCCGACGGGTAGCCGAGGGAGATGCGCGCCATGAAGCGGTCGCGCTGGGCTTCGGGGAGGGGGTAGGTGCCCTCCATCTCGATGGGGTTCTGGGTGGCCATCACGATGAACGGCTTCGGGAGGTCGTAGGTCTGGCCGTCGACGGTGACCTGTCCCTCCTCCATCGACTCGAGCAGGGCCGACTGCGTCTTGGGTGAGGCGCGGTTGATCTCGTCGCCCACGACGACGTTGGCGAAGATCGCGCCGGGGCGGAACTCGAAGTCACGCACGTCCTGGTTGAACACGCTGACGCCGGTGATGTCGCTCGGCAGCAGGTCGGGGGTGAACTGCACGCGGCGGACCGAGCAGTCGATCGACCGGGCGAGCGTCTTGGCCAGCATCGTCTTGCCGACGCCGGGGACGTCCTCGAGGAGCAGGTGTCCTTCGGCGAGCAGCACGGTGATGGCGGTGTGCACGACGTCCGGCTTGCCCTCGATCACCGAGTTGATGGCGCGGGCGAGCCGTCCGGCGACCTCGGTCACCTGGCCCAGGGAGGCGGGGGAGCCCGCGGGGAGGGAGAGCAGGGTCTCCGGGTTGGTCGTCCCCACAGGGGTGGGCCTTGCCTGCTTGATGGCGTCGTCCTCGTGCCTGCCTTGCACCGGCTGTCCTTCCGTCATCCCCATGGCCGCCACGCTGCGCCCCCCGGGTGGTCGATCGATCTTCCCCCACAACGCACCACCAAGACAGGGGGTATGCCGTCTCGTGACCTGACGACGGCCGTCACGGGGTCATTTCGCTCAGCGTCATTCGTTGCCGCGGCGGTTCCGGACCGGCTCTGGACGGGGTTTGGTGTCCAGCTCGGTCCCGACGGGCTGGTTCGCGACCCGCCGTGGCCCGGTGGTGGTCGACCGTCCACCACTTTTCACCACCGGTTTGACCTGCACAAATAGCTTCTTTGAGGCGAGATTTATGGTGAAAGTGCAGTGATGACGGGTCGTGGTGGAGTAAAGTGGGGGAAACCAGAGGGCCGTGGGGTCCTTGGACGGGTCGGCAGGGGAGGTGGGCACGATGTTTCTCGGTACACACAGCCCCCGACTCGACGACAAGGGCCGCCTCTTCCTCCCCGCGAAGTTCCGCGAGCGGATGTCGGACGGCCTCGTCGTGACCCGTGGCCAGGAGCGCTGCCTCTACGTCTTCCCGATGGACGAGTTCCTCAAGGTGACCCAGCAGATGCAGGCCGCGCCGACGACGAGCAAGGCGGTCCGCGACTTCACCCGTGTCTTCCTGTCCGGCGCCTCGGACGAGGTGCCTGACAAGCAGGGCCGCGTCACGATCCCTGCCAACCTGCGCGCCTACGCGGGTCTGACCCGCGAGTGCACCGTCATCGGTGCCGGCGCCCGCGTCGAGGTCTGGGACACCGACGCGTGGACCGCCTACCTCGAGTCCACCGAGCAGGGCTTCTCCGACCAGTCCGAGGAGGTCATCCCCGGACTCCTCTGAGCCAGTGCCCCTGGAGCCAGGTCTCCAGCCGCTTCGCATCCCGGGACGACTTCCCCCGCCCCGGGCCGCATCCCTTGAAGCGGATGGAGACCTGACCGCAGGGCCACCAGGACCTCAGCGCCACTCGACCGCACCGCACGAACCGCTCGACCAGCACCACCAGCTCGACCGCCACCGCAGCACCAGCACCGTCCCGCAGGAGATGTCGATGAACGCACGAGGAATGGCCGCCGACCGGCACATTCCGGTGCTCCGCGACCGCATCGTCGACCTGCTGGCCCCGGCCCTGAGCGCGCCCGGCGCGGTCTACCTCGACGGCACCCTCGGGATGGGTGGGCATGCCGAGGCGGTCCTCGAGCGCTGTCCCGCCGCGCACGTCGTGGGCATCGACCGCGACCAGGAGGCGCTCGCGCTCGCTGCCGAGCGCCTCGCTCCGTATGCCGCGCAGGTCACCTTCGTGCACGCCGTCTACGACGAGGTGCCGCAGGCCCTTGCCGAGGCGGGCGTCGACCATGTCGACGCGGCGCTCTACGACCTGGGCGTGTCCTCGCTCCAGCTCGACGAGGCCGACCGCGGGTTCTCCTACAGCCAGGACGCCCCGCTCGACATGCGGATGGACCAGTCCGCGGGCCTGACCGCCGCCGAGGTGCTGAACACCTACGAGGCGGCCGACCTCGAGGCGATCCTGCGCGAGTTCGGCGAGGAGCGCTTCGCCAAGAAGATCGCCGGCGCCATCGTCCGCGAACGCGACGACGAGCCGTTCACCACCTCGGGCCGCCTCGTCGAGCTGCTCAAGAAGGTCGTCCCGGCCACCTCGCAGAAGAGCGGCGGGCACCCGGGCAAGCGCACCTTCCAGGCCCTGCGCATCGAGGTCAACGCCGAGCTGTCGGTGTGGGCTGCGGCGCTGCCGCGCGTGGTCGACGCCCTCCCCGTGGGCGGACGGGTCGCCGTCCTGTCCTACCACTCGCTCGAGGACCGCATCACCAAGCAGGTGCTCTCGACGGGCGCCAAGGGCAGCAGCCCGCAAGGCCTGCCGGTCGAGCTGCCCGAGCACGCGGCATACCTGCGGCTGCTCACCCGGGGCGCCGAGGAGGCAAGCCCCGAGGAGCAGGCCACCAACCCCAGATCTGCCTCGGTGCGCCTGCGCGCTGCCGAGCGCACCCGACTCACTGTCAGCACCACGAAGGGAACGCACCGATGAGCCAGCAGACTGCGACGGCGAGGGTCGCATCTCGGGCACCTGCCCGGAAGGTCTCGTCCCCGCAACCCCTGAGGGTGGTTCCTGCGGCCGTCGGACACCCGGGCAACGGTGTCTTCGCTGCCCTGTGCATGACCCTGCTGTGCGCCGGGCTGTTCGGGCTGCTCATGCTCAACACGGCCATGGCCGAGGGGTCCTTCACCCTGCACAACCTGCAGTCCACGTCGGGCGAGCTCACCGACACCCAGGACGCCCTGACCCAGGCCATCGACGCCCAGCGCAGCCCGGCCAACCTCGCCGCGCGGGCGACCAAGCTCGGCATGGTGCCCGCCGACTCCGCAGCGTTCCTGCGGCTGTCGGACGGCAAGGTGCTCGGCGTGGCGAAGCCGGCGAAGAAGGAGAGCGGCTTTACCGTGGTGACGGCTCCACAGGTGCCTTCGGCGAAGACCGGTCCGGACAAGAAGGCCGACCCAGCGACGACCGTCACGAAGAAGGGGGATGTGACGACGACGACCGAGGTCGTCACCCAGCCCGACGGCTCGGTGGTGACCACCGTGACCAGCGTCAACGCCAAGACCAAGACCACGACCAGCACCACGACGACCAAGCCGCCGGCGAAGAAGCCGGCCACCAAGCCGACCACCCCGCAGATCGCCACGCCGACGCAGTAGCCGGCGGGCGCACCGGGGACCGACAGCCGGCCGACCAGCCGCAGCACGTCCCAGCAGACCATCCCAGCAGACCATCCCAGCAGACCATCCCAGCAGACCATCCCAGCAGACCATCCCAGCAGACCATCCCAGCAGACCAGGACCGAGGTACCCAGTGACGCAGAGCCGAGGCAGCCGCCCCGGAACCCCGCGCCCGCCTGCGTCCTCGGATCCGCGTGCCGCCGCTGGTCGAGGGTCGGGCGCCGGCCCGAAGCGGCCCGGTGGGGCTCGCAACGGCACCGGTGCGCCGCACCCCAAGGCCGGGCAGCCGCACACCACCGGCTCGAGGGGCACGGCCAAGCCCGCGCCGAAGGCCACCTCGAAGACAACGTCCAGGACGGCCAGGCAGCCCACCTCGGCTCCGCGACAGGCGCCCGCCCCACGCGCCGCCAAGGCAGCCAAGTCCGCGGCTCGCCCGACGAGGCGGCCTCCCGCACCCCCCGGGCCGCCGCCTCCGCCCGGCCGCCGCAAGGTCACCCTGGGCAGCTCGAGCCCGCGGCGACGGATGCGCACGATGACCATCGCGGTGCTCTTCATCTTCAGCGTGTTCGGTGCGCAGCTGTTGCGGTTGCAGGGTTTTGACGCCTCTGCCGTGTCCAAGGACGCCCAGAGCTCCAGGACCGCCACCATCGCGCTGCCCGCCATGCGCGGCTCCATCACCGACCGCAACGGCACGATCCTCGCGTCGAGCATCGAGCGCCGCACGGTGACCGTCGACCAGACTGCGGTGCCGCAGTACGTCAAGACGGTCGACGGGGTGCGCAGCCGGGTCGGGGTGGCCGGAGCGGCCCAGGACCTCTCGCCGCTGCTCGGCATCCCGGTCGACACCCTCACGGCAGAGCTCACCGGCAAGGCCAAGTACCGCGTGCTGCAGAAGAACATCACCCCCCTCAACTGGCGCAAGATCTCCGCCCTCGGCATCAACGGCATCTACTCCGAGGCGACCTCCGACCGCGTCTATCCCACGACGACGGCCGCGTCGGCGCTGGTCGGGTTCGTCCAGTCGGACGGGACAGCCGGTGCCGGTCTCGAGGTCCTCATGGACAAGGTCCTCAAGGGCAAGTCCGGCAAGACGATCTTCGAGCAGTCGCAGGACGGCCGCCCGATCCCGAACGCGCGCCAGGAGACGATCACCCCCGTCCCGGGCCGCGAGGTCCAGCTCACGATCGACTCCGACCTGCAGTGGTTTGCCCAGAACGCGGTGGCCCAGAAGGTCATCGAGACCCAGGCGCTCTCGGGCACGGTCGTCGTGGAGAACGTCAAGACGGGGGAGCTGCTGGCTGTCGCGTCCTACCCGACCTTCAACCCCACCCAGCCCGGCCAGTCCAGCGAGAACTGGACCAACAAGGCCTTCAGCGACGTCTACGAGCCCGGCTCCACGGGCAAGGTGATGACGGCCGCGGCCGCCCTCGAGGAGGGCGTCGTGACCCCCTCCGACGTGGTCGAGGTCCCCAACCGGATCCACCGCGCCGGCACGGAGTTCAAGGACAGCCACGACCACCCGACCGAGTACCTCACCTTTGCCGGCGTCCTGGCCCAGTCCAGCAACATCGGCACCATCCTCGCCGGCGAGAAGGTCAAGCCGTCGACGATGTACAGCTACTTCACCAAGTTCGGCCTGGGCCAGACGTCGGGGATGGGCTTCCCCGGTGAGGGCCCGGGCCTGCTGACCAACGTCAAGGACTGGAACGGTTCGCAGCGCTACACGGTGCTGTTCGGCCAGGGGCTGTCGGTCAATGCCCTCCAAGCCGCTGGCGTCTTCCAGACCATCGCCAACAACGGCGTGCGGATCCCGCCACGGATCGTCGCCGCGACCGGCGACGGCAAGGGCGGCTTCACGCCGGCTGACAAGCCCGACCCGGTCAAGGTCGTCTCGCCCGACACCGCCAAGCAGGTCCGCGACATGCTCGAAGGTGTCGTCAGCAAGGAGGGCACCGCGCCGGAGGCCAAGATCCCCGGCTACCGCGTGGCCGGCAAGACGGGCACCGCAGACCGCTACGACGCACGCGTCGGCGGCTACTCCGGCAAGACGGCGAGCTTCATCGGCTTCGCCCCGGCAGACGACCCGGAGATCGTCGTCGCGGTCACGCTGCAGCGGCCGATCAAGGGCTACTTCGGCGGGGTGGTCGCCGGCCCGGTCTTCCACGACGTCATGACCTACGCGCTGCAGGAGCTGCAGATCCCGCCGACCGGCACCAAGTCCCCGGTGACCACGATCCGCCCGGAGAAGAACCCGCCGGCCAGCGACACGAGCGTCATCCGGGACCGCAGGTCGGGCGCATCCGGCGCCTCCCGCTGACGGTAGGCTCGCTGTCCGTGCCTTCCCCCCGTCCGTCGTCCCCGCAGGCGACCTCGCTCACCGCCGTGGCCGACCTCGTCGGTGGCCTGCTGGTCGGTGCGGACCGCGAGGTCACAGGGGTCAGCCTGTCCTCCCAGGACGTCGTTCCGGGAGACCTCTACGCGGCGCTTCCCGGCGCCAACGCCCACGGCGCACGGTATGCCGCCGGGGCCCGCGAGGCGGGCGCGGTTGCCGTCCTCACGGACGCGGCCGGGGGCGAGGTCCTCGACGCCGACGGGGTGGACCTGCCACGCGTCGTCGTGGAGCACCCGCGCAGCCTGGTGGGTCTGGCTGCTGCACGGGTCTACGGGACCGTCGACCTCCCCATGCGCATGTACGGGGTGACGGGGACGAACGGGAAGACCACGACGGCATACCTCATCAACTCGGCGCTCACGGCGCTCGGCCACACGACCGGGCTGATCGGCACGGTCGAGACCCGCATCGGTGCCGAGCGGGTGAAGAGCGTCCGCACGACGCCGGAGGCGACGGTGGTCCACGCCCTGCTGGCGGTGATGACCGAGCGGGCCATCGACTCCTGCGTCATGGAGGTCTCCAGCCACGCCCTGGCCCAGCACCGCGTGGACGGGGTGGTCTACGACGTGGCGCTGTTCACCAACCTGTCGCAGGACCACCTCGACTTCCACCCCACGATGCGTGACTACTTCCTGGCCAAGGCGGCGCTGTTCACCCGCGAGCGCGCGCGTCGCGGGATCGTCTGTGTCGACGACGAGTGGGGTCGCGAACTGTCAACCCTGGCAACGATTCCCGTCACCACGCTGACCTCGCTGGACGATGTCGACGCCGACTGGAGAGTGGTTGCGGGGGAGGACGACCCCGCGGAGTTCACCCTTTCCGACGGGGTGACGACGCTGCACCTGCGTTCGGCCCTGCCTGGCGACTTCAACCGGGTCAACACGGCGATGGCGGCACTTGCCCTGATGGCCGGCGGGGTGGACCCGCAGGACGCCGAGCGGGCGCTGCTGGTCGACCCGCACGTCCCCGGCCGGATGGAGCGGGTCGTGGTGGGTGACTACGAGAGCTTCCGTGAGCGCGACGCCGACACCCTGGCGGACCTCGGGCTGCCGATGGTCGTCGTCGACTACGCCCACACGCCCGACGCCGTCGCCGCGGCGCTCAAGGCGCTGCGTCCCGCGACGACCGGCACCCTGGTGGTCGTGCTCGGCGCCGGTGGGGACCGGGACCGCGGCAAGCGGGCTGCCATGGGAGGAGCCGCCGCGGAAGGAGCCGATGTCGTCGTCGTCACGGACGACAACCCCCGGTCGGAGCCGCCGGAGGCCATCCGCGCCGCCATCCTCGAAGGTGCGCGGGCTGCCGGCACCTCCGCTCGGCTGCACGACGTGGCCGGGCGGGCCGCGGCCATCGCCGAGGCCATCCGAGCGGCCCACGCTGCGGGGCCGGGAAGCGTTGTCGCCGTCGTCGGCAAGGGGCACGAGACCGGGCAGGAGATCGCGGGCACGGTGCACCCGTTCGACGACCGAGCCGAGGCACGTCAGGCACTGGAGGTACTGGTCGCCGAGGCCGCGCGTGCGCAGGGGGGATTGCGACGATGATCCCGTTGTCGCTCAAGGACATTGCCGAGGTCACCGGCGGACGGCTGCACGGTGTTGACGAAGCTGCTGCCGCCGCGCTGGTCATCGACGGCCCCGTCGTCACGGACTCGCGCGAGGCAGGTCCGGGTGGGCTCTACATCGCCCGGGTCGGTGAACAGATGGACGGTCACCAGTTCGTCGCGTCCGCCGCCGCGCTCGGCGCCGTGGCCGCCATGACCACCCGCGAGGTTGACGACCTCCCGTGCGTGGTCGTCGAGGACATCCAGGGCGGCCTGGCCTCGTTGGCGCGAGCCGTCGTGGACCGGCACCCCGAGCTGACCGTCATCGGCATCACCGGGTCGTCCGGCAAGACGTCCACCAAGGACCTGCTCGCCAGCGTCCTGTCGAGCGCGGCGCCGACCGTCGCACCCGTGGGATCGCTGAACTCCGAGGTCGGGGTGCCCCTGACCGTCTTCCGTGTCATGCCCCAGACGCGCTTCCTCATCGTCGAGATGGGGGCCCGCGGCGTCGGCCACATCGACTACCTCACCCGGATCGCCCCGCCCAGCATCGGCATCGAGCTCAATGTCGGCACTGCCCACGTGGGGGAGTTCGGTTCTCGCGAGGCGATCGCCGTCGCCAAGGCCGAGCTCGTCCAGGCGCTGCCGCCCACGGGCCTGGCCATCATCAACGCCGACGACGCGGTGGTGCGTGGCATGGCCGCGCTGACCACCGCGCGTGTCCAGCTCGTGGGGACCGGGAGCGAGGCATCGGTCCGCGCCACCGACATCACCCTGGACGAGCGGGGCCGGCCGTCCTTCCACGTGACCACGCCTGCGGGCGACGCGGAGGTCACCCTCCCGCTGCACGGCGAGCACCACGTCGGCAACGCCCTGGCCGTGGTGGCGGCGGCGCTGGAGTGCGGGGTGGCCCTGCCTGACGTCGTGGCTGCGCTGGCCACCGCCGTCCCGGCCTCACGCTGGCGGATGGAGGTCACCGAGCGTCCCGACGGGGTGACCGTCGTCAACGACGCCTACAACGCCAACCCCGACTCGATGCGCGCGGCCCTCAAGGCACTCGTGGCGATGGGTGGTGGCGGCGGCCGCGAGGATGTCGGATCGCAGCGACGCACCTGGGCGGTGCTGGGCTCGATGCTGGAGCTCGGCGAGGACTCGACCACCGAGCACGATGCCATCGGCCGACTCGCGGTGCGGCTCAACATCTCCCGGCTCGTCGTGGTGGGGGACACCGCCCGCCCGATGGCCAGCGGGGCACAGCACGAGGGGTCGTGGGGTGACGAGGCCGTGTGGGTGCCCGACGCCGACGCCGCCTACGATCTGCTCGCCGAAGAACTTCGGCCCGGAGACGTCGTGTTGTTCAAGTCCAGCCGTGATGCCGGACTACGGTGGCTCGGAGACAGACTGGCCGGCAGGGGCGCAGCCAACAGCGAGGAGGGCACGACGTGAAGGCGGTGCTGCTCGCGGCCGTCATCTCCCTCGTGGGCGCGCTCTTCGGTACCCCGATGTACATCAAGTTCCTCGTCCGACGCGGCTACGGCCAGTTCATCCGCGACGACGGCCCGACCTCGCACCACACCAAGCGCGGGACGCCCACGATGGGTGGCGCGGTCATCATCGGCTCCAGCCTCGCGGCATACGGCCTGGCCCATGCGCTCACCGGCACCCCGCTCACGTGGAGCGGCGTCCTGGTCCTGTTCCTCATGTCCGGGCTGGGACTGGTCGGGTTCCTCGACGACTACATCAAGATCTCCAAGCAGCGCAGCCTCGGCCTGCGGTCCCGCGAAAAGCTAGCCGGCCAGACCCTGGTCGCGGTCGTCTTCGCGGTGCTGGTGCTGCAGTTCCCCAACAGCAAGAACCGCACCCCCGGCTCGACCCACATCTCGTTCGTCCGGGACACCGGGATCGACCTGGCGTTCGCCGGCACGCTGCTGGGCCTGATCCTGTTCATCATCTGGGCCAATATCATGATCGCCGGCACGTCCAACGGGGTGAACCTCACCGACGGCCTCGACGGCCTGGCGACCGGTGCCTCCGTGATGGTCTTCGCCGCCTACGTCCTGATCGGCATCTGGCAGGGCAACCAGAACTGCCAGAACACCCCCGGCCTGAAGTGCTACGAGGTGCGTGACTCGCGAGACCTCGCCGTGGTGGCCGCCGCGGCCATGGGCGCGTGCTTCGGGTTCCTCTGGTGGAACGCCTCACCCGCCAAGATCTTCATGGGGGACACCGGATCCCTCGCCCTGGGTGGGGCGCTGGCCGGACTGGCGATCACCACCCGCACCGAGCTGCTCATCGTCATCCTGGGCGGCCTGTTCGTGGCCATCACGCTCTCGGTCATCATCCAGGTCGGCGGGTTCAAGCTGACCGGCAAACGCGTCTTCCGGATGGCGCCGCTGCAGCACCACTTCGAGCTGCTGGGCTGGAACGAGGTCACCATCGTCATCCGGTTCTGGATCATCGCGGGGCTGTTCGTCGCCCTCGGGCTGGGACTGTTCTACGCAGAGTGGGTCGTGGGCGCGGCGTGAGCGGGCGGCTCGACGGTCTGACCAGCGGCACGGCCGACTGGAGCGGCATCCGCGTGGTGGTGGCAGGGCTGGGTGTCAGCGGCTTCGCCGCGGCCGACGCGCTGCACGAGCGCGGTGCGCGGGTGGTGGCCGTGGACGGCGCCGACCCCGACACCAACACGGCGCTGGGGGAGCGGGCCCGCATCCTCGACATCCTCGGCGTGGACGTGCGCCTGGGTCCCGAGCACGTCGCCGGTATGCCGGCCGGTGCGCTCCCCGACCTCGTCGTCACGTCTCCCGGGTGGCGCCCGGACCAGCCGCTGCTGCTCGCCGCCGCGCAGGCCGGGATACCCGTGTGGGGAGAGGTGGAGCTCGCCTGGCGGATGCGCGCGGAGGTCGGCCCCGCGCCGTGGCTGACCATCACCGGCACGAACGGCAAGACCACCACCGTCGAGATGCTGGCCTCGATGCTGCGCGCAGCCGGGCTGCGCGCCACGGCCGCCGGCAACGTCGGCACCCCGATCCTCGAGGCGGTGCTGCACCCTGAGCCGTACGACGTGATTGCCGTCGAGCTGTCCAGCTTCCAGCTGCACTGGTCGGACTCGATCGAGCCCTACGCCTCGGCCTGCCTCAACGTCGCGCCGGACCACGTCGACTGGCACGGCTCGATGGAGGAGTACCAGCGCGCCAAGGGCAAGGTCTACGCGCGCACCAAGGTCGCCTGCGTCTACAACGTGCAGGACCCGGTCACCGAACGACTGGTGATGGATGCCGACGTGCAGGACGGTTGCCGCGCGATCGGGTTCACCCTCGGCATGCCCGCCCTGTCGATGGTCGGGGTGGTCGACGACATCCTCGCCGACCGGGCGTTCGTCGAGCAGCGCAAGACCTCCGCCGCCGAGCTGGCCACCCTCGACGACGTCCGTGGCAGTGCCGCGACCCTTGCACCGCACAACCTGGCCAACGCCCTCGCAGCAGCGACCCTGGCGCGGGCCTACGGCGTCGCACCGCTGGCCGTCCGCGACGGGCTGCGAGCCTTCACCCCGGACCCGCACCGGATCGCCGACTGCGGTGCGGTCGACGGGGTGCGCTACGTGGATGACTCGAAGGCGACCAACCCGCACGCGGCGGCCGCCTCGCTGCACGCGTTCGAGCACGTGGTCTGGGTCGCGGGCGGGCTGCTCAAGGGCGCCGACGTGGACGACCTCGTGCGCGACGCCGCCGACCGGCTGCGCGGGGTCGTCCTCATCGGGGCGGACCGCGCACGGCTGGCCGAGGCGTTGGCCCGACACGCGCCGGATGTCCCGGTCGTCGAGGTGTCGAGCACGGACACTGGGGTCATGGAGACCGTCGTCGCGCGCGCGGCCGAGCTTGCCCAACCGGGCGACGTCGTGCTGCTCGCGCCCGCAGCGGCCTCCATGGACATGTTCCCCAACTACGGTGCCCGAGGCGACGCCTTCGCGGCGGCGGTCGCCCGCCGCGCCGGGTCCGCAGGAGACTAGCCGTGAGCAGTGCCACCACCGCGCCCCCACGGGCGCGGACCGCGTCGCACGCCGCGCCGAACCGCGACTCCTCGACCAAGGAGCCCACCCGGTTCGGTGGGTGGCTGCAGCGGCTCGACTCGCCCGTCACCAGCTACTACGTCCTGCTCAGCGTGACCGTGGTGCTGGTCGTCATCGGCCTGATCATGGTGCTGTCGGCGTCGTCGGTGAAGTCGCTCGTCCAGACCGACAACGCCACGCCCTACGTCTTCTTCCGCAAGCAGCTCCAGTTCGCCGCCATGGGCGCCATCGCCATGGTGATCGGGGTGCGGGTGCCTCCGCGGGTGTGGAAGGCCCTGGCGGTGCCGATCCTGGTCGGTTCGCTGCTGCTCCAGCTCCTCGTCTTCACCCCGCTCGGCGTGTCCGTCAACGGCAACCGGAACTGGCTGGCGCTGGGCCCGGTGACCCTGCAGCCCGCGGAGTTCGCCAAGATCGGGCTCATCCTGGTGGGTGCCACGGTGCTCACCGCCAAGCGCAAGCTGCTCGGCCAGCTGCGGCACGTGATCATCCCGTTCCTCTTCCCGGTCGCGGCCGTGACGATCGGCCTCGTCCTGCTCGGGCACGACCTCGGCACCGTCATGGTGATGGGCGGGATCGTCGCGGCCGTGCTGTTCGCCGCCGGGGTGCCTCGCCGCATGTTCATCTACGGGGGTGCGCTGTTCGGCGCCCTCGCCGTGACCATGGTCGTGACGAGTCCCAACCGGCTGCAGCGGTTCGACGTGTGGCTCGGCAAGGACACCAACCAGTACGGCGCCTACCGCCAGCCGCTGCACGGTCGGTACGCCCTTGCCGACGGTGGCTGGTGGGGCCTCGGTCTCGGCGCCAGCCGCGAGAAGTGGCAGTGGCTTCCCGAGGCCCACAACGACTTCATCTTCGCGATCCTCGGCGAGGAGCTCGGCCTGCCCGGCACCCTGGTGCTGCTCGGCCTGTTCTGCGCGCTGGCGCTGGTCTGCTACCGGATCGTGCTGCGCAGCAACGACACCTTCGTACGGGTCGCGACGGCCGGCGTGATGGCGTGGATCGTCGTCCAGGCCATCATCAACATCGGTGCCGTGATCGGCCTGCTCCCGGTGATCGGGGTGCCGCTGCCGCTCGTGTCGTACGGCGGGTCGTCGCTCATGACGACGATGTTCGCGCTGGGGATGCTGTTGTCCTTTGCCCGCAAGGAACCCGGCTGCTCCGAGGCGCTGTCGGCCAAACCGTCGGTGGTCCGTCGCTCGCTGGCGGTCCTGCCGGGACGTCGGGGACGTCGCTGATGGCTGCTGACACCACTCCCTCGTCGGTCCTGCTGGCCGGTGGTGGGACGGCTGGTCACGTCTCGCCGCTGCTGTCGCTGGCCGACTGCCTGCGCCGGCGCGACCCCGAGGTAGTCATCACCGCCCTCGGCACCGAGACCGGGCTCGAGGCCAGGCTGGTCCCCGAACGCGGGTACCCGCTGATGACCGTCCCCAAGGTGCCGCTGCCGCGCAGGCCGTCCGGTGACCTGTTGCGGCTCCCCGGGAGCCTGCGCGCGGCGGTGGCCGCCGCCGAACGGGCCATCGAGGAGTCCGGGGCCCAGGTGGTCGTCGGTTTCGGCGGCTACGTCTCGACCCCTGCCTACCTCGCTGCGCGTCGCCGCCACGTCCCGATCGTCGTGCACGAGCAGAACGCCCGGGCAGGCGTGGCCAACCGCGTCGGGGCGAGGATGACCCGGTTCGTGGCGACCACCTTCGCGAGCACCAAGCTGGCCCACGCCACCACCATCGGCATGCCGCTGCGGCGCGAGATCGCCCAGCTCGACCGGGTCGCCGTCCGCCCGGAGGCGGTGGCCCACTTCGGCCTCGAACCGCACTGGCCGACCGTCCTCGTCACCGGGGGGTCGCTCGGTGCGCAGCGGCTCAACTCGACCTTCGAGGCCAGGGTCGCGGCGCTGCGCGCGTCGGGTGTGCAGGTCCTGCACCTCACCGGAGCCGGCAAGGAGTTCGTCGCGGACAACAGTGGTCCCGGTGCGCCCTACGTCGTCGCCCCCTACGCCGACCGGATGGACCTCGCGTATGCCGCGGCCGACCTCGTCGTCGCCCGCGCCGGTGCCAACACCGTCTGTGAGCTGACCGCGGTGGGGCTGCCGGCCATCTACGTCCCCCTGCCCATCGGCAACGGCGAGCAGCGTTTCAACGCCGCCGACGTCGTGGCCGCCGGTGGTGGCCTCCTCGTCGAGGACGCCGCCCTCACCCCCGGGTGGGTCGACGACACCCTCGTTCCCCTCGTCTCGGACCGCGACCGGATGGATGCGATGGCAGCCGCCTCGGCGGCGACGGGGGAGCGGGGCGCCGACGAGCTGCTGGCCGACATGGTGACCGCTGCCTTCACGGAATCCCTTGCGGGTCAACGATGAACGGCTCCAACGAACGCTTCGACTTCACGGCACCCGTTCCTCCGCTGGGAGATCTGGGCGCAGTCCACTTCATCGCGATCGGCGGCGCCGGCATGTCCGGCGTGGCGCGCGTCATGCTGGCTCGAGGATGCTCCGTCAGTGGGTCGGACGCGAAGCAGTCCCCGGTGCTCGCGGCCCTCGCCGCCGAAGGTGCCGACGTCCACGTCGGCCACGACGCGGCATACGTCGAGGGCAAGGACACGGTCGTGATCTCCTCGGCGATCCGCGAGTCCAACATCGAGCTGGCGGCCGCCCGCGCGGCGGGGCTGCGGGTGCTGCACCGGTCCCAGGCCCTCGCGAGCACCATGGCGGACTCGCGACGCGTGGCCGTCGCGGGCGCCAACGGCAAGACCACAACCACGTCGATGCTGACGGTCGCGCTCCAGCACTGCGGCATCGACCCGTCCTTCGCCGCAGGCGGCGAGCTCGCCAAGCACGGCACCAACGCGCACTGGGGCACCGGCGAGGTGTTCGTCGCGGAGGCCGACGAGAGCGACGGCTCGTTCCTCGTCTACCGCCCGGAGGCGGCGGTCGTGACCAACGTGCAGCCCGACCACCTCGACTTCTACGGCACCTTCGAGCAGGTCAAGCAGGCCTACTCAGGGTTCGCGGCGACCATCGTGGACGGCGGACTCCTCGTCGCGTGCCAAGACGACCAAGGGTCCCGCGAGCTGGCCGAGGCGGCCAGGACTGCCGGCACCCGGGTGCTGACCTACGGCTGGTCGACCGATGCCGACGTGGTGCTGCGCGACGAGGTGTTCCGCGGGCTGATGGGCCGGGTCACCGTCACCGGACCCGACGGGGTCGCGCGCAACCTGCGGATCAACATCCCGGGCCGCCACAACCTGCTCAACGCCGCGGCCGCCTACACCGTGGCCGTCGACGGGCTGGGCCAGGACCCGACCCGCGTGCTCGACGGGCTGTTCGGCTTCACCGGCACCCGGCGCCGGTTCGAACCCAAGGGTTCGGCCGCTGGTGTCTCGGTCGTCGACGACTATGCGCACAACCCCGGCAAGGTCGCCGCCGTGGTCGGCACCGGCGCGGACCTGGCCGGCGAAGGCCGCCTCGTCGTGGTGTTCCAGCCGCACCTCTACTCGCGCACCCGGGACTTCGCCCGCGAGTTCGCGACGGCCCTGCTGCCCGCGGACGTCGTGGTCCTCATGGAGATCTATGCCGCGAGGGAGGACCCCATGCCCGGCGTCTCCTCCCAGCTCGTCGCGGACGCGCTGTGTGAGCTGCGTCCCGAGGCGGACGTCACGGTGATCCCGTCGTGGTCTGCCGTGGCCGATCACGTGGCCGGCATCGCTCGTGAGGGGGACCTCGTCATCACCGTGGGTGCCGGGGACGTGACGATGATCGGGCCCGAGATCCTGCGCGCCCTCGGTCAGGCATGAGCCACCACACCGGTTCCTCGAGCCGAGGTGGCCGCACCGGGTTGGCGTCCTCCAGGGCCCGGTTCCAGCGTCGCGCCCACGAGGTGCGCCAGCGTCCGCTGCGACTGATCGGGTATGCCGCGGCGGCCGTCGCGGTCGTGGTGCTCCTGGGGTGGGTGGTCGGGTTCAGCCCGGTGCTCGCGGTCCGCAGCGTCGAGGTGGTCGGTGTCCCGGACGGCGAGGTCGCAGCGATCAAGGCGATGGCGCGGGTGCCGCTGGGGGAGCCGTTGGCGAGGGTGGACAGTGCTGCCGTGGCTGCCCGGGTGGCCGAACGTGCCACCGTGGCGGACGTGTCGATCGAGCGGTCCTGGCCCAGCACCCTGGTCATCCACGCGAGCCCCCGCAAACCGTTCCTCGTGGTCAGGAACCCTCAAGGTCAACTACAGGTTGTGGATGAGACGGGCGTCGCCTACGCCCAGGTGAGCACGCCTCCGGGCGGTGTGCCGACGGTCAACGCGGCCAGCCAGGCGGCGCTGTCCCGCGACGCCCTGTCGGCGGCCGTCAGCGTCCTGAAGGTGCTGCCGGCGACACTGCAGAAGCGGGTCACCAACATCACCGTCAGCAGCGCCAACCTGGTCACCCTGAAGATCGGCAAGACGTCCGTGGTCTGGGGCGGCAGCGACGAGCCGGAGCGCAAGGTGGCCATCATGACCGCCCTGCTCAAGGGCAGCCCGAAGCTGATCGATGTCAGCGCTCCCAGCACGCCGGTCACCCGCTGACCGCGAGGGCCCGGAGGTCGTGCCACACTGTGGCTGGTGGTGCGGAAGTGACGGGTGTGACAGGCCCTCCGGCGGGCCCGAAGACAAACCGCGAAATCGGGCGAATCCGTGCTGCGACACGCGGTCGATCAGGTTGCCTGTGCCCCATGTGACGCATAGCGTCGGCGTCACCGAAAACCTTGCACCAGAACGTCAAAAGCATAACCGTCAACGTGACGTCGAGGTTGGTTGAGGGTCGACAACGCACCACCACGGACTCGTCTGCACCGAGCGACGACCACCACCGAGCACCGCATTCAGGAGAGGCCCACCGCCGTGGCAGCACCACAGAACTACCTGGCCGTCATCAAGGTCGTCGGCATCGGCGGCGGTGGCGTCAACGCCATCAACCGCATGATCGAGGTCGGCCTCAAGGGTGTCGAGTTCATCGCCATCAACACTGATGCGCAGGCGCTGCTGATGAGCGACGCGGACGTCAAGCTCGACGTCGGTCGCGAGCTCACCCGGGGGCTAGGCGCGGGCGCCGACCCCGAGGTCGGCAAGAAGGCTGCCGAGGACCACGCGGAGGAGATCGAGGAGGTGCTCAAGGGTGCCGACATGGTCTTCGTCACCGCGGGCGAAGGGGGCGGCACGGGCACCGGTGGGGCCCCCGTGGTCGCCAAGATCGCCAGGGGGCTCGGTGCCCTGACGATCGGTGTGGTCACCCGCCCGTTCACCTTCGAGGGACGTCGGCGCGCCAACCAGGCCGAGACCGGCATCGCCCAGCTCCGCGAAGAGGTCGACACCCTCATCGTCATCCCGAACGACCGGCTGCTGTCGATCAGCGACCGCACCGTCAGCATGCTCGACGCCTTCCGCTCGGCGGACCAGGTGCTGCTCTCCGGTGTCCAGGGGATCACCGACCTGATCACGACGCCGGGCCTGATCAACCTCGACTTCGCCGACGTGAAGTCGGTCATGCAGGGAGCCGGCTCGGCCCTCATGGGCATCGGCTCCTCCCGCGGCGACGACCGCGCGGTCCAGGCCGCCGAGCTCGCGATCTCCAGCCCGCTGCTCGAGGCCAGCATCGACGGTGCGCACGGTGTGCTGCTGTCGATCCAGGGCGGCAGCGACCTCGGGCTCTTCGAGATCAACGAGGCCGCTCGCCTCGTCCAGGAGGCCGCCCACCCCGAGGCCAACATCATCTTCGGCGCGGTCATCGACGACGCCCTCGGTGACGAGGTGCGGGTGACGGTCATCGCGGCCGGGTTCGACGGCGGCGCCCCGCTCAAGCGAGAGAACGACCGCGCCATCGGCCAGATCCAGGGCTCGTCCCGCCCGTCCCAGCCCGCTGCCCCTGCAGTCGAGGCGCCGCGGCCCGAGCCGGTGGTGCCGCCCGCGCCGGCCCGCGACGAGGTGCCTGTCCGCACGCCGGACGCGGCACCGGTCGAGCCGGCCGCCCAGCGCGAGCCTGCTGGTCGTCCGCCGCGCACCGTCACCTTCGACGAGGGTGACGACCTGGACGTGCCCGACTTCTTGAAGTAGGCAGAGCCTCACGTAAGCCACAGCCGCGCAGGAGCCCCGGACCGATCTCGGTCCGGGGCTCCTGGCGTCTGCGGCCCATCGCTCTGCGGGTGGCGTGCGACTGCTCGGTATGCCGTGTCGTAGGTTGGGGCGGTGTTCTACTGGCGCGCGCACACAGGTCCCGTGCAATGGGGCTTCACCGACCGCGAGGGCGGCGTCAGCGCAGGAGCCTTCGACTCCCTCAACCTTGGCGGGCACGTGGGCGACGACTCCGCAGCCGTCGAGGAGAACCGGGCCAGAGTCGCGGAATCCGTTGGGGTGCAACGTGATCAGCTGCTGTTCATGCAACAGTGCCATGGCAACAAGGTCGTGCTCGTCGATGGTCCCTGGGATCCAGCCGGCCCACCGCCGGCCGACGGCATGGTGACGGCCACCCCGGGACTGGCCCTGGCCGTGCTGGTGGCCGACTGCACGCCCGTGCTCCTGGCCGACCCCGCTGCTGGCGTTGTCGGGGCCCTGCACGCCGGACGGCCGGGGATGATGTCCCGCATCGTCGAGACCGCCGTGCGGCAGATGCATGACCTCGGTGCCCGTGACATCAGCGCCGTGGTCGGGCCCTCGGTCTGCGGTCGGTGCTACGAGGTTCCGCCGGAGATGCGGGCCGCTGCTGCAGAGGTGAACCCCGAGTCCTCCGCGAGGTCGTGGATCGGCACTCCAGCCATCGATGTGGCGTCGGGTGTCGTCGCGCAGCTGGTGGCCAACGACGTTGCGGTGCAGTGGGTTCCGGGCTGTGCCCGAGAGGACGAGCGGCTGTTCTCGTACCGCCGTGACGGGCGCACCGGGCGCTTTGCCGGCGTCGTCGTGGCCGGCGTCGCGTGAGAATCGACGAGTCCCGCCGTGCCGAGCTCGCGGGCAACCTGACCCGTGTCCGGGAGCGGATCGAGGCGGCCTGCGTCGAGGCGGGACGTGACCCGGCAGAGGTGTCGCTCATCGCCGTCACCAAGTTCTTCCCCGCCAGCGACATCGAGCTGCTCGTCGAGCTCGGCGTCCGGGCGATCGGGGAGAACCGCGACCAGGAGGCTGCGGCCAAGGTGGCCGAGCTGGCCCGGCGCCAGGACGTCGAGGTCCACTTCATCGGACAGCTCCAGACCAACAAGGCCGGCTCCGTGGTGTCGTACGCCGACGTGGTTCAGTCGGTCGACCGTCCCAAGCTCGTTGCGGCGCTGGACCGCGCCGCCGGCGCCAGGGGTGTGCGCCCCGGCGTCCTCGTGCAGGTGTCCCTCGACGAGCCTCCCGACAGGGGAGGGGTCGAACCGCAGGGCGCGGCTGCCCTCGCCGACCAGGTCGCAGGGTGCGAGCACCTCGAGCTCCGTGGGGTGATGGCGGTGGCGCCTCTGGGAGCCGACCCCGCGCCGGCCTTCGCCCGCCTGCGCGAGGTGGCACACGGCATACAACACGTGCACCCGGACGCGTCGTGGATCTCGGCCGGCATGAGCGGTGACCTCGAGGCCGCGGTGGCGCAGGGTGCGACACACCTGCGTGTCGGGAGCGCAATCCTCGGTTCTCGCCAGTCACACCGGTAACTTCAGTTGCGAAGACGGCGGTAGGGCTGAGCAGGCAATACCGGTTGAACAGACAGCAGGAACTGAAACCTTAGGGAGCTCGCACATGGCTGGGGCGCTGCGCAAGACGATGGTGTACCTCGGGCTCGCCGAGGATGACGAGCGGTATGACGGGTACGACGAGTACGACTACGACGAGCCCGCCCGCCAGGATGCCCCGGCAGAGCGTTCCGCAGCCGTCACCCCGTTGCCGCAGCGCACGCCAGTGGCACGGGTCGTCCGCGACGTCGAGGTGGGCGCGTTGAACCGGATCACGACGATCCACCCGCGCACCTACAACGAGGCCAAGAACATCGGCGAGAGCTTCCGTGACGGGACGCCGGTCATCATGAACCTCTCGGACATGGACGACTCCGACGCCAAGCGCCTCGTCGACTTCGCCGCGGGTCTCGTCTTCGGCCTGCACGGGCAGATCGAGCGGGTCACCTCCAAGGTCTTCCTGCTGTCTCCGGCACACGTCGAAGTCTCCGCCGAAGAGGGTCCTGCGGTTCCGACCACGACCCGCGGCCTGTTCAACCAGAGCTGACCCGCACAGCCCGGGCCCAGCCGCACATGGCAGGGTGAGCGCATGATTCCGGGCCCCGTCGGCGCCGTCCTGCGCTTTGCCGTCTTCCTCTTCTTCATCATCCTGCTCGGGCGGCTGGTCCTCGACTGGGTGCAGGCCTTTGCCCGCGACTGGCGCCCGCGGGGCGCCATCCTGGTCGTCGCGGAGTTCGTCTACACGATCACCGACCCGCCTCTGAAGGCGTTGCGCAGGGTGATTCCGCCGTTGTCGCTGGGGAACATCCGGCTCGATCTGGCCTTCCTCGTCCTGATGTTGCTGACCACTCTTCTGATGAGCTTCATCTAGCCGGCCCGGCATCCTCTAGGCTGGCGCGTGACCCATTCTCTGGGATGCTTTATCTGCACTGCTCATGCCAGCCAACCGAGGTGACTACATGACGCTCACGCCTGAGGACGTCCTCAACAAGAACTTCACGCCGACCCAGTTCCGGCGTGGTTACGACGAGCGCGAGGTGGACGACTTCCTCGACGAGGTCGTCGCCGAGATGCGGCGCATCGTCAAGGAGGGCGATGACCTCCGCGACCAGCTGAACGAATGCCGCCAGACCAAGGGCATGCCGGTCGTCGCCAAGGCCGACCCCAACGCTGCCGCCGCGAAGGCCGCAGACGCCAAGGCGGCCCAGGAGGCGGAGGCCAAGGCCACCCGCGAGGCCGAGGAGCGGCTCGCCGCGATCACGGCCAAGGCGGACGAGGCCGAGAAGGCCGCCCAGGAGCGGGTTGCCGCGGCGGTGGCCAAGGCCGAGGAGGCCGAGAAGACCGCGCAGGCGCGGGCCGACGAGGCTGAGCAGGCAGCCCAGGGTCGCATCTCGGACACCGAGAAGGGTGCCCAGGAGCGCGCCAAGGCTGTCGAGGCACGCGCCAAGGAGGCCGAGGAGCGCGCGGCAGAGGCGCAGCAGCGTCTCGAGGCCGCCCAGCAGCAGGCCGAGGAGCTCCAGCGGGCCAACGCGGAGCAGGCCAAGGCACTCGAGGAAGCCCGGGCCCAGGCGGCTCAGGCACAGGAGGCGGCTCAGGCGCAGCAGGCCCAGCCCGTTGTCGCGGCAGCCGAACAGGGCACCCCCGTTGCCTCGCTCGGCGCGGCCGCTGTCGGTGGTGGCGCGAGCGCTGCCGCCCTCCTGGAGATGGCTCAGCGACTGCACGACGAGCACGTCGGTCAGGGTGAGTCCACCCGCGACCGCCTCATCTCCGAGGCGCAGTCACGGCACGACGAGCTGGTCGGTGACGGCCAGAGCAAGCACGACGAGCTGGTCACGGTGGGCCAGAACAAGCACGACGAGCTGCTCTCCGTGGGTCAGTCCCGTCACGACGAGCTGCTCGCGACCGCACAGTCGCGGCACGACGAGCTCGTGGGCGAGGCGACCACCAAGCACGAGCAGATGATCACCGAAGCCCGCGAACGCTCCACCGGGATGGTCCACGAGGCGCAGCAGAAGAAGGCGCAGATCCTCGAGGAGCTCAGCCGCGAGCGGAACCTGCTCGAGAAGAAGATCGACGAGCTGCGCACCTTCGAGCGCGACTACCGCGCGCGGCTCAAGAACTACATCGAGGAGCAGCTCGCAGACCTCGAAGAGATCGGTGTGGAGCCCGCGGAGGCCGACGACGAAGGCAATGGCGAGGGCCACGGCGAGGGCCACCCCGACAACCAGTAGCCGTCCCGCGTCACGCCACTGGCAGCAGTGCAGACGGAGAGCGCTCACCCCATCGGGGTGGGCGCTCTCCGGCTTTCCGGGCAGCCCCGTCAGGCTCGGACCGGGCCCTCGCGCAGGACACCCCGGACCATGTCGACGGTCAGGTTGGCGGGGTCGAAGTCGGAGAGCAGCCAGGTGGCACCCGCGGCGATGTATGGCGCGCGGTCGAGACCGCGGTCGAGTGACACGACGACGTCGTAGGGCCGGTCGGCGGCCTGGCGCAGTGCGCTGACGCCGGCCACCGCCTCGGCCAGCTGGTCGGCGGAGGTGAGGTTCACCGGGAAGAAGCCGTCGTGCGCAGCAGCCCTGGCCATCGGCCGCTTGGTGCCCGGGAAACCCGCGACCCACACCGGGACCGACCCGTGGGCGGGGGTCGGGTGGAAGGCGATGCCGTCGACGTGGAGGTGCCGCCCGTCGTGGTGCACCGGCTCGCCGGTCCACGCGGCGCGCAGGACGGCGAGCGACTCGTCGAGCACCTCCGCGCGGGTGCGGTCGTCGACGGGCTCGCCGGTGCGCGAGTACTCGCCGCCGAAGCGGTCGCTCCCGAGCCCGACGCCGAGGACGAGCCGCCCCCCGCAGAGTCGGTCGAGGGTGGCGGTCTCGCGGGCGACCTTCACGGCGCGGCGGCGGGCGAGCGGGGTGACCATCGGCCCGAGGACCAGTCGGGACGTGACAGCTGCAGCCGCCGAGAGGACGACCCACGGGTCGGCCACGGCCCGGATCGGGGCACGCCAGGCGACGTGGTCCCACACGAAGAACCCGTCCCAGCCGGCTTCCTCAGCCTCCACGGCGAGTCGCACGAGGGTCGTCGGGTCGGCGAGCTCGTCGAACAGGGGGAGCCAGAGCCCAGCACGGACGCTCATGCTCCGAGCCCCTTGGGCGTCGGCGGCTGGGTGTGGCGGAGCAGGGCGGCGACGAACTCGTCCCACCGGGCGACTGGCAGCTCGTGGCCGGTGTCGTCGAGGACGACCAACGTCGAGCCGGGGAGCGACGCGTGGAGGGCGTGCCCGTGCTCGACCGGAAACACAGGGTCGAGCGCCCCGTGCACGACCAGTGCCGGGCACGAGATCTCGCTGAAGCCACCGTTGCGAGGACCGTCGAACTCCATGGCGAAGTGGTTCGTCATCGACGCGGCGAGGTCCCTCGTCCGTGCCACGTCGACGTGGGCCACGCCCCGGACGTGCTCCTCGTCCGCGAGGGGTGAAGCGCCGTGGTAGGCCAGGACGGCTGCCGTGACGTGTTCGACGACGGCGTCGACGTCGTCGAGGTCCGGTGCCTCATGAGAGGTGGCATCGACGAAAGCCCGGGTGGGGGAGGGAAGTCCGTCCTCGTCCGTCGTCGTGCTCATGAAGGTGACCGAGGCGACCCGGTCGGCGTGGTCGACGGCGAGGAAGAGCGCGGTGCCCCCCGACATGGACCGCCCGACCACGTGCGCGCGTTCGACCCCAAGCGCGTCGAGGATGCCGACGGCATCGGCTGCGAGGTCGCTCATCGCGTACCCGGGGCGGCCGACGGGGAAGGACGTGGACCGCCCGGTGTCGCGCTGGTCGTAGCGGATCACGAACCGGCCACCGGCCGCGATCCGCTCGCAGAGCTCGTCCTCCCACCAGACCATCGAGGCGCAGGCGCCGTGGATGAGGAGGACAGCGGGGTCGCCGGGGTCGCCCACCGTCTGGACGCACAGCTCGACGGCGCCGACGGGGATCATCTGCTCGGGGTTCATGTCCTCGACGGTAGGCGGCCTCGATACATCTGGAAAAGCGATTGTTCTTGCTCATGGTGATCGCAACTGGCGATGATGGGTTCATGTGGGAACCGAGGCACCTCGCGGCGCTCGACGCCGTGGCCCGCACGGGCACGTTCGGCCGCGCCGCCGTCGAGCTCGGCTACACCCAGTCCAGCCTGAGCCAGCAGATCGCCGCACTCGAGCGTGCGGTCGGGGGACGCCTCTTCGACCGGCTGCCGGGTGCCCGCCCGCCACAGCTGACGCCGCTGGGTCGCCTCGTCCTCGAGGAGGGCCGCTCCCTCCTCGCTCGACAGGGCAGCGCCACCGACGCCGTCGACCGCTACCTGGCCGGTGGCGGCCGAGTCGACGTCGGCACCTTCCAGACGGTGACGAACGCGCTCCTCCCGGACGTCGTGCGTCGGGTGCGCGAGGAGCATCCCGACGCGCGGATCCTGTTGTCGGAGGACGAAACTGACTCTCCGACGCTCGACGGGCTCGACCTGTTGTTCTTCGACGGCGACGGGCCGGCGGGAGCGCAGCGGGCGGAAGTCTTTCGCGACGAGCACGTCCTGCTCACTCCCGTGGGGTTGTTGGCCGACGGGCCGGTGCACCTGGCCGAGCTCCACGGCCGCCCGATGGTGGCGCTGCCGTCGTTGTGCGACCAGGCGATGGTCGAACACGCCCTTGCCGCGGCGGCGGTGGTGCCCGACATCGTCTTCCGCACCGCCGACAACCAGGGCGTCACCGCGATGGTGCGCGCCGGCCTCGGTGTCGCCGTGATGCCGCTGCTGGCGGTAGCCGGCCAGCGCGACGACCCGGGGCTCTCGTTCCACGCGCTCCTCCCTGCGCTGCCCGAACGGCGGGTCGACGTGTGGTGGCGGGGGTCGTTGTCGCCGCTGGCAGCCCGGTTCCGCGACATCTCGCTGGAGGGGGGAGTCGAGCTGACCCGTCGCGGCCGGTCCGGCGGCTGACGTGGGGTGATGCTCACGGAGGTGGCGTGGCCGCTGCATCGCGGTGGGTGCTAGCGGGCGTTCGGGGAGCCCCGCGTTCCAACGGGTTTGGCCCGGACCGCGTTTTGCCGTTGAGTACGCAGCGCGCAGCGCTTATCCTCACCGCACCTGTGAGCGCTCGTCTAGGAGCGCCATGCGACCGAGGGGCCTGGCACACCATGGTTCAAAAGGCGAAAGCTGCAACGAAGTCCGCATCTGCGAGCAGGGCTTCCGGCGCCACCAAGACTGCCCCCGCGAAGAAGGCCACACCGGCCAAGAAGGCTGCGCCCGCGAAGAAGGCTGCACCCGTCAAGAAGGCTGCGCCGGCCAAGAAGGCTGCGCCCGTCAAGAAGGCTGCGCCGGCCAAGAAGGTCGCGCCCGCGAAGAAGGCTGCGCCGGCCAAGAAGGTCGCGCCGGCGAAGAAGGCTGCGCCGGCCAAGAAGGTCGCGCCGGCGAAGAAGGTCGCGCCGGTCAAGAAGGCTGTGCCCGCGAAGAAGGCTGCGCCGGTCAAGAAGGCTGCGCCGGCGAAGAAGGCTGCGCCGGCGAAGAAGGCCGCCCCCGTCAAGAAGGCCGCGCCCGCGAAGAAGGCTGCGCCGGCGACGAAGGCGGCCCCCGCCAAGAAGACCAGCGCCGCGACCAAGGCCGCACCCCGGTCGTTGCGGGTCCGCGACGACGAGTCGCCCTGGACCGCCAAGGAGCTGCGCGAGATCCGCACCGAGATCGAGGCCGACGTCGCCCACCTGCGCCAGGAGATCACCGTTGCCGAGGCGGACCTGGTCGGCCTGATGCGCGATGCCGGCGACGGCGCCGGCGACGACCAGGCCGATGCGGGAGCCAAGACGTTCGAGCGCGAGCAGGAGATCTCGCTGGCCAACAACGCCCGCGAGATGCTCGAGCAGAACCTGCACGCCATCGAGCGCCTCGACAACGGGACCTACGGGATCTGTGAGTCGTGCGGCAACCCGATCGGCAAACTTAGGCTTCAGGCCGCTCCTCGTGCGACCCTATGCGTGACATGCAAGACGAAGCAGGAGCGCCGCTGATCGCGGCCGACGAGTCCCCCTCCACCACCAGACCCACACCGAACCGCCGCGGCCTCTTCGGCCTCATGGCCGTCACGGCTGTCGTGGCCTACCTTCTCGACCAGGTAACCAAGGCCCTGGCCCTGGCACACCTCGAACCGGGCTCGCCCGTCGACATCGTCGGGGAGTTCATCCGGCTGAACCTGATCCGCAACGCCGGTGCTGCGTTCTCCATCGGCAACGGCGCCACCTGGGTGCTCACCCTGATCGCGTTCGGCGTGCTCGTGGTCATCATCCGCACGGCCCGCCGGATCGGCAGCCGCGGCTGGGCGGTCACCCTCGGGCTGCTGCTCGGCGGTTCGCTGGGCAACCTCACGGACCGGATGACGCGCGAGCCGGGTCCCGGTCGGGGCCACGTCGTGGACTTCATCGACTACTTCGGCCTGTTCATCGGGAATGTCGCCGACATTGCCATCGTCGGCTCGGCGGTGGCGATCGGGCTGCTGGCCCTGCGCGGCATCGGCGTCGACGGCAGACGCCCCCACCACGGACGACATGAGGCCGCAGATGACTGACGCCAGGACCCTTTTCGTGCCCGATGGCCTTGAGGGGGAACGCGTCGACGCTGCTCTGGCCCGGCTATTCGGGGTGTCGCGCACCAAGGCGGCCGACCTCGCTTCGGCGGGAGACGTTCACGTGAACCACAAGCAGGCCGGGAAGTCCGACCGCGTCAGCGCCGGCGACCTGCTCGAGGTGACGCTGCCCTCCAGCGAGGTGAGCCCGACGCTGAAGGTGATCGCCGAGCCGGTTCCCGGGATGGGCATCATCCACGACGACGACGACCTCGTCGTGGTCGACAAGCCGGTGGGCGTGGCCGCCCACCCGAGCGTGGGCTGGACCGGACCCACCGTCGTGGGTGGGCTGGCCGCCGCGGGCTACCGCATCGCGACCAGCGGGGCGAGCGAGCGACAGGGGATCGTCTCCCGGCTCGACGTCGGCACCAGCGGCCTCATGGTGGTCGCCAAGTCGGAGTACGCCTACAGCGTCCTCAAGCAGGCGTTCCGCAGCCGCAGCGTCGACAAGAAGTACCACGCCCTGGTCCAGGGCCTGCCCGACCCTGTCGTCGGCACCATCGACGCGCCGATCGGCCGGCATCCCAACCACGACTACAAGTTCGCGGTGATGGAGAAGGGCAAGCCCAGCGTCACGCACTACGAGGTCATCGAGGCGTTCCGGGCGGTGTCCCTGCTCGACATCCACCTCGAGACCGGGCGCACCCACCAGATCCGGGTGCACTTCTCGGCGCTGCACCACCCGTGCGCAGGTGACCTCACCTACGGCGCGGACCCCAAGCTCGCTGCCCGCCTCGGCCTGGAGCGTCAGTGGCTGCACGCGGTGGGGCTCGGTTTCGACCACCCCGGCACCGGCAAGTACGTCACCTACGAGAGCCCCTACCCGCCGGACCTGGCCCAGGCACTCGAGCGCCTCTAGCCGCCCGCCGACGGCGGTGAGGTATGCCGCGCGGCCGGCTTCGCGGCATACCTGAGCGTGGTGGGGGACGGCGTCGGGAACCCGACGCGACACGGGGTCCCGACACGCCGAAGGGCAGTCGGTGGGGAGGCTTAGGATCGACTCGATGTCCTCCCAGCCCGGCTCCAGCGCCTCCTCCCTGCGTCCTTCGAACAGCGGCGGCTCAGACTCGTTCGTCCACCTCCACGTGCACACCGAGTACTCCATGCTCGATGGTGCGGCGCGGATCGGTGACCTGTTCACCAAGGCAGCCGAGATGGGGATGCCGGCGCTGGCCACGACCGACCACGGCTACGTCTTCGGCGCCTACGAGTTCTGGAAGAAGGCGCAGGGGACCGGCGTCAAGCCGATCATCGGCGTGGAGGCCTACGTCACGCCGGGCACGCACCGCACCGACAAGACCCGGGTCAAGTGGGGCGAGGACCACCAGTCGGGCGACGACGTGTCCGGTTCGGGTGCCTACACCCACATGACGCTGCTGGCCCGCAACAACAACGGGCTGCACAACCTGTTCCGGCTCGACTCCCAGGCCAGCCTCGACCAGGTCTATGCCAAGTGGCCGCGCATCGACCGTGAGCTGCTCGGCCAGTACGGCCAGGGCCTGATCGGCACGACCGGGTGCCCGTCCGGTGAGGTGCAGACCCGGCTGCGGCTGGGGCAGTACCGCGAGGCGCTGCAGGCAGCCTCCGACTTCCGGGACATCTTCGGCGCGGAGTACTACTTCGCCGAGCTGATGGACCACGGGCTCGACATCGAGCGCCGCGTGCAGAAGGACCTGATCCGGCTGGCGCGCGAGCTCGGCCTGCCGCTCCTCGCCACCAACGACCTGCACTACACGACGCAGGAGGACGCCAAGGCGCACTCGGCGCTGCTGTGCGTGCAGTCCGGGTCGACCCTGATGGACCCCAACCGGTTCAAGTTCGACGCCGACGACTTCTACCTCAAGAGCCCGGCCGAGATGCGGCACACCTGGCGTGAGCTGCCCGAGGCGTGCGACAACACCCTGCTCATCGCCGAGATGTGCGACATCTCGTTCACCGAGGACGAGGGCCGCTACATGCCCCGGTTCCCTTGCCCCCCAGGGGAGAACGAGGAGTCGTGGTTCATCAAGGAGGTCCAGCGAGGGCTAGTCGAGCGGTTCCCCGGCGGGATCCCGGACTACGCCACCAAGCAGGCGGCTTTCGAGACCGACGTCATCGTCTCCAAGGGCTATGCCGGCTACTTCCTCGTCGTCTCCGACTTCATCAACTGGGCCAAGGAGAACCGCATCCGGGTCGGTCCGGGTCGTGGCTCAGGTGCCGGCTCGATGTGCGCCTACGCCATGAAGATCACCGACCTCGACCCGATCCCGCACGGCCTGATCTTCGAGCGGTTCCTCAACCCCGAGCGACCCTCGCTGCCCGACTTCGACGTCGACTTCGACGAGCGCCGGCGCGGTGAGGTCATCAAGTACGTCACCGACAAGTACGGCGCCGACCGGGTCGCCCAGATCGTCACCTACGGCACCATCAAGGCCAAGCAGGCCGTCAAGGATGCCGCCCGGGTGATGGGGCACCCGTTCGTCGTGGGGGAGCAGCTCACCAAGGCGATGCCGCCCGATGTCATGGGCAAGGGCGTGCCACTGGCCGAGATCTACAACAAGGAGCACAAGCGCTACAACGAGGGCGGCGACTTCCGGACCCTCGTCGAGACCGAGCCGCACTTCAAGGAGATCGTCGACACCGCGCTGGGCCTCGAGGGCCTCAAGCGCCAGTGGGGCGTCCACGCGGCCGGCGTCATCATGTCGAGCGAGCCGCTCATCGACGTCATCCCGATCATGCGGCGGCTGCAGGACGGCCAGGTCATCACCCAGTTCGACTACCCGAGCTGTGAGGCGCTCGGGCTGGTCAAGATGGACTTCCTGGGCCTGCGCAACCTCACGATCCTCGACGACGCCATCGACAACATCAAGGCCAACCGCGACGAGGACATCGACCTCGACGCGCTGTCCAAGGACATGACCGACCAGCCGACGTTCGACCTGCTGTCGCGCGGCGACACCCTCGGGGTCTTCCAGCTCGACGGTGGCGGCATGCGCACCCTGCTCAAGCTGATGCAGCCCGACAGCTTCGAGGACATCTCCGCGGCCCTCGCGCTCTACCGACCCGGACCGATGGGGGTCAACGCCCACACCAACTTCGCGCTGCGCAAGAACGGCAAGCAGGAGCTCACGCCCCTCGACCCGCAGCTCGCGGGCAAGCTCCAGCAGGAGATGATCGACGCCCTCCTCCCGCTGCTCGGCACCACCTACGGCCTGGTGATCTACCAGGAGCAGGTCATGGAGATCGCCCAGAAGCTCGCGGGCTACACCCTCGGCAACGCCGACCTGCTGCGCCGCGCGATGGGCAAGAAGAAGAAGGAGGTCCTCGACGCCGAGTACGTCCCCTTCTCCCAGGGCATGAAGGCCAAGGGCTTCAACGAGGCCTCGATCGCTGCCCTGTGGGGCGTCCTGGTCCCGTTCTCGGACTACGCCTTCAACAAGGCGCACACCGCCGCCTACGGGCTGGTGTCCTACTGGACCGCCTACCTCAAGGCCAACTACCCGGCCGAGTACATGGCCGCGCTGCTCACCAGCGTCGGTGACGACAAGGACAAGTCCGCCCTCTACCTCGGCGAGTGCCGCCGGATGGGCATCAAGGTGCTGCCCCCCGACGTCAACGACTCGGTGGCCCGGTTCGCCGCGGTCGGCACCGACATCCGGTTCGGCATGCAGGCGATCCGCAACGTCGGCCACAACGTCGTTGAGGGGATCGTCGCCGCGCGTGAGGAGAAGGGCGCCTTCACCTCGTTCAAGGACTTCCTGTCCAAGAGCCCAGCGGTCGTGTGCAACAAGCGCACCATCGAGTCGCTGATCAAGGCCGGTGCGTTCGACGGGCTGCAGGAGTCGCGCCAAGGGCTCTACCGCGTGCACGAGGACTTCGTCGACAACTTCGTCGACATCAAGCGCCAGGAGGCGATCGGCCAGGACTCGCTGTTCGGTTCCTTCGGCGATGACGCGGCGGGGGAGTCGGTCGACTTCTCGGTGCTGCCGACCATCCCCAGCGTGGAGTGGGACAAGAAGACGCTGCTGCAGTTCGAGCGCGAGATGCTCGGCCTCTACGTCTCCGACCACCCGTTGTTCGGCATCGAGCACGTGCTCAGCTCGCACGCCGACACCTCGATCGCCAGCCTGATGGGCGAGGACGGCAAGCCCGAGGGCGCCAACGTCACCATCGCCGGGCTGATCACCGGCCTGCAGGTCAAGCGCACCAAGAAGGGCGACCTCTGGGCGATCGTCACGGTCGAGGACCTCGAGGGCGCCATCGAGTGCCTGTTCTTCCCGAGTGCCTACCTCACCGTGCAGCACGCCCTCACCCACGACGCGGTCGTGGTGGTGAAGGGCCGGGTCAACCGGCGCGACGACACTCCCACCATCTTCGCCTCCGACCTGACGCTGCCCGACATCTCCGAGGGACCGCGCGGGCCGGTCGTCGTCACCATCGACACCAACCGGGCCACCCAGACCAAGGTCGAGGAGCTCAAGTCGGTGCTGTCGTCGCACCCCGGCTCCACCGAGGTGCACGTGCGGCTGAGCCAGCCCGGGCGCTCGGTGCTGATGAAGCTCGAGGACTCCTACCGGGTCAACGCCTCCGAGGCCCTCTTCGGCGACCTCAAGGTCATCCTCGGCCCACGCTGCCTCGCCGGCTGAGCCACCACGTAGGGTGCGATCGTGACCACCCCTGTGCCCCCTCGCGCCGAGCAGCGCGAGACCACCCGCGAACACCACGGCGACGTCGTCGTCGACCCCTACGAGTGGCTCCGCGACAAGGAGGACCCGGCGGTGCTCGCGCACCTCGGTGCCGAGAACGACTACGCCGAGGCGGTCACGGCCGACCTCCAGCCGCTGCGTGAGGCGATCTTCGAGGAGATCCGCTCGCGGACCCAGGAGACGGACCTGTCGGTGCCGGTGGCGAGCGGCCCGTGGTGGTACTACTCCCGCAGCTTCGAGGGGTCGCAGTACTCCGTCGAGTGCCGTGCGCCGCGTGTCGAGGGCGCACCCCGGCCGATGCCCGAGCCCGGCTCCGAGGTCGAGGGTGAGCAGGTCCTGCTGGACTCGAACGCGGAGGCCGAGGGACACGACTTCTTCGCCCTCGGCGCGCTGACCGTCAGCCCCGACCACCATCGCCTCGCGTATGCCGTGGACACCGAGGGCGACGAGCGGTTCGCCTTGCGGGTCAAGGACCTTCGCACCGACAAGATCATCGACACGGCCGTCGACGAGGTGGGCTACGGCTGCGTCTTCTCCCTCGACGGCCAGTACCTGTTCTACACGCGGGTCGACGAGACCTGGCGTCCCCACCAGGTCTGGCGACACGAGGTCGGCACGTCCGCGACCGACGACGTCATCGTCCACGAGGAGGACGACGAGCGGTTCTGGATGGGCGTCGGCTCTTCCCGTGACGACCGCTGGCTGATGATCGGCCTGGGGTCCAAGACGACTTCCGAGGTGCGGATCCTCGACGCCGCCGACCCCACCGGCGAGTTCCGGGTCGTCGCACCTCGACGCGAGGGCGTCGAGTACGACGTGGAGCCCGCCGGCGACCGCCTGCTGATCGTGCACAACGCGGATTCCATCGACTCCGACCTCGCCTGGGCGCCGATCGACGCAACCTCGGCCGACCAGTGGCAGCCGCTGCTCCGGGCCGAGGCGGGGGAGCGGTTCCAGGGCATCGACGCGTTCGACGAGGTCGCCGTCCTGTCGCTGCGCAAGGACGGGCTCACCGCGCTGCGGGTGCTCGCCCGCGACCCTGGCCAGCCGTCCGGGTTCGCCGGTCGCCACGACCTGGAGTTCGACGAGCCCGTGTATGCCGTCGGGCTCGGTGACAACCCCGAGAGCGCCACCACGACGCTGCAGGTGGTTTTCGAGTCGATGGTGACACCCAAGACCGTCTACGACTACGACGTCGTGAGTCGCGAGTTCCGGCTGCTCAAGCGCCAGCCCGTGCTGGGCGGCTACGACCCGACGCAGTACGAACAGCGTCGCGAGTGGGCCACCGCCGCCGACGGCACTCGAGTGCCGATGTCCCTGGTCTACCCCGCGGGCGCCGAGCCCGACGGCACCCACCCGGGCCTGCTCACGGCCTACGGGTCCTACGAGATCTCCTCCGACCCCTACTTCTCGGTGGCTCGGCTGTCGCTGCTCGAACGTGGGTTCGTCTACGCCATCGCGCACGTGCGCGGGGGCGGCGAGCTCGGTCGTGCGTGGTACGACCAGGGCAAGCTGGCCAGCAAGAAGAACACCTTCACCGACTTCGTCAGCTCTGCCGACCACCTCGTCGAAAGTGGTTGGGTGGCGACGGATCGCCTTGTGGCAGAGGGGGGTTCGGCTGGGGGGCTGCTCATCGGGGCAGCCATCAACCTCGCGCCCACGCGTTTCCGGGCGGTCCACGCCGCCGTGCCCTTCGTCGACGCTCTGACCACCATCCTCGACCCGTCACTGCCGCTGACCGTCGTGGAATGGGAGGAGTGGGGCAACCCGCTCGCCGACCCAGGGGTCTACGCCTACATGAAGTCCTACTCGCCGTACGAGAACGTGCACCAGGCGGCATACCCGGCGGTGCTTGCCACGACGTCCCTCAACGACACGCGGGTGTTCTTCACCGAGCCCGCGAAGTGGGTTGCCCGAGTACGCGAGAACACGACCAGCGGCCCTGCCGAGCGGCCCGTGCTGCTGCGCACCGAGATGGTGGCGGGGCACGGCGGCAAGAGTGGGCGCTACGACTCGTGGCGGCAGGTGGCCTGGGAGTGGGCTTTCCTCGTGGACCAGGTGGGCGCCGCGTCGAAGGACTCGCGCAATTGAGTGTGAAATGACCGTGTCGTACCGAGGGTCGTGGCCATACCCTTTGGGGTAGAGCGATGTCTTTTCGGACAGAGGCGGACTGCGTGGGTGAGGGCCGAACGCGTGAGGCGCGACGTCTGGCTGCCCACAGCGACTGGGCGGCGACGCCGCTCGGCCCGCGGTCGCAGTGGGCCCCGCAGCTGGAGGCCGCCTGGGAGATCGCGCTGGAGTGCCCGCTGCCGGTTGCGCTGCTCTGCGGTGCCGACTTCACCATGCTCTACAACGACGCGTTCCGGGACCTGTTGGGCAGCAAGCATCCGTCCGCCTTCGGCCAGTCCGCGCGCAAGGTGGTCGCAGAGATCTGGGACGACCCGAAGGTGGGGCCGCTGCTGGAACGTGCCTACTCCGAGGCCGAGGCGTTCCTGGACGAGGGCACCGAGCTGCGCCTCGCCCGTGGGCGTGCGACGGACGAGGATGCCGGCACCGGCTTGCGGGAGAAACCCGAGGACGGCACCGATGTCGGCTACTACCTGAGGAGCGGGTCACCGGTCCTGGCGGAGGATGGCAGCGTCCTGGCGGTGCTGCACGTCATTGTCGAGACGACGAGCGCAATCGGCCGGGCCCGTGCCGTCGCCAAGCTGGCCGCTCTGCTCGCCGTGGCGGTCACCGTCGACGACGTCTGCAAGGTGGTGCTGCGCCAGGCGATGGTGGCCTTCGACGGTCTGTCGGTCTCGATCTGCCTGCCGTCGCCCGGTCCGGCCTCGTGGCGGATGGCCCGACGACACCGCATCGAACAGCTCTCGCCGGACGAGGAGCGGCTGCCCCTCATCTGGTCCGAGCTCGGCGAGGAGATGACCTCGCTCATCGCCCTGGCGATCTCCCGTGGTGAGCCCTACCTGTCCGAGAACGGCGAGATCGTGGCTGTCCCGTTCCGTGCGGGTGGTGGGGGGCAGTCGGCTCTGGTCATCCAGCGCGAGGCAGCGCCGATTCCGCATGACGTGGTGGCGGTGCTAGCGCCTTTCCGAGACCTCGTGGGCGACGCCCTCGGCCGCGCCGTCGTGTACGACGCAGAACGCATCACCGCCGAGCTGCTGCAGCGCACCCTGCTCCCGCCCAACTTGCCCCAGTCCGACGCGATCAGCATCGCTGCTCGCTACGAGCCGGTGTCGGAGGGGACCGTGGCCGGTGGGGACTTCTACGACTCGTTCTTCCTCCCCGATGGTCGTCTGGCGATGGTCATCGGTGACGTCGTCGGCCGCGGGGTGATGGCAGCCACCGTGATGGGCCAGGTCCGTGCCGCCGTGCGGGGCGCGGCCCTGACCAACAGCGAACCGGCGTCGGTCATGAACGCCCTGGATCGGGTCGTCTGGGATCTCGACGCCCTGTGGCCCGTGTCGATGCCACTCGGCACCCCTCGCGCGCGGCCGGGCATGGCCTTCGGGGGCGAGCTGTTCGTCACGATGCTCTACGGCACTGTCGACCCCGAGACCGGGGAGGTCGTCCTGGCCAGCGCGGGCCACCCTCTGCCTGCCCTGCTGTTCGGGCTCGCCTCGCGAGCCGAGGGCGCGCCCAGGGGCGAGCTGCTGACGATGCCGGTCGGCCCGCCGCTGGGGATCGAGGGTGTCCGGCCGGCGCACCACCTCACCCTCGGGGTCGGTGACATGCTGGTCGGCTTCACCGACGGGTTGCTCGAGCGCCGGGGTGAGGCCTTCGACGAGGGCGAGGCGCGGCTGCTCGACGTCGTGGCCGACATGCCGCCGGGCAGTCCGCGCAGCGTCGCGCAGTACATCATGGACTCGATGCTGCAGACCTCCGGCCAGGAGGACGACTGCGCCGTGCTGGCCGTCGGCCGCTCACCGGAGGGCCACCGCAGGGCGGCGATCGTGGTGCCCCCGATGCCCGAGTCGGTACGGGCGGCCAGGGACTGGGCCCGCGAGCAGCTGGTCGACTGGAGGGTGGGGGACGGCGACCAGCACACCATCGTCACCGGGATCTCCGAGCTGATCACCAACGCCGTGCTCCACGCCGGCACCGAGTCACACCTCACCATGGACCTCGACACAGGGATCCTGGCGGTGACCGTCGCCGACAGCGGCAACCGCGGCGAGCCCCTGCTCACCGGCGCCGACACCATGGCGGTCCGGGGCAGAGGCCTGTCGCTGGTGCGGGCCATCGCCGACTCGTTCGGGGCGCACCGGACGTCGGCCGGCACCACGGTGTGGTTCGAGGTGGCCGTCGAGCTCGTCGCCGTGCCGGTGTCAGGGCGGACCGGCTGGCCAGGCGTCGCCTAGGAGTACCTCCACCGGCGGAGCACCGCCGCTGAGTCGGACTCGTCCGGGTTTGGTGGGGAGTGCCCGATCGTCCGTTCGGCCAGTCGTCGCTGACCAACGAATGAGACGCCCTGGTGCGGCGCGCCGCCACCGCCCCGCATGCGGCATCGTTCATGCTGCGCGTCAGAAAGACCGCCCGGACGACCAACCGTCCGGCTACCGAAGGGGTCGGATGAGTATGTGGCAGCAGCTGCTCGAACGTTTCGTCCCCCTCATGGACGGCGACGTCTCCGCCCTCGATCGACGTGACGGGGTCGGCCGGTCGACCGGCCTGGTCCTCAGCGGATCCGCTCACCCGTCCGACGCGACGGCACCCGCGCAGCAGGGCCGCGCGGCATACGAGGGAAGCATCAGCCCGCTGACCTCTTGAGCGCTCGCCTCGGTGGTGCTCGCGTTGACGGCGCTTGCCTTGATTGCGCTCGCGTCCCCTCCCGTTGCAGGGTAGGGGGACTGTGGGCGACCAGGCGCCCACCTCCGGATGGAGTGCGCCATGGGTTTCCTCGATCGACTGCTCGGCCGTGAGCCGCTCCAGACCCAGGGTGGGTATGCCGGTTCCTCGCCGGCTGCACGACCGGCACCCGTGCCGGCTGCCCCGTCGCAGACCGGGGTACCGAGCGACGGAGGATCGGCTGACGAGCGGGCCATCGCGCGCTACCGCTACCTGTTGCGCACCGCTGCGCCGAGTCCCTCGAGCAGGTCCACGCCGAGGCGTTCGCACGGCTGACCCCCGAGCAGCGCGAGCAGGTGCTGGCCGAGCTGTCGTCCGGGCTTCCTGCGGGTGAGGCGGCGCCCACGTCCGACCCGCAGTCGATGGCGCGCGCCGCCAGCCGGGCCGAGCTGCGCCAGCCGGGCTACCTGGAGCAGACCTTCAGCCGCGGCCGGTTCGGCGGCAGTGGCACCGGCATGGGTGGCATGGGTATGGGCGGCATCGGGATGGGCGGCACCCTCATGGGTTCGATGATGGGCACCATCGCGGGCGTCGTCATCGGGTCGGCCATCGCCGACGCGATGTTCGACGGGTACGACTCCTCGCCGGAGGCGTCGGCGGCCGGCGACACGACCCCCGGGTCGGACGGCAGCAGCAACGGCTCGGATGGATCTGGTTCGGATGGCGCTGACGGTTCGGGTGGGTCCGATGGCTCTGGCGGATCCGATGGCTCGGACGCGGGGGGCGTCGACCCGTCTGCCGCTGCAGGCAGTGACAGCGGGTATGACGCCGGTGGGTTCGACAGCGGTAGTTTCGACTCCGGTGGGTTCGACTCCGGTGGTTTCGGCGGCGGGGACTTCGGCGGCGGCGACATGGGCGGCTTCTGAACGACCTTGCATGCTCTGACCGACAGGACCCGGGCCAGTCGACGCAGACCCGAACGTGTCGGCCCATCGTGTGTGACGATCCTTGGGTGGAGGACCTCGAGGAAGGATGGCAGCGCGCGGGTCGTGTCGTCTGGAAGGACTTCGAGGCGAACGGCCACCGCTACTCGATCGCTGGCGGTCCGCGCGGCGTCCTGCTCTGGACGCAGGGCAACGCCGGGGTCGATGTACCGAGCGTGGTGCTCTACGCGGTCTGGACAGCCCTTGCGGGACGGACGGCGCGAACCATCGTGGTCAAGGTCCGCCGACGGAGGTGGGGACCATTGAGATTCCACGTCCTTCGTCGCGAGTTCCCCGCCGGACATGGCTTGTTGGAGTCGGTGAAATCGGTGGAGGACGAGGTCCGCCGAGGCGCCATCTGACGACATCGGTCACCCGCTCGCAGTGAGCGGCGACCGGTCAGCGCGGATCCTCCAACCCGCTGAGGACGCGCTCGCGGAGCAGTTCGTACTGCTTTCGATGGCGCCGGGGTGCGTCGGGGGGCCGGGTCACGACGTTGCCGTTCACGACAACCTCCCCTGGCAGGAACTGGTCGCCTGTCAGGTCAACCTCGGAACCGTCGGTCAGTCGGTTCCAGTAGTGGTTGCCGACCTTGCATCCGTCGACGTGAACCTCCCCGAGAACCAGGTCACCACCGACCAGATCCTGAACCACCAGAGCCGTCATCCCGCACTGGTCGCGTGCCGGGTTGTCCGAACGCCAGAGGTCCCTCGAGTCCGGATAGCAGGTGTCCGGCCCCCACGCTGTCCGCAACACGGCCTGCAGTTCCTCGATGCTCACCATCCCCTGAGACTGCCACCGACGTCTGACACGCCCACGTGGGCGAGTTGTTCAGGCTACGGTCGGGACTGTTCAGGCCAAGCTGGCAAGGAAAGCGTCGCTGCGTTGGTTGGTGTCTTGCGTGACGAGGTTTTCCGCAACCGAGCCGAAGACCACGTGCATTCCATCGGCGCTCATGGCGGGTTGGCCAGAGTTCTGGTTCCCTGCCACTCCGTTGGCTCCCACACTCACCCTCACGGTCGCGCCACTCAGCATGTTCTTGACCAGTACGTCGCTATAGGCGGCGTAGTCAGGGTCGGGCACCAGATTCGTCGCGGCTGAGACGAAGGCGACCGATTGCCCGTCGGCGCTGACGGAAGCGTCTCCCGCCGCAACCTTGGCTGGCGCGCCCATGTCGTCAACACTGACAAGCTCGGTCGTGTGCGTCACCAGATCACGCCTGAAGACGTTCTGAATGCCCTTGGTGTCAGTAGCCACGAGGTTGGTGGCCAGTGAGCTGAACACGACGTACCGTCCGTCATCGCTGAGGGTGGGAAGCAACGACTCACTGTTTGCCGGGGCATTCGTAGAGGTGACGCTCGCGAGCACCGTCGTGCTGGCGACCGTGTCCCGGACGAAAACGTCCTGCCCACTTCCAGAGTCCGACGGGTCGAAATTCGAAGCCGTCGAACCGAACGTGACGAACCGACCGTCGTGACTCAACGCAATCCGCCCGAGACCGCTTGGCCCGTTTCCCTGAGCGCCGCTGGTGGACAAGCTCACGCGGGTGGTCACGCCCGTCGTGAGGGCATGGAGGAACACGTCCCTCTGCCCGTTGGTGTCTCCGGCCACGAGGTTTGACGCATCTGACACAAAGGCCAGGTAGCGCTCGTCGCTGCTGAACGCCAAGCCGCCGTTTCCGCTGGCCTCGTTGCCTTGGCTGCCCGTCGACGAAACGCTGACCCGACGAGTTGCACCCGTACCGAGATCCTTGACGAAGACGTCCGAGACCTTCGCGGTGTCTCCTGACACGAGGGAGCTGGAGTCGGAGCGGTAGGCGACATACCTCCCGGTGGGGCTGATGGCGGCGCCCTGTGCGCCCAGGGGGGCTTGGGATCCGTCGGGAGCGAGGTCAATGATGCTGGTCTCGCCCGTCTGCACGTCGCGCATGAAGACATCGCTCCAACCGTTCGTGTCCCCGGGGACCAGGTCAGAGGCGAGGGACGAGAAGACCGTGTAGCGCCCATCGGCGCTGACCGCGACGTCGAATCCGGACTGGGCGTTGGCAGATGAGCGCTCGGAATTGGCCGAGACGAGCTGAAGCGCTCCGGAACTCTGGGGTGTGTTGGGGTACCAGCCCATCACGTCCGCGACGAGGTGGGTCTGTCCGCTGGAGTTGTACAGCGCGACCTTGCCGCCGGCGCCGACCTTGACGATGACCAGGTTGGCCACCGCCTGGCCTGCCACGAAGTTCAGGTTCGACGCGGTCGGACGCACCTGACCGGAGGGGAAGACGGTGAGGTATCCGCTCCGCGTGGGCGCGACGGCAGTCACGTTCAACACCACAGCGCCGACCCCCGAGGCAGGCACCCCGCCTCGACCGACAACCTGCAGGTCGACCAGGCCTCCCGGGCCCACCGCAGCCTTCGGCGCACCCACACCAGCCCGGGTGTCCAACACCCGCGACGGCGCCAGTGCGGCGTACTCCGAACCGCTGGGGTACCAGCCCATCACGTCCGCGACGAGGTGGGTCTGTCCGCTGGAGTTGTACAGCGCGACCTTGCCGCCGGCGCCGACCTTGACGATGACCAGGTTGGCCACCGCCTGGCCTGCGACGAAGTTCAGGTTCGACGCGGTCGGACGCACCTGACCGGAGGGGAAGACGGTGAGGTATCCGCTCCGAGTGGGCGCGACGGCAGTCACGTTCAACACCACAGCGCCGACCCCCGAGGCAGGCACCCCGCCTCGACCGACAACCTGCAGGTCGACCAGGCCTCCCGAGCCCACCGCAGCCTTCGGCGCACCCACACCA